>NZ_MKZS01000001.1:4160720-4165031 GCF_001942495.1 Moorena bouillonii PNG
CACGTACGGTTTTGAAGACGAGTCAGTGAGGTGACTCACTGGCTTAGTTTAATCAATAGACTGATTTGCTTAAACAACCATTGCGATGATGTACGATACGATCGTGGTTGGCTCTGGTAATGGAGCCTGTGGGTTTCTGAGCTATTACCTAGAAGCTGGTAATGACAGGTCTATCCGGGAGCGGGTGTTAGTGCTGGAGGAGGGGGATGATTTCTTTACTACCAGCGACATTACCCACCAGAACAACTGGACTAAGTCCTACGCAGAGGAAAAGGTATTCAAGTTGCACAATGCCCTGACCCCCAAGGGTATTCCGATTATATCGGGGCGGGCCTGTACTATGGGTGGTGGCGGATCGATTAACTATACCATGATGCATGAGTCGTCGGAGTGGCTGGCGACACACATTGGTCAAACGGCAGCCTATTGGGACAGCCTGAAGGCAGAGTTGAATCAGAAGTTTGCTAGACCAAACCCGGTAACCGATCCGTCACCTGTGACTAAACAAGTACTGCAGGCGGCTGAGAAGGTTGGTTTTGTAGTGAGCACAGACGCTATTGACAATATTCCTAATTTGGAGGTCACCGATACCGGCCTGTTGCACCTTTTTCCAACCCAGTTCAACTCATTTGGGCAGCGAACCCACAGCGGAGTATCCATTGTCGATTGGTTTGGCCAGGGCGTGGAGATCAAGACTAGGTGTAGGGTTGAGAGACTTGAGTTTTCTAAGGAACAAGGGCAAAAACCACGGTGCGTGGCAGTACATGTTAAGTACCTGGACACGGGGATGACGGAGCGCTTGTCTCTGGATAGGGATGGTGGAAAGGTGATTATGTGCGCAGGGGGTGCCACGCCACGGCTGCTCTGGTCTCACCGCGAGGAATTGGGAAACGATCAGATCGGGCAGCATGTTAATGACCATATTGTTATGCCCCTGGGTCTCTACCTGGTGGACAAGAGCATTGATGTTACCCCTCGGGATGTTTACATCCCTGTATTTGGGACAACGGTATGGCAACCAGAACCAGAACAACCGGGACAGGAAACGGTTTGCTGCTTCGATTTCTTTTCTGGTAATTTTGAGAGGCTGTGGTTTATGATTGCCCACCTTTATCTGGCGTTCCTATTACCAAACTCAATCAAGAGGTTCGTGATCAGGTTACCTTGGTTGTTTAATATCATCAAGAACGTGATTAGGGTGTTTCTTCAGGCAGTCAATTTCATCATTAACCTGTTGTGGGGACTTTATAACTTACTTCAAGGGAAACCATGGCATGATGACCCAAGCTTGATTACTGCAGCGATTAAGTTTAATGCTGCTAAAGAAGGTTGCTATTCAAGGGACGACTCTCGGATTGAATTAGATTTCTTTGGAGAAGAGGAACAATCCCATTTCAATCAGGATAAAGTGGTAGCCAACAGTGAGATTGCCAAGCACATGGCACTGTTGAATGGCTTGGGAGAACAGCCACATTGGTTAGTTAGGTGGTTCTTGCGACTGGTAACTAAAATGCCCTACCAGGAGAACCAGATTGAGGAGTATGTTGATGTTTACAGTCGCAGGTTTTTACTGTCCGAGCAGCACTTGTCGGGGGGATGCCTATTCGGTAAGGCGATTGATAAAGGACTCGACAATGCAATAGATACTGGGAAAGTATACGGGTCAGCTAATGTCTATGTGGCTGACCTTTCTTCTGTGCCTTTGCCCCGGATTAGTACGCAGATGACAGCTTATTTGATTGGTTTCCATGTGGCGAAGAAGATATGTGTGGGGAATGGGGAATAGGGAATAGGGAGTCGGGAGTCGGGAATCGGGAATGCTGTTAGTCACCCAGTTGTTCATTCAGATTGCCCTCCTCATTGCCTTTAAGGAGTGCCTTTAAAGAATTCTTGACCATCGTTGGCACCTTATCGCCATTAAGGGTCTGGTAAAATTCCATCAGACGCTCCTTATCGAAGAGGGGAGATAATTTGACTTTGACTTTATGAATCTCATCCCGTCCCAAGTCTCCACCTAGTTCGCCTCCTACCTCGCCCCCAGTTCCTAGTACATTAATTTTGATATTCCCCTTGGCACCTGCTTTTGCAGTTCGCTTGACACTAACTTGTAGTTCCAGTTCCACAGATTCAACACACAACAAGGGAGCATCCTTCTCCTGACCTGGTGGTACTGAGAGCAGATCGTGTTTAACCTGCTGGATAAATTCACACAATCCAATGGGGCTGGTATCGTTGTTAGACATTAATCTTGTAGAATTGGTTATATTATGCAACAGCTCCACTATAGGCAGGGTTCTGGGTAGTTGTCACGCGGCTTGATGCCAGTTTTACAGTGGTTGGCAGTTCTACCCATGTTAAATTCTTGGTCACTGGCAAGATGCCAGTTCTACCCATTTGAAATTGCTGGTCACTGGCAAGATGCCAGTTCTACCCATTTGAAATTCCGGTCACTGGCAAGATGCCAGTTCTACAGGAGGGAGAGGTAAAAAAAAGGGTAAAGGGCAAAAGGGCAAAAGGGCAAAGGGTTACAGAGTCCACGCACACCCACACACCACACGAAAACCAATACTGCCGACGCTGTGCCTGAGAGCCGGATAAGAGTAGTCGCGAGACCCAGAACGGCAGAAAACAGGGTTGCCGAGCCAGGAACCACCCCGCAACAGCCTTTCTCGGTTTTGAGTTTGATTATCGTTATGGTTATCGTCTAACCACACACTACCATCCGTCGGCGCACCTATATAGTTATCATGCCAATGGTCTGCACACCACTCCAACACATTCCCATGCATATCGTAGAGTCCAAAGTCATTCCCTACCCCAAAACTCCCCACTGGGGTTGTTTCTTGCCGATAAATCCCTGATGGCCCATTACCATAAGACCCTTTCCAACGATCCTGTTGATCATCTGTTCCATCGTAATTAGCATAGTCTGTCGTAATCGTCTCTCCAAAATGAAACGGGGTGGTTGTTCCGGCTCTACAGGCGTACTCCCACTCGGCTTCGCTGGGCAAGCGATAAGGGCGTTTCGTATACTGGGACAGCCGCTCACAAAACTCCACTGCATCATACCACGAGACTTGCTCTACAGGTAGGTCTTCCCCTTTAAATTCGGATGGATCGCTTTCAAGTTCTGTTTTGACTTGGGGTAGGGCGGCGACGGCTTGCCATTGGGCTTGGGTAACTGGGTATTTGCCCATCAAGAAGGATTTAAGGGTGACTTGATGCTGGGGACTTTCACTGTCTCTATGCCCCTCTTCGGTTTCTGGGGAACCCATCATGAAAGTGCCATCAGGTATGGCAACCATGTCCAAAGTGATACCATTTCCCAAGTCTTCAGCAAAGTACTGAATTTCTCGCCAATGGTGGTTGATAATAAGGTTTGATTGCTGTTCTTCTTGACTTGTTGGTGGCATCACTATGGTTGGGTTTGACTGATGTAGAACTGGCACTGATCCTGTAGAACTGGCATCTTGCCAGTGGCCTATGGTAGGTAGAACTGGCATCTTGCCAATGGTTGATGGTAAGTAGAACTGGCACTGACCTGGTAGAACTGGCATCTTGCCAGTGGTTGATGGTAGAACTGGCATCTTGCCAGTGACCAGGATTATTGTTTGATTGAGATTGACATAGGCTCGAAGGCTATTCCCGCAACAGGCTTCTAGCCAGTTCTACCTACCATTGACCACTGGCAAGATGCCAGTTCTACCTACCATTGACCACTGGCAAGATGCCAGTTCTACCATTGATTATTTTACAGAAGATTTCTGTACACTATCCATTTGCCAGAAGAAAGGATATGTTTCAGGCATCTCAGATAAATTAGCCTTTACAGGATTTTCTCGGATATAGTTCCAGGTTTCTAAAAATTCTATTTCATCTCGCATAATGCGATCATATCGCTCATATTGCCAAACAATACCGATATGATTCATTACTTTAGGAACTTGCTTAGAACTATAGCTTTTAATGCTGTGGATGATACTACCTAAGCTCCAATATTCCTGATCGGATTTTAGCAAAGGCTGTATTAACCAATGCACATGATCTGGCATAATCACAACAGCATACGTTTTGTACCTTTGGTTATTGAAGAATAAACAGGAATCTAAAACTACTTGTCTGGCTTCTGGGGTCAACTCTAGCTTTTTAAACGTATTAAAAGTTACAAAGTAAATTGCTCCTGCTGATTCCCAGTGAGGAAGAGTCCTTTGGCTAATTTTAAGATTTTTGAACTTTCTGAAACTGCTATAATTCGTAGCTAACAGGGGGACAAGGAGGCATGAGAGTCTTATGTAGTGAGCGATACAGCAG
>NZ_MKZS01000001.1:4165131-4188970 GCF_001942495.1 Moorena bouillonii PNG
CACAGATTGGAACAGGCAAGATGCCCATTCCACAGATTGGAACAGGCAAGATGCCCATTCCACAGATTGGAACAGGCAAGATGCCCATTCCACAGATTGGAACAGGCAAGATGCCCATTCCACAGATTGGAACAGGCAAGATGCCCATTCCACAGATTGGAACAGGCAAGATGCCCATTCCACAGATTGGAACAGGCAAGATGCCTATTCCACAGATTGGAACGGGCAAGATGCCTATTCCACAGATTGGAACGGGCATCTTGCCCATTATACAAAACTATTAAAATCATTCCGCATTTAGGCAACGCGCAAAATTTAGCTAGTACGTTATAGATAAGGAGATCAGAAATGTCGGAAAAAATTGTTAATTCCTGGAATGAATGGGATGAATTGGAAGAAATGGTCGTAGGAATTGCAGACTACGCTAGCTTTGAACCAAAAGAACCAGGGAATCATCCGAAATTAAGAGATCAGAATTTAGCGGAAATCATTCCTTTCCCCAGTGGACCTAAAGACCCTAAAGTCCTTGAAAAAGCTAATGAAGAATTAAATTGACTGGCTTATTTATTAAAAGACCACAATGTGATAGTAAGAAGACCAGAAAAAATTGATTTCACTAAATCTATAAAAACCCCTTACTTTGAAGTGGCAAATCAATACTGTGCAGTCTGTCCTCGGGATGTCATGATTACCTTTGGTAATGAAATCCTGGAAGCGACTATGTCGAAGAGAGCAAGATTTTTTGAATACTTACCTTACCGGAAATTAGTCTATGAATATTGGAATAAAGACGACCATATGATTTGGAATGCTGCGCCTAAACCGACTATGCAGGATAGTATGTATCTAGAAACTTTCTGGGAGCTGTCTTTAGAAGAACGATTTAAGCGTATGCATGATTTTGAGTTTTGTATTACACAAGATGAAGTAATTTTTGATGCGGCTGACTGTAGCAGATTAGGAAAAGATATATTAGTTCAGGAATCGATGACAACAAATAGAACAGGAATTCGGTGGTTAAAAAAGCACCTAGAACCAAGAGGATTTCGGGTTCACCCTGTTCATTTTCCCCTTGATTTTTTCCCCTCACACATTGACTGTACGTTTGTTCCTTTGCGACCAGGTCTTATTTTGACAAACCCTGAAAGACCTATACGGGAAGAGGAGGAGAAGATATTTAAAGACAATGGCTGGGAGTTTATCACAGTTCCTCAACCCACTTGCTCGAATGATGAAATGCCAATGTTTTGCCAGTCCAGTAAGTGGTTGTCAATGAATGTTCTGAGTATATCACCGACAAAGGTTATCTGTGAGGAAAGAGAAAAACCTCTCCAAGAATTGTTGGATAAGCATGGATTTGAGGTTTTTCCTTTACCCTTTAGACATGTCTTTGAATTTGGGGGGTCTTTTCATTGTGCAACTTGGGACATTCGCCGAAAAGGTGAGTGTGAAGATTATTTTACAAATTTAAACTATCAACCGATTTGTGGTTAGAAACTAACACTAGTAAGTATTCAGCTATCAGCCATCAGCTATCAGCTATCAGCTATCAGCTGATCAGTCATCAGGTAATTCGCTACGCGCACGCTACGCGAACAGCTTTTGAATAAAACAGGTTAGCATTCATTTAATATAAGTTATGTCACAGCGTCGTTCGCACAGCGTGGCCATTCGCGTAGCGTGGCCAAAGGCCAAGGCCAAAGCCTGTGCCACGGCTGACGGCTGACGGCTGATAGCTGAAACCTGACCGCTGACCGCTGACCGCTGACCGCTGATAGCTGTTAGCAACACTCACCACTAAGCACTAGCTAAATCAACAGCGTTTAATTCCCCTTGCTTAAGAGTCCAGCAACGGTCAGCAATAGGCAGTAAATCCTTAGCATCGTGAGTCACCACTAGGAGTGTCCAATGGGTTTTGAGTTTTGCCAGCAGATTGACTAACTGTCTTCGCATAGACCAGTCTAATCCAGCTGTTGGTTCATCCAACATCAGAATATGGGGTTGACGAATCAGTTGTACTGCTAGAGCAAGGCGTCGCTGCTGACCACCACTCATAGCATGGGGTGAGGTATGCAAGGCAAAATCAGCCAGTCCCACTTCCCCCAAAGCATCATAAACCCTCTGTGACCCCAACTCTGGATGTCCCATCCGCAATTCTTCCAGGATAGTCTTACCACAGAAATGCCGTTCTGGAAACTGAAACACTAATCCTGCCAGTTGTGGTAGATGGTCGTTTGTGAGTTCAGTTTCTCCCCAAAAGATGTTTCCTGCCGTGGGCTGGGCTAATCCTGCCAAAATTTCCAATAATGTGCTTTTACCAGAACCACTAACACCAATCACTAGTCCCAATTCTTGTGGTGCTAGCTCTAGATTCAGACCCTTCAAGATCGGGGTGGAGCTAGCTGGTGGATGATAGGTTAAGTCTCTAAGATATAGCATTGCCTTTTGCCCACTCCTTCCCCTCTTCCAAGACTCCGGAGGTTTCAAGATTTCATAGACATTACTATTGTAAGCACTCAGCTATCAGCTATCAGCTATCAGCCATTAGCCATCAGCCATCAGCTATCAGCTATCAGCTATCAGCCTTGGCCTATGGCCACGCTAAGCTATTGGCCACTTTACTGGAACAGTTTATGGGCTACATCCACGCTACTTAAGGTGCTTTTGAATAAAATCAGGACCTTAAGTAGCGTCAGCCAAAAGCTGACGGCTGACCGCTGACCGCTGACCGCTGACCCCTCAATGCTTACTTACCATCTTATGCCCCAACTTCCGGTACCATGGAACCTGGCATCAAGTGCAACGTCAGTACTGAGGTTAGTAGCATATATTTTTAATATTGCCAGAATGACGATGAACCAAAGGTTTCGAGCACCAAAACGGATAGTTAAAGCCTGTGTCAGCACAGCAGTTGTATTAATCGGTTTATGGGGAATGCCCACCTTAGCAGCTGACCCCTTTCGCGACAGTAATCCTCGGGACATTGATGACACTGTTCAAGATGCGTTTGACTTTTTCTTCAAGGATGGAAACTATAAACAGGCTGAAGCTTATCTAAAAAAATCGGAATCTAGGCAGTCTAAAGAACCCATGACCTATGCTATGCTATCCTCTCTAGCTTACTTAGATCAAGATTGGGAAACCTTTAAGAGCTACGGAACCAAAACTCTGGATATAGCTAAGGAAATGATTCCGTCTGATCCCTTGCGGGGTAATCTCTACACAGCAGTCGGTTATTTTTTGGAAGGAGCTTACGATTTTGAAAAAGAAGGTCCCATCAGCGCCTTGACTAAATTACAGAAAGTTTTTGAATATCTGGATAAAGCCAAAGAAATTGCTCCTAATGATCCAGAGCTAAACTTGATTACAGGCTACATGGATTTAATGTTAGCAGTTAATTTACCATTTTCTGACCCATCTCAAGCCATTGACAAGTTAGAAACCTATGCTTTACCCTCTTATTTAGCCTATCGAGGCATTGCCGTAGGATATCGAGATTTAAAGCAATATTCTAAGGCAATAGACTATGTAGACCGGTCAATGGAAACAACACCAAGCAACCCAGATGTACTTTACCTTAAAGCACAAATTTTGCGAAAACTGGGGCAGGAGGAAAAAAGTTTAGATTTTTTTAACAAAGCATTAGAAAAACAGACTCAACTGCCAAAACGCCACGCTGCCCAAATTACTTACGAGCAGTGCAAACTTGAAAATAAACTCACAGATGGGAATAGAAATTGCTCGAAGGAGCGGAATCGCATCCGGAAGCGGGGAACAGAAGTGGTTCAGAAGGATGACTAAGTTGAAGGTTGAAGGTTGAAGGTTGAAGGTTGCAGGTTGAAGGTTGCAGGTTGCAGGTTGCAGGTTGCAGGTTGCAGGTTGAAGGTTGCAGGTTGCAGGTTGCAGGTTGCAGGTTGCAGGTTTAGGGGCATTCCTTGTGGCTGCTCCTATCCCAATCCTACAGGATTCGTGTACAGTCACAGGTTTTACTAAGGACTTAGAACTCAGAAGTATATTTAACGGAAGTCTTGTTCAACAGTGAATCTTGATCAGGTATAATCACTCTGGTAAAGAATTCGGGATTGTCCTTGACTTATGGTTCGCCTCAAGATAATTAACAAGTTCGATAGCAGTTTTGTCCTAGCTCCAGAAGCCCGAGAGCACTTATTTGCTTTACTAATCGGGGAAAACTTTTTGGCTCAAGTAGCTGAAGCGGCTCAATGCTTAAGGGTTGAGTTTACTGAATTACTGTTTAAACCAGTTCCCTACACCACTTCAACCCCTAAGGGAATGCCAGCGGAATATGAGCAGTATCAGGAATCTGATGATTATATCATCATTAACGTACCTCCTAACTTCATGTTCAAAGCCAAAATCTTTAATCCCAGTCGCCTCTGTGCGATTTATCGCAAAATTCAATAATATTTTGTTGATATTATTTATTTTTGAATCTTATTTTTGAATCCCATCCTATGCTCACCTCTGATAATCAAATTCCCTCTCTGAGGGATTTAGAATTTATTCCCTATCTGGATAAAACGGGAAATATACCAGAATTTTTACAAAAAAAGATTGGTGTATACGCAATTTTTGACCAGGATAAAACCCTGAAATTTGTTAATTATTCCCGGGATATATATATCAGCATCAAACAACATTTAGTTCGTCAGCCTCAATCCTGCTATTGGCTAAAACTAGAAACCATTGAAAAACCGGACCGGAGTCGATTAGAAACGATTCGTAAGGCATGGATTGAGGAGAATGGTGTTATCCCCGTGGGTAATGGAGAGCAGAAAAATTTGTGGAGTCAGCCGATTGATGCTAAAACCACAATGACTGAAGCAGAGCAATTAGACTATCAGCAAAGTGAGGAATTAGCAAAAACGAAGATTCTAAAAAAAATTGCTCGGAGAGTTGAAGCTAAAATTAAAGATGAGCTAGAATCCCGAGGGGTAAAGACTGAAATTCGCTTCAATCCTAAGCTTAAAGAAAAGGGTTTACTTGATATAAAATGACTATCTCAACGGCTCATCCAGCTCTGTTAGTTCTCGCTGATGGCACAACTTACCAAGGCTGGTCTTTCGGAGCGACTGGTACAACCATTGGTGAAGTAGTGTTTAACACTGCTATGACGGGTTATCAAGAGGTGGTGACAGATCCCAGCTACTGCGGTCAAATTGTGACCTTCACCTATCCAGAATTAGGCAATACTGGTGTTAACCCATCCGATGAAGAATCTGCTCATCCTCAAATCCGAGGCGCAATTGCTCGTAATATCTGCTACCGTCCCAGTAACTGGCGCTCTACCCAGTCCTTGCCCGATTATCTGGCAGAACACAACATCCCAGGAATTTATGGCATAGATACAAGGGCATTAACCCGCAAAATACGCTCCATTGGTGCCATAAACGGTGCTATTTCCACAGAAATCCTTGACTCTGCTGAGTTATTGTCCGAAGTGCAAGCGGCTCCGAGTATGGCAGGATTAAATCTAGTTAAAGAAGTGAGCACTGACAAGGTTTACGAATGGTCTGATCCTACGGAAGCCAATTGGGAGTTCGGTCCTGGGGTTGATGGAGTGGAAAAGGACAAGCCTTTGACAGTTGTTGCCATTGATTTTGGGATTAAACGTAATATTCTCAAACGTCTAGCTAGCTACAATTGTCGGGTAATTGTCGTCCCTGCTAATACACCGCCAGAAGAAATTGCTAAATATAATCCCGATGGGATATTTCTGTCCAATGGACCAGGGGATCCGGCTGTAGTACTGGAAGGCATCTCAACCACCAAAGCGTTATTGGAGCGTCAGCAACCTATTTTTGGCATCTGCATGGGACATCAGATTCTTGGTCTTGCCCTAGGAGCGCAGACCTTTAAACTTAAATTTGGTCACCGAGGTTTGAATCACCCAGCCGGTTTGCAGCAAATGGTGGAAATTACTAGCCAAAACCATGGTTTTGCTATTGATCCCGATACCTTAGGCACGGAGGTGGAAATTACTCACCTAAATCTGAATGACCGCACTGTGGCAGGGTTGCGTCACAAATCCTTACCGTTCTTCTCAGTACAGTATCACCCAGAGGCTAGTCCTGGTCCTCACGATGCTGACTATTTATTTAAGCAGTTTGTCGAGCTGATGCACCTCAAGTAGCGTGGCCTACGGCCAATCGCACAAAGCCCTTGACTAGAAGCTGAGTGCTTCTGCGAGGGTTTGCGTTCCCATAAGCGCGGAAGCTGAGGCCGTAGGCCACGCTACGCGTTCGCGTAGCGTCGGCTTTGCCGAAACGCGTGACTCGCGTAGCGGCGACCCAGGAGCATCACTCATAATCGCCGATGCCAAACCCCAACTGTAGGGTGACCGGGTGTGGGACTATAAAATAGCCCCTGCATTGCCAGCAAACCAAGAAATCTGCTTCAGTTATAATTAATCGGTTACAATTGCGGCTGGCTTAATTTTACCCTACCCCCAAACCCGCTCACCCTACCCCCCACACTCTGATACTGTTGTATAATAAAAAATTGACGTTGTTTTAGCCCCTTGAGGTGCTAACCAACAAACCAAGCTATGGTGATAGGGCGCGTGTATAAACGGTAGCCAAGTCATCAATCTACTGTCACAGTAGTCAACTTGACAGTAGAAGTATTAGATTATTGATATTTATAAGCTATATCTAGGAGGGTGTTATTCCTGAACAACTAACCCTTACAGTCAGTTTAAGGGGCACTCGCCAAGTCGAGTCAAATTATCAAATTTTCCGCCTTACTGGATTGCTAGATGCCTTTTCGGAATCTACTCTCCGTAACGTCATTGGCAAATGTATTGATGAAGGTCCAGCGGATATTATTCTGGACTTATCTAAAATTGATTTTGTCGATAGCTCTGGTTTGGGTGCTTTGGTGCAGCTAGTAAAGAAAGCTCAAAATTCTAAGGGAAGTGTACAAGTCGTGACCAATCCCCGCGTGACTCAAACTGTGAAACTAGTGCGCCTAGAAAAATTTCTCTCCCTGCAAGATTCTCTGGCGGTAGCTGAGGAGAACGTCAAGGGTAAATGACAAAATCGATGGTGATGGCGGGGGCAAAACCCGCCTTTACTTTCTCAGCAGTGGGGAATTGGTCAGAGTTGAGTGTGAGTAACTTCCCTGTTAGAAAATTTATTGAATACTGGAAGCAGAAATTGTTGAAGGATGTCTAATTTGGTCTAATCAACAAAAGACAGTGATACCCCAAATATGGCTCAGACAGATGCACAATTAGACCCCTTGGAAGAGGATAGCCATGGCGGTGAAGCTGACTCTATAGTATTGTGGACAGAGTCTCGATTTAGGCAATTCATGGCGAAAGTTGATCAAATCGCCAAAATTAAACAGATTTCCCCAGCATCCTTGGCATATATAGGAGATGCTGTTTATGAACTCTACATCCGAACCCACTATCTGCTACCACCTAGGCGAATCTGTGACTATCATAACCAGGTAGTGGCTCACGTGAGAGCAGAAAGCCAAGCCAAGATTTTGCGATCGCTTGAACCTTACCTAACTGCTTCTGAAAAAGACATTTTACGGCGGGGACGGAATGCTGCTACAAAGAGCCCCCGGCGTCTCAATCGAGAAATCTATCAACAAGCTAGTAGCTTAGAAACCTTACTGGGATACCTCTACCTTACTGATACTCAACGCTTGACCCAGTTATTGGCTCATCTACAACTCGACACCCCATAAATACTAATTCTATTATGGCTAATCAAAACCCCTCCTCTGATGCCTCCTCTGAGGCTTCTGGTCAGATCAAGTCAGGGAAGTCCTCTGATCGGCAAGGTGAGAATAAAAAATTATCTCGTTCGACCCCAGGCAATTCTCACAAGAACGGGAAACCCCCTCGAAAGAACTACCACTCTCGAAAACCACGGCCAAAACATTCCCATCACTCCGAGGAAACTCAGCTGAAGGAGCATGGGTACCCTAAGTCAAAACTTGTAAGTAGCACAGAAGAAGAGAGTGACTTAATCTACGGGCGTCATTCAGTTCTAGCAGCTCTCCAAAACCAGCACCAGTTAAACCGAGTTTGGATTATTTCCCAGCTACGTTACGATCCTCGCTTTCACTCTTTACTGGTTAAAGCCAAGGCTAACGGTACAGTAATTGATGAAGTAGCACCAAAACGCCTGAGCCAAATTACTAAAGGTGGTAACCATCAGGGTGTGGCAGCTCAAATAGCACCTTACGACTACATAGATTTAAATGACTTAATTGACAAAGCAAAATGGGCAACTGAGCAGCCAGTTTTATTGGCTTGTGATGGCATTAATGATCCTCAAAATTTAGGGGCGATTATTCGTACAGCAGAAGCTCTAGGCGCTCAAGGCTTAGTCATACCCCAACGTCGAGCTGTTGGTGTCACCTCAACTGTGAGGAAAGTGGCAGCAGGAGCTCTAGAAACCTTTCCTATTGCCAGAGTTGTCAATCTCAGTAATGCCCTAGAGCAGTTGAAAACTGCGGGCTTTTGGATTTACGGAACTGCTGCCGGTACTGGTAAACTTTTACACAAAGTTGATTTGACGGGTTCAGTCGTATTGGTAATAGGTTCAGAGGGGAATGGTTTAAGCCTAAGGTCACAAAGCTGCTGTGACATGTTAGTCTCAATTCCATTACAGGGTAAGACCCCTAGCCTCAATGCCTCAGCAGCAACTGCTATGGTGTTATATGAAACCTATCGGCAGCGTTGGTCAGACTTACTGTATCTAGATACTAATTCCAATCAACAGATTGTGAAACAAGAAAAGTAAAGTAAATGGAGGATAAAAACGTTTAAAAGGCTATTAAATTAACAGAGATTATCCTTGAAACTAGGTAGATTTCATGAAAGAAGCCTTAATCAAAATCTTCGACGTCTTAGGGTTAGCGTTTTGGGTGGAAATCATCACCGAAACCCCCAAGTGTACCTACTACTTTGGACCCTTTGTTAACCAGCAGGAGGCTCAGGCTGCCAAATATGGATACATTGAAGACTTAGAAAATGAAGGAGCTCAAGGCATTATGGTAACTCTCAAACGCTGCAAACCCAATAGACTAACAATTTTTGATGAGTTGCCAGAACAAACTGAACTAGACAAATCGTCTAGCTTGAGTAAGCCGATTTTTTGAAAAAGGATGAAGTTTAACCTGTAGGGTGTTAAGTGTGAAGCATGAAAACGCTCTAAGTAGTCTCTAGTTAAAGTAGCCCGTAAGCTGACGAAGTCAGCGCAGCTCTCGGAGCTTGCATCCCTTGAGAACGCTGACCGCTCCAAGTATAGTTAGCATGTGCTGGAAATTTGGTATACAATTACGTGGAGTTTTTAACAAGCAAAAATACTTAATATAAAGATGTTAACTTCTTCCGACCATAGGACAGATTTATCCAATGCCCACTGCCAGAGCAATTCCCGTTCTGTTGTCACTGGTGACCCCCAGCTGAAGAAATTGATGACATCGGTTTATGGGGTAGACCAACAAGTAAAGTACCTTCACTTACAGGCAGAAGTTGAATCCCTCTGGCAGCAGCAGCAATTACTTAAGCAACAACGGTTGGTTTTACGTTGAACAGACTTCGCGGCAGTTGTCGGGAACAGGGAACAGCGGATCTGGGAACAGTGGACAAGAATTGACGTGAACACTATCAGAAAAATACTTTTGCAAGAGGTCTAACCAATGCGCTTAAGTACAACTATTATAGTGTTTTTCGCAGTTATAAGGTACAGTATTGAGGCAGCGCATCCCTATTCCCCTCCTGGGAGGGGTTAGGGTTGGGTTACTCTTCTCTGTTCCCTGTTCCCTGTTCCCTGTTCCCTAAAACCAGAAACTCTGTACCTCATACCTATGATAATTGCTATATAAGTACAAGCATTACTCAAAACGCTGATGCTTGGCTGACCAACGCTTAACGCTATAGTTATTCGGTTCATCAATGACTATAGCCGCAGGACCGCCATCCCCTAAATCCGCGATCGCAGTCATGGAAGTGTTGGAATCTTGGGAAAATTCGCTGTAGAGTAAGGCTCCTGTGTCGGAAAAAATCATGGTGCGGGGTTTGTAGATAGTAGTTGCCCTATCTGTATCCATCCCGTCATTATTACTATCCGATAGACCAACGTCGGTCGATTCTGAGGTAACCGATATTTCTTGATATAAGGTTATGACCGCTTCTGGTTGGTTGTTGCCAGTCAGCTCGATCGGTCTAACTGACCAATGCCCGATCTCCTGAAGCATCATTGGTAAACTAGGAAGCGGTCCTGAGGAGAACTGACCACTGTTGATTAACTCCTGCCATAGTACTGGCAGCATGGCTGACACCGACTCGGGGTTAAGGTGGTAGAGTGCTGACAAAGTGATCGCACTTGGGTCTAACCAGCGCAGTCCGGTCTCCGTGTGTGCTAGCAGGTGCTGATTAGAGCCATCAACAGCTAGAGCTTCACTAGGGAATTTCCCACCTGCTGCCAACAGCTTAATCATCCCTTCCTGGTAGGAAACCCCCTTGACCGTAGCTGTGGTTGACTGCTGGATACCATTGTCACTCCAAAGGCTAATCCGAATCTGGGGGTCAACGTCTAAGCCCAAATATCGCCACAATCGCTTTCCCTTGGTCAAAGTGGGCAGCTGTAAATCAGAAAACGGCATCCACCGCCAACCCTGACCATCGTGAAATCCTTTTACCTGTACTTGATACCAAACTTCCTCGGGGTTTTTTTCTAGAGTGACGGAGACAGATGGACAAGGGGACAGGGGTGAAACTGCTATACTATCTTCCTCTGCTACAGAAACTAATTCAGTACTGTCCTGTTGCCTTTGGCAGTGCTGTTCTCCTATTCCCCCATCTCCATCTTCCGGTTGCAGCCAATCCGTTGCGTTGACAGTTTGAATTATTTCTGAATTGCCAACCAGTTGACTGAAGTGCTTGACGATAGCTGGAACTGGGTTTAAGGCATTTTCCATATGGTTGAGGAGTTGGTAAACCTGGGGATTAGTTTGGGGTAATTCCTTCACCCATGCGATCGCTTTTTCAGGGTCTTCCTGGGCTGCCAAAATCAACCCTCCCCAAGCTTGTACATTGCTGTCATCAGGATTCACTTCTAGAGCTGCTTCCACCCGCTGCCACAATCCCCCAGAATCGGTCTTTAGCATGGTGATAATATCCCCCAACTGAGCACGGTCCACTGCCGTCTGAAACACTGTTTTTGCCTCCCCCCAGCGACCATCCAGGAGATAGGCAAAGATAGCGGCACTGGCACTTGCCCAAATTTGATTGGCCTGAGACTCGGTCACCTGAGCGTGCAGTTTAACCAAATCCATTTGGGCTTGAGCCTCTGCTGACCAGTGTTTTGGTTTCTGTTGGTTCAACCATTGCCAAGCATCAGACCACAAACCATGACGTGCTAGGAGTAAACCATTCTGATAGGGTTTAGTATCTATCGCTGCTTGGGTCAGGGAAATTTCCTCTAGATAAATCGGGTTAGGAACAAAAGACCGAGGTTGAATTTGGTAAACCTTGAACTGGGGTTCCAAGCCTACAGTATGATTAACCACTAATTCTGGAGTAGCACCACCGGTCACTTCCTGCCAATAGGGAGGACCTTCATTAGGGCTTTTCCACTCCAACATCATACTCAGGTGTGTCTGGTCCGGATTGTAGTGAATAATTTGTCCATAGCTCTCGGGTGTATTTTCTGAGACCACGTGACCCGAGAGGTTGAACCAAAACCCTTCCTCTAGAGCTTGTTCATCGAAACGATCGAGTTTGGTTAAAGGTAGTGAACGAGAGACACTTGCATCATCCGATCCTGTGTTCACTTGGGTAGACAGCACAAAATATTCGACCGGAGCAGTGATCGGCAGCTGACTAACTAGCTGATAATACTGCTGTTGTCTATTGCTTTGTTCAAGGGGCTGATAGACTCTGAGTTCCACAATCTGGTTACAATTACTTTGGCATGATGGTGGTGATGCCAAAATCGGTAGCAGCAAGTCAGAGTTAAGGGCAACGGGTGTGCTCGCCGTTAGTCCATTTTCACGAATCTCCCCTTGAATTTGGGCAAATGTCTGGGCAGATGAAGGAACAGTCTGGGGGATACGAGCCCAACTCGGCAAAATGTGATTGATCCAGACAATCGAATCAGGGTCAATAATCAACATAACCGCCACCCAGATACTACCGGCAATGATACCGCTAGTGGTGATTAAGGCAGCGATCGCGCCAATGGTTGTTAACCAACCACCTCTACTAGACTTTTGCACTGATGTTTTAATGGTTTATCTTTCTAGTTTTTTCCTAGTTTGAAAGAAGCGCACCCTAACCCTACACCCTTCAACCTGTGATTACCTGGTCATACAGCTCACCAGAACGTTCCCAAGTATATTTCTGTTCAATATACCCTCGCCCATTTTCAGACAGTTGTTTACGGAGTTGGCGGTCTTCAAATAACCGACTAATGCCATAAACATATTCTGTTGTATCATTTGCTCGCAATGCCCGCAAAGGGACATCCCCGCCATCAACTGTCAAGCCCTCCAAACCGCGATCGCTTCCCACTACCGGTACTCCGGCTGCCATCGCTTCCAGAGTTTTATTTTTGACCCCAAATCCACTCTGCATTGGCACCACAAATATAGTTGCCTTATGAAGGTGGTCTACTAAAGAAGGCACTGCGCCAGTTACACTAATCCCTGGTATCTCTTCTAACTCTAGCACTGCTTGCACCGGTTTGGGTCCGACCAATTCTAGCTTGGTATCAGCATAGCGCTCTGTAATTGCTGGGAACACATCTAGGCTAAAATAACGAGCTGCTTTGATGTTTAGTGGGTTATCCATCACCCCAGTAAATACTAATCTGTGTCCACCAGGATCAGAGATGCGTCTGGGAAATAAATTAACATCAACCCCATTAGAAATCAATGTAATTTGACTGTCTAGCTCAAATAATTCTATTTGCCGTCTATCTTCTGCTGTTGTGACTACAATGTCTGTAAATTTAGCACAATATTGTTCTTCATAGCGACGTAATAGGGGCAAATTCAACTTGTCTTTCAGCTGATTGTCTGATGTTTTGGTTTCCAGCTTGTCCAGAGATTTCCGGTATACAGAATGATGAATATTCACCACAGTTCGCAGCTGCTCCCGCCACTCTGGTCGCACATAAATTTCATTGGTACTGTGTTCACAGGTAATCAGGTCAAATTGTCCCGCCTCTACAGCCTGATCCAGCCATTGCTGCATTGGAGTTGAGTAGAGTTGGAGTACTTTCTGGGGCGTTCCCTGTTGCCAAATAGTACTCCAGCGCTGTAATTTCTCCTTTATGCCTTTCTCTTGTTCTGATGGCTGCGGTTGGGGAAAAATCACCAGTTCTTCCACCCACTGCTGCAATTTTTCTACCTCGATGTCCGTGATCTCTTCAGAACGTTGAGTAACTAAGGTAATAGCATGACGCTTACTCAGGTACTTGAGTAAATTAAACGTCCTGACCTGAGTTGCCCCCCGCGTTGGCGGATAGGGAAAGGTGGTGGAGATCATTAGAATCTTCATAGGACGTTACTAGCAATAATTGACCACAAGGAAAGGACAGGCAATAATTCATGCTTATCTCACTTTTTACATGAGTTAAGGATTAATTTATTTATACTAGTTAAAATTTTTATAAATTTTTATTAAAATTTCATCATTTTAATTTACTCCAACTTATTATTGTATTAAAATTCGTGATGATAGATATTGCCAAGGTTGGGTTTTTTGATAATTCTGATTACTTCAGAGTAATTCCCGATTACCTATTACCCAAAACCCAAAAAACAACCACAAAGAACACTACCGCAAAAATCGGACAGTATAAATGTATTATATCTTCATAGCAATACATTTATACTAATTGTGAATTTTCCTCTAGAAAATATAGTTAAAAATTCAAATTTACCGATTTACCAACACCACGTAGCCTAATCTCTCTATGACTTACAGTCACGGTAATTTATAGGGGTTTACCACCGTTACGGAGTTTCCCTACTCTCGGAAGTTTTTAAATGAACATATTCCACTAACTCCTAACCACTGACTGAGTTAGGGCTTGTTCGTAGCATTGACCAGCCCGATCCCAGGTGTATTCATGCTCGATCAACGAGCGCGCGTTTTGAGACAACTTTGCTCGCAGTTGTGGGTCTTCAAACAAACTAGTGATGGCGCTAATATACTCCTGAACATGATTTGCCCGCAATGCTCGCAGGGGTGTATTGGCACCATCAACCGCCAGTCCCTCCAAACCGCGATCGCTTCCCACTACAGGTACCCCAGCCGCCATTGCTTCCAGGGTCTTGTTTTTAATGCCAAAGCCAGTGCGCATCGGTACCACACAGATAGTTGCTTGATGGAGATACTCTACCATTGATGGCACACGACCGGTGACCGTAATTCCCGACAATGCTGCCAACTCCAACACCGAAGGTACTGGTCTTGCTCCGACCAGATCCAGGCTAGCATCTCCATAGCGTTCTTTAATGGCTGGAAAGACCTCCAAGCTGAAAAAGCTTACAGCATCAATGTTGGGTCGGTTATCCATAGCTCCAATAAAAACTAGGCGATGTCCCCCTGGGTCAGCAGTGCGTTGGGGAAATTGAGTCAAATCCACCCCATTGGGAATCACCACAATTTTACCCGATGGCTTGTAGGCAGCTATCTGGCTTTGATCCTCCGGTGTTGTGACCACAAGACCAGTAAATTTGGCACAGTATCGTTCCTCATAGCGGCGCAACAGGGGTAAATTTAACTGGTCTCTGAGCTGATTTTCCGAGGTTCCTGTTTCCAACTGATTACGGAACGTACCATAAACAGAACTGTGAATATTCACCACCGTTCCCAGCTGCTGTCGCCATTCCGGTCGTACATATATTTCATTTACACTATGTTCACAGGTAATAATGTCAAACCGTCCAGCCGCCACAGCTTCATCCATCCATTGCTGAATTTCCCGAGAGTAGAGATGTAGCACACTGGGGGGGATGCCTTGGCGTAAAAAATTACTAAATCGCGTTACTTTGCCCCAGATTCCTCCTGAGGGTTCACAAGGCTTTGGTTGGGGGAAAACCACCAATTCATCTACCCATTTCCCGAGTTTTTCCACTTCCTGATCCGTGACATCTTCTGAACGTTGAGTAATCATGGTGATATCATGACTTAACTTAAGATGTTTTAGTAAATTAAATGTCCGTACCTGAGTTCCTCCCCTAGTGGGGGGATAAGGAAAGGTGGCAGATAGCATGAGAATTTTCATCATATCTTCAGGTTAGGTAAGAAGTTGCTATAAGTCATATCTAGTTCGTTATAACCGGACTTGATATCAGGCATCCAAGAGCATAATTTTATGTCAACAAACCAATGAATTGAGTGGCTTGATAGTTTCATCTATAACAATACAATGATTCAACGAGTACCCAAGGTTAGTGTGTGTATTCCTACATTCAATCGCGTTAATTTACTTCCCTATGCGATTGACAGTGTTATTAAACAAACGTATCAAGACTGGGAATTAATTGTCTGTGATGATGGTTCAACTGATGACACTCCTGAGTTAATGTCCCAGTATCAGGATAGCCGAATTAACTACATCCGTCACCCCAAAAATATTGGAAAAAGTAATAATATGCGCTCTGGATTTGATGCGGCATTGGGGGAATATTTTATTAAATTTGATGATGATGACCGGCTGACACCTGAATTTTTAGCAAAAACAACCGCTATCTTAGAGCCAGACCATAGTATTGATTTTGTCGGGACAGATCATTGGGTAATTAATATTAATAATATTAGGGATGAACCAGCTACAAAATTAAACTCTCAGAGGTGGGGAAGAACTAAGTTAATCAAAGGTATTGTTGAGAATTTAGTTGAAGTTGTTTTTATTCAGCAGAGCTTTCAAATTGGCGCTACGTTATTTCGGATGCAGGCGTTGAAAGATGTAGAATTTATGCGTCCTAACATCCAAAATTGTGAAGATAATGATTTATTCGTTCGGCTGGCTATTGCGGGAAAGAAAGCTTATTATTTACCCGAATTGTTAATGGAATATCGATTCCATGCCCAACAGCAAGGGATTAGTCGAGCAATTCCCTATTTACAGGATAAACTGCGTTATCTAGAAAGTTATAACTTTGAGTCAGAAATGTTGGAGACAGTTAGGCGATCGCGTCTGACGGAAACTAAGCTACTACTAGGATTGCGGCTGATTGAAATTGGACAAACATCAACCGGACGTGAATTAGTTTGGTCAGGAAAAGCTTGCTCCCCCTCAAAAGCTTGGGTTGCTTTGGTGTTGTCCCTATTGCCACAAGGATGGCGTTCTCAGGCGTTTAGTGTGTTGCGTCAATTCAAGCCATAGACTCTCTGGGAATTCCGGGCTAGAAAAAATTTGATTAAATTGCCAAGGCATTGGCAGCCTCACCATGCTGAAGCAAATTTCCACTCTTTTGGTGCCCGTTCCCTTGGTGAGGTTCGGGCAGTGCCTTGTCGCACCGCCTTTAATCAGACTACTTGTCAGCTCTCAGCACTCAGTCGTCAGCTTATTTTATTCAAAGCACCTCAAGTATTCTGCAGGTAGGGCATAAACACATCAAATAGCGTGGCCACAGGCCAATGGCTGAGAGCTGAGAACTGAGAGCTGAGAGCTGAGAGCTGAGAGCTGAATCCTGACCACTCCTTAAGTATTTGTACTTAAAGAATCCTGGTGTCTTGCTAGTTTCTAGAGCTTTTTGGATGGTTGCGACAGTTGAGCCTTTGAATCTAGCATACAACTTCTCCCGTCCCCCCTCTGTGTACTGATCAAACCATTGTTAGACTGATCAGTTTCAGGATCTATGAACTTGCTCTCTGACGGTGGGGGAGGTAGGATCTCGGGTTTACGTAAGAATTCTTAACAAAATTTTTCATTAAATCAGTTTACTCTAAAAATTTGGAAAGATATTCGCTTGTCTGTAAGTAGTAATACAAATAACGTCAACTTTAGGAACAAAAATAAAGAATGAGTACCAATTTAGCCACCAAGTTGCGTGAAGGCACAAAAACATCCCATACCATGGCAGAGAATGTGGGTTTTGTCAAGTGCTTTTTGAAAGGAACCGTTGAAAAAACCTCCTACCGGAAATTAGTCTCCAACCTTTACTTCGTCTATTCCGCGATGGAAGAGGAGATGGAGCGCCATCGGGAACACCCCATTCTTTCAAAAATCTACTTCCAAGAGCTCAATCGGAAAAAGAGCCTAGAGCAAGACCTATGCTATTACTACGGTTCTAACTGGCAAGACAAAGTAGTCCCTTCAGTGGCGGCTAAAGAGTATGTGCAAAGAATTAAAGATATGTCTGAGAAGGAACCAGAACTATTGGTTGCTCACTCCTACACCCGCTATCTAGGGGACTTATCTGGCGGACAAATTCTCAAAAAGATTGCCCAGCGCGGGATGAACTTATCAGATGGGCAAGGTACTGCTTTTTATGAATTCAAGCAAATCCCTGATGAGAAGGGATTCAAGACTAAGTATCGGCAAGCCATGGATGAGCTACCCATTGATAATGCCACAGCGGATCGGATTGTGGAAGAAGCTAATGCTGCCTTTGGCATGAATATGAAGATGTTCCAGGAACTGGAGGGTAACCTGATTAAAGCCATTGGTATCATGCTATACAACACCCTTACCCGTCGTCGCGTTCGTGGCAGCACAGAACTAGCTACAGCTGAGTAAGCTTATTGCACAAACTGCGATTAGCACCAAAGATGGGTGGCGACTAATCACCTTAACTAGAAATCAAGGCGATTAGCTTTAGTATCCTGTAATTAGTTATTAGTAGTTAGTAGTTTGGAGGTAAGCATTCAGCCTATCGCTATCAGCGATTAGCTTATGTGCTAGGCTGGATGCTTACGTTTTGAGTACTAACTACTAATTGACAATCTAATGTTGCAAAATTGAAAAAATAATTAACATAAATACAGCGGTTTGCAATTCAGTTAGGTACAAAGTTCTAGGTTTTTAGGGACTTCGGAGCAGGGAGCAGGGAGCAGGGAGCACAGAATAGGGAATAGGGAAGAGGGAAAACGTAAGCATTCAGCCGTCAGCTGTCAGCCGTGAGCTAAAAGCTCACGCGTGCGCGTTCAGCTTATTTTATTCAAAAGTACCTCAAGTAGCGATTCAGCGCGGTCTTGGGGGAAACCCCCATGAGCGACTGCATCAAGACAGCGTGCCCGTAGTGCATAAGCTAATAGCTGAACGCGCACGCGTGCGCGTAGCGCTTAAGCTAATAGCTGATAGCTGATAGCTGATAGCTGAATACTTACGGGAAAACAATCCTGTGTACCTGATAGTTATGCAAACCGCCGTATAACTGATCACATTGAAATTTATAGCCTCTGTGTTTAAAATATAAGACAAAATAGGTTAAAGAAAACTTTTCTGCTGTGGAATAAGCCTTTTTTTTGGTTTAGGTCATTCACAAGTGTTGGGAATTATCACCCCGTAGAATTCTTATCAGCATTTGATGGTCTTTCTGCAGCTGGAAGCTGGCAGCTGATCATAAAAGATAACGCGGCTGGTGACTCGGGTTCCTTGGGTTCTTGGAGCTTAGATTTGGGGTATACTCAATCTATTTAAAGCTACTATCGGAATTGGTGATTATTGCTGTCACCATCTGTTGATGCTTGGGTGGAATTCCTGTTGAGGAGTTGGTTACTCTCCCATTCACCGCAGGTGATGCATAGGTGATGCATAGGCAAAGCAGAGGATTTTGGCTGAGTGCTTCTGAGATCGGGGCGTAAGACCTGTTCGCGGTCGAAAGGTGTTTAGCAGGCAGTCTTCTGTCAACTTGGAAGCCCCTTGCTCAGCATAACTAGCAAGGGGTATAGCACTACGCATTCAGATTAAGACATTTGTAAACTCCGAAACTTACTCATAGCTTACTTCTGACTTCTGACTTCTGACTTCTTACTTGCGCGTAGCGCTATATACCCCTCTCAAGCGTAAAATTGAATATCCTCCCCACACTGATCCACTAGGTAACACAGAGCCCGGAAACGCAGGCTAGCTAATTGCTCATAGAGAGGGTTGAGCTTACATAGGGGAGGGATGTGTAGTACTAAGTGACCGAAAAGTTTTAAATCCCGCTCAAAGGGACATTGACCAGGAATAATTTTGGATAGGAATCTAGCTAGGGTTTGATCTGTAATTTCTATTTGATCCAGCCATTGGCGCACAGGTTTTAGTAAGTCAACACGTTTTTTGGCCAGTGGCTCAGGCGGAGTGAGACTGCTATTGAGATCAGCTACCTCTGAGAGGGATGGATTAGTACTTTGCTTGTTGGTTGTGAACATGGCTATACATCTCTAAATTTAATCAATAAAGTCCTCAGCAAAGGTATTACTGTGGAATGCCTTTTACAGAGTTCTAGTTAAGTAGGTAGACATCCAGTAATCAAACACGATTACTATTGAGCTGTATTGCCATATTGGCGGTAAGTTATAAAAATTTATATAGCTAGAAGTCATAGCATGTCCAGGAGCCTAGGTATTGTAAAGCTTGTGTAATTGGTAATTAGTAATTGGTAATTGGTAATTGGTAATTAGTAATTAGTAATTAGTAATTGGTAATTGAGATTATTCCAGAGCTCTTACCTATTACCAAAAAGCTCATCAAAGATGAATACTACCAAAACAACCGGACATGAGCTCAATTGTTACCACTGAACTTATTAATTAAGCTTTCAGCATTCAGCCTTGATCACCCTAAGGGAATGGCCACGCTACTTGAGCTGCTATCAGCCATTCTTAATCAGCTTTCAGCTAAAAGCCATCCTTATTTCAAGCATAAAAATACAAGGGAAAGGTTTGGTAAAGCTTAAAAGAAGAAAGACCAATCAAACTATGAACTTTTGATAAAACTAATTGGTTGACTGTTGACTGTTAACTTTTGACTGTTGACTGTTGCTGGTGAACACTCAACAGCCAGCATCTTATAACACTACCAAAACAAACAGCTTACCCAGGGTAAGCTCATCTAAATCCGTATCAAAAACTACAGATAAAAGTTGAAAGATAGTATAGCAATCATAATTGACTTTGAATTAATGTCAACAAACTGCCTATATTATCAATAATCCTGAGATTATTTCTTCTTTGATTTTAGAAAGCTGGAAATTTTAATTGGGATTCCGCTTTACCGACCCAGGGCGCGTGGGCAACGGCTTCTTTTTTTATTGCTCAAAGCAAGCCAATATCTTGGGTTCAATAGGACTAATGTACTGGTTTTTAGGGAGGTTTTTCCCAACTTCAATGAAAATAGGTGGGTAATAGCCACTGCTGTATTGAGGATTGTCCGAATGGGTTCCCTTAGCGGCTCCAAAGGAGCATCCCATGAGTGATCACGGAATTAGCTTAACATAACTTCATAATTATGTCATCCTGAGAAAAGAGTTGTCAATAGACTCAAGTTTAGGTCAATGTCAGAATTCTCAGAAAGAAAACGAGTAGTTGTAGTCGGTGCTGGATGGGCAGGCTTAGGCGCAACTCACCACTTAGCCAAACAAGGTTACGATGTCACTCTCCTAGAAGCAAGTTCCTATCCCGGTGGTTTAGTGGCAGGATGGAAAACAGGGGGTGGACGTTCTGTAGAAGGGGGAATTCATGGTTTTTGGTATCCCTATCACAACATTTTCAAGCTGGTAAAGGAACTCCGACTCAATCCTTTCACTCCTTTCACCCGTTCTTCTCAGTATTCCCCTGCTGGATTAGAAGTCGAATCCCCGATCTTTCAAAATGAACCACGACTTCCCACCCCTCTAGGAACCTTCCTCTACCCCGACTTTAAACGCTTACCCCTGATTGATCGACTCTCTGCCTTACCCCTGCTCTATGCCGTTATTGACTTCGATAATTCCCACCAGGCGTGGACTAGGTATGACTCGGTAACCGCCCGTGAATTATTTAAACAGTTTGGGGTTTCGGCTCGACTGTACAAGGATTCCTTTGAGCCCATGCTGTTAGTGGGTTTATTTGCTCCAGGAGAGCAATGTTCAGCCGCAGCCGCCCTAGGAATGCTGTATTACTTCATTTTGGCTCACCAACCGGACTTTGATGTGGTCTGGTGCCGAGGAACGGTAGCACAGATGATATTTAAACCCTGGGTGGAACAGATTGAGAAAGCCGGGGGAAAGGTACTTACCAATAAACGGGTCAATGACATTATCATAGACCACACAGGCAAGGCCAAAGGGGTGATCTGTGGTGATGAATGCTTTGAGGCTGACGCGGTGATTTTTGCTGTCAGTATCAATGGTATGAAGAAAATCCTTCAGAGTAGCACCATGCTCCAAAGCCGCAAGGAATTCCGGAACCTGATGAATTTAGGGGGAATTGATGTGCTATCAACCAGGCTATGGTTTGACCGCAAAGTTGAGATTCGCCATCCCTCTAATGCTTGTTTTGGCTTTGATGCCACCACGGGTTGGACATTTTTTGACCTTAATGCTTTGCACGATGAGTACCGGGATGAACCTGGTAGCGTGATTGAAGCAGACTTTTACCATGCTAACCAGTTGCTACCCCTGAGTGATCAGCAGATTATCCAGAAAGTTCAGCGTGACTTAGGCACCTGTGTTTCTGGTTTTAGAGAGGCAAATCTGATTGACAGTACTGTGATTCGAGTACCCCAAGGGGTGACTCACTTTGCTCCCGGTAGCTATCAGTATATGATGCAGCGAACCACTAGTATTGAAAATGTATTTATGAGCGGGGATTGGATTATCACTCGCCACGGTTCTTGGTCTCAGGAAAAAGCCTATGTTACCGGTTTAGAGGCAGCAAATTTGGTGATTAGGCGCTTTAGACAGGGGAATCTGGCCAAGATTATTCCTGTTGATGCTGATGAATTTCATATTCAGGTCACACGTAAGATTAACAAAACTGTACGGGAGTTTGGTCAGACGTTATTTAGTAATTTTTGGTTACCTTGATTTAATTTGGGAATTTTAGGGAAAAGGGAACAGGGAATCGGGAATCGGGAATCGGGAATCGGGAATCGGGAATCGGGAAAAATCCAAAAATCCTGTGTACATCATACTGAGAGCTTGCACCAGTACAAAAAAACATCCAAGCTTTTTAGTACTGTTCCCTGTTCCCTATTCCCTGTTCCCTGTTCCCTTTGTAGTTCAATCCTATGTTCACCACCCAAATACAAACACTGTAGTAAAGTAATGGAAAGCGTTCAGAACTCAAACAGGCTTGTTGTTACCTTCTACAAATGGGTAGGTATTCTGGTTTTGGTTTACCTACTGATTGTGGCAGTAGGGATAATTGGTACAGGCTTTAGGTCAGCTACTGGGGAGCAAGCAAAGGAATTGTTCGAGTTTGCTACTAATCCCTTTGCTGCCTTAATTGTTGGTATCCTAGCAACTGCTTTAATTCAATCTTCAAGTACAGTAACCTCGATTATTGTGGGTCTAGTAGCTGGTGGTTTGCCAGTGGCAACGGCTGTTCCTATGGTTATGGGGTCTAACATTGGCACCACCATTACTAATACACTGGTTAGTTTAGGACATATTCAAAATAAGGACGAATTTAAACAAGCTTTTGCTGCTGCAACCATCCACGACTTCTTTAATCTGATTAGTGTGGTAATCTTCCTACCTTTGGAAATTACCACTCACTTCCTAGAAAAGATTAGTCTGTTTTTAACAAGCCTGGTTGTGGGGGGAAATTCGATTAATTTAAACAACATTAACCTAATCAAGTTCGCCACGGCTCCAGTCAGTGATAGACTTCACACTGTTAGTAATAGTTTTCCAGAACCATTTAATGGTATTGCCCTGATAGTCTTGGGTATCAGTCTTATTTTCCTATCCATCTTTTTCATTGGCAAACTGCTCAAAACCCTAATGGTAGGACGAGCGAATCAGATGTTGCACACTGCTATCGGTAACGGTCCCATGGCTGGGATTGCTTCTGGGACACTAGTCACTGTAATCGTGCAATCTTCCTCCACTACCACCAGCCTGATCGTTCCCCTAGCTGGTACGGGTTTATTGAGCTTACAAGAAATTTATCCGTTCACCCTAGGGGCAAATATCGGAACCTGTATCACTGCCTTACTTGCCGCTACCGGAATAACCGAAAACCCAATCCCTGCTCTAGAAATAGCTACAGTACATCTACTTTACAACACCCTCGCCGTTGTGATCATCTACAGCATTCCTGTGTTGAGACAAATGCCAATCCTGGGTGCAGAAACCTTAGCCGCTGTTGCCAGTGAGCGGAAGTATTTAGCGTTCCTATATATTGGAAGCGTTTTCTTCTTGATTCCGGTACTACTTCTAAGTCTATCCACTTTGCTGTAAGCATTCAGCTAATGCGCTACGCGAACAGCTTATGCGCTATCCGCACGCTACGCGAACAGCCTTTATGTAAAGCATTAGGCTGTTCGCATAGCGTGAGCCTTTGGCTGACGGCTGACAGCTGTTCGCGTAGCGTGGCCTATGGCCAACGGCTGACAGCTTACGAGTGCTGATTCTCTATAGTCCACTTAACTCTCTAGAGTAAATTGATAATAATTATTGCTAAACTAACCAGCTCAAGCCTTGCTATAGCAAGCTTTAGCAATACATCACATTGATTTAACATCTCTAAGGCTAACTCTTAGGTTATAGGCTTAGGATAGGTTGAGCAAAATTTATTGAAATTTAATATCAACTATTGACTGCCGCGTTCCCTTTGAGTTACAGTCTATAGAACATACCCGATCACCATCGGTGACAACTTAAGCCTGTATGCCAATTGTCAAGGGGGTTGAGGAAAAAG
>NZ_MKZS01000001.1:4189070-4192525 GCF_001942495.1 Moorena bouillonii PNG
CTGAGGCAATCCCCCCTCTTGACAAAAGGCTTTTTCTCTTAACTTGTCACCAATGCCCGATCACTGAGCCTTTCGAGCAATAGCCGAAAAGTTAAGCAGCAAAAGGGTGATCTACACTAGTTGGAGACAAAGTATGTTAGAGCAAATCAAAGAATTAACTGCTGAAAAGCGCACTGTTAGCAAAATTCAAGTCGAAATCAAGGAAATCGTTCCGAATAATCCCCGTAAGACTACTGAATCTTGCCTAAATACTGACGCTGACGGTGGTGATCTTAGAAGCGAGGAATCCTGAGACTATCTGAGCTTCTTAGGTAGCTATTGCTTATGAGCCTAGAATTGTTTGCAATAATTTAGTTGCTAATAGTTTTGGCTAAATCCGAGCTTGTATCAGAAATTAGAGAAATTTTCTCAATTAGTTTCTGGTGCAAGCTAGTTGCTTAGTATAAATTTTTTGTTGCTAATCTTTATCAAATATTTATGTCGGTGCTCGCAAAAATCCTCAAGCCTTATAGTGAGCAGAAATTCCTAGAATACCATTGGACGAGTAAAGCAGTATTTATCCCAAGTGAGGACGAAAGGAAGTTTGCTGATCTATTTTCTTGGCAAAAACTCACCAATCTCCTGAATTTCCATCAATTCAAGTATCCGGAGCTGCGCTTAGCGTTAGATGGCAAAGTTCTGGAGGAAAAGGAAAACGCCAATCTGATCAAGTGGTGCCAGTCAGGGGCAACTCTAATCATCGACAAGGTACATAAACTAGTACCAGAAATTACTAACTTCACCTCAGAAGTTAGACAAGATTTAGGCTATAGTGCTCAAGTCAATTCCTATTGTTCATGGCCCAGTAAACAGGGATTTTCCTGTCACTACGATACTCACGATGTCTTTATCTTGCAAATAGACGGAAACAAGGAATGGTACGTATTTAGCGATACTTTAAAATACCCGTTGACTGAGCAAAAATCAGCGTCTGAAATACCTCCGGAAGGGGATCCTTACTTGAAGTGTACCCTTACCCCTGGTGATCTGTTGTATATACCCCGTGGACATTGGCACTATGCTGTTGCTCTAGATCAACCGTCACTACATTTAACCCTAGGCATTCATTGCCAGACTGGTGTGGATTTTTTAGACTGGTTGGTTAGTGAGTTACGGGAGAATGAAGCCTGGCGTAAAAGTTTGCCACTGCGGTTCGATGCTGCTCCATTAGATCAGTCGATTGATAACTTAATCGAAAATTTCAAAGAATACCTTACTAACAGTGATATCCAGGAACAATATAACTGTTATCTTGATGGCTTAGTCAAGCCACTAGCTAGATACTCTCTACCTGCGCAAGCAGGATTTAATATATTTCCCAATGGTGTAGAGACTAGGTTTAGGAATCCCAAATTTAAACGCCTCAAAATTTCACAACTGCCAGATGACAATGGCTACCAAATTATCGTTTCAGGTAAAGAAATCGCTTTGAGAGGAGTAACTGACTCCTTGGTGGAAAATTTATTCACCAGAGAGACCTTTACCGGTAGTGATGTCATGACATGGTTACCAGATTTCGATTGGGAGGTTGATGTCGCTCCTCTTTTAACCCACTTAGTTACTGAAGGAATTATTTTTGTTGACTCCACAGTATAGCGCTACGCGCAAGGCAAGAGGCAATAGGCATGCTAGCAAAAGTTCACTAAAAGAGCGTTTCAGCAATACGTAGTGCTATATAATTAATATTTTTTTATAGTTAAAAAAAAATGATAGTTAAGGATAAAAAACCATGAACACTTTTTTTTGTTCTGACCATTCACAGCAGTTAGCCGAAGATATTATCGGTAGTGGTACTAATTACCAAGTTTATGTTTTAGTGGAATGTCGCCAACCGTGGCTGTGTAATGCCATGGATTCTAAGTATATTCCAGAGAATCTTAGGAGTTTGGTGGATGAGGTGAAGCACCGTAAGCTGCCAGTAAGATTCCTGCTGATTGCTAATAATAAAACCCTAAAAGCCGATCAAACTAAGCTTTTGATTTATAGTCACAACGGTGAGGCCAGGTTAAAAGGGTACAGCAAGCTAGAGTTTGATGTGACTAATCTTGGTGAGGTAGCTGGGATTGTCAAACAATTCTTAGCTGGAGAAACTCCAAACTGTGTCACACAAGACAGTGACACTAGAGACATTTTAGTTTGCACCCACGGTAGCCATGATGTCTGTTGCGCCAGGTATGGTAATCCTTTTTACTGCAAAGCCTTAGCTACTGTTGCTGAGTTATCCTTAACCAATGTCAGACTCTGGAAAGCCAGCCACTTTGGTGGTCATCGGTTTGCTCCCACTGCGATTGATTTCCCAGATGGAAGATACTATGGTGTCTTAGACCAAGATTCATTTAAATCAATTTTAATCCGTAGTGGTGATATTGAATGCTTCAATCGGGTTTATCGAGGTTGGGGAATTCTACCGACTAAAATTCAGGTATTGGAAAGGGAACTTATCCTCCGCTACGGATGGGATTGGTTTAAGCACGAAGTTGGTGGTTCAATCATTAAAGAATATGTGAATCAGGATTCTATTCAAGCTGAGATCAGCTTTGAAAAACCTAATGGCTTGATTTACCATTGTCGTGCTGAATTGGTTAAAGATGAAAGTAAGACATTGCAGCTGAAAGGGTCTTGTGGTGCTCAGAAAGAGTCAGTGTTTGTTAAATATACTATCAAGAATCTCTGCCTTTACTCGGAATTGCTGGAAATTCTTCCAGTTTATCAACCGCAGATGGCAAGCTAATATCAAGTCTGGTTGAATACCCATAATTAAAAAGAGGGTGGGAGGTGTGGGGAGATGGGGAGATAGGGAGATAGGGAGATGGGGAGATGGGGAGATGGGGAGATGGGGACTTACTCCCTGTTGCCTATTCCCTGTTCCCTTTGCTAGATATTAAGGTACATAAATTGGTGGCTGATGCCAACATAATCAAATGGCTCACCGTCAGGTATAAAACCAAGGCGACTATAAAAACCTAGGGCATTAATTCTAGTCATTACTCTCAAAGCTTTGAGATTCTTTGCTTTGGCTTTTTCAATTAATGTTTCGATCAGTTTAGTTCCGATGCCTTGGTGACGAAATTCAGGTAATAGTCCAACGTAGGCAATAGTGCCCAATCCGGGAGACAATTCTCTTAATCTTGCTGAACCAATTACCTGATTATTACAGATAGCAACGAGATGAAAAGCACTACTCTCGTACTGGTCTTGTTCTGTTCCTTTCTCCATACCTAAGGGTTTTCTGAAGACAAGCCACCGCTGGTGGTACATATCCTCTAACTCTTGTTTATTTTTCACAGGACGCACTTCAATAGTCGTCATGATGTTTAACCATATTGAGAATTAAGAATTAAGAATTAAGAATTAAGAATTAAGAATTTAGAATTTAGAATTTAGAATTTAGAATTTAGAATTTAGAATTTAGAATT
>NZ_MKZS01000001.1:4192625-4211340 GCF_001942495.1 Moorena bouillonii PNG
AGGCAACGCTTTATAATTTGTAATATACCTCCTTTTTTCTTGCACGACCTACTTATTATAAAAGCATAAACAATAGACTTTTAAACTAAATAGATACTATCTAACCATAAGTAGGCAACGTGAAAATTATGTCTCAGATACATATTGCGTAATTTGGTCTAACGACTTAAACGTCTATGAAAAATTTAGATAAAAAAAGTATCTATTTAAGTAAATTTTGAAAAGGTACGGTGGGGCACACCGAAACCTAGGTCATAGACCAAATACGCTTGTGGAGAGGAGACCTCTATTTTTCCTGGCTCCGGCCTGGTTAAACAAGTCACCCCGTTGAAGCAAGAATCCCCGTCCTTCCAGGGCGGGGAGTGTCAACCTAAGGAATTTTAGCTAAAGCTTCGCGAACGACATCAGAACCAACACCAACCAAGCAGGAATTTTCAGTTAGATGACGTTTCCAAGCTCTACTACCTGGTTGCCCTGCAAATAATTGCAGCATATGTCTGGTAATTTTGTTAAGCTTAAAACCCTTGGCTACCCACTGATCAATATAGGAAAACATAGCTTCGACAACCTGATGGCGAGTTGGGGGTATAACTGTCTCGCTATAGATATCACAATCAGCTTTGGCAAACAGATAGGGATTGTCGTAAGCTGCACGCCCAATCATGACCCCATCGACATACTCCCGTTGTTCTTGCACTTGTTCAAGACTAGTGAATCCACCATTAATTTCCACGAATAAGTCAGGTAACTCCTGCTTGAGACGATGGACGTCACTGTAACGTAAGGGTGGGACGTTGCGATTCTCTTTTGGACTCAAACCCTGTAGCCAAGCCTTGCGAGCATGTACAGTAAAATGCTGACAACCGGCATCTGAGACAATGCGGACAAAATTAGCCATGTCTTCATAGCGGTCAAGGTGATCAATACCGATACGGTGCTTGACAGTAACGGGTATGTTCACTACTTTAACCATAGCCTCTACACAGCGTGCTACTTGTTCAGGCTGCGCCATCAAACAAGCTCCAAAATTGCCATTTTGCACCCGACTACTGGGACAACCAACGTTGAGATTAATCTGGTCATAGTCCATAGCTTCAGCAATTCGGGCGCATTCAGCTAATTCACTGGGAGTGTCACCACCAACTTGTAAGACTAGGGGTTTCTCTTGTGGGGAAAACCCTAGCAAGCGTTCGCGATCGCCATGAAGAATTGCTGCACTGGTGACCATTTCGGTGTAGAGCAATGTCCGTCGTGTAATCTGGCGCATGAAATAGCGATAGTGGCGGTCAGTGCGATCCATCATTGGCGCAATACTTAAGGGATAACCGCTACTAATAATTTTGGATTCAGTTGGAAGTGATTCGGGTGAAATAGCTGTACTCGGAGCAGTCATGGGTTGAGGCAGTTACTTAGGGAGCAGGGAGCAGGGAGCAGGGAGCAGGGAAGTCGGAAGTGGAAAAACAATCCTGTGTACCTGATAGTTATGCAAACCGCCGTATCCCCAGCCTAGCAATTTAGCTTAACCTAATTGATTTCGTTGAGTTTCAATTACTTAAACAATCACGCGCGATAACTTTCACTTGCTGATAATTCAACTTCCCTTGACCATTGCGCGGTAAAGATTCTACCGCCACCCAATCCTTAGGACACTTGAATTTACTTAAATTCCCCTCTACGTTCTGTTGCACCATCGCAACAGAAACCTGATCGGAACTAGGCACAAAAACAGCGGTTACCACTTGACCCCAATAGTCATCGGGTAAGCCAATCACACAAACATCACTAACCAGCCCTGTGCCACGAATTACCTGTTCTACCTCAGCGGGAAACACATTTTCACCACCGCTAATAATTTTGTTACTGCGACGGCCAACAGTATATAAGTAACCCTGTTGATCGAAATAGCCTAAATCGTCCGATTGTAGTGTTTGGACTCTGTTGGGAAATTTACTTAGCTCAGACTCTAGGGCGAGATTGGTGCTAGGGCTATAGTAGCCATGGCATAAGGACTTTGCCTCAATAGTAATCACACCGGTAGAGAGCGCCTCCACGATTTCCCCACTACCATTGCGAATCTTGACCTTGGCATGGGGTAACACCTGACCACAACTATTGTTACCACTGTTACCACTCAGGAAATCATCAGGTTTAAGGGTTACTATACCAGAAGCGGTTTCGGTCATGCCATAGGTAGGAGCTAAAGGAATACGATACTGTCTTGCTTGTGTTAATAGGGATTCCCACGCCGGAGCACCGCCTAACAAGACTGTCCGAAAGCGGGATAACCACTCAGCCGCATCTTGGTTGATGAGCTTGGCTAGTTGAGTCGGTACCAGAGAGATAAAAAATTCTTTGGGATCAATGTCTCGTCCTTCCCCAGCTTTCAAGGCTTTGAAGGGCAACATGACCATACGTCCGCCTGTGGTAAGCGATCGCATAAACTGCATCAAACCACTTACATGATACAGAGGCAACACACAAAAGGAATTCACTGGCTTGTTCCCAAAATACTGATGAAACCCTGCTACTGATGCCATTAAGGTTTCCCAAGTGTGAATCGCAAAGCGGATTTTGCCAGATGAGCCCCCTGTAGGAATCATAATGAGTCCTGAAGGATGATTATTGATTATTGAATATTGACTATTGAGTGTTGAGTGTTGATTATTGAGTAGTGATGTCTCAATAATACTGGCTAATTCTCCGATAATTAGATCGGGATGGATTTGGTTAAGGACTTGTTGCCATTCTGGTTTTACCCAGTGGGGATTCCCTAAGAATACATGACAATGACTAGCAACAGCAGCTAGGAAAGCGGCTAGAAATTTAAGAGGACTTTGCTCTACTAAAAGAATTTTTGGTGCTTTTTCCTGGGAAAGTTGGGAGAATTGCTGGTAGTATTGCTCAATGAGTTGGTGAAGTTGCTGACTGTCATAGCCAATCAGCCATTGTTCACCAGAACGGTGTTGGACATAGCTTAGGGGCTGTTTGAGGTATGAATCCTCCCCACATTTGCTCTTTAAACCTTTAACCATCTAACCAAATAACCTTAACACCCAATAACCTTCAAAATTCCAACCTTCAAAATTCCAACCTTCAACATTCCAACCTTCAACATTCCAACCTTGGCCTTTCGGCCACGCGATCGCGTTCAACCTTCATTAAACCAATGGTTGACACCAAAACCTACAGCACGCTTGAGGTCAGAGATTTCTGCTGCTAGCTGAAGCACCGCTTGTTGACCAATATTAGTTTCCAAGGCGGATGAAAAGACGGTATCAATCGGATAGGTGTCGCAAAACTGCCGTAGTCGTTTCCGAGAACCTGCGATCGCAGCTTTAATCACAAAAATTCCTCGCCATCCCCGCTGGTAACACTGTTCAAGTTGGTCAAGGGTTGCCACAGATTCATCCAATGCGATCGCAGTGGAATAGTTGTGGCTCATCTCCAACATCACATCGAACTGCTCTGGAGGTAGGGGCTGTTCGATAAACTCAACCGCTCCAATGGTGTCACATACCATCAGCCACTGCTCAGCTTCTTGTTTAGTCAATCCCCCATTGGCATCCAAACGCAATTGGCCAGAAGCAGGTATTGCTTCAACCAACTCCTGAACTATCTTGACTTCATCCTCAATCGGAGCAATACCAATTTTCCATTTAAAGCTTCGGTATCCCTGATTCCAGGGAGCTTCCCAGGACTGTTTTGCTGCGTCATAACTCGGCAACAAGTAACTGTAGTGTTGTTTGCTTGGTTCAAAGTCCTTTGTAGAAAGTCCTTTGCCCATCACTAGCTCCCAAGCCGATTCAAACCCAAATTGACAGCAAGGGAGTTCAGCAGGAATGGCGAAAATCTCCTCTGTAGTAATCTCCTGAGGTAATTGCTCGCAAAAATTTAAGGCTTGTTCCAGAGTTTCCGAACCAAACCAAGGGATAGGAGCTATTTCACCCCAGCCAATGTTCCCTATTTCATCATTAAGGCTAAGAATGATACCTTCTCTGACTGTCCATTGGCCATGACTGGTAGACAACGGATGCTTAAAGGGACGCTGGTATGGGTGAAACTTGAACTTATAATTGGTCATTGATGAATTGCTAATTGCTATTTTTAATTGCTATTGCGCTGCATCCCTATGTAAGCACTCAGCTATCAGCTATCAGCTATCAGCTTTCAGCTTTCAGCTTTCAGCTTTCAGCTTTCAGCTTTCAGTGATCAACTTATGGGTTATCACAGCGTCGTTCGCACAGCGTGGCCAAAGGCCAAAGCCTGTGCCACGCAGATGGTGCTTTTGAATAAAATAAGCTGACCCCTAACGGCTGAGAGCTGACCACTGACGGCTGAGAGCTGAGAGCTGAGAGCTGATAGCTGAATGCTTACATCCCGATTCCCGATTCCCGATTCCCGATTCCCGATTCCCGATTCCCGATTCCAGATTCCCGATTCCCGATTCCCGATTCCCGATTCCCGATTCCCGATTCCCGATTCCCGATTCCCGATTCCCGATTCCCGATTCAACACTTCTAGGTTTTGTTAATACCAATACTCCTAAGGTTCCGCCAACAATCGGGTAGTGAGTTGCACGAAAACCTACTTGCTGTGCTAAAGATTCTTGCTCCGGACCACGGGGGAATCGCTGTACACTCGGCCAGATATAGGCATACTCTTCCTCAAGTCCTTGATCACGGGCTAGGGGAACAACAATAGTTTCCATATACCACTGTTGAAACTGTCGAAACAGAGCCTGAGACGGTAAGTGAAAGTCAAGAATTGCTGCTTTAGCCCCTGGTTTAAGAATACGGTAAATTTCCTTTAGGCTCTTGGGGATATCTACGACATTACGTAATCCATATCCCATAGTTGCTCCGTCAAAGGTATTGTCAGCAAATGGTAAATCTAAAACATCCGCCTCTACCCAGTCAATCTGTGGTTCAGAGGATTTTTGTTTTGCGATCGCTAACATCTGGGGAGCAAAATCTACTCCATACACCTTTCCTAGAGTGCCTACTCTCTCGGCTAATAGTCGAGTCAGGTCTCCACTGCCACAACACAGGTCAACACAGGTATCTCCTGGCTTAGGCTCAGCCCATTTAACCGTCATCAGCTTCCAAATTCGATGCTGACCCCAACTGATCCAGTCATTTAGCTGGTCATAGTTAGAAGAGATATTATCAAAAATTCCCTGAATCGCCTGGGATTGGTCTGACATGATTCGTTCAATTAAGGTTAAGTGACTTCTCCCAAGGGCAAATCAAAGATTATGCCGTGGGCTTCTCAGTCTCACAACTGAGCATTCCTGGATCAGCACTTGCCTATGAGATTGCGCTCACCCGACAGTACGCCATGACCAGGCAGTTTCCATTCCCCACAGTCCGTGGGTACTAATTCTAACCCTCTGAGTCTGATCACCTGAGCTGCTGCATGATCTCTGTGGGTACGATAGTTGCATTCAGGACAAATATGCTCTCTTTCACTGAGAGATTTTTGCACAGTTGCACCACACAATGGGCAAGTTTGACTAGTTCCTCTCGGGTCTATTCGTTCAAAGTAATTCCCTCGTTTCCAGCAAACCCACTTGAGTAAGTCGAGGAACTGTCCAAAAGAAGCATCAATGCACTCTTTTCGGAGCATTCCTCTGTTGAGTCCAACTGTGTTGAGATCCTCTGCAAAAATCCTTTCCGCTTGGTCACACAAAAGATGTGCAGTTTTCAGATGGAAATCTTGGCGAGCATTGGCAATTTTTAGATGAAGTCTTGCCACTTTTACTTGTGCTTTTTCCCAATTCTTAGAACGCTTCTGTTTTCTCGCAGCCTTCCGTTGCAGCAATTTCAGCTTGCCTTTGAGGTCTTTGAAAAACTTTGGGCGTTCCACTGTAAAGCCGTCAGATGTTGTCAAGAATTTTTCGAGTCCGAGATCTACCCCAATCCCACGACCGCAAGGTGGATTGTCTGGGATTTTTACGTCTTTGGCAATTGTGACCACTACATACCACTGAGTATGTCGGGCTCTAGACAACACCCGGACTTGTTTGACCTGAAATCCATCTGGAATTGGTCGATGCAAGTTGATGGCAACTTTGCCAATCTTGGGAAGGTCAATCCTGCCATTCCCGATCGGGTTCTTTTTGAATTGTGGATACAGAAATGACTTGAATTGACCCCACTTTTTGAATCTAGGAAACCCAAACCCACGAGAACGGAACCCATCCCAGGTATCGTGCAATCTTCTAATGGTTGTTTGCAGAACTTGAGAGTGTACATTCTTGAGTTGGGGGTTGACTTTTTTAGCCTTTGGTAGATTGTTTTGCTGAAGATGATAACTAGGGAATGGAGTATCCGCCCCGATGATATATTCCTTAGATAACGAACATCTATCCACATCACACTTCCGACTCGCCAACCAGTCTTTCAACTCTCTCAAAGCATAGTTGTAGACTTTGCGACAAGTCTCTAACCATTCAAGCATTTGAGCTTGCTGGTCAGCAGTTGGATAAATGCGGTATCGGTAGTTCATCATCAACATGAAGATCATTCTACCATGAATACACAAAATCGCTAGATGTATTTTTATCACCCCTTCTTGGGGTGATAAAAATACTGGGGGAGTCCATGTATCCCGACACCGAATCGGAGATTACGGTGCGGGACTTATCGCTCCCCCAAGCCCCCTCGTAAGTTAATTCCCTTAATTAAGGTTAATTAAGAAACCGACACCCAACAAGAGTCCACTCCAAAAATGTAGCGCTACGGCAATAAACTTACAATTACTCACCTTTTGCGGTTGGTTGTGATGAGCGTTAACATGGCGGCAAAGCTCGATAGCAAAAGGCAATCCCACCAAACTGAGTAATGTCGATATGGGGAATAGCCCCATGATCACAAACCCAGCAGTAGCAGCAAATAGGCTACCACAAATCCAGGGCAACAGTTTAGCACCCCTTTTGGTGCCAAGGCGAACAATAGGCGATCGCTTCCCAGCTGCTATATCATCCTTTACTTGGTGAAAATGGGAGCAAAATAGAATTAACATAGTCCCAAGACCCACAATTATCGATGCCGCCAGGTTAGTGACAGACCAACTCTGGGTTTGACTGTAGTAGGCCGCTGACATGCCTAACGGACCAAAGCTCAAAAAGGCCAGAATCTCTCCTAGACCTTGGTAGCCTAAGCGAAACGGAGGTCCTTGGTAGATATAGCCAAGGCTGCAGCATAGCAGTAGTAATCCCATCACCGTTAAGTCTTGCTGCCACCAGCAGATCAGTAGCATGCCAAGGATACCCAGTCCTAAACACAGGTTCCCTAGCCAAAAAATTAACGATTTGTTTCCCGTCAGGTTCACTATGGAGTGAGCTTTGTTTTTATCAATCCCAGTCTCAGAGTCAAACACATCGTTACTCAGATTCTCCCAAGCCAGAATCAGAATCGAAGCACTGACAAAGGTCAAAAATATCGTCCAATTGAAGTGATTGGTCTCAAACCATGCCACAGCTGCTGCCACCCAAACATACATAATTGCCACGCTATACATGGGAGGCTTGATGGCTGCTAGCCACAATTTCCGTTTAGAGTTAGGAATTTTAATTGTGTTTGTTGTCATAATAGTCCCGGAATATGAATGCAAGTCGTGCTAGACTGACCGTCACACCATCAACCAATACTGCTGGGACTGTTCAAGCTTTGGGTCAACGGTCTTCAACGGTGTTAAGGGGCTGACTAGCAGAATACCATTAATCCCAAGCAAGGTAGTGAATTGATAATACGTCAATTTATGTAAATTTTATTGACAAATTTTTAACTAAAGTGCTCAAAACCCTACGATTACTATAGGACTTACCCAAAACTGAACACCAAACTCTATGTAGGGTGCGTTAATAACGCACCCTGTAAGAATTAGTTGGAAGTAGTAGGGTGCGTTAATAACGCACCCTGTAAGTCTTGTAAGCAATCCTAAAAAGTATGACTAAAAAGTATGACCAGTAATGTAAAAGTGCTAGCACGGGATACTCTAGATATCAAGTCGAAACAGCAAAAATTTGGAGTGCCATCTAAATTGGTAGGCTTAGCCTTTTAAGAGAAGTAGGATTGATGAAAACTGAAGTGGTATTTACCCAAAATAGCAGCTTTTTATTTGTAGTAGTTTTTAAAAATTAATCAGGGATTATCTATACTGGTATCCCCTTGATTTCCGTATTGACTAATGACCCAATAAATGTTGGTTTGGATTACCAACATTTTGCCTACCAAAACTAGGGCTCATCATTAAAATAAAAAAAGCGATGCAGCGCGGTCATGGGGGTTCCCCCCATGACCGCGCTGCATCAAGAAATGATGCTGAGCAATTCTAGAGTAAGGGCAATAAAAATTAAACCAAAATGTGATATGGAGCAAGGATTATAACCATAGTAAGCCTTGAGCATCAAAATTATTGCAATTCTTTTTCAATAGTTACAATTAGACGGCCTATTTATTGATTTTTGCCCTTACCCTGCTTTTCTTAATTGCCAAACATGCTGATAATTGATCATTAGTCACTATAAAGTCTGTGAATTAAATAAGTTATGTAAATACAAATTAAGAAATATGTAGTAAAGAGCGTTCGCGCAGCGTGGCCATTCGCGTAGCGTGGCCCAAAGGCCAAGGCCAATCGCCAAGTGTTGTCGTTCATTTAGGTAAACACTCCTGTAATTCAAGAAAGCCTATATATGTCAGTCATTCCCTGCCCTGCTCACCTCTTTCATGAGGCTAAAGAGTTACATCAGTTTCTCTTAGCCTGCCAGAAAAAATCTCAAAAACAAGGTATTGCCAAAATTGCCAGTATTTCTCAAGAAATTCCCCCCCTCGACCCACTGGCGGTTTTTCAGGCAATTCGGGATAGAGCTGCCCCTTTTGCCGCCACGCCCGAGCCCCTACACTTCTATTTTGAAAATAGAAGTAATCAAGAATCAATTGTTGCTATTGATGCTGCTGTTGACCTTAATTTAGCTGGTGAGCAACGGTTCTATAAAGCCCAAAGATTTATCGACTCATGTCTAGCTAACACCATAATTAGTGGTGACATAGAGCAGCGATTGGCTGGACCTCATTTCTTCTGTAGCTTTACGTTTTTTGGTGATAAGTTTAATAGTAACAACCCTTTCCCATCTGCCACTATTTTTCTACCTCGCTGGCAAATTTCACTTTGTCAAAGCCGATGTGTAGTAGTGGCTAATCTTGAAATCAATTCTCAAGTTAATCTGGATTGGCTGGTCGAAAGCCTAGGTCGGCAGTTCAATCTAATCACCTCTTCTGGTCGTCTGCTCTACTGTTTTACTGGTAAGGCTAACCATCATGAATTTCTCAAGCAAGATTCAAAAAAAGCCAAAGACTTCAAGTTATCGGTTTCATCAGCCTTAAAATCTATCCAAGCCAATCAATTTAGCAAAATTGTCCTTTCCCAAGCCGTGGATGTCGTCTCACCAATACCCTTTAATCTGGTAGATTCTCTAGACAATTTGCGCCATAACTATCCAGATTGCTATATTTTTTCCATCAGTAACGGCAAAGGCAAAAACTTTATTGGCGCTAGTCCTGAACGTCTGATTAGTATTTACGACCATCAGTTAGTGACGGATGCTTTAGCAGGGTCTGCTCCACGAGGTCAAACCCCAGCTGAAGATGCGGATTTGGCGAACCAATTACTTAGTAGTGAAAAAGAGAGACGTGAACATAACGCAGTGAGTGAATTTATTATCCAACGTCTTTGTCAACTGGGTTTGGAACTGGATTTTTTGCCATCTCCCCAACTGCTGAAACTCTCGAATATCCAGCATTTATGGACTCCGATTAAGGCAGCATTACCACCTGATGTCAATCCCCTAGATATTATAGCGAAACTGCATCCTACTCCAGCAGTGGCTGGTGTTCCTACCAAAATTGCTTGTCAGCAAATCCGACACTACGAAACCTTTGACCGTTCTCTGTATGCTGCTCCCCTCGGATGGATAGATTATCAAGGCAATAGTGAATTTATCGTTGGGATTCGGTCTGCTTTGATAGCAGGTAATCACGCTCGGCTCTACGCTGGTGCTGGAATTGTTGCTGGCTCTGATCCTAATAAAGAACTCGCAGAAATTAACCTAAAGCTAATGGTGCTTCTTAAAGCCTTAGTTTAACCCTGTGTTCATTGGTCGTTGCTGTTTAATCAGTTAAAATAATTTGGTTATAATGAATTATAACAATAATATAGCGTTGATCGTACTATATAGCGTTGGTCGTACTTATGAGGTACAGTCAATTTTATTCTCCCTACTCCCTACTCCCTACTCCCTACTCCCTATTCCCTATTCCCTATTCCCTATTCCCTATTCCCTGCTCCCTAAAACCTAGAAATAAAGTACCTCACAGAATTAATAACTGCTATAAATGCGATATCAATTTAACTATGAGTTAAGAGGAAACCGAGAGCAACCACGGATTCTTTTTTGCCATGGATTCATGGGTAGCAGCCAGGAATTTGATGAAGCAATATCATTATTTTGTGAGGAATTTTGTTGTCTAGCTGTTGATTTACCTGGTCATGGTAAGACCAAAGTTTTAGGTGGGGATGAGTGCTACACTATGCCAAACACTGCTCACGCCTTAAAGAACTTACTAGAGCAGTTAAACTTTGAACCATGCTTTTTAGTTGGCTATTCTATGGGAGGTCGATTGGCTCTCTACATGACCATTCATTTCCCCCAATGTTTTAGTAAAGTACTACTCGAATCAGCATCTCCAGGGCTAAAGACTGAAGAAGAACAATTAAAGCGTCGTCAACGAGATTGGCAAATTGCCGAAAAATTGGAAACTGGAGATTTATTGACCTTCTTATCAAATTGGTACAATCAGCCTCTGTTCACCTCCCTCAAGCAGCATCCTAACTTTGAACAAATTATCAAGATTCGACAACAAAATAATCCTGTGGAATTAGCTAAATCTCTGCGTCATATGAGTACAGGATGCCAACCATCTCTGTGGGAATCACTCCAAGATAATCAAGTACCTTTGCTTTTGCTAGTCGGAGACTATGATCATAAATTTAAATCGATTAACTCAGAAATAGTAACAAGTTGTACAGCAGCTCATTTAAACGTTATTGCTGATTGTGGACATAACATCCATTTTGAGAACGTCAATCAATTTGTTAAAAATGTCAGAGATTTTTTTTAGGGAGTAGGGAGTAGGGAGTAGGGAGTAGGGAGTAGGGATTAGGGATTAGGGTAGTCAAGCTTAAACTTTAAATTTTCAACCTTCAACCTTAAACCTTAAACCTTAAACATTAAACCTTAAACCTTCAACCTTCAACAACATAGAATCAAAATTTAAAATATGCAAATAAAATGCCTATTGATTTTCGCAACACCAATAGCCTCTGGGCTTCCATCCTGGTAGAAACCCTACAGCGGTTGGGATTGACCACAGCAATCATCTGTCCAGGGTCACGCTCAACCCCTCTAACTGTTGCGTTTGCTCAACACCCACAGATCGAGGCGATTCCAGTTCTAGATGAACGTTCAGCCAGCTTTTTCGCCTTAGGCATTGCTCGACAATCGGGAAAACCAGTTGTACTGGTTTGTACCTCTGGCACAGCTGGGGCTAATTTCTATCCCGCTGTGATTGAAGCCAGAGAAAGCCGAGTACCACTATTGGTATTGACTGCTGACCGTCCCCCAGAACTCCAAGATTGTCATTCCGGACAAACCATTGACCAAATCAAATTATACGGCAACTATCCCAACTGGCAAAGTACCCTAGCGGTCCCTCAAGCTGATATCAGTATGCTCCGTTATCTACGGCAAACCGTAGTTCATGCTTGGGAGCGAGCCTCCTTTGGCAGCACTCCACTAACACATTTTCCTACCCCTGGTCCAGTACACTTAAATCTACCTTTCCGTGACCCCCTCCCACCTATTCCCGACACAACCACTAACCCATTAAAATCCCAATTACAACCAGAAGAATTCTTCGCTCACTGTCAGGAGCAAGCTGTAACTGACAACCTGCAACCTACAACTTATAACCTCGAACCTGCAACCGGTAAAATCCTAGAACAGTGGCAAGAATCCCAGGAAGGAATTATTATCGCTGGTCCAGCTCAACCCCAAAATCCGAAAGACTATTGTAATGCGATCGCATCCTTGTCCAAAACCTTAAGATGGCCTGTATTAGCAGAAGGGCTCTCACCGGTAAGAAACTATTGCGACCTCAACCGAGATCTAATTTCCACCTATGACTTGATCCTGCGTAATCCACGATTAGCGCAACAGCTAAAACCCAAAATGGTTATTCACATCGGTGAACTACCGATTAGCAAAGAATTGCGTGCTTGGTTGGATAAATGTCAACCGCGACGTTGGGTGATTGACCCTAGCCACCACAACCTCGACCCCCTCCATGGCAAAACAACTCATCTGCGGATGAGTGTAGAACAACTGGGGATATGGGTAAAGGAGTTGAAAGTTAACCAGTTGAAGGTTGACAAGTTGAAGGTTGACAGGTTGACGGTTGACAGCTCTCAACCGTTGAAGGTTGAAAGGTTGAAGGTTGACGGTTCTAACCTGCAACCTGATAACCTGCAAGCTGATAACCTGCAACCTGATAACCTGCAACCTGATAACCTGCAAGCTGATAACCTGCAACCTGATAACCTGCAACCTGATAACCTACAAAAGTGGTGTGAGGCTGAAGGGAAGGTCAGGGCAAAGGTTGACCAAACAATGACTAGCATGAGTCAGTTGTTTGAAGGAAAAGCAGCTTGGTTACTCTCCCAATGTCTACCACCGGAAACACCTCTATTTATTGCTAACAGTATGCCAGTCAGAGATGTGGAGTTCTTTTGGAAACCTGGTAACACCAGGATTCGACCTTGGTTTAATCGGGGCGCTAATGGAATTGATGGTACCTTATCAACAGCTTTAGGTATTGCTCATCGTAATCAAAGCAGTGTGATGCTAACGGGTGACTTAGCATTTTTGCATGACACCAATGGTTTCCTAATTAAAAACAAGTTTGTTGGTCATTTAACCATTATATTAATTAATAACAATGGTGGTGGCATTTTCGAGATGTTGCCCATTGCCAAATTTGACCCACCCTTTGAAGAATTCTTTGCCACACCCCAAGATGTGAATTTTTCACAGTTGTGTCTGACTTATGGAGTAGAGCACCAGCTGATTCAATCATGGCAGCAGCTCAAGGAAGCTTTAAACCCACTTCCTAGCCAAGGCATTAGAGTGTTAGAATTGCCCACTGATCGTAGAAAAGATGCTAGTTTGCGTCAAGACTATTTTAAGTATAATTAATCCTAAAATTTTAATTAGTAGTTAACATAAACTAGGCGATTTCTTCCGGCCATTTTTGCCTGATATAGGGCTTTATCAGCCTCAGCAAATAAATGTTCTGGGGACGATTTTACTGTGGGAATCGTACTAGCACCCCCCAGGCTGACGGTAACAATGTCACTCACCAGAGAACCCGAATGAGGGATCGCCTGTTTGTAGAGTTTAGTTTCAATTGTCTCTGCTACCTGAATAGCGCCTTGTATATCAGTACTCGGCAACATTACCACAAATTCCTCACCTCCATAGCGAGCGACGAGATCGGCTGGACGCTTTGCTGATTGACCAAGAATTTGAGCAACTTGTTTAAGACACTCATCTCCTGATTGGTGTCCATAAGTGTCATTGTAAAGCTTAAAAAAATCAATGTCACACAAAACTAAAGACAATGGTTTTTCTTCCCGTGCCAGTCGATACCATTCGTTGTTAAAATACTCGTCAAAGGCTCGGCGGTTTGCAACTTGGGTTAAGCCATCAATAGTAGCGAGGCGTGCCAACTCTTTATTGGCAATTTTTAACTGTGTCATTGTCCAACTTGATTCAATCAAACGACGTACTCTTCGTCGCAAAACGGCCCAGTGAATTGGCTTAGTTATATAATCTGTCACACCGGCTTCAAACCCTCGTTCTACAGAGTCCGCATCATTGAGGCCTGTAATCATTAGTATAGGAGGACATTCGGAACCAAAGTTATCCTTCAATTTAGCACAGCAGGTAAACCCATCAATGATGGGCATTCTGGCATCTAAAAGCACAATGTCTGGCAATTTATCCTTACAGATATTCAGACATTGCTCACCGTTGCTAGCTTCAATGACTTTATATCCTTCCTTTGTCAAGCTACGACGTAGCACCAAGCGTGTGATCTTCTCATCATCAACCACGAGAACCTGAGGAGTTTTATTATTCAAGTTATTCAAGTCAGTATTATCCATTATTGCTGCTTGAGTCAGTAATGTATTTATAATCGGTAGATAGTTGTTATTTTGTCTAGAAATTAATTGAAATTTTGATCGGCAATATCTGTTTAATCTAACCTAGTAAAATTAAATCTTCTAAAGATTAGTCAACAATCAAGTCGTCACCCCTGAAACTGTTATAGCCGAATCCTTTACCTAAACAGGATTTTGGCTTATTCAATATCAATTAATCTAGACCGACGGACTTGGAAACACTCCTGCATCCAGTGGTAAGGCCACTAATGAGATAAGTTAACCTATTCAACAACAGTCAATTTTTCCCAGGCAGTGCTATTCCTAGTAAAATGAGAGAAACAGCTATTCTGGAAGCCCTATTGTCAAGTACCCAGTGAACTAATGGCACTTTCCTCGATCATTCGGACACTAGAGCACTCCCCTCTCACCAGTGAACTACTCACAAAACTAAATCGGCAACAGTCTCTATATCTGAATGGTATTCCCCGTTTGCCAAAGGGATTAGTAGCATCAGCCCTGGCCAAGGCAGACCAACGCCTCCTATTCGTAGTCTGTAGCACCCTAGAAGAAGCAAGTCGCTGGGCAACCCAACTGGAAGCCATGGGTTGGGATACAGTCCACTTATACCCCACCTCAGAAGCATCACCCTATGAACCCTTTGACCCAGAGTCGGAAATGACCTGGGGACAAATGCAAGTATTGGCAGATTTGGTCGAAAGCCTGAAGGTTGACAGGTTGCCAGTTGAAAGTTCTGACTTACAACCTTCGTTGGTTCAACCTTCTTCAACTGATCGGATGGCTATTGTGGCCACTCAAGCAGCACTCCAACCCCACTTGCCCCCTGTCGATGCCTTTAAGCCCTACTGCCTTACCCTTAACCAGGGCATGACTTGGGATGGGAAAAACCTTGATAAAAAGTTAGCACAGCTGGGTTATGAACGGGTTCCCCTAGTGGAAACAGAAGGTCAGTGGAGTCGGCGCGGTGATATTCTAGATGTTTTCCCCGTAGCTTTAGAATTGCCAGTGCGGCTGGAATGGTTCGGGGATGAGTTAGAGCAGTTGCGGGAGTTTGACCCCGCAACCCAGCGTTCCCTGGATAAAATTGACGGCATCGTGCTGACCCCCACGGATTTTGGTCACATTATTAGCCAAGTGCTGAGAAGCTCAAAGGCTGAACTAATCCAATCTTATCTCTCACCTCAGGAGCAAGAATCTTTCGAGGGAGGTCAGTCTTTAGAGGGTAGCCGCCGTTTCTTGGGTATTGCCTTTGACCAGCCAGCCTCTCTACTAGATTACCTGCCAGAAAATACTTTAATTGTCATTGATGAACCAGAACAGTGTGCTGCCCATTGCGATCGCTGGGTGGAACATGCCGAAGAACAATTAGAGGAACTGAATCATTCCCTGCCCTCTCTCCATCGTTATTTTGATCATGCTCTAGAGTTGAAGGTTAACCAGTTCCAGGTTGTTCGCGAACAACCTTCAACTCCTGCTGCGACTCCAATCCTGTATTTATCAGAATTGGTAGAAGAAACTACCCAAAATGCTGTTAATCTGGCTAGCCGCTCTGTACCAGTAACACCCCACCAGTTTGCCAAACTAGCAGAAGTACTGCGAGAGCAAAGCGATCGCCGTTTCTCGATTTGGCTGGTTTCTGCCCAACCTAGTCGTTCCGTTGCCCTGCTCCAAGAACATGATTGTCCTGCCCAGTTTGTCCCCAACCCTCGGGATTACCCAGCTATTGACAAATTAAATCTCCAGAGGACAGCGGTAGCAGTCAAGTATTCGGGCTTAGCAGAACTAGAGGGATTTATCCTCCCTACTTACCGGATCGTGGTTGTGACTGACCGGGAGTTCTTTGGGCAGCATACCTTGGCAACTCCCAGTTATATCCGTAAGCGCCGCCGTGCTGCCTCCCAACAGGTTGACCCCAATAAGCTACGTCCAGGGGATTATGTGGTTCACAAGAATCATGGGATCGGTCAGTTCCTCAAGCTGGAAAAATTAAGCATAAATAATGAAACTCGCGAGTATTTGGTGATCAAGTACGCTGATGGTTTGCTCCGGGTGGCAGCGGATCAGTTGGGGGTACTATCTCGGTTTCGACATACAGGTACCGGTTTGCCTCAACTCCACAAGATGTCCGGTAAAACCTGGGAGAAAACCAAAAATCGTGTCCGTAAAAGTATTAAGAAAGTAGCGGTGGATTTGCTGAAGCTCTATGCCCAGCGAGCACAGCAGTCCGGTTATTGCTTTCCACCGGATTCCCCTTGGCAGCAGGAATTAGAAGATTCTTTCCCCTACCAACCTACTCCTGACCAACTCAAGGCGATACAGGATGTGAAACGGGATTTAGAAAGCGATCGCCCTATGGATCGGTTAGTTTGTGGGGATGTGGGGTTTGGTAAAACAGAAGTGGCAATTCGGGCTATTTTTAAAGCTGTCACCTCTGACAAGCAAGTAGCTTTCCTTGCCCCGACCACAATCCTTACTCAGCAGCATTATCATACCATCAAAGAACGGTTTTCTCCCTACCCCATCAATGTCGGTCTACTCAACCGCTTTCGTACCCCTCAGGAAAGGCGTGATATTCTCCAACGCCTGAAAACTGGGGAGTTAGATGTGGTGGTAGGTACCCATCAGTTGCTGGGCAAGAGTGTAACGTTTCGAGAGTTAGGGCTGCTGGTGATAGATGAAGAACAGCGGTTTGGTGTCAACCAGAAGGAAAAAATTAAATCTTTCAAAACTCAGGTAGATGTATTGACCCTAAGCGCTACTCCCATTCCCCGTACCCTCTATATGTCCTTATCGGGGGTACGAGAAATGAGTTTAATTACTACACCACCACCCTTACGGCGTCCCATTAAAACCCACTTATCGCCCTATAAACCAGAAGCTGTCCGCACCGCCATTCGTATGGAACTTGACCGAGGTGGTCAGGTATTCTATGTCGTACCTCGGGTTGAAGGGATTGAAGAAGTTGCTGCGGAACTCAGGGAAATGATCCTTGAGGCGAGAATCGCCATTGCTCACGGTCAGCTCGACCCAGCGGAATTAGAGTCAATTATGCTCACCTTTAGCAACGGTGAGGCAGATATCCTCGTGTGTACTACGATTATTGAATCTGGGCTAGATATTCCTAGAGTCAACACCATTGTGATCGAAGATGCTCACAAATTTGGTCTTGCCCAACTCTACCAATTGCGAGGACGAGTAGGTCGGGCTGGGATTCAAGCCCACGCTTGGTTACTTTATCCCAACCAGAAGGTACTCTCAGAAGCAGCCAAAAAACGCTTACGAGCAATTCAGGAGTTCACTCAACTCGGGTCAGGTTATCTGTTAGCCACCAGGGATATGGAAATTCGAGGGGTGGGGAATCTCCTAGGTGTAAAACAATCCGGTCAGATGGAAGCCATTGGCTTTGACCTCTACATGGAAATGCTGCAAGAAGCGATCAAGGAAATTCAAGGGCAAGAAATTCCCCAAGTAGATGATACCCAGATTGACCTTCAGATCACAGCCTTTATTCCCGCTGACTATATTCCAGATTTAGACCAAAAAATTAGTGCTTATCGAGCAGTAGCTGCAGCAGGGTCCCAGAAAGAGTTAGCACAGATCGCAGCAGCTTGGAGCGATCGCTATGGTCCAATTCCCTCCGTGGCAGAGCAATTACTGCGGGTGATGGAGCTAAAACAGTTAGGGAAGTCCTTGGGATTTGCCCGAATTCGACCTGAGGGTAAACAACACATTGTCCTAGAAACACCCATGGAGGAACCAGCCTGGAAGTTACTCCAAGAGAACCTCCCCCAACATTTGCGATCGCGTTTTGTCTATTCTCCTGGTAAAGTTACGGTTCGTGGTTTAGGTCTGGTCAAGACCAACAAACAGCTAGAGAGCCTGATTGAGTGGTTAGGCAAGATGCAAGGCGCACTGCCAGAACCTACTGTGGTTGGGTTACCCCAATCCCCAATCCCCAATCCCTAATTCCCATTACCCATTACCCTCCAAAAAAAAAGCGGCTGCAACTATTGCTACAACCGCTACTGTACATCAACTGGGAGGAAATCCTAGAGGCATATGTCAAAAACTGTCCAAGATGTTTGACAAGCTCTAGTAAAGCTACGTTACTTACTTACTACAAGGTGTCTTCCAGAGATTCCCGAAAATTTGATCAAAAATTTCTGGCAATTGGGAAACATCACTGCTTAGCTTAGGTGTTAGGTATTAGGTGTTAGATGTTGAAATTTAATTTTAATTGTAGTGTTGTATTTTATACTTAATGCTTAATTTAATAACTGCTAGCTTTTGGTTATTAAACAATAAGTTTTAAATATTAGATGTTAGATGTTAGATAGTTAAGCCTAGTTTCTAGTCCCTAATTAGAGTCGATGCCCGGGATTAGCCGGGGCACCTCTCCTTCAAATCCGTACGT
>NZ_MKZS01000001.1:4211440-4213131 GCF_001942495.1 Moorena bouillonii PNG
CCCACATTCCGCAGGTTGGTCAGACCAGTAAATAATATTTTTGGCAGGGAGCACCAAGAAACTGAAGAATCCTTTGATGCTCCTGGGTTAAGTTGACAATTTGCTCTAATTCCCCCAGGATGACCAAATGAATCGACTGAAAGCACTGAAATACCCAGCGCATTGTCGGGGTAGCTGTGGGCTTACCTAATTGGTTATTAACGGTTTGCTTAGCCCTGGCAAGAGCTTGGCGTAAGGCTCTTTGTGCCAAAGTATAGACCAACAAACACAGTCCCATCACCATCGCCAAGGCAGCTACCCGCTCAGGAGTCTTGAGGAAAACACTGCTGGTGAAGAACATCGGGTCTTTGAGAAAACGGAAACCTCTTTCAGTACATTGTTGTTTTTTGTACTCACAGAGTATATTGTCTTCAGACAGGGACTCAGACTCTAGAACATTGGTAGCCAGAACAAAGCGTCCAGCCCTTCTACGAGCTTTGGCAACCACTTCCTGATTTAAGGTTAAGCTGCCTTGAAGACGATAGTGATAGCCATCAGGAACTTGACCTTTTCGTGGTCGTCCAGGCTGATTGTAGTAAGGGAGTGGCACAACTTCTATCTGAGTGAGGCGATGATAGCGCAGTTGTTTGTTCCAATCTTCTGCTGCTGCCATGGCATCAGGAGCACAGGCAAAGTTTCGGTGTTCTAAGTGCTTGAGCTGATGAAGAGCTTTCTGATGATGCTGTTGAATTTTTTGTTCGAGCTGCAACAGGTCAGCTTCTTTTCTGGCTTCACTTTCGACAACGAGCCATCGCTGTTTGATCTCACCATAGGTGCTACAGACACAAGCCCAATGGTATCGTGTTAATTGAGCCGGATTGAAGGCTTCTTCAGACAACTGCTCCATTAACTGTTGAGCTGCTTTGAGAGTTGCGGGGACTCGGCTGAGCCATTGCAGATCGGTCAATGACTGAATGTTTTCCTCTCCATAGAGGGCAGCATCAGCCACAAACAAAGCTTCACATTGCCATTGCTCCCGGAATTGTCTGATCAGTTCGGCGAAAATGGCTTGGTCTGATTCATTACCATTTGCTACTCGTAGATATAGTGGCACATCTCCATCTCCACTACACATCAAATCCACCATGAATTGCTTGAGGTCTGGTCTATGATCTCTCGAGTAACCATGAGTAATGGCGATCGCTGCTGGTTCTTGTGAAAGGGGTAAGTCTTTCCTCAGATAAGCTCCATGAACGTGAAAGGAACTCGAATCCAGGTGCAGACTGTCACTGTTTACCCCAAACTTAAAAGCAGCTTTTAGGGCTACTTTGATAAATAGAGGGGTCAGTCCCGCTTCATAGAGTTGTTCCAATACTCTTCCTAGACGGTCATCGTTGAGATGCTGTGGTTCAATTCCCTCTCCCAGAAGATGTTCGGTGGCTTTGCCCACAAAGAATTTTTCAAACAAGTACAGGGGAGCGCTCACTAAGCCCAACCCATTGAGAATCATCGCTTTGACTGCTACTCCGGCACTGACAATTTCTTGGGGGTGGCTTCCGAGTTCTTGGTTAATTTGTTCCACTAGTCCCATCTGGTCAATTATTCCAGCCACTATGCCGCAGTGGTCAAGATCTTGTACTCTAATTGAAGATGCTATTGGTTTCATGGTTTAAAAATACCATAGCTCTCCCCTCCAACCTGCGGAATGTAGG
>NZ_MKZS01000001.1:4213231-4231246 GCF_001942495.1 Moorena bouillonii PNG
GGTGAAGGTGCTGCCGCAGCGACGGTGGTCTTGGATGTCGATACCGGCGAGGTGCTGGCCCGGGCCCAGGCGCCCGACGTCGATCTCTCCAACGACGACTGGTACCGCCCGGTGATCGACGGCGACCCGCAGTACACCGGGATCTACGGCCCCTGGGCCGACAAGACCGGCACCCTCGGTTTCAAGCAGGCGGGTTCCATCGCCAAGCTGTTCACCACCCTGGCGGCGGCTCGCGACGGGCTGCCCACGGTGGCGGTCGAGGGCTGCAACATCCGTTCGATCCGGACCTTCGAGTGCACCAAGCGGGATCACATCGGAAGCGTTTTCGACCGGCCCGGCTGGGTGCGGCCGATTCACGATCACCCCAAGGATCGCTCCCACGGCGTGATCGATGTCTCCGAGGCGCTGGCCCGGAGTTGCAACGTCGCCTTCTCGGAGCTGACCCTGGATACCGGGCCGGGCCCGCTCAGGCGTCTGGCCGACCAGGTGGACATCGGCTGGGAGCGCGGTTTCGAGCCGGGCGCTCCGGGGACCCGCCGGCTGGCTTCTACCGGCATCGGCCAGGGAGCGGCGGTGTTCAACGTGTCCCAGGCGGCGCGCATGGTCGCGGCGATCGGCGGTGGTGGGGTGTATCGCCGCTGTCCGCCGGGGCTGCGCCTTGGAGATGCCTGCGAGGAGACCCTGCTGGTCGACGACCCCTCACGGCTGGGCATCCTGCTGGCCGGGATGCGCCGGGCGATGCAGACCGGCACCGGCTCCCTGTTGCCGAAGGTTCCGGGTGTGCGCATGTACGGCAAGACCGGCACCGCCGACTCCGAGGCGACCCGTGACGAGAAGCCCTACGGCATCGGCGAGGAGGATGGGCCCCTGGCGCCGCACTCCTGGTTCGTGGCGCTGGCGGAACCGGAAAGTAACTCCCCCTGCGGCACCGGCAATACCGGCCGGCTCGCCGTGGCGACGCTGATCGCCCGCGGCGGCGGCGGTACACGCGCCGGAGCGGCCACCGTCGAGATCATCGCCGCGGCTCGCAACCTCGGCTATCTCGGCGACGGGCCGTGAGTATGGTGCCCGCGATCGAAATTCCGGGGCACGCCGTGGTGCGGGCCCTGCGCCACGGAGCGGGGTTCGAGCGCACCGTGCTGTTGACCGAGCGGGACGGCACCCGCTGCGTGACCCGGATCTGGAATACCGAGGTGCCCCGGGACCGGTTGGACATCCTGCGCGGCGTCGCCGCCGGCAAGGAAATCCCGGCCGACGCGTTCCCCCGGGATCTGGCGGCGGACTTCGAGGGCTACCGCGTACGCGCGAGCCTGGGAGATTTTCCGGCGCTGTCCGAGGTGATCGACGTCGGCCTGCTCACCCCCGACGACGAGCGTTCACGGCCGTTCATCACCACCCGCTGGGTCGAAGGGGACACCCTGCGGGACGCCCTGCAGAACTACGAGATCGACTTCGAGCAGCGCGCGCAGATCCTGCGCCAACTGCTGCAGATCCTCGCCGACCTGCATCGCCACAACGTGCTGCACGGGGACATCAAACCGGAGAACGTGATCGTCTCTACCGGCCGAACCCATCTGATCGATCTCGATACGCTGCGTCAGGTCCAGGGGCCGACGGATTTCGCAATCGTCTCCCAGGTCACCTGGTCCCGGGTCTGGCCCGAGTGTCAGCGGGATCGCCCCGACGGGCAGCGGGACTACATCGCATCGCTACCCAGCGATTTGTGGACCTACGGGCTGCTGGTTTCGGAACTCCTCGGCCGGAAGCTGCCCGGCGATCGCGGGTTCCCTCCGGAGTTGCCTCCGCCGTGGAACGCGGTGCTGAAGGCATGCTTGCGGGCCCGTCCCGAGACCCGGCCGAGCACCGAGGAGTTGTTCAAGGCGGTCCACGCCCTGCCGGCAGATCTCGGTTCCTGGGAAGGAGACGGCGATCCCTCCCACGACGAGGCCACGGTGCGGGTGCCCGACCGCAATCCCGTCGAGAGACTTCGGGTGGTTCCGCCGCCGCGGTTGACCGACCGGGTCGACGACGGCACGGCGAGTGCCGGTGCCGCGGCCGCTTCGGCGGCTCCGGTGCTGCTGGCGGTTCCCGCAGCGGCTGACGGGGTTGCCCCTCGGCCCCACGAGCCGACGTCACGGGTCGCCGACTCCGAAGAAATCCCTCCCGATCCCCGCCGGTCCAGGAAGCGGACCGGGTTGTGGCGGGTGCTGCTGTTCGTCGCGCCGATCGCCCTGCTGCTGGCGCTGGCCAATCTGATGCAGCACAACGAGGCGCCGAACCATCCGGAACTCGCCGAGCTGCGGCGGCAGATGCAGGAACACAAGAGCGAACCGGCGTTCAACACCCAGGCTCGAGCTCGCGAACTCGCCGCCGAGGTGGGGGCGGCCGCCTTCGCCTTCGACATGGATCGTCCCGATGTCGCTGCAGACGCCTGGGGTCTCTACGCGCTGTTCAGCGTGTGGGGTCAGGGATGGCACTTCGCCAGTCAGGGGCAACTGGACCAGCGGGAGTTCGATCTGCATTACTCCCGCGCCGGTTTCGCCCTCCAAAGGCGTCACTCCCGGGAAGCGCTGCTGGCCCGGGCCATTGCCGCCGGTGCGGCCTGCCGGTTGGGCTGGGGAACACCCCGCCGCTCCGAATACTGCGACGAGGCCAGGGAGCGAACACGAGACCTGCTGCAGCTGCGCCTCGACGGCTGGTTCAAGATCGAGGTGTTGTGGAACGCCGGCATGTTGGAGCGGAATGAGGCGCTGATCGCCTGGGACGCGGGCAACCCTGCGGGCTATCGCCGTCACGCCCAGGCAAACCTGGAACTTTGCGACGCCGGTGAATCCATCGTCGGTGAGGCGCCGATCAACGGTTCGGAGTTCGCCGAACACTGCATCGCCGCGGCGTTGGCCGTCGGCGATCCGGGCAAGTGGTTGTGGTGGACCGAGGTTCTGGAGGAGACCGGCGCCCGGGATCGCCGCAAGATCGCCGATCACATCTTCCGCAACGCCCACCCCGAATGCAGGGACCAGCCCTTCCGCTTTGCCGTGTTCCGCGGGCGAGGGCGGGACCCCGGGGCGATCGAGTACTGCGCCTTCCAGGCGTTGACCGCGATGCAGTGTCCCGAACGGGCGCTCCAGTCGGTCTGCGGCTACGACGAACGAGGCTGCGAACTCCCCGAACCCGGGGACGTGCCCTGGGACCTGGCGGCCCGGGCCCGCAGCCGGGCCGCGACCGCCTCCTGTTTTCTCGACGACTGACGGCAGGGTGGGTGTGATGAGTAGGCCTTTTGATCGCGATGACCGAACGAAGAGGTGCCGGCCGTGAACGTGATGCTCGAAGTCGACGGAAAGATGCACCGGGTGGAACTGTCCGACGAGTCGCCGCTACTCGATGTGGGGCGGCTGCCCCAGAACCACATCACGCTCCACGAGCCGAGCAGTATCTCGGGCCGGCATCTGACCATTCGCTGGTCCGACGGCTGGTGGGTTCAGGACAGCTCGACCAACGGCACCCGGGTCAACGGCAGCTGGTTCCGGGGAAGCGCGGTGGCCCTGGATGTCGATTCGGTCCTCGAGGTCGAGGGGCATGTCCTGATCGTCCACGACCTGCCGGTGCCGGTCTCCGAAGCCACCGACCGTGCCCGCTCGCTGCTGCTGCTGGCGCTCAACGACGGCGTCGTCAAACTCCACGCCGGCCAGGGAGAGGTGATCGCCGCGATTCCGCCCCAGCAGTACAACCTGCTGCGGGAGCTGGTGATGCGTTGGCGGGGCCTCGAGTTCGGCTCCGTCGACCGGGAGCAGGAGTTCGCGCTGCTGGGCTCCCTGGAGGCCGGCGCCGATCCCAACGTGCGCTTGCACCAGTGCCGCTGCCGGCTGCGCAAGTGGTGGCGGGAGCTGCGCAAGACCGAGCCCCGTGCGCTTCAGGGGTTGCCCCGGGACCTGCTGGAGGTTCAGGCGGGCGGCGTGCGGCTGACCCTCGAGGCGGCCGCGGTGGATGTGGAGAGCTACGAGCTGGAACGGCCCCAGCGAGGCTAGGGCCGCGACTCGGTTAGACTTGGAATCTCAGGGGGTCCCATGAGATTCGATCGGTCGGTACGCGTCCTCTCTCTCACACTGTTTTTAGGTCTCTGTTTGCCCGCGTCGGCGGCGACGCCCGGCTGGGAGGCCTTTGATCGCTACGTGGCCGCGGCCGCCGAAGAGTGGCGGGTGCCCGGGCTGGCCATCGCCGTGGTCAAGGACGGGGAGCTGGTGTTCGAAGGGGGCTACGGAACGACCCGGCTGGGCGACGGCACGCCGGTCGACCCGGACACGTTGTTCTCCATCGGATCGACCACCAAGGCGATGACCGCCGCCGCGATCGGCATGCTGGTCGACGAGGGCAAGCTTGCCTGGGACGACCCGGTGACGAAGTACCTGCCTGGTTTCCGCCTGGCCGATCCCACCGCCACGGCCCAACTCCGGGTGCGGGATCTGCTGACCCACAACGCGGGGGTGCCCAATACCGACCTGCTCTGGTACGAGCAGGACCACGATCTTGACGAGATCCTGCGGCGCATGCAGTACGTGGAGTTGCAGACGCCGATGTACTCCCGCTTCGAGTACCAGAACGTGATGTACGCCGCGGCCGGAAAGTTGACCGAGGTGGTCTCGGGGAAGTCCTGGGTCGAGTTCATCGAGAGCCGCATCTTCGCGCCGCTTCAGATGACCCGTTCGGTGGCCAGCCTCGCTCGCAGCGAGCTGCGGGATAACGTCGCCTCGCCTCACTACATGATTGACGACGAGGTAGCGGTCATCGAGAACGCTACCGTCGACTCGGTGTCGGCGGCGGGTTCGGTCTGGTCCAGCGTGCGGGAGATGAGCCGCTGGTCCCGCTTCCTGCTCGAAGGCTGCGTCACTGCCGCGGGCTATATAATAGTCACTAAAATTGGTATAATTAAAACTAACCTTCGGGGAGCATCGTAGTGTCAAAAGGTTGCTGGGCTTAGGGTCTAGCGCCAACATTTTCATATATTGACCTTACTAACTCCGTGGGAAACTATCACCATGCCCCATAGAGGCGATGCCAACCGCCCAAAGCTTTTCCCTACCGTTAAGACTATTGTTACCCAGTGCCTATGTTATCTGTTAGCACTGCTAGTAGCAGTACTTTTGATTGTCAACGGGAGTCACGCTCACCCATCGATTTACTCTCACGAATCACACCCTGAGCCAGAATCGTGGCAGCTCAAGGGGATTGTAGCAGCACTGAAGGACCCCGACCCCTTGGTATGGGCTGAAGCTTTGGACAAATTGTCTAGCTATAAATTGGATCAACTCAAGCCTCCCGTTGAGATTCCTAACAAGACAATTGAGCAGATTGCAGACTTATTGACTTATAAGCATGAGAGTAACGATCACAGCGAGAATGAGAGAAAGTCGGTTCAGTCCAGAGTCCGTGCTAGTGCGGCATATGCTCTGGGTCAGATGGGAGCAGCGGCCTCTGAGTACGCTCCTGAAATTGCTGAACTGTTAACCGACTCAGAGAGTTATGTCCGTGTTAGTGCGGCATATGCTCTGGGTCAGATGGGAGCAGCCGCCTCTGAGTACGCTCCCAAAATTGCCAAACTTTTAACCGACTCTGATAGTGATGTCAGTCATAGTGCCGCAAGAGCTCTGGGGCAGATGGGAGCAGCTAAAGACTACGCTCCCAAAATTGCCAAACTTTTAACCGACTCTGAGATTCATGTCCGTGCTAGTGCGGCATCGACTCTGGGTCACATGGGAGCAGCTGGCTCTAAGTACGCTCCCGACATTGCCAAACTTTTAACCGACTCTGAGATTGGTCTTCGTTCTAGTGCGGCAGAAGCTTTGGGGAACATGGGAGCAGGTGCCTTTGAGTATGCTCCCGAAATTGCCAAACTTTTAACCGACTCAGATAGTTATGTCAGTGGTAGTGCGGCACATGCTCTGGGGCAGATGGGAGCAGCAGCATCTGAGGTAGCTCCCCAAATCGCTAAACTTTTAACCGACTCAGATAGTTATGTCAGTGGTAGTGCGGCACATGCTCTGGGGCAGATGGGAGCAGCGGCCTATAAGTACGCTCCCCAAATTGCCAAACTTTTAACCCACTCAGAGAGTGATGTCCGTGCTAGTGCGGCAAATGCTCTGGGGAAAATGGAAGCAGGTGCCTTTGAGTATGCTCTCCAAATTGCCAAACTTTTAACTGACTCAGAGAGTGATGTCCGTTATAGGGCGGTAGAAGCTCTGGGGCATATAGGAGCAGCGGCCTCTGAGTACGTTCCCCAAATTGCCAAACTTTTAACCGACTCAGAGATTTATGTCGGTTCTAGTGCGGCATATGCTCTGGGGAATATGGGAGCAGCGGCCTCTGAGTATGCTCCCCAAATCGCCAAACTTTTAACCGACTCACATAGTGATCTCCGTTCAAGTGCGGCAGACGCTTTGGGGAACATGGGAGCAGCGGCCTATAAGTACGCTCCCGAAATTGCTAAACTTTTAACCGACTCAGAGAGTTATGTCCGTTCAAGTGCAGCAAAAGCTCTGGAGCAGATGGCACCATTTGAGGTAAAAGACTTACTTTCGATATTAAACCAAGTTTACTGGTACCAGCGAGAAGCACCAAGGCTGCGTTTTCTAGCCTATTTCCTCAGTGGTGGGGAAATCGATTCACTGGGCTTAATCCACTGGTTGGGCTCACCTAAGGAATATCCCCATGAAAATGAAGATCACGCCATCAATCACCAAGAAGGGTTGGACGTTCTCAACCTATTTGCCGACATCTGGGAACCTAGTCAAGCTTTGCCTAAACTGCGCAAAGACTTAGAAAGGCAGATTGCCGAACTTGTTAATCACGTCCGCTGGAAACAAGCAGATATAGATCTGCTCAAGGAGCACTACCGTAATCTTAACAAAGCTGAGTCTAGACTTGCTGCGGATGTCAAAGCCAAAATTATTGCCTTAGAAGGAAAACACTGGTTTCTGATTGGGTTTAAGGTTTGGCTAGTCCATGTCAGTGGCTGGTTGTTGCTGATCATCATTTATCCTCGTTCTCTCCAAGTCCAAGGCCTAATCTGGGACTGGAAATTCCGCACCATTGTGGGCTTAGGCTATATCAGCTTGGCTCTGACCTGGATTCCCTGGTTGCGCTACCGATTACTCGCTCCCTTCCGTCAGGTGCTGGTGGCCGATGCTAGCTTAGATAGCTTCGATCCCCAGGCTTACTTTCCCGACTCTCACGTTAAGATTACACGAGCCACCCATACCCAACCGATTCAAACCGCCATTGGCCAACTCCAGTCTCCGGTCGTTCTGGTAGGGGAATCAGGACTGGGCAAATCCATGTTTCTCCGGAATTTAGTCAAAACCTCGGGGCGGCTGGCGGTGTATCTGCCAGCCAGCCAATGTGCCGGTGGTGTGGTGGAAGCCATTCAAGCTAAATTGCCCATCGCTGCTGAGGACCCATTATTCCTACAAAGCCTGATTAACTACAATACCCTAGATATCTGCATTGACGGACTCAATGAAGTCAGCCCAGACACCAGGGCTACCATTAATACCTTTGTGGAGCATCACGTCCAGGGGCATATTATCCTCACCACCCAACCCTTGGAATGGACACCCCCAGCGACGGCCAAAACCTACGTGCTGCAACCCCTGAAGCGCCAGCAAATCGCCGATTTCCTCACCTCTCGCCAAGGGATTTTGCCTGAGGATGCCCCGGTATCGGGTGTGGCCTACGAGCAAGCCTGTGACGACTATCTGGCCAGCCAACTCCAGCAAACCCAATCCAAACAGGAGTTAGCGGCAGTACGTCGGTTTCTGTCCAATCCCATGGATTTGACTTTGGTGGCGCAACTGTTGGCCCAGGGCAAAGACCCGGATTTGCTGAACTTGCAACAGCAGCAGTATGAGATCATGGCAGAGGACTATCAACAGATTCACCTTTGTCCCTTTCCCCTGGCTGAATTTGCTGAAACCGTCTACCAGATGCGCCTCCATGATCAAATTACCATCCCAGAAGAGGACTGCTTGGATGAGTTGCACTGCATGGAACGGTATAAAATGGTATTGACTCGTCAGCAGAAGCATGGGTTTGGTCGTACCTATCGAGAATGGAAATTTCGTCACGATAAAATCCAGGAATACTTTATTGTCCAGACCTTCCTGAAAACGGAGAATCGAGAACGTCAGCACGAGCATTTGAGTGACCCCCGATTTCGCGGTGTCTACCTGCTGCTGGCCACCCTGTTGGAGGTTAACCAAGCTCTGGTCTTACGGGAAACCCTGATTCAATCGGCTGCCGAAACCAAAGACCATGTCGTCAGTGACCAGTTCATCCAGCGGTTTAATTCTCGCCAAGAGCTCACCCAAACCACCAACAACGATGAGGAGCTTGCCCTTTACCAGAAGCATAACCAAAACCTGATCGAAATTATTAAACTAGTAGCAAGCCGACCTATCAATGTTGAAAACAACGCCATGAGTGAATCAACCTCAGATTATCATCACTCCAACTATCAGTCTAAATACGATCAACGTCAGTCTCAACATAAATTTAATAACTTTGTCGATGCGACTCAAAGTGAGTTTAATCAAGAAATTGATAGTCAAACTCAAAACAATTATGCCCCGGAGAAAAACCAAACCCTAAGCGAAGCCGCCGCCGAAATTCAACAATTATTAAAACAATTAGAGCAAAGTAACCCCAATGCCACGGATTTAGAAAAGACAGCGTTTGTGAATATTGCGATTCCAGCAACTACTAAACAACGGTTGCTTAGTGCCTTAGAAAGTGGTGGGAAAGAAGCCCTTAGGGAATTATTAGATAATCCCTATGTGAATGTGGGCATGGCGATTGTGGAAGGATGGCAGAATCCGTAGTAGGGTGTGGGGTGTGGGGTGTGGGGTGTAGGGAAAAAGTAGTTTTATAGTAAGCATTCAGCGTTACCTACTCCCTGTTCCCAGATCCGCTGTTCCCTGCTGCCTAAAAACCTCACCCAATTTAAAATTGCTGTAGTTCCATTACTCATACATTGAACATCTATTTTGTCAAGTAAAATTTATACAAAATAGCTGAAAGTACCCGGCAAAAATAAAGTTGTTTGGAAGCCGATGCATTACTGTTTGCCAGCCGCTACAATTAGTGAGGAACAAAAACATCTACTCAATAAACTGTGCAAACTCCTGTTCTCTATGATCGGCAAGTCTATGATCCACAAGCCCTCCTGGATCATTTAAGCCAGCTCACTCAGGAAGAGTTTGCCCCTCGGGCGGCTCAATACGACCAGACAGCGACCTTCCCGGCAAAGAACTTTGAGACTCTGTTTGATGCAGGTCTTCATGCTCCGGCTGTACCGATTAAGTATGGTGGTTTAGGGTTAGGTCACAACAGTGATATCCTTACCCTCTGGATGATGACACGAGAATTAGCAAAGGTAGATTTAGCTTTCACCCGTTGCTGGGAAGGACATACTAATATACAAGTATTATTGACTGCTAACGCTAATGACGCTCAAAAGCAACGTTGGTTTGAAGGGATTGTGCAACGAGGGGAAAAATGGGCGGGTTGGAGTGGCGAACCTCTCTCCAAAGTGCCTGGGCAAACCAGTGGTATTGGTACAACAGTTAAGGTTGTAGAGGGGGGCTATATTGTTGATGGTTGCAAGGTTTTTGCCACAGGTGCGGATGGGCTACAATGGGCGATATTGTTTGTGAGTACTGCCGGAACAGGAGCTGTTCGTCATAACGATGGACCAGCCCATTCCGTGTTGATGTTAGCCTGTGATTTATCAGACCCAAGTGTAAGCTTTGATTCAACCTGGTGGAAACCGATTGGGATGCGGGGAAGTGTAAGTTATCGCGTACAATTCGATCACACGTTTATTCCTAAAGAAAATCTGATTGGCTATCCAGGGCAATACTTGCTGGAAGAGTGGCAAACTCGCTTTACTCCTCAGTATGGAGCGGCATTTTTGGGGGCAGCAGAAGGGGCTTACGGTTATGCCCTGGCTCATATCAAAAAGCAACGGAGAGAAAAGGATGCTTATGTGCAGCATCGGATTGCTAAATCAATGATGAACATTGAAACCATGGACTTGTGGCTGCGAAAAGTGGCTAGGTTGTGGGAAACAGGTCAACACCAGCAGGCCAAAGAAGCTGGTAACCGCTTTCGTTATTTGTCAGAAAAATTGGCACTGGAGACCTTGGAACACTGTACTCGGATGTGTGGTGCTCGTGCTATGATTCAACCGAGTCCTTTGGAACGGATTTATCGCGATTTATCCTTCTATACCTTGCATGATAATTGCGATCGCGTTTTGGCCTCAATTGGTCAGGAAGTACTGGGACAAGAAAGCGATCGGGCGTTTTTTAATTCTTCGGGGAACAATCAGGGAAAGTCCTAGAACAATAAGGGCAAGCCCTTATTGTTCTAATTGTTCTGAAAAAAAAATAATCACAAAAGCATAGTTTGGGTAGTGCAGCAAGGTTTGGCTGGTAAATTAACGCCTGGCAATATTCTTTTGTTGATTCAGCTTGTTGATTCAGCCACAATAGCACTGAACTGTCTGGGGTAACCTTGCCAAAGGTGATACTCCCAGAAGCTTTTGTGTGGAAAAAGAATCATGATTTGGGATTAGCTGACAGGAACTTTAGATCCCCCATATTGAGTATGAAATCTATAGTAGTTTTGCTGAGTTAGTTATGGATAAAATTGCAATTTTAGTAACCCATAGACTAGCTTCTGTCCCTTTAGCCGATCCGATTATAGTGTTGAAGGCTGGTAAATTACTTGAAATTGGTACTCATCAATAACTTACCTTAGTATGACTAAATCTTCCCTCCCTCAAAGTCAAAACAGTACTCAAGATACCGCAGGAAAAGAACAAAAAAGTCGTCAACTAGACTTTCTAGCCAAGGATACTCTTATCGCTCTGACTATACGAATCTTTGGGTTAATTTTAACATACGTGGTTCAGGTCTGTTTGGCTCGATGGATGGGCAAAACAGAGTACGGCATCTACGAATATGTTATCTCCTGGTCAATGCTCTTAGGGATTCCAGCAGCTTTAGGATTGCCGAGGACTGTGTTGCGTTTGCTTTCAGAATACCGTGTGAAAGAAGACTGGGGACATTTACGGGGCCTCGTGCGTGGGAGTTGGCTATTAACATTATTGGTTGGTGTCTTACTAAGCCTAGGTGCTGCGGGTGTTATCTGGGTGCTAAATTCTTTTCACAACTTTACCTATGCAACATCCTTGCTGATCGGGATGGCACTAGTACCACTCCAAGCTTTGACACTTTTGCAGTTAGAAACAACTAGAGCAATGGGTGACATTGCATTAGCTTATACTCCATCCCAAATTATCTGGCCGCTCTGGGTTCTTTGCGGTGGGTTTCTTTTGTTTGATGCCAACCATTCTCTAGACAGTTTGCCGATGATTGAGGTGGCAACACTACTGCTGTCAGCTATTCTGCTGTTTCAGTTGTGGTTGCTTTGGGAAAAGATTAATAGAGAGATTGAACCTGTTACTCCAGTTTATTCCTATCAGCAGTGGTTGGGGATTGCCGGGGTTTTGCTGCTCCAGCAGTCGTTTGGCGTTATTTTAAACCGTACAGATATTCTCATGGTTGGCTCTATTATCGGGCCAAGTGAAGCTGGTATATATAATGCGGCTCTGAAAACTTCCATATGGGTGAGTTTCACTTTACAGGTTGTGAATATGGTGGTAGCTCCTTTATTTTCAAGCCTCTACGCTCAAAAAGATATGCAAGGTTTGCAGAAGGTCGTTTCCAGAGTAACCCTCTGGATTTTCTGGCCTTCGATTGTTCTAGCTCTAGGTTTAATTGTCTTTTCCAAACCAGTGCTGAGTATTTTTGGTTCGGGCTTTACTGCTGCGAGTTGGTCCCTAAAAATTCTCATTGTTGGGCAGTTGGTTAGTGCATTGTGTGGCTCTGTCGCTAATTTAATGGTAATGACGGGACACCAGAACAAATCGGTTATCGTTGTTGGCTGTACTGTGTTGCTCAATATAGTCTCAAACGCGATCGCTATTCCGATGTTTGGGATAATTGGAGCTGCGATTACAACAAGTTTAACCGTGATCGTGTCTAATGTTTGGTATAGTATCCTTGTGGTTAAGTATGTTGGGGTACGCCCTTCTGTTTTTTACAGTCTCTTCAGCCTCTTCAACTCAGAGCTTGCAAAAAAAAGTTGATGAAATAACTAAAAGTAGGAATAACCTTTGAGAAAGTCAAATCGCTCTATTTCTTTTTTGACTAGATCGATTGCTTTTGCATTCCATTGCACTTTTTCACGAGTTCGCTGGGGCGATTTATACAAAATACTAACGGAGTCTTTGAGGTAACCTGGCTCTGCTTGTTGACCTAAAAAATTGCATAGCTCTCTAAGGGCTACTTCAGGATTGTTGAGCATCCATTCATGCCGAAGATGGAAAAATTTGTTGTCCCCTATTGTTTCTCGAACCTTGTTTACAGTTTTGCACCTAGCAAAGTAGAGTTCTATACATCCCTCTAAATCCATGCTTAACCTATTACTATCTCTAATAAATATAGTACTGATATTATCATAAGGATTTCTGATTACATGAATAAAATAAATGGGTTGACTAATAGTTTGTTGTAAAGTTTCCAAAAGATAAAAATTAGCCATCAACTCCCTGGAAGTTCCTCCTCCCTTCTTATCACCAATGACTTTCAAAGTTGAAAATTTTCCCTGCCACTGATTGGATATATCGTAGCAATAATCATTTTGAATGCGGTTTTCTTTAGCATAGTTTTGAGAGTTATTTAGTAATAAGTGATAAATTTCTTCTTGTTTATATTCTTGTTTGATATAGTGTAGGACATTCAATTCATGAGCAATAATGATGTTGGGATGAGCGTCGAGCAAGGAACCTACTAAACTATGTCCGCTTCTAGGATAGCCGATAAATATACAAAATTTTTCTAGATCTTGAAAGGCTTTTTCATATCCATCCTTTTTGGCTAAATATTCCGGACTAAGCTGATTTTGTTTTTTATTTTGGCTATTTATAGACATAACTTTTTATGCTATTGTTAAAAGTTTCGTGTTAAGATTATAAGAATCTTCAATTGGGTTACATACAAAGCTCTGGGTTTTAGTATTCTATAATTTAGATAGGTTTGCCCTGAAAATCCTAGCTTTTGATCTAAGTTTACCAATTGTCATCTTCTACGTAGCCAAATTGCACGAGGTATTTTTGAGCTTTTTCCTTAAATATTATTTTTTCTTCCTCAGTCATTTCAGTTTTCCATCTACCTCGACCATCAAACAAAGGTTGATTAATTTGCCAATTTCTCAGCTTTTTGTGGTCTTCAATATTTTGAATTTCCTCTGGTTTACTAATCTCAGAACTATACCAGTGTTTGGGAGTTTCATTAAATTTCAAAACTTCCTCTCTATAAGTTTCCCCTAAAAACTTAAAAAGTTTTTCTAAAGTAGTGTCCGTATCGGTAACTAAATTTTCATATTTAACAACCATAACTCTAGGATTATTCCAGTAAGGTAGCCCAGCTAAATTATCATATACCCATTTCTCGATCTTATCTACATAAGTTGGAAACGCTTTTCTATGTTTTAAAGAACAAACAACATCTCTGCCATCTCTCAACATGATAATAAATTGGCTATTGGGACGGTATAGAGAAAGCTTTTTGATATAAAAAATATGTGAAGGACTTTTTTCCACCCAACGCTGTTTGCCAGCATTTATACATTCTCCATCCCACTGGTACATCGTTTCTTTGTGCGTACGCTCATTTTTCAATAACAATCTACTTTCATAGGGAATAGAATAAAGGTTAGGGTGATTGCCGAGAATGGTAAGCATTAGGGAAGTGCCGCTATGTCCACAACCGACAATAAAAATAGGGTTATTAACTTTAATATTATCCGGCTCGTCAGCTTGAACATCTAAGGCATTATGGTAATTTTGTACTTCTTCTGGATTCAGTTTAAGGGCGTGGCGGTAATAACGAGTAGCTTCATATCCGCCTCCTGGTTGTTCTTTGTGGGCTATAGCTTCTCCTAGATTTTGGTGGTACCAAGCTGAATTGGGAGCAAGGGCGATCGCTTCTCGAAAACAGGCGATCGCTTCATCAAATTGATATTTTTTTAAGTAGACTTCTCCTAGCTTATTATGCAATTCAGCAATGCCTGGGTTAAGTTTTATAGCTTTTTGATATGAGATAATAGCTTTATCCAAACTGTTTTGTTTGACTAAAGCTTCTCCTAATAACAAAATTTGATTTATTTTGGATTGAGTAGGGTTATGTTCGCTCATGCTCTTAAAATATCAGTTATAAACATTCTTAATTCTTAATTCCGCGCAGCGGCTGTTCTTACCAGTTCATATCCTTTTCGTAGCCAGTTTTGATAAGTATATCGTCAAAGTGCTGCTTAAATTTTTCCTTGACCCGAGCAGAAAAATGTTTTTTCCACTCTCCAGCAACCCCTTTTCTTTGATGAGATGTAATATCTTCTTGACCTCGCTGACGCCCTCCTGTCATTGACTCAAAGGAGTTCTGTCTAATGATTTCATGCAAATTTTTACGGTCTATATTAATTTGGCAATGATCAATTATCTGCTCAAAAACTTTATATTGATCCGCTAGTAAATCCTCATATTTGAATAAGGCTTCATCCTTGAGCCACGACAACTGAAAATTATGATAACCCAAACGGTTAACTATTTCATCCATCAAATAGAGCAAGCCTTCTTCCTGACTAAGGCTGTTTAATGTCTTTCGCAATTTAGATATATTGTCTGTCACTAGAGCATGGCTAATTTTAAAACTAAAATAACCGGAAACAATTGTGTCTCGAAGATCGCGAATAATGATAAACTTTCTGTAAGGCTGTTGTCGCTTTTCAAAATTATACCAATTTGTAATATAACTATTAGGATAGTGTAGTAACGGCTTGCCTAGTAAATGTTTTTTATGCCAAAAATTCCCCCAAAGATTAGAGCCAAGCAGCGCTTCAAAGTCTGGTTTCGACAAATGAACAGCAGGGTAAACACCACCTAATTTAATTGGGGATTTTATATAATAGTAACCGCGAGGTATTTTTGAGACAAACCGATTTGGAGCACAAGAGTTTAGTACTGCTGTGACCCATCGCGATCCTGCTTTGTGATGAGTGATGTGAAATATTGTTGGCTGATTGTTCATTTTTTTTTATCCATGCAAAATTATGAAATCAAACAGGTGCTAATGTAATATCTGATTAAATGTCTTTTGGTATTTTCCGGCAGTTTTCCCCTACAATGTAACATCCGATGATTATCAATAAAAAGACATTCTTTCGGTGCCAGTCTAATTTTTATCAGTTCCGTTCTTTGCTTGTGTACGACGTATTCAGAAAATTTTTCTAACAATTTAGTCTGTGCGCCGTTGTGATGATTCGATAAATTCCAAGGAACGTAAAATACCTGATAGGTTGAATTTTTCTGGGAAATCAGGGGTTGATAAACAACGTCTTCTTCATTAGTATTCGGGTTCCTAATCATATACTGGACGTTAACTCCGCTTAAAACTGAAAGCTCGGCAGGAGTAAAATAATCTTTTATGTCTGTTGTGTCTAGCAGCAGGGTTGCACCATCTACTTCATCTTGTTCTACACAATACCATCCAATCAGATGGCTGGCTGGAGTATCTGTATGAAAAGCTAATGCCTCCGGTAAATAAACACTGGGGCGATTTATGTTATGTTTTCGCTTCATTTGTTGCAGTTGGTTAAGTTTAGCATCTACAACAAGATCGGTGCGTCCTATAATTGTTCCCAATAAATGCAAGAGCGCTTGATAAGCATTCTGGGACAGTGGCTGCTTAATGTGTACGAATCCATCAACTTTAATGACTTTCAAAATCTCGGCGCTTAAAGCCTCAATATCCATTGTCTCATTATGTCCATCAATAAGGGTTTTGGATTCTGGAAATTTTTCAGTTTTCTTCATATTCCTCGCGATTATCTTGTTGGGTTGTTTCAAACTCGGAAAGATACAGACTTTCAAGAGAGCCGATCATCTGGTTTAAATCGAACATATCACGAACGCTTTGACCTCCGTTGTAAATTAGCGATTCTCTTAAGGAATTGTTTTCCAGAATAGTTTTTATCCCCTCGTAGATTTGATCGCTGTTTTCATAATCCACCAAGTAAGCATGTTTATTATGAACAATAAATTCATCTACTACCCCTGAGCGCGTGAACACAGAAGGGATTCCTGCTGCTAGGGCTTCTATATATACTTGTCCAAAGGCTTCCATATTTGGAGCCATTGGAACATGAACAAATACATCGAAAAGCTTATACAACGCGAACATATCATTTTCAAACGGAATCTCCACATATCTGTCAGTAGGTATTGATTGGAGTTGCCTATGGATCTCCTTTCGGTAGTTTCCGCGAGCATTTGCTAGTACAAGAAAGGCAGACGGATAATCTTCAAGCAACTTGCCAAAGGCTGGTACTATATAATGAACACCCTTCCAAGCTACATATCTTGATACAACACCGACTACTGGAGCGACATTTTTGATATTATATTTTTCTTTGATATTTTGTAAATTTTCTTCGGAGACCTTGGCAAAGGCTTCCAAATCAAAACCAGGATGTATGGGGATCACCTTGCTTGGAGCAACTCCATCGTAGGAAATCACTATGTCTTTGACCTTCTGGCTAGTCATTGTGATTTTTGAAGAAAGAAAATTGTTAAAATGATCGTAAACTTGACCCCAAGGAACCCGTTGCGGCCAGGGGAAGGGGCCTGCATGAGTTCTACTTTGTATACGTATTTGCACCCCCGCCAAACAGGCACCACTTAAGCCGACTAGGGAGCCATCCACTCCATATGTATGTACGATATCAGTCTTATTCTTTCGACAATAACGGGAGATTTTCCAGATAACCCAAAACAGGTTAAGGCTATATTTATTCGAGTATTTGATACTAATATATGGAATTTTTTGTGCCGTCAAATACTCGGGTAGGTCTGTTTGCCCTTGGTTTAGTAATATAAATGATAATTCAAACCTCTCTTTGCTTAATTCACTACAGATCCATTCAAAGCGTTTAAATCGTAAATTTGTTGCTATGACATAAGTTACTCGAATTTTCCTTCTCTTGTTGGCTTGGATGATTTGTTCTCCTCCAAGGCTTTTATTCATTAACAATCTCCTTAGTAAGAAAGCCACTCGTCTCGCTTCGATTGCTCGAAACCTTTAATTAATTTGAGCCAAAGCACTGGCTTCTACAGTTATTCTGTGCAAGAACATTGAAGCAGCTTTATGTACTTTAAAAACAGCTATTTTTGTGATTGGTTTAATCATTTAGACGATAATTGAACTGCTTCATCAGCAGTGATAAACCCCTGGAATTAAGTAAATATCTACATCCATATCATTGTCAAAATTACCTCCGACGACGCTGTGACCTCCGTTCATAACTGAACTAACCCCATACAGGTGTACTATCAATCCCTCAAAGCTTACTATGCTTGCATTTTGACATGCAGTGCAAATGTACTACTAGGTACAAATCCATTGATCGCCTTATGAGCAGATTTGGGCTGATCTATTTGTTTTTTTTGTTTTTTTATTTTAGAGCGTACCCTGATCAAAAACAAGGGTTGACATGGGTACGGATATCTGCGGTGCGGGGGCACAAAGTTTCTCCAACTGCTCTGTCCCCAGTAGTACTATTGTTCCACAGCACTATAAGCTAGAATTGACAGCACTTTTGGGTGCCTTTAGTACATTTTTACAGGGTAACTTCAGCATAATACTATTAATCCTTGCTTCCTGGCTTGGATCTACAAATCCTTTTCCAGTATTTATCACTAAATCCCTCATCGCTATCGACATCCAAAACAGAAAGTAGGGATCCTGGTTGACTGACAAAAGTTGAGCGCGATTTCACTAGGCCGTGTTTTCAAAGTTTTCCGCAAGATTATGATCCCCCCCAGCCCCCCTTAAAAAAGGGGGG
>NZ_MKZS01000001.1:4231346-4235389 GCF_001942495.1 Moorena bouillonii PNG
ACGTACGGTTTTGAAGACGAGTCAGTGGGGTGACTCACTGACTTAGTTTAATTGCTCCCCGTAATAGGGGACATCGACCGTAACTAGATGCCTATACCCATGGGTGATGGTTCGGCTATTGCCACCGATGCCACCAGTCGTTTTCGCTCGGTTTGACAACCCTGCTGATGCTAAGGGCTATGTGCAGGTCCTGAAATTGCTGATGCCTGGTGCCAAGTTTCTAATTTTTTTTGTTCGCGTAGCGTGACCTTTGGTCAATCACGGAGTAATTCCGTAGGGTGCGTTAGGGGCGGGCTTGCCATCATGTTCAACCTCATAGCAAGTGTTGGGAAAGCCCGCCCCGTAACGCACCACCCAAGGTCTCACCCTCATTTTCGCGGTAGCCATGGTTGGGACAGCGCGTCCGAAAATCTTGATCACAGGCAAGATGCCTGTTCTACCAACAACCCAATTCCACCAACATCCCTGTGAGGAAAATCTTGACCACAGGCAAGATGCCTGTTCTACCAAGAATCCAATTCCACCAACATCCCTGTGAAGAAAATCTTGACCACAGGCAAGATGCCTGTTCTACCTACATGCCAATTCCACCAACATCCCTGTGAGGAAAATCTTGTTCACAGGCAAGATGCCTGTTCTACCAAGAATCCAATTCCACCAATATCCCTATGAGGAAAATCTTGATCACAGGCAAGATGCCTGTTCTACCTACATGCCAATTCCACCAACATGCTGGTGACCAAAATCTTGACCACAGGCAAGATACCTGTTCTACCAACATGCCCATGCCACCAATATCCCTGTGAAGAAAATCTTGATCACAGGCAAGATGCCTGTTCTACCAAGATCTCAATTCCAGCAACATGCCAATTCCACCAACATGCCCGTTCCACCCACCGGGTCAAACAGCTGGGGATCCCCCCTAACCCCCCAAAACAGCGGGGGGAATACTTACCACACCTCCCACCCTCCCCGCACCCCACACCCCACACCCCACACCCCACAACCGACTCCCGATTAAACTTAGAAAATAACCTCTACGACCAAGTCGTCATAGTCTAAGTCACCACCAGCAAAAGTATCCTCGAAACCAAACCGATTGTCCCCTAGTAGGCGGACGTGATCAAATTGATCAGGGTTAGCGCTCAAGAAACTAAAGTAGGCATTGAGACCGGAACCCTGCTGATTAGTAGGATTCTGAGTCAAGAACTCTTCAACAGTGCCATTAGCAATTAGGAACGGAGCTAACAATACTCCACCGGATACCCCACTGGCTAAATCTACCTGGTTGGAGATTGCAAGCTCTGCATAACCCGCATCACCGGGATTGAGATTGCCAATTTTACCACTAGCATCATCAACCTGATAAAAGCCAAAGCTATTCTCAAACACAGCTTGACTACTAACCACAATCTCAGGTGTTACTGTTCCAGTCACATCGGTTAAATCCAGTAGCTCCACTTGCCCTTGAATCTGAGGATTCCCTGTCCCCACAATCGGAGTCAAAGCCGAAGCGTCTTGAACCGTTACCACTAAATCATCAAAGTCTTGATCATCAGCATCTTCAAAGTTTAAAGTCAAGACACCGTCACTATTAGTCTCGCTTTGGATATGGTCTAAACCATCGCTATTGAAGGAAGCATCACCGAAGAATACAGAAGCATTTTGTCCTGCTAGCACTGCCTCTTTCGTGCTATTTTGTACTAGGTAAAATCCTAATTGATCTCCTACATCAAAATTGTTAATCAGACGAGTAGTTTGACCACTATCTTCAGGATTCAGCAGCACAGAGAAAATAGTCTGAGCATTAGATAGAGCCGCTTCCACATACCCTTCTTGACCAGGAGCAATACCATTAACTGTACCTTGGTCATCATCGGTGACAAAAACTCCAATTTCATTGACATTAGTAGCGTTTCGACTAATAAAGGAGAATAGGAGTTGAGCGTTGCCAGTGGTGTCACTAGTGATAGTAAAAGTATTGTTAGGGTTCTGAGTCAGAGTCGAAGGAACAAAGGTAGGGATCGAGTTAACAGTAATATCAACAGTCGCTGTATCAAGGCCGCCGTTGCCATCAGATACCTGATCGATCGCTGTATCAAGGCCGCCGTTGCCATCAGATACCTGATCGATCAAGCTATCATTCCCACTGAAATCTGGATCAGGAGTATCAGTAATAACGTCATCATTAGTATTATCCAAGGTACCGTTATTGTTAACCACAGCAGTACCATCTGGTGCATCATTTACAGGAGTAACAGTAATGTTAACGGTAGCGGTGTCAGCAGGGTTAACGCCATCATTTAACTGATAAGTAAAACTATCCGGTCCATTGTAGTCGGGATTCGGAGTGTAAGTAATAAAATCATCGGTTAGATCATCAGGAGTACCATTGTCATCTACTACTGCACTACCATTACTGGGATCACTAATAACAGTTAGAGTGCTGTCTCCCTCAGTATCCGTGTCATTATCTAAGACGTTAATGTTAACTGTTGTATCTTCAGTGGTAGTGGCAGTATCATCGACAGCTACCGGGAGTTCGTTGGTCAGGTTGAATTCAATATAGTCAAATCGGATGAATTCTTCACCATCAGCGGTACCTTTAACCTCGATCAGGTCTCCATTACGGATAAACGTGCTGGAGCTAATCTGCAAAGGGACGAAAGTGGAGGCTTCGGGGATACCGCTAGCAGTAGAGGAAGGATTATTAAGAGTGATTGTGGGAAAGACGGTACTGCCAATCCTGACATCGACGGTGCTTTCTCCATCTATTTCGTCAAAGATGCCAATGATTACTTCATAGGTACCAGTGGGTTGATTAAAGCTTGTGCTAGCAGTACCAGGGGGGAAAGCAGTATTATTAACCGCATCAAATAGAGTGATTACTGCGTCCCCAGAGGCATCAGGATTACTAGTAGTTACAAAGTTAGTTATACTAGAAAAATTTTCGGCTTCAATTCTCGTCATAGTCTTGTAGTCTCCAACCTTTATCTGTGTTTAAAGCTATGGTAATTTTATTTAGGAATTTTATTTGGGCAGCAAGTAATACCCTAGCAAGTCGATATCCACTCAATCCCCATGATCCCGATACCCTTTACAGAGCCATGGGCAAGAGTAGAATACTATGCTAAACGTTCACCAAAGCACCGATTATTACAGCTAATGAAAAATCTCATAAATCTGCCGCTGTATTAGTTACACAGTTTTGAATTTCCGTGTTTTCAAACCTATCGCTGAGGACGTAGATGCTCCCCCAACATTATTTTGTTGAGATAGTCTGAGCACTATACTATAGTCTTCCACCAAGAGCTTTAGTTTTTGCGGTCAAACAATTCCTTTATTTATTGATGACATGAATTGGATACTATGTCACCATTAATTTTTGTAATTTTATCAAATCTTTATCCTATTGTTACTGATATGATAATTGTTCAATATTTTCGATTACTAGAGAATAATTAATGCGTTCGCTTTTAGCGGAAAGCGGAAGCGTTCGCAAAGCGTGGCCAAAGGCCTCAGCTTCCGGAGCGCTGCGGTTAGGGAATAGGGAATAGGGAACAGGGAAAAAGAGCAAAGTGTTGGGAGATGGTCAGGGAGATGGGGATTTTAGATAAGCAACTGGCTTCCCAAGACCGTGCTAGCTCGCTGCATCCCTTCGTCCCTTTAATTTTTAAACACCATTACACCCATTCCTATAATTCTACGGGTATAAACAATCAAGTAAGCATTCAGCTATCAGCTAAAGGCCTTTGGCCACGCTACGCGAACAGCGGTCAGCGATTAGCGCTACAGATGGTGCTACAGATGGTGCTTTTGAATAAAAGAGGTTTAATCTGAATTAAATTCTCCCGTTCGCGTAGCGTGGCCATAGGCCAATGGCTGACCACTGACGGCTGTTCGCGCAGCGTGAGCTTTTAGCTCACGGCTGACGGCTGAATGCTTACACAATCAATCCCCAAAATCTCCTTTATAGATACTTTATATAACTCAGATCTTGCACCTGATCAGACAAAAATCAAAACTAAGCTCATGTAACCAAG
>NZ_MKZS01000001.1:4235489-4263213 GCF_001942495.1 Moorena bouillonii PNG
GCGCACCGATGGTGATCACCCGCTCGCGGCTCGACAGCACCAGCCGCGCGATCGCCACCTTGCGCGTCTTTCGTAGCGCTTCACGCAGCACGGTAAAGGTCTCTTCCGCCATTGCCCCGTCCGGTGCCAGATAGTAGGGCATATCGTGATAGATCTCGTCGACCGAACCTTCGTCGACAAAGGCCTCGATATTCATCGTGTGGTTCGATTCGATTTTCACCGCTTCGAGGTCTTCCGGCTCGATGATGACGTATTTCTTGTCCTCATACTGGTAGCCCTTGACCAGGTCGGAGCGTTCAACAAGACCCAGTTCCGGGTCGACCGGTTTCATGTTGATCCGGTTGTGAGTGTCCTTGTGGAGCTGGTTGAAGGTGATGCGGTCCTTCGAACTCGTGGCCGGATAGAGCCGCACTGGGCAGCTGACCAGGCTGAGTTTGAGATACCCCTTCCAACTTGCACGCGGCGCCATGACAATTCCCCCGAATTACGCAGCACAAATGGGGCTGCTAGAGCGTCGGCAACGGCTTCGCCGCCTGGTCGATTTCCGCCCAGGCGTCACCCGTCCCTTCCAGCAGTCCCGGCACACTAGAATAGTTGAATTCCTGCGGAGCGTCGACCGATTCCAGGTCATCCCAGTGCAAAGGCGTTGAAACTGGTAAACCAGGTCTTGCTCTGAGTGAATAGGGCGCGACCGCAGTTGCTCCCTGATAGTTGCGGTGGAAGTCGATGAAAATGCGCCCGCCGCGTTGTTTTTTGCTCATGGTCGTGATGAACACCTCCGGCGCCGTGGCCGCTATCGCCTCGGCGATCTTGCCGGTCATTGCGTGCACGGTCTTCCAGGTTTTTTTCGGCTCGATAGGCACCACGACGTGAACGCCCTTGCCGCCCGAAGTCTTGACGAACGGCACGAGGCCGAGGCCGGCAAGCACCTCGCGCACCTGCACTGCCGCCTCGACAATCTCCCGCCAGGCAACCCCCTCACCGGGGTCAAGGTCGAAGATGATCCGGTCAGGCTTGTCGATTGGCTTGCGCAACGCGCCCCAACTGTGAAACTCGACGACGCCGAACTGCGCCAGCGCCAGGTAGCCTTTGACATTGTCCAGATAGAGATAGGATTTGGCCTCGCCATCCTTGCTCTTCTGGCTGAATGTCGAAACCGTATCCGGCATGCCGGTGAAAGCGTGTCGCTGGTAGAAGCAATCTTCCTGCTTGCCCGTCGGGCAGCGCACCAGCGTCACTGGGCGGTTGAGGATGTGCGGCAGCATGAAATCGCCCACCTGGGCGTAGTACACGGCCAGTTCCAGCTTGGTTGGCCCGTTCTTCCCGAACAGCCGCCGCGAAGGGTTGGTGACCCAGACAGACGCCAGGTCGGCATCGCTGACCAGCCTCGTGCGGGGTGCGGACACCGTCGTCGACGACTGGGTCTCACGCAGCCCCTTGTAGACAGCATGGCGAAGCGCGTCGGTCTTAGTCCGCCCGGTGTAATAGACCGTGGCCGAAAGGGCCGGCCGCACCGGAACGACGACCTTCGGCATATCCTCAAGACGCGCTTCGGGGTCCTCGAGCTGTTCCAGCCTGGTCAGCAACATCCCGGCTTCCTTGGCGTTGAAGCCGGTGCCGATCTTGCCGCGATAGACAAGCCCCTCCTCGGTCCACTCTCCCGCGGCCAGCGCCGCCAGTCCTTCCGCAGCATGAGAGGTGGTGTATCCGACAATCGGAAAATGGCCCGTCAGCAGAGCCTTGGCCTTGGTCCAGACCTTCGACCGGCCGGACTGATAGGTTGATACCACCGGTTTCGAGATGACACCTTCGAGCCCCATTTCACAGGCCCTGTCGAAAAAGGCGTCGCCATTGCCGATCACATGATCCGAGAAATGAATGGCCGCCTGCTCGCCCGCGCCCCCTTGCAACAGTCGCTGAAGCTGGTCCTTGCGTTTGTCGAGCGGGACGTTCCGCAGATCCCAACCGTTGAGATGGAGCAGGTCGAAGGCGAAATAGACCAGCGCCGTTTCCGGACCTTCTGACAGAGCTGTTTTCAGCATGTCGAAACGGCTGACGCCCTTCTCGTCCAGAACGACGATTTCGCCGTCGATCACGGCATCGCGGCAGGGCAGTTTCGACAGATGCTGACCGAGATCGCCGAACCGGTGAGTCCAGTCCAACCCGGCCCGCGTCAGCAGCCGCGCATCGCCGTCGCGGATGTGGGCCATGGTCCGGTAGCCGTCAAACTTGATCTCATGCAGCCATTTGTCGTCCCTCGCGGGCACCTCGACCCGGCTCGCGAGCTGTGGCTCGATCCGGTCCGGAAAAGGCGTTTTCTTCGCTCCCTTCAAGGCACCGGGACGGAGCGGCCGCGTTGGCTTCGGTTCGTCGCTGATGAGAAAATCTTCAATCACCCGGCCGGATTTGACGCTTTCCGGTCGGGTTTCGAGAATGTCCGTCTCCGGATCGGCGGCGAAATCCCGTTCCTTGAACAGAAGCCAGTTGGGCTGGCGTTCTTTGGGCCTGGGCTTGAGCCGCGCCAACATCCATCCGCCCTGCAGCTTTTCGCCGACAAGGCGGAACTTGAACTGCCCCTTCTTGAAGCTCGTCTCGATATCGTCCATCGGTGCCCAGGTGCCGGCATCCCAGACAATCATCGGCCCGGCGCCGTACTGCCCTTTCGGGATCACGCCCTCGAAGTCGGCATAGTCGATCGGGTGATCCTCGGTTTCGACCGCCAGATGCTTGACGTCGGGGTCGAGCGACGGCCCCTTCGGCACCGCCCAGCATTTGAGCACGTCGCCGACCTGCAGGCGCAGGTCATAATGGTCTGCTGTTGCGGAGTGCTTGTGCACGACGAAGCGGTTGCCGTCCTCGACACCCTCGATACCGACCGGCTCGTTGGTCTTGGAGAAATCCCGCTTGTTCCGGTAGTCACGAAGCGCCTTAGCCATTAGCACAACGTCGTTTTAGTGCGGCGCTTATGCATAGCGCGCCGCTGCCCGCGCCCGGGCCTTCGCCGCCTCGATTTCGCGATCGCGCGGCGGCTGCGCCGTTTCCAGCGTGTCCATCAGTTCGCGCGTTGCAGCTGCGATCAGATCGACCGCCCGGTCGAAGGCGGCTTCATTGCGTCGAGACGGTTTGCGCGTTCCGGAAAGCTTGCGCACATATTGCAGCGCCGCGTCGCGCACCTCGTCGTCCGTCGCGGGCGGATCGAAATTGAACAGCGTCTTGATGTTGCGGCACATAGGTCCGTGCTCCTCGGTGAACAGTGCCGGAACTCTAGCAAAGCCGACACAGCCTGGTCAGCATGTTTGTGTGACCAATCAAGAGGGTCGCGGCCTGCATCGCGTTCTGCTACTCAACAGCGCGTAGAAACGGGGCGACTCATGCAATCTTTGGCAGATCAACCAGCAAACAGGCGGCCTTGCCGCTGATGATGCTGATCGCCGCCCTTTTCGCGTTGCTCGCAGGCGCCCTGTTCGGCCTGGTCTCGCATGTCCAAAAGAAGGGCCTGGCGCATCTGGACGACAAGACGGGAACGCTGGTCTCCGTCGCGGCGATGGCGGCCGTGTTCTGGGTTCTCGCACCGCTGATGATCGACTGGCGATGGTGGCTGACCGAGGCCGCGCTCCTGTTTGCGCTATGCGGTCTGGTGTTCCCGGCGGCCAGCCAGCGGCTGCAAATCCTGTCCGTGGTCAAGGTCGGCCCGAACATGACATCCGCCTTCGGTTCGTTTGCACCAGTCTTTGCCGTGGTACCGGCCGTTTTGGTGCTCGGGGAAAGCCTGAGCCTTCAGGTCGCCATGGGACTGTCGATCATGATAGCAGCGCTGCTGATTTCTGCGTCAGGACCGAAGGGGCCGAACCGAACATGGTCCGCGGTGGCGCTCCTGCTGCCGCTGGGTGCGTCCTTCGTCCGAGGAATCATTCAGCCCGTGCGCCAAATAATATCCCCATCACCATCTCCATCCAAGTCTCCCGCTGCCCTCATTTCCCAAATACTAGTGACTGCTTCCGATTGAATCAACACCTCCTCAGCCACAGTGGTGCCATTCATTAACCAGACTTTATTTTCCCCAGTGGAGGTATTGCGCCAGAGAATATCCTGTTGTTGATCACTGTTAAAATCTTCGGTGCCACGAATTTCCCAGTCCAGGTCTGGAGTTGGGGTTATGGACACTGAATTCTCAAACACCGATCCTGCCATCAACCAGATGCCAGTTTCACCAGTAGAGGTATTACGCCAGAGAATATCCTGTTGTTGATCACTGTTGAAATCCCCTGCACCCTGCATCTGCCAGGGACTGTCGGCTGGTTCTGTTGGTGAAGGAATTGTCACGGCTTGAGCTAAGTCGAGACCATCCATCAGCCAAGCACCATTGACTCCGGTCTCCTGATTACGCCAGAAAATAGTCACACTCTCGGTGATCGTGGATTGGTCATTGTCGGTAATGGTGAAAGTGGCACTGGGAGTCTGACCTACTTGATAGTTGGGACTATTCTCAAGGGTAATAATGACAGTTTCTTCCCCTTCTACTAGACCATCGGCGATTGGGGTAAGCTTGAGATCTACTGACTGCTGACCTTCTGGAATAGTAACGGTACCAGTTAGGATGGGCTTGTAATCTGAGGGGCTAGCGGTGCCACTGACCGTGTAAGTTACCTCTAGGCTTTGACTAATGTCTCCGGTGCGGCTGATGGTAATACCACCACTTTTTGGCACAGTTTCGGCTAATGTGCCATTAGTAGGGATAATGGTCAGTTCAGGAACATTAATAACTGGATCAGCTAACGGTGCTGGTGTTATTTCAATAACGTCGATCCGTGCTAGTTCATCGGTTTGATTCCCCAAACTATCCGCCACGGCAGAGATTTCAATCTGATCCCCTGGAGCCAGTGTTACGTTTTCAAAGACGGGATTAGGATTGGATAAACCATCAAATATAGAACCAGTCAACCCGATATAATTACTAGAGCTGGGTATGTCTATGGGTGGATTGCCCTGTTCTGCTGGGTTTTTATTGAAAATATATCTACTAATTGGGATATTGTTGACACGAAGTGTCAGGGTAGATCGGCCATCTGCTTCATCAAAATGGGCAATATTAAAATTATAGTTACCAGCAGGACCGTCAGCTTCTGTCCAGGTTAAACGAATGAATCCTGGTTCAGTAGTATTGGTTTTGGAAATCTCGATAGCTTGGCCACCGGAAGCAATGTCACTCTCAAAAACTATGTAGTTCTCTAGACTCAGCCTAGTTGTGTCTTCTGCCTCAAATTTTGGCATAATTACTATTATCCTCTACTTTTTAGGGAATAGGGAACAGGGAATAGGGAACAGTATAAAAGAGATCAGAGTAGTTTTTGGGGTTATGGAAAATCAGTATTGGAGTTTATAGTCTATAGCAAAGCGAGTAGGGATTAGGGAGTAGGGATTAGGGAGTAGTGAACAGCAGATATGGGTACAAAAATTATCACACTTACGACACGGATTGCTAACTACAAATTCCTAGATTGGAGCTGAAACTTTTTGTAATCGAAATCTTGTTCACTTTCACTTAACTAACTATATTGCTTATGATTGAACAATAGCTAAAATTATATTTTTATAGTAATTATATGACTTGTTATTGATAAGCACAAATAACCATTACTATAGATGACATAATTATGAGTAAATGTCACTATAAAATTACTTACTTTATTAAATCTTTACAGTTTTTTTTCCGGATTCTTTAATAGTCTTCACGTTTAGATCTCTCGTTTAGATCTCTATAGGTTGGTGACAAGAGAAGGAAAACGCCCAAGAGGCAGAGTTCAGGAAGGTAGCAAAACACTATAGACTTTACGGCAGTGTTCAATTGAGTTTGTGTTAAATCCCAGGCTACCGGAATTGATATCTATAAATTATCATAGCTATGAGGTACACAATTTAGATATTTTAGGGAATAGCGGATATGGTAACAGGGAAAATTTAATAGCGATTTGCTACATCAAGACAGGGAATCAACGTCAATGAAAATGTACCTCATAACTGCGAAAAACGCTAGAATGGGCTGATGTAAGCTATCAGCTATCACCTATCAGCTAATGCCCGTAGCGCATTAGCTGATACCTGACGTTGTTTACTTGATCTTGTGAGCAACAGGCGTTTCTTGCTGCCTTCTTAAAGGCTAATGTCCTACTGATTCTGAGTAATGGGCTGCTGCACACAGTTGAGCATACGCAGAGTAGCAGCAGCGGCATAGTTCCGGCGTGCTTCAGAATTGGGGAAGAAAGCGTTACCCCTTTCGTTTAGGGGAGATGCCACTTGGCAGTAGCCAGACATTTCAGAAATCAGAGCGACAGCCCAGTGACCTTCAGTGTCGGAAAATTGTGTGACTGACCCATTAGAAACGAGTACCCCTGGCTGCCCTTGGAGGCTTTTGGCAAATTCAGCAGCTTTTTTTTGTACTGCCATCAATTCGGCGCGAGTTACGGACTTATTTGGTCGAAAGGTGCCATCAGGATAGCCACTAACAATGTTGTTGTCCCTCGCCCATTGAATTTTGGCAGCACTCCAGCGCCCAGCCTCAACATCCTGATAGGGCCGCCCTGATGCTTGAGTGGGGACAGTAATATTAGCACCTGGCAGTTTACCTAAGCCTTCAATGACCATAGACACGAGTTGTTCTCTGGTTAGAAACCCTTGAGGTCTGAAGGTATTGTCCTGAAATCCAGCAATAAATCCCATTGCTACAGCTTTTTCAATTTCTGAGGCATAGACATCATTAGTAATATCCCGAAATTTAGAAGTTTCCCGTGGCGGAAGTGGGGGAAGGTCGGATGGATCACTACTTCCTGTGTTACCTAGGGGTGAATTAGTAGCAAGGTAGACGTGACCTAGCTCTTTGCCATTGAACATTCTCTTGGCAAATTCCCAACCGGGCTGCAGAAAAATTTTCATAAAGCCCTGGCTAATACCACCAGTTCTGCCGATGATGACTTCAGGAGCTTTACGATCAAGACGGTGCTTACCCACTAGCAACAGTTCACCATTACGCTCAACAATGCTGAGGATGTAATCGAGTCCTAAGTCTTCACCAGCCATGCGCATGGAATAGCCATTGCTATCAGTACTGCGTCCGCAAATGCCAGTAAAGTCAAAGTTCAACAGCAGTGGGTCTACGATCACTGGGTTAGTACCACTTTCGCTCCAACAGGCTCGCTTGTTGGATTTTTGTTCTATGATCAGCAGTTGATGAGAATTAGCCCCAAAGGGTTGAGCTACAGCAATAAACTTGCCTTGTTTAACTTGTTTTTGCTCGAAGGTAGCGGCGGAGGTTTGGTTGCCAAGACTGATTGCTGAGAAGGCAGTGGCTAGGGCAACGGTGGCGAAGGTGGCTAGTTTTTGTGGTAATTTTTGTCTTAAAGAATTTTTCATGCTACTTACCTCTCTCTTTCAGCATCTGTACTGAGCTTTTAAGATTTGTCAATTTTAAGACAACTGCTTCAAGCTATAATGATTAACTTTTAGATTAAATGTTTCTGGTTCTAATTGTTTAAGTTTTATTTTTGATTCATGAAATTTGAGCAAAAGTAGCTAAGGATACATAAGCTATCAGCTATCAGCTATCAGCTATCAGCTATTAGGCGCTTTAACTGCACGGGGTCGGATGAGTAAAAGGAGCAGGGTGCATCTCCTAAAAACTGTTTGACCTGGTGGGTGGAATGGGCATCAGGCGTGGAACGGGGATCTTGCCCGTTTCATCCCCAGGCGGATTGTCCCAACACTGGCTACCGAGAAAATGAGGGTGAGTCCGTCCCTGAAGCAGCACTAGCAACTACCTACCGTTGATTAGCTGACGGCTGACAGCTGACGGCTGATAGCTGAACGCGCACGCGTGCGCGTAGCGCATATACTTACCTAATATCAGTGTGAAGCTGGCGAAACTATCACAAGGTTTTCGAGCCTGAGGGTGATCTCTAAGCATGATGGGATCAAGGCTAAAAATCCGTCGGAGGTCGCTAGGATGTTATTTAATATTGCTGGTGTAGGGACTGGGTTAGGAATTCTAACCCTATTGGTGTTTGGGCTGTTGCAATGGTTGCACATCAGTACTGGTCATTTCCTAGATTGGGTGATTGGTGTGGCTAGCTTTTGGTGGCTGTTGGTGATTGTGACAGTTCCGTGGAATGTCCACTTGGAAGCTAGGGAAGTTTTAGCAGAGGGGTCGGCTTCCAGGGCAAATGAGATTGCGGTTGACCCCAAGCAATTAGACTATGTGAAAATGATAGCTAAGCGATCGCTAACCGTAGCAATCGCCCTTCACCTGTTATCTGCTGTGGGTCTGTACATCCTTGCTGCCACTGGGATTAGTGCTGTAGGCTACGTCAGTTCGGGAGCAGCTTTGCTTTTAACTGCTTTGCGTCCAGCGGTACGTTTTTACCAGTATTTAGCAGCCCGGTTAAGGATGATCCGGCAAGAGTTTACCTATCCTCGCCGAGATGTAATGGAACTACAGAATCGTTTTGAAGCTCTCGAAAGAACTGTCAAAGGTCTAGAAGAGAAACTAGACCCAGAAGAACCTTACTCTTGGGTGGCAACCCATCAGCGTTACTGGGAAGAGACTCGCAAAGGCTTAGCCCAACTTGAAGCATCAATGGCACAACTGGAAGCTAATAACAATGCGGAACACCAACGTTTAGCTCGGGATTCTGAAAATGCGATCGCACAATTAACTACAGATAGTCAATTTCTGGATAATGTCCGAGAAATTATCCGGTTTTTCAAGACAGCTTAGTAGTTATAGCGCTACGCGCAAGTCAGAAGTCAGAAGTCAGAAGTCAGAAGTCAGAAGTAAACTATGACTAAGTTTTGGAGTTTAGGAATGTCAAACATCTAAATGCGTAGTGCGCTTGCAGCGCTGAGTTAGAGGGCTGCTTGAGGTGGAATCGGGAATCGGGAATCGGGAATCGGAACCCACCCCTAACCCCTCCCAGGAGGGGAACGGGAATCGGGAATCGGGAATCGGGAATCGGGATCAAAGCAAGTTAGATGCTTCATATAAACGCCTGACAACGGCGATAATTCGCTTGCCATAATCTAAGTCAGCTGACCAGCGGCCACTGAGCTGTTCAACTAAGGGAGCAATCCCTCGGGTAACGAAGCGAAACCGGGGATCGACCAAGGGTTGGACTAGGGGTTCCTGACTGGCGTAGGCTTTCAAATGTTGGATATGGGCACGTACTCCAATTCTAGCGCTAGGAAAAGTCGCTTCTTCCTCACTAGTCACTGCTCCCAAACCACCAAAATTATTTTGCTCAGGTCTAAGGCGATCGCTAAAGCGTAGGAAGTTAGTTTCTACACAAGCTTGGGCAAAGGCAATGTCATAGTTGACTCCCTCTACCGAGGCTTCTTCTCGATAGAGCCTAGCTAGGTCAGGAAACTCAGTCAGGGCGTTCTGATTATTGTTTTTAAGAAATATCTGTAACTGGACTTCGGAGGTGCTACCATGACCCATGATCCGGTCAATCAGACCTGGACAGATTTTCTGGGAAATTGAGCGCAAAATCACAGTGCGGGTAGGAGCATCCCAACCGACAAAGATGTTATAATCTCTTAGTTCAATGGCCTTAACATAAACGACTCCCCGATATTGCACACGACGGACATTCTCGGCGGTGGTCAAATCCACTCCTAGGCGATCGGCTAGGTCAATGGGAATGTAAGAATTGCTATTGATTAGAACACCTCGATCATCGTAAGTCTGATTATTGATTTTAATATCAATGATGGGATAAACGGGATTGAGTTGATCGGGTGGCTGTTCACCAGATATCAAACTACTCCATTGGGCAAGTCCATCAGCTATGCCTCTGGCCATGTCACGACGTCGATTCTGGAGCAGAGCACGGTCTTGGGGATTAGTCAGAAAGCCAACTTCGATCAGTAGGGAGGGCAGGATAACATCACGGCAAAAGGCAAGACGCCCAACACCTGAGTCCGTATCGGGTTTTGCTCCTCGATTGGGCAGTTCAGGAAGGCGTGTGATCAAATAGCGCAGCATTAGTTCACCATGCTTCTTGCGCTCAGTGTTATTGAAAATGTAAAAAGCAGAGGCACCTCGGATGTTAGGATTGGAAAAGGCATCAGCATGAATCTCTAGCGCTACATCACCAAAACCAGCACGGTCATTAATCCATTGAATTGTCTGCTTTAAACTCAATTCATCAGGAACAGATAATACTTCATACCGACGCGATCGCAATTCTGGCACCACTATATCTCGCAGCCGAATCATTTCTTCGGCTTCCGTTGTCCCACCGGCAATCGCCCCTGGGTCAAGACCACCACGTTCCATGCCACCGTGACCTGCTGAAATAAATATACGTCCCATGTCTTGCTTTTTGCCCTCAGCCCTTAATTGAGCACTTGCTCTCTCCAGGATAAGGATTTACTTTCCCTATGGCTAGGGGAAGTTCGACTGTACAAATCATCCCACCAATAGGGAACAGCAAGGAATAACCAAAGCAACATGGACTGATGAAAAATTAACGATGAATACTATCATTTAGCAAAGGGAGTAGGGAGTAGGGAGTCGGGAGTCGGGAGTAGGGGTAATACCGAGTTGCATTCAAAGAGAGTAGATTGGTTGGATAGGAAGATAGGGAGATAGGGAGATGGGGAGATGGGGAGATAGGGAGATAGGGAGATTGGCGGAAGAGAAAGTTGTACCTTTGACCGCAACTTGGTATAAGAAACTTGAAGGTACCTCATAAGTATGATCAACGCTATAGATTGAGCAACCTCTGGAAAATAATAGCTTTGAGCAAACTAAATATCAATGGCTAATCAAACCTTTGGACTAGACAAGCAGCTTTACGACTACTTAAAATCTGTTTCTCTAAGAGAGCCAGAAGTTTTGACCCAGCTGAGGCTGGAAACAGCACAGCATTCCATGGCTAGGATGCAAATAGCTCCTGAACAGGGGCAGTTTATGGCCTTACTAGTGCAGTTGATGGGAGCCAAGAAAACTCTAGAGGTGGGGGTATTTACGGGCTATAGTGCTTTAGCTGTAGCCTTAGCTTTGCCACCAGACGGCCAGGTGGTTGCTTGTGATATCAGTGAGAAGTATACTGCGATCGCACGTCCCTACTGGCAACAAGCTGGAGTAGCTGACAAAATTGACCTGCAAATTGCCCCAGCACTGGACACTCTGGAGCGGTTGGTGGAAGAAGGACAGGCAGGTACGTTTGATTTTGCCTTCATTGATGCCGATAAACGGAACTACGAAAACTATTACGAGCAGGCACTGAAACTGGTGCGTAATGGTGGAGTTATTGCTGTGGATAATGTCCTCTGGTCGGGGCGAGTAGCAGATCCTGAGGTAGTCGATAGCAGAACTGAGGTAATTCGAGCATTTAATCAAAAGCTCTCTCAAGACCAACGGATAACCCTTAGTTTGGTACCGATTGCTGATGGATTGACCCTAGCGCTCAAGAAGTAAGAAGCTATCAGCTATCAGCTATCAGTTATCAGCTATCAGCTATCAGCTATCAGCTTATGGGCGCTTGGGCAAGCTACACCGAACAGCTTTTGAATCAAACAGGTAAGCATTGGTTTAATCTTAGTTACGTCAGCTGACCGCTGACCACTGACCACTGACCGCTGACATCTATGCTTCCTTGATGAAATCATCAAAACAGTGAGGGCAACAAATAGCTTTGATATATTTAGGAGAATTGAGATCAGCTTGGGAAATTGGATTTCCACAACCGTAGCACATATGGTAGGTTCCAGCTTCTAACCTGTGCTTGAGAGCAATTCGTTGATCGAAAACAAAGCACTCCCCCTCCCATAAACTTTCGTTTTCTGGGACTTGTTCTAAATATTTGAGAATGCCACCTTTGAGATGATAGACCTCTTGAAAACCTTGACTCAACATAAAGGATGAGGCTTTTTCACAGCGAATACCTCCTGTACAAAACAGGGCTACTTTTTTGTGTTTGGTGGAATCGAGGTGGTGGCGAACATAATCAGGGAATTGTCGGAATGAGTCAGTATGGGGATTTTGGGCACCTTTGAAGGTTCCGATATTTACTTCATAGGTATTGCGAGTGTCAATCAGGACTACGTCTGGATCGGAAATTAGAGCATTCCAGTCCTGGGGGTTAACATAGGTACCTACCTGCTGATTGGGGTCAACCTCTGGCAAACCGATGGTAACAATTTCTTTCTTTAACCGGACTTTCAGGCGGTTGAATGGAGGGGAGTCAGTGTAGGATTCTTTATGCTGTAAGTCGGCCAGACGGGGATCGGAACGGAGAAAGGCTAGGACTGAATCAATGGCTTGACGGGAGCCTGCGATGGTGCTGTTAATGCCTTCTGCTGCGAGAAGAATCGTTCCTGTGATTCCTAGAGCTTGACAATGGGCTAGCAAGGAGGGCCGTTTATCGGCAAAGTCTGGCAATTTGACAAATTTGTAAAATGTTGCAACTACCTGGGTCATGATCCGGTTAAGAGGTGAAAATAGTGCTGAGTTTTGAGTCCTGAGTCGGAAAGTGCCTCACTATTTACTATTGTGACGTATGGTAACACCCCGCATTAAGCTGCTATGGTCAGATTACTGTTGCGGTGTCTATGGCAAAATTTTTTAGCTATCTTGGTTGACTTTCCACTTGGATGATGTATAATAACAAAAGTGCGGTTGATGAACTAAGCTTGATTTAGCTTAGGTAGTCAATGCCAGGGGGTATAGCTCAGTTGGTAGAGCGCCTGCTTTGCAAGCAGGATGTCAGCGGTTCGAGTCCGCTTACCTCCACTAGTTAGATCTAATCGTAAATTGGTGACTAGGGTGGGGTTGCTTAATCAAACGAATGGATCGAAGTAGAGTGGGCATCCTGCCCGCTCCAAAAAATCCCCGAACAGGCAAGATGCCTATGCCACAGGTGCGACGTCACGCTTCGCAAACGCTTTTTTGTATCTCGTTGACAGGATTAATAACTAATAACCACTAACTCTGATTCCATGCACAAATTGATTTCTAAAAAATAGACGATATAGTTCACAGCTAGCTGTGGCTCGATTCCCGCGAATTCTGATCAAACCCAAGCTTTCCAATTTATAGGCAGTGAGCGCTTCTAATTCCACACTTTCTGTCGCCATGACTACTTCCTTAAAAGCAGCGACTAGGTCAGGATGAGGTAACAAAGCGGCTAAATAGTAACGCAAATAGTTACTATAAATTCCAGTTTGAGTTGGGGCTTCTTCTAGTAATTTTTCTAAGCTAACATCCTGTTTTGTCAGATGATATAGCGCAAGACGAATTAAACTGGGACAACGACCTACCATAGTCACTAAAGGATGAAGACGTTTGATGGCTTGATCACCTTTTGCCCAATCCAAACCATGACGCTGGGCTAAGTCTAGCACCTGCTCATTGGTAAATTCTGGGAGTTTAATGGCTAGGCCAACATTAAAGGGAGACTGATTAAGTTTTAGTGGCACATATACATCGGTAGCATGAGCTATCACCCATCTTACGTTTTGCCAAATTTCCAGTTCCCTAGCATCCTCATACCAAGAGCGTAGCAAAGACAGAAAATCCCTAGAAAGTTCTGGATACTCAAAAATTTGATTAACTTCATCTAAAGCAATAACAATTGGCCTATCGACTTCCTCTAGCAAATAGTCTTCAAAGTAAGTGGTGCAACTGACCTTAGAGCCAATGTCAGAATCCCAATAGTGATCGAGTTGGAGGGATAAACCCAATTGCCGACTGACGTTGGCACAAAACCAACGTAAGAACTTATCCAGGTTGGTGAAAACTTGGGAATCAGCTCGGTGTAAACTTAAAGTAACAGTACGAAAGCCCTGCTTCTTGGCATAAGCTACAATCCTTCGCACTAGGGAAGTCTTTCCTTTCTGTCTGGGACCTTTAATATGAATCAGGCTACCTGGTTTCCTAACTTCTGCGTAGGTTAGCGCTTCAATAGGAGGACGTTCGATGTATAAATTGGAGTTTAGTGGTACCGGACCACTGGGAAAGTCTAGCTCTGGTACCAGAGCAGGGTATAGGGAATTACCGAAGCTGGTTTTTATCCTGTCGTGATAGCCATAAATCCCTAGAGAGGATAGCTGAGCTCGGGAGTACCGCCTCAAAACTGAGCGGACATTACTTTTGGTAACTTTTTGTTTGAGAGCCACAGAGAGACGTTGCCAAAGTTTGAATCCTACATCTCTAATGTAACTATGCTCATACCCGCAGCTTTCCGCAATCTCAGCATAAGTCTTCCCTTCCCAAACTTCACAGAAGACGGTCTCTTGAAGGTTACTGAAGGAGTAATCGGGCAAAATTGTGTCCAAAACAGCTAGGGCTTCGTCTGCCATCATTGACTAGGTTGAAAGCCAACACACCAAACACTAGCTTTACTGTGACATAGAATTGCCAAAATTTCCGTGCAATCAAGCAATTTTTTCCAATTTTTTACGACTATTACCAGCAGATGGCCCAGTCAAATCTAGGTCAAATTCCCAATTTTTTCAGGCAGACAATTTCCATAGGTCTTCTTTAAAATCAACTCAACAGTTCTTTAAGTCTGGTATCCCAAGACGATTGAGTGATGAAAAAACAAGTTTTCGGAGCAGTTTCAGCCCTAGCATTCGCCGCATCTGTGCTGCCTATAGCCATCCCTAGTCTGGTACCAGCGGCTCAGGCTCAAGCGGGTTTTGTGCCGAATGCTCCCTATGTTGCCAGCGCTGGAATTGCTGGAGCTGCAGGGGATAGGCATTTTATTACCGTTGCTGTGGCTGCGTTTCCAATCAATGCTGTTGTGATTGAATGTACCAATCTGGCTGGTGTTCGTAAAGCAACGGTTACTAATCAGTTTGGTGAGAGAGTGGCAGCAACCACAGCAGTGTCTAAGAGTCCTGAAGGTGGTATGGCTCTTACGGTGACCTTGAATAAACCGGTCAAACCAGGCAATGTCCTGCGCATTGTGATGGATGGGGTAGAACAAAATCGAGAAGGGGGAGCGATGCTTTATCGAGTGTCTGCTCTGACCGACAATATATCCTATCCTTTTCCTGTAGGTACGGCAATGTTGCTGGAGCCGGTCTTGAATGACTAGAGTCCATAGGGTTGAACGCGCACCCGTGGCCAATAGGCCAAGGTTGAATGTAAGCTATCAGCTATCAGCTATCAGCTATCAGCTATCAGCTAATGCGCGTAGCGCAATCGGTACTTTTAGGTGCGACCCGTGGCGAATTTAATTCTTAATGGTAAGAGCGCACCTTTGAATAATATAAGCTGACGGCACCTCAAGTAGCGTGAGCTTTTAGCTGACGGCTGACTGCTGACGGCTGAGTGCTTACAGTTGAAGGTTTTTTTGTTAAAGATTGTTTGCTGATACCTTGCAGCATTAGTATTTTTATGATATAAAATGCGTCAATTCTTCTGACCTATTCCCTGTTCCTTGATCCGAAGTTCCTTGATCCGAAGTTCCCGAATTTCTCTGTCTTTCGATATCCGAGCCAAGTACTTCAGGATTTTTTCAAAGGAGTTAAGCTAGCATCAACCAGATGGACAACTTAAAGGAGAAATTTTATATGGGAAGCGAAGGTAATCTGATCGAGGCAGCTTGGCAAGCCCTGGAAGATTCGATTATCTATTATCAAGGTCATCCCGTGGGCACAGTGGCGTCGAAAGACTCGGATATGGAAGCCCTGAATTATGACCAGTGCTTTACCCGGGATTTCGCGGTGTCGGCTATGGCATTGCTGATGAAGGGCAAGGGAGAAATTGTGCGCAATTTCCTGATCGAAACCCTAGGGCTTCAAAGCCGTGAAAAGCATATGGATTGCTTTAAGGCGGGTCAAGGATTGATGCCAGCGAGCTTTAAAGTGATACATAAGAATGAAAAGGAGTATTTAGGGGCGGATTTTGGGGAACATGCGATCGCACGAGTTGCTCCAGTAGATTCTGGCTTGTGGTGGCTGCTGGTGTTAAGGGCTTATGTCAAGGCAACTGGTGATCAAGCCCTTGCCCACCAGACACGGTTCCAACGGGGAATCAAATTAGTTTTAGATCTGTGTCTGACTAAACGATTTGATCTGTTTCCCACGATGTTGGTGCCCGATGGTGCCTTCATGATTGACCGACGCATGGGAGTTGATGGGTATCCGTTGGATATTCAAGCCCTATTCTACACTGCGTTGCAGGCAGCGAGTGAGTTGTTGTTGCCAGAGGATGATTACGTTCCTGTGGTCAAGGAGCGCTTGGGTCATCTGACTTATCATATTCGAAATTACTATTGGTTGAATTTAGACCGCCTCAAGGAAATCTATCGCTACGATGTGGAAGAGTTCGGTGAAGCGGCAATCAATAAGTTTAATGTCTATGCTGACACTATTCCTGATTGGCTAATGCAATGGTTGCCAGATTCAGGGGGATATTTTGTGGGTAACCTTGGACCAGGGCGGATGGATTTTCGCTTTTTTGCCCAAGGTAATTTAATGGCAATTATTACTTCCCTAGCTACTGAAGAACAATCCCAAGCCATTATGGACTTGATCGAGCAACGCTGGGAGGATTTAGTGGGAGAAATGCCCATGAAAGTTTGTTTTCCGGCTTTGGAAGGTCGCGATTGGCAAATTATCACAGGTTGTGATCCCAAAAATACTCCTTGGTCTTACCATAATGCGGGGAATTGGCCTTTCTTGTTGTGGGAATTGGCAGCAGCAGCACAAAAAACTGGCAAATCTGAACTGGCTCGTAAAGCCTTAACCATTGCTGCCCAATGCCTGCTTAAGGATAACTGGCCAGAGTACTATGATGGTAAAAATGGTCGCCTGATTGGCAAGAAAGCTAGGAAAGTTCAAACCTGGACAATTGCTGGCTTTTTAGCAGCACAACAGTTGATAGATAATCCGGATCATCTTAAGTTAGTTAGTTTTGAAGACACTGCTGTGATGATTTGCTCTATGGATATTGCGGAAATCGTTGCTATGAACAAATAATCTTAAACTAATTTAAACTAATTTAAATTAACTTAAACTAACTTAAAATTGGTACTCGCCAAGTACCAATTTTAAGTTAAGAATTCCCAAAATTACCAATGACATTAATTAAGGGTTGGGATGCTGCCCACAATCTCAAAACTACCCCCAGTTGGATCCGCAATTAGTATGGACGGCTGACCAGTTTATGGTCAACCGCCCGTTAGCAGATGCACCTGATGATAAAACGATTATCGCAGGCTACCCTTGGTTTGGGGATTGGGGGTCAGATACCATGATTAGTTTGCCAGCATTGACTCTCTCGACCGGTCCTCCTGACGTTGCTTGCACTATTCTTCCCACCTTTGCCCGTTATATCGATCAAGGGATGTTACCCAATCTCTTCCCAGATGTAGGAACGGAAGCAGAATACAACACCGTGGATGCTACGCTCTGGTATTTCGAGGCAATCCGTGCCTATTACGAAGCGACGCAAGATCAGAGGTTGATAGCGGAATTGTTTCCAATTCTAGAAGAGGTAATTGACTGGCATCGTCGGGGAACTCGCTACAGCATTCACTTGGATAACGATGGTTTAATTTATGCAGGGGAAGCGGGAGTCCAGCAAAGCCAACTAAGCGTCAACCAACTAATCTTAAACCTACCCTTCACCGAACGCCAAAGGCGAACAACTAACTAACCTTAAACCTTGGCCTGTCGGCCACGCTACGCGAACCACCAATTAAGCTTAAATAAAATAACCTTCAACCTTCAACTTTCAACTTTAAAAGCGATGCAGCTGGCCTGAGTTATGACTGAAGAATATCAAAGACTGGAAGAAGCTCGCAATCACATTATCCATTGGAAACGCTGGGGTCCTTACCTAAGTGAGCGACAGTGGGGAACAGTACGAGAAGACTATAGCCCGGATGGACAAGCGTGGGATTATTTTACCCATGACCAGGCGCGATCGCGTACTTACCGTTGGGGCGAAGATGGTATTTTGGGTATTTGTGATGATCAACAGTATTTGTGTTTTGCCCTAGCGCTATGGAACGGCAAAGACCCCATCCTTAAAGAACGGATTTATGGTTTAACGGGCACTGAAGGTAATCACGGGGAAGATGTTAAAGAGTATTATTTCTATCTAGATAGTACTCCTACCCACTCCTACATGAAGGGATTATACAAATATCCCCAAGCTGAGTTTCCCTATACTTGGCTAGTGCAGGAAAACCAACGTCGGGGACGGGAAGCACCAGAGTTTGAACTGCTCGATACAGGGATATTCCAGGAAAATCGTTACTATGATGTATTCCTAGAGTATGCCAAAGCCTCGGCGGAGCAAATTTTAATCCAAATTACTGCCATTAATCGAGGACCAGATCCTCAAACCCTCCATATTTTACCTACTCTCTGGTTCCGCAATACTTGGTCTTGGAATGCTAATTCTCCCAAGCCCTTAATCAAGGTTGCTAAATCTGATCACCAATTCAGTGTCCTGGAAGCCTCCCATCCCACATTGGGACAACGGTGGTTTTACTGTGAGGGTTCACCAGAATTATTATTTACTGATAACGAAACCAATTATCAGCGCTTGTTTGGGGTAGAGAATCAGTCTGCCTATGTTAAAGATGGCATTAATAACTATGTGGTTCAGGGTGACAAGAATGCCGTCAATCCTAGCAGAGTCGGCACAAAAGTGGCTCCCCATTACCGATTTACTATTGGTGCTGGGGAGACTCGGGTGATTAAGCTGTGGCTGAGTGATGCTCCCAATATCCCCCAACCCTTTGGCAGTGAGTTTTCACGGATTATTGCCACCCGTCGCTCAGAAGCGGATCAGTTTTACCATGCGATCGCACCATCCGGACTTAATAATGATCAGCGTAATATTCAGCGTCAAGCCTTCGCAGGACTGTTGTGGAGTAAACAGTATTATTACTACAACGTAGAAACCTGGCTCAAGGGTGACCCCAATCAACCCCCACCTCCACCAGAACGTCTCAAAGTCAGGAATCAGCAATGGAATCATCTCAACAATGCAGATATTATTTCTATGCCCGATAAATGGGAATATCCCTGGTTTGCGGCATGGGATTTGGCATTCCACTGCATCCCCTTAGCAATGATTGATCCAGATTTTGCTAAGAATCAACTTGACTTAATGACGCGGGAGTGGTATATGCATCCCAATGGGCAAATTCCCGCTTATGAATGGAACTTTTCAGATGTCAATCCTCCCGTGCATGGGTGGGCAACCTGGCAAGTTTATCAGCTAGAAAAACAGTTCCATGGAACAAGCGATCGCCAGTTTTTAGAACGGGTCTTTCAAAAGCTTCTGCTGAACTTTACCTGGTGGGTTAACCGCAAAGATTTCGACGGCAACAATGTATTTGAAGGAGGGTTTTTAGGCTTAGATAATATTGGAGTATTTGACCGCAGTTCAGACCTTCCAAGCGGAGGGTATATTGAGCAATCCGATGGCACCAGCTGGATGGCAATGTACTGTCTTAATATGCTCACTATTGCCCTAGAATTAGCGTTAGAAAACCCTGTCTATGAAGACATGGCTACTAAGTTTTTTGAACACTTCCTCTATATTGCAGCTGCTATGAATAATATTGGGGAAGATCAGACGCAATTGTGGGATGAAGAGGATGGCTTTTTCTATGATGTGCTCCACTTACCTAATCAGGAACAGTTGCGCCTGAAAGTACGCTCCATGGTAGGGTTAATTCCTCTGTTTGCTGTCACTACTATAGAACCAGAGACACTCAATAAACTTCCGGGTTTTAAAAAACGATTGAAGTGGTTTATTCAAAATCGCCCTGATCTCAAACGCAATGTTGCCTGTATGGAAACTAAGGGAGTAGGGGCAAAGCGGATGCTTGCTCTATGTTATATGAATGTTGGAAAAGTGCTAGAAAGTGATAAATTCCGCCGCATTCTGAGCAAGTTATTGGATGAAAATGAGTTTTTAAGTGACTATGGTATCCGAGCCATTTCTAAGTTTCATAAGGATAATCCTTATCGATTCTATGTCAATGATCATGAACATCGTGTAGACTACGAACCCGCTGAATCTAGTAATGGGTTATTTGGGGGAAATTCTAACTGGCGTGGTCCGATTTGGATGCCCCTTAATTATCTCTTAATTGAATCCTTGCAAACTTTCCATTACTATTTAGGAGATACGTTTAAAGTGGAATGCCCGACAGGGTCAGGTAATCTGATGACCCTTGGAGAAGTTTCTGTAGAACTATCCCGACGTCTGATTCGGATTTTCCAGAAAAATCAATCCAGTCATCGTCCTATTTATGGCAAAATAAATGAATTTAAAACTGATCAGAATTGGCACAATTTAATTTTATTCTATGAATATTTCCATGGCGATAGCGGCTTAGGAGTTGGAGCAAGCCACCAAACTGGTTGGACTGGATTAATTGCCAAACTGATCCAACAATGTGCTGACTATAGTGCGTAAGCATATGCGCTACGCGCACGGCTCGCTGAATGCTTACCTATTACCTATTACCCAAAAAATATTCGACTATAAACACTACCGCGCACCACTTGACATGATATGATTCACTGAAACTTTGGTATTGTCAACTTATATGTCAAGTTTCATTGCTAAAATAACAGATTGGTTGAATAGGATTCCAGGGCGTGGTTACTTATTGATCGCTATCCTGATTTTTGCAGCAGCTAATTCGGTCATTCGTAAGCTGACTGACCTGGGTGCAGAGAATTTAATTGATGGTAGAAATCCTATTTCGTTCTGTAATGTTTTGTTTGTTGGCAATCTCTGCGCGTTGCTAGGGTTGATTGCTATTTATGGGCGACAGTGGAATTTTCGCTCCCTAAGACAACTTTCTGTAACAGATTGGTTAGGGTTACTGGGTGTCGCAGTTTTGTCAGGAGCACTGGCACCATCTTTGATATTTATAGCTCTTGAGCGCACTGCTGTTAATAATGTAGTGCTGATTGGACGCATTGAGCCTCCTCTTGCTTTGGCTTTGTCAGTTTTACTTCTAAAAGAACGGGTAAATCGTTGGGTAGTAGCTGGTGCGATTATTTCATTTATTGGTGTAATCCTGACTATTGCGCTTCAGCCTCCCCAGGAAAACATGATTAATATGCCGGGAGGCTTTAGGATTGGTGTCGGTGAATTGATGGCAGCAGTAGGAGCTATCGCATTAGCAATTTCTACGATTATTAGTAAAGTGAAGCTGCGCCAAATCCCTCTGGGCATCTTTACGGTGTTCAGAACCGCTACAGGTACAGTCATTTTCTTTGTTGTGGTGATTAAGTTATTTGGAGTAGGTCACTTTATGGATGCTTTCTCACCGTTTGTCTGGCAATGGATGATCCTCTATGGGGCTGTGATTGTGGTAGGGGGTCAACTTTGTTGGTTTAAGGGTTTGAAGACTACTACTGCATCCGATGTTTCTCTCGCCAGTTCCTTTAGTCCAGTAGCGGGCATTTTAGCAGCTTACTTGATTCTTTCAGAAGTACCAACAATAGCTCAGTATATTGGTGGTGCTGTAATTATTTGCGGCATTGTCCTCAATCAAATTGGTATTTCTCGCAAACTTCCTAAAACTGATACTATGATTGTGGGAAAATCGACGAAAGAAATGGAAGTTGGGTTTAAAGGCGTATAAATTATGGTAATGAATACAAAAATATAGCAAGTCTTATACCCATGAGGTACAAATTTCTGGTTTTTAGGGACTTCGGAGCAGGGAGCAGGGAGCAGGAAAGAGGGAAGAGGGAAGAGGGAAGAGGGAAGAGGTAAAAAATAATGTGTACCTCATAGCTACGAGAAACGCTATATATACCAAAGGGAACAGGGAACAGGGAACAGGGAACAGGGAACAAAATTATCACAATTCATTTAGGATTGCTATAGGTTAATAAAAACCAAATTACAACCTTGAATTAAACGCTAAATTAAACGTTATTAAACCTTAAATATGGGGAATTTTAAACCTTGAATTACATCAGCATCACCACAGATCGATTGGAACTGATTGCCGGTACACCAGAACTGGTGCAATCAGAAATGACTCCCTCACGGTTTACTGCTTTAATTGATGCTCACATTCCAAAAGCTTGGCCCCCAGAAGGCTATCATGCTGGCACTATGGAATTGACTGCACAACGGTTAAGGGAGGGCTCGGATCAGATTGGTTGGTGGTGCTGGTATTTTGTTCTTCTAGACAACAGCAAAAATGAACGAGTATTAATCGGTATTGGTGGTTTTAAGGGACAAGCTACCCCGGATGGTATGGTAGAAATCGGCTATTCTGTGCTACCAGAGTTTCAAAGGTTTGGATACGCTACGGAAGCAGTTAATGCACTGATTAGTTGGGCATTTTCCCATGTCACAATTGAGGTAGTGATAGCAGAGACGTTACCGGAATTGATTCCATCTATCCGAGTTTTGGAAAAAAATGGATTTATTAAGATTGCTGGAGGGTCTGAACCTGGAGTGATTAAATTTGTGCGATCGCGTCATGGTTTGGTAAATTTTTAGAAGTATTAACATCCTTATGTTACTAGTTATAGAGATGTCACTATGGAGATGTCACTATGGAGATGTCAGCCAAATTTGCTGAAAGAGTTACCGAGCGCTTGATGGCTGGGATATTAACGTTTCCTGATTGGCAAGCTTGGGTAATTGTAGTTATTTTAATTATGATCTATGGTTTAATTGCTTTACCGATTGGTTTACGTAATGGCTTTCTGCAACTGGATCAGAACTTACTTCCTATTGAGCAATCCCCATTATCTTCATTCTCAAAAGAAACTGATCATAATACCCGATTATCCCCCTTATTCAGGGAAACTGATGTAAGTGCTGTTAATGTCAAAACCTCTTGGCATCCAGTGCTAAAGATTATGATAACTGCTCTGTTTACGCCAGCAATAGCTGAGGAGACATTTTTCCGGGTTTTATTATTACCTCATCCCTCAGAAAACCCTTCATTAATTTCACTATACGCTTGGTCTACAGTCAGTTTACTCATTTTTGTTATCTATCATCCCCTGAATGCTATCACCTTCTATCCGGCGGCACGGGAAACATTTTTTAAACCTATTTTTATATTTCTAGCTACGCTTTTGGGAATTATTTGTACTATTGCTTATATTCAAAGTGGCTCGATCTGGACAGCTGTCTTCATTCACTGGTTGTTTGTTGTGATCTGGCTGATTGGCTTGGGTGGCAAGAAGAGACTTTTGTAACTTAAGCTATCAGCTATCAGCTATCAGCTATCAGCTATCAGCTATCAGCTATCAGCTATCAGCTATCAGCTATCAGCTATCAGCTATCAGCTATCAGCTATCCGCTATCAGCTATCAGCTATCAGCTATCAGCTATCAGCTATCAGCTATCAGCGCTTTTCATAACTATGAGGTACACAGGTTTTTTTCCCTACTCCCTGCTCCCTACTCCCTACTCCCTGCTCCCTGTTCCCTTTGCTATAGCACTGACGCACTCAGGACTTAGAGAAATTCCATGAACACTGAACTATTTGCGATTATTGCCCTATTTATCCTCGGCTTTGGTTTAATTTCTGGGCGCATTTAGAAAAGTATAATTACGCCACCGATGGCTTTTGTTACCTTTGGACTTTTATTGAGTCCGCAATTGTTGGGTTTATTGAATCTGGAGGTAGAGCATGAGCTTGTTCGGATAATTGCTGAATTTACCTTGATTCTGGTTTTATTCACTGATGCTTCTCGGATTAATCTTAAACTGTTGCGTCGAGACTACAATTTACCGGTACGTTTGTTAGGTATTGGTCTACCGCTGACAATTATCCTAGGAACAATTTTGGCAGTACTGTTGCTTGGAGGTAGGTTAGAATTCTGGGAAGCAGCAGCCTTGGCAACAATTCTGGCTCCCACTGATGCGGCTTTAGGACAAGCGGTGGTCAGCAGTTCTCGTGTTCCGATTTGTATTCGTCAATCCCTCAATGTTGAAAGTGGTTTGAATGATGGTATTTGCTTACCAATTCTATTAATTTTCCTCTCCTTAGCTGGAACAATGGAAGGAACGGGAACAGCAAACTTTTGGTTTCGCTTTGCTGCGATGCAAGTGATTCTAGGGCCAATCGTTGGGGTAGCAGTTGGCTATATTGGCGGTTGGTTGGTGTCACAGAGTGTTCGCCGCAAGTGGATTACTCATAGTTTTGAAGATTTATCGGTATTAGGACTGTCGTTATGCGCTTATGCGATCGCAGAATTAGTGGGGGGAAATGGTTTTATTGCGGCGTTTTGTGCTGGCTTAACCCTAGGGAATACGGCTCCATCAATTTGTGATTGTTTGTATGAGTTTGGAGAAGCAGAGGGACAGTTGCTGGTGCTGCTGATTTTTATGATTTATGGCTCAATGATGGTGTTTCCTGCTCTGGATAGCGTCAATTGGCAGATGGTATTATACGCAATTGCTACTCTGACCATTGCTCGGATGGTAGGGGTTGCTATTAGCGTGATTGGCATGAAGTTGCGTTGGTATACTATCTTATTTCTGGGCTGGTTTGGACCAAGGGGAGTAGCTTCAATATTGTATGGTTTACTAATTTTAGAGGGGGATGGAATTCAGGGTAGTGAAGTGATGTTTAGTACTATGGTACTGACGGTGTTGATCAGTGTGTTTGCTCATGGTTTAACGGGTTTTCCAGGAGCTAACTGGTATGGTAACCGCATGGCAAGGTTTAAAGCTACCCATGAGATCCCAGAATTGATGCCACGGTCGGAAATGCCTGTTCGTTTATCTTGGCGTAAATGATAGGGAGTCGGGAGTCGGGAGTCGGGAGTCGGGAGTCGGGATTAGGGAGTCGGGAGTAGGCAAGCTAGCAATAGTTTTGGAACTTTGCAAGAGGTCTTTTGAGTAGACTACCAACTCTAACAGTAGCGGGATTTATTGTAGCCTTTGAGAAGCACCGAAAATCAGCTAAATAACGTTAAAAATTATTTGGAACAGGATAAAGATTATTCAACATTATTCAACCTCCCAACCTTCAACCTTTAACCTCCCAACCTTCAACCTTCAACCTCCCAACCTTCAACCTTCAACCTCCCAACCTTCAACCTTCAACCTCCCAACCTTCAACCTTCAACCTCCCAACCTTCAACCTTCAACCTCCCAACCTTCAACCTTTAACCTCCTAAGCTTCAACCTTTCATATCACAAAATTACTAGCATCATGTAGCTCAACAACATCAACATTTTCGAGAACCAGAAATATCTGACTTCCATCTGAGTTAGTATTTAAAGAAGGAAACGGAAATTCCTGTTCTAATTCCCTGAAAACCCCTTGATAATTGCTGTCATCAGAGCCATCTTTGTCAAATAAAACAACAGCATAATTGTCCTCTGAAGCAAAACTCAGAAAGCCCTGATTAATCGCATCCGCATAATTAGCAACTGTAATTCCGTTATTATTAAATAACTCAGTAAGAACAATTTTGTCACTTCCCACTTCAAAGTCGGTGATCTGATCGCCAGCATCTCGCTCTGAGGTGTAAACAAACTGATCATTACCACCACCACCAGTGAGCAGATCTCGACCTTGGAAACCAGTGATAATGTCATTGTTATCAGTACCAGTCAGCTTCTCACTACCTGCGGTGCCATTGATAATAGTTGGCTCAGGTAAGGTCAAGGGAGCCAAAATTAGGTCATTGTCGCTAGCTTCCTCAGCAAACTCACTCTTTACATCGACAATTGGTAACGTTTCTGTATTCGTTATTTCTGGAGTTAGGTTACCGGATGTAGCACTAATTGGTTCAGTAGACTGGAGTTCAAAGTTACCGAAACTGTAGCTAAGTACCCCTGTTACAGTACCGAGCTCGTCACCCACATTAACCATAGGAGAGGTGCCATTCAATAGAGTGTCATCAATCTGAATTCGCTCTGGATTGAAGTCACCATCACTAATAGCAATGCCATCACCTGGAACCGCCCAAATTTCACCAAAGCTATTGGTAGCAGAAACCGCTACAGCATTATTGATTTGCACCCGCATCCCTTCTAGGCTTTCGTAGAAGTCAGTTAAATCATCATCATCAATAATTTCTGTAGGTAGTGTACGGTCTTCACCGATAACCACTGCAGTAGGTAAAGAATTGTTCGATGATAAGACCCTAATATTAGTTAGGTTAGTAATTTGAGTCAGGGTTAAGTCATTGGAACGGTTACTAGGCCGAAATTCTTCGACATCACCACTCACTTGCACTTCGTCACCGATTCTGACTGTAGGAGTAGAATCGGTAAAGACAAAAATTCCGTCTGAGGTGGCATCATTATTATCTCCATAAGGGTCTTGTAGGTAGAAGCCGTTGCTCGCTACCCCAGTCACAATACCTGTAGTGATGACAGACTCACCAACAAATGGTGAGATATGACCTTCACCTTGGATGTCGTATATGGGACGTATGATTAGATTTGTCATATACCTACCTTTCTGTTTAGAACTAACTAGTAATCTCAGGGTGTTGTCTTGGCTTTCAAACCAACGAATCTTTAGCTATTAGCTATCATTTCAGCCGTCACCTATCAGCGTTCAGCGAATCTATGCAATCCCTGATCAATAAACAGAGTAGAGACTTTATCTATTTTTAGATATTCCTATATAGCGTTTATTATTGTTATGAGGGATACAATATTTTTTCCCTCTTACCTGTTCGCTTTTCCCTTTTCGCTGCTCCGTGCTCCCTGCTCCGTGCTCCCTGCTCCCTGCCTCCTATAAAGCCTAGGAAAAAGTCCCTCAAACATCACTGATATTTGCTATATATTATGTAGATATGTTAGCTATAATGTCTCTACATATTTTTTTTTATGAGCAAGGCTTTAGTCAATTAATTATATTGATTGTATGAGGTTTAATTGTTAAAAATAAAAAAATAACAAGATAAAATACACTAATAACTATTAACTAAAAAAAAACAACTAAGCAGCTACTTATGATGGTACTTTATTTTTGCTGATATTGTAGTATCAATTGGCTGGTTGACTAGATTTTTATTTATCTAGCAAGACTTTTAAAAAAATTAATTGAATCAGGAAGGCATAGCAGTTGACAAGTTACCTTTAAATGGTTAAACAGATACACTCTAGCTGTAAAAATTCAGGGATCAGTTACGCTCTCCTAGTGATAAGCTAATTACCTTGCAAAACTGAGGGGGTGACAACAAGGCATTAAACTAGACAGGGTATGGGGTGACCGGGTGTGGGGTGTGGGGAAAATAGAAGCGATGCAGCTTCGGAACAGGGGGTTTCCCCGGAGACGAAACCTGATTACGTTGAGCCAAAATGGTTGGTAGGCTATGCAGATGCATGATTAAAACTTATTGATTAAGGCGAGCCTGTCTTACGGTAACTTCAAACCACTCGCGCAAAGCATGGCTGACAGCGATGCAGCGCGGTCTTGGGGAGGCAGTGCCGCCAAAGGGGGTTCCCCCCATGAGCAACTGCCGTGGTTTCCCCCACTCGCGCAAAGCATGGCTGACAGCGATGCAGCGCGGTCTTGGGGGTTTCCCCCACTCGCTATTGCATCAAGACAGCGAATTTGGAGTGAGCCATTGGATAACAATCGCTCCGAAACCTGATTTAACCGTCCCGTCGCCACTCCGCCAGCTCCTGATTTTTCCCCTCCTGGGAGGGGTTAGGGGTGGGTTCCCTACACCCATCACCCCACACCCGGTCACCCCGTAAAGCTTTTAAGGCTGTTTGTCACCCCGTCAG
>NZ_MKZS01000001.1:4263313-4266265 GCF_001942495.1 Moorena bouillonii PNG
CACCCCACACCCGGTCACCCCGTAAAGCTTTTAAGGCTGTTTGTCACCCCGTCAGCTTGCAAAATAAAATGACCGAGTATATGGATAATGGGGCAAAGCTCGGCTGGCTGATAGACCGCAAGCATCGAGGGGTCTATGTTTATCGTCCTGGGATGGAAACCGAACGGTTAGACAATCCTGCTACTGTTAGCGGTGAGCCGGTTTTACCGGGTTTTGTGCTGAAGCTGGAGAAAATTTGGTAAGGCTAAACCATAGAACCTCAGGCATTTTCTGATTGGTGTGAGTATGGTGGCACAATTAAAAACACCCTGTTGATTGTAACCACGTAATCGAGCAATGAACATTCCACGGCTACACCCAAACACTATTGAAGCAGTTAAGGAACGGTCTGACATTGTGGATGTCATCTCGGAGCATGTGGTATTGCGCAAGCGTGGCAGAGACCATGTCGGTCTGTGCCCTTTCCATGAGGAAAAAACTCCCAGTTTCACGGTCAGTCCCTCTAAACAACTGTATTACTGCTTCGGCTGCCAAGCTGGAGGGAATGCGATTAAATTCCTGATGGAGATTGGCAAGCACTCCTTCTCAGATGTGGTGCTGGATTTGGCACAGCGCTACCAGGTGCCAGTCCAAACCCTCCAACCGGAACAGCGGGAGCAATTACAACGGCAACTTTCTCTACAAGAGCAACTCTACGAGATTCTGGCCTTAGCCACAGCTTTCTATCAACATGCCCTCAGACAACCCCAAGGACAGCAGGCCCTAGAGTACTTGCGCGGTAAAAGGGGTCTGAGTGAGGAAACTATCATTACTTTCGAGCTAGGGTATGCTCCAGCTAGTTGGCAAACCATTTACCGCTATCTGGTGGAACACAAACGGAAGCCAGTGAAGCTAGTTGAGCAAGCGGGATTGATTAAGCCTAGGGACAATGGTGGGTATTATGATGGCTTTCGCGATCGCATTATGATTCCCATCCACGACACCCAAGGTCGAGTGATTGGCTTTGGTGGTAGAAGTCTCGGGGATGAGCAACCGAAATACCTCAACTCTCCAGAAACTCCCCTGTTTGATAAAAGTAAAACCCTCTTTGCCCTAGATAAAGCTCGTAATGCCATTACCAAGCAAGACCAAGCTGTAGTGGTGGAAGGATATTTTGATGCGATCGCACTCCATGCTGCAGGAATTACTAATATAGTCGCCTCCCTTGGTACCGCTTTTAGTTTAGATCAAGTCCGGCAACTATCGCGCTATACTGAATCCAAGCAAATTGTGCTCAACTTTGATGCGGATGCTGCTGGTACCACTGCTGCCCAAAGAGCCATTGGAGAAATTGCTAACTTAGCTTACCAAGGACTTGTCCAGCTAAGGGTACTCAACCTACCGGATGGCAAAGATGCTGATGAATTCCTCAAATCTGCTCCTGACGCTACGGAAAAATACCAACAACTGTTGCTAAATGCTCCCTTGTGGCTGGATTGGCAGATTAATCAACTCCTGATTGGCAAAGACCTCCAACAAGCCAATCAATTTCAGCAAGTCGCCCAAGCAATGGTTAAGTTACTCAATCAACTGGATGACATTAATCAGCTCACTTATTATATTAACCACTGTGCTCAAATTCTCAGTCAAGGACAAGGTAAACTAGTCTCTCTCTACATCGAAAATTTCCAAACTCAACTCCAAAAACCCCTGAGAGCTGCCTTTAAGAAATCCTCACCTCGGTTAAAGAAACCGAAACAAAAGGGTAATCAAGACTCAAACCTACCTGTTGGTAAAGAACGCACGCTTTTAGAACGAGCCGAAGCCTTACTATTACGGATTTATTTACACTGTCCGGACTATCGACAAACAATTATTGATACTCTAGACCAGGGAGATTTACTGTTTAGTCTTTCTCATCATCGATTCTTGTGGCAACAAATTATTGAACTGCAAGGGATAGGGACACAATTTAACACTACCACCCCTGAACAGCTAATCTCCCGTTTACAAGACCGCAGTTTACAATTTCCTAGGGAAATGACTCAAGTGGCTCATCTGTTTCATCTTGACGAAGCCTGTACAGAAGATATTTTGCGAGCCCCCATGGTAATACAAGCTGCAGCAGCTTCCCTAGAAATAGTAGCCTTGGAAAAACATCGGCGCTATTGTTTAGAGCAATGGCAAAAAATTGACCTTAGTAATGATTCGCAACGTAAGCAATACTATTGGCAGGAATGTCAAGATGCTAATCGCAGGCTGATCGAATTAGAGAAGATACGTCAGGTCGGTATTTCCGACCTATTAACTATGTAGCAGTTCTCAAACGCTATAAATTGCTATTACTTAACATCATGAAAGTGGCTATAATCAATAATTCTACTGCCGTCTGATTTCCTATCAAACATATCTACAAAACGCCTATCCCACAAAATTTCTGATGCGGTGTAGGAGTGACGACTGTGAATAGTCTGGGAAACCGTTTCATCAATACCAACTAGGGTGATAATAAGTGTGGCTTCCATTTCAGCGAGAGACTCTGGTGTTTCCCCATATAAAGGACTACTTTCATCAATCGGATGCATTGCTGTCCAAGTTAGAGCAAAGCTAGGGGTTTGGCTACGCAAAAGTTTCAGGTCGTAGAATCGACGCATGGATTCCCCTTCCAAGGTCACTTCATTGCGCAGCAAACTTACCCTGAGCTGAGCTTCCAGAATCAGATTATACCGTTCATTGGCAGTGCGAAACATGAGGGTAGTGACCCCATTATGGGGCGCAATCACTGCCCTACGACTGAAGATGACTCTGGCAGTAGGGCGAGAGAAGCGGGCAAACATTAGTCCCGTTGCCATGGCTAGGGCCATCAAACCCACTAGAGCTTCTATGGTAACGATGATATTAGCATAGGAGGTCACGGGCTGACTGCCTGACACATCTGTGTGAAAAGCAAACAGATCAGGTTCTACACTTTAA
>NZ_MKZS01000001.1:4266365-4280654 GCF_001942495.1 Moorena bouillonii PNG
ATTCTAGCAAACAACGTCATTGCAAGCTTTGAGCCACTTGTGTCAGGCAGCCAGGGTCACGGGATACATGGCACCATAACCAATGGATGCCATAGTCTGAACGCTGAAGAAAAAGACATCGAAGAAAGCACCTGGACGGGCATTTTCAATACAATTTCCTCCAGCTAGGTACAATAATGCAAAGACGATGTTGATGGTTAAATAACAAACCGCAATTAGTCCGAAAAATATTGGCCAATTAACGGTCAACATTATATGATAAGGGTCACGCCAATGGTTATGAGATGACCCTTTGATAATTATGTCTAATTGTCTAGGTCTAGTGCGTTTACCGATGCGCATCTTAGTTAGTTTAAACTTATTTAGCAAAGGGAACAGGGAACAGGGAACAGGGAATAGGAAATAGGAGTGCTATTAATTTATTTAAATTTAATCTTTGAAATTTTAAAGTATAACTATAATCATCTCTTATTTAACTACTGAATACCGTTGAGATTAGATGATTACTTTTTTAAAATATTTATCGATTGATTAACTTGATTGACTAGTGTTTTACTGGCGTCTTGCTTTAGATTTGTTAAAGCCGAAATAGCATCTTTTCTGACCAGTTGGTTTTGAGAATTAGTTGCCAAGTCTTCTAAGGATTTAACCGCCTGTTGCTTCACAGTAGTATCTTTCGACTCTTTCGCTACTGCTTCTATATTTTGAATAGCATTTTTATTAACCTGAGGATCGGCTGAATTTTTTCCTACTGCTTCTATATTTTGAATAGCATTTTTATTAACCTGAGGGTCGGCTGATTTTTCCCCTAATGTGTTTATAGTTTGAATAGCCTCTTGCTTAACCTTGGTATTCCCGGATGTTATGGCCAATTTTGTATTAGCTGCCATCGTTGCTTGTATGGCTTGATTTTGTTGCTGCCTAGCTTCTTGAACTTCAAGGTTCAAATTAGTAATGGTTGATGCTGTGCTAAATACACTAGGGAAAAACAATCCCAACATTAAAGCTAAGCCAATCACCTTGAATTTGGATTTCCTAAATACTAAAACATCACTCAACAAAAACGTCCCAATCACAGCACTAATCATACCTAGAAACAGGTTGGCTGGTAGCAAACACAAAAAGGAGCTACAAGCTGGGGGATTAACTGGTATACTAGAGGGCGGTTGTACTATTTCTAAGACTATTTTGGTTAAGCCACCAATAGCTCCAGGCGCTGCCACATAAGCACCTAGCTCATTCATGGTCATTTCTTCTGACGAGGTTGCTTCTGGTTCATAGGCTTTAGAGATATTGGATTGAGGGTTATTCATCCTGATAATTTTTAAGTTATCTAAATATATAATCTATAGCAAAGGGAGCAGGGAGTAGGGAGTAGGGAGTAGGGAGTAGACTGGTGGTGCGTTACGGGACGGCCTGTCCCAGGCGCGAAGAGGCGGAAAATCAGAGGCTTTCCGTCTTATCACGCACCCTAAATGGCTATAGCGTTTCTCATAGTAATGAGGTACACATAATTTTTTCCCTGTTCCCTGTTCCCTGTTCCCTGTTCCCTGAGATGTCACCATCTGATTTATTCAGTTACTTGACCACGGACTAATGCCCATCCTGTCGTAACCTGACCGTAAGCCCAGGTAGCGTAGGGAGCTATACATAACTTAATTAACCAGGGTATCACCATGATTGCGCTAAATATCATCAGCCCCAATACCTTGCTCCCGATTTTCTGAATTCCGTTCACCAACTCCTGCACCCCTGCTACAATTTTTTGGGAATCTTCTCTAAGGGAATCGAGGTTAGGAATACCGCTGACAATAGTATTAAAAACCCTAAGTATTTCCAAATTATCCTTTAACACTGCCTTGACCTGTTGCAAACCAACCACTTGTACTTCAAACCCAGGAATAGTAGGCATAGCCACTGAAACTTCTTTCATTTCGATATTCACCTTAGGCGGAAATCTACCCTTCAAGTTGACATTTGGTTTCACCGGAAGATTAACATCTGGGATGCCAAGATCAGGCAAAGTTACTCCTGTAGGAATCTGTTCAACTATCTCTAAGGCTTCTTGCACCTCTGCCTTTACTGTTTTGATTGGTTCTATGATATTAGCAATTTCTTCTTTTGCTTTTTGAGTACTCTCCTTCACCTCCACTAGGGTGTTATTGATTTCCACTAAAGGGCCACTTACTAGACTTTTGAGGTCATGTAAAATTGTTAAAAAAGTAATCAAAAATACCACTACTAGGATAATCGGTATTAAGGCATAGATGATCATGACTATACCATTAAGTCGTTGCCTTAAACCACTGCTTTGATCAACTCTCATCTTCTTACCTCTAGTCAATTAATCACGTTGTCTGACTAAGAAAGTATCTTAAATGTTCCTCGATTAGATATTAAGTTTTAAAGAGCGAGTGGTGCGTTACACCGACGGGCTGTGCCAACACTGGCTATTTATAAAACTAGCACGAGCCCGTCTTATCACGCACCCTACCAACTTTTGCCTCTTGCCTTTTGCCTCTTGCCCCAAGACGTGTGTTTACAACTCAAATATAAATACTAGATCATGATCTGACCTGTGCCAAAATACTCTCCATTTCTGATAGGTTGAGAGGAACCTGAAGCACTTCTGTGTTCAACATAAAGAAAGGAGTACCCTTAAGAGCCAAGCTCTGAGCTAATTTCAGATCGTCCCTAATGGCAGCTTCCGCTCCAACGCTGATGCGATCGCGATTAAATTGCTCTAGATCGAGATTAAGATTTTGGGCGATCGCTACATACAAATCTTCATCCAAGTTATCTTGCTGCTCAAACAGGGCATCTTCATACTCCCAGAATTTCCCTTGCTGAAAAGCCGCCCAAGCTGCTTTAGCAGCGGGGATTGCTTCAGGATGAATCTGACTTAGGGGCAAATGCTTATAGACTAACGTTACCTGATCGGAATGTTTGTCCATAAACTGCTTTACGCTTTGGTTAGCTTGGGCACAAAATGGACATTGAAAGTCAGAAAATTCCAACAGCACAATGTTATTTTCCGCCACACCAGTAGTAGGGGAATTCCCAATTATCGATGCTGGCTCTGTACTCATTTGCTGCAAAAATGCTCGCCTGGATTGGGCTAGCTCTTGCTGTTTTTCTTGCTGGTAAGCTTGCAGCGACTGTAAAATAGCCTCTGGATTATTCCGGATAATGCTTAATACTTGCCCTTCTAGTTGATCAGGGTTAGCAAAGTTGTTGCTGCAACTGCTCAAAGTGAGCAAACACAGGAATAAGCTAACAATAGTTAAGGAAATTCGAGACAACTGTTTCATTTTCAACTGTTTACTGTTTATTAGTAATGACCAACTGTTTACTATAGCATTTTTCAGAGTTATGAAGTACAGTCCAATTAAGAACGGCCAGATATCAGTGACATAAGTCCTTTGAACAAAGTAAACCACCATCAGCTTTCCTTCGGGAACCCATCAACAGGGGAGTTGTTCAGTCGTAGTTCAGTTTCAGCGTTGTAAATGCCATCCTGTTTAATTCGGTCTGTTGGATTGTTCAGATTCCAGAGTTGCTGGAAAGCACGGACAGAATAATCTCGGATGTCAATGGTATTGCCTCCTACATAGTCAAAATGTTGACTGTCCGCCGCTCCAAGCCATCGCCAGCCATACTTTACTAAAAAGGGTCTCCAACCCTGATCATCTCGAATATCGAGTGCTATACCACTCTGATGATTACTTCTAGGTGGGCGAGCAGCGATTGGAATCTCACAACGTCGATTACGGTAATGATTATATAAGATGATTTGGTCAGCAATGGTTCGATAGGCACTTGCCACGACTAATGATTCACCTCTTTCATCAATAGCTTGTTGAAGTGCTTGTTTAGCCGCTGGTTGAAGATAGGGCAAAGTAGCTCCTTCAATGTCTAAATTCAAATCTTTAAAGCTGACCAGGGAATTAGGACGTAGGACATTGAGCCGATTGATGAGTTGTTGATCAAGTCCACGAACCTTACCTATCCCCTTAGAGAATAAGCAGGTCGTAACATCCTTAACTATAGAGGGAATTGGTTCTTCTTGAGAGACTATTACTTCTGTAGGGGGGGAGGGAGTTACTGTAGGGGGGGAGGGACTTAGTATTAGAGCGTTTTGAAACAAGCTCACTCCTCCAACTAAAACTAAACTAAGTATCCCCGAGGTCACCCAGTAAACTCTAAGGGATTTCGATTTTTCTCTAGTTAATTCTTGATGCTTAGGAAGTAGTAAACGAACTCCAGCAACATGAACGTGATTACCCCAGCCTCGAATTTTGTCAAATTCAGCTTTTGCCCCTTGCAGATCACCACGAGCAAATTTAGTCATACCACGACCATAAATCAGCAGCTTCTTAAACTTCGATAGGGGCTCGGCTAAGGTTTCTAGCACAGCAGCAATCCGAATTAGATCATCCCGGTCGTGCTGATATGCTCGTGATAGGGCTAATCCTAATCCCTTAGCTGATGCTTTTGGTCGAAGATAAGCCTGGGCTGTCCACCGTTGAGCTTTAGCAAATTCCTGAATATCGGGGTCATCGCTTTCTAGTTGCGGCTGGATATAGACTAACAAAAATTCAGATAACTCTTTAATACGCTGTTCACCAAAATTGTGATTATCTTTGAGATAATTCAGCAGCATCTCCCGGATAGTTGCATCCATTTCATAGATTTCTAATCCCACTTCTTCCCAAAGACCAGAAAACAGTAAATCTGTTACAGCTACCCAAGGAATATCTATCCCTCTACCCTTGACATCTTGCTGAAATTTTGCCCAAATACAGTACAACAAGTCAGGGGTAATCGCTAATGGGAAAGCAGCGTGACAAGCCAGTAAAAGATGTGCCTCTCCAAAGCGTTTTTTAAAGGATTTAATCTGTCGTTGGATAGTGTCAGTTTTCATGGTTTCATGTTAGCTAGCAAAGGGAACAGGGAATAGGGAACAGGGAACAGGGAGTAGGGAGTAGGGAGTAGGGAGAATAAAATTGAATATAGCTCATTAGTACGAGAAACGCTATAGCAATTCTACGACTTGTGAGGTACAAATATCTGGGTTTTAGGGAGCAGGGAGCAGGGAGCAGGGAGCAGGTAAGAGATAAGAGGCAAGAGCCAATAGTCAAACAATTATGTGTACCTCATGAGTCCTAGAAACGCTATATATAGTGTTTTTAAATAGATCATGAAAACCAATGCTGACTGATCATGACACCAAAAACTCCTCGGATATCTTGACACTGTTCCCTGTTCCCTTTTTCTATGAATACTATGTTTACATCTCAAATCAACATGTTATAGCGTTTATCATGGGGTTGCTGATTCTGGGTATGGTTTCTCCCCCCTAGCCCCCCAATTCTGGGGGTAACAAAACTCTTAAAGTCCCCCAAAGTTGGGGGATTTAGGGGGCTTTAATAAAACCAGATAATCGGGCATTCATTCCTTAATTCAGCAACGCCTTTATCATAGCTATAAGCTACACCGAATTGTTTCCCTATTCCCTATTCCCTATTCCCTGCTCCCTGCTCCCTGCTCCCTGCTCCCTGCTCCCTACTCCCTTTGCTAGCTAACCCAATTGAAAACTGCTCTATAATCAAAATACCTTCAGTTTACTCATCGTATCCGCAAAACATTTATTGCATTTTGTAAACCTTCGCGACTGAATTCAAACATTGGTACCAAGGCTCTAATCTCACCAGCGGTGGTGCCATTCCAACGGTTGCACGGCATGGGATTAAGCCAAGCCATGGCACGCACTTGCTGTTTGAGTTGTCCTAGAAAGGCTTTGGTCAATTCAATCCGCTGAGGGTTAAGTCCACCACGAGCAGCACCACCATCGCTAAACATCAAAACTACAGTCCACTGCACAGCAAGCTGGGAGAGAATCCTGCTAATCAATTCTGCTTCAAGCTGATCACGGTCGTGATAGAGGTAATCCACTGGACAATTGTGAAAATAGTAAATAGTGGTTTTACCCCAGTGTCCAGCTTGTAAGGCGGTTTCTGTTAGCCGATGGGATAGTCGATGAAAGGGTATCATTGAGCCACCTTGGTCGATTAACAGTAATAGCTCCGTACGATTGACCCTAGGGGAGATAAAGACAGGCTCTAGCAATAGACCTTGCCGTCCAATCTGGTTAACGGTGGCTTCAATGTCTAGTTCTGTCTTAGCTCCTTCCCTGACCAGACCCCGCAAGTAACGCCAGCTTTGTTTCATTTGCCTACGGGTAACGGGAGAGTATCCTGTAGTGATCACAATGCGATCGCTAAACCCTGGCTTAGTTTTACGAGAACTCTGCCTTACTGTTTTCGCTATTTGTACTTCATCTACTCCCGGAATCATTACTACTGGCTTAAACAGCTTTTCTTGGGGACGATTTCGAGATTCAATAATGTTCCGAAAGACCCCTAGAGTCAATAAATATCCTCCACCTATAGTTAGGATAACTGGCCAATTATCCCAGAAAAATACCGGATTGCTATCAGCATTATTTGGAGTTGGTTTTGGGGTTGGTTTTGGGATTATTTCTCCTGGTGGAATTGATGGGTTTGGTTTTGGTGCATCTATTGGTTTTGGAGGAGTAATTAAATTCGAGATAATAATTCCACTTCCAATAATAAATACTAATCCTATGAACCAATAAATAAATCTTGACCAAGAGTTATTTTTATTTGAATCACCCTCATTTATTTTGGTAAAATTATCGAAATTATCTGAAGCTTTACTAGTTGGAATAAATTCTTCAAAGTACTTATCAAAAATATGCTTTTCTTCTTGCGACTTCACCCACAAGGTACAGCACAATCGTGCCAACGCTTCCCGGTCTGGAATCCCAAAACCAGCCTGCAATGCCCGCAATAAGGCTTCATACTCACCGATTCCCAAAGGTAAGCCAGCGTCTTGCAGTTTTTCAAACAACTCCATTAGGGGTAAGTCATTGACCTTCATAGCCTTTTTGAGTTTAGATAGCGCATATGGTCATTGACGCTTTTCAGCAATACACCAGGATAGGGGAGTTTTCCATCCAATTGTGCCAAAATTTCATCGGTGGGATGGCGGCGCAGTACCTTGAACCAATCAATTAATTCGCTAGTACTAACCTTTTTACCAGTATTCCCTTTATCCTTTTCCATTTGCTGACGCAATTCCTGAAAGCGACTTACAGTCTTCTTCACTAGCGTCTCTGGTGATTTCGGAAAATGAGCATTAAGAATGTCACTTAACTGGTGATAAGGAAACTCAACATTATGAAATAAACAGCGGCGTAAGAAAGCATCGGGTAAATCTTTTTCGTCATTGCTGGTAATAAAAACAATTGGGGCTTGGTTGGCTATTACTTCTTCACCGGTTTCATCTACAGTAAATTGGCGTTGATCAAGTTCCATTAATAAGTCGTTAGGAAAGTCAATATCCGCCTTGTCAATTTCATCAATTAACACCACCGTCAGGGTTTCACTCCGAAACGCATTGCCTAACGGGCCCCAACGTACATAGGTCTCGGGATTACTAATACGGGGGATATCCTCTGGTTTAATCATGCCGGTTGCGGCTAACTGAGCATCCCGCAAACGAGCCACAGTATCATAGGTATAAAGACCATCCTTTGCCCGAGTAGTCGATTTGACAGCCCAGACTCTCACAGGCAAGTTTAGTTCATAAGCCACAGCATGAGCCAAGCGGGTTTTCCCACATCCCGGTTCCCCTTTCAGTAATAAAGGGCGTTCCAGGTAGATCGCTAAATTGACTGCTTCAATTAATTCCCGACTAGGTAGATAAGGATACAACAATTGTCCCTTGCTGTCTCGTTCTCCAGGCTGCGGTTGTAGTGCTGGATCACCTGTATATTCAGGTTTTGGGTTGTTCAGAGTCTCCACCGTTGCTTTACGTCATTAAACCAATCAACGCCACAGCGATCGCATATTTCTGCCAGTACATACTCTGGAATGCCATTATCGCTGTTTTCTAGAACGACTTTAACAGTTTCATCGACCTCATGGGTAAATTCGATCGGTAATTCCTCAGATTCTCGCATCATCCAGTCAATCAACTCTTCTTCATGAAATTGATTAATCTTGGGAGATTTGACTGGCATCTGGGGTTGAGTACGGTCTATTTTATCAGAAAATATAGCATCCAAATTCCCCACAGTGCCTTCGTAGTCTACTAAAAACATCAATAATTTGAATCGACTGGCACTAGGGTTAACCTGGCGAGCGTTAGTTGCCAAAGGTGTCCAGAATTCACGGATCAGTTGATCTAAATAGGCTTCTGGCATCACATTTACATCATGGAAGACCAGTAGCACATTCTGGGTTTGCCAGTAGCGATAAACTCGTTCAGTAATAGCAGTAACTGACGCTCCCTTTCTCCACAAACCAACCTGATTACCCAGTTCACGCCAAAGGGTTTTGATATCAGTTCTGCGGGCTTTTCTCGCTAAATTAACTTTGATAACTTTGCCAGTAATAGTATTAGGAAGATGTTTTTCTACTAAGCGATTCAATAACCAACGTTGTCCGTAGTCTGGATAGCCATGAATTAAAAAAGCCGCGACAGACTGTGTTCGGATTAACCTAAAAAATAAGCGTTCCTGCTCCTCGTAACCCAGCTTTACTAATACCTTATAAAGCTGATCACCATCTAAAACCCGCCAAATTCTATCAAGGGCACCAATGGATATGGCTAAACCAGTTTTACCATCCCCTTGTCGATGGCTAACTACTCCCAAAAGCTCACCACTAGCTTCATCCACCACCGGCGAACCACTATAACCACGCTGTAGCCCATAGTCATCAACAATGTGCAAATCCCAACTTTGAATTCTTTCCCCTGATTGTTTCGACCATCCCACTTGCTCCCCTAGGGTACCGTGCAGTGGTCGGATTAAATGGTCTTTAGCAAATAATTGAAAGCCAGCAGTTAGGAAAGAGTTACCCTTCTGACCAAATCCTTCTTGTCGGTGTAATTCTGGCTTATTCCAAAGTCCATCTACTCTCAAAACTGCCAAATCCAATCCATGATCTTCCCCAGAAGCAATCACCGTGCCAGGTATGCCATCAGCTTTGACATTCTCTGGCCCACCAACCTCTTTCACCACATGAGCACAAGTCAACAAGAAAGCGGTGCCACTAACCTGGCGAATCACAAAACCAGTGCCAAAACCAGTGATTTCAGGGTCACTACTGGTAATTAAAACCACTGACTGCTGTAGTTCTTCTGGGGTCATTCTTTAGCAAAGGGAACAGGGAATAGGGAACAGGGAATAGGGAACAGGGAGTAGGGAGTAGGGAGTAGGGAGTAGGGTATCAAAAATTATCACAATTCCTATAGGAATTGCTATTAATTAATCAATTAATCTTTGGGTTTCAGTACCAGTTTCACTTTCAGGTTAGCATTTGCCGCTGACCTAGTAATATATAAATTCCCTTCTCCTTCAAAACTAAACCCCAATTCCACCTCAGCCTTCTCAATATCCATCTCCTTATTCAGCTCTTTCCAAGTCTGAGCAATGGGCTTGCATGTCTTCACCAACAACGGTCGAATCTTATCGAAAGTAGCACTAACTTTATCAGCAAAACCACCAGAGATAGGTTCGACTTGATTCCCTGGTACTTCTACTTCTACCAACGTGCCATCTTCTAATTCAATCAGTTTAGTCGCCATTACAATTTGCTACCTTAAGTTTATATAATTTAAGTGATCAGCTTAAGCGCTACGCGCACGCTACGCGAACAGCTTTCAGTTATTATCTATCATATATATAGCAATTATACGACTTGTGAGGTACAAATTTCTGGTTTTTAGGGAGCAGGGAGTAGGGAGCAGGGAGCAGGTAAGAGGGAACAGGAAACAGGGAACAGGGAACAGCACAAAAATTATTGTACCTCATTAGGCTAACAACCGCTATATCTCGATTGTAAAGTCATCGATTGCCGACTCCCGACTCCCGACTCCCGACTCCCAAACAAATTTGTTACAAAAGTTTTCAAAATATGTTATAATAAAAGATTATTTTGTGTTATTATAAAAATGTGGCCATTAAACGTCCACGGGAAGAGCCAGCCCACAGATTTTCGCGGGTCTCCGGCTGGCTCTTGGTCCCCATCTAAGGAGATACATCAATTATGTCCTATTCTGAACGCCTTCATCCGTGGGTGATAGTTCGGCTATTGCCAAAAATGCAACGAGTGATTGTGGCTCGGTTTCGCAACCGATCGGATGCCCAAGGCCACTTGCAGGCTCTGAAACGACTGATGCCCGATGCTGAATTTATAATTATTTTTGATTTAGGAAAGCCGATGGAACCAGACTCTGAAGACTCTTAGGGATTTGGGTGATTCGTGATTCCATAGCGCTGCACCCAAGGGCATAGGGAGTAGGCGTCCGGAAATGAAACGGGCAAGATGCCCGTTCCACCCACCGGGTCAAAGTAAAACTACTCTTCCCGATTCCCGATTCCCGATTCCCGATTCCCGATTCCCTGGGCGCAGCGCTATATCAGAGGATTTTGGTGTAGCGGCGGATATCTGGTGTATCAGCCACTAAGCCATCAAGTTGCTTGATGGCAGCTTGGAGATGCTCAGTGACCAGATGAGCATCTAGTGCGTCTGGTGTTGTCCACTCTTCCAGAAAGGTAAAATCTGTTGGTTTTGTCTGATTTTGAAGTAATTCGTATTTCAAACAACCTTCTTCTGCTCTTGTGGGTTCAATCAATGCGCTCAGGACAGCTTTGAGTTCCTCAACTTTATCTGGCAGAGCTACAAGACGGGCAACAACATGCAAGGTAGAGTTAGACATATAGTAAAGGGAGTAGGGAGTAGGGAATAGGGAGTAGGGAGCAGGGAGCAGGCAAGAGGCAAGAGGCAAGAGGTAAAAGGCAAGAGGCCAAAAATCCTGTGTACTTGATAGCTATGAGAAACGCTATAGAACAAAGGGAGTAGGGAACTTCAGATCAAAAATTATCACAATTCCTACACGGATTGCTATATTTTAAGCTGACGGCTGACAGCTGACGGCTGACAGCTGACAGCTGTTAGCTAAGAATTTAGGATAAAAACTTCAAGCCTAAAAACAAAGCAGCAATTGTTCCTGAAACACAAATTTCTCCTTGTTCAATTTTTTTCATAACCTCGTCTATAGGTACCAAAACAATTTCCACCTCTTCCGTAATATCTAGATTTTGGATACCCGATGGCTGAGCATCTTCCGCCATAATTAAATGAATTGTATTGGTATCTTTTACCGGATTATCATATAAGGTTGCTAGGGATAACATATGGTCAGAGACATAACCAGTCTCTTCTTCTAATTCCCTAGCAGCTGCCTTCAGACTATCTTCTACTGTTGAGTTGAAACCACCCCCAGGGAGTTCCAATAAAATTTCTCCCACTCCATGGCGATATTGACGGACAAAAACAACATTGCGATCGCAAGTAATTGCCAGTATCAGCACAATATCCGGTCTAACATTGATGAAGTAGTCATCAACAATTTCACCACTTGGTAATTCTACTTCATCTTGCCTGACTCGACACCATTTATTGTCAAAAACCAACTTTGATTTCAGGGTTTTCCATGGCTGTATTGAAATCATTAAATTACTGAATAATTACAAAAGGATAAGTTACAGTATTAAGGGTGAAGGTTGAAGGTTACAGGTTGAAGGTTGAAGGTTACAGGTTACAGGTTACAGGTTGGGTTAGAGGTTGAAGGTTACAGGTTAGAGGTTGAAGGTTACAGGTGGTAGGTTACAGGTTACAGATTGTAGGTTGTAGGTTACAAATTGGGTTACAGGTTGTATGTAGGTTAGAGGTTACACCTTGTAGGCGAGTATGATCTGGCAAACCTATTATTGACCATCGTCCTAGTAGAGTATAACCTTCAAGCTACCCTTCACCGAACCCCAAAGGCGAACAACCTTGGCCTTTGGCCACGCTACGCGAACAACTAAACAACCTTCAACCTTTAACCAAATAACCTTCAAGCTACCCTTCACCGAACCCCAAAGGCGAACAACCAACTAACCTTCAACCAACTAACCTTTAACCTTAAACTAAATAACCATATACTAAATAAACAATGCGTATTGGCGTTGAAACGTTCACGGTACATAAGCAGTTCCCTTTAACCATCAGTCGTGGCACCACTTCTGAAACCACCAATGTCTGGGTCAGGATCGAACAAGAGGGTATTGAAGCGTGGGGCGAAGGGTCTCCCTTTTCCCTAGGAAAGGCAACTAGCCTCAGCAATAGCTCGTCAGATCCAGGCACAGAAAGTTTCCTAACCCCCACCCCCCATAAGCAAACTACTGAGATTCTGCTGGAAGCCCTAGAGGTGGTTATCCCGATGCTGGAGGTATTTAGTCCTTGGGAACACCAACAAATTGAACGGGTGTTGGAGGAGGTACAGGTGCCATCAGCAGCTTGGGCGTCTATTGATTTGGCAATACATGACTGGTTAGGGAAGCGGGTGGGATTACCCCTCTGGCGGCTGTGGGGATTGAACCGCCGCCGAATTGTACCAATTTCCGCTACGGTAGGCATTAGTGACCCAGAAAAGGCCAGGCAACGGGTGCAGGAATGGATTCCCATTACTGGTGCTCATGTACTGAAAATTAAATTAGGGTCACCTGAGGGGATTGCTGCTGATCAACAGATGATTCTGGCTATCCGAGATGAGGCACCAGAAGCCGAGTTGAGTGTAGATGCCAATGGGGGTTGGAGTTTGGAGGAAGGGGTAGAGATGTGTAACTGGCTGGCGAATCAGGGGGTGAGGCATGTGGAACAACCCCTCGCTCCTGGAAAAGAGGTGGATTTACCCCAGTTGTATAAGCAATCCCCTTTACCAATATTTGTGGATGAAAGTTGCAAGACTTGCCAAGATATTCCGCCATTGGCAAACTGTGTCCATGGTATTAACATCAAACTAATGAAATCCGGTGGTTTAACTGAGGCAATACGGATGGTGCATACCGCAAAAGCTTGTGGGTTGCAGGTGATGTTTGGTTGCTATTCTGACAGTACTCTGGCGAATACAGCAGCTTCTCATCTCTCACCACTCGCAGATTATCTTGATTTAGACAGCCACTTAAACCTAGTAGATGACCCCTTCACAGGGGCAACCCTACAAAATGGGCATTTGATACCGAATAATTTACCAGGACTGGGGGTGAAACGCCGTGAATTTAACCACTAATCGGCGTATTGCGATTCTACTTCATGAAGGGATTCTTGGTTCAAAAGGCAAAACCGGACTGACTCTGTTACGCTATTGCCCAACTGAGATTGTGGTGGTGATCGACCAGCAGTGTGCTGGGGAGTCTTTGTCTAAATTAACTGGAATTCAGGTTAATGTTCCGATTGTAGATTCCGTGTCTGCTGCCCTGGCTTATCAACCAGATATCCTAGCCATTGGTATTGCGCCATCTGGGGGAGCATTACCAGAGCCTTGGTCGCAGGAGGTGAAAGTGGGGGTAGAAGCAGGGTTATCGATTATCAATGGTTTGCATACTCCCATGGCATCTGACCCAGAATTACAGAAATTACTGCAAGACGGTCAGGTAATTTGGGATATTCGTCGGGAACCGAAGGGATTAGGAATAGCAAGTGCTAAGGCGCGATCGCTACCTTGTCGGCGCATCTTGACAGTAGGTACAGATATGGCAGTGGGCAAAATGTCAGCAGCTCTGGAGTTATATTTGTGCGCCCAACGTCAGGGCATACCATCGAAGTTCCTAGCCACTGGTCAAGCTGGAATTATGATTTCTGGGGATGGCATTCCCTTGGATGGGATTCGGGTAGACTTTGCTGCTGGTGCTGTGGAACAAATGGTACTGCGCTATGGTAATGACCACGACTTATTGATCGTAGAAGGGCAGGGTTCCCTGTTGCATCCTGGTTCCACAGCTACTCTACCGCTAATTCGAGGAACTCAGCCCACGGGATTACTATTGGTCCATCGAGCCGGACAGGAGTCTGTTCGTAATCATGACCATGTGCTGATTCCCCCATTACCCAAAGTGATTGAGCTTTACGAGACCGTTGCTAGTGCTGGTGGGGCATTTGGTCAGGTTAAAGTGATTGCGATCGCACTTAATACTGGCCACTTGGATGATCAAGCTGCCCGGTCGGCCATTGAACAGGTACAAACAGAGACTGGCCTACCTTGTACCGATGCCGTGCGATTTGGAGCAGATGTATTGTTGAAAGCAGCAATGGGTGATCGGGAGTCGGGAGTCGGGAGTCGGGAGTCGGGAGTCGGGAGTCGGGAGTCGGG
>NZ_MKZS01000001.1:4280754-4343663 GCF_001942495.1 Moorena bouillonii PNG
CCTCACTCATACCCCTCTAGCTTCTAGAGGCTCCTAGTGAGAACGAGCCGCACCCTGTTAAATCAGTAAACGCCCCAGCAATATTAACCTCACCCACCAAACAACGAGGACGCTGATCGTTTTCCGGTAGGTTACAGGGTAGGGCTGTTTTTAGCAAGGCAGTACGAACTTTTTGGGGGTCAGGTTCTTCACCCCGTTGCCGTTGCAGACTGAGCAAAAGTGCCGCAACTCCACTGACAATGGGGGTGGCAAAGCTGGTGCCACTGAGTCTGACTGTACCACCTCCGGGTTTAGCTCCTATAATATTCTCTCCCGGAGCCAGAATCCCTTGGTTTTGATAGGTTTGACCCCAATTACTCAGTTCTAGGGGTTGTCCCTGGCCATCCGTGGCTCCAACTGCTAGGACAGCCGGAAGGGCAGCGGGAACGTGTAAACACTCACACCCGTCATTGCCCGCAGCCGCCACAATTAATACATTATTGTCTCGGCACAGACGGACAGCCTGTTGGAGCCAGTCCTCTGCTTCACCATAGTCAGTCAGTTGTCCGCCGCTGATATTGATAATATGCGCTCCGGCATTAACGGCCTGTTCAATGGCACGAGACAAATCCAGTTGGGAGAGGCGGCGACCTTCATCGGCGAACACAGGTATGACTAACCCCTGGCAGTTCGGGGCAATCCCCTGCACAGGAGAACCATGCTGACCCAAAATCAGACTGGCAACATGAGTCCCATGGCTCGACATCCTCCCGTTTGGGTGTGCCTCTCCCTGAACTAACGTTGGCAACCGCTTTAGCCTAGCCCCATCAAAACAAGGATGAGCCTGGTCAACAACCCCATCTAGAACTGCAACAACAACTTGGGAGTCCCCTTTGGTTTTTTCCCAAAGTCCCTGTATTCCTGGGATTTTAGCAATTTCAGACATTGAATCCCAAACTAATTTTGGATTGTTAAGCCATTGGTTAACATACTATGTCCAGTGGTATAGAAGACTGATATAGCCACAAAACTTAATATTTAGGCACTTGCGTGTAAAAAAAATATCAATTAAAGTAGAATGGGCAGAGTTATATATAGCAATTTTTAGCGACGTTTGAGGACAAATCTTATCCTTTAAGGCAAAAGGCAAAAGGCAAAAGGCAAAAGGCAAAAGGCAAAAGGTAAGCTATCAGCTATCAGCATATGCTTAGATGGGCAAATCCCCAAACTTTCAATTCTGTCAAATCTCGAAATATTAAATTATCCTGTTCGATGTTTATTTTAAGCATTAGGCATTATAGCTGACCGCTGACTGCTGACCGCTGACTGCTGAATGTTGAGGGCAAAAGGCAATATTCAAGAGGGTTTTAAAGGAATCAGCCTCAAATAAAACTGTACCTAATAACTGCGAGAAACGCTATAATCTGGAATAATCGAAAAACCAAACTGTTTTTGAGCACCCTCAAAGCTTCTTGATGACCTCTTATCTATTATCTATTGCCTCTTGCCTTTTTCCTTTACCAAATTAAATCGAAATACTATAGTCCAGGGCTATAGTAGGGTGGGCAAAGTTCTATAATCTAGAATACTCAAAAAAACCAAACTGTTTTTGCCCACCCTACAAGCTATTTCCAACGGCCAAGGGCTATAGTTTTTATTAAGGTTTTACGGGAACAGAAGCTAACATAAATTCCCCTACAGAAGACTCTTCATAGTAGTCAATTCCAGTGGCTTTTTGAAATAGATCAGAATTACCTGCTCCAATTCCACAGGGAGCTAAATTCATACTGGTGGCAACCAGATAGAAGGTTTGATACATAACTCCAACGTGTTTCAAAATTGCTGCATAGGCCATGGATTGATATTTCCAAAACATTCGTCCGAAGCGGGCGGTAATCACAAATACAACCTGGGGCTGATCATGTTGAGCGCTGGCAAACCAGACATCCTGAACTAATGCTTCCGTTTCTGCGGTCCATGCTGAGACTTGACACAACACATGGTCTAAGGGGTGATAGTGATAGAGTCCCTGTTCTAATCCTTGACAAGCGTTAACCACGGGATAAATTTCCAATTCATAAATCGCACCTCCACCGGGATAGGGACGGTTACTGACCTCTCCCCGTTCTGTATCGAAGAGTTTTTTCACCCTGGAGCAACGGTATAGAAACTGTCCTAATTGTTCAAGGGTGATCGGGGTTTCGTCATATCGCCGGATCGAACGGCGAGTTTCTAATGCCTGACTCAAGGGCATATCGGTTTGATTGAGTTCCTCTAAGTTTGGTTTTGCCAAGGGAATCACCACATCGCTCATCAATGGCTTCACCCCAGGCAAGGGGTCAATTTTACCGACATAGGGAAATATGCCACCCAAGGGATTATTATGTCTACCGAGGCGACTGCGAGAATGGAACAGTAAATCGTGAAATTCCCAAAACACTAGCGGTGGAGTAGCTTCTTCGCTTTTAACTTCTTCATCTTCTTCAACAGGACTGGCAAAGGATGCAGATAACATCTGGGCCGCAAACAGTAAACTGAGAAACTGTTGGGCAATCTCTTCAGTAATTCCGGGAATTTCCTGACTTAAGCTAGTAGCGGTTTGGGGTTGAGATAACTGACTCACTAACCCAGGACCCCGCCAGTCGGAAAATTTAATCTTACCTTTGGTAAGGGGAGACTCTAATACCATTTCCCCTTCGACTTGATGGAGATAGGCGAAGCGAGAGAGGGTAAATGCGATGTTCCTTTGGAACCGCTTCGCGAACGCATCCCAATCAATTTCAGGGCAATCGAAGTAATAATCCCCTACCATGGGAATAGCGGTCGCAAGGGGGGAAAGCTCAGGGGATGAGGGGGGGATGGCGTGGCAGATCCAGCCCAGTTCAATCAGACGATTCAGGTAAGCATCGAACTTTTCCCGCACTTGTGTGCCATCGGTTTCTAGGATTAAGGTTTGAAGTTGCCCGGGGGTGTGGGTTCCCTGTTTGAGAGCATCTAGAGCAGTTTTTAATCCCGGTTCCGGTTGATGAAATGTCAGCTTACGGCTTGAAGATTGGAGCAGAATATTTCCCTCAACAGGGGTGAGGGTGATTTCGGGTTTGAGGGAAACAGTTAAGGATGAGAAAGTCATTCTTCCACTCAGAAGTCAACAGTAGACTGCATTTAACATTAACCCAAGGTGACACCAGATAACGAGAAGAATTGTTGCGGGTTAGCAACACCCCAGAAGTGTTCAAAGTTTTCAAGGTTCAACAGTTCTGATTGAATTCTTAGTATGCATTACTACCAATTTTTTTTCCTAAATTTTCTCAGATGTTAAGGTCATAGCAATATCCTGTTAATATTTGATATAGGCAAACAAATGACAATCGAAATCTACGTCAGCACGGATATTGAAACCGATGGTCTTATCCCTGGACCTCACTCCATGCTCAGCATTGGATCAGCAGCTTATACGGCAGACAAAGAATTAATCGCCACCTTTACCGCTAACCTAGAACCCTTGCCAGGGGCACAAGCTCATCCCAACACCATGAGATGGTGGTCAGAAAACCCTGAAGCTTGGGAAGCATCACGAGTCAACCCAAAGCCTCCAGCACAGGTGATGCAGGCATATCACGCTTGGCTACAAGCATTACCCGGTAAACCGGTCTTTGTTGCCTATCCAGCCACCTTCGACTTTATGTTTGTCTATTGGTATTTGATCAACTTTGTGGGGGATAGTCCCTTTAAGCATTCTGCACTAGACATCCGCTCCTATGCCATGGCATTCCTAAAACGAAACTATAGCGAGTCAGGCAAGAAAAACCTACCGCCTGAGTGGTTAGAGGACATTCCCTTGACCCATGTTGCTCTTGATGATGCCATTCAACAAGGTAAGTTGTTTTGCAATCTCTTACAAAACAACTTACAGCGTGAACATTAGACTTCGCGGCAGTTGTCGGGAACAGGGAACAGCGGATCTGGGAACAGTGGACAAGAATTGACGTAAACACTATCAGAAAAATACTTTTGCAAGAGGTCTATTGATTTAGCTGGCTGGCTATGGAAAGGGATAGGGGCAGCCAGCGTCAGTATCAACTCTTGAGATCGTCAATATAAGCCTTAATAGTAGGTAGTGCTGTCATCTTTTCGTAGAAGAAATTGTTGACAATATTCATGATCTCTGATTGGATTATTTTTGCGTGGGGACCAAGGGGAACCCCCTCCTCCTGACGGCTGATGCAGCGGGATAGACGCAGCAGATGGCGCACGATCTCCAATTCCTCTTCCCCTTCCAAGACCTTGATCACTGACATAATCAGTTCATCAGTCTGATCAAGAATGCTGTCGATATCAAAGACGGTGCTTTTTTCCGTGGCTTCTTGAACCGTTTTTACCAGGGCGTGGACTTGATAAAGTAATGCCGCCGGTTCGTCAAAAAGTTCCCGCAGGAAGGCAGCTTCCTCATACTGCCCATTCAGCCGGAATATATTATACAAACGTTTGGCAGCTTTGCCATAGTTGAGATGATCTTCCTTAACATATTTTTTAACTTGGTCTTGCAACGCCGTCACGTAATCATCCATGACATCGCTGGAAACCTGCTTCACCAGTTTGTTAAAGATGGGAGCAGATTCGGCATCCAGGTAAACCTCTTGAAAATAAGCGTCTAGATAGCCGTCTAAGGGAGTGATTGTACCATCGGGAGCTTCCCAGGTCACATCCAACATGTTGCTAGCGTTGGCCAATTGACCGCGCACTGGATCAGAAATTACCCAGTCCAGCTTACACCAACCGGGATCGTCGGCTACAGAATCCCAGGTGATGATGACAGGATTTCCTTCAGAGTCCCTCGCTTCTATCTTTCCAGCCACAACTTCGTCAGAAGACCACGCGATCGGTGAGCCTTTGCTACAGGGGCGTTCGTTGCAGATAACGTCTTGGGGATAGCTACCAAATTTCAGTTCAATGAATTGAAAATTGTCACCCGACAGGCTGTTGATTGCTTTCTCACGCATAATTCGAGCTAGAATCTGGCAAGCTTCAGCCTTGGTGGGGGCAATAATATTCACCCGCTCGAAGTAGTCACAGTCTCCAGGGTGAGTTTGAACCTTGGATTGAGCGGCTGAACCAGAGAGGGCCAAAGCAGTTTCTACCAGACCAGGAACATCGTCAAATTCCACAATTTTACCGATAGTGCGAAAACGCTCCAGGTCTTTCGGGTCAAAATCCAACATGCTGACTTTGTGACCGAAAACCCCTGTCTTTTCATCGACGACAATATCGCTGCCCTCTGTGGTTTGGGTAATGGAATTCATCCATCGTTCCAATTCTTGTTCATTGAGTTGAACTCCCAATCGCTTGGCGGATTCAATGACGCGGTTCCGTGCATCTGCGGTTTGATCTGGTGTTGTACTCATATCGGATATCCTGAATATATATAATTGATGATCAATGATCAGAAAGGTTAAAAAAACCTAAAACTTTGTAGTCTTGCCAAAGAGCTTGGGTGTTGATTTCACTAGGCTTGCAATGCAAGACAATACGTTAAAAGCAGTGTCAAATGCTAAATTATTGGCGTTGCTGAATTAAGGAATGAATGCGCGATCATCTGGTTTTGGTCAAGCCCCCGTTGGTCCCCCAAGTGAGCAATTACTCGCTTGGGGGGCTAGAGGGGCAAAACCATACCCATAATCAGCAACGCCAAATTCTTGGCTGCTTTTTAATAGAGTATTTAAATAATTATCATATTTCTGAATGGTTAGAGCTAAGATACCAAATTTCTTTACAATGTTTTTAGCAATGCAGATAGGATGGGAATAGTTCTCAAAGTTGCAGCCCATCTGTTACGAGTAAACCCTTGGGAGAAATCTAATCATCTAAGGGAATGCCAACAACCAAGATTATCGTAATGCTCTCTAGGTGAGGTTAATTATAGAGGTTTGCATGTAGTTGAAGTCTAATAATTAATCCTGACTACTGACTAATTTGGTGATTGTAATTAACGAAGGTTGCAAACTCCTACTTCAGACCTTACAACCGAAGGTAGTGGTAAAGATGCAGTGATTTGGCTAGGCTCTGGTTAAGGTAACGGAAGCTAAAATCACTACTTGTGACCACTACCTGGTTAAGAAACCTAAGACTTTGTGATCGTGCCAAATAGCTTGGGTTTTGATTTCACTAGGCTCGAACTTTTGAGAATAAGTTAAAAGCAGTGTTAAATGCTAAATTCTTGCCTGCTTTTTCAGAGAGAGCATCTAAAAAGACATCATATTTCTGAATGGTTGAAGGTAAGAACTCAAACTTATTCACAACGTCTGTACCAATGCAGACACGATCGGAATATTTCTCACACAGTTGTAGCCAATCTGGATCGGGCACACCTTTGGGACAAATATAATCATCAAACACAATCCAGGCAATATCAACCCAGAGATTATCGTAATGCTCTAGAACGCGCTTAACAATCTGATAGTAGACCGGTGAATAAACGCGGCGAGAAATGCCACAGTGACACCAAACAAACTTGACTTTGGGATGCTTTTGTAACATCTCCTCCAGCTCGTGCAACCACATTGGATAAGTATTTGTGCCCACCGACGTGATATTTTGGTGAATACAAACTGGCATCTCGAGGTCGGCGCATAGTTCAAACACGCTGTCCATGGCCGGATGGTTGCTGCGGGGAGGTTCGCCGTAGGTGAGGTTGGTTAAGTCGTCGTGGCGGAAGAGGATTTCGCCTACTCCACTCCACATATTGGGAAAATACTTAATCGTCCGTTCAATGTGTTTATAGGCCAACTTATCGCAGGGATTGAATCCGCCAATGAATAGGAAAAAGCGTTGTTGCTCTTCGGGAGATAAGGATTGATAGTCACAGGCAATGAACGGATCAACGGCACTGTAGTAGTAACACTTGGAGTTGTCTCCCAAATAATATCCTGGTGAACTGCGTTCCCAACTCGCCCATAGCTTGGTGACCGGTAAACCAAACACACAGGCGTGGGAAATATTCCCCTTATCCATGTACTTTAAACACTTCCGCAGCCCACCTGTATCTTGCAGAAAATCCACAACATGTAAATGAGCATCGATACATTGGTATTTTGAACCCTTCAGTGGTTCTAGAACTCCCATAGTCTTCACTCCTAATGAACTGATTCAGAGTAGGGTCTAAAGGGGAATAATTTTTCGCTTATCAGCATACGGACATTCCCCAAAATTCCGACAATTTGCTAACAATTGGCTGAAAATTAGTCTAAAATTTGCTCTTAAGCCACCAGCAATTTCTGATAGGTTTCTCGCAGGTAGGTGATGTCTTCTGCACCCAAACCTCGCCTACAGACTCGATCTAACTCAGCTACAGATGGAATGACCGCTTGCAACTTATTAAACTCAACCAATTTATCAATTAAAAGCCGATCGCTTTCTTGTTCCAATCCAATAAATGCTGCCATCAGATCATCCGCATCTTGAATGCAATTAATGACTGAGGGCCATCCCATCCGCTCTAGCAACTCTTTTTCTTCCTCTTGGGAAAGTACCTTCATGATGGCACCCAGGGAACGACCAGAATTGATAAATTTTAGTACAAAATCCCAGCCAATCAACTCGATAAACAAGATATCCATCTTGCCATATAGCCAGGTCAGAGCCTCTACCAAATCATTAACATTAGCAATAGACTTGCGAATCACCTCTTGCCCCAAAGAATTAAGGAAGTATTCCTGATCCGCTTCATTCGCCAATAGGGATAATCCCTTGAACAAGGTACTTCCCTTAGTGACTACTTGGCTTAATTGTGTGCCAAAACACTTGAGATAGGGTTGTTTGCTAGCCCCTCGCGTATCTAACACTTTTTCGAGAATTAGCAGAAACTGTTCATCAGTTGTAACTAGCTCTAACATTCCCTCACCAATTTGGGACAAAATCTCCTTATCGGCTTCTATGGGAGTGAGTTCTAGGGCAACGAATAATTCCTCTGCGGTTTCTAATTCAACAGTATCGTCCTGATAGGAAATCTGGCACGGCATTGTAAACTCCTTTTAATTGATGGAGTAGTTATAAGTCAGTTTGATCCAATTTCTTGGTTATTTTAAACCTGTATAATCTTATAGCCCAGCTTGACTAATGGCAAGTCCCTGTGTTGCTTTAAATTTATTAAGGATTTTCTAAATCACTATCCAACCGTCAATCCAGCGATTGCGTAGCGCGACGCAGTAGCGTCCTTCGCCTCCTTTCAAAAACAACATATTTCTTTATATTACATCTTGAAGTGCGTTTGGCTGGGGGTTGTATAGCTGCAACTTCTATTGGTCAGGGTAAAAAGCCGTGTACCCGATCAACAATAAACTATCAACAATAAACTATCAACAATAAACTATTAACTATCAATCATCAAGCTTCCAATCTTTTAATCTGTCCTGCTTGCACTGAAAGAATCTGAGACGAATTCAGCCATTGGGAATCAAAAGCTCCCAAGTGAGTAGTAGTAATTAAAGTCTGAAACCGGTCCTGAATAGCATCCAACAATAAATTTTGCCGATTCAAGTCTAATTCAGCTAATACATCATCGAGTAACAACAGAGGTGGCTCTCCCACCACCTCTTCAATGAGCTTCAATTCTGCTAACTTGAGCGCTAATACCAACGTTCGCTGTTGACCCTGAGAACCATAGGACTTAGCTGGGGTCTGATTAATGGTAAACTGTACTTCATCCCGGTGAGGACCGACTAGGGTTCTCCCTTGATGAAATTCAGGAATAGAGTACTGTTGGATTTTCTCTAAAAAAGCCTGCTTGACTAGATCTGGGTCATCTTTGGAAAGACTGACATTGGGAGCATAGGTAATATCCAATACCTCTGTCTTGCCACTAATACTAGCGTGCCATGCTTGGGCTAAAGGAGCTAACCGTTTTAGCATTCTCTCTCGACGGCGGGTAACTCGTGAACCAGCAGTAGCTAGTTGGGCATCCCACAACCCTAGCTCGGCATTGTACTGGTTGGATACTGATGCCTCAACTTCCCCTTCTTGTTGAAGTTTACGGATTTTTTTGAGCAAAGCATTGCGCTGTCGCAATACCTGGTTATATTGCTGCAAAATGTAAGCATAAATTGGTTCGAGCTGAGTCAGAATCGAATCGAGCCAGGCGCGACGCCGCTCTGGTGCTCCTCGCACTAGTTCCAAATCCAGGCTAGAAAACTGTACTGCATTGAGAATACCTAAAAAGTCCAACTGCCGACGTAAGGATTCTTGATTGAGAGCAACAGTACGTCGTCCTTGAGTGCGCAAGGTTAATCCTAGTTCTACTGAACCATAGGTTCGTTCTAGAGTAGCCCGAATCTCCGCAATGGGAGTAGTTTCTAAGACCAATTCGCGATCGCGTGCTGACCGATGACTCTTTAGGGTAGAGAGCAACTCTACTGCCTCTAGTAGATTCGATTTCCCCTGAGCATTATTACCCAGCAAAATTGTCTTGGGAGCATCGAAGTTAACCAGGCAATCCCTGTAGTTACGAAACTGTCGCAGGTGTAGGCTCTTAAGGTACATCCATTTAAGGTTACAGGTTGGGGGTTAGCAGGTTAAGAGGTTAAGAGGTTGGGAGGTTGAAGGTTAAGAGGTTGGGAGGTTGAAGGTTAAGAGGTTGAAGGTTAAGAGGTTTAAGGTTAAGAGGTTTAAGGTTAAGAGGTTGTTCGCCCAAGGCGTCCCTTGTAGGGTCGGTTAGCTGGTTGAAAGTGAGCAGGTTCTAGGTTATCAGGTTCTAGGTTAATAGGTTAAGAGGCTTAAGATTAGAAGTTTGATCTGAACTGAAAAAAATATCTAACCGTCCAACCTGCCAACCTTCAACCTGCCAACCAGCTAACCTTCAACCTTCAACCAGCTAACCTTCAACCTTCAACCAGCTAACCTTCAACCTTCAACCAGCTAACCTGCTAATCTTGAACTTTTCCCTTGCTAAACCAACGAATAAATAATTTCTCCAGCTCAACCCAAACAAATAGTGATGTACTAAAGCCAAGACAGACAGCGAATTCCATCATAGTCAGAGGTTCAGTGCCAAAGAAGTCTTGCAAAAAGGGTACATAGACCAGTAGCAGCTGTAAGAGAGTAGTCACAGTAACTGCCAACAGCAAATAAGGGTTAGATAATGGGTTTAATTCCAGAGTAATGCGTTTGTTGGAGCGGACTGCCAGGGCGTGGCCCATTTGAGCAATACATAGGGTAGTAAATACCATTGTCTTCCAGTGAGGGAAGTATCCATAGGCAATTGCCATTAAGGTAATGTTGAAAATGGCAAAAACAATACCAATGCGCACCATATAAGACCCCAACCCTCTGGCAAAAATACTTTCCCGAGGACTAAAAGGCGATCGCTTCATCACATCCGGTTCTGCTGGTTCCACAGCTAGGGCAAGAGCGGGTAAACCATCAGTGACTAGGTTCATCCAGAGAATTTGTAAGGGTGTGAGGGGAACATCTGGTAATCCCATAATCGGGGCTGCGGCAATAGTTAATACCTCACCGATGTTACTGCCCAGGATGTATCTAATAAAGCGACGAATATTGTCATATACTGTCCGACCTTCTTCTGTAGCAGCAACAATGGTGGCAAAGTTGTCATCTAAAAGCACCATATCGCTGGCTTCTTTACTGACATCGGTTCCGGTAATTCCCATAGCAATACCAATGTCAGCTTGCTTGAGAGCGGGTGCATCATTCACTCCATCTCCCGTCATCGCAACAAATTTACCCCTACCCTGGAGTGCCTGAACAATTCTAAGTTTGTGTTCCGGAGCAACACGAGCATAAATGCTGACTTGGTCTACCTGTTCCTCTAGATCGAGCTGGGAGAGCTTTTGTAACTCCTGACCAGTCAGTACCTGATCACCTTGATTAGCAATTCCCAAATCCTGGGCAATCGCTCTAGCGGTAAGTTTGTGGTCTCCAGTAATCATAATCGGACGAATTCCAGCATTCCGGCACAGCTGAACTGCTTCTCGTACCTCTGGGCGTGGAGCATCCAACATTCCCACTAACCCCAACCACACCAACCCTTGCTCTAAGGTTTCATGGTCTGCTTCTGGAGCTGATAAGCTATCTAGGGACTTATAGGCAAAACCTAGCACTCGCAAACCAGCCCCTGCCATTTGGTTATTCTGTTCCAAAATCTGTTGCCGCTGCTCTTCTGTCAAGGGTTGACACCCTAGATTTCCTCCTGCTCTGTCATCATTATGTATTGATGAAGTACAATGCTCTAACACCAATTCTGGAGACCCTTTGGTCAACATCATGTAACCGGTCAGTTGTCGGTTCTCGGTTGTTCCCGTAGCGTGGCCGAAAGGCCAAGGTTGTTCCCCTTTGGCGTTCGAGTAGGGTAACTGAGCAGGTAAGTTAGCAGGTTGAGAGTTATCTGGAGAACTATCCCACTGACAAATCACACTCATACGCTTGCGCTCAGAGGAGAAGGGAATTTCATCCACACGAGAATACTTTTGACTCAGGGGTTCCTTATCCACACCGCCTTTACCAGCCAGAGCAATTAATGCTCCTTCTGTGGGGTCTCCTAAAATCTTCCACTCCCCCTGTTCATACTGCAAGATGGCATCATTACACAGAGCACAAGCTAGAAGTAGGGGTTCGAGTTCGGGATACTGTTCTGTAGTAATGGGCTGATTGTTTAGGAGAAATTCCCCTACAGGTTCATAACCATTCCCAGTCACCTGAATACTAGTGTTGAGGGTATCCACCCGTTGCACAACCATTTTGTTTTGGGTCAGGGTACCAGTTTTATCAGAACAAATCGTAGTAACACTTCCTAAGGTTTCCACAGCTGGTAGTTTGCGGATTAGAGCATGACGGCGTACCATTCTCTGGGTTCCTAGGGCTAAGGTAACAGTCACCACCGCTGGCAAGCCTTCTGGAACTACAGCAACTGCCATACTTAAAGAAACTTCTACCAGTTGTTGGAACACACTCAAGTCCCAACCGCTTACGCCCAAGCCAATGATAATTACTAGTGCTACTAGCAACAGCGAACCGGTTACCAAGACTTTTCCCAGCTGAGACATGCGCTGTTGCAGAGGTGTCGGTTCACTTTCCACCCCTTGTAGCATCTGGGCAATTTTACCCAGTTCCGTATTCATCCCAGTACCAGTAACTAGAACTTTACCTCTGCCTTGGACAACTTCAGTTCCCTGAAAAACTAAATTAATGCGATCGCCTATGGGAGTATCTTCCGATAGCTCCACCTCTACGGTTTTATTGACAGCATTAGCTTCCCCAGTCAGTGCAGATTCTCTGACCTGCAAATTCGATGCCTCGATCAGCCTACCATCTGCTCCAACTTGTACCCCAGCTTCCAGCAACATGATGTCCCCTGGCACAAGCTGTGGACTATCTATCTCTAAGGTACGACCATCCCGCAGCACTCGTACCTTAGGGGATGCCATACTTTTCAGGGCTGCTAGGGCTTTTTCAGCACGGCTTTCCTGGAGATACCCGAGGATGCCATTGAGAATCACGATTGATAGGATAGCAATCGTATCTTTGAAGGGGAATTCACTGGCCTTTTCTGAGGCTTGTTGCAGATTGATCAGATCTAAAATCCCGGAAACTATGGCTACCGCAATCAGCATCAGCAGCATGATGTCCTTGAATTGGTCAAGGAACATTGCCCAGGAACTGCGCTTTGCTTTTTCCTCTAGTTCATTTAAGCCATAGTATTGTAAGCGCTGTGATACCTGTTGAGAGGTCAAACCCACTTGAGGGTCACAGTCGGATTCTGCTAAAGAATTTTCGACAGATTGGGTGTACCACGCTTTTAACGGGTCAGGCAATAAATTAGAATGGGTCAATGGATTCACCGGGAATGTTTGCGTTTAGATGATATGCATTCGATCATAAAAATTTCCTAGGGAGTTTGGAAACCAAGACTATAATCGAATCTAGCGCAACAAAATAGCACCAGATGCAGCAAGTGAAGATCTGTTGTTCAAAGTCTGTATTCTACAGATAGGCAGTTGGCGCTAATCCTAGTAATTTAGTTTGTATTTGATCAGGTTTTATTTACTGTTGAAGCTCAACGGTTGACTATTAACGGTGATCGTCAGAGTTGAAATAATTTAATCTAGGGTTTATCATACCTATGAGGTACATAAATTTTTTTTATTATTACCTATTAGCAGCTCCGAAGCTCCCTGTTCCCTGTTCCCTGTTCCCTGTCCCCTGTTCCCTAAAACCCATAAATTTGTACCTCATGAGGAAAGATAATTGCTATATTGATTAATATTGATAGCGAACATTGAAGTAGAAGCCCTCATCCTGGGCATTGTTACTGCGATCATCCAAATCAACCAGAGGAATGCCATAGTCAAGTCGCAGATTCAGCCCTGTCACTGGCTGCACAATTAGCCCTAAGCCAATACCCGCTAAAAAGCGTTGTGACGGTAACGTATTAGGATTGTCAGGGTTATTCCAGACATAACCCATGTCGAAAAACGGAATTAGTTGTAATGCGGGGTCATCGTCTACGTCTCGATGTAAAGTGATACGGTCTTCAACAGAGAATCGTACTCCATTGTCCCCTGCTCTGATATTTTGACGGTAGCCCCTCAGGGATTGACCACCCCCAAGCAAAAATTGTTGGGGAGGCAATAGGCTATTGGGGGTAAGCTGAACTTCGGTTCCCATAATTAAGAAATTATCCTCTGAGAGAATCTGCAACCGCTGTACTTGACCTACCCAGCGAAAAAAGCGCCCATCAGGTATAGGATCGGGGTTGATAGTGGCATCAAACCAGCCAGTTCCGAGACTCAAAAGCGATCGCAAAAACCAAGTTCCCTCCAAATCCCGACGTAGATACTCTTGTTCAAACTTAATCACGCTCAGGGTAGTCGAGCCATCTTGATCTGGACCAAAGCCAAACCCAAGAGGCTCATCACCCAAAAAAGTCTGACCATCTCTGTAGCTGAATCCTAGAGACAGAGCAAATTCTTCCCGAGGTGTACGGTACAACGGCTGACGAAATCGAATTTCATATAGCTCAGATTCTCCCTCAATATCAAAAACATTGAATGGTGCTTGAGTCACCCGATTACGGTCGATCACTGTTCGCAGTTCTAAGGTACCATTTCGGGGATTGAGGGGAAAGCGATAGCCAATATCAAAAATATTAGACCCCCCAGTGGTCGAACGGCGATAAGTGAAAGAAATTTCATCCCCATTGCCAGTTAGGTTGAGATGCCGAAGATTAAAGCTCATTCGTTCAGAACCAATACTAGGAGGTGAGTAGTTATCAACCCATACACTGCCTTCGAACGGATTAGCTTCCACAACACGAACAATCAGAATGCTCTGTCCTACTTTTGTTCCTTTGCGCAGGCTGGCTTCTATACTTTCCAACTTTGGGTCAAGCCGTAACAATCGTAATTGGTTTTCCAAATCAGTAGTATTGAATGGTGTTCCAGTACCTAACTGGACACGGCTGCGGATATAGTTGGCATTGAGGCGGCGTGTTCCTTCAACTTCGATCTTTTCTATACCCCCTTCTAGGACACGAATTGTAACAATGCCCTTGTTAATGTCAATGGTTTGCTCGGCCAGAATTGCTCTAGTGTTAATATAGCCTTGCTTGAGGTAAACCGTAGTAATAGCATCCGCGACTTCTCTTAGTTGCTCAATAGTCAGGGAGCGTCCTTGATAAGGTTGTATGATCTGCTTAAACTGCTCTGGTGAAAAGATAGTGCTGCCAATGACTTCAATTTTATCAACTTGAATAGTTTGAGAATCAAAAACAGTTAGTTGAGCAGGTGTATTGGGTTTATTATCTAGTAGAACTGGTTCTTCTGAATCTGATCCTATGGGCGCTAATAGTTCACCTATCTGATTTTGATAATTTTCATCAACCAATTGTCCTGACTCCTGAGCGATTTTCTTCTCCTGCTGGTTAACCAGAAGGTTACTTGTGCTTAGAGATCTATGATTGCTTGGCAAAGAGGTTAGGGTTACTGCTAGGGCATCATTACAAGTGCTACAGGCAATTATTAAATACAACGGTGTAAATTTATTTGATATTAATTTATTTAAGAAATACTTAATAAGCACAATTTGAATTAACATCTGATGCCAAAGCAATCCGATCTTCGAGCGCATCGGGTTTTTTATTCTCCTTAGGTGGGGATATCTAGGGATTTTGGGTGACAACGAATGGTTCAAACGTAAACGCCACTAAAAAGCCTAACCCTGATTAGTTCAAAAATTCCAAAAAACTATCACCATCGTCTCTCGCAGTTATAGCTTATATCAAATTCGTTTAACAAAACTCCCTATCCATCCCCACCGTCTTTCACGGTGGGGATGGATAGGGAGACGACAACTAGAGCGCGATTCGTGCTAAAATAAAAGTGGTCGATGACCCTCCTGACTGACTAAAAGGCTACCTTCAAGGTGTAAAAGTACGCTTCAGAGTTCAGGGTTTGAAGTTACCGTAAGTAGAGGGTCGCCTTAATCAAACAGTTTTAACCAAAGGTGCGCTTTCCGTAGGCGAATTAAATTCGCCACGGGTCGCACCTCTTTTACTCATAGCCTGCAAACTATAAAGGCTCCACTATCTTACGGTAACTTTAAACCCAGCTACCGACCGTGCGGGGGAAAGTTACGCCCTTGGAGATAACAGCAACATAGTTGTTGTGCCGGGGAATCCCCATCCCTCTACAGGGTGGNGTTTTTTATTCTCCTTAGGTGGGGATATCTAGGGATTTTGGGTGACAACGAATGGTTCAAACGTAAACGCCACTAAAAAGCCTAACCCTGATTAGTTCAAAAATTCCAAAAAACTATCACCATCGTCTCTCGCAGTTATAGCTTATATCAAATTCGTTTAACAAAACTCCCTATCCATCCCCACCGTCTTTCACGGTGGGGATGGATAGGGAGACGACAACTAGAGCGCGATTCGTGCTAAAATAAAAGTGGTCGATGACCCTCCTGACTGACTAAAAGGCTACCTTCAAGGTGTAAAAGTACGCTTCAGAGTTCAGGGTTTGAAGTTACCGTAAGTAGAGGGTCGCCTTAATCAAACAGTTTTAACCAAAGGTGCGCTTTCCGTAGGCGAATTAAATTCGCCACGGGTCGCACCTCTTTTATGCATAGCCGACCAACCATAAAGGCGACCCTCTACTAAGGTTTCGTCTCCGGGAAGAGACTTGCCCCAGCTGGTCAGCTATCGCTGTAATTCCAAGGTAAGTCTGTCGCCAAAATATGCGTCGATAGAAGGCGGATGTCTGCCTGTGGACGCTGAGTAAGACCAAGACGAGCAGGCGCGCGCCTCCTAGGCCGGGTTCCCCGGCCTTGGGTCGCGCCTCTGGTTGAGGCATCGGGGACCCGCGCGGGAAACCTCGTTCGCGTAGCGTCGGGCAAAGCCCGAAAGACGAATAAAACCGTCCCTGATTGAACTGAGAATGGGAAGCCCCAACCGAGCGCGAACGCGCCCCGCGTGACCAAAGGTCAAGCAGGTTGGGGTACTTCACTTACCCATAATCAAAATCTCTACCCTGTCTGACCCTGTGGTGGGTTTTCCGCTGTCAGTATAACCTTTGTGTATTTAACAGGTGCGCGCCCGTTCGCACTCAGCGTCGGGCTTTGCCTAAAGGGTCGCACCTATAGCGAATTCAATTCTTAATGGGTCAAGCACACCTATTAACTCTTGGCAAAAAAATCCCTTGGCTAGTGTCGGGGGAACTCTTTAGAAGTATGAAGTGTGAATTCTCACCTTATTATAGGCAATTATAGGCAAATGCTAGTTCTTGAACTATATAGCAATAGTTAGTATATACCTATACAAACTATTAGATAAATTGTATCAAAAGCTACAATTTATCTTGACGACTATAAAATCCAATAGTTATAGCATATTTATTTATAATAATCGTCTGCCTTAATTTACTGCTCTTCCGCACTTGTTATGGTAACAAAGCAGTTCAATCATCCTGATCGCCTTATTGGGAATTGCTTGAGCGCCTAATTTTTGCCCTCGAAAAGCCGCTCAGAAACAAGCAATGAACATCACAAACATGGCAGGACTTGGATGATGGCAGGACTTGGTAGTGCAACGACAGCCCAATAGTCTTTGCCATACCAATGGGATCCTACCATAGAAGCTGACGCTTCGCGATGCAAAAGCTGATTTGACTTACCCCACCCAACTTATAAAATATCAGTGAAAATTATGGGTGGGGACTGCACTCAATCATTGTGTTCAATTGAACACCATATCAGTATGACATGATGGCGTCTCGCGGATGAACTTCATATTAATTGAGCGAGTTTGCTTGCCATCCGCTGACACTGCCATGATTGGGTAGTCAATCAGAGCATCCTGCAAAGACATCTGGAAGCGGAAGGTACCGTCTGGGTTAATCTTGACCGGAAGTCCATCAATAGTAACGGAAGCATCAGGATCAGTGGTACCATGGATAATTAGCTCCGCATCTGCCAGTAACAACAATTCCGGAGAAGGAGCAGGGGGAGCATAATCCCTCAAACCAGCTCCCGACATGTTTGGAGAAACCCACTTACCAATACCCGAAGGGAAAGCATTGGAAGTTATTGCTGACCTTGGAACTTGCTGCATAGAACTATAAACAGAACCAGCTACTGCCTGAGATTCCCCAGATTGAGTTATGCCAAAGATTTCGCCATAGATAGGGGGATTAGGCATTTCCGAGCTACTCCCATTAGCTGTTTGGCTAGGTGGCAGAAGTTTTAGGACAGTCTTACCCTGTAAATTATCATTCCAGTTGACCGTGATGAATTGGTCTTCCATCCATTTAGAGGGATAGGCTGGGGGGGCATGGATAGGTGCTGAACGGGCCAGAACTAGCCATTGACCATCTTCACAGCGATAACCAATCTCAACTACATAGTCGCGATCGCTAACTGGCATGGGTAGATACCATTCTCGCGCTAGCTCATCACACGGATATTCTTGGATACTATGGGGACTTTGATCATCCAGTTTGATTGCAGTAACATCATAGAGCCTTAGAGCGAGTTGTTGACCTCCCTGAGAGCGCAGTTCTTTTTTATGTTCATTCGGAATCTCCCAATAAGCATAAGACCAATGTGGATCACGAGGCATTAGGACAATCCGGCTTTCACCATAACCTTCTGGTAGCTCTGCTAATCCCTCATCAACAGAAACTAGACTATCACTAGTCGGCTCTTCTTGAGCTAATTCAAACTGGCTTGATTCGTCCTTTGCTTGTGCCTCAATTATCGGCGATGGAGTGGTAGACCTTTTGTGACGTTCTATTGCTTTAATTTCCGCCAATAAGCGTGCTTTACGCATTCTGCTGTATCGAGATATACTATATTCACTCGCAACTCTACGTAATTGCCGTAAAGTCATTTCTTCTAGGGGAGTTCCTTCTTTTGCCATGATTTATTTTCTATACGTTGTTAGGTTGGCTGATAGATTACTGATGTCAATCTTGAGGTGTGACCCGTGCTCGGGTTCCCTGGCCTAGGAGGCGCGCACAAAGAGCGAATTTAATTCTTAAGGTGAGACCCGTGGAGAATTTAATTCTTAATGGTAAGAGCGCACCTAAGGGTCAAGCGCACCTAATTAAAACAAGTTTTGGTTGCTATGAAACTTACCTAAAGTCAGACCTGACTAAAGTTTTTATCCTTCTTGATTCCCAGATTTTAAAGGCGCTACCCTAGGCCGCGAGGGATTGCTCGCGGCCTAGGAGGCGTGCGCCTTGAGGGAAATTACCCGTCTACTGCTTATTCGAAACTTCAGTTATTTTTTCTACCTACAATATGGTAAAGTCAGCCATCGATAATTTGGTTAAATACTAACAAAGCCACATTTTTATGGAATCCTCTGAGCAACTATATATAACAAGAAATTTTTTGGTCAGGTCAAGGGTGAAATCAGCCGATTTCTGGTAAATTCACGCATTTGTCAGAAAAGTGGGACTCAAAATGTCATGAAACTGTGACATCACTCCTCACAACTTAGGACTTCAGTCATCAATATTATCAACTTAGCTACCATAAATGATCTGTAGCCAAGAAGGATAAAACTCTGATCTACTTATCATTGAAATTCTTTATTAATCATTTATCTCTCAGCCTTGATGATAAGCAACACTATATGACTACTTTCCTCAACGGTGAGCGAAGCGTGGCAAGCCAAAGCTAATCGCATCATCAACCATCGACAGGAATAATCATTAGTTTTCCCTTTTCTTTTCGACAGGAATTGACTGGTCAGATATGTTTGTAGTTATCTTACCATCCAACCTTTAATTAACCACTGACCCCCTTGGCGTACTAAGTCATACTTGACTCTTAAGTTATCATTACTCGAAGCTGCCGGACTCAGCATACCATCTTGATATACCTTTGCTTGCTCCTTGACCGCAGCATCTATCACAGCTTGATTAGGATTGGATGTGTTAGTCTCAACTGAGTTAATTTTGACGCTGTGCTTGTAGATCCGGTAAGAGTTATTGGTTTTAGCCGCTTTAGCACTTTTGAGCCAGACAGACAGAGCTGGCTCAGCTAAGATTTTATTAAGTTGCCCTACCTCATGTTTTGGTCCAAAGGCAACTTTCTTAGTGTTTAGCCAGGTTTCGATGACTTGCTGAGCCGTTTCTTGATTTAGAGGACCACTCGGAGCAATGAGCCCACTGCCGCTAGGAGGAATTGGGACTGGAGGTTGGTCAAGCTGCACAAAAATCTGTTCTCCCTCTAAGGGTGGTTTTGAAAAACTTTTAAGAGCTTTATTGAGCAAAACCAGCAGGATGCCCAGTCCTAGCAAACCTAAAATACTCAGGAAAATCAGACGTCTTAGTTTAGTCCCTGGTTTGAATCGCTCTGGTGAATATTCAAGACGATCAGGGGATGAATGATTCAGACTGCTCCGCTGACTTGAGGAGTCTTTGACCAAAGAAGCGCCTCTATACCACCCGCCTGAGGTGCTTGAATTTTGACTATCCAGGGTTTTGCCTGACTTGCCCCCACCCAGAAAGCTACCTAAGGACTGACGCCTACGACGCCGTCCATGACTCCGCAAGCCTGTTGTGTTTGACTCTAAGTCCTGAGAGGTTTGTGGTTCTGAGCCATTTGATGAGTGGGATATCCCTTGACCTGTAGGCAAAGTTGATACCCCATTATTAGTTAAGCGATCGCTATTGACCCCGTTTTGACTAACACCGTTTGCCAACGCCGCACTTGGCCACCTTGATCCCACCGTTACTGGTTCTGCAGTTGTCTGTGAGCCTTGGCCATTGCTTAGTCTATCTTGCCCCAGCATGCTTTTAGAAGAGCCTACTGTTGCATAGGTGGTTGTTTGGGAAGGTACAACCGTCCACTGATTGCTAGTTTGCTCAGATGAATCTGGTAAATTTTCTAGATAGGCTTGTACTTGCTCATCAGCAAAGTATTGCTTCAAAGAAACCTTCTGATTGGCCAAATCCCGGAAGTGGGGAAATACAGATTCTTGTAGCCAACGCTCTCCGTACAGGCATAATCCTGGCAATAAGTCTGGGGAATTTTGAGAATGTTCCCGAATGAAAGCTAGAGGTTCGTATTCCTGGCTCAGTTCCAAGGCACGACTGGCTTCTTCCGTTTGGCCCAGAAGCAGAGCACACACCCCTTGTTCTAAGTGAACATCCTGCCGCTTCCCCAAACGCATCAGCATTTTCTTGGCACGAGCAATCAAAGCCGGTTCTCTGTGGGCAAATCCCCTTGCTAGTAATGCGTAAACAGCTAGGTATGTAGCAACAGCTGAAGGACGTCGTGCTTCAGCTTCAAATAAGGTTTGCTGTTGGTTGGAGGTAAGATAGCCTCGTAACTGTTGGATAAAGCGAAGAAAGTCATCAATCCCTAAACCAGATTGGTCATTACCAGTGCCATCAATCCCTCGGCGCTCCTGTAACATTTCTTGGAGCAACCGCAAGCCTTTGCGACGCTCAATGGCTTTTTCTTCTGGCAGGGCTAATAATTCTAAAATCCGATAAGGGCGAAGTTTATAGAGGTCTGCCTGGATTTCCCCTCGAACACTCGGAAATAAGCCTTCTTGTAGGAGTAATTGTTGTCCAGTTTCTAGGGACATAGCTGCGTTTTCATACTCCCCTTGCTGCCATTCCTCTCGACCTAGCTCTAAGCAGGCTATAGCTAAGGTCAAAACTACGTCGGGTCGAACAAGTTGGGGATCCCCCAATTTCCCCTGACTTAATCCAACGCTGTTACCTTTTTCCAGTAACGGTTGCGCCAGTTTTATAATCAGTTCGTATTCCCCAAGTTCTTGAAGAATCAGTAAGCTTCCGAGTAATTGGTCGTTATCAATTTCAATCGTGGGAGTGTGAGCTTCGACGGTTTCACCTGTTACTGTTTGATTAGTATCAGGAGCACCCGCCACTGATGGGTGTTGCTCTTGGAGTTGATAAGCTTTGGCAATCAAGCCAGCATCATACTCCTCTCTTGTTTCGGGGTCACTCAAAACCCCGTAGGCTTTTTCAAGGAGAGTTTTACGAGAGGCTATTGCTGCTTCCGAATATTCTCGGCGCGGTAGTTGTAAGGTACGATCACGATAGGCTTGGCTGAGCTGTTGGGCTGTAGCCTGAATCGGCAATCCTAATATGCGGTAGTAATCGAGCGGAATGCGCACGGTTCACTTCCCCAGCTTTTCGAGCAACTGAATGAGTTGATGATAGCCCATATCGTACTCCCTAAACTGGCTATAGCTATTTATCTGTCACTTTAAAAGACACAGTATCGCAGCTAACCGGTTTTGTCGAGTCCCTAAACACTATTAATTCTAGCAATTAGGGTGGATCATCTTCTTTAATTAACTTTAATTAAACTAAAACACTAAAGGAGTAGTGTGATTTTAAGTCAAGTCAACTTGACCTAACTATTACCTCTAGGCTTGACCTATAAGATAAATTCTGGAAGATAAATCCTGTAGGCTTGAGTGAAACTTTATAATAGCTTTGCTTAAATTGGCTAAACAAGTAGTTTGGCTAAATGCCAGTATAGTGTTGGGACAAGTATAGGACAAATTAATGGCTCAGGAAAGAACTTTACCTAAAGTAGAGGATTACAGACCCATTACCAGCGCAGAAGGATTACTCCTTTACGAGGATATGATGCTCGGGCGCTTGTTTGAGGACAAATGTGCTGAAATGTACTATCGGGGCAAAATGTTTGGTTTTGTCCACCTCTACAACGGTCAAGAGGCAGTGTCAACAGGAGTCATCAAGGCGTTGCGTAATGGTGAAGACTTTGTTAGTAGCACCTATCGTGACCACGTCCATGCCTTAAGTGCAGGAGTGCCAGCACGGGAAGTGATGGCAGAGTTATTTGGCAAAGCAACAGGCTGCAGCAAGGGACGCGGTGGTTCAATGCATATGTTCTCACAAGAACATAATCTCCTAGGAGGCTATGCCTTTGTAGCTGAGGGGATTCCCGTTGCCACGGGTAGTGCTTTCCAAAGTAAATACCGTCGCGAAGCCTTGGGGGATGAGAGTGCTGATCAAGTCACCGCTTGCTTTTTCGGTGATGGAGCTTGCAATAATGGTCAGTTCTTTGAATGTTTGAATATGGCAGCCCTTTGGAAACTGCCCGTTATCTATGTTGTGGAAAACAACAAGTGGGCAATTGGGATGGCTCATGAACGGGCAACATCCCAGCCAGAAATTTATAAAAAAGCCAGTGTATTCGGCATGGCTGGAGTAGAAGTTGATGGCATGGATGTAATGGCTGTCAGAACTGTTGCCCAAGAAGCGATCGCTCGGGCTCGTGCAGGAGAAGGCCCAACCCTGATTGAAGCCCTGACCTACCGCTTCCGAGGTCACTCTCTGGCTGATCCTGATGAACTCCGCTCCAAAGAAGAGAAGGAATTCTGGTTAACTCGCGATCCCATTAAAAAGATGGCAAGTTACCTGACAGACAATAATCTAGCTACTCCCGAAGAACTCAAAGCCATTGAGAGCAAAATCCAGGAAGTGATTAATGATGCAGTTGAGTTTGCCCAATCCAGTCCTGAACCTGACCCTAGTGAACTATATCGCTATGTTTTTGCTGAAGATTAGCTTAATCCGCGATTCATCTCACACTCATGGCGAGCGCATGTTCGTTGTGAGATGAATCGCGGACAGGAACTGTCTTGCATAGGTTGAAAAATGCTATAATGAAAATAGTAGGGAAGACAAATTAAGAGCTAACCGCCACCTACTAAGTCAAAATTGAACTTTTTTGTATTGTTCCGGTGCGGAGGGGCATCCCGGAGAGGAAACCTTAGAAGAGTGGAGCCTTAATCATAAAGTTTTAACCCTGTTATGCATAGCCTGCTAACCATAAAGGCTCCACTCTTCTTGCGGTAACTTCTGACCGTATCGTTAATAAAGCTTACCGAGTATCCTAAGCGATGGCCGGAGTTGGTAAGAAGCCCACACTGTAATCTTGGCCAAAGGCCAGGCTAAGCGAAGGATTCAGTGTGGGAGTATGTCACTTACGGTCTCAATCCTAGGAGTGCCATCGGCTGGTACCCAGGCAATGTAGGTGATACCGTGACCCAGGGCGTATTCTCTAATTTGTGCTGGTGAGCGTCCCCCTAAATCCATTTCTACCCTGACCAAATGCTCAGAATCTCTAAGTTTTTGGGCATAGGTAAGAGCGATTGCCTCAGCTTCGGGCAATTCTGGCACTACTAACCAATCACTAGCTGGTGTTCGGCTGGGTAGTTGATTACTGGACAGTAAGACATAATGAAGGTCTTCTAGGTTGAGGCAAAAACCAACTCCAGGGTAGTTTTCTCCTTGAGGATGATATACACTCAGCAATTGATCGTACCGCCCTCCCTGACCTAAAACTCGGCTAGAGCCCTCGCTACTACTGACTACTTCAAAGACAATACCAGTGTAATAGTCAAAGGTTTGTACTAATGTCAGGTCAAGAACGATCGGTAAGGGGCTAGGGGAACTACTATTTAAAAGTTCCACCAGGGATTTGAGATTGGTCACAATCTCGTGTTCTGATGAGTCTAAATCCAAGCTAGCAACCTTTTGCAAAACATCAGCAGGGTCTCCCCTCAGGTCAAAGAGAAACAATGCCCGCTCTCGCAATTCTGGAGAGAGGGGTAAGGTTTCTAGGCTAACCCGGTCAAGATAGGCAATAGCTTGACGAACCTTTGTTTGCATAGGTTTGGGGAAGGGAGACAAAAGCGATCGCGTTAGCCGAGCTTCTCCCAAAATCAGGTGCCACTGCTGTAACCCTAAATTATTAAGACAATCGGCTAGCAACAGCAAAATTTCCCCATCTGCCAAGAGCCCACCAACTCCCAATAATTCTACCCCCGACTGGTAAAACTCTAGTTGACGTCCGTGGTGACCTATACTTGGTCGTCGAAATACATTGGCATTGTAATAGAGTCGCTGGGGTAAGGATAGGCAGGCTTCACTATTACTGCCAGCAATACGAGTGACCATTGCTCTGGCTATGGATGCCGTTAATTCTGGACGCAGCCCCAGCGTTCCTTCCTCAGCATCGTGCAACTGGATGACCGTGGAACGTTCAACAGCTCCTCCTGCCATCAGGGTATCCAACCATTCTAGGGTTGATGTGATAATCCGGTGATAACTCCAGCGGTGAAATACTTGCTGTAAGTGGTTAGCAATCCAGCGTTTTTGGGTAACTTCTAGGGGGAGTAAATCCCTTGCCCCTGGGGGTGGTTGATGAATCATTACTTTTTCTTTCCACCAAATAAACCACCAAATAAGCCACCACCAGATTTATTGGAAGGTTTCCCTTTAGCTGCTTCAGGCGAAACTTTTGGTTGGCTACCGCCACTTTTGGGGGTTAATTCATTGAGAATCTGTTTCGCCTTCAATGCTTTTTCGTTCTGAGGGTTCAATTGCAACGCCTTATTAATGTGTACTTTAGCCATTGTCCCCTTATTTTGCTTCAAATAAGCAATTCCCAATAAACTATGGCAGTCGCTATTGTTTTGGTCCAACTTCAGAGCTTCTCGCAACTCCAGAACTGCCGCAGCAAAATTGTTTTTCACCAAATATCCTTCAGCACGGCGGATATAGCTATCCACTCGTGATACTCCCTTAGGCCCAACCGACCCTCCCTGTGATGTGCCAGCGGTACTAGTCTGACTATTTGGCTGGGTCACACCAGTTCCTTGAGTTTTCACAGGGGTTGACACAGAAGTTTTTACCGTTTCGCCCTTACCACTTTTACACATCAAATAAACTAGGTTAAGTTCACTGATTTCGGCAATTTTTGCCAAGGCTTGGTCAAGGGCTTGGTATTGCTCTGATGCTAGGTGGTCAACTGAGCTTCTGTAAAGATTATCTAAATTTGCCCCTGCTTGTAATAATTGCTTAGCCGTTACGCTAGCTAGGGAAATTTTATCTCCTTGAGCCCCTAACCGCTTACTCAAGTGGCTTAGACTAGCAGCATAGTCACGATGACCTCTAGAGAGCTGTTCATAAGCGGGATTAACCAGCCGTGTTAACAGCAGATTTGCTTGTTTTTTTTCCGCTTCGGTACTGGCTTTGCAACTGTCGGGATGCAAACGTCTAGCAATTTGAAGGTAGCGTTGACGGACTGCCTTAACATCCGCATCAACTGGAATTCCTAAAACTGCGTGGTAGTCAGTGAAATCAAGCTTGAAGAGTCCGTATTCAATTTTCAAAGACATAGGCAACTGTCCCATCTCAACTGCTGCAAGGCTCGTTTCTAGTATCTCTTAGATTAGAGAATCTAGGTTTGTTTGGGTAATAAAAAGCAGCTGCTTCGTTGAAGAAGCAGCTGTAATTAGCTATAGGTGCGCGACCGTTCGCGCCCCGCGTTGGCTTTGCCGAAAGGCGCGCACGGCCACGGGAATTTAATTCTTAATGGTAAGAGCGCACCTATAGTCCAATTAGAGTACTTTAATTAATTCCGTAGGCTTTAGTAATCAAAATCTCCACCCATACCAGCACCAGCAGGAGCATTGTCCTTAGGCTCAGGCTTGTCTACCACAATACACTCAGTGGTCAACACCATACCTGCGATGGAAGCGGCATTTTGGAGAGCAGAACGAGTTACCTTAGCTGGGTCAACGATACCAGCTTCAAACATATCTACAAACTCACCATTGGAAGCATTGTAACCAACGTTGAAATCTTTTTCTTTAACTCGCTCAGCGATCACCGCACCATTTTGACCAGCATTCTGGGCAATTCGCTTCAGAGGTGAAGACAAGGCACGAGAAACAATCATAGCACCGGTAAGTTCTTCAGCCTTAAGGTTCTCGTTTGCCCAAGTTTCTAGCTCAGGAGTCAGGTGAGCTAGAGTTGTGCCACCACCAGGGACAATACCTTCTTCTACAGCTGCCTTAGTAGCGTTGATGGCATCTTCCAGACGCAGCTTGCGGTCTTTCATTTCCGTTTCTGTCGCAGCACCCACTTTAATCACTGCGACACCACCAGCCAGCTTAGCTAATCGCTCTTGCAGTTTTTCTTTGTCGTAGGAAGAATCGCTTTCGTCCATCTGACGGCGGATTTGGTCACAACGACCCTTCACTGCATTTTCGTTACCTTCAGCAACGATAGTAGTGTTGTCCTTAGTTATGGTCACACGACGGGATTTACCAAGCATTTCCAGCTTGGCGTTGTCAAGCTTTAGACCTGCATCTTCAGTGATTACTTGTGCACCAGTTAGAGTAGCAATGTCCTCCAGCATAGCCTTACGGCGATCCCCAAAGCCAGGAGCCTTGACAGCTGCCACATTCAAAACACCCCGTAGGCGGTTGACCACCAAGGTTGCCAGGGCTTCTTTCTCAATGTCCTCAGCAATAATCAGCAACGGCTTGCCAGAACGAGCCACTTGCTCAAGTACTGGCACCAGATCTTGTACCAGGGTAATTTTCTTGTCAGTGAGCAGGAGGTGAGGTTCTTCTAGAACTGCTTCCATCCGCTCAGTGTCAGTAGCAAAGTAGGGAGAGATATAGCCTTTGTCAAAGCGCATCCCTTCAGTAATTTCTAGTTCAGTGGTCATAGACTTCCCTTCTTCAAGGGAAATCACGCCCTCTTTGCCCACTTTGTCCATTGCGTCAGCAATCATCTGACCAACGGTCTCATCGTTACCCGCAGAAATAGAACCAACTTGGGCAACGGCTTTAGAGTCTTCTACTGGACGAGCATGTTCAGCAATCTTGTCCACCAGAAACGCAGTAGCTTTATCAATACCCCGCTTCAGGGCGATCGGGTTAGCACCCGCAGCAACGTTGCGCAAGCCTTCTTTGACCACAGCATGAGCTAGTACCGTAGCGGTTGTAGTCCCATCACCAGCAGCATCATTGGTTTTTGAAGCTGCTTGCCGAATCAGAGAAACACCAGTGTTTTCAATGTGGTCTTCCAGTTCAATCTCTTTAGCAATGGTGACACCGTCATTAACAATTTGAGGAGCACCAAACTTCTTCTCTAACACTACGTTGCGACCTTTTGGTCCAAGGGTGACAGCTACAGCTTCAGTCAGAGTGTCCATTCCCTTTTCTAGGGCGCGACGAGCATTTTCGTTGTAAATAATGCGCTTAGCCATAGGTTTTGAATTCAGTTCCTAAGGGTTATTAAGGTTGAACGTGAAAGGTTGAAGGTGAAAGGTTTAAAATTTAAGGGTTCAACTTGTTTGCTGTTTACTCACCTTCAAGGTGTTAGCTGACGACTGCCAAGATGTCTTTCTCTGACAACAAAACGTACTCTTCGTTGCCTAGCTTAATATCGGTACCAGCGTACTTCGAGTAAAGGACCTTGTCCCCTACTTTGACTTCGAGAGCAGCGTGAGAACCATCATCGTTGCGCTTGCCAGGTCCGGTCTGTACAATTTCCCCAACTTGAGGCTTTTCCTTAGCGTTATCGGGTAGTAGAATACCGCCAGCAGTTTTTTCTTCAGCGGGGCTTACCTTAACAAAAACTCGATCCCCTAAGGGCTTAACGGTGGAAACACTCAGAGTTACAGCTGCCATATCAGTTTTTCCTCTCTACTTCATCTGATTCATCTGAGCCGATTTAGCACTCTCAGCTCCTGAGTGCTAATTTACTCAAAATCAGCAGGAGATGGCAATAAATACCTCTGTACGGGTTCCCGAACTCATAGCAGGTTAACAGATGGCGAATGCACAGATGATATAGCTTTGAGTTATTCTCTGTGTATGCGTATGACTATGCTGTAGCTTGTACCTGTTTCATTGAAGGCTTGACCTTAGTCCCAGCAATTGCTGAAAAGAACAGAACTGCAACCAATGGACTGCTGATCACTGATAACTAAAATAAGCAAATAGATATAACAGGTATATTCTTACTCTCTCCCTTTCCACTCATCCTCACACAAAAGCCGTAAAACTCATGCCAGCAGACAAAACGGAGTCTGAAGCTACCCAAGCATCTGATTCTGATAATTCTGAAATTTCTCACACTTCGACTTTCGACGGATCACAGCAAATTACCCTAGCAACTCATGTAAAGAGCTTAGGACTTAATCAAATTCAGCGCCACATTTTCCTGTGTGCTGATCAAACTAAACCCAAATGCTGCTCAAAAGAAATTAGCCTTGAATCCTGGGAATATCTCAAAAAACGCCTTAAAGAACTAAAACTAGACCAGCCCAAGGATGTTCAAGCAAGTTGCATTTTTCGCACCAAGGCTAATTGTCTGCGAGTCTGTACCTCTGGTCCTGTGATGGTAGTTTACCCAGACGGTGTTTGGTATCACAGTGCTACTCCTGAGGTGATTGAACGGATTATTCAAGAGCATATTATTGGCAACCAAGTTTTAGAGGACTATGCTTTTTTAGTTCATCCTTTGCCAGAAACTATTCCAACATCTGTTTCAGACTAACAGGCAATGGAAGCAGATCGTCCGCAACCCCAACCAGGTTAACATCTAGCGTGGTCATGAACCCCACCTTTGCGACACAACGGGTTCTAAAATCTACTGACTTGGCCAGTCTAGGGTTCCGGGGGCAAAGTTTAAGTTCCGTATGAACCCTACCAACCCTAATTATGGTGAGGTAGGATTATTGGTTGGAGAGTTATAGCAGCTTGGTAACTTCCAAGCATTAGAAAAGGCAAGAGGTACTACCACTATTTACGAAAATTAAGCAAGCAAATTCTAACAAACGTTACAGTTATGAAGGACAATGCTGTAAGAGAGCAAAAAAAACTGCTGCTGATTGATGATGACCCCAACCTGATATTACTAGTCAAGGACTACCTCGAGTTTCGGGGATACCAAGTGATTACTGCTGAACATGGAAAAGAAGCTCTGGACATTTTAGAGCAGGATATTCCTGATATGATTATCTGTGACGTAATGATGCCAGAGATGGACGGCTATACCCTGGTAGAAAAGGTCAGAGATGATTCTCGCACCAGCTGGATTCCCATACTATTTCTCTCAGCCAAGGGTCAAAGCCAAGATCGAGTAAAGGGACTCAATAAGGGTGCGGATGTTTATATGGTGAAGCCTTTTGAGCCAGAAGAACTGGTAGCACAGGTGGAATCCTCCCTCAAGCAAGCTTCTCGTCTAATCCTTCATTCAGGTTCTGGCCCAGACAGCACACCCAAAATTAAGGTTCCTTACGATGTTGAGTTGACTCCTACTGAGCTAAAGGTTGTCCAGTTTGTGGCAAGAGGTATGGCAAATCGGGAAATAGCTGAGAAACTGAATGTTTCTCAGCGTACCATAGAAAGTCATGTATCGAACATGCTAGGGAAAACTGGTCTCCATAACCGTACTGAATTAGCTCGTTGGGCAATTGAAAATAGTATGGCATAACGCTCCGTACGCTGATTGGTAAATCCTAGAAAGCCAACCTTGACCATTCACTAATCACACAAGGACTAAGCTCGTGAGCCCAGAAACTATTGTTAACAATCCCTCGCCACCGGCAGAGTCAGCTCCGGCTGGGGGGGCACCTTATGACCTAACTGCATTCGATGCTAGGGTCATGAAAACCTATGGACGCTTTCCTATTGCCTTAGAGTGGGGTGCCGGTTGCCATGTCTGGGATACTTCTGGGCGAGACTATCTTGACTTTGTGGCAGGGATTGCTACCTGTACCTTAGGTCATGCTCACCCAGTTGTGGTAGAAACGGTAATTAAGCAAATCCAAAAGCTAAACCATGTTTCCAATCTCTACTACATTCCAGAGCAAGGGGCATTAGCGAAGTGGCTCATTGACCATTCTTGTGCAGAACGAGTATTTTTCTGTAACTCGGGAGCGGAGGCTAATGAAGCTGCTATCAAACTGGCACGGAAATATGGCCACACTGTGCTCGATATTGAACAACCAGTGATTTTGACCGCTAACGCCAGTTTCCATGGGCGCACCTTAGCAACAATCACGGCTACTGGTCAGCCTAAGTACCAAAAAAACTTTGACCCCTTGGTACCTGGGTTCGAGTACGTACCCTATAACGATATTCAGGCATTGGAAAATGCGATCGCAGATATTGATGAGGGAAATCGGCGGGTAGCAGCAGTGATGCTCGAACCATTGCAGGGAGAAGGGGGTGTTCGCCCAGGAGACCTAGACTACTTCCAGCAAGTTAGAAAGATCTGTAATGAAACTGGCATTCTACTGATTCTAGATGAAGTTCAGGTGGGTATGGGTCGCACTGGTAAATACTGGGGCTATCAAAATCTGGGAATAGAGCCAGATATCTTCACCAGTGCTAAGGGATTGGCTGGTGGCATTCCCATTGGAGCGATGATGTCTAAGAAATTCTGTGATATCTTCCAACCGGGAGAGCACGCTAGCACCTTTGGTGGTAATCCCTTTGTCTGTGCAGTTGCCCTATCTGTAGGAAAAACCTTGGAACAGGAGAATATTTTGCAAAATGTTCAGGTGCGGGGTGAACAGCTGCGCACCAGACTCTCAGCGATCGCTGATAAATATCCCGAAGTGATTGAAGAAGTGCGAGGCTGGGGTTTAATTAATGGGCTTGAACTGAAATCAAATATTGATCTAACTTCAATCGATGTAGTTAAAGCTGTGATGGAACGGGGTTTGTTGTTGGTACCAGCAGGACCAAAGGTAGTTCGCTTTGTTCCACCCCTAATTGTCTCAGCCGAGGAAGTTGACCAAGCGGCTCTTATCGTAGAGCAAGCCTTACAAGCTTTAGCTTAACCGTCAACCCTCAACCGTCAAGTATCAACAATCTCGATAATCTTGACGTTAACTTGACCCTCACCTAACTGAATTTGTAGTTCTTCTCCAGAAGCCAAATTCTCTGTAGACGAAGCAATAGTTCCCCCTGCGGTGCGCACTAGTGCATAGCCTCGTTGTAGGACTTTTTGAGGGTCAAGGCTATTGAGCTTTTCCCTGAGAAGTTGATAGTGCTGGTACCCTTGGCTCAGACGCTTTGATGTCACTTGTAACAATCGCTGATGCTGGAATTCAATCGCATTTTGTTCCTGGTGTAGTTGTTGGTCTAGAGCTAGGTGTCGCAATCGTGTTCGTAGATGGTGCAGTTTATGGCAAGATGCCTCTGTGATTTGAGTCACCGCTTGATAAAGGGTCGTCCGCCGCTGTTGATGTTCAGCATAAAGGGTGATCAGTTCTGGTACAGCTTTTTCCGCTGCTGCTGTCGGGGTGTGAGTACTGTGGTCAGCTACTAAGTCAGCTAAGGATTCATCCCGTTGATGACCAATACCGGTGATCACTGGTATTGAGCATTGAGCAATTGCTCGCACCACCCGTTCATCATTGAAACAAGCTAAATCTTCTGATGCTCCACCCCCCCGAGCTAAGATCAGCAGTTTGGCTCTGCCATCCCGCTCGACTCGATCAATAGCGTTAACTATTGATGCGATCGCAAGTTCCCCCTGAACCTGAGCCGGTGAAAACAAGACTCGTAAACCAGGATACCGTTGCTGTAGTGTACGTTTAATATCTCCCCAAGCAGCCGCTTGGGGAGAGGTAACCACAGCAATAGTTTCAGGATGAATCGGCAGGGGGCGCTTTCGTTGTGGGTCAAATAATCCTTCTGCTTCAAATCGTTGGCGTAATTGGCGTGAGCGCAAGGCTTGCAACCCCTCACCCGCCGGTAAGGCTTGCCAGACATTCAGCTGATACTGTCCCCGCTGAGGATAAACTCGGAGGCTGCCCAAAATAATCAACTGTTCTCCTACTGCTGGTAGCTGCACCAGCTTGCTTAACTGGCTCCTCCAGGCTACACACTGTATAGTAGCCTTGGCATCTGGGTCTTGGAGGGTAAAAAACATCCCTTTTGGATGGTGGTTGCTACTAGAAACTTCTCCAATCACCCAAACTCTATGGAGTTGGTTATCTTCCTCTAACAACTCTTGGATATAGTCGGTTAACCCAGCAACCGACACAATTGCTTCTGAGAATAGGGAATTAATTGTAGATGAGTTCATTGTATCGGTAATCGTTAATAAATTAATAATTTTTCATATCATGCTCTTGATTGTTTCCTAGTGACTGATCAAGGCTTTTGCTGATTCTATATAATCAATTTTAGTTAAATCCTGAACAAAAGTATTTCCTAGTGGGTAGCCCATGCCAAGATTCATACCCATAGCAACAGGTGCGCGCCCGTTCGCGCCCCGCGTCTCCTACGGAGAACGGAAAGCGAAGCTATCAGAAAATTTCACTAGTTCCTTTCAGATAATTTCTTTACAAATAAGTACTTTTGTACTATACTTTACCCAAGTACTGATCCTCCTCAGCATTCCTACCCAGCTTAACCAAGCAGTTTTGCACAGAGGAGTAACTTAGTTAAAAATTCGCGGTACAACGCGATACTATAAGTATGTTGTTAACTGTAGTTCGGGGACTAAGTAGCTTAAACCAATAGTGTGCCAGACTTATGCAAAGAGCCTTCAAGACCCAATTAAAACTGAATAACAGACAAAAAACCTTGATGGCTCAACACGCCGGCTATTCAAGATGGGTTTGGAATTGGGCTTTAAATATATGGAACGAAGCTTATCAAGCCGGTTTAAAACCTTCCGCTAACAAGCTTAAAAAGTTCTACACCAATCATGTGAAGCCTCAATATACCTGGCAAGCTACCTTAAGTTCTAGGGTTTATCAATTCGTCTTCATGCACTTAGGAGAAGCATTCAATCGCTTTTTCAAAGGTACGGCTCAACATCCGAAATTCAAGAAAAAAGGTAGAAATGATAGCTTTACCCTGGATAACTGTGGGAAGGTGATGGAGTTTTCAGGAACTCGATTAAAACTCCCCTTTATTGGATGGGTTAGCACCTATGAACCTCTACCCGAAATCCAGACTAAGCGAGTCACAATCAGTCGAGTAGCTAATTCTTGGTATATCTCTGTAGCCTACGAATTTGAGTCGGAATCTACCCCAAAGTCTAGAGAATATCTGGGTGTTGATGTGGGAGTTAAAGTTTTAGCTACCTGTTCGGATGGGACTGTATTTCATAATCCCAGAGCATACAAGCAAGCTCAAAATAAACTAGCCCGACTTCAAAGAGAACTATCTAGAAGACAGATAGGTTCTAACAACAGAAATAAGACTCAGCTGAAATTAGCGAAAGTTCATCAACGCATCGCTAACATCCGGAAAGATGCAATCCATAAATTAACCTCTTGGCTTTGCAAGAACCACGCAGTCATTGGGTTAGAAAATTTGAATGTTTCCGGTCTGTTGAAAAACCACAAAGCACGCAGGTGCTATAGCCGATGCCGCTCTTTATGAAATTCGTCGCCAGGTCGAATATAAGTCGGAGTGGTACGGCTGCCAACTGGTTTTTGCGGATAGGTTCTATCCATCCACTAAAACCTGTTCAAGCTGTGGTCATGTTCAAGAAATGCCACTCAAAGAACGAGTTTTTAATTGTGAGGCTTGCGATTACACCGCTGATCGTGATCTGAACGCAAGCCTTAATTTAGAACGTTATGCCGAGGGCTTCTCGGTTTAAGCCTGTGGAATAGGAAGTGCCGACACCCTATGAAACCCAGATAATCTGGAGGAAGCAGGAAGGGAACTTTAACACGGTTTCTACCGAGTTATATCAGTTTCTCATAGCAGCTCAAGGAGCTTAAACAGTTAAAATGGATCATTAATTATAGTCTATAATTCCTTGAGCAACATCCCCTTTCAATCCCCCATGTTTCTTTAGGGGGAGAATTAAAACTACAAAACCCGTCCCGATACAGTAAATTTTTTGAGGCATCCATGGCTACCCCAATCACAAACAGTCCCGAAAAAGAAAAAGCTCTGAACCTGGTACTAAAACAAATTGAGCGTAGTTTTGGTAAGGGTGCCATCATGCGCTTGGGTGATGCCACCCGCATGAAAGTGGAAACAATTCGGAGTGGGGCAATTACCCTAGATTTAGCCTTGGGGGGTGGTCTGCCGAAAGGTCGCATTATTGAAATCTATGGTCCAGAAAGCTCTGGTAAGACAACCCTAGCGTTGCATGCTGTCTCAGAAGTCCAAAAATCTGGGGGAGTTGCAGCGTTTGTTGATGCAGAACATGCTCTTGATCCCACCTACTCTGCAGCTTTGGGGGTTGACATCGAAAACCTTTTAGTATCTCAACCTGACACAGGGGAATCAGCCCTAGAAATTGTGGATCAACTGGTTCGTTCTGCGGCAGTGGATATCGTTGTGATTGACTCCGTAGCTGCTTTGGTACCCCGTGCAGAAATTGAAGGGGAAATGGGTGACAACCAAGTTGGGTTACAGGCGCGGTTGATGAGTAAAGCGCTGCGAAAAATTGCTGGTAACATTGGTAAGTCTGGGTGTACTGTTATTTTCCTCAATCAGCTACGACAAAAAATCGGCATCACCTATGGTAGCCCAGAGGTGACTACGGGTGGTAATGCACTTAAGTTCTATGCTTCAGTTCGCCTGGATATTCGTCGCATTCAAACCCTGAAAAAATCTAACGAGGGGGAATATGGGATTCGTGCCAAAGTCAAAGTTGCCAAAAATAAAGTTGCCCCTCCTTTCCGCATTGCAGAGTTTGACATTATTTTTGGCCAAGGGATTTCCCGCTTAGGGTGTCTGGTGGATTTAGCAGAACAAACCAAAGTCATTCTGCGCAAGGGAGCCTGGTATAGCCACAATGGGGACAATATTGCTCAAGGTCGGGATAATACAGTTAAGTATTTAGTTGAACATCCCGAGTTTGCTGAGAATATTGAGCAGCAAGTACGTCAGGCTCTCGACATGGGAGCAGTAGTTTCCGCTAACTCAGTAGCTCCTATGGATAGCAAGGACGGGGATAGCATCGAAGCAGGAGATGAGGAGGCTTAATTTATTAGTTATCAGCTATCAGCAATCAGTTATCAGCTATCAGCTATCAGCTATCAGCTATCAGCTTTTGAATAAGCGATGCAGCCCGCGCTGCCGTGGTTCCTCCCACTTGCTATTGCATAAAGACAACAGGTAAGGATTGGTTTAATCTGAGTGAAGTCACAGGCTGGAAGCCTGTGCCACAAAGCTCACGGCTGACCGCTGACCACTGACCGCTGATAGCTTAATGCTTACAACTCACTTTTCTTCAGTGTACTTTCTAATTAAAAAGCGGTCTAGAATTTCTAACTGCTGAGCCGGAGTGAGTTCATCAGAGGAGGTTGCTCCTTCAAGCTCTTGCATTTCTTGTGCAGAGTCTTCTGAGGCAAATACGTCTGTTTCTTGCGGCTCTAGAAATGGGTTAGTATCTCGGCTGATCTGATCTTGAGATAAGGATGAGGCAATTGTTGCTTGAACACTGCTTAAGTTGTTTTCTGCTGCTAAAGCTTCGATTTGGGCTAGGATATCTGAGCTAATGTTGTCTACAGTCTTAGTCTGTTTGCAAAAGAAAAAACTAAAACTAATGCTAGCAAGTTGAACATACTCCCCATCCTGGAGCAGATGAGGTCCTTTGACTCGTTTTCCATTGATAAAAGAACCATTAGTGCTCTTCAGGTCAATTAAGTAAAATCCCTGCTTCTGAATGTGCTGAATAGCAGCATGATCTCTAGACAAACGCTTCTCGGGGAGCTGTATTGCTGACTGGCGTCCCCGACCGATTGTCCAAATTCCTTGAGGCTGGAGCAGGGTTTGACTTTTACCATTCACTAGGTTAGTCAGCAAATAGGCTTGTTGACCCTGAATGACACCAGCTACATATCGTGTTTCAAACAAGCCAATAGGATGGTTAGTTTTTTCCAGCTAAAGATTTTTTGTCTAGTAGAGTGTATTGATACTTTTCGGTAAAATCTAGACGAGCCTAAACATTTACTTCAAACCTAATCCAAGCCGTTAGATAGGCTATGATCACCATGGCTTGCATGGCTTCCATAATTTTCTTATCCTACTATTATACCCTGAGATTCCTCTGTGGATCCAAGGAGTGTCAAGGTTTTCCTACTATAATTTTCCTTCTGCCTTATTTTCCAGGCGAAATAGCCAAACCATCAACATAACTACACCAATTTGCAGAGCCAAGTTAGGCATGGCCGTAGCTACAGATTTCCCAGCAGCTAACTGGGCTAAAAAAACCATTGCACCGATAAAACCAGAGGCACCGAAGGCAATATAGATAAACTTTCTTAAGCCTCGGTAGGGATGTTGGGCTTCTGCTTTTAGCCTGGCATACTTCTCTGGATTAATTTTTTGCCGAGAGACTTTGGGATTGGGGTCAGGATTTTTTGAGTTCGAGTTTGTCATTAATGTTTTACCCTAACTTAGCTGACTGATTTGCTATTGCTATAGTAATATTTGCTATATTAATAAACTGGTGCCGATGTAGCTCAGTGGTAGAGCATTCGATTCGTAATCGGACGGTCGGCGGTTCAAATCCGCTCATCGGCTTTGGGTAAGCATTCAGTTATCAGTTATCAGCTATCAGTTATCAGCTATCAGCGTGTCGCGTATCAGCGTGTCGCGTATCAGCGTGTCGCGTATCAGCTATCAGCTAAAGGCCTTTGGCCACCCTACTTGAGGTTCTATCAGCTATCAGTCCCAGCGTCGAAGCCTGTGCTACGTAGGCTAATGTTCGCGCAGCCTTTCCGTAGCGCAATCGGTGCTTTTGAATAAAATAAGCTGACGGCTGTTCCCGTAGCGTGAGCTAAAAGCTCACGGCTGACGGCTGACCACTGACCACTGACCACTGACCACTGACCACTGACCACTGACTGCTTACCCAGCTTTTATCCCACTTTTCAGGATATTAAACGTTAAATGGGAGCCACCTTTAGGTATGATCTTAAAAAAGTATGAAGTTAGTCGTGTCAAAAGCTCCGATGGTGAAAGTTCTAGGGTTGGTAACCTAGAACTTTCACCATCGGAGCCATGTCTCACGTAGTGCTTCATCTTCCGTATTTCATATCTTCTTGGGAGAACTCAACATGGTAACCCTCAAAATCGTTGTTTATGTAGTCGTTAGCTTCTTTATTGGCTTATTTGTCTTTGGATTCTTGTCAAACGACCCATCTCGTAACCCCAAGCGGAAGGATTTCGAGTAAATAGCGACCGCTCAACTAGAGATAGCCACAGCTCTTTAACAAGGGACTATCCACACAAAACCACCCTATTCGAATAGGGTGGTTTTGTATTTGTGCTTAATTAATAGTAATATGGGCTGTCTTTGTCGATAACCCAATTGGAACTACAATCTTGGGGATTGAGTCAAGGATTGTTGGTCTGAATACTAAAACACCAGCCAATTAGTGAAACATGCCCCAGCCAGTTCAGCCGCCGGTCGTACCCGCAATTATTCAAACTGTTAAACTTTCCCAGACCACTAGCGACCTAGATAAATTATCTCAAAGAATAACTGTTTCGGCACCGTACCAAACACAGCAAAACCAGGCACTGCTCAAACCGTACCCGACAGGAGAGCTCAAGGTTGAGGCTTTACCAATATTAGGCACAGACAAAAGCGCTGCTAGCTTAGGTCTACCTATTTCCCGAGCAGTTGGCCAGACCTTGCTAAGGATAACAAACAGCCAAGACAATTGGCAACTAGGGCAAGGAAAACAGTGGCAACAATCTCTTCTAAAACCAGCAATAGAGCAACCACTCCATCCTGATTTAACCTCCTTACTCAAGAGTCCAACTCCAGAAGCACGATCAATCTCGGTTACTTCTGAGACAGGGGTTGCTGATTCTGGGTATGATTCGGCCTCCCTAGCCCCCCAGCGAGCAATCCCTCGCTGGGGGGAACAAAACCTTCCAAGTCCCCCCGAGGGAGGGATTGCTCGCTCGGGGGATTTAGGGGGCTTTCCCAAAACTACGCGATCGCCCATTCATACTTCAATTCAGCTTAAACCTGAGCTAACACCTGAGCCTGGGAATCAAGAAAGATTCTTCGCTGTTAACTCTTACCCCAAACCATGTTCTACTCTCGAAACTTTACCCAGGCCAGATGACCCCTTAAGCATCAGTCCAAATTGCCCTTTGCCATTGCCTAGGAGCAAGCGTATTATAGCTCAAGAGCGGGGGGGAGAGACTAGAGAGTTTGAGTTAATCATCCCTGAACAATCTAACCCACCTTCCCTAGACGAGACTACACCACAATCAGACCAAGACTTGTCTCAACCCCAATCTGGTTCCGAGTTAGATTCCGAGGTTACTGCTCCCACAAGTACCTTCGATACTAATGAGCCAGACATACTTGAACTGACTTCAGACCGTCAGGAGTATGACCAAACCAGACAAGTGATTACAGCGGTGGGCAATGTTACCTTGCGGTTTCAAGATGCCTTACTAGAAGCTGACCGTTTGCAAGTAAACTTGCCTACTCGGATTGTGGTTGCGGATGGGAATGTGGCTCTGACCCGTGGTAACCAGGTGCTAGAGGGAGAGCGCTTTGAGTATTATTTTGTTCAAGATACTGGTGTGGTTTTGAAGGCTAGGGGAGAATTTGTCAGAGCAAGTTCAGATTCTGGGCCACCCCCCCCAACTCAACCGGTCAGTCGCCGAATTATTAATAGCCAGCCCTTAACTGGAATTAGTAATCCCGGAGCCTTTGCCATTGAGTTTGGTGCTCGGGTTATTCCCAATGCTGAAACTGGGACAAGCACAACAACCTTAGAATCCCCTGACATAGAAGGGACTATCAATCGATTCCGCTATGAAGCAGACCGGGTGGAGTTTGACGGGTTAGAAGGAGTTGCTACTAATGTCAGAATTACCAACGACCCCTTTTCTCCACCAGAGTTGGAGTGGCGCACCAAGAATGCTCGATTTCGGCGGATTTCCCCAGAAGTAGACGAAGTAGTTGCCAAGAACCCTCGACTTGTGTTTGATCAAGGGTTTTCCTTGCCTACATTTCGTGAACGGTTTGTGATTGACCGCCGTGAGCGGCAACCGAGTTTATTGGATTTTGGGTATGATGATGACGACCGGGGTGGTGTGTTTATTCAGCGTGGCTTCAAGGTACTGGACACTCCCTCGGTCAGGTTTAGTCTAACACCACAGTTCTTTCTTCAAAAAGCTATTCTTGGAGACAATGATGAAGATGAGAACAATGATCCAGAAGGTGGTGGCGTAATTGATCCCGCTAACTTTGGTTTGCTTGTTGACCTTGATGGTTCCTTAGGGCCACGTACTACACTAATAGGTTCCGCAGAACTCACTAGTCTGGATCCTGATGATCTAGAAAACGAATCTCGGGGAAGTTTGCGGCTCCGACAAACTATTGGCACCACTTATCCTCATCGCTTAACTTTGGAATCCAGCTACCGCGATCGCCTTTTCAATGGGTCTTTGGGTTTCCAAACCGTTCAGAGTAGTATTGGGGGTATATTTGAATCACCGACAATTCCCATCGGGCAAACAGGCTTGACCATTCGATATCAAGCTGGCGTTCAGCGTATTAACGCTAACACAGATCGAGTAGACTTGCTACCTCTGCCACCTCGGGATAACAATCGGATTAATTTGACCCGTTATCAAGGGAGTGCAACCTTAACTTGGACACAACCCCTTTGGCAAGGTAAAATCTTGCCAGCAACTGCTGAAGAAGGTATGCGCTATACACCAGCACCACTGCTTCCCAATATTCAACTGAATTCATCCATTACGGGTGTTGCTAGTGCCTATAGTAACGGTGATTCTCAAGAGTTTCTCCGTGGGAACATTGGCTTAACTGGGCAATTCGGTCATTTTTCTAAACCGTTTCTGGACTATACGGGTTTTAATATCAGCTATAGTCAGGTAGCTTTAGGAAATACATCACCATTTTTATTCGACCGAGTTGCAGATACTCGTATTCTTAATGCTGGTATTACCCAACAACTCTATGGTCCCTTTCGAGTGGGTTTTCAGACTTCCCTAAATTTAGATACTAATCAGGAAATTAGTACTGATTTCTTTTTAGAGTATTCTCGTCGAAGCTACAATATTTTATTGCGCTATAATCCAGTTCAACAACGGGGTTTAGTTGGTTTACGAATTAATGATTTTAATTGGACAGGTGCAACGGAGCCTTTTGATACGTTTAGCAATAGCTGGGAGGATGATTAGGGAGTAGGGAGTTGGGTGTAGGGTGTAGGGTGTAGGGTGAAGAAAATTGAATGGCTCTGATAATTATCAGAAACGTTAAAATTATTTGTGTGGAAATATAAACCCTACCAAATTAATATCGTGGATAGGTTGGGCATCTCCAATGAAGGCTAATAAGCATCGGTCAGTCTGTGGGAAATTCAAGCAGCGGTTAAATAACGCAGTTAAACGCTGGTTTAATTCCCCTAAAATTCGTCATAGCAGCACCACACAAGCCATACATCTTACGCTTGGAGAGCCTTATGCTCCCTACAAACCTCCCTCAACTACTCAGCGACCTAACCACAGCAACGTTGTAAGTACTATTACCTGGCTCCCTGGTTATCGGCTACAAAAGGGTAAGTACACCATCGAAAAAAAACTAGGACAAGGTGGGCTGGGTATTACCTATTTAGCCCGAACTAAAACAGGCGATCGCATTGTTATCAAAACTATCCTTAATCATGTACTCCGCCAAGATAATTTATTAGAATTTTGGAAAATATTCGCCAATGAAGCGATAAAGTTAGCCCAATGTAGCTGTGGAAATCCTCATCTAGTCCGTTTATATGAAGAAATCATCCGAGAAGGTGAACTTCCCTGCCTAATCATGGAATACATCGAGGGGGAAACCTTGTCGGATCTGGTGAAACGGCAGGGTGTGCTTTCGGAAGAGAAAGCCTTGCTCTACATCCAGCAAATTGGTAGCGCCCTCTGGGACATTCATCAGCAAGGGTTGCTCCATAGAGATGTTAAACCTAATAACATCATGGTGGGTCAGGATGGTTCTGGTGCCGTGTTGATTGATTTGGGTATTGCCACTAAGTTTGTCCCTGGGGTTACACAAACTCATCTTTGTGCTGTGACTCCAGGTTATTCTCCTCTGGAACAATATCAGTGGCGAGCGCAACTCGGTCCCTACACCGATGTTTATGCTTTGGCCGCTACCTTGTATGTTCTCTTAACTGGAAATGAACCAGTACCAGCTGATGAGCGGGCTGAGGGAGCTGTATTACCACCACCAAACCATCTTAATCCCCAGATTAGCGATCGCACAAGTCAATCCATTCTCAATGCCATGAATTTGGTGGCTAGCGATCGCCCTCAGTCTATACCAGAATTTTTAACATTACTCGGTATTGAATTACCAAATAATATTAGTAACTATAATAGCACAAATAGCACCAATAATCAACCACAAATAACCGCTAAATTTAGAGACTGTTATATAGAACGTCCCCAAGATGCTGAGTGTTATCAAAAGATTTTACAACCAGGGGCGCTAATTCGGATTAAAGCACCGAAGCTGATGGGAAAAACCTTACTCAGTAATCGCATTCTTGATTATGCTAAGTCTCAGAGTTATGGCACCGTTTATTTAAATCTGAATCAGTTACCTTGCCATGACTTGGATGTATTTTTACAGTCGTTTTGCGTGCGGGTTGGTGACAACTTAGGCTTATCAGACCAGTTGGATAAGTATTGGAGTAAACGATTATATAGTAAGGTAAATTGTCAACGATATTTTGAGCAGTATCTGTTAGCGTCTTTATCCAGTCCTGTAGTTTTGTGTTTGGATGAAGTTGATCGCGTGTTTCCTTATCCAGAAGTAGCTGGGGAATTTCTAGGGTTGCTGCGCACGTGGCATGAGGATTCCAAAAATAATCAACTTTGGAAAAACCTGCGGTTGATTGTCGTTTATTCTACCGAAGTTTATATTGAATTGGATATCAATCAGTCTCCTTTTAATGTGGGAGAAGCAGTAGAGTTATCGGACTTGGATTTAAACAACATTCAGAGTTTAGCTCATCTCTATGGGCTAGATTTATCCATTGATTCAGGGCAACAATTAAGGGAAATGGTAGGAGGACATCCTTATTTGTTGACGCTGGCTTTCTCTACTCTTAGCAAAAATACCAACATGACTATGGAGCATCTTTTAGAAACCGCTCCGACAGAATCAGGAATTTATCGCCATCATTTGCGAGAACTTTTGAATAATCTCATTCTTCATCCCAATTTACTAAACCCTTTCAAAAAGTTACTGACGACTACTAAAGCTGTGCGCCTGGATTATAAGGAAACGTATCTGTTAGAAAGTCTGGGATTAGTCAGAGCAATCGGTAATGATTGTATTCCTCGATATAATTTGTATCGTGAATATTTTAGTAACAGGATTTTATAGTTAGGGAGCAGTCAGCGGTCAGCGGTCAGTGGTCAGCGGTCAGCGGTCAGCCGTGGGCTGAAAACTGATAACTGAAAACTGATAACACTGAAAACTGATAACACTGAAAACTGAAAGCTGAAAGCTGAAAGCTGATAGCTGATAGCTGATAGCTTCTTTATTCCCTACTCCCTACTCCCTACTCCCTACTCCCTTTCTGATCATGACCAACCAATCAACAATCTACCAAGTTGGGGGAAGTTTACCTCAAGATGCCACAACTTATGCTAAGCGAAAAGCTGATGATGAAATTTTTCACGCTTTGATGGCTGGGGAATTTTGTTATGTGCTCAACTCGCGACAGATGGGTAAATCTAGTTTACGGGTACAAACTATGAAGCGTCTCCAGGAAGCAGGAGTAGCCTGTGGTTGTATCGATTTTACTATGATTGGGAAAGAGAATATACCGGTAGAGATGTGGTATTCAAGCTTGATAGTGATGCTGGTGGATGAGTTTAAGCTATCAAGTAACTTTGATGAAGAGGCTTGGTTTCGAGAAACAGAACACATCGCTCCCTTGTTAGGATTTGGCAAGTTTATTGAATCGGTATTGTTGGCAACTATTCCGGAAACTATTGTTATCTTTCTAGATGAAATTGACAGTATTATTAAATTAGCCTTTAAAGATGATTTCTTTGCCTTTATTCGCAGTTGTTATAACAAACGAGCGGAAAATCCTGCCTACAATCGCCTGAGTTTTTGTTTGCTGGGAGTAGCAACTCCAGCGGATTTGATTCAAGATAAACAGCGCACTCCCTTTAATATTGGTAGGGATATTGAATTGACTGGCTTTACCTTTGAGGAGGCGAAAACACCACTGCTTCCTGGTTTGGTAGGGAAAGTGGATAATCCGAAACAGGTGTTAGGTGAGATATTGACCTGGACAGGGGGACAACCGTTTTTGACCCAGAAGTTGTGTAAGTTAATGGTGGACAATGCTCTGGCTTCCCCCTTATTAAGGGGGACGGGAGGGGGATCCCATGGCAGCACTTCTGGAGGAGGATCCCCCCTAACCCCCCTTAACAAGGGGGGAACTGGAGTTGAGGGAACTTCTGGAGGCGAATCTAACCCTGTTCTGGCTTCCCCCTTATTAAGGGGGACGGGAGGGGGATCCCATGGCAGCAATTCTGGAGGGGGATCCATCCACAGCCGTTCAAGACTGGGATCCCCCCTAACCCCCCTTAACAAGGGGGGAACTGGAGTTGCACAGGTTGCCCGTACCCAGATTATTGAGAATTGGGTATCTCAGGATAAGCCAGAGCACTTGAAAACTATACGCGATCGCATTCTCAGAAATGAGCAACGGGCGAGTAGGCTGTTGGGATTGTATCAGCACGTATTAGATCAGGGTAGTCTTGCCGCTGATGGCAGTGAAGAACAGACAGAATTAAGGCTATCGGGGTTGGTCGTGGAGCGCAATGGCTATTTGAGCGTTAACAACCGGATTTATGGCAGTGTTTTTGATAGGGATTGGGTTAAGCAGGAATTAGCGAGACTGCGTCCCTATGCTGAAGCCTTTACTGCTTGGGTTGAGTCTGGATGTAAGGATGAAGCTCGTTTGTTGCGGGGGGTAGCGTTACAGGATGCTCAAGCTTGGGCTAAGGGTAAAAGTTTGAGCGATTTGGATTATCAGTTTTTAGCTGCTGGTCAGGAATTAGACCGCAGGGTATTGGCACAAGAAAGTCGAATATTAGCCGAGGCCAATGAGACGTTAACTGAAGCTCAAAAGAAAGCCAAGAGAACTATACTCATAGGGGGTATTAGTCTAGGTTTGTTCTCAGTTGTAGCAATAATTATTGCTATGATCACTGCTAAAAACATACAAGAAGCTAAAACAGGTACCCGACTAGAACAACAAGGGATTACTATTTTACGGCGCTTACCAGAGGATAATGTTTACTATGGCAATCGAGAGCTTTTATACTCAGCCATGGAGACTGGGCAACAGCTATTTAATATCGTGAAAGATGATCGTCCTTTGGATAATTATCCTGCCATCAGTCCTGTCTATGCTCTACAGCAGAGTCTTAGTAAATTCAAAGAAAAGAGAAGATTTCAAGGACATCAAAACTCGGTAAACAGTGTAAGTTTTAGTCCCGATGGTAAAACCCTGGCTACGGCATCATCGGACAAAACGGTCAGAGTTTGGGATTTAGAAGGAAATCAATTAGCTCTGTTGACAGGACATCAAGGCTCGGTAAATAGTGTAAGGTTTAGCCGAGATGGTAAAACCCTGGCTACGGCATCATCGGACAAAACGGTCAGAATCTGGGATTTAGAAGGAAATCAATTAGCTCTGTTGACAGGACATCAAGGCTCGGTAAATAGTGTAAGGTTTAGCCGAGATGGTAAAACCCTGGCTACGGCATCAGACGATAAAACGGTCAGAGTTTGGGATTTAGAAGGAAATCAATTAGCTCTGTTTAAAGGACATCAAGGCTCGGTAAATAGTGTAAGGTTTAGCCGAGATGGTAAAACCCTGGCTACGGCATCAGACGATAAAACGGTCAGAGTTTGGGATTTAGAAGGAAATCAATTAGCACTGTTGAGAGGACATCAAGGCTCGGTAACTAGTGTAAATTTTAGCCGAGATGGTAAAACCCTAGCTACGGCATCATCGGACAAAACGGTCAGAGTTTGGGATTTACAGGGAAAGCAATTAGCTCTGTTGAGAGGACATCAATCCTCGGTAAATAGTGTAAATTTTAGCCGAGATGGTAAAACCCTGGCTACGGCATCATCCGACAAAACGGTCAGAGTTTGGGATTTAGAAGGAAATCAATTAGCTCTGTTTAAAGGACATCAAAGCTGGGTAAATAGTGTAAGTTTCAGCCGAGATGGTAAAACCCTGGCTACCGCATCATCCGACAATACTGCGAGACTGTGGGATTTACAGGGAAAGCAATTAGCTGTGTTGAGAGGACATCAAAGCTTGGTATCGAGTGTAAGTTTTAGCCGAGATGGTAAAACCCTCGCTACGGCATCAGACGACAAAACGGTCAGAGTTTGGGATTTAGAAGGAAATCCATTAGCACTGTTGAGAGGACATCAAGGCTCGGTAAATAGTGTAAGTTTTAGCCGAGATGGTAAAACCATCGCTACCGCATCATGGGACAAAACTGTCAGACTCTGGGATTTACAGGGCAATCAATTAGCAATGTTTCAAGGACATCAATCCCCGGTAGAAAGTGTAAGGTTTAGCCGAGATGGTAAGATGCTGGCTACAGCATCAAGGTACAATACTGTTGTCAGACTCTGGGATTTACAGGGCAATCAATTAGCAATGTTTCAAGGACATCAAGACTCGGTATGGAGTATAAGTTTTAGCCGAGATGGTAAGATGCTGGCTACGGCATCATCGGACCATACGGTCAGACTCTGGGATTTACAGGGCAATCAATTAACACTGTTTCAAGGACATCAAGACTCGGTATGGAGTGTAAGGTTTAGCCGAGATGGTAAGATGCTTGCTACGGCATCAGACGACAATACAGTCAGAGTTTGGGATTTACAGGGAAATCAATTAGCACTGTTTCAAGGACATCAAGACTCGGTCAATAGTATTAGTTTTAGCCGAGATGGTAAGATGCTTGCTTCTGCATCAAGAGACAAAACGGTCAGAGTTTGGGATTTAGAAGGAAATCAATTAGCACTGTTTCAAGGACATCAAGACTCAGTCAATAGTATCAGTTTTAGCCGAGATGGTAAGATGCTGGCTACGGCATCATCGGACAATACTGCCAGACTCTGGGCAGTTGAAGATTTAGATGAGATGCTAGCTAGGGGCTGTAAGTTGCTTGAAAATTACTTTGTGGAATATCCTGAATCCCTAGATAGCTTAAAAAAATGCCAAAATTCAGATGGCAAAATAGCTGCAGCTTCTGGTTTTGTCAAACAAGGTGAAGAGTTAGCAAAACAGGGGGATGTGGATGGTGCTATTGCTAAGTTCCAAAAAGCCCAAGCATGGAATCCGGAGCTAGAATTACAGCCAGAGACAAAAGCCAAACACCTTGCAGCACCCACTTTGGTTGAACAAGGAGAGGAATTGGCAAACCAGGGGGATGTGGATGGTGCTATTGCTAAGTTCCAAAAAGCCCAAGCATGGAATCCGGAGCTAGAATTACAGCCAGAGATAAAAGCCAAACAGCTAGCAGCACTCGCTAAAGTTAAACAAGGTGAGCAGTTAGCAAAAAAGGGTGAATTAACCAAAGCCTTATCTCTCTATAAAGAAGCACAACAACTAGATCTAAACCTAGAAATTTATACTTATTCTTGGAATCAAATCTGTTGGTTTGGTAGCCTCCATGGATATGCTACTGACGTGATGGATGCCTGTGAAAAAGCAGTAGCAAAAGAACCTGAACATGTCGGTATTCTTGATAGTCGTGGTTTGGCTAGGGCTCTGACTGGGGATACCGCAGGAGCAATATCAGACTTTCAGAAACTTGTAGACTCGATTAATGAGGGTGAGTGGAAAGCACAACGGCAAAAATGGATAGATGAGCTCCGGGCTGGTAAGAATCCTTTTACGGAAGAGGTGTTGAAGGGTTTACTTGAGGAGTAAGGGTAGGGAAGGCAATAGGCAAGCATATGCGCTATGCGCACGCTACGCGAACAGCGGTCAGCCGTCAGCGGTCAGCCGTCAGCGGTCAGCCGTCAGCGCCTGGAAACTTTAACAGGCAAGATGCCTGTTCCACCAAGATGCCTATTCTACCAAGATGCCCCAAACATTCCTAAACTCAGCAAACGTAAGTCTAAGCTGACTTCAGACTTCAGACTTCAGACTTCAGACTTCTGACTCCCGATTCCCGACTCCCGACCAGTTTGTTACAAAATTTTTCAAAATATGTTATAATAAAAGATTATTTGTGCTATAATATCAATGTGGGCGCTGAGACGCCCAGAGTCAAGAGCTAGCCCGCTGAGAGTCCAAAATCGACGGGCTAGCTCTGGCTCCCCAATCACAAGGAGATACTTTCATGATGACGTATTCTGAACGCCTTCATCCATGGGTGGTCATGCGGCTGTTACCGAAAATGCAGCGAGTAGTTGTTGCTCGCTTTCGCAATCGATCGGATGCCGTTCGCGTAGCGTGACCTTTGGTCAAAGGACATTTGTGGGCCCTGAAACGATTAATGCCGGATGCGGAATTTATAATTATTTTTGATGTCGGTAATAATCCGATAAATAGTAGGGAATAGGGAACAGGGAACAGGGAACAGGGAACAGGGGATCAAGAGAGAGATTACCTAGCAAAAGGAAGCTATGTTTTTTGAACACTGATTGTAGCGTTTATCGCAGTTATGAGGTACACATTATTTTTTCCTTCTTCCCTGCTCCCTGCTCCCTGCTCCCTGCTCCCTGCTTCCTGCTCCCTGCTCCCTGCTCCCTTCATCAAAGTGTTAATTTAGCATAACAAGTACGGAAGAGCCAACATTACTAAAGCAAACATCATGCTAGTCTTAAAATCTTGCGCCCTAATCTTATTCACAACTTGTTTGATAAGTTTTACTTGGGCAGGCGTTGCTTTATTTACTCGGCCTAGCGGCACTCCAAATGGTTTGAGGATTCTGTTTTTTTTATGGACACTATTAATAGTTCTACAGGTCAGTATGATCGTTCTGACTGAAGAAAGTAATTTAATCCTAGGGTTAATGGGACTGAGCATCTATATCAGCTCACTAGTTTTGTTTTGGTGGGCAGTTAAAACAACTAAGGAAAAGCCTTTGTCTATTTGCTATTCCGATGATTTACCAAACCACATCATTACCACTGGCCCCTATAAATTCATTCGTAATCCCTTTTACACATCCTACCTGCTTTCTGTGCTAGCTGGTGTTTTTGTTAGTAATCAACTCTGGCTAATACTAACAGTAGTAGTAATGTTTGTTCTCTACTATCAAGTTGCTCGCCAAGAAGAAGCTAAATTTTTAACTAGTAGTTTTGCGGCTGACTATAAAGTGTATAAGGAAAACACAGGAATGTTTTTACCTTATACCAATCGGATTTGGTATGATAGCTGATAGCGGATATAGCTGTTTTCAATGTGGTGAGGTACAGAGTTTCTGGTTTTCGGAAACAGGGAACAGGATCCCGATTCCCGATTCCCGATTCCCTACTCCCTACTCCCTACTCCCGATTCCCGATTCCCTATTCCCGATTCCCTATTCCCTCTATTCAAAATGGCCACAACCGTTGCAGCAATCGCCAAATTTTAACCACTAGCTCTTCTATCCAAAGCATGGTGATGTCTAACCACTCCAACACTCGTTCTAAAGGATGTTTAACATATCCTTCTGGAGTTGCTTTAGTGTCAATGCAGTCTTGATTGGGCTCTACATCACTATGGTTTCTAGAGTTAGCGATCGCGCCATTTTCTCCTCCCTTGACTCCTTTAACCTTGTTGCTACCAGAATTAACAACTGCTAGAGGTTGATGTTTAGATTTTTTGGGAGTATTTTTTCCTAAATTAGACTGAATTTGCGATAGGTCTGGTGATTTTTCAGTCCTGGAATTTTTAGTCTGGGTGATGGATGGTTTGGGTTGAACGTTTGAGGATTTATTTCTTGAGATAATCAGCTTACCTGGAGCCTTTAGTAAGTTCAGGTATCGCTTAAAGAGGGTCCAAATAGACTTTTCTGACTTCACAGGAATCTTGCTGTTGAATCCTTCTGGTAACTGATGTCTAGATTGAAGATTAGCAACCGGTAATTCTGCCTGATTTCCGGAGTTGGAGGTTGAGGAATATAAATTTTGGTAGTGGTCAGATCCATCTGGGTTGCCCCATAAATCATTATCGGATAACCAAGGATCAAGTTCATCTGATTTAGACCGAGATGCTGTTGAGGTGGATGGTTTTAATGACGGGGAAAGTGGAGGGGAATTATCTCCTGATAGCTGATGGGCTTCTGGGTATAAATCATTGCTGTTTGCTCCTGGTAAACCCTCTCCAGAACCAGAAGTAATTTCGGATTGTTCTGAGGAACCAGTCAAACTAAAATTAGATGATTTTCTACCAAAGAAATAGTCAACCGCAGCATAGATTAAGCTTAAGAGTTTAAGTCGGTTAGTGTCAGACCCTGCGGTTACCTCCTCTGAGCTATTAGGCTTAATAAATGGTTTTTGTAGGGCTTGAATCAGCTGATTAGTACTCTGGCGAAGGGTTAGGGGGATTTGCTTACTCAGTTTAACCACCACTTCCGATCGTTGTACTAATTGGTGTGATTCCAGTTCCAGCAATTTGTTATCCAGGAAAGTTAATAGGTCTTGAATTGGGCTAGAAGGTGATAGCTGGAATGGTTTGGGTTTAATTTGTCGGTGATTAGAGGTGGCTGATTGACCCTTGGAAACAGCTCGTTCGCGTAGCGTGCGCGTAGCGCTAATGATCCTCGATTCCCCGAAAAGATTAATTGCGATCGCTACAGGACTAGTTTGCACCCAGGCCATCAATCGCCAGAATAGCCTGATGGGTGGAAAAATAGGGGGGTGATCTAAGGTAGCAAGGGAAGGGGATGCTTTTTTGCCCTCTAAGGAGTGGGCTAAACGCCATTTACGCAGTAAGTCAGCCACCTCCCAGCTGATTCTGGATGTTAGTTTTTGCTGCTGCTGGGGTGTCAATATATCCAGAATTTGATTTTCCATTGTCACCAGCACTAGACCCCTGTTGTCCAATAAACAAGCTACTCCCTGAATCAGCATATGCTCATTGGTTGGGGTTTGAGCTGGGGTTTGATTTGGGGTTGCCCATTGTCCTGGGGTTACAGCTTGCCCATTATTTAGGCTTACTACAGGTTGCCCGTTATTTAGGTATGTTCCCCTTTGCCGTTCGATTAGGATAGGTTGCCCGTTATTGAGGGTTACAGGTTGTCCGTTCGACGGTTTTAGGTTCTCTAGATCAAGTTCAAGGGTAAACTTGCCAAGGTTCAACTCTTGTAAAACTCGCTGAATTGCTGTATCTGCTTCTGGCGGTGTTTCTTGGGGCTGGGTGTGGTTAAATGTCCTTAATTGGGGCAATCCAGCTTTTACCGAAGAAGAGATTTGACGCCCAGCGGATAAACTAGCTTGCACCAGCAGGTACACCGGATAAAGTAAAATTTGTCCTCCCCATACCCCTGCAACCTTTAAATGGCGTATTGTACGTTGAACTTGGTCAACAAACCGTTGAGATTGTCGATTGATAAAGTTAAACAATCTACTGCGATAGGGACCGTTGGCAGGGGAAGACATGATGGTTATTGTTTGGGTGAGGGATTAGCTAGCTGATAGACATTTAAGCTGCATATATAGCAATTATTATTTGGATGAGGTACAGAGTTGTGGGTTTTAGGGAGCAGGGAGCAGGGAGCAGGGAGCAGGGAGTAGGTAAGAGGGCAGAGGTAAAAAATTTTGTGTACCTCATAGTTATTAGAAAGGCTATATACCAGGAAGTGGTTATGGGTTGACAGTTGATGGTTAGTTAAAGGTTAACTGTCAATAAACTACCAATAACAAATTAATGATAACCTGTTGCGCATTTAAAATTGAATATTATTCCGTTATCAAAAAAACTCTCAAACCCTTTCCCCTGCTCTGATAAAAAGAGAATTTAAATGAAAACTAGCTGATCAGGTACACAGGATTGTTTCCCGATTCCCGATTCCCGATTCCCGATTCCCGATTCCCGATTCCCTAACACCCAGAACGAAAGTACCTCAACGAATTGAAAACCGCTGTCAACCAAATGGATCAGATTAAGATTATTGATGGTATTAATGATGCGATCGCAAAACTCCGTGCTTTAACTCAAGCCAATGTTCAGCAGGGTTGGCGATACTGTAACGGAGATATTCCTTACCCTCTGGCAACTCAACCACAGACCTGGGAGAAGTGGTCAATAGCCCAACGTAATGACAAGGATTACATTATTTGGTCTGCTGGAAGACAAGTGATGTGGTTGAGTCAACGATTCCTAGTGCCCCAGGATTTGCAGCGCTATCCTTTATCGGGCTTAGGATTACGTTTGGTATTGACCTGGTGGGCAGAATCCGCTGAGATTTTTCTCAACGGTCAGCTGGTACAAGAGGGGGATTTGTTTGATTCCTCCACAAGGATGCTGCTCAATTCAACAGTAGTGCCAGGGGAAGAGTTTGCCGTAGCCCTAAGGTTGGTTAGTCCTGGTCATGATATCGGCGGATTAATGCGATCGCAAATCCTCTACGAAGCCACCAATGATATCGATCCAGGCTTTGTAGCTGATGAATTGACTATCTTACAAAAGTATAGCGCTAGTTTTGAACCAGAACAATTAGCGACTCTAGCTAAGGCTGTGGCTGAGATTGATTGGGAAATGGTGTCACAGCCGACAGAATTTATGCGATCGCTTACCCGATTGCGCCAACAACTCAGTACAATTGAAAATTCAAACTTCAGAATTCAAAATAGTCAAAACTCTATCCAAATGCTAGGTCATGCTCACCTTGATTTGGCTTGGTTATGGCCAGTCAGCGAGACCTGGGACGTAGCTGTGCGTACCTTTGAATCAGTATTAAAGCTACAGCAAGAATTTCCAGATTTCACCTTTTGCCATACCACCCCTGCCCTTTATGCTTGGATAGAACAGCATCGCCCTGACTTATTTAAAAGGATAAAACAACAAGTAGCTGCTGGTCGTTGGGAAATTGTGGGGGGGATGTGGGTAGAACCGGAATTAAATTTAATTGATGGTGAATCAATTGTCCGACAAATCCTCTATGCTCAACGTTACGTCCAGAAAACCTTCGGTCAGTTAACCACAGTGGCATGGGTAACGGATAGTTTTGGCTTCTGTTGGCAACTACCTCAATTACTCAAACAGGGTGGAATTGACTACTTCGTGACCCAGAAGCTGCAATGGAACGATACCACCAAATTTCCCTATGGTGCTTTCTGGTGGCAGTCTCCCGATGGCAGCCAAATCTTCAGCCTGATGTCTCCCCCTAACGTTGCTGGTGTGATGGATACAAATCCCATTACTATGGCAAGCTACGCTATTGATTGGGAAATTCAAACCTCACTCAAGGATGCGTTTTGGTTGCCTGGTGTGGGAGATCATGGTGGTGGTCCCACCAGGGATATGTTACAAGTAGCAAGGCGTTGGCAGAAATCCCCATTCTTCCCAAAGCTGGAATTTACCACCGCCAGTGACTATTTGTTTAAGGTTAGTAGGTTGAAGGTTAGCAGGTTGAAGGTTAGCAGGTTGTTCGCGAAGCGTGGCCTTTTGGCCAAGGTTGCAGGTTGTATTGAGAACCTTCAAGCTTTAACTCCAACCAACCTTACACAGAGTGTCGCAAGTGTCGCAAGTGTGAGGGGAGAAGAAATTAAAGGAGGGGGGAAAGGCCAAAGCCAAACCACTAAAGAGATTCCGGTCTGGAATGATGAACTCTATCTAGAATTCCATCGGGGTTGCTATACCACTCACGCTGACCAAAAGCGCTATCTACGTCGTTGTGAGGGGTTATTGTACCAAGCAGAACTGTTTGCAGCCCTGAAAACCATTGCGACAGGACAAGCTTATCCTAAGACTGAACTAGAGGAAGCCTGGAAAAAGGTGTTATTTAATCAGTTCCACGACATCTTACCAGGAACATCGATTCCGGAAGTCTTTGTAGACGCTAATCAGGCTTGGCAGGAAGTCGAGGAGGTGACGGGAGAGATATTGGAGGAATCATTAAATGCGATCGCATCCAAGATCACCTTACCACCACCACCCAAACCCAATGCTCAAGCCATTATTGTCTTTAATCCTCTCAATTGGCAGCGTTCAGAAGTAATTGCTGTTTGTTTAGCTATTTCGTTACCTGTTTCCATACCGGTCGGGTCAATCGAATGGGAAGTGTATGACTGTTTTGGGGAAAAGATAGTCTCTCAAGTTAGTCACTATCAAGCCCAGCAAATCCAAAACCATGACAATAACAATGACAATCTCTCCTATAGTCAGATAGAATTGCTGTTTCTAGCCAGTAATATTCCTTCGGTAGGATATCGTGTTTTTTGGTTATGTAGCAATGATGTGGGCGTTGCTGATTCTGGGTATGATTTTGCCCCCCTAGCCCCCCAATTTTGGGGGGTACAAAACTCTCAAAGTCCCCCAAAGTTGGGGGATTTAGGGGGCTTTACCAAAACCAAACAATCACGAATTCATACTTCAATTCAGCAACGCCATGATGTGGACTTGAACTTAGAGCTACGTCCCGATTCCCGATTCCCGATTCCCGATTCCCGATTCCCGATTCCCGATTCCCGATTCCCAATTCCCGATTCCCAACTCCCGATTGAAGATTTCGTGTTAGAGAATCAATACCTACGAGTAGTGGTAGACCGAGAAACTGGAGAGTTGAGTAGTGTCTTCGATCAGGTTAATCAGCGGGAAGTGCTTAGTGGTCCTGGGAATAAGCTACAAGCTTTCCAGGATAGTAGTCAATATTGGGATGCATGGAATATAGACCCAAATTATGCTGACCATCCTTTGCCGAGCACTGAGCTGATCGGGATCGAGTGGATTGAAACCGGAGTATTGCGTCAGCGTTTGCGAGTGGTGCGTCGGCTGATGCGATCGCAATTTTGTCAGGACTATATCCTCTCAGCTGAATCTCCAGTCCTCAAAATTGCCACTACCGTAGACTGGCAGGAACGCCATGTATTAGTCAAAGCTGCTTTTCCATTAGCCATTGATGCCGATTATGTGTCCTATGAGATGCCTTGTGGGGTAATTCAACGTTCTACTAGACCCCAAACCCCTGCTGAGCAAGCTAAATGGGAAGTACCTGCTCTGCGCTGGGCAGACTTGAGTGATCAAACCTATGGTGTCAGTTTGCTGAATGATTGCAAATACGGCTATGATGCCCAGGCTTCCCAATTACGTCTAACATTGCTTCGCTCTCCCACTTGGCCCGATCCTGAAACTGATCAAGGCATCCACCAATTCACCTATGCTTTGTATCCTCATCAAGGCAGTTGGCGTTCTGCAGATACAATTTACCTAGCATACCAACTTAATTTACCATTTTTAGGGTTACTTTCGTCTCCCGCTAATAGTTCTATTTTCAGTAATAATGTCAGTAATAATTATCAACCTTCTTTACCATCAACCGGACAACTATTAAATTTGTCAGCCAAGACTTTAATTTTGATGGCACTTAAACAATCCGAAGATATCCCTGATCAATGGATTCTCAGGTGTTATGAATCTCATGGGGAGTCAGCGAATTTATCCTTGGTGAGTGATTTGGGATTAAAAGTAGTTCACCCAGTTGATTTATTGGAAAGACCGATTAGTGTATCAGAACCATCACCTGATGAAAAAGTAGTTAAGATAGAGCCTTGGAAAATAACTAGTTTAGCAGTTAAATCCATAACCTAGAAGGGAGTAGGGAGGTAAGCTATCAGCTATCAGCTATCAGTTATCAGCTATCAGCTATCAGCTATCAGCTATCAGCTTAAGCGCTACGCGCACGCTACGCGAACAGTTATCAGCTAAAGGCTGAGGGCTGAGGGCTGAGGGCTGACGGCTGACTAATGTTCGCGTAGCGTTGGCGTAAAATATAGGTTGAAGGCTGAAGGCTGAGGGCTGAGGGCTGACGGCTGACGGCTGTTGGCGTAGCCTGCGCGTAGCGCATATCCTTACCTATTTCCTAATTTGAACTGGCATAATCAAATAGGTCATCTTCAATCCCCCTAGAGGCTTAAAAATTACAGGACTATTAGCTTCATTCATATGCATTGAAATCTCAGAGCTAGAAAGCGCCTTTAAGCCATCAATTAAGTACTTAACATTAAAAGCAATTTCCAAACTATCACCCGATATTTCTACTTCCATTGACTCCCGACCACTACCCAAATCCTTTGCCTCTACCGAGAGATTAAGCCGCTGGTTAACACTATCAATATTAAACTTGACAATATTATTTTTCTGGTCAGCTAACACTGCAATCCGTTCTACTGCACTGAGTAATTGACGGCGATCTAGAATGATCTGACGCTCAAAGTGTTTCGGAAGCAGCTGATGATAGGAAGGGTACTGTCCTTCCAAAGTTCGGCTTGTTAAACGCTGTTCTCCCCCTTGACAAACAATCTGACCAGGTTCAAACTGAATCGCAATAGTATCCTGAGCTTGAGCCTTAGATACTATCCGCTCCAACTCCCGTAACGCTCTAGCTGGTAAAGTAAATTCTAGGGGGAAATCATGATCATCCAATTCTTGAGTAGTTTTAGTCGTGGCACTTTCCTGTATTCTCCGATTAGTTTCCACAACTGCTAGTCGGTGACCGTCGGTAGCAGCAAATTCCAAGTTGTCCGACTTTACAGTAAGGTGAACCCCCGTCAGCACTTGCTTAGTTTCATCAGAACTGGTGGCAAATAAAGAACCCTGCAATCCAATCTTTAAGACTTCTACAGGAAGATGAACCGCAACGGATGCGTTAACTTCCGGCAGTTCCGGGAATTCCTCAGAACTCATTCCTCGAACCTGATAACGTCCAGTAGCTGAGGTTAAGGTCACAATCAGGCTATCACTGTCTGTACCTTTACCATCATCCTCTAGAGTAATTTCCCCTGAAGGTAGACGGGAGACAATATCATTGAGCAGTTTGGCTGGCAGGGTAATTTCCCCTCCTGTCTCAACGTCAGCCTTAAAGCTAGTCTGGATACCCACGCTAAGGTCGAAAGCAGTTAGTAGCACCCGCTGATTTTTTTGGTCTGCTTCTAACAAAACATTACCCAGCACAGGATGAGTAGGGCGAGAAGGGACTACCCGACTCACTAGTGAAAGGTTTGTATTGAGGTCACTTTGACTGCAAACCAGTTTCATGATTGGTTTTCTAATGGGTCTTGCTTTAGCAAAGAACCATAGTACTCGATTAGTAATGTTTCTACAAAACCACCTCAAAAACCTAAGTATATGCGCTACGCGCAGGCTACGCCAACAGTGGTCAGTAGTCAGGGGTCAGCCTTCAGCTCATAGCACCTCAAGTAGCGATGCAGGGGGTAGCCCATAGGCTGATAGCCATTGGTGACAAGTTAAGCAAAAGAGCAATTTGTCAAGTACTTTCCAGAAATTGCTGTATCCTTTACTAGGGCATGTCGTCAGTTAGAGAATTGACAACCAGTCAGTGCAGCTATAGAACTGAGGGGAGTCAGGAAAACTCAACTAAGGAGGAAGTAATGCGTCGGTATGCCTTGCGTCTTGGATCAGTGGGAGCGAATTAAGGATATGCTACCTGGCCAGGAGGGCGCTTGTTGGTGGAAATGCCAAAGATAACCGCCTATTTGTTGAAGCCGTACTGTACCGATACCGTGCAGGTATTCCGTGGCGTGATTTGCCGGAGAGGTTTGGCGATTTTCGGTCTGTGCACAAGCGTCATAGCCTAGGGTCTGAAAGTGGTGTGATAGAACGTGTATTCAAGACACTCTCATTAGATGCAGACAACGAGTACGCTGCGCTCGACGAACACGATTGTACGCGCTCATCAACGAGGGTGCTGGTGCAAAAAAAAACACCAGACGATAAACCATTAACACAAGCAATTGGACGCAGTAAGGGTGGTTTATCTACCAAAATTCATGCCACCTGTGATGCACGCTAGTAATCCCACAGGGTTTCATCTGACCCCCGGTCAAGCACATGATTTGCAGGGAGCTGATGCGTTACGCGGGTGGTATACATGAGATTGGTGCACTGCTTGCAGACAAGGCTTACGATGCGACAGAGCGGGTGCTCAAACGATTAAAAGAAGCTGACTGCCAAGCTGTCATTCCTCCTAAAGTCAATCGTACTCAACTTTGAACATATGACTTGCACATGTATAAGTGGCGTCATCTGATCGAAAACTTTTTTCAGAAACTTAAGCAATACAGGGCAATAGCAACTCGCGCTTGATAAAACTGCTCGTAATTTTTTGGGAGCCATTCATCTCGCCGCTTCTGTCATCTGGCTTAACTGACGACATGCCCTAGGTAAACTATTCAGTGCGTACGCTAACCCCAAACTGTGCGTACGCTAACCCCAAACTGTGCGTACGCTAACCCCAAACTGTGCGTACGCTAACCCCAAACTGTGCGTACGCTAACCCCAAACTGTGCGTACGCTAACCCCAAACTGTGCGTACGCTAACCCCAAACTGTGCGTACGCTAACCCCAAACTGTGCGTACGCTAACCCCAAACTGTGCGTACGCTAACCCCAAACTGTGCGTACGCTTCGAGCACCAGCATATGCGGCTCGCGAACCGTAGACTAACTGAAGTATCGGTGGTTATAAAGGTAAAAAGAGAATGGCTCATTCACAAAAAAGTATTAGAGACCACACCAGACCGCGAAACCAGCCCAATATAGATAACAAAGTCATAGCTCAACAACTAGAAGATTTAGTCAAACCTTGCGTGTACAATCAACTAGCCTACTACCGCTCATTAGACATGAGAAGCAGGATATTGAGTTTACCATTGATGCTGGCAGTGGTATTGAGTTTACTGTGGAGGCAAGTACCATCAGTAACAGAGCTCAATCGAATGCTAGCAAGGGAAAACTTGCTGTGGGCGAAGGCAGTGAAAGTGTCTCAACAAGCCCTATCTCAAAGATTCTTAACCTTTCCAGCATCATTGTTTCAAAGAGTACTAAAAGACTTACTAGTTTTGTTAAACCAACGTTGGCAGCAAAGAAACAGAGAAAGTCCGGTAAGCGTTAAAAGAGCGAGAAAGTATTTTGAACGTTTGTGGATAGTGGATGCTTCGACATTAGAGGCATTGTTTCGTAAGCTAAAAAGTTTAGAAACAGTACCTCTGGGTCAATTAGGAGGTAGAATCTGTGCGGTGGTAGATTTAGAAACACGCTTTCCAGTCGAAACCTGGTTTAAATCTAATCCTTACACCCATGAGAGTAACTTTGTGCCCAACTTGTTAGAATTGATCCCAGCCAAAACGCTACTCATCTTAGATAGAGGGTTTTGGAACTTTCGCTTTTTTGAGGAGTTAATCAAGGGTAAATCCGACTTCATTACCAGGCTCAAAGGGAAAGCAAAATATAAATCTGTACGCACTTTGAGTCACTCTGGACAACATCATGACCAACTAATTAGGTTGGGAACAGGTTATCAAGGTAATCCAATTCTCAACTTACGTTTAGTAGAGGTAAAACATGGTTCAACATGGTATCGCTACCTAACTTCTGTGATAGAGCCTGAAGTTTTACCTCCCTACGTCGTAGCTGATTTGTACGCTCGTCGCTGGCGAATTGAGGAGACTTTTCTCACTCTTAAACGCTTATTGGGTTTGAGTTACTTGTGGACTGGTTCTGTCAATGGTATTCAATTACAATTGTGGGCTACTTGGTTATTTTATGTGGTCTTAATCGACCTATCCGATCAGGTAGCTTCAGAATTATCAATACCAATGGAGTGTATTTCTGTAGAAATGGTTTTTCGCGGACTGTATCATTTTGGAGTTGCCTATCATCAAGGGAAAGCCACTGATCCAGTGGCCTATTTAACTGCTAAAGAGAACCAAGATTTGGGGGTTGTCAAAGCCCCTCGTACCAGGATAAAAAAACCTCCCCTTGATTTGTCTCCTTTCCCAAACTCAGAGGGCTTGACAAATTGCTCTTTTGCTTAACTTGTCACCAATGGCTGATAGCTTACTCAAAAACAATAGCGCTATACTAATTGGTTTAGTAATCCATATGTGGAAAAAGTTGTGGAAAAATTCGGTGATTTTTCCACAGAGCATTTATACTCAGAAGCCAGATATTCTAGCAGTAAACTCGATCATAGCATCAAGCTCAAGCCGTTAATTGACAAGGTTTAATTAAAAGTTAATTAATTAACAAGCTTGAATTAATCAACTTTTAATTAAAATATCGCTTTATAGCCTAATCAGGTATAGAGTATTTTTCCTTCCGATTCCCGATTCCCGATTCCCGATTCCCGATTCCCGATTCCCGATTCCCTACTCCCTGCTCCCTAAACGCCAAGACAAAAGTACCTCAAACGTCGCTGATAATTGCTATAAACACGCTTTATTTTTGGTTTTGACTCCTGGCTGTCAGATTTATGCGATCGCTTAACTGAGAAAGTTTCTGAGCTAACTCATCATCTTTTTCCCGAAGCTGAGCAATTTTATCGCAACTGTACATAACTGTCGTGTGGTCTTTGCCACCAAATTCTTCCCCAATTCGGGGTAGGCTCAATTCTGTATGCTGCCTCATCAGATACATCCCAATTTGCCTAGCCGAACTAATTTCTCGCCTCCGAGAGCTACTTTTTAAGTCTTCCACTGAAAGATTAAACGTATCGGATATAGTACTTAAAATCACTTCAGGAGAAGTCTTAATCTTCTTGGTCGGTGGGTTCAAAATCGGTGCAATATTTTCCACATTCATCGCTAAACCCGCAATCGATACATAAGTTACCGCCCTAATTAAAGCTCCCTCTAATTCTCTAATGTTAGAGGTATAGCTAGCAGCAATATACTCAACTACGTCGTGGGATAAACGTATATTTTCGTCCTCTGCCTTTTTTTGCAAGATAGCCATTCTGGTTTCTAAATCCGGTGGCTGAATATCAGCGATTAAACCCATAGAAAAGCGCGAACAAAGGCGTTCTTCCAAGCTATTAATCTGATGAGGAGGACGGTCTGATGCCAAGACAATTTGTTTACCAGCTTCGTGCAAAGTATTGAAGGTGTGGAAAAACTCTTCCTGAGTATATTCCTTACCTTCAAGAAACTGAATATCATCTACCAAAAGTACCTCAGCTGTCCGATAATGTTCTCGAAAGCTCTGGAGACTATCCTCGCGAATAGCAGAAATTAAATCATTAGTGAACTGCTCAGTAGAAACATAAAAAATTTTAGAGTCTGGGTTATTCTCCAAGCGGTAATGACCAATTGCCTGCATTAAGTGAGTTTTGCCTAAACCAACACCACCACAAAGAAACAGAGGGTTAAACTCCCGTCCTGGATACTCCCCTACCGCCAAAGATGCAGCATGAGCCATGCGATTATTAGGACCAACCACAAAGCGAGAGAAAACATGCTTAGGATTTAACTTAGACCGTCTTGGCTGGTTTTTAAAGGTATTTTGGGAATGATTAGTGGCTACGGGAAATGACCAGGAAAAGTCAACATCACCAGTCATTGACTTATTGTCTCCTGTAGCTGTTGTGAAGTGAATTTCCACTGGTTGACCTAAAATATCTTCCACGACATCAGCAATTGTTTTAACGTAATACTTCTGCAACCAATTTCTGGAAAAGGGATTGGGAGTGCGAATCAGCAAGCAGTTATTGTCAAGCTCTTGAGCGCTAGTTGTCTTGAGCCAAGTTTCAAAGGTGGGCTGACTCAGTTGTAGTTTGAGACGTTCTAATACCTGAATCCATAGTTGTTCTGGGGAAATTTTCACCGTTTTTCTTCTACCGTAGTCAATGGTTTCTAAGCTAGATGTCATGAGCAACAGCCCAGACCAAAAGAATAAAAATTCCTTTCCCTATATCCAACCCCCCAAAACGGTTTACCGATTTTCAGCATATGAAGGTACTGTTTGAGCATTTGATCGAATAAGCTTGACGGATATAGACGTTTGGCTTTTACTATGGTGAGTGAAACACTACAAATTGCTCAGTTAGGCAACCCGATTTTACGGCAGCATACTCAGCGAGTACATAATTTGCTGGATGAACGCCTTCAACAACTGATTGATCACCTCATAGCAACTGCTACAGCAGCAAATGGGGTTGGCATTGCAGCACCCCAAGTATCTCAATCCTATCGTTTGTTTATAGTAGCGTCTCGTCCGAATTTAAGGTATCCCCACGCACCGTTGATGGAACCAACGGCTATGATTAATCCTGGCATTATTAGTCATGACACTGACATGGTTAAGGACTGGGAGGGGTGTCTGAGTATTCCCGGCATTCGAGGGTTAGTACCCAGGTATACTCGAATTGAGGTGGAGTATACTAATCGGTATGGTCAGTGTCAGCGGCAACAATTAACAGACTTTGTAGCCAGGATATTTCAGCATGAATATGACCATCTTGACGGGATTGTATTTTTAGACCGAGTCGAGAGTACCCACGAGATGATGAGTGAGGAAGAATATCAGAAGCAGATTATTGCTAAGTTATAGCGATTGTCAAATCCTTTAGTGACGTACTCCCGACGTTGCCCTAACGGGACAACGCGGGCTTCTTGCCAACACCAGGTATTCCTTCGGTTACTCGGCAAGCTTTACTTCTGACGGGACGTCCCACCGCCAAATCCAATATGTTTATTGCCGCATTCACATCACGATCCGCTGTAAAACCACAATGAGTACAAGAGTGGATGCGGTCTTTTAATTCTTTAGGAACTTTTGCTCCACAGTTAGAACAGTTTTGACTGGTATTTCTGGGGTTTACTGCCTTCGTGATCAGTCCAGCATTTGCGGCTTTGACTGACAAAATAGACAGAAATTGCCCCCATCCAGCATCTAATACAGATTTAGCTAGTTTAGTTCTAGTCAGACCTTTAATGTTGAGTTTCTCGTGAGCTACTAAATCGTGCTCATCCAATAACCTCTTTGCAGTTTTAAAATGAAAATCTTTTCGAGTGTCAGCTACTTTTTTATGAGCCTTTCCTAGATTGCTGACAGCTTTCTTTCTGTTATTACTTCCTTTCTTCGATCTACTGACAGCTTTCTGAATTTTCTTTAGTCGCTTTTGAGCTTTTCGGTAGTATTGGGGGATGGGCACTTCTGAGCCATCAGACTTTACCAGGAAAGATTTGAGTCCCATATCTATCCCGATAGGGTTGGTAACACTATCTACTGGGATAATTTTTGGTACAGTATCATCTTGAATTGACAGTGTGACATAATAGCCATCAGCTTTTCGGGTGATAGTAGCTGTCTTTATCTTGAATCCTTCTGGGATAGGTCGATGATAAATCATCTTGACTTGGCCAAATTTTGGAAGAGTCAAAATATTCCCATTTATAGGATTCTTAGATAAAGAAGGAAAAGTAAAGGATTTGTATCTATTTTTACTCTTGAATCGAGGTTTTCCGCTTTTTCTTCCGTTGGTATCCCCTTTTAGGAATCGCTTAAAAGTCAGATCAACTCTTTTAACGCAGTCTTGTAATACGTGAGCATGAATGTCACTGTACCAAGGTCTGTCTTTCTTGAGTTGAGGCAGGGTTCTCTTCTG
>NZ_MKZS01000001.1:4343763-4391263 GCF_001942495.1 Moorena bouillonii PNG
GTATCGGCTTTCGCCGACGCTGCGCGAACGGATACACGGGTTACTTTATTAACGATACGGTCAGAAGTTACCGCTTAAAGAGTGGAGCCTTTATGGTTAGCAGGCTATGGGTAAAGGGTTAAAACTTATTGATTAAGGCGACCCTGTCTTGATGCAAAGCGCGAGTGGGGGAAACCACGCCAGTTGCTCATGGTTTGTTCGCGTTCGCCTTTGGCGTGGCCTACGGCCAAGCGTCGCCAAAGGCGATAGTTACCGTAAGATAGTGGAGCCTTGTCTTGATGCAGTCGCTCATGGGGGAAACCCCCAAGACCGCGCTGCATCGCTATTAACAAATATTTAACCCTTTTCTGCATAACCTGCTAACTATAAAGGCGACCCTATCTAAGGTTTCGTCTCCGGGGGAGACCCCCTTTGGCGGCACTGGCTCCCCAAGACCGCGCTGCATCGCTCTTCTAAGGTTTCGTCTCCGGGATGCCCCGACCCACCGGAACAATATAATGAGTTCTATTTTAAGCACTTAGGTGGCGGTTAGCTCTTAATTTGATTTACCCTACTACTTTCATTATAGACGATATAGGCGATATAAACGAATTTNTGGGGGAAACCACGCCAGTTGCTCATGGTTTGTTCGCGTTCGCCTTTGGCGTGGCCTACGGCCAAGCGTCGCCAAAGGCGATAGTTACCGTAAGATAGTGGAGCCTTGTCTTGATGCAGTCGCTCATGGGGGAAACCCCCAAGACCGCGCTGCATCGCTATTAACAAATATTTAACCCTTTTCTGCATAACCTGCTAACTATAAAGGCGACCCTATCTAAGGTTTCGTCTCCGGGGGAGACCCCCTTTGGCGGCACTGGCTCCCCAAGACCGCGCTGCATCGCTCTTCTAAGGTTTCGTCTCCGGGATGCCCCGACCCACCGGAACAATATAATGAGTTCTATTTTAAGCACTTAGGTGGCGGTTAGCTCTTAATTTGATTTACCCTACTACTTTCATTATAGACGATATAGGCGATATAAACGATTTTGAGTTCCCTGCTTGGTAAAAAAACTCTGTCCGCGATTCATCCCATGTTCGTTGTGAGGCTTCTCGCGGTTGAAGCTAAGGACTAATAGAACTCTGCTGAAAATCATGGCTCTACTGTTGGTCAGGTCTGAGCTAAACGTTAATTTTCCCAGAGTTCTAATTACTAATGACTAATGACTTTTTGAGTAGGATTAGTTAACCGTTTAAGTCAAACCCCTAAAAGAAATTCGGCTGATGGCGAATTAGGTTGAGGAATTCCTCACGAGTTTTTTGATCCTCTTGAAAAATCCCGACCATCGCACTGGTAGCGGTCCAAGACCCTGGTTTTTGCACACCGCGCATCACCATGCACATATGGGTAGCTTCCATCACCACAGCCACACCCTTTGGATCCAAGACAGCTTGAATGGCTTCGGCAATCTGGCGAGTCAGCCGTTCCTGAACTTGCAGTCGCCGTGCATACATCTCGACCACACGGGCTATTTTACTGAGTCCTACCACTTTTTGGTTAGGGATATAGGCGACGTGAGCCTTACCCATAAATGGCAACATGTGGTGTTCACAGAGGCTAAAGAAATTGATATCCCGCACGAGTACCATTTCATTATGACCTTCGTCAAAAATTGCCCCGTTGACTATTGCCTCTAAAGACTGATTGTAACCACTAGTCAAGAATCGCATTGCCTCGGCTACCCGCTTAGGGGTTTTGAGCAGTCCCTCTCGTTGCGGGTCTTCACCAACACCCAATAGGATAGTGGTGACAGCGTTGATCATCTCCTGGTTCAGTTCTTCCAAAGGAGCTTGTAAATTGGGCTGGTGACCATTCTGGGTATTGCGCTCAGGACGGGTCTCTAGCTGATGTTTCTCATTACCATTGATACTTTTAGCAGTTGAAACAGATTCAACACGGTTGAAACCATTGGAAGAAGCAATAGTCATGATTAATCTGATTAGATTGTAAACAAAAATGAACTTGATATTGCCAGACCATAGGGACAGGTTAAATTGACACAGCAATAACCTTTCAGTGAACCAAAAGTGTGCTATTATTTGTACCTATACCCTAAAGAATCCCGGCACTGGGCATCAGAGTCAAGGACTCGATGACAGCCTGTTGTGGTAGCTCGACGGTGTGCAAAATTGACTGGGCAACAATTTCTGGGGTCAACATCCCTGACCGATTTAATTGCACCTGAACTGTATCTGTATCCCATAAAGGGGTATTGACTGCACCTGGACAAATGCTTACTACCCGGATACCATGGCGGCTTTCCTCCGCTGCTAGAGTCTTGGAGAGGGCAATCATACCTGCCTTACTAACGCTGTAAGCCCCCCATTTAGGCAAGGCTTGCTTAGCAGCAATTGATGCCACGTTAACGATCGTGCCTCGGTGTTGGGCACGCATAGCAGGCAGAACCCCCTGGATGCACTGAAACACACTGGTCAGATTCAGGTCAATTAAGCGCTGCCAATCTGATAGCGGTGTCTCACTGAGATATCTAGCGTAAGCCATTCCCGCATTATTGACGAGAATAGTGATAGGAGCAAAATCTGCTGTGATTTTTTCTATCCAAGATCTAACCTGCTCCAGATCAGCTAAATCATATGGATAAGCCTTAGCTTGCACCCCAGCTGCCCTAGCAGCAGCAGCAACCATCTCTAAGTTGTTCCGGGAACGGCTGACTAAGGCTACACTGATTCCTGCCTTAGCAAAGGCTAAAGCTGTTTCCTTGCCAATACCACTGCTCGCTCCAGTAATTATGGCGCGTCGCTCAACAGTCGATATCATCAAATTTTACAAGATTTTGTTACAAATGCTTGTCTACCGTCTCGATAAAACTCAGGATTGATCCGAAGCAAATGCCCACATAACGCAGGTATTTGGTTTAAATCTGCTAGCTTTAAATCTGCTAGGTCAGCTACCAGGTCACCAGAGGTGGACGCCGTTGAATTAAGCTTAGGTTTAGTGAGTTGGTTAGGCACCGAGATTATAGACACTCCCTTAGGGCAGTTAATCTCCAAAGGCACAGCTAGGTTTTCGGTGTATCCGAAATTGTTTAGCAAACTGACTAACTACCTTAGACTATTGTGAACAATTGTTAATTGTATCATCATCCGCAGACTATTCAGCTACCATTCGGCTGTCAATAATAAACTTTGAGGATAGAAAAATCGGGATACGGTAATTCGTAATTGGGCTACCAACCTAAACATCAGACAAAATGCGGAGCATGATTAGCTCAATACCCCAGAGGATGAACCCCTTGCTATATATAGCAATATCATCTGTCACGCCTTAAGTTAGTAGCCGTAGCCGTAATTGGCAGGCGAACCTAACTATACTTGAGATTAGTCCTTAGTTCAGCAGCAACGCCTTGGCGACTTGACAGATAGACCTCTGACCCATTTACCTGTTAACTCCTTCAAGACTAACTTTCTAGAAAAATCCCCATATTTCGGAACTTCTGATAGCGCAAATCCCGGCGCTGTTGAGGGGTTAATTGAGTTAGTTCTGCCAGGTTTTCCAATAGAGCCTCTTTGAGGATAGAGGCGGTTGCCAAGGGATCCCCATGAGCTCCTCCTATGGGTTCCGATAAAACTTTGTCAATAATCCCTAATTCTTTGAGGTCCCAAGCGGTAATCTTTAACGCTGCTGCTGCCTGCTGTCCTTGGCTAGCATCTTTCCAAAGGATGGCGGCACAAGCTTCTGGGCTAGCTACGGTGTAGACAGCGTTTTCAAACATCAAAACCCGATCACCAACACCAATTCCCAAAGCACCGCCGGAACCTCCTTCACCAATGACTGTACACATAATGGGGACATCCAGACGAAACATTTCTCGGAGGTTATAAGCGATCGCTTCTCCTTGTCCGAGTTCTTCCGCCTTTACACCAGCCCAAGCACCAGGGGTATCAATAAAGGTCAAAATTGGCATATCAAAGCGATTAGCGTGTTCCATCAGCCGCATCGCTTTACGGTAGCCCCCAGGGGAAGCCATCCCGAAGTTGCGAGCTACATTATCTTTAGTATCACGACCTTTTTGATGTCCTAATATTACCACAGCACGACCCGCCAAAGAGCCAATCCCCCCTACTAGGGCTGGGTCATCATAACCACCGCGATCGCCATGCAACTCAAACCACTCATCAGTGATTGCCTGAATATAATCGAGGGTACTTGGACGCCTAGGGTGACGGGCTAGCTGTAGCCGTTGCCCTGGTGATAAACTATTGAAAATTTCCTGACGCAGTTGGATTGCTCTTGTCTCCAGTTGGCGGATTTGGTCAGAAACATCGACATTGTTTTCCTCTGCGAGTTCCCGAATTTGCTTAATTCGTTTTTCCAGTTCAACCAGTGGCTTTTCAAAGTCGAGACTAAAGGTTCTGTTTTTTGCTGGTGACATAGTTACTGGTCATTCGTCAATGGTCAGTGGGTTTCTGTGTAAGATTACAGGCCATAACTCCAGAGTAGCAAACCCATCTAAAGAGATGGGAATCCCACGCTTCTGTTATATCATCTGGTAGGATGAAAATTTTTGACAACTTAATATTTGCCTCAATCATTTGCTTCAATTGACCCTCTGCCCATCTGTCCATCTAGGGATCAGTGTTTAAGAGACCGTTTATAAAGTGATTATTAAGAAGCAAGGCGACGTACCATGAGTCGAATCATTGCGATGTAAATAAGAGCCTCGCTCACAACTGGAACGTGTTTCATAGTCCACCACTAAACGTCGACAACCCATAAACCAAGAAAAGGTACGTTCCACAACCGATGCGTCGAGGTAAAATTTGAAATCCTGATTCTGTTTTTTGAATGACTTCTACAAGAGCCGTACATAGTTGATCCACCACACGAGAAAAATTAGGACCACTATATCCACCATCAACCCAAAGAACGTTTCAAGTCGGATAGTTCTTCAATAGCTTCTAGCATGCAAGCTATACCTCCTAATCTTTCTGGAGTATACGCTTGCTGTAACTACTACTGCCAGTAATAACCCAAGGCTCATCTACCAGAATATGGCGCTTTCTTCCTTTGACTCTTTTCCCACAATCATTGCCATATACTTCCCCCTTTTTCCAGTGGTTTTCACTGATTGAGAATCGGTTGCTACCGGCAGATGGTTTTTCTTGTCGCTCTACACTTGTTCTCAACTGACGCCTGAGTTCTTGATTAATTTTTTTCCACACTCCCTTACGCTCAAAAACTCGAAAATAACTGTATACAGTTGAAGACGGTGGCAAATCCTTGGGCATCATTTCCCACGAACATCCTGTCAATAGAACGTAGAATATACCGTTAACTCTCAGTACAGGACAAAAGGCTTGAAAATTTGACCAGGGTGGGGTTTCATCAGAATTACCACAGTCATCAGAAACCCCATGAATCAATAAGCGCGAACTTAAGAAAGCTCTCCAACCCCATCTTGACTGGCATGGAGCCAGACTCTCGTTTAAGCGCCATGTTCTTGCTAGCGCTGATCAAAGTAAAAACTGTCAACCTCAGTGAGCTGGCATTAGGTATGGGATGATTAGCGTTACCAGAGTCGAACTACAAACGCATGCAACGGTTTTTCCGAAAATTTGACATCGATTACACCGTGATCGCGCTTACTAGTGGTAAGTTGGATGCAAATTCCGTGTGGAGTGGGTATTGAGTCTAGATCGTACTACCTGGGAGTTTGGCTCTCGGTGCTACAACATCCTAACCTTAGGCATTGTCCATGAAGGGGTGGCCTTTCCTGTACTGTGGTGGATACTCAACAAAAAAGGAAACTCCAACAGCGATGAGCGGATGCGATTTATCGAGCAGTTGTACAAAATTTTTCCGGATGCTCAGGTCTCCTGCTTGTGCGCCGACCGAGAGTTCATTGGGTTTTGCCTGGGTACGCTATCTACGGCTCGTGCCATCAATGCCATTTCGATTGAGGATTCGAGCCACAGACAAGATTGAGCACAATGGCCGTTCTCTGGCAGCCCAAGTAGTCTTTGCCCACTTGAAGGTGGGTCAATCCCAAACCCTCAAGGGAACTAGTCGCGTTTGGGGTCAATGTGATTGCCGTTGAGGGATTGCGCCTTGATAATGGCAAGCTTTTGGTGGTCATTGCTCCTGCCAACAGCGAGGGGCTGGTGGCCGATTACGCTTTGCGCTGGGGTATTGAAACCCTATGCAGGCATTTTCAAGACTCGGGGCTAATGCCCTTGAATCGACTCACTTCACCGAGGCAGAGCGCTTGGGAAAGCTCTTTGCGCTTTTGACTTTGGCATTATGCTGGTCGATGCGAACAGGGTTATTCCTTCATCAGCTCCAGCCCATTTCGATTAAAAAACATGGTCGCCGAGCCAAGAGTATTTTCCGATATGGTCTTGACCATCTTCGTCATATTGTACTTAATCCTTCTTTCCTCAATCAAAGAGATTTTCTTCAATCTCTGCAGTTTTTGTCCTGTACTTAGACCGTTAACTACTTCCCGCATATTTACTGTACGTGGACGACCTCCGGTTTTGGCTGCTGGAATCAGAGGCTCGATTATTTTCCACTGTGCATCTGAAATGGTCGCTCTTATAGGCTTTTCTTGAATTTGAACACACTTGGCTGGCTGGCTTGTTTTCTTCCCATAAACCTTAAGTCTATATTTGGCGTACGCTCACCTTCTTTATTTTTACTTTATAAATGGTCTCTAAGTAGGTGGGCTTAATTATCCGTAAAATAGCGCTTGAAATTTAAAATAATGAAACCCCTGTGAATAGAGGCTTCCAGCTTGATTTTCGTCTTTTAAGTTTTAACGTTTATTTATGCCCACCTACTTACAGTTGACCATGTAAACTGCAACGATATGATTACAAAAATCCCCCAAGCCTTCATCCCCGCTCTTTAGAGACGGGGATGAAGGCTCGCAGCGGCTTTAGCCGCCGTGAGAAAAATATTCTGGGAATCTCCAAAATTTGTCGCTGAATAGTATAGACTAAAATAGTAACAGTTGAGGTCGAAGCTGGTGATAATAATTGAGTTCAAAGCATACGGTAAAAAGCACCAATACCAAGCCATTGATGAGGCTATTCGGACGGTAAGATTTATCCGCAATAGCTGCATCAGGCTCTGGATGGACAATAAAGGAACTGGAAAATATGACTTAAGCAAATACTGCAAGGTCTTAGCCAAACAATTCCCATTTGCCGATGAATTGAACTCTACCGCTCGTCAAGCTGCTGCTGAAAGGGCATGGTCATCAATTGCCCGCTTCTACGACAACTGCAAGAAAAAAGTCCCTGGCAAAAAAGGTTTCCCTCGGTTCCAAAAGCACTGCCGAATCACGTTCAGTGACAAAAAGGGTATTGGGAAACTCAAACTCAAAGGTACATGGGATTTGTGGCGTTTCGAAAAAAAGCAAATCAAGAGGGTTAGGATAGTCCGACGAGCTGACGGGTACTATGTTCAGTTTTGTGTTTCAGTTGATGTCAACGAAGAGGTGAAACCAACTGGAAGCACTGTCGGACTAGATGTAGGGCTTAAGGATTTCTATACGGATTCCCAAGGTAATACTGAACCAAACCCTCGGTTTTATAGAACAGGAGAAAAACGTCTAAAGTTTTATCAACGTCGAGTTTCCCGAAAAAATAAAGGCAAGGCCGTAGGCCACGCTTCGCGAACAGCCAACCGCAAGAAAGCAATTAATAAACTAGGCAGAACGCACCTTAGAATAAGTAGGCAGCGTGAGGAGCATGCCAAGAGACTGGGAACGAAGTTACCGTAAGAATAAAGAAGCCTTTATGGTTAGTCGGCTATGCAGAAAAGGGTTAAATCTTTGTTATTAAGGCTTCTTTATTCTAAGGTTTCGTCTCCGGCACGCTGCGTAATCCGGTCTAACGACCTGGTCGCCTATGAAGATCTAAGGGGAAAAAATCTGGTTAAAAACCACTGTCTCGCTAAGTCTATTAATGATGCAGGTTGGTATCAGTTCAGGAGTGCGATTCGTTAGCTATAAACCTTATCAGATAAGGATTTGGAGGATTAGCTGCTTGGTCTAAGAACCATGACAACTTGATAACCATGGTGGTGAAAATCCACCCCGGAGACAAAACCTTAGAATAGTGCAGCCTTAGTACAAAACCTTACTCCTATGATGCCTAACCTGCTGACCATAAAGGCTGCACTATTCTTTCGGTAATTTCTGACCCTCGCGAAATCCGAGTGACAGCCCTACCCTGATTCATGAACCTAACAAACTCATGGATTGATGCAAGGGTCGAATAGTGAAGCACCCTTAACCTGACCGGTGTTAGTAACAGGCAAAGAACCCATGGGTACGAGAGAAAGATACATCTGAATCATCGTCATGGTAACGTAGCGAAATAAGGCTTGAAACGCTACAGACAAACAGTCAATGGAATAGAGGCTTAAATGGTTTCCTGACCATTTAAGGATTTCCCAAATTATTCCCGGTGAATAGTATCACCCTAAAGGTTCACAGAATGGTTATCAGGAACGAATTAAACCCCATATGTACTCTCAGTAAGGTCGATTACTGAGTAGGTAGTTAGCCGGATGTCACATGGGGGAGAGATTGAGTCAGAAGCCAAAGCCTGGATTAATACCCAGGATATGCTGACGGACTCACGTTATAGGAAAGGTATGGTTGTAAGTAGTAATGAAAATGTCTAAAACTCGGGGGTTCGCCCCACGGTCGGAATGGAATAAGGTCAATTGGCGGAAGCTAGAAATGACCCTATTTAAGTTACAAAAACGAATATACCGAGCCTCCCAACGTGGTGATGTCCGCGTGGTAAGAAAGCTGCAAAAGACTCTAATGAAGTCCTGGACTGCCAGAATGATTGCGGTCAGACGGGTCACTCAAGAGAACAAAGGTAAAAAGACTGCCGGAATAGACGGGGTTAAAGCTTTAACCAATAAGCAGCGCCTCGCCTTAGTAGCCAACCTAAAAGTCGCTAAAAAGGCGCAACCTACCAGAAGGGTCTGGATTCCCAAACCTGGACGGACGGAAAAACGCCCCTTGGGTATCCCAACCATGTACGACCGTGCTCTACAGGCACTTGCCAAACAGGCACGCTTAACCTGAATGGGAAGCTAAATTTGAATCTAACTCATACGGGTTCAGACCAGGACGCTCATGTCATGATGCAATCGAAGCAATATTTAAAGGTATCAATAAAAAACCCAAATGGGTACTTGATGCTGATATAGCCAAATGCTTCGACAAAATCAACCATAATGCACTTCTAACTAAATTAAATACGTATCCATCCTTAAGACGTCTAATAAAGTCCTGGCTAAAAGCCGGAGTGATGGATAATGGAACATTCTCACCTACAGAAGAGGGTACTCCCCAGGGAGGGGTAATATCCCCACTCTTGGCAAATATAGCCCTCCACGGAATGGAAAAGGTTATATGGGATTATGCAAACTCTGTTAAAAAGAAAAAGACCTATTATAAAAGGGGTTTAGTTATAATCCGATATGCTGACGATTTCGTCATCCTACACCCCGACCATAAAGTGGTAGAAGAATGTCTTGAAGTCATAGATGAATGGTTAACAGGCATGGGTTTGGAATTAAAGCCAAGCAAAACAAAAATTGTCCATACGTTTGACGGATTTGATTTCCTCGGATTCAATATTCGCCAGTATAAAGTAGGAAAAAATCACTCAAGACAAGGCTTTAAAACCATCATCAAACCATCTAAGGAAGCAATTTTAGAGCATTATGGACAGCTCTCAGAAGCCATAAACAAGCACAGAGCTGCCCCTCAGGAAGCTTTAATTAGCCACCTAAAACCCATTATAAAAGGATGGTGTAACTACTACAGGTCAGTCTGTAGTCAAGAAACCTTCGATGACTTGGGAAACATGCTCTGGAACAAACTCCAAAGATGGGGATATAGGAGACATCCCAACAAATCAAAATCCTGGGTAGTCAAAAAATACTGGGGAACCATTGGAGAGGATAAATGGACGTTTATGACTGGGAAAGACAACTACCTCCCTAAGCACGCCAAAACCGAAATAATACGGCATGTAAAAGTCAAAGAATCCAGAAGTCCTTATGATGGTGACCTGATTTACTGGGGTACCAGAATGAGAAAGCATCCTGAGATGACCACTCGGAAGGGAAGACTTTTAGAACGCCAATAAGGGAAATGCACTTATTGTGGCCTTACCTTTAAGGATGGTGATTTATTGGAAACGCATCATAGAAAACCACGCTCCCTAGGTGGAAGTGATAAAGATGAAAATCTGGAACTACTACACCTACACTGTCACGACACTAAACATGGAACTAAAACTAACCTTAATGATTTAGATGAAAATCCATTCTAGAGGTACCAATGTCAAGGGTTCCTATAATGAGGAGCCGTATGATGCGTGCATTGTCACGTACGGTTCTGAAGACGAGTCAGTGGGGTGACTCACTGGCTTAGTTTAATAATGGTTAGAGCATTTTGGTACTAAGTTTGGTAGAGTCACTGTCGCAGTGAATCCTGCCTACACTAGCCAAAACTGCTCTGAGTGTGGTGAGGTCGTAAAAAAGTCTCTATCAACTAGGACTCACACCTGCAAATGTGGCTGTCAGTTAGATCGCGACCATAATGCCGCTATAAACATCCTCCAAAGAGCCTTGAGTACTGTGGGGCACACAGGAACTTGGGTCATAGACCCGAACGCTTTGGGAGAATCGGCCTCTACTCTTCTTGGCTCCGGCCTGGATGAGCAAGCTGACTCTGTGAACAAAGAATCCCCGCGTCTAATGACCGGGGAGTGTCAATAGGCGTAGGGCTAATCTAGCGCGGACTTGGCTTAATCCCCAAATCTAGACATAGTGTCATTGCTATTGACCTGAAACTTTGCCAGATTGGTGAATTACTGGGGAAAATAGAGATCTCAACAAAAGGATGGGGAAGATTGGGAAGTAATACCATTGAAGATCCACATCATAAGTAGCTTCAGGGGAATAAATACCCCAGCTGGTTTTTCTTCCCCGGTCGCCCATAGGCGGGATTCGCACACTACCTGGGATTTTTGATGAGTAAAATTCGTTACACAGCTATCTATCTCAATGAATTGGATGACTATATTCCTTATTACCAATCAACTTAAAAATTTAGCGCGAGGGTTTCAGGAAGATGAGATTGTGGCTTTAGTGGAAAACTATCTGCACTGGGAACAAGAGCAATGAGTGTCAGCACGACGAATATCCCTGATCTTGACTTAACCAACTTCACTATTTTGGTGATTGATGATAATCCTACCAATTTAGGAGTAGCTGTTGATTATTTGGAAGATGCTGGTTTGACGATTTTGGTAGCCCGCAATGGTGAGAGTGGCTTGAAGCGAGCTAAATACGCCCATCCAGATATTATTTTGCTGGATGTGTTGATGCCAGGGATGGATGGCTTTGAAACCTGCCGCCGTTTGAAAGGGGATGACGAAACCAAAGATATTCCTGTAATTTTTATGACGGCTTTATCCGGTATAGAGGATAAGGTGAAAGGATTTGAGCTTGGGGGAGTCGATTATCTTACTAAACCGATTCAGTCACAGGAAGTGTTAGCAAGAGTCAAGGTACATTTACAACTGCGTTCCTTGACCAAAACCCTTGAAGACCAAACCAAGACCTTGGAGCAGCAGAATCGACGTCTGAAAACAGAAATCAAACAGCGCATGGAAGTGGAAGCAGAACTCAACGAAACCCTGCAACAGCTGCAAGCTACTCAAGACGAGTTGATCCAATCTGAAAAAATGGCTGCTCTCGGACAATTAGTGGCTGGAGTTGCTCATGAAATTAACACTCCCTTAGGTGCTATTAACTCCTCAGTTAGGAATCTTGCCAACTTTTTAGCTCACCACCTCAAGCAGTTACCTTCCTTTTTTCAAAAACTTTCAAAGGAACGCCAGTCGGATTTCTTTACCTTACTAGAACGCTCCAGCCAACAAACGACTCCTTTATCTACTCGGAACGTCAAATCAGAAAAGCCTTGACCGGCCAGATGACATCCCACTCGATTCAAAAAGCAGCAAAACTCGCCAATATTTTAGTGGGAATTGGGGTTTGGGACGACCTAGACACCTTGTTGCCTCTACTGAAAGACCCAGAGGGAGAAAAAATTTTACAAACTGCCTATCAATTTGCTAATCTCCAAACCAGTACCCGTAACATTGTTACCGCTGCTGAACGAGCTGCTAAAGTGGTGTTTGCCCTGAAAACTTATGCCCATGATGATTCTAGTGGTAACAAGATAGAGGCAAATATTATTGAAGGGATTTATACTATTTTAACTCTCTATTATAACCAACTCAAATACGGTGTAGAAGTAATCATAAATTATGAGGATTCCTTGCCTGCTATTCTTTGCTATCCCGACCAACTTAATCAAGTTTGGACGAACTTGATTCACAATAGCATTCAAGCTATGGATAGTAAGGGAACCTTAACCATTGATGTCAGACAGCAGGATGATCAGATAAAAGTCAGTTTCACTGATAGTGCTAAAGGAATTCCCCCGGAAATTATACCAAAAATATTTAAGCCTTTTTTTACGACTAAACCCCCTGGAGAAGGGAGTGGTTTGGGGCTAGATATTGTCAAAAAGATTGTGGATAAACATCAGGGTCAGATTGAGGTGGAGTCGGTGCCTGGAAAGACGACATTTACAGTAGTGTTACCAATCGAGATAGTTTCAGAGTAATATCCTAAATCCTATAGCCCTGCGCTTTATAGCAAGGGAAGTATAGTTTATGACATAGTATTTTCGTTTAAAGGGAACAGCGGATCTGGGAACAGCGGATCTGGGAACAGAAATATGTCTTAACCTTTACTTCGACTGCTATAACTATTAAACAACTGCTGCTCAAATAACATATCCTCCTGATTTGTCAAGTATTTTAACGAACATTACTGAATCTTTTAATTCCTAGAGAGACTAATTGGTTGGAGCCCAAGATAGTAACTGGAAGTTTAACTAAAACTTAAATAATTATTAATGTAAAGTACCCTTTGTTTACTAAGTTTCGCAAAAATTGTCAAGTCCTTGTCTTGATGCGTCGCTTATTTAAAAATACTGAATCCTTTACTCCGTCTAGGATTTAGAACTATGACCATAAAAAATAGTGAAGATTTGTCACTTATTTGGTTAAGGTTATGTCTTCTTTCTATAAGTCTGTGTATACTAATAATTGTTGGTTGGCTGAAGTTAACAAACCTGAAGCTAACGGACATTTAAATTTACTGCTTTTTAGATGAGCTTTAGAGGTCTAGTGATAACAAGGCTTAGCCTCTGAATATTTCTCTATGAAATCTAAATTTAAATGTCCTAGGAGTAGACCACACCAAAAAAGGTTAGATAAGGATAACCTAAAAATGAAGATGATGCAAAAATTATTGCAAAAGCTAAAAACAGCAACAGTCATAGTACTGATCAGTGTTTTTGTTCTGTTAAGTTCTGGATGGACTAGCACCGCAGTTGCTCAAAACCCTATGGATGAGCTCGTAACGGGCTATGTATCTAAAGTAAATGTCGTCGATCTCAAGCGAGCCATCTTCTTTTACGAGGAGCTTTTGGGCATGGAACGGGATACTTCCCGCGATACACCCAGTTGGACGCAGTTCTTTTACCCCAACGTGCCTGGCACCCTAATTGGCCTCTACGAAGACCAACCTACAGGAACGGGAGAAGCCGTACTAACACTAGTTGTGAAAGATATATTTTTGGCTAGGGATTTCCTCATCTCTGAAGGGATTGATGTGTCACCGATTAAAGATGTTGGTGCAGGAGTTATATTAGCATTCTTTAAGGATTTTGATGGCAACACGTTAAGCCTTCGCGAGAACTTGTTGTTCTAGTTGGTATTGACTTTTCAGTGACTGTTTATAAGGTAAATCTAATCACCGCTTAAGTCACAGAATATTGGTGGGTTACGGCAGATAGCTCTGTTCAAAGGTGAGCTTTTACAGATCTTGCAGCCTAACCCACCCTACGCAAGGATTGAAGCAAAGTTTAACAAACATAAACAGTCTTTAAAGGGGGTTTTTAACCAGCATTTGGAATTATTGGAATTATTGGGATTACAAGACTAGGACTACTTCAAGCGATTACTTCAAACAACGGCTATCTTAACCCAACTATTTTCAAATAAAGCGTTTCGCTCAAATTTCGGATGAATCCGAACAATATAAATAGACTTCTGATCACTAACAGATGTTCTATGTTCCGCTTCGGTAATTTTGTACCAATCTAGAGCAAAGCATTCACGGCTGTACAAGCTGTAGTAAATATCATGGGTTGTTAACAGGGATGGTGCTAGTTTAAATTGAATAGATTCTCCTTTTTTCAAGGCACCATAGTAAAACTTGGTTTCTGGATTCGGTACAGGTAAGAATACTTTTTTAACAAATGCCTGGGGTAACCATTGCTTAAAGCGCAACAGGTTGAAAACATAATAATTTAACCAGACATGAAGCCAATTTTTTCGTTTAATCAGGTCACGGTAAAAGCTGTTGATATCAGTAGGGGCGTTAATTTGCTTGGCATCTACGACTTTAACGCCATCTGCTTTAACAGTAGGTTGCTCTACTGTGTCTGACCAGTGATAATACCGCAAACCTAATAAGTATTTACCTGGTTTCAAGCTCACGGATTCCCATTGGTTTTTTCCGGATACGGTGAGGGAGCTGATATTAGTGATAGTTTCAAAATCTGGTAGACTGTAAACTACTAATGTCCAAGATTGGGCTGATTGTTTAGCTGCACTGGCATCAAAGCTAATTACTTCTTTGACTTCAATCGGTCCAACTAGAGAAATAATAGCGTGAAGATTCCAACGAGCTCGACTCATTGCCCAAATTAATTTGATGGGCTTTTTTAAAAACTCGGCTGATACGAGTTGCCACTGGAGATTTTTAGTGTTTTTTTTGGAGGTAAAGTATCCCCCTATGGTTTGCATCACAAATCTTAGGATGCGGGAAAAGATGAAAGAGAGTATGGATAAGGGGATTTCCCAGAAAAGCTCTAAATTAGTCATTTGTTTGTATAGGGGAGGGAACAGGGAACAGGGAACAGGGAACAGGGAACATTGGGAAAGAGCTCAGAAGATTTTTTGGTGTTATTATGAATCAGTATTTGGTTTCATGAACTAGTTGGTTTGGCTAGTTGGTTTGGCTATATTTGGTAATTGGTATTGTTAATTTTCCCTGTTACCTTTTCCCTGTTACTTGTTACCTTGTCACTTTTGAATTTTTCAGATTTAATTTTTGGTTGGCGATAATTGCAACTATAGCATCTGGTGCATCGACATGGAGGTTATGTCCTCCTGATAGTGTTACTGTTTTAGCATGAGGTATGGCAGCTTGTTGTAAGGCTAGGTCTTCGGCTCGGTTAAAGTTACTATTATTGCCATAAACTAAAGTAGTAGGAGCTTTAATTTGATTCAGTAACTGTGTGTATTTATCCCGATTAAAAGCTGTTCCACTTAAACCAATTCCCGTACGAATTTGCAGTCTTGGATCCCAGCGCCAACGTACACCACCCTCACCAGGTTCCGTAAGTCGCTCAGCATGTTTTAAAGCTAATTCTTCAGAGAGGTTGGGGGTTAAGCGGCGCAGACGATTAGCAGCAGCTTGGATATCCTCAAAGACTTGGTGTTGGGGTGGGGATGCTAGATAATCTAAATGAGTTGCTAACTGTTGAGCCGTTTCATCCTCCTTCCCTTCCCCTGGTAGCACTGGCTCCAGCAATACTAAAGACTTGACCTTTTCGGGTCTAACACTGGCAAAGGTGGCAGCAACTACAGCCCCCATGGAATGACCGACTAGAATAAATGGCTGGTCTGTCAGTGGATTTGGGTTAGGCTCTGCCGCGCCAAACGCGATCGCATCTAAATCCCCTAAGTAGTCAATTAATTGATAAGACCCTCCCATACCTACATGCTGGGAAAGTCCATGGCCTCGCTGGTCAGGTGCAACGACTCGATATCCCATACTTGCTAAGGGACGGGCAATTTCTTCCCAAGCCGCTCCATGTTCTAAAACACCATGGATACATAGGATTAAATCTCCATCGACTGGACCCCAACTACACAGACACAGCTGTAAACCCCGCACGTCTAGATAAGACTCCTGCATCGGTTCAAGTTGTTCGGGTAGCGTGGCCTTTTGGCCAAGGTTAGCTGGTTGGGCTGAAGGTTCAAGCAGTAACGGCAATTGATAATCCAACCGTGTCGCTACCTCTTCCGCAAAATTCCCCAAAGGCCGGGGCAACTGGATTTGCCGCCAAACCTCTCCCAAAGCCGAATCAATTTGGTTATGGTTGCGGAAATTGGGGTCATCTACCGGTAGGGATTGGGGATGAACTCCATCCGTCATCCGCTGGCCTTGATAGGGTTCTAAAACCGCCTCATCAAAAGGAATATCCAGAAACTCACACAACCTTGCCATGACCAAAGCAGGTTGCTTTACTAGTTCCTCGTAATACACTAAATGATGATTAGATGGTGCAATTTCCTCGCAGAAGTCTAGGATATTACGGTTACAGGTTGTCCAAACTTCCTCTGCTAGCCAATAAGGGTTCACCTCATCAATACCAAAGATTTTATCCATCCGATTTTTCACGAAGGAATCAATTACGGCATAGGGATGACGTACTAGATGAATATACTTGGCTTCTTCAAATAAATCTTCCGCGTGCCTTAGGGTTTCCAGACTGCCAGCATAGGTAGGAGACTTATCCACAAGAGTACGTTTACCCGTTAGTTCCTGTAACCTGCCATAAACCTTCTGAATTGACCAGTCTTGCTGGGTTATCTCCTCCACCAGTGTTGTACTTGCTTCGGCATCTAGGTTCATGATTTCCATGAAAGCTCGCGCTAACCCTTCTCCTAAGTGAGTTGAACCCAAGGATTGATTGCGCTCAGCCATGCTTTCAAAGGGCAATAGGTGTAATTCTGGTGGACAGAATAAATCCCGATGACCAGCTAGCATCACCCGCAGTAAGGTGGAGCCTGACCGAGGGCTACACAGCAAAAACACCATGCTCCGATTGCGCTGGGTGGGTTTGGTAAAATTTCGTTCGCTATTGTTCCATGCCCAAGGATTAGCCCAATTCTTAATATCTGAGAGACTAGTAGTGGTCAATGAGGTTTGGGTTGGCTGGGGCTGATGAAGCCGTTCCATCTCCAAAGCCAAGTACTCAGCTAGAGCTGTAATCGTTGGTCGCTCATAAAACTCCCTAGGATAAAGCGTTATCTTCAGGTCTTTCTTACAGGCATTGAGTACTTCTACAATCATCAAGGAATCAGCACCCAAATCCATCAGGTTGCTCGACCCTGAGATTTCGCGACTTATCCCTAAAGCCTTAGCAATCTGTTGCTTAAGGTAATCGTTTAATAACTCTTCCCGTTGGGTTGTTGTACTACCGAGCAGTTGATCAAAAATCCCAGAATTGTCGTTTTCCCGATCCCCCTGAGGCGGTAGTGTTTCTGTTGTGATTACCTCTGATAGGAATAACGGTAACTCTACCGGTAGTCGTTCTTTTAACTTTGACCACTCCACCGGTAATACCCCCACCTGAGCCCCATCTTGTGCCAGAAGTTGTTCGAGTATCTGTAATCCCTGTGGTGCTTGAATCGGCTCTATTCCCAGCATTGCCATCCGTTTACCGACGCCAGCGGCTAAACCCATCTCAGCCCAAGGCCCCCAATTAATACTTAAAGCGCTCGCACCTTGCCCTTGTCGATAATGGCTGAGGCTATCTAAAAATCCGTTAGCTGCGGAATAGTTTCCTTGACCAGGGGTACCTAGGATAGAGGTGGCGGAAGAAAATAGTACAAATAACTCTAGGGCTATATCCTGAGTCAACCTGTGTAAATTCCAGGCTCCCTCAACTTTCGGTTTCATCACCCTGGCAAATTTTGCCCAATCTTGGTGCAGCAGCACCCCATCCTCCAGCACCCCTGCACCATGGATAATTCCTTTGAGGGGGGGTAGGGAAACCTGAATTCTGTTGAGACAGTCTCTAACTTGTGCTTCCTGGGATACATCCACCTGCTCCAGGACTACCATCACACCTTGTTCTTCTAATTTCCCAATTATTTCTGACGCCCTAGGATTTGGTTGGCTTCGTCCTACTAATACTAAATACCTTGCCCCCTTATCGACCATCCATTCAGCTACCTTTAACCCCAGTGACCCCAAACCACCGGTAATTAAGTAGGTGCTATCTGGTTTTAGCTGTAATGGTAAAGCGGGGGGTTGAGACTGTTGCTGTTGATGAATCAGGCGAGGCACATAGGCTTGTCCATCCCTCAAAGCAATTTGGTTTTCTCCCTGTGGCTGTAATATCTGGTTGAGCAGCATTAATGATTGCTCTTGGTAGTGCTGCTCATTGTTCAGTGCTGAGTCTTGACTTGGTTCTAGGTCTATTATCCCTCCCCAGATTTCTGGATGTTCTTGGGCAATAACTGCACCTAAACCCCATAGGGGAGACTGGGCAATCTGTAGGGATTTTTTCGTCTTACCTTTTTTCTCTAATGCTACGGGTTGTGTGCCCTCGGTAACTAACCACAGACGAGGGGGTTGAGCTAATTCTGCTTTGACTAACCCTTGCAGCAGATGCAAGACACTACCACAACCGTTTTCTAAGGTGGCGTCTAGGGGAAATGTTTGCAATCGGTCCAGTGCGGGAGTATCTAAACTCCACATATGAACCACAATCACAGATGTTGCGTTTAGGGATTCGACTTCTTGAGCTAACAGACGCTGAAAGTGTTGCGGTTGCGCTGGGTTAATTTGATAATGGTTTGGTTGTAATTGTTCATAACTTGAGCCAGGGGAAATTAGCAAAACCTTTTGGCATTTTTCTGCCAGCTGTTGAATTAATGTTTCTCCAAATCTTTCTCCAAAGCCCTCTTTATCAGCAAAAATCAACCAAGTTGTACTAGATTTAGATATATCAGTAGATATATCAGATGAATCTACATCCTTAGGTCGCCATGCTATTTGATACAACCAATCCCCATAGGAGGGAGTCGATAGTTGGCCATAGGAAATCGGGGATAATGGTTTTACTGAAGTGGTATCTAGCCAATACCGTTGCCGTTCAAACGGATAAGTGGGTAGGGAAACTAGGCGACGGGGGTTATGCTGATGGAATCTTCCCCAGTCTACTGATGCGCCATGTTTATATAGGCTTGCCAAACTTTCCAGCATTTGCCGACTATCTGGTTTTCCTGGGCGCAAACTTGGTATAGCTGTGAGCTTTCCTTTCGGTAAGCACGCTTTGCCCATTCCCAATAGGCTAGGCTTCGGTCCTACTTCCACACACAGTTGATAACCCTCTTGATAAAGGGTTTCCATGCTCTGGTAGAATTTCACGGACCCACGCACATGGTCACACCAATACTCGGTCGTAGCTATCTCAGCAGTGGCTAATTTTCCAGTTAAATTCGAAATTATCTCTATTTGTGGGGGATGTAAGGATATTTCCGATAATACCTGAGCAAAATCTCCCACCATTGGTTGCATTAGGTGAGAATGGAAGGCATGGGAGACTGGCAACTTTAGTGATTTGACCTTTTGAGAGCGTAGTCGGGCTATCACGGTTTGAACCGCCTGACTTTCCCCAGAAATCACAATATTTTCCGGACCGTTAATGGCAGCGATTGAGACTTTGTCGGATAGGGATTGAATTGCCTCAGTGACCTGCTGCTCATTGGTCAAAATGACTGCCATTTCACCCCCTGCTGGCAACTGTTGCATCAAACGCGCTCTTTCGGCAATCAGCTTGAGCCCATCTTCTAAGCTAAAGACTCCTGCTACAGTTGCTGCCACATATTCCCCAACACTATGACCCATAACCACGGTTGGTTCGATTCCCCAAGACCGCCATAACTGAGCCAGGGAGTATTCTAGAGCAAATAATGCTGGTTGGGTGTAGGCCGTTTGATTTAATGTGGAGTTGTCACTGTTGTCGCTCAAGATTTCTGGATACAGGACATCCAGTAACGGCTGTTCTAAATAGGATTGCAGAATTTCGGCGCATTGGTCGAGAGTAGCCCGAAAGATTGGTTGGGTTTCGTAAAGTTGCCTTCCCATACCACTATACTGAGAGCCTTGACCGGTGAAAAGGAAAACGATTTCGGGGGGAGTAGGGCTATTTTGTGCTATTTTTTCCGAAATGGTTTCGCTTTCTGTCAACTTGGTCAGTTGTTGCTGCAACTGGTCAGTGGATTTAACTAGGAGGGCTAGACGATAGTTAAAATGCGATCGCCCTTTATTGCTGGTCAAACAAATATCTGCTAGTGTGCTTGATGGCTCAGATCCTATGAAGTCTATGTATCGCTTTCCTAGGGTTTGCAGGGCGGTTGCTGTTTTGGCAGACAAGGTAAATAGATGATAGTTTTGGTCTTGATCGTTTTCGTCTCTATCATTACTTGTCGCTTTTGTCAACTCTGGCGCTCCTTGTAGCACCACATGAGCATTGGTTCCTCCAAAACCGAAAGAACTTACACCAGCAAATGGGGGAATAACATCCCATGGCCAAGGCTCCCGTTGCTGCTGTACTCGCAGGGGCAGTTCATCAAAGGGAATGTGGGGATTTGGCTCCTGGAAATGGAGGCTGGGTAAACGTTCTTGGTGCTTGAGGGATAGGGCAACTTTGATTAAACTAGCAATACCAGCAGCTGCTTCTAGATGACCAATATTAGATTTGACCGAGCCAATCGCAACAGGCTTGTTGGTAGGATGGGTTGATAACGCACCGTAGTTATCAGAGTTATTATCAGAGTTATTGTCAGAGCGATGTTCCTTTGGAACCGCTTTGCGATCGCGTTTTAGGACATTTCCCAAGGCCATCGCTTCAATCGGGTCTCCCAGTAGGGTTCCGGTGCCATGGGTTTCTACATACTGCACATCTGAAGGTGAAATGCCCGCGTGCTGGTAGGCCGAGACTAGAACAGCTTCCTGAGCGTCTCGATTGGGAGCAGTTAGCCCATTAGTGCGCCCATCTTGGTTCACCGCACTGCCTCGAATCACAGCATAAATTGGATCTTTATCGATCAGGGCTTTGGATAGGGGCTTTACTACTATCACCCCAGCGCCCTCGCCCCTGACAAAGCCATTGGCACGGGAATCAAATGCTTTACAGCGACCATCGGGAGATAAAGCCGTTAACTTACTCAACCCAACCGTCACCACTGGGGTTAGCATCAAATTCACTCCCCCTGCTATGGCTACGGTTGACTCACCATTCCAGATACTCTGACAAGCCAAATGAACAGCGACTAGGGATGAGGAGCAAGCCGTATCAACCGTTAGACTTGGCCCTTTGAAATTCAGTAGGTAGGAAATGCGATTAGCTGCCATAGTGGAAGCTACACCAGTATTGGTATAGGTATCCACCACCTCTGGACTTTGGAGAAGCAGCTGACCATAATCATGAGTAGAAATGCCAACAAAGACCCCCGTTTGGCTACCACTGAGTTTACTAGGCACTTGGCCTGCATCCTCTAGTGCTTCCCAAATTACTTCCAACAGTAGTCGCTGCTGGGGGTCGATATAGGTAGCTTCCCGAGGAGCAATGCCAAAGAATTCTGGATCGAATTTATCAACATGCGCCAGGAAACCACCATAACGACAATACATTTTGCCTGGTGCTGTGGGGTCCTTGTCGTAAAATCTCTCGATATCCCAACGCTCTGGTGGCACTTCAGTAATAGCATCGACACCATTTTTGAGCAGTTGCCAGAATGATTTTGGGGAAGAGGCACCTGGAAAGCGGCAGCCAATCCCGATAATAGCAATAGGTTCTTTTAAGCCTTTCCTCTTTTGCAGCTGCAATTCAAGAAGGGCGCGTTTTTCGGGGGAGAGATTGGCAATCCGCTTAGCAATATCATCCACTGGCAACATAGATCGAAACATAGATCTAGGAATTATTTGATGGGTTTTCCCAGAATTTCTTGGATTTGTGCTTCTGAAAGCATTTCCAACTCAGCTAAGAGTTGGTCTACCTCTTGATCACCACTGGAGGCAATCGATTTAACCGTTACGGGTGAACGATAAAAGGGAATCGAGGTGAACCGATCCAGATTCTGGAACTGTGCCTCCCATAATTGTTGCATCTCACTACCTGCACTCGAAACTCTCGGTTCGATTTTTCTTGGGCTGTCCCCCTGGTTTGAGTTGCTTTGTTGACTTACTTTCGCCAGATATTGGGCAAGGGACTCGATATTGGGATAATCATAAGCCAGTGTAGGAGACAGAGGCACCCCTAACCATTCTTCGAGATCATCAGCTAGTTCAACTGCTGTTACTGAATCTAGACCATAATCAGCAAAAGACTTGCTGATGTTAATAGACTGGGGAGGAAGTTTTGTTTCTCGCGCTAGCCAATCTATTATCCACTTTTGAATTGATTTGGAGCTTTGCTGAAGGCCGATAGTATTAGTGGTGAGTTCTTTTTCTGGTTTAGTTGGGGCAATGGTTGGCTGTTGTGCCAAACTCCATTGCCCTACAACTGTCAAGCTATTGTTTAGAAATCCAGCTCGACAAGCATGGCGCTGTACTTTGCCACTGGATGTCTTGGGAATACTATTGGTCTTGAGCAATAACACAGCATAGACTTGAAGCTGGTATTCTTGGGAGATGGCACTCCGGATTGCTTCAACCACTTGATCGACATCTAGTTTCCGCAGGTAATTCCTGGAAACTTCTTGGACAATCACCAATTGCTCAGCCTCTTCCACTTCCACAGAAAAAGCTGCGCCATAGGCAGGGCGAAGAGCTGGATGACTCTTTTCCGCCGTCAATTCTATATCTTGGGGATAATGGTTGCGACCCCGGATAATAATTAAATCCTTCAGACGACCTGTTACAAACAACTCGCCATCCTGGATAAATCCTAAATCACCAGTACGCAGCCATGGTCCTAAACCAGTATCAGCTAGATAGGCATTAAAGGTTTTTTCCGTCACCTCTGGTTGATTCCAATAGCCTTGAGCAACACTTGGACCTTTTACCCAAATCTCTCCGACGGCACCGGCTTCAACTTGGGTTAGGGATTGGGGGTGTGCGATCGCAATTTTTTCATTTAACCAAGTCCGGCCACACCCAACCAGGATTCGAGTCGGCACATTACCATTAGACTGACCATTAGACTGACCATTAGACTGACCATTAGACTGACCATTAGACTGATTGAGACGATTTTCTGGCAGGGGAACCACTCGATTTTGTTCAAGAGCTTCCCCTTCAAATTCCCTTACCACTGGAGGTTGGTCTTTCAAGCCTCCAGTGACTAATAATGTGGTTTCTGCCATGCCATAACAGGGGTAAAATGCTTCCCGATGGAAACCACAAGGGGCAAATTTTTGAGCAAATCGCTCTAATGTTGAGGCTCGAACCGGCTCAGCACCGGTAAAGGCCATTTGCCAGCTGCTCAGGTCAAGGGTTTCTAATTGCTTAGGGGTAATTTTATGTACACACAGCTCATAGGCAAAATTCGGAGCACCACTGGTAGTCACCTGGTATTTGGAAATTGCTTTTAGCCAGCGGTAAGGCTTGCGGAGGAAATCTACTGGAGCCATCAGGATGATGGGAAGACCAACATAAAGGGGTTGTAGGATGCCGCCAATCAGTCCCATATCATGGTAAGCAGGTAACCAAGACAATCCTCTGCTTTGGGGTGTATCTTGGAAACACTGATTAATCAAAGCTGAGTTATATAACAAATTCCCGTGGCTAACCATTACTCCTTTGGGTTTACCCGTTGAGCCAGAGGTGTACTGTAGAAAAGCCAGGGTCTTTTCGTTACAGTCCGGGTGCTGCCAATCCGATTCATGGTTCGTAGGTTGCTTGTGGGGAGGTATCCCCACACCCCTCGTCTTGTCAGTAGCCAGCCACTTTAAGCTAGCACTGGCGGGATTTTCAGCTAGCTGAGTCTCTATTTTCTCTAATAGAGGGGTAGTAGTCAGGGCAAATTTGGCCTGAGCATCTGCCACAATTGCCTCTAGCCTGGACAAATTTTGATTGGAGCGGGGGGGATAAGCGGGAACGGCTAACACTCCTGCATACAAACAGCCGAAGAAAGCTGTGATAAACTCTAAACCGGGTGGATAGAGTAGCAAAGCTCGCTCCCCTTTTGCGTTTTGGTGTAGAAGCTCGGATGCGATCGCTTGGGCGTGGTTGTCTAACTGTTGATGGGTTAGGTAGCGGTCTGGGGTTTCCCCGTTCAGTAAAAATGTATAGATAATCTGATCCGGCTGGTGTATTGCTCGGTAACGTAGCAGGTCTACTAAGGTAGAAAATTTTGGTATATTCTCGCTCATCTGATCTAAACTGTCTTTCATACCTGCATGCCTTATTTTCACAGCCAAATCGTCGTCCATCCCCTGATCGATAGATTTATTAGCCTTTTTCTAGGCTACAACAATCGTTTATTATCTATTAAGATGGGCATTATTGGCCAATAGCTTAATGAACTACCAATTCCCCTTAGTAAGGTAAGCATTCAGCTATCAGATTCAGCCAAGGACTTGTGTCCACGCTACTTGATGTGATTTTGAATAAAAGAGGTAAGCTAAGGCCAAAGGCAGCACTACGCGAACGTAAGGTCTGAGTTACGGCTGACGGCTGACAGCTGATTGCTGATACCTTAGGTTTCGCTCATAACTTTCAGCCGAATCAGCTGCTCTCCACTCTCGTCCAAAGGAACTTCAATCACGTCACCGGCTAGACGATCCATACAGGTCAGCAGCAATCGCAAGTGGGGAGTACTTGCCCCGGTATCTACATACAATCGGTCTGACAGGCTACCTAAACGCTTCCAGGTAGTATAGAGTTTGCCAACAGTCTTTTCTAGTGCCAAGGCTTGTTTCACTAAATCAGCAGCAGTGTTTAAACACTCAAGCCGTAGCGCTTCATCTAAAGCTAGTTCCATATCCAAGGATGTGTGATTAATAGCTTGGACTTGGGCAGATGCATCTAAATACTTGGCTAAGCAACGGGCATCTGAGGTCACGTGTTTAACGGTGTCCACATCTGGGTTTGTAGCAATTGCTTCTTGTAATGGAATCAGGTGGCTTTCTGGCAGCTTTTCCATCTCTTTGACCAATGGAGCCAGGTAACTGGATGGGAGACCCCCTTCAGCAGATTTTTCTTTAACTTCCTCTGGTAGTAATTCTGAGGACATGGCAGTCCATTGATCAGACGCCTGTTTGACCTCCCGGCGGGTAATGCGATCGCCTTTTTGAGCTCGTTCTGTCACCATCTGCTGGACTTCGGGAGCAGACTTAGCTGTTTCCACAAATGCCCGTTTACTGAAGTTATTAATGGCATCATGACTAAGCTGACCCTCGGTTAACAGAGTATCGGCACTGTTAGCCAGTTCAATTAGGGAGTAAGCCTGACTTTTGCCGATTTCCCGACTTTTGAGCCAATTTAAAAATCCAGCTCCCCGTCCTTCACCGCCTTTTTTCTCCCGGTCTCTTACTACTCGTAAAATCCGTCCCCGCCAGATATCGGTCTGTAGGTCAAAGCGATCGCATACTCGCCAAGCGTGATCCACTAGCTGTTCAAAGTCGGTTTCCTGAATTTCTTCATCCTCTGGGTCCGGGAGTTGGAAATCCAGATCCATGGGTTCGTTGAGCAGGGCAGCGAGTTCGGCGGTAGAGTCAGGCACTTGCACCATAGGGAAAGATTATCCAGTCACGGTAAACACGATTATTGCACGGTTTCCAAATTATAAAACTGCACGCTACCCCTAGATGAGTCTGACTTGATTATCTGGCATAATGCACCAGATGTATAGGTTATTAGTGGTTAGTCATTCTTCTGTCAGTCGAGACGACGGTATTTAGGAACTTGTACAAACTACATACAATAAGGTATTCTTGTAGAAATAAACCTTCACCCCACCTAGTTGTGATCCCTTTAAAGTAAGACAGGCATTGCTGAATCTTCGAATGAATAGGAGTAGAGTCGGCATCCTGCCCGCCCGAAAATTTAAGGAACGGGCAAGATACCCATTCCACCAGAATGCCCATTCTACAGGTGCGACCCAAGGGCGATTTACTCGCCCATTGGAAAGCGCACCTACTCTTAAAATCATTCCATTATTAAGGAACGCCGTAAGACAAGTTAAGGCAAGTTAAGGAGGTTGCGATCGCTTGAGAGCAGTTGGGTATTTAAAGATTTGATGAACCCCTTGACATGCTTTGACATGCTGTGGTTAGTATGTAGTTGTTTTGTAGGCATTGTCATCAGTAGGTCTCAAATTGCCGTCATAATTGCCCTGTACCTTCTCAAAGAGCTTAACAGTTACGTTAAGCGAATTGGTATTTCTAAGACTGAGGTGGTGGTCGGTGCTTTGGCACTGTATTTAGGGTGCGAGTCGGATGTGCCATTGAATCAGAGGCTGGCATTGCTGAAAGCCAAAGTATAACCACTACAGGCTTTGGTGTAAAAATAGTTCAGCAGGTGAGAGAGTCAGGAAGAACGATGAGCGATCACCAACGATTAGTAGACTTAAAGAATAACCTAGAGCTGCTATATGAAAAACTTGGCTCCTTTGAACAGGAGTTGATTATCTCCCCAAGTGCCTCTGCCAAGTTTGAACTCAAACAGCGGATTAAGCGAGAAATTTTCCCCAGTATCCGTAAGTATGAAGCCGAGTATTGGGAGTTGTACCCACAAGAGGCTATTCTAATTTCTGATGAAGAAGCTCAAATTCAACTAGCTCAAGTAAAACAGGCTGTTGAATCCCTTGAGCGCATTACACCTGTTGAGTACCCCCCAGAACTAGTGCAGTTGCTGCAAGATATCCGAACCAAATTGGAAGAAGGGGAAAAGGCAGCCTCAGCTAAGTTGAAGGTAATGCTGCCGTTAATTCCTGCGATCGCATCTTATGAGCTGGAAATCGATACAGAAGGGTTTATGTACAAATCCTGGAAGGCAATTAAGAAGCTGGTGAGGAGATAGGGGATGTTAAGGGAAAAGCACGAACAAGCACTATTAAATTGGAAAGAAAAGCTTTATAATTATGAGATTGAACTATCAATAACTGCTAGTACGGAACAAAAGTTTGAACTACGAAAGAAGATTGAAGAATGTGAAAACGAAATTGAACGAATACAAAAAGAGCTAAATATTGCTCAAGAAGATATAAATCAATCTCCAAAGTATCCTAATCATACTTCAATAAACCAACCTCCTATAGATAAGGATAATTCAAAAAATTCTAATAATCCAACAAGATTACTATATTGGAAAGTTATTGGATTGCTTAGTATACCTGTTATTTCTATAGTATCTGTATTAAGCGTTTACAACAACAATTGGAAATCATATCAACCATCACCAATAGAAGAAAAAGACTTTTCATCTTTGACTGAGGGTAATGCCAGGAATAAAAATGATGAGTTAAATAAAAAATCTTCTTCTTTACTTTCTAATAAAAAATCTTCTTCTTTGCTTTCTAATAAAAAATCTCCTTTGATTGCACCAGATGTTGGTGAGGGGAATTCTAGGAATGAAAATTATTTACATACACCATCTACTTTGATTTCATCAGTGACGGGAGTTGATTATAGCCATCTAGATTATCTGTTAGCCAATGGTAAGTGGAAAGAAGCTGATCTCCTTGTTGTTCCTGAATTAGAAGAAGTATCAAAACTTGAAAATTTTGAAAATTTTCCCTGTGTTGATCTTAAAATTATTGACAAACTTTGGGTAAATTATAGCCGGGGAAAGTTTGGTTATAGCGTACAACATGAAATATACAAAAGTATTGATAGAAATATAGCTGGATCCAGAATCAAAGATGAACAAATTATACGTTCGATCCTTATCAATTTTCTAGATAGGATTGGATGGTTAACCTATGGTGAAATTAAGGATTACAACAATATGATATTTGACCCTGTTAAGGCTCCGAAAGGTCATTTACCACGTGGTCGATCTGATTCATCCTCAACGAATAAAGATAGATCCGAGTCTATTTCTCTTTTTTTAAAATATTTCAGTTACTTAGATTCATGTGGTTTGTAATGTTACATTAACTAATTCTTTCTCCAAAACTAAAAACAATAATATTTATGGCTGTTAATTCTTAGATTTAGTTTTTAAATTTCCTAGCGGGGCTACATTGTTGCCTGTAGAGTAGCTGGGAATACGGATTGAGACAAGTAACAAAATTAGAGCTAATTTTATTTATTTTTTATATTTTTAATATTGATAAAATATTAAATTATAATCACCTAAATCAATTATAATTTAATATTTTCAATGGCATACAGTATTCACCGTTAATCGTATAATCATAACCAACTTATCCCCTCTCTAGCAACATAGATAAAATAAAAAAAGGGCTAGTATAGCATTCCATAGTAAGCCTGACCTATATCTAAATTCAATTATTATTACCTATTACCTATTACCTATTACCTATTACCTACTCCCTACTCCCTAAAAACCAGTACAAAATTACATCACCTACATGTAGTTTTATTAAGCCTGAGATCATCGGGAAAAAAAGTGGTAAATTATAGCCAACATAGCAAAATAATCACAGGTGCATCAAGATGACTCAAAAGAAAACTACCGACAATAAAATAATCCCAGGGAGCTTGGCATTAGGATTTGCTTTACTCATCGGTGCTGCCTGGTGGGTAACTAGCTCTAACTCTCGCTCCTTGCAATTGAACCGTATTAGTAATCCACCTATAGAAGATGTCAACTCTTCTACTACATCTTCTACTACAACAGAGAATGCAAGCCAGAATGCTGATGCTCAAACAAACCTTAACCTTGAGGGATTAGGGGATACCGACCGTGGTTATTCAATCCTCAGTAGTGCTAACTTCCGAGACGCTCTGGTTAAGCGGGGGATTGGTTTCAATTATGCTCAAGAGTCAGACCAGGAAGCTCGTGCAGCAGCTCTCGGTCAGGAACAAGCTGATCTAATTGGCACTAGCTTAGAGCAATTCCTGACTCACAAGCCTAACGGCAAAATCGTTGCTCTGTTGAACCGAACAGATAAAACAGATGGTACTCAACCCAACTTAGATGTAGTAGTGGCCTCTGAGCGTATCCTGAAATCCAATCCCAAAGAGATACAAGATTTTGTAGAAACATACTACGACCAGGTAGAGAAAGGTAATCTCAGGGATGGGGAAACTGCCGGTAAGGGGATGCAGTTTTTTACAGCAACTGAGGCGAAAGATTGGATGAAATCAGGAACTTTGGCAACAAGAATAGGGGAAACTGCGGGAGTGTTGGCAGCTTCCGGTAAGGCAAAAGATGTTCCTGTTAATACCACAGAACTGTTTACCGCTAACTATCTGCCCCCAACAGCTGAGCAAAGTATAGCTACAACCCCTCCCACTGATCAGAATCCGCCGGAAGTTGGGGCTCAACCTCAGGTAGCTGATTCTACTGAAGCCGATCAAGCTCAGGGATCACAACCGGAAAAAACCGTTGCTGAACCAGAACAAAAACCTGACTCTACCGCCACTCAAGTGGCTGAGGCAGATGATAAAGCCAAGGAATCCCAACCAGAACAAAAATCTGAACCTAATGGCACTCAAGTGGCAGAGGCTGAGGGACAAAACCCCCAGCCGCTAACTAACTTAGAAGTTTTAGGTGAAGTCAAGTTTGCCAGGGCTTCGTTTCAATTAAGTCCCCAGCAGCAGCAAAAGCTCAATGATTTGGCAGAGGCAATTCATAATTTTAACCCTAGTAGTGTAGTTGTCAAGGTGCAAGGTCATACCTCCCGTACTGGCAATCCTGAATCTAACCAGGAACTATCTAAAGCCAGGGCTCAAGAGGTAGTAAACTATCTCAAAAGCAAGTATCCCTCCCATCAATTTGTTGTGGAAGGATTAGGTTTCTCTGAACCCCAACCTGGTACTGACCCGACTTCTCCGGTTAACCAACGTACTGTGATTAGTTTGGCACCGATTCAATCTGGAAATTAGGGACAGATCAAGGCGTTGCCCAATTCTGGAATAGCCAAGGGTAATTGGTATAGAAAAGGGAACAGGGAACAGGGAGTAGGGAGTAGGGAACGATGAACAAAAATTATCACAATTAATTTAGGTACCCTATAACTGGCTCAAGTATAAGCTGTTGTGCATTTAAACTTTATATTAGTCAAATCACATCAAAAAGATAGATCCCAGTCCCCTTTTGCCAATAGCCATGCATGCTTTTTGCCTTCCTAAAAAGCATTTTAACCGTTTAGCTTACTTGAATATGATTCCAATATTCAGCAACGGCGAAGCGACCCGGTCAATAACCTTACATTGCCCTTTAATTATTCGTGAATCGACTTTCTCAACCACAACCGACAGATAGTGATCAATCTCGATGGCATGGCAGCCTTGAATTACGCTTTGCCTTAGCCCATGGAAAAACTCAACCTATTCACACCTACGCCAAAGCTCCCTTGAAGGTACAGCGACCGTTTTATCCAGAAGGGCTAGGGGTTTGTCACACTGTGGTACTTCATACCGCTGGAGGAATGGTAGCAGGGGACAAGCTATCTCAAGATATCCACCTTGAATCGGGGACTCATGCTTTAATCACCACTGCTGCTGCTAGTAAAGCTTATGGTAGGGGCAGTGCTAGCGCTAGTCTAAGAAACTATAGCACTAATAATCAAAAGCTTAGCGCTACTCTAAACCAAACAGAAGCTAGAAATATTTTTTCTAGCGCTAATCCAGAAAACAATAGCGCTAGTTTAAAGCAGCCAGAAACTAGACAAATCATCCGGCTCCAAGTAGATACTGGTGCTTGTTTAGAATGGTTTCCCCAAGAAACGATTGTATTCAATGGTGCAGTTTACCGGCAGGATTTGCGGGTAGAATTAGCGCCGGAAGCCAGTTGGTTAGGCTGGGAAATTACTCGATTTGGACGCAGTGCAAGAGGAGAAAGGTTTGTGGAGGGAAATTGGCGATCGCATACGGAAGTTTGGCAGCAAGGACATCCACAGTGGATTGACCGACAATGGTTACCAGCTAGCGAAGCCACCTTCTCTAGTCCTTATGGTTTAGCAGGACAACCAGTGGTAGGAACATTAGCTTTGGTAGGGCAACCGGTATCATCAGAGATTCTCGAACAAGCCAGAGGACTGTGGAGTGCTAGGGAGTATGTGGGGGAAGCTGGGGTAACTCAGCTGATGTCAGGATTATTATGCCGCTATCGTGGTGCTTCGACTGAGGAGGTGAGACACTGGTTTACAGAGGTTTGGCAACTGTTGCGTGTTAATCTATTCGGGCGTCCTATTATTAAGCCACGAGTTTGGCCGTTGTAATATCAAAATTGCTACTAACCAAAGGATCAAACAATGCAACTGACACCCCAAGAAAAGGATAAATTACTAATTTTTACTGCCGCCTTATTGGCAGAACGGCGCAAGGAAAAGGGGTTGAAGCTAAATTACCCAGAAGCCGTTGCCTACATTTCTGCGGAAATTTTGGAAGGTGCAAGGGAAGGACGTCCAGTAGCTGATTTAATGAGTTACGGCACTACCCTGCTGACCCGGGATGATGTGATGGAAGGAGTACCCGAAATGGTGAATGAAGTCCAGGTAGAAGCAACCTTTCCCGATGGGACTAAACTGGTTACTGTACATGACCCAATTCGTTAGTCTCACAAAACGCTTGATCAATAACTCTTTAACTGATCTTAAATCATCAGAGGATTCAAAGAAGTTGACAGAGTTCTTCTCTGAGATTGATAAGTTGGTTTCTCAGGTCATTGATTTGCTCATTGCTCAGTTGTGCAGTTGTTTGATGAGCTACTATGTTATTCAGGCTATTGATACAGTCATCAGTCGTATTACGACAGTTCTGAACAACCTGGATTCGTTCATTAAAGATTTCTTGGAAGTGAGGCTCAACTGATTGAATAATAGTTGTGTTGTTGGGTTGAGATTCATTCAGTTGGAACTTGAAAATATTCCATAACTTAACTAGTGAAGGGAGTCCCATAAGCACCAAAAAATGGTAAAAAAACTTTAAAAAAATAAAACACCAGACAGGAAAACTAAAAAAGTAGAGAGAGGAGTAATGACTATAGTCATTACTAATTTAATATTAATAGAATTAATGGCGAAAATAGTTTCCAAAATAAATTTATGAATAACCTGCAGCTGCTCAAGCAAAAGTTTTCCATAATTAGGATAAACTTCCTGGCGATTAGTATAGCTTTAAAAGCCATATAAGATGTCAGCGTTGACCAAAAAGGAATCATTAACTGTAGAAATAGAACCATCAACGAGTTAATAAGTAAGAATTAAATAACACCTATATCGATTATTCAGAACAGACTAGAGAAGTCAGGATTAATTGATTAAAGAGTGTGTGAAGAGAAGATAAGCTAGAAAAAAAACTATGGTAATAGTCATAGGTAATAGGTAGTAAGTAATAAGTAATAAGTAATAGCTAATAAGTAATAGGTACAAAAAAAAGCAGTTGACACCTTCTGTGCTAAGATCGCGCAGCTTCATACCCTGGTCAGAATCCTAGAGCCATTAAATCTAGACCCTTGATGCCTAGAGCCAATAACATAAAAAAAAACTAAACTCTACTCCCCATCTACTTCAGTGTGTCAATTAAGGCTACCAACAAAAATCGAATGTACGAGATAATCAACTAATTCACGAGATAATAAAAAGCTAGTCAGGGTTTAAGGAGTTAGTTAGTGATTCCAGGCGAAATCATTCCCCAAACAGGGGAAATAGAACTCAATGCTGGTCGTGCCACCATCAGAGTACGGGTAGCGAATACAGGCGATCGCCCTATTCAAGTAGGGTCTCATTTTCACTTCTTTGAAGTCAACGAAGCTCTCCAATTTGACCGGGAAGCTACTACAGGCATGCGCTTAAATATTCCAGCTGGCACCGCTATCCGCTTTGAACCGGGAGACGAACGAGAGGTGGAATTAGTCACTCTTGTCGGTAGCCGTCAGGTGTACGGCTTCAATGGCAAAATTAATGGTCAACTTGATAGCTCAAGTTGATATATAGTTACTATTTTTTTTAAGCAAGCGCTACCGAGAGGTAATCCCAGAGTTTTGCCAAGGGGATAAAATTACCCATTACCCATTACCTATTACCCATTACCCATTACCCATTACCCATTACCCATTACCCATTACCCTCAATCAAGGAGTTATTGATGAGTTATCGTATGGATCGTCGTGCCTACGCCGAAACTTATGGTCCTACTGTAGGCGATCGCATCCGCTTGGCTGATACAGAACTAGTGATCGAAGTGGAACAGGACTACACCACCTATGGTGATGAAGTTAAATTCGGTGGTGGCAAAGTGATTAGAGATGGGATGGGACAATCCCCCATCTCCCGCGCCGAGGGTGCTGTGGATTTGGTGATCACTAATGCCCTGATCCTGGATTGGTGGGGTATTGTTAAAGCCGATATTGGTATTAAAGACGGGAAAATAGTCAACATTGGCAAAGCCGGAAATCCCTACATCCAGGACAATGTCACTATTATTATTGGTCCTAGCACCGAAGCAGTTGCTGGGGAAGGAATGATTCTCACCGCAGGGGGGATTGATGCTCACATTCACTTTATTTGTCCCCAACAGATTGAAACTGCGATCGCATCTGGTATCACTACTATGATCGGCGGTGGTACAGGTCCAGCCACTGGCACTAACGCCACTACCTGTACTCCTGGTGCTTGGAATATTCACCGGATGCTGCAAGCTGCGGATGCATTTCCTGTGAATCTAGGGTTTTTAGGGAAAGGCAATAGTGCCAAACCCGAGGGATTACAGGAACAAGTGATAGCGGGTGCCATGGGATTGAAGCTGCACGAAGACTGGGGCACTACTCCAGCCACTATTGATACCTGTTTAAGTGTAGCGGATCAGTTTGATGTCCAGGTGGCAATTCATACCGATACCCTTAATGAAGCCGGGTTTGTGGAAAATACCATTGCTGCCTTCAAAAACCGAGTCATTCATACCTACCACACCGAAGGAGCAGGGGGAGGTCATGCTCCAGATATTATTAAAGTGTGTAGTGAAGCTAATGTATTGCCCTCTTCTACCAATCCTACCCGTCCCTATACCCTTAATACCCTAGAAGAACATCTCGATATGCTCATGGTGTGCCATCACCTAGACCGGGGCATTCCTGAAGATGTGGCCTTCGCTGAGTCCCGGATTCGTCGGGAAACTATTGCTGCTGAGGATATCCTTCATGATTTAGGGGCATTCAGTATGATTGCCTCTGATTCTCAAGCCATGGGACGGGTGGGTGAAGTGATTATCCGTACCTGGCAGACAGCCCACAAAATGAAAGTGCAACGGGGAGTGTTATCCACTACTCCTGGGGAAACTGGGGAAAATGACAATTTCCGAGCCAAGCGTTACGTTGCCAAGTATACGATTAACCCTGCGATCGCTCACGGAATTGCTAATTATGTTGGTTCCATCGCAGAAGGGAAGCTAGCCGATTTGTGTCTGTGGCGTCCAGCCATGTTTGGAGTCAAGCCAGAGATAGTGATTAAAGGTGGTGCGATCGCATGGTCCCAAATGGGTGATGCCAATGCTAGTATTCCCACACCCCAGCCGATTCATATGCGTCCGATGTTTGGTAGTTTTGGTGGTGCGATCGCAGCCACATCCGTTACCTTTGTCTCCCAAGCTGCCTTAGACCAAGACATCCCAGCTCAAATTGGCTTACAAAAATCCGCTGTTGCCGTTTCCAACACCCGCAACTTGAGTAAGACCGACATGAAACTCAACGACGCCTTGCCACAGATTGAGGTCAATCCAGAAACCTATGAAGTCAGAGCTGATGGGGAATTATTAACATGCGAGCCCGCAACAGTTTTACCTATGGCACAGCGTTACTTCTTATTTTGATGAGTTGCTAGTCAATCACTAGAGCATTTTTTATATTAATGAGGTACACAAGATTTTTTTATGTTGCCTGTTGCCTTTTGCCTGTTTATTTTTGCCTGTTGCCTAAAATTAAAAATGTACCTCACCAATTTAATGTCAGTTGGGCAGTGGATCAGACCGATTGACCAACCTTGCCAATCCCGTTGCTAGGCACTGCCCACCCTACGATTAATGACTAGATCCAATCTCCCTACTCCCTACTCCCTACTCCCTACTCCCTACTCCCTACTCCCTAATGTTAAGTTTTCTGCTGAACTGACCATAGAGGTATCGAGCTAGAGGTATAACTTAGTTCAGTTTGACAAAAAATTTAATGATGAATCTAAGTATTGCAGCAGTACTCTTATACGGCATCTTAGCCCTGATTGGGGGAATCATGGGCTATGCTAAAGCCAAAAGCAAAATATCTCTGATTTCTGGTGTAATTAGCGGTTTATTGCTAATATTTGCTGGAATAATGCAGCTTCAAGGACAACCCTGGGCACAAACCTTAGGGATAGCCGTAGCAGCTGCACTGGTGATTGTGTTTGCCATCCGGCTCGCTAAAACTCGCAAGTTTATGCCAGCTGGACTCATGATCATTGCTGGTGTGGTGTCTCTAGGGGTGATGCTTTATCCAGCTATGGCTTAAAACCAGGGGGCGACCGATGAAGGCGCTCATAGAAGCGAAAGGGGTAAGAGCCTTTCCACGGTCAGGATTCAGGCCAAGTTCCCACCCAAAGGAGCGTATTGAGATGGATAACTCGGTGAAAACTAGGTTACTCCCGAATCAATGGGTTTCACAGCTAGAGGGTAAAGCCAAAGGAAACCAGAATGTCGAGAAGGTGAACAGAGGCAGGGAAAGAATCAAAAGGTTGACGAGTAGGAACCGTTGATATAAGGCACCGTAATAAGCAATACCTCTGCCAAAACGACAATGGAGGTAATAGCTCCAGGATTAGCCTCGCCTTGATGGGGCAATCAGAATCACAAACGGACTCGGTGTAGAGACGGCAACCTGAGATTCGTATCTTCTATGTGTGTAACCGGGTAAGCCGAGGTTGAGTCCAATATCTAGGTCGATTGATATTGGTAGCCAAATCGTAAGAGGAGGTCTAACTCTGGGCCCGGTAAAAGACTGAACCAAGCGAAAGCCAACAACCGAAAGGAAACAGGAAAGCCGGAAGGTCATAACTGGTTGGATAGAGGGAAATCCCTCAACTCGTGCAGAGTGCTGAATTTCAGAACTAATTCCGAGCCAAGGAAAAAATACGTTTTGATTCCCTAATTGTATATGGAAAAGATAGAATCGAAACCTTCGGGGGACGGTATCGTAACTGAGCAAACCACCAATTGGCACTCCATAGACTGGAAAAATGCCTACCGGATGGTTAGGAAACTTAGACGTAGAATTTTCAAAGCGACACGTGAAGGCAACTGGAAAAAGGTAAACAAGTTGCAGAGGTTAATGCTCCGCAGCTACTCCAATATCCTTACTTCCGTCAGACAGGCTACCCAGATAAATGGTGGAAAAAAAACCCCAGGGATAGATGGACAGGCAAAACTTAATCCCAAGGAAAGAGGCGAAATGGTCGATGCCCTCACCACTTACAAAGCATGGAAGCCAATCCCAACAAAACGCATCTACATACCCAAATCCAACGGAAAACAAAGGCCATTAGGAATCCCTAGCATGACGGATAGATGCCTACAGGCAATCGTCAAGAATGCATTAGAGCCTACATGGGAAGCCAGATTTGAACCCGTATCATACGGTTTCAGGCCAGGAAGAAGTGCCCATGATGCTAGACAAAGGATATTCCAAAACATATGTGGTGAAAAGAACAGGAAATGGTGGGTCTTAGACGCAGACATCTCAGGATGTTTTGATAATATCGCCCACGAACCACTCCTAGAAACCATTGGAAGCTTCCCAGCAACACATCTTATTAAAGAGTGGCTTAAAGCAGGATATGTCTACAAAGACGTATTCTACAATACAGAGGAAGGAACCCCCCAAGGTGGAATAATTAGCCCATTATTGGCCAATATAGCCCTCCACGGATTAGAAAAAGAATTGGGAATCAAATACAGATGGAGTAGAGACAAAAGGAAGAAAGATGGTGGAGGATGGTACAACGTGACACCTAGGACTTACGTCCGCTTTGCTGATGACTTCGTAATCCTAACAGAAAGCGAGGAAGATGCGGCGAACGCTAAGGAAATCACAGAAAAGTGGTTATCTGAAAGAGGACTAAAACTATCCAAGGAAAAAACCAAAATAAGCCATGTATCCACAGGATTCGACTTCCTAGGATGGACTTTCCGAAAGTATAAGACCACCAGTAGAAAAACGGGATTAATAACCCTCATCAAACCCTCCCAGAAAAGCGTAAAGAAAGTCAAGAATAAACTGAAAGAAGAATTCAAAAAACTCAAAGGGGTATCCCAGAGAGAAGTGATACATAAACTCAATCCAATAATAAGAGGATGGAGCAACTATCACAGCGGAGCAGTCTCCAAGGAAATCTTCTCACAGCTTGATAACTACGTATACTGGAAACTCCAACGGTGGGGTAGACGAAAGCACTCAAAGAAATCTCATGAATGGGTTAATAAAAAATACTTCGGTAAATTATGTCCCGGCAGAGATGACAATTGGGTATTTGGAGAAGAAGGATATCACATAAACAAATTCGCTTGGACAAGAATTGAAAGACACACTTTAGTGACTTTCGATAAATCCCCAGACGACCCAGGACTAATAGAATACTGGAAGGAAAGGGAAGTCAAGCAGAAAGAAAAAACGGCGAGGAGTAAACTTTCTAGCGGACGAGACAAAATAGCCAACAGACAGGGATATAAATGTCCCTTCTGTCAGCAAAATCTAGGTAATTACGATAAAGTGCATCTACATCATATTATGCCAAAAAGCCTAGGGGGTCTCGACAAATACGATCACCTCATCTACCTGCATAACGATTGCCATCACTCCATCCATGCCTTGGGTGCGACTAATCCCGACATACAACAAATGTTAAGAAGCGGGATGGAAAAACCCTCTAAGACCCGGAACAAAAGCCAAAAGGTACAAAACCGGAAATCGAAGAAAAGCAAGTCGCAAAAAATAACGTGTTCAAAAGGAATTAGGTGCGCCGTGTACTTGGAGACTTGTTCGCACGGTGCTTAGGGGGCGAAGCGGGGGCAACCCCGCCGACCTACCCAATCTTTTATATAGTCCCCCCTGAATGCATTTGATCAACCAGAAAAGCACACCATGGATTTTTACACACAGATACCGGATAGGCTAACCGATCGACTAATCTGAGTCTATTTGGTATCTGTGTACATCGGTCTCGTGCTGAGAAGAGCAAAATGCCAACAGTATTAGCCCCTAAACTTCCTTTGAGCTTATTTTTCTTCCTGTCTTCGCAGTTGACTTATGTATAAATCCTATCTATAAATCCTGGGGGGGCGACGAAATAAGCTAAAACCCAGACTCTATAAGCGACCTAGCCCTTATACCTCGTTGATAATACTTTCGTTTATTAGGACCCACGTCTCATTAATTCGGTTACTAACTCTATACAAAAATCTTTAAAATTAACCCAGGTGTGACCGTATAAACCAATGTAAAAACTGCTATGCCTCCGCTCTATTCGACCAGATTCTTTCACACGACCAACATATTTTTGTATTCCTTGACGTTTAATATGCTGACCTTGAAATGTTGCGGAAGTGTAAGCTATTGCTATCAATAAAACTAGAGAAATAAAGCGTTCACCCTGAAGCTTAGTGTCCTCTAAATTATAACCACCTGTTTTAAAATCTCTAAACATCTCCATGCCTCGCTTCGCTCGCCAGGCTTCGCCAACGAATCAAATCTTTTTTTATAAGCTGAAACTGCCGACTCTAAGTTAGAAAAGTTTGTCAGTAAAAACCATGGTTCTTTGGCCTTTGGCCACGCTACGCGAACGGAGATGTACCTTTGAGTTTACGTTGCCATTTACAAGCTACATTGAAATTAAAGAATCCCCTGGTCTTGGTCACTTTAACTCCTTGGATAAATAAAGATACTCCAGGGACTAAACCTAAATCATTGAGTTCAACCCAATTCTATTTTTTATATTCAACAAATTCATTCTTTTTTAATCGCAAACAAAAAGATACACCTAAGTCCTGTAAATACTTTGCTAATTTCACTGAGCAAAATTCTCTATCTCCTAACAGGCAGGTTTTATAGTTTTTAAAAATTGGAATAACCTTGGACAAGACACTTTTTTGTTCTGTTAAATTACTACTCCCTAACTNCTTGACGTTTAATATGCTGACCTTGAAATGTTGCGGAAGTGTAAGCTATTGCTATCAATAAAACTAGAGAAATAAAGCGTTCACCCTGAAGCTTAGTGTCCTCTAAATTATAACCACCTGTTTTAAAATCTCTAAACATCTCCATGCCTCGCTTCGCTCGCCAGGCTTCGCCAACGAATCAAATCTTTTTTTATAAGCTGAAACTGCCGACTCTAAGTTAGAAAAGTTTGTCAGTAAAAACCATGGTTCTTTGGCCTTTGGCCACGCTACGCGAACGGAGATGTACCTTTGAGTTTACGTTGCCATTTACAAGCTACATTGAAATTAAAGAATCCCCTGGTCTTGGTCACTTTAACTCCTTGGATAAATAAAGATACTCCAGGGACTAAACCTAAATCATTGAGTTCAACCCAATTCTCTTTTTTATAGTCAACAAATTCATTCTTTTTTAATCGCAAACAAAAAGATACACCTAAGTCCTGTAAATACTTTGCTAATTTCACTGAGCAAAATTCTCTATCTCCTAACAGGCAGGTTTTATAGTTTTTAAAAATTGGAATAACCTTGGACAAGACACTTTTTTGTTCTGTTAAATTACTACTCCCTAACTTGGCCAACAAAGTCAAATAGATGGGAAATGCCCTGTCTTGATGCAGTCGCTCATGGGGGAAACCCCCAAGACCGCGCTGCATCGCTTTTATCCCAAATGAGACTAACCATGACTAAGTTAATACGACCCCAATTTGTTCTATCAATTGCTAGATAAATTAGGCTTTCCGAGGTAAAGTATCCTTTCAANATGCTGACCTTGAAATGTTGCGGAAGTGTAAGCTATTGCTATCAATAAAACTAGAGAAATAAAGCGTTCACCCTGAAGCTTAGTGTCCTCTAAATTATAACCACCTGTTTTAAAATCTCTAAACATCTCCATGCCTCGCTTCGCTCGCCAGGCTTCGCCAACGAATCAAATCTTTTTTTATAAGCTGAAACTGCCGACTCTAAGTTAGAAAAGTTTGTCAGTAAAAACCATGGTTCTTTGGCCTTTGGCCACGCTACGCGAACGGAGATGTACCTTTGAGTTTACGTTGCCATTTACAAGCTACATTGAAATTAAAGAATCCCCTGGTCTTGGTCACTTTAACTCCTTGGATAAATAAAGATACTCCAGGGACTAAACCTAAATCATTGAGTTCAACCCAATTCTATTTTTTATATTCAACAAATTCATTCTTTTTTAATCGCAAACAAAAAGATACACCTAAGTCCTGTAAATACTTTGCTAATTTCACTGAGCAAAATTCTCTATCTCCTAACAGGCAGGTTTTAGAGTTTTTAAAAATTGGAATAACCTTGGACAAGACACTTTTTTGTTCTGTTAAATTACTACTCCCTAACTTGGCCAACAAAGTCAAATAGATGGGAAATGCCCTTTTATCCCAAATGAGACTAACCATGACTAAGTTAATACGACCCCAATTTGTTCTATCAATTGCTAGATAAATTAGGCTTTCCGAGGTAAAGTATCCTTTCAATAATTCTTCAACTATTGGGACCCAAATTTTTTCAAGTGTTAAGTTTGGTAATGATAAAAATCTTTGAATTCTTTTTCTTCTACTTTCAAATTTAATGGGTAAAGGGAGAGCATTGGCTATTTTTTCTAAGTTAACTTTTTTAATTGACTGTAAGAGATTGAGCAAAATTTTCAATAAAATATATTCGGCTAGACTCAATTGACTTTTTAGGTGGTTTTGGTAAAATGCTGGTCACATTGTCGATAAGTAGGTCTTGTTGCAAATTTAGAGACCTACTTTTTTTTACCACAAAATGCTACTACCTTTACATAGCGAGCCTTTCAGCCTGTTTCGTCACCCCTTCAGCTATAAATCCTATCTATAAATGCTAAGATTGGGCTAGAAACCCCTATAGCCTAGGCGGTGCTTTATCTGTAACCTTACCAATAGTACTAATTATTAGTCAAGTGTCTCTCACCACAGATATCTATTATAACTCAACCAGTCCAGCCATCGCCAGGACTGCTAACGTTACCGGTAAGTTGGTTTTTGAAGAATTAGCCGAAGTCAGTCCGATGGATCAATCTGTTTCTCTAGTGTTTATCAATCCCCAAGAGCCTAGTTATGAACCTAGTTATTCTTATTTCCAAGAAGTCCAGTTTAACAATCCCATAAATCTGGAAAATGTGGTCAGACCGACAGTCAATTTTCTTGAAAACCCTCAATCTACCCTACCTGTCGAGAATCTCGTTATTGGTTTTGTCCTAATTTCCATCTTCTCTTTCATATTTATGAAGAGTTCTTGAAAGCTGAAAACCCCCGTGCTTGGGGCGGGGGACGAAAGCTACACCAAGTCTAGTACCTTGCGTTTCTGAGTTAGTAATTTTTAAGGTATAAATCCAGGTTAATTAGCTATAAATAAGAGCTTGAGCAGCCAAACAATTCGGTATTATTTCCAGGAATTATCGATTATTTTGCTGAATTATTATTACTTGTTAAGTGTTAAGTATTACTTTAAAATTGACCTTTGACAAGTAACAAGTAACAAGTGTCAAGTTTAAAACCGAGGAGAGATGTGAATGTCTTATAGTGATTTTAAATCTCTAGACACACTAGCTTCTCTAGGGATTGATATGCTAGAACCTGTGCCATCCCTGATTCAAGCAGACCCAATTTCCCCCAGTGACTTTCTTCAGGAAGCTCTCAAACGCTTTGTGCCACTAGCAACTGCTATCAATACTGAAAAAGCTCGCTCTGAATATCTAATCGCTCCTATTTTAAGTGAAATTACAGTCATAAACCCTCCTATTAGTCTGTTTTCTGGCAAAAACTTTAATGTAGACCCAGCACAGGGACTTACTGGATTTTTTGATTTCATCCTTACTGATAACCCAGATAAGTTAACCATCAAAGCTCCAGTGGTGGTAGTGGTAGAGGCAAAAAACGAAAATATTAATGAGGGACTGCCTCAATGCTTGGCTACGATGTATGCAGCTCTATTAGTTAACCAAAAAGAGCCAGAGATGGCTGAGCGAACAGTATATGGAACTGTTACGACGGGACAAGTGTGGCGATTCCTGGCTCTTACACCAGAAGGCAAGGCGATGGTGGATCTTAATGACCGCTATCTAACACCTGTGGATGAGTTACTGGGAGTTCTGGTTGCTATGACAACTAGATAGTTGACTCTCAGTCGTGATAACTGCTAGGAATCCCTTGCTGCTACCGATTGGGTCAAGCTCTTTGTGTTCTAGATTCAAGCTATGGTCTGTTTATTGAGCGGGAACCCTAACATCTCTCGTTGTTGCAAATAGAGTTGAGCCACTCGCCTGGCTAGATTGCGAATTCTACCGATATAACGAGTGCGCTCAGTCACTGAAATCACACCCCTAGCGTCCAGTAAGTTGAACGTGTGAGAACACTTCAGAACGTAGTCTAGTGTAGGCATAACAAGTCCTCGTGTGCTGAGTTGTTCTGCCTCTTGCTCATAAAGACCAAATAGCGTGAACAGTAAATCTGGGTTAGAGGATTCAAAATTATAAGTACATTGTTCAACTTCTCCCTGAAGGTGAACATCTCCATAGCTAATTTGGTCATTCCACTGGATTTTAGTAAAAGCCTCTACTTCCTGGAGATACATCGCTAATCGTTCCAAACCATAGGTGATCTCAATGGGTACAGGACGACAATCAATGCCACCACACTGTTGGAAGTAGGTAAATTGAGTAATTTCCATGCCATCTAACCAGACTTCCCAGCCAACTCCCCAAGCCCCTAGGGTAGGAGATTCCCAATTGTCTTCAACAAACCGAATGTCATGGTCTTCAGGACAAATCCCTAAAGCTTTGAGGGAATCTAGGTAAATATCTTGAATATTATTCAGTGACGGCTTGATCAGTACTTGGTATTGGTAGTAGTGCTGGTAGCGATTCGGGTTTTCGCCGTAGCGTCCATCGGTGGGTCTTCGGCATGGTTCAACATAAGCAACTGACCAGGGTTCTGGACCAATAGCTCTCAAGAATGTATGAGGACTCATGGTCCCTGCTCCTTTCTCTGTATCGTAGGACTGGGCAATCAAGCAACCATGTTTTGCCCAGAATTGATTCAATGTTGCAATCACTGATTGAAAATTCACTGACACCTCCAGTGTTTAGTAACGGTAACTTATGGCCAAGACATTTATTGATGCAAAAGGGGAGTAGGGAGGGGCTGTGTGGGTCACGCCGTGATTCTCCTTTCTCTTTTGGAGACGCTGTACGAACAGAAATACTAAGTAAACGCACCTGTCTTGATGCAGTCGCTCTCCAGCCCCGTGGAAACCAAGCCAGTTGCTAATGGGTTAAACCCTATCATAAACCCATGTTTTCCCTAAAAGCACCCTGCATCCCTATAGTTTATTCTGGCGCAAATGCCTTGTCAGAGCTAGGTTAGTAAGTTGTTCAAGAATGGATTTAATGGTGCCAGTACAAAGGGCTCTTCACTAATCTTGCCTCTGATTAATCCTGGACAATTACCGTAAATCCAGGTGAATTTCCCGTTTCACTCAGGAGCATCGGAGCAGTTATCCCAATCCGCACTTACAGGCAGGATCTACAGACACGTCCTTCACCAGGTATGTATCTAAGGATATACAAGAATTACCTAAATAATTCTCCCGACTCCCAGGGCGTGCGCTTAAAGTCGTCGAATTAAATTCGCCACGGGTCGCACCGCTCCCGACTTCCGACTCCTGACCCAACTCTAACGAACCCACCTCCGTAAGCTTCCCCCTCTTCCCCTGGTCAGACCGGCAAAATGGATTAAAAAAAAAAATTCTTAAATTCCAAAACCCTTGCCATACCTAGATTGCAAGGATTTCTCAAAAAAAAGTTTCGGTTTTAGGTTGACAAACGCTTTTTTCCCCTTTACATTAGTAAATGGCGATGAGGAAAGCCAAGCGCACCGCACCGCCCCGAACCAAGAAAAATCTATAGTTTGAGAGCCAATATACGGTCGCTACTCGTCAAGAAATTTTCAGGTTAATCTGACCTCATTATAGGACAGATTGACCAAAACTAAAACCTAAAATTCCGAACCGGTTCGAAGTTAACTGTAAGGGTTGACTAAGAGTCGGGGAAAGAAAAAAACAACTTGAGTACCATGGAGAGTTTGATCCTGGCTCAGGATGAACGCTGGCGGTATGCTTAACACATGCAAGTCGAACGCCCCTTCGGGGGAGTGGCGGACGGGTGAGTAACGCGTGAGAATCTGCCTTAGGGTCGGGGACAACCACCGGAAACAGTGGCTAATACCGGATGTGCCGAGAGGTGAAAGATTTATTGCCATAAGAGGAGCTCGCGTCTGATTAGCTAGTTGGTAGGGTAAAGGCTTACCAAGGCAACGATCAGTAGCTGGTCTGAGAGGATGAGCAGCCACACTGGGACTGAGACACGGCCCAGACTCCTACGGGAGGCAGCAGTGGGGAATTTTCCGCAATGGGCGAAAGCCTGACGGAGCAATACCGCGTGAGGGAGGAAGGCTTTTGGGTTGTAAACCTCTTTTATCAGGGAAGAAGAAAGTGACGGTACCTGAGGAAAAAGCATCGGCTAACTCCGTGCCAGCAGCCGCGGTAATACGGAGGATGCAAGCGTTATCCGGAATTATTGGGCGTAAAGCGTCCGTAGGTGGTACCTCAAGTCGGCTGTTAAAGACCAGGGCTTAACTCTGGGCAGGCAGTGGAAACTGAGGAACTAGAGGGCAGTAGGGGTAGAGGGAATTCCCGGTGTAGCGGTGAAATGCGTAGATTTCGGGAAGAACATCGGTGGCGAAGGCGCTCTACTGGACTGAACCTGACACTGAGGGACGAAAGCTAGGGGAGCGAATGGGATTAGATACCCCAGTAGTCCTAGCTGTAAACGATGGATACTAGGTGTAGCTTGTATCGACCCAAGCTGTGCCGAAGCCAACGCGTTAAGTATCCCGCCTGGGGAGTACGCACGCAAGTGTGAAACTCAAAGGAATTGACGGGGGCCCGCACAAGCGGTGGAGTATGTGGTTTAATTCGATGCAACGCGAAGAACCTTACCAGGGCTTGACATGTCGCGAATCCCGGTGAAAGCTGGGAGTGCCTTCGGGAGCGCGAACACAGGTGGTGCATGGCTGTCGTCAGCTCGTGTCGTGAGATGTTGGGTTAAGTCCCGCAACGAGCGCAACCCTCGTTTTTAGTTGCCAGCACGTGGTGGTGGGCACTCTAGAGAGACTGCCGGTGACAAACCGGAGGAAGGTGGGGATGACGTCAAGTCAGCATGCCCCTTACGCCCTGGGCTACACACGTACTACAATGGTCAGGACAATGGGCAGCCAACTCGCAAGGGGGAGCTAATCTCATCAAACCTGGCCTCAGTTCAGATTGCCGGCTGCAACTCGCCGGCATGAAGGAGGAATCGCTAGTAATCGCCGGTCAGAATACGGCGGTGAATCCGTTCCCGGGCCTTGTACACACCGCCCGTCACACCATGGAAGCTGGCCACGCCCGAAGTCGTTACCCTAACCCGTATGGGAGGGGGATGCCGAAGGCAGGGTTGGTGACTGGGGTGAAGTCGTAACAAGGTAGCCGTACCGGAAGGTGTGGCTGGATCACCTCCTTTTCAGGGAGACCGACTGAGACCCACTCGAAGCCAAAGGTGCAAGAGCGGTAATCAGGTCAACCGAGGTCGAAGGGTAGAGAACGGGGCTCTCAAACTAATGATGGTTCGGATATGGGCTATTAGCTCAGGTGGTTAGAGCGCACCCCTGATAAGGGTGAGGTCCCTGGTTCGAGTCCAGGATGGCCCACATCTATATAAATGGTGAAGCGGCTAACAGCCAAAAGCTAATTAAAGCCAAGAAAACAAAGAACGGAAAACAAGCTCAGCACCGGAACTGCAGGAAAAAACCAGTTCAGGATGCTGGACTTTGAGTCCAGTAAAGAACCAAGAAAATTGCATAGCGAAGTGTAGAAAAGCCAAAAAGTCGAGCCGCGAGCGAAACGAGAGTTATCGTAAAAGCGGTAAAACAGAACAAGTATGGTCAAGCTACAAAAGGCTAACGGTGGATACCTAGGCACACAGAGGCGAAGAAGGACGTGGTGACCGACGATAAGCTTCGGGGAGCTGGAAACAAGCAGAGATCCGGAGATTTCCGAATGGGGCAACCCAAAAACGGCTGACTGAATCAATAGGTCAGTACGAGCGAACCCAGCGAACTGAAACATCTTAGTAGCTGGAGGAAAAGAAAGCAAAAGCGATACCCTCAGTAGCGGCGAGCGAAAGGGGCAGAGCCTAAACCATCAGCAATGCTGGTGGGGTAGTGGGACAGCAGAACGGTAACTGGAAACTAGATCAAGCAGCTGAATACTGCACCAGAGAAGGTGAAAGTCCTGTAGTCGAAAGTGGAAAGTTGTCAGCTGAATCCCGAGTAGCACGGGGCACGTGGAATCCCGTGTGAATCAGCGAGGACCACCTCGTAAGGCTAAATACTCCTGTGTGACCGATAGGGAAACAGTACCGCGAGGGAAAGGTGAAAAGAACCCCGGGAGGGGAGTGAAATAGAACATGAAACCGTTAGCCCACAAGCAATGGGAGGACGATTAAACGTCTGACCGTGTGCCTGTTGAAGAATGAGCCGGCGACTTACAGCCAGTGGCAGGTTAAGAGGGAGAAACTCGAAGCCAAAGCGAAAGCGAGTCTGATCAGGGCGCTAGTCACTGGTTGTAGACCCGAACCCGGGTGATCTAACCATGTCCAGGATGAAGCTTGGGTGACACTAAGTGGAGGTCCGAACCGACCGATGTTGAAAAATCGGCGGAGGAGGTGTGGTTAGGGGTGAAATGCCAATCGAACCCGGAGCTAGCTGGTTCTCCCCGAAATGCGTTGAGGCGCAGCGGTTGGGAAAAGCCTGGGGGTAAAGCACTGTTTCGGTGCGGGCTGCGAGAGCGGTACCAAATCGAGACAAACTAAGAATACCAGGTGTAGTCCCAGCCAGTGAGACAGTGGGGGATAAGCTTCATTGTCAAGAGGGAAACAGCCCAGACCACCAGCTAAGGCCCCAAAATGCGTCCTAAGTGAGAAAGGAGGTGGGAGTGCAAAGACAACCAGGAGGTTTGCCTAGAAGCAGCCATCCTTGAAAGAGTGCGTAATAGCTCACTGGTCAAGCGCTCCTGCGCCGAAAATGAATGGGGCTAAGGACGATGCCGAAGCTGTGGGATAGAAATATCGGTA
>NZ_MKZS01000001.1:4393763-4406782 GCF_001942495.1 Moorena bouillonii PNG
TGTACGATTAAAGCAGGTTTCTCAAAAACTGCGGACGCTACAGGTCTTGACTCCTCCTGCAATAATAAGTTCTGGCTATGAGCTAGAGACCGTAGCTTTTCTAAACGCTGATAACGTTCTGTCACCTGTTGGGGCTGGTCTTGCCAATGAATCGCTACCGTAACTAGATAGGTCTGCAACAGCAGATGACCCAGCTTCTGTGCTTTAGTTGCCAGATAGCTAGAATTGTAGTCATTAGCTTCAATCAACAATGGGACCCGACCCACTACCTCCAATCCATAACCTTTTAAACCAGCGATTTTGCGAGGATTATTGGTAATCAAGCAAATTTTCTTAACTCCTAAATCATTGAGAATTTGTGCTCCCATGCCATAGTCTCGCAGGTCAGCAGGGAATCCCAAACGTTCATTTGCTTCTACGGTATCCAGTCCCATATCTTGCAAGGAATAGGCTTTCAACTTATTGACCAAACCAATCCCTCGGCCTTCTTGCCGCAAATAAACCACGACTCCCTGACCAGAATTCTCAATCATGTTTAGGGCTGCTTGTAGTTGCATTCGACAGTCACAGCGCATAGAACCCAAGGCATCTCCCGTTAAACATTCTGAGTGCATCCGCACCATCACTTGATGATCTTTGAACTGAGTCGGGTCTCCTTTTACAACGGCAACATGCTCCGAGTGATCTAACGTGTTGCGGTAAGCGTAAATCTGGAAACTCCCAAAACTACTGGGGAATTGGGCAACGGATTCTCGATAAACAAAGCGGTCATGTTTGAGGCGGTAACTGATTAAATCAGCAATACTGATAATTTTGAGTTGATGCTTATTGGCATACTCAATCAACTCTGGCAAGCGAGCCATGGAGCCATCAGCATTTTGAATTTCACAGATCACACCCGCTGGGTATAAACCTGCCAGTCTTGATAAGTCAACCCCTGCTTCCGTATGACCAGCCCGTTTCAATACCCCTCCCTTTCTAGCACGGAGGGGAAAAATGTGACCAGGTCGTCGCAAATCACTAGGTTTCGTTACTGGGTTGATCGCAAACTGGATAGTACGAGCACGGTCTTCAGCCGAGATACCAGTCGTCACCCCTAAGTGGGGTGCTGCATCAATGCTCACGGTAAACGCTGTCTGGTTAGTGTCCGTGTTGTTACTCACCATTAGCGGAAGGTCTAGAGCATCCAAGCGCTCCCCTGTCATCGCCAGACAAATCAACCCTCGTGCTTCCACTGCCATGAAATTAATCATGTCAGGGGTAGCAAATTGTGCAGCACAAATTAGGTCTCCTTCGTTTTCCCGATTTTCATCATCAACCACCACCACTGGGTGACCTGATTTTAGGTCTGCCAGAGCATCATCAATGCTATCAAACTTATACACATCAGTTTTCGTGGATTCCACTTGTTTGCTGCTTTTGTTTAATTTAATGAATGGGCTTGAAATCAATGGGAGCATGATCCTAGCTCATTTTCCCAAGTTTGACACTTGACGCTTAGGTGAGATGGGTGCATCTCAATGCCTGAAATTAGGCAAAAATTCCCCCGAAAATTCCCACACTTCCCACGCGCCCCCGCCCCCCTCCCCAAACTTCCCAAACTTCCCTTCTTTTTTACAAATATTGAGATGCACCCGGTTAGATGTTCTTGGTCACTAGTATAGTCTATAGCTTGTTTTAAGCTGACCCCTAAGGGCTGATAGCTGAATGCTTACGAAATCACAACTGGTCTTGTGCCATTCAAATGTTGCCAATAACTGAGGGATTAGGGTAAACTTAGTCAGTTTTTACGATCCTTTGCTAGGGGATAATTTTTGTTAGTGATCGGATTGACTAACAGATGTGGCAACTGCACAAATAGTGCTAAAACAGGACGTAGAAAACTGAGCCACTGTTCGCAAGACAGTGAATGAAAATACCTGTGGAGAGGGTCTGACGGGGACTGAGCTTGTTCTTGGTCTAGTCAAGAGTCCCGCAAGCAGGTGTATACTCAGCCCCAAGGTTGAGAATCTCCCACTGAGCTAGCAATTAGCCCTTAGTGGGGGAGGATATCAAAGCTCTTACCCTATAGGAAAGGAACATGATGGGGGATTTAGAACGCCTGCCAGTAGGCATAATTGGTGCTTCTGGTTATGGTGGCGTACAACTTGTAAGGCTCTTGATGGATCACCCAGGAGTCGATGTAGTTTATTTGGGTGGAGAAAGCAGTGCTGGCAAGGCATTTACTGAGCTTTACCCTCATCTAGGCCATCGTGTTAATCTAACCATTGAGCCTATTGACATAAATACTATTGTATCCCGTTGTCAGGTAGTGTTTCTGTCGTTGCCTAACGGTTTAGCCCATAAGCTAGCACCATCACTGTTATCAAAAGGATTAAAAGTTCTCGATCTCTCAGCTGACTATCGATTTAGTAAACTTGAAACTTACAAAAGCTGGTACGGTGGAGAGCGCCACGACCAAGAAACCGCTGCTACTGCTGTTTATGGTTTACCGGAACTGTATCGCGATCGCATTTCCTCTGCCCAATTAGTCGCTTGTCCTGGTTGCTACGTCACCAGCAGCCTACTCGCCCTTGCTCCCCTGCTCAAACAGGGTCTGATTATTCCAGACACTGCCATTATCGATGCCAAATCCGGTACCTCTGGGGGTGGACGCAAGGCAAAAACCAATCTCTTACTAGCAGAAGCTGACAGCTCTCTAGCCCCTTATGGCGTGACTCATCACCGCCATACCCCAGAAATTGAGCAAATTTGCAGTCATTTAGCCAGTCATGAAGTCAGGGTGCAATTTACACCCCACCTGGTTCCCATGGTACGGGGAATCTTAGCTACCGTTTATGCCACATTGCAGGATCCGGGACTAGTCAGGGAAGATTTGTTCACCATTTACACGGCCTTTTACCGCGCCTCTCCCTTTGTCCGGGTGTTACCCAGTGGCACCTATCCCCAAACCAAGTGGGCTTGTGGCACTAATCTTTGTTACATAGGGGTAGAAGTCGATACCCGAACTGACCGAGTTATCGTTATGTCAGTCATCGACAACTTGCTCAAAGGTCAAGCTGGTCAAGCCGTACAGTGCTTGAATCTGATGATGGGTTGGGATGAAACCCTAGGCTTGCCTCAACTGAGTTTTTATCCGTAAATCGGTTCTGGGAAGGATGTGCAGAAGATACCAGAAGTAGGGGGAGATAGGAAAAAACCATTCCTCCTAAACTCCCCACCAAATAACCTTGGCCTATTGGCCACCGGTGCGCGTTAAACCTTAAACCTTAAACCTTAAACCTTAAACCTTCAACCTCCTAACCTCCTAACCTTAAACCTTAAACCTTAAACCTTAAACCTTAAACCTTCAACCTTCAACCTTCAACCTTCAACCTCCTAACCTTCAACCCTGACACAGCGGGCCCATGCCACAAGTTCCAGCATAAATGGCGCGATCGCCTAATTCATCTTCAATCCGCAGCAACTGGTTATACTTAGCCACCCGTTCACTACGGCACAGTGAACCTGTTTTAATTTGACCGGCACGAGTAGCAACAGCAAGATCAGCAATAGTAGTATCTTCGGTTTCCCCAGAACGGTGACTAATCACGGAACGGAAACCGTTGCGAGTTGCTAAGTCAATGGTTTCAAGAGTTTCGGTCAAGGAACCAATTTGATTGAGCTTAATCAAGATCGAGTTACCCGCACCGACATCAATACCTTTTTGTAGCCTGGTGGGATTGGTAACAAATAGGTCATCACCCACTAACTGAATACGGGAACCCAGTTTTTCAGTGAGCAACTGCCAATTACTCCAATCCTCTTCGTGGAGTCCATCTTCAATGGAAACAATGGGGTATTGCCCCACCAACTCAGCTAGATAGTTAACAAACTCCTCTGGGGAGTGAGATGCCCCATCATAGACATACTGAGCCTCTTTGTAGAACTCGCTCGCGGCCACATCCATGGCTAAAGCGATTTGTTCCCCTGGCTTATACCCAGATGTTTCTATAGCGGCAATCAATAAGTCTAGCGCTTCTTTATTTGACCCCAAGTTGGGAGCAAAGCCACCTTCATCTCCCACACCGGTAAGCAATTTTTTCTCTTTTAAAACCTTAGCCAAGGCGGCAAAAACCTCAGCTCCCCAGCGCAGAGCCTCTCGAAATGACTGTGCTCCCACTGGCACAATCATGAATTCCTGAAAATCCACATTATTATCCGCATGAGCACCACCGTTGATTACATTCATCAACGGAACTGGTAGTAGATTAGCTAGTGGTCCACCTAAGTAGCGGTAAAGGGGTAGTCCTTTACTAGCGGCTGCCGCTTTAGCTGTAGCTAGGGAAATCGCTAGGATGGCATTTGCTCCCATATTCTTTTTGTTGGCGGAACCATCCCGACGAATCATCTTGTGGTCAAGCAACATTTGGTTGAGAGCATCGTTTTCCAATAGCTCTGGGGCGAGTTTTTCTTTGATATTCGATACTGCTTTGAGTACCCCTTTACCACCGTAGCGACGGGGATCATTATCTCGTAGTTCATGGGCTTCAAAAGTACCAGTAGAAGCACCACTTGGAACTTGGGCAATTCCCACCGCACCGCTAACAAGGCGCACTTGGGCTTCTACTGTCGGACGTCCACGAGAATCTAATATCTCTCTGGCATCAATTGCCGCAATTGCAGTTTCTGATTTAGTCAACATGCTTTTTCCTCTAATTATCTAAAGATTGCAACTGCCTTAATCGTTAAATCGCTCTAGGATAAGAAAGGAATGTCACTTCTTTTCAATCTCCTAGTTAATCAATGATGTCAGCCATCTCAGCCCTTAGGAGCTGTGAGCTATCCGCTATTAGCTATCAGCTTAAGCGCTACGCGCACGCTACGGGAACAGCCATGGTTGAAAAGCTGACTCCTTGGTGGTTATAACTGGGTACTGATAACTTAATGCTTACGATGAGATTGTGCCACTTTAAGGTCTGGAACATCAACACTACACAGTTTTATATACCTAGAGTATTGTTGATATAATCGCCCTAAATATTTCGACCATACTAATGGTGATATGGCTCACGAAAATTGCTGAAAATAATCACAATTATTTTAGAGTTGGCTCACAACAAACCAAAATTATTTTAAATAAGCTAGGGGAAGACTAGTTAAGATGACTAGGGTTTCGGGACTCTTACTGACCTGTTGTTAAGGGCAATAATATCATCTATGATTTCCTCCCCACTTCAGAAATTTGTGTTTAGACCAGCATTGATTTCAGCAACAGTATTTGCTGCGCTGACGTTACCCGTAGGCTGGTTCGGTGCTAAGCCAATATCCATTAAAGTACAGGAGGAGCAAATATTATACGGTAATGTGCGAGATGCGGCAACCCCTTACCTGACCTTAGCAACGGTGATTAGCCTAGGAGCTGGTATGGCCAGTGTAGCTATAGCAGGATGGCAAAAGTCTGCTCAACAATCATCGCAACTTCAGTCACAGCTATCAGATCTAGCACAACAAATTCAGAAAAAGGAAGAATTATTAGAAAAACTTAGGCTTTCAGAATCCCAGCAGAACCTTCCTCAACACAAGCCTTTAGACAATCAGATAGACAATCAGATAGACAATCAGATAGACAATCAGATAGACAATCAGATAGACAATCAGACATCGCCACAGCAGCCAATTAACTATACCGTCTATACTAGTTCTAGCTTCGAGTCAAACCGTGAACCACTGGTTACTAAGAGTGGGTCGAGAGAATATCAACCAGTAGCTAAATCTGTGATGAAGGTGCCAGCCAAAACCTTTGAGTACAAGCGATTGGCCGTAGGCCACGCTACGCGAATGCAAACTGGTGTGGGTAATAGTCAAACCCATACTGGGCTTGAATCCCATTCTGAAGTAGTATCATTACCATCGGAAGATATTCAGCAACTTCAAAGTCAGTTGCAACAGGTCAAAGCTCAGATGACAGCGATGCAAAAGGTTTTGCACAAGCAACACTTTGTATCTACTTGAACACTAACGTTATGTCTAGCCCATCACCCATCGACCCTCAAACCCCATCGGGATTGGCCGTTGGCCACCCTAAGCGATCAGAATTTGAGCTAAATCTGCTCAAACAGGAATATTTTTTCCTGCAAACTACTGTAGAAGATTACAACAAACAAATCTGGGTGATTAAAGCCTTGGGGATTACGGCCACTGGTGTGGTTGTGCGCATGGTCTTAAAAGAAAAACAGAATAGCATTGCCCTGATTGGGTGTGCTATTCCCCTGTTCTTCTGGATTCTAGAAAGTCAGTGGAAGCACTTCCAGCGCGGTTTCTATCCCCGTTTGGGAGAAATTGAGGAAATTTTGACTCAGGAGTTTAACTTGCGCAGTCCAGCTATTTTTACTGGCTGGAGTCGTACCTTTAAGCGCAGTAATATTCCCAAACGCCAAGGCTATCTTTGGGATGGTTTATTAAACCGTAGCGTTTGCATTACTTATCTGTTAGAAATTGGCTTTCTTTTGGTATTATCGTTAATTAGGTTTTAGGAATTAGAAGTGTTGAACAGGGAACAGGGAACAGGGAACAGGGAATCGGGAATCGGGAATCGGGAATCGGGAAGAAATGGTTCCCTAGTGTGGCGATTATAAATGAGTATAAAATAATTGCTCGGAAGCTTACTAAGTAAGGCTTTTAGTGATTTAAAAAAGCAATTTTCATAAAAATTGCTTTTTATTGTATTGATACAGTACCTTTGTGGAATCCCTTGCTATTTAAGGGGTAATCGCTCATTTAAACTAGTTATTGAGTATAATCAGTCTAGGATAGGCATTGATCATAACACCTAAAAACACTCAGATCTTTTTCCTACTGTTCCCAGATCCGCTGCTCCCTGTTCCCTAAAACCCAGGACGAAATACCTCAGCAAATTGAGAACTGCTACATATGCGAGTAATCATCCAACGAGTCAAATCCTCCCAAGTCGAAGTAGAAACAACAGTGATTGGGAAAATAGGGCGAGGGCTTAACCTACTAGTCGGTATTGCGGATACTGATACGGAAGCTGAATTGGACTGGATGGTGCGAAAGTGTCTAGACTTAAGGCTATTTCCAGACGAGACTACTGGTAATGACCGTTGGGAAAAGTCCGTGCAGGATATAGGTGGTGAGCTATTGGTGGTTAGCCAGTTTACCCTTTATGGAGATTGTCGCAAAGGACGTCGCCCTTCCTTTAGTCAGTCCGCTGCTCCAGAATACGCTAGGGCATTATATCAACTATTTGTGGATAAGTTACGGATGAGTGGGTTGCGGGTAGAAACTGGTGAGTTTGGTGCTATGATGGAGGTTTGTATAGAGAATGATGGTCCTGTGACACTGTTGTTGGAGAAAGAGGCATCAGTAAGGTAAGGGAACAGGGAACAGGGAACAGGGAACAGGGAGTGTGGGAAGTTTGGGGAGATGGGGAGATGGGGAGATGGGAAACATTTTTATAGCGTTTATCATACTGACGAGGTACAGTAAATTTTCGTCTTACACCGACTCCCGACTCCCGACTCAAGACAAGTCAATGGAATAATAATCCAAACTACCAAGTCCTGGACCCTGAGTCCACCGTGAATCAGGTTTCCAAGCACCATTTTCTTCTTCCCGGCGGCGAGTGTAGACACTGAGCTGATTATCGTTAATTTTCAGTAGATTATATTGCCAGGGATAAGCGGATCGTAGTTCAAAGGTCGGTGCGCTAAAGGTGCCAGCACAAATTCCATGGAGTTTGCGCCCATCTCGGCTGAGGTCGTAAGGGAAAAGGCTGGCTTGGGCTTTGTGGATGTGCCCGTGGAGGAACAAACGGAATCCAGCAACAGCGAGTTGTTGCATGAAGCCTTGGTCGGTAATCCTATCGCTTCCGTCACTATTTAGGGGATGGTGCCAAACTGCAATTTTCAGAAAGTTGTCGTAATCTTTATTACGGCGAATCTCGGTCAGGGCATTGCTCACAGCACCTGAGTGGATGCTAGCACGGTCTCTGAAGTGGTGATCCAGTTGCCAAGCGGAGTTTAGTCCTAGGATCAGCAAGTTTTGGTCTGGGAGATAGTCGATAATCCCTTGCTGGTCATAGTCGAGGGGATAGGGTTGAGTTTTGATAGCTTGATAGAATTGGCTGAAGTGGGCAAAGCGTTGTTGGTATTTGGTTTCGTCTTGGACTCGAATCACATCTTCACCTTTGATATAGTGACCCTCTTTGAGTTCACCATCGTAGTCTTCGAGATCCAATAACTGATAAGCCCGCTTTGCTAGTTTCCAGTTGAGGTCGTGGTTACCGGGAACTAGGACAATTTGCTTCGGGTCTAGGGGGAAGTCTAGGCAGAGGTTGTAGAGAAACTGTTGTGCAGCCTGGTATTCTTCTGGAGTGGAATAATTGGCAATATCACCCGATAGGATCAGAGCATCAAGGTGAGGGATGTCAAGGTCTTGGGTGAGGTCTTGAGCCAGTTGGTTTGACCAAAGGGTAGCTTGCTCACTGGTGGTGATGTGGAGGTCCGAGAGGTGGAGGATGTATATGGTTTGAGTGGCAATGAATTTGGGAGGATCGGGTTTGGGACGATAGGTTGGGTTGTAGAATTGGCAGCGCTTTTGAATGGCTTGAATAGCTTTGATGGTTTTCTGAACAGTATTTTTATCATTAGTTGCTGTAAATTCTTCCTTGTTCAGCCAATTAATCAGTTTAGGAATGGTGGCTTCTGTCCCGATTTTTCCCAGAGCAGATGCCGCACTATAACGCACATTATAATAGTGGTCATCATCCAGCAATTTAATTAAGGGGTCGATGGTGGCTTCTGTCCCGATTTTTCCCAGAGCAGATGCCGCACGAATACGCACAGATGATTGGTCATCATCCAGGCATTTAATTAAGGGGTCTATCGCCACTTCTGTCCCGATTTTTTCCAGAGCTTCTGCTGCACTACTACGCACATCATAGATATCATCATCCAGACATTTAATTAAGGGGTCTATCGCCACTTCTGTGCCAATCTTTCCCAGAGCATCTGCCGCACGAATACGCACCCAATAGGAGTCATCATCGAGCAATTTAATTAAGGGGTCGATGGTGGCTTCTGTCCCGATTTCTTCCAGAGCAGATGCCGCACTAATACGCACATCATAGTGGTCATCATCCAGCAATTTAATTAAGGGGTTTATAGCGACTTCTGTCCCGATTTCTCCCAGAGCAGATGCCGAAATAATACGCACAAAAAAATCGTCATCATCCAGCAATTTAATTAAGGGGTCGATGGTGGCTTCTGTCCCGATTTCTCCCAGAGCAGATGCCGCAATACTACGAACATCAGAGTGGTCATCATCCAGCAATTTAATTAAGGGGTCGATGGTGGCTTCTGTGCCGATTTTTCCCAGAGCTTCTGCCGCACGAATACGCACCAACTCGTGGTCATCATCGAGCAATTTAATTAAGGGGTTTATAGCGGCTTCTGTCCCGATATTTCCCAGAGCTTCTGCCGCACTTATACGCACAGAATAGTGGTCATGATCCAGCAATTTAATTAAGAGGTTTATAGCGGATTCTGTCCCGATTTTTCCCAGAGCTTTTGCCGCACTACTACGCACATGAGAGGAGTCATCATCGAGCAATTTAATTAAGGGTTCGATGGTGGTTTCTGTCCCGATATTTCCCAGAGCCTCTGCCGCACGAATACGCACAGATGAGTGTTCATCATCGAGCAATTTAATTAAGGGGTCGATGGTGGCTTCTGTCCCGATATTTCCCAGAGCTTCTGCCGCACTTATACGCACAGAATAGTGGTCATCATCCAGTAATTTAATTAAGGGGTCGATGGTGGCTTCTGTCCCGATTTTTCCCAGAGCATCTGCCGCACGACTACGCACATAATACTCGTTGTCATCCAGCAATTTAATTAAAGAGTCGATGGTGGCTTCTGTCCCGATTTTTCCCAGAGCATCTGCCGCACGACTACGCACATAATACTCGTTGTCATCCAGCAATTTAATTAAAGAGTCGATGGTGGCTTCTGTCCCGATTTTTCCCAGAGCATCTGCCGCACGACTACGCACATAATACTCGTTGTCATCCAGCAATTTAATTAAAGAGTCGATGGTGGCTTCTGTCCCGATTTCTCCCAGAGCTTTTGCCGCACTACTACGCACATCAGAGGAGTCATCATCCAGCAATTTAATTAACCGGTCGATGGTGGCTTCTGTCCCGATTTTTCCGAGAGCATATGCCGCACTACTACGCACATCATCGTGGTCATCATCCAGCAATTTAATTAACGGGTCGATGGTGGCTTCTGTCCCGATTTTTTCCAGAGCAGATGCCGCAACACTACGCACAGAATACTCGTCATGATCCAGGTATTTATCTATTAGCTCAGGTATGGCTCTGTCTGATGCAGTTATTCCCAACAACTGAACCTTAAGTAAGGTCGAAACCTCTAACCGAGCCACCAACCCCACAGTGTGTTCTTGAAACTCTGGTTTTACTGCTCCTGCTAACCTGGCTCCCAGTTGCCAATCCACTGCTAACCCTAACCTTACGACCCGCTTTGCTTGCTTTTGATTGTCTACCAATTGCAGCATTAGCACTAGAGGTTCTGTCCATTTCAAATAATTGAGATAGTTTTGTTGCAACTCCTGATCACTAAGACGTGGTAATTGCTTCAATAAATATTCCGCTGTATAGTATTCTTGGATTAGTTGGTGTCGAAACTCAATCAAATCTCCTGATTGTTGAATCAAGTGATGGTTGAGTAAATCCTTTAGCCAAGTCCTAGCGCGAACATCAGGATCGGTAAAATTATTATGACGTAGATAGTCAGTTAAAATTTCCTGGGCTTTTGTTTTGGGAATAGCAACGGTAATCTCTTTGGGATTATCCCCTGTTGTCATCACAAACCCTAACTGTTGCAGCAGGTCTGGCCAAAATTCTCTTGATTCCTCGGAAACGTTAACATCTTGCTTGATTTTTTCCGAATAGAACTGGGTAAATGAGCGAAACACTAACCCCAGATTGGACGGTATATCCCCCTTATCCTGAAACAGGGCACATAGCATCATCAATAGTAGAGGAGTTTGCCCAAATTCCCGTAAGCGATCGCCCAATTGCTTAAGCATCTGCTCTCCCTGTTGAGGCAAATGCTTGCGGACAAACTTCGACATTTGGTCTGCACTCAAGGGTTGCATTTCCAACTTCTTCTGAATCCCCAAGTCACCACCAACTCCTAAATCCCTGGTGGTGAAAATCATGGGAGTAGTCTTGTGGTATTTCTGCCGAAACTTATTCAAATCCAGGCGTGCTGCTTCTGACGGTAGCTCGTTTACCCCATCGATCAGTAACCAGAATTGTTCCTCAAACAATAGTCTTTCGATCTCCTTCGAGTCCAGCGGTTGACCAAGATGGCTTTCTAGGAAATGCTTCACTAACTCCAACACGGATGTCTGGTGATATCGCAGTTCCACCAGCACCGGAATTTTCCCTTCTATTCCTTCATCCCCCAACAATCGCACTAAGGCTGTGGATTTACCGGACCCCGGACGTCCTACCAGTAAAACATGCTCCGCAGCATACTTCCGCAATCCTGCCAGCACAGGCAACCGCTCAGTTTCTTCCCGATTCTGGTCTCTTTGTGGCTGCTCGGACTTGATGGTTTGCACCATCAGGCCAAAATCAAACAGCCCAGGAGTCTGTTGCTGCTGCTTGCGCTTGCGGTCTTCGACATCGGTCGGGGTATAAGCTTGCCACCATTGGGCGTACTCTTGACGGATTGATGCTAGATAGGGATCCCAAGTGACCATCTTAAGGTTGAATCGGGTTGAAGGTTAGTTGGTTTAAGGTTGTTCGCGTAGCGTGGCCAAAGGCCAAGGTTAGTTGGTTTAAGGGAGTAGGGAATCGGGAATCGGGAATCGGGAATCGGGAATCGGGAGTGGGAAAATGCGATCGCTAAATGAACTGTAGAATAATCAACTCTATTCTAGACACAAGAAGCTCGTAAACTCTGCCAGGTCTAGTGGCCGGAACCCCAAACCCGACCTTGATCAGAATTCGAGGGATAGCGCTGGGTTCTCAATTATATTTCAGATATCAAAGCAAAATGCTATAGCAATTCTGATACTCATCAGGTAAACAGGATTTCTTCCCGATTCCCGACTCCCGACTCCCGATTCCCGATTCCCGATTCCCGACTCCCGATTCCCTACTCCCTACTCCCTACTCCCTACTCCCTGCTCCCTCTAACAACTGCTATACAATAGAACGGAATTGGCTGATTCAACAGGAGACACTAAGCTAATGCGAATGCTACACACAATGCTGCGAGTCGGCAATCTTGAGGAATCGATCAAGTTTTACTGCGATGTCCTAGGCATGAAGCTGCTCCGTCAGAAGGACTTTCCAGGGGGAAAATTTACCTTAGCATTTGTAGGCTACGGGGATGAATCTGACAACACGGTTATTGAACTAACTTATAACTGGGGGGTTGATCAGTACAACATCGGGGATGCTTTCGGTCATATTGCTCTTGGTGTAGACGATATCTACCAAACCTGCGACCAAATTAAATCTCTTGGTGGTAAGGTAGTGCGGGAGCCAGGACCGATGAAGCACGGTTCAACAGTGATTGCTTTTGTGGAAGACCCGAGTGGATACAAGATTGAACTGATCCAGCGCAAAGATCAGGAGTCTGCCAAGAAACCAGAAGCAACAGCAGTTGCTGGCTAATAACTATAGGGAATCGGGAGTCGGGAATCGGGAATCGGGAATCGGGAGTCGGGATAAGAAAATTGAATCTAGCTGGTAAGTATGGGAAACCCTATAAAAATGTTTCCCATCTCCCCATCTCCCTATCCTCATAAGGGTAGGTTTTTTACAAAGGGGCGAGTAGGTACTTTGATTGTCTTGATGCAAAGCGCGAGTGGGGGAAACCACGCCAGTTGCTCATGGGGGGAACCCCCAAGACCGCACTGGCTCCCCAAGACCGCGCTGCATCGCTACGTAGAAATTCCTCAAAATATGTATCAAAATA
>NZ_MKZS01000001.1:4406882-4407023 GCF_001942495.1 Moorena bouillonii PNG
CCCAAGACCGCGCTGCATCGCTACGTAGAAATTCCTCAAAATATGTATCAAAATACACACTAGTTTCCGGGATAATTCTCCCCATTTCCCGCTTTTCCCGATTCCCGACTCCCGATTCCCGACTCCCGATTCCCGACTCCA
>NZ_MKZS01000001.1:4407126-4410994 GCF_001942495.1 Moorena bouillonii PNG
TCCCGATTCCCGACTCCCGATTCCCGACTCCCGACCCAAATGTAAAAAACCTACCCCTGTGAGATCTCCCTATCTCCCTATCTCCCTATCTCCCCATCTCCCCATCTCCCCATCTCCCCACACTCTTCCCTGTTCCCTGTTCCCTTTAAAACATGATCCCTCAAGCATCTACAACAAAAGGCTGGGCGAATGCGATCGCAAAACCGGCAACAGAATTTCCGCCTACTGCCCTGCCGGTCATCTCTGGCAAAATCCCAGAAGGGTTGCGAGGTTCTCTGTATAGAAATGGTCCTGCACGGTTAGAGCGAGGTGGTGTACCGGTTGGACATTGGTTTGATGGTGATGGGGCGATTTTAGCAGTACATTTTACCCCTGCTGGTGCCACAGGAGTTTATCGCTACGTCCAAACCTCTGGCTATCAAGCAGAAGCTGCTGCTGAGAAATTACTGTACCCCAACTATGGCATGACAACACCAGGACCTATCTGGAAACGCTGGAGTAAGCCAGTTAAAAATGCTGCCAATACCTCAGTGCTACCATTACCAGATAAATTGTTAGCCCTATGGGAAGGTGGTCATCCCCATGCCTTAGACCTGCAAACCTTAGAAACCAGAGGCACTGATGACTTATCTGGCCTAGGCAAAGGAGCAAGCTTTTCTGCCCATCCCAAGATTGATCCCAAAACTGGAGAGATTTTCAACTTTGGACTGACTGCTGAACTTAATAGCAGACTCAACATTTACAAGAGCAACTCCACTGGCAAAATTATCAAACAAGGGTCAGTACAGTTAGAGGGTTTGCCATTAGTCCATGATTTTGTTCTGGCAGGGCCGTATCTAGTATTTTTTGTACCCCCAGTGCGAGTGAATTTCCTAAAAGTAGCTCTAGGTTGGTGCAGCTATGGTGATGCTATGGAGTGGCATCCAAATAAGTCAACCCAAATTATTATTGTAGACCGTGACAGCCTTAGTGTAGTCAGTCGCGGTGAAGCTGAACCCTGGTATCAGTGGCACTTCAGCAATGGCTATGTGGAGAAAGATGGCTTGATCGTGATTGATTTTGTCCGTTATGGTGACTTTCAGACCAATCAGTATTTGAAAGAAGTTGCCACTGGTCAAACTAAGACCAAAGCGAAAGGAACCCTTTGGCAAGCCCGACTCAATCCTGACACTGGTCAGGTTGTGCAGTTACAACAGTTGTTGGATAGAAGCTGTGAATTTCCTGTGGTGCCGCAACAGCTAGTAGGACAATTCTCATCTCATACTTATCTATCAGTACATCGCGAAGTGGTCGATATTAGTAAAGAATTATTGGGTGCAATTGGATGTTTTGACCACAAAACTGGCACCTTGATTGTGGCTGATTTAGGGGAAAATCGCTATCTCTCGGAACCCGTTTATGCACCAGATAGCCTTAATCCTGACCAGGGTTGGATATTAACAGTTGTGTATGACGGAAATTCTGATACTAGTGAAGTGATGGTATTTAGTAGAAACACCCTAAATCAAGAACCGATATGTCGTCTGGGATTACCAAAGGTTATCCCCTTCAGCTTTCATGGTCAGTGGAAATCCAGGTAGTAGTCTTTTCAATTTACCTGATCAATTCACCTGAAATTTAGCTATTAATTACTGCAGTATCTAGCTAAATAATTAACGTTAAATACTTTCAACTTAAACAATCATAAGTCTCTCGCCGTCCGCTTCCTGGAGGACAGCTTTCCTGCTGTACAGCTAGTAATTGATGTTCAAAATAATCAGACTGATATCCCTCTCGAAAACTAGACTCACCTAGGTAAAAATTACTTCCTAAAACCGTAACTAACAGAGTAGACAACAAGATATAGCTTTGAAAAACCATTGTGGTGACCTTGCTCAAAGTTTATACTCATTACTTCACAACTTTTTCAGCAATATCCGCATGATTTTTAAATAAATAATCAAGTAATAAAAAAATATTAAAAATAATAAAACAAGCAAAAAAATACTAGTTTAACTTAATTAAAATCCAATAAAAACGAGAATTTTAGGGATATAGAGAAATAGCTTGATGTTTAAAATAGGTGTATTTACGGATATAATTAAAGAGTCAATCAAGGTAAAGCAAGCAGACCAAACTTCTGGTTAATAAAATGTTGATTAGAGAAAAATGCTGCTAACTATCTATAGGTTTTGTCTAGGGGTGTAGTTGACCTTTGGCAGAGGGATCACAAAGAAGAGTAGGTCTAACAAATCTATAATTAGAGGAGATCCCCTGATCGAATCCTTAGCTGTTTAACGTAAGATGACCTCATTTCCCCGCCGCTACCATATCACCACTTTTGGCTGCCAGATGAACAAAGCCGACTCCGAGCGGATGGCTGGAATCCTAGAAGATATCGGCTTCCAGTGGTCAGAAAATCCCAACGAGGCTGACTTAATTCTCTACAACACCTGCACTATTCGAGATAATGCTGAGCAAAAGGTTTATTCCTACCTAGGAAGACAGGCAAAGCGCAAACACCAACAACCAGACCTGACCTTGGTAGTAGCGGGTTGTGTGGCACAACAGGAGGGAGAAGCACTGCTGCGGCGAGTCCCAGAAGTTGATTTAGTCATGGGACCGCAACACGCCAATCGTTTAGGGGATTTGCTAGACCAGGTATTTGATGGCAACCAGCTAGTTGCTACAGAACCAATTCATATTGTTGAAGACATCACTAAACCAAGACGGGACAGCAGCATTAGCGCCTGGGTAAATATAATTTATGGTTGTAACGAACGCTGCACCTACTGTGTAGTCCCCAATGTCCGAGGTTTAGAGCAATCCCGTACTCCAGAAGCGATTCGGGCAGAAATGGAGGAGTTAGGACGGCAAGGGTATAAGGAAATCACCCTCTTGGGACAAAATATTGATGCTTACGGACGTGACTTACCAGGGGTGACTGAATCGGGGCGGCATCAGCACACCTTGACAGATTTACTGTATTATGTTAGCAATATACCGGGGATTGAGCGGCTCCGCTTTGCTACTAGTCACCCCCGCTACTTTACAGAACGGCTAATCCGCGCCTGTCACGAGTTGCCGGAAGTGTGCGAACATTTCCACATTCCCTTCCAATCTGGGGATAACGATATTCTCAAAGCTATGGCACGGGGCTATACCCACCAGAAATATCGCCGGATTATTAATACCATTCGGGAGTATATGCCCGATGCTTCGATTAGTGCAGATGCGATTGTGGGCTTTCCTGGGGAAACGGAAGCACAATTTGAAAATACCCTAAAACTAGTAGACGATATTGGCTTTGACCAGCTCAATACCGCTGCCTATTCCCCTCGTCCTGGTACACCAGCAGCATTGTGGGAAAATCAGCTCCCTGAGGAGGTCAAATGCGATCGCCTTCAACGTCTCAACCACCTAGTTGCCGTAAAAGCAGCTGAGCGATCGCAACGTTATCTGGGACGGATTGAGGAAGTGCTGGTGGAAGACCAGAATCCCAAAGACAAGACTCAAGTGATGGGCAGAACCAAAGGAAATCGTCTCACGTTCTTCACTGGGGATATTAATCACCTTAAAGGTGAGCTAGTTCTAGTTAAAATTACTGAAGCTCGTGCCTTTAGCTTGACTGGTGAGCGAGTAGAGTAATAGGGAATAGGGAGTCGGGAGTCGGGAGTCGGGAGTCGGGAGTCGGGAGTCGGGAACAGGGAACAGGGAGTACTGCGTACGCTCTTGTAGGGTGGGCAAATGGATATGATAACTGATCTAATTGCCAAACTCTCAAAATTTGCCCACCCTACCCTACCGAATGCGATCGCCCTATATTTTAAAATAAGGGAAAAACCCCTGGGGGGGCGACATGAGAGCTAAAAAGTAGACTGTATAAGCT
>NZ_MKZS01000001.1:4411005-4415357 GCF_001942495.1 Moorena bouillonii PNG
GGTAGTCGGGAGTCGGGAGTCGGGAGTCGGGAGTCGGGAGTCGGGAGTCGGGAGCGGTGCGACCCAAGGGCGATTTACTCGCCCATTGGAAAGCGCACCCTAGGGATTCGGGAGTCGGGCGGGGGTAGGTAAACTAGCCTGATCAGGTAGTTTACCTACCCCCTTAAAAATAGAAACTTAAACTAGACCAGTAGAAGTAAAGGTTAAGACATAATTTCTGCTCCCAGATCCGCTGTTTCCTGTTCCCGATTCCCGATTCCCGATTCCCGATTCCCGATTCCCGATTCCCTTTAAACCAAAAACTATGTCCTAAACTATAGTTCCTTTACTATCAAAAAGGTTTCCTAATCTTCCCGCTGGAAGAAGCAAACCACATCCCGTATGTAAAAATCGTTATAGAGGTCGCCAGCAGAGGGGTTTGGTAAATCTACGGCTTCAACCTCCAGCTCATTATCGCCATCCTTGAGTATTCCAGCACCAATGTTAATGATTTGGGTAAACCAGTGATTGGGATTAGCTCCCTCGTAGGAGTAGATCTTCCCTACACTTTTACCATTGATTTTGACCTCTGCATCACTGTCGGTTGCTGTCAATCCTTTAACCATCAACATCAGGATGGCAGCGCCGCCCTTGTAGCGTCCCTCTGTGTTGAAAGTCTTTTTCCAGAGGCTAGCACCACCATCGCCAATTCTGCGATTGATATCTCCCTGGATCACCACAAAGTTACCGGTGACTAGTTTAGTAGACGCAGTTGCTTTCTGTTCCATAGCTTGTTCCCTTTTTGTTTGTAATTATCAACTTATATAAAGTTATAACCTAGTTGTTTGGAATCTTATCAGCTTTGGTGGGTAATGTCCCTTGAGGAATTACTGAATCAATCCCTAGTTATGATATCGAATGATTTCCATGGTTCCCCACTCAGTTCAGTGTAAGATAACCTTTAAGCAGCGGTGCAACCCCGGCGCGAGGTTTCAACGCCCACGGGAATGCGCACCAAGAGAATTGACAAAAGCGTCAGCAACTTATGAGTGAATTCACCGAAGGGATGTCAATAGTGTAACAATGGTTTCTCTATTAGCCACCATGCTAACTGCAATTTTAGGGCGGGGTTTTTTACGATTAATTCCGATTTTGATGGGGATAGGAGTCGGTTATCTAGTAACTTTACCGTTAGGGATGGTCGATTTTACACCTGTTAGTCAAGCTCCTTGGTTTCAAATTCCAGAATTTACCACACCCAGTTTCAGTTTACCGGCAATTTTATTTATTGTACCGGTTGCGATCGCTCCTGCCATTGAACATATTGGGGATGTGTTAGCCATTAGTTCTGTGACTGGAAATAATTATCTTCGAGAACCCGGTTTACATCGCACCCTGTTAGGGGATGGGTTATCAACAATATTGGCGGCTTTTGTTGGTGGCCCTCCCAACACCACCTATTCGGAAGTTACAGGGGCAGTTGCCTTAACAAAAACTTTTAATCCAGCGATTATGACCTGGGCAGCTATTATCGCTATTTTACTCTCTTTTTTAGGAAAGTTAGAAGCCCTTTTAAAAACCATTCCTGTGCCAGTCATGGGAGGAATTTTAATTGTTTTATTTGGTACAATTGTGGTAATTGGCATGAATAGTATTGTTCGCTCTAGCGCAGATTTATTACAACCCCGTAATCTTGTGATCGTTGCTGTAATTTTAATGCTAGGGGTAGGGGAAATGAGCGTCAAGGCAGGAGGGTTTGCCTTGGAAGCGATGCAGCGCGGTCTTGGGGAGGCAGTGCGGTCTTGGGGAGGCAGCGCGGTCTTGGGGGTCCCCCCCATGAGCGACTGCCGTGGTTCCCCCCATGAGCAACTGCCGTGGTTTCCCCCACTCGCGCTTTGCATCAAGACAGGGATTGGACTTTCTAGCATTCTTGGGGTGTTATTAAATGGGCTACTTCCATACAAGGAAGAACATCGTAGGTTGGATTGAGGTCTGTCAGGGGTGACAAGCAGCTCAGGATAATTACCCTTAATAAAAATCTCCCTATCTCCCTATCTCCCTATCTCCCTATCTCACNTGGGGGTTCCCCCCATGAGCAACTGCCGTGGTTTCCCCCACTCGCGCTTTGCATCAAGACAGGGATTGGACTTTCTAGCATTCTTGGGGTGTTATTAAATGGGCTACTTCCATACAAGGAAGAACATCGTAGGTTGGATTGAGGTCTGTCAGGGGTGACAAGCAGCTCAGGATAATTACCCTTAATAAAAATCTCCCTATCTCCCTATCTCCCTATCTCCCTATCTCCCTATCTCCCTATCTCCCTATCTCCCCATCTCCCCATCTCCCCATCTCCCCACACCTCCCACCCTCTCCTGAATAATTATGGCTATTCAACCAGACTTGATATTACTGGGTCTGGGCTGTGGCCGAGAGAGCCGCACTGTGAGCAAAAAGGCACCTATAAATGACTAGGTGCCTTGAGCAGACCAAAAACTATCAACTATCAACAACTATTGAAGGAATCAGAAACAGTAGTCCATGCTTGTCTCCTCGACTAACTGTTCCCTTACTTAATACATTAAAATAATGAAACAGGTAATGCATTCACGTTTTATGCTAACTTACTTGCCAAGTTGAGAAACAGCAACTGCACAATTACGCTATCACGATTGCTAAAAACTGCAACACTTACTTCGAGGTTGTATATCGGTGTGAACTTACACTATCTGATTGACTGACAAATAGGCGTCGATGTAGGTTGGGATTCATACTTCAACCCAACCACGACAACCGATTGCGTTGGGTGTCCTCTCTCCACCCAACCTACGGGATTTCAAGAGCTTCCAAAACTTTGGTCATTCAACTACATCTAAGTTAACCCACCAAATTTTAATTTGTAACTTATTTTACAGTTTATCCCAAAATGCCGGGAGAGCTGCACTGTTAACAAAAAGGCACCTATAAATGACTAGGTACCTTGAGCAGACCAAAAACTATCAACAACTATTGAAGGAATCGGAAACAGTAGTCCATGCTTGTCTCCTCGACTAACTGTTCCCTTACTTAATACAATAAAAGAATGAAACAGGTAATGCATTCACGTTTTATGCTAACTTACTTTCCAAGTTGAGAAACAGTAAATGCATAATTATACTATGACTATTGCTGAAAACTGCAAAACTTGATTTGAAGTTGTCTATCGGTGTTAACTTTCACTATGGTGGTAAGCATTCAGCTGTCAGCTGTCAGCTATCAGCTGTTGGCGTAGCCTGCGCGTAGCGCATTAGCTAAATGCTTACACTTAACTTAGTTACAAACGGGCTTTCCGTTCTATCTCTAAAATCTGCTTGATTCGCTCACTCTTTTGGCTGGCATAGTGTGAATTTCCAGATGCCTCGATTTTTGCTAAATCAGTTAAAAGATTTAGCTTTAACTCTCTATGTCTAGCATCGTCAGCAGAACCCACAACTTCACCGAAGGCATTATACCAGAAACCTTTGTCAGCATAGATATCTGCCCTATCAACGGGGTTAGTGGCTGCAGCAAGGGCTATTTTTAAATCTGGTGACTTTTGAACGATATCGATATAAGCTTGGGCTATGATAGCACTCGATGGATGATTGGGTTCACACATAATGACCACTTGCCACAGATATCTCTGTCCCACGGATAACCCTAGTTCATCCTGTGATAGTGAGTGAGTCATTATTCCTGGTGTTGTTTGCAATTCAATATTTTGTATGGGTTGGGGATACTCATTTACATCATCTGGATAAATCTGAAATTTCATTGTCAAGGATTCAGCATCCGGTACAAACCAAGCAAAGGTTGGGTGAGTCGAAACAGTTTGTCCAATATGTTCCTCAGGAGCTAGTGTAGTTAACTTTGCTTTTCCATTCTTAGAACATCCTCCCCTGGTACCGCTAATAATTGTAGGTTGTTCGGGATGAGATGGCTCAGGAGGTGGTTGATAGTCGGCTAGGGCTACAGTTGTCATCCCTAAAAATAGACTAACCACACCAATAGTCAATCCCTGATTATCTAAGCAATGGTTGAGTAACTGAAATCTTCTCTTCATTAAATTAGCCTCTAATTATGCCAAAATCATAAAATTAAAAATTTAAAATTGCCATTAATAAATGATTAAAAGCTATCAGCTATCAGCTATCAGCTATCAGCTATCAGCTATCAGCTATCAGCTATCAGCTATCAGCTATCAGCTATCAGCTATCAGCTATCAGCTATCAGCTATCAGCTATCAGCTATCAGCTATCAGCTAATATAGCGTTTCTAGGACTCATGAGGTACACATTATTTTTTACCTCTTCCCTCTTCCCTGCTCCCTGCTCCCTGCTCCCTGCTACCTGCTCCCT
>NZ_MKZS01000001.1:4415509-4420379 GCF_001942495.1 Moorena bouillonii PNG
TCCCTCTTCCCTGCTCCCTGCTCCCTGCTCCCTGCTCCCTGCTCCCTGCTCCCTGCTCCCTGCTCCCTAAAAACCAGAAATTTGTACCTCACAAGTCGTATAATTGCTATATATAATACCTAGTTTCAAAACCAAAATCGACCTTTACTGACAGACCAAGTGAGTTCACAAACTGTTCCTTTAGGAGACAAAAAAGATCGCTTAAACCTTCCCCCTAGTTGTCGCTCTAGTGCTTTAGCTTGTTTAGTTCCCCGACCTCCTGAACGCTTATATTTCTTGGGTTGAGATGATGAGCTAATGCCCAACCCATTATCTTGAATGCGAATAATATTCATACCTTCTGTTTGGGTGCAGGTAACTTTCAGACGAGTCACCCCTTTAGCATATTTACCGACATTGCACAATGCTTCTTCCATAAATCGACACAATCCTCGCTTCTGTTCGATACTTAATGGCGGAGTATCGATTGGGTCAAATTTTATAATTTTTACCTGAATGGTTTCAAAGCAAGGAAAGTTTAAAGCTAGGGTATTGCTATAAACTTGATAGAGAATGTCGTGAGTCGGTTGCTGCAAATCTAGGTCTAAATCAATCCCGATGTGGATACTGCTATCTTGGGTTAGGGTTTCTCGACGCACTGATTCATAAACTGCTCTGAGTTCTTGGTTTAACTGTTCTAGTTGAGAGCGCAATTGCTCATGAGATAAATCCTGATCTTGAGTGCAGCTGAGTATCCTAGCTAAGGTTTGTAATGGTCCATTATGAATGATGTCAAAGGTATAATCAATCATATATTGGCGTTCATTAATGCGGGATTTTAAGGTTTGGTGGTATAGATAGAAGGCATTGATGCTGAAACCATTGACAGTTAAAACGAACCAGGCTGGTACTACAGGTATCCACCAACCCCAAATCAGGAGCAAATAACTTAGTCCCACCAAACTAATCCCAGCAACACTAACACTCAATAAATTCTGTAGCGGTGTCTTAGTTAGTTTAGCGAGGCTGATACCAAGAAACCCCCAAACCATAATCCATATATATTCCCAGCTATCTGACCAAACCCTTAACAAGGGTCGTCCATCGAGAACAGCACTAATGATTTGACTGACTGTATGAGCATGGACTTCTACACCAAACATTAGTCCAGGAGTAGAGCTAGGGATAGCAGAGACATTGACAATATCTTTAGCGCTATGGCTAGTGATACCAATCAGGACTATGCGATCGCGAATCCAGCTTGGATCGATGTTGCCAGTTTGGATATCGTTGAGGGATACGATTCGAAACGGTTTGCGAGCATTGCGAAAATTAATTAGGATCTGATTTCCCCCAGCATCGGCTCTCACATAGCCTCCGGAATTGGGGCGAAAGCGAGTGAGTTCCGTAGTACCAAACTGCATGGCTATTGGGTCATAAGTGCCATTGGTTAGGGAAATTCCTTCTTTAGATAAATACGCTTTTGCTAGCAGTATAGCTAGAGAAAATTTATACTCTCCTTCCCGATTTGAAGTTCCTAGTAAACTGCGCCTGATGTGTCCGTCAGCGTCAGGTATCACATCGGCAAAGCCAACTTGTTCGGGGGGTAAAGTGGGTGGTGGATTAATGGTATTGCCATATTGGTCAGGTAAGGCTTTTTCAATGCCAATCACGGTTTTGATAGCCTGAAATGCTGCGACTAAGTCAGTGTAACCAGGATCAACGGGTAAATCTCTGACGATGTCAATACCAATAGCTCTAGGCTTATAGGTTGCTAGTTTTCTCAGCAGTGATGCTAAGTCTCGATCGGGTATGGGATAGGTACCTATGCCTTGGATGTCTTGTTCATTAATACCAACAATTAGAATTCTTTTATCAATAGATTCCCTAGGACGCCAACGGAGAAAACTATCGAGAGCAATCAATTCTAGACTTTGCAGGACGCCAGTGATGCGAAATAGGATTACTAGTGCGATCACGACTAGTCCTGGCATAAATCCTACCCGCCAGGTTTGAATTTCCTCCTCAGTAAAACGTTTCATGTCTCAATCGATTAGACCGACTTCTCTTGCCCGCTTCTCGGTTTTAATGCGAATATTTTCACCGGGTTTTGGATAAACCCCTAAAACGTCTTGAACTTTAGTCCAATAGTTACGCACGGTGCGCTCGGAGATTTGCATCCGCTGAGCAATGGTTCTATCCTGTAATCCTTCTTCAAAGGCTAAGGTTAGAAGTTCTAACCATTCGGATTTGATTTCCAAGCCTTTTCGCATCCCTTTGGGGGTGTAAATCAATCCCTGAAGTGACCAGTCAACTTTAATTAACATTTCTTTCTGGGGCAGGCTTTTATCTACGATGGTAAAGCCTCCTTCATGTTCATTAATAGCAGGTTTTAAACGGATTAAGGCTTTGATATTAGCGCTTTGAACAACTATATTGAGGGTAGGGTATAGTTTCATTAATGTTTTGAGGAGTTGAATTCCCGTATCGGTTCGGGCAGTATCCCCCTGCTGCTTGGGAATGGAAAGATCGGCAACAACTAAGTCAGGGGATAACCTCTCTACGTATTCTTGAGCGATCTGGGCAGTTTTAGCCGTAACAATTTCTGCCTCTGGGTATTGCTTTTGCAGTTGGCTCACGGTTCCCTCTAGAACCGATTCGTGGTCGTCAATGACAATAATTTTTGGTTTCATAGTTAAGTCTACTTGTTATAGCGCTAAGCCCAAGGCAATAGGCAATAGGCAATAGGCAATAGCTGATCATAATAGCTTTTGCTGCTTTTATAAATGTCAAACACCCACGTTAATACGTAGTGCTATATTTGTTTTATTTTTTGTTGAGATGATTTTAAATTTGTTGTTTATCATTGTGAATTTACCCTTTTTAATTTTTAATTCTTAATTTTTAATTGAACTGGATACCTTAAGCTAATGTGCATTTAACTTTCAGATCGCGACCCTTGTGCAAAAACCGGTCTACCATCTCCCTATCCTTACAAGGGTAGGTTTTTTACAAAGCTTGTAGGGTGGGCAAAAACACTTTGGTGGTTTGGAGTAGTCTAGATCCTCGAAATTTTGCCCACCACTGCCCACAAGTTCCTTACTATAGCAATCCTAATTCAAACCTTGCTGATTTATCCGTTGCTGGTGGGCAGTGCTTACATTGACTATGGCGTGCTGATATTATCTTGCTGATGCACTGCCCACCCTACATCTATCTCTCCATCTCCCCATCTCCCCATCTCCCGACTTTCACAATTTAAATGGGTGAGAGCTGACTAAAACGGCTGGTAGTCTACGGAAAAGTAAATGCCATTGTCTTGCAGTGAGTCCCCCGGATTATCTACCCCGATCAGGGGAATACCATAGTCGAGACGGAGATTAAATCCAGATCCGATCTGCCAACGTAAGCCTAATCCTACACCAGCAATGGTGGCAGGGTTGGGGTGAGGTCCTTGATTATTCCAGGCTGTACCGATTTCAAAGAAAGGGGTTAATTGTAGTCTGGAGTCTGAGGTGAGGAGAATACGTGCCTCTACTCCCCCCAAGATGGCATTATCAGCAATGATTTGATTTTGTCGATAGCCTCTGACGGTATCTCTACCACCTAGAGTGAACTTTTCTAGGGATAGTAAGGAATCTGGGGTGAGTTGAGTATTAATTCGGCTGATCAGCAGAATAGATGGTGATAATTGCTCGACCCACTGGAATTGTCCGACCCAGCTGAAGAAACGCCCATCAGGACTTGAGTCACTAATAGTGGCATCAAAGGCATCAATTCCTAGACTAAACTGGGAGCGGGCGGCTAATACTCGTTCTGGACTGCGCTTGACCCAATCTTGAAACAGCCGAATTACTGTGACCTTGGATGTACCATCTGCTGTGGCTAGAGAGAAGGACAAGGGAATGTCATCGAGTATGAAGGTTTGTCGGTGACGCAGGTCTAAGCCTAAGCCAACAGCGAATTCAGTCTCTGGCGATCGCAATAAGGGCTGACGGAAACTGAGGGAATAGTTCTGGGTTTCACCTCTAATGTTTAAATCCTGGAAATTCTCGGAAACAAGGCGATTCTCACTATTACTGTAGCCCAAGCTCAGGGTTCCTTTACGAGCATTGATGGGGATGGTATACCGAATATCGTAAATGTCGAGTCCTTCGGTTAGACCGTATTCCCCACGAATGCGATCGCCAAATCCGAATAGATTATCATGAGCAGCAAATACACTGACTTGGGTTGAACCAATACTGGGAGAACGGTTGTTTTCTGTCTTGACACCGGTGTGAAAGGCTGGGGCTTCTTTGAGTGTCACCTGTAATATATTACGACCGGGAGTGCTCCCTGCGGTCAATTCCACGTTCACTCGTTCGATTAAGGGGTCTAGCTGCAACAGTTGCAGTGCTTTGACTAGGCGTTGCTGATTTAAGGGTTTAGTAGTAGCAATTTCTAGGGGGCGGAGTACATAGTCAGATCGCAGACGGTTTAATCCATTCAGTTCAATTCGTTCTAGCTCACCCTCAACAACCTGTATTTGCACAGTGCCACTGTCCAGTGCTTGATTATTCAGTAAAAATGCACCAGAGGTAACGTAACCGTTGTTAATATAGAGTTGAGTAATTTTAGAGCGCAGTTCAATTAAATCTTCAAAGGTGACTTCTTGATTTTCAATCTCTTCAATTAATGCTGTAATCTGTTCTTGTAAAACGGTGTTACCGAGCACTTCTACTGTTTTGACTAGGAAACGATCACCGGATGAAGCGATCAGATCAACTCCGGTAGCATCGGTTGGATATAAAGATTTATAGGGCTTACGAAGTTTAGTTGGTTTTGCCCCCCTAACCCCCCAATTTTTCGGTGCGACCCGTGGCGAATTTAATTCGCCAACGGAAAGCGC
>NZ_MKZS01000001.1:4420479-4444928 GCF_001942495.1 Moorena bouillonii PNG
AAAGCATATAATGAGGTTTATCCCAACCTTCTGGTGCATAATGAAAATTATCCAACCGCTGAATTTTTAAAAAGTATCAGTTTTATTGGGGATGAGGACTCTTCACATCTGGATACTCCAAGGTCAAAGTATAAACCCGGGCAAAAGGAATATCGTGACCCTTCAAAATGGGAAGATACTCCGGGTTCTGAAAAAATCATAGAAGTTTTGCTGGAGAAAAACCCAAATCCAATATATATACAGGTGTGGGGAGGTGCAAATACGCTTTCCAGGGCACTTTATAAGTTAAAATCTGAATTTCCTAAAAAATATGAGGCTGCAGCTGCAAAGGTAACTACTTACAACATAGATTATCAGGATGGGGCCGGAACATATATCGAACAGCATCATCCCTTGGTGACTAAGATTGTTAACTGGGGATTTGCAGGCACCTGGAATTATAAAAGTCAGATGGAAACTGTGGATATGATCAACAAGGAAGTGAAGAATAATCATGGTCCACTGGGAGCTCTGTATCCTCAAAAATATATTAGTGAAGGAGATAGTCCTGCATTTTTATATTGTTTGCCCAATGGTTTAAGGAATTATGAAAATCCAGGTTTTGGCGGGTGGGGAGGAAGATTTAACGTTTCAGATTTTGATCCTAATGTGTTTATTGATGCCCATGATGGTGGCTCTATGCTCCAATCTCATGCACGATGGATAAAGGATGCAAATGCAGATTTTATGGGCCGTATGGATTGGTGCATTGCATCAGCATTTGAAATGGCAAACCATGCTCCAGAAATCAAACTCAACTCAGATATTAATCTAAATGTTCAAAGCGGTGAAGTATTTGAATTAAACGTGGAAGGAACAAGTGATCCTGATGATGATTTAATTGATCTGTCCTGGTGGGTTTATGAAGAAGCAGGGTCTTTCAACGGGAGATTTAATGTAAAGTATCAGGAAGGATATATTTTTAAAGCAACAGCCCCTGAAGTTGAACAACCTCAAACCATTCACATCATTCTCGAAGTGGCTGATTTTCCAAAAAAAGGCCCATCGATGAAAACATATCAACGATTTGTAATTACAGTTTCACCACAGCATTAAGTATAATTTTCAGAAAATGAAAAATCAATTATCCCTATTTTTAATCGTTATGAACAAATTAAAAATTCCATTTGTATTAGTTGGTTTACTCCTTTTTATCACCGAATGTGGTGATAATAAAAGTAGCAAACCTGGTGAGCTGGTGCCGTCTACAACAACAGATTACCCAGCAAAAGACTTCAGATATGTCATCTGTACGGATATGACTCACGATGATGACAATTCATTGATACGCTTATTACATTATGCAAATGAAATTGATATTGAGGCGATTACTGTCACCGATCAGGGACCCGAAACGAATAAAATTGAAAATTGGCCTGAAAAAATGTGGAACAGAGCTATGGCAATTTTTGAGGCTTACGGGCAAGTAGTTGATAATCTACGGCTACATGACCCCAACTTTCCATCTGTAGAATACTTTAGAAGTATTACTAAGCAGGGTAAAGGCACAGCACAAAGAATGACAGGATCAAGTGATAATGGACAGGAAAAATTCTGGGATTATGTAGGAGAGGATTGGGATAGTGAAGCCTCTGAATTATTAATAAAGGTTTTTGAGAAAGATGACGACCGCCCCATCTATATTGGATTTTGGGGAGGCTCCATTACTTTTGCACAGGCCATGTGGCGGTACCAGCAAAACCATTCCCCAAGTGAGGTACAGGCACTATTAGATAAAATGATTTTTCATTGCATTAGCTTCCAGGATGTAACATTCGATATGTTTGTCGATTTGGATTCTATTGGAAAGAATATAGGGACGAAAAAGTCCTTTTATGGAGATTACGATGGAAAGCGACACTACCCCAGGATGTTACTAGCAGATGGTAATAACTTCTGGAAATATATCGGGGCAGTAAATGAAGATAGCATTTATAAATATTCTGGTCCATTAGGTGATTTGTACGATAAAGGAGGAGAAGGAGATACTCCGGCATTTTTGAATTTAATTGCCATGAATCGGGGATTAAGCCATATTGAAAACCCTGAATTTGGAGGATGGGGAGATATGTTTAAAAAGTATGGACTGAAGAATGTTTGGGTGGCAGACCATAATAAACCAGAAGAATTGATGAAATGGTTGCCAGAGACCACAAATAGCTTTTATGCAAGATGTATGTGGGAAGAAAATGATTATGAATCATGTAATCATGATCCTATAGCAGCTTTTGATTCAGATTCTTCTCCAGCTTTTGTTTATTTGAGTGCCAAACCTGGAGATAAGGTATCACTTAGTGCCCAGGGGTCTTATGATCCAGATAATGATGAATTAAAATACAGTTGGTTTTATTATCCTGAGGCCAGTTCAGGAAAAGCGGAAGTAAATATAAATAACCACACGGAAAAAGAGGCTTCTTTCATTATGCCACAAATTTCTGTAGGATTGCAAATTCATTTACTTTTGGAAGTTCGCGATAATGGAAGTCCCCAATTAGTGGCCTATAAAAGAGTGATAATAGAGGCATTAAAAAGTGATGAGGAGGTTTAGTTTTTGGCACCAGGTTTATGGATTTTACGGCAATGAAATAAGAAAAAGAAAACACCTGGTTTTGTTGGGCTATTTAACCTGATCATAAGTATAAAACATTGCGCAAATGAAAAACATGAAATTATACATTTTTTTATTGATAGTCTTTTTCCTTGTTTTTTCATGCACTCAGCATGATTCTGAGCGGGAAAATACTGAGGATGAAAACCCAAAGGTGGAAACTTCTGGCGGATCTTCCAGAATTCCTGTATTATTCGATACCGATGCAAACAATGAGTTGGACGATCAGCATGCACTGGCTTATCTATTTTTTAATAAAGATGTGTTTGATATAGTAGGAATTACAGTAAATGCCACACCTAGTGGTGGTCATTTAAACGAACACTTTTTGGAAGCAGAAAGAGTAATGAAACTTTGTGATGTCTATAATAAATACCCTCTAAAAAAAGGAGCTAATGCTAATTTTGAGGAAATTTTTCCTGAGATCGAAAAAAATAGTTTTGATGGTAAAGAAGCTGTAGATTTTATTATTGAGGAAGCTAGAAAAACTCGTGAACAACCATTGGTTCTTTTACCTGTAGGTAAATTAACTAATATCGCATTAGCTTTGGCCATTGCTCCGGATATAAAATCAAAAGTGAGGATTGTTTGGCTTGGGGGAAATTACCCAGAGAAGGGTGAATATAATTTAAATTCAGATATTCCATCTATGAACTATGTTTTAGAACAGGATGTGCCATTTGAGATGGTAACCGTAAGATACCATAAGCCTTCGGGTACCGATGCAGTGAGAGTAACGCCAGACCAAATTCATCAAAAGATGAAAGGGCTTGGACCTAAGGTAGGCTCGGTAAAAGGACGACATGGAGGCTCATTTACTAGGTTTGGTGATTATTCAATTAGCCTATTTGAACATATTGACCTGTTTGGTGATCCGCCTTCAAGGGCTTTATTTGATATGGTTGCAGTTGCCATTCTCAAAAATTCTTCCTGGGGTGAAGCCTTAGAAATTCCTAAGCCAACGATGATTAATGGGGAATGGACCGAAAGTTCTGAATATTCCCAAAAGATTATTATTTGGGAAAACTTTAACAAGAAGGCCATTCTGAATGATTTTTTTCATACGATGAAAAACCAATAATGAAATTGAATTAATACTTAACCTTTAGAAGCCACAAATATTATTATCCTATGTCAGCGAAAAGTCATAAAACAGATTATAAAAACAGGAAAAGCTTATTTTTAGAAATCAATTTCCTTTTTATCCTGATAGTAATTACATCCTGCTCTGACTTCAAGGAAAATCCGCAGGGGGAAATTTCTGATGAAATCTCAAAAAAGGCAGTAAAAGTTATTTTTGATACAGATATGGGTTCTGATTGTGATGATGTTGGGGCGTTAGCGCTGCTTCATCAATATGCTAATCAAAATAAAACCGAGATTGTAGGGTGTATATACAGTTCAGGAAAAATACCCTACGGGGCAGGAGTGGTCGATGCAATTAATCATTATTATAACCGACCAAATATCCCAATTGGAGCCGCATTCGATACGCTTGTAGGTGACAAGGTGGATAAAATGAGTGCTGAAAAACTAGCCAAAGATACGGCTGCATTTGGTCATACCATAGTTCATAATTTTGATGCAATTGAACAAACTGTACTTAACCGACAATTACTTGCCGAGCAGGAAGATAATAGTATTGTCTATATCACAATAGGTCATACCAAAGGTTTGCATGACCTATTGATTTCTAAACCTGATTCTATTTCCCCACTTTCAGGTGAGGAATTGATTACCCGGAAAATAAGTCATTGGGTGGCTTTGGGAGCACTTGGTGCCAATAATACGGAAGGGGATCGCAAAAAGGACTGGAATTTCTTTTTTAACAACACGGCTCAATATACTGAATACTTAGTAAATAATTTCCCAAAACCGATCTATTTTGTAAACGGAGGGAGTAAAGTGATGACCGGCAAATCTCTGGAAACTACTCCTAAAGGAAATATTGTGAGGCAGGCATATACAGATTGGCTGGCATGGTATGATGGAAAAAAGCTGGAAGATCAAAGACCTAGTTGGGATTTAGTAACCGTGTATTTTGCTATTGAGGGAAAGGGAGAATATTTTGAACTTGAGGTGAAGGGCAGGCTTGATTTTGATGCAAACTCAGGCTGTGTATGGAAGTCCACAGAAGAGGATTTTAACCAGTTTTATGTATCGCAAAGGCCAGATACAGATATGAAATTTGCTGATTACTTAAATAAATTAATAGCTCTTCCCCCTAAAAATTAATGGATATGATGAGGGAATTCACAAATTTTTCTAAAATTCCATTATGAGATTAAATTGCAACTATTGTCTTTTACCAGTAATTCAAAAGTAAAAATGGACGAGTATGCCCCAAAATATTATTCAATTTTAATCCTCAACAATTAGGAGACTGTCATCTATTTTTGTTGAGGATTTTACCTTTCTGATAAGGTCTTCCTGTTACATTTTTCACCATATTTTATATATATTGTCATTTGATTAAGAGTAAGTAATATATGAAAGAGGGTATCCACCATGATGAGCAGGAACTTACTATCGCCTTAAAGGAAGGTGATACCCATTCATTTAGGATAATTCATCGGCTTTATCGGAAAAAAATGTTATACTACTCCTATAGTATTTTAAAATCCAGGGAGGATGCCGAAGAAATTGTCCAAGATGCTTTTTTAAAATTATGGGAAAATAAACAAAAACTCGATGAGGGAAAAACATTTAGTGGGTACTTATTTATTATTGTTCAAAACCTGACGATAAAAAAATTAAAGAAAAATGCTAAGGATCATTTTCTAAAGGATATTCCTGAAAATTTAATCTCTAAGTATCAGGCCGATAATGATATGAACTACAAAGATTTATTGGCAATATTTAAAGAAGCACTTGAAAAACTTCCTGAAAAAAAAAGGACAGTTTTTCAATTAAAACGGGAAGAGGGGTTGACAAACAAGGAGGTTGCAGATCAAATAAATGTATCTGTAAAAACTGTTGAAAAGCACATGACACAAGCCCTTAAGTTTATTGAAGAGTACCTGCGAAAACATAAAAAATTCATTTTAGTCATTACATTATTTTTTTAAAAAAAAATTAATGTTTATTATCTTAATTTGTTATTAATTTAACGATATTTTTTTTTATTAAATATGGTTTCAAAAAATAAAAAACATCACGACAACTCTGAGGATGATCATCCTCCCCAGCACCAGATTAAAAAAACCTATTTAGCTACTTTGGGACATCTGATTTTCTTAAGTACACTGACCATCAGTAAACCCGCTTGGTCTGGATGTTACCCCATAGACAGTATTTCCCATCAGCCAGCAGTCAGTTTAGTTTTTAGTGGTACAGAACACCAAGCTAATACTGATCAGGTAAAACAGCATTGTACTCCTAAGTTATCTCAGGTGAAAATCGGGAGTGGTGGAGAACTATTATCTTCCTTTGTTGTCAGTGAGCATTCATCGAGTTCTAGCTCAACTGAGGTAGTTGACAGGTCACAGATATCTCAAGGTAAACCTGCTTCTGGAGATAATAGTTCAAACTCAGATTCCAACGCTAATGATGGAGACCCGGAACTGGGGGTGCTCCGTTTGCGGCTCCAAGAAAAACCACCAACTCCACGTAAACCTACAGTATATTTACAGGGTAGAGTCAGTTATTTCAGAAGCGATAATATTTTCGCTGGAGTCGATCCCGTTGATGATGGTTTGTTGAGACCAGGAGTAACCCTATTAGCTGTACCATCCCTCGGACCTGACACTAAGCTGATAACGTCGGTAAGTGGTAATTTAGTGCGTTATGGAGATAGATCCCAACTTGATTATAATCAACTGAAAGTTAAGCTGGGAGTTCGTCAGCAGCTCTTGAAAAGAACCTATGGGGAGTTAGGATGGAGCAATCAACAGTTATTCAAGCAAGAGGCAGGCGATCGCTTCGCTCATTATAATTCTCTGTATTTTAGACTCAGCAGACGGGATTGGTTAGTAAAGAACTTAGCCTTAGATACGTCCTATAAGTTAACGCTACGTTTTGCTGATCCAGACACACGCTCTAAGATTAGTAATGTTTTCAGAGCATCTTTAGCCTATTACCCCTACCCACGATTTAAAGCAGCTCTTAATTACCAACTTGCTTTATCTGACTATACAACACGGTATGATAACTATCATCAGTTAATTGGTCGTGTCAGTTATAAAATTTCTAGCAATAGTCAAATTTATTTGTATGGTGGACAAAGTTTTGGTTCTTCGTCCAATTCCAGAATTAATTTTGATGGGACAGTATTCGGTACAGGGATGAGTTTTAATCTACCTCTGTTTTGAGGTAAGCATTCAGCCGTCAGCCGTCAGCCGTCAGCCGTCAGCCTTGTGGCACAGGCTTTGGCCTTGGCCAAAAGGCCACGCTACGCGAATGGCCACGCTGTGCGAACGACGCTGTGAGGTAACTCAGCATTATTCCAATGCTTACTTATTTTATTCCAAAGCTGATAGCTGATAGCTGATAGCTGAATGCTTACGTTTTGAGCAATTCAGTTTGTCAGCTAGTGGTGCGTCTCCCCATCTCTGCAAAGCGCCCCTATTCACAATTTAAATGTGTCAAAACATTAGGTAATTTGTATAGCGCTACGCGCAAGTCAGCAAGGTTCTTGCGTCAGAAGTCAACAGTAAGCTAGACTCACGTTTCGGAGTTTAGGAATATCCTAATCTTAATGCGTAGTGCTATATATGCTATAATGAATTATAATAAAAGCGTAGTCGTCATGAGTTCGTGTATCAGATGCCCAACTCCCCTGTAGAAAATCTTGTCATTATCGGTTCTGGTCCTGCAGGTTACACAGCAGCGATTTATGGGGCACGAGCTAACCTGAAACCCTTAATGTTTGAAGGCTTTCAAGCTGGTGGAATCCCTGGCGGACAGCTGATGACTACCACAGAAGTAGAAAACTTCCCTGGCTTCCCAGAGGGAATCACCGGACCTCAATTAATGGAACGGATGAAGGCTCAAGCAGAACGCTGGGGCACTGAATGCTATACCGAAGATGTGATCTTTGTAGACTTAAGTCAGCGTCCCTTTACTGTCCGCTCTGAGGAACGGGAAGTAAAAACCCATAGTATTGTGATTGCTACCGGGGCGACAGCTAAACGGTTGCATTTACCCAGCGAAGCTCAGTACTGGAGTAATGGGATCTCAGCTTGTGCCATCTGTGATGGTGCATCTCCCCTTTTCAGTGGTAAGGAAGTGGCGGTAGTCGGGGGGGGTGACTCAGCGGCAGAGGAAGCTGTATATTTGACCAAGTATGCTTCCCATGTGCATATGCTAGTACGTCGGCATGAGATGCGAGCTAGTAAAACCATGCAAGACCGGGTGTTGAATAATCCCAAAATTACTATTCACTGGAATACTCAGCCAGTTGATGTGTTTGGAGACAATGGTTCGATGACTGGCGTAAGAGTCCAGGATACTGAAACTGGTGAGGAAAAGGATATTTCAGTTCGCGGGATGTTTTACGCTATTGGTCACACTCCTAACACCTCCTTGTTTAGAGGACAACTGGAGTTAGATCAGGTGGGTTACATTGTTACCAAATCCGGTTCGGTGGAAACCAGTGTAGACGGAGTCTATGCTGTTGGTGATGTCCAAGACCATGAGTTCCGTCAAGCCATCACTGCGGCTGGCACAGGTTGTATGGGGGCTATGTTAGCAGAACGCTGGCTATCTGCCCATAACCTAATTCATGAGTATCATCAACAACCGGCATCAGAACAGCAAACGGCTGAAAAACCTGAAGAAACTGAAGAAAAAGTAGTAGCTGAGACGGCGGAAACCTTTGATATCAAGGAAACACGGCATCTGGGGGGCTATGCCTTGCGTAAACTGTTCCATGAAAGCGATCGCATAATCATGGTCAAGTATATCTCCCCCAGTTGTGGGCCTTGTAAGGTTCTCAAGCCCATGCTGGATAAAGTAGTAGATGAGTATAATGGCAAAATTCACTTTGTCGAGATCGATATTGACCAAGACAGAGAAATAGCTGAAAATGCTCAAGTGGTGGGAACACCTACGGTACAGTTATTTAAGGACAAAGAGTTCCTAGAGGAATTTAAAGGAATTAAGCAAAAGAGTCAGTATCGTCAAGCCATTGAACGCTATTTACCAACTACTGTTTAAAGGATTTTGACCTTGGGGTGGTGCGGGAGTAGGGAGCAGGGAGCAGGGAGCAGGGAGCAGGGGGAAGAAGATTCAATAGACTTCATCAGTATGATAAATGCTATCAGTATCAAGGATGAAGGATGACCTCAACCAAACAATCATTCCCCAGCTTTTTGTCTTTTACAAGAGGGCCTAGTCTATCCATCAAACTAATGGTAGCGGGACTAGTGATTACTGGTTGCTTTATCGTAGTAGCCATTTTCGCTCCCACCTTTCAAGCTTGGGGATGGCTACAAGACCCTACTCAGTCCCTCAGTAATCCCATTCATGAACCACCGAGCTGGAATCACTGGTTTGGTACCTCTCGCCAGGGTTATGATGTCTTCTCTCGCACCTGGTTTGGCTCTCAAGCTGCTCTAAAAGTAGTCGTTCTCGCTACCACCCTCAGCCTGATCATTGGTGTCCCTTTGGGGTTAATCAGTGGTTATCTCGGTGGCAGACTCGATCGGGTATTACTGTTTTTAATGGATACGATCTATACCTTGCCAGGACTACTGCTATCAGTGACTTTGGCATTTGTAGTCGGTAGAGGAGTATTCAATGCTGCGATCGCATTAAGTATTTCCTATGTCCCCCAATACTATCGGGTAGTCCGGAATCACACCACTAGCGTCAAAACTGAATTGTTCATCGAAGCCGCTCAAGCCCTGGGGGCTTCCCCTGGTAGGATATTATCGCGCTACCTATTTCTCAATGTGATTCAAAGTGTACCAGTTCTATTTACCCTCAACGCCGCTGATGCGATTTTAATCTTGGGAGGACTGGGATTTTTAGGATTAGGATTGCCAGAACAAACCCCAGAGTGGGGTCATGACTTACGTCAAGCCCTCGATGCCTTACCCACTGGGATTTGGTGGACAGCGCTCTTCCCTGGTTTAGCCATGACACTGATGGTGGTAGGATTGTCTTTAGTAGGAGAAGGATTAAGCGAGTTGATTAATCCCCGATTTCGTCAGAAACATTGAAATTCCCTTCTTGATGCAGTCGCTCATGGGGGAAACCACGGCAGTCGCTCATGGGGGAGACCCCCAAGACCGCGCTGCCTCCCCAAGACCGCGCTGCATCGCTAAAACTCTTTTGCCTTTTGCCTTTTGCCTTTTGCCTTAAAATGCCTAAGGACAAATGACTCAGGACAAAGACTCAGGACGAATGACTCAAGCCATAGGCGTTGATTTAGGTGGCACTGCGATTAAGTTGGGACGCTTCCGTGAAGATGGAACCGAATTGGAGTCTCTAACAGTAGATACACCCCAACCAGCAACACCAACAGCGGTGATCGAAGCAATAGTAGCAGCAATCTCTCGTCTCGATACCAGGGAAGAAGTAATGGGTATCGGGGTTGGATGTCCTGGCCCTGCTGATGTTGCTGGAAGAATTGCTAAGGTTGCCATTAACCTAACGGATTGGCACGATGTTCCCCTAGCCGATCACTTAGAAGCCAAAGTCGGTTATCCCACAGTTGTTGCTAATGATGCTAACTGTGCTGGTTTAGGAGAAGCTTGGTTAGGGGCTGGTCGTCGGTTTCGGAATTTGATTCTACTCACCCTAGGCACAGGGGTAGGAGGGGCAATCATTTTCGATGGTCAACTCTTCACAGGTCATCTCGGCTCTGCTGGGGAGTTGGGCTTAATTAATCTATATCCCGATGGTCCCGAGGGTAATAGTGGTAATCGGGGTTCTCTAGAGCAATACCTTTCCATTAGGGCAATCCGAAGCAACAGTGGCAAAGAACCAGCAGAACTTGGTAAATTAGCCCAGCAAGGAAACCAGGAAGCTTTAGAATTTTGGGCAGATTACGGACGCTTATTAGGGATTGGGCTAACTAGTCTTATTTATCCACTGACACCAGAAGCCATTATTATTGGTGGTGGTATAAGTGCTAGTGCCGAGTTTTTCTTGCCAACAACTCTAGCAGAAATAGAGCAACGAGTTTTGCCTTCCTCCCGTACTGGTTTAGAGTTACTTAAAGCAGAATTAGGGAATCGAGCTGGGATGGTGGGAGCAGCACGATTGGCTTGGCAAAAATATGTGAAATGAAGAATTAAGAATTAAGAATTTAGAATTAACTTAGTGCGTAGGGTGGGTTAGGGGCGGGCTTGCCCTCATGTTAAACCTTGAGTACCAGTGTTGGGACAGTCCGTCCGAAAATTGTAACGTCAATTCTTGTCCACTGTTCCCAGATCCGCTGTTCCCTGTTCCCGACTTCTGCAAGAAGTCTATTCTACACACTCACGACTCAAAACTAGCCGTCCATCTGCGAGTCGATATACCTTTTGAGGTTCTACAATCGGATCACCGATTTGCCAAGGGCGATCCGCTTGGGTGCTGGGGCTAGCGCTACCATCACTGGGTATGGTGCGCACTGTGCCAGTGGCAAAGGATGAAATCTTACCACTTCCTGGAGTGGTGGGTTTTCCACCGCTGCCAGTAATGATGAAGCTACCTGGTTGCTCCCGACTGCGGAAAATACAGCTACTGGAGAGCAAAGTAGTGGTGTCAATCTGATTGTCTGGTAAGAAGGTCAGGCTGTTTTCGATCAGGCTGGCGTCGATAGTGGTGCCAACCCGTCCTCCATCGAAAACCAGTAACAGTTGTGTATTAATATTCAAGGAACCTGCATTTCCGGTTGAGTCTCGATTAGCTTGGGCAAATATACCGCTGGGAAACTTACCATCGGGGGATTTACCAATGACTTGCACCGGTTCTTTGGCCTTGATGGTTAAATTTCCTGCATCTCCTTGTGCAAAGGTACTGACGCTAACTTGTGCTCCATCCTTAAGCAGTAACTGTTGTGTATTAATAATCAAGTTACCCCCATCTCCGGTTGAGTCTGGATTAGCTTGGGCAAATATACCGCTGTCAAAGTTACCATCGGCGGATTTATCAGTGACTTGCACCAATTCTTTGGCCTCGATGGTCAAATTTCCGGCATTTCCTTTTCCAAAGGTACTGACGCTAACCTGTGCTCCATCCTCCACCAGTAACCGTTGTGTCTTAATCCTTACCGAACCCGCATCTCCTTTTCCCAAGGTACGGGTGCCAACCACTGCTCCATCTGTGACAGTAACCGACTCAGCCTCAATCGTAATTTCACCGCCATTACCTGAACCTTCAGTATCACTTATGACGAAGAAGTCATCCCTCAACAAAATCTCCTGGTTTGCCACCAGCTTGATTTGACCCCCCTGCCCAGGACCGGAAGTATCAGCGAAAATCACGCCCTCATCTTTAGTATTAGTACCAATGAGGATGATATCTTTACCAGAGTCAATAATCACATCCCCGGCATTTTCTACTGTATTGCTGGTATTACTGGTATTAATTGTGGTTATCTCAATTGAACCAGTCACAGCGGAATTGGATTTGTATTGATTGCTGAGGAAAACTTGACCATTGGGCTGATTGATCCTTACCTCGCCAATCTTAATAGTTGCCGTGGTCGGAGCAGCCTCCGACAAATCCAGTTGATGAAGAGTGGGATTGCCAGTAATTCCGCTCGGGTTACCGATAGCTGTGGTGCCAGCCCTAATATCTAGGGTGGGGCGACTACTACCATCTATTGATATGGTGGTGGTGTCATCGGATAGGGTGACGGTTTCCTGAATATTATTTGCGGGATCAGAGCCTGTAATCTTGACATTATCAACCGTTACCGAACCACCGGCGAAAATGTGTAGGGAAGCACCGTCATAATTCTTAAAACTGACATCTCCTGCTGAGCGAATAATCGGGTCATGGGGACTTGACAAATTACCCAAACTCCCATCTATTTCCTCAATGCTAAAATTTCCTCCACTCCAATAGTGGGCATCCCCTTTAATTGAGTTACCGGAACGCAACACCATATCCCCTAGTGAAAACAACCCACTATCCGGATGAGTTAAAGCCAATATATCTATGGTTTGGTTACCCATTAGCAATAGTTTTCCCCCAGCTACTGCTACAAAAGGTAGCGCTATGCTATCCCGGATCTTTACAGTTTCCATGGCCGATAGGGTCAAATTCCCCCCAGCTGATAGCTGACCCTGTAAATCTAGATTCAATCCGGACAGGGTTAAATCCTTCCCCACTGCCAAGGTGCCAGTATTCATAATATTCCCTGGCACAGAAGCAACCTGATTAAAAAACAATGCTCCGGGATTAATGGTTAGTAAACGGCTAGTTTCGGGTTCAGTCGCACTAAAATACCCATCGTTTTCCCATGCGATCGCATTTGCGGTACTTCCGACAAAGGAACCCTCTACATCCAAGCTGGCGTTTGAGCCAAATATAATCCCATTGGGATTGAGCAAAAACAGGTTAGCTGCTCCATCTACTCCCAAGGTTCCTTGAATATCGCTGGGATTCATTCCGGTCACCCGCGACAGGATATTCTCAATGCCAGCTGGATTAGCTAAATAAACCCGCAACCCTTCTCCCACATTGAATTCTTGAAAACTGTGGAATAGGTTAACTCCCCGTTGAACTCCTCCTTCAATTAATTCTGCTGGCAATCCCTTTACAGAAGCGTCAGGAATCACAACTGTTCCATTAGCTCCCAAGGTATCATCTGGTACGATATTGCTCTGAGCATGAGCTTGATTACTAGTAGATGGAATAAAGTGCGACAGTGTTAATGAACTTGTCATTGCTACTGTAGTTACCAATCCCAATTGCGAGCACCGATTCCGCCTAGTTTGTTTGATCAAAGCACCCATCCTTTCACAACTAAGTGATAATTTTGTGGCTCTAATTATTATCTTTCAAACCGGTTACCAATATTCTTTGATGTTACTTTTTTTTTGTAAAATTTAATTGCCAAAATCGGCCAAATTAATTGCCATTATCTGCTCTAATGATTGCCGAAAAGTGCAATCTAGCCTTTTAATTTTAGGTGTGAAACATTGATGGATTGTAAAGAGGATATCTGAAAAGTTTTTTTATACTGAATTTTGCCCCCCTAGCCCCCCAACTTTGGGGGGAAAAAGAGTCCATTTGCTTCTAAAAGTCCCCCATTGGGGGATTTAGGGGGACTTTTAGAAGCAAATGAGACTTCTCAGACAACCTCTAAAGAGGAATAGGGAACTTCGGTTGAACCAGTAATATAGAAAAACCCAAGCTTTGAGGTAATTTGCCAACATTATGATCTCATTAGCTAGTGCAGGAATTATTCTACACACTCGCGACTCAAAACTAGCCGTCCATCTGCCAGTCGATATACCTTTTGAGGTTCTATAATCGGATCACCGATTTGCCAAGGGCGATCCGGTTGGGTGCTCAGGCTAGAGCTACCATCAGTGGGTATGGTGCGCACTGTGCCAGTGGCAAAGCGTGAAATCTTACCACTTCCTGGAGCCGTGGGTAAACCGCCGGAACCAGTAATGATGAAGCTACCTGGTTGCTCCCGACTGCGGAAAATGCAACTACTGGACAGCAAAGTAGTGGTGTCAATCTGATTGTCTGGTAAGAAGGTTAAGAAGGTATTGAAGCTAACCTGTCCTCCATCGAGAACCAGTTCTTTGGCCGAGATGGTCAAAGAACCCCCATCTCCTTCTCCAAAGCTACTGACGCTAACCTGTCCTCCATCGAGAAGCAGTAACAGTGGTGTAGTAATCTCCAAGTCACCCCCATCTCCTGTTGAGTCTGGATTAGTTTGGGCAAATATACCGCTGGCAAAGTTACCATCGGCGGATTTACCAATGAGTCGCACCGATTCTTTGGCATTAATGGTCAAAGAACCTGCATCTCCTTTTCCAAAGGTACTGGCACTAACCTGTGCTCCATCCTCAACCAGTAAACTTTGTGTATTAATCGTCAAGTCACCCCCCTTTCCGGTTGAGTCTGAATTAGCTCGGGTACTTATCAGGCTGACAAACCTATCCTCGCCGGAGACACCAATACCAATGACTTTTACCGATTCTGAGGAATTGATGGTCACATTACCTGCATTTCCTTTTCCAAGGGTATTCGCAGTAATCTGTGCTCCATCCTCCACCAGTAACTTTTGTGTCTTAATGCTTACCGAACCCGCATCTCCTTCTCCGGAGGTAAGGGTGCCAACCACTGCTCCATCTCTGACAGTAACTGACTCAGCCTCAATGGTAATTTCACCCCCATTACCTGAACCTTTAGTATCACTGGTAGTATCACTTGTGACGAGAAAGCGATCGCTCAACAAAATTTCCTGGTTTGCCACAAGCTTGATTTGACCACCCTGCCCAGAACCAGAAGTATTAGCGAAAATCAAGCCCTGATCATCAGTAAAGCTATTAGTACCAATGAGCATGATATCTTTACCGGAGTCAATAATCACATCCCCGGCATTTTCTACTTTATTACTGGTATTAATTGTGGTTACCTCAATTGAACCAGTCACAGCGGAATTGGGTTGGTATTGATTGGTGAGGAAAACTTGACCATTGGGCGGCTAAATAATTACCTGGCCAATCTTAATATTTGCCGTGGTCGGAGGCTCCGACAACACCAGTTGCTCAGCCATGGGATTGCCAGTAATTGGCATCGGGTTACCGATCGCTGTGGTGCCAGCCCTAATATCTAGGGTGGGGCGACTACTACCATCTATTGATATGGTGGTGGTGTCATCGGATAGGGTGACGGTTTCCTGAATATTATTTGCGGGATCAGAGCCTGTAATCTTGACATTATCAACCGTTACCGAACCACCGGCGAAAATGTGTAGGGAAGCACCGTCATAATTCTTAAAACTGACATCTCCTGCTGAGCGAATAATCGGGTCATGGGGACTTGACAAATTACCCAAACTCCCATCTATTTCCTCAATGCTAAAATTTCCTCCACTCCAATAGTGGGCATCCCCTTTAATTGAGTTACCGGAACGCAACACCATATCCCCTAGTGAAAACAACCCACTATCCGGATGAGTTAAAGCCAATATATCTATGGTTTGGTTACCCATTAGCAATAGTTTTCCCCCAGCTACTGCTACAAAAGGTAGCGCTATGCTATCCCGGATCTTTACAGTTTCCATGGCCGATAGGGTCAAATTCCCCCCAGCTGATAGCTGACCCTGTAAATCTAGATTCAATCCCGACAGGGTTAAATCCTTCCCCACTGCCAAGGTGCCAGTATTGATAATAGTCCCTGACACCAAGCCGACCTGATTAAAAAACAATGCTCCGGGATTAATGGTTAGTAAACGGCTACTTTCGGGTTCGGTGGCACTAAAATACCCATCGTCTCCCCATGCGATCGCATTCGCTGTACTTCCTACAAAGGAACCCTGCACATCCAAGCTGGCGTTTGACCCAAATATAATCCCATTGGGATTGAGCAAAAACAGGTTAGCTGCGCCATCTACTCCCAAAGTTCCTTCAATCTCACTTGGATTAATTCCGGTCACCCGCGACAGGATATTCTCAATTCCCGCTGGATTAGCTAAATAAACCCGCAATCCCTGACCGACATTGAATTCTTGAAAACTGTGGAATAGGTTAACTCCCCGTTGAACTCCTCCTTCAATTAATTCTGCTGGCAATCCCTTCACAGAAGCGTCAGGAATCACAATCGAACCATTAGCTCCCAAGGTATCATCTGGTACGATCAAGCTCTGAGCATGGGCTTGATTAGTAGTAGATGGGATAAAGTGTGACAGTGTTAATGAACTTGTCATTGCTACTGTAGTTACCAATCCCAATTGCCAACACCGATTCCGCCTAGTTTGTCTGATCAAAGCACCGATTCCTTAACAACTAAGTAAAATTTTATGGCTGTAATTATTATCTCTAAAACAGGGAGCAGGGAGCAGGGAGCAGCGATGCAGCGCGGTCTTGGGGGTTTCCCCCATGAGCGACTGCATCAAGACGGGAGCAGGTAAGAGGGAAAACAATCCTGTATACCTGATAGTTATAGCGCTACGCGCAAGGCAAGAGGCAAGAGGCAAAAGGCAAAAGTTTACTACAAAAGCTTTTCAGGTTGTAAGTAGCTGGACAAAAATATAGTAATTCTCTGTCTTGATGCATCGCTGTATTAACTTGTGTAAAGCGCTCAAAAATCCATCTGCTCCCTGCTCCCTGCTCCCTACTCCCTACTCCCTATTCCCTGTTCCCTGTTCCCTGTTCCCTTTAGTAGTCATTTTGATACCAATTTGATAAATCGATCCATAATGAACGCAGCGATTAAACCAACTACCACATGAACTAGCACAAACGCGACATTGTATGTCAACCAAGGTGTAACACCAGCGGTGGGGAAATCTAAGGATTCTTTCGAGTATAGTTGGGTGATAATAGACTCTAGCGGTTTAGCATCGGTTTGGGAGGAAATACCACTGACCCCTAAACCAGTACCCACCAGGGCAATCCAACGTTCTAATTGTTTTTCTCGTTCTTCAGCAGCTTTCTGTTCCTGATGCCGAATTGACTCTAATTCTTTTTCTCGGGCTTGATCAGCCTTCTCCTTATCTCTGAGGGCTTTTTCCAAAGCGCGATCGCATTCTGCCTGTTCAATGTCCACAATGCCTCGGATACTACCAAGCATCTGGTCCAATAGTTGCTGACCGGGTTTGAGATAATTCAGGTCGGTTTCAATCTGTTTTTCAAACCGTTTAGTTCTTTGGTTGAGGAAGTCTTCCAAAAACTTGATACTATCGTCTTCCAGACTATGTTCACAGATTTTGTTTAGCCAGTAGTCATAGTTGTAGGCATTGGTAGCGATCGCATTTTTGTGATCCTTCATGTCTCGCAGATAACCAGCATACTCAAAGGTCTTGGATGGCATCTCGGTCAGTTTCTGCTTCAGTTGCTCTAGCCGTGTGTCTCCCTCCGTTGGCAATGCCTTGAAGCCTTGAACCTCTTGTTCCAGTTGGCTATAGAGTCCTCTAGTTTGGCGATAACACCAACGGGCTTGATCATAAGCAAACAGGATTTTACTGCGACAGCACAACAGATTGAAAAAAGACAAGGAAGTCTTTTCAATCAGCTTTAAGGTTTCTGGGTGACGGTTTAACCAGACCAGAACGTGACATTGCTCCGTTGGTTTCTCTTTACCGTTGTCATAGGCAAAAATTGGGCTACCAAATAACTGCCCAGATGCCATAAACTGGGGTTTTTCGTCGGTTCCCTGGAAAAAACCATCCACACAGGCATCGGCTAACGTTCTATCTTCATCGGGAGTGCCCACGGGTTCCCCATAGAGCACTAAGGTTTGTGCCAAGGAAGCTTGAATCTTGCTGGCTAGGAGGCACCCTTGGGGATTGAAGTGACTAAATTCACTGGCTGCAACGGTATTCTGGCAAGACAGGGTTAGGTCAACGGCATAGGTATCATGAATTTTAACCGGATAGACCTGGACTATTAGAGCAGAGCCTGCTAGTTGCACTGGTGCAGTGTAGGTTAAGGGAGCATTCCCTGGGAGTAACTCTACGTAATGGCTTGCGATCGCTGTTTGGCTTAGAGGGGATGGTATTTTTTCCGGTAAAGATTTCAGGTCTGGGATACCTAGGGGTTCGCTGAGGTTAGCACAGTGTTGCCACAACTGATCCGCATCCGGTCGCAACTGTCCCAGTTCTTGGCTTAAGTCTTGGCAGAGATGGAAGGCATAAAGGGTGACGCTGGGGTTTTTGAGTCGCAAGGTGGTGTCAGTCATCAGCCTTTGGGAGTGTTGGGTTTTTTGGTTTCTGGGGGAGAACTCTTGCGGATAGCGTTGAGTAGTTCTTCTTTCGAGTTCTTTTCATACTCAGCTTTGGCTTCAGGAGTGGGGAAAGCGCTTCCAGCTCCTCGGAATGGGGGTTTATCCTTGATTAAAGACTTTAAACTATTATCAATGTCTGAGTGAGAAGCACACCACCGAGCAATGCCATCGACTAGCTGTTTGGTATCACTTGGTAATGACGTAATTAATCCTTCGAGTTTTGTTCGTTCTGAGTCTTTAAACAACTCAGGTTCGGTTTCCAGTAGTTGTTTTAAAGCAGATAAAAATTGATTTTCTAATGCCATAGTCTTAACTCCTATTTACCAATCGCACAGAATGCCGCCCAATGAAATGGGGACTCAAAGGGTTTATCGCTGTTATTAAAATTGTGAAAATTAGCCTTAGTTACGTATTTATCAACAAAATTCAAAGGCAAATTATCAATGTACTCCTCTAATTCTTCTTTAGTACTATCCCGCAGCCAAAATTGCGCTTTATTAAGGGCAACTGCTAAAGGTATCTGCTCTCGTAGATTCTGATAAAATTTAATCATCAACAAAGCTGTCGATAAATCGTTTACCTTCCACAGGCTACTAACCACTGCTGGACTACCGGCAACTAGGAAACCACTGGGTAAACCAATGTATTCATCGCTGATGTTATTAAAGTCGATTAATCCCGTTTCACAAGCAGAAAGGGTGACCAGGCGACATTGTTCTAATTGCAGGGCAAAGACTGCATCTAAGGTGAGGCATTTGTCTAAGTCAATCACTTTACCGTTATCCAAAACTAGATGTTGTTCTGGATCAAGTTCAGCTGGTGCAGGGCTAAGGTGGGCATTTGCCAGGATCAGAGCCGATTTACGTGGTTTGTCGTAGTTAAAGTAACCGTGACAGCTAAAATGGAGACAGTGGTAAGTGTTGAGAGGTTTGCTATCTATGGCGGCTTTGGTGGCATCGTTTTCCACAAGAACCTCTGGATCTGGTGGTGGATTGAAGTAGCTTTTGATTACGTCTACCTCGATAGGAGTGTAATCTAAATCACCACTGGGGTTTTGAACCGCAAACAGGTCGGTAAACTCTTTTGGGCGTTGTCTAGTTTGAGTAAGTTGGAGTAGTTGACAGCTAGGGGCGTAACTTACCCCTGCTGGAAACCGATCCATTATAATTTTAGCTTTACCTTCTCCCTGGTTACTGGTAATCGGTAACCCATGAAGGGGCAACAAATGTAAAAACTGATGGGCAATTAAAATTAAGCGATCACATCTTTCCTGGATTTTCTGAATGATGTCATCAATGGATAGAATATCAGCCAACTCATGTAGGCGGTTGCTTAGGTAGTTTTGCCAATCATATTTTTCGGTTTTGTAAGCTTTGTAAGCTTTTAAGTATTCATTTTTCCAATTTTCCAATTTGTCTAAGTCTTTCGGCTCAGATTGCCAAACTATTGGCTGTTGAGTTTGACCGGTAAAGATGAAGGTGAGCAGCTTATCCCCTGTAATGTAAAACTCTACAATAGCAGTGTTGTCATCTAAATTGTTTTGAAATTGCTCAAAGTTAAAGCTAGAACCGATATGTAAATATTGGTCTTGTAAATCATTCCGCTGCTGTCGCAATTCTTGAAGACGTTGTGCCAGGGCGTTCGGATTGTAAGCTTTTCCCTGTTGGATTTGGTTTTGACCTGCCGCTATTTCATCCCTGTATTGTTGTAGTTGAGTAGCAACATCTACAGGAAAGATGGTTTTCAGATCACGACTGAGAATCTTTTCAACTAAATTGCCGGTTTTGCTCCGTTCAACATATTCAATGGCTTCGGTGATCTTATCTAATTCTAGGCAAGTTTTTACCATCGCTCGATAGCTTTGGTTGTACTTTTCAGCTAGTTTGGTCTTGTATTCTTCTACTCCAGAACCAGAAATAATTTCATCTCGCAGCAATTCTACGGTTTTAATGGCAGCATCAAAAGCATTGTAAGCTTCCCAGAAATTTTGAGCATCTTGGTAAGCGAAACCAAGGTTATTTTTAGTATCTAGATAGTCTTGGGGAAATGCCTCATGGGTGCGTACTTCTGCCAATTGGTAACAAGCGATGGCTTCTTCTATATTCTGTGCTTTCTGACCTATGATTCGGTCACGGTAAGCAAGACCGAGATTATTTTGTGTCCTTGCCCACTCAAAAGGAAATTCCTCAAAGCTATAAACTCTAAGAGCCTGTTGGTAATAAGCGATGGCTTGTTCTATATTCTCTGCTTTCTGACCTATGATTCGGTCACGGTAAGCAAGACCGAGATTATTTTGTGTCTGCTTTCTGACCTATGATTCGGTCACGGTAAGCAAGACCGAGATTATTTTGTGTCTTTGGCCACTCAATAGGAAATTCCTCAAAGGTTGTAACTATAAGAGCCTGTTGGTAACAAGCGATGGCTTGTTCTATATTCTCTGCTTTCTGACCTATGATTCGGTCACGGTAAGCAAGACCGAGATTATTTTGTGTCATTGCCCACTCAATAGGAAATTCCTCAAAGGTTGTAACTATAAGAGCCTGTTGGTAACAAGCGATCGCTTGTTCTATATTCTCTGCTTTCTCCTCTTTTATTCTGTAATAGTAAGCAAGACCGAGATTATTTTGTCTCTTTGCCCACTCCAAAGGAAATTCCTCAAAGGTATAAACTCTAATAGCCTGTTGGTAACAAGCGATGGCTTGTTCTATATTCTGTGCTTTCTCCCCTTTTATTCTGTAATAGTAAGCAAGACCGAGATTATTTTGTGTCTTTGGCCAATCAATAGGAAATTCCTCAAAGGTATAAACTCTAATAGCCTGTTGGTAACAAGCGATGGCTTCTTCTAGGTTTTCTGCCTTCTGACCTTTTATTCTGTAATAGTAAGCAAGACCGAGATTGTATTGAGTCTTTGCCCACTCAAAAGGAAATTTCTCAAAGGTATAAACTCTAAGAGCTTCTTGGTAACAAGTGATCGCTTGTTCTATATTCTCTGCTTTCTCATCTTGGATTCGGTTACGGTAAGCAATACCGAGATTGTATTGAGTTTTTGCCCAATCAATAGGAAATTCCTCAAAGGTTCTGACTCTAAGAGCTTCTTGGTAACAAGCGATCGCTTCTTCTATATTCTCTGCTTTCTGACCTATGATTCGGTCACTGTAAGCATTCCCGAGATTATTATGTGTCCTTGCCCAATCAATAGGAAATTCCTCAAAGGTTTTAACTCTAAGAGCCTGTTGGTAAAAAGCGATGGCTTCTTCAATATTCTGTGCTTTCTCCCCTTTGATTCGGTTAAGGTAAGCTTCACCGAGATTATATTGTATAATTGCCAAAATTTCGGGAAATGCTTCACGGGTGAAAACAATTAGTGCCACTTCATAGCCAGTGATAGCAATTTCCATAGTGCTGGCTTTGTCTCCCAAGGGGAATTCGTTAATTAGAGAACTGAAGAGAGCAATACGTACTGCTATATTTTTCGCTTGATATGCTTCCACTTCCGCCAGCTTACTTGTTGCCCAATCCCGCAATTTTTCTGCTAAAGTCTGATTAAGTTTGTCGATATTTGCTTCCAGTAATGGATAAACTACCTCTTGATCACCATTACTGTCTGCGGTTGCTTTTAGTACATTTAAGAGAAAGTCAAGTTGGGCATCAGATGTGTTGTCAGCCATTGCCATCCACTGCTCTACAATCGTTATTCAAAAAATAGACTTATTGAAAGCACCCTGGATTGACCAATCTTCGGCCATTGCCAACACTGTCTGCTGCTATCCCTTAGGAAAAGGCAAGAGGCAGAACCTTGTAAATTATAGCATTCCTAATAAGTCAGAAGTCTGAAGTCTGAAGTCTGAAGTCTGAAGTTAGAAGTGGGTAGTGCTGTATTAATATCTAACATACGAGTACCCATTAACCGCAAACGAGTACTAGTTTATCGCAAACGAGTACTCGTTTCTCACATACCAGTACTCGTTTCTCGTTAACTAGTACTGGTGTATAACAAACGGGTACTGGTGTATAACAAACGGGTACCCGTTTCTCACATACCAGTACTCGTTTCTCGTTAACTAGTACTGGTGTATAACAAACAAGTACTAGTTTTTCGTTAAACTGTACTTGTTTATCATTTAACAGTACTAATTTATCAGTAACTAGTACTTGTTGCTAATCGAATAGTACTTTTGTATTAAAAACCGGTACTGTTTTGTTCTTAACGAGTACCATTTCCTCACATGGTAAGAGGGAATAGGGAATAGGGAGCAGGGAGCAGGGAGCAGGCAATAGGCATGCTAGCAATAGGCATGCTAGCAATAGGCAAGGTAAGCTATCAGCTAATAGCTATCAGCTATAGCGTTTCTAGGACTCATGAGGTACACATAACTGTTTGACTATTGGCTTTTGCTTCTTCTCTCTTACCTGCTCCCTGCTCCCGTCTTGATGCAGTCGCTCATGGGGGAAACCCCCAAGACCGCGCTGCATCGCTGCTTCCTGCTCCCTAAAAACCAGATATTTGTACCTCACCAGTCGTAGAATTGCTATAGCTGAATGCGACACCTAACCGGATGTTACTTATCCGTTAACTGGTTCAACCAATTGGTCAAATCCACTTCGGTTTCAAAATCTAACAACGCTTCTCCTAAATCCTCCAACTGCTCAAAGGATAATTTCTCAATTTGATTTTGTAATTGGGGATTGATTTCACCTAGACGACGGTTAATTTGACGGATAATTAAATTAAGCTCATTGCGCTTTCCTTGTTCTAATCCCTGTTCTAATCCCCGTTCTAATCCCTGTTCTAACCCTTGTTCTAATCCTTGTTCTAATCCTTGGCGAATAATTCGTTGATAAACTACTGACTCTTGCATCATATCCTCCCGAAAATAAGCTTGAATTAACTGTTCATCAAATTTCACCCCAGCCAACAGTTGCACGCAAGCAGATAGGTTACGCTGCTGTTGTCTGTCTTCAATCATATATACCAAAGGGAACAGGGAACAGGGAACAGGGAACAGGGAGCAGGGAACAGGGAGTAGGGAATAGGGAATAGGCATGCTAGCAATAAGCGTGTTCAAAAAAAGCAGATATAAACGCTACTTTTTTTTATAAAACTTATCTGTAAAAAAACAATATTTTTAAAGTTCATAGGTGTCCCATTCAGCTGACGGCTGAATGGGACACCTAACCGGATGTTACGTATCCATTAACTGGTTCAACCAATTGGTCAAATCCACTTCGGTTTCAAAATCTAACAACGCTTCTCCTAAATCCTCCAACTGGTCAAAGGATAATTTCTCAATTTGATTTTGTAATTGGGGATTGATTTCACCTAGGCGACGGTTAATTTGACGGATAATTAAATTAAGCTCATTGCGCTTTCCTTGTTCTAATCCTTGTTCTAATCCTTGTTCTAATCCTTGACGAATAATTCGTTGATAAACTACTGACTCTTGCATCATATCCTCCCGAAAATAAGCTTGAATTAACTGTTCATCAAATTTCACTCCAGCCAACAGTTGCACGCAAGCAGATAGGTTACGCTGCTGTTGTCTATCTTCAATCATATCGATTCTGGCTGCTACTTGGGATAGCAGGTTTTCTGGCACTTCCGCTTGTGCTAATACTGCCAAGGGTAGTAACCCTGGGGTGGTAAGTAACGGTTGTGGATCACATTCCCAAATCCGAATCACTCGGTAGCGGAAGGATAGGTTCCTCTCGGTAAATTGATTGACAAATACTCCGGCTAATCGGGTTGGTTTCAGGAATATTATTACCTGTTCAATATCACAACGATACTGGCGATATAACCTGACCCAATAATCCAGCATCCGCAGGGGTAAGGGAGGTTCAGATTGGGGTAAGGTTTGAAATTCCAGATGCAAAATAGCATCAGCAACTCGCACAAAAAATAAGGCATCTGCTCGAATTGGCTCTGTGCTCAATTCGGTGTTGAGAATTTCGATAT
>NZ_MKZS01000001.1:4445028-4454356 GCF_001942495.1 Moorena bouillonii PNG
GGGAATCGGGAATCGGGAATCGGGAATCGGGAATCGGGAATTGGGAATTGGGAATTGGGAATTGGGAATTGGGAATTGGGAATTGGGAATCGGGAATCGGGGGACGCAAGAGAGTTTTGTTCCCCCCAAAATTGGGGGGCTAGGGGGGCTAAACCATACCCAGAATCAGCAACACCCAATAATTACCGAGACAATTCTTTCCTTCTGCCCTTCTCCCCATTTCCCTGTGATCGGATCTGACGAAATCGCCCTTACACAAAAAAACTACCCCTCTCTCCTTTTCTCTGTTGTTCTCTGTTCTCCCCCCACACTCCCCCTTTGACCCTAAATGTAAAAACCTACTCCCGACTCCCGATTATTAAACTAAGCCAGTGAGTCACCTCACTGACTCGTCTTCAAAACCGTACGTGATACTTTCGCATCATACGGCTCCTCATTACATGAACCATTTTCATTGGTACCTTCATAGCTTGTGGCTATGTTTCCTATCGTGGCAGTGTAGGTGTAGTAGTTCCAGGTTATCTGGTTTGTTACTACCGCCTTTTATGCGTGGTATGATGTGATGCACTTCTAATTGGTCATTGGGTTTGAACTTGAGTTTACATTGTGGGCAGATTCCTTTTTGTCTCGTAAAGAGCCTCCCTCTTGTACAAGACATTTCAGGGTGTTTACCCATTCTGTTCCCCCAATATATTAGGTCGCCATCATATGGACTTCTGGTTTCTTTGACTTTGATATGCCTAACTATTGGTGTTTTGGCATGTTTGGGTAGGATTACCTCTTTGTCTTTGAATACCCAGTTATCTCCATTGATTGTTCCCCAGTACTTGTTCTTAACCCATTCATGGGATTTCTTTGGATGTCTTCGGTTTCCCCATCTTCTGAGTTTGTTCCATAGCATGTCTACCAGGTCGCTATATGTTTCTTTGCTGCACACAGAGCTGTAGTAGTTGCACCATCCTTTAATTTGGAATTTTAATTTGTTGATTAGGCTAGCTTGTGGTGCGGCTTTATGTGTTTCAACGATTCTGGCTAGTTTTTCGTAATGCTCTGTCACTTTTTCGTTGGATGGTTTGATTATGGTTTTGAAGCCTTGTTTGGACTGGTTTTTCCCTACTTTATGTTGTTTTACCTGAAAACCCAGGAAGTTAAAACCTTCATATGTGTGGGTTATTTTCGTTTTACTAGGCTTCAATTCCAATTCCATTTCATTCAGCCATTTGCCAATTACTTCAAGGCATTCTTCTACCACTTTCTGGTCTTTGTGTATTATTAAGAAATCGTCCGCATATCTGATGAGGCTAAGGGCTTTACGATTTTTCTCTTTAGTCCCCTTCATATTATTGGCGTATTCTTTAATACACTCTTCCATTCCGTGGAGGGCTATGTTCGCCAGCAAGGGGGATATGATTCCTCCTTGGGGAGTCCCCTCATTTGTAGGTGAGAATGTTCCTTTATCCATCACTCCGGCTTTAAGCCAGGATTTTATTAGTTTTCTTAGTGTTGGATAAGTATTCAGTTTTTTCAGCAATGCTTCGTGGTTAATCTTGTCGAAACATTTGGCTATATCCGCATCTAAGACCCATTTTGGTTTTTTGCCTATACAGTTGAAGATGGCTTCTATGGCATCATGACATGACCGTCCTGGTCTGAATCCGTATGAATTCGGTTCAAATTTTGCTTCCCATTCAGGTTAAGCGTGCCTGTTTGGTAAGAGCTTGTAGTGCCCTGTCATAGATAGTTGGTATACCTAGAGGACGTTTCTCGTTACGACCGGGTTTATCTATCCAAACTCTTCTGGTGGGTTTTGGTTTCCTGTGAATTTTAAGGGAATCTACTAAGTTTAGTCGCTGCTTATTGGTTAAAGCTTTGCGCCCATCTATTCCGGCAGTTCTTTTTCCTTTATTTTCTTGGGTTACCTTTCTCACCGCTAGCATCTTTGCTGACCAGGATTTCATCAGAGTCTTCTGAAGTTTTCTTACCACGGGGACATTACCACGTTTAGAGGCTTGATATATTCGTTTTTGTAACTTAAATACAGTCATTTCTAGCTTTCGCCAATTGACCTTATTCCATTCCGACTGTGGGATGAATCCCCGAGCTTTAGACTTTTTCATTACTACTTGCGACCATATCTTTCCATGTAACGTGAGTCCGTCTGCGTATCTTAGGCATTACCCTAAGCTTTTGCTTGTGACTCAATCTCGCCTCCAGAGGACTTGCGGCTAACTACCTACTTAAGAATCGACCTTCTTAAGAGTGCCTTTGGAGGTTATTTCGTTCCTAATATCCATTCTTTGAACTTTTAGGGTGGTACTATTCACCGGAAGTGCTTAGGGAAATCAGTATAAGAATCGGGAACCTTATACTCCTTTGACTTCGTGACATTTTGTCTGTAGCGTATCAACCTTCTTTCGCTACTCAAGTCGTGACGATGATTGTAACGTACCTTCCTTGCGTACCCATGAGTTCCTTGCCTGCTACTAACATCTTGTCAGGTTTAGGATGCTTCGCTGTTCGACCCTTGCATTAATCCAAAGGTTTGTTAGTTCCATTGAATCAGGGTAGGGCTGTCACTCGGATTTCACGAGGGATGGTTTTTCACCATCATGGATATTAAGTTATCTAGGTTTTACCCTAGTGGCTAATCTTCCTCTGATGTTTATGCAGCAGAGTTTCTAGCCAACGAAACGCACCCCGATTCCCGATTCCCGACTCCCGACTCCCGACTCCCGACTCCCTTTGCTATCATTTAAATCTGCAACTGGCATTCTCCCATGAGCCGCCAATCCAGTGTCCGAACCGTTCTAGGACTTCTTTTCCTATCCAGCCTCACCATTACCCTGTGGCTCGGTCATCTTCCCTCTACCACCTGGCAACTGCAACTGGGAAACCCAGCCACAGCTCAATCCCCTGATGCTAGCCAACTTGTCCAACAAGGGGTGGAACGCTACCAACTGGGAGATTTTACTAGCGCTATAGAATATTGGCAAACTGCCCTGACTACTTATCAACAAACCAACAACCGCCCTAACCAAACTATTGTTCTAGAAAACTTAGCGAGAGCTTATCAGCAAATTGGTCAAATCGACCAAGCCATTAACTACTGGGAAAAAGTTATCACTAATTATCAGCAACTGGGGGATTTACAACAGGTAGGGCGGATGCTTACCGAACTGGCTCAAGCTTATAGTAAATTGGGGCAAAATCAAAAAGCGATCGCATTATTATGTGGTACCATTAATTACGATTACCCCCAAGATCACCCCTGTGTGCCAGAAAGTGCGTTACAACTGGCTCACAGCCATCAAGACCAACTTGGAGTTGCTGCGGCTCTGGGGAGTTTAGGGGATGCTTATCGCCTCAGGGGCAAATACGATCTAGCGATTAACTATCTCGAAGAGAGCTTAACTATTGCCCAAGAAATTGACCACCTTCCCTATCAATCCTCAGCCCTGAATAGTTTAGGAAATGCCTACAGTAGCAAAGCTCAGCTCAGCTATCGTCGGGCAAACTCTGCTGAAAAAATCGGCTACACAAGAAAGGCTTTGGCACTCGAAGCAAAAGCTAAAAATAACGATAGCGAAGCACTAAAGTATTTTCATAAAAGCCTCGATATTGCTATTACTCAAAACGACCAATCCGGTCAAATCCGGGCAAGGCTTAATGAGATTCCCCTGTACTACCGCCTTAGTGAATCTAGCGCTAGTGTTATGAAATGGCAAAAAGAATGGCAAAAAGCCTACTCCCTCTTGGAAACTCTACCAGATTCCCAGGATAAGGTTTATGCTGCCATTGAGTTAGCTAACCTGTTGCAACCCATTGCTCCGGCTCATGAAACTAGTCCCTGGATACGATGCTATCAGCCCAAACTAGAACCCCAGGCTACTGCACTCCTGGCTCAAGCCGTAAGAATAGCGCAACGGATTAATGACCACCGCTCCCAATCCTTTGCCCTAGGGGAACTGGGTCATATCTATGAGTGTCGTGACCAGTATACCAAAGCCCTAGAGTTAAGCCAACAGGCTAGGTTAGCAGCTGAGCAAAACTTGCTGGCAAAGGATAGTCTGTACTTGTGGGAGTGGCAAACAGCACGGATTTTTAAGGAGCAGGGGAAAGTAACTGAGGCAATTGGAGCCTATGAAAACGCGATCGCTACTCTCGAAACAATCCGTAGCGATATCCTAACTGCCAGTCGAGATGTCCAATTTGATTTTCTTGACACCGTTAACCCAATTTACCGACAGTTAGTGGAATTGAGGTTAGAGGGAGATCAAACTTTACTAAAATCAGCTTCACCCGATGTGCGTACTCAGAATATTAACATTGTCCTGAAAACCATTGATGGTCTCAAACTAGCAGAATTACAAGATTATTTTGGTAACGACTGTGTGTTAGCAGCAGTGAATCCAGCCAGAGTTGACCTAGTCAGTACTCGGACAGCTGTGATTAGCACCATTATCCTCAAAGACCGAACTGCAGTGATTTTAAGTCTGCCTAATGGTGAAAAGCAATTGGAGTGGATTGATAGTGATCGCGACAGTATAAGACAAGACATTAATCAATTTCGTAGAGAACTAGAAAGCTTTTTTGAGCCTTACAATTCCCAACAGGCACAAAAAATTTATAATTGGTTAATTCGTCCTTTTGCCAATCAATTAGAACAAGCTCAAATAGAAACCCTGGTCTTCATCAATGATGGCATCCTACGCACTGTGCCAATGGCAGCCCTCCACGACGGGGAAAAATTTTTAGTTGAACGCTATGCGATCGCAACCACTCCCACCCTCACCCTGACTGAGCCTAAAGCATTAACCCCTCAGAGTTGGCGAGCACTGGTGTTGGGCTTAACCAAAGAAGCTATTGTCGATGGTCGTGAATTTGAAGCCTTGAGCAATGTATCCACAGAAGTTAAGGCAGTGACACAGACCATACCAGAGAGCAAACAGCTATTGGATGAGGAATTTACCCGCGATCGCTTACAACAAGAATTAGGTGCAACGGTTTACCCGATTATTCACATAGCTACTCATGGTGAATTCGGCACTGAACCGGAGGATACTTTCCTAGTCACCGGGGAAAATGATCAACTCACCATTGATGAATTAGATCGGGTAATTCGCAGCGTAGCTAGTACTACTGAGCCAGTGGAGTTAATCTCCCTCACTGCCTGTCGAACTGCCACTGGTGATGACCGAGCAGCCTTAGGTTTAGCAGGTGTAGCTGTTCAAGCAGGAGCCAGAAGTGCCTTAGCCTCGCTTTGGTTCATTAATGATCAAACCACTGCCCAAATTGCCGCCCAATTTTACCAGGGTTTGCGACAATCAAACTTAAACAAAGCCCAAGCCCTTCGTGCTGCTCAAATCGCTTTACTGGAAGCAGGAGGACAATATGCTCGCCCCGCCTATTGGGCACCTTATCTAGTAATTGGAAATTGGTTTTAATCTTAGGTGTATAACAGGTCTATGAATCAGTATTCTACTATTATGAGATGAAATAGCTAGATGCCATAGTGTCCAACCAACTTGAGTCAACCTGCGTCTGTTGCACAACTAGTCTAAGGATTTTTGGCCATTGGTGCCAGAGCGATCGCAAACAGCCTGATCAATGTCCCCACCCCGCTCTTGCCTAGACGGGGCTTCCAAACATCGGACTATTTTTTGTGAGTTGAGTTAGACAAACTCTTATATACTAACCAATGACTGCTAAACAGCTTGCTACCATCGTGAACAAAGTTCCTATTCTCAGCATTGACTTAGGTCGCACCTCCACTAAAGCTTGTATCAGCCGTTACCCCGATGGTGTAGTGCTCATTCCTGCCAACGTTGCCCATCTTACCGTTGAGCAAGTGCGTCGGGGTGGGTTTGAAGCTCGACTGGGTGACCCTCTATTAGATATTTGGCTGGAGTATCAAGGCAAAGGATACGCCATTGGACAACTAGCTGCTGACTTCGGAGCTAACTTGGGTGTTGGTCAATCGAAAGTAGAAGATGCCTTGATAAAAGTTTTTGCCTGCGTAGGACATTTCGAGCTTCAAGGTGACTTGGCAATTATCATGGGATTGCCCTACCATTCCCAAGAGCAGTTTGAGCGTGAAAAAGAGGAATTAATTGGTATCCTGGCTTCTCCTCATGTCATGTACTACAGAGGGGAACAAGTCTCGATTACGATTAAGAAAGTTTGGGTAATACCAGAGGGCTATGGTAGCTTGATCTGGGTTGAAGTTCAGGAAAACGATCCATCCGATGGCGGATTACATGACCGTTCCGTCGCCGTTGTGGATATTGGCCACCAAACCACTGACTTTATAATGGCAGATTCGTTCCGATTTGCTAGAGGAGCATCTCAGAGTGAAGCATTTGCCATGAATGAGTTTTATGATCAATTAGCTACCCAAATTCAGGGAGCTGACAGTCAATCGTTACTATTAATCAAAGCGGTTAATCGTCCAGAGGGAGAGCGCTTTTATCGTCCTAAGGGTGCTGCTCAGCCCACAGACCTCGACGAAATTATACCGAGTTTGCGCAAAAGTTTTGCCCGTGAACTATCTGATCGCTTGCTCGCTTGGCTACCAGAACGCACCACAGACGTAGTCGTGACCGGTGGTGGTGGACAATTCTTCTGGAATGATCTTCAACTTATCTTTAAGGAAGCTAGACTCAAGGGTTACTTAGCTCAACCCTCTCGAAAAGCGAATGCTTTGGGACAATACATTTATGGAGAGGTGCAGAAGCAATCAGCATCTCGATAAATTTTATTGTAATTATCCAGTAGGATTATAGGAATAATTCCCATGGCAGCGATCGCAAAAAAAGTAAATAAAACAGTAGCATTTACCACTAACCGGGAGGATCAAGCCCTACTAAAGGCAGTGGAGAAAGAACTAGCTAAGGGTCAGTATCCTAGCTTTAGCATGTTTTGCAAGCAAGCTATCCAAGAGTTTCTGTTAAAACCAGAATCCTCTCAGGAAAAAGCATCCTCCCAGGAAACAACCGAGGGAACAACCGAGGAAACAGCAAGTGTTGGAAATCTTGAAGACAAGCTAACCCAACTGCAGCAGCAATTAACTGAAGTGGTACAGACGTTATCCGTTCAGAGTCCTAGCCAACTGAATAGTCAGCTAACTGATCTGACTCAACGAATTGAGGAAATAGACTCTAATACAACTCAACAATTGACCCAGTTACAACAGCAGCTTGGGAAATTAGAGCAAGTTCTATCTACTGAAGAATCCTCTGAACAACTTGATGATCAATTGATGGCATTAATCGAACAGGTCAAGCAAGTCGATGACCGTTCTCATCAACAACTCGAACACTTAAAACAGCAAGTTGCTGGTGTAGAAACAGTGCTGTCCAATTTTAGTACGACGGATGTGTCTCGCGCCACAGAACAGGGATCCACAGCAAAAGCGACTAGAGAGTCAGATGCTACGGCTCAAGTAGGATGGGAAAAAGACGCTGATCAATCTGATGATCCGTTACTAAGTCGCTTGGGTTCTTTATTAGAGGATTTTTAATTAACTGTATACTAATATGACAAAACGTAGAGTTGGACTGCTGTTTGGTGGTGTCTCAGGAGAACACGAAGTTTCGATTAGTTCTGCAAGAGCGATCGCAAACGCTCTGTGTGCCGATGAAAATGCCTCTAAGTACGAATTGGTGCCAGTGTACATTCAAAAAAATGGCATCTGGACAGCGGTCGAAACTATCGCACAGGTTTTAGACTCGGGAACTCCCCTAGAATCTGCTCCTAACGGTAATGTCTGGCAATTTCCTGCCGTTGTCAGTGAGGTAGATGTCTGGTTTCCCATCCTCCATGGGCCAAATGGGGAAGATGGCACAGTTCAGGGATTACTAACCCTAATGGGAGTTCCCTTTGTCGGTAGTGGTGTTTTGGGTTCTGCTGTAGGCATGGACAAGCTGGCAATGAAGACAGTATATGCCCAAGCCGGATTACCCCAAGTCAACTACATGGAAGTTTTGCGATCGCAAGTTTGGTCTGATCCCTGTGTATTTACCAAACTCTGTGACCAAATTGAGGAAACCTTAAACTATCCCTACTTTGTCAAACCAGCTAATTTAGGCTCATCGGTAGGGATTGCCAAAGTGCGATCGCGTTCTGAATTAGAAGCCGCCTTAGATAATGCTGCTAATTATGACCGCAGGTTGATTGTAGAAGAAGGGGTAGTAGGGCGAGAAGTAGAGTGTGCTGTACTAGGGAACGATCATCCCAAAGCCTCAGTAGTTGGTGAAATTACTTATGATAGTGATTTCTATGACTACGAAACCAAATACACTCAGGGTCAAGCGGACTTGTTAATCCCCGCTCCCTTGCCCACTGACGTCATTACCCAGATTCAGGAAATGGCAATCCAGGCGTTTACTGCCGTTGATGGGGCTGGTTTAGGACGGGTAGACTTCTTTTATGTCGAAGCCACTAAGGAAATCTTCATCAACGAGATCAACACCTTACCAGGTTTTACGGCAACCAGTATGTATCCCCAACTGTGGGCAGCTACAGGTGTTCCGTTTCCACAATTGGTGGATCAGTTAATTGAGCTAGCAATAGAGCGGGCTTGAATCTTAGTCCTAAAGGAATATCATAGGAAAGGCTATGCCCAAGATTGACCTGAGTTAAACAATTTGAGGAGATAAACTTGGAACGGACATTTCTGATGGTTAAGCCGGATGGTGTACAACGGAATCTTGTTGGTCAAATCATCCAGCGTTTTGAGACAAAAGGTTTTACCTTAGTTGGGCTGAAGCTTATGAACGTCAGCCGTGAACTTGCCGAACAGCATTACGCTGTTCACAAAGAGAGACCTTTCTTTCCCAAACTAATCGAATTCATCATCTCTGGTCCTGTAGTAGCAATGGTCTGGGAAGGAAATGGAGTAGTGGCTTCCGCAAGAAAGATGATTGGTGCTACCAAACCTCTGGAAGCTGAACCAGGAACCATTCGGGGCGATTATGGGTTAGACACCGGTCGCAATCTTATCCATGGCTCAGATGCCATTGAGACAGCGCAGCAGGAGATTAGTCTTTGGTTTAAGGACGAAGAGCTAGTTAGCTGGGAACCAACCATAACCTCTTGGCTTTATGAGTAATAGTAACATTTACCTTTAAACGGGAAGTCCAACGCTCTACCCATGTTTGGTGAGCGTTGGGATTATTGATTGGGAGATGGCGGAATTCTTCCCGACTCTTGTTAAAAGCAGTTACCGACTAGCTTATTTTGCGGTTTGCTGTTTCCCCAAAGCCGGTTGCCCTTCTTGAGTTCTCCACGGATTGAAATCGCGTGGATTCTAAGAGTCGTGTCGTTACGC
>NZ_MKZS01000001.1:4454456-4527878 GCF_001942495.1 Moorena bouillonii PNG
TCACGTACGGTTTTGGAGACGAGTCGGTGAGGCGACTCACCGGCTTAGTTTAATATTCCCAGGTGCTTCAGGATGTAGTCAAAAGAGTAAAGCACGCTTTTGATAGATTTGTTAAGGGGGATTGCAATGGAAAGCGGACTGGTAGACCCAGGTTTAAGAAACAACACCGCTACCGCACCTTTACCTACCCCCAAATGAAAGAAGGTTGTTTGGATGGCAATCTTATCAACCTCCCTAAAATAGGGAAAGTCAAGGTTGTACTACATCGCCCTATTCCTGTTCGCGAAGCTTCGGCTACGCCGAATGGATTCAAAATCAAAACAGCTTCGATCACCAAAAAGTGTGATGGATATTATCTGGTATTGTCCCTAGAAGATCAAACTGTACCTGAAGTTAAACCTGACATTAATCCTGACTCAATAGTCGGTATTGATGTTGGTCTTAAGGAGTTTTTGACTACTTCGGAAGGAGAGACAATAGAAATTCCTCAGTATTACCGAAAATCTCAAAAAAGATTGAAGGTTATTCAGAAAAGGGTATCTCGAAGGAAGAAGGGAGGCAGCAACAGACTCAAGGCTATCAAGCAACTTGGTAGACAGCACAAAAAAGTAGCGGATAAACGGAAAGACTTCCACTTTAAGACCGCGAATTATTTGCTGTCAAAATACGATGTAGTAGCTCACGAAAAGTTAAATGTAAAGGGACTGGCTAAGTCCCGATTGGCTAAGTCTGTATTGGATGCGGGTTGGTCAAGCTTTCTGACAATCCTGGCAAGCAAAGCCTTAAATGCTGGCTTGTTGGCGGTTCCGGTAAGTGCCCAAAACACCTCACAGAATTGCTCCAATTGTGGCAAAAAAGTTCCCAAAAAGCTGCATACAAGGTGGCACGATTGTCCCCATTGTGGTTGCAGCCTCGTTCGCGTAGCGTGGCCTACGGCCAATCGTGATCATAATGCAGCGATCAATATACGAAACAGAGCGGCAGGGCAGTCCGTTCTTAAAGCCCAGCGCCTCCTAAGCGATGGCCGGATTGGCTGGGAAGCCTACACTGAACCCAACGGGTCAGTGTAGGAGCTGTCACTGGCAGTTAATATTGAGGTAGAAGTATTAGAGCAAGCGGAACAGCCCCAAGCTCAGAAAGTGCGGGTTGATTTGCCAGTGCTTCCTGTGGAAGTGCAACCATCAGGATTAGTAGCATAGTTATACCGAACCCGGTTCTAACACAAATGTAGCTTCAACCCGCATTCAAAAACCGCTCTCCTATCGTGTCAGACGTGGGCTTGGTGCGGGCTTAGCTAAAACCAACCAAAAAGCTTAACGAGACAAACCGTTCCCCGGCCCGATGATAGGATTTTCCACAGCTTCTCGGTACTGTTCAACGGCTTCAGTATAGGCAATGGGCAGAACACACTCGACGTTTTCATGGGGACGAGGAATGATTACCCAGGATTCCAGGGTAGCGCCATAGGCTTTTTCGACGGCTGCAATACCGGCATCCATAGCTGCTTTTACTTCCGAAACATCCCCTCGAATATTGATATTGAAGCGGGCGCTACCAACTCTGATGTAGCCTACTAAGGTAACCCTACCAGCTTTCACCATAGCATCTGCTGCTGCGAGTATACCAGGAAAGCCTTTGGTTTCGAGAGATCCAACCGCCACTGTAGACATAGCCAAACTCCTTAATCTGTTGAACTATTTTAAACTCAGGAACTATTGTACGAATCTTCGCTACCGATGCTGACAAATAGCGATTAAGCCTATTGGTTTAAAATGTTCGGAACTCTTCGACTTTGCTGGTGTAGTGGATGGGCAACACTGTGTCCACATTTTCATTAGGGTTAGGAATGATATAGTAAGCTGTCACCTCTGCACCATAGGTTTTCTCTACGGCTTCCAGACCAGCTGCTACCGCGACGTTTACCTCTGAAATTTTACCACGGACGCTAACCATAAACCGACCTTTCTCAGATTTATCATAGGATACCAGTGTCACTGCCCCTGCTTTGACCATGGCATCTGCTGCGGCTAGTACCCCTGGAAAACCTAGGGTCTCAATGGTTCCAACTGCTACTGGCATTGTGTTCTACTCCGGTCAACACGAAAAGTTTGTTAAATCTGATTGTACTGGAGTTATTAGGCAAAATATATCCTAGCTTGCCTAAAATGTTAACATTGAAAATTTAAACTATAAAATATTGAAATTTAACAATAAAAATTAACAATTACTAGAACTTGAGTTTGGTGAGTTTTTTTAGGCTCTTGCGCACCTGTTTTTCTTTCTCCTGGAGTTCAGTAATCAGTTTTTGATTATAGGGATCGATAATCCCTGAGTTACTTTCTGAATTTACCCAAAGTTTACGGGCTAGTTGGAAACATAACTGACATCGTTCTAAATTTCTCAAAATTGAAGGAGTAAATTGAGCCAACAGGGCTTCATCTTTTTTGGTAAACCCCTTCAGATCAATTCTTTCATACAAGTCATCATTTGGATTAATATCGGGTTTTAATTTATTAATTAATTGTACCACAGCAACTAAATTTTTTTGCTGATTCAACACGGGCCAAGCTAGCATAGTATAGGTTCGGTAACCGGTAATTTTGTCGATTCTTTTCGCTTCTTCAGAGCGTGGATCATCATAGACATCAAAGGGAACATTAATAATACTTAAGGAGGTAGCTGCTGCACCAGCAATTCCTTTATCTGCTGGAATATCAATGACTAGAGAGCCACCTTTACCATCATCAGCGTCAATGGAACCGAGTATATTACTGTGCTGATCCAGTAAAAAAATACTGGTACGGTCTGCTTTTAGTATGTTTCCCGCTTTTCGAGTCAGGCGAGTTAACATTTCTTTGAGGGTGTCCACTAACTCCCCTAAAGCGTCATCAACGGTGTTCACCTCTTCGATAAGTTTTGGTTTTGCGTTCCCGTAGCGTGGCCGTAGACCAATTGCATCACTGGTATCTACGGTATCTACTTCACTGGTATCTACTTGAATCTCTGAGGATTTCACCGGAGTTTCCAGTAACTCTAAACCAGCAATTTCTCGCCAGTTTAAGTGCAATGCTTGACAAATTTCTACAAAGAAAAGACCTTTAATAGGCTTCCCGATCAGAAAAAGATTAACAATGGGCAAGTCTAAATCTAATTCATTAGCTAGGTCTATATCTCTTCCCCGACGCTTACGCTTCCAAACTAATTTGACTGTTTCGAGGTGCTTAGGGTGTACACTATACAATTTTTCCATTCTTTTGTGATTTGGGGAAAGCTGCTTCTCTCAACTCCAAGTGATTAGGGAGTAGCTAAAAAATAAAATACCTGGTTTTAGCTTGTCGGATAGGCAAAAAAAGTTAGTTTATTTTCATTTTTATAGATTAAATTAGGTTGCCCACCCTACTTTAATTGGTATTTTTTTTTACCCAAGTGCCGGCTGTCAATCTATTGGTTTTTATCGATATTCCGGATACTTCATGTCACTGCTCTTAGTCTCTAATAGGTTTATCCCATTAGTTAACTATACTCCCTAGGTAGTTTTACCAAACTAGTTGCTGCTTTCACTAGTGGATTGCGCTAGATGCTGCTAGGTAATTAACCGTGCTTGTTAATAACCTATAAGTTATTGATAACAGTCACAGTATCACCTACATAGTGTCAGTTACCCTTACCCCCATTACCACCATGGTGAAGATACCATAGTTGGTCTACAGGTGTCACACCTGATCAATAACCTGATCAATAAACAGATAATCGCTTCTTTTTGCTTGGGTATCATGTGCTGCTTCCAGTAAGCGCTGGGCAGCAGTATCAGTATAATAGTGCTTTTTATGAAAAAGGTAAAGTCTTTTCCAGGAAATGTAAGCAGTCAGCTAATACGCTAAGCTCATGCTACATCAACCGCTTCTTAGCAGTAAGCTAAATCATCCAGGAAAACTTAGACATTTAGCTGAGGGGCGCTAGTAGATCAGTTATCCTGGACAACCCCCTTAAGATGTTGATAGCTGATAGCTATCAGCTAATTCGCACGCTACTTGAGGTGCTTTTGAATAAGCGATGCAGAGGTGCGACCCGTGGCGAATTTAATTCGCCTACGGAAAACGCACCATTACGGTCTTGGGGGTTTCCCCCCATGAGCGACTGCATCAAGAAAAGAGGTAAGCTTTGGCCTTTGATGACGCTACTTAAGGTGCGAACAGCTTTTGAATAAAATAAGCACCTCAAGCAGCGTGAGCGAACAGCTCACGGCTGACAGCTGATGGAAGCTGACTAGAGATTTTGGATGAGTTGGTTAATACGTTTTAATATTCTCAGAACAGTGTAAAGGTCATCTTTGTTCTCAAGAGCGAATGTATAGGATTGAGCATATTTAGGTGGCTTGGTGGTTGTCATCTTTAGGAATTTAAACTCATTACCATTGGTGATAAATCCCAGGATATGTTGCTCTGGATTAGGATTAGCTAACATATAGGCTAAGACTTGGGGAATTCCCGCTGCTAAGGCATATTTTGTGCCTTTTGATTCAATAACAGTAACCCATAATTCTGGTTTAAAAATCAGAATATCAATACGTCCATTAACAATTATACCATCATCTTCGGAGGTAATTTTAACCTCTTTTTCTGCTGTGATTTCAAAGGGATGACGATAAAATCCTGCTAGTCTCAATAATGGCGATATTATCACCATTTTCAGGATAACTTCCAATAACGGAGACTCAGATAAGTACAGATACTCTTCTTTAACTTGCCCTAGCAATTGCTTTTCAAACTCTGTCAGTTCGGGTAAATCGTCTTGCCATTCTCGAAAAAACTGTTCATCATCCGTTCGTTCTAGATTAAATCTGTGTCTTAATTGACGTAATGAAATCTCTTTTGCAGGAATTGTTTGAACCATAGGGAGTTTAGAGTTTAGAGTTTAGAGTTTAAGTAATCAGATATCATTATGAATTATTTATAGCAATTTTGATAAGTATTCAGCTATCAGCTAATGCGCTACGCGCACGCTACGCGAACAGCTATCAGTTATCAGCTAAAGGCCAACGGCTGACCGCTGACCGCTGACCGCTGAATACTTACGTTGGGATCTTCTTGACACGCGAGAATGTGATCAGTAACTTGATAACAATGTAATGATTCTGATCCACTTATCGGTGGATGGTGCAGCTAGGCTGTGCTCGTGGAAAAGTACAATTCATGATTCGGTCAAGTTTTGCTTAACTGCATCCTTGACCGAATTTTTTTATTCAATTACTTGAGATTGCGACAATGTCTTGATGCAGTCGCTCATGGGGGAAACCACGGCAGTCGCTCATGGGGGGAACCCCCAAGACCGCGCTGCCTTCCCAAGACCGCGCTGCATCGCTGCAATAGTTTTTTAGCACCCTCTTATCGGTATTAACCTATTTAACCCATTACACCTATTACCCCTTTAAATTGCGATAATGCAATAGTTTTTAATAACTGTTTTATCATACTAATCCCATTACCATCACTAACCCCATTTAACCCCACTACTTGAGATTGCGATAATGCAATAGTTTTTTTATGCCCTTGCATTTTCAGAACAAGTGTGTTATAGTAATACTATCGTAAAAGCAATGGTTTACTCCCCATGATGATTTCCACTGCACAAGCCGCTGAATTACTAGGTGTTTCTGCCACTCGCGTTCGTTACCTTCTGGGTAAGGGCAGAGTTAAAGGGGCTTATAAGGTGGGTAGAACTTGGGTGATTCCGTTGTTTGATGGTATGCCGGTGGTCACTCCTGGCACTCGCGGACCAAAACGGAACTGGTCAAAGCGCACAAATTATACTAAGGCTGTGATTCACGTTAATCAGAAAGTGATTCGCCAAAATCTCAAGACCGGGGAGCGTAATCCTGTGATTACCGTCAAGCGAGGCTCTAAAAATGTTTACGGTCATACGGTAGAGGTCAATGGCCCGTGTCGGGTGATGTATCGTCCAGATGATCCCCTCAAGTGTGGAGCACGGGTGTGGATTGAGACGATTTCTGATTTTGAAGTGATTTCAGCGTGATCGGATGTGAATGCGATCGCGTAGCGTGGCCTTAGGCCAATCGCATTGAACCAGTCAATGTTTTGCGATCGCGTAGCGTGACTTATGGTCAATCCCTTAGCGTGGCTTTAGGCCAATCGGATTCACATCCAATAATCACAAACTGTCCGATAGTTGGGGAGCGAGACTTTAGGCAGTGGGGCTTTTAGGCCAAAAACCAAACTATCCGGATTGCTGTCTTCTGCGACATTTACAGCAGTCCCCTTTTGCCTTTTGCCTTTTGCCTCTTGCCTCTTGCCTTTTGCCTCTTACCTTTTGCCTTTTGCCTATTGCCTATTGCCTATTGCCTTTTTCTTCAAACAAAGAATTAACTTAGCATAAAAATTGAGTAGTGAAAAACACTGTTTTATACGAGTTTACCGCCATTTCATGAATTTTTGTAGATATTTTTTGCTTTATTAGTAAAATATCCTGATTTAATTTAGATCTAGCGAAGAGTATAGTAGTCAACCATTACTCTTCTCTTTGTCATGAAAGGAAAAGTTATAAATTACCTTGTTATTATTGGAGTAAGCATTATTCTCCTGCTCGGTATAGTTACAACAGCTTTTGGTCAGGATAATCCAAGATCAGTTGATGATTATACTATCAACTTTGTTGATGATAATGAGAAGTGTGAAGGCGCAAACACTGTACCCATACATCACAAAAAATTAAATAATAACGACTGGCCAAGAATAGGATGTATTAAAACCGGACTGGATGTTAAAATTATAGGTATTAAAGATAATCTATCTTCTATTATACAAATACAAGGCAATTATAAACCTGAGTATTTGATGATTGAAAATGATTTTTTATACTGTCGAGATAGATCGAGAAAAAAATGTGAAACAACTAGTTCACGAAAATCATCCCCCTAAAATTAACATTATTCTCCATCAAAATTAAACCCTAATTTCTCACATCGACTACGAAACGAATGGTTCTTTACCCGGTTTAAAGCCCAAGTTTTACCTTTATCCTTCCGTATTTTGTTTGTATACCAACAATCCAGGGGTACTGCTGCAACTAACATGGTCAAGACCGAAGCCAAAACAGCAATAACTATAAGACGCTTTGATAGCAGTTTCTTAGGTAAGCTAAATGTTATAAAATTATCTGCTTTTGAACTTGTATTTATCCCCTCTGGGGTAACTAAAGGCGTATCTAAAACAGGGCGATCATCCCTTGGTGCTCTAGCAATGTGGATTTTAGACCCTTCCTGATCAGTATAGATTTTAGGCTTCATATCAGGAAGGGTTTCTCGAATCCTCTTTTCGATGTACTTATGTAACTCATCCAGAGAAATCACCCTATCCCCATTCAAATCAGCATCTCCCGTTTCAATACCCTCTACTAAATACTGAGTGTAAATTGAGAGCTGTTCGTCCAATTGACTAAAGGAATAGTCAGTTGAAGAAGCGAGAATAGCACGCCCTTCTCCACCTAATTGATTTTGAAGATCGACAGAGCGATCATCTTTAACCAGTAGGCCCTTACGAAAGGCTGCACTAAAGCAGCAGTCTAGGATAACCACTTGTCGCTTGGAGCGGCTACCATTCATAATGTTATGGATAGCCCTAGCAGAAACGGCTGTTGTCTTAACTAGTTCTCTCTGTGAATTCTTACGAGTAATACGAGTTGTTAAATACAGTTGATTGCTGCTATCTTTGACACCGTGACCTGAAAAGAACAGTAACACCAAATCATCTTTTGTAGAACTAGCGAATAACTCTTCAATAGCCTCCTCCATTTCCTGTCGATCAGGATTACTCAGAGCTTTGACATCAACAAAATTTCCCAGTTGTGGGGAATCCAGTATTCGTTTGATTTCCTCTAAATCTTTGGTTGCGCCAGGTAGTGGCTTTAAGCCCTGTCCATATTCACTGACTCCAATCAACAGTGCTCGTTTGACTCCTTGTGATTGGCGAGCATCCTTTACATGGAGCTGCTTAGGGCTTGGCTTGTCTGGCACAACTGACGGATTTAGAGGTTGAAATGACTCAATTGGAGGTTGAACGAATTGAGCATCTTGCACTTGCATGAAAATCACAGGTGTGGCAAAATCCCGTTTCCAATACCCTGTTGATTCATGGAGACTAATTTCTCGTCGTCCTTCCTGTACTGCTATATCCGCTGACTTACCTTGAGCTAATTGTTTATAAAAGTGGCAGGCAAATCGGCTAGCTGTGCTATTAGACACGGGATATTGCATGGCCACGACTACAGGAATAAGTTGCTGCACAACCTTGGAAGCTAGCCCTACAGATGGTTTCGATGTAGACTCCATTGCTCCCTGACATGCCTGCAACACAATAATTCCAGGTCGATGGCGATTGAATAGATCACTAAAGTAATTGGCGGTAATCCACCGTGCCTGATCAAATTCATCCACCAAGGCAATTTCACCATTTTCATTCTCGAAACGACCATGACCGATGAAATGGAAAATATGAGGCTTTTTCCTAAGAACTTTATCAATAGCACTGCGGCTAGCTGGATTCACTACTGGTAACAATTCCACCTGCTCTGGTTGTTCCTGGGCTAGTGTTTCTATCGCCGCCTGCACTTTCTCGTAGGCAACTGGATTTAAATCTGTCGGTGCAGAGACAACTAAGGCAATCCGCATTTTTTCATTTGCGCCTAACTGAATCGGTGGTGCTGAAATCGGGTGTGAGGGCAGGCGCGAGAAGACCAAGCCAGGTGCAGTAGCCAACCAAATTGTTCCTGAGTTAGTCCTCTGAGGCAAACACATAAATTCCCACGGAAACGCTGCCACTTCAGGGATATTTTGCTCGTCTATATCTAGTTCTACCCGTAGCAGTTGCTGTTTAGTGCGAACAACTTCGTTATAAAATCCAATAAAATCATGGCAAAGTCGATCATCAAACAAGGTATCAAACAATGCTTCTCCGAGTAACCTCGACTTGTTAGCATCTTTGAGTCCATTTTTACGAACCTCCTCGATCAACTCCTTGACTTCTGGGGTGATCTTATCCTGATAGCGAAATGGTCCAGAGATTCGATTATCGAGCTTTCCAGGTTCTTTCTTTTCAACCCCCACGGTATAATAATTTATCAGGTAGATGCGATAGGTGTAGTAGGCTCTAGTCATAGCTGTCTGATCAGATAAAGCTGATTAATTGGTAAGCATATGCGCTACGCGCACGCTACGGGAACAGCAGTCAGTAGTCAGTGGTCAGTGGTCAGTGGTCAGCTTAAAATAAACCTCATTTGGGATAATTTAATAGTTAGAGATGTTAGAGAATTAGAAGTCTGGGAAAAAGCCCAATATAAGCATTCAGCTTTTGAATAAAATCAGCTAACCGCTGATAGCTGATAGCTGATAGCTGACCGCTGATAACTGAATACTTACCATAGATTTACAATAATAACGATGCGCCCGATTTAAGTCGCTAAATCCTGTTGAAGATTAGCTTTCGGTAGGTTCAATATCCATTCCTTGATATCACTACGACTAAATTTAATCGCCGCCTGATTCTTATTTCGTATTAACGTTTGGAATCTATCTGCCAGATCACTGAAAACATCACGGATATCAGCAGTTAACCAGTTCATATCCGGCTCACCCCAGGCGATACCGCGCAAATTAATAGACTTTATTTCCTTGGGCACTTTAAAGACAATAGCAAATTGGACTGTCGGTATGTTTTGGATTTCGGGCTCTTCAATGCGCCAGTAACACTTCGAGTTACCTTCACCTTGGGAAATTATTTCAAAGTGACCAGCTTCGTAAGCATACTCAGGAATGACAATGAATGCTTTGAGTTCGTTCTTATTTCCTACATTAGCTTTGAGCTCCGCAGGAATAGTGGTAAATTCGGCTAGTTCAGTGCTATCAATCCCGATACTCCAATCAAGATTGCTATTGATAGCTAAATTCATGCCCACCCCGAAGTTCATCACAGGTCGCCATTGGCTTTTGGGGAAAATAGACTGAACGATGGGCTCTTTTTCTCCTTTGGGACTGAAGTCAAGCTCACAGCACAATCGCCAAAATCTAACCCCTGGTTTGGGACGCAAATCGACAGTCACAGTCATGTAATAAAAATCAAATGCATCACGCATTTGCTGTCGATAAATGTTGCTCAATCCCTCTTCAGTTTCTTCAAATAGGTCTTCGGTAAGTAAGATCAACTTATCCCTAGGATTGCCAAAGCTAACTTTACTTTCCAGCAAGCTTTTAACGGCGGTTGCACCTACACCAAGCTTTGTACTTTCATCCAGGCAACTTTCCCATTTTTTTACTTGCTCAAATAGGTCAGCCAAGAAAGTCTCAGCTTCTTGGGGATTGGGTAGCGGAATGTTTTCATCGGTCATTGACTTCAGCTCTATTTAGATTGACAAAGTTACTACACTTGGCAGCGAGGTATAGCACAAGCCACAATCACATAATTATTGATTAAGTTACTGGCAAGCTGCATCTACAGCTTCCATGGATAAGGGGGAAGTTAGAGAAGTTTACAACCCGCCTTTTCAATTAAATCCGTAATTTTACTAGACTTATTAATTATAAAAATTAGTATTATCTTATTATCTAGTCTTATGAGCTATGAAAGTTGTAATTGGCGTCACAAAAAATTGTCTAGCGAAGCCATAACAACTAGCTATATTTTTATGATTGATTATTTACTTTGAGTATAGTTTGTTTGATAGTAGTATATCACAATCTTCAACAAGAGGAACAAAATAGAGACAATTTTAGTCTAATCTTTTATTCTTTCATCAGAGAAAATAACCCTTTTCCAAATAGGTCATGAACACTAAGGCTGATTTCTGATCACATCAAAAAATATCGGAGCTCTTTCCTACTCTTCTCTTTTAGCTGTTTATTGTTTCCGGTTAGAGCCATCCTCTGTTTACATCTCATTTAAAAACTCTAATTTCCCCGAAACAATCGATCAATTTTAAGACTTATGAATTGACAAAAAAGCAAAAGTGTGCCTAAAGCGGTTTTCTATTCGGTTAGGTACAAAGTCCTAGGAGGGAGTAGGGAGCAGTGAAGGGGCAAGAGGCAAGAGGCAAGAGGCAAGAGGCAAGAGGCAAGAGGGAAAACAATCCTGTGTACCTGATAGTTATGCAAACCGCCGTAAGGGAGAATAATATCAAGTCTGGTTGAATACCCATAATTAAGGAGAGGGTGGGGAGTGTGGGAAGTGTGGGGAGGGTGGGGAGATGGGGAGATAGGGAGATGGGGAGATGGGGAAGATTTTTATTAAGGGTAATTATCCTGACTTGATATAAGACAAGCGATCGCATTCCCTATGGTCGAGTAACAAAGGGTTTCAGGAATGCGATCGCGCCCCGCGTGACCTACGGTCAATCGCTTTTCCATAAGAAAGGCAACAGGGAACAGCCAAGAGTTAGTATTTCGACAATGCAATAGTTTGTGATAACCCTCTTAACTTAAAAGTCCCACAAAACCTATAAACTCTATACATCCCACCAGATCAGAAATTGCGACAATGCAATAGTTTTTACCACCTTTTTATAGTATTAATATTATTTACCCTATAAACTCCATACATCCCATCGGATTAGAAATTGCGATAATGCAATAGTTTTTTTATAGCACCCTTTTATAATTTTTAACTTACTACACCCACTACTCCCATTTTTTCTTTTTAATTACGCTAATGCAATAGTTTTGCCATGCCCTTGCCTTTTCAGAACAAGTGTGTTAAAGTAAGGATATCGTAAAAGCAATGGTTTACTCCCCATGATGATTTCCACTGCACAAGCCGCTGAATTACTAGGTGTTTCTGCCACTCGCGTTCGTTACCTTCTGGGTAAGGGCAGAGTTAAAGGGGCTTATAAGGTGGGTAGAACTTGGGTGATTCCGTTGTTTGATGGTATGCCGGTGGTCACTCCTGGCACTCGCGGACCAAAACGGAACTGGTCAAAGCGTACAAATTACACTAAGGCTGTGATCCACGTTAATCAGAAAGTTATTCGCCAAAATCTCAAGACCGGGGAGCGTAATCCTGTGATTACGGTGAAGCGAGGCTCTAAAAATGTTTACGGTCATACGGTAGAGGTCAATGGCCCTTGTCGGGTGATGTATCGTCCAGATGATCCCCTCAAGTGTGGAGCACGGGTCTGGATTGAGACGATTTCTGATTTTGAAGTAATATCGGCTTGATCAGGAATTTGCGTTCGCGTAGCGTGACCATAGACAAATCGCATTCAAATCAAAAAAAATCCCATCAACCACAAGCTGTCCTATCTTTGATGATTGACCATAGGTCACGCTACGCGAACGAGACTTTAGCGATCGCGTTTTTTAGATGACCGAGATTTTAGCGATCGCGTTTTTTAGCAATTATATTTTTTTGATCCCATAATCAGTGATCAGATCATGACTATAGGGATCTTAAATCAATTGTGATAATTTTTGTTCCCTACTCCCTACTCCCTACTCCCTACTCCCTACTCCCTACTCCCTACTCCCTACTCCCTTGCTGTCATAACCAACTTAACCACTAAGCAAAGCTTCCACAAACTCATAACTAGAGAAAGGCCGCAAATCTTCAATCCCTTCCCCTGCACCAATAAAGCGAATCGGTAAGCCCAGTTCCCGCACGACTGCTAAAGCGACACCACCTTTAGCACTTCCATCCAATTTTGTCAATACCACTCCACTCAGTTTTGCCGCCTCTGAGAAGACTTGTGCTTGACGTAAACCATTTTGACCTAAGGTAGCATCCAGCACTAGCAAGGATTCAACTGTGGCATCTGGGGCTTTTTTAGCGACAATTCGCCGAATTTTCGCCAATTCCTCCATTAGATTTTTCTTATTTTGCAATCGTCCTGCTGTATCCACCAACAGTAATTCAGTATTTCTAGATTGGGCAGCACTAATGCCATCAAACACAACAGCAGCTGGATCAGTATTCTTACCAGGATTAGCAATCACTTCAGTACCACTGCGCTCTCCCCAAACCTTAACTTGTTCCACAGCCGCAGCTCGAAAGGTATCTGCTGCTGCAATTAAACAACGGTAGCCTGACTTCTGACCTAAGTTAGCGAGTTTACCAATAGTAGTAGTTTTGCCAGCACCATTTACTCCAGTCATCAGCCAGATATTCAAGGTATCGTTTTCTGGAGCAAAGGTCCGGCTGTAATTGTTACTGTAAGGTTGCTCTAGCAAATCTCTGATGATTTGTTTGAGATATGCGATCGCTTTTTCTGCTGGTAGAGACTCCTCCCGCAACTTAGCTTGTAGAGTATCAATAATATAGTCAGTGGCCTCAACTCCTACATCTGCTTGTAACAGCAGCGCCTCAATCTCCATTACCGCGTCTTGATTCAACGGGCCTTGACCCACAATCGCCTTTAGTTGGTTAATCAACCCGCGACGAGTTTTGCCCAATCCCTGACGCAGTTGCTTGAGCCAGCTAATTTCCTCGATCGAGATATCCTCAGGACTTCTTCCCTGAGATGCCAACACCTCTGCTGACCACAAGAACCCATCATCAAAGGCCAGACCAAGCACATTTTGATCTATCTCTGCTTCCCCTTCATCCTCGATCACACTTGCCACTTCAGGTTCCGGTTCAGGGGTTTCAATGGCTGTTTCCTTAAGACGTTCCAGTCGTGCTAGTCGGTTAGTGCTTGCTCGACGCGCCCAACTTGGGGCAGAAGCGGGGGTTTCTTCCTCTGTTGTCTCAGTTGATGGAGCTATATCACTTGTCAAGCTATCTGACTCAGGGATTGGTTTATTCTCAACCGAGGTCATGGCTATAGATGAGTCATGATTAGAGCTTACTGAATCCGATGGTGTTGATACTACCTCTTCTACCATCTGATCAGAGGATTGCTCGGTTACTGGTTCCACCGTTTCAGCAGTATCTACCGAAGCTTCACTAACCGTAGACTCTTCTAATTCCGATTCTGCTTGTGATTCTGCTTGTGATTCTGCTTGTGATTCTGCTTGTGATTCTGCTTGTGATTCTACTTGTGATTCTACTTGTGATTCTGCTTGTGATTCTGCTTCAACAGTTATCTGAGCTATCTCAGCCGTAACTGTCGTGTCAGTTTCCTCAGACCCTTCCGATGTTTCAGCCGCTGGAGATTCAGTCTCTTGTGATTCTTGAAGTTTGTCCGGTGTAGCCGTTGCTGCTGGCTGAGCCGTTGAATCATCTACTGGCTTACTGTCAGTAGTGTCTATCTCTGGAGATTGATCTACTTGTTGCTTTTGAACATTTTTGTAGGCAGCTTTTGCCCAACTCAGGTAATCCTCAGCTGCTGCTGAGGATGACTCTTGGACAGATTTAGAATCAGCTTGGTCTATTGGTTGTTGCTCTGTTGCCTTTTGTTCCGATTCTACTTGAGATGTATCAGAGTCCTTTTTGTCAGCAGACCCTGCGCTAGCATCAGACTTTCGGTGGAACCAATTAAAGACCATTACCCTTACTTGACTATGGCGTCAATTAACTATATATATTCAATATTTGATTTAGGTTTTGAGTGCTTAGCCTAGGCTAATGCCTAACCTTGAGTTCTCCACGGATTGAAATCGCGTGGATTCTAAGAGTCGTGTCGTTACGCGGGTTAAAACCGCGCTGCACGACGCTTACAAAACTTACTAGAGAGTGAGTCTAGTCTCTTTTGTTGTGGCAGACTCAAAACTGCCCTACCTCCCTGGCCGTAGGCCACGCTACGCGAACGGATTAACAAAAAGTCTGTGGATTTACTTTTAATTTAATTGCACAATAGCTTTCGGAGTGGTTGTACCAAACAAATCAGGGCAATAAATCACTACTTTTTGCTGCATTGTTTGCCTGTTCCATGGTCGTAGGATATACCCCGTCTCCTTCTGGCCGGAATCTCACCGAAAAGCGCAAAATATAAACGCGACCAACCTTGTTCTTACTCACGATTCTATTTTAACACGATAGCCGTATGGGAATCCCGGCGCGCTGGCCGTAGGCCACGCGGGGCGCGTTCGCTGTCCACCCAATAAATTAGGTGGCTAACTCTCGCTTGTTATTTTTCTGTTTTCTACAGGAATTGGCTCAAGGTCTGGGGTCTTAGACTTTTCAGAAAATCCCCACATGAACACTAGGGCAATGGCAGCAACCATTAACCATTCCGGTGGCACTAATTCCGGTTTAATCGCTCTGACCAACAGCCGCAATCCCACAAAGCCCACGGTGATGTAGCCAGCATCCTCCAGATAGACATACTCTTTCAACCAACGAATAAATAAGCCCGCCATGAATCGCAGGGCAATTACCCCAATGGTGCCACCAGCAATAACCAGCCAGGTCTGGTCAGAAATTGCGATCGCTGTGGTGACACTATCCAAGGAAAAAGCTAAATCGGTAACAGCAATTAGCGGAATTGCCTGCCATAGAGAAGTAAACTTCGGGCCATGATGGTGATGGTCTTCATCTTGATCAGATCTGAAATACTCAAAGACCAACCAGAGCAGATAGGCTGCTCCCAATAACTCAAACTGCCAAAACTGCACTACCCAAGTGGCTGTGAGAATCAAAGTGATTCGTAGCACATAGGCAACTGCTAAGCCCAAGTTAAGAGCATGGCGTTGAAGTTGTTTGGTCTGTAAGCCTTGGGAGATCGCAGCTAATGCGATCGCATTATCAGCAGACAGTACAGCTTCTAGTGCCACCAGAATCAACAAAACCACAGGAGCCTCAAGCCCAACATTAAACGATGAGTTAAGAATTTGGTCTAGCATTAAAAATTATTAAGGTCTTAAAGGGTTAACTTAGTATATGTAATATATGTAATCGCCAAAATTACTAAAACTTTGATATCTAACTTAATTAATCTTAACATTTAATCAGAATTAAAGTGCGCAACGGACCCTACTGAGGTTCCAACACCCACACCGAACCGGCAGCAAGATCAAGGTACATAGCTGTGATCCCAATTTGATATCAACCTAAGCTACAAGGATTCTAATATCTGGATTGGACAAGTTATTGTGATAAAATTCCATAACTAGCCCAATTAGTTGGCTTAGGTGCGACCCATGGCTAATAAAATTTGCCTAGGTCAAGCGCACCGTTAATGGTATAGAATATCGCTCAAATAAAGGAGATTGTATACGATGGCTATTTCAGATGCGCAAGTTATCGGAGCTCTATTGCTGGCTTTGCTTCCGGGATTTCTAGCCTTCCGGCTGTCTACGGAACTTTACAAATAATCCTGGGAAGCTCAAAGCCTTGCTCCAAAGCGGCCTAGATCTAGAGCGGACAAAGGATAAACAAAATAGTTTAACTAACCCACCCATAATCTAGGATTTGGGTGGGTTAGTTAAACTAGTTAATCAATGGCGAAGCATCATTAAAGCTAGTGAAATCCTTGACAATCCCTCACGCTCATCACGCGATTATTATAGTGAGGGATTCTTAAGAGCATAAAAATATTAATGGCTGATCCAAACAGCCTCTAGACTCTCTGAAAAAATCATTGAGCTTACTTGCATCTTGATCTACGCTTTTAGCAGCGGCTTTTCAGCTTGGGCGCAAACCGGCACCTTTTGGGTGCATTAATATTTTTTAATCTTAGCAGAGCTCATCAAGAAGCGCAACAGATTGAGTCTCCAATTCCCAAGGGTCAGAAGTTACCCCAGCGAGCAATCCCTCCCTGGGGCAGCCTTTATGGTTGGTCGGCTATGGGTAAAAGAGGTGCAGAGACGCGCGCCTTAGTGTAGTGGAGCCTTTATAGGTGACTGGCTATGAGGATGCATGGTTAAAACTATTGTATTAAGGCTCCACTACACTTACGGTAACTTCAAGACCCGTGGCGAATTTAATTCGCCTACGGAAAGCGCACCTTTGGTTAAAACTTTGAGGCGCGACCCATGGCGAATTTAATTACGGGTCAAGCGCGCCTCCATGATTAAGGCCAGAGACGAAACCTTAGGAGAGTGGAGCCTTTATGGTTAGTCGGTTATGCGTAAAAGGGTTAAAACTGTTTGATTAAGGCTCCACTCTCCTTACGGTAACTTCAAACCTTATTTTAAGGTTTCGTCTCCGGGCTGTGTGGGTCACCTGCGTCCACACCCTATACGCCCCCTTTACCGCGCTTCATACGCGGGTATAACGGGAGGGGAATTGGAGTTGAATGATGGCTGCCAAGGCCAGTCTACCTGGGAAGGTTAATAGATATTTCCTATATTATAAGCAATAATTCTGAATTATTATCCTGACTCGAAGCTCCTGTCCCCTGGATTCAAGTCAAAACCAGGAAATTTATGTGATCAAACTCACATTATGCTAAGCTCTTAGTCTATTTGGGGGCTTGATTGTTCCATAAAGACTATTTTTTAGCTAAATTATCTGGCTAAATAAAAGGTGCATACTCAAAACTCTATCCTAATCAACCCAATAATAAACCCAAGGGCGCTGGTGTACCAGCGTGGCATTGTAAACGGAAATGAACGCAATCCAACCCTCTGACTCAACTCGGGTACCATCAAAACCTCGCCGAAGAGTTCCTCGAATCAAGCACCGTCCGCAGCGACAGTCTTACGGGGCAGTTGCTGGTGAAACTACTGCTAAGTTACTTGTAAACCTAGTTCTCTGTGCCGCTGCCATTACCGCACTCATGGAACTATTACCTTATCATCTCTCACAGCAAGCCAAGTTGCGAGAAGTAAAACGAGAGGTGAAGCGAACTCAGACACGAGTGAATAACTTGCGCCGTGAATTCAGTCGCTCTTTTGACCCCAGGCAAGCCCAGAAAGTAATGCGAGAGCAAAGCTTACGACGTGATCCGAATCAGGTTCAGGTCGTCTGGCAAGATCCAGACTTAGGGGATGGAAATTAGTTATACTTCCGGTGGGCATAAACTGAGCTAAAGGTAATCGGTAGAGCAAGCTCTGTGGGTTCGCGCCCCGCGTGACCTACGGTCAATCCCGTAGCGTGGCCTACGGCCAATCCGATAAGCGCGGAAGCTTCGCGTGACTCCCGTAGCGTCTCCTAGGGAGAATCGCTGTTTGGGACGCAAGAGCTAACCACTAATCCCTTCAAGCTCTCAGTGGCTTAAGCAAATCATTGATCCAATTTTCCACTTTCTCGCGCAAGGAATCAGAAGAACCAGACAATGGCAGCCACTTCAAAGCCTTTTGATAGTCGCTGATGGCACAGTTCCAGTCACCCCGGAGATGGTAAGTACGCCCTCTTTGGGCATAGACATGGTCTTCCAGGCATCCTAGCATTAGAGCCATGTCAAGGTTTTCTAGGGCTAAATCGTACAATCCCAATTCCCGGAAGGTGATCGCTTGGTTAATCCAGGTGCGGATATTTCCCGGATTGAGATCAATAGCTTGCTCGTAGTCGGTGAGGGCTTCAGCCAGTTGCCCAACTGATGCATAATAATTAGCGCGATTGTTGTAAGCACTGTCCAATCTGGGATCAATTCGCAGTGCCTGATTGTAATCAAATAGAGCTTTGTAAGGCTGACCACTTTGGAAATACAGCAATCCCCGATTGTTGTAGTCTGATGCACTGGTGGGATTGAGATTAATCAACTGGGTTAACAATGCGATCGCACTGCTGTAATCCCCTTGTTTCACTTTCGAGTTTGCTAAGGTGCGCAGGCTTTTCACAGAATGTATGTGGCTTTTTCTAGGCACTAGCTTCACTGGTGCTAAATGCCTGTGGTTTTTGCGGGACATTGGGAACCACTGTCGATTATGGTTTTGCCGATTTAGAAAAGTAGGAGCATTCATAATTGCCTCAACCTCATTTGCAGCCTATCTAGATTCAACCTTACGGCTAACAGCACCCAGCTGGTTGGTCTTAATGTGTCACTTATTCATGCGTCTTCGGTGTACCCAAGAAAACCATCCAGATTGTCCCTCGGACTTGGGACTCTTCTTTGAAGACTACAGCAGTAATATGACAGTTTCCTGAAAGACGAATTAATTTTGTTGGGATTCTTTTATAGAGGGGTTGGGAGTGGACACTGTTGGGAAGATGCACAATTCCTGACGGGGTTTTGGGTTTGGGGTAGTGGTCTCATTACTGAACTGCAGGTATAGCACAAAGCCGATAGATGTGTTCAAAATAGTATAGTTACTATTCCATAGCATCCACTCTCAGGAGGAAATCCTGTGTCATCCCTTCCACCTTCAATTCCACCTGTGTCTTCCCCCCCAACCAACCAATGGCTGCGAATGGTAGGGATGTGGCTAGCAGTTGCTGTCATTGGTGCAGGGCTAGGTTGGTCATATCAAGAATGGCAAAGTTATCGAAATCTAGTATTACGCTTAGAAGAGATTCAGAAGCACCGATCAGAACGGGAATATGAAGAATGCATCAATAAAGCCACAACTATTCCTGAAAAGTCCCCTATATATCAACAGACTCAGGTAATTTTCAATGAATGCGCCGAGAAACTATTTGGCAAAGCTAAGATACTAGCTGCAGCGAACCAATATAAAGACGCAATTATCGAGGCCAATAAACTAACCCCAGATAGTGCTCCTTACCAAGAGGCACAAAAGTTAATTGATCAGTGGTCTAACAGCCTATTTCAGAAAGCTACCAAGCTGTATCAGGAACAAGGGAAGCTCAATGAAGCCATTGCTCTAACTCAGGTCATTCCTGAAACTAATCTAATTCGTCAAAGATTACCGGAGACCATTGCCCAATGGAAACAAGAGTGGGCTGTGAATGTATCGATTCGCAAACAAGCACTTCAAGCCCTGGAGGCAGGTCAATGGCAACAGGCTAAGCAAAACGCTAGGAGGGTGACCACTGGCTATTGGCAAAAGCAAGTTGAACCAATTATAGACAGGGCAGATGCGAAAATTTCTACCATAGAAGCCCACCAAGAAGCTCAACGAGTCAGACGACAAGCCCAGCAAGAGGCTCAACGAGTCAGACGACAAGCCCAGCAAGAGGCTCAACGCATAGCCAGAGAAAAAGCACAACAAAAAGCTCAGCAGCAGGATCGACGTAGACAGCAATGCATTAAGCTGGTAACGAAATACACTGAAGAGAATGAGTGGGCTCTCAAAGAATACGAAAGGTTAAGATGTGATGATTTTCCCCATGAGTTATTTTAACTAAGCCATCGGGTTGTTCTTATCCTAGACACACTGGTCCTTTCCCATGGGCTTGATTAGGCATGATAGCACGATACGCTTAGGCACGATACGCTTAGGCATTAAATATCAGAAGTTAACCCAACATCTAACACCTCAGACCTAACACCTGAAACCTAATACCTAACACCTAACACCTAACCCTCAAAACTAAATTGACAGAGTACTAGCTTATTTTGAGCCCCTGACTAGACCTTAGAGGCTCAAGGATTGCCATAATTTTTGTAAAGTATAATGAATGATTTATTCGCAACTACATGGCTGATACAACTGCCTGGGTGAATCTCCTCACCCCGTTACCATTACTCCCCCCTGAACACCCTCTCCCATCCCTATTGGCAACAGCAACTGAAGCCACTGCTAATGAAGCAGAAAACGGTTCACTGGTTCTTGCAGGAGTGCTATTGAGTCTAGTGGTGATCTACTTCGCCAGTAAACTCGGAGGCGAAATTTGTGCTCGGATTAACTTACCACCGGTATTAGGGGAATTGGTCGGTGGTGTAGTTGTCGGGGTTTCTGCCCTAAATCTGCTAGTTTTCCCAGAAGGGGGCAGTGCGGCTAGCAATTCCGTAATGATGAGCTTTCTCCAAACTACCGCTGGTCTAACCCCAGAAGCTACCAACTCAGTATTTCAGTCTACTAGCGAGGTGATTTCCGTCTTAGCGGAACTCGGCGTGATCATCCTGTTATTTGAAATTGGACTAGAGTCTGACCTCAAAGAACTGATCCGTGTTGGTCCGCAGGCCGCTGTAGTAGCTGTAGTTGGGGTGGTTGTTCCCTTTGCTGCTGGTACTGCTGGTTTAGCTTACCTATTTCATATTTCTGCTGTTCCTGCTATTTTTGCTGGTGCTGCCCTAACTGCCACTAGTATCGGGATTACCGCTAAAGTCCTAGCAGAAATTGGACAACTGAGTTCTAAAGAAGGGCAAATTATCATTGGTGCTGCCGTACTCGATGATGTCTTAGGAATTATTGTCCTGGCTGTGGTGGCTAGTCTGGCAAAAACTGGGGAAGTCGTGATCACTAATGTGATCTATTTGATTATTAGTGCTGGTGTCTTCCTAGTTGGAGCAATTCTAATCGGTCGCTTCCTTGGTCCGTATTTCGTGGCCTTGGTCAAGGAAATGAAAACCCGAGGTCAGGTATTACTGACAGCACTCATTTTTGCCTTTGTCTTGTCCTATATTGCCACAGCTATCCAATTAGAAGCCATTTTAGGAGCCTTTGCTGCTGGGCTGGTCTTAGCAGAAACGGATAAGCGTCGAGAATTGGAAGAACAGGTCCTACCAGTGGCAGATATACTTGTGCCCATCTTCTTTGTTACAGTGGGAGCCAAAACTGATTTGAGTGTGCTTAACCCAGCAGTTCCCAGTAATCGCGAGGGTTTGATCTTGGCAACTTTCCTGATTGTGGTGGCAATTCTTGGTAAGGTGATCACAGGATTGACAGTCTTTGGTCAATCAGGAATTAACCGTCTGGCTATTGGGGTTGGCATGATTCCCAGAGGTGAAGTGGGGCTAGTCTTTGCTGGTGTTGGTTCAGCAAGTGGTGCTCTTTCAGAAGCAACTGAAGCAGCGATTATCATGATGGTTATCTTAACGACTTTTATTGCTCCGCCTTTGTTGCGGTTGGTCTTTCAAGAGCCATCTGAGCAGGTGGAAACAGCTGGAGAGTCTTGAGACTTTTTCTAATGGTATCTGAGCTTGCTGAGTGAAGACAATTATTGATGCAGGATTCTTGAAGAATCCTGTTCAATTTAGTTGATTGTGTATGCTTTAAGATTTGACACAGCTAAGTGTGTTAACTAAAACCAAATTTTCGATTCAGAGAAACCCGTGTATACTGAAACTCTTGAAACTTAACCAAGCTACTCTACGTCCGAGTCTGTTAACGGTTTTAATAAGATTAATCTGATTAATCTTATTAGTCAAACAGACGCTTACATTGGTTGACTGGGCTATTAATTAGGGGTATTCATCGTGAGCGGTTAGGGATTAGCGGTTAACTATAGCCTACTCTAGGCAGCTGTTAGGGTCTAATACTTAACCGCTAACAGCTGCTATAACCAATTGCTATAACCAATTGCTATAACCAATTACCTAAGATACATGATACAGGAGTAATAATTGTGAGGTTTCGCTGGCTACTGCTACTCTCCAGCTCTTTGACATTTTCTCTATTTTCATTGGCGGCTCAAGCCCGTGAACTACTATTTTGGCAATATGATCGCAATCAGAATCGCCTGGAATTTACCACTGATGTGGGTGTACAACCCACAGCCCAACTCATTTCTAATCCTACCCGGTTAGTGATTGATTTACCGGGAATTAACGTCGGAGGTCCATCAACAAATCAGCGTCTAAGCGGGGCGATTCGAGCAGTGCGAGTGGGTCAATTTGAGAGACAAACCACTCGGATTGTGGTTGAATTGGCTCCTGGTTACACTATAGACCCCCAGCAGGTAAAATTTAGGGGTATTAGCCCCAATCAGTGGACTGTACAATTACCTCAGCCTTATCGAGGGTCATTGCCGGTTCTGCCTAACCCAGCACCGCCATCTCTACCACCAGCTCAGCCACCGACTCGCACTCAATCCCCTCCACCACGGCCAACTATTCCAAGATCAAATCCAACTATTCCGAGATCCAATCCGGGGATTCGCCGCCAAGGCTTTGAGATCAATAGAAATGGATTTTTTGTCAGTACCGATGGTGGGAAACCTATCATTCAAATCGAACGAAGTCGCAATAACCGCCGCATTAACATCGACCTAGAAGGGGTTACGATTCCCGAGAGTTTGTTAGGGGAGGATTTGGATGTAAATCGCTACGGGGTTAGCAAAATCGAGTTTGAAAAGAAAAAAGAGTCCCCACCGATTGTCCGGATGACCCTGAATGTGGATAGTGACAGCCCTGATTGGCTGGCATCGTTCAGTGAAAGATTGGGAGGGGTGTTGATTTTCCCTAGGGGAATCCCAGCTCAACGCTTAGATAATGGACCAACATCCAAAGTGCCAACGAAACCGATTCAATCTCGTGGCTCGGCTAATATCGGTAAGTTAGCCACCATTGGGTCAGTGGAACTGGCTAGTAATCAGACTCAGCTGTTGATTAAGGCTAACCAACGGGTCAGAGCCACTAGCAAATGGGATCCTCGTTCAAAGGCTTACCAAATTACTATACCGAATGCCAAACTAGCTGAGAAGTTCAGTGGCCCTCAACTTAATACCACTAGTCCCGTATCAGAAGTGATGGTGCGGCAGGAGGACAAAAACACGGTGCTGATTTTGGTACAGCCATCAAACGGTACCCGGATTGGTAGCCTCAATCAGCTCAATGATCAGCTGTTGGCTCTGCAACTGAGACCATTGATATCACGCAGGCCAACCAGGATACCCCCCCGCTCGATTCCTGTGCCACCGCCTCACTCGATTCCTGTGCCACCGCCTAACCGGACTCGCCCACCAATTCCCAGACGTCGGGTTCCCAAAGAGCGCCTGGTAGTGGTCATTGATGCGGGACACGGTGGCAAAGACCCTGGTGCTATTGGGCTTGGGGGTATACAAGAAAAAGATGTTAATTTGTCGATTTCCCGACAGGTGGAAGCGCTGTTGGAAAAACAGGGGATCCAGGTTGTCATGACTCGCTCAGATGACCGATTCATCAGTCTGGATGGACGAGTTCAAGTGGCAGAACGGACTGATGCTGATTTATTTGTCAGCATCCACGCCAATGCTATCGGGGGTAAGCGACCGGATGTGAATGGATTAGAGACTTACTACTACTCTACTGGTCAGAGTCTTGCCCAAACCATCCACTACACTATCTTGCGGAGCGTGGATGTTCGTGACCGACGTACCCGACGGGCGAGGTTTTATGTGCTCAGGAAAACCTCCATGCCAGCAGTTTTGGTAGAAGTTGGTTTTCTAACTGGCTATGAAGACTCAGCTAAACTGAAAACTTCCGCCTATCGCACCCAGATGGCTAGAGCGATCGCTCGTGGCATCCTCCTATATATTCGGCAGAATCGGTTGACCTAAGTTGAGTTCTAATATTGTGTCAATTCTTAATTCATAATTGCTAACCTATAATCTAACGATTTTCTTGTTTTGAGCGAACCCAAGTAATCTGTTTATTGCCCCTGGGTGGGTAGGTGCCAATTATTAACCAATGATCAATAACCCAATTTTGATCTCTCGAACTCAACCCCAGAGTCGTCCTATCGGGATTTTCGACAGTGGTGTGGGGGGTCTGACCGTTCTGAGGGAACTATACAAACAACTACCATCCGAATCAATTATTTACTTTGCTGACACCGCACGGCTACCCTACGGTACCAGGTCTGCGGATGAAATCGTGCAGTTCGGCTTCGAGATTCTCAGCTGGATGGTGCAACAGGATGTCAAAATGGTGGTGATGGCCTGCAATACCAGTTCGGCTCTGGCATTGGAAACTCTGCGTAGTGAGTTTGACATCCCAATGCTAGGGCTGATTCTACCAGGTGCCCGTGCGGCGCTCCACCAAGGTCGTCGGATTGGGGTGATTGCTACACCAGCTACGGCTGCCAGCAATGCTTATCGAAATGCTATTTTAGAGGTTGAACCAACTGCTCAGGTTTGGCAAGTGGGTTGTCCGGAGTTTGTGCCATTAGTGGAGGAAAATCGCTTGTGCGAACCCTACACTACAGCGGTAGCACGGCAGTACCTAGAACCTTTGCTAGCAGCCCAAATCGATACCCTAGTTTATGGCTGTACTCATTATCCCCATCTAGAACCGATCCTGCGGGAAATATTACCCCCAGACGTTAAATTGGTAGACCCAGCAAAATACGTTGTTGCTGCTGCTGCTCAAGAACTGGATTTAATTGGAGGGAAGAATACTGGGGAGCCAAGACCAACTCGCTTTGGGGTCAGCGGTTGTCCTCAACAGTTTGCCCAACAGTCCCTACAATGGCTGGGTTACACTCCAACAGTTGAAAAAATACATCTACCACAGGTGTCAATCCCTACGATACCTTTAGGTGCGACCCGTGATGGCGAGCAATCCCTTGACCGTAGGTCACGCTAAGCGAACGCCATCACGGAAAGCGCACCTTTAGAATCCGTAGATTGACCAATAATAGACCGATTTTTTGACTAAAAATTGCTTGTGGAGGCAATTGTTAACCCATCCCACTTTCCTTAGGTGAAGTCGTTGCTCACAGGCGACTTCACCTAAATTAGTTATTATAATGATTAATTTTTCGCAATTGTTTCGGTCAAATTAACCCCTTTAAGTCACCATGGGCTATTTCAAACTTTAGTAAGTTAACGATAAAAGTCGATAGGGGGATAGGGAAATAAACTAAAATTTACCGAAGAATGCCCAAATAAGGTCATTAAAATCTGACGAATTAGCCGCCTTCAATCAACTTTTATCACTAACAATTTGTTAACGGCCTTCGAGGAAGGTTAGATAAATTTCCCCAAAATCCCGAGTATTCGTCCAAAATTCACCCCATCTCCCCATCTCCCCATCACCCCCTCACAGGGGTAGGTTTTTTACATTAGGGTCAAACCCACCCGCAACCGCCTACCGGTCGGGGGCTGATCAGAGGTAGAGGAAAAGGAAAACAACTTAGGTGCGCTTTCCGTATCTAATTATTAAATTCGCCACGGGTCGCACCTGAATAAGCGATGCAGCGCCTTCTTATCCCCCACACCCCACACCCCACACCCCACACCCCACACCCCACACCTCACGTCTTTGTTAAAAACCTACCCTTATGAGGGTAAGGGGGCTGGGGGGTTAGGTTTGGAGTAGACTTTTGTACATTGGGTGAAAAGTCAGGTCTGTAATTCCTGCGATATCCGTTGCTACTCTGTTGTGAAGGAACTACCCGCTCATTGAAACCTAGACTCATAAAAAACCGGTTGATTTCGGATAATGAAAGACGATCGGTTTGATGTTCTCCCCAATAAAACAGTTCTTCCTCATAGTCCTCTCTTTCGGGAATAGTCGTTTTGAATGGTAAAGGTCGAAAGCCGATTTTTTCCATGGCTTTTTTGGAGCAGATGTTATGTTTATAGGCTTTGGCGTAACAACAGCGCAAACCCAAATAACGGCTAGCCCAATCAAGCAGAATCCTTACCGCTTGAGACCCATAACCATTTCCTTGAAAATCTGTACCTAACCAGTAGTAAAAAAAGCCAATCCGTTGAGATATTTCCAGACCTACAGAACCGATAAACCCCCAATATTTATGGTTGACAGCAAACTGATATTTTGTTGATTTGGTCTGGTTTGTCTTTAGCCATTCCTGCCAGTCTTCTTCGTCAAAGTCCGGTAGGTTACACAATTCCGCAATATTGGGGTCGGCGTATTGCCATAAGAAATCCTCTTCGTGGTAAGTTTGTAAGGGAGTAAGTATTAATGTGTCAGAGCGGAGTGCTTCAACTCCTTTGGGTAAGCTGTTAGCTAATTGCTGCTGTTGTCGGTACTCATCGAGTAATGGCTGGCGATCGCCACTCTGGATTGCCCGTTGCAAGGTTTGTTCTGCTGCTTCAAACATGCCTAGCTGTTGATAGGCTCTGCTGAGCAAGCGTAGGTTGTCTATGGCGTGAGGTGGTAGGTTATTGCTGGACATTGTTTTATCCAGACGATTTTGGTATTCCTCGCAGCAATAAATTATTAATGGCCAGTCCTTTAGGTGTTTGCAGGCTTTGATTAATTGTAGGATAGTCGTTGTTGGTAGATTTGCGATGACTGGTTTGTTGTCTGCTAGGTTGTGGTTTGGGAAGAATTTATCCCGTATAAAAGTAATGTAATCATGTCTTTCGTGGGGATTAATATCTTTTTGGTATAGGGTTTTGATTTTGTCCCGCCAGTTGATTTTGGTGGTGTGATTAGTCATAATGCTTTATAATTCAAGCGAGCAAGATGCTTGCACTACAAAACCTCCAAGTTTTTGGATTATATAATTTAGCTGCACATCAGCTTAATAAATGCTTTATTGCTGGTTTATTTGTACTTTTGTTACTTATAAGCAATATTTTCTCCCGCTACCCCTGCACTCCCTCCTCCCCCAATACGGTTCGGATAAGCCCGATTACTGGTTTTTTTCTCCCCCTGCTCCCCCTGCTCCCCCTGCTCCCCCTGCCTGTCTCAACAGATCAATTTCTTAACCGAACGGTTATAAGTTTAGTGTGTTACGCGGTTGCGAATGCACCAAACAAACTAAACATCGGCATTGTCAATTGGTTTATATGTGTTGCTTTCTTTATCAAACACTTCTATGTATTTTGTCGCGATGCCTGTAAGAAACACCACCTCGTCCCTTCCAGCAATTGCAATAATAGAAGACTCTTCTAATGTATCTGCGTCATGGACTAATATGGGTTGTCTTGGAGCTAATATCTTTTCTGCAGATGCATTACCCTTGCCGGACTCCACTAATTTGCGCTCAGGGAGGTTTAACGGGATTTTGATCCGATACTCATTTCCCCCTTTTTGGGATTCGGATTCTCCAGTGGCGACAAAATTGGTTTGGTCACTCTCAGCGCTAGTTTGTGCTTTCCATTCCTGTAGAAAATTTTTTTTCTGGTTATCATTCCACTTAATCCACACATTGCTGGCCCAAGATTTAGCATGTTCTATCGACATGCTTCCTCCCCATCCATGAAAACCGGAATCCTGCATTACTTGTTCAGCGTTTCGTTTGTCAGCGCGATAAACTGTCGTCGTATATTTGGCATCCTCGATGTCGGGTGATTTGTCAGCATTATCCTTTTTTACTTTTTCCTTCGCTTTTTTTGCCTTATTTCGGCCTGTCTTTCTGTATGCGGCTTCGATAATTTGCGGAACTGAGTTGAATGTTAAGTTTGGGTTTGTATACTTACCGTTATCCCATGCTTTCCTAACAGCTTTCTTTACATCTTCTGTGGTGTAAGAGTTGAGGAGTGTGTCTAACAAGTCTTTCGTAAAAAAGCCTACCGAACTTTTTACATCAAATTTTAACGGGTCGTCGGCAATTGTTGCTTGTTGTTGTGACTGTTGTTGACCAGTGGCTTGTGTTGTTGAAGGGGGTGCTTTTGTCTTCTCTTTATCCTCATCTTCTATGCTCTTAGGAGGAACTGATGTCAGAGTATTTTCCTGTTTGTCATTAGTTACATTACTGTCAGCCTGCTTCTTGAACTGTAGTCGTTGGTTTATTTCATCTTTTCGCTTTTGCTTCTTGGTTTTGCCTGGCAATAATTGCGAATTTTCATTAGTTGATTGTGCTGTTGTTTGATCAGTTCTTTTAGGAGGCCATTTCTTCACGCGGTCTTTGACTGATAACTGTGATAAATTATCAATAGATCCACTGTTTTGTGTTTTATTTTTTCTGTTACGTGACGACATTATTCCGATTTATCCTTATGATGTATGTTTGTCTGTTTTATCCCAGAGGTACTAACTAAGCACTGTCCCCACAAAAATAGGTACAAGCCATCCTTTGGCTTTGGTCAATGATCCAGACATGACGAATCTTTTGTGGTACCACTATGCTTTTTTTTTATATTAGAAAACTTTGTATTAGAAGACATTTTGGACTCCAATGGTTTTGTAGAAGATTATACATAACATTTGTGAGAAGGTTGATTTATGTTTTGTTAATAAATACGCTTAAGTTTTGATTTAAAAACTTACCTCTAACGTCTCGCTTTGTTTTTTGAGTATCCTGCTTTGATTTCGATGGCGAGAATAAATCGTTTCCTTAGCTTCACTCACTTGCTTGGTAGGGAGAGTGCGACGGGTCGCGCCACCAGCCTTGCTGCCCGCTGAGCGCGGCGCTGGGCAATATTGGCGGAGTCATCCCTGAGGGCAGTCCGGCGACGTTTGTCTTCATATTCATCGACCACATTATCAAGAATGAATAACCCCTGAGCCTTCTCCTGGGAAGTCGCCTTACTTTTTCGCGGTAGATAGGTCGTATTACCGTCCTTATCCTTTACCGCAAAAATTTTGCGATTGTTATCAGTATCAAACTTTGGTGCAGCATTGGTCATAGCATTACCAGGACCAAGGGGAGCATTTTGACTAATCGCCTCATCCTCCACATATTCTCCTTCCAAAAGCTCCTTAGCCGTGGCTTGACTCTTTTTCGGCAAATACACCGTACTACCATCATCTGCTTTCACCGCAAACAGATCCCGCTGATTGCCAAAGTCATATCTTGGCAGCTTGTTCAACACCTCATCCACAATGGAATCTTGCTCGGGGATATATTTCCCCGCAAGCAATTCCCCATCTGTGGCTTCACTTTGGCGGGGTAGATATTCCGTCTTCTTGTTCCCAAACCAGTTTGTGGTCGTCGTGGCAAACAAAGTCCGTCCCGTGTTGGTATCTTTGACAGTCGGGCGGTTAAAATTCCCTGCCTCTTCGATTTGATTCACCGGTTCTTTGGCTGCAAATCCCTCAAGATACCGACCTTCAGCCAGTTCCTGTGGGGTAGCCTCATTCTTTTTGGGAAAGTATTCAACTGTGCCATCCGCCGCTTTTGTGGCAAAAAGTTTGCGTCCGCTATTATCCGGGTCAGTTTTGGGTGGTTGGTATAATTCCTCCCCCGCGATTGAGGCTTTTTCCGGGATATATTTCCCGGCATTTAATTCCTCAATCGTGGCTTCACTTTGGCGGGGGAGATATTCGATATTTTTTTCATTACCGTCACTGTCCAAAACCGCCGTGGCATATAACTTCCGACCAGTTCTAGCCTCCGTAGAAGTCGGACGGTTATTACCCAATTCCGACGGGTTTTTGACCTTATTCACCGGTTCTTTGGCTGCAAAGCCTTCAAGATAGCGACCTTCCGCCAATTCCATAGCCGTGGCTTGATTTTTTCTGGGGAAGTATTGGACACTACCATCCGCCCCTTTTGTAGCAAACAATTTGCGTCCGCCATTTTCGGGGTCAGTTTTGGGTGGTTGCTCCAACTCTTCCCCAGCGATGGAATCTTTTTCGGGAATATATTTCCCGGCATTTAATTCGTCAACCGTAGCTTCGCTTTGTCGGGGGAGATATTCAGTCTTCTTTGTCCCAAGCAAACCAGTGGTTTCAGTAGCGAACAAAGTCCGACCAGTGTTGACATCCCTCACAGTGGGACGTTTATCCCCAAGTACAGATGAATCTAATATCTGATTTACCGGGTCTTTGGCTGCAAAACCCTCAAGATATCGACCTTCCGCCAATTCCTTGGCAGTAGCTTGATTTTTTTTGGGAAAGTATTGAACACTCCCATCTGCAGCCAAAGTAGCAAACAATTTGCGATCGCTATTATCTGAGTCAATCTTGGGTGGTTGGTTCAACTCTTCCCCCGTGATGGGAGATTTCTCAGGAATATATTTCCCGGAACTCAATTCCAAAGCTGTGGCTTCACTTTGTCGGGGGAGATATTCGATTTTTTCCTTACCTTTACTGTTCGTAGTAGTGGTGGCGAATAAAGTCCGACCAGTATTAACATCCTTGACGGTAGGACGCTTAAACTTCGAGCCATCTGAGATGGTATTCACAGGTTGTTTTCGCACCGCTGCGTCTTCTACAAATGCACCCGAATTGATTTCGGAATCACTCGCTTGACTCCGGACAGGTAGGTATTGGGTAACTCCTCCCTTGGTTACAGGATAGATCATCCGACCTTTACCAATGTCGTATGTGGGCTTTGGTTCTTTTTTTTGTTTAGCTTTACTAACATCCCCACTGGCATCTTGCAGCCTTAAACTAGGTGGTTTGCTTACTGTAAGGGACTCAGAATCGCTATTCAGTATAGTATTTGCCCGTTTTTGACGCGCCTCACCTGCACCAGATGAGCGATCGCCCCTACTAATCGGTGGTGATAAACCCCTATTCTGTCGGTTATTTGTAGCACCACCGCTACGCTTGAGGGCATCTTGCTTGCGGCGGAACATTTTTTTCTTTTGCCTTAGGCTCATGGCCATGATATCACCTCCTTGATAAGTAATAAGTAATAAGTAATATAGCAATTCTACCACTTGTGAGGTACAAATTTATGGGTTTTAGGGAGCAGGGAGCAGGGAGCAGGGAGCAGATAATAAGAAAGAGGAAAGAGGGAAGAGGCAAAAAATAATGTGTACCTCATTAAGCTATAAACCGCTATAAGTAATGGGTAACAAGTAACGAGTAATAAGTAACAAGTTATGGGAAGTAGGACTTTTTGTCTCACAATCAAGCTGTATAACTTATTAAGTTGTAATTTGGCTGTGAAATTATCACCAAAACTTGTTATGTTCTCCTTGTAACTAGTAACTAGTAATTTGTTACTTATTACTTTAGGATTTACGCAATTTTCACAAGACCTTGGTTGGTGCCTGACACGAAAACCGGTATTGATCGTTTACAATCAAGCATAGTGTCACAGCACCCTACGAGCTTATTACTTATTACTTATTACTTATTACTTTAAATCTTCGCCTTGTAAACCAATACCATCTCCGCATTCTGCAAAGTGCTAGCATCGCCCTTGACAGTAAATTTCCACTCACTGCCCTTTTGACCAACACTGAGAGTAGTTGGTTGTAGATAGGTGTTATTCGGCACTTGTAAATCGTCATTGATGGTAAAGAACGCCCCACCCTGACCGTTTTTGTATTCATAGCGAATCAACAACCCAATAATTTTGCTGCTACTCATATTGGGGAACATATCCTGAGTAAAGGTGATGTTCACTTCATTGGTTTCGCCTTCGGTCAAAGCAGCCCACTCATCGGTGAAATTATAAGCCAGGTCAAAGAAGCTGGTAGCATTATAGGGCTTGAGCACACCTTTGACTTCGTTAGCAAAGCGGCTACCACCTTGTTTGGCGGTGTAACGTAGCTTAATTGTGACATCAAGCAAATCCTTTGGATTGTAATCGCCTTTCTTACCATTTAGTTCCAAGTTCCAGTTAGAAACAGCACCAGTACCTTCAAAAGGTAGATAGCGTTCATCACCAAAGTTTAACTCAAACATACCGCTGTTCTCGGTATACTGGTCCACATGGGACAGAGCCACCTGCTGATTGGCTCGCCAATCTGCACGCACATTGGCAGTTGCCTCGTTAGCGGGATCCATCAGGTGTTTCACCGCTTTGATATCGGTATCCATAACCAGTTTACTGCTGAGCTGGGTTAGGGTAGCATTTACCTTCTGACCTTCGCCAACATTAAAAGCCAGAGAAACAGCTTTGATTTGGCGGTTGTAATGACCGGGGAAATCGTAATCAAACAACTCCTCACTCAAGCGGAAGGTGCAGGAACCTTTGGTTTTTAGTTGCAACAACGCCAGGGGGTCCATTTCCAACAGTGAAATATTCTTGGTTATTTCCAGACGACGACTGTCCATTGAGCCATAAGCTTTTTCCATGCGATCGAGATCCAGTTCCAGTGTGGATCCTGACAGCAGACCTTGATACTGGTTTTCCCAGTACATGCCATTGATATAGTTAACTTCACCCGCCTTAATACCTTTTTCAAAAATAAAGGCTTGCTCGGCTTTTTTGGCGTAATCGTGGGCTAATTTAAAAGTCTGGAAGAATAAACCGGAGATTTTGCTGCTCATCCAGCTATAGAGCTGCATATTGGAAAACTTACTCTTCATGAACTTGGTAATAACTTCGTTATTTTCAATGTCCTTCTCATGCTGGAGCAATTCGATTTCTGACATTTTGATCCGGTGTTCTTGGGCTGCAATTTGATAGTCGAGCTGGATCGCTTCGCTGGCAGCCATCTCTTTCTGCAACTCCCACTCTTGCTTAGAACGTTTAAACTGGGCGGCCACCCCGGACATTTCGCCGAACATGCTAAGACCTTCAGCAGTGGTCTGAACCGCTTCGCCAAATCGAGTCATCATATCGCCGACGTTTTTCCCACCAGCAGTAGCCCCGAAACTAAAGGCACCTAAGGTAATTTGCGGTGCAACGTAGGACAAACCACTGGCAATCTGACCCAGGGAGATTACTTGATGCATTATGGCAGCACTCATCATCAGATCGAGTTGGTATTTCTCTTCTCGCAGATACCCATCAGAGATTAGGTTTTCGTAGTGATTTATCTGAGCTATGGCACTGTTTTTGGTTTCCTTGAGGTTCGCGAGGGATTCTTTTGCTTCCTTGATTTGTTCTTTTTTCAAGGAGGTAACTATGTCCAAAATCATCGCGCTCTGTTTGTTTTGCATCAAGCTGAGTTCTTCCGAGTCTTTCTTCTCCAGGACTGAGAGCAGGTTGTCACTGAAGCTTTTGAGCTTGCTAACCAAATCGCGAGCTTTGGCCATCATTGAACTGAAGCGGTAATCTGGCACACTTGCTGCACCAGCAGCAGCCATTGTGGCAGCAGTTATACCACCCCCACTGGCAGCCGCATTTACTAGAGCCATGGGATCGATTGGGGGCTGGAACAACGGTAACGGTTGGGCTACACCATCAATATTCAGGCTGGCACGGATTTTACCAAGTCGGTCTTCCACCCGCGTCCAGTATTCTGTAAACAGTTCATTTTCTTTAATAAAGAAATAGGGATTGGTGACGGTATCGAACTGAGTGGCCGCAAAACTCAGACTTTGTTCATTTACCATGCCGTCAGTGGTGCTGTTTTCCAGGTCAATTAGAAAATCGTAGGCCTCCGACGGTTCTACCTGATTACCATGTTCGTCTGTGTATAAACTGTTATAGCTCTGGGTGGGTTCCAACACCACACGACCCATATTCTCCGGTTTTTCACCCAAAAGGTCGTAGGCAAGGATGTAAAGCATACGCGCTTCATTAATGCTTTCGCGGGTGTACTGACGGAACAGCATGTCCCCCCAGTCAAGCAAGTTATCGATATAGCGCATGACAATGGCTTTGCGATAAGCAAGGGGACGCAGGTCAGCAATGGCATGGGGGTCGAAGGGGTCTTCGAGGTACACAGTAAGCTGAGCGTTGTAGTTACTCATTAAGTCGATGCGGAAGTCGAGCTTTTTGAGGATTTCCATCACTTCCTGCATTTCGCTTACCCAAGTATTGAGTAATTCACTATCACTTGTAGATGCAGTAATATTACCATTACTCAGATATGAACTAAGGTTTGATATTACCGTATTCAATTCTGAGAATTCTTGCCAGCTTTCAATTTCGGCCAAATATTTACCAGAACTTTTTTCATATAAGTCTTGGTTCACTAGCCCCAAGAACACTTCTTGAAAAGGTGCTAGTACAGTAGCCATACTTTCCACTACATCACTAGCATTTGATACAGTGGACTCTACTTCGCTTGCGCTTACACCGTCTATTTCATTTACGTTTACAGTTCCTTCTTCAGTTCCTTCATTGAACAAAGTTACAAATTCGTCCATATCATAGGACAAACTGGCCATTAGTGCATCCGGGTCAGCAGCCAGGAAGGGCAAGAACTTCCAGTAATCTGAGGTTTCGGTGGGGTCGAAAATATATTCGTACCACTCCTTGGCATACTCAAATTGCTGTTCCGTATTAAGGGTTTGTGCAATCAGGAAAGGAGCATGGAAGAACACTTCCCAATAATAAATGCCGTTGGCACTGTTAAAGTCAAGATGACTGTTGGTTGGCTCCGTGCTGAACTTGTCTGCGCTCATCTTGATATTATAAGGCGTAGAATCCCCATCAATCGTAATGGTGGGGGATTCGTTAATTTCCTGAGTTGACAGTTTCAACAGTTCATCAATACCATCGGCAAACAGCAGTTGGTTGAGTTGTTCCGCAGTGCTGGAAGTGAGGCGAATTAACTCATACTTCACGTCCTTGATTTCGTAAGGCTGAGCTTGCTCATCATTACTCATTTCGTACTTGATGTAGGCATTACCTTTTATCAGGTACAGAGTTTCAATGTTCCCATCGACATGGTTTAGGGATGCAGAGAGACCGGAATCACGAATCTCTGAAGGAAGATTACCCCAACTACCCAAAATCTGGGAAGCACTTCCTAGTTCAATGGGATCATTTTCTTCGAGACGATAGTATTCTGTGCCGGAGAACAGATAAACATAATTGTTGATTACAAAAGCAGCATCGATATTACTGTTGGTATCGGCATAGGTTTTGGGATATTCATCTTCGATGTAATCGGGAACCGTATCCAGTACCCCGTCATTGGCACTACTTTCCAGGGCGTAGCGATAGTATTCGGTACCACTATCAGTGTTAACAATTAAATATAGATAATCGCCAAATACGTAAGCAGCATCTACTTGCTGTTCGGTTTGCAAGGTCGTACGTGACTCTACACCCCAAACATCAATCGTGGTGTAGGCTTGCTGAGTGGCACTGCTATAGTACAATTGATTGCTATTGTTAAAAAAGTAAGAAACACCATCACCAGGTGAAGTGAAAGCAGCATCAATTTGGCTCCACTGTGGAAAGCCCTCAGTGTTAGTATTCAGCGTTTCGGAGTAGTCTGCTGAGCTTGAAAAGCTCCCATTTTCTTGAGTAAAGCACAAATATTGGTTACCGCAGAACAGGTACAATGCGTCTTGAGTACCTAAATCTCCTGTACCAATAAAGGCGGCATCGACTTTATTGTCCAGCCATACATTGTTAAAGGTGGTGTTCAGATACACCGGCAGGTTAAGATCGCTCAGGTTTCCGGAGTAAGTATCATCGCTGAGCTTGGTAAGAATTTCTGCTGGCTGTAGACTATTGTCGAACAGGTGATAAGTAGTGTGATCGGTGATTATGACAATATAACCACCGGCAGTGGTAAAAGCTCCAGTGACGTTAACTCCGGTGTCGTAGAGGGTGGATGTATCCAAATTGCTATCGTTGCCAAAATCTATCACCTGGTAGTTGCTGCCACTTGCATCTTTGCTCCAAGCTTTAGCAATGCTGTTATCTTTGGTAATACCGCTGTGTGTGCTGTAAAAAGCTAGGTAATACGAATTACCATTGGTGTCAGTATAATTGAGACCAGAAGTCCAGTCTTGGTCCTGTTCAGATTCGTCGAAAGGACTAGGCACTAAGTCCTGTAGACTGTTTTGTTCTACTATATAGTTGTTCTCTAAACTCTTAATCCACAGACCATCACCGTCAATCACCATTATTGCGATCGCCTTGTCATTCAGTCGAGCTTCTGGTAACTCGATTATTTGCTCAGTTACACCTTCTAACATGATATTCAAAACGGTTTGAACATTGGTGTCGGTTTGTTGGGAACTGCTCTCACCTAAGGCGTACACGGTGTAATTGCCATTGTTGTTATTGCCATTGTTAATCAGGTGTAACTTATCGTTAAAAACGGCGGCAGCACTAAGGCCACTGAATAATCCCGTCTCGCCTTCGGGTAGACCAAAAGTGGTACGAATTGATTTTGTACTGTTGGTGTCGCTGCGGTATACAAGACCCAAATCATTATTAAACCAGAAGTTTACACCGTTCTCATTGGTAAAAGCGGCATCAATACTACTCCAGCCATCTGGCATGTCAGTTGCTTCATAGGTGCTCGTCACCAAGGTGCTCAAAGAACCGGTATATTCGTAAATATCCCCATCTAGCCTTAGATAAATTTGATTGTCAATGACATAGGCCGAATCAACATGACCAGTGATTTGCATATTGGTTGGGCTATCAACTATACCCCAGCGGCTGTTGATGGCTGCTTGTTCTGAGACGGTACCATCCGCTGAGACTTTGACGTAGGTCTGATCTGATAGGAAATAGTAAATATCCCCCCCATCATACACCTGTACTGCAGCCGTTATAGTTGTATCCCCTTCTAATGAGATGTTGGAATTGGAAAGACTTGGAAGGTCACTTACCCCAGTAGTCAGATCCGTATCACTGTCGAGGGAGATTGCATCTGGTTTCACCAAAAAGCCACAACCCTTGTGGTTATAAGCAAACCAGGGACCATCCATGGAGTTGCTACTGTTGTTCAACATCACTACGTTATCTTGTTCGATATTACCCTCGTCCTCGAACAACTCTTTGAACAATTCCTGTCCCTGGTCTTCAAACATTAGGGGATCGGCTTCCTGGGAGTAAAGTTCGCGGGTCAGGTTAAAGGCCTTGTAATGGGGACCACTTTCTTTCTCATATATTTGTCTTCCCAAGCTCTCTAAGGATAAAGTTTGATTTAGATAGAAGCGCACGCTGATGTAGATGTTTTCGTAATCGTCATGCTCCGTCTCGTTCTGGCTTAACTTGGTGGAGTTCTCGACAAACAAACCCACCTTAGAGATATGCGTAGTGCTCTTCAGCCCAAGTATGTAGAAGGGATTGGAAGCATCAAAATCATCGAATTCTTCTAATTCACTTCCTTCAAAGGTAGTTTGGAGTAGTTGGGGTTGCGTCCAGCGCTTATTGAGATTGTAGAAGGAGTAGTAGACCTTCACTTCTTGGTGAGTGTTGCCCGACGAGGATACCGTTTGTTCAGTGTCATTTTCGTCTTCGGTGGTGATGGTGGCTGAGGACGGGTCTTCCAAATTTTCCTCCAATACCGCCCAAAATACAAATACGCGGTTAAAGGCAAACACTGGCTCTACGCGGGTAGCCTCAATCTTGATGTCTAGTTCTTCCCAGGGTTCCCAGATGGCAGCAGCGCTATCACCCCCAACAAAGGTAGCAAAGCGATAGAAATAACGCATCGGGTCAGTCCGGGTGTGACCAAAAAGTACCAGTTTTTGATCGCCGGTTTCCGAACTGCTATCGTCATATACATAACCCCCAGCTATTTTTAGTTGAGAGACCTCCGTAAAACTGTCGAGATAGTTTAAGTAAGCTTCTTCGATGCTGGTTTCAGTAAGTTGACCTTGTGATAAGCTTGCCTCAAGTGCTTTGAAACCAGAAGTTTTCATATCGCTATCGCGCAGTTCTGGACGAATGTAGTTTTCTGGGTATAAGAAAACCTTGCGGTTCGCCTCCCATACGCGATAATTACGTAGCCATTCCCAGCGTTCTTTCAGCGCCAAACGGGTAGCTTCCTGGTCGCTTGTGTTGAGGTCAATATCTTCCAAATTGAGAAAATAGCGATGCAAATACAATTGGATAGCAGCCGTCGCTTCCTTGATACGGGAAGTTTCGGCACTGCTATCCATCTGAATATCAATCAGTAGCTTTTGATAAAGCTGGCGGGTAGTAGTAACATCACTATCCTTGGCAATTACATAGGGCACCAGCGCATCACGCTTGATGGTATTTAACTCATTAGTAATTTGCGTAACCAGGGTTTCGTAATTGTTATCACAGTCAACCCCCACCAGTAGATCATAGGCACCAGTCGCAGCAGCACTGTAATCTGTAGTGCTACCATAAAGATTAAGCCAAACATCGTTATACAATTCCGATACATCCACCCGTAGGCGTTGGGTGGTGGCAAGGATATCGTACAAGCGTAGTACTAGTTCCAGGTCAAAATCTTCTTCAATCGCATTCACTTGTTCTGCTAGGAAGGCATTACGCTGTTTGACCCAGCGCACGTCTTCTTTCTCAAACCCAAAGATTGCGGCGAAGTGCATGTAGGGTTCTTTCACTTCTCCTTTAGCACCACTGACCAGTTCTGTCAAGGTCAGTTCGCCACCCATAAAGCGTTGTCCTAAGTCTTTAAAGCGGCTAATGGTATGTACATCGCTCAACAAGTAGTCGGACCATTCGCCCCACCGGTAAGCCAATAGTTGCACTGGCTTCTGTTCGTATTGGTCAGTGAGGTCTAGATTGTAGGTAACAAAATTGTCTTCGGTATGGAAGTAGATCTGATCTTCAAATTTAAACACCGTGCCAACACCAGCATCAGTAGTAAGGATACTACTATCGAGTTGGGGCCATATTTCTTCGATTTTGCGTGGGTATTCCTCATCTACGTAGCGCGGTTCATCGTAGCGGTTGAGGTCAAATAGTTCGGCGGTATCGCTGTAGCGCACAAACTGCTCATCCTTGAATACATGCAGAGCACCGTGCTCGTCTACGTAAGCCCCATCTATAGTGGAGTCGCCGCTGGTGAAGGCATTATCGAGCAGTCCCCAGATGTCATTAATATTACCTTCGGTACTGCTGCTATTTGTGCCATCATCGGTCACGTTAAGGTATTTTTGCTCGTTAAATAACACCAAGCCGAGCTCGTTGTGGTATAATGCTGCGTCAATCCCGTTGCGATAGTCTTCGTCCAAACTGTCAATACCCAAATCTTCAGCCAGACTTTCGGCAATAATTTTCGGGTAGCCTTCATCAATATAACGATAGCGATCGCCAGTGTAGCGAATATATTGTTCCCCTGAGAACAAATAAGTTTTTTCATTTTCAGTGTCAACGAAAGCGGCATCGATATAACCACCTAGGGTAAAGTAATTTTCGATGTGACCAATACCGTCAATTTCGTATGCCACATATCTGTTGGGGCTACCGGTAAACAAGGTGTCACTAGTAAAGAAATACAGACAGCGCCCATTATCAAGCAAACCGTTAAAGAAATCAAAAGAAGTGGTGCTAGTGCTATATCTTTCCTCTAATGCATCCAGATGCTGTTGGAACTCCTTACTCATAAATTCAAAGGCGGGTTCGCTGCGTAGATAAGTGGCAATTTCTTTTGGGTAGGCCTCATCCACGTAACGGTAGTCGGCACCGGAATAGCGTACATAGGAATTCCCGGCAAACAGGTAAGTCACACCATCCCCACTAACCCAGGCAGCACTGACACTGTTGCTGAGAATATTGTTCTGTAAGCCCCAATGGTCTTTGATGTAGGAAACGTTGCTCCAGCCATTGGTGCTGTTGTAGCTCACGTAACACTGCTGGTTGAAGAAATAAGCCGTACCGTTTGCACCAATAAAACCGGATTTGAGGTCTTGGAAATCGGTTTTGTTAAAGGGAATACCGCTGTATATCAACTCCAGGGGCTGCGGGTAGCTCCAGTTTTCCGTATTAAGGTTAAAGCTGATAAATTTCTGGTCGCTGATAAAGATTAGATTGTCATCTTGGACAAAAATCGTATCGATGGTATCAAAACCTTCTCTTTGATGATCCTCGGGGATATTCCACATACTGTAATCGCCTTGACGGGGATATCCAGGATCTGGACGCTCGTAGCTATCTTTACTGTAACGTAGGTAGTGGAAAGTACCATCAGCTTTGGGTCGTTCAAACAGGTAGGTTTCTTCCTTCCAAACATACGCCAAGGCAACATTGTCTAGATCACGCCACTTATCACGGATGCGTCGGGGTGGGTAGGTTACCGTCTGGTCTATGTAGGTTGTGGAGTCGTATTGTACAAACCACTCACCGGAGAATACATAGGTCACCCCATCACGACCAACAAAGGCGGCATCAATAGTTTCTTGGTCATAAATCGGGTTGCGTGAACGCCCCCACACATTTTCGATCGCAAAACGGCGCTCTAGTTCAACATCGTAGTATTGGTTCCCACCAAAAACATAACTTTTGCCATCAGTACCATGTAAGATAGCATCAATCGCATCGGTAAGCTTACCATCAGCTTTTTCGGCAGTACGTGGCGTTGCCTCGGTTTGCGTGAGTGTAGTAGCTTCCAGGTGATTGAATTTTTGCCAGGTGTTATTGCTGCTACTGAGCACATAGCTCACACCTTTCTCCTGAGTTACAGCCTGAATATTGGCAAAATTGCTATCCGTGTACTGTTTGTAGTTATCTTCATCACCAATGACCACATGGAAGCTATTGCCTTTAAACAGGTAGACCTGGCGTTGGTCGGCAAAGGCAGCATCTATTCCCTTTGGGAAGGAAGCATGTAAGCCCTTAAAAGGTAATTTTCTGTGACGCTGCTTACCATTGCTGTAATCCCTATGCTCATTGCCGAAGCCAATTTGTAAACCCCGGAAACGTGGTTCCTGATGGAGGCGGTTAATCGAGCGCGGGTAACCGGGTTCAACAGCACTGTAATCATCCCCCTGATAGCGGAATATCTGGTCACCGGAGAACAGGTAGGTATGCATAGCTGTCATATCCACCAACTGACCGTTATCGTCTTGTTCCTCCCACCGGGATTCTACCACCAGTGCAGCATCAACTTTGCCCGTTTTATCAATATTGTTACGTACTTTACCCCAGAACTTTTTAGTTGGGCGTGGATAGCCATAGTCCAAATGACGGAGTTCGGGGTCAGAAAAGCGCAGGTACTTGTAGTTATTGGAATTGGAATAATCGTAGAACAGGTAGGTTTTGCCGTCAATGCCTGTAAAACCAGCATGAATGTTGCTAATAGTAATAGTACGATTCAACTGCTCGGAAAGAATTTTTGGTTCCGACCACCACCGATTGGCGTAGTCGTGTTCCACATATTCGTTTCCGTAAAATAAGTAGACTTTACCATCTGGACCATTCATAACCGCATCGATCTGAAAGTCGCTAGCACCTCCCGTGATGCTTTCAGGCAAACTCCAAAATTCGTCGTCCACTGTGGCCGGAAAGACTTCGATCTCATCAACATCCGGGCGGTTGGCGAGCACCGTTTCAATTACGCGAGCATTGGGGTCTTCTTCATCTACTTCCAGGTAATCATCCTCATCTTTGCGTAGGGTAGAATAGCGGACATAAATGTTTGTATTCTCGTTATTTTCACCAAATAAGTAAGTTTTATTACCTAGAACAAACGCACCTGTAACCGAGGTCAAACCCTCCCAGTCTTCACTGATATTGCGCGGAAAGCCATCGTCCACCTGGGAATAATCGCTGCCAGAATACCGGACATACTGCTCACCGGAAAAAATATAGGTGTAACCGTCCAAACCGACAAAAGCCGCATCAACCATACCTACGGTGGCGATTTGGTTGGTAACTATCCCCCACTTGCTGCGCGTTTCTTGTAGTTCACTGGTGGTATTCTCGGCGTTGGGGTCGATACTGACAAATTCGTCATCACGGAATAGATAAGTTTTTCCATCTTGACCGTACAATGCCGCATCGATGCCTAAAACAAATTCATCCGGTAGGGAAATGAATTCCTGGTGTATGGGTTTCGGGTAGCCTTCTTCGGGCTGCAAGTTTGCTAGTTCTATGCTACCTGGGTATTTGACCACTTTTTCATCCAAGAAAAATAGGTAGTTACCTTCAAGGTCAACCATGGTAGCATCAATGTGATCGGTTTGACCAAAATTGTATTCGCGGTGTCCCCATTTCTCTGCCACTGGCCGCACGGTACCATCTTCTGAAGAGATATAGCGATCGCCTAAAAATGCGTAGCAATAGTTGTCCAAACCATCGAACATAGGTCCTAAATCGCGGTTCCAAGCTGGCGGTAGTTGAATCGGTTGGTTCTCATCATTCCAGTCTTCGGCAATGGATTTGGGATAGCCCCAATCTACTATGCGCGCTTTGCCGTTCTCCTCCTGGTTGATATCTGAATACCGCACGTATTTGTCATTGGCGAACAAGAACAGTTGTCCTTCGGAATCAACATAAGCCGCGTCGATCATTTCCAGGTTGTCAAAGTCGTTATCAACTTGACCAAACTGGTTACTGCGTTTGTCCCAAACATCAGTATGAGCGTATTTCACGTAGTGCGAATCCCCACTGACCACTACCCAGGTACCGTAGCGATCGATAAAGGCTGCGTCTACCTGGCTCAGTTCTTCTTTGTCAAATAACTGGCAGATGGGGTCTTCTTTCAGGCGTTTTTGTAGTTCTTCATCTTCCTTTTGCAGGTCTATGAGGTCATCGTCTTCATCTATACCAGCAACCACCTCTTTTTTGTCGATTAGCGTGTAATCTTGGGCCAAGTAGATCCAATAGTAATCGTCTTTAAATAAGTAAATAAACTCCTCACTTTCCAAAATTGCATCTACCGAGGTAATATCATCCGGTAGAATCATGTCTTCTGGGAATTTTGCTACCAGATCCTGATCCTCAAGTAAAATTGCAATCTCGTTAATATCGAGCTGTTCCTTATTAATCAGCAAAGCTAACTGACGAATACGCTTCACGGCTTGGGTGTAGTGCATATCGTCGGGAATTTCATCCAAGCTACCCAATGCATTAGCGTTTTCCAGCAACGGTTGTAACCAAGGGAAATGTAGGTTATTGTCGGTTTTAAACACCGCCTTGGACACAGCTTTTACCGCTGACCTTTCGATACCCAACACACTTTCCAACTGTTCGAGAATGCCACTCTCCTGGGCATCGCTGTATTCTTTCATTGCCTTGTCAACAGCTTTGACAGTACCATCAATGGCTTTGGCAATATCGTACAATTGGAAGAAAATTTCTTTATCGTAATCCTCAAATCCAGGTATGCTGAAGGTTGCTGCATTTTCTGGTACCAGGAAGAAAGGTAACCGTTCTGCCTTCAACAATCCGTTGTAATCTAGTACGTCGATTTCCTCTAGAACCTCTTTGAGACCGCGAATTTCATCAGCAGTAAAATGGAGGTCGGCAAGGTTTTCATCTTTGAGCCGATAATTATCAGCGTAGTTAATGATACCTACAATATGGTCGAAAATAATTGTAGTTTGACTGACATCAAAATATGGTCGCAGACTAAAGCGATCGCGGTTACTCTCCTCCTTGAAGAAAGCACCAGCGCCCGGTTGCAAAACCTTACCATCCAGGTAACTATCTTGTAGGTCTTCGTATACCCAGCGCGATACAGCGGTAGCAGCAATTTTACCTAATTCGACTCGATCTATCTTTAACCAGGTGTCCTTGTCAGCAGCGATCGCATCTTTTAAGGCTTTTAATATCTCTTGGCGATGGGGATAAAACTGTAGCGCTAGTGCCATAGTCCTTGGGTTTTCACCGACTATACGCATTTTATCCCTGACGAACATATGTTCATCAATGTAGCGATTCATCTTGAGGTTCTCGATCAAGTCTTGCAACGCCACTGGTTTCAAGTCAAGCTCGGCAAAAATCTGCTCGCTGATTTTCACCTTGCTAGCTTTGAATTTACTCAGTTGTCGCTTAAGCAGGTGGTATACCGGATGAGTCAATTCCCCAAGTTCTGTAGTCAAGTCAAAGCTGCTAGCACCACTAAGGTCGCTAAACATTGACACATCCTGGGCATAACCTTCCGAGTCAATGTAGCCGTTGTAAATTAGATTATCGTATAGTTCTCGGGCTTCGATTTCGGTAAGACCCAGTTCTTTTAAATCCGATTTAAACACCTGCACTTCGATGGTGTCGGTTTCTTCTATCCTGGCATCAGCAGCTTCCTGGTAAATTTCATAAAATTTGTCAAATACCTTCTGATTAAGATCGCTGAAATCAAACTCAATCTCAAACTCTGCTATCGGTGGTAACTGGTGGTGGATGAGGTTTTCAGTTAAGATTTTTCCACTACCATCAATTATTTTGCGATTAACAAGGTTATTGAAAATTTTCTCAATCAGCTTGTTCTCAAGTTGTAAATCAATAAATTCATAGTCACTGATAGTCCCCAGTTTTTGGATAAAGTCTTGAGTGAGTTCCTGTATTTCACGGCGTTTATAGGGGAACAGGAGGTGCTTATGTTCCTTCGGTGCCATGTGCTTACGGAACCGTGAAGACTTGCGGCATCGCTTGGGTTTATATTCATGTTTATCCCCATAGTGTTCTTTGATTAAGCTGAAAGCAAAGTGAGAAGCACGCTCATCCCCAAGAACCTCTTTTAAAGTATTTGGGCGAATTTCCCCAGCTTTAAAACTTTGTAACAAATTATTATAAAGGGCGAGGTCCTGCTCCTTCTGCTGTACTTCCTCCTTGTCAGTTATCGGTGCGCCATTGACAATTTTCCACAGCATTTCTGGCGAATAACCGAATTCCTTCATCCACTTGGTCAGGACAACCAGGGATTCAAATAACCAAAGCTGGTCGTTGATGATGGAGGTAGAACCTTTAACTACGATACCTGAAGCAATGTCGTCGAAATCTGTTTCGACCCATTGGGTGTCATCAGTAAAGGTTTTGGTTTTACCTTGGAAGTTTGCATGCTGGTACAGAGTCACTGTCCAGCCTTTTGGTACCTTCAACGAACTTATTGTATCGTTACCGACTCCGTCGTATAGTTCCGAAATGTTATACTCACCAGGAACAAACTCCTGACTTGTCCCTCCATAGTTTTGATTCTGGTACACAATCACACGGTCGCTTTGGCTGTATACACCTGACCCCGCCATAAAGATTTCAAAGCACTTGTGGGTAATTGGTGCGCTATAAACAAAGTAAGTATGGGGGTCAAAACGGTTGATAAAGGGGTCTTGTTCTAGCAGATCGAAGAGTGTGAACAGTTCGAGAAAATGAACATCCAGCCCATCGCACAAGGCGCGAATGCGGTAGAGCACATTTAGTAATTGCCATTCGTTTTCGGTGTCTTCCCACAAACTGCTATCAGCGACCTCTTCATACTCAAGGCGATCGGTAATATTAATTAGGTCGGTATCAGTAAAACCCAAGCTATGGCGCAGACGTTTGCGGTAATCATCATTTTCATCGCTGAACAAGTCTGGGTAATAGTCGATTTGGGTGTAGGTATGATATGTGGTGTCTGTATACTGTTCGGGTAGGTCGCCCATTACATCGCTGATGTGCAGGTATTTTTCATTTACCGATACACAGGGCAGGTTGAAAATACGGTTGAACTGGTCCTGTGGTAGATCTTCGTTGGTTCTGCCGGTAAAGTCAATCTCACTAACCACGGCGACCACTTTATCAATCCCTTGCGACCGGGTCTTGTGCAGATAAACAACCTGGGCAATAATCACCAGAGTATTTTCATTCAGTGTGGGAGTACCATCAACTTTGCAGCAATGGCGCAGAATATGATCCAAATCAGTAAAACTTAGACCCGTTTTCTGAGCTAACCGTACAAAACGGCTGGTGCGTTCAAACCACTCCATAGGCACAGTACTGATATCACTTTGAGTATCAGTTTCCGAGTCATAGTCATACCACACTAGCTCAGTCTCTTCGGTATTCAGAGTGACATAGCCAGAAGAACTGCTAATACCCGTATTAATGTAAAAATTATGACGACCCGCTTCAACATCGGAATGGTTTGACGGTTCAATGTAGAGATTCTGGTACAGTAATTGCAGCATCTCTTGGGCTGTCAAATCCGTAGTCTCCATAAAGGTGGCTACAGTAGACATATCGCTGATCAAACTCTCGCCTGTATAGCCATAGGCAGTTTTGACTGCATCCTCCGTCACCGTTTCCGGTTCTAATAGGGCTTCCAACTCTTCTAGGGATAGACCCAGATATTCCCGAGCCACAGTGTAGTAGTCAGTATCAGTGGCAAACAAGCGACGCAATTCATGGGCAGAAATACCCAGGTGATGCAGGTGATTTTTGATTTTTTCATTATCCAGTGAGAACGGCATGTTGAAGGGATAGACCGCACTTTTGAGCGCTGAAATGCCACCAGTCACTTGCCCTTCGAGTACTTCGTTAACGATATCGAGGTAGGGAATTAGGGTATTAGTATTTTCTGCGTCAAGATCGATATCTTTGATGTCACTCCGCCGCATATCAAAATCAACACTATCATCATCAAACTCATCATCTAGCATTTGCAGCAAGTCAGTTAAATAAGCTGCAGGGGAATACACGGAGCGGGCATCATCACCTTCTTTAAAGTCAATGTTACCGAACAAATCGGCATAATTGGGAATATTGTTTTGCATGCTCATGACAGTTTACAACCTATACGTGTAAATATATTGGTTATTGGAGTAGCAATACTTGTATAAAGTATTAGCAGTGTTAATAGGAGTCGATCTTTGGATTAAAGACGAGACACCGCGCGGGCATGTGGCTGTGCTTGCTCTACACGAGCTATATATTGCAGCGTGACGATTTTGTGTACAGCAATGGCACGCTTAAGCACATTTTTGCCAAGTTCGGGATCGCTTTGGAAGAACTTGAGAAAAGCTTTTTTGGGTGTGTTGACAATCTGTACCGAAGATTGAAAGCCCCCCTCAAGCAAAATCATGGCAACATCTTCTCTACCCTTAGGTACAATCCGCAGCATGCGCTGATAGGCTTTGAGTAGATTTAATACCCTGGTTTTTTCATCTTCATCTTTAAACTTGATCCATTTATATTTTTTGAGATTAGGAGTGTGAAGCAAATCCGCTTTGCGAAAGTCTACCTCTGAGTTCTTTTGTAGGAAAATTTTAAGTTTTTTTAAATCCGCAGTCAACAAATTACTAGATTCTTTTAATACTTGACTCATGGTACTTACTTAGGTGTGAGAAAATAGTGTTTCACGTTTGTCTTGTGAGTGTAAGTTCATTGGTTTTGTTCAATGTTTTTAATATAACTTCTTTGGAAAGAATAGTCATTGTCACTTACAGACAAAGTCTGTTGTCATTTCTGACCATTAGTGATTGCACTTTTCGGTAATGGAGTTAAAGGAGTGGTTAGGATCATACACCTAATGGCACTAAGTTAAGGGAGTGACAGCTCCTACACTGACCTTACAGGTTCAGTGTAGGCTTCCCAGCCAATCCGGGCATCCCTTAGGAGGCGCTGGGCTTTAAGAACGGACTGCCCTTCCGCTCTATTTTTTATATTTATTGCTGCATTGTGGTCTCTGTCCAAACTACAACCACAATGGGGACAATCGTGCCACCGTACATGCAGCTTTTTAAGAACTTTCTTTCCACAACTGGAACAATTCTGCGAAGTATTTTGGGCGCTTACTGGAACCACTAACAAACCAGCATTTTCGGCTTTGTTTGTCAGGATTGTCAGAAAGCTTGACCACCCGGCGTCCAACACAGATTTAGCCAATCTGGATAAGACAAGTCCTTTGACGTTTAACTTTTCGTGAGCGACTACATCATACTTTGACAGTAAGTAATTAGCTGTCTTGAAATGGAAGTCTTTTCGTTTGTCCGCTACTTTTTTGTGCTGCTTTCCAAGCTGCTTAATAGCCTTGAGCCTGTTACTGCTTCCCTTTTTCCGTCGAGATACCCGTTTTTGAATAACCTTTAGTCTTTTTTGCGACTTCCTATAGTACTGGGGAATCTCTATGGTTTCACCCTCAGATGTAGTCAGAAAATCTTTGAGGCCAACATCAATACCAACTATTGAGTCTGGATTAATATCGGGTTTAATCTCAGGAACAGTCTTGTCTTCCAAAGACAGAACCAAATAGTAACCATCACACTTTTTGGTGATCGAAGCTGTTTTGATCTTGAATCCATTCGGCGTAGCCGACGCTTCGCGAACAGGAATAGGGCGATGTAGGACAATCTTTACCTTTCCTATTTTTGGTAGATTGATCAGATTACCTTCTAGACATTCTTCCTTCATCTGAGGGTAAGTAAAGGTACGGTAGCGGTGCCGTTTTTTGAATCTAGGCTTGCCACTTCGTTTTCCCTTACTGTCACCCTTTATGAATCGGTCAAAGGCTAGTTTAACTCTTTTCACTACATCCTGAAGCACTTGAGAATGAATTTCTTTGTACCAAGGATGAGTCTTTTTCAGGTTTGGTAAGGTTTTCTTCTGACTGTAATAGTCAGGATTGTTCCTTAATTCCGGAAGGTGACAAACAAGAGGACAAGCATTGACAGAACAACGATTATGCTCGTACCAGGTAAACCTATCCGCCAACAAATAGTTGTACTGAGCACAAAGCATTGATAGCCAATTGTCTATTTTGGTTTTTTGCTCTTTTGTTGGCTTTAATCTGTATTGATACGCTATCCGCATTGCAAGTCATTCTATTTATCGACCTACTATAATTATAACAGGTGTATACACATGTAGTAATCCAAAATTAAAAACAAAAAACTGATAATTAGGATTACCGACTTTGAAAAAAGGCAGTTAATACAAGAGGCGCAGCGACGTGAAATGACTCAGTCAGAATTGATAAGAAGCTTGATAGCTCGTTTCCCTATTCCAAGAGACCCGGTGCAAAATTAATCCCACACTCATGGCGTAGCATTGAGGTGTGGGGCTTCTTTTGCCGGACAGCTAAAATTTGCTCAAAAGCTTATATTGCAGGGCTTTTATGAATTATAAATTTTTCCTGAACAAGTATTTGAGCATTTCTTCTTAGTGCCATTCGGTCACAAACCCCATCCAATTCGATCGAGCCTCAGACTTCATTGGGCATGGGGCATGCCCTGGTTGACTGACAAAAATTGAAGTCAAAAGTGTTCAAATGGTTATGGGTCGAGGAATTGCAGGACTTGACATTAGTGAGATTGAGCCAGCATTCTTTGAATGGTTTTCACTCACATCCTCCTTTTGCTGTGAAAAAAACTCCCATATCTACAATGCCTTGAAGACCTGGATCAGTCAACAAGCTTGACTGGGCGACACCTAACCACCTGTTTATGGATGGTGGTAGCGCTAATCTTTACAGGGGAGGTAAATTTAACCCGTTGGATTCCTTACATACCATGTCGTGGTAAATATGCCCAAAGCAAACATTGAAAAAGAACACCTGGATTTGGCGAAGAGGAAAAGGCTGGTGTCAGCTCAAAGATTTTCACTGTCAGCCATGCAAAGCGCGAGTGGGGGAAACCACGGCAGACCGCGAGTGGGGGAGACCTCACAGGGGTAGGTTTTTAACAAAGACCTCAGGTGTGGGGTGTGGGGTGTGGGGTGTGGGGTGTGGGGTGTGGAGTATAAGAAAATGTACAAGTACGGTAGAGCCCTAAATATCCAAACCAATCACTTTCAACTCAGGGGAATGCTCAATGATAAACTGATAATATAGCTCTTGCTTATCCTGGGGTGATAAATCAAGTTTCCATTCTAGCAATCCCATCTCACCGGTCTGTATTTTGGGATTAGTCTGAGTCAGCCGCACTTTGATTTTTTCATCACGGCTCACTGGCAACTGTTCTTTTACTACCAAAGTCTTTTGCTCACTTTGCAAATTAGTAATTACGAGTCGATAGGCATAAGTCGTGCGGCGCTGATTGCCAATTAATTTCTTATCAACTTGACGCTCAACTAAATCCCGCTCAATTTTAATTCCTTCATCTATCCCTAAGTTCAGCCTGAATTCTTGTCCTGGTGCAATATTCTCCAACTTAGTTGTACCAACAAAGGTTTGATCACGAAAGATATTCGCTTTGCCTGGTAACAACGTTGCACCAGTAACAGGATTGGTAACAACAGTTTGTAGGTAGGCGAAGCTAACTAGCCGAGGAATGGCAAGATACTCAGGATTGCTAGGATATTCATCACTGAAAATAGTCACTTTATGAGGGGAACCATCACTGGGAATATTGCTGTTACCATCTAACTCAAAGGTAACCACACCTCCTTCTGTCGATACTACTGCTACCACTGTTTGGGCAGCCACTGCTGCCGTTGCTAACATGGCTTGGGGAGCACTACGAGTTGTCAATGCTTCCAACTCATCCTCATAGTCTTGATCTGGAGATGATTCTGACATTGACTTAGACATTGCCCTACTCTTTTCCCTTCGCAAAGCTCGGATAGGTTGTTGGTCTAGTGCCTGAATGTACCATGGTTCGAGCTTAGGGGGTAGGGTTCCCAGTCCAGGCTTAGCAGTGGAAAGAGTAAGGCTAACGTTGGACCAATCTTCCCCAGTGTTTTGTTTGACTTGTGCCAGGTAGCTCAGATTTATGCGATCGCTACTGCTGTTAGTCCGCAAGTCGTAAAGTGGTATCCAACTGGCACGATTCACTACATAGGATACTTCTAGGTCAAAATCCACCGCCGCCTCTGCTGCTAAGGTGACAATAATGCTCAAGCTCTCCTGGGGACGGGGAGTTTTCAACTGTTGTAGCTTAGCTTTGAGAGCATTTAATTGCTTTTGTAACTCTTGCTGTTGTTCTTCTTGTTGAGCGATCGCGCTAGCATCTGCATGGTAACGCTGCTCCAGAAAGTTCAGAAATTCATCTGTTTCCTGCACGCCAATCTGTTGTTGGGCAATACTGCGGGAAAAGTGTTGGACGGCTTTATCAGTCAAAGCCTCGACAAAATTCCGTGCTAGCTCCTTTGAGGCCAGCTGGTCTTGGAGGTGGCGTTTTTGTTTTTCCAACTCCTTGATTTGCCCACTCAATTGAGCAACTTGTTCCACCACTGGTTCAGAGTCAAAGACTTTTTCTGTCCGTACTCCCAATAATCGCACAACCCCTGTGCCAGTCCCTGTTGCTCGCACCGACTCCGTTTCTATGGTCATCGGTAGCCTAGGGATTACCAGTTCTTGCTCTTGCCCAGTCAGTGACACCTTAGTGCGCCGCGTCACCCTTGCCTGGTTGGAGTAGACGGTCACTTGGGAGATTCGACTTTCTACTGTCAGGCTGGTACCTTCTTCTAAGGTCGTGTCTGTGTTAACCATGATGATATGTATAGCATTTTTTAATTATGTGAGGTACAATTTTTGGGTTTTTTAGGGAACAGGGAACAGCGGATCTGGGAACAGGGAATAGATAATACGTAAAAGGGAATAGATAATAGTAAATAGGCAAAATGTAAAAAATAAGATGTACCTCATTAGACTAAAAACTGCTAGAGTACAATTATCTGAGGTATCATCATGATTGTACCTTACTAGCTTGAATACGCCATACTATAGCAGTTCTGCTGAGGAGATGAAAAGCAGCATGCTTTGCCTTACTGGGTGTGGGCGAATGGGTATAGGTAACAATACAGCGTTTTTCATAACTATAAGGTACACAGGATTTTTTTCGTGTTCCCTGCTCTTTTCCCCCCTTATTAAGGGGGGTTAGGGGGGATCGCTGCTCCCTAAAACCCATAATTTTGTACCTCATCAAATTTAAAACCGCTGTAATCGATCATAGCAATCCCCGATGATGAATGAAAACCAAAATAACTGCCCACGAACCCAAAGCCACTTTTACTGCAACCAAGATATTGAGTAAGGGGATGACGATACCGCTGACCAGTGTCTGCAACTCCCCGTGGGGTAATTCTACTCCCGTCAACGTTATAACTGCTAGTACAATAAAAATCAGAACTGAAACCTTCTCCCACCTAGCAGCTTGCCAGCGCTTGTAGACTGCCTGCATCCACTGGAATGATGAGGTAATGGCAACCAGACCGATTGCGGTTCCCCCCGCCACCCCAGCCGCAAAGCCACCCCCTGGACTCAGATGCCCCCGAATCGCCAGCTCGATACCTACCAACGCAGCAATCGTCGCTCCCAGACGGGCTAGAACAATCGATGGTTTATCGGTAAATTGATAGATCGTGCAGAACGGCTTTTCATCAGCCAGTAGAAATTTAGCTCCCATGATCGCGATCGTAAATACCACCACTTCAAAGATGGTGTCATAGAGCCGATTCCGGAAAATGATACCCGAAACCGCATTGGGCACTCCAGTATCTTTGAAAACGGATTCGACGATAGACAGATCTGATAAGTCTGCCGCCGGATTGGGCAAAACCATAAATTTGACGTACAGCGCTATCCCTGCTGCAATGTAAATCCATTTCATTAATGATCTCCCCCTGCCTCTGGTACATTTAGATAAGTTAAGCTTGTCGCCGATAATGAAAGTTCACTTTGCATAATCTCATAGAGGCGTTGAACCCTGGTCTGGGTGTGATAAAGTAGGGTTTCATTCTCTTGCGCTACCTGGTCTTGCTCATCCTGTGGTGATGCCTTCTGGGTAGCTCCTAGAGCTAATCCCCTCTCGCCCTGCTCAAAGGGGAATCCCTCATCTTCAGTACAGGTAGCATGGACTTCTTTTTCTATCAACGCCTGGTGCAAGGTCTCCCTATCTGGGTAGGTTACCAGCTCAAGGCGCATATAGTGTTTGCTCAGGATTGTGCGTAAGTCATCCATCAGTTCCCCAAAATCCGGTTTGGTCTTGCTGTCTCCTAAAGACTCCCCATCTGCCTCAACTTCTTTCCAGTCTTGGATCACTCCAAGACGCATGGTTAGGGATGAACGCACCGCAACCGCATAGAGGGTAATGGCTAGCATTGTACCGACTAATGCTTCGGTCAAAGCCACATCCGCTGCCCCAAACATGGCATAGACCAAAGCCGCCACCGCTCCCAGTATGCCTCGGATCACCAGAGCATGGTATGGATTGACCTGAAATACCAGCATGCAGGCAGACAAAGGCAGTAGGGCGGTTATCACATAGATATAGTTATCAGTCATTGTCACCCCCACTACTGGAACAGTAAGCCAACACATATCCCAACACTGTATTCCAGATCGCCAAGGAGATAATGGCGAGAATCAGCAGCGGCCATTCACTAGGTATCTTCAGGAGCAGCCCGACGATGATACTCATCGAGCCGAGGGTATCTGCCACTGAAAGACTATGCAGCTTGAATAATACTGATCGGTGACCGATTAGGGGAAAGGTTCCCCAAAACCAGAATAGGATTCCGACACCTATGCAAGTGTAACTCAGTGCATTAATCATACATCACTCATTCGTTTAATTACGTGTGCCAGTAACATTAATCCAGCATTCCCCACACTCAGGATGATGACCCCGACAACACCGATCATCCAATCATCGCGCAAGACAGATACCACTAGGATCATGATTGATGTCTTGGTGGCAATACTGGCAAATGCCAACATTTTTTGCCAAATATCATCATCTTGCCAAGCCTCATAAATGGGGATGAGCAGAGCCAGAATCATGGCAATCAGGATCAGCGTCATCGTTGTTTCCTCCGTCTAACCCGGTGTACTTCGTACCTGCCATCTTGGTGGTATTTCAACACAATGGTTTTTGGTGTAAAGGTGATCAGGAATATATCCAGGAATATTAGCCCAGGGGTCCGTTGGGGTTTGACTCCTTCCATGATCACATCTTCGTGCTTATGGGGACGAAGCATGATTTCAAATGCCTCAATATATGCCTGGGGAATCGCTACTATCACTTCACCGAGCACCCGCAGCCAATCCTTTAAGGCTTCTGGGGTTTTGGGGCGTCCCGGTAATAAAAATGCGATCGCAATCCCAATGATGATATTTGGCAGACTTAGATTAGCAGTCAGCAAAAACCAGATAACCAGTCGTAAAATTAGATTTAGATGCCCAATCATGGTTGAAACACCATCCAGAATAGTAATACTAACATCAGACTCATCACCCCAATTAGATGATCAAATTCCTCAAGCACACGGGGCAGCTTGATTACAGATCGTTTGAAAATCAAAAAATATGCCAACCATCCCAGGCCAATAGTTACCAGAGGTTTAGTAATATTGGCAAAGTTATATGCCTGGTAGTACACACCATTGGCAGCAATCAGTCCACCGAGCAACAGTATCATCGCTAACCAAAAATCGAGCTTTACCTTCCCTTGGCTGCTATCCCCATGGGGCAGAAAGATGAATTTCGCAAAGGATATGGCTGTTCCTAGGGCTGCAACATTCATACCGATAACTTGCCAGGGCACTAGATTCTTCATGGTCAACACCTTCGCCCCAAAGCCGGACAACAAGGGAAAGCCGGAAATTGAGAAGCTAGCGATAGCCAGAGCAATCCAGATTTGGGTATTAATCGGCTGATGTTGCAGTTCCTTGAGGTTACGGCTGGGCAAAACACCCGCGATTAAAAAGAGCGCCCCTTTCACCAGGCCGTGGGTCAGGGCATAAAAGCCCCCTACTTCTGGTGCGGCAAGGATAAAGCCTAACTGGGAAATTGTATGAAACGCCAGCATACGCTTAGTATCTTTTTCAAAGACGGCATAGCCTACTCCCAGAAGCGCTGTCCCCACTCCGAATATCCTGACGATGGGATCAATTTCCTCGACAATTAGAGCACAACGCAACAGTGGAAAGACTCCCGTTTTAACCACAACTCCCGATAGCAATGCCGACACTGGGCTCTCAGATTCGGAGTGGCTTAAGGGTAACCACAATCCTGATACAAATATTCCCCCCTTGACTAACAATGCCACAAAGATCAGGGCAAGAGCTTCTGGAGGTGCTCCGCGCAACCCTTCAAAGGCAAAGGAATGATGTGCCTGATAGACTAAAACCGCGCCAACTAGATAAAACAGCATGGCTGTATTGCTGACAAAAAGATAGCGCAAGGCTACCCAAATTGATCGGTCGGTTCGGGGATAGGCAATCAACAGAAACGCAGCAATACTGATGACCTCTAATGCTACGTATAAACTGATGAAATCTGCACAGATAAATACGGCATTGACACTGCCATGTAAGATAATGGTCTGGGTATAAAAAAAAGCTGTTTTACCACTTTGCCAACAGTAAAGGATTACTGCTGCGGTTACTAGCCCATTGGTCAAGATAAAAAAGGCGCTTAATTGATCAACGAGTAATGTGACACCGAAACTATCCAGCAGCTGTAGGGTTAATGGCGATTTTGTGAGAAATAGCTGTGTCCCATATTCAACCGAAACCATGGCAACCCCTAGGGCTAGGTATCGGTCAAGTTTGGGGATCAGATAAATGCTGAATCCCACAAATAGCGGTAGGGCAATCCAGGCAATGGTAATGGTACTCATGGCGTATTATTCTTCTCGATCTCGTTGCTTTCCAGGGTGGGATTGTCCCGTGCCAGTTTCATAACACCTACTAGCATTAAGGCTTGAATCGAAAAGCCGATCACAATCGCTGTTAAGATCACTGCCTGGGGAACTGGATCTGCGTAAGCCCTATTTTCGACGTTTGAAAGAATGGGTGTGAATAAACCATCTCGGGATGCAACCAACACGTAATAGGCAATCACCCCCGTGCTCATGATATCCATAGAGATGATTTTCATAACCAGGTTCTTTTTAAGGATGATGCCGAAAAATCCGCACAATATTGTGGCAAATATGAATGCTTCTAACACGGGAATTGCCTATTGGGTAAGGGTTGGTGGTAATTATCTTTATACAATGATACTGTCGAACAGTGCTATAAAATATATAGCACGTTTTAATAGTGCTAGGAACGATTGACACTATTGATAAGTTCCAAGGTACACCATAGACTCATCCCACACCAAGGTTTTGGTTTGAGCTTGGGATTTGGAAAAACACGGGCAATAGCAAGTCAATAACCCCAACCTCAACGCAGTAGGTTGGGGCTTGGTAGACAACCAACTACCATGATTGACTAGACCATTTGAGCCGAATTTTGGGACGAACGCTTGGATACTTCCCCAGTCCAAGCCTCTTCAAAACTGTGTTGTCAGTTGCTGTTAGACAGGAAATCTTCAATTCGGTGGTCGAGGGGACGAGTTATTAACTCAAATACTTTTCTCGTGAGGTTTATCACCATGTTACGAGTTCCAGTTATTTCGCCTGATGGCAAACCATTGATGCCTACAAAAGCTTCTCGCGCTCGTCGTTGGCTTAATCAAGGTCTTGCTATCGTTTACCCAAATGATCTAAATGTTTTTGCTGTTCAGTTAGTTAATCAACCATCTAGTTATCAGACTCAGGATATCGCTATTGGTATTGACCCCGGAAAATCTTTTTCTGGTATCGCTGTTCAGTCAAATAAAGCCACTCTTTGGACAGGGCATTTAGTGTTGCCGTACAAAAAAGTCCGCGTAGGCATGGATACTAGGCGAATGATGCGAAGAACTCGCAGAAGTCGTCGAATAAATCGCAAGATTCCTTATTCTCAAAGGTCTCATAGACAAAAGCGATTCTCGAACAGGAGGAACAAAAAGGTTCCCCCTTCGATTCGGGCAAACCGTCAACTAGAAAATCGGGTAGTAAGAGAACTTAGTCTTTTGTACCCAGTAAGTGCCATTGTTTGCGAAATAGTCAAGGCTAATGGCAACAAAGGTTTTTCTCCTGTGATGGTAGGACAATACTGGGCAATATCTCAGTTAGAAAAAATAGCCCCAGTGACTCAGAAACAAGGCTGGGAGACAGCCTTGAAGAGAGAAGCGCTAGGGCTGATCAAAGACAAAATAGACAAAAGTCGGCAAACAGTTAATACTCATGCAGTAGATGGGATTGCGTTAGCTGCTACTCATTTTTACCGACGCAAAAATTATTATCACCGCAATGGAAAATTGAGTGTCCCCAAAAACTGTGAAGTAACTAACGCTGTGTTTTCCGTAATTAGACGTGCCCCCATAAGTCGCCGTCAGTTACACCTATTGCAGTTTTCTAAAGGTGCAAAACGTCGCAAATACGGAGGAACAACCACTAGTCATGGTTTTCGCAAAGGAGACTACGTTGAAGCGGTCAAAGCCGGGAAAGCCTACCGAGGTTGGGTAAGCGGTGAGACAGCAAGACAAGTTTCCGTCAGCGATATCAATTGGAAAAGAATCGGACAATTTACCGCCCGAAAAGTCCGACTTTTAAAACGTTCGACCGGCTTAATTGTAAACCACTAATTGGAGGCGCGGCTTTCCTCCCCACCAAAAGAGAAGGATGGGGTATCCAGCCGCGAAGAATTGATGACAGAATCCACTCATGGCAAATCAATGGTTAACCTCAGCCCTGAGGATGCCAGCGATACAGTTGGGGGCTTGGCAACTAGTGAAGGTGTGCCGCCGAAGGATGTCTACACTTGGGATCGGGATGCATTAGCCGTGAATCTTTTGGATTTATCAGTACCATTTGAATTGGTTGGGCGGCAAGCACAATTCCAGCGCATCACTCATGTTTTAGCCCGTGATGGCAACGTGTTGATTGTGGGAGTGCCCGGAAGCGGACGGCGGACTTTGGTAAGGCGGGCGGCACGGGAAGTTGGAGTTAAAATCCTGGAGGTTGACTGCATCCGGGTTACGGATGGTCAGCGCTTCGTGCAACTGCTGTGGGAGAGCATAAACCAGACCTTTCCAATGGCAACAGTTCAAGCTCTAATGGCAGATTGGATTGAAGGTCAGGCAGCGGAATTATTTGTCCTGAAGGATGAAGGCAGTGGCACAGAGGGACTTAAACCGGTTCGGATTCAGAGCAAAGAGCTGCAACGGAAAGCATTTGAAGCATTACTCGATCTGCTGCAAAGGTTAGCTGAATCTGAGGGGGAACGGGTAGTGTTGATTTTGGAAAGTTTCCCCCACATTCGCTCTTGGGATCGTCATGGGGTGTGGGAAGAATTTTTGAGGAAACAGATCGAAGGTCAGACTCAGGTAAGTTATGTGCTAGTGGCAACAATCGCAGAAACCAGCATTTATCCCCATGAACCAGGGAATAATTTGGAAATTGTGCAGCTGGCTCCCTTAGCTGATGATGTGGTTGCCGCTTGGGTAACTGAAGTTTTGCATACGCAACGGCTGACTTTCGATCCGCGATCGCAAGCACTGGAAATCTTTGTCAATGCGGTGCAAGGACACTTCGGTGATGCTTCGGCACTGGTGCGACGCCTCAAGTCGGTACGAGTGTCTGATGGGCTAATTCGTGATGGCCATGTTCAGCAGGCCATCCAAGAACTGCTAGGGGACTTATCCATGGTCTTCGAGTCATTACTGATGCTGCTTCCAGCTAATCAAGCCCATCTGTTAGAATCCCTGGCCCTAGACCCTACGGACAAGCCACAAAGTCGAGATTATATTCAGAAGCATTACCTATCGAGAGGGGGTTCTCTCCAAGGAGCGATCGCTGGGTTGCAGCACAAAGGTTTGATTTATGGCTCCGAGCAAGGCTACCGACTGGCTTTACCTCTGTTTGCTTTGTGGCTTTGCCAGCGTTTAAGTTGATCTCAAATTCAGTAGATGCACCTCAAGTAGCGTGGCCTACGGCCAATCGCACAATGTATCCTCCATGTCTTCCCTGACTTCTCCACTGAGGCAACAATCCCTATTTCTGCAATCCACTATAGTTTTTATAAATGAAATGTAAACAAGCATTACAGTTTTTGACATTACCAAAAATCCCTAGATACTTGATTAAGTATTACCTCTTGCCTCTTGCCTCTTGCCTTTTCCAAGGGCGAGTTTGTTCACAAATCAAATATAAATACTATAGTTTTACTTTATTTTTATAGCTATAAGTATAGTTTGGGATTTTTGTCAAGTACATTTTAAGTAAAATTTAGATCAGCTTACCCTTGCCTCTTACCTTTCCCTAAGGGAGTATGTTAACAACTCTAATACAAATGCTACCGTTTAACTTGATTTTTCTGGCTATGATGATAGTTTTAAATTTTTGTCAAGTACATTTTAACTAAAATTTACATCAGCTTACCCTGACTTTTCTGGATAGGGTAAATGGAGTTTTGGTCTAATTTAGCTACTCACTTAATAAAATAACTATTCAATAAGTGGCTTTTTTTTAAGACGGATAAACAAGCCATGATCCTGATTCAGTCTGGTTTATAGCTTCCTGATCACCCCCTCAGATATTGGGCGCTGCCAAGAACTCAAGGGAGGGAAGGACACAGTAATTTTTGGATAACTTTATATAGCAGTCGCCAGGGCAGTTAGGACATGACAAAAGTCTCAAACCTAAGTAAGCGCAAGAGTTTGACTTCTGACTTCTGACTTCTGACTTCTGACTTCTGACTTCTGCTATATGGACTTTTATGGATAGGGGCAATGGAGTTTTGGTCTAATTTAGCAAAATTTTTAATAAAAAAAAATTTTAATAAGCGACTTAGGTTTTACAGGGATAAACAAGCTATGATTTTGATTAAGTCTGGCTTATAGCTTCGTGAACACCCCTCAGAGACCTAAATTTTTACAGCACAAATGCTAGTTATTATTGATAAAAAACATTTCAGCCTGTTTCCTCATCCCTTCAGGCTTCATAGGACTTGATTTTTTCCAGTAAATGAATTACATTGATATACGGAGAATAAAAAGAGATAAATGGGTGGCAAATTTAACTCTGCCCCTATCGTAAAAATAGCTGTCTTGGCTTTATTCACGGTGCCCTTACTTCAAAATTTAAATTTTGAGGTGGCCAGGTTAAAAACGGTGCTTAACACTCCCTAAGTTCTTGGGTTATCCCAAAACTCGATTCTAGGTATGGGTAACTCCAAATAAGACCCTATAGAGATAATCACCCTTGAAATAATATTCAGGATTATAGTGGGCGGAGTGTGCAAATTTTCGTTTCCAAGTAAACCAATAGTAAAGCAATTTTTAACAGGGAAAATGCATCTACAGTCTAGAAGCCTTACTCAGACAAAATTTCAAAATTCATCAGCGAAAATACTTATCCTATGAATTGTCAGATCCAGTAGGCATTTCAAAATAGGATGCGAATACGGCATTGCTGAATCAAGGAATGAATATGAGTGGGGTGGGCATCCTGCCTGCCCGAAAATCTAAGGAACGGGCAAGATGCCCATTCCACGCAAGATGCCCGTTCCACGGCAAGATGCCCGTTCCACAACAAGATGCCCATTCCACAGCAAGATGCCCATTCCACAGGTGCGACCCGTGGCGAATTTAATTCTTAATGGGTCAAGCGCACCTAAAAACTATTAAAATCATTCCATTATTAAGCAAGGCTGGATTATTCAGCGCAGTTTAGATATTAATGGCGTTGATGTTGCCCATGGTTTTTCGGCGACCAAATACAACATGCAACTGGAACAGAACACCAAAGAGTGGACAGGAGTCAAAATATGAGCCAAAGTCAAACGAGCATTAAATTTGTCACTCCCGAGATTGTCTGTAATACAGTTTACGATGCTGTAATCGTCGGAGCGGGAGTCGCTGGAGCCATTGTCGCCAAACAATTGAGCCAACAGAAAAAGAGGGTTTTAATTCTTGAAGCTGGAACTGGTAAGGATTTGACCCTTAAAGGCTTTCAAAGTTACGTTGAAACCTTCTACAGCGCTGTGGCTAAGAATGCCAACGCCCCGTATCCTGTAAATCCCAATGCCCTTAGCCCCACTGATGGTATCCATCGCTATTTTGAAGAGAAAGGCCCCTTGCCCATTAGCGGTTCCTATACCCGGGTCTTGGGTGGAACAACCATGCACTGGGAAGGAAAAACCATCCGGATGTTACCTGAGGATTTCAAGTTCCGCAGTACATATGGACACGGTCTTGACTGGCCCCTTTCCTATCAAGATCTTCAGCCCTACTACCGCGATGCTGAGTATGAGATTGGGGTTGCTGGAGACGTAGAAGAACAAAAAGAGCTGGGTGTACCCTTTGCAGAGGGCTACGTTTTCCCTATGAAAAAGCTTCCCCCTTCTTACTTGGATAAGCAAGTTGATGCGGGGCTTACAATCGAAAAATCTCCCAATAAAGTTAATAAAAGCGTTTCCATCGGAGAAGGTGACGATAGCGAAGACAAAGAATTAAAACTCAGCACTTTTCCCCAGGGTCGCAATAGCGAACCAAACCTTGACTATAAATTGTTTCCACATCAAGGCAACGGTAGGAATATCGATTTCGTTCCCGAAGGAATGGCCAGTGTCAACCCAGTTGAGTATGGGGAACGGTGTCAAGGAAACGCCAACTGCGTACCCATCTGTCCGGTTCAAGCGAAGTATGATGCCAGAAGAACCTTAAATACGATCAACTCTGCCGCAGAACCCGTACATCTACTTTCCCAGGCTGTAGCCTCTGAGGTGGAAATCGATCCCGAAACAGGCGATATTGTCGCTATTCACTATAAGCACTATCAAGATAAGAGCTCTCCCCAACACACTGTTGGTACTGCTAAGGGTAGTTTATTTGTCTTAGCAGCAGGTGCGGTGGAAAATGCCAAGCTAATGCTTGCTTCTAATTTGCCCAGCACTAGTGGGCTGATGGGCTGCCATCTAATGGATCACCCCTTCCTTTTGGCTTGGGCTTTGATGCCTGAAAACACTGGTACCATGCGCGGTCCTCTGGTGACATCCGGAATCAACACATTTCGTTACGGTAATTTTCGTAAGCAACAAGCTGCATTTGCGATTGACATTCACAATGATGGTTGGGGATGGTCAGGTACTGGTGCCACAGATGTGGTAAGAGAGGCGATTGATAAGCAACGCAAGTATGGACAGGAACTTCGCGATGAACTGATTGCGAAGATTTCACCGCAGCTACTGCTAGCTTTTATGTGCGAATTACCTGCCGATCCTAATAACCGAGTTAGCATCGATCCGCAGTATAAGGATCAACTGGGAAATTATCGCCCCGTTATTCACTTTGACGTACCCGATTACTGCAAAAAGACCATGGCCTACGCCCGAAAGCTTTCTAGTGAAATCTTCGAGAGTTTGGGAGCAACAGAATATAGCCACTATGATAAGTCAGATCCGGCCTATTTTGAGTATGAGGGTGAAGGCTACTGGTTCCGAGGAGGAAACCACTTTTCCGGAACTCACGTAATGGGAACGACTAAAAACAACTCTGTTGTCGATAAAAATCAGCGTTCTTGGGATCATCAAAATCTCTACCTACTCGGTGCGGGAAGTATGCCTTCCATTGGCAGTTCTAATACAACATTGAGTATTGCTGCGCTGGCTTTGTTGGCTTCCAGAGAGATGCTTAATGACTTGAAGTAAGTCATTAACTCAGCACTGAAAGTGCGGGCTTGTGAAAAATGAGCTTCAGTAGACATCTCCCGAAATTAAGTTTTCACCAAGACAGCATAAGGGCTTCAGATTCTTTTTGGGAGAAATCTACTGAGATTTGACTAGCCCAGCGTTTGTCTGGTAAACACTTCCGGGTACTTCTCCAGGGAAGATTACCAACAACAAAGCGCATTGTACTAAGTAGGTAAAGAACCCAAATTATCGACACTCGTAAGTACTAAGTCATGAGAGTTCATCAAATATGATAGCCAAGTTATTAACTCAACGACGAGTTATCTCAATTTTTCTGATCTTTGTTCTCGCCTTCAGTCTAGTGTTTTTAGAGGGAGAACCAGCAATTGCTGATGCTGCAATTGCCAGTGCAGAAAATATGGGAGCCTGGGAAGATATTCCCATGCCACCTCTAAGGGAGCGGATCCAGTCTGTCCATACCATCCTTCTGCCCAATGGCAAAGTTTTAATGGTTAATGGTAGTAGTTTTCGCAGCACCCTAGTTAAGGACAATAATGAAGAATATAAATTTATTGAGGGTGTAGATCTAACAAAATACGATGTAGTGAACAATACTGGACTATTGGATCCTAAAACAGGGACATTTGAGCGTATCGGCTCACCCCTTACCCATACCCAGCCAGATAGTAAAGAACTTCAAGCTAACACAACTAATGATCTATTTTGTGCTGGTCACGTGCAGCTAGACGATGGTAATGTCTTATTTGTAGGAGGTACAGGACGCTATTATCCTGGAGGTGCTTTTACAGGAACAAAATGGTTGAACCTTTATAAGTGGGAAGAAAACACATGGGAAGTACTAGGAGAGATGAAAGATGGGCGTTGGTATCCTAGTTTAATTCCCTTACATGATGGTAAAGTTGCGATTTTTTCTGGTCTAAAATTTGAGCAACCAAACCAAATTAATCCCAGTTTAGAAATTTACGATCCCAAAACCAACGAACTTCTCTATTTCGACCTCAGAGATATTAGAAACAGTCCTTTTAACACCCTCTTGGAAGAGGATGCTTACGATACTATCGACCTCTATCCCCGTGTTTTTTCCTTAGCTGATGGGCGACTGTTGATCACCGGAGACGATGGCGGTATTGCTGGGGTATTACTACCTCTGTTTAGCAAAAAAAGCTATTTAATGACCATTGAAAAAGAACTAAGTGCAGAAAAATGCACTGATGCACAAAAATGCATTAGTTTTGAAGTGGGACCAGATAGACAAGAAACCAGCAAAGCTTACGGAACTGCATTACAAATTCCTAACTCCGAAGAAGTGTTATTATTGGGTGGTATTATTGGCACCAATAGTATTGACTTTGGACGAGGTGGCGATACGGGAGGGTTTCCAGGAGCCAGAGTAGCCACCAGTTTACAACATTGGATTTCCCCACAAAAAGGTGTGGGCAAGAACGGCAAATGGGAAATTGTTGACAACTTTCTTGATAAACCCAGAGCAAACTTACAAGCAGTCATTTTACCCAGCAAAGAAATTTTAGTGATTAATGGGGGTGAATATCCGGAATATAAGCCCGTTTACGAACCTTTGTTAATGACTCCTAATGAAGATGTACAAACAGGATATGAAACTAAGTTATTAAACCCGGCTAAACTGCCCAGACTATATCATAATGGAGCAATTTTATTACCCGATGCTCGGGTGTTAGTCGTCGGAGGAAATACCAAGCAAGCTGCAAGGGAAGAAGACGGAACGGTTCATGTAGATATTCTCCCCGATCCCGATAATTATTACCGCTTTGCTGAGTTAAATAATTCCTCAGGCCAAGCCGAGGAATTTAACCTCGAAACTTATTACCAGGATCCGCAACATTATTTTGTAGAAGGAGATCAAGAACCATTTGTTCCGGCAGAAATTTGGCAAGGCGAGGTTTTTAGTCCACCCTATTTATATAAGCCAGGACAGCGTCCTGAAATTGAGACGGAACTTGAAACTATCAACTATGGAGAACCAGGTCAAATCATAGTCAAAAATGGCACAAACAACGGTTCTCTCGTTCTCAATAAACTCGGTTCAGTTACCCATTCTTTTGATTATGGACAACGGTTAGTTGATTTACCTATCAACGAAGTATCAAAATTTGGGGATTCAACCAAACTTACAATTAAATTTCAAGCACCTACCAACGCCCATCTATACCCACCTGGATACTACATGATGTTTTATCTGAATGACATCGGTAAACCTTCACACGCAAAAATTGTCAAGCTCGAAACGAAAAATGATAAGGAGTTATGCAAAAAAACTTCCAAATAACTTTCTAAGTATATCTGCAATTAGTGATAAAAAAACCGAAGTTATTAATAGATAACTCAAAACAAAAATAGAATTTATTTCCAGGTAATTACCCATCAATTTACCGATTATTCTATCCCTCATCAGTAGCAAACTGTAGTGAAAAAGTTACAAATTTATGGCACTGACAGAAAAAGATTTACAAGAAATTCCCGAAACTGGAATCGATCCAGAGAATCCTGGCAAATATCAAGAATTCCTTGAAGACTTACAGGGAAATATTTTGAAAGGACATGGACGGGATTACAGCGTGCATCTGTTTTTGAAATGGATACCCGAACAAGTTGAACCAGCCAAACAATGGATAAAAAGTTTTGCCCAAACCTATGTAACATCAGCTAGACAGCAAGCAGATGAAGCGCTAAAATACAGAGAGCAAAACATATGTGGGAGTGTCTTTGCTAATTGTTTGTTCACTCGTAAAGGCTATCAAGCTTTAGGATTTGAACCCTTCCAGATTCCAAAAGATCAGCCCTTTAGAATGGGTATGAAGAACGCTCAAATTAGAGAATCATTGGGCGATCCTGAGGTTACAGAGTGGGAACAATACTTTCGAGAAGAGATTCATGCCTTAATATTAATCGCTGATGATAATCCAGATACTTTGTCAAAAACTGTCGAGGAAATCAAAGCACAACTATGTGAGGTCGCAGTTATTATTCATCAACAAGATGGCTTTATCCTCAGAAATAATAAGAGACAAGTCATTGAACATTTTGGCTTTGTGGATGGGGTAAGTCAACCCTTATTTCTCAAACGAGACATCGTAAACGCTCAAACAAAGGATTGTAATTTTAGTTTATGGGATCCTAGAGCTCCCTTAGATATTATTGTTGTCAAAGATCCTAATGGAAAAAAAACAGATAGTTATGGCAGCTATTTAGTCTATCGCAAACTCGAACAAAATGTTAAAGGCTTTCGTGAAGATAAAAAGCAACTTGCCAACACTTTAGGTATTAACAATGACCTTGCTGGGGCTTTAGTAGTGGGTCGTTTTCCTGACGGAACTCCAGTGACCAAGTCTAAGGTTCCTACCTCTACACTGACCAACAACTTCAATTATCAGGATGATTTTCCTGCTACAAAATGTCCGTTTCATGCTCATATTCGGAAAACTAATCCTCGAGGAGATACCGGCAGAGTGGAGTCTTCCCCAGGTTTTGATGAAGCTTTAGCGATGGAGAAAAACCATCGTATTGCTCGTCGAGCCATGAGTTATGGAGAAAATGACCCAAACCAAACTCCAGAAACAGGCTCAGGATTGCTTTTCCTTTGTTTTCAAGCTAATATTGAAAACCAGTTTAATTTTATACAAGCTAGATGGTCAAATCCTGACCGCTTTGTTCAAGTGGGTGTCGGTTCCGATCCCTTAATTAGTAAACCCAAAATAAACCAAAAATGGCCAAAACAATGGGGCGAAGCCGAGACTGAAGATTATGGTTTTAAACTCTGGGTATCCATGAAAGGTGGGGAATATTTTTTTGCCCCTAGCCTTAGTTTTCTCACTTGTTTAGCTTAGAGTTTTTTTAACTTACACAACTTTTGAAAATACAGCAGAGGTATGATTTATGGCTAACGAACCAAAGTACATCAAGACGGTTGAAAAGCTGCATGAATACCTAAAGTACGCCATGCAGGTAGAACACTCAACAATTCCTCCTTATCTCACTGCCCTTTATTCCCTTAAGCCCGGATCAAATCTAGAAGCTTTCCACATGATTCGCGCTGTTGTAGTGGAGGAAATGTTACATCTAACCCTGGCGGCTAATGTGTTTAATGCGGTGGGGGGAGACATGACAGGAGTTTTGACAAACCTAGATTTTATTCCCACATATCCGACTAAGTTACCGGGTGGAATAGGTGATTTTATCGTGAATGTCGGCAAGTTTTCCCCAAAAACAGTAGAGACTTTCCTCAATATCGAACGTTCTAAGGAGGAGAGTGTAGAGCAACCAACCGAGAGTATATCCCAGCCGAAAGAATTTATTTTAGGGGAAATTCCATATTTACTGCCAATTTTTGGTAGCAAGACTCTACAAGCTGAAGGTCAAGAGGAAGAAGAGCGAGAAGAGTTGTTCTACAGTATCGGGGATTTCTATCAAGAGATTATTGATGGTTTGATGTATCTGTATAAACAAGATAATGCTCTAGTCAGTCACACTGGTGACAAGCAAATTAGCCGTGAATATTACTATAACGGTTCAGGAGAGATCGTTAAGGTAACAGATATTATCAGTGCCATAAAAGCCTTGAAGGTGATTCAATTCCAGGGTGAGGGGTCTAGACGTGGAACGATCTATGATGATGAAAAAAAACTTTGTCATTACTATCGCTTCCAACAGCTAAAGTTAGGTCGATACTATGTTATTGATGAAAAGAATCCAAAAAATTCGGATCAACCAGATCATCCTACCGGTGATAGCTTTACCGTAGATTGGGATGCTGTTTATCCCGTCAAAGAGAATGCTAAACTCAGCGATTATCCTCAAGATTCAGAGTTATATACTCACGCCGACGAATTTCAGAAAGCTTACAGTCTGTTTCTGGCACAGATTCAATTTTCTTTAAACGGTCATCCTGAGAAGTTAGTTCCTGCGGTGGGGAATATGTTCCGACTCAGGGATTTAGCTAATAGTCTGATTCGCAACCCCATTCCAGGAAACGAAGATGGCTGTCATGGTGCTCCGATTTATCGGTCGGACGAACAGTAGAAGTCAGAATTCAAATTGGTTCGACCCAATTGAATGGGAGCAACGCAAAGCTAAAAAATTTGTAGAGGTAAATAACGAGTGGATATGGACAGATCTGAGTTGATGAAGCATTTCCTTGATTTTTCTGTGGAGGTCACTGGTTTTGATCAGTTTGATTTGCAAGGAACTGGTCAAGCTACCCTTTACTTTGACACTATCTGGGGTGTCATTGGTGGTGAGATGTTTGGAGAATTGCTACAAGATTTTCAGAAGTATAAAAATGTGGATAAGATTTTGGCTTCTCCAAAACTAGGACCAATCGCCCGTAACATCATCAAGCTATGGTACATGGCTACTTGGGAGGAACTTCCTGCTGTATGGCGGGAGAGGTTTGGTGCGACGCTCAATGATAGCACCTTTATTCCTAGTCCCTATGCCTATACTGAAGGGCTTTTGTGGCCAGCGATTGGGATTAATCCCCCTGCTGCTAAAGCACCAGGTTATGGGACTTGGAGCGAACCACCCCGAATCGAAAGGCGAGCTGTTGCCACGCCACAACAAGTAAAGTGACTCAATTCACTCAAAGCTGTCACAAGCCTGAATTCTCAGGCTTTGAAGCTGACATAGCACAACTTTTTCGAACAGACTTTAATTTGAAATGCTCGAACACAGAAATATGAACCTTAAACCTTGGTTGCGTAAATTCTCTATTCTTGCTCTGACAATTATCGTTAGCTTAACGATATTTAGTTTACCTGCCAGTGCTTTTGTTCAGGCAGATCTCGAGAAATTCCTAGAAACAGGAAATTGTAGTGGGTGTAATCTATCAGAGGAGTTTTTCTTCGGGGATGACTTTTCGGGAGCAGATTTATCTAATGCTAACCTGTCGAACGCAACTTTTTATAATGTTGATCTAAACGGAGCAAACTTATCGAACGCTACTCTAACCAACGCAAATCTCGAAAGATCTGAGTTAAATAACGCGAATTTATCTGAGGCTCAAGGAGAAAATGCCATCTTCAAGAAAGCAATTCTAGTGGAAGCTAATTTATCGGCTGCAGATTTTTCCAAAGCCAATATGCAAAATGCTAATTTGGCAGATGCTACCCTTAAAGGAACCAAGCTATGTGACGCTTTTCTATTCGAGGCTACTATGCCTGATGGAACAACCTATCTAGACGGAGTAACGAATTTATGTAAATATAATGTTGACTTGACTTGTGGTGAAGCTTCTGTTGAGGTTAGTCAATTTGATCCATTTAGCTGTGTAGAAACACCGATTATCGAAGGTTTTAATGACCTTCCTCTAGGCATTACCCCTACAGGTTGGAGTAATAGTGATGATCAATGCATCGATCTAAATCCTCCCATACCCTACCAACAAATTCTCAATGAAATAGCGGAATCAGGATTTTATGGTACTCAAAATGCGCCTAAATTTCCTGAGAAAGAAGACTTGAAAAAGGAACTAGAGCTCCGTGGTTTAACTATTTCTGAACCTTGGGTAGGAACTTACTTTACCGAAGGTAAGCAAGAAGAAAGTATAGCAGAGTTGGACAAGCAGATAGCATTCATGGATGGTTTTGACAGTAACGTTATTGTTGTTGCCGAACTCGGTAATGCTGTTCATCTAGACCTAGAGAAGGATCCCATAAAGGAGGAACCTGTATTTACCCCAGATCAAAATCAGGCTTTATATGATGGATTAAAGCAACTAGCAGATAAAGCAGAAAAAGCGAAATATACATTAGTGTACCATCCCCACGTTGGAACAGGAGTAGCAACGATTGATCACATCAAAAACTTAATGGACAACACTGCAGACTCTCAATTAAAGTTACTCCTCGACACTGGTCATGTTTACTATGCAACTTACGGTCATGATTCAGACCTAACTCCGCAAAAGATACAAGCACAAATTGAGGAGCTCACTAATACCTATAAGGATCGCATAAAGCACGTTCACCTCAAAAACATTCGGAAAGATAAATTAGCGGAATCTGTTGACGAAGGGCGAAGCTTCCTAAACTCAATTCGAGCAGGAGTGTTTACTGTTCCTGGTGATGCTGAAGGGGTGATTAATTTTAATCCTATCTTGAAAACACTTGCTGATGCTAACTATGAAGGATGGTTGATAGTTGAAGCGGAACAAGACCCCAACACAACCATGGGATACAACCCACCAAAAACTCCTTTGGATTATGCGAATATGGCGCGAGAGTATCTCTGTGAACAGACCGGCTTATAGTTCTATTCAACCCTGGTAAAGCAGATTAAAGCTTTGGGGTAGGTAGCTAAATTAACCCCATCAAGCGGTGCGAGCCCGGTGATTCGCAATCACCTAGGGAACGCGCACCAAGAGATGGGTTGACAGGTTTGTGGATTCCTGGGTTTAACACCAATAAAAATCCACTCCCCATCATTAAAACCTAGCTATTCCCAGAAAATAAAATGAGCAACTCCCCATCTTTACCTGATATTTACATCAGTTTCTTTATGTTTACTACTGATATGTTTGTGTTTCCCATAAACATGGAAAGCACTGATGTAGATCATAAGAAACTTTTGGTAGATCATCTTAAAAAACTAAAAGACATTGGTTATAGTGGGTTTGAGTTTCCCATTGCTCCTACTTCTGAAGAAGATTTCAGCCAAGATATCCAAAAATATAAGGAGTTAAGGGAATACATAGACGCTAAAGAGTTGTCTGATGTTAAGATATCCACCAATGTAGGAGCAACCGAAACTTTCGATCCTAGTTCTTCTGATTCGCAAAAACAGGAAAAAGCACTGACATATCTGAAATCAAGGGTTGATATTACAGCAGCTTTAGGGGGTGAAATTATGATGGGGCCAATTGTTATTCCCTATGGTGTTTTCCCTGGTATCTGGAGCGATCAACTGCAAGAACATTTAAAAGGACGCTATGACAATGCAAAACCTATTCTCAACGAATTAGGCAAATATGCTCAAGAAAAAAACGTTAAATTAGCCATAGAACCTATTACTCATTGGGAAACTCCTGGTCCCAATAAATTATCTCAATTAATAGAATTTCTTAAAGGTGTTGAAAGTAAACAAGTGGGAGTTGTAATTGACAGCGCCCACGAAATATTAGATGGAGATGGCCCAGAAAAATTCTCACAACAAGTTGCTTATTTAGCGCAACAACAACGGCTACATTATATTCAAGTTTCACCTCCTGATCGTGGCGCACTTCATACCAGTTGGCTACCCTGGCAGGAATTTCTCACACCAGTTTTAAAAGTATATAAGGGACCAATTGCTGTAGAAATTTTCAATGCCATTCCTGCTTTTGTTGACTCCCTACGTCTGTCTCGACGCAAGTTTTGGATACCAGGACAAGATAACCCTAATTCCTATCCCAGTGCTTATGAAATCGCCGAGGAAGCTATCAAAGCAACCAAAAAGGAAATTACAAAATTTATAGGCAGTTTATAACTGCTATTTGGGGGAATAGTTAAGTCAATAAATTTAACTATTACCATTCGCAAAAAAAACATTTTTTATTGCAATTGTAATCATGATAAAATTATTAGATAACAAAATAATTATTTCGCTCTTTATTGTGTTTATACTTACCTTTTGCTTTGTATTTTTACACGGGGGACAGGCGATCGCCTGTCAAACAATCGAGACAGACCAAGAAGTGGTGCCAATTGAGGAAGAACCCTATCATCACTTTGAGTACGATAACCAGTATCTGCGAGTTTTTGATGTTATTTTTCCTCCAGGCTATAGGACATTACCTCACACTCACGCAAAAGATAATGTTGCCATTGTTATTAATGGGGGACTCCACAAAATAGAAACAGTGGGTGGTGATCCTCCAAAAAAGTTCGTCAACCCTGAAGTTGGAGACGCTTTATTTGCTTATGCCTCAGAACAACCATACACACACAAAATTACAAATCTAGACAATGAAATATTACGATTTAAAGATGTTGAAATCCTATCATCATTAGAATTATCGCAAGAGGATCTGGCAACCGAGAATTTGCCTGGACATAAGATAATCCTTGACAACGATGAAATGCGTGTTTATCAATTAAAGCTCCAACCAGGTGAATCAACAGAACTATTGAATCACAACTTCCCATTCCTTACTGTTGCAATTTCCCCAGGCATAGTAGAGGTAGAAACACCACAAGGGAAGTCACAACCAAAATATTTCAAGCCAGGAGAAATCTGTTGGCATACAGACCCATCAAAATACATATTGAAAAATATTGGCTCTACGAGTTTCGAGAAAGTCGATATTCAGTTGAAATAGAGAGTCTTAAGATGGTTAGCTTTTTATCTGCTTTCTCCCAAACTTATCTATCTGTGCATCAATCATCAGTAAAATACAGTCATTCTAATGCTTTAGAAACTTAAAAAAGGAGAAAAATTTGCTTCTTTCGTACTTTCTATGCTAAACTATAGCAATTCTATTTCCCATGAGGTACAAAGGGATCCCCCTAAATCCCCCTTAAAAAGGGGGACTTTGAGGTTGAAAAGTGTACCTCATAAATGCAATAACCGCTATAATAGCTAATTTATTGATATAATCTCAAAATCAATAAAAATATTTTTAAGCATTCAGCTATCAGCTATTAGTTATTAGCTTATGGGTTAGGTCACAGCCTTCCAGCCTGTGCCACAGTACTTTTGAATAAAGTAAGCTGACTACTGACCACTGACCGCTTACTGGTATTGAAAATTTTCTGCATAACTATTGGTGATTACCCCGATAAGTCTATAGATACTTAGAAATCAGCTATTAGCACTCAGCATTCAGCAGGTAGTGCCTTAGCTGAATGCTTACTATTGAAGGATATACTCCCACACATAAAAATTACCTCATTCCCAACAAAATCCTTATAAACAAAGCTGGTGTCAATATCTGGGTGCCGTGATAGTATTTTAATGATAGCAAATGGTTATCGACGGAAACTAAATAATCCGCTTTGGCTTCATAGGCAGCAGCTAAAAACTTATTATCATCCGGGTCAATTTCATCGAGCCGAGTTGCTTCATAAGCACCCGGTATGTGAAGTGCGATCGCCCTGATATCCACCAATAAATCTTCGATATCCGCACTCGACACTCCCCGCCTAATCAGCCTTGTGACTAATTCGTGAAGCAACTGAGGAGCTACTACCAAACTAAAACAACCCTCACGCCACAACCTAAAAATTTGGCGAGGACTGCTGTTGCTTCTTGGACTAAGCATAGCAGCAATAAATACAGAAGTGTCGATAACGACTTTAAGCATCAAACTTCATCCTGCTTACCTCAGTTTATCGTGCAAATTATGAGTTTTAAAGTTGGTGCGAAATTCGCTCGATAGTCCCTTCAAAACTATCCCAAATTTCCTCCGGAGAACGGGGTGGCATCGCCTCAGCACGGGCAAATGCCTGTTTGATTATCTGTGAAGCTTTCTCTATTTCTTCAGCAGTAGGTGGGGCTATTTCTTCCCCCTCCCAGTCTACTATCAATAAATCGTTGGGACTACAGTGAAAGAAAGCACAGAGTTGAGCGAGGGTAGTAAAAGCGATCGCATTCGCTTCTCCATTTTCTAGTTCCCTTAATTGTTGCCGATCGATTCCCGTAGATTCAGAAATTTCTTCGTAACTGATATTTCCGGAATTAGCTCTTAATTGTGCTAGTTTAGTTGTGACTTTCATGGTGCAAACTTACCTAGTAGTTTCTATTTTATGAAATTAGGCAAAAATTCTAATAAAATTCCCGCGCCCCCGCCCCACACTTCTTACAAGGGTAGGTTTTTTACAAAGGGGCAAGTATGTACTTTGATTACGTATAATTTTCTAAAACTATGTATCAAAATACACAATTCAGGGATAATTCTCCCCATTTCCCGCTCTTCCCCTCCTGGGAGGGGTTAGGGGTGGGTTCCGATTCCCGATTCCCGATTCCCGATTCCCGATTCCCAATTCTAA
>NZ_MKZS01000001.1:4527938-4529676 GCF_001942495.1 Moorena bouillonii PNG
TTTCCGGGATAATTCTCCCCATTTCCCGCTTTTCCCGATTCCCGATTCCCGATTCCCGATTCCCGATTCCCGACTCCCGACCCAAATGTAAAAAACCTACCCCTGTGAGGCCCCACACTTCCCTTCTTTTTTACAACTATCAGATGCACCCTACTGTTGCCTGTTCCCTATTCCCTGTTCCCTTTGCTATAGGCAGATGACGATGGAAATTACTAAAGAACCCTTCTGGAGATACTCGTTCTTTCCAAATCCGGCGACACTCATACTGTAAATCTACAAATTCCCGGGATGATAGATTGTCGTGAAACTCAGCAATTTTCTCGCCAATTAAATGAAGTTCATTCTCCTTTATCCAAACACAGTATTTCTTCCAATCAATGTCAAAGTCGTAGGGAAGCACACAATCGGTATCTACAAGAACTGGAATTCTGCCACAGCACAATGCTTCATAGAAACGAAAGGAATTGTTTCCTGACCCACGGCAACAGAAGATATAGTCACTGTCTATTAAATTATGGACAAATTCTAGTCGATGCTTTTGCTTTAACTTGACGTCCGGTTGATTCAAGAAAACTAGGTTGTCTCTAATCATAAAGTTGGTGATTATGTTAGGGTCTTTGGCTAAGATATCTAGGGCTCGACGTCTTAACACATGTCCCCAATTATAGGGAGGGATACTAGTTTTCGAGTTCAAGACATTCTTTTTGACTCTAGATCATAAAACGTTTAAATTGGTTTTGGTATTTGGTTTGACGGCATATCCACAGAAACCAACGACAGGTTTTAAGCGTTTTTGGCGGATATTGAGTTTGTTGTCCAGATAGTTTTCAACAAAGTCTTCGCTCCACTGAGGTAGGGTGAAATCGGTGTTTTTTCTCAGGGAGCGATAGAGGGAGTTACGGAATACAAAATCACTTTCAATCGGTAAGTTAACATGGGAAGAAGCCCCACCAAAAAAGCTGATTAAGGGTTTGCCTGCTAATTTAACGTTTTCTGCTAATTGTCTGGCTTTATCTTCCAATTCAGAATTCCATAGTGCCCAATTAACTGGTACAATAGCAATATCTGCTTCCTCCAGAGACGACATCTTAAATAGAGACTTTCCAATCTCTACATAGTGGTCAAAACAACTACTAATGGGATCCTCAGGATTTTCTGGAGGTTTGCCCCAAAAGGGATATAGAATTGCCTCATAGGTCATGCCCTCTGGGAGATAGTTCTGGTCACAGAAAATTTTCAACGTCATAATTTTAGGCTCTAGGGAACAGGGAATAGGGAACAGGGAAAAAATCCTGTGTACCTCAGGTGCGACCCGTGGTGAATTTAATTCGCCAAGGTCAAGCTCACCTAATAGCTAAAAAACCCCTCTAACACTTTAGACGTCATTAAATCACACTTTTAGGCTATATCCATGCCTTTTTGCCAAATTATTTAGTCTTGAAAGTTCTTAGGGAATACGGAGCTTCGCAGCAGAAATATGTCTTAACCGTTACCGAAAAAATTGGGTAATCGCGCCCCGTCCTTATAGGACGGCTTGATTTTTAAGCTAAAACTTGACAGTTTTCACAGAGCGTGTTATGATTATCTTATAAATAAGAAACTAAAAAGCTACATAAATACTATCTAAAAATAAGTAGGCAACGTAAAAAATATGTATCAGATGCATATTGCGTAATTTGGTCTAGCGATGCAGCGCGGTCTTGGGGGTTTCCCCCACTCGCTATTGCATCAAGACAAC
>NZ_MKZS01000001.1:4529776-4534818 GCF_001942495.1 Moorena bouillonii PNG
GGTGTGGGGTGTGGGGTGTGGGGTGTGGGGTGTGGGGGATAAGAAAGCGATGCAGAGGTGCTCCCTGCTCCGTTCGCGTAGCGTGGCCTACGGCCTCAGTCCCTACAAACCCAAAACTTTGTACCTAACTGAAGTGCAAACCGCTGTAACGTTGATCCATTACATATTAAAAAATTAGGAATATAATAATTAGTAAAGCATATTTTATCGCCAATAACGTTACGTTTATTTTATAAGTTATATAACTATGTCAGCTATAACGATTAAAGACATCAAACTCGATAGCCTTTCTGTGGAAGAACGCTATGCACTTGACATTATAGTCAACCTGCCAGGGCCTCAGGTTAGTAAACTCCAAGAATTAATGGAATTGGAGGTAGAAGACGTTATTAGCCCTATAATTATACAAAATTTTATTGAACTGTGTCAAGAATGCGGCTTGGACTTATCTGAGGCAGGAGTCAATCGGTTTAAAGACGCTAACAAACTGGGTAATACTGGAGCCGTAAAAGGAATTATTGGTCCTCAAACGGCTCAGTTTTACTTTGATGCTATCATCAAGAAAGTAACACCAGAGTTGCCACCAGGTACCGATAGAAACATTAACCAAGCTGGTTTAGATCTTGTAAAAGAGTTTGAAGGACTCCATAAAAGGTGCCCCGATGGCAGAGTAGAAGCTTATATCGATCCGGTGGGAATTCCTACTATTGGATGGGGTCATACGGCTGGTGTTCGCATCGGAGATATCATCACTGTTGAGCAAGCGGAGAAATTGCTCAGACAAGATTTAGAAAGTTCTGAATCTACGGTGAGTAATCTTGTCAAAGTATCACTGACTGATAATGAATTCTCTGCTCTAGTTAGCTTTGTGTTCAATATAGGACCAACAGCGTTTAGGCGCTCGACATTGTTACGTAAGTTGAATCAGGGTAATGATCAAGGGGCTGCCAATGAGTTTCTTCGTTGGAACAAGGGTGGTGGTCGAGTCCTATTAGGCTTGAGCAAACGCAGAGAAGCAGAGCGTAAATTGTTTTTGAGCTAATTCAAAGTTAAGGTTGAAAGTTGTTCGCCTAGCGTGGCCGTTCGCGCAGCGTGGCCTACGGCCTTAAGGGCAAGGTTGCAGGTTGAAAGGTTGAAAGGTTCAAAGGTTGAAAGGTTCAAAGGTTCAAAGGTTGAAAGGTTCAAAGGTTCAAAGGTTTTCATCCAAGGCTACACCTAATACCTAAACCCTAATACCTAACCCCTAACCCCTGTAAGTTGGGCAAAATGTATAATAAGAAACCTATCACCCAGTAAGGTCATTACTCACCTTACTAAACCAAAAGTTTATTTGGGCTACAGGCATGACCAAACAAGCACCTACTTCCTTGCTTTCCCTAAACGTGGCACCGACTCAAGTACTGCGTTGTCCGTTGGAAGAATCAGGAAATGCGATCGCACGGTTGGGAAATCGTCCTTTGATTGTAGGAGGCCAGCATACTCTGGCTACCCTAGCCTCATCACTGGAATCGGTTTTGGAACAGCATCAACTCAGGTATGAATGCGCATCCTACAGTCCTGATTGCAGTGAGAAGTCTTTAGGTAAACTCTCAGAAGCCGTTGCTGCTCATCAATCTGACTTAATTATTGGGATTGGCGGTGGTAAGGCGTTGGATATTGCTAAAATCCTAGCGCACCAGTGCCAGTTACCTGTCGTTACTGTACCCACCTCTGCTGCTACCTGTGCCGCTTGGACAGCTCTATCTAATATCTATTCTGACCATGGGGCTTTCCTGTATGATGTTGGACTTGACCGTTGCCCAGATTTATTGGTACTCGATTACAGCTTGATTCAGACAGCGCCCCAACGTACCCTAGTGGCTGGGATTGGTGATGCCTTAGCGAAGTGGTACGAAGCTTCAGTTAGTAGTGGTAGCGCTACAGATACTCTAATTATTGCGGCTGTCCAACAGGCAAGGGTATTGCGAGATATTTTGTTCCAAAAGTCGGTTAATGCTCTAACCCAACCTGGTAGTGAGGTTTGGCGGGAAGTTGTCGATGCAACAGTTTTACTGGCTGGTGTGATTGGGGGCTTGGGTGGAGCTCGATGTCGTACTGTTGCTGCCCATGCTGTACATAATGGTTTAACTCATATACCAGCAGCTCACGATTCTTTACATGGTGAAAAAGTGGCTTATGGCATTTTGGTGCAGCTGCGTTTAGAAGAAATGCTTCAGGGGAACCAACTGGCAGCATCAGCACGGCAACAGTTGCTGAAGTTTTATAGTGAGCTTGGTTTGCCCCAAACTCTCCAAGACCTGGGATTAGGGTCCATTACCTTGGCTCAGTTACAGAAAGCAGCTGAGATTGCCTGTGGGGAAAATTCTGATATTCATCGGCTACCCTTTAAGGTGCTTCCAGAACAGCTGATGGCAGCAATGGTTTCTACTAGGGTACTAGTTGAGGGGAGTCGTAAGGAGTTAAGTTTGACAACCTCAACGGTTGAAGGTTGTCAGGTTTAAGGTTGAAGGTTGTCAGGTTGAAGGTTGAAGGTTGCAGGTTGAAGGTTGCCGGGTCAACGGTGTTGGGTGTCAGGTTGAAGGTTGCAGGTTGCAGATTTTGAGCTCAAACCTGATACCCTTTAATATTACTAGGATTTTCCCTTACACTGGCTCTCAACTCGTTCGCGATCGCTTTTAGCGGAAGCTTCGCTTCATCGCGTGGCCTTTTGGCCAAAGTCAAAAATTATAGATCTTGACCTTCAACCGGCTAACTTCCAAACCTGACACTGATAATGGTAGATTTGATCACCCCAGCACAACGACTAAGCGCACTCCCTCCCTATGTATTTGCTCGTTTAGATGAATTAAAAGCAAGAGCCCGTGAGCAAGGGCTGGATTTGATTGACTTGGGGATGGGTAATCCTGATGGTTCAGCACCGCAGCCGGTGATCGAAGCAGCGATCGCAGCCTTAAAAAATCCCGCTAACCACGGTTATCCTCCGTTTGAGGGGACTGCTAGTTTCCGTCGGGCAATTACGAATTGGTATCACCGCCGCTATGATGTGGAGCTAGACCCAGACAATGAAGCTTTACCTCTGTTAGGGTCTAAGGAAGGACTAGCTCACCTAGCCTTGGCCTATGTGAATCCGGGAGATTTGATTTTAGTACCTTCTCCTGCTTATCCAGTACACTTCCGGGGTCCGTTGATTGCTGGGGGGGAAATTCACAGTTTGGTTTTGAAACCGGAAAATGATTGGCTGATTGATTTAGGTGCGATTCCGGATCAGGTTGCCCAACGAGCTAAGATCCTCTATTTTAACTATCCAAGTAATCCAACCACCGCTACCGCCCCAAGGGAGTTTTTTGAAGAAATTGTTGCGTTTGCCCGTCGGTACTCAATTCTGCTGGTACATGACTTATGTTACGCGGAATTAGCATTTGATGGCTATCAGCCTACTAGTTTGCTGGAAATTCCTGGCGCTAAGGATATTGGGGTCGAATTCCATACCCTATCGAAAACTTATAATATGGCTGGCTGGCGCGTTGGCTTTGTAGTGGGGAATAGCCGCATTATTCAAGGGTTGCGTACCTTAAAAACTAATCTGGACTATGGCATCTTTGCTGCCTTACAAAGCGCTGCTGAAGCCGCCTTGCAACTGTCAGATGTTTACCTTCAAGATGTCCAAAACCGTTACCGCCGCCGCCGAGATTTCATGATTGAGGGTTTGGCAGAGTTGGGTTGGCAGATTCCTAAATCCAAGGCAACCATGTATCTGTGGGTTCCTTGCCCAGTAGGGGTAGGTTCAACGGATTTTGCTCTGGATGTTTTGCAGCAAACTGGAGTAGTCCTCACCCCAGGAAATGCTTTTGGTATCGGGGGTGAAGGGTATGTGCGGATTAGTTTGATTGCGGAATGCGATCGCTTGGGTGAAGCCCTCAATCGGTTGAAACAAGCTAATATCCGCTACCAAGCCGAAACAATGGTTAAGGTTGAAAGTTGAAGGTTGAAAGTTGAAGGTTTAAGGTTTAAGGTTGAAGGTTTAAGGTTCGAGGTTGCAGGTTTAAGGTTTAAAGTTGAAGGTTGAAGGTTGAAGGTTGAAGGTTGCAGGTTGCAGGTTCGAGGTTGCAGGTTGCAGGTTCGAGGTTGCAGGTTGCAGGTTGCAGGTTGTAAGTAGGTGCAGGTAAGTGAACTCAAGAACTGTTGGGGGGATTATATCAAATCTGGTAGCATCGGTTGACAACTTGCAATTGCCTCAATTGACTCTCTCCCCATCTCCCCATCTTCCCATCAATGTTTACAGTTGACGATGTAAACAGAAATAATATTAAACAATATTACTTTACACTCCTGCTAATCTTCGTCACCCCTTCAGGTAATATACTTGAACACAACTTTTGATAAAGAGTCTGCTGGGGTGTGAATGTAATCGTGAAGAACAATAGCCTTCGGACAGGGGTAGCGATTGGCCTTTGGCCACGCTACGCGAACGCTTTTTTGTGGATGGCAACAAGTACTGGTAATGCTGTTGCTGAATTAGTCATGATTGAGCAACAGGTTAAAGAGGTTGTGTCTCATCTAGTTGGGGTAATGGATACCTCGGGATACTCTTAAACCGTAATTAATCGGGATAATCCGGGATAAAACGGTCAAGGTACAATTTATTGTGGTCCGAGTGAGAAGTGGTCATACAGCAATTGGAGTCAAGCCTCCCACTTATCTGTCTGGACGTTCCTCAAATCCCGTTGAGGAGTTGCTTGAAAGCCTTAGTCTTGCTATGTTTGGAATCAAGCCAACCAAGCTCAACTGCATCTAACAGACTCAGTCCCATACCTTCCGGAGACGAAACCTTAGAATAAGGCAGCCTTAATCATAAAGTTTTAAACCTTTTACCCATAGCCGACAAACCATAAAGGCTGCCTTATTCTGACGGTAACTTCTAACCAAGAAACGCGCGGTACGACGCAACAATACTGCCTGCACCTCGGTTTTACTCATGTACCGGGTGATTTATTAAACTAAGCCGAGGAGTCGCCTCCCTGACTCGTCTTCAGAACCGTACG
>NZ_MKZS01000001.1:4534918-4563313 GCF_001942495.1 Moorena bouillonii PNG
AATCCCCCAAAATCCCATAAGAGGTTTTGGTTTCTAGCCAACGAATCGCACCCTTATCCGTACCTCTGCTAAGAATATTTCTGGCAGCATTGTAGTCAGCCTGTAACACGACCCCATCAAATCCGGTAAAGTTGTCCCCAGTCCTTTTCCCTAGAAGGGTTCCATTCCTGAAGTCAACTTGCGACGTGTAACTAGGCTGAACTTCTGTAACAACCGACCCAGTCCAATCAGCCCATTTTTGTAATGACTCTCTCAGCTCTCCTTTCATCCAGCTGTTAAGCTTGCGAGACATAGCTTTTGACTGGCGCTTATTTTTTATCGGTTGTGTTAAATCTTCTGCAAATACTTTTAGTGATTTACCACCAAAAACAGACTTAGAAGCTGCTCCTATAATGGCTTTAATTTCTGATTGATTTTGTCTGTAACGCTTATTTTCTGTTTTTCTGGTTAAATTGTTTTCTAATATCCGAGCCGACTTTGCTGGGTCTATTTTTTCGAGCTTTCTATGGAGTGTCCAGAGTTTCCCTCTGTTTCTATTTTTCGCACAAATACGTACGGATTTATTGGTGGTTACTTTACCCAACTCCTTACCATGAGCCTGGCCATCTGAGTCATAGAAAGCCTCGGTATAACCCTTATCCAGTCCTATGTTCCGAAGTTTTGCAGGGATTACAACTTGGCCATGGTTTACTAAAAAGTGAACTTCAAACTTTGATAATAATTGATTGTATATTAGTCTAATCTGTCCTTTTATTTTACGATTAGACCGAACAATTATTTGGTTTCTTTTTCCTCTTCTTAGTCCAGCTATTTCTAGCTGATAAGTGTTACGATATAGTCTCCGACAGCTATAGCCTCCCTGTTGATATACTATCTGATTTTTGATCCAAGAATGTCCCCGTTGAAACTCCTTCCTAACAAGCCTATGGAGTAGTGGGTTATCCAAGAAAGCTAAGCTTTTTAGTTGCTTGCAAAGATCTTTTCTTGTATTATTATTATCTTTCCCAGGGAACCTTTTGTAAACCTTTTTAATGACGGCATCAGTGCAAGCTGCTTGGCTCGCTGTAATGGCTTTTGCCACATCACTGACCGTCCATTCCATTAGCTTCGAGGGTAGTCCCAGGGATTCGGGAGTCCTAAAGCTCCTAACATCTGGGTACGCCTTTTTCCAGTCAAGACTCCAATAATTGATGCTGCCCAGCTTGTTATAAGACTCAGCCCTAACGATGCCCAGTTTTTTCATGGTAGACAGTAACTCAGCCTCAACCGACTCACTCATCCCTATGACAGTAACGATTTGAGTTGATCTGTTTTTTGCTGCGTCTACTTTCTTGGGCATAGTTAGGGCTGAGTCCTACACTTCAATGATACTATAGCGCTAGCATAATGTCAATGTCCGAATTGTGGTATTAAAAACCGATTTATCCCTATTTTTAGGGGTCTAATTGCGAGGCGCAAGCCAGAGCTAACCCAGATTCTCCTGATGTCCGCATCACCACCTGTACTGTCAACCTAGAGACTGTTGATGCTGGACTCAACCCTCCTACATCAGTATTTCTGTATCAGGAACAAGCGCTTTCCCAACGCCTTAACTCTCCTTACCGACAGCGATTTTTGCGTATAGCTGTCAGTGAGAATGGCGAGAGTGTCGAATCTAGAGGGTTTAAGCCTCAAAACCCAAAAACGCTGATTGGTTTGTGCAATCAATCTGATCGGGAGCGAGTGATACCCTCAAATAACTTAGGTAAAGCGGTGTGCAGTGTATTTTTGAAGCCAGTGGGTGAGAACTACATCGGCCAGACACCAGAGGATGGTTGTCCAACTAACTACAGAGGAGCAGTTAGCATCACCAATACCATTATACTCCACAAAGAAGGTATGGATACCTTAGATCGGGGTTTTGATGCTGCTGGCAATTTGGTATGGGGCGCGAAAGATTTACCCTACCAGTTTCGTTGGGTGGAACCGCAGTAGAGCCTGTTGGTCAATTGCCTGATATCAAATTCGGTGCAATAACCATACTTCCTGGTGACCACAGCAGGGGAGCAGGGGAGCACTCAGCTATAAGCTATAAGCTTATGCGCTACGCGCACGCTACTTGAGGTGCTATCAGCTATCAGCCATTAGCCTTGGCCATTCGCACCTCAAGCAGCGTGGCCACGCTACGGGAACAGTTTATGGGCTACACCCACGGTACTAGATCGGTGGTTTTGAATAAAATAAGCTGTTCGCGCAGCGTGAGCGAAAAGCTCACGGCTGACCGCTGACGGCTGACGGCTGACGGCTGACGGGGCGAGACAGAGCCGAATTTCACCATTGGTTCTTTTGCACAAAGGATTTAGGATGTCTATCGTTTATAAAAATTCATCAAAACTATAACGTTAGCTTTACCTAAATTTTATCAAACAATCTATTAACCCAATTAAAAATACTTCCACCAGTGTGGCACAAAAAAAGTTATGCCACACTGGCAACCTTGTGAGCCTTTAATAAGCCACTATACTAAGCAGTTAATCTCATTTAACTATCAGCAAAAACTCCCAAGCAATTAGTAAATATTTAGTAAACATTTAGTAAATATTTGGTAAAGCAATGGAATTAATATTTCTAGTTATCTAGATATATTTAATTAAATCAATAAATCAATCAAAAATATGTCTTTAGTTGTATTTATTTTGATTTTTTATTTAGCTATACTAACCACCGATTTATAAAGTTAAGATAACTTACGCACCCAAACGTCTCAAACATCGGTACGGTAATTATATTTTCCCCTTTTTATGTTTACCGTTCCTTGTTATATGATCCGAAGCTTAATAGCTATTTACTGTGTATTTTTTAATAATTAACTGGATAATAAAAGATGACGAATAACTTATCAAATTGGTTACTAGGTCTAAGAAATCGCCACTTCTTACTCATTGATTTGATTATTTTCACGAGTACGCCAGTATTAGCTCTAGTCCTATTCTTAAACAATCATTTAGATATCAACCCCTATCAATCTGGACTGATACTGGCAACCATTCTGTTCCTAGTCGTTAAACTAACTGTATTTTCTACCTTCGGTCTCTACAAGCGTTGCTGGTCTTATGCCAGTATTGATGAACTAGAGCATATAGCCGCACTTACTGCTGCTGCTATCGTCATCCAAACGTTATTGTTTCACTGGTCTAATGGTTTAACCAATTTATCCTTAAATAGCCTGCCTAATTCCTTGCCGTTACTTGACGGTTTACTGAGCTTGTTGTTTGTCGGTAGTCTTCGCTTCAGTGTTCGTGCAGTCGAAAGAGTCAGCCAAAGGCATAGGAAGTTTCATCGCCGGGACAATGTACTGATTGTTGGTGCTGGTAGTGCAGGGGTTGCTCTAGCCCAGGATATGCAAAAGAATCCTTCCCTGGGTTTTAATCCTGTCGCCTTTATTGACGATGACCGTAAAAAGCTCAATTTAAGAATTAGACGACTACCTATAGTTGGTGGTCGTGATGCCATTCCTGATGTTGTTCGCTCTCTACGTATTCGCAAAATTATTATCGCCATGCCTACAGCACCTGGGCGAGTTATTCGGGAAGTTTTAGATATTTGTAAATCCACAGGAGTACCAACTAGTACTTTACCTGGTATGAATGAAATCCTCAATAATCCTATCCGTGTTGGTAGTGTTCGGGATGTCAAGATTGAAGACTTGCTGCGGCGCGAACCTATACAAACTGATGTTCAGCGTGTGGCTAAGTTTCTGAAAGGAAAGATAGTTTTAGTGACAGGAGCAGGAGGCTCTATTGGCAGTGAACTTTGTCGCCAAATTTTTAAGTGTCAACCCTCAGAAATGGTACTTTTGGGACATGGAGAAAACTCCGTGTTCCATATCCAGCAAGAACTAAACCAAGTTTTAGAACTACTTGAATACGATCGGTTAGAAAATGAAAGACTTCCCAATCTTAACACTATTATTGCTGATATTCGATTGACCGGTCGGTTAGAGTACATTTTTGACCAATTCAGACCAGATATTGTTTTCCACGCTGCGGCTCATAAACATGTGCCAATGATGGAATTAAATCCTCCAGAAGCGATCACAAACAATGTGCTGGGAACCAAAAATTTGCTGGATCTCTCATTGCGATATGGTGTAGAACACTTTGTCATGATTTCAACGGATAAAGCAGTTAATCCCACCAATGTTATGGGCTGTAGCAAGCGAGTGGCGGAAATGCTGGTGCTACAAGCGGCTCAAAGGAGTGGTAGGCATTTTTCTGTGGTTCGTTTTGGCAATGTTCTCGGTAGCCGAGGTAGTGTTGTTCCTACCTTTAAGCGTCAAATTGCTGCTGGGGGTCCGGTGACTGTTACCCACCCTGATATCTGTCGCTATTTCATGACAATTCCAGAAGCAGTTCAATTGGTTTTGCAAGCCTCAGTGATTGGTCAGGGCGGTGAAGTTTTTATGCTCAATATGGGTCAACCGGTCAAAATTGTTGACTTAGCCAAAGAACTGATTCGCCTGTCCGGGTATGAAGTGGGTAAGGACATTGACATTGTCTTTACCGGACTGCGACCAGGAGAAAAGTTATTTGAGGAACTGCTAATTCCTGGAGAAGAATATGAACCAACCCTACACGACAAATTGCTAGTAGTTAAAAATGCTAGTCATATGGTTTCCCAAAATCTTGACTATGCAGTAGATGCACTCCGGAAAGCTGCCGCTCAAAATTATACCAATCTAATTTTATTCTTGCTGGAGCAACTGGTACCAGGATACACCCCTAAATACAAAAAAACTACTCCAATCCTAAATTTTTATTCGGATATTTCTAAGATGATTAGGACTGATGACAAGATTAAAGTGTTAGACAAGTGTTATCACCAAGCCAACGGCCAAGTTACCCAAACCAAAAAAATTGGGTTCTGGGAAATGGAATATTATTTGCAAAAGGCTCTAAAAAATCAGGAGTTGCAGCTTTACTACCAGCCGATTATGCTCCTAGAAAACGAACATATTAATAGTTTTGAAGCATTGTTGCGCTGGCAGCATCCTAACCTAGGATTGATTTACCCAGAAGAGTTTATGCCAGTAGCAAAAGCAACTAGCTTGATTGTTCCCATTGGTTGGTGGGTAATCAGAGAAGTTTGCAATCAACTACAGTCTTGGCAACAACTGTTTCCTACTCAAACACCGATAACCATTAGTGTTAATCTGTGTCGCCAACAGTTATTGCAACCTGATTTAGTTCAGCAGATTGACCATATTATCAAGAAAAATAACTTGGATGCTTATCGTTTGAAGCTAGAAATACCTGAGAGTTTTATTCGTAAAAATCCTGAGGAAGCCATGGTGGTGCTTTCCAAACTTAGAGCCATTGGGGTTAAGTTAGAATTGGATAACTTTGGCATTAATACTTCATCGGATATCAATTATATCCATGAAGTGTCTAACTCTATCTATGGAGAGTTTAATGGTTTAAAAGTTGATCGATCTCTAGTCAGTCAGATAAATACACATAACATAAATTTAGAACCCGTTCAAACCGTGGCTAAACTAGCCAATGATCTTGGTATTGATCTAATTGCCACCGGGGTAGAAACATCCAGGCAAATTGATCAACTAAAAATCCTCAACTGTAAATATGGACAGGGCTACTTTTTCTCCAAACCCGTAGACTTTGAAGCGGCTATAACTTTGATTGGAGTTTAGCTAAACGTCAGCCATCAGCCGTTGGCAAAAGGCTGATGGCACCTCAAGTAGCACCATCTGTAGCGCATATGCTTACAGCTAAACTAAGGGGAGAGTGGAAAGAGGGGGAGGAGGGGTGAGAAATTTGGTGTGTAGCTCATCCAACTTAGAACCGCGATAAACATTCATAATTAATCAGTATAAGAAAGCAATTATGGTGATTAGTAAGATAGCAAAATACAGCAATTTAGTCTTTATACTAGGGATATTCACCACTGTTGCTTGTAATACTATGACAACAGCTCAAACCTCTAATGTTACCACGGTTTATCAAGGTAGTGATGAACAATTTACAAATCCAGAACGAGGCTTTTTTATGCCTTTTACTCCTCTGGACAATACATCAAATTATTCCTTACAGCTGTCTGAGCTACAAGAGGTTAGGAATAACCAAATGACCTTAGTACGTAAGGTTTACGTAATTTCAGAATTTAGAAATAAACCGTTATCAGAGTCTTTTCTACAAACCCTATCCCAGGATTTGAATACGGCTCGACAAGCTGGGGTTAAATTAATCCTACGCTTTGCCTATAATTGGGTAGGAGGTGGTGAAGATTCATCCCGCGATCGCATACTCTCCCATCTGGATGATCTGCAACCGATATTAGCATCAAACTACGATGTTATCGCCTACATGGAAGCAGGTTTTATTGGTTACTGGGGAGAATGGCATAGTTCTTACTATGGTTTGGATAGCAACAATGAAGATAGAAAAGCTATTTTGTTTAAACTGCTGTCGGTGCTACCCAGTGAACGGATGGTTGCTCTACGATACCCCAATCATAAAATGGCAATTTTTGATCAAGAAAATCCTCTTACCCCTAATGAAGCGTTTAATGGTACTAACCGAGGGAGAACTGGAGCTACTAATGATTGTTTCCTAGCCAGTATTGATGATTGGGGAACTTACAGCGATACGGATCGGGGGATAATAGAACAAGAAAAAACATTTTTAAATCTGGATAATCGGTATGTGGTACAGGGGGGAGAAACCTGCAATCCTAGTTCTTTTGATGATTGTCCCAATGCTTTAAATGAACTAGAACGAATGCGCTGGAGTGCATTAAATTACAAACCAAGTGATGCCACTGAGATCATTGAAGACTGGGAAAACCAAGGGTGTTTAGAGGAAATTAAACGTCGTTTGGGCTATCGCTTTCGTTTGGTCAAATCAGTTACTCCTACTAGGGTAAAACCCGCTCGTACATTCTCGATACAATTGGAAATTATCAATGAAGGATGGGCTAGTCCTTACAATCCTCGGCCACTGGAAATTATTCTCCGTCACCGTGTCACTCGTCGCGAATACCATTTACCTATAGACGAGGATCCTCGGATGTGGATGCCTGGTAGTACTCAGGTTATTAATGCTGTCACTCGTACTCCAGACACAATCGAAACTGGAACCTATGATGTTTTCTTAAACCTACCTGATCCAGCTCCTCAATTATATAATCGTCCAGACTATTCCATCAGACTTGCTAATCAAAATCTATGGGAAGCATCGACAGGCTACAATTCCCTATTAACTAGCCTTGTTGTTAATTAAACTTCTAATCATAATGACGTTTATAGCAATTATCATACTCATGAGGTACACAAAAAATTCCCCCTGTTGCCTGTTGCCTGTTGCCTGTTGCCTATTCCCTTAGAGACTATGAGAGTTTGGTCAGGGCAGAGCTTGCTTATCTACTGTAAAAAGCTAGTCAATGGCTCGACGAATAGCAAAATTTTTCGCGCAATTGTAACTGTTGGTTTATTAACTGCTTTTGTAAAAGTTGGTTCTCTTATTAAAGAATTAGTAGTTGCATGGAGGTTTGGTACTGGGGATGAATTAGATGCATTTTTTATCGCTTTATTGGTTGTGTTTTTGATCAAAAATGTAATCGCTGAATCCCTTGATACTGCGTTTATTCCTACCTATATACGTGTACGAGAACAGGAAGGAATGGCAGCCGCTCAGAAACTGTTTTCTGGAGTAATGATCTGGGCATTAGTACTGCTGAGCTTCACTACTATAGTAATGGTAGCTACTGCTCTGCTTTACTTACCATTGATTGCCTCTGGGTTTAAGCCCGAAAAGTTAGAGCTTACCTTCCATCTACTTGGTTTAATGGCACCCGTAGTTATCCTTACTGGGATTGCCATCATTTGGAGTGCTGTTTTGAATGCTGGGGAACGTTTTGCTCTAGCAGCTCTATGTCCAATGATGATTCCGGTGATTAGCATCCTATTGATAGTAGGATTTAAGTCTTTAGGAATCTTTGCCTTAGTTGCTGGATTAATTAGTGGTACAGTTCTAGAGCTGATAATTCTGGGAATAGCACTGCATCGTCAAGGTATTTCATTACTGCCAAGATGGTATGGATTTAATGAGCCTATGCGCCAGGTAGCGAGCCAGTATCTGCCAATGATTGCTGGAGCATTATTAATTTGTAGTGCTGCTCCAATTGATCAAGCCATGGCAGCTATGTTGTCTCCTGGTAGTGTGTCTATACTTAACTACGCCAACGGTTTAATTGCTTCTCCCATTAACCTAATGAGTATTGCGATCAGCACTGCGGTAATTCCCTATTTTTCTAAAATGGTTGCTAGTCAGGATTGGCACGAAATCCGTGGTACCCTTAGGTATTATCTGCGGCTGATATTTTTGATTACCGTACCGCTAAGCATAATTCTAATTGTTTTTTCTGAGCCGATAGTTAAACTATTTTTTGAACGAGGTTCATTTACCTCGGATGCTACTAATTTAGTCGCTCAATCTCAAGCACTTTATGCATTACAAATTCCTTTTTATATTGCTAATATTCTAGTTGTTAGGCTGGTGTCAGCAATGAGACTTAACTATATTTTGATGTGGGTATCTGGATTTGATTTAGCCATTAATATTATTTTGAATATTCTCTTTATGCAATGGCTGGGAATTAAAGGCATTGCGTTATCCACTAGCTGCGTGTATATCTTTTGTTTCTCATTTATGCTCTTATTTACCCAAAATCAAATCAAAAAGAAAAACCCTGAAAAACAATTATGCGATTAACACTAGTGACGTCATCTCTCTCCTGTGGGGGTGCTGAGCGAGCGGTAGCTTTGCTAGCAAAAGGATTCTTTAACAAGGGTTATCAAGTTGATGTGGTAACAATTGATGACACCTATCTTGACTTTTATAAATTACCTGATCGGGTTAATCGAGTAGCCCTTAATATCGCCAAAAACTCACCAACTTTTATTCATGGAATTTGGAATAACCTCTATCGTTTGTGGGTCTTGAGGCGAACCATTAAATCCCTACACCCTGATGTTGTCATTTCTTTCTTAGATCAAATCAATATCTTGACCCTGTTAGCTCTTGTTAAGACTAACTATCCGGTTTTGGTAAGTGAACAGAATGATCCTCGGAAAAGTTCTAGTGGCAAAGTGTGGGATATATTGCGACATATCACCTATTCATTGGCGGATAAAGTAGTGAGCGTAGGGGATGGGGTGAATCAGTATTTTCACTGGCTCCCCGAAACTAAACGAGCAGTAATTTATAACCCATTGGCTAGTATCAATCCCATACCTAGTATGGACAAATTCCTGGAAACTAAAGGAGCTGATCTAACTAAAAAATGGATAGTTGCTATTGGAAGGCTTACCCATCAGAAAGGGTTTGATATTTTATTATCTGCTTTCAAAAAACATGCTGGTCACCATCCAGACTGGCAACTTATAATTTTAGGAGAAGGGGAGCTTCGTCCAGAGCTTGAAAATCTCAGAGATCAATTAGGTTTAACTGATAAGGTCATCTTTCCTGGGGTTGTTCGTAATCCCTTTTCAGTCTTAAAACGGTCAGAATTATTTGTCTTGTCTTCCCGCTTTGAAGGGTTACCAGGGGTTTTAGTTGAAGCACTCGCTTGTGGACTCCCCGTTGTTTCAACAGATTGTCCTAGTGGTCCACGAGAAGTTATTCGTGATGGTGTAAATGGGATTTTGGTGCCCAGTGAAAATAGGTTAGCCTTAGCTACAGCACTGGAGCGTTTAATATCCAATGAGGAAGAGCGTAAACGTCTAGCCTCTTATGCTCCAAAAATTACAGAACAATTTGGTTTAGGAACAATAATAGAACGCTGGGAAATTTTATTTAGTGACGTTATAAGTCAGCAGTCAGCAGTCAGCAGTCAGCAGTCAGCAGTCAGCAGTCAGCAGTCAGCTTTATGAATCACTGACAGCAGATCTAACAGGGATTAATTGAAAACTGCTATAAAGTATGATCTATAAAAGAATGATGGATACAAGGCATATCGCTTTTTTTCTACCTGCTCTCTATGACGGTGGCGCAGAACGGGTAACGGTTAACCTGCTCAAAGGGATGTTGGAACAAGATGTCCAGTTGGATCTAGTTCTTGCTAGTGCTGACGGACCCTATCTAAGCCAAGTCCCTAAAGAGGTGCGTCTGGTTAACTTGGCAGCCGGACGAGTTGTGAAAGCAATTCAACCCTTGTCACGTTACTTACAACAAAACAGACCTTCTGCCCTAGTCTCTCATCTGGCTCATGCTAACGTCATTGCTGTAGCAGCCAAAGAGTTAGCTCGTACCAAAACTCGATTAGTATTGGTAGAACACAACACTTTTTCAGCTTCTAAGTCTCAGTTAATGCGAGCTAAATTGGTACCACCACTGATGAAATGGTTTTATCCTCGTGCTGATGAAATTGTCGGAGTTTCTCAAGCAGTAGCACGGGATTTGGAGTGTCAACTTGGTTTTGACCAAGGCAAAGTCAGAGAAATTTACAATCCAGTGGTTAATCATCAGCTAATCGCCAAATCAAAAATGCCTTTGAGCCATCCTTGGTTTCAAAAAGACGCTCCTCCTGTCTTTTTGGCTGTTGGTAGATTATCACCTCAGAAAGATTTCTTGACTCTAATCCAAGCGTTTGCACGTTTAAGAAAAAAAATGATCGCTCGCCTGGTGATTTTAGGTGAAGGGGAATCCCGAGGCGAATTAGAGGCAACCATTAACAGACTAGGAATTGCAGCGGATGTTTCTATGCCAGGTTTTGTGGAGAATCCTTATGCATATATGAGTAAGGCGAATGCGTTGGTTTTGTCTTCTCGCTGGGAAGGGTTACCCACTGTGTTAATTGAAGCAATGGCATGTGGTTGCCAAGTAATTGCTACAGATTGTCCTAGTGGTCCAGCGGAAATTTTATCAGCAGGACAATATGGCATTTTAGTACCAGTCGGGGATTCAGCCGCTTTATCATTAGCTATGTTACAAGTACTTAAATCTCCATTAACTCAGGATAAATTAATGGAGCGGGCAAGGTACTTTTCTACTGAGCGAGCGGTTTCTGAGTATTTAGCTATATTGAACTAAAGTCGTTAGTTAATTCAAAATTCAAAATTCAAAATTCAAAATTTTCCTCAATGTATTGTTTTTATAGCGTTTCTCGCAGTTATGAGGTACGCTTCTCAACCTCAAAGTCCCCCTTATTAAGGGGGATTTAGGGGGATCAATTTGTACCTTATGGGATATAGAATTGCTATATTTTGACTATAGGCTTTTTCATACTGGTATTAGTTGAGTAGGGATCCCCCCTAACCCCCCTTAATAAGGGGGGAATATGATTCCCTATTGCCTATTGCCTGTTGCCTATTACCTATTCCCTATTGCCTTGCGCGTAGCGCTCTAATCCTATTCTATTCCTTCAATCCTATCTTCAACCTCCTGATACAATTCGCGCAACAGCTGTAAATTACTCTCACTGGTTTCCCAATAGCCACGTCCATTAACTTCTAATAAGGTAGAGACTACTTTACGGAAGGAATTGGGATTCAAATTCATTAACCGCTGACGCATTTCTTCATCCTGGATAAAGGTAGTATTCACATCTTCATAAACCCAGTTATCCACTGCATCAGCGGTTGCACTCCAACCCATAGTATTCACTAAGCGTTTGGAAAGTTCCCGCACTCCTTCATAGCCATGATTCAACATGCCTTCGTACCACTTGGGATTAAGTAACTTAGTCCGGGCATCTAAACGGACGGTTTCTGATAGGGTGCGAACCTGAGCATTAGCTGTAGTGGTATCAGCAATGTAAGCGGTTGGTTTCTTACCATCGTTGCGCAAGTTTGCTACTACTTTAGTCGGGTCAGAGTCAAAGTAATGAGAAACATCAGTAAGGCTAATTTCCGATGAATCAAGATTCTGGAAGGTAACATCAGCAGTTTTCAAGGCCGACTCAAAAATCTTCTGACTCTGTTCCATGGTGCCTGGGCTATCAGAAGAGAAAGCAAAAGACTTGCGACTGAGATACATATTCTGTAACTCGGCTTCTTCTTCCCAGGTGCTGTTTTCCACAGCTAAATTAACATTGGAGGCATAGGAACCAGACGCATTGGAGAACACCCGAGTCGCAGCTTGCCGTAGATTAATCCCCATCTCTTGAGCTTGTTGCAAACTGTGTTTCCGCACAAAGTTCATTTCCAGGGGTTCATCCGCTTCTGCGGCCATTTTCACCCCTTGGTCTAGTAAATTCATCTGATTGATGAACAAATCCCGGAAGACACCGGAACAGTTTACTACCACATCAATCCGAGGACGACCTAACTCTTCTAACGGAATTAGTTCTAATTTATTCACCCGTCCCAAAGCATCGGGCACTGGCTTAACCCCGACCATCCACAGAATTTGGGCTAGGGATTCCCCGTAGGTTTTAATATTATCCGTACCCCATAGCACACACGCAATGGTTTCTGGCCAAGCCCCATCATTATCTCGCTTTTGCCGTGCCAACAGTCGGTCTACTACGATTTTGGCAGATTTCACCGCTGCTAGGGTAGGAATGGATTGGGGGTCGAGGGCGTGAATATTCTTACCGGTCGGTAGCACATCGGGATTTCGGATCGGGTCACCACCAGGACCGGGCAGCACATATTCCCCATCTAAGGCTTGGAGCATTGCTCCTAGTTCGTTGTCTGCTACTATCTGCTCTAAACAGAATTCGAGATAGTCAAACAGAGGCTTGATCGCGTCGGAATCTACTTTGGTGTACCCAAGATTGTGCAAGGCTTCTACCCAAGGTTCTTTTTTACCAAGGTTGAGGAAGTTGAGTTTAGAGACTTTAGAGACTCGTCCATCGCTGTCGATTTGAGCTTGAACCATAGCACTAACAGCAGCACGGGTAGCTTGGGTGATATCTTGCAACAATTCCACATCAGCTAAGATGCCTTGGTCATTGTTGCTGTAAATTTCATCAATCTCTCGCTCAATACTGTTAGCAATAATCCGGGGTAAACCGATGATTTCGTCTTCGCTACGGTCTAAGTTAGCAATATTGACTAGAGTTGCGATCGCTTCTTCTGCGGTTGGTGGCTTACCAATCACATGCAACCCACAGGGTAACAACCTTGACTCAATTTCCATCAAGCGGCGGTACACCTGACCTACCAAAGTATCCCGTTCTTCGGCACTCAGCTCCTTGGCATCTTGCTCGGGCAAGGCAATATCTTGATCGAGATTCACCAAGCGGCACTTATCCATAATGGTGTTAACAATAGGAACACCACGCCCAGTATCTTTGAGAGTTTGATAAGACCCAATTAACTCACTGAGTTCCTTTAACCCCTTATATAATCCAGCATTTTCTGCGGGTGGAGTGAGATAGGATATGGTTTCAGCGTAGCTGCGGCGCTTGGCAATGGTTGCTTCACTGGGATTATTGGCAGCATAGTAATACAGATTGGGAATAGAACCAATTAAATTATCTGGATAACAGTCTCCAGACATCCCCATCTGTTTCCCTGGCATAAATTCTAGAGACCCATGAGTTCCAAAGTGCAGCACAGCATCCGCTTGCCAGATTTGTTCTAAATAGGTGTAATAGGCAGCAAAGCCATGGTGAGGACTTGCGGAACGGGAGAACAACAGTAGCATTGGGTCTCCTTCGTACCCAAAGGTAGGTTGTACTCCAATGAATACCTTCCCGAATTGCTTGCCGTAGATTAATAAGTTTTGTCCATCACTATTAAGATGTCCTGGTGGTGGTCCCCAGTTTTCCTCTAAGCGGGTGGAGTAGGGAGTAAACCGTTCATACTCCATCACCGACATCCGGTGAGCAATATTCAATTCTGGACTAGCGTACTGAGCTTGGGCATCATGGATCACCTCTTGCATCAGTGCCTCAGCAGATTCTGGCAAGTCTTGGACATCATAACCATTGTTGTTGAGGGCTTCCATCACCTTATAGATGGAACCAAATACATCAAGATAGGCGGCTGTCCCAACATTGCCTTTATCTGGGGGAAAGCTAAAGACTGTGATGGCAATTTTCTTATCAAGCTTGGGCTTACGGCGCAAATTCGCCCACTTCATCACCCGTCGGGCTACTGATTCAATCCGGTCCTGTAACGCAATGGATTTTCCAGTTGCGCCATCCCGTCCGGATAGGATAATTGGTTCAATGGCACCATCCAGCTCTGGAATGGCAATTTGCAATGCTACTTGAATCGGGTGCAGTCCCAATTCACTATTTTCCCACTCTTCCGTAGTTTGGAAGACTAAGGGAAGTGTAACCATATAGGGGCGATTGAGGCGTTTTAAGGATTCAATTGCTTTGGGATGGTCTTGCCGTGCTGGACCTCCTACTAAAGCAAAGCCGGTTAGAGATACCACAGCATCTACTAAGGGGACTACGGTTTTGCCATGTTCCTCAGAAAAATAGGTATCTACAGGTTTAGAGAAATCCAGACCACCCGCAAATATGGGAATCACCCTTGCTCCCATGGCTTCCAGTTCCTGCACCATAGCTACATAATGGGCATCATCCCCTGTAACTAGGTGAGTGCGTTGCAGGACTAAACCAATACAGGGAGCGAGGGGGTCTTTTATATCTGTTGAGATATCTTGACGGCTACTATACCAGTTCAGGTATTCCTTGACATCTTCAAACATTTGTGGTGCTAGAGGATGCCAAACCCCCATATCTGGATAAACTACTGGGTCTTTGAATTGGACAGAGGTTTCGCTGTTTTTATTCTCGCGCTTAAAGACATACTTATCTGCTAGCATCAGCAAGAAGTTTTCCAGGTTATCAGAAGACCCCCCTAGCCAATACTGGAAACTGAGCATGAAGTTGCGAGCATCCTGAGCTTTGTCCATGGGCATATACTTCAGGACTTTCGGTAAGGTCTGCAACAGCTTGAGCATACTGTCTTGGAAGGAAGACCCAGATTTTTTCTTGCGCTTACGCATGAATTGTGCGATCGCACTCTTGGATTGACCCAAATTCGCCATGGAGAAGCTACCTAACTTATTCAGGCGCATCACTTTAGGCATTGATGGAAATACCACTGCGGCATCCAAGCGATCGCGATGGGGTTTTACAGCGTTGACTACCTTCTCGGCCAAGTCTTCTATGAAAATTAGTGACGCGATAAAGATATTCGCTTCTGCTATATCCCGTTGGAAGTCTTCATAGTTTTCTGGGTCACGGAGTTCCTCAATGAGGTAGCCGCTGATTTCAATAGCGATATCTGGTTGATTTTGATTGATTGACCGAACAGCAGCTGATAATGCACTTTGGTACTGCGGTTCTAGCACGACATAGACCACCTTCAGCAAATGACGCCCATTCAAGGCTTCCGGGGTGATGTGTCGAATGGTGGACTTGACGTGAGTGAACATGCGGCTAGGTCTCCTTCCTGATTATTCGTTATCTGTGCCTTACCTTGAGTGGCGGTAAGTGGCTGATCACCTTTGATGGTGAGCGATCGTATTTAGATTTTATTGACAGATGTGCTATCAAACGTCTCTATCAGTGACCACTCACTCTTGGTTGAGATAATTTTGTTTTGCCAACTAAAGAGTTTCTATCAAAAAACGTATACTTTCAGGGAGTTTCAGCCGTTATCTGATACAATTCGATATAAAAATTACTGATTTTTGTAAAATTACTTAACAATTACTGAAGTACTAAATCAGCTTACCTTAAAAAAACTAAACAATAAAAATCATTGACAAAGGTAACCTTAGCTGTATATATAAGGATATTTTATCGATTTATACAACTATTACTTATCGTTACTACTTAATCATTACTTAAGATTTTGTAGTCAGCGGTCAGTGGTAAGCAGTCAGCAGTCAGCAGTCAGCACTCAGCAGTCAGCACTCAGCAGTCAGCACTCAGCATTTGACTTAAACCTGTTCGCGTAGCGTGCGCATAAGCTGATAGCTGATAGCTGATAACTGATAGCTGATAGCTGATAGCTGAAAGATGATAGCTGATAACTGAAAGATGATAGCTGATAACTGATAGCTGATAGCTGATAGCTGATAGCTGATAGCTGATAGCAAGCCAGATAGTGATAATTAGGAGTGGGGAAGAGTGCCAGCAGCAGATATTTTAGTTATGTCCAATGGCCCAGGAGAGTTGACCACCTGGGTGCGACCAGTGGTGAAGGCATTGCGGGAAACTCTAGGGAATGACCGTTCATTACTCCGGATATCGGTAGTGCTATCTCCTTGCCCTCATGCCACGGGCAAAGAAGATGCGATCGCAAAATCCTACCCAGAAGTAGACCGGGTGCAGGCAGCAGAGGATTTTTTACCATTCTTGTTGTGGGGCAAAACAGCTGAAAACTGGGACTGGCATCCAAAAGGGGTTGTTCTATTCCTAGGGGGAGACCAATTTTTTCCAGTAGTGATTAGTAAGCGCTTAGGGTATCGCAGTGTTGTCTATGCCGAGTGGGATGCTCGTTGGTACCGCTGGATTGACCACTTTGGAGTGATGAAACCCGATATTATCGCTCAAGTGCCTAAGACCTATGCCCACAAATTCACCATAGTAGGGGATTTAATGGCAGAAATTAGAGGGTTACAGGTTAATAAGGGGTTACAGGTTGCAGGTTCTCAGGTTACTCAGGGGTTGAAGGTTGCAGGTTCTCAGGTTGCAGGTTATCAGTTTACAGGTTCTCAGGTTACTCAGGAGTTACAGGTTACTCAAGGGTTACAGGTTACTCAAGGGTTACAGGTTACAGGTTATCAGGTTACAGGTTCAACCAAAGAAGATAACCTTGGCCAAAAGGCCACGCTACGCGAACAACCTTCAACCGAAGATAACCTTCAACCTTCAACCAAAGATAACCTTCAACCTTCAACCAAAGATAACCTTCAACCTTCAACCAAAGATAACCTTCAACCTTCAACCAAAGATAACCTTCAACCTTCAACCAAAGATAACCTTCAACCTTCAACCAAAGATAACCTTCAACCTTCAACCAAAGATAACCTTCAACCTTCAACCAAAGATAACCTTCAACCTTCAACCAAAGATAACCTTCAACCTTCAACCAAAGATAACCTTCAACCTTCAACCAAAGATAACCTTCAACCTTCAACCGAACAACCTTCCACTGAAGTGATCGCACTATTACCGGGGTCAAAACCAGCCAAACTAGCTCAGGGAGTACCTTTGTCTTTAGCGATCGCTGAACACATCCACAGAGCTAAACCCCAAACTCGCTTTGTGATTCCCGTTGCTCCTACCATAGATCTCAAAACATTAGCTAAATTTGCCAATCGAGATTACAATCCCATCATTAACAAGACAGGATGGTCAGAGGCACAACTTATATATAAAGTTGATAACGACTCGGTGATTAATCCAGGGTTACAGGTTAACAGGTTACAAGTTAACGGGTTACAAGTTACAGGTTCAAACTCCGATCACCTTGGCCTTGCGGCCACGCTACGGGAACAACCAGCTAACCTTCAACCAGCTAACCTTCAACCAGCTAACCTTCAACCAGCTAACCTTCAACCAGCTAACCTTCAACCAGCTAACCTTCAACCAGCTAACCTTCAACTATTCCTTAAAACCCCCAGTGGCTTGTGTGTAGAACTCTGGGATTCCTTTCCGGCCTATGAGTTGTTATCCCAATGTTGTCTTTGCTTAACCACAGTGGGAGCGAATACCGCTGAATTGGGGTCTCTGGCCGTACCCATGATTGTGCTGTTGCCGACGCAACAGTTAGATGCGATGCGGGCTTGGGATGGGTTACCCGGTCTATTGGTCAAGTTACCAGGAGTAGGCTCTAGCCTAGCCAAAGTGATTAACTGGTTGGTGCTAGGGCAAAAGCGTCTGTTTGCATGGCCGAATATTTGGGCAAAAAGAGAAATTGTGCCAGAATTGGTAGGGAAGCTTGAGCCGCTTGAGGTTGCTCAACTTGCCCTAGACTATCTGGAGCATCCAGAGAAGTTGTCGGAAATGCGATCGCATCTAAAGAGTGTTCGGGGAAAACCAGGAGCTGCCCAAACCTTAGCTCAACTGGTTAAACAAGAACTTGACAAAGACTTTATATCGGGTACCTAAATCAATTCTGATAATTTTTGATTCCCGACTCCCGATTCCCGATTCCCGACTCCCGATTCCCGACTCCCGACTCCCGACTCCCGATTCCCGATTCCCTACTCCCTACTCCCTACTCTCCTACTCCCTACTCCCTACTCCCTACTCCCTACTTGAGCTTGACTTTGCCAGTTAGATGGGATTACAATACTATTCCGCAATAGTATTTTAGTTATGGTTGTCGGTACAACACAAGCTGCATCTCTGCTGGGTATATCGTCTCAGCGACTGCGGATGCTATTAAGTAAAGATCGCATCAAAGGAGCCAAAAAAGTTGGTCGGTTTTGGCAGATTCCATTATATGATGGTGTCCCAGTGGTCATCGAAGGTCGTAGGGGACCAAAAGGTACATGGAATCAGGACAAACATCTGGAAGCTACCTATATCCACGTTAATGAGCAAGCCTTAAAGAGTAATCACAAGAAGCAGACATCCTTGCCAGTGTTTACTGTAAAACGGGGTGAGCGGACTCATTACTGTCATGAGGTAGAAATAGCAGGAGCCTGCCGACTGGTTTATCGACCCAATCAAGCTGAGTCTATTAGTGATTCGGTGTGGCTCCAAGTTGAGCCTAACGTTCCAGTGACTACTAAAGTGTTTACTGGTAGTGAGAACCTCGACGATAAATTAGAAGAGTCTCAAGATAGCCTTGACGCAACAGTTTAATCAGTTAGCTAAATTAAGAGTTATTTTTCAATATAGCGTTTCTAGGACTCATGAGGTACACAGAATTGTTTGAGATCTGATGTAGGGTGGGCAGTGCTTTCTCAAGGGATGGTAAAGGTTGAAATTGGAATGGAGCACTGCCCACCAGAGGATTAATTTTATTAAAAAATAAGACAACTATCGTGTTAAAAATATCTAGGTTTTTAACAAATTTTTTGAGCTGTTACCTATTCTATTCCCTGTTCCCTATTACCTAAAAAAATAACCCAATTTTAAACCCCTATACTATTGCCCTATTTCGTAATAAAAAAAAATTCCTAAACCCCTTGACAAAGAGTTAATAAGTTAATATATTAATAATGTAAACACTTTAAACCAATAACGATTAATGAGTACAAACTTTCCGTCAAACCCTGATGACAATCAAAACCCTGAAAACCAAGGTCGCAAACCTAAGAAAGTCAAGCACATCTTGGTCGGTTATCCTGAACAAGTTCGGAAAACAATTATTGCCATCTATTCTCTTAAATACGCTTATCCAGAGGAATGGAGCACTCCCGAGCCGACCGGAAAGCCTGGTGAGGTTATGGTGACTTTGATTCGAAATTTTTACCTAGACTAGGATAGTAATTTGCCAGGGCCACGCCCTGGCGACCAGGAATGAAGAATGAAGAATGTAGAATTAAGAATGAAGAATGAAGAATGAAGAATGAAAGTTTTTTTTGGGGAGGGGTATAAATCAGGATGAAGCATGAGTTAGTATGTTGTTGCTTTCCAGCAGTTGCTGACTAACTCGGGAATAATGTACAATTAATCAGTCAGGAGTTATTTGGTTTACGTGCAGCTTAGCTGTCCTTGTTGATGTTTACACACTATAATTCGGTCAAGTATTAGGGTTTATCTGAGCTTGACCGATTTTTTTTATTGATTGCTATACTTATAGAAGTTATTAATGGGAGTTTTGATCCCCCCTAACCCGGCGTTGCTGATTATGGGTATGTTTCCGCCCCCCTAGCCCCCCAATTCTGGGGGGAACAAAACTCTTAAAGTCCCCCAAAGTTGGGGGATTTAGGGGGCTTTAATAAAACCAGATAATCGCGCATTTATTCCTTAATTCAGGAACGCCTAAAAAAAGGGGGGAAAAGAGTAGGAAGTAGGGCATAGGGGTAAGTAAAAATGGACGAACAAAGAAGACAAGCATACCTCAACCTGATCCAGCAACTGCTAACTTGTCCCAGCGGTGAAGTAGTTAAAATTATTGAGAGCAACCGCGAGTTAATGGATGCAGAGTTATTGCAGCTAATGGCACAAGAAGCAGAAAAACTAGCAGCCGATGGCAACCAAAACGCTGCTGAATTTTTAGCTAGTCTCAGGAGTGAGCTTTTAGAGATATTTTTAAAATCCCCTACTTTAGTTAATGCTTCATCCCAAGACTATCTGGACTTCTTGATGGAGGTATTGCGAGGAACTGCCGACAGCAATGGCGACCCCAAAGTAGTCTACCCACTCCTGGAAGCAAACCTAGATAAACTGGATGATAACTTTATCGATATCCTGAAAAATTGGGCAAGTGCTAAACTATCAGAATTGGAACCAGAAACAGCAGAAAGTATTGCTAAATTTCTTGGTAAATTTAGCATCCTTTTTAAGAATTTTTACCTCGGCAATAAAGCCAATAACATCGAAATTACCATTGCTGGTTACGAAATAATACTAACAGTTATAAACCGTGAAAGTAACCCGGAAACTTGGGCAAGGACTCAAAATAACCTGGGCTATGCCTACAGTGACAGAATCAATGGAGATAAAGCTGATAATCTCGAAATTTCCATAGAAGCATACCAACTAGCTTTGTCCGTTTATACCAAATCAGACTTTCCCGAAGATTGGGCAAGGACTCAAAATAACCTGGGCTATGCCTACAGTAATAGAATCCATGGAGATAAAGCTGATAATCTTGAACTTGCGATCGAAGCATTCCAACTAGCTTTGTCAGTTATCACCAAACAAAATTTCTCCCAATATTGGGCAAGCACTCAAGCTATCCTGGGTCTTGCCTACAGTAACAGAATCCGTGGAGATCAGGCTGATAATCTCGAAAAAGCCATTGAAGCATACCAACTAGCTTTGTCCGTTTATATCAAAGAAGATTTCCCCCAATATTGGGCAAGGATTCAAAATAACCTGGGCATCGCCTACATTTACAGAATCAGTGGAGATAAAGCTGATAATTTTGAACTCGCCATAGAAGCATTTCAACTAGCTTTGTCCGTTTATACCAAATCAGACTTTCCCGAAGATTGGGCAAGGACTCAAAATAACCTGGGCTATGCCTACAGTAATAGAATCCATGGAGATAAAGCTGATAATCTTGAACTTGCGATCGAAGCATTCCAACTAGCTTTGTCAGTTATCACCAAACAAAATTTCTCCCAATATTGGGCAAGTACTCAAGCTATCCTGGGTCTTGCCTACAGTAACAGAATCCGTGGAGATCAGGCTGATAATCTCGAAAAAGCCATTGAAGCATACCAACTAGCTTTGTCCGTTTATATCAAAGAAGATTTCCCCCAATATTGGGCAAGGATTCAAAATAACCTGGGCATCGCCTACATTTACAGAATCAGTGGAGATAAAGCTGATAATTTTGAACTCGCCATAGAAGCATTTCAACTAGCTTTGTCCGTTTATACCAAACAAGACTTCCCCGAAAAGTGGGCAATGACTCAATATAACCTGGGCTATGCCTACAGTGACAGCATCAATGAAGATAAAGCTGATAATTTTGAACTCGCCATAGAAGCATTCCAACTAGCATTATCCGTTCTTACTAAACCATACTTTCCCGAAAATTGGGCAATTGTTCAATATAACCTGGGTAATACCTACAGTAAGCGAATACTAGGAAATAGTGCAGAGAATCTGGAAAAAGCGATCGCATGCTATCAAAAGGCTTCAGAGTTCTACACCCGTGAAGCGTTTCCCGAAGATTGGGCAGACCTCCAACGTAATATTGGTAAACTGCTGGTTCAACAAGGAAGCTGGTATGATGGATTATCCCGTTTAGAGCAAAGTCTCCCGATCTATCGTCACACCGAAAACCTAGAAGCCCTTGCAGATTCAGTATACCACATTGCCCGCACCCATCATTTAATCATGAACCTAGACAAAGCCCGGATGAATTACCGGGACGCTCTCCGCATCTACAATCATCTCAATAATCAACCAGGAATCGCTATCTGCAAAACGGGATTAGGCATGCTGATGATTTCCATTGGATTTATCGACGATGCTAGACAAGAACTAACCCAAGCTTATGAAATTTGTCATACAATTAAGGATAAGCAAGGAATTGATAATATTCAACAACTGCTCCAAGTTATTAATAAAATTAAAGCGAAGCCATAGCCATGAGTGAAGCCGATAAACTTTGGGATGAAACCGACGAAATTTTTACTAGCTGGAATCTTAAAGACATTCCTTTTTCTGAAAGTGCTTCTAGCTTGGGGTCAAACCTAGATAAAGTTTTTACAGGTCGCACCCAGGAGTTAAGGACGATATTTAATTTGTTGCGGGGTCGCGAACGGAAGCGGATATTAGTCTACGGTCCCGTTGGGATTGGTAAAACAGCATTTATTTTAGAAGTATTGAGCGTCTTACAACGAAAAAGTAAAGATACTCTCGCTACCTATATTAGTCTACCCTTTGAAACTGATTTAGCAACCGCTGCTTTGATTGCCCTAGCCCGACATATGCCAGAGGATGAGTGGGCGCAACAACTGTTAAACAACATGGGATTGATGAGTGAATCGACTCGCAAAACCAAGACTAAGTTTGATGCCAAATTCGCCGGGTTTGGGGGAAGTATTGAAGCGGAAGCTAAACCGGTTAATGCCCCAAAGTTTCCCACTCTCACCTTTCAAGACTTATTGGAAAGAGCGCTGGAAAAGTATAGTCGTGTGGTGATTGCTATCGATGATTTAGATAAACAAGACCCAGCTAAGGTGCGTCAACTATTGCACGATGCTCAAGGCATGCTCAAAGGTGATGCTTGGTTTATTTTGACTGGGCATCCTTCCGGGTTGACTCGGGATTTGTTGATCTCCGAACGAGGGTTATTTGATTTAGCATTAGAGATTAAAGCATTAGACCAACCCACCACTTATCAAATGTTAATTAACTATCTCGCTAGCGCCCGGATTAACAAAACCAACAAAGATGAAACTAATCCTGATGCGGTTCATCCCTTCACTCTAGAAACTGCTAGAAATCTGTGCGCACATTCCCAGGGGATACCCCGTTGGTTTAATCGCATTGGTAGTTATGTATTACTGAAAGCAGCGGACCTGAAAGCAGAAAAGATTACACCAGACGTCTTTCAGCAAGGTTTAGAGTATGTCAGTCAGAAACTGCGCGGTCAGTCAGAATTAACTCCTGAAGATTACTATGTGCTTGACTTAGTTTTAGAAAAAGGGGTGCTATCCGATGAAAACGTCACTATGGATGACCTCAAGCGTCTTAAAACTCAACAGTTCAGTCAAGTTTTACCGATTTTAGATAAATTAATCCAATTTGATTTAGTGCGTCGTTTACCTACGGATAAAGCAGCGGAATATCAAGGGAATCCCATACTTTTGCCTCCGTCAGAGCAGTCAGATGAAGAAGAATGAATGTAAGCCATCAGCAGTCAGTGGTCAGTGGTCAGCTATCAGTTATCAGTTATAGCAGTCCTAAATGATTCGTGAAATATATTGGCTAAAGTGATAGCTATAACCCTTGCCCAGCAACGATTCCAGATTTGGCTGATTTTACAAATGATTTAGGATTGCTATATCAGCTATCAGCTTATGCACAAAGGGGAGAATATAATATTGAGAGATTTTAGAGAATTGAAAGTCTGGGGAAAAGCCCATAAGCTTACGTTATCTGTCTATAGGGCAACCCAAGTATTTCCCAAGGAAGAACTGTATGGGTTGACAAGCCAAATCCGCCGCTCTTGCGCTTCAATCCCTGCCAATATTGCCGAGGGATGTGGTAGAACCGGAAAAGCCGAACTAGCCCGTTTTCTTCAAATTGCTATGGGTTCAGCCAGTGAACTTGAATATCACCTGTTACTGGCTCACGATCTTAACTTACTCAAAGCCCAAGACTATGAATCCCTGGCAGCAGACGTAACAGAGATTAAACGAATGCTTACCTGTTTTATTAAAAAGCTAAAAGCTGATAGCTGACGTCAGTGGTCAGCGGTCAGCGGTCAGTGGTCAGTGGTCAGCTTATTTTATTCAAAAGCACCTCAAGTAGCGTGGCCTACAGCCAATGGCTGATAGCTGATAGCTGACCGCTGATAGCTGATAGCTGATAGCTGATAGCTGATAGCTGACCGCTGATAGCTGACCGCTGTTCGCGTAGCGTGCGCGTAGCGCTTAAGCTGAATGCTTACGACTCCTACATCTATTGAGCGAGAAACCCTCCATCTACAGCTAAAAATTCTCCTGTAATAAAAGATGCTTTATCTGAACACAGAAAAACGACAGCATTGGCAACTTCTTCTTCTCTGCCTACTCGACCCATAGGATGTTTTTTTATAAACTCTTGATAGAAAGGAATAGGGAAGAAAGGACGAGCCATGTCTGTGTCAATTACACCGGGACATACGGCATTAACACGAATGTTAGACTGTGCCACCTCTAAAGCCGCTGTTTTAGTTAAGCCTAATACTGCGTGTTTACTAGCGGTATACAGAGATATTGGTGATAAAGCAACCAAACCTAGAATAGAAGCACAATTAACAATTGCTCCCCCTCCATGATTTAACATATAGGATAGTTCGTATTTCAGAGATAAAAATACCCCTTTAACATTGACATTAAAGACTTGGTCATAATTTTCTACTGTTTCTTCGGTAATTGGATTTCCTACAGCGAAACCAGCATTATTAAAAGCACAATCAAGATGACCATAGATTTCAACAGTTTTTTCGACTAAATTCTTAACCTGTTCTTCTTGAGTGACATCAGTTTGGATAAAAATCCCTTCTCCACCTACTTGTTTGATTAACTCAACGGTTTCTTCTCCTTCTTTACTTCGACGGGCAGCAACCACAACTTTTGCACCTTCTTTGGCAAAGGCGATCGCCGTTGCTCGACCAATACCAGAACTAGCACCAGTAATTAATGCAACTCTATTTTTTAGTTCTTCCATTGTTGATATCTCAGGCAGGATAAGTGTGTCTAAAATACTATTTATAGCGTTTATAGGATTTATGAGGTACGCTTCTAAACCTCAAAGTCCCCCTTGATAAGGGGGATTTAGGGGGATCTATTTGTACCTCATAGCATAGAGTGAGCCGTAGTGAGCCGTAGGGTGGGCAGTGGATAAGACCAATTGAAAAGCTGACAATCGCTTTGCTAGCCACTGCCCACCCTACCTCAACGTTTGCCTCTTGCCTTGCCCTAATATTCCCAAAACATTTTTACTGACATGATTGCTCAAGAATTTGATGAGTTTTACCCCTCCCGTCCAGTTCTGAGTGTAGTCTCTGGAGTAGACTCAGAATCAGAGTTAGCTTGGATACAAGCAAAAGAGTCTGCTGATCAAGTTGTCTTCAAAAATACAGGCAAACATCTCAGTGACATTGAAACCAAAGTACTTCAGGGTTCCTGGGAAGGGAAAACCTATGAGCAGATCGCCAATAGGTATGGCTACAGTGCTGAGTATCTTAACAAAGATATCGGCAACAAATTATGGAATAAGCTGTCAGAAGCCTTAGGAGAAAGGGTTACCAAAAATAGTTTCAAACAAGCACTGAAAAGAGCATGGAAAAAGTGTCAAAGTAAATCAGTTAGCACTAATAGAGAGCAGCAACCATCTGAGCCCCTAACAACGCTACCATTTCCGTCGGGTTGGGTGGCCCTGGATTCACCTCTTTATGTGGACCGAGACAGCATCGAATCTCTCTGTTACGATACCGTTATTATGCCTGGTTCCCTGATTCAGATTAAAGCACCAAAGCTAATGGGAAAAACCTCCTTAATGATGAGGATTCTAGCTCATGCTCAATCCCAGGATTTTCAAACGGTGTATTTAGATTTGAATAGTGTAGACCGAGCCATTTTAACGGATTTAGATAAATTCCTACGCTGGCTCTGTTTGAAAGTTGGTCGGCAGTTAAAGTTAGACAATCAGTTAAATGATTATTGGGATACAGAGATTTTGGGTAGTAACGATAACTGCACAGTCTATTTTGAAGAGTATTTACTGGCAGAAATAGATTGTCCCCTAGTCTTAGCATTGGATGAAGTCGATCGAGTTTTTCCCTACCCCGAAGTAATAGAAGACTTTTTAGGGATGCTGCGCAGCTGGCATGAGAAAGCCAAGATTTCAGATATCTGGAAGCAACTGCGGCTAGTGATAGCACATTCTACCTCAGGGGGTGACAAGCGCTCTTTAAAATCTTACAGGGGTTAGGTTAATGGGGTTAGGTGTTAGGTAAAATTGCCCTGGCGGGATGGATTGATTAAAACTATCATTGACAAAGTATGCGTGAAAATTGCTTCAATTGCTGGGAAATACAAATGACACCGATGCGCTCATTTTACCCAATACCTAAAACCTAAAACCTAACACCTATCTAGGTTTGAGCTTTGTTGTCACCCCGTGAGATTTTTTTAGAAGAGAGTAGAGTTGATTTAAAGGAACAAATAGACACCTTTCCAGAAGATGTTGCATCCCTCTTAGATACCATCTATTATTGGTGCACAAAATACCCTGACATTTTTACGGCTTTAAGTGCTAAACTAGATAGCATGTTTGGTTCAATACCTGGAGAACAACAGGGTCCAGCTGAATCCAATCCCAAACCTCAACCCAAAGACTACAAAACACTCATCAAAAACCAGATGCGGGAAAGTTTTGGCGAAACTACTCCCGAAGCTACTAAGGAGCAAAAACCATCAGACTCTAGCAAATGAACCAGACACCCACAGCTTGGAAAGCAGAACATTAAAGCATTGAGTTTGCCCAAGGATGACCTGGGATTTCTACAAACCTTCCTTGACCGCACCTGCAAGCAATCTCACACTCAGATTCAAGTAGACCTCAACTACCTTAGACCTACTCAACATTTATTTGAGCAGATGACTGCCACGATTCGGGGCATGATCGAGGTTAAGCAAGCAGAAAGCGATCGCATTTTACAGAAAACCTTACAAGCTAATGAAGCTGCTGCCCAAAAACGGGAACAAAACTTAGAACTAGTAGTTACCGTAGTCGGTACCGGTTTAGCCGTTAGCGGTATTTCGTCCCAAGTTGCTACCCATCCTACCAAGGAAATCTCATCAGCTTACCAAGAAGCTAATCTTCCCAGTTATTTGGGCTACAGTTTTATAGATATAGTAATTCATCTCCTAGTAGGAGTGATCTTAGCAACTCCTGTAGGCATTATTCTTTGGTGCTGCCAAAGAAAGTAAGTATATGCGCGAAGCGCACGCTACTTGAGGTGCCATCAGCCGTCAGCCGAAGGCCTTTGGCCACGCTACGCGAACAGCCGTGAGCTAAAAGCTCACGCTACTTGAGGTGCCGTCAGCTTATTTTCTCACGAGGTGACAACAAAGCTCAAACCTAAGTAAGCGCAAGCGTTTGACTTCTGACTTCTGACTTCTGACTTCTGACCTCAGACTCCCTTTAATGTAAATTCAGTTTCCTTAGCAAGACCTTATCAAATTCTCAGTTAAGGGTCACTGCCTCCTCAGTTAAGACCTGCATTCTAGTAATTACAGGAAAGCAGTTAACCAAATCAACCCCAGGAGAAACAAACATGAAAGGTATCGTACTTGGCAGTTTAGGAACTTTATTGATTGCTACCGCTACCACTCCCGTTTTAGCATCAGAAATCGCTGCCAATTCTACTACCAGCCGTAACAATATTGTCGAAGTTCAACCGTTTAACCTGGTCTATCTCGGTTATCAAGGTTACTTTGCTGAGCAAGGTATTCCCAGTAATGCTAGTTTCATCAGCGCTGTAAAAACCAAGAGAATTACTGCCAAAGACCTAGTAGCCAGTGCTATTAAAAGAGGAAGATTATCCCCAGAAACTATCAATGATTCTACCTATCTGGCTCATGTGAATAGTCAACTATCCAACCTGGATAATGATTAATACTTAGGTAAGCATTTAGCGGTCAGTTATCAGTTGAATGCTTACCTAAGTTAAGACCTACATTCTAGTAATTAAATAAAAGCAGTAATTAAGCTAATCAATCTTAGGAGAAACAAACATGAAACGTCTCGTACTTGGCAGTTTAGGCACTTTATTGATTGCTACCGCTACCACTCCCGTCTTAGCATCAGAAATCGCTGCCAACTCTACTACCAGCCGTAACAATATTGTCGAAGTTCAACCCTTTAACCTGGTCTATCTCGGTTATCAAGGTTACTTTGCTGAGCAAGGTATCCCCAGTAATGCTAGTTTCATCACCGCTGTAAAAACCAAGAGAATTACCGCCAAAGACCTAGTAGCTAGTGCTATTAAAAGAGGAAGATTATCCCCAGAAACCATCAATGATTCTACCTATCTGGCTCATGTGAATAGTCAACTATCCAACCTGGATA
>NZ_MKZS01000001.1:4563413-4569836 GCF_001942495.1 Moorena bouillonii PNG
TACATATTTTTTACGTTGCCTACTTATTTTTAGATAGTATTTATCTAGCTTTTTATTTTATTGATTCTATTTTTAGAATAACACGCTCTGTGAAAACTGTCAAGTTTTAGCTGAAAAAGAAAGCCGTCCTATAAGGACGGGGCGCGATTACCCAATTTTTTCGGTAACGCTTCAAGTCCGAATTTCGATAAGCCATCAGCAGCTATTCCCACCACCCCAAGAAAAGCAATCCCTCCGATCATTCCGAATGGACCTAACATTGCCAAAGCCGCTGTGATCGCTGCTGCTCCAGTAAATCCCGTTGTTGCCATCGCAATCAGAAGTATCACACCAGGTAAGCCTAGTGCAGCTACCTTTCTAACCACTTCATCCATCTCACTATTCCTCAATATGTTTAGCTTAGAGAATTGCTCTAATTTTCATCAGTATTCCCTCCAAACTGAGTAGCGACATCAGTGGAAATAGGGAATTATTGAATCAACGACGAACCAAGCTAATAGTAGCTTTACACCAACCACTTTAGGTTATCTACTTATGGTTAGCGTGAATCTTGCCTCGCGTCCTACTGTAAACTACAGTCAAGGAATCAGGATTCCGGAAAATACTACCTCCCGTTCTTTTTTTTGTTTACAGGAAAACAAAATTATCGCTCTCAAGAGGACTCCCCTGAACTCCCCTCAGGATAGCCAAGTCTTGACCTAAAGTACTGGTTAAAATATTATCCTGATTTTGAGCGATCGCAATATCTTCAAAGGTGACCCCTAGACCGCTCATCACCAGTACATCAACATCCAACTCAAAGTCAGTAATGGTGTTAGAAGTGCTGGGAAAAGCCGCCGCCGCAATCCAAAACTGATCGGCGTCATCACCGCCAGTTAGCAGGCTATCACCATTGCCAGCAAACAAGATGAGGAGATCAATTCAGATTAAATAAGTTCGGAGCAGTTAGCGGTAGGCTAAAATTAGAGGAACTCCTAGTATACGGAATAACGGACATGAAAACCGCAGCCCGTGTTATTCATAGCGACCCTGACATCCTGGGAGGAACCCCTGTTTTTGTTGGAACTCGTGTGCCAATAAAAACTTTGCTCGATTATCTCAAAGCAGGGGATCCACTCGACGAATTCTTAGAGCATTTTCCCAGTGTTAGCCGTGAGCATGCGATCGCAGCCCTTGAATTGGCAAAGGAAATGCTGACAGCCTATGCGAATCCTGCTTGATGAGTGCGCCCCACGACCAAGTTAAAATAGAAGCGTAAAGCTGAAACAAGATCATTCCAATGACACTCCAACAACCTCGATACAGCAAAGAAGAATTTGCTCGACGTGGTGATGAAATCTACGAAACTCAAGTACTTCCAAAGGTCGAAGCAGGGAATCACGGCAAGATTGTTGCCATTGATATTGAAACAGGTGATTTTGAGGTTGACCCAAGGGAAATGGCCGCTTGCGATCGCCTCGAAGCCCGTCACCCAGATGCTCAAATCTGGATAGTCCGGATTGGTTCGCGCTATGTTCGTCGGTTCGGTGGACGTGGAAAAAGAACGGGATGATTAGAGGACATGTTAATGCAGACTTTGAACCCATTATTCCCATTTCAATTTATGACTTGAATGGTAAAATTTACACTCAAGCGGCAATCATAGATACAGGCTTTAATGGTTGGCTTTCACTGTCTCCCGATTTGATTACTCAGTTAAATCTGAGATGGAAAAGGCGAGGACGCGCTATTCTTGGCGATGGTAGTGAATGTATTTTTAATGTCTATGAGGCAGTTATCCTATGGGACGGATTCTCTCTAACAATTCCCATCGATGAAGCTGATTCAGAACCACTTGTTGGAATGTCATTGATGGCAGGCTATCAACTCATGATTCAAGTCTTTGAAGGAGGCAACGTAGAACTCCACAAAGTCAATGCAGTCTAACTAATCACTACATCTTTACCACTACCTATCACTACCCGTGATTTTAGCTCCCTACTCCCTACTCCCTACTCCCTGCTCCCTGTTACCTTTGCTATATATGATCTAATTACTCATAACTAGCAACATCAAGTATTCTATTAAGAGCAACGCTATCATCTGAAATGTATTCCTGAGAAAAATAGTAATAACTATTAGGCTCATTATCAGGAATCACGCCATTAACGACCAAGCCCAGAACAGTCTGACCAGACTGCTCCAAAAGTCCCTTGGCGAAAGCAGCACTACCGGAATCGACCACTCCAGGTCGGGAAACTAACAGCACACCATCGGTCATTTTTCCTAGGATAGGAGCATCAGCAGCAACGTTTAAAGAAGGGGTATCAATAATCACAAAGTCGTAACGACTAGCAACATGGTTAATCAATGAAGCCATGCGCTCGGAATCCAGAAGCACTGCGGGATTAGGAGGTACTACTCCAGAGGTCAGGACATCCAGATTTTCGATTACTGGTTTAATGGCATCCCTCAATTCAACCTGGTTAACAAGCATATTGCTCAAGCCCACTTCATTCGATAAATCCCAGATTCGATGTTGAACAGGCTTATGGAGATCAGCATCAATTAGCAATACCTTACTTCCTCGCTGAGCAATCACTGCTGCTAAATTAGCAGACACCGTTGACTTACCTTCTTGAGGTAAGGAACTAGTCACAGTCACCGCCTTGAGGGCTTTATCTGAACTCAAAAACTTGAGATTTGCTTGCAGCATCCGATAGGATTCACTGATGGGAGACCGAGGCGTATTCCGAACAATAACTTGGGGCGTAAATGGATCTAAAACTTCTTGTGATGGATTTAATAATTGAGATTTATTAAAGTGGGGAATCACACCCAGCAAGGTAAATTTAAATAATTGCTTAACGTCTTTAATTGTTTTCAGGGATTTATCTCTTGTTTCTAAAAGATAAATAATTGCTGCGGTGGCCAACAGTCCCTGAAAGCAAGCAGCAATATAGGCTATTTTAGCAGACGAAATCGGAATCATCGGCACCTGAGCCCCGGCAATAATGCGGGCATTACCCATGTTTTGATTTTCCGCTACCTGAATTTCTCCAAGCTTATTTAGCAAGAGAGAATAGGTGGATTGGGAAACATCAAGTTGCCGTTCTAACTCCCGCTGCTGTTGTTCCAGTCTAGGGAGATCGTTAAGTCTTTTTCGGTAAGCGGTTTGGGCATTGACTAAGGCTTTTATCTGATTAGCCAAACCTAAACGAGCTGCTTCTAATTCTACTAGCTCTTTGGTCAGGTCTTGTTGTAACTCGCCCAGTTGAAAAAGCTGGCTATGAGATTTCGGCTTAGCCTTAGAAACCTGTTTGACGCGCTGGTTTAGGATACCTTTTAGGCTGGCTACCTTACTTTCTAACTTAGCAATTGTGGGATGGGTGGGTTGGAAACGATTACGTTCAAGAGCCAGTTCCACTTCCACTTGGCGCAATTCTTGGAGTGCCTCCTGCACCTCAGGAGACTGCTTGAGAGCCGTTAGAGCGATAGCTTGCTTGGAATTCATGCCCAATCGTGTTTGGAGCGATTCGTACTGGGCATTGACATCAGCCATTTTAGACTGATTTTGGGCAATTTCTTTTTGCAAATCTGTCAGCACCTCGATAGCTGAGCGAGCTTCTGCGTCTAAGGATATCACTTGATTCTCTTGTTTGAACTGACGCAAAGCTGCTTCTGTTTTACTAACAGTAGCTTCTGCTTGAGGTAACTGTTTCTCAATAAACTTCCGAGCAGCTACAGCTTCAGCCCGTTGAAAATCTAAGTGATTTTCTAAATAGATACTCATTAGTTGATTAACAACTGCTGCTGCTTCTTGAGGGTCTTGAGATTGGTAAGACACTTCTAGAAGATCAGTTTTCCGGATATTGGTTACACTGACATTGTGCAAAAAGTCTTTAATTGCTAAAGGTTTCCCCTGATTATCTTTAAGATTTAGTGCGGTTATCGTCTTTTGAGCCAGAGGCTCAGACCTCATGATGTTGGCTTCTGTATCTAGAGGATTACTTTGGTCTACCAGAGGTTGTAAAATACCGATTTCTTTACCTACTTCGGTGACTGAAGACGTCGTATTAAGCCGCTTAAATAACAGCAATCCTTGGGCTACATATACCGGTTTTTGGAATGATGCCACCAGAGACATAATCACAGAAACTGATACAAAAATACCGGAAGCTGGTAGCCAACGTCGCTTCAGGATCCACCAATATTGTTCAAACCTTGAGGATTCAGGAGAGTCCATAAATAGCTCAAGAAAAAATTTAAGTACCTGATGCTTATTTAGGGATATCCTAGCCCAGCCAATAGTCTCAATTGTGCCAATACGCCAATAAGCGAATTTGATTACTGTTTGTTTTTGAAGGTTTAATCGGGTTAATTGGGTTGAACGCGATCGCGTGGCCAATAGGCCAAGGTTTAAGGTTGAAGGTTTAAGGTTTAAGGTTGAAGGTTGAAGGTTTAATCGGGTTAATTGGGTTGATGGTTGATGGTTGGCTGGTTGAAGGGTTAATTGGGTTGATGCTTAGCTGGTTGAAGGGTTAATTGGGTTGATGCTTGAATGTTGGCTGTTCGCTGTCAACTTTAAACCTACCCTACTTCAGACGCCAAAGGCAAACAACCAAATAACCTACCCTACACCGAATCGCCTTGGGCGAACAACCAAATAACCTTAAACTTTAAACCTTAAACTTTAAACCTTCAACCTTGGCCTTTGGCCACGCTACGCGAACAACCTTCAACCAGCCAACCTTCAACCAGCCAACCTTCAACCAGCCAACCTTCAACCTTCAACCAGCCAACCTTCAACCTTCAACCTTCAACCTTCAACCCGCCAACCTTCAACCTTCACCCTTCAACCTTCAACCAGCTAACCTTCAACCAGCCAACCTTGGCCTATTGGCCACGCTACGCGAACAACCCGATTAACCCGATTAAACCTTCAACAAACTGTAATAGTATTTCCAATAGGCTTAAAAATTGCCGGATTTGACGAGATTATCACCAGAGCACCTGTTTGTATGTCCCAGCACTATTACATTTCTCCTCGGTTTATCGATAAACTGGCCGTTCACATCACTAAAAACTTCCTTGAGATACCCCATGTCCGTGTGCCTCTAATTTTGGGAATTCATGGACGGAAGGGGGAGGGTAAGTCCTTTCAGTGTGAGCTTGTGTTCGAGCGCATGGGAATTGAAGCGGTTCATATGTCTTCTGGTGAGCTAGAAAGCCCAGATGCTGGGGATCCAGCCCGTCTGATCCGCTTGCGCTACCGAGAAACGGCTGAAATGATCCGAGTCAAGGGTAAGATGTGTGTGCTGATGATCAATGACTTGGATGCTGGGGCGGGACGGTTCGATGAACGTACCCAATATACGGTAAATACCCAGCTGGTGCATGGTACGTTGATGAACATTGCTGATAATCCCACCAATGTCCAACTTCCAGGGAGTTATGACTCACAACCGATCCACCGAGTACCGATTATTGTCACTGGTAATGATTTTTCTACTCTCTATGCGCCTTTGACTCGGGATGGTCGGATGGCGAAATTCTACTGGCAGCCCAACCGAGAAGACCGGATTGGTATTGTTAGTGGTATCTTTCACGGAGATGGACTCTCTACCGGGGAGATTGAACAACTGATTGATACCTTCGACAATCAAGCCATTGATTTCTTCAGTGCTTTGCGATCGCGTATTTACGATGAACAAATCCGTAAGTTTATTTACGATATTGGTATAGACCGAGTTTCCTCTCGTGTAGTCAACAGTAAGGAAGGACCGCCCAAATTTGAAACACCAAACTTTAGCATCTCCCGCTTAATTGAGTTTGGAGAACTGATTAAAGCTGAACAGCAACGGTTGGAACTCAGCGGACTAGCTAGGGAGTACAATCAAGTCCCCTCCCTGACGAGCCAAGCAAGTAATACAAATACTAATACAAATAGTAATTATACTATCCCAACCCCTGACCAACCTCAAGCAAACCACAAGGCACCTGTATCCAATCCAGTCATCAGTGAGTCAACTAGCCCTAAAGTCACGAACGGGTTAAATCAATCTCAGACAGGACAGCGCAATGGTAGCAAAAAGCCCTTACATCTAGGATTAGATCTAGAAACCCAAGACCAGATTGGAGAGCTTTTGGCTCAAGGTTACCGCCTTACCCTAGAATACGGCAATGAGCGTCGGGTTAAGAATAATGCTTGGAAAAGTGGGAATCCATTACCAGAAAACAATGTATCGGACGCGATCGCTGCTTTGACAGAACGCTTAGGGGAGCATAAGGGTCAGTATGTGCGCCTAATTGGTATCGACACCAAAGCCAAGCGGCGGGTTCTCGAAAAGATTATTCAACGGCCTTGAGGTCTCTCCTGCTTGAAGATAGGGAGATGGGGAGATGGGGAGATGGGGAGATGGGGAGATGGGGAGATGGGGAGAT
>NZ_MKZS01000001.1:4569936-4661344 GCF_001942495.1 Moorena bouillonii PNG
CATCACAATACCTGAATCATTTTACTTCAGTATAGCAGTTTGCAGACACGCCCTAGTCCCATTAACTGCTTATCTATCCTTACTTTTCCCTTGAATAGCAAAATCAGAGTAGTTAGGAACACATAGATATGGCAAGGCAAACCCAACACTGGATTAGGTGGGTTTTTAGGAGCTTAGTTTCAATATAGGTCAGATGGATCACACACTAGCCAAGATCATCAATACATCCCAATACGTATCATTTGATATCTTTGATACCGCAATTATACGCAATGTTTTAGAGCAAAGTGATGTCTTTACACTGGTTCAAAAGCAATATGATTATTGTCATTCCGAGTTATTACCAAATTATCCTAAGCTTAGACAAAAAGCATAAAAAAAATCTAGGGACAAACTCTGGAGACGAGAACAGGTCTCAGAGGTTGTCTGAGAAGTATCATTTGCTACATCCAAGCCCCCTAAATCCCCCGAGCGAGCAATCCCTCGCTCGGGGGACTTTTAGAAGCAAATTGACTCTTCCCCCAAATTTGGGGGGCTAGGGGGGCAAAATTCAGTATCAAAAAACTTTTCATATATCCTCTCAGAAGTTACCTTGGATACCATATTTGAGTGTTTGGTAGAAGATTTTGGACTTAATGACCAAAGCGCACAAATACTAAAAAAATTGAAATACAAACCGAAGGGGATGTTTGCAGACGTAATGAATTTATTTTTTCGGTCTATAACTATTGCCGAAAAATTTATAAACAGATTATTTTTATCTAAGATATGTATCTCCCCCTATCGGTGATCAATAAAATTATTCATTCGGCAGGCTATGATGATAGTGAAAAGCTATTTTTATCCTCTACTATAGGCAAAACTAAATTTAGAGGAGATATTTATGGATATGTTGTTGAAAAGCTAGGATGTAACCCAGAATATATCCTTCACATTGGTGATAATTATCAGTCTGATATTTTAAATGCCAAAGCCAATGGCTTAGTATTTTTTTTAATAAAAAAAAATACATATAGCTATCAAAAATTATTGGTTCCAAAAGGAAAAGTTTCATCAGCTTGTTAACAAAAACAATCTCTTGACAGTTCATTTTATCTAGCAACCATTATCAATCAGTATTATTGTGATACTCAGGATAATCAAACTAGTTACGAAGAGTAATTTTGGTATAACTTCGGGTTTAAGAATGTTGGAATCCTTTTTTTTAGTTTCATGAATTGGTTGCTAGATGCAACCACTAAAGATGGCATAGACAAAATTTTATTCTTATCCCGTGATGGTTATATCATGCATAAGGTTTATTACCTGCTAGCCGGATATAGAGATAATAGTCCAAGGGCAGAATATATGTATGCCTCAAGAGGAGCTCTCAATATTCCTAGCATCTTTGAATTAAACGATGTAGCGATGGATTTTTTAGCGAGTGGAACGGGTATCTTAACAGTTTCACAGTTTTTAGAGCGAATTGATATTGACCCTAAGCAATATCAGCAATAAATTCAAATGGCTGGTTTTTTAGATAGTCATCAAAAGGTTAAAACTAAAGAATATTCTATCCTATTTAATAATTTATATGAAGTCTTAAATAGTGAGATTAGACAGTTATAAAAATCTGAATTATTTTTTTAAAATTACATAAAACTTATTTTTATTTCAATGATCAATAAATAGCCATAGTAGATATATTAGGGAATGGAACCATGCAATATTATCTATCTACATTGCTTAAAAATTTTAGAAAAGATATAGAAATCAACGGATACTATTGTGAAACACTTAAGCAGGCGGCAAAAAATCATAAACAAAGAATTGATTGTCTAGTTATCTAATTGATTTAGGCAAGCCGAAATATTACAAAAATCTAGTAAAGCTATGCTTGCCATTGTTGGAGTTTATCCATGCCGCTCCCCATGGCAGTGTTAATAAGTATGCTTGTATAGGACAAGAGGTTAAGCCATTGCTTGATGAACATGACCTCAGCTTACAGGATAGAATAAAAGCCCTACTTATCCAAAAGGGTGCTTTATAATTCATTAGTCAATACCAGAAATTTCTCCAAAACTATCCCTTCATTAAGCCCCTCAAAAAAATTGCCACTCAACCTTTGTATAGAGTTATCAAAAATCCCACTCTTTATGAAGCCGAAAAACTGGGAGATATTGAGCATTCTGAAAGTTTTGGAAATATTAACGATAAACGGTATATAGCGTTTATCATAGCTATGAGGTACACATTATTTTTTCCCTCTTCCCTCTTCCCTCTTCCCTCTTCCCTCTTCCCTCTTCATTCTTCCCTGCTCCCTGCTCCCTGCTCCCTGCTCCCTAAAAACCAGAGATTTGTACCTCATGGGTATAAGACTTGCTATATTGCTAAACCTCCCACTGATATCCCTCTACTAGTATTGAGTGAGATTTTAGAAATTATTCAGTTCATTCAAATCATCCTATTGGCGTAGGGGCTATATAAAGAGGCTGTTAGCTAATATTTCTTCCTAAAAGGAATTACGAATTTTAGTTGGTTTCGCCCCCCTAACTACCCAAATATGGGTAGTAATGCTAATCAGTCCCTGAAACTGGTTATTTTTTAAAAAAAAATTGCCAATCATAGGATTTATAATCAGCATAAAGTTTTCAGTTCACATATCATCAGGAGGATATAACCTTGAAACCCTTAGTTAGTGTCGTAATACCTACCTATCGCAGACCAAAATTAGTTAAACGAGCTGTTGCGCTCTAGCTCAAACCCTTAGTCAAATTGAAGTCATTGTTGTTATAGATGGTCCGAATGAAGCTACTTGTGCCTCACTTGCAGAAGTGGATGACTCCAGGCTAAGAGTGATTGAACTGCCCACCAATCAAGGTTGCACCGCCGCTCGTAGGGTGGGGGTTGCTGCGGCTCAAGCCCCATGGATTGCTCATCTAGATGATGATGACGAATGGATGCCCCAAAAACTAGAACTGCAACTGGAAGCTGCTAATTGTTCCCAATACAAATACCCCATTGTCAGCTGTTACCTAATTGCTCGGACTCCCCAAGACGATTCGATTTGGCCGAGAATAATTCCCTCTAAATTAGAACCAATGAGTTAATATCTATTTGTTCGCAATACCTTATTCCAGGGAGAAGCAGTAATTCAAGGTTCAACTATTTTTACATCCAAAGAGTTATTGCAAAAAATCCCCCCCAGGAGAAGCGGTGAGGTTCACGAAGATTGGGACTGGCTGTTACGGGCCACTACTTTGGAAGAGGTAGGAATTGAGTTTGTGACTGAACCATTGTCAGTGTGGTATTTAGGATAAAACCGTCCTAGTATTAGTAGCACTACTAAATGGCGGAATTCATTAAACTGGATTCAAAAAGTACAAGACTTAGTCACACCCCGTGCTTACGCATCCTTTATCTTGACAGAGGTAAGTTCAAGAGCCGCCTTTGCTGGTGAGTGGAACGCATTTTTTCCCCTTCTCTGGTAAGCCATTCGCCATGGCAAACCCCTACCTATGGATATAGGTTTGTGGCTACTCTCTCCCAATACTCGACGCTGGTTGCGAAATTTACTGACTAAGAATCCTCAGCCATTAACAACTTGAGCAAAAAATCAGGTCATATCAAGTCCGCTTTTGTTGTTTGTCATTTGTAGTGTTCATAATCGAAGGTTGTTTTGGGTAATCGGTAACAGAAATAGGCAAGGGGTAATCGGTAATGGTACAGGAGTAATCGCAATTGCCAATTACCCATTACCTCTTACCTATTACCCACGCCTTACAATAACGATGCTACCGGAGTGGATCTAAAAAATTAATATAGGAATCTACCCTGCTAGAACCGTCTTCTACGGTTTCGGAGTCTTCGACGTTCCCGATGTCTCGCAATTTCTTTACGTTTGCGTTTTTGTGCAAATGTCTCAAAATGACGATTCTTTTTCATATCAGCAAAGATGCCAGCTTGGGAGACTTTTCGCTTAAATCGACGTAGGGCTGATTCTAAGTGCTCATTTTCACCAACCACCACTTGGGTCATTCAATGTCCTCCTGTTTTGATCGCTTCCGTGGTCGAATAACAAGTCATCATTCATCCCATAAGAACAGGACAGGGCAAACCTCTGATTGACTGACAAAACTCCTACAACTGACGGAAGGTGTTGGCATCCGGCCAGTTTTTAAAACGAATGGCTCATATCTCAAGTCCGTTAAAAATCATAATATTGCACCTGGATAGCCTGCACTCGTCTATGGCAAGGAAATCCGAATTTAGCCTGCCAAAAGCAAGCTCTCAAATCCTTATTTTTTCCTTACTCCTTGTCAAGGGAACTGTGATGGTTTATTTCCACGCTTCAGCCTGCAGAGTTTGCTACAATATATCGCTTAAAACTGACTTTAGCTATGAGCCGTGGAATTAATGGCTTTGCTTAATAATGGAATGATTTGAAGAGTTTTTTGGAATGGGCATCTTGCCCCTTCTCAATATTTTCGGGCAGCCAGGATGCCGACCCCACTCATATTCATTCCTTGATTCAGCAATACCGAATTAATGATATTTTTGGTTAACTCACACACTACAACTAGTGTGATTCTCGATCTGAACACTACCTATGTGGGTTTTCCTACTCTAGGTCTTAAAAGTCCATACTTGTCTGAATCAAAGAGTTTAAGATGCCTTCAATCCACTTATAGACAGCAATCCTAAGCACACTAGTATCTTTCAACTATAGTTCGGGTTTGCTTTACCCTACCAGGATTACTCCCTAAATTCTGACGCGCAGCGTAGAACTTGACAGGGGTAAAACCCCTGCCCTGTCCTCAGACCAGAGAATTGGGTTTTGATTTAGATCAAAGCGAGCTTAGTAGCGACGAGCACCGAAGTTATCACCTCTGCCGCGATTGCCCCCAAATGAGTTTCTTTTTTCCCGAGGCTTGGCTTTATTGACTTTGAGCTCGCGCCCCATCCATTCAGCTCGATCAAGCTCTTCAATGGCCTTTGCTTCTTCCTCCTCTGTGTTCATTTCCACAAAAGCAAAGCCCCTTAAGCGACCTGTTTCGCGATCGGTGGGCATGTGAATTCGCTTGATTTGGCCATATTCTTCAAACACAGATTTCAGATCCTCTTCTGTCACCTCACGTGCAAGGTTACCAACGTAGACAGACATACAATATCTCCAAAATTTGATTTATGTAGAGATAGAAATTTCGGAGGCATGCTTAGCAATATGAAACAGAAGAAACCTGTCAACACTGAAAACAAAAACTGCAACCGATACCTATACTCACCTTTTATGATAACATAGACATTAAGGTGACTAACCTCCTACTTGGGTTGTGCAATTAAGTTGTGCAATTAAGCTGTTGTGCATTTTAATTGCATAGTTGCCAGTGTTGAAACAAATTTTCATACACACTCCTCATCTCTGGGTCCCCCCTCACCGCCTTTTCATTATAGCCGCAAATCTCGATAAACCAGGGAAGGTGACCGAATTTGGGACTGAGCTTTTGACGGACGCTATCAGCGTGTCCCTTATCAGCCCATTTGGGGATAACCCAATGCTTATCACTAGTCGAACCAAAGTTTTTATAGTTATGTAAATTTTTGTGAATTTTTATTCCATCTGCTTGGAGCAAGGATGGGTGATTTTTTAACACTACTTAATGTAGCACCGTTTATTTTTGAACAAACTTCAATTTGTATTACATTAAGTAATATATGTAATGCTCATCCTGACTTTTCAGCATAAGTATAAATACTCAGGTTTAGCCAGGGATTTGTGATTAGCCCTTCAGGCGGCGGCGTAAGCCCCATTGCAAAATCCTCAAAATTCGTAATCTTTTAGAACTACACAATGTAGTGCATAATGTGTGTCATAAAGTCATACCAATTCTTCAAAGCTAGACTACATATGCAGATGGAGCGATGGGGCGATGGGGCGATGGGGTGATGAGGATATGAAGTTGATGTGCAGCCGTAATTTCCCAAATTGGTAAGCTAGTCTTTATTTAAATTCTATTGTTCTGATAGCAGGGGAGCAGTGGAGAGGGTTTGACGGTTTTTTTTCTGACTGAATAATATCCAATGTAAATGCGCAACAGTTTATCAAGTGATTGATGAAGGCAAAAGCTAAAAGCAATCCCAGCATTACCGACCTGATCAAGCAGGGCTGTTTCATTGTCGGACTAAAATGGATTTCTGGGGAGATAGGGAGATAGGGAGATAGGGAGATAGGGAGATAGGGAGATTTTTGCTAATAAAAAGGTATTGTTAACCTGAAAAAAACCTTCTCTCCATTACCCCAGCTAGCTTTCACCCGATTTAATTTACAATTTATTCATGAGCAATGTTATAGCCCTGCCCTGATCAAGGGAGGCAAGCAAAAGGCAATTTTTTAAAAAAAATCGCAAAATTATGTATTTTATATCTATTATTTATACCGCAATTATACTGAAATTTTACTAGATTTTACTGACTTAAATAATACTATAAAAAAACGAGTTTTTTCGAAAAATATTTTCAATAATTAATAGGATTTAATTATATAGCGTTTTCAAATGAGATGTGAAACTAGGATTGATGGGAAAAGGCAACAGGCAACAAGCAACAAACAACAGTAGAAAAAAAATGCTTGTTTTTTTTGTTTTATGAGAAATCAGGATTGGATTTCATGATCTATTTGGTTTAGCTATATATAGTCGAATTCAACGAAAATAAGTCAGTAGGATTTGACTGGGGAATGAGAGATTGAGAAATATATTTCTCACCTCATCACCCCATCACTTCATCATTTGTAGTTTGAATAAATGAAATTGATATTAGAAATAGGAGTTTTGAATGATTACTTCAGCAAAAGTCAGTGTTGTCGTTCCTGCTTATAACGTTCGCTCTTACATTTGGGAAGCGCTAGTCTCTCTTGAGCGTCAGTCTTATCGAGAATTTGAAGTCCTGATTGTTGACGACGGCTCTACTGATGATACCGCTGAACTCGTTAAACCGTTTTGTCGGCGGGATTCACGCTTTCAGTTATTGCAGAAGTCCAATGGAGGACTCTCATCGGCTCGTAACTATGGCATCCGTCATGCTCGTGCTAGCTACATCGCTCTACTTGATGCAGATGATGTCTACAAGCCGGACAAACTAGCTAAGCATGTGGCTGTACTGGATCGGGAACCAGAAGTAGGGGTTGTCTACAGTGCTTCACAAGCAATCCGTGATGATGGAAGTCCCACGATCATGCGTCTGAGTGGTAAGCCAGTTATGTCTGACCCACTCAAGCGCCCTACTGTACAAGAATTTCATTGGTCATGGTTCTAATGGTGTATTCCGAAGCTGTCTAGTGGATGAAGTCGGGGAATTTGACGAAGGGTTACGCAGTTCAGAAGATATAGATTTCTGGTTAAGAATTGCCGCTACGGGACGCTGGCGTTTTCATCGGGAGCCACAAATCCTGTGTTGCTACCGAGTTCGTCCTTTTGGACTTTCTTTTAACATAGCACAAATGCAGCATTCTCATGAACAGGTAATTAAATCAGCTTATGAACGGTCTCCAGAATTGGTAGAGAAAGTATTGCCGACGGCTTACGCTTATATGTATCGCTACCTAGCTCGATTATCTTTAACTGCTGGTGATGCAGCTAAAGCTGTTCACTTTATCAACCAAGCGTTAGCTGCCAATAGTTCAATCTTCTATCGCGATCCGCGATCGCTTCTGACGCTCGTAGCTGTAAGTCTGGCACCACTAGCCAAGCTGGTGATTAAGGGATCACTTGGCTCCGCAGAATACACAGCAAACAACTAAAAATTTTGTATTAGTCATGAGTCATTGGTCATTGGCCTTTGACCTGCAAGCCTTGTACATGCAAGTCTTTTGTCCCTTCCAAACCTTGCTAACCTAATGAAACTCAGCTCGTTACTCACAAGTGGGTTCTGGACAACATACGGAGCCCTCGGGACACGTCTGCTGGTATTGCTAAGTAACCTGATACTAGCTAGGTTGCTGTTGCCATCTGAATTTGGGGTGATCAGCGTTGCCTATATTTTTTGGTCTTTCCTAAATTTGTTCACCCAAGGCACCATCAACTCTTTTATTGTCTACAAGGGCATTGAAGACCAGCGTTATTTAAATACAACATACACAATTGCTATTGCCAGGGGATTGATGTTGGCAGTGGCAATGGTGGCGATATCCCCCCTAGCGGCTAACTTTTTCGGTGTACCAGAGCTGGTCTGGATTCTGGTCGTGTTCGCCTTTAATCTGCTGGTGGCTTCTATCCAGTCTGTTTATCAGGGAGTACTCACTAGACAGATGAGGTATCGGTAAATAGCCAATGCTACCATAATCGCCTCGTTCGTGCGAGTAGTCTCTACCACTGGTTGCGCCTTTATCGGTTTGAGCTATTGGTCATTTGTGGTGGGAGATGCTGCTTTTTGGTTTATAGAGTATTGGATTAGTCGTCGTCATGTAGAACACAAATTCCGCTTACAGATTGATCCACAGGCTAGCTCAGAAGTCTTGTCGTTCTGTTTTGGTGCCACTGTTTCCAGTTTGGGATTTTATGTAAATGCCAATGGTGACAACTTTGTAATTGGTAAACTGCTGGGTAATACTAATTTGGGATACTACAACTTTGCTTACCAATTGACCCAGACCATTAACACTGTAATGGGTGAGGTGATTAATCAGGTAGGAATGTCTTGATTCGCACAGTTAGAGAATGACGAAGAGCAGCAAAGTGTTCTAGTCACAATGGTTGAACAAATGGCTTTCCTGGGGGCTCCTCTATACGCCTTATTTTTTTTAGTGGTAGACGATCAGGTCATCTCTATGATATTTGGCCAGAAGTGGGTGCCAGCCTGCCAGGTAATTCCCTGGTTACTGGTGTTTGCTTACTTTAGGCTGATCAATAATTCACTGATTAATATGCTTGCAGCAAAAGGCAGAACTGGGATTAACGCCAAGGTTAACCTTATGATTGCTCCCGTAGCGTTCTTGAGCTTTATCATTGGTGCTGAGCAAGCAGGAATACTTGGGGTGGGAATTGCAGTTACTTTCGTGCTAGGAATTGTTTGGACAGTTTACTGGTGGTGGGTAGCTTGCGGAGCACTAGGTTGGCCATTGATTAAGTTTTTACTACCGTGCTTTAAAGCTGCTGTGATTGTACTGCTAGCAATTGTGAGTTGTCTAGGGTTACCAACAATCCTGAAGCCCTTCCTATTTATGAGTCTCTATATCGTCTGTATGCGCCTGATCGCTGCCAAACAATTTTTAAGTTACCAGTCTCTACTAGGGAAATTGGCTAATCAGCTGACAAAGTTAGGTAAAAGTCAGTTATAAGCTAATAATTCAGTAAATTTACTGAAGGTTAGGTTAAGCGAATGTACTGTTTAATCGGTAATTTCTCTAATCTAAATTAAGGCATTAAATAGGCACAATGTTATTGTGGCTGCTCATATATAGCAGTTATCACTTGAGTGATGGAAAAAGTCATGGATTGTAGGGAGTAGGGAGTAGGAATCCCCTCTTCCTTAATCAGGGGGGAATAAAATTGACTGTACCTCATAAGTATGATAAACCTTATCAAACAATACTGTTATGGAAACGGCAAAACCTTGCGGTGCGACCCGTGGCGAATTAAATTCTTAATGGGTCAAGCGCACCGGAGGGTATATCAATACAAATAAAAAAAGACAAATAACAGCCAAAACAACACTATAAACGAACGAAGCTAGCAGATTTGAATCACTCTCATATAATGAACGTGCTCTAAAACATCAAAGTATGGACTGTTAACTATGACCTCTAGCATACCATATTTCCAGACCAGAAACTTTAAACTGGGTGCCATGTCATTTCCAGAAAAAGTTATTTACTGGGTGATTGTGCTAACACCGCTCTGGTGGTTGTTGGGAATACAAACACTCTTCTACCCAGCGGTAGTTGTTGGTTTGTTAGGAGTAAACTTTGATATCGACAAACTCACTAGGGTATCGATACCTGCTTGTATCTGGGCTTGGTTAGGTATGGCTCTAGTCATGGTCTGGACTGCTACGTTTGGTCTCAATGACGTAGGGTTTGCCTTGCAGAAAATTGCTGCTACCTTCGTAACTTTTTTCAAAAGCTACTGTTTAATTGTTGCCGCACTGCTCCTACCGTTTTGGCATGTCATCAGGGTTAAGGTGGTCACCCGTGCTGTAGCTTGGATGGCAACAGGATATTTAGTGACTATCGCCATTGAGATGGTCATGCTGGTAGTGGGATTAGGCAAAGAACCTTTTCTACCGCCCTTAGCGCGTCTGATTCCCGGCGGTGCTCTGAGTTTGCTAGTTACATTTGCTGACTTACAACCTTTTTTTGGTATCCCGTTACCCAGGACAGTTCTTTACACCCCAGACCCCCCGATTGTAGGGGTGTGTTCGATTCTAAGTTTTTTCATCTGCTTGGGTGAAGAAAACCGCCGCTTACGTCAAATATCTGTAGCGGGTTGTTTAACGGCTTTGCTAATTAGTTTTAGTCGTTTATCCTGGGTTTCCTTTGTGATCGCATTGGTGATTACAGCTTGTTTCCGGAGCAATTTGGCTCGTCAAGGTTCTTTATGGATTGGTTCATTAAGCTCATTACTTTGTGCTATTTTAGGAGGTTTGACCTTAAGTGATTTAGTGAAAAAGCCCCTAGAAATCTTCAATAGTGCTCGTGCCGAATCCTCTAAAGACCGGGAACTGGTGGTTAGTAAAACCCTTGAGGCTTGGCAACAACGCCCCTGGATGGGATGGGGAATTATACAAGGCTCCGTCAAATGGTATATCTACGACATTGTTTTGGGTTCCTTTTCAACTTACGCCTCAGTTCTTTATTTGCACGGCATCATTGGTTTTATCTTTTTCTTAGCTGCTCTAGGTTCAACCCTTTGGAGTACTTGGACTCCAGCGATTCGTGGTAACCATAATTGCCAGTGGGCATTTGCCAGTCTGGTGGCTTTGTACATGCTTCTCAACGGAACACCCTTGACCTGGATGGCAGTGTATTTGTGGTATTTTTGGGTCTGGTTAGGGGCAATTATTGCCGAAATACAGCGAAATGAGCAGTTTGTCTCTCGATGGGAGCAGTTATCTGACAGAACTTGAAAATCAAAAATTAAAAATTTAAAATTCCAAAAAATTAGACTTTGATTTATATAAATAAATTTATTTATTTTTGATTATTTATAAAAACGTTTATTTAGATTATTGGGATTGGTGAATTGATATAAATTTATATTTTATACAATTAAGATTGTAATTATCAGGAATATATATTATGAAAAAAGTAGCTGCGATTCTGAATAGACATTGGACAATTTTATTAGTTTTTAATTCGTTGGTGCTGGCAGCTAGCTTTGGAGCCTTTTCTTTATTAAAGCCTTTTTGGATTGCTAAAGCACAGCTAATTCTACCGGAAACAGGGAAGTTACAAGCTAGTTTAGGAACCCTTGGGTCATTAACTAAGGGGGATTCTAAATTGGCGACTAAGAGTCATCCTCTGAATATGCAGGCATCGATTCTAAACAGTGATGCTTTGATGAGGCGCTTGTTGGAGTCTGACCCAGAGAAAACGGATTTTCAAAGGCTGGTTCAATACAAGAAGTTGTTCGCGGTATCTCCTGACCAGGAATCGACTACGATCTGGTTGAATGCCACTGGGGATAGTCCAAAATTAGCAAGAGATCGAGTCAAAGCACTAATCAGTGCGTATCAGGAGCGTCTGAATGAACTGCGTCAAGCGGATGGTACCACTAGGGTTGAGTTCAATAAGAAAGCGCTGGAGCGAGCTAAACAAAAATTGGATCAGTCTCAGGAGGCATTAGCAAAGTTTCAGGAATCCTCTGGTTTAGTGAATAGCAAAGCCCAAACTGAAGGACTGGTGAGGGCAATTACTGATCTGAGTATTAGCCAAGCTCAGGCTCAAGCTCAAGCTCAAGCTAGTCAACATCAGCTTCAAATCCTATCGACTCGTTTGGGTCTTACTCCTAAGCAAGCAATCCGGTCTCTAGGTCTAGCAGAAAACCGGGATTACCAGTTTGTGCGGCAGCAGTTGACTGAATTGGAAGCGACTTTGGTCAAAGCTCAAACTACTTATACCTATGCTCATCCGGAGATCCAAAATCTGCTGCTACAACGTGAGGAGTTGCAGCAGCAGATTCAGCAGTACATCTTTCTAGCAGCTGGTGATACGTTAGTAGACCCGACGCTAACTGATAGTGCTCAAGGAAGAGCAATGTTAATCCAGCAACTGATTCTGGCGGAAAGTGCTGCTAGTGGTCAACAACAACAGGCTGAGCAATTACAGCAGCAGATTGACCAGATTAAAAGTACTTTAACGGTGATTCCTGTCCATCAGTCTAGGCTGCTGGAACTAAAGCGACAGTACGATGTGGCTGCTGGAGTCTATAACGGTTTAGTTGCTCAAATGGAGCAAGTCAATCTTGATGCCTTTAGTGCTTATCCCAATGTACAGGTGCTTGACCCTCCCACTGTTGACGAGAAGCCTGCTGGTCCGAAGAAGTTGTTAATCATAGCTAATGGTTTTCTGGCATCGGCAGTGGGTAGTATAGCGCTGGTATTGCTGCTAGAACGGCGCAACCCACTGCTGAGCCCGAAAGATCTAAAGGCAATCAAGTTCCCGATGGTGGTCAATATCCCTCATCTGAGACACGCTGGTATGGGATTAGAGCTGGGTACAGAAACGGATGTAGAGTTTCAGCGACTAGCATCGGTGATTAGCTTACGCTCTGGAGAGGACCGTCGCATCTTGATTACTAGCGCGATGGTCTCAGAAGGCAAAACTACTGTCACTCTGGGATTGGCGAGAGCTCTGGTAGATTTAGGGTTTCGGGTCTTGGTAGTAGATGGAGATTTCCGACAGGCCACCCTTTCTCAGCGCTTGGGTCATCACCATGACCCCCTCAAACCTGGACAGCCGGTAAAGATTCAACCGAGTCTTGACTTACTCCCTACCTCCCACAAAAAAGGCAAAATTGTGGAGCTGGTGACTCAGGGGAAATTTGAGCAGAGCCTAGCTACTGCGGAGGAATCGGGTGACTATGACTATGTTTTGATTGACAGTGCTCCGGTCAGTATGACCAGTGAAACTGCCCTGATGGCTGCTGTCATCCGTAATTTGTTGTTTGTTGTTCGACCTGAGATTAGTAAGCGTGACTTTGTCAGTGACAGCTTGGAACAACTGGCTCAGCACAATGCTCAACTGTTGGGTTTGGTGGTGAATGGGGTAGAAACTAAGTCCAAACCCTACTTGTACAGATCCAGTGATAGTTTAGTGAAGTCATAAGCGATGAAACGTAGAACATTACTCCAGCTAGCAGTATCTGGCGCTGCGATCGCATTCCTCTTACCAAGACTCTTTGAGGAGGAAAGCGCTACTAATTCGGTAAGAGCATCACCAATACAAAATTTGTGGTTGTCCAGAAAGTCAATTAACACTAAAGTTAGGGTGGATTGGAGAAACCAAGTCGCACAAACTACACCCTTCACCTTTGGCTCCAACGACTACGAAATTACTATTCCGGAAAAGGCATCAGACTCGGATTTCCAGAAGCATCTGGCGGAACTGGATATGAGGTTAATTCGTATTCACCATATCGATCTATGCGAACGTTGGACTAACCAAGCTACCAAAACCTGGGACGAGGAAAAAATTAAAGCCTGCTACGATGCCTCTTATCCCCAAAAGCCTACCATTATCCAAAACATTCCCCGCTGGCCTAGTTGGATGGCTACAAATCGGCGTGGTCTACTGTCGAGAAAGGAGTATGACAACTATGCTACCTTCTGTGCTCAACTGGTGGAGATTCTCAATCGACGCCAGCAACGACAGATTAGGTACTGGGAACCTTTAAATGAACAAGATGTGCCTTATCAAAAAGCGGGTAAGTTGAATCAGCTGTGGGTGATCTACAACAAAGTGGCACGGGCAATGAAAGCTGTAGACCCCTCAATCAAGGTGGGAGGACCAGTCTTGACTTGGGATGAACCTAACCGACTAGAAGATTTTCTGAAGAAATGTGCTTCGAATGTAGATTTCATTTCCTGGCACCGTTACGGTAGTGGGAATGCCAAGGAGTCCACAGACAAACTGATGTCCTACACACCAGAGTATAGGACGCAGGTGGAGAATTTTCGCAAAATAGCAGAAAAATACATTCCGGACCGAAAAGTACCATTGTTCTTGGGAGAATATAACATCAACTACTCATGGAATTCTGGTGAAAATCGTCAGAATTCCCATATCGGAGCGGTTTGGTTTGCTTCAGTATTCAAACATTTAGCTGACGCTGGAATTGACATGGCGACCTCCTGGCATCTCAAGGATATGTATTACGGCATGATCGACCACATGAATAATCTGCGACCAGCTGCAACTGTATTTGGCTGGGCGATCAAGTACCTGACTGGGAAGGTGATGTATACCGAGAGCGGCCATAAGTTTGTGGAGGCTATGGCAATAGAGCAGTCCAATGAACAGCGATCGCTATTGTTGATCAATAAATCAGCCAAACTTGCCAGAATCAGGATTGAGGGAACACTCGATGTGGCCAAGACTCGAAGGCTACCCATGTTTTCTTTAGATGCCAACGGTGTCAAGAGCAGAACCCTAGCAACAAGGCTACTGAAGTACTCATCGGTGAGATTGAATCCTTACTCTCTTGTGTTACTGCGTTTGAGTAATTAGTGATTAGGGATTAGCGATTAGGCATGATAGCACTAGGTATTAATTACCAGAAGTATTAGACAACAGAACTGAAAAAGATTTAGTGAAAAAGATTCACCGAAGCCTTACTCCACTTAATCGAACACCATTACACTAAAAATTAACACCTAACAGCTTGCTCTAACTCTCAAAACTAGGTTGACAAAGTACTAGTTCTTTTGATTCACCAATTTCGTGTCATGCAGCAGATTAATCACCCATTTCTCAAATTTCTCGCTAATCTTTATTTTGAGGCTAAGCGTTTATACTATCAGTTTCGATACCCCAATCTAACCCTTGCCAAAGGAGTGCAGATCAAAGGCTCTCTTAAGGTAGCAGGTAGTGTTAAGGTAGTGATTGGCTCAGGTTCTCGCTTGGGTAAAGAGGTATTTATCTATGGTTCTGGTGAGGTCAATATTGGTTCAAATGTACTACTTAATGGGTCTTGTATAGGTTGCGAGTGCTCAATTACTGTGGGAGATGAATGTCTAATTTCTGACTGCTTTCTTGCTGATAGCGATTACCATAACCTACAACCCCATTTGCGTCACTGTCCTCCAGGACCAAAGGTTTCAGCTGAGATTGTGATTGAGCGAAATGTCTGGATTGGAGCTAGAGCTACGGTGATGAAAGGGGTACACATTGGGGAAAATAGTGTAGTAGGTTTAGGCAGCGTGGTTCGTAAGTCTGTCCCTCCCGGCGTGGTAGTTATTGGGAATCCCCAGCAAATTGTGAAGCATTTCAAACCAGTAAGTACTGAGCAGTTAGTACTTACTGCTCAGTAAGACTCTGTGACTGAGAACTTTGGTACTGTCAGGCTTTCTTGTTTCTAGAGCATTGCTTCAGTAATCAAATTTGACGGAAAATCTATAAATTTTAATCACCCGATCACCCTATTATCCCATCACCCGATCACCCCATCATCAACTGACCAACATGTTGTCATTACTTTACCGATGGTATAGATGTTGCGATCGCCTTTGGCGCGGCTACGCCGATCGCAACTGACCCATGTACGGTTATTCCATGCTTTCTCAGGGTAGTGGTGGCTGATTGGACTGTAGCTCCGCTAGTGTAGATATCATCTAGGATTAGTACGGGTGAGGTGCTATGATGTCTGAGAAAGTGTTTACCAATAATAAAGGCATCTGCTAAGTTTTGCGCTCGCTCTTGGACAGATAAACTAAACTGAGGTTGAGTTGCCCGGACTCTTTCTAAACCCAGTGGTGCTTGTTTGTAACCAGTTAATTCACAAAAACTTTGGGCAATCAGCTCTGCCTGGTTGTAACCTCTTTGTTGCTGTTTTGTAGGGTGCATGGGAATGGGAACTACTATTAATTTTTGCTTTTGGCTAGGGGTGGCTGAGGATTTTAACCAAGCTTTACCCAGCCAATGGCCCAAGGGATGTGCTAGCTGGGGTTGGTTTTCATATTTCAGGGCAGCGAGTACTCGTTTTAATGGACCACCGTAATTGCCCCAGACAAATAGTGGGAGATTTTGATTACATAAAAATTGATTTTTGTCAAGTTGGCAGCGGAGTAACTGCTGCTCGCAATAATCACACAATTCATCAGTGGCAGGGCGCTCACATAGGGGACAGTTCGATTTCAGAAAAAGACTTAATAGACCCTTTTTAAGGGTCTCAATTCCCTGTAACATAATTTTGGGGATTTATTTGGCATTATATTTCTCAAGATGCCAAGACTGACAATGAGAATCCCTCAGTATTTTTACCGTTTTCTGCCTCTAAGACCGTGATGCAAAGCACAGGAAGGATTAATCATATCATGTCCAGTTGACTACTTATCATTCTTGGTTGAGACTCAATTTTTAATTAACGATTTATGTGAATAGGACGTGATTAATGGTAAGAGATATGATGCCTTCGAGATATGATGCCAAAATCCCGGAGCAATAACAGGATTAGGCGGCGATTTGTGGATAATCTTTACTCTCTTGATCTGATTCAACCTTCAGAGTATCCCTTCGTGGGCAATGAAGCCTTTAACTTAAGTCAGCTCTTGCAACGGGATTATCCGGTTGTACCTGGCTTTGTGGTGAGTGCAAAGGCATTGTGGGAATTTATCGCAATTATAGGTGAGTCTGAACCCCTGTTAGCTGATTTACCTTCTTCTTATCTTTACGTAGATGTAGACAATCCTCGCCAGCTACAGCAAGTGGCTCAGCAAATTCGTCACAAAATTCAAGGGGCGACTTTAGCTTCGGTGTTGGCATCAACCCTATCGGAAATATCAGAAACTACACTCGCCCCAGCAGCAATTTTTCACCCTTCCTTATCCATGACATCACCAAGGTCGGGAATGGAAGAGGATACTGGGGAAACTGGAGTGGCAAGATTAGATCAACCCCAGATTTTTTCAACCTTACCAGATAAAATTTTGGGATCCTATATTTGCCCTAGGCAACCACTAGCAATGGAAGTGTCTTTAAAACAGGTTTGGGCAGAACTATTTCGCGCTAGAAGTCTATTTTACTGGCAACGGCATAGTATTGGTCTCCAGCAGCTCAATTTGGGAGTCTTGATACAACCAATGTGGGATGCGATCGCTTCTGGTACACTCCAGATTAACCAAGGTGAGGGTTACATCCAAGCGACTTGGGGGTTAGGTACTGCATTGGCGAAGGGGGAAGTAGTGCCAGATTATTACCAAATTGAGATCGAAACTGGTATTGTTCTAGCCTCACGACTGGGTCGTAAAACCCGTGCCTATGGATTGTGTCTGGAACCAGACTCATTATCACGAACTGAGAACACTGTGCAAGCCTATCTACTCAGTGAGGAGCAACAAAAACAGTACACCCTAAAGGATAAATACCTCCAAGAACTAATTACTATCAGCCAGCGTCTAGTGGCTGATATTAGTCCTACCTTTTCTCTAGAGTGGACACTATGGCAAACCTCAGAAAACTCAGAACCAGAGTTACAAATTACGAAATTTAGTCCTCAAACTGGGCAAAAGTGGGATGCTAGCCAGTTGAGGGTTGAACCGTCACATCATGCTTCCAAACTAGCTTACTCTGTTGGTTCTACTACTTCCTACGGCCAGCTGTTTACGTCTGTACAAGTGGGTAGCCGACCCAATGTGCTTGAAGCCTCATCGGACTCCATTGGGAGCAACTTTAGTGAACACACTGTCAACCCATCCATCACGCCTATGCTTGTGAGAGGATTACCCGCAGCACCAGGAAGAGTTACAGCCACTGCTCATGTGATATCGGGTGAGGGCAAAAACGTCTCAGCAATTGTATCTGGTAGAATTTTGGTTGCCCAAAGTGTTTCTCCTGACTGGCTACCTGGGCTCAAGCACGTAGCCGCTATTATTACTGAACAAGGAGGGATAACTAGTCATGCTGGGATTATTGCTAGAGAACTTGGTATTCCCTGTGTTGTGGGTGCGGCTGGTATTACCCAAATCATAGAAACTGGCGAGTCTCTACTCGTGGATGGGGGACAGGGGGAAGTTTATCGGCTAGGAACAAAGCAAGGGTTTCCGGTTGAAAAGTTGCATGGCTCAGGATTCAGAAAAAGGGAAGCAAAAGTCAATTTTCAACCTTCTAACTTTCAAAATACTTTCCCCATTGCTACTCAATTATTGGTTAATCTTAGCCAGCCGGACTCCCTAGAAAAAATTGTGGGTTTGCCAGTGGATGGAGTGGGGTTATTGCGTTCAGAAGTGATGATGTTGGAGATTTTGAATAATCTGCACCCCAGTCAGTGGCACAGACAGGGCCATGAGCGTGAGTTGGTAGAACGCTTGGCTCAGTTAATTGTTCAATTTACGGTTACCTTGGCACCACGTCCTGTATTTTATCGCTCCACGGATTGGCGCTCCCATGAATTTCCATCCCTGAGTGGGGATCACCTGGTAACGGAAGCAGAAGTTAACCCGATGCTTGGTCTACGTGGCACTCGTCGCTATCTGAGTGACCCAGCTAGCTTTGATTTGGAACTGGCAGCTTTACAGGAGGTTTATGCTTACGGCTGCAGGAATTTACGGCTGATTTTGCCCTTTGTACGTACTGTGGAAGAGTTTACCTTTTGCCGCCGTCGGGTAGAACAGGTAGGACTTACTGATAATCCTGATTTTCAACTTTGGATTATGGCAGAAGTGCCATCTGTGTTGTTTCTGCTACCAGACTATGTTAAGGCAGGTGTTCAAGGAATTTCTATTGGTACTAATGATTTGACGCAACTTTTACTAGGAGCTGATCGGGAACAGAGGCAGTTGGAAACACTGATGGCAGGGTGCCATCCAGTGGTCAAACAAGCAATTCAGCAATTAATCGAAATGGCAAAAGAAGCTGGTATTCCTTGCTCAATTTGTGGTCAAGCTACGGTTCAGGATCCGGAATTGATTGATCTGTTGGTGCAGTGGGGAATTACTTCGATTTCTGTTGATGTTAAAGATGTGGAAGCGACTTACCAGGCAATTACCCGTGCTGAGCAACGTTTACTCTTGGACGCAGCACGAAATAAGTCAAAAGGCTTGGGTGTAAAAGGCAAAGGGGAAAACATCTAAATATATGGAAGTTCTAAATTGGGTTATGATATCCAGTCCGGTAGTATCGGTGAAAATTACCACGTACCACGGGACAGGATCTGATTTGGTGTATCTGCTCTGACCTAGGTTATCAATCTGAAAACTGCTGTAATTCAATCAGTGAATTATGGTTAGGTTTCTTAGTAATTTGAGTTAATAGTGCTTCATAGGAGTTGAGAGCGTTTTGATAGGCGAAGTGCTTCAGAGCAAATTTTCTACCTTGTTGACCTAGAGATACCCCCTGCTCAGGATTTTCATACAATTCGACAATTGCAGATGCTAAAGCCTGGGACTGTTGTGGTGGTACCACTACACCACCACCACTTTGTCGAACAACTCGCGCTGCAGTTCCATTCAAAGGCACAGAAGCAATGATCGGTCGTCCGCAAGCCAATAGCACTTGAATTTTTGAGGGCATATTAAAGGAAACAACGTTACGCTTTTGCACAACTAAACCTATATCTGCTGCTGCCAACATTTCTGGTAACTTCTCTCGGGGTTGGAAAGGTAAAAGCTTGATATTACTAGCATTGCAAGTCTGACAGTCTTGCTGTAGCTGCTGTAGAGCCTTAGATTCTCCAACAATGACGAAGACAATTTCTGGAATATGCCTGACCAGATTAGCCGCCTTCACTACTGTTTCGAGTCCCTGAGTCAAGGCAATATTACCGGAATAGAGTACTACAAACTTGCCATCAAGATGGTAAGCAGTGCGAAAGGAATTGCCTTCTTTGGGTAAGGGACGGATAAAATTAACATTCGCCCAGTTGGGGATACAGGTAATTTTGTCTAATGGTACTCCTTTACTTACTAAATTGTCAACGAATCCCTCAGAAATAACAGTGATTGTATGAGCACTGTGGTAGGCAAACTTCTCTAAAGCTTCAAAGATACGGATAGCTAGTTTGTTTCTAATTAGACCAACCTGTACAGCAGCTTCTGGCAAAATATCCTGTAAATTCAGTAATACTGGGCAGTTGTACAACCAACCAAGTAAAGCAGCTGGCACACTAACCGGCAGCGACGGTACTGTCAGTAGAATCACATCAGGTCGCCAGCCCCGGAAAGCCTGAATCAAACTGGTCACGACGAAGCTACCATCTAGTAGTATCCGTGTCACTACACCAGGCTTTGGTCGAATCCAGACATAGGAGCGTTGAATTATTACTCCCTTTCTTTCTTCAGTCAGATAGTACTTGCCTTGATATTTATCATAGATAGAGCGCTGGGGATAGTTGGGCATACTAGTGAGGACTCGTACTTCATGTCCTGCCTTGACCAAACCTTCTGCCAGTTCCGTCATTAATGGGGCAATGCCTATCGGTTCAGGATGATAATTATAGGAGTAGATTAATATGCGCATGAATGTTATTGGTAGAGCGAGTAGTCTGTCAAGTTAACCTTTGACAGGTGGACAAGCGATGCATCGCTTTTTACAATTCCTACACGAAACACCTATATCTAGTTAGTTATATCTATCAGTTACTTAGCAACTGGTGTCTAATTATCCTAGATACTTTAGTGTTTGAATTTTCACCTTTAAGAGAAAAATTTTCACTTTACTAATTCAAAGAGTTTGGTTTAACTTTCGACGTTATAGCCTTGATGACTAGATAGTCAATCTGCTTTGTCTGTTGATGCTTATGGACTGAAGCAACAGCGAATATACCAAAAGCTATTAATCTCAATAGAGCAGTAGGTTAGACAGACGTGCTTAGGCGCTATTCTCTCTAAGAATACAGACAGAAAAACTAAATTAATCTGACCTTTTGTAGTAGGCAATAATTAGTCCTAACACTTAGGGTAGCTCCTGCTGAGCATTCCATTTTATTGGTTCTATTCATATAGCTATCAAAACTATCAGACTCACTGGTTGGACTCCTCATACCATCTTAGCAATCGTCAATTTTATAATATACCTGGGAGGGTACCTTTTTGATTTTTGATTACAACTCTACTAACAATCCCCTTAAATAAAGATGGTTATTCAAGCTTTTTTTAAAAAAACATTAAACGCAATTTATAAAATTATTATCCAGATAATAATTTTATAAATTAAATGCCATTATTCTCCCTAGAGAATAAACCAGATAAACCTCTAATTTAAATAGCTCCATAAATTCCACTACTGCTGTAATCTTAGATAGTTCTTTAAGTGTTGATTTTTGCATAAGAAATCTCTTGATCAAGGCAGATAATTAATAGATAGCTAAGCTTTATAGGTCTCTATTATTTTAGATAACGCTAATGGTGTTGCTGGTTTTATCAAAACTATCTATATAGTAGAATAGTATCTATTTTATAGATGAAGTTTATAAATGAGTCGTGAACGTAAAACTAGCTGAAAGTATTATTTCAAAAGGGTGCTTTGTTCATAACTCAAATGGAAACGCCATAGGACTATACAAAATATTGGGTTCAGCCATGTTACTATGCCCCACTACCTGTTTTTATAAAGTAACTACGGGAAAGCTTATCAAAAACAGCTGTTAATTTTCAATTATATAATTTTAAAGATTGTGTGAATCAAATGTGAAACTATAGACTTATTATAACACTCTATGGGGAAATCTGAAATCCTTACCTAGCTAGGAGCTAGTTTTGGGAAATATTACTGGATTAATAAGCTATAGACTTTATAAGCTGTTGAGGAAAAAATGAGCACGGATTCTTTGAATGCTTTTGCCCTGCTCTAACGGTGTTTGAAAATTAACAGTGTTGCCGAATTACCTCCAAACTTCAGCAAAGCGATGCAGCGTGGTCTTGGGGAGCCAATGCGGTCTTGGGGGGAACCCCCATGAGCAACTGGCATGGAAACCCCCACTCGCGCTTTGCATGGCTGACAGGGGGTTATAAACCTGGATTTGGAATCAGGCTATCAAGGAAAGGGCTCTCCTAACTATCTTGACTTAAGTGGTTAGCCCAAAATAAAAAATCAGTAAAGACTTTGTGAAGAAATTTGTGAATAAATGGTAAAGAAAAGGGGGAGATAAGACCCAGTAAGGCTTACAAAAATAAGCGATCGCAACAGCACGGTGCTTAGTCCAACGTTACCGCAGGGGATACTCACCACACTCCGTACTCAGCATTCCTTCAGTACTAAGTTTGGTAAACCAGAGGAATTCAGAACCCTAAAATCTTACCCAATTACCCCTAAAGTAAAGGAAAAGCCCACTTTTGGGTAAGATGTTTGATGGTTTTTGGTGATGATGTGTGATGCCGCGATGGTTTTGGGAACGCTGTAATTGTAATCAAGAACGGTAGGGATGGGTAAACCGGGGATGGGACAATGGCGGACAAACAAAACTCTTAAGCTTAGACCTGATTGGCTGATCGCTTTATTTATAGCACTACGCATTCAGATGTTTGACATTCCTAAACTCCGAAACGTAAGTAATCGCTTACTTCTGACTTCTGACTTCTGACTTCTGACGCTAAGCGTAGCGCTATATATACCATTTTCCGAGAGTCAGTGAACTTCTGCTATGGTCAAAGCCCCAATTCCTCACTCCTACCAGTGGCTCAAACTTTACCAAATCTTGACAGTTATAGCGTGTTAACTCATGTAGATTCAACATACATTCAAGAAGAGAATAATGATGTGAATCTGTGCTGTTAATACCCATACAGTGTACTATCAATTCCTATACAAAATAGATGAGTTACCAAGTTCCGGTCAAAGTTCCCTTCGTTTCACTAGCTCAACAACACGGACCTATTCAAACCGAGCTAGAGCAGGCAATTCAAGCTGTAGTGCAGCAGGGAGATTTTGTTCTCGGTAAAGCCTTGATCAATTTTGAGACAGCATTTGCGGCTGCTTGTGGTGTCGAATACGGTATCGGAGTGGGATCTGGGACCGATGCGATCGCACTCGGATTACAAGCCTGTGGCATTAGTGCTGGGGATGAAGTGATTTGTCCTGCTAACACCTTTATCGCTACAGTGATGGGGATCATAGCTGCTGGTGCTACGCCAATTTTGGTGGATTGTAACCCCCGTACTGCCCTAATTGATCTCAATAGTGCCAAACAAGCAATTACAGCCAAAACCAAGGCAATTGTCCCTGTGCACCTTTACGGTCAGATGGTATCTCCGAGTGAGTTAATGGCATTTGCTGATGCCCACAACTTACTAATTTTTGAAGATGCAGCACAAGCTCACTTAGCAAAGCGAGAGGATTATTATGCTGGTTCTGTGGGCAAGGCGGCAGCATTTAGTTTCTACCCGAGTAAAAACTTGGGTGCCTTTGGTAACGGTGGCATGGTAATCACTAATGATGCTACGGTGGCAGAAAAAGTGCGATCGCTTCGCAATTACGGAGCACCTCGCAAATATTTTCATACCGACATCGGCAAAAATAGCCGTTTAGACACGTTACAAGCTGCTATCCTCAATGTCAAACTGCCTTATTTGACTGGGTGGAACCAGTCACGCTACTGGGCAGCTGCGCAGTACGACAATCTACTCAAGGCTTTGGAAGGTCAGGGGATTGTGCCCATAGAAAACCACAGCGGGCCAGGTCATGTCTACCACCTTTATGTGATTCGGGTGGGTAAACAATGTCCCTTTAACCGAGAGAGCATCCAGGATGCTCTGGCCTCAGTGGGAATTCAAACCGGTATTCATTATCCAATCCCTTGCCATCTCCAGCCAGCTTACAAGTACTTGGGATATCAAGCCGGTGACTTTCCCCATGCCGAAGCTCTGTGCAATGAGATTTTATCTCTACCAATTTATCCCAACTTGAGCAAGGAGCAGATTGAGCAGGTTGTTGATGGGTTAGCTAATTTATTAGGCATCCTTGAGCCATTAGTTATTAATCATTAAACTATGCAAATTGGACGCAAAATTCCTATTGCCATTGATCGCTATCTACTGGACGGTTTGATCATCGCTTTGCTAGTCATTATTTATGGTCCTGTGCTGATGCATTGGTATGATGGCTGGCTGAATAAAAGTATCAGCATTACCCATGAATACTTTAGCCATGGTTTGATTGGGCTACCGTTTGCTGCCAATATTGTGTGGACGAACCGACGACGGTGGCATAATCTTACTGATACAGCGCATCCCTTTGGTGTAGTGTTACTGATGATTGGAGCAGTAAGCTATCTTAGCGGTCAATCAGAACTGGTAAATTTATCGTTTCCAATGGTTTTAGCTGGTATGAGCCTATGGTTAAAAGGGATTGGTGGCTTTAAGCTACAAAGTTTTCCTTTGCTGCTAGTGGCTTTGGCAACTCCAACAGCAGTTCCCTATTTGATTGAACCTTATATCTTGCCCCTACAACGCTTTATTGCTGCCATGGCTGCCTTTATTCTGACTCAGTTTGGGATGAATGTCAGACTCGAAGGGATTAACTTGTTCGTAAGTGACCGAATTGTGGAGGTAGCGCCCCACTGTGCTGGTCTTAAGATGTTATTTACTTGCCTGTATGTGAGTTTGATGTTGCTTTACTGGAGCGGTGCTATTGAGTCACGTCTAAAGACTATTTGGCTGTTATCCGGTGCGCTGGTTATCAGTGTTAGTGCTAATATTGTCCGCAATAGTGTGCTTACGTTTTTCCATGGCAGTGGGCAAGATAAGGCATTTCATTGGCTGCATGAAAGCTGGGGCGGCGACCTGTATTCAGCGATGATGTTAGTGATGCTGGTTCTATTAATGAAGTTGATTGAAAAATACTTCCCTTCAGACCCCAACTTGACTCCGTTGGCTAACCATCAAGATTAAACATTATAGTTTTTAATTGGGTGAGGTACACAATTTTGGTATTTTAGGGAACAGGGAATAGGGAACAAAGAATAGGGAAAAAAATATGTGTACCTCAGAAATCCGATAAAGGCTAGAGAATCATGAAATCAGTAAGTTTAATTAAGTTAATTAAGCCCTGGCAAATCTCCAGGGGAGTCTTACTGGTGTTGCTGTTAGTCTTGGTAATAATCGGAGCAGTACCAGGTTACTTGACAGGAAACTGGCCTTGGGCAAAACTGCCACCAGTGACTAACCTCCAACAGATAAAAGTTATCCGCAAGACGGGAATAGAACTATCTGACTGGCAAACTGTTGAGCAACAAACCATAAGGATTGGCGGCCATAAATGGTCTTTGCAGTTCATAGAGCAGGATCAGCAAAAACCAGTGTGGTTATTTTTGCTTCCCCAAAATGGTCCTAAATCCCAGCCACAGGTAGAATGGGAAGATCTTAGCGGATTTATGAGACAACGATTGGGACAATGGAAGACGGATTCTTATAGTCAAATCAAGTTTGTGGTCAACGGATCTGATGTTGAGGAGAAGACCGAGGCTGATCCGACCATCACAACCCAGCCCAAAAGCTACCCCAAAAGTGTGGTTAACGCCCGTTTCTTTCGTGGGTGGAATCAGCGGCAAACCTTCGCTATAGTACAATGGTATGCCTGGCCAGAGGGTGGTAATCCTGCTCCTAGCCGTTGGTTCTGGGCTGATCAATTGGCTCAGTTACACCGGAAACGGGTGCCTTGGGTTGCGGTGAATATCCAAATTCCCATAGAACCTTTGGGTGATCTTGAAAATTTTAGGCCAATAGCCGAATCTCTCAGTAAAATGGTTCAAACTGCTTTGATGAGCGATCCTTTTGCGGAGCAAGCTAGTAGTATTGAAAGTATTAAGGATCAAGGCTCAAAGATGAAGGCTCAAGCATGAAGGATGAAGGCTCAAGGATGAGGAATCAAGGATCAAGGGTGAAATGGGTTTATTGCTGGAACACTTAGGGTTGACTAAAACGTTTATCGACAACTAGAAGTTAAACGTCAGAGTTGCCTCTTCAGACTTACCTCTTCAGACTTTCTACTTCCCACTTCAGACTTGAGATTTCAGACTTGAGATGATAAGTGACCATTGGAAAATGACAACTGACACCCACAGGTTTGGTAACCAAGTTCTGAATTTATCTTTATTTGGGGGTACCGTATTATTATGGCTGGTTAGTTCTGGAGTTTGGGTCAGCCCTGGTTTGGCTAAGCTTGTCGGAAATTTACCGACATCGGTGCAAAATCTTGGCGATGGGATTAGCGATCGCGCTCAGTTGCCTACGTTTAGTTCCATGGAACGGGAAACAAGGGAAACTGTTGAATCAGGGGAAAGGGAAAGGACTGAACTGGAAACCTCTGAAACCACGCCTGAGACAACCCCTGAGACAACCCCTGAGGTAACCCCTGAGGCAACCCCTGAGGCAACCCCTGAGACCATAGAGGTAACGGAAACGTTGCCACCTCCACCACCGTTGAGCAACCCTGAACCGGTCTCAGAGGAGAATCGATTAGAACAGTTGGAGGAAATGTTACCTCCTTTGGGCTACCCAGAGACTCTGTCACAGGTGAGTCCATCTGATGAATTTAATCTCCACTACCTAGGGCGAGAAGATGTAATCGCAGTGAGTGTGACAAATTTTCCGAATCTGGCTTTTCAAAGTGCTATTGATTCTGACGGAAATATTGTGGTACCGCTGTTCGGTAAGCTACGAGTGGTGGGACTTACTCTAGAGGCGGCTCAAGATGTAATTCAAAATGTCTTAAATGAATTTGTGATTGATCCTGAAGTAGTTGTGAGCCTACTGAGTACACCACAGGTTCAGATTACGGTGAGTGGTGAGGTGTTTCGACCAGGCTATTACCCCCTGCCACCAGGAACTCAACCGAATCAAGCCCTTACTGCTGCGGGTGGTACGACTACGATTGCTGATTTGCGGACTATTTTGATTCGTCGTAAGTCGGTGGTGAATAATTCCATCATTGAGCGAGAAATTGATTTGCTGACACCGCTGCAAAATGGGACAACTCCATCGGAATTGAACCTCCGGGATGGGGATGCTATTATTGTGCGAAAGTTGGAGGTGGGTAATACTACCGATTATGATCGGCAGCTGGTAGCTCGTTCTAACCTAGCTCAACAACAAATCAGCGTTCGAGTGTTGAGCTATCCTAATGGCACAATTGGTAACTTGACATTAGCTAATGGTAGTACGTTTATTGATGCCTTAACAGCAATTTCTCCTAACCCAGATAATGCTGATTTGGATAGCATTGCCTTAATTCGTTTTGATCCAGAACAGGGCAAAGCAGTTACTCAAAAGCTAGACGGGGAAAAGCTACTAAAGGGTGATGTTTCCCAAAATGTGCCACTTCAAGATGAAGATGTGATCGTGGTTGGTCGAAGTCTTATTGCTAAGATTTCTGCTGCTCTGAGTATAGTGACTCGACCCTTCAACGATTTTCTGGGATTCCGGAGGTTTTTTGAGGAAATACCAGACCTGTTTTGATCAGCTAAGGGTATGACGGGAGCAGAAATCGATGGAAGCTCTGCCCTAGGGGGTTAGCTTTTCCATCGACAGCACAAAAATCTCCGGATACCTTAATGAATGGACAGAAAACTCCACTACCTGTCTCGGTTTGTAACTGGTGCTCCGAGTCCCTGTTGACTAAGCGGTAAAAATAGAAATAGGCTACAGGATTTTTCGATCACAAAAATCAAAAAACGCGGAATCCCCGTCTTTTTAAAGCGGGGAGGAAGCGTAATAGCGCGCTTTTAGCCGTCAACTATAATTAAAGAAGACTGAAATAGGCAAAGGCACTCTTAACTTCAGAGTAACGGCTAGGCCAGTAAGTCAGTGTCGGCGAGTGATGCGCAAAACGAAGTATTGGGGCTGTCCGAGAATTGACTCGGTTGTAGAAGCTACGAATGCGAGCAATCCCTCCCATTCGTAGAGTAAGCCAGCCTGGAGGTTCGGCGGTTGACCCTTGGATTCGATTAATTTGGAGTCTAGGCGCGTCAAGTATGCTAGGGCTACTGAAAACCAACGTTCTGAAGTCTGGGCGAAAGCCCCCGTGCTTCAGCCGGGGGTAAGCTTACTGCTGCCTTAACAATAGCGAAAATTACTTATGACTCCCCCTTTTGTCACACGTTACCTGATTGCTCTCAATCAGCATAAGTTAATTGGCTTTGCCACGTTTTTCCTGATTACCGGCATATCCGGGATTGTGGCTATACAGCCAACGCCAGCTCCGATTTACCGAGCTGAAGGTCGCTTGATATATACCACTCCTGTGAAGGTATTTTCCCAGACAGGGATACAGATTTCAGAACAAGGTAAACAAAGGGCGACACCGGAAACGCTGCTGGCAGACAATGTGGTTAAGGAAGTAGCAGCTGGGATGCAAGTCAGCTCGAAAGACATTGTTAAAAATACACAGGTGAAATTGCCAAAATCAGAAGGACCACAGTTTATTTCGGTAATCTATACGGATAAGAATAAGGAAATTTCTGCAACCATCGTTGCAATGCTGATGGAGAAAATGGTGGAGCAGAGCCGTTTTATCAACACAGCACAACTAAGACGGATTATTGAAACGATAGAAAAACGTTTGCCTCAGGCGGAGCAAGAACTAAGGGAAGCGGAACAAAAACTGGAACAGTATGACCGCCTACAGGGACCAGCTTTATTTGCTGCTCAAGATGGCACCTTAGTGGGTGGGATAACTGGTAGCCAACAGCAACAACGTAATCTCGAGATACAGCTAGAGGGGGTTGAGGCTCAATATTCTAGCCTAATTGAACGGCTAGGTTTGACCCCTGACCAAGCCTACACGTCTTCTGCCCTCAGTGCTGACCCGATCATCGCTAGTCTGCGAGCTCAGATTCTGGATACTGAGACACAGATGGAACTGCTCAAGGGGCAGTTGCGTCCGCAACATCCAACTATGATTGAGTTGCGCAAACAGCAACAGACTTATGAGACCTTACTTCAGGCACGTGCGGCTGAAGTTCTCGGTGGTAATGGGTTTACCTCTCCATTGCCCAGTCAAATCCGCCAAGACAGTACCCTGGACCCGGCACGGCAGGCACTGGCTAATCAGCTGGTAGCTCTGCAAACCCAGCGGGAAGCACTTCAACGGCAGTTGGCAGCTACCCAAAGAACGGAACAGGAACTAAGACAGCAATATCAGCAGCTGCCCAATAAGCAGCTAGAGCGAGGGCGACTGGCTCAGCAAGTTACTTTTAAGCAGGAATTTTACAATCGGTTGCAGGCGGCATTAGCAGATACCAAAATAGCTGAGGCGGAGACTGAGAGTAGTCTTGCGATCGCTGGAATTGCAGAACCGAAAGCAATAATGACCCAGACAGCAAGTAATCCGATCGTTACCTTGGCAATAGGTGGTGTAATCGGTATTGTAGTGGGTGCTGGTGTGATTCTGCTGCTATCAACCCTGGATAATACCTTATACACGCCAGAGGATGTTAAGCCCATACTTCGGGACAATGGTGTGCCATTACTGGGGGATTTACCGACAATCGGTCTCAAGTCCTACCGGGGTGAAGTTGCTATAATAACCCGACCAGAGGCTTTGGAGTTAGAGTTCTACGAACGGTTTCGCACTAATCTTCGTCTGCGGGAGGAACCTGCGGTAAAAGTGGTGTTGGTGACTAGTACAGCAGCGAATGAAGGAAAGACGATCGTGGCTTACAATTTAGCGATCGCATCTGCCCAGGCCGGTATGCGTACTCTGTTGGTAGAAGGGGATTTGCGATCGCATTCTGTAGCTCAATCTCAAGACGTGATTCACCTGATGGACGCGCCACTGGAACCTTTGCGCTTCTATGGCTCTAAGAGTGAATGTATTCATTTAGCCCAAGATTTTGAAAATCTCTCGATTCTCCCTAGTCTCGGTCCCCTGCGCAAAGCTGCGGGGATCCTAGAATCGAGTGAAATGAAGCATTTGCTGGAAGATGCTCGTGGTCGCTTTGATTTTGTTGTAGTTGATTCGCCTAGTCTGTCTCGTTGTAATGATGCCCTATTACTACAACCATTTACTGATGGGATTGTGTTGGTGACTCGACCAGGCTATACCCAGGGAAGTATTTTATCTCAGGTGATCGAAGAGTTAGATGAAAACGAGGTACTGTTGGGAGCAGTTATCAACGATATCAAGCAGCTACAACCCCCTGTTCCTGTGGATAGTGGCAGGGGGTATTCAGCGGTAGATACCCCTGTGGATCAAACCCCAGCAAAGAACCATAAAGTTACTAGTGGAGTAGGGAGTCGGGAGTAGGGAGTCGGGAGTCGGGAGTCGGGAGTCGGGAAAGAGAGGGAGGTGTGGGAGGTGTGGGGAGATGGGGAGATGGGGAGATGGGGAGATGGGGAGTCAGAGGTTGTAGGGAGTAGGGAAAGAGAGGGAAGTGTGGGAGGTGTGGGGAGATGGGGAGATGGGGAGATGGGGATTCAGGATTGCTTAAGAACCGCGATAATTATCCAGAATTTATTGATTTAGTAATACTAAAGTAGTGGGCTTTTTTTATTTGTAACTGATAGACTTGAAGCAAATCATAACGTGGTTAATCTATCAGCTTATGGGTTTATCTAAGGTAACATTAATCGTGACTCAGAGGGAGCGGTTTAGTTTAACAAAGCCTTCCCTAGACAGTATTATTGCTGATTATTCCTCTTATCCGTTTGAGCTAATCTATGTAGATGGCAACGGTCCATCCCCAGTGCATGAGTATCTGCAACAGCAGGCAGATAAACACGAATTCATGAGTTTGATCCATCGCGGACGCTATTTGAGATCCAATGTTGCTCGTAACATAGCTCTACCGTTTGTTAAGGATGCGGATTACATTGTTTTTATTGACAATGATGTGATTGTAGAGCCTGGTTGGTTAAAAGGTTTGGTTGAGTGTGCTGAAGAAGAGCAAGCTGGTATCGTTGCTCCCCTAATTTTACAAGGGCAACCAGGGTCTCCTGATATTGAGGTACATGTTGCTGGGATTAAAACCAAGTTTCACCAAAGAAAGCATGGTAAAAAGTGGTTTGAGCAAAAGCAGTTGCTCTACGCTACTAAATTACGGGATGTTGAGCAGGATTTACATCGTACCCCAGTAGATTCTATTGAGTTTCATTGTATCCTAGCTCGTCATTCTCTGATCAAGTCTATTGAACTGGATGAAGTCTTTGATAGCTTGGCGAGTCATACGGATTTATGTATGCAGGCAACGGATTTAGGGGAGACAATTTTCTTGGAACCAAACTCTAGAATCACTTTCCTCAATCCTCGACAGATCACTCGGTTTGACCAGGATGATGTGCCATTTTATGTATTTAAATGGAATGAACAATCTGTACGAGATGTGTTCTCTCGTCAAGTCAAAAAGTGGAATTTGGCTAAAGATGATCCTTCAATGTGGTCGATTTGGAAGTGGGTGATTGAGAATCGTCAACTCCCAGCTAAGTGGTCAACTCAAGAGGGGAGTTTCGAGAGAAAGTTATTGGAGTTCTGTCGGCGTCGCTGGTGTCCAAGTTGGCTGCGCACACTGTTAGAATCCTATGTGATTAAGCGCGCATTTCCTGAGACTGGGATTGCTGACAATTTAGTGGAAAATGTCAAGAATCAACCTTCATTGAGTGTTTAGGGAGTTGGGAGTAGAGATCCCCCCTAACCCCCCTTAATAAGGGGGGGATATGAGTAGGGAAGCCTTAATAAGGGGGGGATATGATTAGGGAAGCCTTAATAAGGGGGGGATATGAGTAGGGAAGCCTTAATAAGGGGGGGGATATGAGTAGGGAAGCCTTAATAAGGGGGGGATATGATTACCTTAAAACCCTCTTTTATATTGCATTTTGCCTATTGCATTTTGCCTTAATTTGTGGCCAATACTATCAGATTCGGTAGAGATTGTATTGATGCAGTATCTACTTTTTTTTGATTAGTAAATCTGGGTTATAAATCTCCTTTAACTGAGCTGTGGCACCATTATGATTAATCCTATGGTGGGCAGTTCCTAGCAACCGGATGGCAAGGTTTGGGATCTGTCTGATGCACTGCCCACCCTACATCTGTGGCACCATTATGATTAATCCTATGGTGGGCAGTTCCTAGCAACCCGATGGCAAGGTTTGGGATCTGTCTGATGCACTGCCCACCCTACAGGAAATTCCCACACTCCCGACTCTCGACTCCCGACTCCCGATTCCCGACCCCCTATCGACCTTTAGCTAAGTCAGCATAAATTATAATTTCTATGCCTAAGATTAGCAATAGGATAAGCTCAATAGCGCAGATAAAATGAACTATCCAGGGGAGAGTAGTTCCGGAAAACCAGAAGGTAAATAAGGCGAGTAAACCTGAACAAACAAAGGTAATTTCGTCAATAATTAATTGCTCTAGTTTTCGTCTTTTTCGGCGTCGATCGCTTCTATGAGCAATTTCCCAGCCAAAGATAGACTCAAGATCGGTATGGCCGGTGTGGGCTTTGATTTTTTCAGTTAGAGTAAAGCGAATATACTTGCCAATGGCGGAAATCTTTTCATCATTGACTAAGTAAGTCCATCCTAGAATTAGACAAACCCAAGGAATAACTAGAAGGGCATAGGAATTAGTCTTATTGGAGAGGGCGAAGGAGAGAATACCACCAAAGATCCCTAGGGTTATATAAATCATCTGGTCTCGGAAGCCAATACGCTGGGCTTGCTCTTCTTTCAATTTTTCGTATTCGAGCATAAACACTTGGAGTATCTGTTGGTCGTCCATAGCCCTTTCGTTGCTGAATGCTTACCTGTCATCTTCTTTTTTATCTCATTTATAAGCACCTAAACAAAATTAATTTCCTACTACAAATCTCTGTAACCCTTACATCGTAAGGCTTTGAGGTTTGCAAAATGTGTAATTAATTTTGTGCACCTGCTTACAGCAGTTTTCATATTAATCAAGTACACAGATTGATTTTTTGCCTGCTCCCTGCTCCCTACTCCCTGCTCCCTGCTCCCTATAAGAAAGAAATCATCTAAAATAAGGTAAATCAATTCAATTAACAGGTTTAAGGTATGTCTTGTGCGGTTATCCTCACAGCAATTCCGAGTGAATACATGGCAGTACGTGCCCATCTCACTGACTTGAAGGAGGAGATTCACCCCCAAGGGACTATTTATGAGAGGGGGAAATTTTCTAGTCATGGTCAGGAGTGGGAGGTGGGTATTGTGGAGACCGGTGCAGGAAATTTCCGGGCAGCGGTGGAAGCAGAAAGGGCGATCGCTTATTTTAATCCTGATGTGATTCTGTTTGTGGGGGTAGCTGGAGGAATTAAGGATGTGAAACTGGGGGATGTGGTAGCTGCTACTAAGGTTTATGGTTATGAGTCTGGTAAGGTAGCCGAGACCTTTAGACCTAGACCAGAGGTAGGACTTTCAACTTATAAGATGATTCAAGGGGCAAGGGCTGAAGCTAGAAAACCAGATTGGTTAGAGAGACTTTCTTCTTCAGCAAGCCCTAAGGTATTTGTTGCTCCTATAGCAGCGGGAGAAAAAGTAGTTGCGAATAAAGAGTCAGATTTGTTTAAGTTTCTTCAGCATAATTATGGTGATGCTTTAGCTGTGGAAATTGAAGGGCGTGGTATTTTACAAGCTACCCATGCTAATCAACAGGTTTCAGCGTTAATTATTCGGGGTATTTCTGATTTAATTGATGGTAAGGGTGAAGCAGATGAAGGGGGGTATAAAGAAACAGCTGCTGGTCATGCTAGTGCTTTTGCGTTTGAGGTTTTGGCAAAGCTTGAGTTGAATTCACCAGCTCAGGCACTTGCTGCTACAGAACTTATAAAAAAGACTAAAACCCCTAAGTTTTTTGCTTATGTTCAGGCTTGGGTAGGTCGTGAAAGTCTAATCAATGACTTAACGAATAAACTTAAAGGGTCATGTCGCTTGTTGATTTTACTAGGGATTACAGGAATTGGTAAAACTGCTTTAGGGGAAAGATTAGCCCTTGAACTAGAAGATTGGTTTGAAGATTGGAATTCTTATCTCCAAGAAAATTTTGATAATGAGGAACAAACTGCTGATTTTGGGAGTGTGGCTGCCAGATTACTAGAAAAATGTGGTGAAGTGGTGACTCCTGATGACCCTAAGGACACTCAACGGTTAATGTATCGTTTGGTAAGGCATTTACAAGAAAATCGTTATTTAATTCAAATTGATTCTTTAGAAAACCTTTTACAAGGAAATGAAGAAGAAGGATGGAGTGATTTTATAGATGAGTGGTGGGTGAAGTTCTTTCAAACTTGGTTAACTGTTGATACTTGTGAAAGTTGTTTTATTTTAACCTCGGATGAATTACCAGCACAAATTCCGATTATCGGGACTCGTTATCAAAATTTTTGGTATTGTCAACCTTTAAGCGGATTAGATGAACCGGAACAGTTAGCCTTATTTGGTAAGACCGGATTAGATATTACTGAAGAAGCAGAAGGTAAACCTTATTTAGAACGTATTGGACGAGCTTATGAAGGTCATCCTTTAGCTTTACGGGTAATAGCTGGTGAAATTGTTAATCGTCCTTTTTATGGCAATGTTATAGAATACTGGAATAAGAATGGAAAGGAAGTAGAAGAGGTTGAAAAAGCCATTGAAGAAGGAAAAACTAAAGGAATTACCGCATCTGCAGATGATCAGTTTAATTTGCATAAATACACTCCCCAATTACGCCGCAATGTAAAAGTTAGACTGGAGAAGGAGTTTAATCGGCTAAAAGAGAAAGTTCCTGAAGCTTATTTATTGTTGTGTGCGTCTTCTGTTTATCGCTGTGAAGTACCAGAAGATTTTTGGTTAAGTCATTTGGAAGATTGGGATATTGATGAAGATCGACAACAAATGGCTTTGGATGCGTTGAGAGATCGATATTTAGTTGAGGAAACTGTTGATGACAATAATCAATATTTATTAAGACAGCATAATTTGATTAGGAGTTTGTCTTTGGAACATTTAAGAGGGTTAGATGATGAAGAATAATTTCATATATTCTAGTGACAAAGTTTTGTCATATCTTGGTATTGATCCGAAAAAAATAAAAGATATTAGATCAACATTAAAACGCAGTCATTATAGATCAGCTATTAACTGGTTAACAATATATTCTCCTAATTCAAATTCTTCTAATTTAGAAAAAGTAAAAGGTTTACTGGAAGCATTTTATCAGTTTTCTGAAATAGAAGAATGGGATATAGCTAGCAAAGTCATTTCAATTCCTCTTAATACTCCTACCAATCAAGCACTTTATAATCAACTAAAAACTTGGGGATACTATGGAGAACAAATTGATATTTATCAGAGATTGTTAGGTAAAATTAATTCAGATTGGGATACCATTTGTATTGACGGTTTAGGAAATGCTACAAGAGCATTAGGAAAATGGGATCAATCAAGAGAATATTATCAACAACAATTAAAAAAATCTAAAACTATTATTGATCCAGATACTAAAATTACTGCTTTAATTGGCTTGGCCAATAATTTTAAATTTCAGTGTCAGTATCAACAAGCTACAAATTACTATTTACAAGTTTCAGAAATTGCTTTTGAAAATAGCAATCATAAAGGAAGAATCATGGCACTAGCAGGTTTAGGTAGTGTCTTAACTTGTTTAGGTCAATATGAAATGGCTCTTGAGTACCATCAACAACAATTAGCTATTGCCAGAAAGAATGATGATAATTTAGCACAAGCAGAAGCACTTACTAATTTATGTTGTATTTATTATTTTATCAAAGATTATAAACAAGCTATAAAATATCAAAACCAGAGTTATAAAATTGCTATACAAGTAGAAAATAAAGAATTAGAAGCTAAAGCCTTACTATATAAGGGAATGATTTCTCATCAACAATGGGAAAATAAAGAAGCTATTAATTGCTATGAACAATCTTTAGAACTTATATCTGATATGGGATTAATTTTAGAAAAAGCAGAAGTTTTAGCTAATTTAGCAATTAGTGAAAGAGAATTAGAAAAAGAGAATATTAAAAAGCTACAAGAAAAAATTTTAGATCGATTTCAGCAAGCTTTATCTATATTTAATAAGTGTGGAAATTCTGTTCAAATTGCTAATCTTCTTAAAGAGATCGCAAAAACTTATGATCTTACAGGTGATTTTGATATGGCTAAAAAATATTGCCAAGAAGCGTTAGAAATGAAAATTAAGTTCAACCTTGCCTTAGAAAAAGAATGCAGAGAGTTACAGACCTAACGGGGGGACAGAGCGGGTATAGCCATTGTGTAGCAAGGGATACAGCAGATGAAGGAAAAAAAAGATAGGTCAAATATAGTCATGCTGACCTATCTAGCAAAAATGATAGCTAAACCATACCAGAAAATCCTACAAAATAAGCTGCATCACACCAGGTATTTGTTACTAATCTTAGTCGTTGCCAGCCTACAATTGCTCAGACAGGTCAAACTAGAAGTGTTAGCTGAAGCGCTGCCGTTACCTATTTTATTTGAAAGTCGTCGAAAGAAATTACGTCGGTTTTTGCGCATCAAACAGTTCAATATTGAAACAATCTGGTTTCCCTGCGTAAGTGCTCTGGTAGAAGAGATGTTTAACCCGAACGATAGGATATATTTAGCGATAGACCGTACCAGTTGGGGGGTGATTAATATCTTGATGGTTAGCGTGATCTATGATCATCGTGCCTGGCCGATTTACTGGGAGTTGTTGGATAAAAAAGGCAGCAGTAACTTTGATGAGCAAACGGCTGTTTTGGCTAAAAGTCTTGGGTTACTCTCCAACTATAGCGTAGTGGTGTTAGGAGACCGGGAATTTTGTTCACCCAAACTGGGCAACTGGCTGAGCTTCGAGGGTGCATACTTTTGTTTGAGACAGAAAAATAATACCCTTGTTTGGCAGGATACTGAGGTGGCTCGGGAGTTGAAAGACTATGGAGTTAAACCAGGAGTAAAACTATTTATTAATGACTGCCATGTGACGAAACAAAAAGGATTTGGGACGTTTAATATAGCCTGTAAGTGGAAGCGGACTTACCAGGGATTTAAGACGAAAGAACCCTGGTATATTTTGACTAACTTTGATGATGTTGAACCGGCTATTGTAGCTTACCAAAGACGATTCTCAATAGAGGAAATGTTTCGAGATTTCAAGTCGGGAGGCTATAGTCTTGAAGGGTCTAAACTGAGTGGTGAGTATCTATCAAAACTGATGATTATTGTGGCGATTGCCTATACCAGTGCGATTCTCCAAGGGCGACACATTAAGCGAATGGGAATTCAAAAATATGTGGTCAGACCAGAAACCCAATCAAGTGGACAACGGCAACATAGCGCTTTTTATGTTGGCCTACATCAGCATTCGTGGCTTTTCTTAAGGGGATTATGCCAAAAAATAGTGGACGAACTTTTGGAAATTAACCGTCGTTGGCTCAATTATTACAAGAAGGGTGAGCGGGCTATAGAGTTTGCACTGTGTACGTTATAAGCTTTATGTCCCCCTGTCAGGTTATTTTTAGTCTCTAGATACTCTTGGGGAAAAGCTTCAAAGGTATAAACTCTAAGAGCCTGTTGGTAACAAGCGATCGCCTCTTCTATATTCTGTGTTTTATGACCTTTGATTCGGTCACCGTAAGCAATACCCAGATTATTTTTTGTCCTTGCCCAATCAATAGGAAATGCCTCAAAGGTATAAACTTTTAGAGCTTCTTGGAAAGAAGCGATCGCTTCTTCTATATTCTGTGGTTTCTCACCTTTGATTCGGTCATAGTAAGCAGCACCGAAATTATTTTGTATCCTTGCCCACTCAACAGGAAAATCTTCAAAGGTTCTGACTATAAGAGCCTGTTGATAACAAGCAATAGCTTCTTCTATATTCTGTGCTTTCTCACCTTTGATTCGGTTACGGTAAGCATTACCGAGATTATTTTGTGTCGTTGCCCACTCAACAGGAAATGCCTCAAAGGTTGATACTCTAAGAGCCTGTTGGTAACAAGCAATAGCTTCTTCTATATTCTGTGCTTTCTCACCTTTGATTCGGTCATAGTAAGCAATACCGAGATTATTTTGTGTCATTGCCCAATCATCAGGAAATGCCTCAAAAGTTCTGACGCTAAGAGCTTCTTGGTAACAAGCGATGGCCTCTTCTATATTCTGTGCTTTCTCACCTTTGATTCGGTCACGGTAAGCAGCACCGAGATTATGTTGTGTCATTGCCCAATCAATCGTAAATGCCTCAAAGGTTCTGACTCTAAGAGCTTCTTGGTAACAAGCGATGGCATTTTCTATATTCTGTGCTTTCTCACCTTTGATTCGGTGATAGTAAGCATTACCGAGATTAGTTTGTGTCATTGCCCAACCTTCGGGAAATGCCTCAAAGGTTAATACTCTAAGAGTCTGTTGGAAACAAGGGATGGCAACTTCTATATTCTCTGCTTTCTCCCCTTTGATTCGGTCACGGTAAGCAGCACCGAGATTATGTTGTGTCTTTGCCCAATCAATAGGAAATCCCTCAAAGGTTCTGACTCTAAGAGCTTCTTGGTAACAAGCGATCGCCTCTTCTATATTCTGTTCTTTCTCCCCTTTGATTCGGTGATAGTAAGCAAGACCGAGATTATATTGTGTCATTGCCCAATCAATAGGAAATCTCTCAAAGATTAATACTCTAAGAGCCTGTTGGAAACAAGCGATCGCTTCTTCTATATTCTGTGATTTCTCCCCTTTAATTCGGTCATGGTAAGCATTACCTAGATTATTTTGTGTCATTGCCCAATCAACAGGAAATGCCTCAAAGGTTAATACTCTAAGAGTTTCTTGGTAACAAGCGATGGCAACTTCAATATTCTGTGATTTCTCCCCTTTGATTCGGTCACGGTAAGCATTACCGAGAATATATTGTGTCCTTGCCCAATCAACAGGAAATGCCTCAAAGGTGAAAACTCTAAGAGCCTGTTGGTCATAAGCGATGGCCTCTTCTATGTTTTGTGATTTCTCCCCTTTGATTCGGTTACTGTAAGCAATACCGAGATTATATTGTGTCATTGCCCAACCTTCGGGAAATGCCTCAAAGGTATAAACTTTTAGAGCCTGTTGGTAACAAGAGATCGCTTCTTCTATATTCTGTAATTTCTCCCCTTTGATTCGGTCATAGTAAGCAAGACCGAGATGATTTTGTGTCATTGCCCAATTTTCGGGAAATGCTTCACGGGTGAAAACAGTTAGTGCGACTTCATAGCCAGTGATCATAATGTCAATATTGCTGGCTTTATTATCCAAAGTAAATTGCTGAATTAGATTACTGAAAAGGAGAATCACTAATGCTAAGTATTCCGCTTCATCTGCTTCCACTTCCGCCAGCTTAATTGTTGCCCAAGCCCGCAATAGTTCTGCTAATCTATCATCCAGTTTGTCTGTATTTGCTGCCAGTAATGGGTAAAGTACCTGCGCGTCACCCTCACTGTCTACGGTTGCTTGTAGTACCTGTAAGAGAAAGTAAAGTTGGGCATCAGATGTATTGTCAGCCATTGCCATCAACTGCTGTTCAATATTTATTGAAATATTATAGCCTTTCTTAAAAAGTCATAAGTGGGTAGTGTTGTATAAATATCTAACACACGAGTATCCATTAACCGCAAACGAGTACTCGTTTATCGCAAAGCAGTACACGTTTCTCACATACCAGTACTCGTTTCTCGTTAACTAGTACTGCTGTATAACAAACAAGTACCCATTTCTCACATACCAGTACTCTTTTCTCGTTAACTAGTACTGCTGTATAACAAACGGGTACCCATTTCTGGTTCACTAGTACCCATTTCTCACTGACAAGTACTAGTTACTGAGAAACGAGTACTTTTTTCTCATATGGCAAGAGGCAAGAGGCAAAAGGCAAGAGGCAAAAGGCAAGAGGTAAGAGTCAATAGGCAATACTCAATTCTAAATTTTCAATTTTTAATTCTTAATTATTAATTTTATAAAAGCTTTTATAAACCCTTGACAAATAAAAATATAATCATTACAATAATTATTGTAAACACAAGTTCAACTTTTGAAAGATGTCAGAATAATTTACTCGGAACTTCAAGAAAAAAGCTACTAAGCACACTCTCAAAGGTCCTCGTCAATCAGTAATTTATAGTATGCAAATGTTTTATTCACTGGGCTATGCCGAGATTGCTGAATGGACTCCTCTGGAGCCGACTGAAGTGCCGGGTGAAGTGATAACTACCATGACCAAGTATTGGTTGTTGCCATAACACCTTAATTTTCTGGGGGGGTTTCCCCCCCGGCCTTGGGTTTGGTCTGATAGTATAGGATCACATCCGAAAGTTTCGGGTATTCTTCTGACATAAATCAAAACTTGAACTCGCTAGCCGTAGATAGTATTTCTACGGCTATTTTTTGTTTAAGCGGTCAGCTGTCAGCGGTCAGCTGTCAGCTATATCATAAGGGATGATAAAATTAGTAAAGATTTTTTCAGAGCTATCAGGTAAACAGGATTTTTTCCCTATTGCCTACTCCCTAGCCAGTAAGCATATGCGCTACGCGCAAGCTACGCCAACAGCCGTCAGCTGTCAGCCGTCAGCCTAATACTTAAAATAAAGCTCTTTGGCCTATGGCCACGCTACGGCACAGCGTTTCGTAACACAGATTAAACGAATGCTTACCCATGCAAACTGAAAGCTGATGGCTGATAGCTGAATGCTTACCCAAGCCATTGCACTATTTCCTCAGGTAAGGGAATTTTAGTTCTACTCATTGCATTAATACAAACGTGCTTCGTAATTGCCTTTGCCAGTAACTGTTGCGATGACGAAGCTGTAACAACCTGATAAGCAATTTCAAACTTATTTTCACTCAACTGCTCAGGCATCACCTGAATCAGCAGTGGATCCCCACAAAACATAGGACGCAAGAAATCTACACTGGCATGAACAATCGGAATTGCCACAGCGGGCTTAGTGAAAAAAGACTTGAGATTAATGCCCGATGCATCTAGAGAGGCTTCATAGGCTTCATGACAGATAGATAAAACATTAGCAAAATAGACCACACCAGCCGCATCCGTATCTGAAAACCGAACAGTGCGATTATAAGTAAAAGAAACCATAGTATTTTACTTTATGATTGGGAAAGATAGTTAGTCGCTTTACCCATTACCAAAAATCCCAGAACTATTTGATAAGTGATTAACTAGACTTGATATAGCGTTTATTGCATTTATGAGGTAGGCTTATGAGCCTCAAAGTCCCCCTTGTTAAGGGGGATTTAGGGGGATCTCTTTGTACCTGATTAGGTGATAAATCGCTCTAGACTTGATATATTGATATCAGTGGTAAATTAGCAACTAACGATTATATCATGTTCATATAATCAGTTATCAAAAAACCTAGCTTCCTTCTGGTAGGTAATCTCTCTTCTGATGCCCTGTTCCCTGTTCCCTGTTCCCTGTTCCCTGTTCCCTGTTCCCTGTTCCCTATTACCTACTATTTATAATTGTTCAACCGCACATGATATTAACATGAATGGGATTAAAAAAAACTACCAAGCAGCAGTATATCTCAACACTGACCTCCAGGGGTCAGGATTCCCAATTCTGTGCCTTCACGGTCATCCAGCCTCAAGTCAGTGCGTTTCGGTTTTTACCCAACATCTATCCCAGAGGTTCTGGACTATCAGCCCTGATTTGCGAGGATATGGTAAAAGTCCAGCTGATCGGGATTTTCAGATGACCGACCACTTGACTGACTTGGAATCCCTGCTCGACTACTACAACATTGACCGCTTTTTGATACTAGGTTGGTCTTTAGGGGGAATTTTGGCCATGGAGCTTGCCCTGAAGCTACCTCAGAGAGTCACGGGTTTAATTTTAATCGCCACAGCTGCTCGACCTTGGGGTAATCATCCCCCCATTAGTTGGCAGGATAATCTCTATACCGGCATCGCTGGTGTCTTAAATTGGTTACAACCAGGATGGCAGTGGAATATTGACACCTTTGGTAAGCGATCGCTTTTTCGGTATCTGATCAAACAACACACAAGCAGCACCTACGAGTATATTGCCAAGCACGCCATATCAGCCTATTTACAGACCTCCCAAGAGGCTACACAAGCACTCAACGCTGCCATTAGGGCTGGGTATAACCGTTTGCCAGACTTACACCAGATTCAATGTCCCTCCCTGGTCTTAGCAGGAGCTGCTGATCGCCATATTACCGCAGCATCAAGTAAAGAAACCGCTAAACATCTTAAGGATAGCCAATGGCAATGCTATAAAAATACGGCTCACTTGTTTCCTTGGGAAATTCCCGATCTGGTGTTAAAAGATATCGACAGCTGGATTAGCAATAATCCCCAAGTTTTAAGGTAATCAGAATGTAGAATTAAGAATGGAGAATTAAGAATGTAGAATTAAGAATGGAGAATTAAGAATGGAGAATTAAGAATTCTACAAGTATTCAACCTAATGCAATTAGCCGTGGGCTAAAGGCTCACGCTGCGCGAACAGCTTTCCATAACATAGATTAAACGAATGCTTAGCTGTTTTATAGCCTTTATTCCATGTAATAGGTACAGTTATCAACCTCAAAGTCCCCCTTTTTAAGGGGGATTTAGGGGGATCCTTTTGTACCTCATTGGAAAGAGAATTTCTATATTCAAAAGCTGTTCGATGTAGCGTGCCTTATGCCCATAAGCTGTTCGCGTAGCGCTTAAGCTGATAGCTTACAATTCTAAATTCTAAATTCTAAATTCTAAATTCTAAATTCTAAATTCTAAATTCCCGACTCCCTTAACCAATTAACCATTAAAAACTAGTAAGTATAACATGACTAATGACAATAACTTGATTTACTCCTACCCACCCCTAAAAGCTGGAACTTTACTCAAACGCTACAAACGCTTTCTTGCGGATATTGAACTGCCATCAGGGGAAATTATTACTGCTCACTGCGCCAATACTGGCCCAATGATCGGAGTTTCAACCATTGGCTCTCCTGTACAAGTGTCCCATAGTGATAACCCAAAGCGGAAGTTACCATACACTTGGGAAATGATTCAGGTCAAGGACAATGAACCCACTTGGGTAGGGGTTAATACGGCTTTACCTAATCGAGTGATTAAGTTAGCGTTGGAACAAAAACTGATTCCCGAATTAGCGGACAGCTACAGCGAAATTCGCCCTGAGGTGCGTTACGGAAAAGAACGGAAAAGCCGCGTGGATTTTTTACTGACTGGCTCAGAGCGCCCGATTTATTTAGAAGTGAAAAGTGCTACCTTAGCTGAAGAGAATCGTGCTTTATTCCCTGATACAGTTACTACTCGTGGACAAAAACATCTGCAAGAACTAATGGCACTACTTCCTGAAGCACGAGCCGTGATGCTTTATTTTATTAATCGTGCTGATTGTTTGCACTTTTCTCCTGGTGATAACTATGACCCAGACTATGGTAAACTCTTAAGAGAAGCAGTTAGTAATGGTTTGGAAGTGTTGCCTTGTCGCTTTGAAATTACCCCGTCAGGAGTTCGCTATTTGGGGTTAGCAACCTTTGAGTGCTGAGGGTGTTAGTAGGTTATATATAATTTGTCTTTAAGTTGTTAATAAAATCCCTTAAGTAAAGGCAAGAGGCAAGAGGCAAGAGGCAAGAGTTAATTAACTATAGAGGGATTTTAGGTAGCGATGCAGTCTATCCCCATGAGCGACTGCATCAAGACACTGGATTTGATCTAATCTTTAATCAAATCCAACCTTAGCAAACTACGCCACTATTAAGCCTTCTGAGTAATCTTCTCTTATCCCAAATAGCTAAAGTCTAGCATCCATAAGCTGAACTATAGCGTTTGTATTTGAGATGTAAACTTGTATGGTCTTGTTTTATTGGACAATAAAAGTGAGGATCTCTTTCCCCTCTTGCCTCTTGCCTCTTGCCTCTTGCCTCTTGGCCTTTGGGAGTATGTTCACAACCCAGATACAAACGCTATAGTATTAGTGATTCTTAATGGTAAAAACCTGCTTAAAGACAAAAACGCGATTAAAGTTAACGGGAAACTTTTTAATCACAAAAGGACTCTTCTTAGGCACAAAGCGCTTAGGTATTGTGAACTTAAATTTAAAGTCAAAGTCATCGTCATCAAATTTAAACTCAAAGTCATGATCATCCCGTTCATCATCGCGGTCATCATCAACTTTGCCCTTGCCAAAGTCTTTAGATCTGCCTCGGCTTCCTGCAATCTCCTTGAGTTCATCCTCTGACAAATTTGCGATGAACTCCAAATCAGTGGTTAGATACTTATCCATGGGAAAAATCTCCTGTTCAAAAAAGTGAGTTATTGGGATTACCTAATTAGGTAACCTTGTAAAATCTTCGACAGGATTAATCTATCTAAATAAATTCTTTCTGTCTTGCCATTTTGGCTTCTTGTTAGTTGTGGGATTCCATTAAAAAGGATTTAATTCAAATGGCACTTAGTTAAGGCTGAAACCAAAGCCCAGACGGGCAAAGGGGATTTTTAGAGAGAGTACAGAGGTCTTTACCTTTGGCAGTGACCAAGGGCAAGGTTAGTGGTAACTCTCGTTATCTCCAAGGTTTTGAGCAGACCGCTAATTTACTCACCGTCTTCAAAATTTCTCGCTTCCAGGAAGGTTCGGTGATGGATTTCTTTGAGCGAAGGTCACGCTACGGGAGCAAACTCTTATGGCTCAATCGGGTGATTTAACCCAACCTCCTATCCTCATCCGGTCTCTCCACACTTGAATCCTAACGTTATTAGACAAAAATCTGGCGTAAGGGAAGCCATGCCGGAGAGGGAAGCCATGCCGGAGGCTGATCGCTTAATATACTCTCAGCTCTAGAACTGGGAAATGGCAGATGTTTTCGCAAAGTCAAATAAAAGGGATATGATAATATTTTTACCGAAGGCATGTATTGTAACCTTACTTTTGTCGATGTTTTCCATCCTCCGACTTTAGTCGAAGGTTTTGGATTACTTTTTCAATTACCTCCGACTCAAGTCGGAGGCTTATTATTGTATCGGATATCCTCAAGAGATTTGATACAATAATAAGCGGCTTTCGCCAGTGGAGGACATTCAGTCCGAAAATCAACCCATCGACTTCAGTCGATGGAGTCGTTGAGTTAATTTAAATCGGAGTTTGAGATATGTACCTACAAGAAGAGCAACAAAAAACTTACCAAGAAAATGGTTTTTTACTGTTAGATAATCTTTTTGATAAAGCTCAGATTAAAGCGATAACAGCTAAATTATCAACTGTTTCTTGGAAAAATACACCAGGAACAGTTTTAGAAGAAGATCAAGCGACAGTAAGAGGAATCCACGAGGATCCAACTGAAAATGGCTTCTTGGATAAGATATCAAAAAACGCTCTAATTGTTGAGCCAGCCATGCAACTTCTTGGCAGCCAAGTCTACATACATCAATTAAAAATTAACTTCAAAGCTGCCTTTAGTGGTGATCTATGGCCGTGGCATCAAGATTATATCTTTTGGCAAAAAGAAGATGGAATGCCAACACCACGAGCGGTAAATGTTGTTATTTTTCTAGAAGAAGTAAACGAATTCAATGGACCGCTTTGTCTTATTCCTGGTTCCCATCAAGAAGGAGTAATTAGCTCTCTCAACCAAATTGAGCAAGATTATGCTGCTTCAGAAGACTCCAAATGGATATCGAGTTTTCAGTCCAACCTTAAATACACTACCCCAGAACAAACCATTATAAAGCTAGTAGAAAAATATGGAATAGAAGCGCCCAAAGGTAAACCGGGAACTGTGTTATTTTTTCATCCTAATTGCGTTCATGGCTCAGCTAATAATATTTCTCCATTTTCGAGAAAAATTGCAATTATAACCTATAATAGTATTGACAATATTCCGATTGCCGTAGACAATCCGCGTCCTGACTTCTTAGTTGGTCGAGACTATAGAGCAATCAAACCTTTACCAGACCAAGCCTTAATCCTATAAACCATTGAAACAAAGAGTGGGAGCAGAACAAATTAGATTGTTTGAGCAGCGTTAATCTAATGCCTAATTTTGGAGTTGAGAAAGGAATAAACAGGATGACAACAAATAAACACATTGCCCTATGGACTTGCCCGAGAAGTCGTTCAACACTGATGACGAGAGCTTTTGAACAGTTAGATGGTTGTCTAATTTTTGATGAACCATTTTATGCTCCGTACCTGTTGAAACATGGTTTCAATCATCCTCATCGTCAAGAAATTATTGAATCCACTGAAAGCAACTATGAGAAGGTAATTCAACAAATTACTGGAAGTTTACCCAATAGTGCATCTTTTTCATTCCAAAAACACATTGCAAAACATGCTCTCCCGGAATTTTCCAGAGACTGGCTTAAATCTCTTCATAACGTTTTTTTGATTAGAGACCCTAAAGAGATCGTTTTATCTTGGTACAAAGTTTTGGGGAACGTAACGTTCCATGATATCGGCATAGCAGACCTTTACACTATATTTCAAGACGTTAAAGCATTGACAGGAAACTCCCCGCTGGTTATTGACTCAACGGAGTTTGTCAGAAATCCCAAAGATATTCTGAAAAGGTTATGCGCAAACTTGGAGGTAACATTTTCTGAAAAAATGCTGAGTTGGGAACCTGAACTAAAAGACTCAAACTTATCATTGTCATCCTTTGCCCCAAGTTGGTATTCCACAGTGAGGAATTCTAGCGGTTTTCTTCCTTATGAGGAAAAAGCGATCAATATACCTGATGACCTAATACCTATAGTGGAAGATTGTCTGCCGTTTTATGAGAAATTATATCAAGAGGTATAATTTGGCCAATTTAACTAGCTCTAACACTATCTGACAATAACGTGGATGTAGATTTAGGATAAGTATAAATGAAGGACACCATCGACAATATATGTTTTAGCTTCTGGAACTCTGCGGTTCTCAGAGCGGCGATAAAACTTGGAATATTTCCTTTACTGGAACAACCTATTTCTGCCCTAGAAGTCTCCGATCACCTCAAAGCTAATCCTGGTTTTGTCCAAGCTTTTCTTGAATCCTGTGCTGGATTAGGTCTGCTGGAAAAAGAAGAGGGTAATTTTAAAAACTCTCAAGTCGCTTCTAAATTTTTAATACCAAACAAGCCAGAGTATCAAGGTGATTACATAGTCCATATTACCAATTTCTGGTACACTTGGGGCAATCTAGACCAGCTCATCCGTGAAGGCAGACCAGATTTTCCCTTTGAGAATGGTTTTGTTGATGCTGCTACCTATTGGACAAGCTATATCAAAGGTCGGCATAACCTAGCTATGGCAGGACAAGGAGCAGTGCTGGCTGAATATACTAACCTGAACAATAGGCGTAAAATGCTGGATTTAGGGGGAGGCTCTGGAAGCTACAGCATTGCTCTTTGTAATGCTAATCCTAATTTAACAGCTGTAGTTGTCGATCTCAAAGAACCTTTAGAAATCGCCCTCAGCCTCTTGAAGCAATACAATCTCCAAGAGCGAATTACCCTATGTCCGGCGGATTTTCATACCACTGAGTTTGATCAGGACTATGATGTTGTTCTGCTTTCTGCAGTCTTGCGTCATATATCTCCGGAGCAATGTCTGAGGCTATTGTCCAAAGCTTACGATGCTCTATTGCCAGGTGGATTGCTGATCGTGCAGGAGTTTATAAATCCAGAAGATAATCCTAAGCAGTCATTGCGCAGTACAATGATGGAACTGTACTTAATGATTGGCTTTCATTCCGAATCGGGCAATCGCTCTAAAGAAGAAATTGCCCTATGGCTCGAAAAGACAGGATTTAAAAATATTAAGGTTATTCCTTTGCCTACACAAACAACTCTCATCCTTGGGGAAAAGCCCTAATATCAAGTCTGCTTGAATACCCATAATTAAGGAGAGGGTGGGACCCACCCCTAACCCCTCCCAGGAGGGGAATGTGGGGAGATGGGGAGATAGGGAGCGGTGCGACCCGTGGCGAATTTAATTCGCCTACGGAAAGCGCACCGAGGGAGATTTTTATTATTAAGGGTAATTATTCTGAGATGATATAAAACTCCTATTTCTGGCAAATAAGGCTGTTTAGTAGGGATTGAAACAGGCAAGATGCCTGTTCCACGCCTGATGCCTGTTCCACCAATCAGATGCACCCTATGTCTTTCCCCCTCTCTCAGTCTCCCATGCTACAATCGCCTCAGTTAAACCTTCTAAAGTATATTCAACTGCTTCTACATCTACTCTGCCTAACAACTGGCGACAGCTTTCGGATGTTTGGGGACCAATGGAAGCGATACAGACATTGTCTAAAAGGGAATGGAGAGTTTTTGAGGGTGCAGATTGTTCGCTGTCGGCATTAGAGTGGGGTAGGTTAGTTTCCGTTGAAGAGTTAAAGGCTTGCTTGAGAAGTTTGTAAAAATTCTTGACGGTTTTAGAACTAGCAAACGTAACAATATCTATTGCTCTCTGTTGCCAAGCATCTAAAATAGCAGGAGCCATGTAATCTGGACAACGAGATTCATAGGCAGCAACTTCTACCACTTGAGCACCTTTTTCGGTTAGTTCTTTTACTAACACCTCTCGCCCACCGGTTTCGACTCGGGGGAAAAGCACTTGTTTGTTAGTTAAAGACTCTGGAAAATGTTCTACCAAAGAATCAGCTACAAAGTTTGGTGGGATAAATTCCGGTTGTAAATTGTGTTGTTTCAGACTCGCAGCAGTTTTCTTACCCACCACAGCAATCTTAATCCCGACTAAAGCACGGGCATCTTTACCATTATCCAGTAATCGTTTAAAAAAGTAATCCACCCCATTGCTAGAGGTGAGAATCAACCAATCGAAGTTAGCGAGATTAGCGATCGCATAATCTAATCCAGCCCAACTGGAAGGAGGAGTAATCACCAAGGTGGGCATTTCGATAATAGTCGCTCCTTCTTGTTCCAGGAGCTGGTTAAATTTCTGGGATTGACTAGCGGAACGGGTAACTAAGACGGTTTTTCCAGTAAGCGGCTTAGTAGTTTCAGTTGCCGGTTGATGCTTGTCTTGACAACCTTGACTGTTCAACTCGTCTTGCAACTGGTCTTGATCAGGTAATCCCATAAATGCCCTTAACCCCACTACTTCACCAACTACAATTACCACAGGTGAGAGGGAGATACCAAGGGTTTGGTTTACAATAGTGCTTAAAGTACCCAGCCAAACCTGTTGCTGGGGGCGTCCACCATTCCGAATCAGAGCAATCGGGGTCTGATGCGATCGCCCATAGTTTTGCAGTTGCTGGACAATTTCTGCTAGATGACGTCCTCCCATTAAAATCGCCAAGGTGTCAATTCTTGCTAGTGCTTCCCAATCTAGTTGCTCTGGCTGATGAGCAGTGACAACCGCAAAGCATTTGCTCAAAACTGAGTCTGTTAAAGGAATTCCCGCTAGTAAGGGAGCTGCTAGGGCTGAGGAAATGCCTGGTATCACCTCAAACTGACACTCAGCAGCAATCAATGCCTGAATTTCTGAGCTAGAGCGCCCGAAAATAAACGGGTCACCACTTTTTAGCCTTACCACTTGCTTGCCTTGTTGGCATTGGTCTACTAGTAGTTGGTTAATCGTAGCTTGGGGTGTAGAAGGGCGTCCACCCCGTTTCCCAACATCAAACAGTTGACAATCACAGGGCACCAGTTGCAATAAAAGGGAATCTACCAAAGCATCATAGACCAACACTTCAGCTTCAGTCAGTAGTTGTTGCCCCCTTACGGTTAAGTAGTTAACATCTCCTGGACCAGCACCTACGATGTAAATTTTTCCCTTTTTGTGATTAGTCATTATATAGCGGTTTGCAATTGCTGTTAGGTACAAAGTTCTGGGTTTTTAGGGAGCAGGGAGCAGGGAGCAGGAACCCACCCCTAACCCCTCCCAGGAGGGGAATAGAGAAGGAACCCACCCCTAACCCCTCCCAGGAGGGGAATAGAGAAGATAGAATAGCGATGCGCTGCTATCTCTCTATCTCCCTATTTCCCCATCTGCCCACCCTTGCAACACTCCCTATTCCTCTGGCTCCATCGGCAGACTTATATCTAAAATAATTAGAAACTTAGCATCAGGCAGCAGCTGTTTCAGGGTCTGGGAATAACCTTTGGCATCAGAACAGTTGCGGAACCGAGCGAAAACGACTGGTGGCATCGGTGGTAATAGCCGAATCAGGACCCATGGGTATAGGCTTAGACGATGCGACATAATATGAAGTTATCTCCTTTACTTTAAGGGGTAGCCAGAGCCAGCCTGTGGCCTAGGAAAACTCTTAGGCTGGCTCTTCCCGTGGATTTTTTTGTCCACGGTTTTATTTTAGCACAAAAATTTTAATATTATAGCATATTTTGAGAAATTTTGTAAAAAATTATTGAGAGAGTCGGTAGAAGTACAGTCTTATAGCGCTACGCGCAATGGCATTGGCAAGAGGCAAGAGGCAAAAGTTTACGTGCATTAGCGTTTGAGCTTGTATCAATGTCAAACACGAAGAATGCGTAGTGCTATACCGAAAATATTCAAGTCCCGATAAGACCTATTAACAGAAATAAGATGACTTTTCTTTATCTTTTATAACTGATATAAAATCAAAGATCATCACCTGGACTCCTTAGGGAAGTTGAATAACCATACAAGTATACGACCTTGGATAAAGCTGGCGATGGGAATAATTAAAATTATGAGTTTTACTGCCATCTCTTGAGTTATATTGTAGTGGTAGCCTCTTGGATCATTGTAGTTCCTAAAATCGTTCATAAAATCATGAACACCAATCTCAATTATCCAACTAGAGAATGCAGTCCAAACTAAGCTGTTAAGAACAATCCACCAAATTCCCCGAGTTGTATGCTTAGAAAGAGCTACCGATTGGAAGAAAGATATCACTACGCAACCAATTAGGGTCGCAAAAATAGATGCTGTCCAGGTCATGGGTAATCGGATACTTGGATCCTTTACCCATGTAAATTGAGCTGTTATATACGTTATATACGAAAAATAGGAAACATGAATGGTTGGTATGGCACCGTAGACCCCTGACACAGTCACCACAACCCATTCCCAAGCGTCGGAAATGTAACGTCGCAGAACAACCCATTGTGCGATCGCTGGCCAAAACGGTATAAGCATGAACAAATACAGAGAAAAATTATTTTCAGTTAGCGATAACCATGACGCAATAGTAATTATCATACCCGTAGTTGTTGCTATCGTCCACTCGATTAGAAATCTCAGACTAAGTGATCGTTTTAGCATTGGATTCTAAATTCTCTGTTCCTAACTTTAGGGTGATGTCTTTGGCAAATTTAAAATCAGGCTGATTTCCCAAATCGATATAATCATCCTACGATCGCGGTTCACAAATATCTAAGGAACAGGAATTTTTAACAAGGAATTTCTCCCCATCACAAAACTCCTTCTAGGAATGTGCTGATCAAGAAGGGTTATTGTTGTGGCTTCATCGTAATCATTGATTTGTAATCCATACTTGACATAGCAAATCCCATTCAGGACTTCCGAGCCGGTTATGATTTAAAGAGTATTACTTACATCGGTCAAGCTCTGTTTATCGACGTAATAAAGTGACCGCTGGCATTTGACATCACAGCGGTCACCATTGTTGTCAACGGCTCTACCCGACAATTAAACAACCCTGCCCGAAAGGGTAATTTCCAGTTCAAACAGTTAATTAAAAATTAGGTATTTGCCAAAATTGCCCTGAATAATTACCACAATTAGCCATAATCGGTTTATTGTCTTGGGAATCATTAATGATATCTAAACATTTATCACTGCCCGTAAACATGGTTTTGAGGCGATAATATCCAGACTTGTTTGTTGCTTCTATTTGCCAAAATTGTCCTGAATAATTACCACAGTTAGCCATAATCGGTTTATTGTCGTTAGAATCATTAATGATATCTAAACATTTATCACTGCCCGTAAATAGGGTTTTGAGGCGATAATATCCAGACTTGTTTGTTGCTACTATTTGCCAATATTGTCCTGAATAATTACCACAGTCAGCCATAATCGGTTTATTGTCGTTAGCATCATTAATGATATCTAAACATTTATCACTGCCCGTAAACATGGTTTTGAGGCGATAATTTGTTTGTCCTTGGGCAACGTTAGTAGTACTGGCAAAAGCAAGCACAGAAGACGCAACAGCTATACCAAAAGTGAAAATTATCTTTATATTTTTGTTAGACATGGTGGTATGAGACATTTTTTTAGTTTTAGAGAAAAATTGATCAAGAATTGTGCCACAAACTCAACTTACCTGAGTTCGATATACAGCGTTTCTAGGACTCATGAGGTATACAGGATTGTTTCACTCTTGCCTAATCCCTGCTCCGTTCGCGTAGCGTGGCCTACGGCCTCAGTCCCTGCTCCCAGAGTATTGATGTTTCTTTCCTTTTGCTTTGAACTCTAAGATAATCATCAGTTTCGATCTGAACTCTCCTATACCTTTTACTACAACGCCATTAGTAAGATTCCCGATTCTCTAGAAATATTTTTATCACAGCGGGTCAAGCCGCTATGAGTCTTGATCCCCGGTTTGAAAAGACGGGGCTTTAGACTTAAAGGTTCCCTCGTAAATCGGCTATTAAGCACTTTCCTTGAGCAGGTAATAGGGAATAGGTAATAGGGAATAGGTAATAGGTAATAGGGAATAGGGAATAGGGAATAGGGAATAGGGAAAAAATAATGTGTAGCTGATAGTTATGCAAACCGCCGTAGCTATATATAGCAATTCTCTATGCCATGAGGTACAAAAAGATCCCCCTAAATCCCCCTTATCAAGGGGGACTTTGAGGTTGAGAAGCGTACCTCATAAATCCTATAAACGCTATAGTACCTGAATGCGTTCGCGCCCCGCGTGGCCTACGGCCAATCGCATTCAGGACTTCCGAGCACGTTATGATTCAAGGAGTATTACTTACATCGGGCAAACCAAGTTTTTCGACTTTTCTTTTTCCTTAGTTAAGGGCTGATAGGTCTTGTGATCATACGGCACATATCCCTCAAAACCTGAATAAGTCATCTCACACAATAACCGAGACTTAAGCGGAGAAGGAGGTAAATTTACCTTTGCTACTTTCACTTCTACTAAACCTGGATCACGCCTTAAAAGGTCAAATACATCGTGTGACAAGTAGCGGGGACAATACCCTAGGTGATAATGATCTTCTGTGGTTAACGCTAAAGCCTTATTGTCATAAGGATTCTGAAGCTCGTGACATAACCACAAAGGATCACCGACTTGTAGCTGCCCTATGCGATCCATAGAACACTCTGGTAAGTGACGCAAACCATGTACTAGAAAACAAAAGTGGTATTTCCCGTCACTGTCGAGGTCTGGATAAGGAAAAACTTTAAAATTATCTGTTTGTCGATTTCCTTCGCTCCTTCCTAAAAATTCCATCAAATCAAAACTCTGGGCTGATAAGTTGAGCCGGTCTAGATGCTTTCGGTAATCTGGACGCGAGGGTGACATAACTCGGTTGGCAAAAAACGCAAACAACTCCGCCGAACAATAGGTTTTATTCCACTCTGGGAAAGACATTAGAGGCTCAAACCCAAATTGTTTTTGCGCTTCCTTTGCACCTTTTATATAAACAAACTCGTAATTCTTTCCATCAAATGTTAATCGACCCACCGGGTTCCAGGATCGACTTTGATAATCTTGCCAAGCTAAAAATAAAGTTTTTAGGGAAGTGATACTCATAAATTTAATAGAGAGAGCAGTCTTTTTTTGTTGGTGAGCAAAATTTTCTTAGCAAAGTCAGATGCTTCTTTTGAGATCCGAGAATCTGGAAATGCCTGTAAAGTTGAATTTATCTGTTGCTCTGAAATTTGTTCAAGACGGTTGAGCCACTCCTGACTAGCTTTAGGATAGTGAGTGTTAACATATTCAAAAAGTTCAAATGTTTTCAGAGGCTTTTTTTCATTTTCGTTAAGATAAAAGGCTGACCAGCACCGATTTACGTAAGACTCTACAGACTTATGCTGGCGTTTAGTATCAGAAAGTTCACGACCCAGGCATGAGGCGTGATCGTAAGTGATAGGGTAAACGCATCTTAATTTTTGTCCAAAATATGGTAAGATTAAAAGTAGGATTAACCACCGATTATAGTTGATTAGTACTAATCAATGGCCAGAGGCTTCAAAACGGCTGTATTCCCAGGGTAAACGCATCTATTTGATCAGCGAGATCACATCTTAGAAGTAGCTTTAATCTAAACTCCAGTGTGTTGGCTTGCTGAAACTATTCTACCAGTGGAAACTATTTGGCATTGCTATCTAAGACAATTCCCTGTTCCACACGTCATGCAGTTTCCCGTCTGATAGGTAACCTCACCCTTCCCGGTGTGAGGTTTTACTTTTATTAGTCCCTAAAGCTGATCAAAAGAAGAGTCTACCACTTACATTCCATTGATTTTCCTGTCGTCGGAGGATATACTGATGCCAGACAACGACAAATCTAAAAAGCGATCGCACTGACCTGTCCCGGAAATGCGATCGCTAACACAAGTAACAACTTGCAATAAATCACTTACAATCATGAACGAGATTTTAACTGTTCGCAAATCTTCCATTAAACTAGTCCACGACTTAACCCTGGACACCTATACTGCGGATGAAGTGGACAAGCAGACGGGAATGTTCATTAACTACTTCAGTGGTTCTGGAATGGCTCTTGCAGTTGACTTACCGGATAACACAGCCCTACAAAGTCGCCTATCCAAAAAGCTGAAGGCTATGCAATAAGAGAATTTCACAGTCCTACAATCTAAGTATCGGATGGAGTCTGGAGGACTAACTGATCTGTTCCTCTGGACGATTTCAGATGCTTTGACTTTCTGGGAGTACTAGGCATTTGTTTCCAATTCTGTCAAAAAAAAGCCAAGGAAAAAGCAAGAAACATTATCATTGCTTCTGCTCGGGCTAACCTCCAAATCGTGACCGACGAAGCCTTTGGTCGTGGGTACACCTCTGGGAAAGCACAAGAACTGATGCTGGCCTATCAAGGTCAAAACCAGCGCCTCAAGAAAGACCTAGACCTAGCCAAGGAAGCCCTAGCCGAGCCAGACATCCTAGACGATGAAAACTGGCGGCTGCGGCAGCAAATCCGTGAAATGGGAGGAGTTCCGTACGACGAACAAATTGGATACACCAGCAACAATCCCAACGAACCTTTTTAGATCCCAAATTTTTCCAAATTAATTGCGTACGCTTGAATGGCTTGAAAAACAGCACTTGAATAGAAGTAGAGTGGGCTCCTTCCTGCCCGCCCGAGGCAGGAAACGAGCAAGATACCTGTTTCACCAAGATGCCCATTTCACTGTACAGAACTAGTGCCAACGAGAGACCATTTTTTGGGAGGAAGCTATTGCGTAAGTGTTGCCTCCCAATCCCGGTAACCCCAGTTACAAGCCTTATCAATACTGTAAATTGATTATTTCGAGTCTGGCGGTAACTGTTGCGCTACGGTTTTGGGATCTTTATCTATTTCCTCTGTATCTGGGTTGAGGTCGATGTCAGGATTGAGTTTTTGTGCTTCTTGATAGACAGAAATAGCCTTTTTTATTTTCCCCTGTATTGCTAGCCACCTACCCTGTCGTACCTTCTCTTGTGCCGCTAACAGTAGTGCTACTTTTTTAGGGTCTTTGTCGATTTCCTTTGTACTTGGGTTGAGGTCGATATCGGGATAGAGTTTTTGTGCTTCTTGATAGGTAGAAATAGCCTGCTCTATTTCCCTATTCATTGCTAGCCGCCAACCCTGTTTTACTTTTCCTTTTGCAGCTAACAAGTGCGCTACTATTTTAGGGTCTTTGTCTTTTTCCTCTGTCTCTGGATTGAGGTCGATGTCAGGATTGAGTTTTTGCGCTTCTTGATAGACAGAAATAGCCTGCTCTATTTCCCTATTCATTGCTAGCCGCCTACCCTGTTCTACTTTTCCTTTTGCGGCTAACAAGTGCGCTACTATTTTAGGGTCTTTGTCTTTTTCCTCTGTCTCTGGATTGAGGTCAATATCAGGATTGAGTTTTTGCGCTTCTTGATAGGTAGAAATAGCTTCCTTTATTTTCCCCTCTTCTGCTAAGATCGCTCCAAATTGTATCTTGACTGGTGCGGCTAACAAGTGCGCTACTATTTTAGGGTCTTTGTCTTTTTCCTCTGTCTCTGGATTGAGGTCGATGTCAGGATTAAGTTTTTGCGCTTTTTTAAATTTTTTAACAGCACTCTTGATATTTTGCTCTTTTTGTAAAATAGCTCGACCTTGTCTCACCAGAAATTCGGCTTTGGTTTTATCTTCCCAACTGGCATGCTTAAGACAAGCTTCTCCTGCTTTATTATTTTTAGGTGCAACGAGGTCAGGATGAAATTGCAGCTGATCACATCCCTCTTTTAAAGCCTCTTGCCAAGAGTAATTGCCCCACAAACGCACTGTTCTGTCGTTACTGCCACTGAGAATCTGTTTGCCATCTGGACTAAAAGCGATCGCATTGACCCTACTTGTATGACCTTCAAAGGTATGGATTAGTTGACCGGTTTCTGTGTCCCACAACCGCACTGTTCTGTCGTTACTGCTACTGAGAATCTGTTTGCCATCTGGACTAAAAGCGATCGCAGTGACATAACTAGTATGACCTTGTAAGGGATGGATTAGTTGACCGGTTTCTGTGTCCCACAACCGTAAGGTACTGTCGTTACTGCCACTGAGAACCTGTTTGCCATCTGGGCTAAAGGCGATCGCATCGACATAACTAGTATGACCTTGTAAGGGATGGATTAGTTGACCGGTTTCTGTGTCCCACAACCGCACTGTTTTGTCCCAACTGCTACTGACAATCTGTTTGCCATCTGGACTAAAAGCGATATTAGAGACAGCCCTTGTATGACCTTGTAAGGTATGGATTAGTTGACCGGATTCTGTGTCCCACAACCGCACTGTTCTGTCGTTACTGCCACTGAGAATCTGTTTGCCATCTCGACTAAAAGCGATCTCCCAGACAGCATCAGTATGACCTTCTAGTTGATGGAGAAGTTGACGGGATTCTGTGTCCCACAACTGCACTGTTCCGTCGTAACTGCCACTGAGAATCTGTTTGCCATCTCGACTAAAAGCGATCGCATTGACCCTACTTGTATGACCTTCTAGTTGATGGAGAAGTTGACGGGATTCTGTGTCCCACAACCGCACTGTTCCGTCGTAACTGCCACTGAGAATCTGTTTGCCATCTGGGCTAAAAGCGATCGCAGTGACCCTACTAGTATGACCTTCAAAGGTATGGATTAGTTGACGGGATTCGGTGTCCCACAACCGCACTGTGCGGTCCCTACTGCCACTGAGAATCTGCTTGCCATCTGGGCTAAAAGCGATCGCATCGACACCACCTGTATGATCTTCTAATGTATGGATTAGTAGACGGGATTCGGTGTCCCACAAGCGCACTGTTTTGTCCTTACTGCCACTGAGAATCTGTTTGCCATCTGGACTAAAAGCGATATCCCAGACCTGATCTGTATGATCTTCTAATGTATGGAGAGTTTGACCAGATTCGGTGTCCCACAAGCGCACTGTGCGGTCCCAACTGCCACTGATAATCTGCTTGCCATCTGGACTAAAAGCGAACGCAATGACATTATCTGTATGACCGTGTAAGGTATGGAGAGCTTGACCGGATTCAGTGTCCCACAACACTGTTTTGTTTAAACTCCCACTGAGAATCTGTTTGCCATCCGGACTAAAAGCGATATCATAGACACCATTTGTATGACCTTGTAATGTATGGATTAGTTGACCGGATTCGGTGTCCCACAACCGCACTGTTTTGTCCCTACTGCCACTGAGAATCTGCTTGCCATCTGGACTAAAAGCGATATGATAGACCCCATCAGTATGACCTTGTAATGTATGGATTAGTTGACCGGATTCGGTGTCCCACAACCGCACTGTTTTGTCGTCACTGCCACTGAGAATCTGTTTGCCATCTGCACTAAAAGCGATATCATAGACACCATTTGTATGACCTTGTAATGTATGGATTAGTTGACCGGATTCGGTGTCCCACAACCGCACTGTTTTGTCCCTACTTCTACTGATAATCTGTTTGCCATCTGGACTAAAAGCGATATCATAGACACTATCTGTAGGACCTTGTAAGGTATGGATTAGTTGACCGGATTCGGTGTCCCACAACCGCACTGTTTTGTCCCTACTTCTACTGATAATCTGTTTGCCATCTGGACTAAAAGCGATATCATAGACACTATCTGTAGGACCTTGTAAGGTATGGATTAGTTGACCGGATTCGGTGTCCCACAACCGCACTGTTTTGTCCCTACTGCTACTGATAATCTGTTTGCCATCTGGACTAAAAGCGATATCATCGACATAATTTGTATGACCTTGTAAATGATTCCTTTCTCGAACCTTATCTAAGGTTCCAAATAAGCTAGAATGAACTTCATTGAACACTTTTGGTTGCAAGGATTTTTGGTAATCTTGAATTTTAGCGGTTGATTCAATAGCTTGGATCAATTCTTCTGTAGTAGGTTTTACTGATAGAGAATACTTAATCTTGGTAGCTTCTGCGAGTAAGTCTGAGTTAATTGCCTCTTTACGAAATTGTAGACCCAAAATAGTGGCAATAACTCCAACCACTATAACCAATGTCAACCAAATCGTAAGTTGCTTCTGATTTTTTTCTGCTAATTGACGTGCCTTTACCTCTGCTTTGCGTTTGGCTTCAGACTCCTCTAGTAGTTTCTGTTGACGTTGTTTTTCTTCCTGTTGACGTTGTTTTTCTTTGTCAATTATGTGATCGCGGACTTTTTGACTAACCTTAATAAGTTCTTGTGAATCACTATTAAGTTGACCCTGGTAAAGATGTTTAGTTAAATAATCCTCAGCATTACTTAATTTTGCACCTTGTAATAAAAAAGCAATTTCTTCTGGTTTACCTTCCCTTTTCCACTCTTCAGCCGCTGCCTCAATCTTACGGGCTATTCTCATCCCATCCCGGTTTTCACTTATCCAACTCCGCAACAGACTCCAATGACGAATCAAAGCTTCATGAGCCACATCCACCACTGCTACTCTCTCTGAGACTTCTTTCCCTACCATTTCAGTGGTAACAACTAGCTTTTCATCAGCCAACTTCTGAACTACGGTATCAATAAGTTCTTCGTTATAGCGCTGATTCACTAAATTCGGCTTTAATACTCGTCTGCGGGTATCTTCTGTCCCTTCCCCCAACTGGGTCAGTGCCAGAAAAATATGCTTAACTGCTGCTTGTTTTTCTTCTGAAAGTAGCTCATATACCTCAGTCGCCCGTTGACGCAAAGTACCCATCACACCACCCAATTTGACATAGGTCTTGAGCCGCAAACAGTTATCAGTGCTTTCTTCCCACAGTCGTGTCAGGGTATATTGCAGTAATGGCAGATATCCTGGTGCATCCGCTACATCTGCCAGTATTTCTTTCACCAGTTCTGGCTCAATGTCCAATTCTACCTGTTTAGCTGGTTCTACAATTGCTTGTCTTAACTTCTCTGGTGGCATCGGCGTAACTGTCACCAAATTTTGTTGAATCTGCTGTGCTAATCCGCTATAGTCCTGTTCAAGACATTTACCAAAAAAGTCTGCTCGCATCGTCAATACCAAGCAGAGTTTATCCCCGGTTTTAGGTAAAGCTCCTAATAAGCATTCAAAAAACTGTTGTCTTTCTGAGCTATCCTGACACAAAGTAAATGCTTCTTCAAACTGATCAACTACCAGTATCACCCGCTGGGTATCGGTCACAGCGATTAATTGTCTCAACCCTTCAGAACCCTTTAAGATCAAATCCTCGGCTTGAGCTAATTGAGTCGCCCGTTCGATATCAGATAACCCAGAATCTAAAAAGCTTAGTGCTAAGGAATTGAGGGGATGTTCACCGGGCTGAAGGATTTTTATCTGCCAACTTTCACTACCCGATAACCTCCGTCCCAGTTGTAACTGATACAACAATCCCGCCCTAACTACACTAGATTTCCCACTACCAGACGCTCCCAAGACAGCCAGAAAATTACCAACACGCACCTTTTCCAACAATTGATCCGTTAAGGCAGTACGACCGTAGAAATACCTGGCATCTTCTTCCGTACAATCAAAATAAGCCAAACCCTTATAAGGACAGATACTTTTTGCCGAGGCAGCCAACTGTCTTGTTGCTGCTGTCCACCTGCGAGTCAGATTAATCGGTTCACCAGAATTACTAAAAATAGGACGCTGGGGAAAAGCATTCTGTTGTTGAGTAAGTAAATCAACTAAGGAATAGTTAGTTACCCATCGCTCCTGGCTTGGTTCCAATCCCTTGATCAGTGCAGAGGTGAGAACACTATGATTACTATCAATTTCCTCATAGGCCAGTTCAAAGGCACGAGAAGCAGCAATGAAACACCGGTCTCTGCCTTTACCCCGGTCTCCAGGGTCTGCTTCTGCTACATTTAGGACTTCTCCGGCATAACAGCAATCTAAAATAATAATCTGCTGCCTTACGTCACTTTCTTGTAGTAGTTCCCGCAACCATTTTAAACGAACACCCCAGTTACCCATGTCCGGGTTAACATAACTAGTTGCCAAAAAGCCTTCTTGTATCCCTTTGCTCTTTCGTAAACCATGCCCAGAAAAATAGAGTAGCGCTGTATCTGGGGTTTTCCCATTTGGTTTGAACAATTGTACTATGGCGTCTTCTAACTGAGTTAGAGTGACTTTGGTTTTTTTACCAACCCGAATGGTATTATTCTGTTTATCCTTAACCGCCGGGAGTCGCGTTACCTTAAAGTCTCCATACTTCTCTAGTAATTGGGCTATAGCTTCTGCATCCTGCCCAGGTGCCGTTAAATTATTGAGGCGTTCATAGCTGTAGGTATTAATTCCTATTACTAAGGCATTCCGACTCATAACAACCAGCTTTTTTTTTTAGATAAATAAATAATTAATAGGAATACAATTATGTTATCAATTTTGCCGGTAAATAGTTTAGCAAATATTATCCTATGAGACTATTAACGCCAATTCAGCTAGAGGATGGCACAATTATTTATGTTGAAGTTACAGAGGATTTAGACATTCCTACGGTAAGCAGCCCAGACAACCAATACGAAGAGGAAGAGGAAGAAGAAGCCCTCACCGACAAGGGCATGAGTTCTCCTGAAAGGCTACGACAGCAAATAATACAACATGCTCAAACCATTGAAGGGACGATCCGGGCTTACACTATTATTGGCTTAAATGCGTTTAAGAAAAAGCCAATCCCTAATGTTAAAAAAGTTACCCTAGAATTTGGAATTGAATTAGGGGGAGAAGCGGGGATTCCTTATGTAACCAAAGGCACTGCTAAAAGTAATCTTAAGATAACAGTAGAGTGCTCGCTTCCTAAGCAAGTTGAAAATAAAACTTAGTTAAAACAAATTACGCGTTCGCTTTTAGCGGAAGCTTTGCTTCATCGCTTTTAGCGGAAGCGAAGCTTCATCGCTTGCAAGTAACTGAACCAGTTTCCGTAGGGTAAACACATTTACCGATGGAGTGCGTAGGCATGTTCAAAGAGAGCGTACGCACTCCATCCTGAACCCCGCTTCACCCTATCCATACTTGGCATAGCGCATCACATTCAGGACTTCCGAACATCTCAATCCCCAGAAGTATTAGTTACATCGGGCAACCCTGATTTCAACACCTACCCCATGTGTTTCTTAGGAGTTAAGCCTGGTTCTAACTCATAAAGTTGGAAATGTTGTTAAGGGCGCTCTCACTTACCCCTTCTACTAAACCTATCGTGCTATTGTTTGCTTCGATAGTAGTTGCGCTAGGAAGTTGGGTGAATGACAGAGCCCCAAAGGTTAGACCATCATCTAATAAGAATTTATCTATACCAACTTCAAAGTCAGTTATAAATTGACTTTGAGTACTTCTCAACACAAATATGTCGGCATCGGAACCACCAGTGAGAGTGTTCAGTGGACCATTACCTCCATCAAGTAGATCTTCACCATTACCGCCAACAAGGGTATCAACACCATTACCGCCAACAAGGGTATCATTACCATCACCACCTCGCAGCAGGTCATTTCCAGAGAGACCAGAAAGGGTATCGTTACCACCTTGACCATTGATAACGTCATCCGAGTTGTTGAAGCCAGAGGTGTTGTTATTTAAATCATTGAGGAAGGTTACTGTATTGGGATTAAAGACGGTGCTACGAAGTTGATTCGCATTAACAACATCAAAGCTATCTTGAATTGTCAGATCGTTATCGAACAGTATATTGCCGATGCCTTGTGAAAGGTTATCGAGATCCTCAAGATTAAAGTTTTTCAGAACCACCTTATCACTGCTATTTCCCTCAAAGGTAATCTCTAAGTCACTTCCATTCTGAGTGAGAAGTAAATTTTTTGCGGTCTGTCCTGAATCAGAAAACTCTATGATATCGACTTCGTCAATAACAGCTTGAGATGGGTTTGTCCCAGTGCCAACACCTCCGAAATCAGTAATAATGTCATTCCCTCCACCGAAGGCGTCAAATCTGTCTTGTCCACCACCTCCAATTGCAATGTCATTTCCAAAGCTACCAAAGAAGAAGTCATTTCCAGACCCACCATTAAGAATGTCATCACCTAGACCACTACTAAGAGTGTCATTTCCAGAACCACCGTTAAGGTTGTCGTCGCCAAATCCACCACGAATAGAGTCACTACCGTTCCCACCATTTAATGTCACATTAGGATTAGAGCTTGAGAATAAAATTCCCTCGGCGTTGAGAGTATCATTGCCATTTCCACCATTAAGAATGTCATCACCGTCTCTTCGGGTCTCTAGAAGATCATCGCCATCTCCACCATTAAGAGTGTCACTAAGACCTCGGCTCAAGAGGGTATCGTTACCAGAGCCACCGTCAAGAATATCAATTGAAGGTGTAAATCCAGTTCTTATTTCATTGCCATCTCCAAAGAGCTGATCATCACCATCTTCACCAAAAAGGATATTGGTACTTGAAACTCCACTTGTTCCACTAGAAAGAGTGTCATTACCATTCCCACCAAAAATAGTATCTGAGGCGGGTCCACCATCGAGGTTATCATTACCTTCCCCACCAAAAAGGATGTCATTGCCAAAAAAATCATCGATAATATCATTACCCACCCCACCAATGATAGTATCATTGCCACTTTGACCATTGAGAGTATCGTTGCCAAGTTGACCATCAATTAGATCACTACCACCTCCACCATTGAGGCTGTCGTTATTCACAGTACCTGAAATTATTGCCATGGTATTTCTCCTTGATTTAAAACAGTGATAAAAATCAAAACTTATGTTGCTGATATCAATAACAGCACCCTTAAATGACTGATCAATTCAGAACCGAAAGCTGGTTGACTGACAAAAGTTCACATAGGGCGATCGGTGCAGGAATCGGTGTAGCGGTGCGCTACCCTACGAACACTCATCCAAACCCACTGATGGAAGCATCTTTTCCCACTGATGGAAGGTGTTACCTTCTCAAATTGGCTACAAATGTCATATTCTGACTGGGTGACATTACTCAGACAGGATGACAAGCGAAAACTCCCGTATCTATAATGCCCTTCTTAGGTTATTGGGTCAATCCAAACAATGGGCTGATATCAGGTATCTACATACAAGGCGTCTCGATAGTAGTTGGACTAATTCACTCAGGTAGCGTAAATCTGACAAAATGGACTATGTACATCGACTCAAGTCCTGTGTTTGCCCAACCTAAACAGGCAAGGGGTCTCCCGTTATACCCGGAGGGTTAGCGGGAGGGGAATTGCCTGTTTAGGTTGGCTGATCGAGGCCACATTCCGCAGGTGCGATCGCACTCCATCCTGACCCCCGCCTTACCCTATCCATACTTGGCATAGCGCATCACATTCAGCTGAGGGGGCGACATGAGCCCTGAAAAGCTTACTAGATTCTGCTGCTTCACCCGATAGATTATGAGGAACGCACCACCCAAAACCTTTGATATTCATGTTTGTTACCCTAATATTTTCTCTTTAATTGTAAGTGCGATCGTGTTATACTAAGTAAAAAAATATAATCAAAAAAACGTAATTAATCATGACAGCAAATAGCACTAAGCGAAAATCGACTCATAGAAAAAGTTAAAAAACTGTCCCTTGAACAAATATAACAATAATACAGGATATATAGGGTTTTTCGTAGCTATGAGAAACCCTATAGTCTTATTAAAGCGGATTTGGGTACAGACCCCAGATCCAACTTCTTCAAAGTCTGAGTAATAGAATTATTAACAGGCTAGATACCAGGCTGGCAAAGGTTGTCCTGATTGAATTCCATAGGAGCCAACGTGGTTCAAAGTCCATACGAGCCGCTTTTTGTGCAGTTTCATCCATCTCGTCAATATTCAGCGTTTGCAGTTTGTTATTCAAGGGTATGTTAATGGTGAAAGTCGGCAATTGAACAACTAGAAGGTAAGCAAGCACCGCTAAGATTATGAGCAGACGCTCCGCTCCCTCCAATTGCCCGATGCCAAGTATCCCTGAAGCCATTAGAGCCAAGATTGAACCCACCCAGACCAACACAAAAATCGGCTGATTATTCTGAATAATGCCATCCATTACCTGAAAAGCTCGGATAAACTCCCGGTCACTTAAAGTCTTGATACCCGGCATGACTACTACAGCAAAAGCAAACACGAAGCCTGCTACCAGAGAACACAGCAATGTAGCCAAGATCAATGTAATCTGAAAAACTCCTTCTATTGACATGGGAAAACCTCGTCTGTTCTATTGATTCCGAACTATTCTTCCATTTCTTTAAGGGATGCCATGAACTCGGAGCCAGTGAGTCGAGGATGATTACCTGCGAGATCATACAATGCAGGTTTCTTGTCAATGTAAATTTCCCTGGCAAGCTTAAATGGCTTTAAGTCGTCAAAAGTACCCATCCAAAGCACATACAGGTTTGCCTCTTTCAAGTGATAAAAAAGATTCGTGCCACAACGGTTACAGAAACCGCGTTCTGCCCACTCTGATGAATCAAATCGAGTGATGTTCTGCTCACCGTTAAAGCTGACCTGACCAACACTCACTGCAAAACCCGGTCCACCATTCCATCGCAGACAGATATCACAGTGGCAACTATGAACGTCCGTCTCTACCTCTTTGGCGGCATATGTGACAGCACCACATAAACAACGTCCTGTAGCTTCCATTTGAACTTCCTTAAATTGGTGATCAACTTAAAGCTTACATTTAATCAGCTTTCTTGCAGGGATGAAATTGTTACTGGCGGGTGTGCCTTGGGGTGTGCCTTAGGGTAGGTGGGGGCAGTCTGGATGGGGGATTCTATTGATGCACCAGACTCAAAACCAGATCTCAAGTGATTGGACATGGTTTGCAGGATTTTTGCGGAGCGTTCCACAAAATTAAATGAATTTTTCAGAGAATTCAAAAGTCTTCCCTAGTCCCATTAGACTCAGATCTTGAGCAGATGACAACGTACTATATAGCGTTTATCATAACTATGAGGTACACATTGTTTTGACTTATTCACTATTATCTGCTCCCTGCTTCCTGCTCCCTGTTCCCTGTTCCCTGTTCCCTGTTCCCTGTTCCCTAAAACCCATAAATTTGTACCTCATAAGTTTTAGAATTGCTATAATACCCACAAGACTTTTGAGGGATTTGAGATGGCATTGAACTCTTCTGCTTCCAGTTCGCCCAATACAGATAATTGGCAAAAATCCTTACATAAAGAAGAATTCTACACTTGGCATAATTACCGTTGTGCCTATGAAGTCTATACCCCAACAGATGAAAGTGCTAAGACGAAAAATCCTCTACTATTAGTCCATCCTATTGGTGTTGGACTATCACGCTTTTTTTGGCATCGCTTTTGCCAGGAGTGGTTGAACACTGGCGATGGTCATCTAATTTATAATCCCGACTTGCTAGGATGTGGCGAAAGCGAAATGCCCCCTCTTGCTTACTACCCTATCGATTGGGCTGACCAGTTACACTATTTTTTAACAACTGTAGTCAAAAAACCGGTGATTCTGCTAGTGCAAGGGGCTTTATTACCTGTGGCACTTACCTTGCTCCAAAAGCAAACTGAACCAAATTATATTCAAGGGTTAGTACTCTCAGGTCCTCCGTCTTGGTCTCTGATGACAGCAGAAACTCAATACTGGAAGCAGCGAGTTGCTTGGAATCTCCTCGAATCTCCTTTAGGTAGTGCCTTCTTTCGTTATGCTCGTCGCCGTCAATTCCTGCAAAAGTTTTCAGAAGATAAACTGTTTGCTGAGAGTTCTACAGTAGATAACGAATGGTTAGATAATCTCCAAAAGGGAGCAATTAATCCAGCTAGCCGCTACGCAGTTTTTTCTTTTTTGGCTGGCTTTTGGCGACAAAACTATCAACAGGCGATCGCTAATACTTCTCAACCTACTCTAGTAGTAGTAGGAGAGCAAGCTTCAAGTATTAGTAAGCGGGGGAAATCTGAAACACCAGAAGACCGACTAGCTCAGTATATCAAGCATCTTCCTCAAGGTGAAGGTCGTAAAATTCCTGGTCGTAATGTTTTGCCTTATGAGTCAACCTATGAGTTTGTAAAAGTTGTCGGAGATGCTATTTCTAGCTTTGAGTAGTAGTATAAATGCAAAGTATAGCAATTATACGACTTGTGAGGTACAAATTTCTGGTTTTTAGGGAGCAGGGAGCAGGGAGCAGGGAGCAGCGGATATGGGAAGAGGAACCCACCCCTAACCCCTCCCAGGAGGGGAAGTGAGGGAAGAGGGAAAAAATAATGTGTACCTCATGAGTCCTAGAAACGCTATAACTGCACCGATTAACCCAGGACGTGCAGTTACTGGATGTCCAACTAGCATTAAACGTTTACCAATCTTAATCAACAAAGACCAGTGCATCGCACCCATTTGGATGGGATCACTTGTTTCACAGTCTCAATAGTATCAAAGGTAGAAGAGCAAATGCTTACCGCTGATTGTATCATTCAGATGTCTGGATATCGCCTAGGTCAGGACGAGAAAGAGTTTTTCTTTCGTGATTTACCATTCATTTACCAAGAAGTGAAAGGAGAGTTTCCCGTTCACTCTGGGATGGGGGATGATAAATACCATCGCTCTCAAAAGCAGCAAAAGAAGATCAAGAAAGCAAGGAAGAAAGGGAAAAAGCGGCGGGCTGCTGTTCTAGCTAACCTATATGATGTAGATTTTTTTGACGCTTACCGCGATCAATTGTTCGGAATGATTGGAGTACTAGAAGAGCGAACACTACTAGCGGCCATACCCTTAGAAGAGTTGAGCGAAGACGAAGAGGAAGCAATAGATATCCTTACTGAGAAGGAGGAAGAATTATCAGATAGGTATGATGAGTTTCGCAATGCTATTGTACTCACCGCATGGGAGTGATCAACTTAATCGTTGATTTGGCAATAGACCCCTTTCATCTCTCCGGAAGGGTTCTGCGATCGCTTTTATAGGATTTATGAGGTACGCTTCTCAACCTCAAAGTCCCCCTTAATAAGGGGGATTTAGGGGGATCTATTTGTCCCTCATGGCATAGAGAATTGCTATAGAAACCACAAGGAGTGGAAATTCCTAGCCCTAGGCTTACCGAACTAGATAAAATTGCAAAAGAAATGAAATCATTAAAGGACTATAAAATTATTTTACGTCCCGATGACAACGGAACTTTTGTGGCCTATATTCCAGCGATTAAAGGATGTCATGCCTGGGGAGAAACTCCTGAGGCAGCCCTCTGTGAATTAAATCCTGTTTTTGAGATGATTCAAGAAGAATACCTCGAAGAAGGCAAAATTTTACCTGATGATGTCGAGGTAACTGTTTTTCATGCCAGCTAAAGCTAAAACCTTAGAAAAAGTTGCTAAACAATTAGGCTTTCAGAAAGTTCGTCAAAAAGGAAGTCATGCCCGTTGGAAGCATCCGGATGGACGGTCAACCACTATAGTATTTATCATACTTATGAGGTACACCTTATTTTTTACCTCTTCCCTCTTGGCTCTTGGCTCTTCCCTGCTCCCTGCTCCCTGCTCCCTAAAAACCAGAAATTTGTACCTCAGAAGTCGTAGAATTTATATAATCACATAGGGTCAAAGTGTTTTACACTCCCCGCCCGCTTATGAGCGGGGATTCTTCAATCGGTAAAATATGACAGCACTAAATTACTAGCCACTGACCATCGACTTCAACTTATTCAATAAATTATCCCCATCTAACTTAAGTTTCCATGGCAGCAATTCAGGGTTCTCCGGGTCTAAATTATCCCACATTTGCAACCACTTACGAGCGCTATCTTTGTCTTTTTTCGCCATGAATAATTCAATTTGAGCAGTGCAAAAATTACTAAACTCCGAAAACTGAAAGCGCTTGCGAGATATTAGAGGCTTGAGCAAAGCTTCTGCTTCTGCAATTTCTCCTTTTTTGATTTTCAACCTTGCCAGAGATATAATTGGAAATAGATAATCAGGATATTTTGATGATAGTTCTGACAAAAGGTTGTAGGCTTCTTCTGTGCGTCCTTGCATTTGATAGGTACCAGCTAAGTTATTGAGTAAATCTGGTGAGTCTGGTTCTATTTCCAAAGCTTTTTGCAGTATTTTTTCTGCCTCTACCGCTTTTTCTACTCCTCCTTTTGTCATCAACGATATAGCTTTACCCCCCAGATTTTTGACTTTACGGGAATGATTCGCCACAGTGGGCTCGTCGTGAAGCTCATAGGAGATTAGGTTAACCTCTTGCAATTCACCTTGAAACCACATTTTTACACCTTCTTGGGGCAACAGTTTGGCTTCAGACACCGTTATCGCAGCTTCATAACGCATGGCATCAGGACCGTGCTGGCTGATGGCAAAGTCCCGCAGTGCTACTAGCATTTCCGGAGTTTTGGCCAAACTAGCAAAGCGAAAAGCAAATTCTCTTCCTTGGGGGTCTCCTCTTTCCAGAAGTATAGGTATAATATTGTTAATCTGGGGATGTGAATCAAAATAATCCTGGGTGGTTTTGCCTAAAAGCTGTTGACCCTTTTTTTTGGAGTGGGAATCTGCCAAAGCTGATAGTTCTTTTATTGTCTTTTGTGTTAACCAGCAACTCAAGGGGAATGCCCAAGGTGCGTGACGTTCACCAATTGGTTTCTTCAAGTCTTGCAGGTTTGCCTGTGCTAATTTTGACCCTTCCGTGTTTTCAGGGGTTTGCAACCATAATTTACGGGCTTCATCTATACGTCCCTGACGTGTTAGTGCTACTGCTACCAGGTGCGAAAACAACCCCGTAAACGACGTTCCTGAGAGTTCTCCTGAAGCTTTAACTTGCTCAAAAACTTGCAAAATTCCTTGGTCGTCACCAAAGTACGAGAGGGCTTCCGCTTTCTTTGTCCACACGTCCCAGCCCTTAGCTTGGGAATTGATCAATCTTTCACAAGTACTTTTTGCTTGTTCCATATCACCATTGAGAATATGGTAGCGAGTCAGGTTCCCAAGGGCATGGATATTGTCTGGTTGAATTTCCAGGACTTTTTGGCAATAGGCGATTGCTGTATCATTATCCCCCAAGGTAAAGCTAATCAAACTCAAGTTATTGTAAGAAAACACAAAATCAGGTCGTAGTTGAAGTAACTCTTCATTTGCCAATTGTGCTTGTTCATATTCCCCTTGGCTTAAATAAGCTTGAGCGCGTTCGTGTAATACCGCAATCTCCCAACCATCGGAGCGCGTTAAATTCATTTCAGCCAAGAGTTCATCCACCTTAGAATCTAAGTCTGCGATGGCTTCGCGGGCATCATCCGCCAAATCATGGTTGGGAAAACGACTCACAGCATTTTGAAAGGCTTCCAGGGCAAGTATTGGATGCAGGTTAGCATAGTGACCTCCCGCCAGGCCATATGCTGCATCTGCATTTTTAGGGTCTACTTTTACCAGCATTTCGCAAGCACGTTCATAAGCCGGTAAATCCTTTAATTCATAACAGACATTTACTAAATCGGAGAGAACATCTGCATTATGGGGGTAGTTATTACTCAAATTCTCCAGAACTACCTGGGCTTTTTCCCATTTTTGCTTTATCATCAAAGCTCTTGCCTTGCGAAGTTCCGGCATTAAGCTTTTAATTCCAAAACCACTACTTTTACTCAAGCCGGTTTTCTTTTTACTTGCCATTGCTAGTAACCTCCCTATTTTCTAGGGGGTAAGTAACTTTATTACTATCACGATAGTAGTAATGTCTGCACCCCCTTTTTTAGGAGTTTATTAGTGATGATGGTTTTTAAGACTATTATTTACTTTTTCTTTAACACAGGACGGGAGCAACTAGTAAAGTCTGTCTCGCTATAGAGTTAATTAGCTTGAGCTACGGTCAATCCAGGTTCCGAGATGCCCTGCCGTACCCCAGGCTCTTTCTAGAATGTTTATAGGTGTATTGTTGTACTAGTATGATTAACTAGAGACAAATTAGGGAACAAACAATGAGCAACATCTACGTATTTCATCAGGGGCGAGGAGATAGTGGCTGGCTCTGGTATAACGTTTTTGATGGCAATGAGTGGCTTGGAGATCAAAAAGTTCCTAAAACTGGGATGACAGGAGATCCATCAGCAGTAGTATACAATGACCTTGTCTATGTGTTCCACCAAGGACGGGGAGATAGTGGTTGGCTCTGGTATAACGTTTTTGATGGCAATGAGTGGGCTGGAGATAAAGAAATTGGTAATACTGGTATAAGTGCTGGCCCATCAGCAGTAGTATACAATGACCTTCTCTATGTGTTCCACCAAGGACGAGGGGATAGTGGTTGGCTCTGGTATAACGTTTTTGATGGCAATGAGTGGGCTGGGGATCAAGAAGTTCCTAAGACCGGAATTAGTTCTAGTCCATCAGCAGTAGTATACAATGACCTTCTCTATGTGTTCCACCAAGGACGAGGAGATAGTGGCTGGCTCTGGTATAACGTTTTTGATGGCAATGAGTGGGCTGGAGATAAAGAGGTACGGGGCACAGGTTTAACCGATGATCCAGATGCATTAGTCTACAACGGTCAAGTATACGTGTTTCACGAGGGCAGAGGTGATAACGGTTGGCTGTGGTGCAATGTCTTCGATGGCAATGAGTGGGCTGGAGATCACAAGATACATAAAACTGGGATAACTGCTGGACCATCAGCAGTCGTATATAATGACGAAATTTACCTGTTACATCAAGGGCGAGAGGACAGTGGATGGATGTGGTGTAATGTATTTAATGGTTCTGAATGGGTTGGAGACAAAGAAGTCCCCAAGACTGGTATTTCTGAAGGACCAAGTGCAGTGCTTTACTAACTAATTGCGCGTTGCTGAATCAAGATAAGAATTAAGAATTAAGAATTAAGAATTAAGAATGTAGAATTAATTCTTAATTCTCCATTCTCTCCTCCTTCAAGCACAATCGATCCAATAATTCCCTCGGAATAGTCTCAAAATCTTCCAACAAAAAATCCATAATCGCCAGATGGCGCAAGTGACCAGGAGTCGGAGGGTAACAGCGACGACTAGTGTTAAACCAGCCGTTAACCGTGTGAACGGAACAAGAGCAGATCAAAGCTATATCTTCCTGGGTTAAGTCCCACTTTTGGTAAAACCGCTGCGGTGTCATACCCAATTCCAAGTAACTGTACAGTCGGATTAGAATTTGCTCTCGTTCTGTGATGGGATAGGGATACAAATTTTCCTCCCTTGGCTCCCTGTGTTGTCCAAGCTGCTCAAGACGCTCCATAGCTTCGTGATAATCGATGGGATGATGAATAAATCGTGTCTTTGCCATTATGATAGAGTTACCTAAACTGTGGTTTGGGAGAGAGCCGCGCTTCGTGGTTCGTGGCCGGAAAGCGCGGCTCTTTTTGCCATGATTATCTTATAAATAGTGGCTATGGTTGTTGTCAATTGGAAAATCAAAAAAATCTGGATAAATTGTAAATATTGCAATAACTATTTATAATTAAATTATTATATTGATAACAATTTTAGCTAATAGCAACATAAGGATAGTTTAAGACGTTTAATACTTATACTTTGGGGAAAACAAGGCAGAGGGCAGAAGGCAGAAGTGAATTCAACCTTCAACAACCTTGGCCAAAAGGCCACGCTACGCGAACAACCTTCAACAACAGAAGAACCACTACCCGATAATGACTAAGACGTTACCAACGGGATGAGCCGGGCATGTAGAGATGGGGTTTGGGTGTGCGATCGCTCTGAAAGACTCTCGAAAATTCTTCATATTTACAAAACTTTATATGAAAATGTATAAAATTTGGATTTTCGGAGTGATTACAAAGTAAGGACATTCAAGAAACAGTAATGTGTTTAACCCACTTTCCATAAAGAATTAATGGCATGTACCAGATCTGTCCCTTTGTATAACTAGAGTTTAAAGCAATGACAATGAAGAAAAAATACCAGATTGTGAGTACTACCAAAGCTAAACCTATCCTCAACTTACCAGAAACCCACCTCCAAATATTGTCAGAAACTGAAAGCGCGACAGTGGTAGGAGGTAACCTTTTGACTGTTAACACCTCCGTTCAGAGAAATCTTCGTTTATTGAGGATAAGTGATAGACTTGGTCCAAAGCCAGAGGATCCGAGTATCGAACTCATATCCCGCTTATCTAAGATAGTAAATATAAATAAGGGGGGACAAACGGGTGGTGAACTATAACTTCACACGCTGAAACCCTTATGATTTCGCGATCGCTTATCAAAACAGTTCCAGCGTAGTAGCGCGATCGCCTTTGGCACAGCAAAGCTGAACGCCTTATTTTAAAACAGCCCCCATTAGTCCCCCGAGCGAGGGATTGCTCGCTCGGGGGACTTTTAGAGTTTTATTCCTCCCTCGGTGCGCTTCCCATAGGCGAATTAAATTCGCTTAAGGTGCGACCCAAAAAATTGGGTAGTTAGGGGGCAAAACTATACCGATAATCAGCAACTAGTACTAATTATCTACAGCATCAAACTTTACTTAAAGCGACGCAATCGCTTAGCAGCCTGTAATCCCTGATTAACAGTAGTAGTGCTAAGGGCTGTTACCTGAAGCCATGGGACAACATCATCTTTGATGCTCTTTTGGACGTCACTACTGGTAATGTAAGTAGCGACAACAGCAAGAGCTATAGGAACGCAGAAATGCCCTATAGCTTGGAGATATCTTTTCATAATTTTCATACAAACGCAATACAAACCAACAACTGACTTTAACTATGGATAGGCTGTGTCATAGCAAATGTCAATTACATTATAGAGGCTTAAAGATTATAATTTGTAGCCAAAAAAAATAAAGATTTGAATAAGATTAATAAAAAGTTACTGTAGGATAAAAAATAAGTATCCGGAGTTTATGTTTAACGTTTTAAATAAAATTAGTATATAATTGTATTTAATCTTATTTAATTATGGATTTAAGCTTACCTATTGTCTCAAGAAAATATTGAAATTTATTTTTAATTTTTAACAGGATAAGTGTCATAAAAAATGACTCATAATGTGCATTGGCTGGATATCGGTTGATCATGGCTCGAAACGCCTATAATCTCGTCGAACTGTACTCGCAATAGAGTTAAGTTGTTGATAATAACAGAATAACAAATAACATGGTCTTTTATCAAAAAGCATATGCTTAGTGAGTTAAAATAAAAAGACAAACACAATATTAAACCTAACAACTAATGTCGGACTATGAATAAGGCTGTGTCATAGTCCGATTATTCTCAACTTATTGGGCAAAGGCAGCACTACCACAAACATACCCTTGCCCTAGAATTAACCACCATCCCTAACATCAAGAGTAATCTCAGCCGTTATCACCCGGTCTGTCTGAGAAACAATCTTTACTCGTCTAACTCTACCTGAATAGGGCGATCGCGTAGCGTCTCCCTAGGAGAATCGCACAATACTCAACTCTGCCAGGTCTTTCTTTACCTCCTAAGACATCGTCTCAGTACTGGTCAGATAATTAGTTTCGTGTGAAGATTCTTAAAGCTGACAAACGGCTCAATTTTCAGGAAGGACTAAACGCTCTATCCGTTATCCATAGTGCTTTGTAGCCTTGTTTTTACCCTTTGATGGCAAAAACAAAATAGCTGAATTGTTACGATTTGTAATTGAATCACATAATTGCACAAAATCTGCACAGACGATTTGCTTGAATAGTTTTGGTCCGAAAGCCGCTGCATCCCTGACTTAAAAGTTAGGGGTCAGTTTCCTTGAGTTACCTTGTGTCTCTGAGAGAGGCTACAAAATTCTTAACAAGAAGGCTCAACGGAATTGAAGCTACTGGAGTAATTCAAGGCTGCTGATTGATTCATTACTCTGCTGTTTGGCAGAGTAGGGCAGGCAGTCAATTACTATCCAGTTTTGGATTTATACAAGTCAAGATGTAAGGAGAGACTTTAATGTTAGATGCATTTGCACGGGTGGTTGCCCAAGCTGATACCCGAGGTGTATATCTCAGTAACGATCAATTCGATTCCCTCAAGAGCATGGTTGCTGAAAGCAATAAGCGCATGGATGTGGTCAACCGACTCACAAGCAATGCCTCTGCAATTGTAGCCAATGCTGCCCGTAGTCTGTTTGCAGAGCAGCCCCAATTGATCCAGCCTGGTGGCAATGCTTACACTGGCCGTCGCATGGCTGCTTGCTTGCGCGATATGGAGATTGTCTTTCGCTATGTAACCTATGCCACCTTCGCTGGTGACGGCAGTGTTTTAGATGATCGCTGCCTTAATGGCCTGCGGGAAACCTATGTAGCACTGGGAGTTCCTGGAGGTTCTGTAGCTGAAGGTATCAATAAGATGAAGGACGCTGCGATCACCATTGCCAATGACAGAACTGGCATTACTCCTGGTGACTGTAGCTCTCTAATGTCTGAGTTAAGTGGTTATTTTGATCGAGCTGCTGCTGCTGTTGGCTAGTTTCACCAAACCCTAGGACAGCCATCTGCTCGTTCAATTCTTCAGTAGCATTCGTTTACGAAAAATTTGCAAAACTTTTTTTTGAGAGGTAGATTACATTATGAAAACTCCCCTAACTGAAGCAGTAGCTACCGCTGACTCCCAAGGCCGCTTTCTGAGCAGTGCCGAAATTCAGAGTGCGTTCGGTCGTTTTCGCCAAGCTACTGCAAGTTTGGAAGCTGCTCAAAGCTTAACCAGTAAAGCTGAGACTCTAGTTAATGGTGCAGCCCAAGCAGTTTACCAAAAGTTCCCCTATACCACGCAGATGCAAGGACCGAACTACGCTTCGACTCCTGAAGGGAAGGCAAAATGCGCCCGTGATATCGGTTACTACCTGCGCATGGTGACTTATTGTTTGGTGACTGGGAGTACAGGACCCATGGATGAGTACCTGATCTCAGGAATCGCCGAAATCAACCTCACCTTTGAACTTTCTCCGAGCTGGTATGTCGAAGCTCTCAAGTACATCAAGGCGAACCATGGTCTAAGTGGTGACCCTGCCGTTGAGGCAAACTCCTATCTCGATTACACAATTAACGCTCTTAGCTAGGGTTTTTCGAGTTGCCCGGAACTCCAGGTGGCTGTTGATAGTTGATTAACGGTTTTCTGAAGTTCCGGGCAATGTTTTTTAGAAAAGAAATTTAGGAGACTAATATGGTAAGTCCAACAACAGCGAGGCTGTTAGGCATCGCACCTTTTGCGGATTCCCCTCGAATGGAGCTGCGCTCCTACTCTACAGAAGATGAAGTGCAAGCAGTGATTACAACTGCCTATCGACAGGTCTTTGGCAATGCTCATGTCATGGATTGCGAGCGTTTGACCAATGCAGAGTCTCTATTGCGCCAAGGTGACATTACGGTACGAGATTTTATCCGGGCACTGGCTCTGTCAGAACTATACCAGGAAAAGTTCTTAAACTCCACACCCCAAGTAAGGTTTATTGAGTTGAACTATAAGCATTTTCTGGGTCGAGCCCCTTATGATGAGTCGGAAATTGCCTATCATGTCGATCTTTTTAATCAAAAAGGCTACAAGGCGGAGATAAATTCTTACATCGACTCACAGGAATATCAAGAAAATTTTGGTAACTCGATTGTGCCGAGTTACCGTGGGTTCGAGAGCCCACAGGGTCAGAAAGTTGTGGGCTTTAGTCGCATGTTCCAGCTCTATCGGGGTTACGCCAATAGCGATCACGCCCAAGGCAATGGCAATCCCTCTCACTTAACTTATGAGCTGGCTCGTAACACCGCAACTCCTATCCGAACCCAAACCAAGGGACAGGTAGTTATCGGCACAAATGCAGGTAGCCAAAGGCAGCTCTACCGCTTGCGAGTTTCTCAAGGGGTGACAAGAGGTGGTCCTCAAATCCGGCGCACAATTAGCGAGTATCTGGTGCCTTACGATCAGTTATCTTATACTTTGCGGCAGCTTGGCAAGCAAGGTGATCGAATAACAAGTATTACGCCAGCCTAAGGCAACTGAAATCTCACCACTATCAAGCAGTATTAAAAATTAGGAGAATAACAAGTGGCAATTACCACAGCAGCATCCTGGCTGGGAACCTCCGCCTTTAGCAATGCCAACCCCATTGAACTGCGCCCCAACTGGACCCAAGACAATGCTAAGGCTGTTATCCAGGCTGTTTACCGACAAGTACTCGGTAACGACCATCTCATGGCTTCTGAGCGTCTCACCAGTGCTGAGTCTTTACTCTGCCAAGGCTACCTGACTGTAAGGGATTTTGTGCGGGCTGTCGCCAAGTCAGAAGTCTACAGGTCGAAATTCTTCTACAGCAACTTTCATCCGAGAGTAATTGAGTTGAACTTCAAGCACCTACTCGGTCGGGCTCCCTATGATGAGTCTGAAATCATCTATCATCTCGATATCTATCAAAACGAGGGGTTTGAGGCAGATATCGACTCCTACATAAACTCCCTTGAGTATGAGCAGAACTTTGGCACCTCCATCGTACCCTACTATCGAGGCTTTTCCAATCAACCGGGACAAAAAACCGTCGGCTTTACCCGCATGTTTGAGCTCTATCGTGGTTACGCCAATAGCGATCGCGCTCAGGGCAAGGGCGGTCGTGCTAGTTTAACCTATGAGCTAGCTCGCAATATGGCAAACCCCGTGCGAACCCCAAATGGCGGACAAGCACTCACCGGCACAACTGCAAACATTCAGGGACAGTTCTATCGACTCCGAGTAACTCAAGGAGGTCTGGGACGTGCCCCTCAGATCAGGCGCAGCATCAGTGAATATGTCGTGCCCTACGAACGGCTATCTCCCACCCTGCAAAAACTAAACAAGCGCGGTTGTCAAGTCATGAGTATTACCCGTGCCTGAAGTTTCTAGAACATCTAAACGTCGAGTCCTATAGGAGTAGAGTAAGTGGCAATTACAACAGCAGCATCCCGCTTAGGCACCTCTGCCTTTAGCAATAGCAACCCCATTGAACTGCGCCCCAACTGGAGCCAAGATGATGCCAAAGCCGTCATTCAAGCTGTTTACCGACAAGTACTCGGTAACGACTACATCATGGCTTATGAGCGCCTCACCGGTTTAGAATCCCTGCTCTGCAATGGCTCTCTCACGGTGCGGGAGTTTGTGCGAGCTGTAGCTAAGTCAGAGCTATACAAGTCGAAATTTCTGTACACCAGCTTCCAAACTCGGGTGATTGAGTTAAACTTGAAGCACTTGCTAGGTCGAGCTCCCTATGATGAGTCTGAGGTAATTTACCACCTTGACCTCTACCAAAACAATGGCTTTGAAGCAGATATTGATTCCTATATCGATTCTGCTGAATACGATGAAAACTTTGGTGACTTCATCGTGCCTTATTATCGAGGCTTCTCAACTCAAACCGGACAAAAGGTTGTGGGCTTTACTCGCATGTTCCGCCTTTACCGAGGCTATGCCAATAGCGATCGCGCACAAGTTGAAGGTACAGCGTCTCGCCTTGCTAGTGAACTTGCTCTTAATAGTGTTTCAGCAGTGGTTGGTCCTTCAGGCGGTAGTGAAGGTTGGGCGTACCGAGCCTCTGAAAAAGGTGTTACGCCCAATAAAACCTTCCGAAGTCCAGCAAGAGAAGGTCGTATTTATCGGTTGGAAGTATCAGGAATGAACTTGCCTAGATATCCCAAAGTGCGCCGCGTTAGCAAAGAGCTTCTGGTTCCTTATGAGAAGCTATCGGATACGCTCCAGCAAATTAACAAAATGGGAGGTAAAGTCGCTAGTATAACACTTGCTTAGATCACATTTGCTCTAAAAATAGAAGTTCAGGAGTTGATCTAATCTGAGTTAGCTATTAGGAGGTATCGGAAACATGCTGGGTGAATCTTTAAGTTTTGACAGTTCTAATTCACCATCAGAAAGTCGTACCTTTGTCTATGAGGTAACAGGGTTGTGGCATAAGGAAGAAAACAATAAAAACAGTTACCCTTTACCCAAGAGTAGCAGTATCTTTATTCAGGTTCCCTACAGCCACATGAATGAAGAGATGCAGCGCATTACTCGTATGGGAGGAAAAATCGTCAGCATTCGTCCGGTTATGCCAACAACATAGTAACAACACTACCAAATGTCTTGAAGTTGGGACAAGGTGCTAGGTATTAGGTAAGCATTCAGCCGTCAGCTGTCAGCCGTGAGCTTTTAGCTCACGCTACGCGAACAGCTTATTTTATTTAAAAGCACCGATCTAGTAGCGTGCCCGTAGCCCATAAGTTGATAAATGATAGCTAATAGCTGTTCGCCTAGCGTGCGCGTAGCGCTTAAGCTAATAGCTGTTCGCGTAGCGTGCGCGTAGCGCTTAAGCTGATAGCTGATAGCTGAATGCTTACGGTATTAGATATTAGGGGACTTTTAATAAGATGTTAAGTATTATGATTTAGGTTTGATATTTTTCATACCCAAAACCTGCAACCTAACACCTAACACCTAACACCTAACACTTTCTCACCACAAAAATTTTCCGGCTTAAGTTGATACCCAAAAAACCTTATTTAAAACCTTAATATAAGATGCTAAAAACTCTTCAACCCTCTCTAAGAGAAAACCAGCATACTCTCATTCGCAAACTTGCAAACTGTATTGAAGACCACTGGCAACATTACTTATCTCTGTCTCCTTACACTATACCAGAGGATCTCGGTTACGTGGAGGGAAATTTAGAAGGGGAGAAACTATTAATTGAAAATCGCTGTTATCAGACCCCCCAGTTTCGCAAATTACACCTAGAGTTAGCAAAGGTAAGTCATCGCCTTGATATTCTCCACTGTGTTATGTTCCCCCACTCCAACTACAACTTGCCAATTTTCGGAGTTGATCTTGTGGGAGGAAAAAGGTTTATTAGTGCGGCTATTGTTGATCTGTCTCCCGTTACCACTGAGCGCATATTACCAATATCCTATCGCAGTGTTTTAGCCAAACTACCCAAAATTAAGTTTTCTCAACACCGGGATTTACCGAAGTGGGGAGATATTTTTTCGGAATTTTGTATATTTGTGCGTCCTGCCGATGCTCAAGAAGAAGCGGCTTTCTTTGATCAAGTTAAGCATTTTTTGACTCTGCATTGTCAAATTGCGACCGCCATGATGCCGATTTCTTCTCCTTACCAGGAAGCTGAAATTTTAGCAGGACAACGCTACTACTGTACTCAGCAGCAGCATAATGACAAGACTCGAAGAATCTTAGAACAGTCTTTTGGTCAGCAATGGGCACAACGATATATAACTACAATGCTGTTTGATTCCCCTTGATTGGGTTTGGAGGGTAGGGAAATCTTCAACTGAAATTTCACGGGCAATAGAAGTCTTAAAGTTAACTTTTGTAAATTTTTAATAAAGTTTGATTACTTTAGATTACAGTAAAGTAGTTAACATTTGGCGTAGTCATGCAGTCTGCTGAGAAACCTCAAAGGCTTGAATCTCTTCTCAAAGCTGGATTCGAGCGCTCCTTTGAAGCAATTGCTATCGTTGGTGACAACGGTCAGTTCATAGAGGTGAACCCTGCTGTCTGTGATTTATTTGGTTTAGCAAGGGAGGAGTTGATTAATCACTCCATTATTAATTTTTTAAAACTAGATCTCAATTGTGAACAAGCATGGCACCTCTTTTGGGAAAGAGGGCAAGAAATTGGGGAAGTTCAACTCCTCTGCCCAAATGGCTCAACACGAGCAGTGGAGTATACATCAGTTATAGACTTGTCACCTGGTAATCACTTGTTGATTTTGCGGGACATTACCAAGCGCCGAAAAGCAGCAAAAGAGGAACTCCAACGCCAACATCAGCGGGTAGAGTTATTCTCTGAAGTAACTCTCAAAATTCGCCAATCTTTGCAACTCAAAGAAATTCTACAAACTGCTGTTACAGAGGTGCAAAGAATTCTTCGGGCTGATCGAGTACTGATTTACCAAGTTTTTGCCAATGGAACAGGTAAAATCATTAGCGAAGCGACCTTACCGACATATCCGGCAATTCTCGACGTTGAGTTTCCCGAAGAAGTCTTTCCTGCAGAGTACCGAGAACTCTATGGTCAAGGTCGCACCCAAGCTTACGCTGATGTTCACAGCCCTGATGCCGCTTTGGCTGAGTGCTTAGTTGAGTTTCTGGATGAATGGCATGTCAAAGCCAAACTCGTTGTGCCGATCTTACAAAGCCTCAACTCCCATACAAACAGTCAAAATCGCCGAGTTAAACCCCAGAATCAACTTTGGGGTTTGCTGATCGCCCATCAGTGTCAGGCTGCTCGACCATGGAGTGAGTTTGAGGTTGAACTGATGCAACAGTTGGCAGACCAAATCGGCATTGCCCTGTCCCAAGCTCAACTGCTGGAGAATCTGGAAGAGATGGTTGCAGAACGGACAGCCGAGTTGAGGAAAGTAAACAGCAATCTGCAACAGGAAATCAATGATCGCCTTCAGGCAGAAGAAGCTTTGCGTCGTTCTGAAGAACAACTCCGCCTCATCACCAATGCACTGCCTGTTTTAATTGCCTACATTGACAAGGAACAGCGCTATCGCTTCAACAATCAAGCCTACAAAACCTGGTTGGGACTTTCCCCTTCAGAGGTGTCTGGATCTCACCTTCAGAAAGTCCATGGGAAAAAAGTCTATCAGCAGATTCGGGTGCATGTGGAGGCTGCTTTGTCAGGTCGGACAGTCACCTACGAACATGAAATGACCCTCAAAGATAGACGCACTCACTCCGTCAGCGTTACCTACATCCCTCATCTCAGCGAGGAGGAGGGTTTAGTCAAAGGTTTTTTTGCCTTAACAAGTGATATTAGCGATCGCAAAGCCATAGAACGGATGAAGGACGAGTTCATTTCAGTGGTCAGTCACGAACTCCGCACCCCTCTGGCCTCAATTCACGGTTCCCTGAAAATCCTGGCGACGGGAAAACTCGGTAAGCTCTCTGCCAAAGGACAGCGAATGCTCGAAATTGCCGACGAACAAACTGATCGCCTGGTGCGCTTAGTCAATAATGTCTTAGACCTACAGCGCATTGAGTCAGGTAAGGTGAATATGGACAAAAAAGCCTGCAATGCAGCTGACTTGATCAAAAAAGCAGTCCAGGCTATGCAAACAATGGCTAGTGAACATGGGGTTAAGTTGGCAACCAAGTCCACCTCTTTCTCTGTTTGGGCTGACCCCGACTATATTGTCCAAACCTTGACTAATTTACTAAGCAACGCAATTAAGTTTTCACCTGCCAATAGCACAGTTTGGCTCTCTGCAATAACAGATAACGAGGTTAATAGAACCAAAAAGCAGAAACAGCTGCGATGCTCCACAACTGCCTATGTCACATTTCAAGTCAAAGATCAGGGACAAGGAATCCCCAATAGCCAGCTCGAAAGTATCTTCGAGCGCTTCGAGCAAGTGGACTCATCTGATTCCCGTAAGAAAGGTGGAACAGGTCTGGGACTAACGATTTGCCGCAAAATTATCCAGCAACACGGCGGCAGAATTTGGGCAGAGAGTTCTTTAGGTAAAGGCAGTACTTTTTATTTTACCCTACCCGCTTTAAAACAGCAAGAAGAAGATAACCATGAGTACTAAATGCATCTTGCTAATTGACGATGAAGAAACTATCCAGGAAGTGGTGCAAGTCGGTCTGGAACTTGAAACAGATTGGGAGGTACTAACAGCTTCTTCAGGCTTGGAAGGTATCGCTATGGCTAAAACTAAACTGCCAGACGCAATCTTACTTGATGTAATGATGCCAGATCTGGATGGAATTGCAACCTTTTCGAAGTTAAAAGCAAATTCTAAAACCCAGTCAATTCCCGTTATTTTTCTGACGGCAAAGACTCAGATAGCAGAGCAACACCCGTTTAAAAAAATCGGTATTGCTGGTGTTATTATCAAACCATTTAATTCTATAACTTTGGCTATTCAAATAGCAGAAATGTTGGAATGGAAGTTGTGATTCATTATTGTTGATCGTTTGTAGTTGTACACATGAGACTATTACTAGTGGAGGATGATGAGTCTTTAATTGATTTACTCAAAAACAGCCTTCCCAAGCAAAATTATGTGATTGATGCTGTCACTGACGGTGAACAGGGATGGGCCTATGGGTCAACTTATACCTACGACCTGATTGTACTGGACTTGTTGCTGCCAAAGGTTGACGGAATTAGTCTTTGTCAGCGTTTCCGCGCCAGTGGTTATCACATGCCTATCCTTTTACTAACATCATGCCATGCTAGTGTAGACAAGATTAGGGGGCTAGATGCTGGTGCCGATGACTATATAACTAAGCCTTTTGATCTTGAGGAACTAGCAGCTCGCATGCGAGCTCTATTGCGTCGAGTAAACTCAAACTCCCTGCCTGTACTGAGTTGGGGTAGCTTGCAACTAGACCCGCGCAGCTGTAAAGTAACCTACGACACTCAGTTGCTCTCATTAACCCCCAAGGAATATGGGCTACTAGAGTTATTCCTGCGCCACAGCCATCATGTTTTTAGTACTGACGAAATTATAGACAATTTGTGGTCCTCGAAAGAATTTCCAGCGGAAGCAACAGTTAGATCTCATCTAAGAAAGCTACGCCGGAAATTAAGAATTGCTGGTGCTCCGGAAGATCTGATTGAAACAGTACATGGACTGGGCTATAGACTAAAGTTGCAGCCAGACAATGCTGATTCTAAACCTACTACTGTAATCCCAGAAGAGATTACTGCCAATAAGCACTCAAAACACCTCAAAGCGATCGCTGCAGCTTGGGAAAAGTACCGGGAAAAGAGCCGTAATCAATTGGCTATCTTAGAGCAAGTCCCTAGAGTTTTCTCAGAAGGGTCTATGAGTTCTTCCCATCAAGAACAAGGGAGGTTGGCAGCTCATAGTTTAGCTGGAAACTTGGGTATTTTTGGTTTCTCAGAAGGGTCGCGCTTAGCCCGGGAACTTGAAGGTATCTTGCAAGGGGATACTGATTTGGGTGCTGAACAAATCTTCCACTTTCAAGTACTTTTAACCGCTCTGCGCGATGAACTAACCTAGGAGAATATAACTAGGCAACAGAATTAACTAATCGCATTCTTAACCGCCTTCAAAGAGTGCGACTTCAGGCAGGAAGTTATCCTTAGAGGTTGTCTGAAAAGTCTCATTTGCTACATCCAAGCCCCCTAAATCCCCCCTCATAAGGGTAGGTTTTTTACAAAGACCTCAGGTGTGGGGTGTAGGGGGTGGGGTGTGGGGTGTGGGGGATAAGAAAATATACTTAATTTGTCGTTAACAATCATCATTTCTTCGTTGTTTTCCTTTTTCTCTCCCTCTCGGTCGTCCCATATTTTACCCAAATGTAAAAAACCTACCCCTGTGAGCTAAATCCCCCGACGGGGGACTTTTATAAGCAAATTGACTCTTCCCCCAAAGTTGGGGGACTAGGGCCTGTCTTCAAACTCGGAGATCCCCCTAAATCCCCCTTAAAAAAGGGGGACTTTGAGGGTGCATCTCATATTTGTAAAAAAGTTGCGTAGGGTGTGTTAGGGGGGGCCTTATTTTCGCCTCGTAGTCAGGGTTTAGACAGCCCGCCCCGTAACGCACCACCTTGTCAAACAACTTTTAGGAGATGCACCCTCCTAGAAACGCTATAAGTAGGTAATAGGTAATAGGGAACAGCGGATCTGGGAACAGCGGATCTGGGAAGAGAGAATAGGGAATAGCGATCACTGCATCAAGAGGTGCGACCCGTGGCGAATTTAATTCTTAATGGTAAGAGCGCACCTAACAGGGAATCAACATCAAAGAATACTGTACCTCATAACGACGAAAAACGTTATATCTAGCAAATGAAGGATCAAGGATTAAGGATTGGATGAAATGGGAATTGGAGGGATAGTATTGGAAATAGTGTATATTCGGATAATACTATCGAAATCTTAGCGTTTATTCAATAAATACGTGAATTAAAATTTACAAAAATATCAATTTTTTTTCTAGTTAAACAACTAGCACAAATTGGTTTGATATTAACGTTTAATATACTCCTGAAGTAATGCAATATAAAACAAGTAATCAACCAATTTTTAACGATTGTTGGAACCAAATCGGAGTGACAGGCGATCGCTCCTGCCCAGAACTAAAAACCTTCATTCATTGCCGCAACTGTCCGGTTTATTCCTTAGCAGGGCGCGGCTTGCTTGAACGTGAACCGCCTCCAGGTTACATTAATGAATGGACTAACTTACTGGTTTCCCAATCTGTGCCGCAACGGGAAAGTGCTCTGACACAACTAGGGGAAACCATATCCGTAATTATCTTTAGGCTAGGAGTAGAATGGTTGGCATTGTCTGCAAAGTTATTCAAAGAAGTAACCCAGCCTTGTGTTATCCACACTATCCCCCACCGCAGCAACGAGATCTTACTGGGAATTGTGAATATTCGTGGGGAAATCCTAATGTGCGTTTCCCTCAGCCATCTCCTTGGTTTGGAAGATAATCCTGCTAACTCAGATTCCGAGCAATCCAAAATCCAACAGCCCTTAACTCTAAAATCCAAAACCAATGTGAGTAGTGTGATGTATCAACGGATGGTGGTTGTGGAAATTGAGGGCAACCGATGGGTCTTTCCCGTTGATGAAATTTTTACTGTTCAACGGTTTCATGCTAATGAATTACTCGATGCACCAGCGGTTATTTCTAACGCTACATATACTTATACAAAATGGATAATTAACTGGCAAGATAAAAAGGTGAATTACTTGGACGATGAGTTATTGTTTTACACCCTAAATCGGAAGATTACGTAACCCGATGGGGTGATGAGTGGAAAGTGCTATCTATGTAAGCATTCAGCTATCAGCTATCAGTCATCAGCTATCAGTCATCAGCGAACAGCGATTAGCGCTACGCGCACGCTACGCGAACAGCTTTGGGTCTATGGCCACGCTACTTGAGGTGCGAACAGCTTTTGAATAAAATAAACTGACGGCTGACCGCTGACAGCTGACCGCTGAATGCTTACAAAAGATCATCAATCTAAACTCTAAACTCTAAAATCCTATGACAGACAGCGGACAAGATATGAGCAATTTCTCCATGTTGGATTTATTCCGCATGGAGGTGGAAAGCCAAGCAGCGATATTAAATGACAAGTTATTGGCTCTGGAAAGTAATCCTTCCTCCAGCCAAGAATTGGAATCCCTAATGCGTGCTGCCCATTCCATTAAAGGTGCTGCCCGCATTGTCCAAATTGATGCTGCTGTTAACATTGCTCATACCATGGAGGATTGCTTTGTGGCAGCTATGAATAAAACCATTACCCTCAAAGCAGCTCACATCGATGTCTTGCTACAAGGTGTCGATTTCCTCCAACAAATCAGCCAAGTTGGTGAAATGAATTTAGAGCAATGGTTGTCTGAACATGGGCAAGCCATTGAACATCAGAGTATTGCGATCGCAAAAATTCTGGCACCGGAATCTGCACCCTCCTCCCCACAGCAGCCATCTCCATCTCCTCCCCCTAATGCCTCCGAGCCACAGAAGTCGGAAAAACTAAGCGCTATAGATTATCCTTCCGAAGTTTCCACTGTTGATAGTACGAATACAGCTATAGAGACTCAAGAGCAAACTGTTGATCAGCAAACTGTTGATCAGCAAAATCTTGATCAGGTAGTAACTCACCAGGCTCAAACCGATTCTCCCCCTCAAGTACCTAGTCAGGAATCTGACAACACCACGATAGAGATTAAAAGTCAAACCTTGGATCAGGCTGTTAGCCACAAGCCTCAAACCGAAGTGGCTGCCAAAGAAAATCAATCCTCATCTACTCCAGGGAATGATTTAACCAAGCAACCATTGATTGCTTTGGATAGTGCCAAAAAGCCGGAAGCTAAAGAGAGAGTTGTGCGAGTCAGTGCTGAAAACTTAAATAGGTTAATGGGTTTAGCCGGTGAATCCCTAGTGGAGGCGAATTGGCTACAACCATTTGCTGATTCTTTGATGACTCTCAAGAAACATCAAATGGAATTATCGAAGATCCTAGAAAAATTACAGGATTCTTTAGCAATATCCCCGGTGAATCAAGTGGGGGATGAATATCTAAAAGTTGCTCGACAAAAGGAACAGGAATGTCGGGAAATTTTGGGCGATCGCATGAGTGAACTAGAACTGTATGCACGTCGCACTGCTAATCTTTCGGATCGTCTTTACCGAGAAGTGATTGCGTCTCACATGCGTCCTTTTGCTGATGGGGTACAGAGTTTTCCTCGGATGATTCGGGATATAGCCAGAAAGCTGAATAAACAAGTTAAATTAGAAATTATCGGCAAATCTACCGCAGTAGATCGAGATATTTTACAGAAACTAGAAGCACCACTAACTCATATTTTGCGTAACTCTGTAGACCATGGTATTGAACCTCCCCAAGAGCGTGTAGCAATGGGGAAACCAGCCCAAGGTACCGTGCGACTGGAAGCCCTTCATCGTGGTGGGATGTTATCGATTACTGTTGCTGACGATGGCAAAGGCATAGATCCAGAGAAATTGCGGAAAAAAATTGTCCGCCAAAAAATGATCACCCCAGACATCGCAAGCCAGCTGGCTGAACATGAGCTGATGGAGTTTCTATTTTTGCCGGGATTTTCTACCGCTAAGCAGGTAACCGAAATTTCTGGTCGTGGCGTTGGTTTAGATATTGCCAAGACTATGGCACAACAGGTAGGTGGCACCCTGCGAGCTACCTCTAAACTAGGGCAAGGAACGAGTTTCCACTTCCAATTGCCTTTGACTCTATCAGTTATTCGTACCCTATTAGTGGATATATATGGTGAACCTTATGCGTTCCCTTTAGCACGAATTGACAAAATTGTCATGGTAGATAAAACCGAAATTTCTGTAGTAGAAAAGCGGCAATATTTTACCCTTAATGATGAAAACATTGGACTGGTAGCTGCCCATCAAGTGTTGGAATTAGATGACTCTTATATCACATCTAAAACCCTACCAGTGGTGATCATCAGTGACCAATCGAACCGTTTTGGATTAGTAGTTGATAAATTTTTAGGTGAACGGGATTTAGTGGTTCGACCATTAGATCCGAGGCTGGGCAAAGTTCAGGATATCAGTGCTGCTGCTTTGATGGGAGACGGTTCCCCGATTCTAATTTTGGATGTGTCAGATTTAGTGCGCTCCATTGATAACCTACTCAATAGCCGCCAGTTGAGCCAAGTCAGTGGTGATACTGATGATACTGATATCCAACAGCCGAAACGCATTCTAGTAGTTGATGATTCCATTACCGTGCGGCAAATGGAACGTAAGTTACTGGAAAACCAAGGTTATGAGGTGGAAGTAGCTGTTAATGGCATGGATGGTTGGAACGCTGTTCGCACCAACCCTTATGATTTAGTGATCAGTGATATTGATATGCCCCGCATGAACGGCATTGAGCTAGTCAGCCATATTAAAAGCCATGATAAATTAAAATCAATCCCTGTGATTATTATTTCCTATAAAGACCGCGAACAAGACCGTCTTCAAGGTTTGGAAGCTGGAGCAGATTATTATCTAACCAAGAGTAGTTTCCATGATGATTCGTTGTTGAATGCGGTGATTGACTTAATTGGGGAGTAGGGAGTATTCATTGGTGATTTTGGATGGCTTGCTTGTTAATTTTAAATAGTAAAGTTTGAAGCCAAGCTTATGAATTACTAAGGTGGAATTCAGCAATCAATAAAATCGACTATAGCGTTAATCATACTTATGTTGATCATAATTATGAAGTACATTTAGTTTTCTACTCCCTACTCCCTACTCCCTACTCCCTACTCCCTACTCCCTACTCCCTACTCCCTTATAAAAAAGTAATCAGCATTTTTATGACATGAAAATAGCAATTGTTAATGATTCAATGATGGCAGTAGAGACTCTGCGGCGTGTCTTGATGGCGGTTCCAGACTATAAAGTAGCTTGGGTTGCTAGTGATGGTGCCGAAGCTATTACCAAATGTGCCAAAGACCTCCCAGATTTAATTTTGATGAATTTGACCATGCCAGTAATAGATGGGGTTGAGGCAACTCGCCAGATCATGAAACATTCTCCCTGTGCGATTTTAGTGGTAACCGCTAGCATCCAGCAGAATTCATCTAAAGTATTTGAAGCCCTTGGATATGGAGCCTTAGATGCTGTCAGCCTGCCAGTGTTGGGCACTCGCGGTAACCCAGACGCTGCCCAAGAACTACTTACTAAAATTGCTACCATTGGTAAACTGATAGGAATTTCCACCCGAAATTCAAAATCCCCAGCCCGAAATTCCCAACTCCATCTTCCGCCCTTAATCGCAATTGGTGCTTCTACTGGAGGACCAAAGGCTCTAGCAACGATTCTCTCCAACATACCAGCAAGTTTCAGTGCAGCAATTGTGATTGTCCAGCATGTGGATCTGCAGTTTGCTTCAGGTTTAGTGGACTGGTTGAATCATCAGACACCCTTGGTAGTCCAACTAGCGTCTGACGGTAGCCGTCCTGAAGTAGGGAAAGTATTGATTGCTGGAACCAAAGACCACCTGTGTTTAACATCGAATTTGAGGTTAACCTACACCAGCAAACCCAGTAATTATCCCTACCGCCCCTCCGTGGATGTTTTTTTCAAAAGTGTAGCCGAGTACTGGAAGCGCAAGGGCACGGCTGTCTTGTTAACTGGCATGGGTAGAGATGGAGCTGAAGGGCTAAAACTGTTGCGCTCTAAAGGTTGGCATACGATTGCCCAAGATAAAAGCAGTTGCGTGGTTTATGGGATGCCGAAAGCAGCAGCAGAGTTGAAGGCGGCGGTGGAAATTTTGCCCCTAGACGCGATCGCACCTGCCCTAATCAAAGGATTCGCGTTTAAGCCTTAGCTAAATTCCAATATCACTTTTATTCCACAACACTGCTCCCTTATAATAATTCTTAACAATAGCTGACTATTAATCACAATTGGCATGACATAGTTTTCCCAGTTTACCCAGAGTATTTAACAAAATTTGATAAACTGCTAAACGAATTAGCTAACCCTAGGTTATTTATCTATGCTGTACCTGATCTAATTGATAGCCAAAGCTTGACAAGGACATTAAAATCAAAATGGTGATTCAAGAGCCAATTAAAGTCCTACTTATCGATGATCAGCCCATGATCAGCGAAGCCATCCGCCGCATGTTAGCTCCGGAAAAGGATATTATCTTCCGCTATTGTCAGGATCCAACTGAAACCTTAAAGGTAGCTAAGGAGTACCAACCAACGGTCATTCTACAAGATTTGGTCATGCCGGAGATAGATGGCTTGTTGTTAGTGCGTTTTCTGCGCTCTAAAGATTCCCCGACTCGACTTATTCCCCTGATTGTACTCTCAAGTAAAGAAGAACCAGTAATTAAAGCTAAAGCCTTTGGATTTGGAGCAAATGATTACTTAGTAAAACTGCCAGATCGGGTAGAACTAATTGCTCGTATTCGTTACCATTCTAAAGCCTATCTGAACTTTCTGAAACGAACCGAAGCTGAAGAGCGTCTTAAAGCTGAAAATCTGCGCCAGTCAAAGTATATAAAACAGGTAGAAAAGGTGACAGTAGCAGCCGCTGCTGTGGAAAATGATACATTTGAGCCAGAAAGTTTGGAGGAAGTAGCCGCTCGGAGCGACGAGTTAGGACGACTAGCACGAGTTTTCCGACACATGGTTCAAACTGTAAAAGCCCGTGAGCAAGAATTGACTCAAGCCAATGAAACTCTGGAAACCCTAAAAAATTCCTTTGCTCGGTTTTTCCCATTTGAATATCTAAATTTTCTGCACAAGGAAAATGTGATTCATGTCCAATTAGGGGACCATGTTAGTAAAGAAATGGCGGTAATGTTCAGTGATATTCGCTCCTTCACTACCATTTCTGAGAGTATGACACCAAAGGAAAACTTTGACTTCGTCAATGCCTATCTTAAGCGTGTCAGTCCTGAAATTCGCAATCACGATGGCTTTATTGTCAAATTTCTAGGGGATGGCATGATGGCAATTTTCCCTGATGGCGCTGATGATGCTGTCTGTGCTGGAATTGCCAAGCTCAAAAAAGTCCACCAATACAATCAAAAACGTGAAGCCAAGGGTTATTTACCAATTCAAGTAGGGATTGGCATCCACTATGGTCACATGATGGTGGGGATGGTTGGAGAAACATTCCGAATGCAGGGGGATGCTTTTTCTGATAATGTTAACTTGACCGCTCGTTTGGAAGGGTTGACCAAGTTCTATGGGGTTTCTTTATTAATTTCTCAGCAAACCTTAGATAAATTGAGCAATCGGAATCACTATCAAATTCGGTTTATAGATCGAGCAATTGTTAAAGGGAGAAATGAACCTCTTGCCATCTATGAAGTGTTGGATGGTGATACTGAAGCAGTTAGGGAATTGAAGTTAAAAACGCAACTGGATTTTGAACAAGGTTTAGAGTGTTATTGCACTCAAGGATTTGACAAGGCTTTAAAGTATTTTAATCACGTGTTAATGGTGAATCCTTTGGATAAGACCGCTGCCTTATATGTGGAGCGAATTAACCAGTTGATCGCTCAAGGAGTGCCACAGAATTGGGATGGAGTTTGGCGGTTTACCAAGAAGTAAGCTATCTGGGTTAAGGGGAGTAGGGAGTAGGGAGTAGGGAGTAGGGAGTAGGGAGTAGGGAGTAGGGAGTAGGGAATAGGGAGTAGGGAGTAGGGAGTAGGGAGTAGGGAGTAGGGAGTAGGGAGTAGGGAGCTAGCAGGGGGACAAGGGAGTTTGTAACGTAGACATGGCTTGATCCCTAGCTCGC
>NZ_MKZS01000001.1:4661444-4664589 GCF_001942495.1 Moorena bouillonii PNG
CCTAGCCCCCCAATTTTGGGGGGAAATTGAGTTAAAGTCCCCCAGAATTGGGGGACCCACGGGGGCAAATGCGTAAGTCCTATTTACTATTGATTACGAATAACGTCCCTGCCTTAACCGTAGACCTTTTGCAAAAGTCAATTAGCAGGTAACTATCGTAGTTATCACGCTGTTGTTGGCTATTTACGCAAGAGGTCTCGTCTTTCCCGATGCTTCTTAATATAAGTTAACATTAAAAACTATTAAATGTGTCGTGAAAACCACCCAATTTAAGAATATAATTATAAGTTTAATTTTGACTTAACATAAGATCCCCAAAACAAGCTAAACCTAGATGGTCAATCCTGGGAATTGTCAAGGTTTGGTAACACTTGGTTGTTATTCGAGTCAGTGTGATGCACATTGGATTTCTCAACCCTCACGGTAATTTTGACCATAAAAATAGCTACATTAGCGAACATCCCGATTTCGGTGGTCAGTTGGTCTATGTCAGGCAAGTCGCAGATGCGATCGCAAAACAAGGTCACCAAGTAGATATTCTCACCCGCCAAATCATTGATCCGGATTGGCCAGAATTTGCCGAGACATTTGATGGCTATGGGAGTGTAGACAACCTCCGGATTATCCGATTGCCAGCCGGACCACAAGAGTTCCTGCGCAAGGAGTTGTTATGGCCCCATCTCGTCCAAGACTGGGTACCAAACATCCTGGAATTTTATCGAGAGGAAGGTAAGTTCCCCGATATCATGACTACCCACTACAGTGATGGGGGAGTGTGTGGGGTGCTGATTGAGCAACAGACAGGGATACCTTTTACTTTCACAGGTCATTCCCTGGGGGCTCAAAAAATGGATAAACTCCAGGTCACTCCTGAGAATCTGGCTCAAATCGATCACTATTACAATTTCCGATACCGGATCCTAGCGGAACGGTTGAGCATGAATCACTCAGCCCTCAATATTACTAATACGGCACAAGAGCGGTTCCAACAGTACAGTCATCATGCTTATCGTGGAGCAGTGGATGTAGAAGCTGATCATCGATTTGCCGTGATTGCACCGGGAGTCAATGCCTCTGTGTTTGGTTCCGATGCGATCGCTCATAATGAACAAGCGACTTATCAACTGATTGAAGAGCGATTGCAGCGGGACATCAGTGAGTCACGGCGCAATCTACCAGCTATCTTGGCATCCAGCCGTTTAGATCCCAAGAAAAACCTCCTAGGTTTAGTGCAAGCCTTTGCTGAAGATGTGATAGTGCAACAGAAAGCCAATGTGGTGCTGATTACTGGTGGCTTGGATAACCCTTTGCAAGAAAAAGTCCACGATCAACAGACCGAAAAACTAGTAATCGGTCCCATCCGGGAAATAGTACGAGAAAAAAATTTGTGGGGTAAAATTAGCGCTTTTTCAGTACCCGATCAACCAGCACTAGCCGCCTCCTATCGGTATTTTGCTCAGCGTGGTTCCGTGTTTACTCTTACCTCTTTGTTTGAACCCTTTGGTCTTGCTCCTTTAGAAGCAGCAGCAGCAGGATTACCGATAGTGGTGACAAAAAATAGTGGTGTAGGTGAAAGTCTGAAAGTAGGAGATGAAGACTATGGTATGTTAGTTGATCCCAGCGATCCAGCAGATATTGCTAGAGGAATCAGGGAAATACTTTGTGATCAACACCTGTGGCAAAGGTTACAGAAACGTTGTCAGCAGTATATTTTGGAATATTACACCTGGGATAGCACCGCTTTAAACTACTTGAGCCGAATCAAACAGATTATTTCTGAACCATCAGCAAATCCTGGTGTTGAATTACTTCCGATCCATTGTTATTTCCGTGCTCCACAGCCAGAGAATGATATTTCTTTGGAAGAATTGAGCGACTGGTATTTTGTTGACGATTATAGCAATCCTATCTGATTCGTCAAATATATTAGCCGAATAGTGGCAACCTATATCGCTACAACCCTTGCCCAGCAAATATTTGCGAGTTTTAATAAAATACAAATAATTGAGGATTGCTATAGCTGTCGCGCTTTTTTTTTATACAATTTTTTGTGGTTACGATTTTTTATGATACAATGCTTTAAGAACAAAGTAAAAAATAATTAAAAGCCTGCTACAGAGAGACTTAGCAGTTCGTTGAAGTGACAGATATGAGTCGATAGACGTTTGAAGTTCTAGTAGAAACCTACATTTGTTATGAAAGTAACTCCAGAGCAGATTAAGAGTGTATACGACCAAAGCAATGCTGTTCAACATTACTTATCTAAAAGTCGCCGTGACGGTGTAAAAGTTGATTGGGAGGAGCCGTTCTCTCGTTCAGTGTTTAAGCAAGCAATCGCCCCAGTGAGCAAAAATAAGGGGGAGAAACTACGGGTTGTTGATGTTGGTTCAGGCACAGGTGATGGATATGTTTTGCTGTCAACGCTATTGTTAAAGGACCCTGAACTAAGTGGTAGGTATGAGCTAGAGTACTTGGGAGTTGATATTAGTACCCAAATGGTGGAAACTGCCATAAATTTATATGGTAACCACAGTAACGTTGGGTTTGAATGTGCGGATATTCGGACTAGCAAGCTGGCTCGACCCTTCGATTTATATCTTTCTTGCGGCGTTCCCTACTCTCATCTGACTCACAAGGAGCTTGACCAAGCCTTAAAGATGATTGTGACCAATGTTTGCGAGAATCGCTCCCGGTGTGCTGTGATTGTGGATGTTTTGGGGCGCTACAGTATCGAGTGGACACCCCAATGGCAGAACAGCCGTTGGAATTACTCCATGAGCTTTTTCCAGAGCGAAGGGGATAAAGACCCTACATGGATGAGTTTTTACTCCCATGAACACTTGCAAGAAATTATGCAGCAGGCAGCCAATGCCGTAGGCTGTCCTGTTGAGAAGTTTCAGTTTTTCGATCGCTCGATTATGGTTGGTCGCCATACCTCAACAAGGCAGTTTAACCCAGGGTTGCCCAAGTATCGCGACCTTGTAAATAGTTTGCTCTCACCCTCACAACAGACAGACTTAAGCCAACTAATCTTCCGAGTCGAGTTAGGAGCGGCACCAGAGCACATCTTAGATTTCTTCAGGAAATTCTCTAGGGCGTGTCTGCAAACCCAATAATTTAGGTTAGAGAGATTTGCAATCGCGAG
>NZ_MKZS01000001.1:4664689-4670033 GCF_001942495.1 Moorena bouillonii PNG
CATCACAATACCTGAATCATTTTACTTCAGTATAGCAGTTTGCAGACACGCCCTAGTTGCTGGAACCGTTTGGTGAGTGACGCCACAGAGCTATTGGGTGAGCCTTTGGCGGTCGCGACCGTTGAGTTGCCCCCTGAAGTTCAAGGATTTAAGGCAGCCGCCCAGAAAGAATTGCAACAGATTTCTGACAAACACCTGTACCGACAGAAGCTAGAGTTTATGCTAGCTCAAGCGTTGCGGAAATTAGAAGAGACGCAACAACCAGGTTATGGTGTTGGTCATGACCTATTTGGGGTGATGTGGTTAGACGCAACCAGACTCTAGCGGGTGCATCTCATATTTGTAAAAAAGTTGCGTAGGGTGCGTTAGGGACGGACTCGCCCTCATTTTCTTGGTAGCCAGTATTGGGACAGTCCGTCCCGTAACGCACCACTGGTTCAAACAGTGAAAATGAGATGTACCCACTCTAGCTTTTGTAGCTTCTTTATAGCTTTAGTGGTTAGTAGATCAGTAGACATGGTATTTGCTCTCACTGATCTGCTATCCTCATGTTGTTTATTGGTCGAGCTGGGATTATGGCTTTTTTAGTAACCAATGATGATGGGATTGATGCTCCCGGCATTCGGGCATTGCACAAAGCATTATTCCAAGTAACAAGCGATCGCATAGCGGTGGTTGGTCCTAAATACCATCAGTCCGGCTGTGGCCATCGGGTCAATATTCGCACAGTTATTCCAGTGGAATGGCGATCGCAGACTGAGGTGAGTGTAGACAGTACGCCCGCTGATTGTGTGCGTCTGGGAGTCAACTATCTCTACGACGATATCGAGTTTGTTGTCTCTGGGATTAATGGGGGCTGCAATCTGGGCTCGGACATTTATCCCTCAGGAACCATAGCGGCGGCTAGAGAGGCCACAATACACCGTCTGAACGCGATCGCTTTTTCTCATTTTAAGAGAACTGACTGGGAGATAGACTGGGAGCTGGCGACGGAATGGACGGTTCGGGTGTTGCACAAGTTATTAGACCAACCGTCTGACCCTGGCACCTTCTGGAGCGTCAACTTTCCCCACCTAGAACCAGACGCACCCGAGCCAGAGATAGTCTTTTGTTCTCTGTGTACCCGTCCTCTACTGACAGAATTTGTAAAGCAAGAGGATGGATATCTTTATGTGGGAGATGACATCAATCGCAAATCTGATTCAGGAACAGACGTTGACGTGTGTTTGTCAGGAAATATTGCGATCACCCAGATTAGCTTATCGTAAATTCTGTCAAATAAGCCCGTTATCTGCTCTAAGTTCATGCTGAAAGTGGCAACAGTCACTGTAATCCAGGAAGTTAATCAACCTGATGAACTAATTCCTGTATTGGTTTTGTGTCCATCTCAAGATGAGAAGCAGTTATTGTCTAGCGCTGACTTTTCTGCTTATTGCTTCCATTGCCTAGAGTATTCATCTCTACAAACAACGCCACCTAAACTCAAAGGTCAAGTCGATTTAGTAGCCTTTTGCCAAGATGCGATCGCTTATGCCCAAGCACATCAGCTAGAAGCCTGTGCCAAAAACTAGAAGCCTTTGCCAAAAAGCACCTCAAGTAGCGTGGCCATTCGCATAGCGTAGCCATAGGCCTTTGGCCTTGGGCTTTTATCCAAACTTTCAATTCTCTAAAATCTCGAACTATAAAATTCTCCCGCAAGAGATTTATTTTAAGCATGATAGCTGACAGCTATCATGCTTACAAAGCAACCCATTTTTTGTTGGCTGAAAAAAGTACCCTTGTGGGTACTGTCAGAGCCATAAATTACTTTTTACATTTGATATAGACACCTTCAAAACATATCAAAATTCTTTTTCCTAAGGAGTTCCCATGGCAAATCGTTCAGAGAAGTCTTTTGACGTTCGCCTCGACGCTGCAAAATTAGCCAGAAGTCGAGACTATCCTACCCATAAAGCCAATGGGGATGAACAGCGACACGCTGATGATCAGTATTTTATGTCCTTTACCAAAGGGCTACCTCACAACCCTGATACAGGGCTACTACAAGACCCACAGGATTTTGTCGAATTTCGCCGTGCAATAGACGATGGCTTTATTGATCCCTTCACTGATCCGGTACGTCATGGTGCCAAATTTGAGGTAGTATTTACAGGTCAAGAGTACACTATTAAGCGTGAGACTGACCCTGATCTCCTTGAGGAATTTAGACAATGGGAAGCACCAACTGCAGGGGTTGTCTTTGAGCTAAACGGACCAGATCCACAAGCGGTTACCATGCCTCCGGCACCACCGTTAATCGATGCTAACGGTAAGGCTAACCAAGAGCTAATTTTTGAGATAGCAGAAGTCTACGAATTAGCCATACTGCGGGATCAGCCCCTCAATGACTTTGAGAAAAGAGCAGCGAATAGCAAAATTGAGAGTTCTATCAATCGTCTCAATGCCCTTGACTATATTCGCAACCAAACTGGACGACCTCGTAAGGTGAATGGCAGAGGCAGGCTTGATGAGCAAACCGTATTCCGAGGCTCTTCTCCAGGAGTAGAAGTCGGTCCCTATCTCTCTCAGTTTTTACTGATAGGTAATGTTGATCTCAATGGTGGTGGCAACGTTGCAGAAGGGAAAATTACCTATGGTGCTTTGCAAATTGATCAAAAGCTTCCCATTGCAACACCTAACCTAGATTACATGACCAACATGGAAGACTATGTCTTGGTTCAGCGTGGGATTAAGCAAGACAGAGAAAGATATGTTTTAGAGAAGGATCAAAACCCTAAGCTACCAGATCGTCCAGCTCGTCGGTTTATCTCCACTCCCCGAGATTTAGCTACTTATGTTCATTACGATGCTCTCTATGAAGCGTATCTCAACGCTTGCATCATTCTGCTGGGGATGCAAACACCTTTCGATCCTGGTTTTGATCATCTTTCTGGGGGTGGTGTAGCAGCAGGTAATCCAGCAACCCGTCGCCATGCTGGTGGTTTTGCCCTCTATGGCGGTCCACACATCTTAACTTTGGTTACTGAAGTAGCCACACGAGCACTCAAAGCTGTCCGCTTCCAGAAGTTCAATAACCATATTCGTCTGCGACCAGAGGCATTGGCAGCCCGGATTGAACTATTACGGCGATTTCAAGAGCTACCTAATGAAGCTAAAGCTAGTGTACCCAGAGCATTAATCAAGTATATTAAAAGGTTCCAACGTGAACTAGAAAGCAACGGTACTCTAAACTCGATTTTGGAACTAGCCAATCAAAATGGCTCTGGCTCACCGAATTATCTACTACCAATGGCATTTCCTGAAGGGTCTCCCATGCACCCTGCCTATGGTGCAGGACATGCCACTGTTGCTGGAGCCTGTGTGACCATGCTTAAGGCATTCTTTGATACCAGTGCAGTTTTAGTAGAAACACCAGTCAAAAACCCAAAACCGGGACAACCAAGGACACAGATCAGATTTAAACGCTATAGCCCCAAAGATCAGGGTATTGTGTTCCGTGCCCCTGATCCATCTGGCTACACGAATGGTGAGGCGACACTTGTTTCAGAGCGATCCAGGTATTTTCTGACTCTGGAGGGTGAGTTGAACAAGCTGGCTGCCAATATTTCCATTGGTCGCAATATGGCTGGCGTTCACTATTTTACTGACTACTATGATAGTTTGCGCATGGGTGAAGAAATTGCCATCGGTATTCTGGAAGAACAAGCATTGACCTATTCCACTGATCCCTTTGTGCTGTCTCTGCCAACCTTCGATGGAGACGTGATTCGGATTGGTGCCCGTTAAGCTCTGACTTGCTTAATGATGGGGATTTCTTTGAATACCCATCATTCAGGAGATGGGGAGATGGGGAGATGGGGAGATGGGAAGATGGGGAGATGGGGAGATGGGGAGATGGGGAGATGGGGAGATGGGGAGATTTGATTAAGGGTAATTATGTTGGCGTTGCTGAATAATGGAATGATTTTAAGAGTTTTGTGGAATGGGCATCTTGCGTGGAAGCGATGCAGCGCGGTCTTGGGGGTTTCCCCCATGAGCGACTGCATCAAGACACTGGCATCTTGCCAGTTTCAATATATTTCCGAGCGGGCAGGATGCCCACTCTACTCCTATTCATTCAAAGCTTAGGTAAACTGTCACACAGCCCCTAGCTGGAGTGGGCTTTTAGCGCTACTTTTGTAAAAGCACAACACTTGGCTAGTGTTGAGGGGATCCCGATACAGACACTCAACCCGATTAAAATCATGTTTGTGGGCAAGGGATTGCAGGGTTGTTTGGGTTTCGGGAAAATCACTAGACAATATATGACCCTCGACCATGGAAACTTCTTCCGGAGTCAGTTGAGCCCAGTCTTGGTAAACACCCTCTAGGTAACGTCTTAGATAGGTGTCTCGGGTTTCTCCATCTGTGGAAACCATATCGATCAGAATAAAAACACCATCAGGTTTTAGGAGATGGCTCAGCTTAGCCATAATACTATCTTTTTGCTCAAAACTGAGGTGATGGAACGCAAAAGAACTGAAAATCCCGTCGAAGCTATCCTGCTGGTTTTGTGCCAACTCAGAAACTACTTCAAAGAAGTCGCCCTGGATCAATGTCTGTTCACAGGGGATAGAATTGATGTTATCACGAGCAATTTCTAGTGCTGGCTCAGACAGGTCAATGCCTTTGTAGGAAGCAATCCTGGTATTGGCTAAAGCCTGGGCCGTGAAGCTAGCATCACCGCAGCCGAGGTCAAGTATAGAGAAGGGGGTTGGAAAGTAGCTGACTAGAAATGCGTGTAAAATGCCGTAAATTTCACGGTGTTGCATGTAATTGTTAGTCAGTATTTTTTGATAGAGTTGCCACTGACTCTCAAAGAGATTAGGGGACTGTTCTGTTTTCATAAAACACCTTTTTTGTACTTTGTAAAAACCACTTATATAGCAATTATTATAGTCATGAGCGACATTGCTTATCCTTTTAAGGCAGAAGGCAATAGGCATGCTAGCAATAGGCAATAGTCAAGAGGGTTTGAAGCGATGCAGCGCGGTCTTGGGGAGGCAGCGCGGTCTTGGGGGTTTCCCCCATGAGCGACTGCCGTTCCCCCAGCGACTGCATCAAGACAGGTAATTGGTGTCAAATAATACTGTACCTAATACACTTATCAACTTCAAAGTCCCCCTTTTTAAGGGGGATTTAGGGGGATCCATTTGTAGCTCATGGGAAATAAAATTGCTATAGTTTAGCTAACTTCTTAAAAAACACATAGTGAAATCCAAATCCCAGCCAGGATTTGAGATTTCGTAAGCTATCAGCTATCAGCTTATGTGCTACGCACACGCTACGCGAACAGCTATCAGCT
>NZ_MKZS01000001.1:4670133-4697584 GCF_001942495.1 Moorena bouillonii PNG
TTTATGCGCTGTCCCTGATTCAGCAAGCATTGTAGATCGGTTGTCACCCTTTAAGGGCTTGAAGGTTAGTCGGTTGCTCCCCTTTGGCGTCCCTTGTCGGGTAGGTTAGTCGGTTCAGGGGTGAGCTACTCCAACCCAAAACCAACTCCAAACCAACCCAAAATAAACCAACCAATTCCCCCTAACCCTAATAACACCGGAGTCAACCAATTCCCCCACTGCACATACAACGTCTGAGTCTGTCGTCGATAAATTGTATCTGCGTGCAACTCATAGGTATTAATCCCGGATAGCCATACTGTTTTGCCATGGGGGTCTACAATACCGGAATAGCCCGTATTGGTTGCTCTAACAGCCCACCTATCTGTTTCAATGGAGCGCATTACATCTTGAGCATGGTGCTGGGCAGGCATTGTATTACTGTAATGGGCATTATTGGATGCAGTGAGGATAAACTGCCCACCAGCGGCAGCTTGATAGCGGAAGTGCTCGGGAAAAGCTGACTCATAACAAATTCCTACCACTGCTTGACCAAAAGGTGTTTCTAATAACTGGTCAGGTTTACCTGCTGCTAAATGAGCATCAAGAGGGGATAATCGGTCAATTAAACGTCCTAGGAATTCTTCAAAAGGAATATATTCTCCTAAGGGCACTAATTTCACCTTATCGTAACGGCTGAAGGTTTCACCAGTACCGGTGACAGTAAACAAACTATTGGTAAGGCTACGCCCTCTTTGCCCATAGCCTCCTACCCAAACTAAAACCCCTTTATCTAATATTGCTGAGTAGAAAGAACTAACAGTGCGAACCTGTTCTTCCCAAAGAAAAGGTAAGGCAGTTTCAGGAGTTAGCACTGCGTCTACTTTTTGATCTGCCAATGTCTGGTATCCAGTAGTGTAACCTTTTATAGCACGCTGCCAGCCAGCGGAGTAAAGTTTGATTTCATTGGGGATATTTCCTTGAATAATACCGACTTTAATAGCAGAATCTTTTGATTGATCAATTGGTTGGTTATACAGTAACCATCCCAGCAGATGTAAGCTAATTAATAACCCGATTGCTATACCGAAAAGGGTTAAAGGTTTGTAGTGGTTTAATGTTGAAGGTTGAAGGTTTTGAGGGGTTGAAGGTTGAAGGTTTTGAGGGGTTGAAGGTTCAAGGTTTTGAGGGGTTGAAGGTTGAAGGTTTTGAGGGGTTGAAGGTTCAAGCTTGTTGTGATCACTTTCAACGTTAAACCTGCCAACGTTAAACCTGCCAACCTTGGCCAAAAGGCCACGCTTTCGGCAAAGCCGACGCTGCGCGAACGCGAACAACTGATTAAGGGTTAACCCGCTTTCAGCAATTAAACCATTGACCGCGACAATAGCTGCTGTAACTGTTATTGGACCGGATAATTGACCGAGGTGCAAAATTATCAGGTTATGGGGACTTTGGGTATAGGATAAGCCAGACCAGTACAGGGGACTCATACTCCAGAGGGTTTCTATGACACACCACAAGCCTGTACCAATTAGAACCCGCAAGCAGGAGGTTAAAAGAACATAGTTTTGAGTGGGGGTAGGAAGATTTATATCAGGATTTATATTACGTTTTTGTGTAGCTTTGGTGGATGGGAATTTACAGCGGTTTTCAGATGAATTGACCTCATTACCTTTAGCTGCAAGCCCCCTAAATCCCCCAATTCTGGGGGACTTTAACTCAAGAACCCCCCAAAGTTGGGGGGTTAGGGGGGCGAAACTTGCTGTAAAGTATCGGCAACGTTTACCCAACTATCAACCGACTACTCCTTCACCAAAGTCGGGAACGGAACTGTATTACCAACGATTAGCTGCCCTCAGAGCTGGCAAACTTTATACTCGCTTACCTGCTCATAGTTTTTCATCGTTTTGGGCAAAGGGATTAAATCACAAAGGAGTCCCTCTCACAAAACCTACCTATCAGCAGTGGAAACAACTCCTGGCACAGGAAGCCAGAGCTGTTGCCTACGGACAGGGTAACAATCGTCTGTCTATGGTAGTGGGAGATTCCCTAAGTTTGTGGTTACCCGCACAGGGATTACCTAACTATCAACTGTGGCTCAATCAAGGCATTTCTGGTGAGAATACCAGTCAAATTTTGAGTCGATTATCGGCATTTTCCCAGACTCGTCCTGATACAATTTATGTGATGGCAGGTATCAATGATTTGCGTCAGGGGAAAACCGATCAAGTTATTGTCAACAATCTGCGCCAGATTACTCGTCAATTGCGGCAAAATCACCCACAAGCTCAACTGATTATCCAGTCGATTTTACCGACACGAGCTACTGCTATTTCTAATCAGCGCATTCGTAATCTTAATCAACAAATTGCTCAGATTGCTCAACAAGAAGGAGCAGCCTATCTCAATCTTCACAAGTTGTTTACTGATAGTAAAGGTCAGATGGAGCCAAACTTGACAACCGATGGTATTCATTTAACGCCTCTTGGCTATCAGGTTTGGCAAGAGGCGCTACAGTATACAGAATCGTTGATTGCTGCAAATCGAGCTCGTGCTTTATCGCTCTGAACGGGATTGTCGGGAAACCAGTTTTTCAAAATTAGCTTGGGTTTGCTGCAATAGTTGCTCTCGACTATCTGCTGCTTTAGTGAGGTGAGGAACTAATTTGCGGGCGTGGAGTGCCATGTGAAACTGAAGCTCGGCGACATAATCGCTAATGCCTTCACAAGCATGATCATTGTGGGGTTGAGTAGAATGCAAATCCAAAGTGTCCTCCTTGTCTAACTTAACCATTAGGTAGTTCGAGAGCGGGAAAGCTGCGTGTCCAATCAGCCCATAGGAACCGCGACTCGATGTATGTTACAGAACATATCATGGTATCCCAACGGCATATCTGATTTTGTAATGAAGTTTAAAATATTTGTTACGATTTATATAGTTTAGGTAATTTATACAACGTCGTTGTCAATTTTGTGGTAAGAAATACTGGGAAAGTAAGTAGGTGAGGTAAAAAAAGCTGAATTATGTAACGCTAGATGAAGCCTAAGATTTTTAGGAAAATCTAAAGCCCTCAGCTTTATACCCCCCAGCTTCAGGCTGAACTTCGACTTGATCAATCACCCGATCAGACGGTCGGTGATTTGATACCCAAAGTGCCTGAGTGCGATCGCTATTTACTTTACGCCAAAAGTCTATATCTGCTCTGTCCTCTGCATGCATCGGGTGTAGCAACGGACAGCTGTATGGACGATCTTTGGTGATGCACAATACCAGTTAGACAATAAACCACATGAGTTTAAGCAAATCAGAATATAATAAATCTGCCTATTTCTATGATGAGATAATGAATTCATTCAAAATGGATTTTTCTCTCTATGAGGACTTAATTGAAATAGTGAAGCCACAATCTATATTAGAGCTAGGTTGCGGAATGGGTCGGTTGTTCCCAATATTTATGAAAGAAGCGAAAGAAATTACTGGTATTGATTTAAGTGATGAACTGATAGATAAAGGAGAAAAATATTTTAAATTAAATAACGTTAACAACGCCAAAATTGAGTTTATTAATACAGATATGTGTTCATTTAAAATGAACAAAAAATATGACTTAATAGTTTTCGCATTATCCGTATTAAAGCACTTAAAGACCGATAGAGATAGACTTGAAGCGTTAAAAAATGCTAAAAGTCACTTAAATCAAGAAGGTTTCATTGTTATTGACCATACACCTTTTTTGTATAGTTCTCAATCTACCGATTGGATTGATGTAAAGAACTCACTAGTAGTGGACTGGTTACCGGAATCAATTGTTATTGATGGCTACCAATGGAAGAAATCTATAGAAGGTGACAAGGACATTCTTCTCTGGAGATATAACGATTCAGAAAAAACACATTTTGAAGTTAAATTTACAACTTACCGATACGATATTGACAACCTTATTCAGCATCTTAGTGAACTTGATCTGAACCATGAACTGATTCTCACAGAATGGGGAGTCAATGGTCTAAGTAATAAAGGAAAACGATTTATTGGGTTGGCAAGCTATCCAGATAACAAATACAGCCCAAAACATGACCTCCTAGAGAGGGTTATAAAACGTAATGAAAGATTATGGTCTGATCAGGATCTTTATCTTGAAAATAAAGGTGTTGCATAATGTAAGCATATGCGCTACGCGCACGCTGCGCGAACAGCCGTCAGCCGTCAGCTAAAAGCTCACGCTACTTGAGGTGCCGTCAGCTTACTTGATTCAAAAGCACCTCAAATAGTGTTCCCAATCACCCATAAGCACCTCAAGTAGCGTGGTCACAGGCCCAAAGCTGATAGCTGATAGCTGAATGCTGAATGCTTACCACTAAAATAAAGCGATTGGCCGTAGGCCACGCTACGCGAACGCATTCCCTGTAGCTGCCGATTCACGTAATGCATCTGCAACCTTGAGAGTATAACAACTATCTACTGGGGAGACATACAGGGGTGTTCCTTTAACTAGATGGTCAATTACCATAGCGGTATCTTTAAGAAACAAACCCCGTCGCCCTGCTACTTCAATTGGTTTGCTTTCCTCTGCCTTAATCAGATTACCTTGGTCTCCCTCAAACAGCAGTGTGCCTTGGTCTCCATGGACTTCAAAATTCCGTAACCTCTGCCAGAACATTTCCCCTTTACCATAGGTAATATCTGCGATTAGACCACTAGTAAAGCGCAGTTGGGCATTACATAGACAGGCAGTAAAGTACTGATCACCAGCATCCCAAAACTGGGATTGACAATACACAGAAGCGACTTCACCAAACAAGTCTGTAAAGCGGTGAATGCGAGAAAGAGCACCAATGAAGGGAAAGCCAAATAGTTCCAGATTGTATGTCCAGCTGCGGGGTGCAGGGTGTTTGGGCGCAATAGTTACGTAACGGGCATAAACCGGTTGACCAATTTTGGGCAAGGATTGGCGCAAGGCTTGATGCAAGCCCCCTAAAAGCTCAATATGTTCTACATGGAGGAGCTTGCCCTTAGCGTTGGCAAGGGTAATCAGGGATTCGGCTTCTTTGGGGTCAAGGGAAAGGGGATATTCAGTGACAACATGTTTCCCAGCATTAAGAGCAGCACGGGCAATTTGGCCATGATCCCGATTAATCGTGCTAATAAATACTAGATCAAGCTCCGGGTGTTCTACCAATTGCTGCCAGGAATCCACCACTGTCGTGCCGTGGGTTTCAGCAAACTCTTGGGTTTTGGCAGGGGTATGACCACAGACCGCCAGTAAATGCGATCGCGAATCTGCTTGCAATGTCTGCGCTCGGAGCTTAGCCGCAAACCCAGTACCAACAATACCAGCTTTAATTGGGAGATCAGTAATACTGTTTGTCACAAGGAATTATCAAGGATTAAGGGTGATTGTGAACATACTCCCTTAAGGAAAGGCAAGAGGCAAGAGGCAAGAGGTAATAGGTAATAGGTAATAGGCAATAGGCAATAGGCAATAGGCAATAGGCAATAGGCAATAGGGAAAAATTCCCACGACACTTACCGCGCCCCCGCCCCATCTCCCCATCTCCCCATCTCCCCATCTGTCCATCTTTCCACCCTCACCACTCCCACACCGATTGCTAGATCAAGTCGCGGGAGCGCCTGGTGGTTGCTGCTGAGTATAAATATTGGTTTGGGTGCCGTTGTTAGCCCATTGACGATAATCCAATAACAGCTGCTTCATCAACGTTTGCTTAATCCTGAGCAAAACGCTTTTAAGCAAACCATTGCCAGTGGTTTCTAAGATTGGCTTGGGAGTTAGGGAAAAAGGTAAAGGCACATCAACCTTGACAGTTAAATCGGCTCTGCCTGTGAGCTTAGTCACTCCTTGATCTTCCCAAGGATGCAGTTTTCCGGTTAATTCTAGGGCAAAGCGTTGATTGATGTAGTCCAATCCCAGAATTTTACAACCGACAGACCTCAGATGAACGGTAGCGTCAGATTCCGCCCACACTTCCAGATCTACCGTGGGCTGAAATGTCAAGGACATAAAGTGTAATGGATTCATTTTCAGGCGAAAACGCTTCTGAGTCAGTTGTTGGATGCGATTCAGGTCTGCGATCGCATAAACTATCCGTTCCGGCTGACGCAAGTAGTGCTGAATCGGCACAGATTCCTGTGGCACAGTCATTTCCACACACTGGGAAGCAAAAAACTGGGTGGTCATAGAGGAAAAAACACTCAATCGATGTATGGCTTTACTTAATATTAGTTTACAATTCTTCAGTTTTGGTATTATACTTTTCATTTTACCGGAGCATGCTACCCCAGAGAGTACTTTTCTTTCATTTTCTAGAGATTTTTCTATAGATTTCTAAAGCGTCGCCAATTTGGCGACAAGTCTAATTTCAACCGTTACTGATACTCTCACAGGTGGAGATGGTAACGATACCCTCAACGGTGGGGATGGTAATGATGTAATTGATGGGAAAAATGGCGATGATTCTCTTTACGGCAACGCAGGTAATGATGCGATCGCTGGTGGCCGTGGATATGGTTCTAGGACAGCTGGTTTTGCAGAGGTTTCCCTTAGCCAATTCGACTACAATCAAAACACAGGTATTCTCTCTTTTGAAAACAAAGAGTTTGCTCAGTTACAAGCAGGGACTGATTTCATAGTAGACCGTGATGTGATTTTAAGTATTAACTAGCTTGCTCAATTAACCCTAACGGCAACTCCTCTAACTGTTTCAACTCCAACTCTCCCTCAAATATCTCATCAATCGCCAGCATTTGACCATCAATCGTCATCAACTTATGATCGTTTGTAGCTCGAATCACTGAGCCATCTTCGAGAGTATATTCAAACACCTCTTGCTCTCCCCGGTTATGCCACTGAGCAATAGGTTGGGTATAAACATAGCCATTACTATCAACGCTATAAACAGTACATAGGATACCTTTCTCAACAATCTCACCAATCGCCATCGGACCATACTCTACTGTGATAATCTCCGTATCATAGCTGAGACAATATTCAGCAAATTTAATCATTTGGTCAAATAACTCCTCAGCTATGTCTTGAGTTACGCCATTTTTGGTTGAACCATCAATAAAAATTTCCCGATGCTTCTGCATCTCAGCCACTTTCTTCTTACCCATACAATTGTGAGCAATAAAGTCATTGGCAATAAAGTTATGAGTTTCAGCAATACTTAAATCAAAAACCTCCTCTTGGCCAAGATACTTCAGTTCAACAATTTCATCCCATAAAATATCTGAGTCAGCAATGCCTTGGTGACGTGCTAAACTCCGAGTCGCAACTGTTTGCGTTAATTCTTGTCCACTGTTCCCTGTTACCCTTTCCCTGTTACCAACTTCTGAAACAAGTCTAATGATCTTATCAGTTACCTTAACTACTTTACTATTCGAAAGTTCACGACTGTAGGGAATTGGTAATGTATTCGCTAAACCGATGGCGCTTCCTATGGTAAACTCTTTCAGAGGCTTCCATCCTAGAGTGGTGTAGAAAAGATGATCATCCGTGGCGCGAATGTTGCGGTTAGTTTTGGTAGTAATCTCCCAAACATCACGAATCCCATTAGGATGAATTTCGATAATTGGTCGTTGGGTAATTTTTTGGGTCTTTAAATCCAGGGAAAAAACCTTTCGTCCCAACCAGTAACTAGATTTAGAAGCAATCTCCCTCAGGGAAACTAAACGACCGGTTGCTGGATCCACGATCTCAGTTGATCCACTCAAACACCGCCTCAGTAAATCCGCTTGACCTAGAGAATAACCGGCCAAATCCTGCGCCATCCGCATGATGCTTTCCTGAAAGCAGTTATGAACGACTACGCCATGAGCCAGAAAGTATGGCGAAGATTGTTCCTCCATTTGTAGATCAAAACACTCCTGTTGCCCACTCTCTTCAACAGCGGTAACATAAACTATCCGAACATCCCAGTCTCCAACCCTTGTCTTGTACTGTGACTCTTTAGGTCTGGCTAGCGTTGCCTGTGGAGATGACTCTTTGACTAGCGTTCTAGTTACTAAACCCAAGTGAGCATCATTTGGCCACAATTTTTTACTGTTGCTCGCTCCGGGATATTTTTCATAAACTTGAGAAGCCAAACCATTAGCATTCTTGACGACCGGGTTTGCTGGTTTCAGCTCATAGGCAAATTTATCTCCATCTGGTGTTAAAAAGCGATGGTTTTTACTGGAATAGATAACTGTACCGCTAGATAGGGTAATTTTCAGGATGTCTTTGATACCACTGCGCCATTGCTTGGCTACCCTTGCTGCCCAAACTCGTTTACCATCAGAGGTTAATACTAGGTCGCCAGATTTAATTTCTTCAATGGGCACATAAGAACCATCGGGCTGATCAATTAACGTACCTTTCGGTAAACATAGAATTCCATAAGTCTCCCTTAAAATAGGCTCTAATAGAGGATGTTGATACTCTACTTTTTCCCGACCATGTTTACGATTAATAAACTGAGGAATCAGACCAGCATCTAGAGGACCAGGACGATAAAGAGCTAAAATTGAAGAAATATCTTCAATACTGTCAGGTTTCAGGTCTCGCACTACCTGACGCATTCCCGAAGATTCTAATTGGAATACTCCTTCTAACTGACCTTTTTCTAGGAGCTCGTAAGTTTTTTGAATATCTAGGGGTTTTTTCTTCTGTTCACCCTTGTCTAAAATTTTCTTAGCTTTAATTTCATCTAGGGGAATCTGATCTAAATCGAGTTTAAGATTTTGAGTCTTTTCAACTAACTCTTTGGTTTTCTGAATAGTGGTTAAGTTCTTTAGTCCTAAAAAATCCATTTTCAGGAGTCCCAGAGCTTCCAGGTCTTCCATATAATACTGGGTAATCACTGCACCATCATTATTCAGTTGTAATGGCACAATTTCATCTAACGGATCTGCTGAAATAACCACACCAGCAGCATGGACACCAAAAGTTTTATTTGTCCCTTCTATCCGAATCGCCATATCCACCCAGCGATGAACTTCCGGATCTTGATCGTAAGCCTCTTTAAACTCTGGTGTTGGTGTCTGATCAGAAATCATCACTGAGAGTTTGGCTGGCTTACCTCGCGCTACTGGAATCATCTTAGCCATACGATTAGAGTCTTGGTAAGAAATTCCTAACACTCTCGCTACATCTTTTAATACCGCTTTAGAGGTCATGCGGTTAAATGTAATAATCTGGGCTACTCGGTCTTCACCATAGAGATTGGTGACATATTTAATCACCTCATCCCGTCTTTCAATGCAGAAATCTGTGTCAATATCTGGCATTGATTTCCGCTCTGGATTGAGAAACCGCTCGAACAGTAGCCCATGATGTACGGGGTCAATGTTGGTAATTTCTAGGACATAAGCCACTAGGGAACCTGCTGCGGAACCACGACCGGGACCAACGGGAATATCATTGTCTCTGGCATATTTAATGTAGTCCCAAACCACTAAAAAGTAAGTAGAGAATCCCATCTGCTGGAGCATTTTTAACTCATACTCCAGCCGGGCTTTATACACTGGATCAATTTCACTACGAGAGCGACACTTTAGCCGCTTCATCAGTCCATTCCAGGTAATTTCTTCTAAATAGGTGTCAGGGGTATAATCCTTGGATACCTTGTAGTGTGGGATGCGAGGCTCCCCCATAATATTGTAGTGCTTGACTTTATCTGCCACTTCTAAGGTATTTGCGATCGCATCCTCTATCACCTGGGACGGTAAGTGATCTCGAAACAGCCGCTTCATTTCCTCTGCTGACTTGAGATACTCCGTGCCACTATAGCGCATCCGTTTCTCTTCCGTAACCAGTTTAGCGGTTTGAATACACAGCAAAGCGTCATGAGCTTCTACGTCATAGCAGGAGATAAAGTGGGAGTCATTAGTCGCAATAATTTTAATTCCTAATTCACTGGCGATTTTGACAATAGCAACATTAACCACTCGGTCTTCTACAGAGCCGTGGTCTTGAATCTCTAAATAGTAATCATCCCCAAAAACCTCTTGGTACCACTTAGCTACTTTACGGGCTTGATCTAAGTCACCTTTTAGGATAGCTTGGGGAACTTCACCCCCCAAACAAGCACTAGTAACAATTAACCCTTCGTGATATTGCTCCAGTAATTCTTTATTAATACAGGGACGAGCAAAAATTCCTTTTCCTTGCATCCCTTTCAGGTGAGAAATAGTTGTTATTTTTACTAAGTTTTTGTAGCCTTGGGTATCTTTTGCTAAGACAACTTGATGATATTTTCGGTAACGCTTATTGACCTCAATATCCCCATTAATCACATACATCTCGTTACCGATTATCGGCTTAATGCCCTTTTTTAGGCAAACTTTAATCAGTTCAATAGCACCATACATCACACCATGATCTGTCAGTGCGATCGCAGGCATTCCCAACTCAACAGCTCGAGCCACCAATGCTGGTAGCTGAGATGCTCCATCCAGTAGGCTATAATCACTGTGAATGTGTAGACCAACAAAAGACATAGTTACTGTTAATTATAAACCGATGTTGCTGATTAATTTAATGATTAACCGACCTACGAGCCAGGTCTAGTACCAAAAAAACTAGTACCAAAAAAACTAGGACTTATCTTAAGCACGGAAATCAGTTAAACGACTTCCAACCCTTCTCAAATCTGATGGTGGATTTTTCACCTGATTAGTATTCAAATTGCTGTTAAGTTCCCGAATACGGCGGGACAGCATACGAATAATCTTAATTGCAAATTCTGGTGTCTCATCAATGGCATCATAGAGTTGTAGCTGTGTCAACATCAAACAATGGCAAGGTTCGATTGTGGTCACAGAAGCGGAACGAGGTTCTGCATCAAACAAGGACATCTCCCCAAAGCAGGCTCCTTGCTTGAACTGTGCCAAATTGCGCTCACCAATGTGAACTCTTACCAAACCTGAGACTACAATATAAAGTTCCCTACCCTCTTCCCCTTGAGCAAAGATGGTATGGTTAGAAGGAAAGTCTAGCTCGTCCATCACAGAGGCTAGTCGCATCAGAAAATCGTCCCGCAATTCGTGAAAAATTGGGACACCCCTGATAAAAATTAAACGATCAATGCTAGATAACATTGGTTAGCGGTTGAGTTAGCGGTTGGCTGCTAGCGAATAGCCGTGCTGTAGTAAAATACAAGTTTAACCCATAGGGATAATTGTTTATAGTTAATGGCTCACTAGACCTAGAGGTCGAATTAAGATTCAACCACTGTACTGTGGTAATTTCAGACATTATTTCACCCCTAGGTATACTGTCCACTGCCATCAGACATTAGAGATGATGCCAGCAAAGTGTACAAAGAATAGGCAACTATTCGACCAAACTATCCGATAATCTGTTGTGCTTGAGCAGCTACCAAGGGATCTGGGTCATTCCTAAGCACTGGCAACAACTCTGCACAAGCACGAGGTGACATCTCTTTGAGATAAGCCACAACCGCTTCCCGCACAAAACCGGTAGGATGACGTAGGCAACTCATAGCCGCTGCTGGTGCTAGGGAACAGTGTGCTGCTCTGGCCACATGAAAACAACAGGCTAGGGGCCAATCTGACAGAAAATGTCGTAACTCGATTAAGCGCCGTAAGCGATCGCTTACACCCATGGGTTTATAAGGCACTAAATCCACTAGGGCAGCTAATTTTTCTTTCAGAGAACGCCGGTCTAAAATTGACAAAAATGCTTTCTTATTAGGAATATCTAGGGTATTATCCAAAATTTCTAGCCCTAGGGCAATGTTTGACCGAGAATGGGATGCTAGATTAAACTCAGCTGCTTTGATGGCACTCGATGGATAAAGAAACTTCATCAGTAAGAAACACACCTCTACAAGATCTTGTTGAAGATCATTAAGCCCCTGCCGCAGCAAATCTGCCTCCAGTCCAGCTATTTTCTTTGAGGTCAAATCCAGCAGTGCGCCATAAATTTGACCCAAAAACATCAATTCTTGCTCAATTAAAGTTTCTATGCCACTACGCCCTAACTGGTTCATCACCGCTTCAATCCCAACTTCCCCTGGAATCTTGAGCAGGATCGTGAGAATATTACGACGGGTTGTCCCCCAACTACTCATCAACTGTTGCACCAAATGCTTCATAGCTTCAGGAGTACCCTTTTCAGTTAGGGCGTGGAGTCTGCCAATCTCACCGAGAGCCATCCAAGCTTGCCGCCTTACTAAGTCTGGCTTGTGAATATCTTCAGACAAAACCCTCAATAAAGGAATGGCTTCATCCCCTTGCTTGACCAACGCCATACGAGCAGCATTGCGGGTAGAGGTGTAGTAGAGTGCCTTGACTAAAGACGGATAGTACTTTTCAAATCGTTTAGCAGCAATCACCTCTAAACAAGCACAGCGTACCTTTAATGACTTATCCCTTAACAGGTCATCAATATAAACCACCAAGGATTCCAAGTAATCCATCTCTGCCAAAGCTCGGGTACCCATTAACCGTTCTTGCTCTTTTTTTGAGGTGAGCATCCGCCGCAGGGTTTTGACGGCGTCAAACTTCTCTTTTGGTGTACCCCGACCCATAATTAAAGCAGCTGCTGTAGCTCTTACGGTTGGGTCAACAGCCGGTTGTAGATAAGGCTTAATTGTCCGAATATTCAGGTCTTCCTGAGCCAGCCAAAGATAGCGCAATGCTAAGGCCAGGACTTCTACTGGTGGTCTTTGATCAATCAACCCAGACACATCTTTTAGACAATCTGGGTTGGGATAGGGCAACATCACCTCTAAACTCTGGCGCTGCAAATCTGTAGACATTTCTCCCAGCAAGGGAGAAAGAACCTTACTCGCTTTTTCCGGAGCCATTTGATACAACAGTTGAATGTAAGCAGAGCGGTTCTTCGGCTCAGTTTTCAGTCGCTTTACCGCTTCCTCAAAGACGGTCTTAGTATCCAGCAAATTGGTATTGGCAGAACCCAAACGTCCTTGCTCAGCATTGATCAGCAGCAATGAACCATAATTAGCCCGCATCAACCAGGTACTCAGCAGCCATAATAGGGCAAAAATCACTACCATTAGAATAAACACCCAATGCCGCAATGGCTCAAAATTGGGGAAAGCCCAATCCAGCAGCCCAATGGTAGCTAAAATCCCAAGACCAGTAATGCCAGTAGTCATGGGTTTGGCAATCCCTTGCACAGTAGTTTGAACCACAGAGCGTAACCCTGACGGTAAGGCTTGGAAAAGTACCGGTTCAACACTAGCAATTAAAGTAAAGCGCAATAGTTCATCTACGAATCGGAGTAAGACTACACCAATAAATAGCCCTGTTATCCAGCTAGGCAACCCAATATCAAACTTTAGCCAACTTGCCATCTTAGCTAGGGTCACTAAGCCAATCACAGATAAAGCACCAGGTAATACCATAGCGCTTAGAAAAAGACCAAAGCGATCAATCACCCGACTAGAGATAAACCATTGGGTCACCAATTCAAAAAGTCCCAACGTACCACTGAATAGACCCAGAAAACCAGCAATTGCTGAACTATCCAGGGTTTGCTCCAATTGACCCATATACTGAAATTCAATTAGGAGATACAGGGCTTCCCCTAAGATAAAAAACGCAAATAAAGGGATGACATAGCGTCTGAGGGATTGACTCGGCTGACGCACAGCAAAGTCTGGCTCCATTTCTTCCCACTGTCGTGCTGGGGAGTTAGGAAAGGCTTGCTGGTAGTGCTGACATAGATAAACCAAGATCAGTGCTCCGAGGAGCATCATGCCAGACCCAAAAGCCACCACATTGTTGAGTCCCACTAACAGCAATAATAGAGGTAATGAGAAGCCAGAGAGGACATCAGCTACCAAAAGTCCACTGGAGATGAGGGGATAAGTACGCTTAATTTCCCGAATGTTGAATAATTGATTAGCCGCTACCTGGGAATTAAGGTCATTGAGGATGTACACCGCATCCATCCACAATCGCAATAGAAAGATAGTGACTACAGTAATATAGCCATACTCAATCTCCAAGCCTAGGCGGAACACTAACAAGGGTAAGGCAGCTAGGATTGCGATCGCTACCAAGACTGACCTCAGGGGTAAAATGCTCTGCAACCAGGAGTATAATACTCCCAACCCAGAGCAGATCACGGAACTAGCAATATAAATCACCGGTAACCACTTCGCGCCATATTTCTCTAGAAACAAGGCAATGGCACTGTACTCTAACCAAAGCAGTCCAATGGAAGTGGTGGTATGGAAGGCGAACATCAACAATGTCCGCTCGCCTTCTTCTGGGCGAAGATTCACCCACTCTAGGATTGTTCTAACCCAGTCACCCTTCAGGCGAGTCGGAGATGGCAATTTCATAGAGTCCTTCGTCCTTCGTCACTAGTCCTAAGTCACTAGTCCTTGGTATTTTAAGCTGCTTGCTCCGTGCATACGTATTCAGACATGAATTCCAGGCACCTGCACATGTGGTTACCAATGACTAATGACCAATGACTAATGACCAATGACTAATGACCAATCACTAATGACCAATCACTAATGACCAATCACTGATGACCAATCACTATAACCACTATTTTTTGGGGGAGAGCAACATCATCATGTTGCGACCTTCCCGCTTAGGGGCTTGCTGGACTTCTGCCAATTCCTGTAAATCATTAGCCATGCGCTCGAGTAGTGCCATAGCTAAATTACTGTGTTGGATTTCTCGACCTCGGAAGGTAATGGTAGCTTTGACCTTATCGCCAGATTTCAGGAAGCGCTCCGCTTGATTGACCCGCACATTGTAGTCATGGTCTTCTATTTTGTAGCGCATCTTCACTTCTTTGACATCAGCCGTGTGCTGCTTCTTCTTGGCTTCACGGGCTTTCTTCTCTTGTTCAAATTTGTACTTGCCATAGTCCATGATGCGACAAACTGGCGGATCTGCCTTGTCACTAACCAGGACAAGATCTAACTCCTTTTCCTCAGCAATCCGCAGGGCATCTTGAGGTGTGATTATACCCAGCTGTGCCCCATCGGTATCAATGGCTCTAATCTTGGGAAACCTAATTCTTTCGTTAATTTGGGGTAGATCGCGTTGGCGTCTTCTATTATCACTCACAGGCGTTTGTTTATTTTCTTAAGTGGATTAATCAAAAAATAGACTTACTACATACACTTGCCATTTTACTAATTCCTTTCTTGTTTCTGTTCAAATTATTAACATCACGTAGGAAACTAAGGCCGATGGAATAGTTATAACTTACTCCTTTGCCTGATAGGGAAGGCATAATGGACACAAGAAGCTTTGTAAATATTTTTGAAGTTGAGGCAGGTTGTGACCAAATCTTTGCATTGGCAGCAACGAGTTGGTAGTCAAAGGGATTGGGTCTGGCGGGGTTGGCCGATCCGTTATACCTATTTTCGCCCACCCCAACCCCTAACTGTCCAGCCGACAACACCAGTTATTCTGCTTCATGGGTTTGGTGCTTCGGTCGGGCATTGGCGTAATAACCTAGACGTAATCGGTCAACATCATACCGTTTATGCTTTAGATCTGCTGGGTTTTGGGGCATCCCGGAAAGCTGCGGTTGACTACACCATTGACCTTTGGGTAGCTCAGGTTTATGAATTTTGGCAAACATTTATCCAAAAACCCGTAGTGTTAGTAGGTAACTCCATTGGTTCCCTAGTTGGTCTAGGAGCAGCAGCAACCCATCCAGAGATGGTTAAAGGTCTGGTGATGATTAATTTACCAGATTTCCAAGCCCGAGAAGAAGCCATTCCTAGTTGGCTCGGACCGATAGTCTCAACAGTTGAGAATCTAGTGGCATCACCAGTGCTACTCAAAGCCCTATTTTACGTAGTACGACGTCCAACGGTTGTTCGTAAGTGGGCAGGGTTAGCTTATGCTAATCCAGAGGCAGTTACAGATGATTTAGTAGAAATTCTGAGTGTCCCTGCCACCGATCCTGGAGCTGCGGCAACCTTTAGTAGACTTTTGAGAGGGATGAGTGCTCCTAACTTTAGTCTACCGGTCAAATCCCTATTACCTACATTAGATATTCCTATGCTATTGATGTGGGGACTAAAAGACCGAATGATTCCCCCCATCTTAGCTCGCAAGTTTGTTAAACTCAATCCTAATTTAGAGCTATTGGAGTTAGATCATGCTGGTCACTGTCCCCACGATGAATGTCCGGAACAGGTGAATCTGATCCTGTTAGAGTGGCTAGGAGCTAAGGTTTGATTATCCCCACAATTGGTATTAGCCGACGCTCACTTGATCAGTGTCAACCTCCGTGCAACCATCTACACCTGAGGCAACATCAACCATCTTATCTAGAACCTCCTGGCTAGCTACTTCTCCTTTCAGCACAACTTTACCGCCAGTTTGAGCAACCCAGAGCCTCTCCTCGTCATCCAGGTCGTTGTCTTGGTCAAAAGCCCAAACAACTCGCTTGGCAAGGCCGCTTTGGTCGTATTCTCCATTTAACCCCAGTCGTTCTGGGGGAATGTCATCTCCTGCTGGTGCATCTTCTGAAGGGGTACTAGCTGCGGCAGCTTCCTCTGGGCTTCCAAATCCAAAAAGTCGTTGTAACCAACCCATAAATATTGTGTTTCACTCCAATCAGTTTTTATCGATTTTTATGTTACCGAGGAATTTGGCAATTAGCTGCCTAGTTTCAGAAAAAATATATCTTTAGATACAGCACACTGTTACTAGAGTTCTTGGTTACTCAAAACCTGGATAAAATGGTAGTTGGTTTACCGTTGACCGTTGACGCTTAGCTTCAAAAAACTTAACAGTTAACCGTTGCTCATCCCTTATCCCCCCTTAAAAAAGGGCTAGTCAACACTTAACCACTCAACAGTCTCACCAAGAAATCACGTTGATAGCAATTTAGGCAGCACACGCCCCCACCACTCCCAAGTCAAACTATGAAACATACCCTTTCCGTTTTAGTTGAAGATGAAGCCGGTGTTCTAACTCGCATTGCTGGTTTATTTGCCCGTAGAGGCTTCAATATCGAAAGTCTTGCCGTTGGACCAACTGAGCAGGTTGGTATATCTCGAATTACGATGGTAGTACCTGGAGATGACAGCAGCATTGAGCAGCTGACTAAGCAACTCTATAAGCTAATTAATGTCCTCAAAGTACAGGATATTACCACAATTCCCTGTGTCGAAAGGGAGTTGATGCTGCTCAAGGTTAACACTACTAGTTCCACCCGCTCGGAGATTCTTGAATTAGCCCAGGTGTTTCGTGCCCATATCGTAGATACATCTGAGGAGTCACTAACTCTAGAAGTTGTGGGAGACCCAGGTAAAATGGTAGCACTGACCCAAATGCTGAATAAGTTTGGTATCCGCGAAATTGCCCGGACTGGCAAAATCGCCCTAACCCGAGAATCGGGAGTCAATACTGAATATCTCAAGTCTTTGGAGGCAAAAGTTTAATTAGTCATTAGTCATTAGTCATTGGTCGTTAGTCATTGGTGATTGGTTCGTCTCTTTTGCCTGCAAGCCTTTATGATATGAACCTACAGGAATTGCGATCGCAAATTCTGTTCCCTTACCGGGATTAGAGGTACATAGGATTTGACCGCCATGCTGTTCAACAACGATTTTCCGGCAGATATCTAGCCCTAAGCCAGTTCCCTTGTCGATTGATTTGGTGGTGAAGAATGGTTCAAATATCTTCTGTTTAACCTCTTCTGTCATTCCCGGACCATTATCGATGATTCTGATCACGACCTGTCCACCAGAACTGTCCCCAAGATCACCATTGCTGCCTATAAATTCTGTCCGAATGGTGATATTAGGCAGTGCTGGTGTCTTTTGATTTACACCTTGCGGGGAATCAGAAGACTGAGGGGAAACTCGAACCTTAAACCTGTCTACCTGAACAGGTGAAGAACCTCTAACAAAGAACCTATTAACCTGTGCCTCTTCTAGAGCATCAATGGCATTGCACAGCAGGTTCATCAACACTTGGTTGATTGGACCAGAGTAGCACTCCACTAAAGGGAGTTTTCCATAGTCCTTGGTCACGGTAATCCCGGGATTGTTTCCTTTGGGCTTTAAGCGATTATGGAGGATAGTCAGAGTACTATCAATCCCTTGATGAATATTCACGCGCTGCTTTTCATCGGTCTGCTGTCGGGAAAAGTGGCGCACTGACTGCACAATCTGTTGCAAGCGTTCTGCACCTAATCCCATGGATGATAGGGCTTTGGGAAAATCTTGGATTAGGAAATCTAGGTCAATTGCATCGGCGTACTGTTGAATTTCGGCTACAGGCTGGGGATAGTGTTTGACATATAATCCCAACAGTCTTAATAAATCTTCGCTATAGTCCCTTGCTGGAGTCACATTTCCACAGATAAAGTTAAGTGGATTGTTGATTTCGTGAACAACACCAGCGCATAACTGTCCTAAGGTGGACATTGTTTCACTTTGCTTTAACTGCTCTTGAGCCAGTTGCAGCTTCTTTAAGACATTCTCCAGTTCCTGGCTTTGGGCTTCTAATTTTGCTTGTGCTGCTTGTAAAGCTGCTTCAGTTAATTTTTGTTTAGTAATATCTTTTACAAAACCTTCGTAGTATAGAATGTAACCAGTAGCATCACGCACTGCCCAAGCACTTTCGCAAATCCACATTAGGGTGCCGTCTTGGCGATAGACCTGGGATTCAAAATCCTCTACCAAACCCCTCAAGTGCAGTAGTTCAAGGAATTGATAGCGTCGCTGGGGATCTTTGTGAAGGTACTCCCCAACACCAGTTACATGACTGAGGAATTGGTTAGGTGATTCATAGCCATATAGTCTAGCTAGTGATGGGTTGCAGGCTATATAGTAACCATCAGGGGTAATTTTAAAGATACCATCAGTGGAGTTTTCAAATAGAGACCGATATCTCTGTTGGACTGCTAAGAGAGATTTTTCCACTCTTTTACGGTCAATTATTGGCTCAGCTAGTGTCTGATTGGTAGGTTGCCAACTAGTTTTCCACTTGGTGAAGTTTTTATGAACCGTTGGATTAGGTTTGACCCGCTTGCCAGAGCTAGGGGGTAAAGTTCTGCGACTGATTAACATAGATTGTTGCCTCACCTTTTTCCCTCACGACCATTACTATTGAGCATTTTAGCTGCCTGTTGAAGGATGGGTTTCCGCTACAGACTATAGTATTTGCTGTTGGGGAATTGTGCCATCCCTGAGCGGTTGTTTAAAAAAATATTAACTAAACTGCTCCGAATTTAAATAAATTTAACATACATCTCCCCTTGACAACAGTCAAATTAAGAAGGTTTTTTTCCCAAGTTACGCACTGTAGTCAAATATTGTCCTAGAAAGGGTAATCCACCAATGGCGGGAAGTAGGTAGCGGGAAGTACACAGCAACCCTAAGGCGGCAGCTGTAGCAGCCGGAAAATAGGGTTGGTAGAAGAAAATTAGCGCAGCGTCACGGGTGCCAACCCCCGCAAAGGTTAGTGGTAACAATCCCGCTAAAATGGCTAGGGGGGACAGAGCGAGATTGGTTAAAAAGGGTGTCCAGGCGTTGAGGGCGAGGATAAATAACCAAATTTGCAATAAGTGTAAGAACCAGATAAAAATTGAAGTTAGGGTAATTTTGAATAACTGCTTGGGGTCATGCCAGAAGTAGCCGTGCATTTCCCCCCAAGAAGTTTGCATTTTTTCTAGCTTTGAGCGGAATTTTTTGGGTGCAATTTTTTTTGTCAGCAAGAAAAATAAATGGGCAAATTTGCGGGAGCTTAGCAGGAATAGCCCTAGAATTAACCCGAAAATTATCCCAGCGGTCATCAGCCAAAAGAAGTCATTTTTGCCCGGATATAGTAATAAACCAAAGACACACCATAGCAGTAGAGACAGCATGTCACAAGCTTTTTCGAAAATCACGATGGCTAACGACAAGCTCCCAGCTAAATTACCCCGCTGCTTCATAAAGTAGGCTTTAGCAATATCTCCCATTTTGGAGGGCAAGACCATATTCAGGGTACTGGCAGCTAAAATCAGGCGATTGGCTTCCCAAAATCGGAGTTGGGAACCTGTAGGCATTAGTTGTTGCAGTCGCCAAGCCGTAAACAGGGTGATCGGAATCACCATGCCCAGACTAATCGCCATCCACATGCGATCGCATTCTTTAAATACAGCGATCAGTTCGGGAAAGTCAATTTTGGTATAAATTACCCCTAGGATGATTAGGCTGATGGCAATGGAGATTAGTCGTTTCATGGATTAGCAGCAAAAGGCAAAAGGCAAAAGGCAACCGGCAACGGTCAACCTTCAATCTACCCTAGGGGAACGCCAAAGGCGAACAACCTTCAACATCTGATGCTAACCAAAAACTTTAGTCAGAATTTCAACAGCTGGGTCAACTTCTAGCCACACCGTAGCCCCACAATGCTTAGGACAATTGGGTTGATAAACTAAGCGAGATGGGCCTTTGATTTCTACATAATGACCGTAGGTGTTGCGGTTGCCTTGTTTGACGGTCAGGACAGGCTTGTAAGTATCGTATTTTCTATTTTCCTTAATAATTTGCTGGTTGACGTGGATGTAAGTCGCCACCTTTTGAGCAACTTTTTTCCAGGTTCCTTTTGGTCCACGCTTACCAGGAATGACTCTGGGCATGCCGTTAAATAGGGGAATTTGCCAAAATCTGCCAACTTTTTGAGCGCCTTTAATTCTGCCGCTTTTCAGGAGTTGGCGAACTCGTTGGACACAAATTCCTAAAAGATAAGCTGCTTGAGTGGTTCCAATTGTAGTTATCTGTTGTGCTGCCATGTCTTTGCCTTTTAGTCTAGCGCTATTGTTTGTTCATGATTTGACTATAACACAGATTTTTAAATAGCGCTAGTGTTTTGGTAAAAAATGTTACATAATTTAATAGTATGTTGTTTATATAGTGTTATAAGTTTGAGTTTAGAGTGGAAAGTAAAGTACTAGATCGTTGAGGTAGTTTGATTAATCTTATTAGTAAAATTACTATAGCGCTATTGCTTTTTGGGACAGGTGATCTAAACAGTATTGGCAATAAATTAAATAGCGCTATAGTTTAATCATCAGAGTGTTAGCTAATGAATTAATGTAGCGTTATAGTATCTTGGCCGTTAGCTTAATAAGCGCGCTAGCTTTATTCAGTGTTGTTAGTGGTTTTATATAGCGCTATGTTTATTGTTCCAATTCATATAGCGCTATTAATTTCACAGCAAAGGTGATCTAATTACCAACAAATTTAATAGCGCTATAGTTGGGATAAGCATTGATCACACAACACTTGACCACTGAGGCACTCAAAAATATTTTCCAAGTTACCTGATCTCAAAAACGCTGCTCGAACTTCAACCATTCATAATCATCCAAGGTTTGCACCTCATCACTTAGGTCAACCCAGGGTTGTAATTGTCCTGCTTGAAAGGTACGACTCATCACCACATAAATCGATGTCTGGTCTCCACCAATTCCGACACTTTGTACCGATTTCCAAGACTTAGCTTGTAACTCATCAATTACTAACCATCGCTCACCTTGCCAATAAAAATATCGGCGAAAGCAGAAGGGAGCGTCTTTTTTACCAGTAATTAATAATTAGGGTTAGTCAAACTCTTTTCTAAGCTGGGTTATGAGGATTAGATGGGTTTGCCCTAGCTGCCCACCTACTTTATTTTGTCATTGGGCTTTTGTATTAGCTTGTAAAGGCTTTCGCTCTGACCATCAAAAATTATTTCTATTGTTGTGCTTGGCATGAATTGTGAATAATGTGCTTCGTTCAAGGGGCTACCCTGAAAAATAATGCAATTCTTCTCTATAAGATTACTTAAATCTAATTCTTGATTAAAAGATTCATATTTACGAGACCATATATTGTAGAAAAATCCATCAGGAAAACTATATTCTAAGACCTTAGAAAACCGATTTGAAGCAAAATCGTTACCAAACTTGAGTGCATATTGTCTATCGCTAGACCGATAATATCTTACGTGAATACAATTATTGTAATTTTGCTTAATCAACTGATTAATAGTTTTAATTTCACCCCTATAAGATTGATGACTATTTTTATCCTGTAACATTAGCTGATAAGTAACTGCGGCACTTGCTGTCACATACACCGTTAACACAAGTAGACTTAGTTTTGCATAAATACTTGGTTGTAAAAGAGTAGTCAGTTGTTGTTCAAATAGAGTAACTTGCACCCAAATCAGCAGACTACATAACCCCATAGATGGGATTAAATAATGAGTAGCAGGGTGTTTTAACGTAAGCATTATTTGAAACCCAATAATCAACAAAAGACATAAGTACAATAAATAAAGCTTTTGAACGGGGACGATAGGAGAGTATTTGTGTTGTAAATCGAAATTTTGTAAGGTCGGTCTAGCCAACCAAAACCAAACAGTAACAATGAAGAAATTTAATACCGATAAGCCAACAGTATAAAAGAAAAATCTATCCTGGGGAATCAAGTTAATAAAGGTGCTTGGTAAATTTGAAATATCAACTAAACCTGGATTACCACTGCCATAGTGTCCTGTATGGGTCGCAATCGACGTCAACCAATTAAAAAGACGAGGGTATTGGGAAAAAATAGGAGATGTTGTAATAAAAAACGTGACTATTGTTGTAAAAATTGCTAATCCTTTCTGAAACCAACCAGGAAGCAGCATAATCACCAGTATCATGGGGATAAATGTGACTTTTGTGGATATCCCTAATCCCAAAACTATACCGATAGCTAGGGCAAATTTAGGCAATCGGGCTCTCTCTGAGTAAAGATAAAATAGCAGCAGAATCACCAACACTTGAGTCAAAGAAAGTAGTAGGGTTTCCGGTCTCACACGGGTGGATTCTTGTAGGGGAGTCCACAAAAAAGGTCCTAACTGTAATAGTAAACTCAACGCAATATTCTGAGAGAATGCAAAAGCAACTAAACCCACCAGCAACAAGCAAGATGTTATGATAAGAAGCAGGATGGTGTTGACAGTGATCAAATAAAACTCAGGATTTTGCAGTACAGATTCTGTAATATTAGAAACAACAGAATTCGTCAGGTACTGAATAAAATAAGTGATTTGAATAACAATAGCACCAAAAACTTGTAGAGTAGTGCCCGGATGATCGGTATGACCAGGTGTTTGGAATTGGATGATATTTAAAAAATTTAGGAGATAAGCATACTCAGGATCAGAGTTTATTCCAAGCCAATATGGACCGAATTCCTGTCTAATAATCAGAGAAATAACAGCGAAGATAACCGGGATAATAAATAAATAAACAAATTGCTTTTTTTTAGATACTTTCTGCCGGAAATGACTGATGTTCATAGAAGCATTAACGTAGTTGTTTTAATATAATTATCCTTATTATTAATTTAAGCATTAGCTATCACTTAAATTACTTTTTCTAGTTCAATCGTCATGAACATTCCCAAGTGAGGATTAAGGGGTGATAGAAGCCATTCCATAAATTGCACTAGACTAAAAAGGGCTGATGGGAGAAGTTGTCTCATAGACAATCCTCCACTAATCAGATATCTTAAGGGTGTATGATTTTTTATACTTCGTACTCTTAAACGAGGAAATTCTTCCCGAAAAAGTTCGCTATCTCGGTTAAAAATAATCCAAGGAATAGCCATATTTGCTCCTGACAATGGTCCCCCTTCTTCAAAACCCCAATACCCCCGTGGATTAAATGGTTCATGGTGAAAATTCTTATAAATAAAGTTAGACCAACAAGTATTTGCTGGTTCGATCATGACAAGTTTTCCACCAGGCTTAAGGCAACGATCTGCTTCCCGAAAAAATTGTCGCGAATCTTTAATATGGTGCAATACATCAATCATCAGGATGGCACTAAGATCGTTGTCTTCAAAGGGCATATCTAAAGCAGAAAAAACTAGATCAACACCATCATAGGGTAAGACATCTGAAGTGATAATTTGAGAATTGTATTCTTTTAAGAAACTAGCACCACTACCAAGCTCCACAATTTTACCATCTGGTGGAATTGTCTTAATTCTCACTAATAACTGATTATAAAAACTATTATAAGTTTTTATAAGAAAGGGTTTGCGCTGAATTATTGCCCTTAATACATGGATGTTGTTTGGATTATCTAGATTGGTCATCTTAGATAACTCAGGAAGTCTTAATAAGTTAAGCATAGTAATCACAGAAGTCAGCTATATAATTAGGAAAACTTTATCTTCTTGGCTGCATAAGCACACATTTTAAAAAGTACCAACCCCTCCTTAAAGTGCTGAATATTTGAAGCGCCATAGGTTCTGGGCATATAACGGACGGGAATATCATTTATTTTTAATCCTAACTTCGCAGCGCCGAATAACAAATCAAAATCGCCAAAAGGGTCAAAATCACCAAAGTAACTCCGATTTTCCGCAATGCGGCAATAATTCTCTTTTGAAATTGCCTTGGTTCCACAGAGAGAGTCTTTGATTTTAGTATTAAGAAGATAGGATAGTAGCCAGGCGAAGAAACGGTTAGCCATTCGGTTCAACCAGGGCATAGTAGTAGCATTTACTGGGTAGATGAGGCGGCAACCGTTAGCAAATTCACAGTATCCAGAAGCGATCGCCTCGAAAAAGTAAACTAAATCTTCTGGCTTAACGGTTAAATCGGAATCTAAGATAATAAAAACGTCTCCTGTTGCCATGTTAAAGCCTTGGCGAACTGCGTCTCCTTTGCCTATCCCTGATTGTTGGGCAACTTTTATATCCCATCGATCTTTGTACTTTTCCTGAACCCGTTGAATTTCTGACCAGGTGTCATCTCTAGAGTTTCCTTCTACAAAGATGATTTCAGTATGTCGGCCCAATTTTGGCATCCGGGTGACGCAAGCTTCGATATTCCCTGCTTCGTTTCGTGCTGGAATAATCACTGAACAAGTCCTTTGCTGAATTTGGGTTTGAGCATCAGCATCTTTAGGCTGTAATCTGGCAATAATATACTCACATAAACAAAGTTGGTTGATAAAAGGCAAGGGTGCTAGGAACCGATTTATAAAATAGCTTATTAGTGGCACTCGCTTTGGAAAGAGTAATCTTTTTCCGTGATAAAGGACTTCAAAACCAGTTAGTTGTAATAAATTTTGAATATCTTCCAGACTCAACCAGTTGAGATCTGATAAGGGCATGCGTTGCCCGATCAAGGTGGCAAATTGTAGAATAGGTTCCCATACAGGGTTTTGAAACGTCATGACCAAACGGCTATTATTATGGCAGGCTTTTTCTATAGAATGTAATGCCTTCTGTATATCCTCTATGTAGCTGATTGTATTGGCCAATAAAATATAATCAAATTTCTCTAGGGGTTGAAAATATTCTATATTCTCTACCTGAAACTCCAGTCCTGGAAAACTTTTCTGACTATCTTCGACGGCCTCGGAATTTCTATCAATTCCGAGGCCATAACTTGGATTAACAGCCGCTAATAAGTACCCCAAACGTGAACCAACCTCTAAGACAGAATAGCCAGGACGTGTTGAAAAGCGGAAAAACTTTTCTAAGTCTTTATAGTAGTAGAGATTTCGATTTCTCCATTTTTCCATCCAATTTTTATAGTTCATATCATCTAATAAAAATTATGGGCAGTTCTGTAGAATTAGTGATGTTATGATTTACAACCGGTCTATTAAGCAGTGCCTAAGGCAGCGCTAAATTATAATTGTGAATAAAATTCCAAATAGCACCAATTTGAAGACATTGTCAAAACGCTGACACCATCTCTCTCAGCAGGTGGGCATTGCTATCGAAACTGTTTCTGTGATCGGATTGAGTCGCGAAAGAGACTAACCTAAAAACCTTAGCCTATATAGATTACCCTCAGATTCTTCCTAAAATTCCACTATGTCTTTTGCTACCATGCCTTTTCCTCTTTACTATAGCGCTCTTGTATAGTTTATATCTGAGGTTAACACAAATTTTTAAATAGTGCTAGTATTTTTTGGTAATTGTTACATAATTTAATATCTTGGCTATCGTTATAGTTTTAGGAAGTTAGTAAGCTGATTAGATTAGCGCTATATTTAGTAGCTTGAATTGAACCCAATTACTATAGCGCTATTACTTGACCGGCGGAGGCAAAGGATACTCTTAATTAAATAGCGCTATATTTAATTAAGAGTAGGAGCCTATCAAAACTATAGCGGTATAATAATTGGGTTGGGGAGGATTAAATATAGCCCTAATTTTTTTGGCGTTGCTGAATTAAGGAATGAATGCGCAATCATCTGGTTTTGTTAAAGCCCCCTAAATCCCCCGAGCGAGGGATTGCTCGCTCGGGGGACTTTGAACGTCTTATTCCCCCCAGAATTGGGGGGTTAGGGGGGCAAAACCATACCCAGAATCAGCAACGCCATTTTTTTGATAAGACATGATCTAATCACCACAATTTTAATAGCGCTATAGTTTGGATAAGCATTGATCCTCAAGGGGTGACAAGGAGGCTGTAAAGCATATATAATAAGGCTTTGAACAAACGAGTCCCCAAAAAAAGGGTTGTTTAAAAAACAACCCCTTCAAACAAAAATGTTCCCTGGCCTTTCGGCCACGCTACGCGAACAATTCTACCAAACTGTATTCGAGGCACACCTAAGTCTAACCCAATACTTGACTCTACAGTTGTTAATTCTTATCATGCAAAGCCATCGTAATGTATGCTTAGCTCGGTTGGCTCAATTGTTTCCACAACCTCTCAAATATGAAAGTCGAGTTAGGAATCTTCAAAGGTTTTTAAATTTGCCCCAATTGAGTGCAAAATTATTGTGGTTTCCGATAATTAAGCAATTCTTAAAAAAAGAGTTTCGTGGGATTGAAAGGAATCGTTTTTATCGAAGAAGAGCGAAGAAACTTAAACTAATTCACAAAGGATACCTGTTGTTGGTTATCGACCGAACTCAGTGGCAAGAGCGAAATCTAATTCTGTTAAGTTTGGTTTGGAATCAACACGCAATCCCCGTTTATTGGCAACTTTTAGATAAAAAAGGAAGTAGTAGCTTGAGAGAACAAAAAAAGAGTTTATCCCCGGTCTTACGGCTACTTCGTCCTTATCCAGTTCTTTTATTAGGAGATCGTGAATTTCAGAGTGTTAAACTGGCAAAGTGGCTTGAGCACAGGAAAATCGACTTGGCTTTACGTCAAAAGAAAGGGACTTGTATCTCGGATGATGACTCAGTTTATCAGGCTCTAAAAGACTTGGATATTCAACCGGGAATGTCTCGATTTTTTACCGATATTTCTGCCACTAAAACACATCAGTTAGGCAAAGTTAATCTGGCGGCTTATTGGAAACGTAAATATCGAGGTCGAGGACCATTAGAACCCTGGTATATTTTGACTAGCCTCCATAGTCTAAAACTCACTTTATCATTTTATTCGGCTAGATGGAGCATTGAAACAATGTTTAAAGATTGTAAAACTGCTTAAAGGGTGACAACCGATCTACAATGCTTGCTGAATCAGGGACAGCGCATAAA
>NZ_MKZS01000001.1:4697684-4714917 GCF_001942495.1 Moorena bouillonii PNG
CATTTTCCCAAAGCCTGGTCATGTATAGCCTAGAGTTGTCTTGTCATCCGTTAAGGTAAAACTGGAGGCTATAATCTGGAAAATACAAAAGTCAATGACCGTCGTTTCCTCACTTTGGTTTTCTTGATTTCCATTGCTTATACTTTAGCTACTTTCCTAGGAGAATATTTGCAAAGTCTCAAAGTTACTGAGTATATTTGTCGTCCGACTGAACCAGGGCGTTCTGTCGAACGACACAGTTATTTTTCCATTGGATTACTGGCTCCGGTTTGGGTTCAATCTTGGGAAATGTGGTCTGATTTAGTCACTCGTTTGATCAAACTTAAACCTCATAAACGGCTCCATTTTCAAAGAGGTATTTTGGCTCTATCCGTTATCCAGTCTACTTTGTAGCACTGTTGTCACCCCTTGAGGCATTGATCACACAACACTTGACCACTGAGGCACTCAAAAATATTTTCCCAGTTACCTAATTTTAAAAACGCTGCTCGAACTTCAACCATTCATAATCATCCAAGGTTTGCACCTCATCACTTAGGTCAACCCAGGGTTGTAATTGTCCTGCTTGAAAGGTACGACTCATCACCACATAAATCGATGTCTGGTCTCCACCAATTCCGACACTTTGTACCGATTTCCAAGACTTAGCTTGTAATTCATCAATGACTAACCATCGCTCACCTTGCCAATAAAAATATCTGCGAAAGCAGAAGGGAGCGTCTTTTTTACCAGTAATTAATAATTTCTGTAATAATTTCCGAATTAAATTGGGAAAGAAGCGTCCTACCGTTAACATCACTCCCCGCAGAATTAGTAAATTCATTGGAGTCATTTGCTTTTGTTTGGCCCATCCCAAGTTTCCCTCAATCAGAATTTCATCCTCACTGACTTTAACTTGATAGTCATCAATCAGATGACCGACAGCATTTTTGAATTTACCTCTTTCTTTTACGAGTAGGGAAAAATGGGTATCTGAAGCAATTAATTGATTGTCTCGAAATATCTTAAAAACGCCTCCTTTATTCAAAGCTAAATAAAGCTCTGTACCGCGACGGCGGTCAATTAGGATGTTGGCGTCTTTCAACCATACGCGACCACTGGGACGGGGAGTTGCTTTGGGTCGGTTGCTGACAAAATCCCGCCAAGATAGGAGATAATTCCAGGTATGGTGACCAATAATGTGATCATCGCCGTAACAGGGAGCAAGACCATTAGCTAATCCCACCAAGAAGCGGTCATTAATCTCTAGGGCTTCTGGAAACCAGCGTCCTACTAATTCAAAGCCATGGGGAAAAAAGTTGTAAGTGTTACGGCTAGTGTATTCTCCCCCATAAGAACCATCGGGATGGATGAATTGTGCAGCTAATTCGACAGCTTTGATCAGAGCTTCTTTTAGGCGTGGGTCTAGTCTCAATAGATAAATCCTGGCTAGACAGGAAATGGTTAAAGTGTGGTAGCCTGGATCGCACCCTTCGTATTCTATAAACCAGCCTTCGGGACTTTGCCAGGATAATACTTGCTCTAGCCTTTGCGATCGCGCTCTATCCCATTGATTGGTATGCAACAGTTCCGATAGCAGGTCTAAACATAAGACAATCAAGGCTTGGTGGTTGCTCAGCTGTCCACTTTCCATGTGATGGGCTAGCCAATCTGCCCGTTTTTCAAAGAATTGTAAGGCAATGGGGTTATGGAGTCCCATGGCTTTGTAACTTTCGATGCTAGCCAATAAAGAAAAGGCGGCGGCTCCAGCAGCACGCTCATAGGGGAAATAATCATCACAGGAGCCATCGGGATGGGAACTGGATGCAGCAAAAAGTATTCCTGCTTCGACCCAATCGAGAATTACTGGTTGCTGGTAGAACGGGTTATCTGGGAAATCGGTATGATAGGCTAGTGCTAGAGGCCAGACAAATTCCTGTGCCATCCCACTAGGAAAATCAATGATTTTATAGTGCCAGAAATTACGATCGAAGCAGCCGTAGGTGGGACTGTGGGGATTGCGGTCTAGGAGGGTAAGGATTTTAGGGATTTGGTTTAGGGCGTGACGGGCGAATAGGTCTCTGGTCATTATTTACAGCTGAGTGAGTTAGTCCGACAGTCCGAGAGTGATTAATTCTTTTCAGCCAAAAGTAGTCTTAAGAGTTTCCAACTATAGCAAGTAGTCTTAAGAGCGTCCCACTATCACAATAGAACTATTCTTGATTCAAGAAACTATTGGCAAATTCTTCTCCTTCTCTCCCCTCCTTTCGGTTTTCCCGCTGTGCTTGATTTCCAGTTGATGGCAAATGGGGAGTGTGATTGGAGTCAACATCCAATCGGCGTAGTCGCAGTTGGATATCTTCTAGAAGTTGACGATTGACTGCCATTAGGTCTGCCACCAAGCCAAATATCCACAGTTGAAAGCCCATTAGAATCAGAATAGCAGCTAAAACTAGGCTGGGTACGTGAGCTTTGGGAGTACCAGCGAAGTATAGAATTAACCAACGAATCCCCAGTAAGGTTCCTAGGGTAAATGGAATTGTCCCCAAGGTGATAAAGAATCTCAGGGGGTTGTAGGTCATGGAGATTCGCAGGATAGTGATTAGCGATCGCTTAACATAGGCACTGATACTCTTTACTAGACGGGAGGGGCGTAAATAGCGATTGGTGCGGATTGGGACAGAGGTGATAGCGATGCCTTTTTGTCCAGCTTGAATGATAGTTTCTAGGGTGTAGGTGTATTCATTAAAGACATTTAGCTTTAAGGCGGCTTCTCGGCTAAAGGCTCGGAATCCACTGGGAGCATCAATGATATTAGTATTGCTAGCAATCCTGACTACCCAACTCCCGAATTTTTGTAGACGCTTTTTAATGGGGGAGAAGTGCTTAATCTTCTGAATCGGTCGCGCCCCGATCACTATTTCGGCTCGACCTGATATAATAGGTTGTATGAGTTTGGGAATGTCATCAGCGCAGTACTGATTATCCGCATCGGTATTGACAATAATGTCCGCATCGGCTTTCAAGCAAGCTTCTATTCCTGCCATGAAAGCTTTGGCTAGTCCCTGATTGTGTTTAAAATTGACAATGTGGTCTACGCCATAGGAGCGGGCTACGTCTACGGTGCGGTCTGTACTGCCATCATTGATAATTAGCCACTCAACGGTATCTACACCCCTCAGTTGACGGGGAAGCACCGAAAGGGTAATCCCTAGGCTATTTTCTTCGTTGTAGCAGGGGATTTGAATAATTAGTTTCGTCATCGATGGTGACGCTTAACGCTCAAAAATGGGAAAAACTCTGGTGCCTTTGATTATCGCAGACGCAGGGAAAATAGTTTTGGTTTCTTGATTATCGTAGGTTATTGGGGGATTATAGCAGTTTTTAGGGAGTCAAGGGATTCGGGAGTCGGGAGTCGAGAGTCCGGGCAGCAACAGTAGTTGTGTTTCTAACAGATTTGTGTTGAGAAACGAAATTATAGTCATTTACTATAGCGCTATATTTTTATTGAAAATTATGCTATTGGCCTACGGCCACGCTAAGCGAACGCAAAACTGGTGATAGTTTTATCAATACCGAATTTTGCGCTATCGATTGGTTTAATGGCAATTACGCGATTGGCCTACGGTCACGCTAAGCGAACGCAAAACTGGTGATAGTTTTATCAATACCGAATTTTGCGCCCTTCGACAGTCTTCATCAAAATTAAGCGATTGGCCTACGGCCACGCTACGCGATGAAGCGAAGCTTCCGCTAAAAGCGAACGCATTACTAATGATTAGCTTACCAGTTATTGGAATTTACTCTAGCGCTATATTTTATCAAATCAAAATTAAGCGATTGGCCTACGGCCACGCTACGCGATGAAGCGAAGCTTCCGCTAAAAGCGAACGCATTACTAATGATTAGCTTACCAGTTATTGGAATTTACTCTAGCGCTATATTTTATCAAATCAAAATTAAGCGATTGGCCTACGGCCACGCTACGCGATGAAGCGAAGCTTCCGCTAAAAGCGATCGCAACACAATCATGCTAGGTAGACTTTGGTTGAGAGCCAGACACCACAGGGGCGCTAGAATTCAAATCCAACTCTGGATGGTCTCCTGCGACTTGCTGTAAATTCCACTGATTCTTAAACAATAGCACTGGACGTCCCCAATTATCTTTGACTGTCACGGTATTAAACAAACGCCCAGCTTTTTCCAAGGCTTCCCAGCCACCGGCTACCCAACGAGCCACACTATAGGGCAACATATCCAACCTAGTCTCTACGCCATACTCATTTCTGAGGCGAAACTGGACTACTTCAAATTGCAACTGTCCCACTGCTGCCAGAATTGGGTCCCGCTTCGACTCATCAACGGAGTACATAATTTGCACAGCCCCTTCTTCCCGCAACTCCTTGACTCCTTTCTGGAACTGCTTAAACTTAGAGGGGTTAGGATTCTTCAAATAAGCAAATAACTCTGGGGAAAAACAAGGAATACCTTCATACTCCAACTTCTTACCGTTGTAAATCGTATCTCCAATGGCAAACACCCCCGGATTATTCAAACCAATCACATCCCCGGCATAGGCAACATCAATGGATTCTCGGTCTTGAGCAAACAGCTTTTGGGGTCTTGACAAACGGACGGTTTTACCAGTACGAGCATGGCTGACAGTCATATCTTTTTCAAACTTACCCGTACACACCCGCACAAAGGCCACCCTATCCCGGTGCTTGGGGTCCATATTCGCTTGCAGCTTGAACACAAAGCCACTAAAGTCTGGATAAGTTGGAGGAATATCGCCTACTGTGGATTTACGAGATTCTGGTTTCAGGGCATAGTCCAAAAAAGCATCTAGAAACAGCTGCACCCCAAAATTAGTCATGGCACTGCCAAAGAACACAGGGGTCATTTGACCGGAATGAATCAGTTCTAAATCCAGGTCTGGACCAACACCATCGAGAATTTCTAACTCTTCCTTTAGTTGATAATATAAGTCTTGTTCTAGGAGCTGCTCAATCTGGGGGTCTCCCAAATCAACTACCGTATTCTTCGCCTCCCGGGATCCGTGAGCGGTGCGTTCAAACAAGTGAATTTGTTGTCTTCGGCGGTCAAACACTCCTTTAAAGCGATCGCCCATGCCAATCGGCCAGTTGACCCCATAGGTTTGTAACCCCAGCTCCTGTTCAATCTCATCAAGAAGTTCTAGGGGTTCTCGTGCGGGACGGTCAAGCTTATTGACAAAGGTAAATATAGGAAGCGATCGCATTTTGCACACTTCAAACAATTTGCGGGTTTGGGGCTCTAGACCCTTTGCCGCATCAATCAGCATTACCGCATTATCAGCTGCTGCCAGAGTGCGATAGGTATCCTCACTGAAATCTTGGTGTCCGGGTGTGTCGAGTAAATTAATCTGACAGTCGAGATAGGCAAACTGCAACACGGTCGAGGTAATCGAAATTCCCCGTTGTTGCTCCATTTCCATCCAGTCTGAGGTTGCCTTGCGCTGAGCTCGCCGTGCCTTCACTGCTCCGGCTTCGTGAATTGCTCCACCATAGAGTAATAATTTTTCTGTCAATGTGGTTTTACCCGCGTCCGGGTGGGAAATAATCGCAAAGTTACGGCGGTGTTCAACAGCGTTGAGCAATTCTGCTTCAAGTTCAGTGGACATCCAAAAAGACTAGATAGGGGACTTTCGCTTAATTCTTACATAACTCTCTATATATTATAGCGTTTCTGATAGTAAGGATCTACACAGCTTTGTTTCCCTATTCCCTACTTCCTACCTGAGAGGGATATATTTTTTACTTCATGGTCAAACCTGGGACTTCACGTCAGGATATAAACCGGAAAACAATGAATAAATGATAATTGTTAACGACCAATAGGTATATTTCTCTATGCGCCCCACGACCCACCCGGTCACCACACACTCACGTCTTTCTTAAAGACCTAACCAGCAAGCCAATTTCCCTATTCCTGTTTTTCCATTTCCTTTTCCCTACTTCTGCCATAAGTCTAGTAATTACTAACTCATCAATGTCGTGATTTCATCCCTAATTTGGGACGGACTTTACGACCTATCGTATAGCGTTATAAACGCTAAAATACTGGTAAGTAAAAATTAAATCTATTATCTAAATTAAGGAGCTAAGCTATGGTGTATGACCAAAAAAATAACATCAACTATGACCCCGACAAGCGCAAGCTGTTATCAGCATTATGTCACGGAGCAATTTTCATTAGTGTCTCATTTATATCCGTGTTAATTCCCCTGGCTATCTTGTTAATATCCGATGACCAAGTAGTCAAAGATAATGCCAAAGAGTCCCTTAATTTTCACTTCAATGTCTGGCTATATGAGGTAATTTTTGGGGCTTTGACTATTATCCTGATTGGTTGGCTTTTCCTGCCTCTGTTATTTATTTTAAGTTTGGTACTGCCGATTATGGCAATTCTCAAGATTCTTGGGGATCCCAATGTATCCTACCGCTACCCATTTATTTTCCGTGTGATTTAAATTAGCGCTAGGGTTTTAGTGAACCTGAGTGAACAGGGGGGAGCATGCCATGGTTGCAGAAAGAGTATTACAGTAGGCCAGAAAAATGCCATCAGACCAAAGAATTTCGTTCGTCCCGGACTTCCCCCTCTTTGCACCCCTGAGAAAAACCTAGGTACCAGATGTAAAATGTAACGAAATGCAAAGTATAATGAGAAGAACACCCCTAAGCGAAAAATTTACAGTATTACCATCACATGCGAGTTGCGATCGCTGGAGCCGGACTAGCAGGGCTTTCCTGTGCTAAATATCTAATCGACGCTGGTCACACCCCGATTGTCCTAGAACGACGAAATGTTTTAGGCGGTAAAGTGGCAGCCTGGAAAGATCAAGATGGAGACTGGTATGAAACTGGTCTCCATATATTTTTTGGTGCCTATCCCAATATGCTGCAGCTAATTAAAGAACTGGGTATTGAAGACCGGCTGCAGTGGAAAGAGCACACCATGATCTTTAATCAGCCAAATCAACCCGGAACTTATTCCCGGTTTGACTTCCCGGATATACCAGCTCCCGTCAATGGGATTGTGGCAATTCTGCGCAATAACGACATGCTGACCTGGCCCGAGAAGATTCGCTTTGGGATAGGGTTGATTCCGGCCATGCTTCAAGGGCAAAAGTATGTCGAACAAATGGACAAATACTCCTTCTCGGAATGGTTGAAAAAACAGAACGTACCACCGCGAGTAGAGAAGGAAGTCTTTATCGCCATGTCTAAGGCACTAAACTTTATTGGGCCTGATGAAATTTCGTCCACTGTAATCCTAACTGCTCTTAACCGCTTCCTACAGGAAAAGAACGGTTCCAAGATGGCATTCTTGGATGGTTCTCCCACCGAGCGACTCTGCCAGCCCATAGTTGATTATATCACACAGGGAGGGGGAGAAGTACGCTTGAATGCCCCAGTTAAGGAATTTTTACTCAATTCAGACAACACTGTTAGTGGATTCTTGATCCGGGGATTGAATGGAGCGCCCGATCAAGTTCTGACAGCGGATGCTTATGTATCAGCTATGCCGGTAGACCCTTTAAAGCTGATGATACCCACACCTTGGGGTGAAATGGAATTCTTTAAACAGCTGGATGGGCTAGAGGGGGTACCGGTCATTAACCTGCAGATGTGGTTTGACCGCAAACTGACGGATATTGACCATCTGTTATTTTCCCGATCACCTCTGCTTAGTGTCTATGCTGACATGAGCAATACCTGCAAAGAGTACGCCAATCCTGATCGCTCAATGTTGGAATTGGTCTTAGCACCTGCTAAAGATTGGATTGGCAAATCCGATCTCGAAATTGTGAATGCCACCCTAGCAGAACTGGAGAAACTGTTCCCCAAGCATTTTGGTAGTGATAACTCAGCTCAACTGCTAAAATACCACGTGGTTAAGACTCCCCGTTCGGTATATAAAGCAACCCCAGGACGCCAGAATCACCGTCCGTCCCAAGACACACCCATTACCAATTTCTTCCTAAGCGGGGATTACACTATGCAACGATACCTAGCAAGTATGGAAGGAGCCGTACTTTCTGGTAAGCTGACATCGCAGGCAATAAATAACAACAGCACTAGGCTTTCAAAAACCAGCGCTCAACCACTAGCCGGCAATCAGAAAGCAGAGATTGACACCCCGTTAGTCTCTTCACCCATGCCAAGGGCCAGTACTGAGGGCTGAAGGATGAAAGTTGAAAGCTTCCAATCTCCAACGTTGCTAAGAATGCTCCAACTGCCCAAATCTCAGCCCATGAGAAACCTGGCCTCCCGGTCAAAATCCTACGAATTATGCCGCCAGATTACGGCGAAGTACTCTAAGACGTTTTATCTTGGCACCCTACTAATGCCAGAAGCAAAACGTCGAGCCATCTGGGCAATATACGTCTGGTGCAGACGAACTGATGAACTAGTCGATGGTCCCCAGGCGGCTTTAACCACTCCTGAAACCCTAGATCAGTGGGAAGAACATCTGGAATCTATATTTGCCGGACATCCCATCGATGACTATGATGTGGCTTTGGTCGATACCCTAGAACGGTTTCCCATAGATATTCAACCCTTTAAGGATATGATTGCCGGTCAGCAGATGGATCTCTACCGTAGTCGCTATGAAACCTTTGATGAACTGAATCTTTACTGTTATCGGGTGGCGGGTACGGTGGGGTTAATGTCTAGTTCTGTACTGGGGGTTGACAACTCCACTAGTAAAGCACCCTGGGATCAGCAAATAGATTCCTATAATCCAGTGGGAGAAGCGATCGCATTAGGAATTGCCAATCAGCTAACTAACATCCTCCGAGATATTGGAGAGGATGCTAGACGAGGTCGTATTTACATACCCTTAGAAGATATGGAACGGTTTAATTACACTGAGGACGATTTGTTCAAAGGTGTGGTTGATGACCGTTGGCAGGAACTGATGCGTTTCCAAATTCAACGGGCAAGGGATTACTATACCAAAGCAGAAAGAGGTATTAGAGCCCTAAGCCGTGATGCCCGTTGGCCGGTTTGGTCTGCGTTGATGCTCTATCAGAAAATTCTCAATGTGATTGAACACAACCATTACGATGTATTTAGCCAAAGAGCCTATGTACCCAAACTCCGTAAGATGTTATCCTTACCGATAGCCTGGCTCAGAGCACAAGTTTTATAGCCAAACCATGGCAAATCCTTAATGGCCAATCTGTCAAGAAATCCCCATCCTAGATATCGATGGGTTTTTTTTTACCGTTGATCAAGGGCAGCAAAAGAGTGGGATACAACAGGAAAATACTATCAATTCTATTTAATGGTGCTACAAATGCTTGGGATTGGAAAAGGAGAAGGGGGAAGGGGGAACATCAAAGGGCAAGGGGTAAAGGAAGATATTTATTACCCTTTAAGATTTACTGAAACTCTTCCTATTGGCAGCAAACATTTATAGAGGTTTATAATTAGCGCGGGTTACAAAGCGCTATAAGTCTCTTCACAAGGGATGTACTTCAGCCGTTGAAGTGCTATATACAATTTCTGAACTATGGTCGATTACACGAGCTTAAAACTGAAGGCTGAGGATGGATAAAGGTATCGATACGTCGTATAATCAGCAAGTCCAACCACTTTTGTCATATAGTAAGGAGATGTTCATGTTTGAACTGGATGTTGTTTATTTGGAATCCGAATACGCCCACAAGAGTCCTCAGGAAATCCTGAAACTGGCTCTTGACAAATTTGACAACATCGCGATCTCTTTCAGTGGTGCGGAGGATGTAGTTCTTGTGGATATGGCATCCAAGATTAAGCCAGATGTGAACGTGTTCTCCCTCGACACGGGTCGCTTGCACTCCGAGACTTACCAACTACTTGAGAAGGTAAGACAGCACTATGGAATTCCACTGGAGGTGATTTTCCCGGAAACGGATGCAGTGGAAGCACTGGTTAAACAAAAGGGGTTGTTCAGTTTCTACCAGGATGGTCACAAAGAGTGCTGTGGTATTCGCAAAGTGGCTCCCTTGCGTCGCCAACTGGCTAAGCTAGATGCTTGGATTACGGGTCAGCGAAAGGATCAGAGTCCTAGTACTCGCGCTAATATCCCTGTTGTCCAGGTAGACAAGGCGTTCTCGACCCAAGAACGAACCCTGATTAAATTTAACCCCCTAGCTAACTGGAGTTCTGAACAGGTGTGGAAATACATCCGCACTAATGATGTGCCTTACAATCAATTGCACGCTAAAGGTTTCGTTAGCATTGGCTGCGAACCCTGTACTCGCCCAATTCTGCCCAATCAGCATGAACGGGAAGGTCGCTGGTGGTGGGAAGGGCAGAAAGAAAAAGAGTGTGGCTTACACAACACTACAGAACAGGTAATGACGAAGAAGGAACACCAAACAGTAAGGGTTTGAGCAACCCTCACGGAAATTAACAGACTAGGTAAAAAATTTCAGTTCAGGTACTTAAGCATTGCGGCACAATCAATAAGTTGCGGTTGAAATCCTAATTTTTAGGTAGAAGTGGGGAGTGGGTTGTGATAATTTCTTTATTACGCTTTTGAAAAACAACTCAGTATTGAATACTACAGAATGAAAATCACGTTAGTAAAAAAAATCAACAAGGACGGTAATTTCTGTCGCAAGTGCGTCAATGTGGTAGAAAAACTTGAAAAAAAAGGATTGATGGATCGAATAGACCAGATTGTGGTTGCTGATGAGCGTCAGCAATCTAGCGAGGGACTAGATCTAGCTATAAAGCACGGGGTAGAAGCAGCCCCTTTCTTCATTGTTGATCATGATGACGGTTCGACCCAAGTCTATAGCACTTATGTTCGTTTCTTCAAGGAAATCTTGAATCACAAGACTTCTGAAAGGGAAGAGGTATCGGAGATCATGGATCGATACCCTGAACTAGATTTCATCTAAAAAACTGATTGCTGTAATCGTAACACTGGGGTGATCAGGTCATGTTAGCGTAGCTCGACGAAGTCCGGTGATGGAAATATATCGGTTCTCGATTGGTTCTCGGTTAATTACCAAAGCGGGATACTATAGTCGCAGCTCGCTGACAATTCAACCAACAAAGACCATTTAAGCAAACAACTAGGAGTTGATGATGAAAAAAGTTGTAGTTTTAGGCGGTGACGGATTTTGTGGTTGGCCCACAGCTCTCCATCTATCTGATAGTGGTCATGACATTGTAATTGTTGATAACTTGTCACGACGCAACATTGATAATGAGTTGGAAGTGAGTTCCTTAACACCTTACCAGCCCATGTCTACTCGTCTCAAGACATGGCTTGAGGTTTCTGGCAAACAAATCCAGTTCTATAACTTCAATGTAGCGAAAGACTATGATCGCTTACTGAATCTATTCCTAACCTATCAACCGGATGTGGTGATTCATTTTGCGGAACAGCGGGCTGCACCTTATTCGATGAAGTCATCTAGCCATAAGCGCTACACGGTAGATAATAACTTGAATGCGACTAATAATCTGCTAGCTGCGATTGTGGAATCGGGTTTGGATATACACGTGGTTCATTTAGGAACCATGGGAGTCTATGGTTATGGTACTGCTGGGATGAAGATTCCGGAAGGGTATTTAGATATCCAGGTGACTACGGATGAGGGGAAAATGGTACAGCAGCAAATCTTGTACCCAGCCAATCCGGGCAGTATCTATCACATGACCAAAACTCAAGACCAGCTGTTTTTCTATTACTACAACAAGAATGATGGGGTGCGGATCACTGACCTGCATCAGGGGATTGTTTGGGGAACTCAGACCAAGCAGACAAAGCTGGATGAACGGCTAATTAATCGGTTTGATTACGATGGAGACTATGGTACGGTCCTAAATCGGTTCCTGATGCAGTCAGCGATTGGTCATCCATTGACAGTACATGGAACAGGGGGTCAAACCAGGGCATTTATCCATATTCAAGATACAGTGCGGTGTATAGAGTTAGCGATCGCAAATCCTCCGGCTTCTGGGGACAGGGTGAAAATCTTGAATCAGATGACCGAAACCCATCGGGTGCGGGATTTGGCACAGATTGTGTCTGATATCACTGGGGCGGAAATTGCCTATCTAGAGAATCCGAGAAACGAATCAGCGGAAAATGAACTGGCTGTGGAGAATAAATGTTTCTTGGAAATGGGTCTGAAACCAACCACCTTGGTTAAGGGTCTGATGCAAGAGGTAATCGAGATTGCAGCTAAATATGTCGATCGTTGCGATCGCTCGAAGATTATCTGTACATCACTGTGGCGGCAGAAGGGCAATGGGGTGAGTATGGCTGACGAAACTTCTGCTCAAACCACATCCGACAAAACGGCGGTGGGTGTAGGTGCCAGTTAAGAATTAGGTAGCGCGTAAGTGGGAGCACATCTTACCTTGAGCGGTCAGCTTTTTATGGTCAGTCTGGTTCTGTTGGCCTTGCAACTAATAGCTGATCACAAGGACAGCATGGGCGTAGCACCATTACTGACTGCTCAAAGTATCTGAAACTCTGGCAATCTTAATAAGTTCATCAGTAGTGAAACTTCTTGCTACCCTAAAACTAGTTGATCCGATTGTCTGTTATGTATCAAACTGACCCCCCTCGTCCGGCCAAGGAAACCCTACCGACGATGTATGATCTCCCTAGTGAAGATCCAGAGGAACCAGGTTTGCCAGACGAGTTTCATGATTTTCAACCTCAGCTATTACGGGAGACCTTCTGTCCACCGAGTTACCCAAGGGATCAGATCTTTGTGGGGACTGACTTGAATCTGTACTATGATGTTCGTCATCCTCAATGGTACAAACGACCGGACTGGTTTGGGGTAGTTGGGGTGTCTCGGTTTTATGAACAGCGAGACTTACGATTGAGTTATGTGATGTGGCAGGAAGGGGTCAGTCCATTTATCGTAGTGGAGTTGCTCTCTCCAACGACGGAATCAGAAGATTTAGGGCAAACCCTACGGGATATCGATCAACCGCCGACTAAGTGGGAGGTTTATGAACGTATCCTTCGTATTCCTTATTATGTGGTGTTTAGCCGATATACCAATGAGTTAAGAATTTTTGAGTTGAAAGGGTTAAACTATCAACAGGTAAGCTTGGACACCGACAGATTCTGGCTGCCAGAATTAGGGCTGGGCCTAGGAGTATGGTCTGGGTCATACCAAGAGGTGAATGGAGGATGGTTACGCTGGTATGATGAATTAGGGAACTGGATTCCCACAGGCTCTGAACAGGCTCAACAGACTCAGCACCAGTTGCAGCAGACTCAGCACCAGTTGCAGCAGACTCAGCAGCAATTGCAGGAGGCTGAACAAGAAGCTCAACTCGAACGCCAGGAAAAGGAATTGGCTCAACAGCAGGCAGCGAGATTAGCAGAACGTCTGCGACAGCTGGGGATTGACCCAGGAGAGGTGTAAAAGGTGCCGTTGGCAGCAGAATAGAAAAGGCGATGCTCGGTACGATCCGCTACGCGAACGCATATAGCAATACCCGTCTCATACCAAATCCTGTTCCCAAACCCCCCTTATCTGCATAGCCATAGATTCGTGGCATACAAAGATTTGGTCGATTTTTATAAAAGGGTTTTGACAAAGGGATTTGATATAAGTCCACTTATACGCTTAGTTCAGTTCTGGAGTATTTAGTTTGATTATTCTAATTATACGTCCAGCGTTGTTTTTTGTCCATTTGCTCTCGCAACGCCCTATAGCGACGTAAGGAGTTTAGCGGTGGGAGGATGTCAATCATGGTTTACCACTGCCTCACCAATATTGTTTGTTAGAAAGCTAGCTTTTTTTTATAGAATGATTATAATTGTCATAAAGTATCTATTCGAGATTGTCTGCTGGTGAAGAAAACTAACGATCGTTTTGAAGTTGTAATTGTGGGGGCTGGGGCTGCTGGAATTGGCTGTGCAGTAGTCTTAAAATATTTAGGAATTGAAAACTTTGTCATTTTAGAACGACATCAAGTAGGGGCTTCTTTTAGGCGTTGGGCTGAAGAAATGCGATTCATTACGCCGTCGTTTCCCAGTCATGGTTTTGGATTGCTGGATCTCAACGCAGTAGTTTTAAATACTTCTCCTGCCCTCAGTTTCAGAAAGGAACATCTTTCGGGGAAAGAATATGCCCTATATTTGGAGACTGTAGCAGAGCATTTTCAACTACCTATAAAAACCGAGACAAATGTGAAAACTATTGCAGCTTTACCTCAAGGCAAAGGCTTTGTCTTGGAAACTTCTAAAGGCGAGTTGCGTTCACGCAGTGCCTCAGCTTCGCTGAGATCGCAGTTTGTGATTTGGGCAGCAGGAGAGTTTCAATATCCCAATCTTAATCCGTTTCCAGGAGCAGAATTCTGCATTCATAATTCCCAAATACGTTCTTGGACAGAGCTTAAGGGGAAAGAATTTGTAGTTGTGGGAGGCTATGAAAGCGGTGTAGATGCAGCGTCAAATTTGGCAGCATTAGGGAAAAAAGTAAAGTTAATCGATCGCCAGAGTAGCTGGTTAAACTTAGACTCAGATCCTAGTGTTTCTCTGTCTCCTTATAGTCTAAAACGTTTAGAAAGAGCTTATTCTATGGGTTTGGTCGAACTAATTGGAGAACAGAACATTGAAGCAGTCAAAGCAGTAAAAAAAGGATATGTGGTGGAGAGCGAGTACGAACAGTGGTTTAGTTCCACACCGCCAATTCTCTGTACGGGATTTAACAGCAGTTTAAAACAAATCGCACCTCTATTTGACTGGTCAAATGGCTATGCAGCCCTGACTGAAGAAGATGAGTCTACCCTAACTCCAGGATTATTTGTCGTCGGTCCTTCGGTGCGTCACGGAGAGTTGATTTTTTGCTTTATTTACAAATTTCGGCAGCGATTTGCTGTAGTCGGTAATGCGATCGCTCAACGTCTGGGAATCGATACAACGACCTTGGAAGCGTATCGCCGAGAAGGTTTGTTTCTAGATGACCTTTCTTGCTGTAATAACGATTGTGTTTGTTGAAAAGTAAAGTGAATATTTTTACGCCGTCAAAATTAGAGCGCGATTGTATCGTGGTTATTGGTAAAGAGAGTACCGGCAAGTCCCAACTAATTGCGGCTCTTACAGGACAGACTCCCTATAGTGCCAATTTTCGGGGTTCTACAGTGACTTGTGACACTTATCAATCTGAAGCCTATACCTTTATCGATACTCCTGGAATTCTCTATCGTTCCGACAGCGTAACTACTAAGAAAGCTTTAAGAGAGCTACAAGAAAATGACACCGTTCTATTGATAGTCAAGGCAACCGAAGTAGATCGAGATTTAGCAGATCTACTACCTTTAGTAGCAGATAAAAGGGGCATTGTGGTGATTACTTTCTGGGATAAGGTATTCTCGACGGTTCATAACGGACATCTCACGGGTCTGGGGCAACCCCAGACCCCGTGTCCTCCTCAACAAGTGATTAGGGAATGGACGGAAACTTCTAACCTGAGCATTGTCACTGTAGATGCTCGCCACCTGACAATAGAACAAAAAGACTATATTTTGGCTTCTCTGCAAGACCCTCATCCTTTTCCCGCCCAATGGATTCCGACAAGGGCTGGCTGGTATATTGAACCTCACCCGACACTGTTAGAACATCCTCGACTGGGCAGTTTATTGGCGATCGCTTTATTACTTATTCCTGCCATTATTGCTGTCTGGGGTGCTAACTCCTTTGCGACTTTAGCAGATCCTATAGTCCAAAGTGCGATCGCTCCTGTTATTAAACCTTTATCCCAACTCCCAATCTGGTTAAGAGAAATACTGATAGGTCAGTATGGACTGATAACTATGAGTCCGTTGCTGTTTATTTGGGCGATGCCCACAGTAATTCTCTATGCCCTATTCTTGGGCGCATATAAAGCTAGTGGGTTAATAGAACGAATTACCATTGCTCTCGATCCTTTACTCCGTCAGTTTGGGTTATCGGGACGGGATTTAGTGCGAGTAATTATGGGTATGGGGTGTAATGTTCCTGCGGTGATTAGCACCCGTGCCTGTTCTAGTTGTTCTAGGGGAACTTGTATTTCCGCGATCGCTTTTGGTTCGGCTTGTTCTTATCAGTTTGGCGCAACTTTAGGGGTGTTTAGTGCTGCTAAGTTACCTTACTTGATAATTCCTTACCTGCTGTATCTAACCGCAACCACATTGATATATACCTACATCATTTCTTCCCCTACAGCTAAATCGAATCAGAATCCCCTAGTAATCGAAAAAAGAGCATTTTTAGAATTTCCTCATTCGTCAGTAATTTGGCGCGAAGCTAAGTCAAATATTAATCAATTTTTGTTCAAGGCAATTCCCATATTTTTAGTTATTACCGTTATTGCTTCTGTGTTGAATTGGTTAGGAACAATTGCAGCTTTAGCCAATATTATTAACCCTTTGATGGGATGGTTTAATTTACCCACTGAAGCCTCATTGCCTATTGTTTTAGCTTCTATTCGCAAAGATGGACTGCTATTATTTGCCGAACCAGAAACCTTGGCTATGTTAACTCCATTGCAGGTTTTGACTGGGGTGTATCTAGCAGGAGTATTGCTACCTTGTTTAGTTACTCTGTTAACTATTACGCGAGAACAGTCTCTTCGATTTGCATTATTGCTGTTAAGTAGACAGGCGATCGCTGCGATATTTTTTTCTCTATTACTTGCTTGGGGAGGATTATTAATCAAGTAATAAGTAATGGGCGATATGTAGTTTCTGTACGAAAACGTACGCTAAGACCACTTGAGCTGTTGTAAGAATCCTTTAAACCCTGATTAATCCCAAATCCGGTTATAATATACTCAATACAAAATCAGAATGTCAAATGCCCAAAAAAGCTTATTTAGCTGACCATATGAGTAATGGTGAACTGAAAAAAAGATACAGAGCAAGTCTTGACCCTGTAGAAGCAAGAAGATGGCATTTATTATGGAAATTTTCTCTAGGGTGGACAATAAAAAATGCAGCAGTCGCTGTAGGTATTAACTATCAGTATGCTTTTCAAATTATTAAAATAATGAATTGGGAGAAGAAGCCGTCCAAATTTTTAATAAAAAAATCGTTCGTTAAAAAGTCCAGAGTAAACAAGAAATTAATGACTGATAAACAGTTCCCAATATTAACAGTTCAAATCAACAAAAATACCACCGGATGGGGGAATATGGACTCTCACAAGGGTAGGTTTTTTACATTTGGGTCCTGCCCCACCCCCAACCCCCGAC
>NZ_MKZS01000001.1:4715017-4727000 GCF_001942495.1 Moorena bouillonii PNG
CAAGGTTTATAGCCAACGAATCGCACCCATCTCCCCATCTCCCCATCTCCCCATCTCCCCACCCTCCCTGTAATTATAGGTATTCAACCTGAATTGATATAAGAGTATCCCTATTGATGGATACTACCATCGGGCATGATGGTATTGCTTAAGTTCGCCCCCTTGAGGTTGGCACGGTAAACTTTGTTGGGATAACCCCAATCAGTAAGCTCTAAAGTATAGTCTAGTTGTGCTCCCTTGAGGCTAGCGTCGGAGAGGTTGGCATCGGAGAAGTCAATTCCCCTCAAGTCCGCCCGTTCAAGATTGGCTCCCATCAAGTTAGCCCCCCTGAGATTGGCACTTATTAAATAGTGATCGAATGGCAATGAAGCACTTGTATTCAGATCAGCCAGTTTTGCTTCTTGGAGATTGGCTTTCTCCAGGTTAACTCCACTGAGATTAATCCCGACCATATTGGCTTTTGATAAATTAGCTTCCCTGAGGTTAGCTCTTTCGAGCTTAATTGCTTTGGCGGAAAGATATGATAACTGGGCTTCTTGGAGATTAGCTTGTTCTAAGTTAGCTTCTGTTAGGTTGCTCCAAAGAAGGTCAGCTTTTTTCAGGTTAGCTCTACGGAGATTAGCCCCACTGAGATTAGCTTTTTCCAGGTTAGCGTTTTCTAAGTTAGCCCCTTCTAAGTTGACCCCTACCAAATTAGCCTTTTCTAGATTCGATCCCGCTAAGTTAGCTCCTTCTAAATTAGCCTTTTCCAGATTCGCTTCTTTTAAATCATATCTGGAAAGTTCTAGCCCTGCTAAATTACAGTTTTGACAATTTTTTGTTTCCCGTAACTGCTTAAGAGGATTGTCTCGATTGATAATCAGCCAAGTAATTCCCAAAAGGGCAATCACTCCCAAGGAAATTCCCCAGATAAACGATTGTCTAAGTTTCATTGGACTAATGGCAGAATCCGTAGCAAGTTAACAAACCAGGTTATCTGTTATCTCCCCGGTCGGGTTTACCGACAAGCGTGAACGCGCACCAATAGAGACGCTACAGGAAACTATTGAGGACTGGATAATCATCGGTAGGTGATTTTTATTTATTTTTTTTAACAATTTGTGTCAAGTTTTATATCCTTGAAGCAACAGGTTATTTTTTTGATTAGCTTCTATTTTATCAAAGTAAATGCTATTTGTATATATTTGTAATTATAATTCAACATTTGTGTCTATTATATAGTAACTTTTGACCAAAGTATCATTATATATTTCAGTTTTTTTGTGTCGGAATTTAAGATGTTGTTCTAGCGTCCCAAATAAAGGAACGCCTTTTCCCAAAAGAATTGGAACGCGAGTAATAATCATTTCATCAACAAGGTCTTCTTGAAGAAAACTTTGTATTACTCTACCTCCATCTATGTAAAGATTTGTATATCCCTTTTGATTCAACTGATTAATTATTTTTTTTATATCTCCACGAACAATTTCTGCTTTATCAAAATTTTGTTCTGGAAGTTTCGTTAAGCTATTGCTTAATAAAAAAACGGGTTTATGATAAACCCATTGACCAAAACTTAAAACTTTATCAAAGGTTTTTATTCCTATCACTATGGCATCTATGCTTTTCATAAACTCAGCATATCCATAATCACTTTGTTCCGGGTTAGGTATTTCGTCTAGCCAATCTAATCCGCCATCACTTGTAGCGATAAATCCATCTAAGCTTGTTGCTATATAAACATAATTTGTCATTGGATTTTCTTCGTAATTGTCAAAATTAATCCTGATAACTATAAGTATTGCAGGTTCTAACCAGATACGGCAAAAGTAGCTCCCGGATTTATCACAAAGATAGTTTTAGGAGCTGTAGCCCAAATCCCATCAAATCCAAACAGAGTCAGGGTTTAAACAGTGTGTTGTTTTTTTATCTTCATTTTGATCAGGGTCAAGCCCAGATTTAATAAAGCTTTCAGGGTTTGCGATCGCTAAATTTGGTAAGTATTCAGGTAAAGGCCTTTGGCCACGCTTCGCGAACAGCTAATGCGCTACGCCCATATGCTTACGAATTTGGAATTCTAAATTCTACATTCTAAATTCTACATTCTGGACAACCTTCACAATTCAACCGACAGTCTTCACAATTCAGCCGAAAACCTTCACAATTCGGCTGCCGTCTTCACAATTCAGCCTTAATTGCGATGCCATGTGGTAACACCACCACCCTGGTCAATCAACGTAATCCCTTGAGCTTGCAAGTCATCGCGAATGCGATCGCTTAATTCAAAGTTCTTGGTTTTCCGTGCTTCAGCTCGCTGCTGAATCAGTGCCTCTATTTCCCCATCACTCAATCCATCAGTAGAAACTTCAGTTTCTGCTTCTGGTTGTGCTTCTAACCCTAATACCTCGGCTAATTCCACGAGACTACGCCATTGCTGCTCTAGTTCTGAAGCAGGAGTCTCTGTTTTACCCTGATGTACAAGGATATTGCCTTCCCGGCGTAACCCTTTGGCCACTTCAAACAATACCGCTAAGCCTCCAGCAAAGTTTAAGTCGTCATCTACGGCTTCTTGGAACTGTTGCGCTATAGTTTTTTCTCCCTGTAGGGGGTTTGAGGGTGTGGGTGTGGGGGACTGGTTATCCCACCCTAATTCTTTACCATAGTTATGTCCAAAAAGCAAGCCCTCTTTGAGAGTTTGCCAGCCATTGGTAGCAGATGCGATCGCATCATCCGTAAAATCTACTGGTTTACGGTATTGCGCCATTAACACAAATAAGCGCACTGCCATCGGGTCAACAGGACGGTCGAGTAACTCTCGGATAGTAGTAAAGTTGCCTAGAGACTTAGACATTTTCTCTCCATCCACCTTGACCATGCCATTGTGTAACCAATAACGGGCTAGGCTTTTACCAGTTATAGCTTCCGATTGAGCAATTTCATTTTCGTGGTGGGGGAAAACCAAGTCAGAGCCACCAGTATGAATATCAATCGTTTCCCCCAGCATATCTCGCACCATCGCCGAGCATTCAATATGCCAACCTGGACGACCTGCTCCCCAAGGGGATTCCCAGCAGGGTTCCTCTGGCTTAGCGCTTTTCCAAAGCGCAAAATCAAACGGGTCTTTCTTCTTAGGCTCAGTGGAGTCTGCTACATCTACCCGTCCACTGGCTCCTGCTTGCAAATCCTCTAACTTGCGGCCAGAGAGTTTGCCGTAGTCATCAAACCGACGCACTGAATAGTACACATCCCCATCCGCTTCGTAAGCATAGCCCTTTTTTTCCAACTCACACACCAGTCGCTTGATTCCATCTAAGCTATCAGTCGCGCGGGGGTAAGCATTAGCCTCTTTGACATTCAGCCTTGCCATATCTTCAAAATAGGCATCAATGAAGCGTTCAGATACTGCCTCCATAGAGGTGCCTTCCCTTCGCGCTCGGTTCAGGATTTTATCATCAATATCTGTAAAATTTTGGACATAATTCACATCATAGCCCCGCCATTGTAAGTAGCGACGAGCAGTATCCCAGACAATACAAGTTCTAGCATGACCCAAGTGGCAAAAGTCATACGCCGTAATGCCGCAGCAGTACATCCGGACTTTACCAGTTTCCAATGGCTCAAAGGATTCCTTGCGGCGGGTTAAGGTATTGTAAAGGTGTAGGGTCATGACAAAGAAAAGGTAAAATCACCAACAGTGGGCTATAGATATACTTTTGACATCCTCCCTGGTTAAATCATAGATTATAACTAGGGATTCCTAAGACTCACGACTTAGGTTTCTGTTTCCTTCTCCCCTTGGGGGAGTTTTTCGCACCAGCCTTCCGAGATTTACTCTCTTTCGCCGTAGGCGACGCTACGCGAACGGGTCTTACGGTCGCTCCGCAGACTGACACGGCAAGTCCTGCCGCCAAAATGTTAATTGATGCATTGATATCACGATTAGCCCGAAGGGCTACGCTACGCGAACGTGGTGAGCATTGCAGGATGGGCAATCCCATTCCCGAATATTCAAAGGTAAAGACTCAAAACGATTTAGGCACACAGAACACAGTTTGCTACTAGGAAACCACTTATCAATGGCAATGGCTTCTCTATTATACCATTGAGACTTGTACTTAATCTGACGAATTATTTCCGCCCAGTTGGCCTCACTGATAACTTGAGCTACTTTGTGATTTTTGACCAGATTTTTCACAGCTAAATCTTCAAACGCAATCAATTGGTTTTCTCTGACCAGTTGAGTAGTTAGCTTGTGGGTAAAATCTCGTCTAGCGTCTTTGATTTGTGCATGCACCCTGGCCACCTTTAACCTGGCTTTGTAACGATTGTTAGAACCTTTTTGTTTTCGTGACAAAGCTTTTTGGTATTTAGCTAGCTTTTTCTTGAGCTTTTTAAAATGTTTGGGATTAGCAATTTTATCTCCGTCGCTTGTTGTGATCAGGCTGGTAACTCCTAAGTCCAAGCCAACTTGTTTGTCTGTGGTCGGTAAGCTCAAATCTCTATGGTCATCAAACCTAATTGATATCTGCCACCGATCAGATGGGTCTAAGCTAACTGTAACAATACTTGGAGTGCAGTTTGCAGGTAACTGACGACTCCAACGAATCGCTAAAGGTTCTTTGCATTTGGCAAGATAGACTTGACCATCTTTCCATTTGAATGCTGACTTAGTAAATTCTGCACTCCCACCATTACGTTTTTTCTTGAAGTTAGGATACTTAGCTCGACCGGCAAAAAAATTAGTAAAAGCGGTTTGTAAATGTCTTAATCCTTGCTGAAGAGGAACCGAACTAACGTCATTCAAAAAAAACAAGTCATCCTGTTTTTTCCATTCTGTCAACATTAAGGAAGTTTCCTTGTAGCTTATCCGTCGGGAGCGTTTGTACCAACCTGAAGTCCTAGCATCTAAAGCTTTGTTGTAAACAAGTCTTACACATCCTAGAGTTCTCCTCAACATAGTTTCCTGTTCAGGGGTTGGATAGAAACGGTAACGGTAAGCTTTTTCGACCATTATTTACTCTTTAATATACATTCACATTTTAATCTATTCTGTGTAAAATGTCAAGTGGAGGTGCGACCCGTGGCGAATTTAATTCGCCGAACGCGCCCCGCGTCGCCTTTGGCGAACGGAAAGCGCACCTAGCAATTCATGAGGGGCTGTGTGGGTCACCTGCGTCCGCACTTTATAAGCCCCGTCTCCCGTTATACCCGTAGGGTTAGCGGGAGATGAATTGCTGTTTTAGATAAAATACGATATCTTGGTATATCTTGATTCTCAACTGTTTTCACAAGTTGCCTTATGCAAACTTTACCGACTGATTCCCCATCTGGTCAAGGGATGGAAGCTCCGAAACAAGGCTTACCCGTTACCATTATTACCGGTTTCCTGGGTAGCGGCAAAACCACCCTCCTTAACCATATCTTAAGTAATCAAGAAGGCGTCAAAACAGCGGTCCTTGTTAATGAGTTTGGTGAAATTGGTATTGATAATGAGCTGATTATCAATACTGATGATAATATGATCGCCCTGAATAATGGCTGTATCTGCTGCACCATTAATGATGATTTAATTGAAGCAGTTTACAAGGTATTGGAGCATCCAGACAAGCTGGATTATTTAGTGGTGGAAACCACCGGATTAGCTGACCCCTTACCAGTGGCGCTAAGCTTTTTGGGCACAGAATTGCGAGATATGACTCGTCTCGATTCTATTGTCACTATGGTAGATTCAGAAAACTTTAGTCTCGATCTATTTAATAGTGACGCGGCAAGTAGTCAGATTGCTTATGGGGATATTATTATCATCAACAAGACTGACTTGGTAGATGAAGCCAATGTAGACCAATTGGAAACCCGGATCAGAGATATGAAAACTGATGCTAGGATTTTGAGAACTACTAAAGCCCAAGTGCCAATTCCTTTAATTCTCAGTGTTGGTCTCTTTGAGTCTGATAAGTATTTCGACAGCAAAACATCAGATCATGATCATCACCACCATGATCATGACCATGATCATGGTGGTGATGATCACCATCATGACCATGATCACCACCATGATCATGACCATGATCACCATCATGACCATGATCACGCTCATCACTATCACTCCGATCACCTACAAATTGACGGATTCACTTCCCTTTCTTTCGAGAGTGACAAGCCCCTAGGGCTTCGGAAGTTTCAGGATTTCCTAGACAATAAGTTACCCTCTAATGTGTTCCGCGCTAAGGGAATTCTCTGGTTTGATCAAAGTCCTCACCGTCACATATTCCACCTCAGTGGTAAGCGTTTCTCTATTGAAGATGATGAGTGGAAAGGTGAACCAAAAAATCAATTAGTGCTGATTGGACAAGATTTAGATCATGATACATTACGTGAGGAATTAAACCAGTGTATCTCTTCAGAGTCTACCAATACAGGGACGGGGATTTGGTAAGTAATGGTTGAAGGTTAGTTGGTTGTTCGCGTAGCGTGGCCAAAGGCCAAGGTTGAAGGTTAGTTGGTTGTTCGCGTAGCGTGGCCAAAGGCCAAGGTTGAAGGTTAGTTGGTTGTTCGCGTAGCGTGGCCAAAGGCCAAGGTTGAAGGTTAGTTGGTTTAAGGTTGAAGGTTAGTTGGTTTAAGGTTGAAGGTTAGTTGGTTGTTCGCGTAGCGTGGCCAAAGGCCAAGGTTGAAGGTTAGTTGGTTGAAAATGGATAGACATTTTATGCCTCAATCTCCAATCCCCTCAATTAAAGCTGCTAGAAAAAGTAAATTTAATTTACCACCAGGACCAAAAGGATATTTACTGTTTCAACTTTCTAAACTTCAGCATCAGCCAATTGAATATTTTGGGCATATGTGGCAGGAATACGGAGATTTAGTACGCCTGCCAATCATGCCAGGATTAAGTTTAAATTTGGCGAGCCATCCAGATCATGCAGAACATATTTTGTCTAGCCATCAGGAAGGATATGGAAAGCCAGATCTATTTCTCAAATCCATGAATTTACTTCAGGGGCAAGGACTTTTTAGCAGTGAAGGAGAGGTTTGGCTTCGACAGCGACGCTTAATGCAGCCAGCATTTCATCAAAAGCAATTGGTTAAACTTCATAATGTAATCCTTGATTGTGTAGAATCACTTTTGCGTGAATGGTCGGAAAAGCCAGAAGGCGAGATTATTGATATTGCAGCCGAAATGTCACGGCTTACCTTAAAAATTGTCAGTTCCACCCTATTCAGTATTGATATCAGTAGTAAGACAGATAAACTAGGGCAGTCTTTGCGAACAGGTTTGGAATATGTTTATTACCGAATGAATAGCCCCCTGGCACTACCTGTATGGATGCCTACCCCCAGAAATATTGAATTCCGTAAAGCAAAACAAACACTCGACCGCCTCGTTTTAGACATTATCCAGTACCGTCGTGAACATCCCTCAGAGCAAAATGATTTGCTGTCAATGCTTCTAGCTGCTCAAGATGAAGAGACTGGAATCGGGATGAGCGATCGCGAACTTCAAGACGAAGTAATTACGTTAATTAATGCGGGACATGAAACCACAGCTACTGCATTAGCTTGGACATGGTATCTAATCGGAACCCATCCTGATGCTATGGCTCAGATGCAGGATGAAGTACAAACCGTTTTAAATGGAAATTACCCTAGGGTTGAGAATTTGTTCCAACTGGAATACACTCGTCGCGTATTTGATGAGTCGTCACGTCTTTGCCCAATCGGTTTAGGGCTACCGAGAGTTGCCTTAAGCGATGATGAAATTCAAGGATATTTTATTCCCAAAGGTACCATTTTCACTATTGCTCAATACTTCATTTTTCGCCATCCTGATTTTTGGGATAATCCAGAACAGTTCGACCCTGACCGATTTCTACCTGAAAAAGTGAAGCAAAGACCTAAATTTGCCTTTTTTCCCTTTGGTGCAGGTCAACACATCTGTATTGGCAAAAATTTAGCTCTGATGGAATCTACACTAATCTTAGCAGCTATCATCCAAACCTTTAACATTGAATTAGTTCCTAATCAATCCATAGAAATAGACCCCAGATTTTCTCTACGTCCTAAATATGGCATTAACGTTAGAGTGCGGAAAAGACATTAAGCTATAGCAATTATACGACTTGTGAGGTACAAATATTTGGGTTTTAGGGAGCAGGGAGCAGGGAGCAGGGAACAGGGAACAGGGAACAGGGAATAGGGAACAGGGAACAGGGAGCAGGGAGCAGGGAAAAAATACTGTGTACCTCATTATGCTAAAAACCGCTATCAAAATTTACATTAATAGGATATTACCTCAACATCGGCTCAGTCTTTCAATCCAATGAACCCCATTTATCCCGATTCCCGATTCCCGATTCCCGATTCCCGATTCCCGATTCCCGATTCCCGATTCCCGATTCCCGATTCCCTTAAGTCTTGAAATCCTTAACTGAATTGCAAACCACTTTACTAGTTTTAAAAAAAGCATTTTGTTAGCGTATATTTCAGACTATCGCTGTTTTTTTATTCCCCCTAAAACTACCAAAAAAAACTTTTTTAAAAGCCTTGACAATTTAATTTATAATCATTACAATAATCATTGTAAACCCGATGAGTTAGATTTTTGAGTGATGTCACAAAAATTTTCCCGAAATTTCAAAAAACAACCTGCTCACCACGTCTTAAAAGGTTCTCGTGAAGCAGTAATCTATAGCATGCAGATGCTTTATTCCCTAGGCTATGCGGAGATTGCTGAATGGACCCCTCTGGAGCAAACTGATGTTCCCGGGGAAGTGATGACTACCATAACCAAGTATTGGCTGTTGCCATAACACCTTAACTTTCTGGGGGGGTTTCCCCCCTTGGCCAAGTAACCTTTGGCCAATCAAATCATCACATCGGGTTAGAATTGGGAAGTTAGTGACATCGCGATTTCAACTGACTTATTGTGGATTTTAAATAGCCGTGGATAGTATTTCTACGGCTATTTTTTTCTTTTCCTTACTTGTTTTACTAAATTCAACACTTTGTAAAAGGGAGCAGGGAGCAGGGAGCAGGGAGTAGGGAAAAGGGAAGAAGGTAAAAATCATGTGTAGCTGATAGCAATGATCAACGCTATATAGCAATTCTACGACTTATGAGGTACAAAGCGATCCCCCTAAATCCCCCTTAATAAGGGGGACTTTGAAGTTTATAATTGTACCTCATAACTGCAATAAACGCTATAATTACATCTAGTAACTTAGAAGATTTAAAAAAATTAATGACCAATCAATCCAACCAAATAACAGAAGAATCCTTTGATTACGGAGAGATAGACTCAGCATTAAATTTCCAAGCTCTCACTGAAGAGGAAATGGTTCAGCAAAGTATATTAGCCCTGGAAGCTTATCGTCGTAATGGTTCCTCAGTAGATCATAACCGTGTGCGCGAATGGGCAGATAGCTTGACTTTACTAAAATACTATTAGCCTTAAATGATATAGCGTTTATCATAGCAATGAGGTACAAAGGATTTTTTCCCTATTCCCTGTTCCCTGTTCCCTGTTCCCTGTTCCCTGTTCCCTAAAACCCAAGAATTTGTACTTCACCCAATTGCAAACCGCTGTAAATCATGGACCATTTAAATTACTATTTAGACAAATACGATGCTATACCCTTAGATACTGATCAATACAAAAATAGTTATGTCGGCTGGGCACTAGACTTTTTTATTGATGAAACAAAGGTAGTAAATCCGTATTTAGATATTACCCTACGATTAGACTTAACCGATGCCGAAACTAATTATAACGATAATTTCAAAAATGACTATTCCACCTTTACGTGTTTCTTAATCTGGAAATTACTTAAAGCCCTGAAAGATCATCCTTCTTTTTGGTGGAGATTTATTAACCAGAAATGGTATCAAATTAATAACCCACCATTATTTTGTCCGACAGCAGTGGGAGGCGAAGCTCGATTTTTACCAATAATCATCAATAATGCCACAAAATTAGGATGGCTTGAATTTTCAGAACTATACAAAAATACCAAAGACAGTATTTTCGCTAATCCTATATGGTCTAATAATAGAGATATCTCCTATGCTTACCAACTGGGTCAATTTGTTGGTAATCTTCCTGGCTTGGATTTTTTAAGTTTTGCTCTCCATACAGGTCGTGGAAATACCCAGAGTTTTTTCTACTTTGGAAAGCGAACCTACTACGAAAATCAGCAAACATTAACGGTGCCTTTAGCTATAAAATTTCACCATAGCAATTTAGATCCATTTATAATAGAATTGTTAGTTAGGGATTATCTAGCTGAATTAGCTAAGCTTTAATACAGTAGTTTTCAATTGGGTGAGTACAGAGTTTCTGGTTTTAGGGAACAGGGAACAGGGAACAGGGAATAGGGAAGACAGAAGAGGGAACAGGGCAAAAATTATGTGTACCTCATTAGGCTAAAAACCGCTATAGATCAATAGGCAAAACTGCGCTCAATCCCTACTCCCTACTCCCTACTCCCTACTCCCTACAACTCAATCGAATAATAATCCAAAGCACCAACTCCCGCACCCTGAGTCCACCGTGAATCAGGTTTCCAAGCACCATTGATTTCTTCCCGACGGCGAGTGTAGACAGTGAGCTGATTATCCTTTACTTTCAGTAGATTATATTGCCAAGGATAACCGGGTATGAGTTCTTGGGTGGGTGCGCCAAAGGTGCCAGCACCAATTTGGTCGAGTTTGCGCCCAGTTGGACTGAGGTCGTAACGGAAAAGGCTGGTTTCGGCTTTGTGGATGTGTCCGTGGAGGAAGAAGCGGAATCCAGCAACGGCTAGTTGTTGGATGAATGCTTGGTCGGTAATCCTATCGCTTCCAGCACTATTCAGGGGATGGTGCCAAACCGCTAGTTTCAGGCAGTTGCCGTAGTCTCGGTTACGGCGAATTTCGGTCAGAGCATTGCTGAGAGCACCTGAGTGGATGCTAGCACGGTCTCTGAAGTGGTGATCCAGTTCCCAAGCGGAGTTTAGTCCTAGGATCAGCAAGTTTTGGTCTGGGAAATAGTCGATAATGGCTTGCTGGTCATAGTCGAGGGGATAGGGTTGAGCTTTGATAGCCTCATAGAATTGGCTGAAGTGGGCAAAGCGTTGTTGGTATTTGGCTTCATCTCGGACTCGAATCACCCGTGGGCTTTCTTCGATATAGTAACCCTCTTTGAATTCACCATCGTAGTCTTCGAGATCTAATAACTGATAACCCCGCTTTGCTAGTTTCCAATTGAGGTCATGGTTACCGGGAACTAGAACAATTTGCTTCGAGTCTAGGGAAAAGTCTTGGCGGAGGTTGTCGAGAAACTGTTGTGCAGCCTGGTATTCCTCTGGAGTGGAATAATTCGCGATATCACCGGAGATGATAAGAGCATCAAGGTTAGGGATGTCAAGGTCTTGGATTAGGTCTTGGGCGAGTTGGTTTGACCAAAGGGTAGCTTGCTCAGGGGTGGTGATGTGGAGATCCGAGAGGTGGAGGATGTACATGGTTTGAGTGGCAATCAGTTTGGGAATTGGTTTGGGATTATCGATTGAGTTGTACAATTGGCAGCGCTCTTGAATGGCTTTAATAGCGTTCATGATTTCCTGAACAGTATGTTTATTATTAGTTGCTGCCAATTCTTCTTTTTTCAGGAGATTAATCAGTTTAGGAATAGTGGCTTCTGTCGCGATTTTTCCCAGAGCATCTACCGCACGAATACGCACATCATAGTGGTCATCATCCAGCAATTTAATTAAGGGGTCTATAGTAGCTTCTGTCCCGATTTTTCCCAGAGCTTCTGCCGCACTCCTACGCACAGATAAGTCGTGATCATCCAGCAATTTAATTAAGGGGTCTATAGCGGCTTCTGTGCCGATTTTTCCCAGAGCTTCTGCCGCACTACTACGCACATACTTGTCGTGATCATCCAGCAATTTAATTAAGGGGTCGATGGTGGCTTCTGTCCCGATTTTTCCCAGAGCATCTGCCGCACAAATACGCAAATCAAAGTGGTCAT
>NZ_MKZS01000001.1:4727034-4762405 GCF_001942495.1 Moorena bouillonii PNG
TCCCAGAGCATCTGCCGCACAAATACGCACATCAAAGTGGTCATCATCCAGCAATTTACTTAAGGGGTGGATGGTGGCTTCTGTCCCGATTTCTCCCAGAGCATCTGCCGCACAAATACGCACATCAAAGTGGTCATCATCCAGCAATTTACTTAAGGGGTGGATGGTGGCTTCTGTCCCGATTTCTCCCAGAGCATCTGCCGCACAAATACGCACATCAAAGTGGTCATCATCCAGCAATTTAATTAAGGGCTCGATGGTAGCTTCTGTCCCGATTTTTCCCAGAGATTTTGCAGCACTACTACGCACAAAATAGTAGTCATCATCCAGCAATTTAATTAACGGTTCAATCGTGGCTTTTGTGCCAATTTTTCCCAGAGCTTCTGCCGCAATTTTACGCACATATGAGTGGGGATCATCCAGGCATTTAATTAAGGGGTCAATCGTGACTTCTGTGACAATTTTTTCCAGAGCTTCTGCCGCACTTTTACGCACCCAATAGTCAGGATCATCCAGGCATTTAATTAAGGGGTTAATCGCCGCTTCTGTGCCAATTTTTCCCAGAGCTTCTGCCGCCATGATTCGCACATATGAGTGGGGATGATCCAGGTATTTAATTAACGGGTTAATCGCCGTTTCTGTGCCAATTTTAGCCAGAGCTTCTGCCGCACTTTTACGCACCCAATAGTCAGGATCATCCAGCAATTTAATTAAGGGTTCGATGGTGGCTTCTCTCCCGATTTTTTCCAGAGCATCTGCCGCCATAATTCGCACATATGAGTGGTCATTGTCCAGCAATTTAATTGACCGATCTATCGTGGCTTGTCTCACGATTTTTTCCAGAGCATCTGCTGCACTCCTACGCACATCAAAGTGGTCATCATCGAGCAATTTAATTAAGGGGTCTATGGTGGCTTCTGTCCCGATTTTTCCCAGAGCATATGCTGCACTCCTACGCACAGAAAACTTGTCATCATCGAGCAATTTAATTAAGGGGTCTATGGTGGCTTCTGTCCCGATTTCTCCCAGAGCTTCTGCCGCACAAATACGCACATCATAGTCGTGATCATCCAGCAATTTAATTAAGGGGTCGATGGTGGCTTCTGTCCCAATTTTTACCAGAGCTTCTGCCGCACAAATACGCACATCAGAGTCGTCATCATCGAGGAATTTAATTAAGGGGTCGATGGTGGCTTCTGTCCCGATTTTTTCCAGAGCTTTTGCCGCACTACTACGCACATCAGAGTCGTGATCATCCAGCAATTTAATTAAGGGGTCGATGGTGGCTTCTGTCCCGATTTCTCCCAGAGCATCTGCCGCACAAATACGCACATCAGAGTCGGGAGCATCCAGCCATTTAATTAACCGGTCGATGGTGGCTTCTGTCCCGATTTTTCCCAGAGCTTCTGCCGCACTACTACGCACATCAAAGTGGTCATCATCCAGCAATTTAATTAACGGTTCAATCGTGGCTTCTGTCCCGATTTTAACCAGAGAATAAGCCGCACTACTACGCACAAAATAGTAGTCATCATCCAGCAATTTAATTAACGGTTCAATCGTGGCTTCTGTGCCGATTTTTTCCAAAATTTTTGCCGCACTACTACGCACATCAAAGTGGTCATCATCCAGGCATTTACTTAGCTCAGGTATCGCTTTGTCTGATCCAGTTATTTCCAACAGCTCAACCTTAAAAAATTTCGGAACCTTTAACCCAGCCACCAACTCAACAGTCTGCTCTTGAAACTCCGGTTTTACTGCTCCTGCTAACCTCGCTCCCAGTTGCCAATCCACTGCTAACCCTAACCTTACCACTCGCTGGGCTTGGGCTTGATCATCTACCAATTGCAGCATCAATACCAGAGTTTCTGTCCATGTCAAATAATTGAGATAGTTCTGTTGTAACTCCTGATCCCTAAGACGTGGTAATTGCTTCAATAAATATTCCGCTGTATAGTATTCTTGGATTAGTTGGTGTCGAAACTCAATCAACTCTCCTGATTGTTGAATCAAGTGATGGTTGAGTAAGTCCTTTAGCCAAGCTCTAGCGCGAACTTTAGGATCGATACAACCATTCTGACCTAGATAGTTAGTTAAAATTTCCTCGGCTTTTGTCTTAGGAATAGCAACAGTAATCTCTTTGGGCTTATCCCCTGTTGTCATCACAAAAGCTAACTGTTGCAGCAGGTCTGGCCAAAATCCTCTTGATTCCTCGGAAACCTTAACATCTTGCTTGATGTTATCAGAATAGAACTGGGTAAATGAGCGAAACACTAACCCCAGATTCGATGGTATCTCTCCCTTATCCTGAAACAGGGCACACAGCATCATCAATAGTAGGGGGGTTTGCCCAAATTCCCGTAAGCGATCGCCCAACTGCTCAAGCATCTGCTCTCCCTGTTGTGGCAAATACTTTCGGACAAACTCCGACATTTGCTCTACACTCAAGGGTTGCATTTCCAACTTCTTTTGAATCCCCAAGTCACCACCTACTCCTAAATCCCTAGTGGTGAAAATCATGGGAGTACGCTTCTGGTAATCCCTCCGAAACTGAGTCAAATCCACACGTGCTGCTTCTGACGGTAGCTCGTTCACCCCATCGATCAGTAACCAGAATTGTCCATCAAACAATAATCTTTCGATTTCGGTGGAGTTGAGGAGTACACCATGACGTTTCAGAAAATTCCGCACTAACTCCAGCACCGATTTCTGGTAATATCGCAGTTCCACCAGCACCGGAATTTTCCCTTGTATTCCCTCATCCCCCAACAATCGCACTAACGCAGTGGATTTTCCTGAACCCGGACGTCCCATCAGTAAAACATGGTCAACAGCATACTTGCGCAATCCTTCTAGGACAGGCAAGCGCTCAGTTTCTTCCGGATTTTCGTATTCTTCCCGATTTTCGTCTCGTTGTGGCTGCTCCGACTTGATGGTTTGCACCATTAGGCCATTAAACAGCATAGGGGTTCGTTGCTGCTGCTTGGGCTTGCGGCCTTCGACATCAGTGAGGGTATAAACTTGCCACCATTGGGCGTAGCTGTTACGGATTGATGCTAGATAGGGATCCCAATTGACCATCTTAAGGATGAATTATGAAGGTTGAATTATATTGCACCCTTGTGATTTATTCTAGCTGGGCAGCTGAGTTGGTGGGCAGTGCTTTGCTATGGGATCGGGAGCTGAGCTGATTGGTCTGCTGCACTGCCCACCCTACATCGGCTGAGTTGGTGGAACTGGCATCTTGCCAGTTTCAATATATGTTGGGGCGGGCAGTTGGTGGGCAGTGCTTTGCTATGGGATCGGGAGCTGTACTGATTGCTCTGCTGCACTGCCCACCCTACATCGGCTGGTGTGATTGTGATTGTAGTTGCAATTATAGTTGACAAAATTATCTATAAGTGCTTATACCCCTTGCCCTAGATATTTCCATCTCCTGATCACCCCATTTCCCGGTCTTCCAGTGCTATTCTCCGACTGGCAACTGTTAGGATAATATTTTTTTTGTAAATTAGTTGAGAAAGCTTTGCATTTGACCCCTAGATAGACTAAACTAGTCTAGGAGTATTAGCAATAACTAATCCCTGGCTGCTCAAATCTTCCCTTAACCGAGGCAGCTTGGTTCCAGCTTTTAACAAAAAACTATAGCATTATTGATTATGGATCCATCTATATCTGAATCAGAGGCCAGTCAAGTGATTGAGATCAAGTGGGGAGAGCGATGGCAAGTCTATCGGCGCTTGCAAGAGCTAGAGATTCCCTGTCACTGTAAGACTGACCAGCCCTTGAGAGCTGAAATCGATAATGTCACGGCTTTGATTCAAATTTGGAGTATCCTCAGACAGCTAACCCTTCCGCGCCAGGAGTTAATATCCTGGCTCGATGATTGCTGGCGGCTTCCTAGCAAAAGGCGCAAGGAGAAACTTTAAGTAGTAGGTAAGCATTCAGCCCTCAGCGGTCAGCCGTCAGCTTTCCATAACTCAGATTAAACTACTGATCCTGCAGGTCTACTCAACCTTCAACCTTCAACCTTCAACCAACAAACCTTCAACCTCCCAACCTTCAACCTCCCAACCTTCAACCTCCCAACCTGCCAACCTGCCAACCTTAAAAGAATACCTTTAAGATCCATTCATGACAAAACCAGCAATTCTACATTTAGAAGGGATTACTAAACACTTTGAGCAAACCACTGAGCCAGCAGTGGGGAATGTGTCGTTTACCCTCCATGAAGGGGATTTACTGGGATTAGTGGGGCCATCTGGCTGTGGCAAAACGACTTTACTGCGGATTGTAGCTGGATTTGAGCGACCCCAAGCCGGACTAGTGGTATTGGCAGGACGGAAAGTGAGTGGGCCAGGGTATTGGTTACCACCAGAACAGCGCAATACTGGTATGGTCTTTCAAGACTATGCTCTATTTCCTCATCTGACCGTAGCAGAGAATGTGGCGTTTGGGCTTAAGCAGAATCGGAAACAGAAGAGTGGTGTCTCGGTCAAGAATAATACGGAAGATGCGATCGCATTAGTCGGATTAGCTGGCATGGGCAAACGTTATCCCCACGAACTCTCTGGTGGTCAGCAGCAGCGAGTTGCCCTAGCCCGTGCCTTAGCCCCCAGACCTAAATTAATTCTATTGGATGAACCCCTCAGCAATCTGGATGTCCAAGTGCGTCTGCGGTTGCGTCAGGAAGTGCGAGCTATTCTCAAAGAAACCGGAACCTCTGCTATTTTTGTCACCCATGACCAAGAAGAAGCCTTGTCGATATCCGACCAAGTGGGAGTCATGCGTTCTGGTCGATTAGAGCAATTGGGGACACCAGAAGAAATCTATACCAATCCCAGCTCTCGCTTTGTAGCAGAATTCGTCACCCAAGCCAACTTTTTACCAGCCCAACGCAGAGGAGACCTATGGGAAACAGAAGTAGGCTCCTTTGCCATCAGAGTCAATGATGCCATACTTAATACTAAACTCGATCAGCTCGAGGAAGGGGAGCTCATGCTTCGGGAAGAAAATGTTCTTCTCAACCCTGATGATAACTCCACCGTAGTGATTCAAGACCGACACTTCCTAGGTCGTGAATACCGCTACTGTTTACAAACCGCTTCCGGCAAAAAACTCCACGCTCGCACCAACCTAAGCACTCAGTTACCGGTAGGAAAGCGGGTGCGAGTGTCTGTAGCTGACCCATCAGTAGCGATTTTTGCCTGAGGGAACAGGGAAAAGGGAATAGGGAATAGGGAGTAGGGAGTAGGGAGTAGGGAGTAGGGAGCAGGGAGTGTGGGGAGCAAGGCTTGCGGTTTCCATGGGGCTGACATTGAATGTACCTCATAAGTAGGGAAAACGCTATAACAAACTGAAAGCATCAAATCTTATCACTGTTGCCTGTTCTCCGTTCCCTGTTCCCTTACAGAAGTAATAACAATCAATTTTAGTACTGAAATAATCGAATCTTATCACTGTTCCGCGTTCCCGATTCCCGATTCCCGATTCCCGATTCCCGATTCCCGATTCCCTACCTTGACAGGTCAAGATCTCAATTAAACAGATGGAGTTAATCCTGTTTATTCTCTCCTGACTGATTGCCATTAGACCCTGAGTCATTGCCATTAGAGGATTGGACTTGCTTGAGATGAATCTTATTCACCTGAACAATATAATGTTCTATGGCCTTTTGTGATTGTTGTTGACGTCGCGGGCCATCGGATGAATCAGAAAAGCGATAAGCTGGAGTAACTCCCAAGACAAATTTTTCCTGTTCCGCCTCTAACAATTCTACAGTAGTGTTGGCAGCAATCCAATTTTCTTGAAACGGAAAGGAAGTAGAGACACTAGCAACAATAGAAGCAACAGCTGGAAAGATTACCGGGAGCCACTTTAGTAATGCAGAACCAGTTTCTAATTTGTCTAGCAAGACTAAAATTGGTGTTATTCCCGATAAAATAATGGTTAACATTTGGGCAACATAGTAAGCATTTCGGGAGGTCCTGCGGGTCTTTTTATAATCGTCAATTAACTCCTGGCTATAGTTTAATGCTTTTTCTATCGCTAGAGTTATGGGGTTATTCTCTGTGGAATTATTACCGCACCAGAGCCCACTACACAGTTTAGATTTTTTGAGCAGTTGAAACTCATGATTAGCTTCTTTATAGTCTTGCCACAATTGTTTATTAATTAGAAACAGAAATATAAAAACGGCAAAACAAGCAGCGCTAACGATTAGCAATATTTGACGGTGTGAGATAAAAAGAGAGGCAATTCCGACCCCAACCCCAGCAGCCAGGAATAAATAAGAACCTAGGCTTATTAAAACTGAAGGTTTTGAAATTGATGAAGAAGAGATTTGCTCTATTGTCTTAGGAATTTTAGTCTCTGGAATTCCGTCAACTTGCGTTGCTTCCAAATTCGTCATTTTTATCTAATTGTTAATAAAGTTAATGGACAGAATTGTCTCCAGTCAATTCTAGCAAGTGGGCATTGCTGATTGGTAGAGTACTCAGAAATCCCACTGTTCACCCTCCGTTATGATTTTTTTTTGAAATTTTGCTGTTTGACCCAGTGGTGCGTTACGGGGCGGGCTTTACCAACCCTGGCTACGAGGTTGAAAATGACGGCGAGACCCCCTAACGCATCCTATGCAACTCCCTATATTTTATCGAAAATAGGAGAGTTTGAGAGGGGAAAGAATACCCAGTCCTCTTAGGTCGGGGATGAATTTCCCCTCTCAAGTGGCGTAAGCCACAATCTGTTAACTAGGCAATACACCGGCTTTTCCCAACGCTTCCAAATATTCGGACAGACTTACACCGGCAACGGAAGCTAATCGCTTCAGTCCGTTCCATGCTGTATCCGTCACTCTAATGGTATGTGCTCCTTTGGGTTCCCCGTGAATACAGGGTCTTCCCATTTTTTTTGTTTCTGTTTTAGCCATTTCCTGATCACTTTACGATTCTATAATCTATAATTAAGATAGCACGGATAAAGAGGTCGATACCATGCAATACGGATACGTCTACAAGCTCATTCCAAGTTCTCAGCAGATGACTGTCATGAATCGGTGGCTGGATATGCTCAAAGCGCAGTACAACTATCTGTTAAGGGATAGGAATGATTCCTATGAGCAGGTTAAGTCACCTAAAATGGGGAATTACTGCGACTTGAGGACTCGTGGAGAGGCGTGTCCGTTGACTTGCTCGGTCAATAAGTCAACCTCTGTTGGTTATCCTTGGAAGAAAAGCCAGAAAAATCCTAGACGTAGTGTTTATGAGGTTCAAAGTTCTACTCTTCCGAGTTTAAAAAAAGAACGCCCTTGGTACAAAAAAATACACTCAACTGTCCTGCAACAAATGCTCAGACAGTTGGATACCGCCTTCTCAAAATTCTTTAAAGGTGAAGCAGGGTATCCCAAACCGAAAAGACCTTCTCGTTACCGGAGCTTCAAGTACTCACCAGGTCAAGTAAAACTTGACGGCAATCGAATTTACTTGCCCGGAATAGGATGGATGAGATTTTATAATTCTCGTCCTATCCCAACAGGTTTCACGATGAAATCTGTGACCGTGCGTCGAAAGTCACGGGGTTGGTTTGTCAGTATTCAGATCGAGGACAAATCAGTTCCGTTACCTCCGGTGAAAACTACTGATGAAATCAACCCAAATTGTGTCAAAGGATGCGATTTAGGTATCAATAAACTTGTCAGTACTTCTGATGGCGAAACTATTGCAAACCCATCTAACACTAAAAAGTTCAAGCGTAAAAAAAGGCGCTTGAAACTAAGACAAAGAGTTGCGAGTCGGAAGCAGAAAGGCTCAAATAACCGCAAAGAATCTTTTAGTAAGGTTGCGTCGTTACACGAACGATTAGCCAACAAGCGTTCTGCGTACCATTGGGAAGTGGCTAAAAAATTGACCGATGGTACAGATGCCCTGGTTTTTGAAGATCTCAACATTAAGGGTATGAAGTCTCGTTGCAAACCCAAGCCCAATCAGGATGGTGGATATGATGGCAACGGACAATCTGCCAAAAGAGCACTCAATCGTGTAATATCTGAAGCCGCCTGGGGAGAACTAGTAAAGAAGGTAGAAGTCGTGGCTGGGAAGTCAGGCATAGCGATCATCAAAGTCAACCCTAAGCATACATCTGTTGAATGCCCGAAATGCCATCACATCAGTGCAGACAATAGACATGGGGAAAAGTTCCTCTGTACTGAATGCGGATATCACGATGATGCTGATGTGAACGGTGGTGTAAACATTAGGAACAGGGGTTTAAAACAACTGGGTATTGACCCCATCCAGCTACCCTCGGTGCGAGGGAAAGTTACGCCCATGGAAATAACAGCCACTTAGGTTGTGCCTGGGAATCCCCATCCCTCGTGATTAGTGGGGAGGTTCAACTGCCCCCAATCTCCCCATTTCCCCATTTCCCCATCTCCCCACACTTCCCACTCTCCCCATTAACTAAGCAATTGACTCAATTGCGGTGATTGTTACTGTAGGTGACTCTCGTACCAGCCCACTGAAGCTTATTCCTTAAGGTCTGGTAATAGGAATACTGTTCCCGTAGGATAATGAACTTGGCCTGACAATCTGCTCTACGCACGTCCACCCGTTGTCCAGGCCAAATAGAGGTTGCGAGCACACCATCCATCCAGAGTTTAGTGTTTAGCTCATAATCCCCCAAGGGCCAGATACTGACAACAGAGCCAGAGGGGAGCACGAAAGGACGACTGGAAAGGCTCATCGGACAAATCGGTGCCACTGCGATCGCTTCGAGGGAGTCGTGCAAAATTGGACCATTCGCAGAAACAGTATAGCCAGTGGAACCAGTGGGAGTGCCAACAATTAGTCCATCCCCTTGGTATTGATCGACTATTTCTCCATCAATTTCCATTTCCAAAATTGAGGTAATCATCCGATCGGCAGAGGCAGGTTTGACACACATTTCATTTAGTGCGAAAAAGCGATCGCTAACTGGTGTAATGTCAGTGCGGTTTCCCCCAAACACAGCCCCCTCTAACATCATCCGCCGCTGAACTGCATAGCGGTCTTCTAATAGTCGGTCCCAAACTTGCTCAGTGTCTTTAAATTCTTCGATGGGTTCGGTCAGAAATCCCAGATGACCTCCAACATTTACTGCCAAAATTGGTATTCCTTCCGGAGCCAGATGTCTTGCGGCTGCCAATACTGTTCCATCCCCCCCCAGAACCACTGCCAAATCAATGGCTTCGGTGGCAGAAGCTAAAAAAACTGGGTAGGGATTATCTTTCGCGCCACTTGGTCCGATCAGAACCTTGCACTGGCGTCTTTCCAACTCCCGAGCGCATTTTTCTGCGCAACGTTTTCCTTGGGAGTCTCCAGCTTTGTGAATAATAATGACTTGCTTTAGCTGCACGTTACTGTTGTGGCTTACCCCTAGTGTTCACTGTTATTCTAGAGCGTTGGATTAAGCATTACCTGATCGGGAAATAATTAAATTGTTAAATAAATTTAATTGTCAAAAAGGCCTTTTCTTGATCAAGAAGACTACCAACTTGGGCTAACTATAACTAGAGACTGGGTCAAACAGGCTTAGTCAATAGGAGATTAACCCATGACAAACGAAGAATTTGATACCTTAGTCAAGAAACTCGAAGATTATGCCCAACGATATCCCGATAATTATAAGCTGCGTGTAGGACTTCTAGCTGCACTGGGTTATGCCTACATTTTTCTGGTCTTGGCAGGATTGTTAGGAGTCCTCGGACTAGTAGTACTGTTGATTTACTACAGTGGTCGGATCAATCGTGGCATGGTTCAACTGATCATTGTTTTGCTGGTGCCAGCCTGGATGATTATGCGATCGCTATGGGTGAGTTTTCCACCACCCCAAGGATTAAAACTACAGCGCCAGCAAGTGCCAAAGCTGTTTGCCTTGATTGATGAGTTGACCAAAGCTCTAAAAGCTCCTTCCTTTCACCATGTTCTCCTGACCAGCGAATTTAATGCAGCAGTAGTCCAGATTCCTCGTCTGGGCTTACTGGGATGGCAAGAAAACTACTTAATTTTAGGACTACCTTTACTCCAAGCCCTTTCTCCTAGACAATTTCGAGCGGTCCTTGCCCATGAATTGGGACATTTATCCGGCAAGCACAGTTCCTTTGCAGCCTGGATTTATCGACTGCGTCAAACTTGGGAGCAGATTTGGCAACAATTGGAAAAAAGTCAACATGCTGGAGCAACAGTACTGTTTCATGGCTTTTTTAATTGGTATTCCCCCTTTTTCAATGCCTATTCTTTCGTACTTGCCCGTGCTAATGAATACGAAGCTGACCGCTGTGCTGCCGAGTTAGCAGGTAGTCAACACGTTGCGGAAGCGCTGCTGAGTGTTCAGGTCAAAGCTCAGTACTTGGAACAATCTTTCTGGAATGACATTTATCAGAAAGCCCAGCATCAACCCAATCCTCCACAAACCCCTTTGCAAGATTTAGCTAAGGCATTGTCGAGTCCCATTGAACCCAATCAGCAACAACAGTGGATTAGGTCAGCGTTGATGTCTCAAACCCATCATGCCGATACCCATCCTTGTCTGTTGGAACGGCTAAAAGCCTTGAAATATCCCTTCAACCCACCGCCTAGCTTACCCATACTCGTGAAAGTAACAGCGGCTGAAGAGTTTTTGGGTAAAGCGTTACTACCCCTTACTCAAGAGTTGGAGCGTCAATGGCATATTATTATCAATTACCAATGGCGACAAAACTATACCCAGGCTCAGGCGATACGCCAATCCTTGGAAGCTTTAGAGGCAAAAGCTGCCCACTCTCCGCTCACTGTTGAGGAAGCCTGGCATCGGGCTCGTTGGACATTAGATTTAGTTGGCACCCAAGAAGCAATCCCGTTATTAAAATCAGTACTGACCAGGCAAGCTGACCATGTATCCGCCAATTATTTACTAGGGCAAATCTTAATCGCACAAGATAATGAAGCTGGTATCGATTATCTGGAGCAGGCGATGGCACGAGACCCAGATAGTGTTTTGACTGGCACTCAATCAATTTATGGGTTTCTAAGACGCCAAGGACGTGACGCAGAAGCAGACCGATATCGTCAAAGAGCTGCCAAACATCATGAATTAATCACCCTGGCACACGAAGAGCGCTCTGGTTTCAGTCACGGCGATCGCTTTCAACCCCACGGACTATCAGCTGATGTAGAAGCTGCCTTACAACAACAACTTGCTGGTTACCCTGAGATTAAAGAAGCTTATTTAGTGCGCAAAATAGTGCTAATCTTTCCAGACAATCCCTATTACATCCTCGGTGTCAGCCGTCAGCGTCATTTTTTGGAGTCGAATAGCTCTAGTAAAGACCAACAACTGATTGACCGTCTTGCGGATGAATTAGAATGTCCTGGTCAGACCTGGATCACTATTTTGAATAGTACAAATAAATCCTTGAAAAAAGCACTGCGAAAAACGGCAATTTCGCCAATTTATCAGACTCTTGTTAATCAAACGTTAATTACTAATTAATGTTATTATAGCTGTTTTCAATTAGGTGAGGTACAAATTTCTGGGTTTTAGGGAACAGGGAACAGGGAACAGGTAACAGGGAACAGGTAACAGGGAGCAGGGAGTAGGGAGCAGGGAGCAGGAAGCAGGTAAAAAATAATGTGTACCTCATTAGGCTATAAACCGCTAGATGGGAGGCGTGACAGGTGTGGTAAGTGTGGGAAGATGGGGCGATGGAGCGATGGGGCGATGAGTAACTAGCTCCTTTTGACTGCCCTGCATCCCTACTCTCTACTCCCTACTCCCATTAACCCAGCAGGAAAGTACCTCTTTTACAGGGCAGCGTAACCAAAGGTGATGTCAAACCGACGACACCAAATTGCTACAGAGCCAAATTCGTTAAGATTCAAGTCGTCAGGAATAGCATAGCGTTGAGCACCACTGAATTGCTTGATTCGGGCGAGGGTTACATAGTCTTGTCCCCGAATTTTACGAGGTACACTGCTGTTCGGATACAGGAGTACATTCACATCGGGTCCACTACCCGTTTTAAAGGATTGATCGAATTCTAGATAGCGTTTACCATTTTCATTGACAATCTTTACATTTCCTTGAGTGCGATGCCCTCGATCAACGGTGATAAAGCTTCCTGTGGCGATAGTAGAGGCTATTCGTTGACTGACCAGAGCATTGTTTAAAGAGTTGTGTTTAACAACAGTTCTTTCTGCTTGCACAGCCGGAGTTGCTGCTGCCATTAACAATACGGATAAACCACCAACAATTAGACGTTTCATAACACTTCCTCCTAGTAATCAAAAATGAATTGAATCATTGCTTTAGTTGCTTAATTATTAGAATGAACTACCATTCTGAAATCACCCTAACGAATAAATGAAAGTTAGATGAGATTTAGAAAAGAAAACTGAAGCACTCAAAACTGACCAACTCAGCCTTAAGCTACTGTAGGGTGGATGAAGGGAAAGAAATGGCGTTGCTGAATCTTTGAATGAACAGGAGTAGAGCGGGCATCCTGCCCGCGCGAAAAGATCAAGGGACGGGCAAGATGCCCATTCTACCTCACTCTTAAAATTATTCCATGATTAAGGAACGCCAAAGGAATTGCGCCGTAACCCACCACCTGGCAGCACGGATTTGTGACCAACAGGTGCGATCGCATCCTTGATCTCATAACCGATTTTATACTGAACGCCCATGAATCAAAAACGCATCATTGGTCTAACTGGTGGTATAGCCACGGGAAAAACCACCGTATCGAATTACCTAGCTGATACCTACAGGCTACCAATTTTAGATGCGGATATCTATGCCAGAGAAGCAGTACAACCAGATTCACCAATCCTGAAACAGATTTATCAGCGCTACGGTTTACAAGTGCAGCACAGTGACGGTACCCTGAACCGTAAACCCTTGGGAGAGATAATTTTTAGTAACCCAGCTGAGCGACAGTGGTTAGAGCAACAAATCCATCCTTATGTACGCGATCGCTTTCAATCTGAACTCGATACCTTTCTTGATGCAATAGCGAGTGGGGAGGGGCTGTGTGCGGAACCTGCGTCCGCACCTTGTAAGCCCCGTGGAAACCCCCAAGACCGCGCTGCATCGCTAGTTGCTCCTACAGTTATCTTAGTCATCCCGTTACTATTTGAAGCTAAGATGACCGATTTAGTGACAGAAACTTGGGTAGTCAGCTGCTCACCAGAACAACAGCTCAAACGGATCCAGAAACGCGATCGCATCTCTAAAGAACAAGCTCAAGCCCGGATCAACAGCCAACTCCCCCTCCAGCAAAAAATAGCACTTGCTGATCTAGTTTTAGATAACTCCTCTACCAAAGAAGCTCTAATCCAACAAGTATCTACTGCCCTTGCTACCAATGGATATCATCGAGAATTTAGAATTTAGAATTTATTAGAATTAAGAATTAAGAATTAAGAATTAAGAATTAAGAATTCTACATTCTAAATTCTGCATTCTTCATTCGACCTTCTGCATTCTTCATTCTAAATTCTGCATTCTTCATTCGACCTTCTGCAAACCTGCCCGCGCTAGTTATCCCAAATAAGCTTTCAGAGCTTCTGCTGCCAACTCTGTCATACTTTTCCCTTGGTTAGCAGCAGCTTCCTTAAGACGAGCATGGACTTCTTCGGGAATGCTAATTCGACGGCGATTTTTAGCAGTAGAAGATTTCTTAGCTGAGGATTTCTTACTTGCTAGCTTGGCATCTGGATTAACTATACCGCTACCTAGCTCATAGTTAGCGGAAAATTCCCGAAGGGCATCAAAGCCAATGCGATCGCAAAAATCCCCAAAACTCTCTTCTGGTTTGCGCTCTTCCCGAAACTGCACAAAAATTGGTTCAAAGAAAGATTCCAGCTCACTTTCTGGCATTTTCTGCACATAGGCTTGTGATAACCGAGTTTGGTCTGGTGAAGCTCCCAGCCAAACTTGATAAGCTTTTGGTGCACTACCGACAAATCCCAACTCTGCCATATACGGTCTAGCACAGCCATTGGGACAACCGGTCATTCGGATCACAAAATATTCTTTGTCTAACCCCAATTTGTCCAGCAGTAACCGAATCCGCTCAACCATGCCAGGGAGCGCCCGTTCTGATTCGGTAACCGCTAAACCACAAGTAGGTAAAGCTGGACAAGCCATAGAGTAGCGCACTAACGGTTCAATTCCTTCTGGAGTAACTTGAATACCGTGCTGTTCTAGAATCTGATTCAGTGCTTGCTGGTGGGTCGGGTCAATCTCATAGAGAATAATATTGTGGTTAGCAGTAAGCCGCATCGGTAGGGCAAATTTCTCAGTAATTTCCCGCAGAGCTGTTTTGAGTCGGAAATCCCCTTCATCTTTGACCCGACCATTCTCAATCGATATCCCCAGGAATAGTTTTCCGTCTCCTTGTTCGTTCCAACCCAAATAATCTTCGTACTTAAATGGGGGTAAGGGCTTAAACGGTGCCAGGGTTTTACCGAAGTAGCTTTCTACTTTTTCCCGGAACTTATCGACACCCCAATCATTGATTAGGTACTTCATTCTGGCATGACGGCGGTTTACGCGATCGCCATAATCCCGCTGGGTTGCCACAATTGCCTTAACCAAGTCGTAGATATCGTCTTTCTCTACATAGCAGATGTGGTCAGCTAGACGAGCAAAGGTTTCTTCTTTATTGTGAGTGCGACCCATACCCCCACCAGCCAGAACATTAAATCCCTCCAGTTCTCCCTGGTCGTTAGTGATTACCACCAACCCCACATCTTGGGTATAGATATCAATGGAGTTATCCCCGGGAACCGTTACGGAACACTTAAACTTCCGGGGCATATAGTGTTCCCCATAGATTGGTTCCTCTTTGTCTTGGAAAATAGTACCATTACCATTGCGCTGCCGTGCTGCTTTCACCTCCGGAGCTTCCTCAGCACTAATTACCTTTTCCCCATCCAGCCAAATCTCGTAATAGGCACCGGTTTGAGGGGTAAGTAAGTCAGCAATCCGATCAGCATACTCCCAAGCATACTGATACTCTGGTCGATTTTTGTATGGTGCTGGCGCAGCCATAACATTACGGTTGAGGTCTCCACAAGCACCCAACGTTGACCCCATATTGCGGATAATTGCTGCAATTGTGGCTTTCAAATTCTTCTTGAGAATGCCATGAATCTGAAAACCCTGACGGGTAGTTACTCGTAGGGTATGGTTACCATACTCTTCTGACAACTGCTCGAGAGTCAGATAAAGCTCTGGTGGAATAAATCCTCCAGGATTTCGAGTGCGCAGCATCATCTGATAGTCTTTTTCCTGACCCTTGACCCGGTTATCTCGGTTGTCTTGCTGGTAAGACCCGTGAAACTTAAGAATTTGAATAGCGTCTTCTGTAAAATGAGTGGTATCCTGTAGCAATTCAGTTGCCACCGGCTCACGCAAGAAGTTACTGCGTTCTTTAATTCCTTCAATCTTAGAGGGTTTGCGGGCTTTAGGAGTCTGAGATACAACCATGGGTTCAACGGAGCAAAAAAGATGAATAAGTATAATTCCCGATAAATCGGTCGGGATTACGGTTAATGATTAGATCCTAATACTACCGTTACCGTTGCCCATTGGATCCATAACTTTAGAAATCCTAAAATTTCTCCAAATTCATTCATTGTCGTTCAATGAGATACCGGCAAAGAGGAAAGGAAAGAGTTGAAGGAAGGTTGAAGCTAGTAGATTGGCCAAAGCGAGTAGATGCACAAGAGGATTGTTGTCACCTCAGTTGAAGTATTTGACAGTTAATACTTCATCCTTTATACTTCATCCTTCATGCTTCATCCTTCATGCTTCATCCTTCATCCTTTCCCTTTGACAATAGACATACTAAGTTTAGAAACGATAGCCTGCACCCACTTGAACACTGACAGACTCACCTGAACTATTTTCGTAAGCGTTAAGACCTACCTTAGTATTGCCGTAAACCAAAACATCCTTAGCAATTTGGCTTTCAGCACCCACGCCAAGCACCCAAGCATCTTGATTACCGATGGGTGTATTGTCTCCGTCATCTTCCACAAAAGAGTAACCAACACTAGCAAAAACATTAGTATTTTTAGCTACGCCTAGGTCAAAGGAAACACTAGGAATAATCGCCGTATTGTCATCATTGAAAAGAATATCACCTCTTAGAGAAACTGGCAGCTTTGAAGTTGTTACACGAGTGGTAATATTACCACCAATATTTTGGTCATTCCCTTGTCCATCACTCGTTACACCGGCGGCAAGTCCAACGCCAATGTAGCTAGCATCTGTACCTTTAGCGCGGAGATCCTGTGCTCCTGGATTAGCGGAAGCCATACTATTTCCTAGTAAAACTGGAGCAATTGTTGTAGCAGCCAAAGTAGAAATAGTGACAATAGACTTTAGTAAACCTTGCATTGTTTGTTTCCTCAAATTCGTTTTTTGTGTTCCTTTCTCTACAAGTCGTTGGGAATAAACAAAAGGTTCCTGAGGTTCTAAAAAAAATTCTAAATACTTGAAAACATTGAGATGACTTGACTCTAGCTAATCCGGATATCACTAGAAAAAATTTTGCTTACTTTTCCCCTCCCTAATTAGTTGATACTCTTTAAAAGAGAGTCGGTTTTATCAATTAATTTAATGTCTGTGTTTTGGTAGTGGACTGTTTACCAGGTGTCACAGATTGTAAGCATTTAGCTAATGCGCTACGCGCACGCTACGCGAACAGCTATCAGTTATCAGCCATCAGCCATCAGCCATCAGCCATCAGCCATCAGCCATCAGCCATCAGCCATTCCCGTAGCGTGGCCATTCCCGTAGCGTGGCCAACGGCCAAGGCTGACTGCTGAGTGCTGACTGCTGAGTGCTGACTGAAAAGTGCTAACTGCTGAGTGCTGACTGCTTACGTCTAATCTTGTTTGATACCAACCATCCCATATCCAGCAATGTTATATGCAGCAATGGTAGACAGAGGCACCTGGTAAAAATACTGACGTCGGAACTGTTCTTCCTCAATGGCAGCAAAAAATATTGCGTTCGCGCAGCGTGCGCGTAGCGCAATCGCATCATTTTCAGCAACATTCGTCCGATGGGAAGACCACTCTTTTGGATGCCAACTTATTTGTACCCCGCAGTCCTGGTAAGAAACCTCAAAACCAATCGCTGATAGGGCATTCAGTCCTAACTCAACAGTGCGATCGCTTAAATCCAACTTCTCCTGCAATTGCACCAAAGTAGCCCATTGACCGGTGCGACTGAGGAACTTAGCAATTCCTAGCAACTTTTTCCAGGTGTCTTGGGCAGATAGTTGTTTAGGCCGTGGATATGCGATCGCTAATTGTCGTTCTGCCTGTATCGCTCTCCTACACCATACTTGTAACTCATCCCAACTCGTCGGACACTCATAAACCATTAGAGGAGTTAAACCTTCAACCTGTAACTCTTCTCCCCGCCAATCTAAAATCCAATCCAGCTGATTAGAGACCTGTAAACAAGACTGGACAAAATCATTTTCTTGGCAAGGTTGCACAGCAACGAGGCGCACTTCTGGACGTTTTTCATAATTATTATAGTCTAATTCCACAACAGCATTACATCTAACTTTAGGGACTTCATCCTGATAATGTCCCCACCAAATTCCAGGAAAACCCATACTCGTAGAGTCATCCCAAATTTCAAATTTAGTTTTAATATACTGTACTTTACGCCCTCTCAAATCCTTAGAATTCCGATTCCACACCTGCTCAAACCAACAGTTTTTAATCAGCAATTTTGGCACAGGATTACCCATACCACAAGGTTCCAGGTGTTTCAATTCATCAAATAGTGCTTTGCCCAACTCAGCAACCTTAACCACCAAATCCGCTTCCATGGCTGGCATCATCAAAGCACCCGTATTCCCTAGTTTTTGTGCCAACTGCTGGTTAATCGCTTCCGTAAATAAAGGAATATTATCCACTGGCAAACTCAACCCAGCCGCAAAAGGATGACCTCCGAAGCGATGCAACAAATGAGCTTGGGAATTGACTAATTCATAAAGATCAATATTATTAACAGAACGAGCCGAACCCCGTGCTATACTATAGGAGTGTTTATCCTCTAAACCTGCTTCTACCAGTTTGCTTTCTCTATCGCTACTTTCAGTACTTAACAAAACTGTACTTAACAAAATCGTCGGGCGTCCGTATTCCTGAGCAATTTGACCTGCCACTAAGCCTAAAACACCAACCGGCCATTGGGGATCTTCTAGGACAATTACATTAGTAGTAGACAGATCAAGTTGGGCAAGTTTATCCTTAACTTGCTTAGTAATATCTTTTTGTAAAGACATGCGGCGGCTATTAGCTAATTCCGTCTCTAAAGCCAGTTGCTCACAACGTTTCTCATCCTTACTAGTCAGTAACTCAACACAAAATGAAGCATCCCCTTGAATCCGACTTACAGCATTAATTCTCGGGCCAAGTCCGAAAGAAATATCAGTCGGGCGATCGCCACTGCGTTTACACAACTGTAACAATCGCGCTACACCAGGACGAGAGCGAGTTTTCAGTTGCTGCTTCAGTTGTTCAATTCCCCGTTGTGCCAGGTAACGACAATCTCCAGATAATTCCACTAAATCCGCAATTAGACCAATTGCCACCAAATCCAGCAACCCCTCTAACCGTTGTTGGGGAATATTAGGTAAAACCTGATACATCGCTTCCACTAACTTATACGCCACCGCCACCCCAGACAAATGAAATAAAGGGTGAGTGTCAGAAAAATAGCGAGAATTGATGATAGAAACCACTGGCGGACGGTCATCTGGTAGAGTATGGTGGTCAGTGATAATCACATCTATTCCCAACTGGTGAGCATAATCAATTTCCCTCAGATTCGTGCTGCCAGTATCGCAGGTAACGATAAGTTTCACCCCAGCAGCATTCAGTTGGTCAATTCCTGGACAATTCAAACCATGGGATTCCGTCAGGCGATTGGGAATGTAGTAACTTAGCTGTTGGTGCTGCCAGAAAAACTGACCCAGTCCTTCCCATAGGACACTAGTAGCCGTGATTCCATCCGCATCAAAGTCCCCCCATATGGCAACCTTTTCCCCAGCCTCACGGGCTTGCAGTAGGCGTTTTACAGCCCATTTCATTTCCTGTCCAAAATCGAAAGGGCTGGTAGGTTGATACAAATCTGGGTTTAGGAAACCAGCCAGTTGTTTCTCCTCTCGTATGCCCCGTTGCCACAGCAGTTGAGCAGCATAATGTCCCGAAGAGCCATTTGTATGGGATTTGACAGCTTTGAGGAACCACTGAGGAAAGTCAGGTGGTGCTAGGACTTGCCATTGGGATTGGGACATGGATTCTGACATGGATTGGGACATGAACCTGATTTGCGATCGCTTATAGTTAGTCGAGTTAGTACAAAAATACTAACTTAATCAGACCGACCCATAACCAACTTTATCCAGAACTATTGTTTTGATGCAGTGGCTACTTTCTTGCTAGCATGCCTATTGCCTATTGCCTATTGCCTATTACCTATTGCCTCTTGCCTCTTGCCTCTTGCCTTTTGCCTCTTGCCTCATAGATACTGCTTAAACGGATGTGCCAATATTCCCAGTATCAGATCAATTTCCTTAATATAATAGTCATCCAAATCAATAAACACCAATTGATTCACCAACTTGATAAACTTCCAATTTGTCCCAGTAGTTACAGCTCCATAGATAGCATCAATATCGTGATCCTGTTGTTGATTAAATCTCTGAGCTGCTACCATTTCCGCAATGCACTGTCCTAATCCCCCCTTAATATTTTCATTTTTTGCCTCCACTAGAGTGACAACTGGTGTCCGAATTTCATACATTTCCTTAGAAGCAGTAAGAATATAATCACAGTATCCATTTAATCCAGTGCCTTTATCGACATTAAACTCAGTTCCAGAAAAAAAACCGATTTGGAAATCAAGCAAACGGCGCACTTCCAGTAAAACCGGAGCAATAACTAACTCCGAACGAGCTTTTTCCGTATTAATAGCATTCGTGATCGGTAGATTTTCCTTAAGCGTCGTTTTCAAGTGATCACTCGGCTCGATAGGAGCAATATCATTAAATATTGTATCCCCTTCATCAACAAAGAGGTTAAACGTCGTTTGAACTTTGTAGATACTTGTAAAGTCACTATATGCCATGATCTTTATTTATCATGTTCCCTATAGCCATTCTAAATCAAGGAAACAGAAACTAATCCTTCATGCTTCATGAAAAAATCGGTCAAGTTTTGGTTAATCCCAATCCTTGACCGAATAAATTAACAAAAATTCCACCAGTACAGCTTAGCTGTATCTACATCCACCAGTGGTGGACACAGAAATCATGATTACACTTTGTCAATTGTAGCCAAGGATTGAATTCCTCGCAAATTGCTATCTTAATCGAGTAGCAGATATCCAATCAATATACTCATAACCTCACCAGGATTTCCAGTAAGTTGGGGTGTAGTCAATTAATTTGAGAATTGATTTATAATTGAAATACCAAAACATGTCTATATCCACCCCTCTCCAACAAATCACAAATCAAACCAAGCAAAGCTAAACTCAGTTTAGCTTTGCTAAGGGTCTAAGTTCACTAAAAAATACCTTTTTAGTAGAGTTAAAAATGGTACAGATACCTGCTATACCTGAAACTGATAACCTACAGATTGAGTTACCTAGAAGTATAGGATTGTCCATTACTTTAGAACAGTTTGTTGAACTCGAAGCCGCGAATCGAGATTTAAGGCTTGAAAGAACAGCTAAAGGAGAATTAATTGTGAATCCACCCACGGGCTGGGAAACAGGAAACCGTAACGGGAGAATCAACCAGCAACTATTTAATTGGGCTGATGTGGATGGTACTGGAATAGCTTTTGACTCCTCTACAGGCTTTACGTTACCTAATGGTGCAATACGTTCTCCAGATGCATCCTGGGTCAGTCAAAAACGCTGGCAAACATTAACAGATGAACAGCTAGTAACGTTTCCTAATATTTGTCCTGATTTTGTAGTGGAGTTACGATCTAGTTCAGACACTCTGAAATCTTTGCAAGATAAGATGGTTGAGTATATGGAAAATGGTGCTAAATTAGGCTGGTTAATCAATCCCCAACAACGCCAGGTGGAAGTTTATCGACCGGGGTTAACAGTAGAAATATTAGATAATCCTGTTGAGTTGTCTGGTGAAGAGGTTTTACCAGGTTTTTTGTTGGATTTGCATCGGGTTTGGGATTGACCAATGCCTAAAAGGATTATGGAAAAGGCGATGCTGGGATTAATGATATAAGCCCCTGACAATTATCCCCATCTCCCCATCCTCATAAGGGTAGGTTTTTTACTTTGACCTCAGGTGTGGGGTGTGGGGCGTGGGGTGTGGGGTGTGGGGGATAAGAAAGCGATGCAGAGGTGCGACCCGTGGCGAATTAAATTCGCCTACGGAAAGCGCACCATTTGCCGACCCGCGGGGGTTTCCACGGGGCTTACAAGGTGCGGACGCAGGTTCCGCACACAGACCCAAAACCATGACCGCTCTGCATCGCTTACCAATCTTTTGCTCTGAAAGCTATTTTCCTAGCACCGTGCTATTGACTTTATTGAGTTAATATGCGTTCCAGATGACTTGTGCAGTTTCTTCGATAGGCTAAAGAGAACGATAAATCTGTGAGGACTGGGGTATGACTCAGGAATTAATCGATCTCAGAATAAGTATCCTAGAAGGACGCTACGCAGATGCCTTAGCAATTGTAGATGAGTTGGAACAGATGACTAAACGCGCAACTCTGCATCAGATTGAATCCTATTTAAACAAGGCATTGATTAACTTGATTAAAAACCAAGTAGAGGAGCGTTTGGCAAATTCTTGGGCAGCTTCAATTCGTGATTTCATTCGGGAAATCCAAAAACTGAATCTCAAAGATAACCAAAAAACTTATACTATCAATGCTGATCAATGGGAGTCATTGATTGACAATGAACTGGAGGCAGCAATTTCCACGGCGAGTGTGGAGGTTCTAAATGGTGCCTATACTCCAGCTCAACTTTCAAAACTAGTAGATAGAGCTCAGCTGAGGCAAACAACTCAAGATTTGCTGGCTTTGACATACCTCCATTCAAAAAAGGATTTACCTTTATTTATTAATGACTATTTAACTCAATTACCAGGAGGTTCTTATTGGAACCAAGATATACAACTATAAATCGAGTTATTCACAATCGACAATACCTATGACTTCCCTTCCTTATCGATCACAGCCACTAATTTCACCTCGGCAAACCTTGCCGACAATGTATGACTTACCCAGCGAAAATCCCAAGGAACCTGGTTTGCCTGACGAATTTCATTTCTTTCAACCCCTACTATTATTGTTAACCTTTGCCCCTGCCAAGTCCAACCCAGAGTTAGTCTTTAGTGCAAGTGACCTCAATCTTTACTATGATCTCAACCATCCCGGTTGGTATAAGCGACCGGATTGGTTTGGTGTAGTAGGTGTGCCTCGGCTTTATGAAAGCAAAGACCTACGTTTGAGTTATGTGATCTGGCAAGAACAAGTCAGTCCATTTGTAGTGGTAGAGTTATTGTCTCCTGGCACCGAAGATGAAGATTATGGTCAAACCGTGAGCGCACCGGGAAAACCTCCAACTAAGTGGCAGGTTTATGAGCAGATTTTGCGAGTACCTTACTATGTAATTTTTAGTCGCTATACCAACGAGTTACAAGGGTTTCATCTGGTTGGTGATCACTACAAACCCGCAGTGCTAAATCAGGGCAGGTTACTGATGCCAGAGTTGGGATTAAGTTTAGGGTTGTGGCGTGGCAGTTTTCGCGATATCCCCCGATTATGGTTACGCTGGATGACCCTTAAGGGCAATTTGATTCCTCTAGCAAGCGAGGAGTTGGCACAAGCTCAGCTCGAAGCTATAGAAGCTAAGCTCGAAGCTATAGAAGCTAAGCAACGAGCAGAACGTTTGGCGGCGCGACTGCGTGAGTTAGGTATTAATCCAGACCAATTGGATTAAGTTGTTGTCTGAATGCAGTAGCGAATCGGAGAAACCCCTAGAGGTCGGCGCTGCATTGCTGTTAAGGATTTGTGCGAACGCGCCCCGCGTGACCTACGCTCAATCCCGTAGCGTGGCCTACGGCCAATCGCATTTTCACCACAATCACTGCATCAATGGCCAGTACTTTTAGTTCAGATGAGGATTCACCTGTTAAAACTACCCAGAGAATTGTCTTACAAAACGTCAGTTGGCAGACGTACAAGGCGCTATTGGCAGACTTAGGAGATCATCGAGCCTCGCGTCTTGCCTATGCTCAAGGAATGCTAGAAATCACGATGCCCTCAGATCGCCATGAGACATACAAGCAGCTGCTAGAACGGATGGTGAATACCTTAACCGAAGAACTTAATCTTCGGGTCAAAGGGTTTGCTTCTACAACCCTGAATCGGGAGGATTTAGAGCATGGTGCAGAACCTGACTCTTGCTACTACATCGGCAATGTTGACTGTATTCAAGGCAGGACAGTAGATTTAGCAACTGATCCTCCACCAGACTTGGTGATTGAAGTCGATATTACCAGCTCATCCAGTCGGAGATTTGGGATTTACAAGCAGATAGGAGTGCCTGAAGTTTGGCGTTATATAGGACAGACTGTAGAAATTTACCGGCTGCAAAATGGAGACTATGTTCGTTGTCAGGACAATTTCACCTTTAATATTCTCTCTGTAGAGATTATCAATCAGTTTTTGCAGCAGGCAGAAACCCAGGATGATACTACCATGATTTTAGCTTGGCGTAAATGGGTCAGGGAAAATCTACCAGAAGATTAACGTTGCGGCTAAAGTATTTGGTTTTTAGGCGTTTTTGAATACTCTATTCAGCAATGCCTTAATGAGGATTATTAAGGCGTTGCCTAATCAACCGTTGGTGTGGAGATCAAGAATCTTTGTCCCATTCAACACCTTCTTTCTTGGCCTCGGTAACAGCACGTTCTAGAAGGTAAGCAGCAAGGTTTGATAGAGGCCGTCCATCGTAATCAGCCCATCGCTGTAAATCGTCTGCAATCCGGTCTGGTAAGGTTACTTGTATACGTTTGCTCATAATCTCTATTATAAGTTCACCTGTTATTTGATGTCAAATTTTACCTTATTTGTACTTAAAACGTATCTTTTATATACATAATAGTATAATATTGATGTAATTACCAGCAAGTTTCCTATGGTAGAAACAGTTAGAGACAAAAGCGATCAGCCTCCTAGCTATCAGCAAGCTTTAGACGAATTCGGCATCACACAACTGTTGTCCCATTTAAAGCACTACGGCGATGCCGACTTCAATGCAGAGTCAATGGATATAGAAGAACCAGAACTAAAAACTTTAGCTACCGTCCTAATCCAGCACCTAACTGAGAATCTGACCGGAAAACTGATAGCCAGTTATTTAAATACCATCCGCCAGGTAGACTCAGATCTACTGTTTGACCCCATTAAAACAGAAATTGCGCCACCATCAATAGACCCCCCAGCTACCTGGAACCCTACAGCAACACCCCGTTATCAAACAGGCTCACCCATTAGGTGGCGACCTCTAAACGGTCAAATGGACTGGGGTGTTGTGATTGGATTCTTTTACGCCTACGCCAGGCATCAATGCCAATGGGCAATTTGTTACCTGATCTGGCTTGACAAAGACTCCCCTAGTGCGGCTTGGATCGTTGCTGACACCGCTTGGGAAGAAGACATTGAACCTCGGCATCCTAAGGGTACGCTAACAACCAACTATAGAGATTCCTATTCTTGGACTTGCACTGAGGCTTTTGGTCCTAGAAATTATTTGAAATCACCCAATGTGTTACGAACTCCCTCTGGGAGATACCGTTTCGATGATCAATATAGAACCTCTCCCCGGACTCTAACTCAACGAGAGCAAGATCTAATTGAACTCTACAGCAACTGCCAACTGGGTATGACTCCTAGAAAATTCTATCATAAATGGGATGTGAATTACGAACAAATCGCTAGTATCTGCTCTCGCTCAACTGCCACCGTTCAGCGCTGGTTTTCCAGCGGTCACAACTATCGCCGTCCCCAGCCAATTGATTTGCGCCATCTTGCCCTGATGGATTTTCTCTTGGAGCATTTTGAGGAGATTCCCCAGGTAATTAGGAATTTGCTATGTCCTTATGATCAACAGCAAATCGGGGATGGGTAATGGTTATATCAAGTCTGCTTGAATACCCATAATTAAGGGGAGAGGGTGGGAAGTGTGGGAAGTGTGGGGAGATGGGGAGATGGGGAGATGGGGGCAGGGCTGTTTCATTTTCAGAAATAAATTGTCAGGTCAATCGGGTGAAAGGGAGCTGGGGTGCTGGGGAGAGGGTTTTTTTCAGGTTAAAAATACCTTTTTATTAATAAAAATTCCCCGACGGTGCCCTTACAGTCGTCGAATTAAATTCGCCACGGGTCGCACCGCTATCTCCCTATCTCCCTATCTCCCCACCTCCCCACCAATCATATTTGAGTCCGACGCAAGAAACAGCCCTGGGAGATGGCAGGGCTGTAACATTGCTCACGAATAAATTGTCAAGTCAATCGGGTGAAAGGGAGCTGGGGTGCTGGGGAGAGGGTTTTTTTCAGTTTAAAAATACCTTTTTATTAAGGGTAATTATCCTGACATGATATTAATGGCTAACAGATAACGGAAGCTTTTTTATTTAAATCGGCAATTTGGCAACACAGTGTTCTCTCGTAGCTGCTTTTATAGATAGGGTCGGAGGGTTGGACATCCCTACAAGCAGATCAACTACAAGTAGACTTTTAAGGTTATCTAACCTTGGTCAGATAACCCGCTGAAAGTAGAGGCGGTAAACGTACTGTCTTGAAGCGTTCAACTGCTTAAGGATCTAACGGCTATAACTGTAGTTTTATAACTGTAGATTTAGTCAAAGAGATTTAATCTATTTATCAATTTTATCAAAATAATAAATTAAACATGATGGAGCAGGGTGTTATGACCTACCGTGATCGACTAAGCCCATGGTGTATTATCAAGCCACTTCCTAAAATGCAGCGAATTATTGTCGCTCGCTTTCGTCGCCGAACTGACGCTGAGGCTCATCTACAAGTTCTGCGCAGACTGATGCCTGAGATGGAATATATACTTATTTTTGACCGAGACCCGGAGCAAGAGGAAATTAATACAGTAAGCGCTAAAGCAACAATGTAACAAACAATACAGTAAAACTAGCAGAAGTTACACAAAACTGGGGTAAGCTATCAGCTAAAGGCCTACGGCCAATGGTTACAAACTGGGTAACCGCACAACTGGGTAACAAACCCAGTTAATGCCTAACTCAATAGCCTAAGTGCTAAGTGGTTAACCAAAAAACTATAGTGCTCTGCCCACGGAATAGAGAACCTTGTCGAAGAAGTCTGGTGAAGAATTGCTATCACTCGCATCCTTTGTAGGAGCTTTTAGTGATCTACTTAACCTCTAGCTCAGGTTTTTTTGGAATAGGATTTAACTGTAGTTAACTCAATAGTATAGCCTTGACGCATCGGTTTGGTTGGTCTTTAGAAGAGCGAGATCCAGAAGTAATTGAATCCTATCTGCCCCAGTGGGAATGGTTTTATCGCTACTACTTTCGGGTTAAAAGTGATGGCTGGCAGCACATTCCTGAGAGTAAGGTGCTGTTGGTTGGTTCTCACAATGGTGGATTAGCTTCCCCTGATATGGTGATGATGATGTATGACTGGTTTCGCCGCTTTGGCACCCAGCGTCCAGTTTATGGTCTGATGCATTCCAATGCCTGGCAAATTTATCCAGACCTGGCGCAGCTAGCGGCAAAGATGGGGGCAGTCATGGCTCATCCCCAAATGGCGATCGCTGCTTTTCGTAAGGGAGCTAGTGTCTTAGTCTATCCAGGGGGTGCCCAAGATGTATTCCGTCCCCATAGCCAGCGTCATCAAATTCAATTGGCTGGACGTAAGGGCTTTATTAAACTGGCACTACGAGAAAAGGTTCCTATTGTACCGATTATCTCCAACGGTGCCCATGATACCCTGATTGTCTTAGGTGACTGCTATGAACAGGCACGACAACTGCATGAGTTGGGGATGCCCTGGTTATTTGGTCTTGACCCACAAGTTTTCCCAATTTATCTTGGTTTGCCTTGGGGATTGGCGATTGGTCCTCTACCCAATATACCCTTGCCCATACCCATTACAACTCGTGTTTGCCCTCCGATTGTTTTTGAGCGTTATGGTCGTGTTGCTGCTCGGGATCAAGATTATGTTGATGCTTGTTACGAGCAAGTTTCTACTCAAATGCAATCTGAGCTAAATGCTTTGGTTGCTGGATTATGAGTCACTGTTCCAATTTTAGGGTTTAATTAGCATTTAAATTTTAGAGATTGGATTTTTGATTTAATGCTCCCTAAATTAATACTTACCCCTAACCCAAGGTTGTTAATGGTCAAGTCAAACTTGAATTACCTAACAATTAGTATTAGTCCAAGGGGAGCATTAATCACTCGGTGACTCTTCCTTGGTAGTTATCCCGGCAAACCCTCAAAATTTCCTGGTCACCATCACTAATAGAACTAATTGGTTGATATCCTTCTAGTCCAACTTTGTAAGGATAAGTCATAGCGCTATAGCGATGGTCAAGGGTTAGCTGTTGACCAACTGCAGCAATGGTTGAACGTTGTTGACGGGCAATGGTATGGGACAAAGCGGTTTGGTTGTAGGGATCAATAACCGTCAAATTCATTTGTTTTGAATCTAGGGTGCCGTAAAAACAGCTATATTCTGACTGAGGCATATATACCGCACCAAGCACGTTGCCCTGATTCGCTTCAAATACTAGATATTCTTTACCGATCTCTCCTGGTTGTGAGGATTCACCATAGAGGTAAATGCCATCATCAGGCATTGATGCATTTCGACTCGTTGCTTGAGTGTAGGCTCTAGCTGTAGTATCAATGGCTTGATCTGGCGGTTGAGGTGCTGGTGTTGCTATAGTTGATGAGGTAGTTACCAATCCTATCGTTAGCAATAGCGTTGTTAGGGGTAGTTTTCTAAGATTTAGCAGTTGACGTGCTGACAAGAACGATCCAGTTAATTGGTTAAGCATCATACTTACCCCCTTTGAAAAAAAACTGTAAGACACCCTAAGCAAAAATTCTGAGAGTTTAGACCGTCAATTGATGAAGCCATAATCAATCAGAAAAAGTTAATTTTTCTTAAACCAGAGTTATGTTGACTCTTGAGGTTATAAACCTATTTAAGCCTAAACTATGCTTTGGTTTGTTCCTTTGTTGATCGGTTTATCAACTGTCACACTTGGCGCTGGTCATAGCCTGAAATTTTGCTGAAGCTTGACTATCAGCTTTCTCCCAGCTATTGGTTGACCCAAGCTTTAAGCAACTATGAGTGACCTTTTGCTGAAATAGGTGAGTCCAGACTCATCTTTTATTCAACCCTTAGAATAATTTTTCGTCCAGGTTAACTTACAAATTGCTTCTTAAATGGCTCCCCCAGGTTTTTTACCTCCTCACTCTCCCGTTTTGATGTGAAAATTTTGTGAAATTATCGGTGAACTTATGTAAGTATTCAGCTATCAGCTATCAGCTATCAGCTATCAGCTTATGGGCATAGGGCAAGCTACTTGATGTGCTTATGGGCATAGGGCAAGCTACACCGAACAGCTTTTGAATCAAACAGGTCAGCATTCGTTTAATCTGATTGAAGTCACAGCGCTTGTGGCCTGTGCCACAAAGCTGACGGCTGTTCGCGCAGCGTGCGCGTAGCGCATATGCTTACGAACTTATACAGTGATGTGAATTTTGCTCTGACTATAGAAATACTCCAAAAGTAAGAACAGAGATTTCGGTTTTTTTTACATTTCTTTACAAAAAAATAAGTGGTAACCATTTCTGGCTACCACTCATGCTTGGAATACAGTCAACCATTAGCTAGCTAGCGATGTACTCCCGGAAATTAGCATGGCGACGCCGTAGCTGTGCTAAGGCTTGATGTTCTAACTGGCGTACCCGTTCACGACTGAGGTTCAGTCGCTTACCAACTTTAGCCAGAGATAGCTCTTTGCCATCCTCTAACCCAAAGCGTAGCGCTAGCACTTCCCGCTGTTGGGGGGTAAGTTCTGCTAACAGCAGATTTAGGTCTTGCCGCAAGGACTCCTGAGTGGTGTAGTTAACCGGTGTTAGACCATCATCTTCTAGCAGCTCAGACAGCTCTGTGTCTTGGTTATCTCCGACGCGAACGTCGAGAGAGATGGGTTGACGAGCAATGCTCAAATATTCCCGAATCTGAGCTGGTTCTAATTCCAACTCCTTAGCAATCTCGGTGGGAGTAGCATTGCGACCTAGGGTCTGGGATAGTTCCCGTTGTACTTTCTTAATTTTGTTGAGCTTTTCAGTAATGTGGATAGGCAGCCGAATTGCACGAGCTTGCTGAGCGATCGCACGGGTAATCGCTTGCCGAATCCACCAATAAGCGTAGGTGGAAAACTTGTAGCCCCGGGTTGGGTCAAATTTCTCAACCCCTCGCTCTAAGCCCAAGGTACCTTCCTGGATTAAGTCCAAGAATTCCATGTTGCGCTTCTGATACTTCTTAGCGATCGCTACCACTAGGCGCAGATTCGCTTCAATCATCTTGCGCTTAGCTCGAGTACCTTGGTCTATGGCTTTTTTCAGTTCTGCTTCGGTCTTATTAATGGACGAAGCCCACTCTTCAGTTGTCGGTTCGCGCTCTAGCTCCTGTTCCAAGGTGCCTTTTGCCTCTAAAAGTGCCATCATTTGCTGCACTTGTTTACCATAAACAATTTCTTGCTCATGGGTCAGCAGAGGTACGCGACCGATCTCATGAAGATAGGTACGAACCATATCTGCTGAGAAGGTAGGCTTGGTAGGCTTGGTAGTTTTGGTTTTGGTTTTAGAAGTGGGCATGGGTGAGTGGTGACTCCAAAAACAAGCAGTATAGTAGATTCTGTTGCGGATGTTTACTCCATCAAGTAACTACAATCTCTTTCCCTTGAGATCATTGCGCCATGGATTGCATTACATTTATTACAAGAGGTATTAACCACCTACCTCCTTCCTTAGAAAGAGATTTAACCGTAACTATGAGGTTGACGCTGTATACTAAGTCAAGTTTTTCTAGGTTTTGTCTGGGGCTTGCCCCAGTAATGGTACTCCTACAAGTTGACCAGGCACGCTTAGATCATACTCTTGGGGCCTTGGTGTTTGACCGGCAACCAAATCGAAGATGTGGGCTTTAGGGCTTCGATGTTTCATCTGCTGCTGACCCCCTTTAGCTATATAAGTATTTATAGGTGATATATACTTATATATAAGCTATTTACAGATTGGTCTTATACAGCGTCCGGAGGTTTGGCTGAACGAGCACTTACTCCCGTAGTAGTTTCCTACTACCCTGGCAGCAACCCGCCTCCCCCAGGTGGTTTGAGGTCTTCAGGTTAACTCCCTTTAGTAAGGGTTAAACACTTTGGAATTAACTTGAAGTCATTATGATTTCAACATAGCTCCATTGTATTAGATATTTAGACCCCGGTAAAGGTGAAAAGGTTCAACAATTGTTTGTCTTGAGGAAAAAATCGCAATATCATAGGGACAGAGTCCGTCGATTACATTTCTTGATGCAGTCGCTCATGGGGGAACCCCCTTTGGCGGCACTGGCTCCCCAAGACCGCTTAGGTGTGCTTTCCGTTGGCGAATTAAATTCGCCAACGGAAAGCACACCTAAGCATCGCTGGTGGGACTTGGGACCTTGGTGGGGCTTCGGAGATTAAGCCTCAGGTACACCCTCCATTAAAATAATCACCCAATAATCAGGAAATAGATAGATACCCCGAAGTGAGATAACCGAACTCATGGGGGTCGTGATGTCTAGACAGGCACCAATTACTGCCACTGCTAATTGAAGAGTTGGAAGTAATTGGTTGGAGTTGGCTAGGGGGAACTTACGTAACTATAAAATTAAGAAAGATCCACATCCGACCCACTAGCACAAGCGAGAAAACACTGTGCCACACACGATTGTTACTGATACTTGCCAAGGAATTGCTGATTGCGTTGAATGTTGCCCAGTGGCGTGCATTCATCCAGGACCAGGGAAAAATGCCCTGGGGAGTGACTGGTACTGGATTGACTTTTCTAGCTGCATTGACTGTGGCATTTGCGTGGAAGTCTGTCCAGTTGAGGGCGCTATTCTACCAGAAGAGCGACCGGATTTGCAGAAAACGCCATAATTTTTTTGGGATCATCCTATTGTTGTACAAACTATCCAAAGGTTAAATGCATAAAACTGGGGGATTGTAGACTGTTGAGGAATAGTTCAAAAATTTCTCCCCTACTCCCCTCGGAGACAGGATGAAAACTCACTATTAAAACTCAATACCAGGTTGTGCCTTAATCCCCTGTTCTTTTAAAGGATGTTTCACTAATGTCATCTCTGTGACTAGGTCAGCTCGTTCAATTAGCGCGGCTGGTGCTCCCCTACCGGTTAAGATGACATGGGAATCAGCGGGTTTTTGGTCTAGTCCAGCCAAAACCTGCTCAATGGTTAGATAGTTGAGTTTCAAGGCTATGTTAATCTCATCCAATAGCACTAGCTTAATGTCAGGGTTACGGATAAACCCTAAGGCGGCATCCCAGGCGGATTGGGCTTTTTCGATGTCTCGCTCTCGATCTTGAGTCTCCCAGGTAAAGCCTTCACCCATGGCATGGAACTCTAATTGAGGGGGATTGTTTTCAGTGGCTACTGTCCAGTGCTCTAAGGCAGCTTTTTCTGCGGGTTCCCAAGCACCCTTAATAAATTGTACAATCACAACTCGGTAGCCATGACCAAGGGATCGCAAGACCATGCCTAAGCCAGCTGTGGTCTTCCCTTTGCCGTTGCCGGTATGAACCACAATCAGACCTTTTTGTTTGGAGGCTTTAGCTAGGCGTTGTTCCTGTATCTCCTTGCGTCGCTGCATTTTTTGTTGATATTGCGTCCGCGTTAGTCCAGTACCAGCGGAATCAGCGGTGTTTAAGGATTCTAGACCTTGGTTGGAATCACTGGCAGACTTGATTGTGGTATTCATGGGTTTATGATCAATTCATTTTGAGCAACTCTTTAGCATACAGCATCAAAGACTGTAATGCTTATATTGCTATCCCTGCCAACACCAAGAAACTTATGGTATCCCCAAAACAGAGGAGTGCTGCTGATCAAGCTATCCCACACCAGCTGACGCGATCGCAGAAAAGTCGTGTAAAAATCCCAAAAAAAATCTCAATAGGGGTGCTTTTGGCCTTACTGTCTTGCCTAATTTTGTCGTTTCAGAATATAATCATATATGTAATCTTTAATCAATCTTGGCTCTTTGGTCTACAGAATGTTCAAGTGGGAGGCTTCGTGGCTCCTGGTTTTGGCAACTCGCTACTGATTCTGTGGCTAAAGATGCTGGTGGTAGTACCGTTGATGGCATTTGTGGCTAGGTTACTCTACCCATCGGTGTGGCGAGATATTAGGCGTTGTGCTCTGTCGGGAGACTTGCCTTTATTTGGCCAGGTCGTGGCGAGTAGCTTCTTTTTATTTTTATCCCAAGTGCTAATATACCTATCATTAGGTCTTATTCAACCAGGGGTAGCAATCACGATTTTTTTTATATATCCTATTGTGACGGTAATCTTGACAGGATTGCTGTTTGGTAATCGAACACCTCTATTTCCCTCAGATCTATTTAGCCCACATCTAGTTCGCCAACACCTAGTTCGTGCTCTAGTAATAGTTGGTGTTGTGGGTGGAGCGTTGCTGATTTCCCTGCCTAGTCTTGCAGCTAAGCAGCCCTATTCTGCATTGGGAGTTATAGCTGCTGCTGGTGCGGGTTTGAGCTTCGCTGTTTACATTATTCTGACCCAAGTCAGCGCTAGAAAGCTCAACCCTATTCCTTATAGCTTTATTAATTTTACATTAATTTTGGTATTTTCTAGCCTGAGCTTATCATTTCCCCTAGATCAATCTTGGCGCTTTTTTGTTGAACCCACCCAAAGACTGGCTGTATACTTCACCTGTCTGGGGTTGGGGGTGATAACCTTAGTGAGCTATCTGGTGCAAAATCTTGCCATCAGGCTCATTGGTGGGCGTCCAGCTTCGATTATCGGGTCAACAGCACCAGTGTTAACTACCGTCTTAGCCGTGGCGATTATTCAACAAGGTTTAGGGTTACAGGAAATTATCGGATTGTTTCTGGTAACGTTAGGGGTGGTAACCCTAAGTATGGAAAAATTACGGCATCAGAGTTGGAAACGATCACAGTAAAGAAAAAATTAAGCGTAATTGGATATTGACCAACGTGGCACAGGTTATTCTGGAAAACGTTTTTAAAAGTGTTCCCGCCCGCAAAGGGGATACTGTTGTTGCACCAGTAACAACGGAACCTAAGGTGACAAACAACGAAGAGTCACCAAGCCTTGAAGGAGAAAAATCTGCACAGACACCTAAAACCCTTAATATCTTGCGGCGCATAAATCTGGAAGTCAACGATGGCGAGTTTATGGTGCTGGTTGGTCCTTCAGGCTGTGGCAAAAGTACTCTATTGCGGATCATTGCTGGACTAGAGGAATTGACTGCGGGCAAAATTTGGGTGGGGAACAGACAAGTCAATGACTTACCACCCAAAGAACGAGACATCGCTATGGTGTTTCAAAATTATGCCCTTTATCCCCATCTGAGTGTCTATGAAAACATTGCCTTTGGACTCAGACGAACTGGCTATGGGCAATTCAAGATGCCAGAAGACTCTAATGGGAACTCTAAGAGTGTGCATTGGGGAAAGAATCTGCCACCCCAAGTCAAGCAAGGGCTTGTGGCTACAGGCATGATGAATGGGGAAGTTCGCTCGAATCTGGAAAATGTGTTAACCACAATGACGCGATCGCTTCCTCGGGAATTGCGATACCTGTCCGAACGAGAGAAAAAGATTGACCAGCAGGTTCGCAAAGTAGCTAAGTTGCTACAAGTAGAACACTTGCTGAATCGATTGCCAAAGCAGCTGTCTGGGGGACAAAAACAACGGATTGCTCTGGGACGGGCAATTTCCCGTAATCCCCAGGTGTTTTTAATGGATGAACCCCTCTCTAATTTGGATGCTAAACTCCGGGCAGAGACTCGCAGCCAAATTGTGAAACTACAGCGGCAGTTGGGTACAACTACGATCTACGTCACCCACGACCAAACGGAAGCGATGACTATGGGGGATCGGATCGCGGTTATGAAAGACGGTCGCATCCAACAGATTGCTGCCCCTCTGGAAATATATAATCAACCCGCTAACCGGTTTGTGGCCGAATTCATTGGTTCACCACCGATGAATTTTATCCCGGTTCAGGTGAAAGCCCCTCGGGTAGTGTGTAATTCTCAGTTCCGCCTGACCCTTCCAGAAGTTTGGGAACCGATACTGCACCAGTATGATGGTCAATCCTTAACCTTAGGAGTTCGTCCGGAACATATGAGTATCAGTGCTCCTGCCCCCAAAAACTTGGTGGTTAGCGTTGATCTAGTGGAAGCTCTAGGGAACGATACTTATCTATCCGTCAGTATCCCTGAAGACTCTAGCCCTCTTCAGGTCAGAGTGCCACCAGATAAAATTGTCAGAATAGGTGACGAAATTTGGCTGTCTATAGACCCAGAGAAGATTCATTTATTTAATCCCAATGATGGGATGGCAATTCCTAAGTCTGATAGCTAAGCTATCAGCGGTCAGTAATCAGTAATCAGTAATCAGCGATCAGCTATTAGCTTATGGGTTAGGTCACAGGCTAGAAGCCTGTGCCACAGTTGACCACTGACAGCTGAATGCTTACCAAGCCGTAGACTAGATTTTGCCCTAGTTGTCGGAAACTTCTGCTATCGAAGGCAGAGAAATTGATCCAAACAGGATTATAACGTTAGTTCCTGATTCGGATCCCCCTAAATCCCCCTTAGTAAGGGGGACTTTTGCGTGGCATTTCCTCCTTTTTTAAGGGGGAATTTTGCAAGGCAGAGGAATTGATCTAAACAGGATTATAACGTTAATCCCTGATTCGGATCCCCCTAAATCCCCCTTAGTAAGGGGGACTTTTGGGTTTAATTTCCTCCTTTTATAAGGGGGAATTTTGTGTGGAATTCTCTCCTGTTCTGACGACTCCCGATTCCCGACTCCCGATTCCCGATTCCCGACTCCCGATTCCCGACTCACTACTCCCTACTCCCTACTCCCTACCTCACAAGGGTAGGTTTTTTACAATTAGGAAGAGTCAGAAACAGCGAAAGAGCTA
>NZ_MKZS01000001.1:4762505-4779283 GCF_001942495.1 Moorena bouillonii PNG
TACCTCTTCATCTGAGCGTTTACTCCTCTGTTTGTAAAAAACCTACCCCTGTGAGCTACTCCCTACTCCCTGCTCCCTACTCCCTGCTCCCTCAAAAATATTTTTTTACAAAAATTTTCAAAATATGCTATAATATAATAATTTTTGTGCTACAATAAAATTGTCCCCGTTAAAATTGACGGCAAGAGCCAGCCTAACGATCTTCCTTGGGCGAAGGCTGGCTCTGGGTCCCACTTAACTGGCAAGATGCCAGTTCTACGAAGGAGATACACTTATTATGTACTATGGTAGAAACCATTACCCATGGGTAATGGTTAGGCTATTGCCACCCATGGCACCAGTGGTTTTCGCTCGGTTCGACAACCTTTGTGATGCCAAGAGGTATGTGCAGCCTCTTAAACGGCTCATGCCTGATGCTAAGTTCCTTATTTTTTTGGATATTAGTCTGCCGATGGATCAAGAATAATAGGTAGTTAAGGAATGAATAAGAGTAGAGTGGGCATCCTGCCCGCTCGAAAATAAGGAGGAAACTGGCAAGATGCCAGTTCCACCCAAGATGCCCATTCCAGAAAACTATTAAAATCATTCCATTCCACGAGCAACGCCCGAAAATAAGGAGGAAACTGGCAAGATGCCAGTTCTACGCAAGATGCCAGTTCTACGCAAGATGCCAGTTCCACCCAAGATGCCCATTCCACCAAGATGCCCGTTCCACAAAACTTTTAAAATCATTCCATTATTAACCCCCACACTAGGTGGTCGCAAAGTGCTCCCGCAGCAAATCGTGGATGAATCGATAGCGTCCACCCACTCGCTTGATCAAGCGGCGTTCTGTGGCATAGTTCAGGAAATCGGCGTAATCCCAGGGGATTGAACCACTGCGCCAGAGAATCAGGCGGAGGACGAAATGCTGAATGACGGGTGTGCCAGCAACTAAAAATCCAAATAATATTGCCATCCCAAAAGCAGCAATTAACATGGTGACTGGTTCAACATTCTCTGCCGAAACTAGACTAACTGATACAAACAATAATAAAGTTACAGGAAAACTAATTAAACTAAGAATAACGGTATTTTTAGCGGATTCTTTAATGCCCTGATTGGGTTTATTTCTGGTTTTTATTTCTTCTCCATTCAGCCCATGAATTAGCCCATAAATCAGCCCAATAATCATAATCAGCGCAGAACTTATCTGCCTATAAATTAGCCCATGAATTAGCCCATAAATCAGCCCAATAATCAGATTTATAATTATTTTTTTTCTTTCTTTCCATGAAAAATTAATAGTTTCATAAAGCTCTATTCTATCAAAAGTTAGCAAAAAACTCAGCTCAGAACTCAGCTCAGAACTCAGCCAAAAAAATAGCCCAGGAATCAGTTCATTAATCAGCCCAAAAATTAGCCACAAAAGCCCACAATTTAGACAAACAATCAGCCCAAAAATTAGCCCAGGTATCAGCCCCAAAAGCCCAAAAGTTAGACAAACAATCAGCCCAATGATTAGCCCATAAATCAGCCACCAAATCAGCTTATAAAACCACTTTTCTCGGAAATAATTCAACATATCAGGCTGCATTTTTTCAATCAAAAACTCGGTTTGTTGTCGCTCCTTCAATGCTTTAGCAAGCCAGCCTAACCAGCGTCTTGTCTTCTCTTCTGAATAACCACGACTGTTATGCTTTTCCTGTAGTTTACGGTCAATGTAATTCTTAAATAACGTTTGACGGCATTGGTTCTGATAGTCTTCCTTTGCTTTAGGATTCTTAAAATATTTCTTTCCTGGCTTCAACCCATCTCCATCCCGATAAGCATGGGGAATTAAATGTAATAGTAAGGGCATTCTGGCTAACGCTAGCAATCCTTCTGAATCTTGCTGAATTCCTGGCCAAAGGTCGTCATAATTTAACCCCTTTAAATAATTTTCTATCTGCTCATCCGTCAAAGGTTGCAGACAGACTGCTCCCCGCATCTTAAGAATTTGCTCACCAGCTTTGTATTCTTCTTCACGACAGCAGACCACAACTTTAATAATGTCTTTTAGAAACTGATTTAATTGCTGAACACATAACTTCTGTCGCTCTAAGCCCAACTCATCCAAACCATCCAGCAGAAGTAACAACTGACCGGTGGTAATCCACTCCTGAGTAATCGCTTCAGGGAGATTATAACGAGACTTTAAATTAGTCGCTAACCATTCAGCAATGGGCTGGTTGTTATCTTTCCAATCAGAAAGTTCAGCTATAATTGGAATTGGTTGGTTTTCTTGCTGCTGGGCAGATGTAATTAAATCCTTGGCCAAATCCAACAGCATGGTGGTTTTTCCAGAACCGGGCGCACCGAGAATCAAGAGTTTCCCGGCAATATCTTCTTGGTTAAATACCTCAATAACCTTTTGACCTGGTTCAGACTCTGTCGTTACTCGAAAGAACTTGCGCAACCGTTTCCACCATGGAGGAGAATTGCTAGGATTCACAGTAATTTTTTCTGGACGACCTACTTGCTCCCTTTGGTCTGCCATTACCAACTGAATCAAGTGGTCATTGTGCAGGGAGTCATCGAGGCGCATGTTAACCTCAGCTGCCATTGCTCCCAGCAAGTCCCTGCGCCATCGCTGTAAATTTCCCTGTGGAATTTTTTGAGGGATTTGAGTTTGCTTTCCTGAGCTAGTTTTGAACAAATACCACATTGTAAGGAAGGCGAAGACGTAACCAATACCTAAAATCCAGTAGACTTGTTGGAACCACTGGGTATTGTCTTGTGCTGATTTTTGAGAAACTAAATTTTCTGCTTCATGAGCTAAGAATACATAAACTATTACGCATAGACCAAATACTATAATTTTGTGAAAGAGAGTTTTTTGCTGGTCAAAGCGATTGATCAAAAGTCCGACAATACAGGTAAGTAGTCCTAGTAGTAACTGGAGTAGTCTTTGAAGGACGTTGGGATTGGTCAGAAGTTCAGCAAGGTTCATCTGTGAAGCGACCTCTGTTTTATCACTATCTTAAATTTTAACGAATTAGCGTCGATAGAGCCAATAATATAGCAATTATATGTGCCATGAGGGACAAATAGATCCCCCTAAATCCCCCTTATCAAGGGGGACTTTGAGGTTGAGAAGCGTACCTCATAAATCCTAGAAACGCTATATCAAGTCTGCTTGAATATCTATAATTAAGGAGAGGCTGGGGAGATAGGGAGATGGGGAGATTTTTATTAAGGATAATTATCCTGATTTGATATAAAAAATTAAATAGTCTAGGTAGTTTGATAAAACAGGAAAGTGGGTCGAGTGTGGTAAGTGGGGGGAGTGCGATCGCACTCAAAGTCCCCCTTATTAAGGGGGATTTAGGGGGATCCCTTTGTAGCTTATGGGAGATATAATGGCTATAAAACCTATAAGGATATTTTTATGAACGCAGAGTTTACCGCCATCATTGAGGCAGCAATAGAAGGGGGATATTGGGCAATTTGTCCTGAAATTCCTGGTGCGAATGGTCAAGGATAAACGGTTTAAGAAGCTAAATAAAGCTTGAAGAATGCAATTCAACTGATTTTTGAAGATCGTTTAGCTGATATTCGTCGAGGATTACCCAAAGAAGCAATCGAGGATACAATTTCTATACACTGGCGGTGCGTTACATTTCATTAACTACGCACTATAGATGGTGCGTTACATTTCATTAACGCACCCTACGCACTTGATTATTTCACGCTATCACCATCATCGGGAAATTTATCAGTATCTTCCAGTTCCAAGATGTCTTCTCTATTGATAACTTCATCACTAATTTCAAGGATAGTATCTGCAGAGGAAAGGTTGTTGTTGACCAGATTTTTAAGTTCTGTGTCAAACAGCTCTCTTCCTTCCTCAAAGAATCGTTTACTGCTATTGGTATTATCAACAAAGGTCAATGACTGAGCCTGGACATTAGAGACGATGCCAGCAGTTAAGCCTAGGACTGTCAAAGCTAGGGTTGTCTGTTTCCCAAACCTAGGAAGGATCTTAGTTAGGGTGGGTTTCATGATGTGACATTAATGTTTAGCACCTACTTATATTGAATCCAAATATTTTGCTAGCAATTCCGGAATATAGTCATAGCCATCTACGCCAATGACAGGAATAATTTTTGACCGTTGCTGTGCCAAAAGGGTTTGGAAGCCTTCTTGCCCCATTTGTCCTTGCAAAATACTTAACAACCCAGCTGGTTTGCGCCAATCTTCAGACCCAATTTGCTCTAATAGATAGGCTCCTAAACTAGCAGTGTAAATCACTTTCTGCCAATCTTGCTGGCTGTAGCAAGCTTGGGCTAGGTAGGCCAAATTCACCCCTTGTAAGTACAAATCCCCAGAAAATTGGGCGGCTTGCCAGCCTTGTTCTAAAAATGCGATCGCTTTTTGATACTGCTCGACCACCACATGGGCAATTCCCAAACTACTGAAACACAAGGCTTTACTTTGCCCAACTCCATAACTCCCTGCTGGAGAATCCCCCAATCGTTCTAACAATAATCGACCTTGTTCTAAATAGTTAATAGCACTTTCATACACTTCTAGTTCTGCTTGTTGGCTATCCTGAGCTTGAAACACTTCACTGTAGCCGAAATTCACGAGAGCATTCGCTTCCCCTAACCGGTCTCCAGCTTGACGAGCGAGTATTAATGCTCGTTGACTATAGTTAATGGCATCAGCATAATTTTCTTCCTCCACACAAATCCGACTGAGGTGATTGAAATTAGCAATTTCACAAAGTTTATCCCCAGCCTCACGGGCAATCTCTAAAGCTTCCTGATGGAAGCTATTGGCTTGGTCATAGGCTCCTTGGGACCAAAGGGAATAACCCAACAAGGTTAGAATGCGGGCTTTCTCCTCGGTTCGGTCTACTTGCCGCAGGGGTTCATCTAGGTAATTCAGGGCATCTTGGAGATAGTTGCCGCTAAAGTTAGCAAACACACCACCGTAGAGAGGGAAGTAGTCCCGTTGGGCAAAGGTGCGCAGAATTTGCAGACAAACCTGAAAACAGCCATTTGCGATCGCATTTCCGTAGCTACTAATTGCTGTCTGGTTCAAAACATTAGCTAACCTAGACCAAATCACAGCAAATACGATAAAGGTAGAAATCGATAACTTTGCTCCCATCTTGGAGTCGTATACCATTTTATCGAACCAATTCACCAGTCCTCGCTGCAAGCACTGGAGAATCACAGCCAATTCCACCCAAGCTTCTAGTTCCAGACTCGGTTGAGTATCTGCCCATTCATGGAAGGATTGATTGAGCGCTAGAGTTTCAAATAAAGACTGGGGTAACGGGCTATTAACCTTTTTCGCCCACAGCCCCCAAGGGCCACGCTGTTCGGGAGTGCCCTCAAATCCCAGTGAGCCTCGACTTTGGTCATAAATCCAACTGACCAGATAATCTTCCAAGCGTTGCCAAGATGCCAAACCTGCCGTAATCCCAGCCGCCAGTTGTCCAAGGTCTGTAGCAGTATCAGAATCAGAAGCTTGTTGTGCCTGTTGCTTTAGGGGTTTAGCCAGGCTCGCCAGTTGTTGTAACGTCAGGGGTGGTTGTTGATTGGGGTCAATCACTCGCAATAAAGCCGTAAAGCGCTCAGCTGGTTCAGCAGTAGTAATGAATTGAATAGCGCTAGTGATAGTTTCAGAAACTCGGTTTTCTTCCTGCCACTGTTCCCATTCACCACGAATCGTATTAAGCGCCCTGAGTTTCCGAATTGCTTTCGCTTGCTTCAACTCACTTTTAGGGTTGTCTACTTCTGCCTGAGTCATATCGAAGCGCTGATCAAGGCAACGTTCAAAAATTTCCCCGGTGCCAACCGTCACCCCCTTGACCAACATCTGATAGACCTGGGATTTAGAACGGATCTTCCCCTTCAGGGTAGTTTTGACAATGTCATCGATTAACTCAAAATAGCGATCGCTCAATCCCATCTCGTTAGACATAAACCTTTTGCCTGATCAGTGCCCACTTTCCTCAAAAATAGCTCAAAATCAGAATAGACTTCTGGCAGGTCTAGTTAACCGTCAACATGATTCGGCAATTTGACAGTAAACAAAGTCCCCTTACCCAACTCAGACTTAACGTTGATTATTCCTTGATGAGCTTCGAGAATTCGTTTGGACAGATATAGTCCTAAACCACTACCTGAGCGTTTGTGGCTACCCTGGCGAAACCGTTCAAATAACTGTTTTTGGTCTTCTGGGGATATACCAAAACCAGTATCTTCCACCTCAATCACCACCCACGACTGATTCCCTTCACTAGTCTTGGGACTATTCCTCAGACGAACCGTTACAGAACCGTTGTCAGTGAATTTAATCGCATTTCCCAACAAATTGGTGAACAGTCGATGCAATTCTAAGCGATCGCTCATCACTATCGAGTTAAGCTGCTTCGCGCTCTTATAGTCCAAAGACAGTTTTTTATCACTAGCTAGGGCAGACAGTTCTTGGATGACTTCCTCAATAACCTGTTGCACAGGAATGGCAGAGAAAGACAAATACTTCCGACCGGCTTCATAGCGATAGACTTCTAGTAACGTATTCACCATAGTCAGCAAATTGTGGTTACTGCGAGTCATGGTGACTATGGCTTCGAGCACTGGGGGTGAAATTTCTCCCAAAGCTCCCTGCTGCATAAGGTTTAGGATGCGATCTGCTGCTACTAAGGGGGTGCGCAAGTCATGGGTAAGCCGAGAGACAAAATCTTCTCGTTGCCGAGCAATTTCATCCCGTTCATCCACACTATGCTTGAGGCGCAAAAGCGATCGCACTCTGGCCAGCAATTCATCCACTTCTACTGGTTTACGAATAAAATCATCCGCCCCCATATCCAGTCCTTGGACCACACTCGGATGATCATAAGCGGTGATCAACAAAATTGGTATAAACGGTAACTTGGGATTGCTTCGGATGCGCTTGGTTACTTCAAAGCCATCCATTTCTGGCATCATCACATCCAATAGCACCAATTCCGGCGGAGATATCTCTATTTTCTCTAGGGCAACCCGACCATTCTCTGCCAAAGTAATGTCGTACCCCTCTTCTTCTAAAAGCGTCTGCAGTAGAAACAAGTTGTCAGGGGAATCATCCACAGCCAAAATGCGATCTGTTTTGGAAGGGCGGTTTAGAGGGAAAGCATTCATTGAATCATTTCGATGGTAAGTCAGAAGTGGAAACCCCTGTCATTCATGTATAGCAAGGGAAGCATGGTGAGCGGACATAGTCTTTTGCTTGAAAGGGAGCAGGGAGCAGGGAGCAGGGAGCAAAAGATCTCCTAAGCTTTGCTTCGACTGCTATATAGGGAGCGGGCTAATTAGGTGGGTCGGCAAGCCATTGCACACAGCCCCTCAGCAACTTCCCCCTTACACAAACAGCAGCCTGAGTTCGCTTCAATATGGCAAATTGTCCTTTACAGGCAAAGAAAAAATTGCGAATAGCGAAGGTCGTTGAAACCCTTAGGGATTAAAGGCTTAGTCCAATTTTTGATTTTCCTTATTTCTCACGGTCACTATGCAGGGCGTTTCAATTTTTGTAAACTGGAAGGAATGGTTTGACTTTAAACTTAATTTTTTGTAAATTATTCTGGTAACCTATGTGCGAATATGGTAAGATCAGCAGCTTATAAAGCTACATTTGCTGCACCAGTCAAAGCTCCTGAACGCTCTGGTCAAGTTACCCGAAAACCTTATCCCAACTATAAGGTAATTGTGTTAGACGATGATTTTAACACATTTCAGCATGTTCACGACTGTCTGGTCAAGTATATCCCTGGGATGACAAATGATCACGCCTGGGAACTAACCCATCAGGTTCACAACGAAGGTCAAGCCATTGTTTGGGTTGGTCCCCAGGAACAAGCGGAACTCTACCACCAACAGCTTTCTCGTGCTGGGTTAACCATGGCTCCCTTGGAGGCTACATAGTATTATGAGCCAACCCAAAGACGGCAGGCTGGTTTGGAATCACTCTACCCACATTCAGGGTCTCATTCCAGTTCTGCAACGACTCACAGATTACCCCGGTATTCAAACCATTACCCCTGCTGTCCTTGGGCGGGCAAGAAGTCACTGTCCTAAATTACAGTTAAAAGTATCAGTGCCAATTCGTGGGGGATTCAAGGTGATTGCCAGGTCTGGTAAAAGCTTTCAAGAGGTGTTCATCCTCACCAACTTGAGTAAGGTCGAACTAGAAAAAGCGATCGCTCAATCACTAAAACGATAAGTAGATAGAATTAATTCTTAATTCTTCATTCTTAATTCTCAATTCTTAATTCTCAATTCTTAATTCTCAATTCTTAATTCTCAATTCTTAATTCTTAATTCTTTATTCTTTATTCTTTATTCTTCATTCCGATTCCTCGCATGCCCCAATACTGACCCAAGTGCTGGAACCATCATCCCAATGCTCTTTTTTCCAAATCGGAGCATTATGCTTCAAGGTGTCAATAGCATACTTACAAGCTGCAAAGGCTTCTGAACGATGAGGACAGCCAATAGCGACTAACACGCTAATTTCCCCAATAGTCAACCGACCGATGCGATGATGGATTACCACCCGATTGACATCAGACCATGAGGCACGAATCTGGGCAGCAATTGAGGAAAATACCTTTAATGCCATGGGCTCATAAGCCTGATACTCTAATGTTACTACTGGTTTACCATCAGTCTGATTACGGACTGTGCCACTCATCATCACCACAGCTCCATTAGCCTGATCATCAGCAAGGGTGTAGATTTCTGATAGGGATAAGGGAGCGATGGTGATCGAAAAACTATCTACCGTTTGCTTTTCAGGGCTCTTGGGCAGGCTCTTGGGCAGGGGAGTCATTAGTGGAGAATTCTAAGAAGTGTTAAGATTAGCAACAGGCTAAGGCATTGTTTATATATAGTTGATTTATATTTGTTGGTTGGATCTAATCAATACCCAACCCTAGCGCCATGCTCCAATTTGTTTAAAATACTTTACAAATTAGGAGCAGGTGCTCTAATTTAAGATAATATACCTAAATACTATTCAAATAATATTAAATCAGAAGTTTTTTTCCCTGACAAGGGCAATTATGGCTTTGTTGTGGAGGGCTATTTCTCAGTAGCCCACAAGCATCTGCCGTTAATCAATTGATGCTACCTATCCTTAACGTCCAGCTAATTAAAGTCAAGCTCATCCTAGCTGATCAGTGATCAGTCTTACCTTGTTGAGCAACAGCTAACCTAGGGCTGATCATAACTAGGGCTGATCATAACCCGTCTGGAGATTATTTGATGGCAGCAGGAGCAGAGGCTGATGAACCAATAACCCTGGCAGACCAAGACTATTATAAAAGAATTATTGATCCTGAGCTCCAACAGGCGTTTAATGACGTTACAGCATTAGCCGCACAAATTTGCCAAACGCCCATGGCTCTGACTACCCTGATTGACAGTAACTGTCAATGGTGTAAGTCTACTCTGGGCGATTATGAAACGTCAATAAGTCAAAATACCTTTTTATCCAGCCATCGGATAGAGTCAGCTGAGGTATTGGTAGTTCAGGATACCCTAGCTGATCAACGGTTTGCCACTAATCCCTTAGTTACTGCTGAGCCTCATATTCGGTTTTATGCTGGAGTTCCCCTAATTACCTCTGAGGGATACCCTCTGGGAACACTTGCGGTAATGGATCAAGTTCCAAAGCAACTTCAGTCTCAACAGTTAGCGGGATTACAAGCCTTAAGTCGTCAACTGATAAGCCAACTGGAGCTAAAACAACAGTTAGCAGATTTACAGCAGCCTCAGCTAGAAAACCAAGGTCTTGAACATGAATTACCCCAGGTTGACCAAGAACTCCTGGATTTTTTAGAAAATGGCTGCGTTGGTCTCCATTGCGTGGATAGCAATGGCATCATCCTGTGGGCTAATCAGGCAGAGTTAGATCTGGTGGGTTACAACGCCGACGAGTATATCGGTCACCACATTGCTGAATTTTACCTGGAGCAAGAGGTGATTGACGATATCCTGGCCAGACTAACTGCTAAAGAAACCTTAAAAAACTACGAAGCCAGACTCTTGTGCAAAGATGGCTCGATTCGCCATGTGCTGATTAACTCTAATGCCCTCTGGAAAAATGGCAAATTTGTCCATACCCGATGTTTTACTCGTGACATTACTGAATGGAAACGGATCCAGGAAGAACGCGATCGCTTCTTTGACCTCTCGATAGATTTGCTGTGTATAGCGGGTTTCGATGGCTACTTTAAGCGCTTGAGCCCTTCCTTTACTAGCACCTTGGGTTACACCGAAGCGGAACTAACCAGCACCACGTTTTTCAATTTTGTCCATCCCGATGACCGAGCAGCAACTAGGGCGGAAATGGAACAATTGGGGACTGGCATCCCTACTGTCTATTTCGAGAATCGCTATCGCTGTCAAGATGGGTCTTATAAATGGCTAGCCTGGGCTGCTTATCCTGTAGTTAACGATGGTTTAATTTATGCGATCGCACGGGACATTACCGAGGCCAAACACAAGCAAGCCAGCCTCGAAGAAAGTGAAGCTCGCTTCCGGATGATGGCTGATCATGCCCCAGTGATGATCTGGATGTCAGGCACTGATAAACTTTATAACTTTTTCAATCAGCTTTGGTTGAACTTCACCGGTAAGACCCTCGAACTTGAATTGGGCAAGGGCTGGGCTGAAGGGGTGCATCCTGATGACCTAGAGTCCAGCTTCAATACCTATGTATCCGCCTTCGACGCCAGAGAAAATTTTCGCATGGAGTACCGCTTGCGACGTAGGGATGGGCAGTATCGTTGGATATTAGATATAGGCACTCCCAGATTTACCCCCAATGGGGACTTTACCGGTTACATCGGTTCTTCCATCGATATCACTGAGCGCAAACAGGCGGAAGAGGCCTTGCGTAGACAGGCTCTGATTTTTGAAAGTATCTTCGATGGGATCATAATCACCGACTTAGCCGGTAAGATAATTGATTGGAATCCCGCTTCAGCGCGAATATTCGGCTACACCAAAGCTGAGGTATTGGGTACAACTGTAGGGATTTTGCACCGACCGGAAGAGGCGACGGTTCTAACCGATCAGATTATCCAGGAGATGACCAGGTCCCGACGTTGGTCTGGGAAGATTCACTTTATTGGCAAAGATGGCAGGTGTGGGGTGTGTGAAACGGTGGTAGTACCTCTGTATGATCAGCAAGACAATATGGTGGCCACCATTGGTCTTAACCATGATATAACCGAGCGGGAGCAAAATCAGCAGGAATTGTATCAAAGCGAGGCTCGCTATCGCGCTATTGTCGAAGATCAAACCGAACTCATCTGTCGTTTCCGTCCTGATGGAACTCTTACCTTTGTCAATGGTGCCTACTGTCGCTATTTCAGCAAGTCAGAGGAAGAGTTGATTGGGCAACGGTTTTTGCCATTGATTCCCAATGAGGATATCAAAAGGCTAGAAAAGTGTATTACTTCTCTAAGCCCTGAGAATCCGGTAGAAACGGTTGAACACCGGGTGATTATGCCCACAGGAGAGATGCGCTGGCAGCAGTGGAGCGATCGTGCCATCTTTAACGAGCAGGGTCAATTAATTGAGCTCCAGGCAGTAGGACGGGACATCACTGAACACAAGCACGCAGACGAGCAACTTTTGCAAAAGTCTCAGGCTCTGGAAACCTTTAGTAACAACCTCAAACACTTACATCGGCTGAATACCACCAATTACCAAAACTTTGAGCTGCTGTATGCTGACTATCTGGAGACGGGATGTAAAATTTTAGGGATGCCCACTGGCATTATAAGTCAAGTACACCTTAATTCCTACACCATCCTGTCGGTCAGGTCTGATCTAGAAGGGTTAGTAGCTGGCTCAGAGTTTGAATTAAAAAATACCTATTGTGCTGTTGTCGTTCACGAAAAAAAGACCATTGCCTATACTCATGTAGGTGACATGGAACTGATGCACGCTCATCCAGTCTACCAAACTCTAAAACTTGAGTCCTATATCGGCACTCCTATATTTGTCTATGGTGAAGTCTACGGCTCCCTGAATTTTTCCTCAACCCAGGTAAGAGAAACGGATTTCCAGCCTCACGAACGGGAAATTGTAGAATTAATGGCTCAAAGTCTTGGTCGATTGATTGCAGCTCATCAAGCAGAAATAGAGCGCCAACAGGCAGAAGCTGCACTGCTCGAGAGTGAATCGACCCTGCGTAGTTTCTTCAACAGTTCCGCACTATTGATGGGGGTCGTGGAACTTCTGGATGATGACATCCTGCATATTTCTGATAATAAGAGTACGGCGGATTTTTTCGGGACTACACCCGAGGCCATGCAGAATCGGTTAGCCAGTGACCTGGGGGCACCCAAAACTCATATCCGTCGGTGGATTACCCATTACCGAGAAAGCCAACAAAGCAATCAGCCCATTTCCTTCGAGTATGATCACACCACTGAAACCGATACCCGGTGGTTATGCGCTACTGTATGCCCAATTCCCGACACAACCGCTCCTCACCCCCGATTTTCCTATGTGGTGGATGACATTACTGACCGTAAGTTAGCAGAGCAAGAACTCCAGCGCCAAAATCAGCGATCGCAATTGTTTTCAGAAATTACCCTGAAAATCCGCCAGTCTCTACAACTGGAGCAGATTTTGCAAACGGCGGTTACAGAAGTGCAACAATTTCTCAAGGCTGACCGAGTTGTACTCTTCCAACTGAGTTTTGATGGCTGGGGGAAAGTGCTTCAAGAAGCAGTAGTACCTCGTTGGCCAATCATGCTCGGACAAAGCATCGAAGATCCTTGCTTTCATGAAGAGTACCTGGATCAGTATCGTCAGGGAAGGGTTAGCAACATCTGTGACTTAGAAAACTCTGATATCGAAGCTTGCCATGTAGAAATGCTGCAACAGTTTGGGGTAAAAGCTAACCTAGTGGTACCAATTCAGCAACAAGACAAACTTTGGGGTTTGTTGATTGCCCATCAGTGTTCGAATCCACGACCATGGACTAACTTTGAAAGTGAATTGTTGCAACAACTGGCCGACCAAATTGGTATTGCCTTAGCCCAAGCCCAGCTTTTAGAAACAGAAACCCGTCAGCGTCAGGAACTTGCCCGTTCTAATGCTGAACTACAAGAGTTTGCCTATGTAGCATCCCATGACCTGCAAGAACCCCTGCGCAAGATTCGGGCATTTGGCGATCGCCTTCAGACCAGGTATCATGAACAGTTAACAGAGCAGGGGCAGGACTACCTGATACGGATGCAGAATGCTGCAGAACGGATGCAGGTGTTAATCAGTGACTTGCTTAGCCTTTCCCGGGTGACCACCAAGGCAAGACCTTTGGTTGCCACTGATCTGGCTCAAGTGGTACAAGAGGTACTCTCTGATTTAGAACTACGTATCCAGCAATCTGGTGGCGTAGTGGAAGTCGGTGAACTACATACTATTGAAGCTGATCCCCTGCAAATGCGTCAACTTTTGCAAAACCTGATCAGTAACGGACTTAAATTCCGACCAGAACAAAGAGGTAACCTCGTTACAATTTATAGTCAACTGATTCAGGAAAGTGTTCCCTTAAGTTATGGAGGCGCAACCGTTAATCAGCGTTGTCAGATTATAGTTGAAGACAATGGTATTGGGTTTAACCCCGAGTATCGCGATCGCATTTTCCAAACCTTTCAACGGCTCCATGGTCGTAGCGACTATGAAGGAACCGGTATCGGTCTAGCTATCTGCCGTAGAATTGTTGAGCGCCATAATGGTAGCATCATGGCAGAAAGCACACCAAGACAGGGGGCTAGGTTTATTGTTACGGTGCCGATTAAACAAAGTTGAAGATTAAAGGTTAAAGGTTAAAGGTTAAAGGTGAAAAGTTAAAGGTTGTTCCCGTAGCGTGGCCTTTTGGCCAAGGTTAAACGTTAAATAATCAAAACATACTAGTAGTTGAGTGACTAATCAATAAAATACCTCAAATTTATCCCTTTATACTTCATAATACCTTCATATTTCCTTTATAATTCCTTTATAATTCCTTTATAATTTTTGGTCGAGGAGATAATGCTTAGTGAATGAAAGCCGAAATCCCGTGGTAATTTTAATGGCAGATGATGATCCGGATGATTGCCTTTTGGCAAGGGAGGCTCTCTTAGAGAGTCAGTTGACCAATGAGCTATACTTTGTCAGTGATGGCGAGGAATTGATGGATTATCTGTATCACCGTGGTAAACACAGGCAGGCGAGCATGTCCCCTCGTCCAAGTTTAATCCTACTGGATTTGAATATGCCGAAAAAAGATGGTCGTGAGGCCCTCAGAGAAATTAGGGCTGACCCTAATCTACGAGTTATACCAGTTGTGGTGCTGACTACCTCAAAGGCTGAAGAAGATATTTATCATAGTTATAACTTAGGAGCAAATTCTTTCATCGTTAAGCCTGTCACCTATAGTTCCCTAATTGAGGTGATGCAAACGTTAAAAAAGTACTGGTTGGACATCGCGGAATTGCCCCCGGAAGGGAATAGATTGCCCTAAAAAACTACCATGAGTAAATGCTCACAACCGAAACCTGAACGTTCTGATGTTTCTTCTGATGTTTCTACTGTATCACTAAATACTGATCCACTCAGGACTATTTCCAAAACCGACCCTCATCAATGCTCGTTGCTCACAAACCTGGCAAATTGCTTACCCCAATCAGAAGTTAGAAACCACTCTCGACTAATTTCCTTTTCAGAAGTTAGAAACCACTCTCGACTAATTTCCTTCGATTCCTTCGGTGCCAGACCAATGTACAACCTTTTGGTTAATGTATTACTCGTTGATGATGACGAAGATGACTATATTCTAACTCGTGATTTACTGTCGGAAAACCAGAGGACTAGATTTAGCTTGACTTGGGTGGAGACCTATGCTAAGGGCTTAGAAATGATTGGTCAGAACCACCATGATGTTTATCTACTGGACTACCGTCTTGGTGAGCATAATGGACTTGAACTCCTGGGTGAAGCCATTGCCAGGGGGTGTACAGCACCGATTATCCTCCTAACTGCTCAGGGAGACCATGAGGTTGACATGGAAGCCATGAAAGCTGGGGCAGCCGATTACCTGGATAAGAGTCAGCTCAGAGCACCTTTACTAGAGCGTTCCATCCGCTATGCCCTTGAGCGTCAGCAAGCACAACAAAAAATTCGGGAACAAGCGGCGTTGTTGGATGTGGCAACCGATGCCATTCTGGTTCGGAATCTAGACAATACTATCTCATTTTGGAATAAAGGGGCCGAGTGTCTCTATGGTTGGCAGGCAGCAGAAGTGATTGGGAAAAAAGAGCATCTACTGCTGTACGAACAAGCACCAGCTGACCTAGCCGAGGCAGACCAAAGTGTTGCCAAAACAGGGGAGTGGTATGGTGAGTTGAATCAAGTCACCAAAGATGGCAAAGAAATTATTGTTGAAAGTCGCTGGACTTTGGTGCAAAATCCTCAGGGACAGGCCAAATCAATCTTGATTGTCAATACTAATATAACTGAGAAGAAACAACTGGAAACTCAGTTTCTCCACGCTCAGCGCATGGAGAGCATTGGTACCTTAGCTGGGGGCATCGCCCATGACCTGAACAACTTATTAGCTCCTATTCTAATGTCCGCTCAACTGTTGCAGCTTAAAATCTCAGATCAGCGGCATGTGCAACTCCTAAAAACTGTAGAGAATAATGCTAGGCGCGGGGCTGGTTTAGTCAAGCAAGTTTTATCGTTTGCTCGGGGTGTTACAGGTCAACGAACGGTTTTACAAGTTAGGCATTTGATTCGGGAAATTCGACACATTATCCTAGAAACATTTCCCAGATCTATTGAACTGTCTACGGATATCGACCCTAATCTTTGGTCTGTATCTGGAGATGCCACACAACTGCACCAAGTGTTGATGAACCTCTGCATCAATGCTCGTGATGCTATGGTTGATGGTGGAACCTTGACATTGTCTGCCCAAAATATTTTTTTAGATCAAAACTATGCCAGGATGCATATTGATGCCGATGTCGGTCCCTACATTGTGGTGACCGTTGCTGATACTGGCATTGGTATTCCCTTGAAAATACAGCCGAGAATTTTCGAGCCATTTTTCACTACTAAAGAAATCGGTCAAGGTACAGGACTGGGTTTGTCTACGGTCAGAGGTATTGTTAAAAGTCACAGCGGTTTTGTGAATGTGTATAGTGAAGTGGGGGTAGGTACTCACTTTAAAGTATATTTGCCAGCAGTAGAATACTCCCCAATTCCTGCCGAGGAAAAACTAGAACTACCCACAGGAAACGGTGAGTTGATTTTAGTGGTAGATGACGAAGCCGCTATTGGTGAGATTACCAAGACGTCCTTAGAAAACTATGGCTATAGGGTGATGAGTAGCAGGGATGGTAGGGAAGCGATCGCACTCTATAGGCAACATCAGGATGATATTAGCTTGGTGCTGATGGATATGATGATGCCAGTTATGGATGGACCAGCAACTATCCTTCGATTGCAAGAAATTAACTCCGAGATCAAAATTATTGGCATCAGTGGGTTGCCTATCAGTGATAAAGTCGATGCGGCGGCTGAAGCTGGAGTTAAAACCTTTTTGTCAAAGCCTTACACCGCTAAGGAATTATTGCAGGCTATTGATCGTGTGCTTAAAGGTCGTTAATTGTGGTGAGTATAAAGTTCTGGGTTTTTCGGAGCAGGGAGCAGGGAGCAGGGAGCAGGGAGCAGGGAGCAGGGAGCAGGGAGCAGGGA
>NZ_MKZS01000001.1:4779383-4805970 GCF_001942495.1 Moorena bouillonii PNG
GCTTATTTTATTCAAAAGCACCGATTGCGCTACTTGAGGTGCTGCGCGAACAGTAAGGTGGCACAGGCTTTGGCCTTTGGCCACGCTGTGCGAACGACGCATCGGACCCATAAGCTAATAGCTGATAGCTAATAGCTGATAGCTGATAGCTAATAGCTGATAGCTGATAGCTGATAGCTGATAGCTGATAGCTGATAGCTGATAGCTGATAGCTGATAGCTGATAGCAGGGTAAGCGCAAGAATCAATAAGCCTAGGCTTATTGATAAAAAAACCGCGCCATTCTCAACAAATTAATTCTATTGCGAGTACAGTTCTACGAGATTATAGGGGTTTCGAGCCACGATCAACCGATATCCACCCAATGCACATTATGGGCATTTTTTTCTTGCGCTTACCCTGATAGCTGATAGCTGATAGCTTACCTTCAAGTTAGCGATAATTTTTAGCCTGAGTTTCAAACAAATGGGCATAAGTACCATCTAACTGCATCAGTTCCGAATGGGTACCGCTTTCTACAATTGAACCTTGGTCCATCACATAGATCCGGTCAGCCATTTTTACAGTAGATAAGCGATGGGTGATCAGAATAGCAGCTTGATCTTCGATCAGTTCACGAAATTTCATAAACACCTCGTATTCTGCCTTAGGATCCATAGCAGAGGTAGGCTCATCTAATACAATCACCTGAGAGTCTCGTAAAAAAGCTCGTGCTAAGGCTATTTTCTGCCATTGACCAATACTAAGTTCTTCCCCTTGGTCAAATAATTTCCCCAGCATGGTATTATACCCTTGGGGCAAACTAGTGATAACATCATCAGCACCAGAACGACGAGCAGCATCAATAATAGTTTCGTGATCTCGTGGTAAATCAATGTCAGCTAACCAGATATTTTCCTTAGCGGTGAAATTATATTTAGCGTAGTCTTGGAAAATCACACTGATTTGGCGGCGTAAGTCAGCTATTTTAAAATTGCGGATATCAATCCCATCAATGGTGATGCTGCCAGCGGTTGGATCGTACAAACGACACAAGAGTTTAATTAAGGTTGTTTTACCGGAACCGTTTTCTCCCACTAGCGCTATAGTTTCCCCTGGTCGCACCGTGAGGTTGATGTTTTTAAGTGCTTGACGAGTTGTAGTACCGTATTGGAAACTAACATGATCGAAAACAATACCACGGCTCATGGAGTGGGGAATTGGTTTGGGATACGTTGGTTCAACAACGTTAGGTTTTAGATCCAGAAATTCGTAGAGGTTAGCTAAGAATAAGTTATCTTCATAAAGACCAGATATACTAGTTAGTAACGCTCGAATATTATTTTGTCCCCGCTGCAAGGCTTGGTGATACAGCACTAAATCTCCTAAGCGCAAATCCCCATGAACAGTTTGATAGACAATAAAGCCATAGACAGAAAAGATTAACATTCCTGCAACGGCTTGAGCACCGAAGTTAGCAAAGGAGCGTCCAGTGGCAATGGCTACTTTTTCCTTATAAAGTTGCTCTCGGATGCGACGATACCAGTCAGTGAAGAAAACCCCTAAATCAAACAAGCGAATTTCTTTAGCAAACTGGTCTGAGGTTAGCATATAACCCAAATACATGGATTGCCGTTCCATGGGTGTTTTTTTACGCTGCCAACGATAGATAACCCTCGAGTATTTTACCCGCACCACCATCGCGGGCATAGCAGCAATAAATAAAATTCCAGCAATTCCCCAATGGAGGGAGAGTAATAAACTCACCATCGCTAACAAGGAAATACTATTTTGAGCTATCTGTGTGAGACGATTTAGAACTCGGGGCGGTCGGTAGGGCGCTTCTTGTTGAGCTCTTTGTAATGTATCGTAGTATCGGGGATTTTCGTAGTACTCTAAGTCAGCTTCTAGGGATTTATCCTGAATAATCCCTTGCATGTAGTCAGTCACTCGCTGAGAATGAGCAGTATTGACTACTTCACCTAACGAGTTACAAAGAGTAGTGACAAGCGTAACTGTACCAGCTAAGATTAGGAAAAGTAAAACATCACGAAAGACGGCTTGTTTATCAGCATTAAGTAATCCGTCAGTTACGGTATCAATTATTAGTTTAGTAAGATAAATTGATAGTAGAGGTAATATCCCCTGAACCAGCAAAATTCCTACGCGAGCTACTGTCCAAAAGGGACTGCTTTGCCAGACTAGACGCAGTGCAGGCAAAAGGCGTAATGTTTGCTGGATTTTTTTTCTTAAAGTTTTGCCTGCTCCCATTTTTTGTGCTAAAGTTTAGAGGTTAGAAGTATACTATTGAGGCGATCTTTTTTACTACTATCAGAAGTAGTTAATTCTTCGATATCTTTCTCCACCAAGGCCACTAGATCAGGAAGTTCCATTAGATTAGGCTTTCTGGTGAAGCGGCTAATAGATACAGTCTTGATCAGACTGGCACACTGACTCAGATGAGTACTGACACAGTCTGGAGCGATTAGCACATCTACATCACGGCTATGACGGATGAGTTCAGGGAAAGCTTGTTGAGGCGTTAGCTTGGTAATCTGATGTTGGTCTCCCTTGGCCAATACATAGAGCCGCTTCAGGGGTACAGCAGTGCCTTGAAACCCATCAGTGAATGTGTAGGAAAGCTTTGGTGCGTTCGGGTAAAGAGGAGGTAAGTTCTTTGAATTGTGTCCTAGAGAATCCGCTGCTGATGGCCAAAGTTTAATCTGAGGGAAGCTAGGAATAATTAAAGGATAACCGTCATCAAGGTTGACAGGCATGACATCATCAGTTATTACCTGATAACCCTTCCGATGAAACGCTCCTGCTAAGGTGGATTTACCCCAGCCTGACCCACCCATGAATGCGATCGCTTGATTGTTGACCACAATGCTGCTAGCATGGAGTACTAGCAATCCCCGCTGTCTGAGCACCACAGACATACAAGCTCCAAGAATGTTAGGGCTTAGCTTGGAGTTGTCCGCTCCTGTCACAGGTTCGATAGTAATCTCTCGCCCATCTTCAATCAATACCTTTGCTTTGCCATGCAATTCCCCAAGGACACGGTTGCTCCAATTGGCTGTTTTTGGAGGAAGATGACTCAATTTCCCTAAACGTATGATTACATCAGGGGGTCCATCAGACTCCATCAGCTCGGGTAAGGGGATCTCTGAGTGAATACAAAGGTTGTAGGCCGTATAGATGTACATAATTGATACTTAGGAGCAGGTTAAACTTGATCGGAGAACTTGATAGCAGAAAAGGCGTCCCCTAACTCTAGCCAAGACCCTTCTGCTGAGTCAGTTTTGCAGGACTAACGAGTTGGGGAGTGCTAGGCAATCGAGGTGGGAGTTGCCTAAAGATGATCTTGCTAGTAGTAGATAATTTAGTAGTAGATAATGCCTTTATCGCCTTTGGTGATAGCGCTACTGATATTGATTACTCAGAATTACCAGTAGTAATTGTGTTACTGTAGTTTAAAAGGTTCACAATCACCATTGAAAATCAGCACATCGGCCATCTTGCAAGGTCCAATTTGCTGACGGTAGCTTAAGGTAGTCACACCCTGAGGAAAGACTATTGATTAGTCACCATCACTAGTAGTAATCCTGTTACCGTTGTTTGAACGGATCACAATTACCATTGTTATCGCAGTCTAGGGTGTATGAGTGATCTGATGTAGCCTGGGGATTAGCCAAATCACCATTGAAAATCAGGACATCGAACGAACCATCAGGTCCAGTGATTTGGGTGAGCTGCTCAATGGTGCCGTGAAGCATTCTCTCTGGAGTAGCGTAGCTCTTTTCCATGGTGTTACTTTCCATTTGCTGATGCTAGCTTAAGGTAGTTACACCCTGATTTGAACTATTGATTAGTCACCATCACTAGTAGTAATCCTGTTACTGTAGTTTGAACGGATCACAATTATTATTGTTATCGCAGTCTAGGCTCATTGAATCATCTGATGTAGCCGCAGGATTAGCCAAATCACCATTGAAAATTAGGACATCTGCCATCCGATCAGGACCACTGATTTCGGTGAGTTCTTCAATAGAACCGTGAACAATCATTTCTGGTGTAGTGTAGGTTTTTAGCATGGTGTTACTTTCCTTGTACTGATTGTGGTTTAAGGTAGTCACACCCTGAGTTAAACTATTGATTAATCACGATCACTAGTAGTAATCCTGTTTCTATTGTTTGAAGGGATCACAATTACCATTGTTATCGCAGTCTAGGCTGATTGAGTCATCTGATATAGCCTGGGGATTATTCAAATCACCATTGAAAATCAGGACATCGGCCATCCGATCAGGTCCAGCGATTTCGGTGAGCTCCTCAATAGAACCGTGAACAATCATTTCTGGTGTAGTGTAGGTTTTTAGCATGGTGTTACTTTTGTTGTACTTATTGTGGTTTAAGGTAGTCACACCCTGACTTAAACTATTAATTACTCACTGTCTTGATGCAGTCGCTCATGGGGGAAACCCCCAAGACCGCGCTGCATCGCTAATTACTCACTATCACCAGTAGTAATCCTGTTACGGTTGTATAGACTCAACACAATCCTCAGTAGTGCAGTTTATGCTCTATGAGTGATCTGATTGAGCCGTAACATCACTATGGTAGGGTGATGCTCTGTGAGTCATCTGATTGAGCGATCACCTGACCACCGACAATCAAGACATCTGAAATGTGATCAGGTCCATTGATTTCGGTGAGCTGCTCAATGGTGCCGTGAACAATCATCTCTGGTGTAGTGTAGGTTTTTAGCATGGTTTTACTTTCCTTTTGCTGATAGTAATTTACGGTAGTTACAGCCTAAATTGGACTTACGGTGTTTCAAAGGTTGTGCCCAAACCACAATCCCAAGCAGATTCCCTGCCAAGTTAGAGTTAGGGTGTCACTTGAGTGCGGTCAAGCCACAAGGCCAAGATGATTCCCTGCCAGACTGTCATGCAGTCTTTTTCTCGCACCCTGCCTCCTGAGGTCATGCGTCGATGAACTTGTCTCAGAAAGTCTGTGTCAACGTACCCTTCAATGAGTTCAAGCTTATTCAAGATCACGTCGTCGAATACCTGACGATTTACGGTGAGCAGACCGTGAATAAAGTTTGGACCCATATGGGCTTTGCCTCCTCGCCACTGGACAGCTTTTGGTAAAATATCAGCCATCCCACGACGCAATACCATCCGACTCCATCCCTGGTAGAGTTTCTGCTCGGAAGGTAGTGCTAGACAGAATTCAAGTAGCCGCTTATCCATAAAGGGATGACGAGCTTCGAGGGAAAATGCAGCATTGTAGCGGTCAAGCTGCTCTAGAATCAGGGGAAATATACCTTGGCTTAGATTACGCCAGTGGTCTTCTCTGACCGTTAGTGATGGTTGATCGGATTTGTCCAATGCGTGGATACGCTGATCCATACCAATGCGTTCAGCAAAGTTGCGGTTAACTAAAGCTGCAACAGAACTAGCTGACTTGTCTTGTCTGCGCCACTTTCGCCAAAGTTGCTTGATTGCTTCCGGAACTAACGCCTTGACTCCATGATTGAGCAACAGGTGCTTACGGGAGATGCCAAAACGCTTGTGAATCTGATGTACAGCTTTAGCAAAAGCAATCCAGCGAAACTGCTTGGCGAGGGTTTTTAGGTGTAGGATACTGTAGTGTTTAAGCAAGGCTTGGGGTGAGTTACCAAAATGTTCGGAAAATGCCTCAGCTTCCTGGACAAAGGTTTCCCACTCTCCTTGATGGGCTAATTCTGTCAGTCTAGACACACCATGAAACACGACATTATCGCCATCGAGACCATCTAAAACAATTCGCATCCCTGCTTGCTGAGCAGCTTGATTCAGTCGCCAAGGATAATGATGACTTGGACCAAGTAAGGCTTCGTCTTCATACTGCCAAATCTCGTCAACGTCTGACAACGGACCAAACTGATCAGCATGGACATAGTGGGGAATTAGCCCACCCTGTTCTAAAACGGCATTGATGAAGGGACGTTCATCACACTCAGTCACTTTGTCAAAAATGTTGGAGAAGCTGTGGAGTTGAGCATCTCCTGCTTCAGCTAGTAGTTTCCTGGCGACACAAGTGATTGAGGAAGAATCTAATCCACCGCTCAAGTGAGAACCAATGGGAAAAGCACTACGGAGACGACAACGAACTGCTTCGGTAAAGATGTCACGAAATGCTTTAGCATAGGCTTCGTCTGAGTCTAAGATCAGCTCACGATTGGGGTCTAGAGACCAGTAACAGTTTAGCTCTATCCCTGACTGACTAACAACCATGGTGTGAGCAGGAGGAAGCCGCAGAATCTGGTCATAAGTGGTGATAACTTTGTCTTCCATCATCAGGGCGACATAGTCAGCCATCCTGACTTCGTTAAGACGCTTTGGCACGAAGGGTAAACAGAAGAGTGCTTTGATTTCGGAGGCAAAAATAAACCCTTGACCGGATTGGTGATAGTAATAGAAAGGCTTAACCCCAACATGGTCTCTAGCACAGAAGAGGATTTGCTTGTGCTTATCCCAGATAGCGAAGGCAAAGTCACCTAATAGTTTCTCTGGACACTGCTCTCCCCATTTTTCATAAGCGGCTAAGATCAGTTGGCTATCGGTAATTTTTTCTGCTGGAAGGTGGTTCAACTCTAGAGCAACAATCAGTTCCTCTCGATTATCAATCCGAGCATCAGCAGTAATCACTAGATTTCTGGAGTGATTAACTAGAGGTAACTTTTCCAGCAGCGATTCAGGGGTAGTCCACAGCATCCGATGACCGAGACCAACAGACCCCTCGCACCAGATATCTGCTCCGTCGGGTCCCCGGTGGGCAAGGATATCTAACATTTGCCCAATATTTTCCCGGTCTATTGGTTCTTGGTCGAGGTAGTAAATCCCGACAATGCCACTCATAGTTTGCCTCCTTTAAACGATGGTAGTGGAGTAAACCGTGAAAGGTCTTTGAGATAGCCGATCACAACTTGTCCTTGGTTTTCCACCCATGCATGAGCTTCTAATTTTCCTCCCTCCCCTTTGGCAACTCCAATTCTGAGTTGAGGGGAGTAACCACAGCGACTCATCAGTACTTGTGTGGTTAATGCTCTAGCTAAACACTTGACACCACCTGGCATGTAGCGACTGCTAAGATTAACAGCTCCGACAATTTTGCTTAGGTTAGTTTGGTTTACGCCTTGAGCTTGAAGTGATGGCTGACTGATTTTTGCTATCAGTCGCCGCAATGTCTGAAATGGTAGTAACCATAGCCCTAGTCTGATTAATCCTAGTAAGATGAACGTGTTAATTACAAGTTGACGTTCTCTACTAGTAAGGCGCAAGAACTTACGCAACTGCTTCATCTTTTACCTCTATTAGCCCAACTGCTGCGAATTCTTGGAGTAATGCCAACAGATCGCGATCGCATTTTTCTGGCTCAACTTCGTACTCTGCTAGCAGTGCATCCCGAATTTCGTCTAAAGTTTTCGGTTCCTGGATCAGATTCCAGATGCTAGCACCTACGGTATTCAAGCCATAGTAAACTCCGGACTTCATGTCGAGGATGATTGCTTCTTCTCCAATATCAGAAGATAGTTGCTCTTGAGTTGCTACTACAATTGAAGACTTTGAGATAGTACAATCCAAACTCATGATTTTTTATTCTCCAAGTAATTATTGCTGTTCTATAAAACTAGTCAGGGAATTATCTGAGCTTATAGTTAATGGATTGAGAGTAATTCCCCAGATTCCTATGGTTGATTAGCCCTGACTGTTGTTACTTTTAGTAAAGTCATGGTATAGTAGATGAACAATTTGATCAGTTTGAGGAGTTCGTAGTAAGCTAGTATTGCTTGATATAGGGTTTATAAACGAGTTGTGAAAATCCATAAACCCAAAATGATTGGTAGTGTGGTCATGCTCCTCCCGCTAGAGTTCGCCACCTATTTAGAATTGTTTATAATTGCTTAAAGCAATTAGGCATTTAAATTTTAGTCCGAACCACTTGTGCAAAATCCGGTCTACTATCTCCCTATTTCGACCTATTTTTATGCGCCTATATTCACAATTAAAATGTATAAAAATGGTGTGAATAGTTTGTGAATATTGTTATTCATCTAATTACAGCATTTATACTGTTATGAATAAGAGCCGAATTTATAGGAAGTAATGCTACCGTAAATTTAAGGTATTTTTTTATTTAATTTAACTGTAGCCTAATTCAGGCTATCGTTAACCGAATTGTCGGATATTTTACTAAAACTTTAATTCTTTATTGAATTAATAAAAAAAGATATAAAACTATGGAAATTATCCCCTTGATGATGTAACGAGTAAAACTCTTTTATGGGATAAAAGTAAATTTCCTAGGTTGGAGGTGGAGTTAAAGAGCGATCGCATTTTAATCCGATAGACAATCCCCCACACATTTGGAGCAACCTGTTGTAACATTGGTTCAGAGCAACCGAAATCAGCTGATGATAAATTCATAATTAACTCTAATTAACTTGATGTTGTAATCACGTTAATTTTTCCTTGCCTTCAATTAAATGTTCTCTCCCTTGCTAGTAAATTCCGGACAGTTTTTCAGAAAAACTTTTGCTGCTATATAAGGTTAGTGAAGCTAACAGCCTATGGGCTACGCGCACGCTACGGGAATAGATAAGCGCGTTTGTATCTGGGTTGTAAACACACGAATTGCTGAAAAAGGCAACAGGCAACAGGCAAAAGGCAAGATGGGAAAGAGATACAGATTTTTATCGTCCAAGAAAAAAAGACGATACAGGTTTACATCTCATTTGGAAACCTGATAACAGCCGTTAGGTTTGAGCTAGTGTTCTGGTAGCTGCAGTGGTAAATAAAAACAGCAACTAGGAGCCCACGGCGTGCGCCCCTATGAGATAAGTGGGTTTGGTAACCAGTTTTGCGTCAGTCAAGACCTAGTGATACTGGAATATAAGGGGAATACCACCGCAATACCATTGAAAGGTCAGAGCATCAATCAGATCGACTCTCTCCAAACCTCTCCAACAGTGCCTGACGAGACAAGTTAAGCAGCACCTGAGTACGGTCTTTTATCGGCAACTGCATCAAAGGCTCAATGGTTCGGGATAATTCGAGATCAACAGTGCCAAACCGCCCTGCCAGTAGATTTTCCACCATCAGGCGCTGTCCCTCTAAATTGCCTTGTTCCTTGCCTTGTTCCCTTCCTTGCTCTAAGGTTTCTTCCCGCCAACGCAAATAAGCTGGTGATAAATTCATAATTAACTCCCTCTCGTCTTGAGTTAAATCTTCACTTTCCTCTATTTTGATGCGCCAGTTGGCCAGAATCTCTAAGATGTTGCCCCGTAAGGGGTGTCCGACCGGTAGTTCTAGCAACTCATTAATGGCTTGCTCTTGAGTGCGATCGCGTCCCAAAATTCTTAACCACAGGGTTTCTTCGGTAACAGGTAGCTGGTTAATGGCTACCAGAGCTGTGTTGAACAACTCAGGCAAAAAGTAAACTCCTGCAACCCAATCACCGGAATCACTAAGTTTTGCACTAAAGCCCTTCAACAGCTGGGCTGAACAGGAAGGGGACAAAATCCATAAACAGGGCAAGTCGGTTTCACTGATCGGGTTTTTCTCTCGTCGTGCCTTGCGCTGCAGGTCACTGTAGAGGGCAAACAACTTCAGCAGGCAATTACGCACTGCCATGATCCCTGTGGCATTGCGGAACGGCTCCAACAAACAGGCGGTTGATGCCATCTTACCGAGCAATCCGATTTCCTTTGGTGCTGTGGATTCAGAAGCTGTTGGTAGAAACCAAATATCCACTTGACGAACTTCAGTGGTTAGTTCTCGGCTGACTTCTACCTGACCGTGAGGTGTTAACAACTCCGTTAGATACTGTTTGGCAAATTGATCATGAGGCTGTCGGGTCATTAATCCTAACTCTTTGGGGTTGGTGTTAGTAGCCTTTCACCGATCAACTGACCAAAAACAGATCCCATGGATCTTGACATTTGAGACTTTTACCCCTTTACCCAAGCTAGGGGCGCAAGGAAAGCCCCCCAGCCGAACTTCTGACATCGAACTGAGGTCGAAATACCACCGCCATACCATTGAAAGGTCAGAGTATCAATCCGATCGACTGTCTCCAAACCTCTCCAACAGTTCCTGACGAGACAAGTTGGAGAGGTTAAGCAGCACCTGAGTACGGTCTTTTATCGGCAACTGCATCAAAGGCTCAATGGTTCGGGATAATTCGAGATCAACAGTGCCAAACCGCCCTGCTAGTAGATTCTCCACCATCAGGCGCTGTCCGTCTAAATTTCCTTGCTCTAAGGTTTCTTCCCGCCAACGCAAATAAGCTGGTGATAAATTCATAATTAACTCCCTCTCGTCTTGAGTTAAATCTTCACTTTCCTCTATTTTGATGCGCCAGTTGGCCAGAATCTCTAAGATGTTGCCCCGTAAGGGGTGTCCGACCGGTAGTTCTAGCAACTCATTAATGGCTTGCTCTTGAGTGCGATCGCGTCCCAAAATTCTTAACCACAGGGTTTCTTCGGTAACAGGTAGCTGGTTAATGGCTACCAGGGCTGTGTTGAACCACTCAGGCAAAAAGTAGACTCCTGCAACCCAATCACCGGAATCACTCAGTTTTGCACTAAAGCCTTTCAACAGCTGGGCTGAACAGGAAGGAGACAAAATCCATAAACAGGGCAAGTCGGTTTCACTGATTGGGTTTTGCTCTCGTCGTGCCTTGCGGTGCAGGTCACTGTAGAGGGCAAACAACTTCAGCAGGCAATTGCGCACTGCCATGATCCCTGTGGCATTGCGGAACGGTTCCAACAAACAGGCGGTTGATGTCATCTGACCGAGCAATCCGATTTCCTGCGCTGCTGTGGATGTTGAAGATGTTGGTAGAAACCAAATATCGACTTGACGAACTTCACTGGTTAGTTCTCGGCTGACTTCTACTTGACCGTGAGGTGTTAACAACTCCGTTAGATACTGTTTGGCAAATTGATCATGAGGCTGTCTGGTCATTCATCCTAACTCTTTGGGGTTGGTGTTAGTAGCCTTTCACAGCTGGTTTGGCCAAAAACAGATCCATATGATCTTGACATTTTAGACCAAAACCCCATCACCCAAGCTAGGGACTCTTGGCTTGCGCCCCTACAAGCAAAATGATGTCTCAATCTGCCGTACAGCGGTAAGGGCAGAATAGCTTACCCCAGCTGTTCCTTCTCCTGGATGAGTCGAGTCTCCTACTAACCACAGACTTTTACAAGGTGTGCGGGTGGCAAAGCCAAAGGGTCCAAAGGTCGGTATCCGTTGCCCTATTCCTCCCACAATGCCTTGTTCTCTGGCAGTATAACGGGCAAAGGTGCGAGGGGTTGCTGCTTCTTGGTGAATGATGGTCTCTGGTGTTAAATCAAAGTATTGACTAAGACGTGCGATCGCATTTTCTGTATACTCTTCCTTTAAGCGGTCATAGTCTTGCTGGGATCCCCGCCACCACATGGCAGCATCGGTAAAGGATGAGGCAGTAATGGTAGCTTTTCCCTCTGGTGCTCGTCCATCTCCTGGCTTACTCACCGAAATAAACAAGGAATTATTCTCGCCAATTGGTCCATCGTAGTCATAGAGAAACTGAAGATGGGGAGGACAACCATCAGGAATTGCGCGTTTATCTACCCCAAGATAGATGACAAACGCACCGGATGGTGGAGGTAACTTATCGACTCGATACTTATAGCCTGCCATCGAGTAGCCTGCCATAGAGGTATTAGGCAACGTCTGTAGATTATTACCTAATAATTTGACCAGGTTTTGCACCGTAACATTGGCAACTACTTCATCCGCTGGTTCTGTCCAAACTTCCCCAGTTTTCTGATTGCGAATCCTGACACCAGTCGCTTTACCAGCTGATGTTTCGATTTGTTCAACGGTGTGGCGCATTAGTAGCTTACCCCCCCATTTTTCCAGGGCTTCTACTAAGCGATCGCTTAACACTTGCATACTACCTTGGAGATGAAATAACCCTTGGGGTTCCTGGGAAACTCCTAAGGCTGTTGCTGCATACAACAGTGCTGTCTGATCAACATCCACTTGAGAATAAAGCTTGAGCTGCATATCCAGAAAGGTTTTCAGACGCTTATTGTCATATAAGCCATATCCTCGTAACCCATCCGCTACGGTCATGAAGGTAAAGGGTAGGGTAATTAAGGTATCCGGACGCACTGCTGAGGTTAGTTGCCACAAATCCCATACATTACGAGGTGGTAGCACTGGGTCACGGGATTGGAACTTCCAACTGGCATTGAATAAGGTTGCCATTAGTTGCCAGAAGGGTTCACTACCGGGAAACTGGCGTTGTCGTTCTGTTTTCCATTGCTCCGGGTTACGCCAGATGTTAATCGGTTCAGTTTCACCAGGAAGAAATACGGCACAAGCAGGGTCACAGGGGGTAGCGGCTGGCAGCTCTACTTCCAGTTCATCAAAGATGCGTTTGTGAATGCCACCAGGTTCTAAGCCAGCTACCTGGGTCGCACCAACATCGAAGGTAAAGCCCCGACGTTTGAAGGTAGAGGCGCATCCTCCTGGTACTAGGGCTTGGTCTAGTATTACAACATGGTAGCCTCGGCGAGCGAGGAGTGCTCCAGCGGTTAGTCCACCAATCCCTGCGCCGATTACTACTACTTTTTTCTGGACTTTTTTCTGCGGGAATTCTTTCTTGGGGTATTCTACCTTACCTTTACCGCCCTGAGTGCTTACCATGCTGCTTTATTTGCATTTCTTAATGTTTCTTATCATAATTCTACCTTGAGCCATGTTCTTTGGGAGTCGGAAGTGGGGAGATGGGGAGATGGGGAGATGGGGAGATGGGGAGATGGGGAGATGGGGAGATGGGGAGATGGGGAGATGGGGAGATGGGGAGATGGGGAGATGGGGAGATGGCTAATTGCTAGGGAAGCAACCGTTAACCTTCAACCAACCTGCAACCTGCAACCTACAATCTGCAACCTGAAACCTGCAACCTGAAACCTGAAACCTCAAACCTGCAACCTGAAACCTGAAACCTGAAACCTGAAACCTGCAACCTGCAACCTGCAACCAAAACCGTTCACCCTTCGTAGGATACTCTTGAATGTTCTCATCAAAAAACCCGGTCAAGACCGGGAAAATTGCTGAAAAACCAATCAACTTACCAAAGCTTGGCTTTATTACAAAAAATCGTGGAATGGTTGGAAGCCCTATCTATGAAGGAGGGCTGAGCCGACCCTTGATGACCTTTAGAGGGAAAAGAGAAAACACTCCCACACCTTATACCCTTTTTTGATATCCTAGAAGGTCATCAATTGTTAACATTCCCAGACTTGGGTCAGCTCAGACACCGTCTATCTAACTATCGGATAATGTTACAGGTTAGGGGGCAAGCCGCATAAACCGGAGTCTGGATCAGATCAGGCTCGCCATGTAGCCAATTTAACCAACTAACTTCCTTAGGATGAACCCCCTTAAAGGTTAAGACTCCTGCACCTAATATCACTGCTAAAACATTTACTCCAATCAAACTCCCTGCTACTAGTAATACAGCACTAACCGGCAGAATCGATTGTAGAGCGATCGCTAACAGAGAGCCAGCGGTAACCATTAATACAATCAACGGAAAACCGACAACCAGTAAGCAAACTGCCAAGGTAAATGCCCAAATTAAAAAGCTTTTGACCACTGCTAATGAATCAGTTTGTGTAAAGCTTTGACTTGTGGTTAATGCCATGGTGTTTTCTCCAGTAATCATTAAAAAAAAATGAATTGACAGTGTCTGCCCTTACTTGACAGGGTCTGTCCTTGAGTAAATTCTTTGATTTGAAATTTTCTAGGTGAATTTCAGTATAGGTAAAATTTTGATGAAGATGAACCTTTTGTCAAAAAAGTTTACAGTCAACTCGTCCGACCTATGTATCAAAATTGTTACAATCGTTAAAAGCCGGAAATTATTGGTTATCTTAAGAGAGACCGATAATCTACCATTAGACAGATGAACCAATTTTTCATCGCTGATACATAGACCGAAATAAGCCCAATCAGTTATAGCGTTATAGTTAGAGTTATATAGACCGAATCAGTTATAGAGATAAGTTATAGAGTCCCAAGAACAAGAAAAGGAGCTAGGGTCACCGAATCGGATCAGGATGGGTGAGGGGTTGACTCCGATTTGCTTAACATTTGTTATGATTTGCTTAATATATATTATCCAAATTGAGGAGTTTTCTCATATGTAAGCATTCAGCATTCAGCCGTCAGCCGTCAGCTTTGTGGCACAGGCTTAATGTTTGTGGCACAGGCTTCAACGCTGTGATATAACTCAGCATTATTCGAATGCTGACCTGTTGTCAGCCATGCAAAGCGCGAGTGGTTTGAATTTACCGTAAGACAGTGGAGCCTTAATCAATAAGTTTTCCCCCTTTTCTGCATAGCCTACCAACCATAAAGGCTCCACTGTCTAAGGTTTTGTCTCCGGGGGAAACCCCCGCAGGTCGGCGCTGCCTCCCCAAGACCGCACTGCCTCCCCAAGACCGTAATGGTGCGTTTGACCCGTAATTAAATTCGCCACGGGTCGCACCTGAGGCATCGCTTATTCAAAAGCACCTCGCGTAGCGTGCGCGTAGCGCATTAGCTGATAGCTGATAGCTGATAGCTGAATGCTTACTCTCATATTAAGCATAATTACTGATAATTACGCTTAATTACTCATATTAGGTATTTGTGATTAGGAGTTACCCCCCGTCCCTTGGTCAACCCTCATCTTAGGGGTGCTTTGAATATTAGGGGCGCTTTGCTTGCGCCCTCACGGATTGCGCCCCGCCCTCACGCTGATCTTAAATCTAGTTTTGAGCAGGGGAGAAGGTTTTAGAGTTTTTGCTGCTTACTCAAAAATAAACAATCACAAACAATAACAAACAATTAGATGGTGACAGCTGACCAATTTCAAAAAATAGTGCTATTAACACATCACCTCATCACCATTTATAGCTCGAAGAAATGAAATTGGTGTATAGGGTTTCTTATACTTATCAGGTACACTCAAATTTCTTACCCCGACTCCCGACTCCCGACTCCCGTTCCCCTCCTGGGAGCAGGGCTGTTTCATTCTCGCCAAAAATAGATGGGGAGATGGGGAGATGGGGAGATGGGGAGAATAATGGCGCGAATACTCAGGATTTTGGGCAAATTTATCGTTCCCTTCCTCGAAGGCCGTTAACAAATTGTTAGTGATTTGAGTTGATTGAAGGCGGCTAATTCGTCAGATTTTAATGACTAAATTTGGGTATTTTTCGGGAAATTTTAGTTGATTTCCCTCTAAGTACAGGACAAAAAATGTAAAGATTGCCGAAAGTCGAACTGATGAAGGGATTGAGGATTAAGGATAAGATGACGCAGATGGTCAAAACCTAGACGGAAAAGACTCTTGGCCCTACGTCCGTGATTCTTAATGGGAATAGGTTGAAACTGATGAAGTACGCTTTCCGGTGAGCATCGACCAACACAAAGCTAAGGTTAAAAGAGCAAAAAGTTTTCGCTTTCGTTCTGGCACGGTCATTTGAGTAGATTCGAGACAAAAGCCACGAGTCTTGAAAATGCCAAAAAGAGTCTCAATGCCCCAACGGGAAGCATAATCTTTTACAAGCTCTTCACTCGCATCAGGACTGATGACAACGAGCAACTTGCCATCATCAAGACGTAGAGCTTCCACACTAACGGGGCACCCCCAAACTCGACAGAATCCCTTGAGTCTTTGAGATTGACCCTTCTGTAGATGAGCAAAAACCACTCGAGCAGCCAAGGATACCCCATTGCGTTCAATCCGATCTGTAGCTCGAATCCTCAATCGGAAAGCCATTGATGGTTCTAGTAGCAGGTATCGCACCCAGGCTTGTCCCACGAACTCGCGATCCCCACACACAAAGGAAATCCTAGCATCAGGAAAGATTTGGCAAAATTCCTCAATGAACCTCATCCTCTCGTCACTATTACTGTTCCCTTTCTGATCAAGAATCCACCACAGCACCGGAAATGCCACTCCTTGATGGACTATCCCTAAGGTCAGAATATTGTAGCAATGTTTGCCCAACTCCCAAGTGGTACGGTCATTACTCAATATCCAAGGCTCGGGGATTTGCATCCAACTGACCACGATTTTCCCAATCGCCTTGTAGTCCAAGTCAAACCCACGAAAAAATCGTTGCAGTCGTTTGTAATTTGACTGAGGTCGAACCAATACTCGAAACCCAATGCTAGTTCACGCTCGGTTGACCGTTTTCACTTTCAGCAATGCTAACAAGAACAGAGCAAGAAACGAAACTCTTGCTCCGTGCCATCCCAAATGGGGTTGGAGAGCTTTCTTTAATTCGCGCTTCTTGGTTCATGGGGTTTCTGATGGCTATCCTCAATTCTGATGAAACCCCATCCTGTTCTTCTTTTCAACTTTTTTGTCCTGTACTGAGGATTTCCCTATCCCCCTATCCCCCTATCCCCCTATCTCCAATAATCGTTAACTTAACTTAGTTTGAAACAGCCCTACCTCCTGGGAGGGGTTAGGGGTGGGTTCCGACTCCCTACTCCCTACTCCCTACTGCCATTAACCCAAGACGAAAATCCCTTACCTACGGTAGAACTGTTATAAGTTATAATCAACCCTAACTGTTGGGAAAACTTTAAGTAAGAGTTTGTAAAATAAATTCTCGTAGCCCAACTGTAGTTGGTAGTTGAAAGATGACAGATCAACAGCCCTCACCCCGCATTGCACCAGCACCACCGCCTTTGAATATAGCGTCTAGAGCAGCATCTGCTCAAGGCAATCAATCGAGACCTGCACAACCAAGAGCCATGGCTCCAAGAAGCAGTCAAGCCGGTGCCGCAGTAGCCTCACGCCCTCGCCCTGTGCCCACAACAGGTCAGAATTCAGCCACTAACGTCCAAGCAAAACCATCAGCCAATCAGCACCAGAAGAAACCCCATAGCATCGGTCTGCCCCCTGGACAGTCAAGCTTAGAAAGCATTGTCCGTGAGGCCTTTGAGAAAGGAGTGTCTGATATTCATCTAGGTGTTGGTGAAACTCCCCGTTTCCGGAGTCGCGGTGAAATGGAGCCAACCCAATATCCAGTAACAGATCACGCAACATTTAACTGTTGGCTCAAGGAAGTAATGACTGATGACGAAATCCGGCGCTTTAGAGAAGAGTTGGAATTTGATGGGGCAACTCAGTACGAGTTTAGTCGGGTCAGGATTAATGTCTTCGATAGCCTTCTTGGTCCTGCAATGGTCTTGCGGATTATTCCCCTAAAGATATTGACCCTTGAGGAGTTGCGGTTGCCAGGAATCCTCAAAGATGTCTGTCACTACCATAAAGGTCTCATTTTGGTCACTGGTCCCACAGGTTCGGGAAAATCTACCAGCATGGCCGCCATGATCGACTATATGAACAAAGATATGGCGCGGCATATAATTACCATTGAAGACCCGATTGAATTTATCCACCAAAGTCGCAAATCTCTGGTTAAACAGCGGGAAGTAGGAATGCATACCCGTAAATTTGACCGGGCATTGAAAGCCGCTTTGCGGGAAGACCCTGATGTGATTCTGATTGGGGAAATGCGAGATCGAGAAACAGTCAATACAGCTCTCAAGGCTGCTCAAACTGGTCACTTGGTCATGGGTACTTTGCATACCAACAGTGCAGTGAAAACCATTGAGCGGATTCTCAATCTCTACAATCCAGAAGAACAGGCTCCCATGCGGGTGGCCATATCAGAAGCCCTAGTAGGAGTCATTTCCCAAGGGTTGTGCCGTACTACCGATGGCAAGCGTGCAGCGTTTCATGACATCCTGATTAATACTGAATCTATTAAGGATTACATCCTCAAGGGCAAATACGAAGAAATTGAACAACTGATGGCGGCTAGTGAATTTGACGGTATGGTTACCGTAAATAAATCCTTGTTCGCTCTTTACCAAGAGGGGCGTATTACTGAGGAAACTGCCTTAGAAAAGTCACCCACTCCCAACGAGATCGCAATGATGTTGCGCGGTCGGATCTAGGGATTAGTCACCCTTGTATTAGGGATTAGGAATTAGGGATCAAGACTTAACTCCTAAAACCTAACCCCTAAGACCTAAAACCTAACCCTAAAACCTAACACTTATAAACTCAAAAATAACACTTATCATCTAAAAAGTAAAACCTTAAGTATCAAACTAAATTGACGACATAGTACTAGCATATGCTGGATGAAACCCCCTCCCCCCAACTGTTTAAAGGTATTGCTATATTTACACCAGGGGAAGATCTAGTGTATAGCATTGACTTTAATAAGCAGAGTCACTGGCACCTGCATCTGTGTGCGAGTTTACAGGAAATACTGGGGTTACCAGAGCCACCTCATTTTTTAGTCCCTGGATATACTGCCACCATTGATCGGTGGATTGACCCTCAAACCAATCAGTTGCGTATGTCAGCAGAAATTAATTGGTTGGTGCAACATCATCAGGCATTGTTAAATGCAGTATTTGGCACTGACAACCTGATTTGGCAAGTAGCTCCTTGGGAGGAAGAGTCCTGTGACCCGGCGGTGCTAGAAACTTATCGCAATCAGTTTCCCCAACTCTGGCAAAACCATGACTTGATCCTGCGCATTGACCGCCCAGAACCATTATCCTACTCTGATACAGAAGAGGTTTTCCCAGAAAGGTTTACTAACCAAAACTCTGGCAGATCTTCACCTCAGGAGCATTTGAGAGCTATGGAAAAGCTGCCGGGTTTATCTAAGTCTGCCACTGATAGTACAGACTCACTGACTGCCACCGATGTCACCAAACCTGATTATTTATCCAGGATGTCCCTGCCTGATGTGTCTCACTCCCAGGCACAACCTACCCATAGCTATGTCCTGCGTTTGTTCGTTTCCGGACATAGTTCAGAGACTGAGTATACTCTCAAGAGTCTATACCAGTTGTTAGAGAATCATTTAGGTCATCCCTATACCCTAAAAATTATTGATGTTTTCAAGCACCCAGAACTGGCAGAAACTGATCAGATCTCGGCGACACCAACACTACTCAGAGTATGGCCTGAGCCTGTCCGGCGGATTATCGGTGATTTGAATGATATTGATCAGGTATTGCAGAGATTAACCAGCAATATAGTTGACTCCTCAGCACTTCAGCAATAAGCTTTTAATAGGTAATAGGTAATAGGTAATAGGTAATAGGTAATATAGCAGTTCTCAATTTGGTATTGAGAACTGCTATATGTCCTTTTGTTGTTACTTTTGTTTAGCAGCAGCTTTCTTCTTGGTCTTTTTAGTCTTTTTGCTAGCATTGGCAGCTTTTTTAGCCGCTTTGGCCGCAGCGATCGCTTTTAAGCGAGCTTCTTCTTTTTCCTGGGCAATCTTTTCGAGATAGTAGTGGTAATCTCCTAGATAGGTGCAGAATTCGCCATCCCGGATTTCTACTATTTTGTTGGCCACTTTCGAGATAAAATAGCGGTCGTGGGAAACAATAATTACTGTACCATCATAGGTACCGAGTGCTTCCTCCAACATTTCTTTGGCTGGGATATCCAGGTGATTAGTAGGCTCATCCAGAATTAGTAAATTAGCGGGAGAAAGGAGCATTTTGGCTAAGGCCAGGCGGGCTTTTTCGCCTCCACTAAGGGACTCAACCTTTTTATATACCGTGTCCCCAGTAAACAGAAACCGTCCCAATAGGGTACGCACTTCCTGATTTTTCCAGTCTGGGACTTCATCATGGATGGTTTCCATGACCGTTTTGCTTAATTCTAGGGCTTCTGCTTGATTCTGCTCAAAGTAACCAGGAATGACATTGTGTTTGCCCAGTGTTACTATTCCTTCTGTGGACTGTTCCATTCCCATGATCATCCGGAGTAAGGTGGATTTACCGCAACCATTGGGACCGATGAAGGCAATGCGATCGCCCCGTTCAATCAACAAGTCTGCTCCCAGAAATAAAATCTTGTCATCATAGTCATGGACTAAATCCTTGATTTTGACTACCTCAACACCACTACGCGGGGCAGGAGGGAATTGGAATTTCAGGGTTTTGAGATTAGCAGTGGGGGCTTCTATCCGTTCAGTTTTTTCTAATTGTTTCTCTCGGCTTTTGGCTTGGGTAGACCGGGTTGCACTAGCACGGAAACGCTCAATAAAGGCTTGCTGCTTTTCTATTTCCTTTTGTTGACGCTCGTAGCTACTCAGTTGAGCTGCCTGCATTTCGGCTTTCTGCTGCAGATAAGCTGAGTAATTGCCTAGGTAGTTAGTCGAGACACCCCGTTCGGTTTCTACAATTTGGGTACAGAGGCGGTCAAGAAACTCCCGGTCGTGAGATACTATTACCATTGGGGTCTTCAGACCCTTGAGATACTTTTCCAACCATTCGATGGTTTCCAAGTCAAGATGGTTAGTCGGCTCGTCCATCAGTAGGACGTCTGGCTTCTGGAGCAGGATTTTGCCTAAACTCATGCGCATTTGCCAGCCACCACTGAAAGCACTCACTAAGCGATCGCTATCCTGTGGCTCAAATCCCATCTCCGGCAAGATCTTGTCAATTTTTGCTTGTAAGCCATAACCATCAAGGGCTTCAAATTGGCGCTGCAACCTATCTAGCTTTCTAATCAGTCCTTCCAATTCTGCTTCATCAGCCATTTCCATGGCGTTTTGCACTTGTAGGATTTCCTCGTTTACCTGGTTAGCTTCCTTAAATACCGTCCAGAATTCTGCTGAAACCGTGCGGGTTGGGTCTACTTCAAATTCTTGGGTGAGGTAAGCGATATGAAGACTGGCAGGACGGATAACAACACCGCTGGTGGGTTCCATCTCTCCAGCAATAATTTTTAGTTGGGTAGATTTCCCGGCACCGTTGACGCCAACTAAGCCAATGCGATCGCCTGGTTTAACTTCCCAGTTGACATCCTTTAGAACTTCGCCAGTGGGGTATACTTTACTAATGTGTTCGAGTCGCAGCATTAAGATGTCTCCAAGGAAAATTTTAGCTGGGGACTTTTAGTCCTGATCCCAAGTTGCTGTCGGGTTGACTAGAGAAGTTTGGCTGACAGGGATTCCCCTGTTCCTTTGACCATTAGTCCTTCTCAGTTTTCCCATCTACAGCAGATTATCCCTGGAAACCGCCACCTACAGTAGACCTCTTGCATCAATGGTGCCAAGCCCCGATTATCCCCTGCCCAGACTTGGGGAGCTAGGGGGGCAAAAGGATGATTGATGCAATAAATCTAGTGATAGAGTTTACGATCCAGGATGTTTTTGGCGATCGTAACAAAAATTCATCATGACTGTAGTTCATAAGAAGGTTAATCCCTAGTATTTTTCGGAATCTTCGGGAATCTACTACCAAGGCATGGTAGAAATAGAGCAGTTCTCATAGTTATGAGGTACAGTCAATTTTCTTACCCCTGTTTTGAGGCAAAGGGCGAGTGGGGAAGACAACAACCGTTAGTTCGCGGACTTCCCAACCTACCCGCGCCCGGCCTTAAACCTCAACCTGGAAGTAAACATCCACCATTTTGATAGTGTTACCGTTCAACACAGCAGTACTATGCTCACCATGAATATTGCCCATAGCATCAGTGCTGAAGACATTGGTGTAAGCTGTATTTAGGTCAGTGATGCCCTTAGACTCAAGGGAAAGTAGCTCACCTTGGTCAGTGATACCGTTTTCGTTGCTGTCTTGCCAGACCTTCAGTTCCCCAAACAGAGCATCATCTTGATTGACTAAGCCGTCGCCATTAGAGTCGAAGGAAGCAAGTTTGGCAAAGCCGTCACCGACACCGCCACCGAATAGTTCCGCACGGGAGCTGATTTCACCGTCGCCATCATTGTCAATGGCCAGGAAGCCATCTTCTCCAGAAAGCCAACCAGTGTTAACCTTGCCGCCGGAGTTAACCATGTCGAACTCAACCCCTTTATCAATACTTAGGGTTTGAATCCCGTCACCATTTAGGTCAAAGGCAATAGGTGAGTAGACAGCGTAGTTGTCTATGATCTCAATTGTCTTGTGACCACTGTTCACATCATTGTCGCCGATCTTATCAATGGTGAGGCTGAAGTCCTCTGTACTTTCAGTGGCTGTGATGCCAGAAAAATACTTACCAAACTGGATTTCTTTGAGAGCATCAATGGTGAAGGAATTAGAGGTATCGCTGCCAGCATCAATCTTGACCACAAGGTGATTGCCCTCGGCTCCAGATACTTGGAAGTCATCGGTCAGACTGTCCACGCCTACCGGTAACTCATAAAGGCTTCCAGAGAAACCAGTGTAACCAACATTCCAGGCATCTCCGGCTTGAGAACGGTCGGTATCAATTGCTGTGTACAATTGACCTTCTTCGCCAAGTTGGACATTGTAGGTAACTGGATTGCTTAGGTAGTCAACCCGATCTAACCTGAAGCCGTCCGCTAGATTCGCTGTCCCGTTGTTGATTTTAATCGTCACATAAGTGTCTTCATCAACCACACCATCTAGCTTGACTTGATAATGAGCGTTACTGCCTTCAGTGATGGAGCTTGACCCAACAATGGTGCCAGTGTTAGGTACAGGGTTCGGTTGAATATCCACAGTTACTGTAGCAGTATCAGTACCACCGTTACCATCGCTGATCTCGTAGGTGAAGCTCTCGTTACCCACAAAGTCGGGATTGGGAGTAAAGCTGAGTTGTCCATTATCCAGCAAGGTGACCGAACCATTGTTAGTATTGATGGTTTCACCAGTACTGATAGACTGACCATTCAAGGAAATAACCGAAATAGCATCCCCATCGGGGTCAGAGTCATTGGCTAAGGCATTGATAGTGACAGGGGTGTTAACAAAGGTGCTGTCGCTGTCATTCACCGCATCAGGAGGAGAATTCGGGGTAGGCAACGGATTCACCATCACCGAGAGATCTTTATCGGTAAATGCCCCATCCAAGTCAGTTACTTGTACTTTGAAATTGTACTTGTTGTCACCATCGTGATCAAGAGGATTATCAAAGTTGGGAGCATCTTTGAAAGAGAGCTCCCCTGTATCTTGATCAATGTTGAATAAGTCTTGATCCGGACCACCGACAATCGAGTATTGTAGCCCTTGGCCTTCAGCATCGTAATCATCAGTGGCATTGATATCAATTACGTTGATGTCATCCTCGATAATAGGGATCATACCATTCTGAGGCAGATTGGTGAATTCAGGTGCTTCGTTAATCAGCTTGTCCGGGTTAACTGTAAACAACCAATCAGAATCAGGGATGTATTCTTCAGCATTGGAGTGCTTCAACCAACCCCAGCCAGAAATCCCATCAAAGTTGCGATGACCCTGATCATTGGTTTCATTCCCAAGCTGGAAACTGAAATCCTTCTGGCCAGCGTAGTCACTCAGATCAAATTTAAGCTGCTTACCATACAGTTGCTTGATAGTACCTGTATTTTGTCCAGCGAAGTTCTTATCGACAAATAAATCATCATCATCACTGATTTGGTTAACGTGATCCTGATGGTAAGTAAAGTCAATTTGCCACAAACCATCGGTATCATCGTAGTCGTCGGATTTGTCGAAGTTGTCTTTTGCATCTAAGTTAGCAAAAGCCGTACCAAAGATCCGGATTTTGTTTCCATTCACACTCATCCGCATATTGGCATCAGGATGTTCGAAGTTAAACAGGCTGAAGTCACCTTCACCGCTTTGCAAGTCATCACGCAACAAGCCAGTCATAACTAGACCATAAGGACTGCCATCCTTATAATGAATACCATTACCATCTGGGTGATTGGAAAGTTGGTAAGTGCCATCTTCTAGAATCGGGACTGATCCAGAAGGAGTTAGGTCTACCAACCCAGCATCAACTTCATGGTTAATTTCCCCAGCCTCTAAGGTAATCACATCTGTCATACCAGTGCTGGGATCAATAACGTCAGAATCTTTTGACTCCTGATTACCAACATTGGCAGTGGTGAAGTTTAAATCAGATGGTAAATCAGAGAAAGTGAGCTTGTAGTCGCCGGTAGCAAGGTTTTTAAAGTTGAAGTTACCGTTGTTATCAGTGGTTGTCTCCTTGGTGATATCATCGCTAGTGCCAAACTCGCCATCGTTACCAGCCCCAGTCAAAGTAACCTTAACGCCTTCAACTCCTGTTTCTCCTTGATCAAAAAGGCCATTACCATTAGCATCAAGCCAGACTTGGTTGCCGATTTCTGCTGGACGTTCTACCAACCCAGCATCAACTTCATGGTTAATTTCCCCAGCCTCTAAAGTAATCACATCTGTCATACCAGTGCTGGGATCAATAACGTCAGAATCTTTTGACTCCTGATTACCAACATTGGCTGTGGTGAAGTTTAAATCAGATGGTAAATCAGAGAAAGTGAGCTTGTAGTCGCCGGTAGCAAGGTTTTTAAAGTTGAAGTTACCGTTGTTATTAGTGGTTGTCTCCTTGGTGATATCATCGCTAGTGCCAAACTCGCCATCGTTACCAGCCCCAGTCAAAGTAACCTTAACGCCTTCAACTCCTGTTTCTCCTTGATCAAAAAGGCCATTACCATTAGCATCAAGCCAGACTTGGTTGCCGATTTCTGCTGGACGTTCTACCAACCCAGCATCAACTTCATGGTTAATTTCCCCAGCCTCTAAAGTAATCACATCTGTCATACCAGTGCTGGGATCAATAACGTCAGAATCTTTTGACTCCTGATTACCAACATTGGCTGTGGTGAAGTTTAAATCAGATGGTAAATCAGAGAAGGTGACTTTGTAGTCCCCCGCAGCAAGGTTTTCAAACTTATACTTACCGTTGTTATTAGTGGTTGTCTCCTTGGTGATATCATCGCTAGTGCCAAACTCGCCATCGTTACCAGCCCCAGTCAAAGTAACCTTAACGCCTTCAACTCCTGTTTCTCCTTGATCAAAAAGGCCATTACCATTAGCATCAAGCCAGACTTGGTTGCCGATTTCTGCTTTTGGAATTTCTACCAACCCAGCATCAACTTTCTTGTTACTTTCCCCAGCCTTTAAGGTAATCACATCTGTCATACCAGTGCTGGGATCAATAACGTCAGAATCTTTTGACTCCTGATTACCAACATTGGCTGTGGTGAAGTTTAAATCAGATGGTAAATCAGAGAAAGTGAGCTTGTAGTCGCCGGTAGCAAGGTTTTTAAAGTTGAAGTTACCGTTGTTATTAGTGGTTGTCTCCTTGGTGATATCATCGCTAGTGCCAAACTCGCCATCGTTACCAGCCCCAGTCAAAGTAACCTTAACGCCTTCAACTCCTGTTTCTCCTTGATCAAAAAGACCATTACCATTAGCATCAAGCCAGACTTTGTTGCCGATTTCACCAGTTTGGTGATTGGCAGGATTGAAGTTAAAAGAGCGTCTAGGTTCGTCAAGGTCAAAGCAGTTATGTCCATGATTATTAAACCAGCGATCACCAAAGTCAAATCTACCAAAGCCAAATCTACCAATGTTGCCCTGGAAATAATTACCCTGAAAATTTCTGGATTGTAGGAATCTGTTTGTGGTTTGTTGGCGGTTATGAAAGAATGTCATTATTTTAAATTTATTAGGATTGATTGACTGAAGTTAATTAACTTTGTTTATCGTATTTGCCTATTCCACTATTGAGTAATCTGGCCACTATATAGTTGTATTGATTGGTAGTTTTATTATTATTGCTGTAGTTTATTGATTCCAATAAAATCAGTAATTGTGATTTTATTGTGAGAGAAGATTATATTATTGCTGTGGGGTTAATTTACTCAATGGTAGAAAAAGATGACCATGGGTGTCAATACCAATTACTAGAGTTTGGGGATAATTCACAGAAACTTTAAACTGAGCTTATACTTGATTAAAACCATTACAATTTATTTGAATACGACACATTAATCCAACCATAGGAGCATAAGTAATTATTCATAATAAAAAAAACATAAAGAAAGGCGTTCCATGGAACGCCTCTACTGATAAGCACCTACACAGAATTAATTACCTACTCGCAATCTCTATAAACCTTACATTGTAAGGCTTTGAGTTTTTAAAAATGTGTAATTAATTTTGTGCGCCTGCTTAGTGCCTTATTTATTAATTTGTTTAATTTTCAATTATGTCTATACCAAAGGGAACAGGGAACAGGGAGCAAGGAGGGTGCATCTCATTTTTGCTGTTTGACTCGGTGGTGCGTTACGGGTTGGGCTATTTCAATGGTGGCGAAGAGGCAGAAAATCAGGGCTCGCCCACCCCTAACGCACCCTACGCAACATTTACAAAAGTGAGATACACCCAGCAAGGAGCAGGGAATAAAAATTTTAACAATTGGCTTAGGGTATCTAGGGTGCATCTAAATGAATGCATTGAGATGCACCCATCACATTAAAGTAACTGTGGAAACACGGAAATAGGGATTGGGTAAGGGGGAACATTAAGGGTTTTACCACTCAACTGCTATATTTAGTATTTCAGCTATATGTATATATTGGCGTTTCGATAATGTATAAGTTTTTGGAAAAATTATGCGAGGGAGTCGGGAGTCGGGAGTCGGGAGTCGGGAGTCGGGAGTCGGGAGTCGGGAGT
>NZ_MKZS01000001.1:4806070-4816621 GCF_001942495.1 Moorena bouillonii PNG
GCTTGACAATCTTCCCTAAAACCTAACCCCTAAAACCTAACCCCTGTAAGATTTTTAATTAGCTTGTCACCCCCTGAGATGGTTCTTATAGATTATGGTATAGATTATGCTTACTCAACGGTAGTTAGCTCAATTATGGGTCGGGTAGCGTCGCCTTTCGGGCAAAGCCCGACGCTGCCCGAACGGCCAATCACAAGGGTTGTTAGCTTAATTATGCGTATGGAACGGTAGGAGCGCAACGGTAGAATTACAGCGATGGTGATCTAAGTTATGGGAACGCGCCCCGCGTGACCTAGGGTAAAGGGTAGCGTGGCCATAGGCCAATCAGCTTATCATCTAATATTCCCGTTCGGCCAACTCCATCCAACGCTCAGTTGCTGTATCAATTTCTTGAGTCAACGCCTCTAAGGTCTGATAAAGTTTCTGGACTTCACTGGTGTTTTTGGGAGGGGATTGATATAGGGTTTTCTCCAACTCAGCTTTCTGAGCTTCCAGTTGGGGAATCTGACTTTCGAGTTTCTCGAATTCCCGCCTTTCCCAATTAGACAGCCGACGGGGTTTGTTATTACTGGATGATTTTTTTGTGGAGGCCTCGACCTTAGAGGATTCAGGCTTTTTACTTTGAGTCTGAGCCATCTGTTGGGCTAGTTTTGCCTCTTCTTCTCGCTTTTTATCGATATAAAGGGAATAATTACCAGGATACTGACGTATGTTACCCTCAGATTCAAAGGCAAAGATTTTATCGACGGTGCGGTCTAGGAAATAGCGGTCGTGGGAGACTATAATTACACAACCATTAAACCCTTCTAGATACTCCTCCAGTACAGCTAGAGTTTGTACATCTAAATCATTGGTGGGCTCGTCAAGAATAAGTACATTGGGAGAACTCATCAGTACTTGCAACAGAAACAAGCGACGTTTCTCTCCTCCGGAAAGCTTATGAATTGGTGCATACTGTTGGTTGGGAGGAAATAAGAAACGCTCCAGCATCTGTGAGGCAGTAATTAATGTACCATCAGCGGTTGTGACATACTCTGCTACGTCTTTTAGGTAATCAATTACTCGCTGATTTTGATTAAGAGCTTCGAGCAAATCTTCTGAATGCTGGTCAAAGTAACCGATATAAATGGTAGACCCAATTTCAACGTTACCAGAATCGGGCTGAATGCGTGCAGTAATAATATCCATTAGGGTAGATTTCCCTACCCCATTCCCACCTATGATGCCAACTCGGTCATCGGGACTAAATTCGTAGGTAAAATCTTTGACCAGAATTCTACCGTCATAGCCTTTAGAAACATTGTCTAACTCAATTACTTTCTTGCCAATTCGACGACCAGGGGTAGAAATTTCTACTTTACCCTGAGCTTGTTTAAACTCTTTGGCTTGCATGTCGTGAATACGGTCAATACGAGCTTTTTGCTTGGTACTGCGAGCCTTTGGACCCCGTTTGAGCCATTCTAATTCTCGGCGCAATACCCCTTGATGTTTCCGTTGAGTACTGATGGCTGATTCTTCAGCTAAGACTTTTTTCTCTAAATAGTAGGAATAGTTGCCAGAGTAAGTATACAGGTCTCCCCGGTCAATTTCGATAATGCGGTTGGTGACCTGGTCTAGAAAATAGCGGTCGTGAGTAATCAGTAATATTGCTCCACGATAACTATTTAGGTAACTCTGTAACCACTCTACGGACATGGCATCGAGATGGTTTGTGGGCTCATCCATTAACAATACTTCTGGTTCCGCTAGCAAAGCGGCTGCTAATGCAATCCGTTTACGATAGCCACCAGACAACTGACCAATGGGAGCATCAAAATCAACTATTCCTAATTTACTTAGAATAATTTTTGCCTTTGTTTCTAGTTCCCAAGCTCCTGTGGCATCCATCTGCTGGGTTACACTTGATAGCTGTGCTAGCAGTTGGTTATCCTCGGGATTGTGAGCTAATTTCTGGGAAAGTTCTTCATACTCACGAATCAGAGTCATCTGCTGACCACTATCAGCAAACACTTGCTCTAAAACGGTATGATTGTCATCTAAGTCTGGTTGTTGGGGTAAGTAAACAATTTTAGTTTTGGGATTAATGGAGAGTTGACCAGCATCAATGGGCTCAAGACCAGCAATTATTTTTAATAGGGTCGATTTGCCTGAACCATTAGTGCCAATTAAACCAACTTTATCCATAGGATCTAGACTAAAGGTAGCTTCTTTGAGGATTTCTTTAATCCCAAAGTCTTTGCGAACGGATTGTAGGGTGAAAATACTCATGAAAAATTTATAGGAAAGGGAGTAGGGAGTAGGGAGTAGGGAGTAGGGAATAGGGAATAGGGAGTAGGGAGTAGGTAACAGGTAAAATAAATATGTCTTAAGCTTTACTTCGACTGCTATAAATTTATTTTTAAAAAACCCGCTTTCTAGATAGAAAACGGGTTTTTGTAGTTGTAATTTAACTACTAATACTCAACTGCAAACTATCAAACGTCCCACTAGTAACTAGCATTAAATTAAAGAGTTTTTGATAATTTTATTGACATTTTGATGCTATTGAGGTACGTTGTTTAGGTCAAAGATAAAGGGAACACTGCTATTCCTATCACCACCAATAACGAGAACTTTAGGCATCTGAGCCCCACCTTCTCGCCAAGCTGCGATCGCTTCTTTCTGGAGCACTAGTTCACCCCCTTGAGCTTTGAGGGTTTCGGCCAAAAGTCGTTGGGCTTCTGCTTTACCCTGAGCGCGATTAATTTCTGCTTGAGCTTCTTGCTCAGCCTGCTGTGCTATATAGACAGCTCGTTGGGCTTGTTGTTCAGCTACCTGTTTTTCTTCAACTGCCTTGGCAAATTCCCTAGAAAAATTCAGGTCAATCACACTAGTATCCAATACTTCGACATCATACTTGGCTAACCTTTCGCCCAAAGCCTTATCAAAATCTTCCTTTAACTGACTCCGTTGGGTAATGGATTCTTCAGCAGTACGAAGTGCGGCAGCTATTTTAAATGACTCTTGAGTCTGAGGGGCAATAATTGTGGCCACTAGATTCTGTAGAGTTCCTTGTTTTCGCCTGATGCTAACCACTTGACTGGGATCGAGGCGGAAGTTAATGGCGAATCGAGCGGTCAAATCCTGAAGATCCTTTGTGGAACTCTGGGCTGGGACTTCAAACTTCTGTACGGTGACATCATACACATCGACTATAGAGACGAAGGGCAGTTTGAAGTGGATACCTTCAAGCAGAGCGCCATCTCTAGCTTTACCCAAAATACTAAGGACTCCAGCCTGACCGGGATTGATGATTACAAAACAATTAAAGGTGAGGAGAATAACTAATGCTGCGATAATCCCCCCGAGTAAAGATTGCCAATTTTGTGGATTTTGGTTCCTCAAGTTTTAATCTCCTTTTAAATTATCCCCCGGATGAATCACAGGGGAATTAAGCCCTGATGTTACCAGATAGGGCATTTGCTAGATATCGTAAGCCTTATGGCATCATATCTTCAGCATACTAGAAAAGTTCGTCTATCAGCTATCAGCTATAGCAAAGGGAACAGGGAATAGGGAACAGGGAACAGGGAGTAGGGAGTAGGGAGTAGGGAGTAGGGAACAAAATTCTCAGCAATTCCTACACGGATTGCTATATTAGCTATCAGCTTATGGGCTACGCCCACGCTACACCGAACAGCTTATGGGTCACACAGGCTAGAAGCCTGTGCCACGCTAGTTGAGGTGCCACGCTAGTTGAGGTGCCACGCTAGTTGAGGTGCCAAAGGCCAACGGCTGACCACTGACCACTGACCACTGAGGGCTGACCACTGATAGCTGACCGCTGACTGCTGACTGCTGATAGCTTATCTCAAAACCCTATATCTTCCCTAGCTAATTGGGCGGCTAAAAATACCTCTTGATCGGACTTTTCTTGCCAATCTAGCTCCCCAATTTCCTGATAAAATTGTTGATCGTAAGCACGAGTCTTGACTACCACTGGCATTGGTACGGCATGTCCTAAAATTAAGGCTTGTTGTTTAGAATCGAGCTTGGCCAATACCGAACGCAAACTTTGGCCACCAGACACCCCAGTAAAAATTGCTTCAATATCTTTATCATCATTTAGCAAACAGGTAATCCGAGTTCCAATTTGAGACATGACTTCGTTATCAATTCCAGAAGGACGCTGGTCTACGACTAACAAGGTTACAAAATACTTGCGCATTTCACGGGCAATAATCCCAAAAATTGTTTGCCTTACTGTGGCTGGATCTAGGAAACGGTGGGCTTCTTCAATGGTAATCACTAGGGGACGGGGGCGATCGCTGGCATTTTTTGACTGCAAAAATATCTCGGCTTTTCTGACATAACTGCTATGAATACGACGGGTAATTAAATTAGTAGCTAACATATAGGAAAGCATGTTGGATTGGGAACCGAATTCTACGACAACATGCTTCCCAGCATCGAGAGATTCTAAAATTCGCTTGACATAATTATGGGGACAAGCACTACGGATATATTTTAATTCATCCAATCGGCTTAATTTGCGCTGTAATGCCATAATTGAGGACTTGTTGCCTCGTTTTACTTCGCAAAATTCCTGGATTTCTTCATTGGTCATGGAGAGCAGTTGCACAATCCAGGATTTGCCAAATTCATTGCGTAAAATAATGGCATTTTCTAGACTAGCTTCAGAAAGATTTAACTCTCCTCGGACTAGGTTGATATCTTCTACTTCAATCTGGTCATAACTCAGATAAAGCTCTTGGGCATCCCGAATCCCTCGTCGTCTGGTGGATTCTGGGTCGAGGGTATAAACTTGTACCTGGGATGGAAAAAGCTGACGCAATCCTTTGACTGTACTAAATTGTTTCCCTTCCGATACGGCTTCCCAGCCATATTCCGAGTGCATATCAAAAATTAAATTTACTGCTGCTTGCCTACGGATAATCCCAGATAGCAGTAGCCGAGTTAGAAAGGATTTACCGGTGCCAGATTTACCAAAAACCCCGTTACTGCGTTCTACAAACCGATCTAAGTCAATGCATATGGGGACTTCCATGTCAAGGGGTTGACCAATGGAAAAATTCCGGCGATGGGGGTCATCTTCTGAGCCAAAGACTGCCCGAAAATCCCGTTCACTGGCATCGTATACTTGAGAAAAATGGCTGGGAATTGTTTTTACTGGTAACAATTCCATCTCTTCGCTACTTTGAGCTTGAAAGGAGCCTAAGGGACTTTTTCCATTTAGTTCCACTGGCGGTTGTGACTGGGATTTTTGTGGCGTAAACATTAGCATCGGGGTTAAATTAATCGTACCGTAGGTGCCACTACCTGCGAGTACATCCCGTAGAAAGTCATCATTGGGATTAGGAGGATTAACCAGAATCCGCTGACTGGAGGTTCCCAAAGAGACATCGGTGAGCATACAGAAGAAACGCGATCGCATTCCCTGAACCACCAGAAATTTCCCCACTCGCATATCTTCTACGGAGACATCGGGGTGTAATCGCACTTCCAATCCAGCAGACAGAGAGCCTTGAATAACTGAACCTAAAGGTTGACTTAAATCCATTACCACAATTCTAGGACTATAGCAATCCTAAATCATTTGGGTTATAGGGAGTAGGGAGTAGGGAGTAGGGAGTAGGGAGTAGGGAGTAGGGAGTAGGGAGTAGGGAGTAGGGAGTAGGGAGTAGGGAGTAGGGAGTAGGGAGTAGGGAGTAGGGAGTAGGGAGTAGGGAGTAGGGAGTAGGGAGTAGGGAGTAGGGAGTAGGGAGTAGGGAGTAGGGAGTAGGGAGTAGGGAGTAGGGAGTAGGGAGTAGGGAGTAGGGAGTAGGGAGTAGGGAGTAGGGAGTAGGGAGTAGGGAGTAGGGAGTAGGGAGTAGGGAGTAGGGANGTAATCGCACTTCCAATCCAGCAGACAGAGAGCCTTGAATAACTGAACCTAAAGGTTGACTTAAATCCATTACCACAATTCTAGGACTATAGCAATCCTAAATCATTTGGGTTATAGGGAGTAGGGAGTAGGGAGTAGGGAGTATGGAGTAGGGAGTAGGGAGTAGGGAGTAGGTAGTAGGGAGTAGGGAGTAGGGAGTAGGGAGTAGGGAGTAGGGAGTAGGGTGCGTTAGGGGTGGGATTGCCATCATATTCAAGGTCCAGCGCCAGTAGCCCCGTAACGCACCACTTTTCTAGGCAATAGGCAAGCTAGCAAGCTAGTCCGCCCCGTAACGCACCATCGGGTCAAACTGACCACTGACCACTGACGGCTGACCGCTGACTGCTAACCGCTGACGGCTGACCGCTGACGGTAAATCTGATTAATCAATCTCAATTGATGTGGGTTGAGAATCACTGGGACTATCGGAAACTAAAGGTTTGCGATAATCAGCATAAATGCGATCGCGCCAAGCAAAAAAGGTTTCATAGAGGTTACTATCGGCAAAGCCAGGAATCCCTTGACCTTTATATTGCTGGGGGATATCGAGATAATTCCCATCGGGGAATTTCAGGAGCAGACTTAAACCGGCTACGGCAAAATCTGCTAAGCAAGGGGAGTTGCTGACTAGATAAGGACTATCCAGGAGCAATAGACTCAAGGCTTCTAGGTCTTGCTTGAGACCATCTTTGGCTTCCTTGACGGCATCAGTGCCACAACCGACACCAAACCCTAGAATATCTAAAAATTCCGAGGGTACGGAACCAACTACTGTTTTGAGCACATCCGGGGTTTGGTTCGGTAAGACCGATTTGCGGAAGTCGGGATTTTGACTCAATGCGCCATAGACCACTTTCCGGCTCTTGGTACCAATGGATTCATCTGCCCATTCTTCGATCAGTAAGCAGAGTCCTCGTTCTTTGGGATCGCTGGGGATGATGGGTTTGTCGGGATATTTGCGATCCAAATACATTGCGATCGCAGTGGAATCGCTAATCACGGTATCCCCATCTTTTAGCACTGGTACCTTACTTTGACCAGACAGTTGGAATAGTTCTAACTGTCCTACTCCTGGGGTTACCTCAATTTTGCGATAGTCCAGCTCTTTGTAATCCAGAATCAGTCGTACTTTCTCTGAGTATTGGGACAGTTCAAATTGATACAACTCCAGCATTTTGGATCTTCTCGCTGTTGATGTGGGACACTATGATACTTTAGCGCTTTCAGATGAAGAGACAAGGGTGTGGGGTGTGGGGTGTGGGGTGTGGAGAGTGGGGTGTGGGGTGTGGGGTGTGGGGTGTGGGGTGTGGGAAGATGGGGAGATGGGGAAATGGGGAGATGGGGAGATGTGGAGTGTGGGAGATCAGGAAAGTATAGCGCTTTCTAATCTAATCAGGTACACAGGATTTTTTAACTATTCCCTGTTCCCTGTTCCCTGTTCCCTGTTCCCGATTCCCCACTCCCGATTCCCGATTCCCGATTCCCGATTCCCGATTCCCGATTCTTTACCCTTTTGCTCGACGATACCAACCCACAATCCGGTGAGGAGAAACCCCCAAATGATAGGCAACGATCACCATTTGGTTAATTAATGTCGTTTTCACAACCCCTAAGGTCTGCCAGCGGCGTCCTGATGTTAGCACAGGTTGATTAAGGATAGTTATTTTACCTAGGTGGCGGAGGCGTCGCATTAAGTCAAAATCTTCCATAATCGGTAGATTCAGAAAACCACCAAGGTCTGTAAACACCTTAGTTTTGATAAAGATGGCTTGATCACCGTAAGGCAGGGAGCAAAAACGCGATCGCAAATTCACCATCCGTTCAATTAGCCTTACCCCCCGCAGGTTAGCATCAATAGCTAATTCAAAAGCACCAGCCACGGTGTCATAGTCTTGTAACCCTTCGCGAACTAACGTATCAAATCCTGTTGGTAAACGGGTATCAGCATGGAGAAACAGCAGAATATCTCCCGTAGCCACCGCAGCACCAGCATTCATTTGACTAGCGCGACCGGTACCAGCAGCTATAATCTTAGCACCCAGTGATTGTGCGATCGCAACGGTTTCATCGTAACTGCCCCCATCTACCACAATCACTTCCACATTAGACGCTTCCCTAACCGTAGCCAAAGTATCAGCTATGTGACTAGCCTCATTGAGAACCGGGATGATAATTGAAATTTTTACTATCACGCAAGACGTTTAGGCATTGTTTCTGACAAATTAGCATCCCTGACTAGGGAATAACCATTTTTTTATTAATTTCTATCCATATCTAGACATTTATTACGTAATAGCGATATAATAAAAGGTAAACAGCATTCAGCGGTCAGTGGTCAGTGGTCAGTGGTCAGTGGTCAGTGGTCAGTGGTCCGTGGTCAGTGGTCAGTGGTCAGTGGTCAGTGGTCAGTGGGCAGTGGTCAGTGGTCAGTGGTCAGTGGTCAGTGGTCAGTGGTCAGCCGTCAGTGGTCAGCTTATTTTATTGAAAAGCACCATCTGCAGGGTTATCACAGCGTCGAAGCCTGTGAATAACCCTGCAGGCTTCGACGCTGTGATAACCCATAAGCTGATAGCTGATAATAACTGATAACTAATAGCTGATAATAACCCATAAGCTGACGGCTGATAGCTGAACGCGCACGCGTGCGCGTAGCGCTTAAGCTGATAGCTGACGGCTGATAGCTGACGGCTGACTGCTGATAGCTGATTAAACTCAATTCAAATAAGGTGAGAAATCCAACATGTCAGGGTTAACCATTAGTATTGGAGAAGCAGCCAGTGAGCTAGGGGTCTCAGTTAAAACCTTAAGGAGGTGGGCAGATGCAGGAAAAATTAGGTCACAACGTTCTCCCAGTGGCCATCGGCGATTTTATGTAGCCGATATCAAACACATTACACCACGGAATGTCGGTCAGATCGATGATCGGATAACCATTAACTATGCCCGTATTTCAAGTCAAGACCAAAAAGAAGATTTAGTCAAGCAAATCAAGATTTTAGAGTCTTTTAGTACTGCTAATGGTTGGCAGTATGAGACAATCCAGGATTCAGCTTCCGGAATCAATTCCCAAAATAAAGGCTTACAGAAACTGCTCAAGCGCATCATGCAGGGGAATGTTGGCAGAGTTGTCATTACTCACAAAGATAGGCTGCTTAGAGTTAGCGCTGAATTAGTCTTTGCTATGTGTGAAGAATTCAATACAGAAGTAATAATTATCAACAAGTCATCAGAAGACATCAGCGTTGAACAAGAATTAGTCAAAGACATGATGGAGCTGATTACAATCTTTTCAGAAAAACTAGAAAGTGCTAAGAGTTCCAGAACGTAAGCTATTAGCTAAGCGCGTTTGTATTTGGGTTGTGAATATAGGATTTAAGGTAAAAGGGAACAGGGAACAGGGAACAGGGAACAGTGATGATATTTGTCGCTTTCAGTACTGAAATTGATTGAAATAAAAAGGGAACAGGGAACAGGGAACAGGGAACAGTGATGATATTTGTCGCTTTCAGTACTGAAATTGATTGTTATCACTTAATACTGGTGTAAAATCTCATATAAACAGGATTTTTTCCCAACTCCCGATTCCCGATTCCCGATTCCCGATTCCCGATTCCCGATTCCCGATTCCCGATTCCCAACTCCCGATTCCCGATTCCCGACTCCCGACTCCCGATTCCCGATTCCCTACTCCCGATTCCCTACTCCCATCAAATTTGATACTACCCATAAATCCTCTGGCCGGTCAACATCAGTAAGCTCGGAAAGCATCGCCATAGTTAAGTTAAGACTCTTAGCAATATCCACCGTTTGCTGCAAAACCTCAGATGTTCCCCAACTCACTCCGACAAACAACTCTGGAATCAATCGGCCTAGACCAACCAGATAGTAGCCGCCATCCTTAGCTGGTCCAAGTACTAAATCATGATTGTCTAGAGCCTCAAATGCCTGATTCATCACCGAACTATTCAAATCGGGGCAATCAATACCAATTATCACAACTTTGGTCATGCTTTCCGCAAACGATAACTGAAATGCCGAAGTGATTCGCTTGCCCAAATCCCCATCACTCTGAGGTTTATAGACCAGATTCGAGCCTAACCAATCCTCCATTAGCTGTTGATTACCACCAGCAAAATGGATTTCTACAGACACAGGGCGACCAGTTATTAATTCCTTGACCTGGGCAACAGTATGTTCCGTCATCCGACGTTGAAGGTTGGCCGCACCATCCGCTCCTAGAGCTGGTATCATCCGGGTTTTAGTCTTTCCGGGCTCTGGATAGCGGCTGAAAATAATTAGGCGTTCTGTCAGTATCATTATATGAAGGGAACAGGGAATAGGGAACAGGGAATAGGGAATAGGGAATAGGGAATAGGGAGTAGGGAATCGGGAATCGGGAGTCGGGAGTCGGGAGTCGGGAGTCGGGGACAATAATTATCACAATTACTACACCGATTTTTCTATAGTATTTATAATGCTATCACGAAAAATAATCTTAATTTATCATAACAGTAAAAACTCCTTGGATATCTTAACTACTGTTCCCTATTCCCTCTTACCTCTTACCTGCTCCCTACTCCCTACCGATTCGATTCCCGATTCCCGATTCCCGATTCCCGATTCCCGAT
>NZ_MKZS01000001.1:4816721-4822245 GCF_001942495.1 Moorena bouillonii PNG
TAACGCTAAGTCCCTTATCCAGAGTGCTTTGTAGCCTTGTTGTCACCCCTTGAGGCCTCGGGTTTTAAAAATGCCTGCATAGCGTTTCAATGCCCCAACGTAAGCTATAGTCAGTGACCAAATGCGCTTGTTGCCGGGGGTGCAATCACGACTCTTTATTGGCCATCATCAAGCCGCTTGGCTTCAACTGAAACTGGGTAGCCCCAAACACGACAAACCCCCAAGAGTAGTTGGGATTCACCTGGCATGCTTATGGGCAAAAACCACTTTGGCTGCCAGGGACCTTCCTGAGCGTTCAATCTTATCAGTGGCTCGGAAAAGGATACGAAACGATAGAGTGGCCCCGCGCAACAGATAACGAATCCATGCCTGACCAATAAACATGCAGGTCTGCACACAAACACGCTTATCTGGGCTTTGGGAAAGAGCTGGTAAAACGCCTCGATAAAACGCATTCGCTCATCACTATTGGAGTTTCCCTTCTTGTCGAGCAGCCACCACAATACTGGATTTGCCACTCCCTCATGCACAATGCCGTTTGTCAGAATGTTGTAGCAATGAGACCCGAATTCCCACGTGGTTCGGTCGAGGCTCAGCACCCACCCATCAGGAATCCCCATCCAGCTCACAACCATTTTGGCAATCTGGGCGTAATCCACCTCAAAGCCTCGAAAAAATCGCGCTCTGACGCAAGTAAGCTCGATTCCGGCAGTGCCCTGCCTCCAAACCCTAACGACAGCTCACAGAGATTAACCGTTTTTACCTTCAGGACAGCCAACAAGAACAGGGCGCTTAAGCGAGAGTCTGGCTCCAAGGAGCGTCTAAATGCTCTTGGAGTAATTGCTTCAATTCGCGCTTCTTGATTCATAGGGTTAAGGGCAGATTGTGGTATTTCTGATGAAACCCTATCCTGCTCTTCATTTCAAGGTTTTTGTCCTGTACTTAGATTGCTAGCATGCCTATTGCCTTTTGCTTATAATTAATACGGTTATCTTTTAATCAAAATCAGACAAATGTCTATCCAACAAATAACTACCGAATATATTGCCATAGATCCTGACTATTGTTATGGTAAACCCCGCATCGCTGGGACAAGAATGCCTGTTGCTGCTATTGCTGAAATGTATTTGGAGATGAAAGAATCTTTAGAAGAAATTGCTCACAAGTATGATCTGTCCTTAGCCCAGGTTCATGGGGCAATGGCATACTATTTTGAGCATCAGGAAGAAATTGACCGTCACACCATGGAAACCGATCGACTTGTTGAACAAATAAAGGGAAATAGTCCTACTTCAACGTTTCAGGAACAATGGAGACAGATCACGGGTGAAAGGTAAACAGAAGACTCGTTCTCTTGGTGAGATGATCAAGGGCTTGATTTTGATACAGCAGATTTATACCCCAAAGGGTCTATCTCCCCGATTCCCGATTCCCGATTCCCGATTCCCTACTCCCTACTCCCTACTCCCTATCTCCCTAACATTTCCAAATAAGCCTTTTCCATTTCCCTAGTAAATTGCTTACCATTCCACAAGGGGGCAGTTTGTCGAGATTGTCGCAGTTTCCAGGAAATTTGTTGTCTGAGAGCAGGGTCTTTACCTAAGCGAATCCCCCACTCGATATACTCATCATCTGTCCAAGCAATGCCTTCCGTTATTCCCGCATTCATCATCATGGTGTAACTGTTGCGAGCAACAAACTGTTCTCCCACTCGGGTGACTAGGGGAATACCCATCCATAGAGTTTCCAGGGTAGTGGTGGCTCCATTGTAGGGATAGGTATCCAGTACCACATCGGCAATCCCTAAGTTGGCACGATGAACCGCTTCCGTAGGTACTTCTGGTAGAAACCGTAAGCGATCGCACTCTACCCCTTCTTCTTCCGCAATCTGGTTAAAGAACCGTTTGATCGAGTCTTGGTCAGATTTGCCTTTAATCAAAAAGTAGCTATTGGGGACCGCTTTGATAATTTTCATTTGCAGCCTTGTGGTATCGGGATTGCGCTTGTATCCCTTCTGACTACTGAGATAAATGGTGGCATCGTTGGGAATATCCAGGTGCTCCCGACGTAAGCTAGGTACACCCACTTCAAACCCATCCACCGCAATATAGGTTTGGGGTAAGCGCCAGATTTTCTCGGAATAGTACTCCTGAGCGGAATCCGGTAATACGTAGGGGTCAGCAATCATGTAATCAATGGCAGGTAATCCTGAAGCATCCCACCCTAGCCAAGTGACTTGTACTGGTGCCAGTTTCAGAGCCATGACTGCACAGCTGATATCCAGGGTGATGCTATCGAGGTCAATTAAAATATCCAGTTCATCCTGATAAATCTGTTCAGCCGCTTCTAGAAAATGAATCCCTAATTTGTGAGGATGGTCTACCTGATTGATATACCATTCTTGGAGGTTATCGTTGACTAGCTTGTAGTCTACAAAATAGCCATAAAGTTGAAACCGCTCCCGGTCATGATGCTCAAACAGCCAACGAGCTAGCCACCCCACGGAATGCCGTCTTAAACAACCCGACAGGTATCCGACTTTTAAGGGCTTGGTAGTTTTTCCTCCCTGTTCCCTGTTCCCTGTTCCCTGTTCCCTGCTCCCTGCTCCCTCCTCAATTCCCCCCTTATTAAGGGGGGTTAGGGGGGATCCATACCACTCCACTTTTTCCTTGGTATAACCCCGAATATTCCTCTGGAACAGCTCAGCAATTTGATTCAAAATTGGTCTAAAATGGCTGGGCTGGTCATGAACATGAGCCAGAGGAAAGAATGGGGTAAGCAGACGCAAAGTCTCAACATCAGACAAGGTCAAGAGTTGTTCCTTAATTAGTGAAACCAGCAGTGATTCTAGAGTTTGGCAAGCCGCAGAAACCTCCTGCCAATAGCCCCCGGCATTCATTATCCCCCGCAATACCAGGTTAATTCCGGATATTTTGTCTGGTAAGGATTCCGATAAGGAATAGCACAACTTAGCAGTTTCTATGCCCTGGTCATAATTACAAGCATTTTGATAAAAACTAGCCAGATGTCTTAATATTTCTATATTATGAGGATTGTGAAGATTTAAGGAGCGATAACTTTCCAGAAAACGAGCAGCGATGGTCGGTTGCTTTAAGGTATGACCAATTTTCATACAGGCTGACAGTAACGGCCAGAACCAAACCTCAGGATTGGGCAGGTAAGCTAAGCAAGCTTCCGTGAATGCTAGGGAGGCCGGATGCAATGGTTCGGCTTCTAGTATCTGCTCTAAAACATCTTTTAATAATTTAGGACTTACGAAGTTTAGTTGCTTTTGCCCCCCTGCCCCCCAATTTTGGGGGGTTCTTGACTCAAAGTCCCCCAGCGAGGGATTGCTCGCTGGGGGATTTAGGGGGCACTTGCGTAAGTCCTGTAATTGCTGATTGCATTCTACTGTTGGCTGGGTTTTTAGCAGTTCAATCACCCCCAGCTCCGTCAAGTCATCACCGGTAAAGGTTTCTAGCTTAATGCTGAGGGCAATAATTTCCAAGAGATTAGTCAGGTCCGTGGGGCAAATTTCCCGCATATGCTGACGGATTGCCCAGGCTACAGCATAATCGGCTAACCCCTGCCTGCGCTCAGCTTCGGTTTGCAACACCTGGAGCAGTTCCTCGGTCCAGGTCTTCACTTGGTCTGACTCCGCCTCCGCCATCACCACCAGCCAAGTGGTTTGGGCTTCTGTTTCTTGACCCTGCAAGAGGAACAGTAATCCTAAATGCCAGTAGTAGGATATACAATCAGGTTCCGCTTCAATAGCCTGTTCGTATAAGCTTGCGGCTTTACTGTAGTCCCCCTCGATTAAATATTGTTCCGCTTGTTGCTGCCAGTTAGTCATCGTTTTTTACTATTTAAATCAAACAGATCACCCCATTTTCTAATACCATTCAAAACGTGATTAGGGTAATTGTCCACCTAAGTATTTCCATAAAACAAAGTGGGTAGACGCTTCTACCCACTCTCACTAAATACCTAATTTTGGGTGATTAAAACTGTCCTCACGAAGCTTTTACCCTAAGTATCAGTTATTACCACCTGATAAATTCTTCCAGTTGGCCTGATTACAGCTGGGAACACCATCTGCACTAACATTACCATCGGGATCCACATCCGAACCGAATGCACCATCAAATCGGGTAACTTTTTTGGCTTCACACAATACAGCCAACGTAGTTGTCTCACTGGTATCTGATATCTCACCTACGCTTGTGATGCCATGATATGCCTTAAGGGCAGATTCACCATCTTTTGTTTCAGTACCCTTCTTTCTTTGGTCTGCATAGTTAGCAACGTTTTGTGATTCCGTACCTCCGCCGGTTATCCCGTAAAGGTAGTTATCAGTTATTGTGGAAATGCCAAGACCTAACTCACCAAATTGATCATTGTTAGCAAATGCATTGTTTTCCAGGTAGTAGGCTTGCTGAGATCTATTCATGGAACCGACATAGGTTTTAGCTTCCGACTGCTTGGCTTTATTAGCTTGGTTCAAGAAAGAAGGCAGAGCAATAGCGGATAGAATTCCAATAATAATGATTACAACCAGTAGTTCAATTAGAGTAAAACCTTCGTCTTGCTTCTTCTGGGTCAGGTGCTGAAGTAGTTTAACTTTTAGATCAGTTTTCATAAGTCTTTCCGGTGGGTGCGGGATGCTGATTTGTTCTGTCCTAGACTTAACTTACCCACTTGCTTTCTTTTTCATATCATCTAGGGGAAAAAAATTTTTAGGGTGTGGGGTGTGGGGTGTGGGGAATCGGGAGCCAGATGTAGGGTGGGCAGTGCAGGAGACAGATTAGATCACAAAGTCATAGTCAAAGTAAGCACTGCCCACCACTGCTGTCCACGAAAAGATGAATGGGATTGACCTTGGCCTTTAGGGAGTAGGGTGTGGGGTGTGGGGTGTGGGGTGTGGGGTGTGGGGAATTGGGAGTAAGATGTAGTCAAAAGATGTAGGGTGGGCAGTGTGTCAGCAAGATAATCTCAGGAAGCGATCGCTAAAGTAAGCACTGCCCACCAGCAACGGATGAATCGGTCAGTTTTGATTAGGATTGGTATGGTAAGGAACTTGTGGGCAGTGGTGGGCAAAATTTCGATGATCTAGACTACTCCAGAGCACCAAAGTGTTTTTGCCCACCCTACAAGCTGACTTCGCGATGAAGCGTTTCGGCAAAGCCGACGCTACGCGAACGCAAAGCGTGGCCTACGGCCTCAGCTTCCGCGCTTATGCGTACGCAAACCCCACATCAACCGGTAATGGTGGGCAAAATGCTATGATCTAGAACTACTCCAGAGCAGCAAAGTGTTTTTGCCCACCCTACAAGCGTAGGCAAACCCCACATCAACCGGTAATGGTGGGCAAAATGCTATGATCTAGAACTACTCCAGAGCAGCAAAGTGTTTTTGCCCACCCTACAAGCGTAGGCAAACCCCACATCAACCGGTAATGGTGGGCAAAATGCTATGATCTAGAACTACTCCAGAGCAGCAAAGTGTTTTTGCCCACCCTACAAGC
>NZ_MKZS01000001.1:4822345-4858328 GCF_001942495.1 Moorena bouillonii PNG
GATGTAGATGTAGATGTAGATGTAGATGTAGATGTAGATGTAGATGTAGATGTAGATGTAGGGTGGGCAGTGCATCAGCAAGATCAAATCAGCAAGCCATAGTCTCAGTAAGCACTGCCCACCAGCAACGGATGAATCGGTGAGGTTTGAATCAGGATGGCGATGGCAATGGGTACATATAGCAGTACGCACTAAGGTTAGGACAACTCTTACCTCTAAAACCTTGTTAGAGTCAACTTCTGCCTTCTGCCCTCAGCATAGCTGCCTTGCGGGTAGCGCTATATATCTGACCGAAATTTTGGGTCTCAAGCCCCGTCCTTCTAGGACCGCTTTTGATTAAAATGTGATATAATAAACATGTAGAAAGCGCACAGGTAGGATTCGTCGGTACTGCCAATTTAAAATAACGAGCGTTTTGCGATACTAGTACACGAGGAGCGCGCATACCTCGCCAAAACGCATGGATCTTAACGGATACCGAAACACCAGTAAATAACCTTTTAAGACTAAACGTACCGTGGGGTTAGAAGTTACCGTAAGAAGAGTGGAGCCTTATTCAATAAGTTTTAACCCTTTTACCCATAGCCGACTAACCATAAAGGCTCCACTCTTCTAAGGTTTCGTCTCCGGCACACGGGAACTGGGGAAACCCAACGCTTAGGGAGATAAGCCCACGCTCGTTTAGTTAAATTAGGCTCAATACTTAGTTTTTAAACGGGTATTTGGTTTAAGTACTGCCTTTGACGGATAACTAATTTAAAGGCGTGTCGTAGAACTAAGAATCCCCGCGCCTTTCGGCAAAGCCGGCGCTACGCGAACAGGCCGGGGAGTGTCAAATCAACCGGTAATGGTGGGCAAAATTCTGTGATCTAGAACTACTCCAGAGCATAATGGTGTTTTTGCCCACCCTACAAGCTCCTATTGATGGGAAGATTCAGCAACCCCATAATTCAACCTTGGCCTTTGGTCACGCTACGCGAACAACCTACTAATATCATGTCGGGTTGAATGCCCCTGCAGCGCGCCACTTTCACCTCGGGCCACCAATGATAGAATGTCTTGCCCTCAATCAACTTCTGCTGTTGGAGTAATTGGCGACATCGACGTTCGACCAAATCTTCGACCATTTCATAGCGGTCATTGGCAAGGTTAGCTAACGGTTCATTGACGCTTAGGCCATAACCGCTCAGCGGGCTGTAACTCCGGAGTTGAGGGTGGCAGGGGTAACAGGTGAATCCCTTCTGGGACGGAGAGCTTTGTGCTCATATGCCAGCCTGCCTGGTCGAGAGGGAGAATCACTCGTTTATTTGAACCGACTCCGAAATGCTGAGAAAAATCTTCGAGCACCATTGAGAATAGCTTGGTGTTGACTTTGGGTAAAAGCCACGCCTTAGTTTCGACCGTTTGGGGTTGGACTTGCGCCATACAACCACAACCATTCTCGCTTCCAGTTAACTTTGCCTATGGGCGGAACCCCTGCTTCGATCCAGATGCGACGGGTCAGTGTGGCCGCGCCAATACGATGTTCATCCTCGGCCTTTTTCTCGACGGTAGCGTCGGGATACTCCTGTTGCACCCTCAAAACCTCGGCGGCCAGCTTTTTTTTCCACTCCTCCTGAGTTTTCCAATCTGCCTGTTGATGTTCCGGACGAGGTACTCTCAAGCGGAATTCCATTTGTTTGAGATACACCCACCCTTGTTGACGACTCACACAGATGCCAAAGGCTTCGTGCAGGTAATCAGTGACGCAAGCGTCCATGACCCAGACCGACCTCCGGAGCAGGTCCGCGTAAGGCTTCGAGCAATTGGGCAAGTTGATCCATCATTGAGTTTCGGTACACCTCCGAGATTGTGACGGCGTAAATCACGCACACGCTTCTACTCCGAGGCGGTTGTAGCTGCGCACCAGCTCATAAATCCAGTCCCGACTATAGCCAGTTACTGCTACCACTTCCGAGGTGGGTAGGCCTTGGGCGAGTAACCAGATGATTTGATAGTGTGAGCGCGTGGGTCCCATCAGTTGTCTGACGGTAACGTTGTTCGTTCTTGATCAATGTAGTAATGCGGGATGATACTGATTCGTTTGGGCATAGTGGCTTTGAGCGTACGCAACTCTTCTATATTAGGTGCATTTAAGCTGACATGATATAACCTACCAACCTTCAACCTTCAACCTACCAACCTACCAACCTACCAACCTTCAACCTGCCAACCTTCAACCTTCAACCTTCAACCTTCAACCTCCTAACCTTCAACCAACACGTATCCATAATTCTCCAATCCCATCAATGCCTCTTTAAGCGTATCAAATGCTTTCTCATCAGATATTGACTCCAGTGTTACCGGATCCACTGGGCGCAATCTCTGCCATCGCTTTACTAAAGATGGCATCGACTGAGGGGAATCGAATAGGGGTAATAGACAAGAGGCAACGGCACTGTCTACCAGAGATTGAACTCCACTCACTGGCAGATACCTACTGATTTCAAAAGGCTGTAATTCAGTAATAGCTTTGAGCATGTCTTGTTTAACGTCTAGTATATTCAGCTGAGGATGGAGATGTACTTTAGCCTTCTGCCAATCGGACATTGTCCACTCGGAAATTGGGGTAAAGGATTGGCCTTGGTCCGGGTGTCCACACCAGAAATCCAGGAGCCGATGAACAGGATGTAATAGCTCAAACAAATGCAGTCGGTCTTCCACAGAAATATCTGGCAAGCTCATCGCTAAAAACACTGGCAAATTATCTGGTTCTTTGAATAGACTCATTAAATCCCATTGTCGCCAATGGACCATACTGATAAATTCTAGATTAGCCTCTCTTAAGCCAGCGAATAAATCAGGAATAGTGTAGCCTTTATCCCCTTGGAAAAGATAGTTCATTAACACTCTTTCTTTTCCGTCTTCTCCCTCATATTTAGTATCCCATGTTTTAGCTTTTAGTTCAACATTATTTTTTAACGCTTTCATGGTATTTAACGCAATGTCAATCTCCATATCTTCGGGATTTTCATCAAATAATCCCATCACATGGAAGACTTCTTGGGCTCTAAAATACAGGTGACGTTGATGCTTACTGTGTAGATTGCTGCGAATAATACCCTGAGGCTTCAAAACCGCTTTCATGGCTTTTAGGGCAATGGCTGGATCAGGAAATAAATAAAGTAGCTCGTCGCAATTAATATAATCAAATTCCCAACCAGCGTTAGGTAATTCATAAACGGAGAGCTGATGAAATTCTGCCTCGTCAAACCCATAATGGCTTAAGCGTTTACGAGCTAAATCCAGAGACTGCTCCGAGATATCAATCCCAATAATTTTGGCTCCAGGATTTGCTTCCGCTAAGGTTAATGTGCCGTATCCCGTGCCACAGCCAGCATCTAATATAACTTTCTGGTCTGGATTAATGACTTGGTGATTTCTTAAATAATAGGGGGTGACTAAATTATGAAAATAAAGTAAGCTTAGCTGCTTTTTTGGGGAGCGGTCGATGGGAATTCTGGGATAAGGCCCAAAATCAAATTGTTGACGAATTTTTTCTTGTAATTCAGCGGCGTTTACGTCCATAAGTAGGGAGTAGGGAGTAGGGAGTAGGGAGTAGGGAGTAGGGAGTAGGGAGTAGGGATTAGGGAATCGGGAGTCGGGAGTCGGGAGTCGGGAGTCGGGGCGAGATAAATGCGAACGCTTCTGAGCTGAATTCCTACAAGCTCAATTATTAAAAGCCTTCACAATCTTGAAGATAAGCTTCATGATAAGTTTATCAAAAATTTATAAAAAATGTCCAGATTGTTTGGTAGTATGACCTAGGAAAATTAATCAGGGATTTAGATGGCTGAATTATCATCATCATTAGCTGTCACCAAAGGGATGGCTCAAAAATTAGCTATGACTACAGCATCAGCAGCATTGATGACTGTGGCAATGTCTAGTGCAGCCCAGGCAATTACACTAGTTAAAAATGTAGTTGTTAAGCCCCCCGTTGGTGAGGAACCTACTGCCCAACTTTGTCTTCCTTTTTGTGAAACTGGGGATTCCATTACCACAGATGTTGGGCGTAGAGTCGTAATTGAAAATAACATCGACAAGACCTTAACCAGTATCCTCTACACAATTCCTGCTGAAGAAGATGCAGCTTGGAGTAAGGAAAGTATTTCTGATATTTTCAGCGAACTTATCTTCTCTAAGGATATGAAAAAGCTATTGCTAACTTCAGGAAGTGTTGCTCCTGGTGAGGCAGTTCTGGCTTTTCGAGAAGCTGAACAAAATGTGACCTTTGACATTACCGTGTTTTATGACGGAGCCTCGGCTACCGTTCCTGAACCAACAACTGTATTAGGTCTATTAGCTGTAGGTGCCTTAACTGCTACGTCAGCTCTAGGGAGTAAGGAGTAGGGAGTAGGGAGTAGGGAAGAGTGTGGGAAGTGTGGGGAGATGGGGAGAGTGAGGAGGATAAATGCGATTGACCTTGGCCTTTAGGCCACGCTACGCGATCGCTGGGTTTATATAATAGACCTCTTGCAAAAGTATTTTTTTGATACTGTTTCCCTGGCCGTAGGCCACGCTACGCGAACGATTCTTCTTCACTATTCCCCATTCCCTATTCCCTATTCCCGACAACTGCCGCGAAGTCTAATCTTTGGTGTTTGACCCAGTGGGTGGAATGGGCATCTTGCCGGTGGAATGGGCATCTTGCCCGTTATCCATATTTTCGGAGCGGCTGTCTCAACCCTGGCAAAGAGGCGAAAAATCAGGGCGAGCCCAAAGGTGGTGCGTTACGGGACCGGCTATCTATACCCTGGCGACCGATAAAATCAGGTCGAGCCGATCCCTAACGCACCCTACGCACTACGACTCCCGATTCCCGATTCCCGATTCCCGATTCCCGACTCCCGACTCCCGACTCCCTGTTCCCTGTTCCCTTTTAAAACTACCAAGGATTCCCCACAATAGTAAACCATGCCCAATAGTAAGGATGAGATAACTTCTTATTACTATTATCCTGAAGCATCTCGACTTGGGCTAGCCTTAAGGCTTCTGCTTTTCTAGGAACGAGTTTTAAATGGTCATAAAAGGATGTCAGGAGTTTAAAGGTTCCATTTTGAGGCACTGCTAACAAACTAGCTAAGACTGATTGCACTTTGGCTTGATAGGCAAATCCAGCAAATCCTAATTCATACTGTTCATTGCCAAGGGCTGTATCACAAGCACTTAAAACCAATAAGTTTACCGGTGGTTGCTCTAATCCCAGGGTTTCAAATTTTCCTAATCCTAATCGTTTGTTTCCGAACTGAATGTAGGAATCATTAGCATTAGACCGAAATTTACCATGGGTTCCTAAATGAAGGATATTAAAAGATTTCTGATTAATTTCATCCTGGAGATTAGCTAAGGTAAAGTTTTCGTTTTCTAGGGCTTTAGCTGACCAGGTATTAACTAAATGCTGAATTAGTTTGGGAACATAGGGTAGGTCTCGATGGTGGTCAAATTTTTCTGTACCCATTGCCAGCACTGGGGCTTTTCTGACATCGGTATAGTGGGTATCGGTCAAGCTCAAACTAGGCACTAAACCAACACTGTATTTTTCCACAATAAAGCTTTCGCCATCATGGAGTGCTGCTAAGGGGAGAGACTGCAAGCTTTTATCCATCACAAACACCAAGTTATTGATGTTTTGTTCATCTAATGTCTTCTGGAGCGGTTTAATCAATAATTGATAGAGTTGTTTAGATTTAGCTAAGTCTTGTGGTCGAAACACCCCTGCTCTCGGAGATGCTACACTATCCCGGAATTCTTCAGCTAAAGCTAACACTTGCTCCCGACTGGTATTAGCAATCCGTTTGTAGATCATTTTGCCTTGGCTAGTTACCAATACTAGTTCCAACGGAGCATTAGGCTTGGGCTCTACAATTACATTAGGATTAATGTTGAGGAATTCGGTTTTCAAGACAACGTCTCGTCCTGGTAAATTTCCAGAATTCCGAAAAAAGACATAGATCAGTGCTGGTCTAGCATCGGTAACGTTTTCAATTTCCTTGAGTTCTGTTTGAATGTCTTTTGCTGTTTTAATTTCAGGAACAGATGACTCCCCTTGACCGGTGGCTTGACCGGTGGCTTGACTGGTGACTTGACCGGTGACTTGACTGGTAAAATAATCCTCTAGTTGATAGACTAGCATTTCTTTGGACAATGCTTCAGTTTCTTCTATCATCACTGGTGGGAGTATTTCCTGTGGTAACTCAGGTAAATCTGGCTCAATATTGGTTACTTCAGTATTACTAGTATTATTACTAGTATTAGGAGATGACTGAGTAATTAGCTGAGTAATCAGTTGAATCTGACTGGGAAAATTCCCCTGAGTATAGGACTCCAGAAACCGTTGCGTTGGCAAAATAGCATTGTCGATGCCAGTGGTAATGGCTCCAGCAGTACCATTGAGGGTAGCATCCCCGACAGTAAAGGGTATGAAACTAGCTCCGCCATTATGTCGGATGATGACCGACCCTCCTGCCACTCCGCCGCTAGTGGAAATACTAGCTGTGGTCTGATTGCGATCGCTAAAAGTATCGGTAGCTCGGAAAAATCGACCAGCGGTAATATCCACATCACCACCACTACCGTTTTCTCCCCCTTGAGCATTAATCGCACTAACTTCCACATCCCCAATCGGGTCGATTAGCACATTTCCGCCATCCCCAACACTACCGCTAGTATTAATTACGCCAGTCTTGATGGTAGTGGAGGCATCGATAAGAAGATTACCACCACTAATACCAGAGGTGTGGAGGTTGTCTGTGAATACCTCTCCATTGCTAGCGGTAAGCTTAATATCGGAGCCATTGGTGATAATGTTCCCAACTGCAATGCTTTGATTGGCCTCTAGAGTAATCGAAGCATCGTCTATGCCTTGAATTGTGCCATTGCCAATGATGGCACCTGACCCGGCTGGGGATTGAATGGTTACTGGGTCTTGGAAAGTGACCCCAGTTTCAGCAATGGTGATGTTAGCGCTACTGTTAGGATTACCGATAGTGATAGCAGTAAAGCCATCCTGCAAGAGGTTGATTTCTTGGGAAGTTAGTGCTAAGGTTGATAAATTGCCGGTATCACTGCCACCAATTGCGATCGCTTGATCAGCGCTGAACGGTTGTAATGTAATGGTGGCATTCCCTTGCACTATCTCGTTAAAGTTAATTTCATCAGCAGTTAGGGTAATATCTCCTAGGGGAATGGTGCTGCCCACTGCCTGATTCAACTCAATGGTGCCAGTGCCAGCATTAACACTCAGGTCTTGATTACCGTCAACAGTGCCATCAAAAGTGATGTTACCGGTAGTGCTGCTGATGATAGCGCTAATATTAGCACTAGTATTACCAAGATTAAGGGGTTTGAGGAAGCTAATGTTACCACTGTCAGAGGTAACTATGCTGTTGAGATTGATTTGAGTAGTGTTGAATTCCCCAATGGAGATATTGCCTGAACCCTGAGCACGGATGAGTTGATCAATAGTGATAGCACCAGGTATATCTTGTCCGAGACTAATGTTGCCATTATTAGCAGCGCTAATCCCATTCACACCAGCCACGGTAGTAATCACAGCATTGGGGTGTTGGAGGTTAAGGATAATATCGCCACTGTTGCGGGTAATAGCAGCAATATTTTTGACTTGAACATCTATACCATTAGCATCGGCGTAGCTAAATCCATTTTCAGCATCGAATAAAACTGCCCCTTGTTCCCCATCAATGGTTACTTCAGTCCCCAGATTATCAAAGATGGTACCAGCAGAGATAAATTGAGCTGTCTGATTATTAGCGAGTTGGACAGCAGGATTGGTGTCACTGCTGAGAAAGTGAATATCCCCGCCTCTGACAATAACATTGAGATTGGCCTGACTCAGGTCAAAGTTGCGGATTCTTACATCACCGGTAAATTCAGGATTGCCAATGGTTAAGGTACCGGAAGTGCCTAGAGCGAGATTATTGAGCAAATTCGCTGTGGTGATTTGGAAGGTGCCACCAGCATCTTTCCCTATGCCCAAAGTAGTATGAGGGTCTTTTGGTTGGATAGTGATGCTTTCAGCCATCAACTGGGAAATCACTTCAATCCCGCCAGCGGTAATCAAAACATCTTTAATTTTACTGACTTGTAAGGGTTGGTCGGGATTGCCGAGACTGACTTGACCATCGGTATCAATAACTAGAGTGCTGGGGCTGTTGATGGGATTTTTGATAGTAATGTTACCGTTAGTAGCTGTGATTGCGATCGCTCCCCCATTGCCCGATGCGGAATCAGCATTGATACCGCTACCCCCACTATTGATGAAGGTATCACCACCTCTGGTAATTAAAGTAACATTACCAGCACTCTCCCCACCCAATGAATCGATGCTAGGAATTTGAATAGTAGGTTGATTTGTAGGTAATTTACTATTGCCATCAGCAATTAGGGTAATATCCCCTCCGCTACCAGTATTATTGCTGGAAGTATCTAAGCGATTATTGTTAGTGACTTCGATAGTGCTGCGAGAGTCAATCAGGATTTGTGGGGAATTAGGATTATGATTACTATTACTTAAACCACCGGTCTTAATGGTGTCAACTTGAATTGCACCAGTGGTTAATGCAGTATTAGGCAGATACTGATTGGTTAACCTGACCAATCCATCCCGAGCTACGGTAATATCGCTAACTTTGATATCAGCACTGGTGAAATTACTGATAACAGTATTACTAAAATCAGGAACAAGATTACCTGAGGTGTTTCCTGGAATGCCTCCTAGTTGTGTCCAATCAATCCCAGCTCTAATATCTAAGGTGGGCTGATTAGCACCATCAATCACCAAATTGCTTTGGTCAGAGACAGGGACATTGGCGAGATTAGCCAGAAAAGGATCGGAGTTGGTGGGACTAATCTTAGGATTAGGGTCATCACTAGGATTAATCGCAATCTCGCCTAAGGTAACACTACCCCCTGCTAAAATATGTAAGGAAGCGCCTTGGTAGTTGCCTAGACTGACATCACCATTTGCTAGAATGATGGAATCATCAGGACTAATCCAATTCCCTGGACTACCATCTAATTGCTCGATCCGAAAACTAGCCCCTGTTTGATAGCGAGTACTTCCTTGTATGGGATTAGCGGAACGCAGTACCATGTTTCCACCAGAGAAGAAACCGCTAGCCTGATTATTGAAGGTTGAAATCTCGATGGCTTGATTCCCCTGGATGGATAAATTGCCGAGGGCTTCAGCAATAAAGGGGCGCGCTAGAGTATCATGCGATCGCACTGTATTGCCAGCCAACAGATTCAAATCCCCAGTAGTAAATAGCTGGCTTTCGACTAAAGTCAGATTATTAGCAGCTGAGAGTGTAGCAGTCTTAGCGTTTACCTCCCGAGCCACCACATCACCCCTTTCTATTGGTAAACCAGAATCCGCAAGCTCTACTTTCCCATCTGGCTTCACCACAATCGGTGTCTGTAACCCTTCAACTCCCCCGGTCAACAAGGTTGGTAAATCCTGAGGTGTAAATGGTAGCTGCTCCCCATCAGCATCGGTTGGTAATTCAATTTCTATACTTAATAGGTGTCCTGGTTGGCTAATCCTAACTAAATTAGCACCATCTACAGCAACCAGATTAACCGTTCCGTTGGCAGCACTTACCTTTCCAGTACTAATCACACTACCGCCAATTAAGCTTAAATTATTTCCCTCTAGTACTTCCAGATTTCCAGCATTAATAATACTCCCTGGTTGATTCGAGTCAAAGGCCAAAGTATTGGGATTACCGATTAAAGTTTGATAGTCATTTGACCCAAAGCTAGTCAACCAATTGTCTTGACCAAACCCAATCCGATTGGCTGTTGTTACCGTTAAATCAGCTGGGATATTCAACCGAGCATTAGCCCCAAACACCCATCCTGCTGGATTCATTAAAAATAAATTTGAGTTACCTCCAACTACTCGAATTAATCCGTCAACAATTGACGCTTCACCCCCAATTACCCGAGCCAAAATATTACTAATTTTGGGATTAGACAGAAACGTAACTGTCTGTTCTGGCGTCAGACCAAATTTTTCAAAACTATGGAATAAATTGGCTCTATCTCCGGAAACTGTACCCCCGTCAATCGTCAAATCATTACCATCAATTGTAAGACTAGTGCCCGTCCCATCTGCGGCTGGTATAATAGATTCAGCCTTAGCGACATGGACGGGATTTAGTATGGCTATACCTAAATAAATTTCTCCAACTAGAGAAAAAATTTTCCACAACCAGTTACTATGCCACCCAACAGCTTTCACGATTAGATGCTCCCACTAAACCAATAACCTACACCAATCACCTCAATTAATCATAACTTATTTAATCCCTACTTAATCGCTATTTAATTGCTAATTAATCCCACCACCTTAGGACAGTTAACTTGATCAATTTGAAGTTATCAAGCAAGATAGTCACAGGTCATAATTATTAGTCAGTTACTAAATTTAGCGAAGTGCCGAAATTATCATATTACTTACTTGTAATATTAATTGGTTAAAACAATCCGCCTCCCTTGTTTACTTCCTTTATTGGCGTGCTTGGCATTTTCGCGATTGATCAAACACCCCCCTTGATCAAATCTTACCATCATCAGACTGCTGGGAATACTATCCACCCTATCACTACACCAACCAAACTCGTAATCAGGGAAGGGATGTAACTTATGGGTAACTTATGGGTAACTTATGGGTTGATCAGGGGAGGGATTGGGTTAATACAATCAATAGGTAATTGACATCTGCATCATTATAATTAAATACCAACAATAAACTTTGTATAGTTAATTGTTATTAAGCCTAGACATAAGGATTCAGCCGTCAGCTATCAGCCAAGGGCTGATAGCTGATAGCTGATAGCTGATAGCTGATAGCTGATAGCTGATAGCTGATAGCTGATAGCTGATAGCTGATAGCTGATAGCTGATAGCTGATAGCTGATAGCTGACGGCTGATAGCTGATAGCTGACCTAGACATTAGTCGAGATACTAGAACTTGCCATTACTAGCAGCAACAGAAGTACCATTGCTCAAATACTGCTCAGGCTCTACCTCAACCTCTACCAGGTCTTGGTAATCTTGAGTTTTACTTCCAAAAAGGGTCTTTCTTGTCCAACGAACTAAGTTATCGACATAGGTAAATAATACTGGCACCACCACCAAGGTTAGCAGAGTAGAAGTGGTAAATCCTCCAATCACGGCAATAGCCATCGGACTACGAACTTCACCGGCTGCTCCCCATTCCAAGGCAATGGGAATCATCCCAGCAACGGTGGAGACGGAGGTCATCAAAATCGGTCGCAAGCGACTGACTCCAGCTTGAATAACGGCTTTAAACTGGGATGTCCCTTCTTTATGATTGGCTAAGGCAAAGTCTACCAACAGAATGGCATTTTTGGTCACCAATCCCATGAGTAATACTATTCCAATTAGGGCATACAGTCCCAATTCCTTCTGGGCTACCAACAGTCCCATTAAGGCACCACCGATGGATAGGGGTAAAGCCACCAAAATCCCAAAGGGATAGAGAAAACTGTTGTACAACAGTACTAGAATGGCATAAATGCACAACACTGCTAGCCCTAAGGCGCTCACAAACCGACTGAATATGTCTTGCTGAATCTTGGCATCCCCAGCGGGTTCCTCGGAAACTCCAGGGGGTAGGGGATTCATGGCAGGTAGGGATTTAACTTTTGCGATCGCATCTCCTAGAGAAATCCCTTGCAAGTTGCCTCCCAAAGACACCTGACGAGCACGATTAAAGCGGTCAATCTGGGCAGGTCCACTCCCTAAACGGATATCAGCTACGGCAGTGATCGGTACTAAAGTACCATTTCGACTGGGAACCCGCAGATTTTTGAGGGTTTCGATGTCATCCCTCGATGCTGGGTCGAGTTGGACACGAATTGGAATTTGTCGGTCAGGTAGGTCAAATTTAGCCAGATTTGACTCAAGATCTCCAATTAACGCTAAAGAGGCCGTGCGTGCGATCGCTTGAACAGACACTCCTAAATCTGCAGCACGGGCAGGGTTAGGTACAATCACAATTTCTGGTTTAACTAGACTTTCACTAGAGGTAACTTCCACTAAACCAGGAATTTGACGCATCTGTTTTTCTAGGGCTTGGGCGGTTTGGGCAAGCAGTTCACCATTCTCACTCTTGAGAACAATTGATAAATCCTTGGTAGAGCCTCCACGACTTTGACTACGGAAACTAACCCTCGCGCCAGCTATTTTCTGAAAAGCCTGACGCATTTGCTGAGCAAATTCTTTTTGAGAGATTTCCCGTTCCTCTTTGGGTAAGAGTTTGGCGTATACAATACCAGAATTTATACCATCATCTCCAGCGCTGGCCAGAACATTTTCCACAGCTGGGTTTGACTGCAACAACCGATTGGTTTGTTGAATGACGTCTATGGTTTCATTGAGTTGAGACCCCGGTGGCAGATCAATCAATATCGTACTAATGCCAGTATCCCCATCATTAAACAAACCCTTGGGAATAAACTGTACAAGCTGCAAGCTACCGATGAAAAAAGCTACAGCTATCAACATCGTGGTAATCCGGTGCTTCAACGCCCAGGTTAATAGACTTCGATAAGGTTGTATAGGTCGCCTCTGGTGGGTTCCTGGTTGTTCGCGTAGCGTGGCCTTTTGGCCAAGGTTAGCAGGTTTAAGGTTAGCAGGTTGAAGGTTAGCAGGTTTTTTGCCTTTGCCGTTCGAGTAGGGTAGGTTATTGGGTTGTTCGCGTAGCGTGGCCTTTTGGCCAAGGTTATTGGGTTGTTCGCGTAGCGTGGCCTTTTGGCCAAGGTTATTGGGTTGATGGTTATTTTGCCAACTTTCAACCTTCAACTTGTCAACCTTCAACGGGTCAACCTTCAACGGGTCAACCTTCAACTTGTCAACCTTCAACGGGTCAACCTTCAACTTGTCAACCTTCAACTTGTCAACCTTGGCCAATTGGCCACGCTTCGCGAACAACGGGTCAACCTTGGCCAATTGGCCACGCTTCGCGAACAACGGGTCAACCTTCAATGCTTTTGATTTTGGCTTGAGCAAATAAGCACTGAGCATCGGTGTCATTGTGGTAGCTACTAGGGTGGAAAACATAGTAGATACCGCAACGGTTACTCCAAAGGGTTGGAAGAATTGACCAGGGATACCCCCCATGAAGGCTACAGGAAGAAATACCGCAACAATAGTTGCTGTGGTCGCTACTACAGCTAAACCGATTTCTCGCGCCCCATCCCACGCTGCTTTAAAGGGTTTCTTACCCATATCCAAGTGCTGGTCGATATTTTCAATCATGCAAATGGCATCATCGACCAAGTTTCCCACTGCTAGGGCTAAACCCAGTAGGCTCAGATTGTTTAGGGTATAGTTTAGGGCTTTCATCACCAAAAAGGTGGGAATAATTGATAAAGGTAGGGCTATTGCTGTAATTAGAGTTACCCGCCAATTTCTCAGAAATATCCCCACGGTGAGTACGGTGAGTAGTGAACCGATAACCAGGGAATCGATGGTTGCTTGGTAAGACTCACGGATGGAATCAGCACGAGTGAAGATCAAGCGCAGTTCGATATCGTCTGGCAGGGTAGTTTTTAGTTGTTCAACAGCCTTGCGAACCCCTTCTTCCACCGAGACTAAACTGCTACCAGTGCTGCGCAGCACAGAAAAGGCCACCACTGACTCCCCATTGAGATAGGCGGCTTTCCTAAGATCACCAAAGCCGTCTGTAACCTCTCCCAAACTGGAAAGGGTAACATTTGCGCCATCTGGGAGTACAATACGGTAGTTTTTCAACTCTTCGACTGTCTTAGCACTTCCCAGAGTCCGGACATTCTGTTCAGCGCCGCCGATGTTACCGCGACCACCGGGTAAGTTAACATTAAAACTCCGAATTTGGTCATTAACTTGGGTAGCAGTGATACCAAAGGCTTGTAATCTAGCGGGGTCAAGGTCAACTCGAATTTCCCGGTCAACTCCTCCGAGTCGATCAATTTGGGCAACTCCCGGTACATTAACTAGATCACGGCTAATTTTCCGGTCAACTAGATCACTCAACTCCTCCACTGAGCGTTTGTCAGAAGCTACCGCATAGGTCATCACTGAACCCCCGGCAAATTCTAACCGTTTGACAATAGGTTCGTTAATATCTAGGGGCAAACTTTGACGAATTTGAGCTACCGCATTGCGTACATCATTAGTTGCCTGATTGCTATCAGTTCCCAGGACAAAATTGATAACGGTGCTGGATCTGCCATCAGTAACGGTGGAGCGGATTTGGTCAATGTCTCCAAGGCTAGCAACAGCATCTTCAACTTTTTTGGTTACCTGGAATTCCAGTTCTGCCGGTCCTGCCCCTGGCTGGGTAACAGTAACCATCACCGCTGGAAGATCAATATTAGGAAGCTGATCAATTCCCAACTGCTTAAAGGAGAATAGACCGACTATTCCTAAAACCAGAAACATGACCAGAGTAGCAACCGGATTTTTAATTGACCAAGAGGAGACGTGGAAGGACATCTGATAAATAGTTGAAGGTTAATCGGTTGAAGGTTGAAGGTTAATTGGTTGAAGGTTGAAGGTTAATTGGTTGAAGGTTGAAGGTTGAAGGTTGAAGGTTGAAGGTTAGTTGGTTGTTCGCGAAGCGTGGCCGAAAGGCCAAGGTTATTTGGTTGTTCGCGAAGCGTGGCCGAAAGGCCAAGGTTAGTTGGTTGAACGCGATTGCGTGGCCAATAGGCCAAGGTTAGTTGGTTGAACGCGATCGCGTGGCCAATAGGCCAAGGTTATTGGCTCAAGATGCCACTTGTAACCGCCTCACTTTCAACGGTTAATCAACATCGAACCTGTAACCTGCGTTCCTTTCAACCCTTAATGAATCTGTAACTTGTTAACTTTCAAGGCTTTTATTGAGTTTCTAAAACTTGGACGCGATCGCCGTCTTTGAGGAAAGCAGCACCTTTGAGTACAATGCGATCGCTTGGGGATAAACCACTATTGATTTCCACTTGCCCACTAGGGAGCAGTTCTCCCATGACCACTGGCTGTGCTTTAACGGTGTTATCTGCTTCGAGTCGGTAAACGATGGCGCTAGTGTCGGGTTGGGGCAATACTGCTTTGGATGGTATGGTTAAACCAGTAGTTGATGAGATGGTGATGGAGCCTCGTAAAAACATCCCTGGTAGCAAGCTCCCAGAATTGGGTAAATCTACTTTTACCAGAGCTTGACGAGACTGCTGATCGACTATCGGGTCAATTTCTCGTACTGTTCCAGAAAGCTTCAGGCTGCTATCTCCTTTAGAAGATATTTCTACTGGTTGTCCAATCTGGATTTGGGACAGTTGGGTTTCGGGTACCCTTAATAACAGTTCCAAACGCCCCTTTTCGATAATGGTAAAGAGTGTTTCTGAGGAAGAGGTAATATCACCGACACGGGCATTTCTAGTGGCTACTTTGCCACTGACTGGTGCCACCACTTGGGTATCGTTCAGTCGCGCCATCACTAACTGGACTTGTGCCTTTTCTCTAGCCAGTTGAGCTTGGGCTTGAGCAATTACTTCTGGACGGGAACCAGCCAATCTTTGCTGGAGCTGCTGTTGCGCTTCTACTACAGCGGCTTCTAACTGGGCAATTTCTGGGGAGTTGGTGTTTCGTGCTTGCTCAAGGCGTTGTTGGGCTTCAGATAAATTCGCTTGAGCACTGAAATATTGACTTTCCACCTCATTATAGCGGTCTTGGGAAATGGCTCCTTCGGCAATCAATTTTTTCTGGCTCTCGAAGCGACGTTTAGCAAGACTCAACTGTGCTTCAGCAGATGCCACTTGGGCTTTAGCTTGGTCAATTTGTCTAGGAATACTAGCTTGAGCCTGTCTTAGACGAGCTTGGGCTTGGTCGAGACGAGCTCTAGCTTGGGCTTTTTCTTCTGAGCGTGTCCCTGCTTTGAGTTCTGCTAAACGGGCTTCAGCTTGGGCAACTGCTGCCTGAGCTTGAGCTAACTGTGCCTGAAGCACAGCATTATCTAGCCTGACCATTACTTGTCCTGCCTTGACAAATTCCCCTTCTCTAACCAGTACCTGTTTAATCTGTAAACCCGTTGCTTGGGACTTGACCCTAATCTCCTCAAAAGCAGCAACACTACCAATAGCTTCTAGAGTACGGTTAACTGTGGTGGTTTTTACCTCTGCCACCGTAACAGTTTGAGCAGGTACAGCAGAGGGGACAGCCGCAGGGGTTTCAGCAGAAGCTACAGCCGCAGGGGTTTCAGCAGTTTCAGCAGGGGAATCGGTTTTTTGAACCTTTGGAGCTGTCCCGATCAATCGCATTCCTAGGAAGGTCAGCATAATTCCCATACTCATGGCCATCACTAAACTACCTGCTCCTGATGTCAAGGAGTTTTGGGATTCACTAGTCCCGGAGCTGGGTAATGATGAGGCTGAATCCTCCTGTTGGTGATTAGCTTGGTGTAATGGTTGTTGATCTGGCTGAGTGATAGTAGTGCCAGAGCCATTCAGCTGAGATTTCTGTTGGTGATCTGGCTGAGTGATAGTGCCAGAGCCATTTAGCTGAGATCTCCGTTCATCTAAAGTGTTTCGGGTCATGGTTATTCCCCTGTTACTGGTAGTGCTGAGTAATTTTGTTAAAAAAATATGATTTTAAAGGTTATTTCTTAATATAACTTAAAAATTATTAACTTAAAAGTTATTAGGACCTGAGCTAAAACTGTCTATCTATGTTTTTTCTTGATGAAATAAGATGTATAATTATTAGTCGTCTGGTAATTAGTCACAAATTTAGCACTCCCCAACATCCATATCAATCAAGCATCGCTTTACGGATGCAGCGATGTCTTGGGGGAAAGCACAGGGAAAACAGCGGTGCGGACACAGGTTTCACAAACAGAACTGGGCGCCACTGGCACTTGATCAGGGCAGGGCACAGAAAAAAGCAGACAGAAAGAAAGCCTATAGAATGGGATGGTCCTAACGACTAGCTAAGCGATGGGCGAGCATTGAGCCGCTACTGGAACGCAAAACCTCCAAGTCCCTTAAGTCAACCTACCGGTAGTAGAGTAAACCTACTAAGAGATTGATACCGCATGGTTTATATAGCATTTGTATCTGGGTAAACACACGAATTGCCGAAAAAGGCAAGAGCCAAGAGATCCTCAGTTTTATTGGACAGTAAAAAAAAGACCATACAGGTTTACATCTCAAATACAAACGCTATATTTTCAGGCTAATCGGCAGATCAGACTAGATTGTCTCAGTTTTTGTTTCTTAGGTGTAAGCTATCAGCTATCAGCTATCAGCTATCAGCTATCAGCGATTAGCTCACGGCTGACCGCTGACTGCTGAATGCTTACTCTTAGGTGCGCTTTCCGCTCTTTGTGCCCTTGACCGATTAAGAATTTAATTCGCGCTTAGGTGCGACCCGAAGGCGCGCACCTTTTGTTGCCTCAGTTTTTGTGTGACATTTTCCTCTGTTTGCTGACTTTTCAAAGTCTAGTAGTATTTAGAATATATACTTTTTAAAAAGGTCTAGTCATGGGTGGAAGTAGTGATAAATTTCCTTAGATAAATGCAAACCAATGCCTGGTACTTCAGCAAGCTGTTTAACCGATGCGTTGCGAATATAATCAATGGAGTTAAAGTGAGCCAATAGCTGTTTTTGCCGCTGAAATCCTAATCCAGGAATCTCATCTAAACGGGAACGATGTAACTGACTACTTCTTTGTTTCCGATGAAAATTCACCGCAAAGCGATGAGCCTCATCTCTAACCCTGCGCAAAAGTTGCACCCCTGGTTGCTCGGGATCAGTGGCTAGGGGCAATGGCTCTCCTGGTAAAAATAGTTCTTCGTACTGTTTTGCTAAGCTTACCACAGGCACTTCTTCTTGTAAATTTAGCTCTTGCAATACTGCTACAACTGCTGACAGCTGTCCTTTTCCGCCATCAATCATTACCAAATCAGGCCAATCTTTTCTGAGTGTTGATTGTTGATTGTTGAGTTTGGGTTGTTGAGTTTGGGTTGTTGAGTTTGGGTTGTTTAGTGTTGAGTGTTTAGTGTTGCTTGTTGAGTTTTGATTATCTGCTAGTTCTGGTTCGAGTTGACTTTTTTTGAAGCGACGGCGAATCACCTCAGCAAGGCTAGCAAAATCATCGGAATGACCGACAGTGATATTATGATTTTTGATCTTGTAGTGACGGTAGTGCTGCTTGGCTGGTGTGCCATCTAGAAATACTACCTGAGAAGCCACTGCATTGCTGCCCTGGATGTGGGAAATGTCATACCCTTCTATGCGCCGTGGTAAATCCGGTAAGTCAAGAATGTTAGCTAAATCCTCCATGGCTTTGGTGTTGCGGTCAACCAATCGCTGGGTGCGTTCCAGTTCATAGTTAGCATTGCGCTTGACCATTTCAATCAGTTCAGCTTTGGTTTGCCGTTGGGGGGTGAGTATAGTCACATTTCGACCTTTGCGCACGCTCAAATAGTCAGCCAACATCTCCCCATCGGGTAACGGGTGTTGCACCAAAATTTCTGTAGGGATTTCTACAGCATCAGCAGTTTGGTAATGCTCTTCTAAAACCCGTTGTAAAATGGCTCCGAGTTCTATTGGCCCATTCCCTTGAGGGGCTACATCGGCAAAAAATCCCAAGCGCCCGACTAAGTGACCAGCACGGATCTGAAATAGTTGGATGCAAGCATGTTTGGGATCAGCCGCTAGTGCGATCGCATCTCGTGATACAGTATCGTCAGGTAAGGCTACTTTTTGGTCTGTACTCAGGGACTTAAGTCCAGTAATCTGATCCCTAATCCGCGCTGCTAGCTCAAAGTTAAGGGATTCTGCTGCTTGTTCCATATTGGCCGTCAGCATCTCAATTAGTTCCCCAGTACGCCCTTGAAAAACCATCGCGATTTTCTGGATGGTTTGACGGTACTCTTCCGGTGTGATTAGTTTTTGACACACACCAGGACAACGACCTAAATCATAGTTAAGGCAAGGACGGTCTTTAAACAGAGGTTTAGGGCGTTGCCGGATGGGGAAAAGCTGTTTGACCAGAGCTAAAGTATTGCGCAATAACTTGACATCGACGTAGGGACCATAGTATTTATCCTGTTTATTCCCCATGCGCCGCTTACGGGTAATGAAGATACGGGGATAATCCTCTGACCAAGTAATGACAACATAGGGATACTTCTTATCATCCTTGAGCAGTACGTTGTAGTAAGGTTGGTGCTGCTTAATCAGATTCGCTTCCAGCGCTAGGGCTTCCGCTTCCGTATCGGTTACGATGAATTCAATATCTGTAACCTGTGCCACCATCATTGCAATGCGAGGACTCAAGGGTTGGGAGTCACGGAAATAGGAACGGACTCGCGTACGCAATTTTCGGGCTTTGCCGATGTAAATAATACTAGCGCTATGGTCACGCATTAAATAAATCCCTGGTTCTAGGGGAATTTCTTTTAATCGACTTTCCAAGGGTTCTGAATCTTGGATTAATGGCTTAGAACTCATCAGATACATTTAACCCAGTATTTCCGCCCCATAGCGGTCAGCCGTGTATGGCACGCCAATTGTTAATTGATGAGGAGGTATCTCTCTTTGCTTTGACGGAAAATCCTAAAAGCGCTTTTACTTAACAACCAAGGCATTTACTACAGAACAACTTAACCGTTGTTTGATACTTCAATGCATCAAAGCTAAATTATTGTTTCTGGAGTCTTGATCACAGACTCCCAATCAATAGCTTGAATGGCTGTTAGGGCAATTATACCAGATACTTCCAAGACTTTCCGGAAACTTTCTACAGAATTATTGATTAGAACGTGCTAGTCAATGGTCTGTGGTCAACTGTTTGTTGTTACTTGCCATGATTACCACTAGGTTTGCTTGTTTTCCGCTAGCCGATTTGAGATCACATCCAGGAATTTATCCACATTAAATGGCTTCAGAATATAGTCATGAATGCCTAGTTCTCTGATCTTCTGAATATTGCTGCGATCTGCACTAGCTGTAAGAAACATAAAAGGAATTTTGGCTGTGGCTGGATCTTGCCGTAGTGCCTCCAATACCCCATATCCATCTAGTTCAGGCATCATTACATCGCACAGAATCAAATCTGGCGGTTCTTTTTGAACCAACTGTACACCTTCAACACCATTTTCAGCACCCAAAGCTTCAAACCCTTCAATTTCAAGGAGTTCGATCAGATTTTCTCGAATAAAAATCTCGTCCTCAATTACCAAGATTTTATTCATTATTATCCTGTTGAACCTAACTGTTAAAACTTATATCTTATCAGAACCTTATAATAAAATCCAATTATACGGCATAGTTGGTACATTAGCCCCATGGGATACTATTGGGTGTAGCCCAAGTTTGATCGACAGCCCAACCAAATGAAACGATATATGAGTGTACTCCAGTTGTTCTGGAGTACGGCCCTCACTGCTGAACTGGAATATCGGCTAAATTTTGCGATCGCTACCTTGAGCAGCCTAGGAAACCTGGCTGGTAGCCTATTTGGTCTATTCTTGTTTTACCGCACTGGCTACACCTTTTCTGGCTGGAATTGGGAAGAAGCGCTGGTCATACTAGGCATATTCACATTACTGCAGGGATTTTCTGGCACATTCCTGATTCCCAATCTCAACCGGATTGTGGATCACGTCGAGCAAGGAACCCTCGATTTTATCCTACTCAAGCCCATTAATTCTCAGTTCTGGCTGTCTTGGCGAAGTGTCAGCCCTTGGGGGTTACCAGACTTAATCTTCTCAATTATAGTAATAGGCTACGCTGGTACACGCCTAGACTTAGATATCAGCAACTATCTGTTAAGTGTAGTGCCATTGTGTTTTGGGTTGACTAGCCTCTACAGCATCTGGTTTATGCTAGGAGCAACGAGCATTTGGTTTGTCAAAATCTACAATGTCACCGCTGTTCTGCGCAGTATGCTAGAAGCTGGTCGATATCCCATTGTAGCTTATCCGGCTAGCTATCGGTTCTTCTTTACCTTTGTAGTGCCAGTGGCGTTCCTGACTACAGTCCCAGCAGAAGTGATGTTGAATCGCAGTGATACCTTTTGGGTAGTAGGTTCCGGTATTCTAGCCCTAGGATTGCTGTTTGCTTCTGGGATCTTTTGGCAGTTTGCCCTGCGTTTTTATACCAGTGCTTCTAGTTAGCTTGATTCTTGCGAATCAAGCTAAGATGGGTCATTCCATAACTTCTTGGTGCCAGATAGCAAAAGTTAGCAGTGACCAAATTTGGCGGCTATTACCAGGTTGGTAGTCTTTTATCAAGTTACAAACTTCCGGTTTAAAAATACCTGTTTCTGGCAATGTTTTAATTAACGCGCCAACATCTTCCCAGAGATAATCTTTGAGCCAAGAACCAAAAGGCGATCGCCAACCATACTTTTTCCGCTTTTGTACTACTTTTGGCAATAAATCTGAGAAAGTCGCTCTCAGCAGTTGCTTATCTTTTTGCCAGCCCACTTTCCTGGCAAAGGGAATAGACATAGCATATTCAACAAATTGGTAATCTAAAAAAGGAGTCAGGGATTCCAAACCTGCTGGCGTACTTGTTTTATATGCCCTCATGCGATTTGATTCTTTAATATCCAACTTCAAATCCATGTAGAGCAGGGCATCTTGGTTGCTATTAATGTGATTTTTGGAGAGCAAACTTTTTAATAGTTCCTGATATATCGAGTCTATAACTCCCGTATCTGTAGCGTATTCTCCCTGTAAGAGCTGATTAAATTCTCCCTTGCCGTAGGTAAACCAAGTACTTAATCTTTCTACAGTTAAGGGTGCTAAGTCCACTCTTCTAAAAGCTGTAGGATTAAAGTTATCTTTTACTGGCCATTTGTTTCTGTTGGCATAGGCTAAGTTGCGCAACCAGCTAGGTAATTTTTGCAAGAGGCTAATCTGCATATCTAATTGATGGCGCGGCTCACCTCCAAAGATGGCATCACTGCCATCCCCAGTCATTACTACTGCAATTCCTTGCTCCTTAAGCCATTCAGCCAGCAAGAGCATGGTGACGTTAATTTGATTACTATGAGGCTCACCAAAACTTCTTACACAACGTCGCAGTGTACCGATTAAATCTTGTCTGCCAGAGATAATCAGCTGACTATGTTTGGTACCAAAATGGGCACTCACTGCTTTAGCAACATCAGCATCAGAGTTACACTGATTCGGATTTGTGTTCCAGATTTCAGCATCAAGGGAACCAATTTCAAAGGCTGTAGAAAAGGTGTGAACTGGTTCTTTTGAGAGTTTGCTCATCATCCCCACAACCAGGGTAGAGTCTAAACCACCACTCAGAAGTGCTGCGGGAGAAAAATCACTGTTGCGATCTAAGCGACGCTTTACCGCCAACTCAAACCGCGAGCGAAGATTGTCTCTGATTTCTGCTTCTGGCGTACTCTGCAATGTTGCGACTTGCTGGAGTTGCCAGTAGTGATGTAGCTGCGGTGTTTTTCCGGCTTCAATGATTAAACTATGAGCAGGTTGTAGCTTTTTTACCCCCTTAACTAGGCTCAAGGGAGAAGGAACGTATCCAAAAACCAGGTAGGATTGCAACCCTTGAGGGTCCACAGCTTTGGAAACCACAGGGTGTTCTAGGATTGCCTTGAGTTCTGAAGCAAAAATGAAAGTAGAGTGTAGCTCATCGAAGAAGTAATATAGTGGTTGCTCCCCAAATCTGTCTCTCGCTAACCACAGCCTTCCAACAGAGCGGTCCCAAATGGCAAAAGCAAATGTGCCATTGAGCTTATGAACAACCTCTGTTCCCCAAGCTTCGTATCCCTTCAGTAATACTTCAGTGTCACTATTAGATTGGACATGAAACCCCAATGTTTCCAACTCCTCTCTGATTTCCAGGCAGTTGAAAATATTACCACTGAAGACAACGACACTTGTATGGTTAGAGTTCCACATTGGCTGATAGCTATCAGCGCTTAAGTCTCTCCTGATCAGGGGAACATGGGCTAGAGCCACTCCATCCTCTGGTGTAATGTCTAAATAACTGTCATCAGAACCACTATAGGTAATTGCATTACCCATGCGCAGAAGCAAGTTCCGAGTAAGATGCTTATCTGTAGCTGTGAAAATGCCAACTATACTACCCATTAATGCTGGATACCTCGAACAAAACAAATTGCGTTCGCGAAGCGTGGCCGTAGGCCAATCGCCCTCTAGTAGCTTAACAACTAACTCAACAACTAATTAGAGGACTTATGGCTATAATTCCCATAAGTCTTGACAAAATTACTATTTTGGTATCTAAGCGCAAAATTGGGTTTTTTAACGGTGATTAGACAGTCGCCCTATAAATACTGCTCTATTGAACTATTTTTTGATTAGAGAAATTTCTGTAGGAATTGTGATAATTTTTGTTCCCTGTTCCGATGATCCGCTGTTCCCTGCTCCCTGTTATCTTTCCTCTAGTTGCAAGGGCAAAGCATCGGGTCTATGACCTGATCAAATCAAAAGAAATCATGGTCGCCCAAATGCTTTGCCCCTCAATCAGTAATAAGTTTTTCTAGCGGTTTTTAACCTAATGAGGTACACAGTTTTTTTTCCCTGTTCCCTGTTCCCTGTTCCCTGTTCCCTAAAACCAGGAAATCTGTACCTCACAAAACTTAAAACCGCTATACTAACCTTGTGAACTCAATCCCATCCAATCGGTGTGGAAAAACTCACCCCTGGGTTTATCCAGGCGCTCGTAGGTATGAGCACCAAAGTAGTCGCGCTGGGCTTGGGTCAGGTTTTGGGGTAAGCGATCGCGTCGGTAACTGTCGAAGTAATCTAGGGATGCACTAAAAGCAGGGACTGGAATCCCTAATTTGTTTGATACCGCTAGCACTTCTCGCCAACCATCCTGACGATCCAAAATTGTTTGCTTAAACTCAGGAGCTAACAAGAGATTGGGGAGTTGGGGATTTTGGTTGAAGGCATTCTTAATCTTATCCAAGAAGCCAGCTCGAATGATACAACCTCCTTTCCAAATCCGGGCAACTTCACTCAAGTTCAGATTGTAGTTAAACTCTTCCGATGCCCGACTCAACAGTGCCATTCCCTGAGCATAGGAACACATCTTAGAGCAATAGAGAGCATCCCGGACTTTGGTAATAAATGCTTTGACATCGCCATCATACTTACCCACAGGACCAGTGATTTCCTTAGCTGCTGCTACCCGCTGATCCTTGAAAGAGGACATGACACGAGCATTGACTGCAGCGTAGATGGTAGGAATTGACACCCCTAGTTCTAGGGAACTGACCACAGTCCACCGTCCAGTTCCCTTTTGTCCAGCAGCATCAAGAATCATCTCCACTAAGGGCAGATTCGTTTCTGGATCAATGTATTTGAAGATATCCGCTGTAATTTCAATCAAAAAGGAATTTAGCTCATCAGTGGTGTTCCATTCAGCAAATACCTCATGTAGCTGCTTGTGATCTAGTCCCAAGGCATTTTTCAGTACATCGTAGGCTTCAGCAATTAGTTGCATGTCGCCATACTCAATGCCATTGTGTGCCATCTTAACGTAGTGACCAGCACCACCGGGACCAATGTAGGTCACACAGGGACCATCATCAACCTGAGCGGCAATTTTGACCAAAATTGGTTCTAAATCCTGGTATGCTGATTCAGTACCACCAGGCATTAAACTCGGACCATTGAGCGCTCCTTCTTCACCACCACTGACGCCCATGCCAACAAATCCCAATCCTGTGGCTTCTAAATCCTTGGTCCGCCGCTCGGTATCTTGGTACAGAGAATTGCCACCATCAATGATCATATCTCCTGGCTCTAGGAGAGGTTTGAGTTGCTCAATAACTGCATCAACTGGCTTCCCTGCTTTCACCATCACTAGGATTTTGCGGGGTCGCTCTAGAGCTTGAACAAACTCTTCCAAGGAATAAGCGGCTTTCACATCCTTGCCCTGAGCTCGCTCAGCCATAAATTTCTCGGTTTTGGCAGCAGTCCGATTGTATACTGCGATTGGGAAACCACGACTTTCTACATTAAGCGCGAGGTTTTCCCCCATTACAGCCAAACCAATTACCCCAAAGGTCCGTTGTGTCATAAAAATCTCCGCCAGTTTTGCTGTAGTAGTTGTCTAGGGTGGATTCACTCCCAGGTTAGCCCGATATTTTGGGTTGTTGCCTAAAGAAGACATTAAGAGTTCTGGTAGTAATACCATTGAGAAATGCTAGATTCAGATATGCGGAAATTCCTGATTGACACGGATACGGCTTCCGATGATGCGGTTGCACTCCTGATGGCACATAGTTGGCCGGATGTCCAGGTTGAAGCGATCACTATAGTTAGTGGAAATGTACCTGTGGAACAGGGAGCAAAAAACGCCCTGTATACCCTCCAGATGTGCGGCGCATCTACCCCTGTCTACCTTGGCTGCCCTAAACCGATGCTCCGCCCATGCAAATATGCTTACCGATTCCATGGTGAAGATGGTATGGGTAACATGCACTACCCTGATCCCCAGGCTAAACCCCAGCTAGCTCATGGTGTGGATGTCATCATTGATACTATTAAGAGCAATCCCGGGCAAATCACCTTAGTTACTCTAGCACCACTGACTAATATTGCGATCGCATTACTTCGTGCCCCAGAAATAGCCTACCTAGTAAAGCGTTGCGTAATCATGGGTGGAGCCGCTAATGTGGTGGGCAACGTCACCCCAGCTGCGGAATATAACATTTGGGTAGACCCAGATGCCGCTAAAATTGTCTTTCACAGTGGCATGCCCATGGAAATGGTCGGTTGGGAATTAAGCCGTGCTCAAGCAGCATTGCTCCCCGATGAGATCGCACAAATCAAAAGCTTAGGCACAGGCTTAGCAAATTTTTTTGTAGACTGCAATGCTAGCGCCTTAGAAGCTAGTATTAAGATTCAACATTCCCCTGGCTTAACCCTTGCTGATCCTGTAGCGATGGCAGTGGCTCTCGACCCAACCATCATAACCAGGCAAGGTAAATACTACGTGGAGGTAGAAACAGTAAGCGAACTCACCCGTGGTCAAACTGTAGTGGATGAGCTGGGAGTACTCAACCAAACACCAAACATGAATGTAATCTGGTCTATCGATGCACCCCGATGGAAAGAACATTTATACCGTTGCTTGGGATAATTGTTAATTAGCTCTGTTTCAAGAGTGGTCAATTTTGATCAAAAAAGGAATTTAGAATTTAGAATTTAGAATTTAGAATTGATTTAAAAAATAATTATATACCCTATAATTTTCGATATTTTATCATAATAAATTAATTATATGTAAAAGCTTTGAAATAAAGGATTATCAATAGTTTAAAAAGCAACTTAAACTTTTATAAAATTAGCTTTTCATTAAGCAACAATGTCTTTCAAGATACCAAGTTAATCAAAAACTACTTGATCAAAAGTTCCCGATTCCCGATTCCCGATTCCCGATTCCCGATTCCCGATTCCCGATTCCCGATTCCTTATGTCCCGTGCTAAAGCCCTAAAATACTACATAATAATCCGTCTTCTCCTAGCGCCCCTGATGCTATGGACCATTACCACCCTAGTATTTCTTCTGCTCAGAGCTACCCCAGGAGATCCGGTAGATGCTGTGTTAGGGAATCGTGCTCCAGATAGCGTTAAGGAAGACTACCGACAACAATTAGGATTAGCTGACCCGTTGTGGTTGCAGTATATTCGCTACCTAGGATCCTTGCTACGTTTAGACCTAGGTACCTCAATTACCAGCCAAGGTCAAAAAGTCTGGGAGATTATTCAACAACATTTCCCCGCCACTGTTGAACTATCAGTATGCGGCATGGCCATAGCATTCTTAGTTGGTATAGGAGTAGGTACTTTAGCGGCATCCCGCAGCGGAACAGTTTGGGATGTAGGGGGTAGATTATTTGGCATTATTACTTACTCCATCCCTCTGTTTTGGATGGGGATGGTGGTGCAGTTAATTTTCTCTGTTCAGCTGGGTTGGTTTCCCATCGGTACTCGCTATCCCATTAGCTTAGCAACACCAGAAGGGTTTACTGGTCTATATACAATAGATAGTCTCTTCAGTGGTAATTTGGTTCAGTTTTTCACTGCTATCTATTATTTAGCCTTACCCAGTATTACCTTAGGGCTGCTGTTGAGTGGCATCTTTGAACGGATTGTGCGGGTAAACTTGAAGCAAACTCTCAAGGCTGATTATGTAGAAGCGGCCAGAGCTAGAGGTATTCACGAAAGGCGCATTGTTTTTGCCCATGCTCTGAAAAATGCCATGATTCCTGTGATTACAGTGCTAGGGTTGACCTTAGCTGCTTTGTTAGGTGGAGCAGTGTTGACAGAGGTGACGTTCTCTTGGCCAGGGTTAGGGAATCGGTTGTATGAAGCAATTTCTGGCCGGGATTACCCCACGGTGCAAGGGATTATGGTATTCTTCGCCACTATTGTGGTAATCGCAAGTATTGCCATTGATATTGTTAATGCTTTGATTGACCCCCGTATTCGGTACTAATCGCAATTGTTTAACGTAGAACGACAGATGCAGATCGGGAGATGAGGAGATGGGGGATGGGGAAATGGGGTAATCAGAAAGATTGGTATTAAGGGTCATTATCCGGACATGATATGATCTAATAAATAGTTTAATAAAAATTAAACAACTATTTTTGATAAATAAAAAATATCTCCAGAACTCAAAAAATTTGGTTCTTCAGTACCTAGTATGCTAAATTCACATTTAAAAAAAACCAAAAGCTTACTCTAGAAGGATTCTGAGGCTATTTAATTAACAAAAATTTATAAATACTGCCTCTTTCCACTGCTCCGTTCGCGTAGCGTGGCCAACGGCCTCAGTCCCTGCTCCGAGGCTCCCTTCGCTAAACTGTTAATTTAGCATAACAAGTACGGAAGAGCCAAAAATTTGTCACAAAATAACCTTCCCAAACGTTCTAAAATATAGAAACCAATTTAGGATAAGGTTATGAATCTCAAGAAAATCGTTATTGCCCTGGTCATGTGTGTGACTTTAGCGTTTAGTCTTGCAGCTAACGCTTTCGCTTACGACCTCGAAGCCGGTCCAATCTGGAATCAGGGTGATGCTGAAGCTAAGTGTCCTGCCGTCTGTGAGAAATCAGGTACTAAGTGGAATGGTAACTGGGTTACTACCGTACCAGGTGAAATGTCTGTCTGTGGCTGCGATCAAACCTTAGCTCTTGAAGCTGGTCCGATTTGGAATAATGATGATGCTAAAGGTAAGTGTCCTGCCGTCTGTGAGAACAAAGCTGGTGCCTGGGATGGTAACTGGTGGACAACTGTATGGGGTGCAATGTCTGTTTGTTCCTGCAAATTTTCCTAGTTTGTGGAAGTCTAAGCAATTACTAAGTATTTAGAAAAAGTTAGTAATTAGTAATCAAAAAGTAATGATCCCACCTGAGGATGATTACTTTTTGATAGCTAGCGCTTAATACTCCATCCTGCTGTGAAGTGGGGATGAAAGGCGCGTCAACGAGGGTATTGCTTTACCATCGTTTGGAATTTTTGGTGAGAGTGAACCAATCAACTCTCTACCTGAAACAAAATTTTTATCAGAATTTTTCTCAATACCCCAGATAACTATTTACCTATATACAAACGAAGGAAGACACAGAATCGAGAAGTGTAATCCAAGTAATCCACTAGGCAACTAAACCTACTCTTGCCAGCAAATATAGCGCTACGCGCAAGTCCGCAAGTCAGAAGTTAGAAGTCAGAAGTAAGCTATGACTAAGTTTCATGCGTAGTGCTATAACATCCCTTGTAGGTGCGTAGCGGATGAGGGCTACTGAAAGCCCACACTATACTGGATAGAGTTAGTGTGGTGAAGGTTATGTGAGTGATTAAGTGATATAGCAGTCGCCAGGGCAGGCGCGGACATGACAAAAGTCTCAAACCTAAGTAAGCGCAAGAGTTTGACTTCTGACTTCTGACTTCTGACTTCTGACTTCTGCTATAGATAATTTGTATATGAGGCAACATTTTGCTTCATGATGAGTAAAGAAGCACGTAAGGAGTACTCCGAAAATGCTGGCATACCTCTTGGCGTTGGTTATTGCTCTTGGTAGCTTAGTCTTTTACCTAGCTGCCTTCTTTTTACCAGAGGTCCATCGTAAATATGACTTTATCTGGAGTGGAGTTGGATTATTCTACGCTCTAGTGTTATGGATTTGTGCTGGACGCATTACTGGCGGCGTCTTAATCGGTCAAATAGCGGGTGTATCGTTGGTAGGCTGGTTGGGTTGGCAAACCTTGACCTTGCGACGAGCCTTGATACCGACCGACCAACAAACCCCTATCCCAAGTCAAGCTGAATTTATCACCAAGATTCAAGAAATACTGCCACTTGAGTCATTAAAAGGGCTACTAGCTAAAATAACTGGCTTTTTTGGCAATCTTTTGGGCAAACGCCAAGACTCAGGCCGAACTCCTGCTGTACCGGCAGATACCACCATGGCGTCGCCCACCCAGGAAACTAATCCTAAAACTGCCCAACCAAGCCCTGCAGCGGATCAAGCAACTACGGTACCATCCACTACCCAAGAAGCGGTTTTAGAAACAGATGACACTAAAACCTCAGATTCCGCTGAAACGACTCCCCCTAAGACAGAAACCCCCCAACCAGTAGCAGTGGCTAAGGAAGACTCACCCCCCCCACAGCCAGAGTCAAGTCAGGAGCCAGACCAGAAACCAGAAGCGATCGCACCAGAAGCAAAAGCCCCACTACCTAATAATCCCAAGGTGGAATAAAAATCGAGCGCAACATAAAAGCTACCACCAGCTTCAACCCCGAAACAACCGATTTCTAAAAAATCCCACCATTCTTCCTTGGGAAACTTGAAGGTTGGCAAGATTGCTGCCAATAAAAAGAAGAGAGATATATTATATAGATATATATCCTTTGTTGACCGTTGATTGTGTAATGTTGCCTGTAACGACTCAGCATTACACACTCAGCGGTTAACACGTTAAATTGGGTTATAGCAATCTAATCAACTGATCTACTAGAATTTCGCCTTGAAACTGTGACAGCATCCAAAAGCTATAAAGATACGGTCAATCTGCCCAAAACCGAGTTTAATATGCGGGCAAACGCTATCAAGCGAGAACCAGAACTCCAACAGTTTTGGGCAGAGCAAACTATTTATGAGCGCCTGTCACAAACTAATCCTGGCGAGATTTTCGTGTTGCATGATGGCCCCCCCTACGCCAACGGCTCTCTGCACATGGGTCACGCCATGAATAAAGTCCTCAAGGACATCATTAATAAATACCAACTGCTGCAAGGTCGCAAAGTTCGCTATGTCCCTGGTTGGGACTGTCATGGCTTGCCTATTGAGCTGAAAGTCTTGCAAGCCATGAAGCTAGAGGAGCGTCAACAGCTGACTCCGATAAAACTGCGCCGGAAAGCCAAGAAATTTGCCCTGAAAACAGTAGAGCAGCAAAGCAAAGGTTTCCAGCGCTATGGAGTATGGGGAGACTGGGAAAATCCTTACCTGACTTTAAACCCACAGTACGAAGCGGCTCAAATTGGGGTATTTGGTCAGATGGTATTGAAGGGCTACATCTACAGAGGTCTCAAGCCAGTTCACTGGAGTCCCAGTTCTAAAACAGCCCTAGCGGAAGCGGAGTTAGAATATCCGGAAGGTCATACCTCCCCAAGTATCTATGCTGCTTTCCCAATGACTAAGGCAGCGCCAGGGATAAAGGAGATCTTAGACCCATTTTTGCAAAATCTGGGTGTTGCGATCTGGACGACGACTCCGTGGACAATCCCTGGAAATTTGGCAGTAGCGGTTAATCCAGAACTGACCTATGCGGTAGTGGAAGGTGGTTGCGAGACTAACCAATCCCAATTCTTATTAGTAGCAGCGGATTTGGTAGAAAAACTATCAGCTACTCTGGAAACTCCACTTACGGTCAAAACGACTGTTAAGGGTGAGGCGTTGGAAAATTGTACTTACCAGCATCCCCTATTTGAGCGGGAAAGCAACATTGTGATTGGTGGGGATTACATCACCACTGAATCGGGTACAGGTTTAGTCCACACGGCTCCTGGTCATGGTCAAGAAGACTATGGTGTGGGTCAGCGTTATGGCTTACCTATCCTTTCGCCAGTAGATGCAGATGGGAAGTTTACGGCAGAAGCGGGACAGTTTGCTGGGTTGAATGTGCTCAAGGATGGCAATCCAGCCATCATTGAGGCACTGAACACAGCTAGATCATTGCTCAAAGAGGTACCCTATGTTCATAAATATCCTTACGATTGGCGTACTAAAAAACCAACTATCTTTAGAGCCACAGAACAATGGTTTGCTTCAGTAGAGGGATTCCGGGATGAAGCAATAAATGCGATCGCATCCGTAAAATGGATCCCTGCCCAAGGACAAAACCGGATTACCCCGATGGTGGCGGATCGTTCCGATTGGTGCATTTCCCGCCAACGGAGCTGGGGTGTACCAATTCCGGTATTCTATGACGAAGAAACTAACGAACCCTTGCTCAATGAAGAAACCATTGCTTATGTCCAAGGCATTATTGCTGAGAAAGGTTCCGATGCCTGGTGGGAACTATCAGTAGAGGAATTGTTACCAGAATCCTATCGCAATAATGGTAAGACCTACCGCAAGGGTAACGATACCATGGATGTCTGGTTTGACTCCGGTTCCTCTTGGGCAGCTGTGGCCGAGCAACGGGAAGAATTACGCTATCCCGTGGATATTTACTTGGAAGGCTCAGACCAACACCGGGGTTGGTTCCAGTCCAGCTTACTCACCAGTGTAGCCAGCAATGGCTATGCCCCCTACAAAACTGTTTTAACCCACGGCTTTGTTCTAGATGACCAAGGGCGCAAGATGAGTAAGTCTTTGGGGAATATCTTGGAACCAGCTATCATCATCGAGGGTGGTAAAAACCAGAAAAAAGAACCCCCCTACGGAGCTGATGTGCTGCGATTGTGGGTATCTTCTGTAGACTATTCCTCAGATGTTCCAATATCTCAGAGTATTCTCAAGCAGCTAGCCGATGTCTATCGCAAAATTCGCAATACATCCCGTTTCCTGCTAGGCAACCTTCATGACTTTGACCCAGCTGAGCATAGGGTGCCTGTTCAGGAATTACCGGAATTAGACCGCTACATGCTGCACCGGATCACAGAGGTATTTGAAGATGTAACTGATGCCTTTGAGAGTTATCAATTCTTCCGCTTCTTCCAGAGCGTGCAGAACTTCTGTGTAGTAGACCTGTCTAACTTCTATCTGGATATTGCTAAGGATCGACTCTATATCAGTGCTCCCAACTCACCACGGCGGCGCAGTTGTCAGACAGTGCTACAAATAGCACTAGAAAATTTAGCTAAAGCGATCGCACCTGTACTCTGTCACATGGCAGAAGATATCTGGCAATACCTCCCTTACCAGACATCCCATGAATCCGTATTTGAGTCAGGTTGGGTCAAATTAGACGAGCAATGGAAAAACCCTGAACTAGCGCTGTCTTGGTCAACCTTGCGCACCATCCGCACAGAAGTCAATAAAGTACTTGAACAAGCCAGAGCCGAAAAGATGATTGGCTCATCTCTAGATGCTAAGGTCTTGCTTTATGTTAAAGATCAACAATTAAAGCAGCGCCTGGAAGCTATGAATCCTTCCGATAGCCTGAGTGGAAATCAAGTGGATGAATTGCGCTATCTGCTCTTAGCCTCTCAAGTAGAATTAGTAGATTCCCTAGAAGCCATACAAACAGCCGCCTATAGCGCTGAGTCGGAAACTATAGCCCTAGGGGTAGTCAATGCAGAAGGCTTAAAATGCGATCGCTGTTGGAACTACGGATCTAAAGTAGGTACAATTGCTGAGCATCCTACCATCTGCGAACGCTGTAATGCTGCCTTAGCTGGTAACTTCTGAGGTGACTTGTGAACTAACTTGTAAGTTATTGGTGATTTAAAGATTGCTAAGGACGGTTAGCACTATTAGCCAGATCAGGGATTGGAGATTCAACACTAATCCCTGATTTATTCATCCCTGATTTGTTCGGTAGTTTTAATGCCCTCAAGCTTAAGCAAAAATTCTTCTGTCAACTTGAAGAACGCTTTAGAGCCAGCAGAATTAGGATGAGCGATAACGACAGGACTAAAACTATCCACAGCTTTAGCAACATTAACATCCATGGGAATGCGAATTTTAAAAATTTGGTTGCTATCGAAATCGTTATCAACTCGCCTCATCACTTGCTTATAGTACCTACCCATTAGTCCTCCGCCTGACAAAATAAAGATAATCCCCAACAGCTGCAAGTTAAGAGGACTATCCTGCTGATGACTTTCTTTGAGCCTGGCAATCCGTCTTTCTAGGAGTTGAATCCCTACAATAGATAAAGGTTCTGGTCTAGCTGGTAGCAGATAGAAATCACTAGCCACAATGCCACTGCGAGTCAAAAGATTGTAGCCAGGAGCGCAATCTAAAATAATAAAGTCATAGTTAGGGATAATCGGCTCTAATATCCCTTTGATTAATAGACTTTCAAAGCGGCTCCAAACCTTACTAAATTCCACCTCCCCTTCCTGAACAGATTGCTTATGGAGTAGATCAGAAACTACATATTCATCATAAAGCTCAATATCTCCTGGCAATAAATCCAATCCTTTGATATCACAATTATCAGTTTGAATAATATCCTCAATTGTTAAGCGACTGCGATAGCTAGGTTTAGTGACTTTGTCGATTAATCGACTTAATGTCCGCCTTCCTTTTCTAGCTTTAGCAAATGCTTGGGGCTGCATTAAGCTCAAGGTTCCACTAATTTGGCTATCTAAATCGACCACCAAAACCCGCTTATTATGATTTTTGGCTAAGCAAGTGGCCAAGTTGACGGTGAGGGTGGTCTTGCCCACACCACCTTTCATATTGACTGTACTAATGACTAATCCCATTTATGAACGTGATCTTGCCATGACACTATTTATCATCATTCAGTATTATTGGTTACTAGGCAAGAATTCTGATGGATTACGATAATTTACCCTTGGGCAGTCCGCAATCATCGGGTAAGTTGTCGAGAGTTACACCTGAATCCTCCGTTAAATCCTCGTCTGATGTCATCGTTGTGTATCGTGGTGATTGTATTAGAGAATTCAGTTGCCAGAGCCAGATTTGTTTTGTATCCTAACTAAATACCCCCCAAAATTGGGGGGATTTCAGCTAGGGAAAAGGTATTTGGCGAAACCTGAACTGTTATGAAACCTTTTCCCTTTTCTTTTTTTAGGTTAATCGGAAACCAAGGCTTCCTAAACTTCCCTTGGGAAGATTTTTAGATAATGTTAGTGAGATTGATGGTGAGATTAATTTCCCCGTTTTCCTTTGAGCATGGAAGCAGCACCAAAGGCACCAAATACTAACATACCCAATACAGAAGTAGGCTCGGGAACTTTCACACCACCATTGATGAAGAATAAGGTCCGGTCATAGACCTTGCCACCAACGTCTCGGCCTAACTGTCTGCCGAGTAAATCTCCATCATCGAAGTGAATGCCACCGTAGATGCGAGAAATACCAGCTTCATCAGAAGCATCGGAAAATGTCTCCCAAAATAGGGTGACTTCATCCGTAGGAGTCAAACCAGGTTCAAAACGAGAGGCACCAGGGGCAAAGGTTACTGAATTGCCGAACTCATCACTACCGGTAAATAGCTTGAAAATTTCAGCCGCAGAAGCACTGAAAGCACTATGTCCTGAGGTGAATTCCGCAAAGGGAGGGGATGGATCGGCACCAGGAGTTTGGTAGGTAATAAAATCACTGGCTAATAGCCTTACGGTTCCTACTCCTGGTCCACCATAGGATTCGATGGCAAAGCCTCCCAAATCCTCATCGAATTCACCAATTAAGCCCAGCTCACCGAGTTCGCGAATGGCTCGGACGGGACGAGTATAGTCGTAGAAAACTTTTGCTTCCCAAGTAGCAATACCCGCATCCAAAACCGCATTCCCCAGACCAAAGTAAAGTTGGATATCTTCATCTAGGGTTTGGTCATCCCGTTCCGAGATGAATGAACCAAAACCCATCCAAGTTCCAGGAGGGTAGGGAGTGCCAGAGGGGTCTTCCCAAAACTCAGCTACTAGTTTTTGCTCATCGGTGAGATTAGCGCTAACCTCAATGAGCCGTTCAGCTTGCTCGATAAATCCAGGGTTAACAACGTCAGTATTAACCTCCCCGTCTTCGTTAACCAGACTAACCTCTGTACCATCTTCAAGAGTGACAGTACGTTCCTCCCGATTCAGAGTACCCTCTACAAGCAGAAAAGGTTCTGGTGCTGGTGGTCTAAATTCAGACCCAGAGCTCAAGGCAAAGGGAGTAACGTTGCCCCACTGGGGAGTAAGAAACCGTTGCAGTCTGGCATCCGGGCTGTCAATTGGTACCCGCTCTGGTGTCCAGCGAGTGATATCGACGATGTTATCGGGACCGTTGACGGGCTGATAGCCAGTGGTATCGGAGTAAGGAACACCAAGTGTACCCCTCGGGTCATCCCCTAACTGGTTGGAACCATCCTGACGTCGGAACTGCAATAAGCTGTTGGCTACTGTGTTACCAACTTCGGTAGCAGTAGGGATAGAAGCAGAGTTGCTAGCAAGCGATCGCAGATCAGTCAGAAGGGCATCGAAGGAAGCAACTTCAGAAGGAAAAAGATCCGAGAGGACACTATGAGCCGCATAGCTAATCGCTAGGGACTTATTTTCCAGGGTGTTTTCAATATCAGGACGTTGCAGAGTATCCCCAAGAGTGGTACTAATCGGCGTTCCTTCATAAGCCGACCAGGCATCGTACATAGCAGTACCCAAGATGCCATCTTAACGGATGACAAGACAACTCTAGGCTATACATGACCAGGCTTTGGGAAAATG
>NZ_MKZS01000001.1:4858428-4864977 GCF_001942495.1 Moorena bouillonii PNG
TTTATGCGCTGTCCCTGATTCAGCAAGCATTGTAGATCGGTTGTCACCCTTTAAGAGATGCCATAAGCCCGGGAGGCTCCTGTTGGTCCCAATGGCGGGTTATTTTCTACTGCCCTTAAGGCTTGATCCACCCAGAGATTAGCGCTGTTGTCTAGTGTCAGGTCTATGGCTTGTGCTGGTAAGCCCAGGGATAGCCCTGCGGTTGTTACTCCAATGGTTAGGAGTGAGGATAGATGCTGTCGTTTTTTCAGCCCTTGATGGTGAGCCGAAAATAAATTTTTCATATTTACACCCGTGACTGGTTGTTTTGCAAAAGGTCTTTTGAAAAAGTCAATTTCTACAAGGCAACTACAGTAGTTATCAGCCTGTTGTTGGCTTTTTATGCAAAAGGTCTAAAAATTGGATGGTAGATTGGACGGTAGCCAAACGTCGTTGCCGAACGGATTGGTTACCTAGGAAAAAGCAATGATGATATCAGGTCGTCTCACCAATTTAGGATAAAATTTAGGAAAGGACTTACGCACAGACTCCATGGGTAGGGTGGGCAAGGTTTTGCCCACCCTACAAGTAGCGTTAAATTGAGGGATTTGCGTAAGTCCTATAGGATAAATAGTCTCTCGAGAACACTATCAGTAAAAACACGGACGTCTTGCGGTTGAATCAAGTACCAAAACAGACTCAAAACAGACTAGGGACTCTGGCCATAAATTCCTTAGATCTGGTTGATTACTCTGAGTCTTTGGGAGTTCTCCGTACTTGATCCATAGGTCAAAATTTTTGGCTAGATTTAAATCCTTCACATTTATCATCCGTATTTTCACAAAAAACGTCAATTATCATCCGTAAAATTACTGATAACTTTAAGAACGCTTATTGATAATTTAAAAAAAATTCACAAAAGATATCCATATTTTCACAAGTTTCACAGAAAATGGGAATCGTAATGATTAGAGTTACCGCTACCATAGTAAACCCAGACAAAATCCCGACCATAATTAGCTCGATCCCCCAGAGGCTAAAACTATGACTAGGTCAGGTTTACTACTTTAAGTTGGTACCTATTATTAATCTGGTTTCTGTTATTGATTCGATTTGGCCAAGCTGATGGTGATGATCTTCACAAATTAGTCTCGTATGTTCACAGAAAAAATTCTTGGTCATAATCAGAGTTACTAATCACGACCAGTAGTTTTCACAAATTATTAGGTTTTGTTAACCTAATTGTCACAATCTTCACAGAGTTCGGATTTTGATTAATAACTCCCCAAAACTGTGGATATTTCAGCTAGGGAAAAGGTATTTGGCGAAATTTGAACTGTTATGAAACCTTTTCCCTTTTCTCTTTTAGCTTTATTGACTTTAATCAGTAGTAAGCTACATTCGTCATTCAACCCTTGACTTGACAGGTTTAAGCGCTAACCACTACTCGTCCTACAGGACGAGCCACACAAGTCAAAATCATCCCTTCCTGCCGTTCCTCGTCTTCCAGAGCGTCAGGCTCCTCATCATACTCTACCTTCCCTTCTAGAAGCTTGCGCTTACAAGCACCACAGGCTCCCATGCGGCAACCGCTTGGTAATGGTACCCCTTCTTGTTCCGCCACATCTAGGATGACATCCTCAGCATCACAGCTGACCTCTTTTCCAGACTCAGCAAAGACCACAGTGGGTTCATTAGAGGTTGATGGTGATTCTACTAGGTGTAGTCTAGGACGATCTTCCCCTTTGACTGGTTCAGGAGTTGCTGCTGTTGCTTTCTTTTTTGAGGGCTTTTTGCCGCCAAAGCTCTCTTCATTGTAGTTTTCCATCGGAAAGTCCAGACCCGCTAGCATCCCTTTCACCCCTGCCATAAAGGGATTCGGACCACAGACATAAACAATGCGATCGCGAAAATCAGGAGCCATTTCTGCCAGCATGGCTTCATTGAGTCTTCCGGTATAACCGGACCAAGCTTGATTGATTTCTGGGCGAGTGGTGGTAATCGCCAGCTTAAAATTAGGGTGCAAAGCGGCCATCAACTGTAATTTCTGATGGAAGATGATGTCTTTTGGGCTACGAGCACTGAGGACAAAGACAACATCCACATCAGCACCGGTATCACAAAGCCATTTGGACATCGACATCATGGGGGTAATGCCACTACCTGCTGAGATGAACAGCAGTTTATCAGCCCTATGGTCAGCACAGGTAAATTTACCCATTGGACCATTTAATCTCACCTCGGACCCGACTTTAATGTTGTCGTGCAACCAGTTAGACACCAAACCCGCTGGCAGATCAGGAGCGTCTGGTGGTGCTGGAACTCTCTTGACAGTAATTTCCAAAGTATGAGGACGTGAGGGGGACGAAGAGATGGAGTAGGAACGCTTCACGGGTTTGCCATCAATCTCCAAATCGAGAGTGACAAACTGACCTGGCTTGTAGCTGAACAGTATTGGTGGTTCGGCAACGAAGCGAAATGTTTTCACATCATCGGTCTCATCAATGACCTGTACACAGCGGACAGTAATCTCACCCTTAGTCCACTGCTTTATGCCAGTGCTATTACCATCTACAACTAGGTTTGGTTCCTGGTTAGAGCCATAGAGCTGTAGGTCTTTGACTAACAACACAAATTCACCGATGCGGATAATGTCATCTTCTCTCAGGAGCCAGTTTTGGTTAACATCTACCTCCTCATTATTGATCCGAGAGCCATCTGTGCTACCGAGGTCAGTAAAGTAATACTTTCCTCCTTGACATAGAATTCTGCCGTGTACACGACTCACTACAGGACTATCCAAGACTAGGTCACAACTTGGATGGCGGCCAATCAGATACTCTCCTTGAATTCCAGTTTCCGGTTTCAGGGTTTTTTCCTGTAACTCGTTGGTTTGGTAGTTGATGACTGTAGTCGTAAGCATGTTTTGTGTCACTCCAAATTACCGAACTAATTGGGTCAATTGCATCAATTGCTGAAATTTATGAAGGGATTGTCTATTGTGAGTTCACAACTGATATCAACTTGTCTTCATCGGTAGTACCCTCGGCCTGAGCCACCAGTAAGTGTTTTGTAAGTGTTTTACCAGTGGCTATATAATTATCAGCCTTTTTTTTTCTTTTTATGAAAAATTCTCTCTTTTTTCCGGTATATCCTCCTCGTCTCACCCTGTTGAATGTACTATCTTCGGAAACCAAGGACTAGTCCTGATCACCTGGTTGATTCTCATTTTGGCGGTCTTTTAGCAGCTTGGTGCGCTTATCAGAGCGATTCTGCTTGCGGGATTCCCTGAGGATAGTGCGTTGGTTAGAAGTACTAGTCTTCTGGCGCTGTTTGATGGTGCTCAGTACTTTATAAGGATCCCGTCCATAGTGGGGATACAAGATCGGTAAGTTTTCTTGCTCCTTACCAAGTTCTTCTAAAACCTGATAATGTTGCTGATCGTTGATACCCAGTTCATCCCGGATCTGCTGGAGAACCTCGAGACTACTAGCGGAATTCACATGTCCAGCTTGGATCGCTTCTCTTAGCACCCCTTTGTATACCCCCAAGCGGTATTGTTGGTTAGCACCGGGTAGGGTTTTAGCCAGGATGTGTAATTCCTGAGGTTTGAGATCATCCACGGAACGACCTTCGAGAAATTCCGAGAAGTCCAGGGGTAGCTTCTTCAGTTGACGGCGCAACTTGTCGGCCAAACTCTCTTGGGTATATTGGTTGGAACTACGACCCCAAGTTTGATAAAGCCATAAACTGCTCACCAGAATCACTAAACTCTGAAACAGGAATTGCACTAGAACAGGGAAGCGATTAATTTCGGGACGACCCCCGTAGATGAAGAAGAAGTTAAACGCAATAAATGTACAAATAGAAAAGACTCGGTGCAATACCTGCTCGTGAGTGATAGACTTATTTTTTCGCCACAGAGCCGCTTTGTATAGCTTTTCTAGCTTCGTACAAATTAGACAACTGAGGACCACGAAGACAACGAAGGTAAGAGGAGTTGCCACCAGTTTAGGAATCGCAATCGGGTGATTCATGATGTAAAACCCTGGCTTGAAAAGCGCACCTAACTGATTCTCTTCATGGGTCCAAGCCCCAGACAGGTAATAATCGAAGTTTCCTGCATACAACCAGTAGTAAACGAAATAGCCAATCACCAAGCCTAAATAACCATATTGGACTAATTTCCGACCAGGCTTAGTCAGTTGTTGCCAGTAGGCTTTTTCGGAATCGATATCCATACAAGGAGACTTACAACTGATACAGGCACTTTTTTCAATACCTGTGGTTTGGTCTACGGTGCGGCACATGGACTGGGTAATGGTTTTTGGCGGTGCGTTGTGAGCTTCAGTGCCAAGCAATCCCCGTGGTCCAGTAAATACCATCTGAACCATCCCAAATGGACAGACATAATGACACCAACTTCTGCCACCATAGAGGAATACCATCATTATGGCGGATACGATAGTCAAGCTCAGAAACAAACCCAGAACCAAGCGGTCAGAGTTAACAAATAGAATCCGGCAGTTCAACCCGATAAAGAAAATGGCAAACTGCACATATAAATGGTTACGAACCAGCCACGGATTTTTGCTGATATCCCCCTGTGGCTGTAACCCCAAAGCTCTGGGAATTTGGGACAGAAAGTAAAGTGGGCAAATGCGTCGCCAAGTCTCATGACCGAACACCAAAACAATCATGATGGCGCTAGGCACGATCATGCCCCAGAACATTCGCGCTCCCAGGGCATAGGGTTTTTCATCCAGGCATACTCCCTGGACTTGAACACATGGGTCTCGGGTGAGTATGGGATCCCGAAATAGGCTTAATAGATTATCAGGATCAGTTAAATTATGTGAGATCGGGTCATAAAACAACGAGACAATTAATATTAGCCAACTAATCGCTAGCACCCAACGGACTCGGTGCCAACTTTGCTCTGGTACCTTTGACAGCATCACTTTAACCCCCTTTTGCTCCATTGTGGGAAACCAGTTCAGGCATTGCCAGTACCCGTTTGGGTACTTCCTCACAGCTAGCACCAAAACCAATCCTAAGGATGAGCATTACCTTTCTTTGGGCATAATCTGCTCTATAAGACTAGCAAGAGTTAGGTCAACCCTCTTGAGCTTGGGTTTGTTGGCAACCTAACTAATACCATTGGTTTTTAGTCCCAATTACTTATCTGGTTGAGTCCATACTTTTATGCAGTTTCCGAATTACTTATCTTCTGGTTGAGTCCATACCTTTTATGCAGTTTCCGATTTTTCTACATAACAATACAAAAATAACCCATATGCTTCTAATCTGACAGTTGGGTAGACATAGCTCTACTTGTTGTCAGAAATAGAATTGCTTGGAATTGTTCAAAAGTACTCTTAGCTATACCTGATGGGGTTGGGGAAGTTAGCTTTGTACCAATTATTGTGAATAGGCTGATAGTTTAGGGAGAGCTTTTAGAAAAGCTCTCGATGCTCTCTGCTCTCTGTGTTGTCTCAAATCAGCACAAACTTCTCCTATTGGACCTAGCAGGGCGACAGAGGTAGGGGAAAGGTAGATGTAGCATAAGATACAGCAATCAGACCTAAAAAAAGATAGGTCAAATATAGCAAAGCCGACCTATCTAAAGAAAATGATAGCAAAAGAATACCAAAAAACCCTGGAAAAAGAACTCAACCGCAGTACTTATCTATTACTAACTCTAGTTGTAGCAAGTCTTCAATTATTTAAACAAGTGAAGTTAGAGTGGTTAGCCGAAGCACTACCATTACCAATTTTGTTTGAAAGTCGTCGGCAGAAATTACGGCGTTTCTTGAGAAATAAAAACTTAGGTGTGGAGAAAATTTGGTTTCCCTGTGTAAAGTGTCTATTAAGGAGTATGTTTAAACCCTCCGATACGATATATCTGGCCTTAGACAGAACAAGCTGGGGAGAAATAAATATCTTGATGGTAAGTATAATTTGGAACCACAGAGCATGGCCAGTATATTGGATTTTTTTATCAAAAAAGCGATGCAGCGCGGTCTTGGGGGTTTCCCCCATGAGCGACTGCATCAAGACAAGGAAGTAGTAACCTCAAGGAACAGCAAGAGGTATTAGGGAAAAGTATTGAGCTGTTATTAGGGCAAAGAGATGAGTATATAGTGTGTGTGCTAGGAGATAGAGAATTTTGTTCACCGAAGTTGGGCTTTTGGCTATCAGAAAAAGGGACATACTTTTGTTTAAGACAGAAATGCAATACAAAGATTAAAGTCAAAAAGGGGTTATATAAGGAACTAAGAGAGTGGGGTTTAACTCCTGGGATGAAGCTTTTTATCAATGACCGACAGGTGACTCAACAAACCGGCTTTGGGACTTTCAATATTGCGGCTAAGTGGAAAAGGAACTACAAAGGCTTTAAGACAAAAGAACCTTGGTATATCTTAACTAACTTAGTTGATTTAAAAACAGCTATTATAGCTTACCAAAAGCGTTTTGATATTGAGGAAATGTTTCGAGATTTTAAATCAGGTGGCCTGACTGACTGACAAAAGGCGGTCACTGTTTTGTCAAACTGTTTGTCAGATGGAT
>NZ_MKZS01000001.1:4865077-4874272 GCF_001942495.1 Moorena bouillonii PNG
GTTCAAAGTACTAACGTACCAATATGTTCCGGAATAACTTTTGTCAGTCAATCAGATCAGGTGGCTATAATCTTGAAGGCTCCAAGCTCAAACATCAACAGCTTAATAAACTACTTATTGTCGTTGCTATTGCTTATACTAGTGCCCTGCTCCAAGGTCAGCACATTAAGAGTATTGGCATTCAAAAATATGTAGCACGACCGGAAACTTCCTCAACCTCACAACGTAGACATAGCTCTTTTTATATTGGTCAACATCTTCATCATTGGCTCCGCCTACAGCAATTGTGCCAACAAACTTTGTCTGAACTTTTGCAAATTAATCGTCGTTGGATTCTCCATTACAATCAGGGCAAACGTGCCATTGAGCTTGCCCTATCTAGTTTTCAATCCCCTTTGTCGCCCTGCTAGCTATTGGACAGCGGTATTGGGGAAATTCCCTCGGTAACCCTCTCGTCAACATCGGTGTAACTAGGTTTAACCAATAGGCTTCACTAAACTAGGCATAAATCACCACTTAGGCGCTTGGCTAGTTAGGATAGCTTAGGCAACTCCTTAATTGAGGTTATAGATGGATCTCAACAGATCCCAGGAGTTAATCCACAAACTAACCGAATCTTGACAGCGAATCATCATATGCACCCTTGTGACGTACTCCCGACGTTGCCCTGACGGGACAACGCGGGCTTCTTGCCAACACCAGGTACCCCTATCGGGCTTTGCCCGACGCTACGCGAACGGTTACTCGGCAAGCTTTACTCCTGACGGGACGCCCCACCGCCAAATTCAATATGTTTTTAGCCGCATTCACATCGCGATCTTTCGTGTATCCACAATGAGGACAAGAATGGATGCGGTCTTTTAATTTTTTAGGTACTTTCGTGCCACAATTAGAACAGTTCTGACTGGTATTTCGAGGATTTACTGCAACTGTAAGCAAACCAGCATTTTCGGCTTTGTTTGATAGTATTGACAGAAATTGTCCCCATCCAGCGTCCAATACAGATTTAGCCATTTTAGTTCTGGCCAAACCTTTAATATTTAACTTCTCGTGAGCGATTAGATCATATTCGTCTAGCAAACTTTTGGCTGTTTTAAAATGAAAATATTTTCGAGTGTCAGCCACTTTTTTATGAGCTTTTCCTAGCTTAATAACAGCTTTCTTACTGTTGTTACTACCTTTCTTAGAACGGCTAACAGCTTTTTGAATTTTCTTTAACCGTTTTTGAGCTTTTCGATAGTATTGGGGTATTGGTACCTCTGAACCATCAGACTTTGTCAGAAAAGACTTAAGACCCATATCTATTCCGACGGGATTTTCGATGCTGTCTACTGAGATAATATCCGGAACCGTACCATCTTGGATTGACAGCGTGACGTAATAGCCGTCAGCTTTTCGGGTTATAGTAGCTGTTTTTATTTTGAATCCTTCTGGAATAGGTCGGTGATAAATCATTTTGACTTTCCCAAATTTTGGAAGAGTCAAAATGTTGCCATTTATTGGATTATTTGAAAGTGACGGAAAAGTAAATGACTTGTATCTATTTTTACTTTTGAATCGAGGTCTTCCGCTCTTTTTACCATTGCTATCTCCCTTAAGAAACCCCTTGAAAGCCAAATCTACTTTTTTAACGCAATCCTGTAATACGTGAGCATGAATATCACTATACCAAGGTCTGTCTTTCTTTAACTGAGGTAGAGTTCTTTTTTGGGAAAAGTAGTCAGGATTGTTTCTTAGATCTGGTAAATGACAAACAAGGGGACAAGAATTAATAGAACAGCGATTTTGCTCAAACCAATTAAACCTATCTGCCAACAAATAGTTGTACTGATGACGCAACATATCCAGCCATTTCTCTATTTTTGTAATTTGCGACTTTGTCAGTCTTAACCGGTATTGATATGCAGATATCATTTTTGTACTCTTGCTTATCGACCTATTATTAGTCTAACATATGGGTAGCCATCTGACAACCCATAACAGTAAAAACATGAAAGATAAAAAGTTGATAGTCAGAGTAACTGACTTTGAAAAACGACAATTAAAACAGGAAGCCGACAAGAGAGGGATGACCCCATCTGAAATGATTAGGAGTTTTATAGCTCGTCTCCCTGTCCCCCAGGATTATTAGTTGGTGATTCCATTTCATTCCATCACCGGGCTATCCTTCCCGACGCTGACCCTATCGGGTACAGCGCGGGGCTGCCGCCATAAAGCTCATGATTTGAATAAAGGATTTGTAGGTTTGCGAAAGCTTCACAGATAGTTTAGCAAAGTAATTAACCAACTTTACTAAAAAGTTGCATAAATTTATTTCAATCCCTGCTAAAGCTAAACCAATGTCGCTTTAAGTATTGGCCAGTAAGGGATTCAGTAATATCTTCTTCCTTAGGCTTTGGCTTGGTGATGATAAGCGTTCGCTGAAAGCGGGACGCGCGTCCATCGCATCTTCACACTCTTGAAGTGAAAAACCCCCCAATCCCCAGTTTTCCTAAACCAGGAAATGGGAATCACAAATAATTAACTAAGTGGTGCTTGTTGTCTCGATTAGTTGTAGCTGTTGATATTAATAATTGATAACTTAGTATCTAGGGATACTAAAAATGCTGGCATTGTAACTTTTCTTACATTATATGAATCAAAATAATGATCAATAAATCAAAATAATAAGCGCCAGAATGGGCGCTTTTTGGGTTTAATATCAGTCTTTTCCTGATTAACTGGCTTCTGATCAGCCTCTATACCTAATTGTGGAGATTTGGACTCTGGGGATTTTTGATTATAAATTTCTTTACCCAACGGCCAGTCATTGTCCGCCTGCGATAAAACATAGGTAGCCACATTTTCAATCTCCTGCTCAGTCAGCTTTTTATTGAAGGAGGGCATAGCATTTTTGCCATTGGTTACCTGGGTTTTAATTTTTTCCAGGTCATACATCTTATATCGTTTCAGCACAGCTTTCTTCAAGGTTTTATTGGCCATAATCACGTTATTGCCACCGATATGACAAGCAGCACAATTCTGACTAAAAACCTTAGCTCCCTGAGCGGCATCACCAGCGAGGGCTGGACGTTCTAGAGCAAATGTAAACCATACCGTAGCAGTCAACAGGATTGATAGCAGCTTCTTCAAGGGTATTCTCCTTCTGATCAAAACAGATAGCAGGCTACAGAGTGGCCTATAATTATTCCCATGAATGACTGTAAGCCGATTAATAACCCCTGTCAAACCTAAGAAGCAAGACTATAAATAAAGGCAGCAGACCGACTACATATGAATCTCAATAGCCTGGCTGCTCAAAACTTCATACACTATAAATAACCTCTAGCACCAAATTAACCCAAAATTAACCCAAACTTAACAAGTTATCTATGAGTCCTCTGCCCCATCATCGCCCTAAACAACTCTCCCTAGGTCCATTGGAACGAGAAATCTTGGAGATCATCTGGGGATTAGGTTGCGCTACTGTCAAAGATGTCCATGAACAGATTTTGGCTGACCCAGATCGGGAATTAGCTTATGCTTCAGTGACCACAGTGCTACGCCGCTTGACCCAGAAAGGTTGGCTCAGTTGTGATAAACGACAGCGTACCTTTTTATGGAGACCCTTAGTGTCTCGCCAAGAAGCCCAGGTACTCGCAGCCCATGACCAGCTTAATCGCTTTTTAGCTGTAGGCAATCCAGATGTAGTTGCTGCCTTTGCCGATAGCTTAGATGCAGCAAGTGTGGAACAAATTTCTGCGATCGCACAACGACTGCAAGCAGCACGTCAAAGGCAGAAGGAGGGAAAATAATGCATTTTGTAATGATAATAGCAGCCTTAGGGCTGGCTTGCTGGCACAGGCACACAAGCTACCAACTCCCAGGGAGTTGTCCCAGGCGCTGGCAACAGTTACTAGTGCAATTTCTTGCTCCACCCCTACTCCTCCTAACCACTGCTGTGGCTGTGCTATCCATGGGGCCAAAGGGACAAATGATCGGGTTACGCACCGACTGGATCAGCTACTGTCTAGCGCTAGGATTTCTGGTTTGGGCACTAATGTTGTGGCTAAAGTTAGCAAGACTTGGTTGGCAGTCTTTGCAACAAGTTCGTTCCTTACCTCAAATTTGCTTAATAAATGGGCAATGGGAAAGGGTTGAACACTGTTCTGGCTTGACTCCAATCCCTGAATCCCTAGCTAGTCAGGGTCAATTGGCTCGTCTTTTAGACACTCCCATACCCTTTATTGCTCAGATTGGCTTTTGGCAACCGGAACTTGTGGTCAGTCAGGGACTCTTAGAAACTCTCTCATCGGAACATTTAGAGGCTGTTATCACCCATGAGCAAGCTCACCACCATTACCGAGATACCTTTTGGTTTTTTTGGCTAGGGTGGATTCATCGCATCACTGCTTGGTTACCAAATACAGAGTCATTGTGGCAAGAACTATTGAGTCTACGAGAAATCCGTGCTGACCATTGGGCCGCTAAACGGGTCGATGCCCTATTGTTGGCAGAATCACTGTTAACTATGGTTAGTAGTCCGATGATTACTACGGAAAATTTCTGTGCTCCCTTTAGTAGACCTGTGCATCCCAGCCGCTTCCAACAGAGAATCGATGCACTATTGACAGAGCAAGAGTCTTCCACTGGTACTAGCTCCTGGAATTGGAGTTGGTTGCTATACGTATTATTACCCCTATTGGTTGTACCGTTTCATCAATAGACTTAAAGACAACACGGATTAGGCCACAGGGAAAGGGGAAAAAAATATTTTTTTTGGCCTTGACGTCGCGACATAGTGATGTAAATATATAAATATATCGCGACAAAAGGAACGAACACAGAAAACACTTAACTAAAACACTTAAGTAAACCCCCTAAGTGTAGTAACTACCTAAGTGTATTAACCAGTGTATTAACCTATTGTCACGATATCACGATATACCAATAGAAGTATATCGGGACAAAATGTGCCAAACTTATAAGAGGACAATCATATGTTGCTCTCTCCCGAGCTAGAGGACAAGGACATTGGTTCACAAAAAGACAGATCCCCGGTATGCATTACTGCGAGGACATATTCCCAAACATCTACTAAAGCGCTTCCGCAACTACTGTGTCGAACACGAGCTTGACTACAGTGAAGGGCTAGAAGATACGCTGACTAAATTTTTTAACTACCTAGACAGCAGCCAACTATCAGCAGTTCCAGTACAAACCCCTACCATTGTTGATCTCATTCATGGCTGGAACTTGGAAGAACTATCACGATTAAGTGAAGTTAGCGTTGAAAACCTGCAAGCCATCTTAGAAGGGAACCGACCCACAGATGATGACTTGATTGGTTTGGGTGTAGTGCTATGCAAGAACAATGGTGAACCTTGGACAACGGATGAGTTAGTGGAGATTCGCGATCGCTGTTTCTACGGTTTTCCAAAATTGTCGAGCAACAACGAGTTGCCAAAGATTCAATAACCGTGATCGGACTAACACCTGCCCATGGTTAATGCTATCAGAGGGGATGTAAAGCGAGAAATTATCGTTTTTTGAAGCGATTTTTGGCTAAAATCAATCCTGCCAGTTACTGTACTATGGAAGCCGTCGGTTACTTAGATCACCAACCATAGTAGTTAGCCATAGTCTCCGTTGGTCCGGTTTAACTTGCTAAACAGCAACACTCACTACTCAGCGTGTCATTTTAGGTTTCAGTCTTCAACAATGGACAATTTCTTTTTCTCAGGGTGCCATCTATCAGTTACCACCGAGAGTTTCAATATTGAAGCTCCATCACGCTTAGCGGCTTATGCTCTAAGGCGACATGCTAGTGAGCTGGCTGTATCTGCTCAAAAACTCAGGCTTCAACGGGCTATTGTATCTTGGCCCGGATGCGAGCGACCTTACCAAATTCCCACCTCCATACTCAGGAGCCAGACAAAGATGACCGGACCAATACGCCAAGACGGAACCTATTTGCTAGGAGCCAACTACCTTCGTGTTAATGATTTTATCAAAGAAAAGCGTGAAGAAGGTCTGATTGTAGTAATTACATCAATGTGGAATGATGTTTGCTTACATACCAATGACCTACTTGCACCAGAACGAGGCATTCTCCAACCCCATCAGTGGACTGGCTTTAATTATCGGTACTTATGGCGTGATAGTCGGGATGACTATAACGAACTAATTGATCGATTGACTCGGGAGCGTTACATTCCCAAATTCCAGTACACCCTCAGGCGTCCCGATGGCACATTAGGCCGCTATGAGACAGATTATTACCTGGTAGAGGATTATCTGAACGTACCAGTGCGCATTGGTGTCAGCGATGTCAATGCTTGGGAACTGATATCAGAACCCTTAGCAAGTTAGTTTCCATTTTCCATCAGCCATCACTCACCACCAAGACTCAAAATCTTTGATCCTGTTACCTAGGTAAGCGGCTTGCCGCTACGCGATTGACCTTGGCCTAATGGCCACGCTACGCGAATGGTCACGCTACGCGAACGTAATGGTGTATCCTGACTTTCTTGACCGGTCAATTAAGTACGCTCATTGAATAACTCATCGCTGAATCTAATGGTCTACTTGAGCTACGTAGCCAACAGCGATTTATTTCCCTAAAACTGTTTGCCAACAAATAACTATGCAAAACCAATCAATTAATTCGGTGCCTTCTGGCAATCAGAACTGTGAAGCAAGCACGAGTAGTTTGGTGAATTATCCAACTCGAAATCATAATGACAAGCAGGCGATAGTAAGGGGAGGGTATATTTTTGCTCTGATTGTGGCGATGATTTTGGGATTCCAGTCACTGGAAGCCTCCTATGAACGGGTAAATGGTCAGGAAAATATTTCTTTTGCTACCAAGTCGCCTCCTTATAGTCTCGTAGTGACTGAGTTAACCTTGATTGGCTTGGGGCTAGGTATTGAAATTAATAAATCTACAATCTTATCAAAAGGCAAAAGAATAATTCAACTGCTAGTAAATTCCTCTATGGATGAACAGGATTAATATCATCTCTATTACCATCGGTACTGTAAAAGTATAAAGCTTCGGTAATCGGTAATTGCTAATTGCTAATTGCTAATTTTAATTACTCCCGAGTCATTACTCATCACCCATTACAAAAAAAACGTTCAATTCCATAATTGACGTACTGATTAGTCAAGATTTATGGTTTAGTTAGTTGTTTAGTTAGTCACCGGTTGAGTCCCAATTTCATAAGGAAGACTATCTCAGCTATCTATCTCAGCTATCTATCTCAGCTATCTATCTCAGCTATCTATCTCAGCTGTATATCTCAGCTATCTATTATCTATCTCAGCTATCTATCTCAGCTGTATATCTCAGCTATCTATCTCAGCTATCTATCTCAGCTATCTATCTCAACTATCTATCTCAACTATAAGAGCTGATTCGTAAAGAAAATCTAAAGAAATAAAAAAGTTAAGATAAGTAGATGATAACCTACCAGAGGTTGAATGAATTTCGGTCAATGACACGTCTGCCTCAAATTGCCGCACCGACGAGAAAGCCAAATCCTACGTGATTTAAGTGATACAGAATGGGAGGTTTTGAAACCATTACTACCTGAACCTATTGGCTTTGGACATCCGAGAACAGTTGATTTAAGAGAGATACTTAATGGTGTTTTTTATGTTCATTGGACAGGTTGTCAGTGGGAAATGTTACCCCATGACTTGCCTCCCGTTTGCCTCTGTATATGGTTATTTCCAGAAGTGGCAGCGACTCCGAATATGGCAGAAAATTCATGATCAGTTACGATCACAAATCAGATTTGGTCAAGGTAGAGAATTACAATCAACCGTTGGGATAGCGGACTCTCAATCAGTCAAGACGACGGAAAAAAGGGGGCAGTCTGCGGCGCATGATGGTGGGAAAAAAGTTAAAGGGCGTAAACGTCACATAGTAGTTGATTCTCTTCGATTACTCATTGGGGTATTAGTAAGGTCAGCTAATGGTTCTGAAAGGCTCGGAGCAGTAGTCATTTTGTCTGAAGCACGCTTAGAAACTGAAGTTATTAGAAGTGGTCTGGGTGGATCAAGGCTCAGTACAGGACAAAAAAGTTGAAAAGAAGAACAGGATGGGGTTTCATCAGAATTGAGGATAGCCATCAGAAACCCCATGAACCAAGAAGCGCGAATTAAAGAAAGCTCTCCAACCCCATTTGGGATGGCACGGAGCAAGAGTTTCGTTTCTTGCTCTGTTCTTGTTAGCATTGCTGAAAGTGAAAACGGTCAACCGAGCGTGAACTAGCATTGGGTTTCGAGTATTGGTTCGACCTCAGTCAAATTACAAACGACTGCAACGATTTTTTCGTGGGTTTGACTTGGACTACAAGGCGATTGGGAAAATCGTGGTCAGTTGGATGCAAATCCCCGAGCCTTGGATATTGAGTAATGACCGTACCACTTGGGAGTTGGGCAAACATTGCTACAATATTCTGACCTTAGGGATAGTCCATCAAGGAGTGGCATTTCCGGTGCTGTGGTGGATTCTTGATCAGAAAGGGAACAGTAATAGTGACGAGAGGATGAGGTTCATTGAGGAATTTTGCCAAATCTTTCCTGATGCTAGGATTTCCTTTGTGTGTGGGGATCGCGAGTTCGTGGGACAAGCCTGGGTGCGATACCTGCTACTAGAACCATCAATGGCTTTCCGATTGAGGATTCGAGCTACAGATCGGATTGAACGCAATGGGGTATCCTTGGCTGCTCGAGTGGTTTTTGCTCATCTACAGAAGGGTCAATCTCAAAGACTCAAGGGATTCTGTCGAGTTTGGGGGTGCCCCGTTAGTGTGGAAGCTCTACGTCTTGATGATGGCAAGTTGCTCGTTGTCATCAGTCCTGATGCGAGTGAAGAGCTTGTAAAAGATTATGCTTCCCGTTGGGGCATTGAGACTCTTTTTGGCATTTTCAAGACTCGTGGCTTTTGTCTCGAATCTACTCAAATGACCGTGCCAGAACGAAAGCGAAAACTTTTTGCTCTTTTAACCTTAGCTTTGTGTTGGTCGATGCTCACCGGAAAGCGTACTTCATCAGTTTCAACCTATTCCCATTAAGAATCACGGACGTAGGGCCAAGAGTCTTTTCCGTCTAGGTTTTGACCATCTGCGTCATCTTATCCTTAATCCTCAATCCCTTCATCAGTTCGACTTTCGGCAATCTTTACATTTTTTGTCCTGTACTTAG
>NZ_MKZS01000001.1:4874372-4885241 GCF_001942495.1 Moorena bouillonii PNG
TCCCTTCATCAGTTCGACTTTCGGCAATCTTTACATTTTTTGTCCTGTACTTAGGGATCAAGGTTATTCAGGAAAGAATTTTGCTCAAGCCGTCAAACAGGTATGTGGTGATTCTGTTCGAGTCGAAGTGATAGAAAGGAAATCAAAAGAGTTTGAAATTCTTCCAAAGCGATGGATTGTAGAAAGAACATTTGGTTGGTTAAATCGATTTAGACGCTTGAGTAAAGACTATGAACTATATACACAGATGAGTACAGGAATGATATATGGTTCATTAATTCGTTTGATGACAAGAAGATTAGCTTCTTAATTTTTTGTTTACAAATCAGCTCTAAGACGCTGCTGGCTAGTTTGAAATTAGTCAATAGCATTACTTGCTAATTACTCTAGATAACCTAGCGGATTTAGATAGGTATTTCCAGAGAAGCAATCGCCAAAGAAAACCAGGTAACACCAGAAGATAAATTGTTAATTTACCGATTAGGAACGTCTCTCATCGCATCGGTATTAGCCTAATTGACCCCTTCAAAAACCAATAGTGGATTGGGGTATGGGATTTAAACCTAATCGACGATTGGTCAACTTATCACGCAGAAGATTATAAGGCAGAGCAACTAGTGTTATACCTCGGTCGTCGCCTGATTAGTTCCTATGAGTTTATGCCCGACTTTTTTGAGCAACAGATTACAGAAAAGCAATGGTGGCAACAGCGTATTATGACTTTGTGTAAAGCAGATTTTACCAAAGATCACGATATTAATATTACAGCACTGTCAGAAACAAAACCACTGTCAGTAACAAAACACAGGTCAAACTTAATTGAGTTCAGAAGAAAAGTAGGATGAGCTGATCCCTACTTGACTACGTTAACCTAGTTAACTTTTACGGCACTCAGCAACTGATTTATTACTGACGGTTAAGGGTTAAGGGTTGAGGGTTGAGAGTCAACCCTCAACCGCCACAAAGATGGTGACAGCCCCTTCTAGTCAAGCCAGTTCGATACAGATGGCTCAAACCTCTTGTAGTTGTCTTAGCTACATAGTATAAAAAGCTACAGATTTCAAAAACGGGGTGTGTTCAGGAGTGATTGCTCAGTCAGCTGCGGTTGACTGGTGCAGATGCGATTCGGCAAAGCCGTTCGCGTAGCGTGGCCTTCGGCCTCCGCTTCGCGAACGCTCCTGTTTTCTTTTGTTATAGGACTTACGCAATTTACTTGGAAATCCGCTGCCTAACTCCCCTTGCTCTGCCTGACCAATGCGGGTGTTCGGTGATCCAGTATGGGTAGTGAGCAATGCGCTAGAGTAGGATAGATAGGGTAATTGAGATTAATTAACGGCGTAAGTTAGCCGACAGAAGGATGAGTTCTTGGCGCGATCGCTTAAATAAATTTGGTGGCAAAACTAGATTTGTAGTTTTTCGTTTGTTTGTACACTTAGCTGGTTCAGAAGTAACACCCTTGTTGGGGGTACTCAATCGTGCGGCACGGGAGGCCGTTGACTCAGACGGGGATTTGAAGGTTTTAGGGGAAGAACTGGTAGCAATTTGTCAAAACCTGCTACAGCTACAGATCTACTGGCAATCCGCAGCGAATGAAGGGGATGTCTTCTGGAAGGAAGGAGAAGCTGGGGACTACGTTAATGAACTGTTTACTGACTCAGCTGGCCGCTATCTGTCTGAACCAGATTTCAGTACACCCTTAGCTGACAACGAACCTTTATCCATACCTGTGACCCAAAACGTAATTGTTATGATCACAGTAGCCTACGAAGGGGAAGTTCCTGAACTAGAAACTAACCTAGCTAGTGTTGAGTACCTAGAAGCAGGTCTAAAGGCATTGATTAATCTCCACTATCAGGAAAGTTTGCAAGCTATTCAGGTTCACTTCTCTCCAGCACAGTTGGGTGATGAACTGACTGATGAGCAAATTTTACTTAATTTCCCGGAACTGGTTCCCCTGTAATCAGAATAAAATAGGTTAACAAAATATAGTGTTATAGTTTTCACTATCAGGTGATGGGGTGATGGGGTGATGGGGTGATGGGCAAGACGAACGAAAAATCTTCCCCAAATTGTCTTATTAAAAATTAACTAGCCCATAGCAAAGCGCGATTAGACAATAGTGATTGAAGAGAACAATAGTGATTTAAGAAAACTTTTTTAAGTATATGTTACGTACAATTGCGATTTTTGTTCTATCTCTAACCCTATGTTGGACTACAGTAGGGTGTGGTTCTCCTAACTCAAGCCAATTGCCGCCGAATCGGGGTGGGAATACATCCTTTACTCCGACTCGGTTGAGTGATGGGAAATATCCCGTACAACAGGCAACCTACGATGATGTTAATGGGGTATATACCCTGATGGTACTCAATACTCCTGCGGGTAGTCCACCAGTTTTTCGGAGCAGGGATTTGCAGATGGCACGTCTGACTGATGAGCAGGTTGCTGCTGGGGAAAATACCTATCTGAGTATTGATGACAATCAGCCGGTGATGTACCTAACTGAAGACTTCCGGATTGAATATGTCCACAATGTCACTGAGACTAGACCTAATCCTCAAACTGGTCAACAAGAAACAGTAATCGTGCGTCAGCAATCTAGTTTCTGGGCTCCCTTTGCTGGTGCTTTGGCTGGTCAAGCTATAGGTAGTATGCTATTTCGACCTCAATACTATGTTCCACCAGTTTATCAACCAGGAGGAGTTCTGACTGGTTATGGTGGATATGGTAACAGCTATAGTCAAGCAGTGAACCGATATGAAACACGGTACAAATCACCGCCACCCGTGGTTAAAAATACTCGCTCTTTCCGCACTACTGGTAGCTTAAGAAAATCTCCTGCAGCTAATCAAGCCACTACTCGTAAAGCCTCACCCAACGCTAATCGCTCCACAGGAAGTGGTTTCGGCTCAAGTCAGTTACGCACCTCTAGTCCATCTAGTGCTAAGAAAGCCAAACCAAGAAGCAGTGGTTTTGGCAGCACGAATCGATCGCGTTCTGGCTTTGGTAGTAGTCGTGGTGGTAGTCGTTCCTTCAGACGCCGCCGCTAGTTTAGACACCCCTTACCCAAAAGAAGCTTCTAAAGACTTTAGAAGCTTCTTATTTTGCTTGACTGCCAAGTTATTTTGTCATTGACTACCATAACCTGACTAGTACAACTGACTACTATAACTGGGGTGCTAGGATTCGAACCTAGGAATGGCGGGACCAAAACCCGCTGCCTTACCGCTTGGCTACACCCCATTGATTGCACTTCTAAGATGATAACAGATTTGACTGGGAATATGTCAAGTATTTTTTTAGTTATTTTTCCTTTGGCTTAAAGGGTGATGGGGTGATGGGTTGATGGTTTCCGGAAGGAAGAGAAAGAGAGATTGATTGTCTGACCTCCGCATGTTTTTGTCCCCTCTCTTCCTGTGCAACCTAGATTCAGGCCGGATAAATCCGTAAACGTCGGTTGGGTTCATCGCCAAAGCTAGAAGACTTGAGGCGATAGTGTTCAACTAACTCGTGTTGCATCTTCCGCACTTTAGGCGATCGCGGCAACAATTCTACGGGTTGGCCTTTGGGAATCACAATTTGCTCAACTGCTAAACGGGCTTCTTCTAGAGCCTCGATTTCATCCTCGCTAACGCTTTGGGCAAATAACTCCAAATCAGCAGCATCGGGAATTGTGGGGTCATCCATGTGCAACAGACGCCTTAATGCCCGAGTAATCTGGGGGATGGAGCTAGCTTTGATGGCGTGAATCGGGATCTGACGAGATTTAGCAATGGACTTGAGCTTGGAGTGGCTTTTGACATGCGATCGCAATCCTAAAACCACATCAGCAGTATCCATGTTTTTTGTCAAGACCACAGGCAAATTTAGGATTTGGATCACTTGCTCGATTTGATGACGACTAATGCCGTAAGGATAGACCTGTAGTGGCAAGTCCTCACCATTGGGTCCTAACATCTCCATCCCTTGACCCAAGCGGTCTTGCTGTGACCAAGATTCAGCCAGCAGCTGTTCAAACATGCTATTTTCTCGAGCTGGCTCTGGTTCTTGAAGGGATAGGGGCTTCATCTGTCCAGATGAACGCCAACCTTTTGGTTGGCTAGGAGTGGTTAGGGTAAGGTGACCCCTGGTTCGACCATTTGGCGGAATGGCAACTGGAGCGCTAGGTAATTCTCTGGTAATGGTGACCTTACCATTTTCATCTTCTGTCCTGACTGGAGGATTTGGTTGACGTCCCCTGAGCAAATTATCAACCGTGTCCGCAACACTTTCGTGTACGACCCAACGCTTACGCTCTAGCATTTCTACAGCGATTTCAAAGGTTGGGGGGGCTTTGCGCTCCAAAACGGTTTTCTGAGAGCCTCGCCGTCTGGCTTCGTCATCGCCTAGGGTGACAGCCTGGATACCGCCTACTAAATCCGAAAGAGTGGGATTTTTAATTAAGTTTTCAATCCGATTGCCGTGAGCAGTCCCCACCAGCATCACCCCCCGTTCCGCAATGGTACGAGCAGCCTGAGCTTCTAGTTCTGTACCAATTTCATCGATAACGATCACCTCTGGCATATGGTTTTCCACCGCCTCAATCATCACCTGATGCTGATGTTCTGGGCTAGCTACCTGCATCCGTCGGGCTCGACCAATAGCTGGGTGGGGAATATCGCCATCTCCAGCAATTTCGTTAGAGGTGTCGATAATCACTACCCGTTTGTGTAATTCGTCTGCCAAGACTCGGGCAATTTCCCGTAAAGCAGTGGTTTTGCCTACACCAGGACGCCCCAGCATCAAAATTGACGAACCCGTTTCCACCAAGTCACGAATCATGCCGATGGTACCAAAGACCGCTCGACCAACACGACAGGTTAAGCCAATAATTTCCCCTGGACGGTTCCGAATCGCACTAATGCGGTGCAAGGTGCCCTCAATTCCTGCTCGGTTATCACCGCTAAAGGATCCGACTCGCTCAACACAGTGATTGATTTGTTCGATAGTAACTGGTGTCTGACAAAGGTACTCTGCCCGGTCACGAAAGCGCACTTCTGGAAAGCGACCGAGATCCATAATCACTTCGATCAAACAGTCCCTTTCAGGATGTTGCTCCAATGATGAGCGAATTTCGGCTGGCAAAATGTCTAGTAATTTTGGCAAGTCATCTGTAATTTGTTCACAGTTTGAAATCCCCTGAGTTTTGTCCACTGTTTCTTGGTGTTCCTTGGTAGGTATAGTGGCACAATCTAGTTGAAGATTGTCACTTACCTCTGAGGATTGACCACTAACGGTCATCGCCTCAACCAAGCTATTTTCATAAACCACTGGTAATTCTTGATTGAATGACACTTGTTGATCTGAAAGCTTGCTTAGTGGAAAATTCACCATTTGTTTTGCTCAAATAAAGCGATTTCTGCTGTTACGTTTGACCCAGTTTAAATTGCGGTTGTTGAAAATTTGGAACTTATGTCATGTTTATTTTTACTCCTAATACTTGAATGTTTGGATGCCAATTTAATCGAACAGTATTTCTCGATTAAAGTCAAGAAAATGAGATACTCTCGGGGATTTTTTTGACGGATTTGAGTTGAGCCACCAGGGCATGGGCATCTGCCACAGCCTGCCAGAGCAGATCTGGTACATTCTCAAGGTTTCTAGAGGAGGGATTCTGTCCGAATCCCTGGTGGTGATCAACGTCTTTGTCATAGTTTTGTTCTAACTTTTCTAGAATCGGTGAGAGTAGAACTCGGGCGTAGCTACCGTAAGCCACACCGACAACGTAGGGTAGATTATTTGGTTGTTCGCGTAGAGTGGCCTTTTGGCCAAGGTTGTTGTAAGAACGTTCAACCGGCAACCTATCAACTTGGGCTAGCTTCAAAAGCCTAGCTGCTCTTAGTTTGCTGACGGTGTGGTTATTGGTACCACCAGCTAACTGTACGTATCCTGGTAATCCAGCAGCGATGACTTTTTGAGCGATTTTGATAGCAGCATGAGTTGTACCCATGCCTATATCCCCACTCATAGGACGTCCATCAGTTTGCCAGATTAGAGGACAGGGTAAAGGCTGGATGAGTTGGTAGATTTCTTTTAGGTAGTCAATCAAATCTTTACCATCTGGGCAGCTAATGGCTAGGAGTTTGAGTTGAGCGCACCAGGGTGCGATCGCATTCCATAGTCTTTTAAAATCTGGTAAATTCCCGACTTTGGTGTGAATTTCTATAGCATCAACGCCATTGCTTAGAATCAGGGGTGCGATCGCAAAAGGAGCTGATACGTATGACCGAGTAGTGATCAGCTGATGGGGGCAAACTGGCAGACAACGACCACAGCCATAGCAGCGTTGGTCGAGCACACCAGAGTAAGCTTCACTGCCATTCTGGAAAGTAATTGCTTGTGCTGGGCAAATCTTTTCACAGGGACGGGGGCAGTCCCCTGGACACAAATCTGAGTCAAATTCGGCTTTTCGGAAATGGGGGTCTTCCCCATCATTCAAGCTCACCATCAGCCATGGTCTGCCACAGAATCCAAACCCTCGCTGTTTGGCTTCATTTCCCATGGTGCTGGCGACTTGTAAGGCATCTTTCGCCGCCGAAATGACCGCCGGGTCAGCTGCCACATCAATACAATCGGCACCGGCGAGGGTGTAAGCCAAGGTTAGGCTTCTAACAGCAGGGAGGTGTTGAAAACTGGCTCCGCAAATGAGCTTGAACCAATCACCCTCCCTTAAGGAATGTAAGGGATAGTAAAGTTCATTCACTCCTATATGCTAAATCTTTAAGGCGAAAATGGGGAGACTAATTTTACAATTCGAGTAATGAAAAAGGTTTTTTTTGAGGCGCTTACAAACCTTTCCAGGGGGGAAAATCCCTCAATTGTTTTCCAAAAATGCAGATTTAGGGTAGCTGGTTTTATTCTTACACCAAATGTATGGGTTGAATTCCTACAGCTGATCTCACTAAAATAATGGTGTCAATTAAATGAAGCTTCCCCCACCTGAACGAGGTGGGGGTGTCCTATGCTAATCTAGGGCTAGCCGTAGCCCACAGATCACACAGAGAAGCCCAGCTTCTAGGCGGTCGTCGAGATCTTTTGCTGGAACGACCCTCACTGTCATTTCTGCGAGTGAGTTTAAACACACCTCTAGCACCGATATTGTAAGCGCCGTTTAGGTCTGCATTAAACTGCTTACCTGAAGGGAAGGTTGCTTTGGAGTATTTTTTAGAATCTCTCTTCACTGTACCAGAGCCATCAAAAGCCAATTTTGAAGTATAAGCAGCGACGACTTCTATCACTTTTCCACCCAACTCAGCCCATTTCATTTCCGTTAAATCGCGAATTTTTGCCTTGAGCCATCCGTGGAATCTCTGCCTCAGGTTAGACCGCTTTCGTCCACCTTTTGGCTTCCACCCTTTAAGATTCTCAAATACAATTGCTTCCGAGTTAAATTTCTCAGCCATCTCAACAATTCGCCTGGAAACAACCTGGCCAATTTGGTTGTTAATTCTTTGGCATTTTTGATACGTCTTGGAGCAAAAACCTTTGTGTAGTCTTCCTCCTTTACCCATCGTTTTAGATGCTCTTGTTGATACAGATTTTAGTCGTTTGTCCCTGCGGTCTATGTCTCTTCCAAGATGAATAAAATCACGATGGATTACAGTGCCGTCATGGGTTACAACTGCGACGGTTGCGGTAGTATTTATCCCTAAATCTACTGCAGTTACATTAGCCTCTGGTTTTCGTTTTTCTGGTTTACACGCAAACGGAACAGACAGATGACAATACCTATCGTTGAAAATTAACGAAGGGGACATCATCGTGTTTGTAGTTATTTCATGACGCTCTCTGAGACTAGTTATCTTAACCGTAGTCCAAATCCAGTCTTTGCCGTCAAAAACCTTAATCTCGATCTTGTCAAAACCATACAGCTTATAACACTGACCTTTGTATAGCGCAGGATAACAGCCAGTGTCAGCATTTAATCTTGGTGGCTTGCTATCTTTTCTTTTTCGACAACCAGATTGCCATTGGCGATATCTGGTTACATAGCTACTAACTTGTCCAGCTGCAAATGCAATTGCAGCTCGACGGTAGTAGCTAGGGAACTTATAAAAAGTATTGTTGAACTGTGGATATTTGATTTTTGGCCGCTTAGGTGTTTTATGCATTAACTTTTCGAGAGCAGGAGTTAACTGATCTGCTGTCAACTCGCCAAGCTCAGACCAGTGAGTGTAAATAATGCCAACCAAGTATCTACAAGCCTGACGGTAAAGTCTAACCGTCTCTCCAAACAACACTTTCTGTTCGGGAGACGGATTAAGCTTCCATTTGTCAGTTCGTATGATTTTTGCTGGCGATTTCACTGGTATAACAAAATATCCTTAGTCAACATTTTAACCCACAAAAGATTAAACAGCAAGATACTAATCTTTTGTTCCAGGTTTTTAGTAATTATTTTTGTCGTGGACTAACCCCCACCTGGGCGTTCGCGTAGCGTGGCCTACGGCCAGGTGGGGGAATGCGTCTCACGGTCTTGTTCAAAACTCTTTTTATTAAAACCCATCCCACGTGATAGTTAGTCGTGGGATGGAGTTTAAGCATTGGGAATCTTGGCGCTTATTCGGTTAATCAATAATCGCGTTAAGCAAGACCTCGGCTAAGGTCATATTCTCCATGTCTTCCAGAGTGACTGTGTCCACGATGTCAAATTGAGCCCCAGCCCCTTGAAGGTCATCATCAAGTACTTTCAGAAACCGAGTTGCCATGGCATCATTACCCACTTGGATCAGTGAAATGCCTAGCTCTTCATCCTTGTCTATTAGCCGAGATGCTTCAATGATCACTCGCATTACAGCTTTGCGGTCATCTGGCTCACCATCGGTTATCACCAAGAAGGTTTCCCCATTGGGTTTGGTTTGCCCAGCCGCTTTGCGCTTAAAGTAGTCATCGGTGGCATCCTTTAGCACACCAGCGAGATCGGTGCGACCCATGGGATCATTTTCTTGGAAAATTTGTTCTACTTTATCTGAGGTAACATTATCGTACCGTCTAAAGCGACTAGAAAACAGGTAAACCGTAATCCCATCTGGATCGAGCTGTTCACATTTTCTGGCCACTGCTAAGGTAGACTCTTGGGCAATCTGCCATCGACTTTTGCTCCTATCTTGGGAGTCTGGGCTAGACATACTGCCGCTTTTGTCGATGATTAACGTATAGTCACGGTCTTCCACGAGTGAACCTCCCACGAAAAAATTTCCTCCTTACCTTTACTGCCACGATTTCTTAATCTAGCTTAGCTAATACTCCCACAGCTCATCTGGATGTTTTAGCCTTAGGACCCTTAGCAGAAGTTGATTATGCCAACATTATGAAACCATTATTAAAAGCATCTTTCAACGGCAGCACCTTAGACTTGCTTATCAGGGTAGGTAATGGTGGATTTATTTGATTGACTGTTGTCTCTATTTACTATTAGAAATTAAAATAATAATCTTAGAGATTAATCGTAAAATATTGACAGTTTGCTTAGGAGCTGTGTTACCTGCTCACCATCAGATGATACTTAACGAGTCTGGCAATCAAGACCGAGTTTCTTTCAAGGCTTGCAAATAATCAATTGCTGCCTCTAGTTTGGAGGGATAGGAGTCAGAAAATTCTTCAAACCACAACCCTTCTGCTGAGTTTGGAGTTAAGCCTTTTAGCCACTCAGTGGCTTGCTGATTAAGGGCTTCTCGTTCTCTTTGCTTTTGCTGCTGAACTCGTTTTTGTTCAGCTTCGAGTTCCTGCTGTTGTTTGAGAACCTCTTCTTGGTCTTTTTTATCAAACTCTGTTCTCATCTCAGCCAGCTCCCGATCCTCAGCAGTAGATACCCAATCAGGTATTTTCGCTGGTGATTCACTAGTTGCTGGATCAGTTAGTGGCGAATTCACTGGTTGTTCCTGAAACAGAGGCTGTTGTTTCGGTTGAACACCAGCATCTTTTTGTTCATATTCAGCTTTGAGTTGGGCTAACAAGTCATCCATTGATTCCACGACTTTGGTCTCCTATTACCTTGTTAACTGTTGAGGGATATTTTTGAAACAGTTAACTTAAAGCACCTCGAACCCTGACGGTAAAAATCACACTAACCTATGCTAATCCTTTAATCAATAATAGCATTGATCAAAACTTCAGTGAGAGTCATATCCTCCATCTGATCAATAGTTACCGTATCTACGATATCAAACTTAGCCCCAGCATTTTGCAGCTCATCATCTAATATTTTTAAGAATTTAGTTGCCTGGAGATCATTGCCGATTTGGATGAAGGAAATTCCTAGTTCTTCATCGACATCAATACGCCGTGATGCTTCTATGATCACCTTCATCACAGCTTTCCGTTCATCAGGCTCGCCATCAGTGACGACTAAGATGGTTTCTCCATTTTCTTTGGTTTGGCCACTAGCCTTACGTTTAAAATAGTCGTTGGTTGCATCAAGTAAAACACCAGCTAAATCCGTGCGTCCCGATGGTTCATTTTCCTGGAATATCTGTAGCACTTTATCTGCGGTTACATTGTCGTAGCGTTTAAAGCGACCAGCAAATACATAAACCGTGATGCCATCTGGATCCAATTCTTCACATTTATTGGCTAAGGCAAGGGTAGACTCCTGCATGATTTGCCAACGGCTTTTGCCAGCAAGTTGATCCCTAATCGACATGCTGCCACTTTTATCGATGATTAAGGTGTAGTCACGTTGTTCGAGCATTGCTAGTCTTACCCACTCTCATCCTACACCTCTAGGGTATCAAACTTATCATTTTTGACTAGTAACGCGGTTGGGTATCGATAAATATCAGCTATCAGCTATCAGCTATCAGCTATCAGCTATCAGCTATCAGCTATCAG
>NZ_MKZS01000001.1:4885341-4900623 GCF_001942495.1 Moorena bouillonii PNG
TCACGTACGGTTCTGAAGACGAGTCAGGGAGGCGACTCCTCGGCTTAGTTTAATATATCACCCGGTACATGAGTAAAACCGAGGTGCAGGCAGTGTTATTGCGTCGTACCGCGCGTTACTTGAAAGGTATGGGACTGAGTCTACTAGATGCGGTTGAGCTTGGCTGGCTTGACTGTAAGCATACTAAAACTCGGGCTTTTAAGCAACTCCTGGTCGAGATGCCAGGAACGCCTAGATAGATGAGCGGTTAGAAGTTACCGTCAGAATAAGGCAGCCTTTATGGTTTGTCGGCTATGGGTAAAAGGTTTAAAACTTTATGATTAAGGCTGCCTTATTCTAAGGTTTCGTCTCCGGCAGGCTTAACTCCAATTGCTGAATGACCGCTCCTCACTCAGGCAACAATAAAATGAACCTTGACCGTTTTATACCGGATTATCCCGATTAATTACGGTTTAAGAGTATCTCAAAACTATGGGGGTGTTATGAAAATATACTTTGAGCGTAGTGGCGGTTTTATGGGGATGAATATGGCAACTGAGGTTGATACTGAATCCCTATCGCCAGAAGAAGCTGATCAGTTGCAAGGTCTGCTGAATACTACTAGTTTTTTTGAGCTACCAGCACAGCTGATGTCATCAACACCAGGTGCCGATCAGTTTAGCTACAAACTGACAGTGGAAGTCGCTGGACGTAAAAAAACTGTGGAAATTGGTGATACAGCAGTTCCTGAGATGCTGCAACCTTTGCTAAGACGCTTGACCACTATGGCAAGGTCAACCTAAATTCTAAAATAACGTAGTCGGAGCATAGGGGATAATATCGGGATCGAATCCCCCCACTTGATTAGTGCGGATAACCCAAAGTTTAGCGCCATGGTTTAACAAAAGATTAGCGATTTCGTCATGACCACGTCGTGGTAGTATAGTGCGCCAGCTAGTAAGTCCTCTAATGATCGGGATAATGGGATTGTCACTGGTAGCAACTCCCACCAAGGTTTCAGCATTTTCCTTCCAGTCACTACGAACAATTCCTAGGGGAGTCAGCTGTTTTTCTAGTGCTTGTCCCAACTCGGATAATTGTTGAAATCGCTGAGTTTGGGGATGATCTGGATGACTTTTCAACCACTCTTGAATTTCAGGATTGGCATTCACTTCATCTTCTATCTGTTGGATGGCTACATACAGCCCTTGATTGGAGTCTTGTACACAGGACTCTGCTGGTGAAACCAATGCTGCACCGTCACCATCCCCGGTGCGGTAGCGAGCCATCATTACTTGTAACTGATGCTTAAATTCGTCCAAGGGTGATAGTTTAATATCACCAAACTCGTAGTCTTGGGTGACTGCATCCAACTTAACAATCACATCAGAAACAGGTCGATCGCCTAACCAACCCCGCTGCAAATTTCCCATATAGTTCGGCCATTTGATTGACCCTGAAACAATGCCATCGGGGTTACTAGCATAAACTTGATCGTACTCTATATCAAAGCGTAATTCATCGCTTAATGGGTCACGCACTACATGAGCAATACCATAGGCAAAGTGACCAGTTACCATATTAAAAATGGCACGTTCATCTTTTTTATTACCACCAATTCCGCCAAAAAGATGGATGACAATTCCCCGGTCTCCCTCCTGCCAACGGGATATCGCCGCCTCTGGTTGTTCAGCTAAAGGATCCAGCAGAACTGTGTTGCCAGTACTTTTTTGCTGTTCGGTATTTTCCCAATTTTTTTCCTTAATGTAAGTTACCCCTTCCTCAACTCCCAAAATTACTTGATCTGGCTCTAGCATCATCAAAGCCCTAGGTTCAATCCCTTGGGTAACAAAAATGCCGTCAGGATCCTGAGCACCATAAATATACCAACCAGCGCTATTTAGAGGAGAGTCTTCAATCTGGGAATTGGTAGATCTAGGGATGCCATCCCGGTCAGCCACCACTTGAGGAATACGAATAATTTCTTGAGGTCCATCAAATTGTTTTGAGTCTTTATTAAAGTGAGATACTTCAAAGCGATCGCTTTCTTGAGCCTCCCGTTTAATAATGGTAACCAAGCCATAGAAGCGACCGGTAATTTGCACTGGGTCTTCGGCAATAGTCAAAGATGTCCTTGTTTCTGACTCAGTCACAACTGGATTGTTTACCATGACAATCACATTATCGTCAGGTCTGGCTGCAGCCAACGATTCCAGGGGACCTACTTGATTGAGATTATTTAATCGAACCGGATGGATAGTGCCGCCTGTCATGCTATCTATCGTGGCTTGATTAAAATTAATATCTGTGGTAACTCGCTTCACATAGTCTTGGATCCCTGGAGCATCCTTACTCCATCCTAAGGTTACAATTTGTCCTACCAAATGCTGATACTCAGGAGCAGTATGGTAGACTTCAAAGAGTACCAAATCATCCGTTGTTCGTTCATCCTTTGGCGGCTGGATCAGTCGTCCTATCCACTCACTAACGGGTTGATAAAGACTTGATGATAGGGTCTGATTGATGGGATAATAGCTAGGTTGATTGATCTGAGCGTTACGACAAAGTTCGTAGTTAGATGGTTTCGGTTCGGTAAGTTTTTTCTGGACTTGAGAGTAGATAAAAAATGCCACCCCGATTACTAAAATTAGGATAACCAGGAGGATTACTAAAGGGTTTTGGAGATTAACAATTTTTAACATAGTTTTAAAATGAGATGCCAAACTATGGTTTTTTTTAAAAGGGAGTAGGGAATCGGGAGTCGGGAATCGGGGTAATAAAATTGACTGTACCTGATAATTATGACAACCGCTTTAATAGTATAGTCGTTGCAATTACCTATCTCCAAACTTCCCATAATTTCCGATCTTTCCCAGATTTAGCACACTTCCCTCTCTTCCCCTATTCCCTATTCCCTGTTCCCTGTTCCCTATTCCCTGTTCCCTACTCCCTACTCCCTACTCCCTACTCCCTTTAATTTGACGCAGCCACATCCATCCTAGAACGGCTATTACCAGAGAAACCCAACCGGTCAAGGGCTTTAGCAACAAAAATCCTCCAATAGCTAACATTGCTCCAAACATTAGCAATATTGATGCGAGCACCCGTTTTAGATCGTGTTCCAAATCCTGGATTGGGGCTAAACCGGTGCGAAGCTGCTGACGTTTCCAGCCAGGCCCTGCTGGACGCACCCGTCGATAAAATTCATCTAAGGTGGTATCAGATTCTGGTGGAGTGAGTAACATCACCACTATCCACAAAACACCAGTAATTCCAGCAGTTACCAGCAGACGCCAACCAAAGTCAGGAATCTGAATAACTGGCACGACACTGGTACCAAACCCGACAACAAAACCAGCAACCATGGCGGTTAGTTCAGCAGCAGCATTAATCCGCCACCAGAACCAACGTAACATTAACACTAATCCCGGTCCGGTACCAATGGCAATTACTAATCGGAACACCGTGGCAACGTCTGTGGCAAAGAAGGCGGCAATTGCTCCTAAAACCGTGACCAGCACTGATGCGATCCGCCCCACTAAGACCAGTTCTGATTCTGAGGCTTGGGGATGAACAAAGCGCAAATAGAGGTCATTAGTGAGATAGGAGGCTCCCCAGTTAATGGAGGTAGAGACGGTACTCATAAATGCCGCAATCAGGGAGGTTACCACTATCCCAAGCATGGCTGGTGGCAAAAAGTCTAGCATTAGTTTGGGATACCCCAATTCCCGGTCTGCCAAATCTGGATAGATTACCATTGCGGCTAGGGCTACTAGGATCCAGGGCCAGGTCCGGATTACATAGTGAAAGATATTGAATAGCCAAGCGGCTTTCTCGGCATCTGCTTCATTTTTGGATGCGGCCAGGCGCTGGACAAATTCACCACCGCCATCACTGCGACGCCATGCCCACCATTGCAGGAACACATAGGCAGAGAATGTGCTAGCACTGATGCCAGCAGTTTCACTCCAACTAATCCCTCCGGCACCAACCGTGAGGGGAAAAAAGGCTAGTACATCCTGTTGGGTTACTTCCTGCACTTTTGGGATTAGTTGATGAATACCACCGACATGGTTAATGGCAACGACAGCAACTATCATTGCTCCGAGTAGGGCAAAAAAGAATTGGAAGAAATCTGTAGCTACTACGCCCCACAGTCCAGCAAAGCCAGCGTAAACTAAGACTAGAATACTTACTCCTAATACACTCCAGAGTTTTACACTACTGGCTTCGGGCGCAATACCAAGGCTTTGCCAAATTTCTAGAGCACCTACGACTTTGACCATGGCTAGCATGGCATAGCCAATGGCAATACAGTTGATTGGTACAGCAAACAGAAAGGCTTTGGTTCCCCGTAATAGGGCAGCGATGGAGCCACCATAACGGATTTCCGTGAGTTCGGCATCAGTCACAATTTCTGACCGTCGCCACATCCGGGCAAAGATGTAAATCATGATCAGATGGGATATGCCAAAACTCCACCATTCCCAGTTGCCCGCAATGCCTCGATTGCCAACTACCCCGGCAATGTAGAGGGGGGTATCTATGGAAAAAGTCGTGGCAGCCATACTGGTCCCTGCTAACCACCAGGGGAGCGATCGCCCCGAAACAAAGAAATCCACAAGACTGCCGGAAGCCTTGCGAGAGAGGTATAGTCCTAACCCTAGGGACAAGACTAAGTAGACTAGGACAATCAGCCAATCAACGAGTTGCATAAATTCCGGTTGCTGCTCACGGATTGAGATATCATATCAGATTCCGATCTGGGGAGTGTGGGGAATCGGGAGTCGGGAATCGGGAATCGGGCATCGGGAATCGGGCATCGGGAATCGGGAATCGGGAATCGGGAATCGGGAATCGGGAATCGGGAATCGGGAGTCGGGAATCGGGAATCGGGAGTCGGGAATCGGGAATCGGGAAGAACGGGAAATGGGGAGAATTATCCCAGCTGCGATGAATGCTGACAAGATTTAATCAACTAAATCAGAATAATTGTTAATACAAAAAACTGTAATTATTGTTACTGTAATTATTGTATTGACGCAGTCGTTGCTTGAGTAAAAAATCAATAATATATATAAATTAATTAATAATGAGTTAATTGATTAAGCCGTTTTGTATTTAAAATGTCTATTATTAAAATTAACAAAAAAAAGTTAACCTAGTCACATTTTGCCTATTGCCTATTGCCTATTGCCTATTGCCTATTGCCTTGCTAAAAAACATGTTCCATGGGTTTTAGCTTACCCATTACCAACCCCTGACAAAATAAATGCTCCCCGGTATGATACTATTAATAAAAATAGTGGTATTATTGTGTTGAAATACTTGACTCTATCTGTTTTTGCGATCGCTACGAGCCAAGGAGGTCTAGATATTATCCTGAACCCCTTTGAGCTTTATACCTTACCCCTCCAGCAGTGGATTACTGCTGCGGTGAATTTCCTGGTTGACAATTTTCGTCCTTTCTTTCAAGGCATTAGTCTACCGATTAGCGTCACCCTGGAGAGTATAGAATGGCTGTTGCTATCGATTCCTCCATTAATTTTGCTGATTCTGATTGCCTTGATAGCATGGCAACTGGCTGGTGGCAGAATTGCGATTTATAGCGTTGCTGCTTTGAGCTTGATTGGCTTTTGCGGAGCCTGGACCCAAGCCATGGTATCTCTTTCCCTAGTAGTAACGGCTGTAGTGTTTTGCATGGTGATAGGCATCACTGTCGGTATTGCCTGTGCTAGTAGCGATCGCATTGAGAAAGTGCTGCGACCCCTGCTCGATGCCATGCAAACCCTACCGTCATTCGTCTATCTTGTGCCAGTAGTGATGTTGTTTGGGATTGGTGCAGTGCCTGGAGTAATGGCAACCTGTGTCTTTGCCATACCCCCCCTGATTCGCTTGACTAACCTCGGGATTCGGCAAGTGTCCACAGAAGTTGTCGAAGCTGCGATCGCATTTGGCTCAACCCCGACACAAATGTTATTCGAAGTCCAAATTCCCCTAGCCATGCCAACCATTCTGGCAGGAGTCAACCAAGCCATCCTCTTAGCCTTATCCATGTCAGTAGTAACCTCCATGATTGGTGTAGGAGGACTTGGACAGATGGTATTGCAAGGACTAGGTCGGGTGAATGTGGGATTAGCTGCTGTGGGAGGATTGAGCATCGTTCTAATCGCAGTAATGCTGGATCGGATCACTCAGATAGTCAGTCAAGGCAACAACCAAATCCCTTGGTTGCAACGAGGACCAATTGGTTTGGTGCGCTCTTCATCAACAGGTCAAAAAGTGACTTGGGGTATTGTTGGAGGAACCGTCTTAGTGGCACTCCTGGGTTTTATCACTTGGCAACAACCCTCCCACTTAACCACAGACTCTAATCTAGCCATGCCTGGTAAAGGGGTGAGCGTACAATCGGTCTATAGTAGCTTGCAAGAAGAACAATTCCAAACCGAGATTGTAAACATTGGTCTGGAAAAACTTGGTTACACTATCAAACAGCCAAAACAAGTTGAATACGTCACCGCACACCTGGCTTTAGGAAACGGCGACCTAGATTACACTGCTGTCCATTGGGAAATAGGTCATAGACGCTTTTTTGAACAAAGTGGTGGTGAACAGAAGTTAGAACGACTCGGAGTAATCACCTCTGATCTCTTGCAAGGTTATCAGATTGATAAAAAAACTGCTGATAAATACAACATCACTAGCCTTGAGCAACTCAAAGACCCAAAAATCGCTAAACTCTTTGACTCAGATGGTGATGGCAAAGCCAATTTGATTGGCTGTAATTCCGGTTGGTTTTGTGAGTTTGTGATTCAGCATCACATTAAAGCTTACGGACTCCAAGACACCGTTGAGCAAGACCAAGGAACCTACTCAGCGCTAATTGTAGATGCCATTACTCGCTACAACCAAGGACAACCAATCCTCTACTATACTTGGACTCCCATGTGGATGGCAGCAGTGTTAAAACCAGATCAAGATGTAGTCTGGCTAGAAGTTCCCTTCACTGATCTACCAGAATCACAGAAAGACTTGACCGCAAAAGATACCTCGGTAGATGGGAAAAATCTGGGATTTGCCATTGATCGGTTCCGAATCGTAGCTAATAAGAAATTTGTATCTGCTAACCCAGCCGCCAAACGCTTGTTTGAACTTATTCAGATTCCCACTGAGGACATCAATGCTCAAAATGAATTACTAAACAGCGGTGAAGATAGCTCAAAAGATATCCGTCGCCATGCCAAAGAATGGATTGAAAACCATCAAGACCAGTTTGATAGCTGGGTGGAAGAAGCTCGAAATTTTTAATAAGCAGTCAGCTGTCAGCTGTCAGCTTTCAGCTGTCAGTTCCCGTAGGGTGCGTTAGGGGTGGGCTCGCCCTGATTTTCTGCCTATAAGCCACCATTGAAATAGCCTACCCCGTAACGCACCACCGGATAAAACCGTAAAAATGAGATGCACCCGTAGGTTACGGTAATCGGTCTAGTTGAACCCGTTGATAACCCAGCAATTCAACCGAATAGTGGTGGTTTAGTGCGATATCAGTACCAACTGAAATATTCCGATGCGATCGCTTTTTTAGTAAGCTCATTCAAATTGTCTATTTTTGAGTCTGCGGTAAAAACTCCAAAATTACTTTTATGACTATTCTTTAGCATCAGACTCATCTCCCTTGCCGATTGTCATCTCACCTGTAGTTGGCGAAAATAAAACTTCAGCATTTCCTTCTTCGATGTACTCGTCAACAATATTGTTTGGCGTTGGATTTATTATTAATGGTCTATCAACATTGGGATTTCCTTTTAAAATTACAGCTTGAGCATAATGACCACAATTGAAGCTTATAATACTATATTGAGGCTGTTCTGTAATGGCATATGCAAGCATCTTGTCGAAATCCATATTAATGAAATAAGCTGCGCGAATACGAGTATTTTTACCTGATTGGGTTGATAAACTCCTCAAAATTGCTTTCAAAATAGACGGCGTAGCTTTTCCATTACTTCCAATTACAGCATTAGGAATTCTTTTATTTCTTACTACTCCATTCATAGCAGGGTCGTAACGACCAAATTCATAATATTTTGTCAGACCACTTTGTTTAATCAGAAGAACACCAGCATGTCCGACCATTTCAGTGTATCCATAAAAAGTATCTGTGTTAACTGGATAATCTGGATAAGTCACTAGCAAAGCTTCATCATTATACATAATCTTAATTCTCTCTATCTATTTTTTAGTAGAAGCAGACTTTCACTTAAACACTTACTATCTATTGTGTGTGTAAAATCAAACTTTTAAACAGTACCCAAGAGGGTACTTTTAACCTAAGTCGGGCTTGCTGATTAACTCTCAAAGCCTTGACAGATAAAGGTTTTAGCCTTTTTGGATCGAAAAAAGTGCCAGCTTTTCGGTCCAAAAATCTCAAAAAGTTAGAATTTTGTGCAGACTCCGGCAGAAAAATCAAGGGACAAGTCTTCCTCCTAGCTCCTATATAATTCCCATTTCGCCTGACTCGAAGCTCCTACCCTTACCAAAAGACTTTTTCAGCAAACCCTAACTATTCCGTTGTGAATCTGGTCGAGATTTAGCTCCCATCTCGCTACGCGCACTATCTAAAATTACCTCAATTTAAACTTTAGTTGAGAAGGTGTTTGTAAATAAATATTAACAATAATTTACAAACACCACCTCAGCTAACTTTTTGCCTTATAATAGTGATATCGGAAGAGTAAAGGAAGTCCACTGATGAACAAGTCCGTTTGTACTACTGAAGCCGCCTCTCTCTTAGGTATTTCTTCTCGACGCTTGCGCCAACTCCTCAATGATGGTCGCGTCCGGGGTGCTTATAAAAGTGGGAAATTCTGGATTATTCCTCTGTTCAACAATCTGCCCCAAATCATAGAGAAGAAGCGTGGACCAAAGGGCAAATGGCGTACTACTCGTCCTCCTGCTCTGGCTAAGATCAATGTCAACCGCAATCGCATTGGCAGCAACAATCACAAAAGTCCAGAAGAGCGTCAGCCAGTCATTTCAGTAAAACGAAGCGGCGACAATCTATACGGCAATCAAGTAGAAATCCTCGGTCCTTGTCGGATTGTCTATCAGCCAGATAATCCATTGCGTTGTGGCGCTCGTCTGTGGATTGACCTACGGTCACGCTACGCGAACGAAACCTTCAGTGATATCCATTTCATTGGTGGCAGTTTTCCGGCCACTGCCTAATGGTCACAAGCCAAATTAGACCTCTTGCAAAAGTATTTTTCTAATACTGTTTGCGTCAATTCTTGTCCACTGTTCCCTGTTCCCTGTTCCCTGTTCCCTGTTCCCGACAACTGCCGCGAAGTCTATTAAATCAGATAGGGATCCGTTTAGGAATTGTGATAATTTTTGTTCCCTGTTCCCTGTTCCCTGTTCCCTGTTCCCTGTTCCCTGTTCCCTGTTCCCTTTGCTATACTGAACAGGAGCAAAAGGATAGTTCCGACTAATCCCAGATGGGACGGTAAGATAAAAAACGCGCTATTAGAAAAAATAATTAAATTAACACCAATCGATATCGGAATAGAAGTGCTCAGTAATCCTAGAGCAAATTCCGTATCAAATGTCGGGTGAGTACGCCGATATTGCTCTTGGTCGAGCATATTAATCTGGGAAGCATACAACAACGGCCACAAACTCAATCCGCTTTGGGGTAAAACTACAGCTAGTAACGTTTCTGCCAATGTATCTGGTTTAAACAAAATCAGTACTGCTGCACTAAACCAGAATCCTACTGCTGAGCGGACGAGTAAAATTAGTAAAATTTTCCGTAATTGTAAGGTTTTCGGCTTCAGAGAAATCCCTACAAAAAACAGAATCATGGGAGTAGTGCAAGCCGCTAACCGTTGCAGAGCCTGCAACACTATTTCTGGGATAAGTGTGTTACCTAGATTTAATGCTCCTATGGACAAACCCAGTAACAAGGCTAAATTTGCTGGTTCTTGGATCAGAGTCAGTCCAATAGTTTTGAATTTGCTGAGATTGATGTGGGAAGTATCAACACTGCGTTGGTGTAGATACATCCCTAAAGCATAAAGACCGATTAGCACAAAACATTTATTACCGACATCCACCAACCCAGCTAGGGCTAATCCTTGCTCACCTAAAAATTCCTGAGTAAACGGATACACTGTTAAACCAGGAGCTAAAGACGCAAACATCAATATCAACGAGCGGGCTTTGGCTTTTTCTTTGCTAGGAATCACCAAACCTGTTAATAACCATCCAATTCCTAACAAGAAGAAATTAATAGCAAGTCCGAATAGCGGTAGCGACAGTAAACCTTGACCGATATCAATTTTGATCGTGGATAGGAATAGAGCGGCAGGAAGTAAAGCATTGATAATTAACGTTTTAATAGCACCAACTGCTACAGGTTTTTGAAATTTCCCTCTCAGGGCATAACCAACAGCAATGAAAAGCACCAGCGGGATGACTTTATCAATCGCCAAAGTCCTCAACCTCGACCGGATTCAACAGTTTCTTGACGCAGCAGTACCAATTCTCGATGCAAATCGTCGTAAAATCCCTGACGAGCTCTTACTGCCATTGCCACCCCTTGCCTAACTTGCCAAAGGGTTTGGGGAGAATTAGCGATCTGCTCAATCACATCTAAAATTTCCTCAGCATGGTCTTGATCACAGTCGCAGTGAACGGCAAAGAATTCTTGTCCTTTGGTGGAAATACCTAGTTTTTTCAGACCTGCTAAAATCAGTTGGTTTTCATAGGGTAGGATAGATTCCGTGAAAGCCAGTATCCCCAATCCAAAGGCAGCGGGGTATTGGAAGCAAGCAGTGGTGTAGATTTGCAGGAAGCGTTGGGTTCCTGGTAATAATTCTTGTGATGACTTTGGTAGAGGTATCGACTCACCTGGTGCGATCGCGTAGCGTGACAGTAGGTCCATCGCTGATAATTCTTCAAATAACTGCTGCCACATTTGAGGATGGGGTTTGCTATGACCAGATTTCCCCGATAATCCGTGTTCTTCATAGAGATTCTTTAATAAAGGGATTCGGGTTTGGGGTGTAGGTAGCTTAGAAGCAACAGCAGTCAGCCAATTGGGGAAACACCAACTAATCAGATAACGCTGGTTGAGCCAAGTTTCTAGATTACGACTTACGCTAGTTTCCCTGATTAAAGAGGATAATCGGGGATGATCAGCAACTAAGACTCCTAATTTTTCCTCAGTAGTGGGTAAATCCTCTAGGTGAGTGTGCCTTAACGGTAGATTTTGGAAACTCAGCAGCCAGGGATGCTGGAGTAGAGCATGATTTCGGGCATAATCGGGAATTTGCTGGGGAGACCCCAGACTTTGGATGGTAGCGATGGAAAAGCTGTTGGGTGATTCAGCTTGGGTGGGTCTATCTAACTGCTGCCAGACCTGTAGAGTCCGCATATATTCTAGAAAGTCTTGCATGATCTAATGTCACTAGTAATAGTGTTTTTACTGTTTTCTACAATGAAAGCTTCGTCCCAACAGGAAGAAGTATGCAGATCAAGGAGCAGCGGGAAGATTTCATGACGGTCAAGTCAGATCAACAGTTGCACTATACCGATAAAGCACGGATAAATATGGCGTTGCTGATTCTTGGAAAGAATGCGCAAACGTCTGATTTAGGTCAAGCCCCCGTGGGTCCCCCAACTTTGGGGGACTTTCAAAGTCTTGTTCCCCCCAAAATTGGGGGGCTAGGGGGGCAAAACGATATCCAGCCCCCCTACCCATGGATTGTGTGCGTAAGTCCTGAAATAAAGAAATTAAAAGCACACTGCTTTACAGCGATGACTTAACCATGCAGCATTCTGTTTCCCCTGTTTGCCTTCTCCTTCTTATGGTTCCCTTTTTTCCTACCTACCTAGTCAATTTCTCTTACGCAATTACGCACAATTGCTTAGCAAAGCCTATAAAACACTATAAATAGTAGGGGCACACGCTGTGCGCCCCTACAGGTAGATTTACTGTGTAAGTCATGTGGCGATCGCGTTCAACCAATTAACTTTAAACAAAACAATTATGGTCGATAGATTGAAGCAGACATTCCTTGTTGACGTAGTTGGTTAGCAAAAGCATTTGCCTTGGCTTCATTTTTGAATGCTCCCATCTGAATTCTCGATCCTTGTGGGAATCGACCCAAAAAAGCACCAGGCACAATTTTCCTGGCTTTTGCTAAACCACTAGAACTCCCGTCGTCCAGTATCACGTAATATTTGATTTTGGTAGATTGAGACGGTGGTGGTGCAGTAGTTTTCTGACCGGTAACCACTGGCTGTTTAGGCAATGGTGCAGCAATAGAAACCGGTCTTGGAGCAGGCTGTGACTTGTTTTGAATTGCTTGGTTTGCTCTAGAGCCAATTTGATTCTGTACAGCGAGTTGCTTTCTTTGAGCTTCTACTAATGCTTGTTGCTGCCGAGCTTCATTGATGATGCGATTTAACTTCTGACGCCAATAGCCTCTTGTTGGCAAATTGCTGTTCTGAGCATAGTTCAACACATCAACCCACCTACCCTGTTCATAGGCTTGTTGAATCTTATCAAACTTACGTTCAAAGGATACCCATTCGTTATGCCATTGGTCAATTTTGCTTTGGGCACCATTGAAAGCAGCACTACTAGGCAACACATCTTGTGCGATCGCAATTGCCCTCTTGATATCTCCTGCCTGATACTTTTCCACTGCTCTAGCCAAAATTAGTGAGCCATTATCAACAACCGGTGGTGCTGGTGTTGGCTGACGGTTCTGTGGTTGCAATGGAGCCCTCTTGACGACAGGTGTTGGCTTTCGGTTAATCGTTGTCTTTGGAACATTTCTCTCCGGAGCCGATGCCACCACTGGCTCAACGGTTGGTGCGCAGTCAGTCAAATTTGTATACACCCACCCGGTCACCGGTGAACTAATTTCTACCCAGCCACGTTGTCCACTACCAGTTAGAACTAGACTGCTTCCCTGATTGAGCTTATCTACTTTTGATCCGTTAGGCTCGGAGCGCACATTCACACTCAAACCTGTCACCTGGCAATTACCTGGGGCAGCTGGGGCTGGTGGCTCGTATACCACCGGAGCTGAACGGCGATTGGGTGTACTCCTAGGAGGAATTGGTTGCGCTATTCTAGGTGGTGACCAAGAGCTAGAACGCATCGAGTAGACCATACCAGCTATCGAAGAAGTAACTAAGGCAATACCAGTGCCAATGATCAAAGACAAATTATCCGATCTATCTACCTTAGTTGGAGGCAACGGAGAAGGTGCTGGTTTATTTGGAGTAGAACCTCTATCGGCATTTCCATCCCAAGTTTGTTGCTCTGAGAACAGCTTTGATACTGGCTCTGGTGGGAAGTTTTCTTCTACTGTAGGGACATTGTGAATTGAGTAGTAGGTTGGGGAATTGATCGAGTCAGCTTTTGAATTAGCACTCAGTTTCTGTAAGTCTTGTAAAACCTGGGATGCGGACTGGTAACGGTCTTTGACTTGGTAGCGAACCATTTTGGTAAGGACATTCGCCAATCCTACACTTAATCCTACACTCGCTGACACCAGAGATTGCCAGTTAACTTCACCAGTGTTGAGGTCTTCATGAAACTGATCTGGCACCATTCCAGTTAGAGCCTGAATCCCAATAATCCCTAGGGCATAAATATCACTGCTAGGACAGGGCTGACCCAAAGCCTGCTCACTGGACATATAGCCTGGAGTGCCAACTACCACAGTATGGTGAGTTTGTCTATAGGCACTAGCCAAATCAGTTTGAACTTGCTTAACGGCACCAAAGTCCACCAACACTAACTTTCTATCTGCCGTGCGTCGGATCAGGTTATCGGGCTTAATATCGCGATGAATCACACCGTGACGGTGGACAAATTCCAAAATACTTAAAACTTCTTGCAATAGCCCAATCACCTGGTTTTCCTGCCAGCGGTGACCAGGAGACAACTCTTGGCTCAATAGATGCCCTTCGATGAACTGTTGCACCAAGTAAAACTCATGGTCTTCTTCAAAGTAGGCAAGTAGTCGAGGAATTTGGTCATTATTGCCCAGCTTTTCTAGGGTTTCAGCCTCCCTGCTAAATAGCCGTCGAGCAGTTTCTAAAAATGTCTGAGAGCCATTGGGAGGCTGAAGTTGCTTAACAACACAGCTTGGGTTACCTGGACGCTTCGTGTCCTTGGCTAAATAGGTTTTGCCAAATCCCCCGGAACCGAGGACTTGAGTCACTTGGTAACGCCCGTCCAGTAACTTGCCTAACATAGGATTGATGTGCCTAAGAGTTCACAAAAAGGAAGTTTAAAACTCCGCACCAAGGGGGCGGGGTGCTAACTGTCTCATGTTTAACATACGCTGATCGGTATTATTGACCAGGATTGTGCCAATTTATATTTTGATTATCATTCAGCTATCAGCATTCAGCTATTAGCATTCAGCTATTGGCTATCTGCTATTGGCTATCAGCTATTGGCTATCAGCTATCAGCTATCAGCTATCAGCTTAAGCGCACGCTACTTGAAGTGCTATCAGCTATTGGCTATTGGCTATCAGCTATCAGCCAATAGCTGATAGCTGACGGCTGACCGCTGACGGCTGACCGCTTACGATTATCTGGTTATCGTATATAAGAGATATCGGTATAGTATTAAGAGCAACGGATGGCCTGTGAATAATTGTTGTTTTCCTTAATGGCTGGTAAAATAGCACTCTTCAAGGGCTGTGTGGGAGTTAATCAATGAAACCCTTATTTAAGGATACGCTGGCATGGGAACAAGCTCAAGTGCTGATGCAACCTGCATTTATTCGTATAATAGACCAAATTGGGCGACAGTTGGAGCCAACAAACTGGAAAGTCACCTATCAAAACGTTACTACACCCATACCGGGCTATGAGTTGTGTTTAGCACATCAAGATACTTCAGTTGCCATTAATTTATGGGATTTGTGTTTTCAAGTCTGTTTTCGTGACTATAGACCAACCCAGTCTGAATTAGACACTCAGCCAGTAGAAATTGATCCGATGCTGATTGATCAGGCTGGTGTTGTGGATTGGCAGTGTCTAGATGCTAAAGCCAAACAGCTAGTAGAAGAAGTTGTGGCAGGATTGCCACTGGTAGATTCTAATGACTAAATAGTATAACGTTTATAGGACTCATGAGGTACACAGAATTGTTTGACTATTGGCTCTTGCGTTCCCTTCCTGGGAGGGTTTAGGGCGTGTTTTCAAAGTTTTCCGCAAGATTTGGATCCCCCCCAGCCCCCCTTAAAAAAGGGGGGAGCCATACTCAAA
>NZ_MKZS01000001.1:4900642-4922427 GCF_001942495.1 Moorena bouillonii PNG
GGGAATCGGGAATCGGGAATCGGGAATCGGGAATCGGGAATCGGGATAAATGGGGTTCATTGGATTGAAAGACTGAGCCGATGTTGAGGTAATATCCTATTAATGTAAATTTTGATAGCGGTTTTTAGCATAATGAGGTACACAGTATTTTTTCCCTGCTCCCTGCTCCCTGTTCCCTGTTCCCTATTCCCTGTTCCCTGTTCCCTGTTCCCTGCTCCCTGCTCCCTGCTCCCTAAAACCCAAATATTTGTACCTCACAAGTCGTAGAATTGCTATAATGAATGACCAATTGCTAGATGTCCAGCGCCTGGCTGGGGCAAAGTTTGAGTCGGTGGCTTCACGGATGATTCCAGTAAGCTTTGGCAATGATGCAACAGGGATTGAAGCAGCCCGTCAGGGAGTTGGGTTGGTTGATTGTTGCCATTGGGGGTTGATAAAAGTATCTGGTGATGACCGACTACGCTATCTACACAATCAAAGCACCAATGACTTCCAAACACGACAGCCAGGCCAAGGCTGTGAGACGGTTTTTGTTACATCTACAGCTCGGACTATCGACCTAGCTACTGCCTATATCTTAGCAGATGCGGTGCTATTGCTAGTTTCTCCAAATTGCCGTAAGCAGATCATGGAGTGGCTGGATCGTTATATCTTTCCCATGGATCGAGTGGAATTGCAGGATGTATCTGAGGAGAATGCTGTTTTCTCCTTGATGGGACCAGAAAGTAATGCCCTCTTAACAGGGTTGGGTGTGGAGATATCAGCAGAAGATGCTAGTCACCAGCAACTGATGCTCGGGGATAATCAAGTCCGCATCGCTGTAGGGAGTGGCTTGGCCTTGCCTGGATATACTGTAATTTGCCCTGCCGAGAATGCTGCCCAGGTTTGGCAGACCTTAACCACAGCAGGAGCAATCCCTATAGGCGATCGCGTTTGGGAACAGTTGCGTATCCAACAGGGACGCCCTGCGCCAGGTCATGAACTCACAGAAGATTACAATCCTCTCGAAGCTGGTTTGTGGCAAACCATTTCCTTTAGCAAAGGCTGTTACATTGGTCAAGAAACCATTGCGCGCTTGAATACCTACAAAGGAGTGAAGCAACGACTATGGGGTATCCGCTTAAGTGCTCCTACTGACCTAGGGAGCGTCATCACCGTAGATGGAAAAAAAGTGGGCAAGCTCACCAGTGTGACCGAAACTGACCAGGGAGTCTTTGGTTTAGCTTATATCCGCACTAAGGCTGGTGGTGTAGGGTTAAACGTTATCTTAGGGGACATCGAAGGGGAAATTTTGGCTGTACCTTGTTTGAGCCATGATTATTATGAGCCGAGTACTGAGTAAGTTATCAGCTATTAGCAATCAGCAATCAGCAATCAGCAATCAGCAATCAGTAATCAGCAATCAGTAATCAGCAATCAGCAATCAGCAATCAGCAATCAGCAATCAGCAATCAGCAATCAGCTATGAGCCATTCCCACAGCGTGCATGGCCCAAAGGCCAAGACTGAGGGCTGACCGCTGAGGGCTGTTCGCGCAGCGTGCGCGTAGCGCATATGCTTACAAGGCCAAGGCTGAGGGCTGACCGCTGAGGGCTGAGGGCTGAGGGCTGACCGCTGAATGCTTGCTGCGATAGAATGGAACACTAGAGCATTCACACTCCTCATTTGAGGAGATCCATATTATGGCCCTGCCAATTGTTGCAGTTATCGGACGCCCGAATGTGGGGAAATCAACCCTGGTCAATCGTTTGGCAGGAGTGACCGATGCTATTGTTCACAACCAACCAGGAGTAACCCGCGATCGCACTTATCGCCCTGCTTTCTGGCAAGACCGAGACTACCTGGTTGTCGATACTGGCGGATTAGTCTTTGATGATGATACCGAGTTCTTGCCCTTGATTCGAGAACAGGCAATGGCAGCTTTGGCTGAAGCGAGTGCAGCAGTATTAGTGGTGGATGGTCAAACCGGACCCACAGCTGGAGATGAAGCGATCGCGCAATGGTTACGTATACAAAATACCCCAGTTGTGCTAGCTGTCAATAAATGTGAATCGCCCCAGCAAGGAATTATTCTAGCCTCCCAGTTTTGGGAACTCAATTTAGGAGAACCCTTCCCGGTCTCAGCAATTCATGGCAATGGTACAGGAGAATTACTAGAAAAGCTGGTTACCTACCTGCCAAATGTAGACACTATCCCAGAAATCCCAGAGATTAAAGTCGCTATTGTCGGACGCCCCAATGTCGGAAAGTCGAGCTTATTGAACACCCTCACTGGGGAAAATCGCTCCATCGTTAGTCCAATTTCTGGTACCACTCGTGATGCCATTGATATGGTAGTAGAACGCTCAGCAGATCCAGAAAAGGGTACTGAAGCCCAAACCTATCGCTTGATTGACACCGCTGGCATTCGCAAAAAGAAAAACGTTACTTACGGACCCGAATTTTTTGGTATTAATCGTGCCTTCAAAGCTATTCGCCGCTCAGATGTAGTGCTACTGGTGATTGATGCTATAGATGGGGTGACAGAGCAAGACCAAAAACTGGCAGGACGTATTGCGGATGAAGGACGTGCTGCAGTAATTGTAGTCAATAAGTGGGATGCCATAGAAAAAGATTCCTACACTATCTATGACTACCAAAAACAGGTAAAAGACCGACTGAGTTTTATCGAGTGGGCTGAAATCATATTTGTTAGTGCCATGACAGGCAAGCGAGTCGAAACAATTTTAAATTTAGTTGACACCGCTGCCAATCAACATCAACGTCGTGTCTCTACTTCTGTAATTAATGAAGTATTACAAGAAGCTGTTAGCTGGTACACTCCTCCCACCAATCGCCAAGGACGTCAGGGCAAAATCTACTACGGTACCCAGGTAAAAACTAAACCCCCCACTATTGCCCTGTTTGTCAACGACCCCAAACGCTTCAAAGACAACTACCGTCGCTACATAGAGCGTCAGTTCCGCCAACAATTAGATTTCACCGGTACACCAGTAAGGTTACTGTGGCGAGGCAAAAAAGTCCGTGATGGAGAAGAAGCTCAAATCAACCTCAATCGAGCTACCCGTGTGTGATAACTAACCCCCTCGACTACTGCCCACTCAGCACTCACCACTAACATCATGGACTTATTGCGATCGCTTCCTATCGGACTATACTTGGAACAACCAGTCACCTGGATGCATCACCTCGACTCCAGGGTAAAGATGTTTTGGTTGACCAGTTTTCTGATCGCACCCCTGTTGGCAAATCCCTACTGTCGGCTCGGGCTATCCTCCTTACTGATTCTAATCACCTTATCAGCTAGGATTCCCTGGCGGGTGTGGCGTCAGCAAATGGGTTGGTTGTTGATGCTAGCATGTTTTGTCTTCCTGATCACTGCGATCGCTCCAGATGGTATGGCCATTGACCATCAAGTCAGACTACCTCCAGAACCTCAAGAGCTCACCCTACCTCAACCTAGTGACTACCGTTATGTCATCTGGAGTGGTAAAGCGTTTACTATGATTAGTCTTACTATTACTCGTCGCTCAATAGATTTAGCGGTCCGGATCAGCACAACTCTATTTACTCTAGTTTATAGTTCCAGTCTTTTCCTGCTAACCACAGCACCAGAAGAAATTACTGCAGGTTTAGAAAGCTTAATCAAACCCTTACGGCGTTTGAATGTTCCGGTTACGGAAATTCTGCTGACCTTAACCCTTTCCTTGCGCTTTATCCCCCTAGTGCTAGAAGAAGTACAGAATTTAGCTCGTTCCATACGCACTCGTGCTATCAACTGGAAAAAACTCGGTCTGAACCGAAGCCTACAAATTTGGTTAATGGTTGCGGAAAAGCTTCTGGAAAATCTGCTGTTACGGGCTGAGCAAATTGCTAGTGCCATGACTGTCAGAGGCTTTACTAGTCCCAATGAGCATAAAGTGGAGTGGCATCAACTGCGCATACGGTGGTGTGATTGGTTAGCACTGGCAAGTTTACTAGTATTTTGGGGAGTAAGATTAACCTGGGGTTGGAAAATATGAATCTTTTTTCAATAACATAGCTATGGTTTAATCTAGGTAACTTCAAGCGATCCCTAGGCTTGAAAACCAGGGAAAGCAGTCAAGATGTGTATCTCAGCCATCCTATGACAAATCAATCACCGTCCGAGCAATCACCATCCCCAACACCTCCTCAGCCAAGCCGCAAACCAATTCTAGAGCTTGATGAATTACTGGCGATTATCGTAGCCTTCGCCACTATTGGTCTAATTCTGTTTTGGGGCACAAAGGGCAACCGGGGAAAATTTAGCTTCAAATCCCTTGAGTCTCCCTTTGCATCATCTGAGTCAACAGAGTCAACGGGAGAACTATCACTATTTCCAAGTGTTAAATCAATCACGGGTGGGGATAAGTCATCATCTGCGCTCTCCTCATCCTCCAAATCAAGAACGAGTTCTTGGTTCAGGGGATATTCAGTTGATCCAGCCACGGGTTTAATGCTCGGGTCAGCTCAAGATAAATCACCAGAGGAGTCAGAAACTAATCGATTCCTGGGGCTATTCTCATCAGGGTACTCATCCACAGGATATCGCGACCGCACCATGGCCAAGGGCAAAGCCGGATCAGATGGTAATACTGACGGTAGCACAGGTCCTGACCAAGCCAGATCAGATGGTAATACTGACGGTAGCACAGGTCCTGACCAAGCCCAATCCTCATCACAAACTATCCCTATAGATGTTAGCGATTTCCGCTCCATTCAACCAGCAGAGATTCCTAAAAATCATTGGGCAAGTCCTTTCATGAGACCTCTAGCCAAGGACAAAGTATTAATTAACTTACCTGATCAGGAATTTCTACCGGACAGACAGGTAACACGGGGAGAGTTAGCTGCTCAAATTCAAAAAGCGTTTCAAGAGCAGAAGAAGCGACAACGAGTAAATTATAAGGATAAACCTACTGATCAATCAGCATCTAAAGCAATTGATGAAGCTACCGAAACCGGCTTCATGTCAGGATATCCCGGACAGGAGTTCCGTCCTGAGCAAAAAGTTCCTCGTGTACAGGTTTTAGTTAGCCTGATTAGCGGTCTTGATCTTCAACCTTCATCCAATCCAGCCGAAACGTTAAAGATTTACCGAGATCAGGATGACATTCCTGAGTGGGCGATTGAGAAAGTAGCAGCAGCAACAGAAGCGGGTATAGTTGTTAACTACAGTGAAAAAACTATGCTCAGACCAAATCAGCCTGCTACTCATGCTGAGATGGTTTCTATGCTTTATCAGGCTTTGGTCACATCAGGTAAGGCTCAAGGGGTTTCCTCTCCATATATTGTAGCTCCGAAATAGAATTATCGGATTACAGATCAGGTAATGATCAGCCCATTTTAATCGACGTTATTGATTAGCCCGGAGTTAACACTCCGGGCAATATTTTTTGTGAGAATAGAGGGAGAAGGGAGCAGGAAGCAGGGAGCAGGGAGCAGGGAAAAGAGCACTGGAAAAAAATCCTGTTTACCTCATTACTATGACAAACCCTTGTTAAGCATCAAGGCAACCGTTAACTATCAACCATTGTGTTAATGCAGTCGTTCATGGTTTGAGTTCTGTATGTGATCGCATCCAGCCCCCTGAAAATCCCCACAGGTACGCGCACCCGTCACTACCACAGTGCTCTGACAGGTATCCCAATTCGGCTTGGAGGAGGAGTAATCACTCTTGGCTGTACAGGAGTGGAAATGACAGTTCTCGGAATACGGTTCACCCGTTCGATACGCCTCTGTTGGAGAGACTCTAACACCTCGCTAACACGACTGGTAACCCTCGTAGTCTCTGAACTGGCCAAAGCACTGGAACTAACCACATTAACGATACGATTCCCAGCCATCAAGACTTGCTTACCTTCTATCAAATGCCATTGCCTGAGCTTGGAAGTGGGTAGCCAAACCGTTCTGCTGTCACCGTTGTCAAGCTTAATCTTTACTATATTGCCAACGATACTCTTGATAGTACCTTTGTCAAGCTCTTGCCCCCGATCTTGTTTCAGGATCCGGTTTTGGGCTTGTTCACCCATTGAGTTAGCCTTAGCGGGAGCCATAGTAAGGGTACACAGCAGCAATGACAAGGTAGTCCCTGTCCAGACATTAAACTTTTTAATATTCATCATTAACTTAACTTATATTTCTGTTAATCGAAGAATTTAAAATTCACTAATCTACTGTAAAATCTACGGAAATAATAGATTGTTTCCGGAATATATTATCAGTAAAATTACTAACTTTTGGTCTGCCAAAATACCTGAAGGCGTCGGTGTGAACGTTTTTGATAATGTTGCTTTTCAAGTAGATTAAAGTGATGTTATAAAGTTGTTATAAATAAAAACTAATTAGAAATGGTGAGAGATAAATTACTATCTCGGAGCTTAAGGCTACTATGCTTGAGTATAGTAATTCCAATACTTTATGGGCAACAGCAGGTAGCTGCCTCTGAAAAAATAAGTAGTCCTGTTCCTACTCCCAAAGAGGTTTTACCTCATTTTCAATTGCCTGGAATTCAAGCCCCAAAATTGCCACGCCTTGGAGACCCGGATCTATATCTTCCTCTAGAAGAAGACTTGCCAGCAGAGGGTACTGAAATTACTCGTTTAGTAATTAAATTGAGTGAACGTCGTGTTTATGTCTATCAAGCGGCTCAAGTCCTAAACAGTTACCCAATTGCCATCGGTAAAGCGGGTTGGGAAACACCAACAGGCAATTTTGAAGTGCTCCAAAAGCTTCTGGAGCCAGCTTGGGAGCATCCTTGGACAGGTGAAGTAATTCCTCCAGGGCCGAATAATCCCCTTGGCGATCGCTGGATTGGTTTTTGGACTAATGGGAAGAATTATATTGGATTTCATGGAACAACTGCTGAGGAACTCGTCGGACAAGCTGTTTCTCACGGTTGCATCCGAATGCTCAATAAAGATGTCCGGGATTTATTTGAAAAGGTTGCTATAGGAACACCGGTAATCGTACAGCCTTGACATCCTCTACCGGAATAGGTTAATCCCCAGAAGTAGAGAGTCCAGCCCTTAGCTCTTCATAATTATTAATTTTTTGATAACGATGAGTTAAATAGACCCCACCCTTAGCGCACTACCAATTGATTTGCCCTCAACTAACCAAAGCGTGAAAGATTGCCCCGATAGCTCGAATTGTGGTCTGTTGCTTCACTTCCGGTCTTGGAGAGTTTCACAACTTAAATCCGATTGTTATAGTGATTAGGGTATAGGTTCAACTTTCTGACCCGGTCTACTATAAACGGGATTTCCAAACATTAAACGTATTTTTTTATGAGTAAATCAATAATTGAGTTAGTTGATGAACTGTCAACAGATAGCCTAACTGTAAAAATCCTGAACGCACTGGATTTTGTGATCCCAGGGGAGTGGGAAAACCTAGTGGGGTTTAACCACACCATTCGCAAGCTAACTGGGGAAGAGGATTACGACGTGATTACGAAAATTCGCGATCGCGCCCTCGCCATCTACGAAGACCCGAATGAGGGATACCAAAAAGCCGTTGGGATTTATCAAAAGTTTGACAGAACTGACAAAGCGATCGCAGCAGCCGCTTTAGCTGACAAAGTCGGGGATACCTTTAGGTGGATCCCGTTTTTAGAGAAACTGACTCCTAAAGCGGACAAGCTTCAAGGGCTTGACTTGGGTCTGAAATTAGTGGGGGAACTACTAGCCCATAGCAAAATTCACAAGGTGGGCTTGAATCCCTTCGAGTTTGCCACTTCTATCCAGGAAAACTATGATAAAGCTGCTCTGATGCGGATGGTAGCTTTAGTGTGCATTGATGGGGTAATCCCTCTTGGTGCAGACTTCGTGTCTAAAGTACGAAATACCCTTGAAGAAGGAGATAAATCATCCTTTTCCAACAATGATGAGTTTGAAGCCATCAGGGACTCAATCCCAGATGGCGATAAACAGGGATTCATTACTCAAACCTTTGATGCAGTTGGTGGCTGGATGGATAATCTAGTATCCTCTGTTGGATTAAGCCGTGATTCACTGTCCGACAGTCTCGGGGGTTTTGTAGAAATTGCCGATGACAAGTTAGACTATGTGGCGGCATTTCTAGACGCTAGCACTAACTACTATGAGCATACTGGCATACAAACCGTTGCGCGTCATTTAATTCTTCGTGCTGCTGAAGAAATTGACTAGGCTAATTGACTAGGCTAGTAGTACACAACTATAGCGTTTTTCATAGTGATGAGAAACGCTATAATAGGCGAATAAAATTTTGCTCTCATCAAGTTAAGTACTAACCTTGACAATGCTGCAATACAAAGTTTATAACCTAACTGAATCCCCTAACTTTGTATTAGTTGCTGCTGGATTAATTATGGCTTTAGCGGTAACAGGCTGTGAGCAATGGGATTCATCTGGCAGGATAAGTAGACCAACACCAGACAATTTTCCTACTCGTAACTTACCGAGATCGAACCCTAGGCAGTCGCCACCAGCAATCAAGCAAGTTTTGTACGTGGATTCTCAACAGGGTACAGACACGGAAAATGCTGGTCTAACCACTGCTAATCCCTTCAAAACTATTACCTATGCCTTACAGCAAGCTCGTCCCTTAGCTACTATCCACCTAGCCCCAGGTCAGTACACCGTTGAACAGGGAGAAACCTTTCCCCTTAAACTCAAACCTGGCATGATTCTCCAGGGAAACAAGTCCGCTAGAGGTGAAGGAGTAGTTATAATTGGTGGGGGTCTTTACCTCAGTCGCACTTGGGCTGGTCAGAATGTAACAATATTGGCAGCTCAAGATGCTCAGATTCTGGGAGTAACTATTACTAATCCTAATACCAGAGGGAGTGGTGTGTGGGTAGAATCCACCAATCCCATCATTCGTAACAATACCTTTATCAATAGCGATCGCGAAGGAGTGTTTGTTAGTGGTAAAGGAAACCCTCTGATTGAAAATAATCGTTTTGCCAATAACCAAGGAAACGGTATCTCTGTAACTCGGGAAGCAACAGGAGAAATCCGGGGTAATATTATTGAGCAAACCGGTCATGGTTTGGCGATAGGGGGCAACAGTTCACCCTTGATAGTAAATAATCAGATTCGTGACAACATTGACGGGGTAGTGATTGAAGGGTCTGCACGTCCTGTGCTGCGCGAAAACCAAATTATCAATAATAGTCGGGATGGCTTGGTAGCGATTAGCCAATCTCAGCCAGATTTAGGCACTGCTAGTACTCCTGGTAACAACCTTTTTGAAGGTAATGAACGTTATGACATTTATAATGTTACTGGCAAAAAGCTATTAGTAATTGGTAATCAGCTCAAGGGGGATGGGGTTGCTGCGCTCCTAGAAGCTCAACCAAGTTCTCCTGAATTTCCTGTAGACTTTGACCTTAATTAGTCTGTGTCAGTATGCTACCTAAGCAAAGCTGATAAGTACCTGGACAAAAATAAACCTCACTTCTTGATGCAGCGCGGTATTAACTTGTGTAAAGTTACCAAAATCCCCTCTGCTCCCTGCTCCCTGCTCCCTGCTCCCTGCTCCCTATTTCAACAGTTAATTTTACTTTTGTCCGACTACTTAGCTTACAAATTTTTTTCATGATTACTTCACAATTGACATTTAGAATTGTGTATGTTTTCGTGAGAGAAGTTTATAGTTAAAAAAACTGAAAATGGGTCAATCAATTATTGAATTAGTTGATCAGCTTCCAGAGGATAATATAACCGTAACAGTACTGAATGTCCTGGATTTTATTGTTCCGGGGGAATGGGAAAATCTCGTCGGTTTTGACAATACAATTAGCGCAGTTACAGGGGAAACAGATCCAGATGTGATTGAGTCAATTCGCGCCCGCGCCCTTGAGCTATACGAAGACCCTGATCAGGGATACCAAACAGCTATCTGGATTTACCAAACTCTTGACAATACTGACACAGCGATCGCAGCAGCCGCTTTAGCTGACAAAGTCGGGGATACCTTGAGTTGGATCCCATTCTTAGACAAACTGACTCCCAAAGCTGACACCGTTCAATCTATTGACTTGAGTATAAAACTGGTCGGAGAACTGATCGCTCATAGCAAGATTCACGGCCTTGGCTTTAATCCGGTAGATTTTGCTGCTTCTGTGACAGAAAACTATCATAACGAAGCTCTGATGCGGATGGTAGCCTTAGTTTGCATCGATGGTCTAATTCCTCTCGGTGCTGACTTCATCTCTAAAGTCCGAAATAGCTTGGAAGAAGGAGGGGAGTCCGCTCTAGAAGATAATCCTGCCTTTGCAGCTCTGAGTGACTCAATTCCTGAATCCGATAAACAGGGATTTATCACTAACACCTTTGATGCAGTTGGTGACTGGATGCATGATTTAATTTCCTCGACTGGGTTAAGCCCTGAGTCACTGTTTGAGCGTCTGGGTGGCTTCATAGAACTTGCTGATGACAAGTTAGACTATGTAGCGGCATTTCTAGACGCTAGTACCAATTGTTATGAGCATACTGGGATTCAAACTGTTGCTCGTCATCTGATTGAGCGGGCAGCTAAAGAGATTTGAGGTAAGCTATCAGCTATCAGCTCTCAGCTCTCAGCTCTCAGCTCTCAGCTATCAGCTCTCAGCTCTCAGCTTTTGAATAAGCTATGCAGCAAGGGAACAGGGGAGGCAGCGCGCTCTTGGGAAGGCAGCGCCGACCTGTGGGGGTTCCCCCCATGAGCGACTGCCGTGGTTTCCCCCGGAGACCAAACCTTAGACAGTTGAGCCTTTATGGTTGGTAGGCTATGCAGAAAAGGGGTAAAACTTATTGATTAAGGCTCAACTGTCTTACGGTAAATTCAAACCACTCGCTATTGCATCAAGACAACAAGTAAGCATTGGAATAATCAAGACATAAGTCCCAGCGTCGTTCGCACAGCGTGGCCAAACGCGCCCCGCGTGGCCTTTTGGCCAAGGCCAAAGCCTGTGCCAAAAAGCTGTTCGCGCAGCGTGAGCCTTTAGCTCACGGCTGATAGCTGACGGCACCTCAAGCAGCGTGCGCGTAGCGCATATGCTTACATTTAGGGCACCTTTAAATTATCCCAAATTAGGTTTTTTTTAAGCTGACTGCTGACTGCTGACCGGTTACAATTTTGGTAATTGGGATCAGTAATGGGGAATCATTAATATGACCACGATTCCCCATTGACCGAGGAGCCATTATCGATTAAATATAAAGATTATTTTTTAGGTGCGCCCTTACTTGGCGAATTTAATTCTTAATGGTAAGAGCGCACCTGAATTTATTTTTTCCTCTTTTTGTGGTGTCTAAAGTTTTTTTTACGGGTTAAATTCAAACGTTTAATCATCCTATCGACTGTGGAATGACCAATTAAAACACCCGTTTCTTCGGCTAACCAAATCCGGAGTTCATCTAAGGTAGCATCATTGTTTTTGATGACCAGATCTCGGAGAATATTTAATTGCTCTGGGGTAAGTTTTATCGGAGTTTGTTTAGTGCGAACTTTGGGAGCAATATTTCCGGTTTCTCGATACTGTTTGAGTAATTTTTGAACAAAGCTTAAGGCAACATTAAACTGTTTAGCCAGCTTACGTTGAGAGATATTGCCTTGATTATAAGCATCAATAATTTTTTGTCTAAGATCAACAGAGTAGGCTTTCATGGTTCTTGAGGAGAATTATCTGAGCTATCCTCATTGTACCTGACTAGCGTGGGTATTAGCTAGAGCCTATGGAAAAACCTTGGAACCTGGAAAGCTGACAGCCGTCAGCTGTAGCTTATTTTATTCAAAAGCTGTTCTGTGTAGCAAGCACAATGGAGATAAACTATTCCCATAGCGTTGTCACAGCCTTTGGCTGATACCTGATAGCAGATCAAGAAGCGTGGGCGTAGCGCACACTTCTTGTTCGGCTTAGTGGCTATGGGTAAGCTACACTGAACAGCTTTTTAATAAGCGATGCAGCAAGGGAACAGGGGAGGCAGTGCCGACCTGTGGGGGGAACTCCCACTCGCGCTTGGGATCAAGACAACAGGTAAGCATCCGAATAATGCTGAGTTACGGACAGCTAAAGGATGAATGCTGACGGCTGAATGCTGAGGTTTTGACACTCCCCGCCCTGGAAGGACGGGGATTCTTGCTTGGCCTTTGGCCACGCTACGCGAACAACGGGGTGACTTGTTATCCCTTGCCGGAGCCAGGAAAAATAGAGGTCTCCTCTCCACAAGCGTGTTTAGTCTTCGACCTAGGTTTCGGTGTGCCCCACCGTACCTTACCTTTTTTTTACATATAGATAGATACTTTTTTTATCTAATTTTTTTTCATAGACTTTTAAGTCGTTAGACCAAATTACGCAATATGTATCTCTTACATATTTTTTACGTTGTCTACTTATGATTAGATAGTATTTATCTAGTGTTTAGTTTTTTGTTTATAATTTTATCATAACACGCAGTGCGAAAACTGTCAAGTTTTAACTTAATAAAGAAAGCCGTCCTATAAGGACGGGGCTTTAAACCCAAAATTTTTGGTAAAAATAGTTAGATAATCAAAGAGCAGACACTAGCAGCTGGGTGATTCAAAGCACGTTTATGATGCAATATCGAAGATTTGGGCGTACAGAATTACAGATGCCAGTCTTTTCCTGTGGTGGTATGCGATACCAGTTCAAGTGGCAGGATGTTCCCAAGGAGCAAATTCCCCAAGATCATCAACAGAATCTCGAAACAACAATCCGCCGTTCTCTAGAGCTTGGCATTCATCACATAGAAACTGCTCGTGGCTACGGTACTTCTGAGATGCAATTAGGAGAGATTTTGCCAAAATTTCCCCGAGAACAACTGATTGTTCAGACTAAAGTTACTCCTAAGCCTGACCCCAAAGAGTTTCGTCGTAAGTTTAATCAATCCCTCGCTTTCCTAAAACTTGACTATGTTGACCTACTGGGAATCCATGGGATTAATACCCCTGAGTTGCTAGATCAGACTATCCGTCCTGGTGGTTATTTAGATGTAGCGCGACAGCTTAAAGCAGAGGGTAAGGTACGGTTTATTGGATTCTCGACTCATGGTCCTACAGATGTGATTGTTAAAACCATTGAAACGGACCAGTTTGACTACGTTAACTTGCACTGGTATTACATTAATCAGTTAAATTGGCCTGCCATTGAAGCCGCTACTCGTCACGATATGGGGGTGTTCATCATTAGCACTTCCGATAAAGGGGGTATGCTCTATAAACCACCACAACGGTTAGTGGAACTTTGTGCTCCCCTTAGCCCAATGGTATTTAATGATTTGTTTTGTTTGAGCCATCCCGAGGTCCATACCTTGAGTCTAGGGGCATCTCGACCTTCAGATTTTGATGAACACCTCAAAACTGTAAAACTTCTGGAGCGCTCAGAAGAAGTATTACCGCCGATTTTAGAGCGTTTGGAATCAGAAGCGATCGCAAAATTGGGAGAAGACTGGTTCCGAAGTTGGGACATTGGCTTACCCACCCATTCAGAAACCCCAGGCGGTATCAATATTCCAGTGATTTTGTGGTTGAGGAATTTAGCGATCGCGTACGATCTGCTAGAGTATGCGAAAATGCGCTACAACCTCTTAACTAATGCGGGTCACTGGTTTCCTGGTGCCCAAGCCAATCGGGTCAGAGAATTAGACCTGAGGCAGTGTTTGCGTAACAGTCCTAATGCTGATCTAATACCCGATTTTTTGGAAGATGCCCATAACTTATTAGGGGGTGAACCAGTCAAACGCCTCTCCCAACAATAATTAAACCAACCTATTAATGATTATCAATTGTTAATTGTTAATTGTTAATTTTAAATTAACTATCAACCCAGAAAGATCCAGAAAGATCAGTATTCAACCAGACACCACCTTAGGGACTTGGGTGTAAAAAAAATACCAATTCAAGTAGGGTGGGCAAAGTAATATTATCTAGAAGACTCATTTGAACCAAACTGTGTCTTGATGCAAAGCGCGAGTGGGGGAAACCCCCAAGACCGCGCTGCATCGCTTTTTGCCCACCCTACAAGCTAAAAACTGGTATTTTATTTTTTTTGCTACTCCCTTAATTAATTTTTTTGTTTAGAATTTTTAAGAACTTTCGGAATCTCTGTGATCACTCGTGAAGCAATCTGTGGTGGGGTCTCCCCATAATCTTCACAGATGTGAAGGTCAGCTAATTCATAGAGACTCCGTCTTTGGTCAAGAATTTTCTGCAATTCTAAAGCAGGATCAGGTTTCTGTAGTAAGGGGCGAGTAGTATCCTCTCGCAAGCGTTCGATTAACATTGGCACAGGGACATCTAACCAGACCACCAGACCATAATGCAGATAACTCCAATTCTGGGGGTTAAGCACAATACCGCCTCCTGTAGCAACGATCAATTGCTGATAAGCCGATAGTTCCGATAGTACCTGAGTCTCCAGCTGTCGAAAGGTTTCTTCTCCGTCCTCAGCAAATATCTCGTTAATCGTTTTACCTGCAATTTGCTCAATCAGGGCATCTGTATCACAAAAACCATAGCCTAGCTCACTAGCTAGTAAACCTCCAACAGTAGTTTTGCCAGCGCCCATCATGCCAATCAGAAAAACATTGAGGCCCTTCAACAAGTCATTCACGCATGCCCTCCCCAGTCTAATCAGTGATTACCCTTAGTTCACACTTAATCAAAGGTACCACCCTAAGACTTTCACTGCGAGACAACCTTTCACATTTATGCTATTATTCACAATAGCTTCATCTAAACTTCATCCCAACAAAAGTGATGTACCGTGCTTTTGGGTAGCCAGTGAGACCAAAGGGGGTGCCCACTGGGCTTGACTTCGGGCGACCGTAAGCCTATGCATACAGCCCCTCCCTATGAGCGACTGGCTTGGTTTTCCTGATCTGCGACTGCATCAAGAAAACGGGAGCGTGGAAACCGTCATCATTTATGTGGCTATGTGGCGGAGGAAGGGAGATTTGGCGGTTTTAAGCGCCGTCATTAGAAGCGATGCAGGGTCGTGACCGGGGTTTCCCCCACTCGCACTTTGCATGGCTGACAAAGTAGCCAGAAACTTAGGCTTAGACCTAAGCAGACTGGGTAAGCGGTGTTTGAGCACCGTAAGCCTGGTCATGCTATGGACTGAATGCAAGTCCAAGCTTGGCATCAGGGTACAACAAACCCCAATTTTGTAGACCAGGGAGACTCAAATATGTATAACACATCGGTTTTAATCCCTGGCACTCAACTACCTGATCAAGCAGCTGATTTCGGTGTCTCACAAAACTATCCACTAGTGGAACAGATCTACTGGTTTTCACTAGTGGTCACTCCATCTAAACTAGGGGTAACAAAGTAAATGTTGCTAATTCGTGACATTGTCAAACAAGCTCTCACAACCGGTTATCTTACCATAGAAGCCGAGGATAAATTACGCAGGATGCTCCATCAAAAACATAAAAAGTACGATTTGGCGGATCTCGATGCCTTTATGGCCTTACAGGAAGCCGCCATGACTGGCCGCGTGAGGCAACAATCTCGCGAACAAATGAACAATTAGCCCAATGGATAATTGATTAACTATCTAACAATAACAGCCAAGGAGTAACCTTTTACTACCTTGGCTGCTATTGTATTGCTAGTTATAATAAAATCAACCGTCAACCATGGTTATTGAAAGTCTTCATCATCCTCAAACCCCCAGTCCTCTTCATCCTCTTCAGTCTGCTTAGCTACTGTCTTGTAAGGTGGATTAATGACTCGATACTTGGCATCGTAAACTGTTTCAGATTTACCAACACCTGAATTACCAGGTTGGCGATAACTATAGGAATAAACAGAGTCACTTTGATCACTACTTTCGGGTTCTTCGCTCAGGTCATAGCTAGTGGGATCCCCTTTAGTGGTGTGTGAGGTCGAATCTTGCTTAACCCCTTGGCGACCTGATGATACTCGATCTGAATTTTGATCTTCCTCAAAGTCCCACTCTTGACTACTACTTTCTTCCCAATCCGAGCTTGTATCATCTTTTGAGGTTTGTTTCGAGGCCGGACGCTCACGAGTTTTATCCTGCCTCGTCTGGGTTTGATAACTTTCGCCACGGCTATATTCAGAAAATAATGGCTCGTCGTCCGGTGGTTCAGAATTTCGACTAGAATAACGCCAAGCCAGGTAATTGGGGAGTCGTAGGCTGATGCTGGTTAGAACTCCAGCTCCAACGGCACCAACAATCCACAAAGCTAGAGGTAGAGGTGGTGTCTTCATGCCTAGAAAGACCAAAGGTAGCACTGGCAACCAATTATCAACAACAAACAGTGCCAATCCACCTATTACCAAACATAAGAATATAATAATCCTAAACATAAACCAAGGGATTGAAGGTTATAGGTTAAAAGTTGAGGGGTGATGAAGATTTATCAGCATATGTCAGGCTCAAGGCAGAAAAGTCTGACGATTTAGCCTCCTACTACTTCCTCTTTTAAATCTGCCTATTTTCCCCATCTTTCCGATATCTTGATTTCCTACCTATCATGATAACTATGTTTAAGGGAATCATTACTTCTGCCCTGCCACCGTTTTAGGGGAATGCAGTCAATGTCTAACTGGTCTAAAGCACGAGCTACCACAAAATCCACCAAATCTTCGATGGTTTGAGGGTTATGGTACCAAGCCGGTATAGCTGGAACAATTCTAACTCCTGTTTCTGCTAACCTGGTAAGGTTACGCAGATGGATTAAGCTAAAGGGTGTTTCACGAGGTACGATTACTAGCTTACGCCCTTCTTTAATTTGAACATCTGCTGAACGCTCAAGCAGGTCAGTACTGAAGCCCGCAGCCATTTTTGCTACGGTATTCATACTACAGGGCATGATCACCATTCCTAAAGTACGGAAAGAACCACTAGCAATACTGGCTCCCACATCCCCCCACCGATGACAAATGAGTTTGCCCCCCTGATCGACTGCCGCTTGCTGACGCCAGAATTGTTCTTGTAGATCGGGTTCAAGAGGCATGCGAATATTTTGCTCTGCCTGCCAAACCATATAGGTAGATTTCGATGCCACCAGCTCAATAGCATAGTCAGCCTCTAGTAAATACTTTAAAGCCCTTACAGCATAGATTAGGCCAGATGCACCAGTGACACCAAGAATTAAAGGAGTTGTCATTAGTCAGTAGTCAAATTATGTCCGGTTTGTAAGTATTCAGCCGTCAGCTATCAGCTATCAGCTATCAGCTATCAGCTATCAGCTATCAGCTATCAGCTATCAGCTATCAGCTATCAGCTATCAGCTATCAGCTGACATTGTTAATTAACAAAAAGAAATTAACCCTATTAGAATCAAGGGTATTATAAGTTATTAACCGGACTTAATATCATTTAATTGGTAGTGAGTGGTGAGTGGTTAGTTAACCTTCTAGTAACCTACTAACCACTCACAAATAACTTACTCCTCTAAATCTTCGTTACTAGCAAAACTACCGCCACTTACGGTTACCAGGTCAATTTGTTGACGGTAATAATCCACACTCTTGACTTGGACTTCGACGCGATCGCCTAATCGATAGGCAGTGCGATTTTTGCGACCGACTAGGCAGGCGTGACGGGAGCGATACTCGTACCAGTCATCCTTGAGAGAGCTAACGTGAACTAATCCTTCTACTAACAAGTCTTCAATTTCGACAAAAAAGCCGTAGGATTGAACTCCAGTAATCAGCCCGCTGAAGATATCTCCTGTACGCTCTTTCATCTGTTCAGCTTTCTTTAAGCCCTGTAAATCCATCTCTGCATCCATGGTGATCTTTTCACGGTCATTGAGATGGGGAATTAATGTAGTTAACTGATTTTCTAACTCTTGGTGAATTTCTGGTGGTAAAACATTCCAGTTTATATTACCTTGACAGCTGCTATGATTGAGATTTACCCGGTCTTTGGAACGGGTAGAACGACGGTCTCTTCCTTTTTCAAATACCAAATGCAGTAACTGTTGTACCCATAAATCCCCATAGCGCCTCAGTGGTGATACTCCGTGAGTATAGCCAGTATCCAATGCTAGACCAAAGTGGGATCCTGGTTTTGAACTATAACCTGTTGGTTTTAAGGTTGATAACAACAAATAGATCAATACTTTAGGTGCTATGGATTTGGAAAATAGCTGGGTAAAGCCCTGATAGTCTTGAGAGGTAATGGTTTCTTCTTTCTCAAGCTGCATATCTAGCTCTAGATTCATGCCCAACCTAATCAAATCCTGAAGCCCATCCCAATCCGGTAGCCCTTGGACACAGTAAATACCTGGCAAACCTAGGGCTTGGATGTGGGTAGCTATTGCTTCATTGGCTAATATCACTAATTCCTTCAACAACGACTGCATTGGTACTGTTGAAGAAACCTCTAGAGCCCCCACTCTCCCTTCATCTTTATAGGGGTATGGAATCTGGGACAAATTTAGGTCAAAGGCACCCCGCTGCTTTCGTTGCGCCCTGACTGCTGGACTCAAGGTAAAAAACAGTTCTTTGAGTATGTCCACCACAGGTGCCAATTCTGAGTCAGCTTGCTCATGTCCCCCCAGAAGGGATTGAGCCTGCTCATAAGTGAGCTGGTAGTGTACCTGGATTATCGACGGTTTAATCTCATAGTCTACTACCTGACCAGCTTCGTCTAGAGTGAGTAGTACCGACATGGTTAAGCGGTCTTGACCTGGTACTAGGGAACAAAGCTGGGTAACGGCTTCTGGTAGTAAAGGCAATATCACATCGGACAGATAAACTGCTGTACCCCTTTTTCTGGCTTCATCAGCCAAGGCAGAGTCTGGAGGGACAAAGTAAGCCACATCAGCAATATGTATCCCCAGTTGCCACTGATTTGCTTCAGTTTTTTCTAGAGTAAAGGCGTTTTCTACAACTACCTTCTCTGAGTTAGCTAGCTTATCTTCAATGGTAATGGTCAGAACCTTTCGCAAATCTAAGCGCTGGCTATAGTCGGATTTTTTCAGCTTTTTCGGTAAGTTATCAGCGGCTAGAAGTACCCCATCAGGGAAGTTAGAGCGTAAATCGTGCTTGCAACAGACAATGTCGGTGTCAGCCGCATCTTCTGCATCACTTCCTAAAATACGGGCAACTTTTCCAAGGGGAGGGTTTTGTCCGAGGGGGTAGCGTAGGACTTCTACATGAACCAGATGCTCCACTGCTTTTTGTAAGATTTCCTCATCTGGTTCAAGGTCTAGTTCAAACAAGAGTCGGTCATCAAGGGGAAAGGCTCGGTAACCATTACCAATTTCCTTGACTCGCGCTAGCACTGAAGGATTTACCCGTTCCAGAATTAACCGCACTTCTCCTTCAGGAGACCGGCGTCGGCTACCTTCTTTGGTAACTTTGACTAGGACGCGATCGCCATTCCAGGCAGTACTGAGATTGGTTTCCCGAATGTAAATATCATCGGCTCCCTCGACTTCTTGGATGGCGAAACAAAAGCCTTTACTCGAACAGCGCAGCTTGGCTTCCACCACGTCTTCTTCATAAACACGTCGATACCTGCCGCGATCTTTAACCAGAATTCCTAATTTTTCCAGTGCATCCAGGGAAATCTGGAGTTTTTTGAGACTTTCTTTGTCTTGGCAACCAAGTTTTTTTTCTAAGACTTTGGGTGCCACTAGTTTATCATCAGTAAAATTAGAAAGTAATGTAGCGATTGAAAATTCCATCCAACAATCCTTTTCGTCTGATCGTGGTTTTTGCTTGTTGCCCTTAAGAGCATGCGATCGCGCGGGGTAGGACAGTCCCTGATGCGATCGGGTCATCGGCTGAACATTGAAAGGCAAGCCAGGTGTACACTTCCCGAGCAGCAAAGAAAACGTGCATTACTTTTCCCGGGTACCTAAACTTGTTCCACCCCTTGTGTTTCTTTCCCAGGAAAGGGTATCCACTGATGGTTTGCCTAAACTGTTTAACCAACTCTGTTGTTTTTGTTCCGAAGCAAGACTAAGGTCAGGGTAACTTTTAGGCTAATGACTCACCTAACTTTGCCTGCGGGATTTTTGAGTCAGAGGTTGGTCAATAGCCAGTGATTCAAACGCCATGGCACCTTCTTTGAGTTACGGTTTGAGGCCCCTAGGACGATTGTTTCTTTGGCGAAGTTATCATCAAACGGGTAACTTACAGGCAGTTATGTATAAGAAGCAACCGATTCAAAGAGTGAGAATCTCCAATGCCACCCAGTTTCTTTGGCGCTTAACTCTTTTGTTCAGACACTGCAATACTCGGAACCATTACGCTTCCTGGTAACTTAGTCCCCTTGCTTTGGCAATGCTGTAGCCCCTGGGGCAAAAGAGAAGCTTAGCTTAGTCTGGTCAGCCTCGGAACTTTGTCCAAATTCCCCAGTTATATCTACTACTAGTCTACCATTAGGGCAACCGATTGGTCACGCTTATGCCCTAAATCCAGATTTTCTGAATCGTCATACTGACTCGCGTAGGCTAAAAAGCAATAAATTACATCAGGATATGACAGCTCTTCTGGAAGAAGCGTAGGTGTAGGCAACGAGGGTAACTTGGAGGTACCCGCCCTCTGTTTTCTTGTTCCTAGAGCGCCTGGGAAAAAGAAACTTTGGTTTTGCGTAGGCTGTGCTGCTCAACTGGATCAGGAACCGCAACTGAAATTCCTTTCTCCTAAGTCTGTTGCAGATTGTAACTACAGAATGATTTAGCGCCAGCTTACCAAAGATAGTTCTATTATATTATGTTTTATTGTACATCAACGAGAGTACGGAATCGGGAAGAAATGTTCCGGTGTTCCGCAGATCAGCTGTTCCGTTTGCTACAGTTTTCGGGTAAAGCTATGCTATGATATAATGCTTAGATTTGGGCAGGAAATGGTTTTATGTTTACTCAGTTCCGAGATCGTTATCCTCAAGGCAGCTTGATCAGCGATCTTTTAGCGATTGACCATGGTCAGTACATAGTACGTTGCTCAGTTAAAGTTGAGGGTACCATCTTGGTCACCGGTCTAGCTGCTGCCCAAACTGTTGAATTAGCAGAAGATCAAGCCAGACTTAGAGCCTTAGCTGCTTTAGGCATGGATAGCACCAAAGGGATTGATCAAAACAAGGATAATCCCAGAGCAAAGCGTGAGGTAAATCTGCCGCTGCAACCATTGCCTCGCTATGATGTTGGCTCGACCTCAGCAAATCAGGAACAGACTCAACCCAATCATCATTTTACTCAAGCTACTCGAACCAGTGACACCAGTAGTTACTCTTTCTCAGAGTCAAGAGCTAGAGAGGTTAGAGAAACTGCTGCCAATATCCCATCAGTAGAACCAGCAAGGAAATTTAGCAATGACTCCCTTTCACCGGACCTAGAAACCTCTTTGCCAGTTGATATCCCTATAAAGAGGGAGCCAATTAGCTACCAGACCCCACAACCTGATCCTCCAGTCCAGTCATATTCTCAAAATACCATGGAGACTAACAGCAGTGACATGGGATCATTGAGTTCTGGGATTGTTGACCATTCTGACATCATTACTAAAACCAATGTAGAAATGAAGCGTCTGGGTTGGACAACTCAACAGGGGAAAGACTATCTTCTACAAACTTACGGTAAGCGATCGCGTCAGCTGCTTAGTGACCAAGAGTTAATGTCTTTTCTGAAATATCTAGAATCTCAGCCAATACCTTCAGATTCTTAAGCTATTAGCTATAGAAAGGGAACAGGGAACAGGGAACAGGGAATAGGAAATCGGGAATCGGGAATCGGGAATCGGGAATCGGGAATCGGGAATCGGGAAAAAATCCTGTGTACCTCA
>NZ_MKZS01000001.1:4922527-4928422 GCF_001942495.1 Moorena bouillonii PNG
CAGCCGTCAGCCGTCAGCCGTCAGCCGTCAGCTTATTTTATTCAAAAGCTGTTCGTGTAGTGTGCGCGTAGTACTTAAGCTGATAGCTGATAGCTGATAGCTGATAGCTGATAGCTTATCTTGCCTTTTTATCAAAATATATTACTAATCAAAGCTGGTAATTCCTTACATATAGTTACCATATTAGCAGTAGGAGACAAAGCAGCAGCAGTTCCCATGAGTATTTTCATCGCCATCTTGACTCCTTTCTTGACACCACTATCTTCGGAATTAGTTAAAGCAGAAGCAATCACTTTAATTTGTTCTAGGGCTTCTGCTTTGTCGTCGTCATCTAAATCTTCTGCTAAGACTGCGCTTTGCAGTTGACTGAGTAATTCCTTCAGTTGTTTTTTATCAGACTCAGGCTCAGCATCAAAGCTAGGTAACTGGTTAATAGTATTGGTAACCTTACCACTAATCTCACCTAAGTTAAACCAACCAGCACTACTACTTGTAACTTTAGCGTTGCCAGATATGTTGCCAGATCCAGATATATTGATTTTGGAACTTTCATCGTTACTATTAGCCATTAGTTCAGAAAAATCTCCAGAAATATTACCTTCTTGTGATGATAGCAAGACTAATTGTTGAATATCACCTTTAAACTGAATTGATTGATTACTATCTTGTTGATCGTTAGATACTAATTGCTTTAACCCTATTATATCATCAAGTAAACTCAAAACATTTACCATCTTATAGCTTTCTTGACATTGAATGGTGTATTGCTTATCTGCTAGAAATTGTCGCAATCTTTCAAAGGGATAAAAGAATGGCGACTGACTGTCTTTACACTTATGACAATTACAAGGTATTAACTTACTGTACTTCAAGCGCTTATAAGAATCATGTATTCTATCTAGTTCGTAAGCAACTATGGTTAATAATCCCCGCTTATCTCTACCAGCAACCCTAATCTTAATCTCCCGTTTAGCGTAATATTCAATCACTTCCGCTTTGGTGTTGTCCTTTGTTACAATGACGCCACTTTTCCAAACGTATTGTTGTTGGTCAATATACTGATGCATCACCACAATCAAGCGAGTGATAATACCCTTGGGCATAAAATCCGGATAAGCGTAGCGTAAAATCAAATTGTGGGATGGATTCCAATCATAGTCTGGTTGGTTATCGCTGAGGAGTTGAGGGGCGATAAAGGTATCTTTGCAATCAGGAATTTCATAGCAAAGTTGGAATTTCTTCATTAGTTCTAGTAATTCTCCTCTGGTAGAGGCATACTTGTCGTCTTGCCAAATACGTTTTAAATCCTTGCGGGTAAACTTTCCTTTGTTATTAATTACTTCCTGATTATCGAGCACTTTGTAAACCGGATCGGTTGCCCATTCTGGTTTAAGAATGACTATTTTATATAACAAGGAATCTTCTTGATCCTGGAAATGAAGGCATACCCCTAAATCGTGGAGATATCCGCTTAACTGTAATTTATCTTCTAGTAGAGTAAATCCATTGGTTTCACAGATTTCTAGATATTCCTCAAGAGAGATATAATTACGAGAATTGTTTTCTAAAGCTTGACGCACCTTTACCCAAGTTTTCGGTAATGGTTGTCCCACGTGAGGTAAATTTTGAATGTAATATTGAATAGCAGCGATAATCTCTGCTAACCCTCGGTTAGTTTCGAGATTAGTAGTCAGAGTTTTTTCGAGATTGGTAAACTGTCCTCGCAAAGCGCTTTCGTTAATATATCTTTGGCGGTCTTGTTTCTCGTTTTTAATAATCAACAGGGGGCTATTATTACTTAACTTTTATACACGATTTAGCCAATAATAAAAATCCGTATCTTCTTTGCTACTATCCGCAACAAAAATATATAGAGAACGTTTAGTAAAGAAAAATGGATGGGTGGCAGGATAAATTTCTTGCCCACTAAAATCCCAAATATTAACCTAAAATTCTCGTTCGTGATCTAGAGAAAAACTCCATTGAAAAACATCAATGCCTTCTGTAGATGATTGATTGTCTTGGAGTTGGTATTGGGGGTCTTGAATTTTCTTAGCTAAACTAGTCTTGCCTGCTCTGGTATCACCGACAATCAACAACTTAGCTTCATATATATAAAGTTCTCCTTCTTTCCTTAATTGTCGAAAATATTGTTTAATTGCACCTACACCTCTACTGGCTACTTCTAGCGGTGGCTCAACTAGGGGATTATCCGATAATTTTAGCTTGGTTAAATTGGAGAGATTACCTATAGATTTCGGCAGTTTATTTAGTTGATTATTCGATAAATCTAGCGTCGTTAAATTGTATAGAGTTCCAAGAGATTCCGGCAGTTTATTTAGTTGATTATTCGATAAATCTAGCGTAGTTAAATTGGATAAGTTACCAAAATATTCAGGTAGATATTTTAGTTGATTATTCCATAAATCTAGCGTAGTTAAATTGGATAAATTACCTATAGATTTCGGTAAATTATTTAGTTTATTTATTCTTAAAACTAGCGTAGTTAAATTGGAGAGAGTTCCAAGAGATTCCGGCAGTTCATTTAGTTGATTATTCGATAAATCTAGCGTAGTTAAATTGGAGAGAGTTCCAAGAGATTCCGGCAGTTCATTTAGTTGATTATTCGATAAATTTAGCGTAGTTAAATTGTATAGATATCCAAAACGATTCGGTATATTATATAGTTGATTATACGATAAATCTAGCCTGCTTAACTTAGAGAGATATCCAAAAGAAGCTGGCAGTTTGTTTAGTCGATTGTGGGATAAATTTAGCTGTTTTAAATTGGACAAGTTTTCCAGACAATCTGGCAGTTTATTTAGTTTATTGTTTGACAAATTTAGGTATCTTAATTTGTAATTTTCAATATAAATTGAAAGTTTATATAGTTGATTATACGATAAATCTAGATTTTTTAAATTGGATAATTTTCTAAAAATTTTTGGCAAGTTAGTTAGTCGATTGTGGGATAAATTTAGCTTTTCTAAATTTGGAAAATGACTAATATATTTTGGAACATCATATAGATTGTGATCACTTAAATTAAAATTCAGAATTTTGTGACCAGAGAAATAAACGTCTAGACAAGTAAATAATGATGATAATCTAAATTTATTTTTTCGGTTTATAATTCTTATTTCTATTAAGTTTTTTTTTACACTATCAATCTGTTTGTTTTTCATAGATTAATTATTTTTTTAAAATGGTTGTTTTTGTTTGTAGGTTTTAGGTAGCATTTAAGTCAGAATAGGGCAATGGCAAGTGATAAGTCAAAAAAAACTGTTTAACTTATAGCTAGAATAAGCCCTATATTATCCCTGAGCTAACATACGGCGCTTTGCATAACTATCAGGTACACACGATTGTTTTCCCACTTCCAACTTTCCTGCTCCCTGCTCGCTGCTCCCTGCTCCCTAAAAACCTATAACTTTCTACCTAACTGAATTGCAAACCGCTGTATCTATTGTAATTTTTCCTCTATAAAAGTGATGTCACATCACTAGTTAAATGCAAAAATCAGTATTTATACTCAACAACCTTGCTGGAATAATTTCCTTTGTTGATTCAGCAATACCAAAATTGGGCATTGCATAAATGCAGGATGATTTTAATAGTTTTGTGGAATAGGAATCTTGTGTGCAATGGGCATCTTGGTAGAATAGGCATCTTGGTGGAATAGACATCTTGGTAGAATAGGCATCTCAGTAGAATAAGCATTTCAGTATAATGGGCATCTTGCCCGTTCCTGACACTCCCCCCACTTCCCTCCACTCCCGATTCCCGACTCCCGATTCCCGATTCCCGATTCCCGACTCCCCCCACACTTACCTTGGCCGGATCCTCTAGGATGACAGATGAAGCAGGAAAGTCCTATCGTGAGGGTAAAGCTAGAGCTATATTCCTTCCGGATTACTCTCAGTAGTTCCGTAACCTGTAGATTCACATTAAGCTAATTGTTCTTTGAGGCTGTACCGTGCCTAAATCTATTCCATTACTATCTATTCTTGTTCTCATGGGTTTGATGAGTTGGTCAGCACCAGTGGCTGGACAAGCACTCATTCCCTATACCCTAAAATTGGATTCAGAGGAACTCGAACAGCAGGGCTTAACTCTGGCTCAGGAGGCCATTCAGTTAGTCCGCTTTCAACAATACGACCTGGCGCTGCCTAAGGCCAAGTTAGCCACTCAACTTGCCCCCAACACCTATCAAACCTGGTTTATCTTGGGAACCTTGTACGTACAGTCCCAAGAGTTGGATCAAGGCATAGAAGCCTTGCAAAAGTCTTACTCTCTGGCACCAGATGAAGCTGGGGTGCTGTTCACCTTGGGGTCAGCTTATTTTCAAAAAAGCGACTATAGAAAAGCGATCGCTCAGTTGAAAGCGGGTTTAAAACTCAAACCCGATGTGCCAGAAGCGCTGTTTGACTTGGGTAACTCTTACTATATGCTCAATCAGTATCCTGAAGCAATCGATGCTTACAACAAAGCTGTTGCCCAAGACAAAAGCTTTTGGCCAGCCATTAACAATATTGGGTTGGTCAACTATGAACAAGGGGATGTGGAGAGTGCCATTAAACAATGGGAAGCAGCGATAGGGATTGATAAAGAGGCGGCAGAACCTCAACTTGCGATCGCTGTGGCTCTGTATGCCCAAGGGGATATTGAAAAGGCACTATTAATGGGAGAAGCGGCAATCCGCCTAGATAGCCGCTATGCTAATTTAGAGTTTCTTAAAGAAAACCTGTGGGGTAAGCGCCTGCTTTCTGAAACCAAAAAGTTTCTGGAAAATCCCAGAATTCAAGCCACCATTATCCAGAGTCAAGGTCTACCCTAAGTAGCTCAACTCCACCTGTCATGGGTGACTCCTAAAAATAGTGCTTGATCTCTATCAATTGCCAATAGGGGAGGGATGGCAGCCAAACATGGGCAATCATCTCAAGGGCAGTGGTTTAAGATTGGCAATTTTCAAGACAGGAATTTAATTGTCCTGGGGCAATAGAGCCATGATCTGATCAACAAACTTTTGATGGTCAACAACAGGTTTGGAGATGTAGTCATCAGCACCACTTTGCTTAAGAAAGTTTTCTCGATCCCCTTCCATCGCATGAGCAGTGACCAGAATAATTGGCAGTTGGGACGTTTCAGCATCAGCCTTAAGCATTTGGGTAATCTTAATGCCGTCTACTGATTTACCCTGATAAACACTATGAGCTAGGGAAACATCCATCAAGATAATGTCTGCCTCCCCAGCTTGGGCTATCTGCATTACTTCTTCTACATCTTCAGTATGCTTTACATTCAAACCGCCCCGCTTACTGAGAATCTTGGAAAAAACACGAGCATTAATCGGATCATCTTCGACAATCAGAACGGTTTTCATGGGTCTTGGATCAAGAGTGTCATTTTTGGCAAAAGTGTCATTTGATCATAAGTTTGACAGGGAATCTGTCATGTTGCTATTTCAAATGCAAGATGTCATCTTCTCAAGTCTACTTTTCCCAAATCCTTAGGTAACTAGTAATGTTCATTGGACTAATACAGGTGATAGGCTGCTTAATACCAGGGAAGCTGACGCTCCTGGAAAAAGCCTTCCTTAACTGCATCCAAACCTAGATTATAGTGTCTTGGGGACAGTGGGCACAAGGAATTTTAGGTGCGCCTAACTAATGCGAATTTAATTCGCCACGGGTCGCACCTGCGGGAAGCGAAGCTTCTGGCTGGGTTTTCCTTGAGCCTGTTTATTTGAGTCATGCTCATACTTTAGCTTGGCAAAACCCACCACTATCTTAAGGCGGGAAATCGGCTTTGGAACCAGATGCTCAAATTTTATGTAAGCATTCAGCCGTCAGCCGTCAGCCGTCAGCCGTCAGCCGTCAGCCGTCCGCCGTCAGC
>NZ_MKZS01000001.1:4928583-4936001 GCF_001942495.1 Moorena bouillonii PNG
CACCCGTCAGCCGTCAGCCGTCAGCCGTCAGCTTATTTTATTCAATAGCTCAGAGCTGATAGCTGATAGCTGATAGCTGATAGCTGATAGCTGATAGCTGATAGCTGAAGAAAAAATTCTCAACTCCAGATCTTCCCTATCTTTTCGAGTACCGTAGCCTTAACGAGCGTGCAATTTCCCTATACCCTAAACCCCAACACCCTGTTGTCAATTCTGCATTGGAGGATTTTTGATGGCAAAACAGCTGAACCTACTGGAAAACAGTAATGTCATTCCCACAGCCCTACATTTGGAGATGCAACGCTCATATCTTGAATATGCCATGAGTGTGATTGTGGGGCGTGCTTTACCTGATGTCCGTGATGGGCTTAAGCCTGTACATCGACGTATCCTATATGCGATGCACGAATTAGGGTTAACCCCAGATCGACCATACCGCAAATGTGCTCGTGTGGTTGGGGATGTGTTGGGTAAATATCACCCCCACGGTGACCAAGCGGTGTATGAAGCGATGGTGCGGTTAGTCCAGGACTTTTCGACCAGGTATCCCCTCCTTGACGGTCATGGCAATTTTGGTTCGGTGGATAATGATCCACCAGCAGCCATGCGTTACACTGAAACCCGACTTTCTCCGGTGGGCGCGCAAGCCCTATTGTCAGAAATTGGGGAAGCAACCGTTGATTTTATCGACAACTTTGATAGCTCCCAGCAAGAGCCAGTGGTACTCCCGGCACAATTACCAATCTTGTTGCTCAATGGTTGCTCTGGCATTGCTGTGGGCATGGCAACCAATATTCCTCCTCACAATTTGGTAGAGATAGTAGATGGCTTGATTGCTCTGATTGACCGTCCCGATTTAGCAGATGAAAAACTCTGGAAATTAATTCCCGGACCCGATTTTCCCACTGGGGGGGAAATTGTGGCAGCTGAGGGGATTCGGGATGCCTATACTACCGGTCGTGGCAGTATACCGATTCGAGGCATCACTAAGCTTGAAACCATTCAAGTCGGTCGAGGGAAACGGGGGCAACGCAGGGCAATTGTAGTGAGTGAGTTGCCCTATCAGGTGCATAAGGCCGCCTGGATTGAAAAAGTGGCAGCGTTGGTCAATCAAGGGCGTATAGAAGGGATTAGCGATATCCGAGATGAAAGCGATCGCGAAGGGATGCGGGTGGTGGTGGAACTCAAACGAGATGCTCAGCCATCAACGGTTCTCCAGCAGTTGTATAAGCAAACCCCCCTGCAAACAAACTTTGGTGCTATCCTGCTGACCTTGGTAGATGGACAACCCCGACAACTTACCCTGCGGCAGTTGTTAGAATCATTTATTACCTTCCGAGAACAGACTCTAACCCGGCAATATACTTATGAGCAGTCCCAGAAAGAAACACGTCTTCACCTGGTAGACGGGTTACTGGCTAGCCTGAATCAGCTGGATGCCATGATTGACATTCTCAGAAATGCTCCTGATGGTAGCACTGCTAAGCTTTCCCTGCAAAACCAGTTAAACTTAAGTGAAATCCAGGCTGACGCAATTCTGGCCATGCCCATGCGACGGCTAACTGGCTTAGAACGAGAAAAGTTAGAGACCGAGCGTGAGGAACTTTCCCAGCGCCTGGAACAGCTTCACCAATTACTCAATGATCGGCGGGAATTGCTCAAAGCCCTCAAGAAAGATTTGCGATCGCTTAAACGCAAGTACGGTGATCCTCGCCGTACCATAATAAACTCTATTGCTTCAACTGAAAAACAGCTAGAACAACCGACAACTCCTCAACCCAGGAGTAGGAAATCTGCTCAACCCCAAAAAACTCCTGATACCCTACCTAATGCTCCAACTGAGCCAGAACAAACACTTCTAGAATTTACCTCTCACGGGTATGTACAGCGGCAAAGTGCCACAACACAGCCAAAATTCCCCAAGTCCATTAAACAAGGGGAGGACTTTATAGTTGAGGCTCAGCTGCTGCTCACCACACAAGAATTAATGGTAATCACTGGTTCTGGCAAAGCCTACCCAGTCAAAATTAGAGATATTCCACCAGCAGCTGGACGCAAGCAGGGCATTCCCTTGGTAAAGTTGCTGCCAAATTCGGCTCAATCAGAAACAGTTGTGGCTCACTTTAGGGTGCCAGATGACCTAGAAAAATTCACCCTAGTGTTGCTGACTCACCAAGGTAAAATTAAGCGTGTATCAGTGTCTGAGTTGACAAAACTAACGAACCGTGGTATGTTGCTTACCAAGTTCAGAAATGAAGATCAGCTACTGTATGCCAACCTGTTTACTAATACAGCTGCACAAGTGGTGGTAGCAACTAGTAATGGACGGCTGTTGCGCTTTGAGATTAATGACAAACAGTTACCCATTATGGGACGCAGCGCTCAAGGTAATCAAGCCTTACGGCTAAAGGGTAAAGAAAAGCTGGTTGGCTGTGCTGTGCTAGGGGAAGAGGAAAACCTCTTACTGGTGTCTGAGCAGGGGTATGGAAAGCGCCTCCCCGTGCAGGCGATCAGGTTGGCTAATCGGGGAGACCTGGGAACTCAAGCGCTACAGTTTAAAACCGCTAAAGATGGTTTGGTCAGCATGGTTAACGATTCCATTGCCAGTGAGGTCATGGTAGTCACTTCCGTCGGCGGTAAGCGTTTAGCTATGGAATCGGTGCCGATTTGGGGAAAAGATGGCACAGGGGATCCCATTGCCAAACTCAATCCGGAGGAAAAAATCATTAGTGTTACTCCTCTGGTTCAGGAGTTAACTGTTTAACTGGTTCAGGAGTTAACTGTTTAACTGGTTCAGGAGTTAACTGTTTAACTGGTTCAGGAGTTAACTGTTTAACTGGTTCAGGAGTTAACTGTTTAAGGCGATATCCCACACTGTGAACGGTTTCAATCAAATCTCTGGGTGCGCCAGCTAATCTCAGTTTGCGCCTCAAACTTTTGATGTAAGCGTTGACCGTCTCCTCTTCGGGAGGGTTTTCAAAAGACCAGACGTGCTCGATAATTACACTACGAGTCAGTACCCGCCGACCGTTGCGCAGGAAAAATTCGAGTAAACTATACTCCTTACGGGTAAAGTGGATAAGTTGGTGATCATAGCTTACTTCATAGGTACTCGGGTCAAGACGCAAATCGCCCCACTTAAGCACTGGTGGTGCGATAGATTGACCTCGACGCAGCAGAGCCCGAATCCGCGCAAATAATTCTGGTAAGTCAACGGGCTTAACTAGATAATCATCAGCCCCTGCATCTAGACCCTTGACTTTATCATTAGTGGTATCACGACCCGTCAACATTAGAATCGGCATTTGATTGCCTTGGGCTCGCAATTTTCGACAAACACCAAAGCCATCGAGCTTGGGCAGAGTCACATCTAGGACCATCAAATCATAATCAAGCATTTGGGATTGCTGGCAAGCAATTTCGCCATTGGTAACCATATCAACCACATAACGTTGGTTGGTGAGGGCTTCGGATAAATTTTCAGCAAGGAGAATATCATCTTCCACTAACAAAATTTTCATTGAAGAAGTTTTTTTGTTAAAAATGACTGATAAGAGTACATAGGTAAAGTCTAAAAGACATTGGAGTGGCGATTCTACGTCAAGACTAACTTATGTTACTCTCGTTCCTCCAGTTTCTGGGTAGATCACCAAGATTTAAGTTGACAGTAGTCACAACCACTGTTCATAATTATCAGGTGGATAAACTTTAGCATTCAAAATAAACCCTTGGCTAACGTTGTTGTAATTGGTGCCCAGTGGGGCGATGAAGGAAAAGGCAAAATAACAGATCTGCTGAGTCGTTCAGCAGATGTAGTCGTCCGTTACCAGGGGGGCGTCAATGCTGGGCATACAGTTGTTGTTCAAGGTCAAACGTTTAAACTGCACCTGATACCTTCTGGAATTTTGTATCCGGATACAGAGTGTATTATTGGTTCCGGTACAGTTATTGACCCAGAAGTTTTAATTGCCGAACTTGACCAACTTGAAGCACTGGGCATTTCCACTAAAAATCTACTGATTTCAAACATAGCCCATGTCACGATGCCTTATCATCGATTGATTGACCAAGCATCGGAAGAGCGCCGGGGTAGGCAGAGAATTGGTACCACGGGTCGTGGCATTGGTCCGACCTATGCGGATAAATCAGAGCGTGCTGGTATTCGGATCATTGACCTGATGGATCCGGAAGTATTGGTAGAAAAATTCACCTGGACGATTAATTATAAGAACGCTATTTTAGAGAAGCTCTATAATCTAGCGCCGTTAGACCCAGCTGTTGTGATCAAGCAATACCAGGAGTATGCTGAACGGCTAAGCTCTTATGTGGTCGATAGTTCCTTGAAGATTTATGGGGCGATTGAGCAAAAACGCAATATTCTGTTTGAAGGCGCTCAAGGGACACTGCTAGATTTAGATCATGGCACCTACCCCTATGTCACCTCTTCCAATCCAGTGGCTGGCGGAGCTTGTGTGGGTGCTGGTGTAGGACCGACAATGATTGATCGGGTGATTGGTGTGGCAAAAGCTTACACAACCCGAGTCGGAGAAGGACCGTTTCCCACAGAGATCCACACTCGAGAAGGAGAGTTACTTTGTGAGCTAGGATCAGAATTTGGGACAACCACCGGTCGCCGCCGCCGTTGTGGCTGGTTTGATGCCGTCATTGGTCGCTATGCTGTTAGGATTAATGGTCTTGACTGTCTAGCGATCACCAAACTGGATGTACTCGATACCTTTGAAGAAATTAAGGTGTGCGTCGCCTATGAAATTGACGGTGAAATCAGTCGGGAATTTCCTAGCAGTACTAGCGTTTTTTCCCGATGCCAGCCTGTTTACAAAACCCTATCCGGTTGGCAAACATCTACTGCTGAATGTCGGTCTTTAGAGGATTTACCAAAGGAAGCCTTGGATTATCTTAAATTCCTGGCAGAACTGATGAAAGTTCCCATTGCGGTGGTTTCCTTAGGAGCCAGCCGTGACCAGACAATTATTGTCGAAGACCCAATCCACGGTCCAAAGCGAGCACTATTGGATGCTAGCGGTACACCGATAACTTCGGGAGTTTGAGGTGGTCAGGGTGTTAGGGCCTCAAGGCGTCAGGGCATCAGTTGGAGAGTTTAAATGTCACCAGTTTCCGATTCGATTAAACACCCTGACTTACCATTTAGGTCAGCACCTCCCTCGGTGGCGGAATCGACCGGTAGCTGACCAATAATCGCCATTAAATTGGCTACGTTATCTCGAAGAGTTAAAGTCCTACCGATGAATGTTACTGTAGAATGTCAAAAGCGACCAGAAGGTAGTAAGCCGAGAGCCTTACGCCGTTCTGGCTTGATTCCCACCGTACTTTACGGTCACAATGGTGCAGAATCTGTATCTCTAACTATGACGGCTAAAGCAGCAGAAGACTTGCTTAAAACAGCCTCGGTGAATAATACCCTGATAGAGCTCTCTATTCCTGACCTTTCCTGGAATGGTCCAGTTCTGCTGCGGGAGATACAATCTCATCCTTGGAAAAATTCCCTGTACCACCTCAGTTTTTTCTCGGTGGCTTCTCAAAATAAAGTAGAGGTCGTTGTACCTCTGAAGCTAGTGGGAGAAGCGGTAGGAGTTAAGCAAGGTGGGGTTTTGCAGCAAAGGCTTACAACAGTAAAAGTGCAATGTCCCCCAGATAAAATTCCCGAAAGCATTGATATTGATATATCAAATTTGGAACAGGGTAAGATGTTCTACATTTACGAGTTAGTCTTGCCAGAAGGGATCCAGGTTATGGATGATCCTAAATTAAGTGTTCTTGCTATCACGTCTAAATAAAGCGTTGCACAATACAGGTAAGCATTAAGCTATCAGCCGTGAGCTTAATCCTTACCTTAAATCATATTTGTTAATTGCCGATTGACCAGTGATAATTTTCACTGATAATTTTCACTGATAATTTTCAATTGATGAATAATAGTCCATGATAAGTATTGAACCGAAAACAATATCATTACTTTATACGGCAATGATAGAGCAATGATAGGTTGGTTATAGTTGTCTGAAAAGCGCCAGGGTAGAGTTCAAATTTCCCTGGCTTTTTTGTGAATGATTAGTGGGATTGGAAGAAAATGACAGAAAACTCTCAACAGTCAAGACCTATTGATGTCTTTGGTGTCGGAAATGCTTTAGTCGATATTCTGGCACTGGTGGATGATGATTTTATCCGGGAAAATGACCTGAATCGAGGGGCAATGACTTTGATGGATGCCCAAAAGCAGGCTATGATTCTACAAAATCTTGAGCATGTTTCTCTGGAACTGAGCTCAGGAGGCTCGGCTGCTAATACTATGATTGCGATCGTTCAAAGTGGTGGTAAAGGCTTCTATTCAGGTAAAGTCTCTAGAGATACCAATGGGGAATTCTACCGACAAGACTTATTGAAGGCAGGGATTCAGTTTGATGTGCATCCAGCTGAGCTATCTAATGGTCCGACTGGTACCTCTGTGATTCTAACTACCCCTGATGCTGAGCGTACTATGTGTACTCATCTGGGAGTATCTACTACTTTGGCTCCTACTGATATTGATGTAGAACGACTCAGCCAATGCAAATATAGCTACGTTGAGGGCTACCTCTGGACGGGGGATGACACTCGCAAAGCTTGTATTGAGGCGATGGAACAGTCCAAGCTTAAAGGAGTAAAGAGTGCTTTTACCTTTTCCGACTTCTTTCTAGTAGAGAATTTTGCTGATGATTTCCGTCAGCTGATTACAGATTATTGTGATGTGGTCTTCTGTAACGCGGCAGAAGCACGCCACTTCTGTGGAGTGGAATCCTTGTCTGATTGTGCTGGTAAAATAGGCGAGTTAGTGGATACAGCTTTTATCACTGATGGTCCTAATGGTTGTTTAGTGGCGGAAAATAAAACAATTTTCGAGGTGCCTGGATTCCCAGCTAAGGCCGTGGATAGCGTAGGAGCTGGTGATGCCTTTGCGGGTGGTGTGTTGTTTGGACTCACCAATGGTTTGACCACTAAGCAAGCAGCACGTTGGGGAAACTATTTTGCTTCAAAAGTAGTACAAACTTATGGTCCACGTCTGGAGGGATCTCAGGCTGAGTCTGTCAAGGAAGTTGTTGGTACCGATTAAGCTATTTTGTAGAGCAGTTTTCAATTGGGTGAGGTGCATATTCCTGGGTTTTAGGGAACAGGGAACAGGGAACAGGGAATAGTAAACCACCCCTAACCCCTCCCAGGAGGGGAATAGTGAAAAAATCCTGTGTACCTCATAGTTATGAAAAACGCTGTAGTTTAGTTGATTGCTTTTGTGTTCACGGTTGACGATTGACGCTTGAGGATTAATAGTTGACAGTCAATCGTCAACCCTACATTCCGCAGGTTGGAGGGGAGAGCTATGGTATTTTTAAACCATGAAACCA
>NZ_MKZS01000001.1:4936101-4951368 GCF_001942495.1 Moorena bouillonii PNG
GCTTGAGTAAACTAACACTTAAACGTCGCAACAATCCCAGGTTCTGTGCCGCATATCCTTGACGAATCCGACTAGCATCTTCGCCAAAGGTGACATCAAGCACCCAATGCAGACTGTTCTCAATACTCCAATGGGAGCGAATCACCGAGTTGTGTCGCTGGGCATCGCCTTCCAGGCTGCTAATGTAAAACCGCACTTCAAACCTGGTTTTGTTCCATAACTTCTGGGTACTCTTGACCATGACAACCGTCTCTAAGCCCGCCCATTGACCTTGCCGAGGCAGTGGTGGTAATTGACTCACGGGCACGACCCAAACTTGGCGAGTTTCTATGGGATGATGTCCACTGTCTATGGTTTGATCGTAGCTGTACTCAATCCCCTGCCAGTTGTGGGCTTGTGCTTGCTCGAACCAAGCCTCTACTTGTTGGCTGAGCTGACCCTGGTTGCCTTTGAGTGCCAAGACATAGTCGCCTTCTGCCTGCTTGAAATGCCTACGCTATGGCGATTTGGGTGCCCATGGCATCAAGGGTGACGACCGCCCCCTTGAGGTTCAGCAATTGCAGCAGGAGCGGCACTGCTGTGATTTCATTGGATTTGCTCTCCACTTTTTGCGCTCGCTAAAACCAGCCCATGTTCACTGCTCCAGGCACTCACACTCTGTAACGCCTTCAGTTGACCAGCTCGGTCATAGGAGCCTTTGGTGGTCTTGCCATCGATATGAATCAACTTCAGGGCTAATTTCTCAGTAATACAGCTGACCCAACTCAAGAAACTCGTCTCGAGCTCCTGGGGGTCTAGCAGACCAAACACCCGACCAAAGGTATCGTGTGACGGAATCCCATTGGGCAACTCTAAAAACGTCTCCAGCCACACTTGCGAACGCTTTACCGTAGGTAACGATTGCCACAAACCCATCGGCACCGGAGAGCACCGCCAAAATGGCAATCGTGATCATGGCCACCAAGGAATGTTTCTGGGTTCGCTCCACTCGGGGATCTCGCAAGTGCTGAAAATGCTTCAGAACACTGTTTTTCAAGATTAACGCTTCACGCTCCTGCTGAGCCTTCACAAAGCCTTTTGCCATAATGACTGACTAGAGAATGCAAATCTTGGCAAATCCAACGGTTAACCGCAACATCCGCTCTGGGACAACCTTGAACACTGACTGGCTATCATACCTATACTCCCTGTAGTTTGTCAAGTACGATTTATACCAAATTAGATGCGATTACCCTGCTTGTTTAATTGTCGAAGTTTTATCTCCCAAAACCGAAGCCTTTGACCGGGGTAACAAATTTTATGACTATCAAAAATTAGACACATTGGTCGAATATGTCCTAATTAGCCAAGACCATCAACGTCTAGACTGCTTCCGCCGTAATGCCCAGAAAATTTGGACATTACAATTTTATGATCCAGGAAGTGAGATTCATCTAGAAAGTGTGGATTTTCGTACGAGTCTTGAGGCTTTGTATGAAGATGTATAGCGGTTTTAAATTAGGTGAGGTAAATTTTTTTAGGGAACAGGGAACAGGGAACAGGGAACAGATAAGAGGCAAGAGGCAAGAGGCAAGAGGCAAGAGGCAAGAGGCAAGAGGGTGAAAATTCTTTGTACCTCATTAGAATATAAACCGCTATAACTTTTCCAAAATGATTAAATGGCCAAGAAAATTAGAGAACTCAAATCAATGCTAAAACAAGCTAGTTTCTCTTATCGTTCAGTACAAAATTGATAATCGTAGGGTGGGCAGTGTTATTAATGCGATCGCTAGCTAATTTTTTCGTTGGTGGGCAGTGCCTAGGCTGTTCACTTTGTCCTAGGGCCCGAGGAAAAAGTTTATGCACTTTTTGTGTAAGGTAACGAGACCGTGGATCCATTGCGATATATGGATTATAGCCTCAGAGCGTTGCTCGCGATCCCGGGATGAACAATTAGAACCAAAAAATGCTCAAAATACACAGCCTAGGCAAAGCCCGACGCTGCTTAACACGACTATAACGGGAGTTGAATGATGGTATTGCACTGATAGTCTGTAGTAATACCAAGTTGCGTTCATAGACATAATTTTAATTGTAGTACGAGCAGAAAAGCCCGCGCGAGCAAGATGCTCGCACTACCTTCTGTGTTTGAACGCAACTCGGTATCAGGCGTTACTGATTCTGGCTATGATTCCGCCCCCTGACCCCCAATCCTGGGGGAGAAAAGTAAGTTAAAGTCCCCCCCGGTGCGCTTGACCCGTAATTAAATTCGCCACGGGTCGCACCGCAAAGTTGGGGGATAATGGTGGCATTACCAAAACCAGACGATGTAAATTAATACTTTAATAAGCAGGTGCACAAAATTAATTACACATTTTCAAAAGCTCAAAGCCTTACATTGTAAGGGTTACAGAGATTGGGAGTAGGTAATTAATTTTGTAATGGTGCTTAACAACAGGGGTCTTTTTTGGGATTGGATTTAAGGACCCAACCCAAACATTCATTCCAGACCCAGTCACATGGGTTCCATCCTTTCGGTTTACAATCACCTCCGTTGATTTGATCCATCGCCACATCTGTATGGTTGAGCTCAGTCAAAAAGCTCTCTGATTCCTGAACATCATTAATTGTTATAAGTGCCATTGAGACAAATCTCCTGACGAATTGGTTAAGTTTGGAACGAAAATTTCCACACTCGACCCACTAGAATCCTGGAGATTCTTTTTTAGTGATTAACTCTATAGGCTCCTAGTTGGAGTTACCCATACCTATGATCGAGTTTTGGGATAATCCAAGACCCTAGGGAGTGTTAAGCACCGTGTTTAACTTGGCAACCACAAACTTTGGAAGTAAGGGCACCCTGAATAACGCAAAAACAGCTATCTTCCCGATGGGGGCACAATTAAAGTTGCCACCCATTTATTTTTTTCGTTCTCTAGAAATAATAGTAATTCATTGACTGGATAAAATCAAGTCCTAGGGCGGCTAAATTCTTTAAGAATTATCAATTCTGAAGGCTAAATTCTTCAAGAAGTATGAATTGTGAATGGTGTATTATAAAGTAAGTATGAATTGTGAATGGTGTATTATAAAGTAAGTATGAATTGTGACTGAATAAGGATGAATTATTAAAAATCACTAGGAATTATTCAAAATCACTAAGAATTATTAAGGATGAAGGATGGATCACTAGACCTCTTGCCAAAGTCTGGTCTTGATGTAGCCCCTCCCCACTCGCGCTTTGCATCAAGACAATGTGTTTAAGTATAGCGTTTTTATTTGAGATGTAAACATAGCATTAATAGGAAAAGGGAAAAGGGAACAGGGAACAGGGAACAGCAGGAAAGAGCTCCGAAGAGTTTTTGATGTTATGAGAAATCAGCAAGATTGTTCATGACCTATTTGTAAATGCGTAATATCAAGTTCGGATGATTACTTATAATTAGGTTTGGCGGGTCCTCGGCCACCAGTCAAAGCAAGTCAGCCCCCCAATAAGCGTCTTGCTGACCCAGCAATTGCTGACAACGATAGACCAATAAATCCTCGTTCCTCGTTGATATTTTTGGGGGAATGATTGGCCACAATCTCGCGTTTCCAGCGGCCACAACCTTTCCGCAGGTTGCAACTGAGTCGAATGTAACGGTAGCTCAAACCGATGAATCCCAACAGGTAACACCACATCTAATGCGATGTGCCATCCCGCTTGGTCTACCACTAGTAGCACTCGTTTATTCAAACCCCATTGAAATTCTCGGGCAAAATCTGCTAATACAAGGGTTGAACAATTGTGTATTCACAAATGGCAAAAGCCACCAATAGGTTTCTCCCGACTCCGGGTGAACAAAAGCATAGACCCACTCTCTTGGTGCGCATTCACCCTTGTCGGGAAACCTGACCGGGGTCGCACCGCAACCACGCTCTATTGATGTTTGACCTGGGCAATTGGTTGTTCCCCCTCAACTGTCCAGACTCGACGCATCACTGGCAGTAGCCCCAAACGATGTTCGTCCATTCCCCACACCTCAATGTCTGCGATCGGGTATTTGGCTTGAAGATATGCCAGCTCTAAAGGTCATTTTTTTTCCACTGCTGTTGGCGGGAGTTCGGAAGTTTCCTGATGTTGGGGTCATTGGACTATAGCGCGATAACCCATGTCCCGAAGATATTCCCATCCTCGATAACGGCTAATCCGAACTCCTGTCAATTCACTTAACCAATCCGCTACCAAACGACCGTTCCATAACCCTCCATCAGGGGCGTTGCTGAATTAAGGAATGAATGCGCGATCACCTGGTTTTGTTAAAGCCCCCTAAATCCCCCAAATTTGGGGGACTTTGATAGTTTTGTTACCCCCATAATTGGGGGGCTAGGGGGGCGAAACCATACCCAAAATCAGCAACGCCCCATCAGGAGCCGGTCCGGTTAGGACTTGCCACAGTTGTGCAAGTTGTAGATCATTGAGTTGAGTTGGCGAACCCGGATTTGAGTGTCGTCGATCGCCCAAAGCATTTGGTCCGTGCTGGTTATAACGTCGCAGAAGTTGGGTTTATCCAAATTCGGCTATAACCAGTAACTTCGAGCTTCCGTTGCTGGAGTTTTCCCATCGGCAAGTAACCAGATGATTTGATAGTGACACCCGTTCCACCTCCGAGGTGCTCGCCCGGTAACGAGAGTAGAGTTCCTCCGAACTCAAATGGGATTCAACAGTGACGGTTTTTGGCATAGCGAGTGGCAATGCAATGTTTTTTCAGAGGAAGGGAAGCTTGATTATAACTAATTATCCGAACTTGATATAATTCCACTATTCAGTTGTTACCGTTGAAAGTTGGCAGGTTGAACGCGATGGACGAAGTCCCGCTTTGCTGCGAAGCGCGTGGCCTTTTGGCCAAGGTTCCCTTTGGCGTTCCCGTAGGGTAGGTTGCAGGTTTAAGGTTGGTAGGTTGAAAGTTGGCAGGTTGTTCGCCTTTGGCGTTCCCGTAGGGTAAGTTGACGGCGTTCGTGAAGCAACGAATGATATCAAGTATAGTTGGGTCAGTTAACGATTACCAATTACTAATTACGTCAGCCGTCAGCTGACAGCTGACGGCTGAATGCTTACCTAATTACTAATTACTAATTACTAATTACTAATTACCAGATGTTTAAAGGTTTGCGCTGGCGTCTTCTGTTGTATTACCTAATGGTAATGGCGGCAATTTTAAGTGTATTTGGTGCGGGTGTGTATGTGTTTTTAACACAGAGTCTGTACCAGCAACTTGACAAAAAACTACGGACTTTAGCCCAATCCGCCGCCCCATCATTTACAGAAGTAGAAGTGAAAGGGAGTCAATACATTGAACAAGTTGATGAAGTCCCCTGGCGAGATATATTTAACCGAGACCAACAAAGCCTAGAATGGTTTGATGCTAACGGTCAACTATTGGCAAGGCGAGGTGTGATTGTATTGACTTTCCCACCAAAACTGGGTTCGTGGACTCTACAACTCCCCGAGACATCAGAGCCAATTAGGACTTTTACAATTTCTGTCTTTAAAGACACCTCGAAACCAAGCCAGCCATCCCTAGAGGGCTATATTCGAGCCAGTCAATCCACAGAAGATGTAGAAATTGTCCAAAGCCAACTATTTTGGGGATTAGGAATGGGAGGAATGATCGCTCTAGGGTTTGTTGGTATCGGTGGACTTTGGCTGACCCAGAAAGCTCTTGAGCCGATTGAGCAAAGTTTTAAGCAGCTTAAACAGTTTACTGCTGATGCCTCCCATGAATTGCGCAGTCCTCTGACAGCAATTAAAGCCTCTGTGGATGTGATGCGAAATCATCCTGAGCGAATTCATCCCAAGGATGCTAAGAAGTTAGTGGCTATTGCTAGCGCTACAGATCAGATGAGCCACTTAGCAGAAGACTTACTATTTTTAGCTCGTACTGATGCAGCCTTGTCAATCCCGACTCGAAAGTCAGTCCCAATTTCCCTCAATACAGTTTTGCAGAATGTGGTGGAATTGTTAGAATCATTTGCTCAAGATAAGCAGATTTCTTTGGAATATAAGTGCCTGACAACAGTCTCTGTAATTGGGGATGAAGGGCAACTGACCCGTTTATTTTCCAACTTGCTAGAGAATGCCCTGCAATACACACCCCCTAAAGGAAAAGTGGTTCTTACTGTTGCCAAACAGAATCGCTGTGCCCTGGTCATGATTGAGGATACTGGCATTGGTATTGCCCCTGAACATCAGCCGTTTGTATTTGATCGCTTCTGGCGTGCCGATAAAGCTCGTTCTCGCCGAGAGAGGGGTACCGGGTTGGGACTTGCGATCGCTCAAGCAATCACTCACAGTCATGGGGGAAAAATCACCCTTACGTCTCAGGTTGGGGTTGGTAGCTGCTTTGAGATACGTTTACCGCTGGTTTAGGAAAATAGCTTCTAGGTTGGGATTTTCTTTTGAAATCATATAGCAATTCTACGACTTGTGAGGTACAAATTTCTGGTTTTTAGGGAGCGGGGAGCAGGGAGCAGGGAGCAGGTAAGAGGAACCCACCCCTAACCCCTCCCAGGAGGGGAAGAGGTAAGAGGTAAAAAATAATGTGTACCTCATAGCTACGATAAATGCTATATAGGGATCCGTGTAGGAATGAATTGTGATAATTTTTGATGCCATATTCCCTACTCCCTACTCCCTACTCCCTACTCCCTAATTTCTAACTTCCTTACCGACTTTTTTACTTTTGGGTAATAATCTCAAACTATGAAGCCGTTTAGTTGGAAAGCGTCAACTATACCTAGCATTCAGGAGAGATTATCTAAATGAAAACTCCCATTAAGTTGCTAACAGGTATTCTGGGATTAAGTGCTCTGATCAGTTTCCCGGCAATAGCGCAAGAAAAAACAGAAAACTCAGTTAAAGATGCTGTCAATGGTGCAACTGAGTCTATGGTAGAAAGCGCCCCCGATTCCTTGAGCAAACCCCTTCAACAGGCTGAAGAGGTAGAAATGCCAGCTACCACTGACGCTGAATCTACCACCAGTAACCTAGTAGAGCAAGCTGCGAGCAATGATCAATTCCAAACCCTTGTCAAAGCAATTGAGGCAGCGGGCTTAACGGAAACCTTGGCAGGTGAAGGACCCTACACTGTTTTTGCTCCCACCGATGATGCTTTTGCTGCACTGCCACCAAATACCTTAGACAGTCTACTACTACCAGAAAACAAAGAGGTACTGGTAAAGCTGCTAAAGTATCATGTTGTAACTGGTGCAGTTGATAGCAGTCAAATCCAGTCGGGAGAAATTATCACTATGGCTGGAAAGTCGGTAACAGTACAAGTTGGTGAAGAAGGTAAGGTTACTGTCAACAATGCCCAGGTGACTCAAACAGATATTGAAGCCAGTAACGGCATAATTCATGTTGTTGACCATGTAATTCTGCCCTCAAGAGCTCATGCTCAATCGGAACCAGCACCAACAGGAGTCAGGTAAAATTCAGATTTAAAAAATTCATAGGTGCGCTTTCCGCACCTGCTGAATAAGTTTGGTGTTTTTGGTAATTATATCCCGTCCGTTTGACTACTTATTATTCAGGTTTATTCGGAAAGTAAATCGTTTAAATAGTGTAAGTGTTCACTTTATATTTAACACTTAATACGTCAAAATTTGCCTGAATAAGAAGTAATCAACCGGACTCGATTGGAGTAAATAAAAGTAGAGAACAAGGAGAAACTAAAGATGAATAAGTTGATGCCAATTTTGCTAGGTGGAGTGATTCTGTTTGGTGCTGCTGCTTGCGATGAAGCTAAAACAAGTGATGAAGCCTCCTACTCTATAGATCAAAAAGATGAAGAACTAGTAACCTTACGGTCTGAAGGAAACCAAGGGGATGCCATGGTTCAAGAAACCCGAAAGGAAATCGAGGTAAATTTTGGAACTACTCAAGAGCCAAATCAAGCCTTGGGTAATTTAAAAAACCTTGATGAAGATGACCAACTAGCCAGTTTAGTACTTAATAATTTGGCAACCAATCTCCCCAATAGCCAGTTAGAAGTTGAAGCGGCAGAGGGAATTGTGACTATCTCAGGAAAAGTTTCGTCTGATGATCAATTGAGTCAGATTGCACCTTTGGCAATCCAGGTTGAAGGTGTTCAGAGCGTGGATGTTCAAGCTACTGTCAAAGAGCCAAACAGCTGATCGCTGATCTGGTCAAGTACCACTCTGTTGTTGCCAATGTTACCTAATTGATGTAATTATCTAATCCATAGAGAGGAGTTAGTCGCCTATTGCTTTTGCCATAGTGGTAGGCGACTTTTGTTGTTGAGTGTTCCTCGGCTTTAATTCATGCTATAGCAATCCGATTTGAGTTGTGAAACAGTGTAAAAGCGGAAAGATGGGGAAGATGGTTAAAAGGAGAAAGAGGGTCAGGAGGGTGAAAATGCTTAGGTACGCTTTACGTGATGGCGAACGCGCCCCGCGTGACCTACGGTCAAGGGATTGCTCGCCATCACGGGTCGCACCTCTGCATCGCTGTTCTCTGTTCCCTGTTCCCTGTTCCCTGTTCCCTGTTCCCTAAATACCCAGAACTATGTACTTCACAAAATCCCAAACCGCTATAAGAGTATTAATCACCAATTGGGTTAGCATCTCCGACAAACCTCAACAAGTCTGTCATAGTAAATGTTCCTGGTTTTTCAGAAGGAAGTATCGGCGTCCACTGGGAGCAACGGGATAAAAATGAGTTGCGATCGCCTTCGATAAGACCAACAAAAACTTCAGCCAAAATACGGCTTCCTACATCGCCCAAACGCACTCCGTTACCTTGGATTTGAGCTTCTTTGAGGATATAGTACCACAAGGGGGACTTAACATCAAAACCAAACTGGGCGGCAACATTGCCATCTTGGCCTGTGGAAATATCTTCCTTACTCAAGGGCCAGAATCCCATGCAGCGAGCCACATCTTGACCAGCGGGCAACCCAAGGTTACGACCACGCAACAGATTTCTCACCGCTAGGGAATTAGGTGGTGGAACATTAGGCAAATTCTTGAGGGGGTCAACTAGAAATGGATCAAGTTGGCGGCTCAAGTTAACCGGTACATTAGGATCGATCGGGAAGAAGCGACGCCAGTCAATTATCCAATCACTGGGAATAGGAACGATTTGACCCGATTGAGCAGTGAATAAAAACAGCAGTTGTAAGGTTGCAGGAGTTACCCCACCAGGACGAGAAGTAAACACTCGGTTGTAGTCATAATCCGCACGGATCATGCTGTGTCCGAGACGATAAGCTGCTACAGAGAATTCCACAGGCATGAACGGATCCTGACCAAACTTGAAGAAGCGCCGACCGCCTTCAAGTACTTCTATTAGCTGCTTCTGGTCAATGACGCGAGACAAGAAATCGAACAGTACAATCCACTGATAGTGCCAAACTACCAATTCTCGGGCTGCCTCAAAGGTAGACTTGCCCATGATAGAGTCTGCTTGAATGCTGCCATCACGGATGCCCTCAACTATCTTGTTGTGAAACTTCAGGAAAGCTAGGTGGGTCTGGGCAACAATTAAATTTTCATCATTACGGGGGTCACCAATGATGGCCAGAGTACTAGGAGAACGAGGCAAATCGTTGGGCAATTCTGTGGGAATAGACGAATCGCCACCACCAGGTTGTTGGTTAGTTTTGCCAATTAAAAACAGATCTGAGTCATCGATTTGATAGAGATAGGGTTGAACATCAGGACCAGAACCATACAGACTATCAAGATCCAGCTTTGGCGTGCGAAAATTTTTCACCGCCAAGGGGTCAACCATCATATCTCCGAGAGCAGTGGTATCGAAGGTAATGTCATGATCGATGAATTGACCCAAATAAGTGTAACCAGCAGGTACATTGATATTATCGCCCTTTGGATTATTAGGGTCAGTATCATTCATGGCGTTCCCCAGCTGAGTCAAACCCTCTTCTGAAGGGGTGAAAGCAGGTAGATTAGGAAACATTCTGCCAAACTTACCTGTGGGGGCAAATTCACTGGGGGGTTGATGTTCACCCTTGCGAGGACCAAATCCATGGCGTCTTAACATAATTAAGCTGCTTTTATACCTGTTTTTGTGGTTTATATATCCACTATGAGCTAAGCAACTGATTGATAACAGTACCCTTGAGGGTGAAATTTTTGGCAAGGATATGTTGTATAGTGCTACGCGCAAGTCAGAAGTCAGAAGTCAGAAGTCAGAAGTCAGTCTAAAGAAGGTGGGCAGTGCATCAAACCGACCAGATCAGCTCGGCTTTGGGCGTTACTACAGCAACTAGTTCCCATGGATAAGGTCTAAACTGGGTTGTTAATGACTGCTATATCAGTGCCTGTTTGATCGTAATCATCCACTAAAACTATTAGGAGCAATTTATGAGCGTTGTGGCTGCCAGAAAATACCCTGATAAACTAGTTTTTGCCTCCGACAGCATTCGGCTGTCAGGATACCTCAAGCAAACTCACCGGGTAACTGGGGATGAATGGGGCAAGCTATTTGAAATCAATAACATGATTATTGGCGGCGTGGGGTATACCATGGAACTGAGTTTCATGCAAATATTTGCCAGAAACCATTCTCCAGCCGCTCCTACCGTTGAGGCTGTTCTCGATTTTATTGTGGAATTTTATAGTTGGGCAAAGGATAAAGACGATACCTTTGGTCGCAGGAATGAATATTTGTTAGCAGTAGAAAGGGATATTTTTTGTATAAGTGATGGCTATCTTGTGGATAAAATTAATGAATTTGGTGCCATTGGTGCTGGACAAGATTATGCTCTGACCGCAATGTACTTAGATAAAACCCCTGAAGAAGCAGTAGCGATTGCTAATGAGCTTTGCGTGTATTGCTCTCCTCCGATTAATGTGATTACTAAGGAAATCAGCGACATCTGACTTGGGTATAGTGCTGAGTACTAAGCGTTTTTCACGGTTGACCGTTGACGGTTGGGTGTAAACCAGATCCTGTAAAGGAGACATTAGTACCCAGCACTCAAGACTTAGCTTAATCCTGTTTGGATTTAGTCAGTCCTAAGTCATTTTCCTCACTATACCGTTCCATAAAACGAATGAAACGATCCCACTGCTCTGGAGATTTAATCACGTAAGTTGCTTCTATACCCATTGGTTCACCATTAACAAATTTGCCATTAACGTTACTGGTAGAAATCTCACCTTCTTCGTCAACCATGTACATTCCGGTGATATCTTCCTTAAAGTCTTTATCGATAGCTTGAGGCTTTTGAAAATAGAAGGTTGCAGTGCCAGTCTGACCAGTTTTAGAGCGAGTTATACGTACGTCGGGCACAACTTCTTCTTTGATGCCTCTAGAGAACTGAATTTCTGCCATGCTATAAGTCCGATTAAGAAAATATTAAGAATCTTTACACCACTATCTTCTCATCCAAGCTGCAATAAATGGCAAAAAATTTTAACTGATGCCTAGGTTCACGACCTAGCAATGGCGAAAATAATCCAAATTTAGCCTAACCAGTGGGAAAATGGAATTACACTGATACCGTTTCGGCAAACCGATTTAAGCAATCACTCGATCATACATGGGTAAACAGCGCGTTCTATCTGGAGTTCAACCAACTGGCAATCTTCACCTGGGTAACTATCTTGGAGCTATCCGCAACTGGGTCGAAGGTCAAAGTCAGTACGATAATCTATTTTGTGTAGTTGATTTACATGCTATTACTGTACCCCATAACCCAGCCACTCTAGCAGAAGATACCTTAAGCATTGCTGCCCTCTACTTAGCCTGCGGGATTGATTTAGAATACTCTACCATCTTCGTACAATCCCATATCCCTGCCCACAGTGAACTAGCTTGGCTGCTCAACTGCATTACCCCTCTCAACTGGCTAGAGCGAATGATCCAGTTCAAGGAAAAAGCGGTTAAACAAGGGGAAAATGTCAGTACTGGCTTACTGGACTACCCGGTATTGATGGCAGCAGATATTCTACTTTATGATGCCGATAAAGTTCCAGTGGGAGAGGACCAAAAGCAACACATCGAACTGACTCGTAATATCGCTATCCGAGTTAATGACAAGTTTGGCAGTCAGGAGAAACTTGTGCTAAAGTTGCCAGAGCCTATGATCCGGCAAACGGGTGCTCGTGTCATGAGTCTCACTGATGGCAGGCGCAAAATGTCTAAGTCTGATCCATCCGAGTTGAGCAGGATTAACGTGCTTGACTCTCCTGAGGAGATCCAAAAGAAAATCAAGCGCTGTAAAACTGACCCAACTAGAGGCTTATGGTTTGATGACCCAGAACGCCCGGAATGTGATAATCTACTAACGTTGTATACCCTGCTTTCTGGGAAAACGAAGGAAGAGGTGGCTACAGAATGTCGGGATATGGGTTGGGGTAAATTCAAGCCCTTACTGACAGAAGTAACAATTGAAGCACTCAAGCCGATTCAACAGAAGTATCACGATGTTAGGTCAGAGCAGGGCTATCTTGAGGGCGTGTTGCGAGAGGGGCGACAAAAAGCGGAAGCGATCGCAAACCAGACCTTGTCCAGGGTGAAAACTGCATTAGGGTTCATTGCTGTAACCTAATTCCTGGAGATAAGTAAATACTATAACCAATGACTAACCCCACTAAGAATTCGTTTCGCACTGCCGTTGAGTCCGGTGAATTTTTGATTACTGCAGAAGTGGCACCCCCCAAGGGGGGTAACCCAGCTCACATGGTCAAAATGGCTCAAACCCTCAAAGATAGAGTCCATGCTATCAATATCACTGATGGCTCTAGGGCAGTCATGCGGATGTCGTCTTGGGCAGCCTCGGTGATTTTACGCCAGCAGGGAATTGAACCAATTTGTCAGGTGGCTTGTCGCGATCGCAACCGCATCGCCTTGCAAGCTGACTTGATGGGTATTAACGCTTTAGGTATCGGTAATATTCTCGCCCTAACTGGTGATCCAGTCAAAGCAGGTGATCATCCTGATGCTAAAAGTGTATTTGATTTGGAATCAGTACGCCTATTGCAACTAATTACTAAGCTAAATCAAGGGGTTGATTTCAATGATAAGCCCCTTACTGATCAAGCAACTGATTTATTTACTGGTGCAGCAGTAGACCCCCAGCTCAAAAGTTGGTCAGGCTTACAGAGTCGGTTTGAACGGAAACTGGAGGCGGGAGCACAGTTTTTCCAAAGCCAGCTCATTTGTGATTTTGATCGCCTAGAGAAGTTTATGGATCAGATTGCGGCTGGTACTGATAAGCCAATTTTAGCAGGGATATTTTTGATCAAATCCGCTAAAAATGCTAAGTTTATTAATAAAAAAGTTCCAGGGGTTAATATCCCTGACGAGATTATTGATCGGCTAGCAGCAGCAGATAATCAGTTACAAGAAGGGATAAAAATTGCTGCTGAGCAAGTTAAGCTCGCACAGCAACTGTGCCAGGGTGTTCACATGATGGCAGTGCGGCGAGAAGACTTGATTCCCCAGATTTTGGATTTGGCTGGAATTTCGCCATTGCAGAAATCCTCTGCTATTAATGACTTAGTTTGTAAGTAAATTTCAGGTCAATTGTTATAGCGCTGCGACCAGGGAATAGGGAATAGGCAATAGGGAATAGGGAATAGGGTAAATATACCTTCTTCTCTCCCCACCCTCCCCACACTTCCCAGACTTTCCACACTCTTCCCTCTCTCCTGTTGCCTTTTGCCCTTTCAAGTAAGTACCTGGAAATAAATAAACGGAACAGTATTAACTTTTATAAACCCACCAAAAGTTAATACTGTTCCCTGTTCCCTGTTCCCTGTTCCCTGTTCCCTATCTTGACAGTTAAACCTAATTTTGTCCGACTACTTAATACTAAGAATCACGGAACTAACTACAGGGGATAGGGTGAAAAAAGTTTGACTAATGTCGGTGAATGTCTCAATCAGTGAGCGCCTCTGGAGGGATTGTAAAACATTGATTAGTTTTGAATCTGAGCTAATGGTCATATCCTGGCGCAATTGTTCCCGGGAAACGGGTGTAGTGCTTGTACCTAGATACTTGATCACTTCTATTTCTGACTTATCTAAGCGATTTAACTGTGCAATTATAATTAACCTCATTGGTTCGGGAACAAATACCTCATTCAAGCTTAAAAATTTCGAGACACTGCCATTAAAGTATTTTTCAATTGTTGTCGCTACTAAATTTAAGGCTAAGGGATTGCCTCGATAACGGGTAATCAAGGTTTCCCATTCTTCCGTATTTCCAAACAAACCGTTATCTACTAAGATTTTTTCAGCTTCTTCTGTAGGTAAACCCTTGAGAGTTAAGGAAGCAGTAGTGTTATTTTTTTGCTGCAGTAACTCTAGTTGTAGAAATTTTTCCCAACTGATCAGCAGCAAAGCACTTTGGTGTTTTTCCTGTGCTACTCGTCTCAATAGCTGACCATAATCCTCATAGTTGGCTTGATAGTATCCAGCTATAGCGCCAGGATTTAGAATCTGCTCTGCGTCATCCAGTACGATCAGACACCGATGCTCTTGTAAATATTTTATCAAGGTAGAAATAAGAGCGTTGATATCTTCTGGTAAGTTGAATGATTGGTGGTGAGATAGGAATAGAATCAGCTCTACTAGCAGTTGCTTAAGGGGTGGAGCATGGCGAAGATTACGCCAAATGATATATTCAAATTCTCCCTTAAGGTTGTTTGCCAGTTTGACAGCCAGAGTGGTTTTACCAATCCCTCCTATACCCAAAATGGCTACTAGTGAGTATTGGTTTTTACTAATCCATTGTTGGAGTTGATTGAGTTCATTAGTGCGTCCATAGAAAGCAGAAATTTCTGGTGCTTCCCCCCAATCATGGTACTGCTGAGGCATTTTGTATCCTGAAAATTCTAGCCACTTAGGGACGTCTTTCCAGTTAGTGAGGCTATTGAATTCTCGATTAGTTAGTGCTTCGACATATCGATACAATCCCCTAGTCAAGGCAACAGCGATTGAGTTAGAGCTCCGATGGAGAGTCTCAGCTATTTTTTTTGGGGAGTAGCCAGAAAGCAATCCTCTCAAGCACACTTTTTCTACTGGTGTAAGTGTGGTTTTATTCTGGGTTTCCCTCTGTTTTTGTTCGCCTATATCTATATATAAATTGTCTAAATCCCAGAGCTTTACTGCTTCTAAAAACAGTTCATCTTCTTGATAAAACGCACCCTGCGCCATTTGCTTGCCTTCCTTGATATAAACTTGTAAACCCTTACAGACTGCATCGGTGACAACTTAAGCCTGTATGCCAATTGTCAAGGGGGTTGAGGAAAAAGG
>NZ_MKZS01000001.1:4951468-4975561 GCF_001942495.1 Moorena bouillonii PNG
CTGAGGCAATCCCCCCTCTTGACAAAAGGCTTTTTCTCTTAACTTGTCACCAATGTACAGACTGTGGCTTAAACATCAAGGTTACAGTTTATCGTTGACAGTCAACTGTTTACAGTTAACAGTCAATCACATTGCAACCAATCAGCCGATGCAAAGTAAATGTGTATTACCTTAGACCTCGTTTGATGAGCACTATCGAAAACTTACAAGGGCTGTAAGTTCTATCAAAGACTCAACAGGGAATCCAGCAAATTCCATAATTTCTTTACAAAAATTTACAACTAAACCATCCAAGTAAGTATCAGGTCAAGCTTAGGAAATTATGCGGATTTTTACAAAAATTTACATCTGGAAGTCATGACTGAGGCAACGCTTGACAGCAAAGGGGATCACAATCACTGCTAACACTCAAGGCTAATCACTGGCTAATCCTGTTTAGTTGAGGTTTCAGTAAAGCGATCGCTAATCTAATGGCAGTCGTAAGCCAAGGGATGATTGAGAGCTTGATGGTGTTCACAAATAGGTCTGCTCCCTGTCTTGATGCAAAGCGCGAGTGGGGGAAACCCCCAAGACCTCGCTGCATCGCTAATGCTGTTAGGCAAGACGACAAAACCATCGCTGAGCTCAATCATCCCCTTCCTAGACTCTGTGTTAGGTGGCTCAGGTAATGACTTTCTGTCTGGCGGCTCAGGTAACGACATTGTGATTGGCGGCTTAGGTAATGACTTTATATTTGAGGGCTCTGGTAATGACACCCTCATAGGTGTAGATCCCACCAGTAACAATCCAGGTATGAATGAAACTGATAGGTTAAACGGAGGAGCTGGTAAAGATACATTCGTGATTGGAGATAAGAACAATCCTTACTATGTCGGGGGGGAGGAACTTATGGTCTCAATGACTTTGCTCTAATTGAGAAGTTCGAATCTGGTATAGATACAATTCAACTCCACAAAGGCAGCAACTATGTCTTGTTAAAAAACTTTATTGCTATCACTCCAGGCTTGTCTCCTTCTGATTTGACAAATATTGGTTCAGTGGAACAGATTGCTAATAATATTGCTGGAGGTATGAGCGTAGCGGATAGTTTGAAGCTTGTTCCCATGCCGGCTAGTTTGAACATTGACATTATTGCTATAGTTCCTGATGGCTATAGCCAAGGGGATCTGATCTTTGTATAACGACTAGTACACCGTCTCGGAAACAACTGACTAGTTAAAATCTCTTTGATCTAGCGCGTCTTTCCCCTGTTTTTCCTCTCCGTTTAACTGAGATCTCGGAGCATTGTGATTAATCGTTTGGTGGGCAGTGCAAACTCAAGCCTATGGCTAGGTTGGTGAATCGGTCTACTGCACTGCCCACCCTAGATCTCGGACCATTGTGATTAATGGTTTGGTGGGCAGTGCTTAGCAAGGCTATGACTAGGTTGGTGAATCGGTCTGCTGCACTGCCCACCCTACATGAAGGTAAGTGGGACAGGGGATTGGCCGAATGCGATCGCGTAGCGGCTCCAAAGGAGCATCGCGTAGCCTGACCTACGGTCAATCCCTTTTTCCCCAATTTTCTGCTTAACTCTATACCCCCAGTTATGACTTTTGTCAATAACTGAGCTGATCAAGGCTGATGTGAGCCAGAGACCCTTTGATTTACCTGTAACTTGTAGCAAGGGAGCATTGAAGCAACAGTGATGGTATAGCAATCCTAAATGAATTGTGAGAATTTTGTTCCCTGTTCCCTACTCCCTACTCACTACTCCCTGTTCCCTGTTCCCTTTGGTATAGTAGAGAGCTGGGTAATGCTCTGGTTTAATCAAAGACAAGCTTTTACTATATCTAATAAATTTTCTCTGATCTTGCTATCAGTATCAGCGCTAGAATCATTTAGTAAATTTAACAAATTTTCCTTAACTTCCTCTTCTTCTGCTTCCAGCTGTTTTTTACCTTCTAAGTCTTCTAATTTTTGACGCCATTCTCTACGACTTCTAAATGATTCCTTGCTAGCCTGTTTGAGCTTTTCGCTATAACCTTCCTCCGTGTCCAAATCAAACACAAACATAAAATAAGATATATCTTTTAACATAATCTTATTGGCGATTGCTAAGGGTGATTCATCGGGAGCAACTTGCCAGACCTGTTCAAATACTCTACACAACTCATAAGCCATCGAATTATTACTTTTTTTATAGGCTTCCTGTATTTCCTTGAGTTTTTCACTTTTACTGACAGTTGTCATGTTTATAACCCCTTATTTTTGTTTTCAGATCACACTACGTTAGTCCAGCCCCGGTGTATTATAAATCATTGGAGGCTGTGTGCCCAGGGTTGCGTCTGCACCTTGTAAGCCCCGTGGAAAACTGATGAGCGGCTGCATCCAGAGCTAAGCATACAGCTAGCTTGAAGCCTGGTCAAGATTGGCTTTTGGTGTTTTAATAGGAACCAAACCGTAGGATATTATCAAAGATCGGACTTAATCATACTGAATCATACTGTAAAGGCGTCTGATCATAAGCGTTTAAAAAGCTCGTGATTCAGACGCCCTTGTTTTTACCAGGATTTATCCAGGGGTAAGTTCAATCTTATTCTGGAAAATTTCCATTCAAGAGGTCTAAGTTGCTAGGATCAGCAGCCAAATCACTCTGCTCATCTAAGCTGTAAGCACGGGCGGTATTATCATCAAGAAGGTTATCTTGGGGTAATTCAGGACTATCGGTGGGTTCACCATAGCCATAGACCATGCTATTCCCATGGTCGAATTCTGGTTCTGGACTACCAAGATTGCTCTCTTGGTAAGCATTAAAGCCAGTCCCTGCGGGAATCAGACGTCCAATGATGACATTCTCCTTCAGACCCCTGAGCCAGTCAGATTTACCTTCGATTGCTGCTTCTGTCAGCACACGAGTAGTTTCTTGGAAGCTAGCAGCAGAGATAAATGAATCCGTATTAAGGGATGCTTTGGTAATTCCCAGTAGTACCGGTGTATACTGAGCTGGGGCACCACCAGTGATCGCCATAGCTTCATTGACTGTCTCAATCTGCCGCAACTCCACAAGTTCTCCTGGTAGCATGGTGGTATCACCACCATCGTCTACCCTGACTTTAGAGGTCATCTGACGAACAATCACCTCAATATGCTTATCAGCAATATCAATTCCTTGAGACTGATAAACCGACTGCACTTCATTTACCAAAAATGCCTGTGCTTGTTGCAATCCCTTTAAAGCCGCTTCGTAGACACCTCTCTTTTCGAGACAGTAGTTGAAGAAAATCTCTAAAATTTCATGGGGATTGGCTGGGCCATCGGTGATGGGTTCAGCGGTACCGACTTGCTGACCATCGGAAACAATAGCATTTTGCCCAGGGGAAATGGGGTAATCGGTCACGACTCCATCTGACTCAATTACCTTGATATCAACGGTTTCGCCTTCTTCATAAATCACCTGGGCTTCTCCAGGACGTCTGGCCAAGATACAGGCTTCTTTGGGTTTGCGAGCTTCTAGTAGTTCTTCAATCCTGGGCAAACCTTGGATAATATCCCCTGTCTTGGCCCGTTCAAACACCAGTAGCACCAGGTTATCACCCCGCTGCACCAAATCTCCCTTGTCAATTTGCAAAATTGCCCCCGCAGAAACTCGGTATGGACGAGCCAGTCGCAGGATAACGGCATCATCCCTTACCTGAACCACCTGACCTGATTCTTGAGCAGGTGTCCCTTCAGCTAAGGTGTTGGTACCAACGACCAAATCCCCTACTTTAACTGTGGCAGGAGAGGTAATCGGCATTGTCACTCGGTCAGCATCCCTGACCACCAGTACTCGGCGAATGGCTTCCAATCCTTCTTGAATCCCCCGGATTTCACCAGCTTCCTTGCACTGAATTTCTGTTCGAGCCACTACCGCACCTGGAGGAATTTCGTCCCCATCTTTGACTAAAACCCGGGTTTTGGTATTGCCCCCTAACGGATCTGCATTGGTATCCCGGCGAAGCACCAACGACTCCAGGATCACCAGTTGTAATCGCATATCCTCAGAGGCTTCCTCCTCCTCAGTAGCAACTAACTCAATGTCAGCACTCAGCTGGGATGAACTACTAGTATGGTCATTGCTACCATCGGGGTTGCTCATTTCCAATACCAACTGGGTGCGGAGTAATTCCACCCCATCTACAGACTTGACCCGTTCTCCATCCTTATAGGGAATGCGTTGGATGGCTCGCAATTCAATCTGGGTTCCTTGGGTAGCTTCGTTGGAATTGTTTTGGGTATTAATGGACGCCTGAGAGGGAACCGCTGGCTCATCTGGTACAGCAAACTCCGTTACTGGCCGCAGCAACAGTCCCATACCATCAGGTGTGTCAACTGCTTCTCCATAACAAAGGTTGTCTACCGTTATCCCTGGCAAATCCTCCGAGCCAGGATAGATTAGCTGACCCTCACTAGTCATGGTCTCTGGTAGGTTTTCCACCAGATGAAATTCTCCAGGCTTAACCACAATTTCCCGGAGGATGTCATTTTTTTGGACAACTTCCACTACACCTGACGACTGACAGAAGATATCCTTAACCACTTCTGTGCCTGCTTCCACATATTGACCGTCTTCCACAAGCAGCAAGGAAATATCCTTGTTGACCTCATGGCATTCTTCCGGAATCCAGAGTAAGGTACCGCCTTTGGTAACTTCGTAACCTTGCTTGGCTTTACCCCGTTTAGCCACCTCTACACCAGCATATTTAATAATGCCACCGGTTTTAGTGTAGTATTGGTCATCAATCAGTTCCGCCACCACCTGGTGGTTGACTACCTTTGTGCCAGGGGTTGCCTTCAGGGAAAAGTGCTGATTATTGGCGGTGTGAATCACATATTGTTCCCGACCCCCCGTGCTTTCCATTCTCACCTGTGATTGATCCAAGCGGACGGAAGCGGTGATAATGTCAATTTCTCTTTTGCCTGGGGTCAGTCGCACCACACCACCGTTGAGTGTGACTAATTTAGTTTCCGCCAGCACTGTGCCAATCTCTACACTATCCCCATTTTTCACCACTGGTTCCGCACCAGGGGGTAGGTTATAGACGTCCCCAGATAAAATCCAGAGTAAACCGCTACGTTGGGCAATCCGAGTTGTATTACCCTGTCGATCTGTTTTTTCCTCAGGGACTAAGTCCGCAAATAGCACTTCCCCGGCTAAGTCCGATGCCACATCCTTAGCCGCTTTTTCTGTGGAAGGACGGCTTTTACTCAGGGCTACTTCTGCTAAGAGATCACCCTTGCTGACTGTTTGCCCATCACTGACTAAGACCAAGGAGCCCGCTGTTAAAGGAAAGGTTTTGCCAGAGCCATTGGTGGGTTGCAAAATCAGATCCCCAGCTAGTTCCACTTGTTGACGGTCGTCACCGTGGCGAGTCCTAACTTGGCGGGTACGTAGGCCTTTGCCAAAGCTTACGACACCCTTCATGGGAGCAGAGAGCTGGCGTGCCACTTCCCCGGTAAACACACCCCCCGTGTGGAAGGTCCGCATAGTCAACTGAGTTCCTGGTTCCCCAATAGACTGGGCAGCAATAATCCCCACCGCTTCGCCCAAATCCACCATGTGCCCATGAGCTAAGCTCCAACCATAGCATCTCTGGCAAACTGACCGCTGGGCTTCACAGGTTAGAGGCGATCGCACCATTACCTCTTTAATACCAGACGATTCAATCTCTTTGGCTAGTTCATCAGATACATCTTGGTTTTGTTTAGCAATTACTTTCCCGGTTTTTGGATGAACCAATTCCTCTGCTACAATTCGACCTAAGAGCTTATCCGCTAGGGAAATTAAAACGCGATCGCCATCGGTCATGGGTGTGATTTTGATGCCCCTACTGGTGCCACAATCAAGGTCTCGTACAATCACGTCCTGGGAAACATCCACCAGACGACGGGTGAGGTAACCAGAGTCAGCCGTTCTTAGGGCAGTATCCACCAAGCCTTTGCGGGCTCCGTAGGATGAGATAATGTATTCGGTTACCGTTAAGCCTTCCCGGAAGTTAGTCTTAATCGGTAGGTCAATAATTTCACCTTGGGGATTAGCCATCAGACCCCGCATACCTACCAATTGCCGCACCTGAGACAAGTTACCCCGTGCTCCGGAAAAAGCCATCATGTACACTGAATTGAGGGGGTTTGTGTCTTTGAAGTTACGGACCACCTCATCTTTGAGAGCCTCAGAGGTTCCGTTCCAGGTATCGATAACTTTTTGAAACCGTTCAACTTCAGTAATTTCACCCCTAGTGAACCGGCCTTCTGTGGCACGAATCATAGCTTCCGCCTCATCTAACATTTGGCGTTTAGCTGGTGGCACTTGCAGGTCATCTACACTGATAGAAACCCCTGCCTGGGTAGCATAGCGAAACCCCAGATCTTTGAGTTTATCGGCCATTTGGGCTGTCCGGGCACTGCCGTATTTGGTATACGCCCAAGATATCAGCTTTTTTAACCGACCTTTATCAACAATCCGGTTATAAAAAATCAAGTCTTTTTGAGCTTTTTTATCTGCCATGATGCTTTTGAAGGGGATGACTAATTAAGAATTAAGAATTTAGAATTAAGAATTTAGAATTAAGAACTAAGACTTTAAAATCATGATTTCGCGCATTCTAAATTATCTTAAATTTCCTAATTCACGCATTCTAAATTCACGCATTCTAAATTCTAAATTCACGCATTCTAAATTCTAAATGCTTACCTTTTACCTAGCCCCATAGGGCTTCTTGAATAGTTTTGTTGTAGATGATCCGACCTGCGGTGGTGCGGATGTACTGGGAAATAAGTTCACCATCGGCTGTTTCCCTAACTCGCCGGTTGTTGTAGACTTTGGTCACCATACCATCGGGTGAAGATTCTTCAGAAATCATCTGCGTATCTGGTTCGTCTGTGTCAACTATGCCGTCATAGCGCACCCAAATATAGGCATGCAGGTGTACTTGCTTTTGTTCGTAGGCTTTGATTGCATCGTCGAGGTTAGCAAAGTAACGACCTGCTCCTTTGGTTGCATTGGGATTTTTGGCGGTTAGATAATAGCATCCCAAGACCATATCTTGACTCGGTGCGATGATAGGGCGACCTGTTGCTGGTGAGAGAATATTGTTGGATGCCAGCATTAACAACCTAGCCTCTGCTTGGGATTCTAGGGATAGAGGCACATGTACTGCCATCTGGTCGCCATCAAAGTCAGCATTAAAGGCTGGACAGACTAAGGGGTGCAGTTGAATGGCACGACCTTCTACCAAAATAGGTTCAAAGGCTTGAATTCCTAGTCGGTGTAGAGTTGGGGCTCGATTTAGCATCACCGGGTGACCTGCAATCACTTCTTCGAGTACATCCCACACAGTGGGATCTCCCCGTTGAATCAATTTTTTAGCTGCTTTGATGTTATTCACCAAACCCTGACGAATCAGGCGGTGAATCACAAAAGGTTGAAACAGCTCAATCGCCATCTCTCTGGGCAAACCACACTGGTGGATATGCAGCTTTGGGCCGACTACAATCACTGACCGTCCGGAGTAATCCACCCGTTTTCCTAGCAGGTTTTGCCGGAAGCGACCCTGTTTACCTTCAATAATGTCAGAGAGGGACTTCAGGGGTCGATTGTTTGCCCCTACCACCGTCCGTCCTCGCCTGCCATTGTCAATCAGGGCATCCACAGCTTCCTGAAGCATCCGCTTTTCATTGCGGACAATAATTTCTGGTGCCAGAATTTCCTGCAACCGGGCTAGTCGATTGTTGCGGTTGATCACTCGTCGATAGAGGTCATTCAAGTCAGAGGTAGCAAAGCGACCCCCATCTAGTTGCACCATCGGTCGCAGGTCGGGGGGAATGACAGGGATAACACTCAGCACCATCCAATCTGGCTGAGCCCCGGTGCCAATAAAGTTATCAATCACCCGCAACCGTTTGATCAGCTTAGCTCGCTTTTGACCTTTAGAAGCGGCAATTTCTTCTCGCAGCTTTTCTGCGATCGCGTCTAAATCCAAATCCTGTAGGAGTCGTTGCAGAGCCTCAGCCCCAATCCCCACGTCTACCCCAGATAGGTCTGAGTCTTCGCTATAGAGCTGCTCCTCAATTTCCAGCCATTGGTCTTCGGTGAGTAGCTGTTTATAGCTAAGGTTTTCCGCATTACCTGGGTTTAGTACTACGTAGGCGTTGAAGTAGACAATCTGTTCTACATCCCGCAGGGGCATATCAAGCAAAATACTGAGGTAGCTAGGAATGCCTTTGAGATACCAGACGTGAGCCACGGGTGCGGCTAATTTAATGTATCCCATACGGTGACGCCTGACCCGGGACTCGGTCACTTCCACACCACAGCGTTCACAGACAATACCTCGGTGGCGCACTCGCTTGTACTTACCACAATGGCATTCCCAGTCTTTAGCTGGACCAAAGATGCGCTCACAGAACAGCCCATCCATCTCCGGTTTGAGGGTGCGATAGTTAATGGTTTCTGGCTTAGTCACTTCACCGACCATTTGACCGTTGGGAAGAGTCCTTTCTCCCCATTGACGAATTCTCTCAGGAGAGGCAATACCAATTTTTACGTAGTCAAACCGCTGTTCTATTTGGCTTTTCATAATTTTGTCATTTCCCTATTGACAGACACTCCTATAGAGCAACCTTTTAGGCTTGTTCTTCTTCCAACTCTTCCTGGTTGAGGGATTCATAAGTTGGTGAGCGTGGTGTGCGATGGCGTTCTGTATCGGTCATTAAATCAACTTCCATATCATTGCTACTACCGTCTTCTGTAGTTTCGACTTTGTGAACTGCTATGTCGAGTCCTAAGGATTGGAGTTCTCGCATCAGTACCTTGAAGGATTCGGGAGTACCAGGTCTGGGAATAGCTTTTCCTTTCACAATGGCATTGAGAGCTTCATTGCGCCCTTGCATATCGTCTGATTTGACAGTGAGCAATTCTTGGAGGGTGTAAGATGCTCCAAATGCTTCTAATGCCCAGACTTCCATTTCCCCAAACCGCTGACCACCTTGTTGGGCTTTACCCCCCAAGGGTTGCTGGGTGACTAGGGAGTACGGTCCGGTGGAGCGAGCGTGAATTTTATCGTCTACCAAGTGAACGAGCTTGAGCATATAGGCTTGCCCTACTGTGACTGGTTGGTCAAAGGCTTCTCCGGTACGACCATCGTATACAGTAATTTTTCCAGCATGCTCGGGATTAAATACCCACTCTTTACCAGGTTGATCACTGGCTTCTTTAAGCTTGTTATGGACTGTGAGGCGGGATGCTTCTGCGCCGTACATTTCGTCGAAGGGAGTAAGCTTAAATCGGGCATTCAGGTGTTCCCCAGCCCATCCTAATAGACATTCAAATACCTGACCCACATTCATGCGACTGGGTACTCCCAGGGGGTTGAGTACAATATCTACAGGTGTACCATCCGGCAGGTAGGGCATATCTTCGATGGGCAAAATCCGGGAAATAATTCCCTTATTGCCGTGACGACCTGCCATTTTGTCACCAACCTGGATTTTCCGTTTCTGAGCCACATATACACGCACTACCATGTTGGCTCCCGGTGGCAGTTCATCCCCTTGCTCTCTGGTAAATACCCGCACATCTACCACACGCCCTTTTTCACCATTGGGCACTCGTAGAGAATTGTCCCGTACATCCCTCGCTTTTTCTCCAAATATAGCTCGCAATAGTTTTTCTTCTGGTGGCTGGTCTGATTCCCCCTTGGGAGTAACTTTCCCCACCAAGATATCCCCAGCTTCTACCCAGGCTCCAATGCGAATGATCCCGGTTTCATCTAACTGACGCAGGGCATCTTCCCCCACATTGGGAATTTCTCGGGTTATTTCTTCCGGACCTAGTTTAGTCTGTCGCGCTTCTATTTCATACTTTTCAACGTGAATACTTGTGTAGACATCATCGTAAACTAGCCGTTCACTAACCAAGATGGCATCTTCGTAGTTATAGCCTTCCCAAGGCATATAAGCTACTAGAATATTTTGTCCCAGGGCGATTTCACCCCCTTCCGTAGCCGAGCCATCTGCCAGGACCTGACCTGCCACCACTTCATCTCCTACATACACCAAGGGCCGTTGATTCAAGCAGGTATCTTGGTTAGAGCGCTGGTACTTTTGGAGGGAGTATTCAATAATTGCTGGGGTTTCTTTTGGTTGGATAGGGATAGGGAATTCTAACTCATTTTCATTGCCCTTTTCCCCTGGCAGGGCTGGGGTTTCTTTGATGGTGGTTTGATAAGGCTGTAACCGAATTGTGTTGGCATCGACATACACCACCTCACCATCACTGGCAGCAACCACGACCATACCAGAGTCCCGAGCGGCCTGGGCTTCCAATCCTGTTCCCACTAAGGGGCGCTCAGGTCGAAGCAATGGCACAGCTTGCCGCTGCATATTTGAGCCCATCAGAGCTCGGTTGGCATCATCATGTTCTAAGAAGGGAATTAGAGAGGTGGCAACGGAGATAATTTGCACTGGTGATACCGCCACATAGTCCACTTGGTCAGGGGTGGTGGTGGTGAATTCTTGTCGATATCGGACTGGTACAGACTCTCCCAGGATGTAACCTTCCTCATCTAAGGCAATATCTCCTGGTGCTACCCTCAGGTCATCTTCTTCATCTGCGGTCATGTACAAGGGCGGTCGGTCTTTTAGGACTCGCCCATTTTCTACTGGGTAAGAAGGAGTTTCTATAAAACCATAATTGTTAACCCGAGCGTGGGTTGCTAAGGAGCCAATCAGACCTGCGTTGGGACCTTCTGGAGTTTCAATGGGGCAAATTCTGCCATAGTGAGATGGATGAATATCCCGCACTGCAAAACCTGCCCGTTCGCGAGTTAACCCCCCAGGACCTAGGGCAGACAGACGCCGTTTATGGGTCAATTCAGCTAATGGATTGGTCTGATCCATAAACTGGGAAAGCTGAGAGGAGCCAAAAAATTCCTTAATCGCTGCTACTAGGGGTTTGGGGTTTACCAATGAGGCTGGGGTAAGGGTATCGGATTCTGAAACGGTCATCCGTTCTCGAATAATCCGCTCTAGGCGATTGAGTCCCACCCGTACTTGGTTTTGCAGTAGTTCCCCAACAGAGCGTACTCGGCGATTCCCTAGGTGGTCAATATCGTCTGTGCTACCAATGTCAAATTCCAGGTTGATTAGGTAATCTATTGCCCCTAGTATGTCTTGGGGGGTCAATACCCTTACCGTGTCAGGAATATTCAGCCGTAGTTTTTTATTGATTTTGTAGCGACCCACCCGACCTAGGTCATAACGCTTCTGGTCAAAGAAACGGGATTCCAATAACTGCTGACCACCACTAACAGTGGGAGGTTCCCCAGGACGCAGCTTGCGGTACAGCTCAAGTAGGGCTTCTTCTTCACTGGGGTTCCCTTCTTTGTCAAGGGTTTTTTGATAGTAGTCTGGGTGGCGCATAGCATCTATAATTTCACTATCACCAAGCCCCAAGGCTTTTAAAAGCACTTGTGCAGACAGTTTACGGGTTTTGTCGATGCGCACCCACACTAAGTTATTTTTATCGGTTTCAAACTTCAACCAAGCACCCCGGTTGGGAATCAAGGAGGCTGAGTAGGTACGACGTCCGTTTTTATCAGTTTCAGACTTGTAGTAAACTCCAGGAGAGCGAACAATTTGGTTAACAATGACTCGCTCAGCACCGTTAATGATAAATGTGCCTCGGTCTGTCATCAGAGGCAAATCACCGATGAAGACTTCTTGTTCCTTGATCTCCCCAGTTTCTTTATTAATCAGGCGGGTATGAACGTACATTTGTACGGCATAGGTACTGTCTCGCCGCTTGGCTTCATCCACATCATATTTAGGAGACTTAAGCCTGTAGTTTTTACCCAAGAAGTGCAGCTCCATTTTGCCAGTGTAGTCGGTAATCGGCGAGAAGCTATTGAGTTCTTCAATTAGCCCCTCCTCCAAGAACCAGCGAAAGCTAGCACGCTGAATTTCAACTAAGTCTGGCAACATATAGGTAGCTGTTGTGTAAGTCTGATTAGTCATGGGGTCTGTTCTTCACTCTTTTTAAGTCAGCGCCGATTTTGATTCCCTTCCCAAGGCAGTACTTGTACTTGAACAATTGCTTAAAACTTGGGTTCGAGCTAATAGATACTAGATCAACTGTTAGAATTGACACTCCCACAGATAAAGTAAACGTGGAATTCTTAAGCTGAACACCTGCGACCTCAGGTAACCCTACTCTAGGTATAGGATGTTCATAGTTTTGAATCAAATGGCTTAGAGTGCCTTTAATCTTCAACTTCTCGCGCATCCATCTGTGGGATTTTAAACCATGTCTATTACTAGATTGACAGAAACTCAGGCATCAGGAAAACAACAAAAACACTATACTGGACTTGGAGTAATTGCTCCCAGTGCTAGTTGTTGTTGTTACACTTGTCACCGTCGATGTGCCCTGCCCTACACATGGGTTGTGCTTAGGGTGTGCTTAGCTGGAGACTAAAACCGTTGTGGGGCTTATCGTTGGGTTAGTTGTCTTCAGAATACCTAGGGTAGCATCTGATTCCACTTTTGTCAACCATCCCTCGGTAAGCCTCTTCCAAAAGTACTATTCAAAGAGTCGGAGAGTCGGATTATTTCCTGTTATTTCCTCTTATAGGTGTTCACCGCAAGCCTAGGAGTCTCCGCATTATTCTCTTTCTACTGAACCATAGCAGAGTAAGGGATTTGAGATTATCAAGAACCTACCTTTAGGTTTTCCCCTTTCAGGTCTGGTTGAGATTTACCCAATCCCTATTTTTCCAGCAGTTGCTGTTGATAGGCTAAGACCAAAAAGCTGACAGGCATTTTGGGTGGTCTGAGCAGCCAACTCTTCTAGAGATATCCCTCGTAATCCGGCAACGCACTCGGCTACATAGCGGACATAGGCTGGTTCATTTCGTTTTCCTCGCTTGGGTACTGGTGCAAGGAACGGACAATCCGTTTCGATGAGTAAGCGATCGCTAGGTACCATGGTGGCTGATTCTTTTACCTGAGTGGCATTCTTAAAGGTCACAATGCCACTGAAGCTTATGTAAAACCCCAAATCCAAAAACCACTGTGTCTGTTGAGGATTACCTCCCCAACAGTGCATCACGCCTCTTATTGATCCGGTACTTTGCCAAAATTCTTGCAGTATGCCCCTCATTTCTGCAGCAGCGTCACGGCAGTGGATAATCAGTGGCAAGCCGAGTTGGTGGGCAATCCCTAGTTGGGCTTTGAACACTTCTATTTGGTGTTGTTGGTTCTTTGCTTTATAGAAATCCAAACCCGTTTCTCCAATAGCTACGACCCTAGAATCAGAGCGCGCTAGGGTCAAAATCTGATTTTCCGTTTCGGAAGTCCATTTTTCGGTATCTAAGGGGTGCAAGCCTACCGCAAAGGAGAGTTCGGGAAATCGCTCTGCTAGAGCTTGGATGCCTGTCAACTCAGACGGTTCTACGCAAGAGTGAACTAGACGAACCACACCAGCTTCAAGCCATCGCTGCCGCAATTGGTCTAACTCCGACTCAAAGACATCGAAGTTGATATGGACGTGGGTATCAATCAACTGCATCAATACAGTTTTTAATCTATTTATCTAGTTTTAGTTTAATTTACAGCGGTTTTTGCTCAACTAATCACCACTTAGCGCTCCGCCAGGTGAGGCCTGGCAATCTGATCATACAGCAGGTGATTCGGTCACACTAGCGTTAAGTTGAGCCTCTATAGCTTTGAGCTTTTTGGCAAGACTTGCTTTTTTCCGAGCGCCATTATTACGATGAAGTACCTTACGCTTGACAGCCTTGTCAATTTTGCTGTATGCTTCTGACATTCGAAGTTTAACTTCTGCCAAGGTCTCCGGACTTGGTTGGCGTTCGTACTCTTCTAAGGCAGCACAATAGTTCTTCGTCAGCGTTTTCACCGCTGATTTGTAGGCTTTATTCCGAACTCGGTTCCGTTCGGCTATATTTATGCGTTTGAGGGCAGACTTGTTATTAGCCACAGCAGTGTTTACTTAACTTAGTTAACTTAATTGAGTTTATGAGTTACGTCCAGTAGAAAATGGTATGATACCAGAAATAACATAATACCATATATCATAGTAAACTAGTATCAACACCCATAGCGTAACCCAATCATCACCCTCTTTAAGCTATATTCTTAAAGTAAGTCCAGGAAATATAGACACCTTTGATCAGGATAAGTGTATAAACCTGGTCTAGGACGAGCAACACTAGCGTGATGGGCACTCCGACTCCATGCTGCGAATCATAACTGAGCAGGCTGAGGCACAAACTGAACTGCGACGTATCCGCGATCGCACGGCTTCTGACCAAATGCTGAACAAAGAGGCAACTGTAAGGGAAGTTTTACAGGCAGTGAAGCGCCAAGGAGACGTAGCGCTCCTGCACTACACTGAGGAATTTGATCAGCTGAGATTGAGTCGAGAACAACTGCGAGTTAGCGGTTCGGAACTAGATGCGGCTTACCAACAGGTCTCCAAAGAATTACTGGATGCGATTCAATTAGCCGCCAGACAAATCGAGGCATTTCATCGACAACGAGTTCCCAAATCCTGGGTGCAATTTGGTGAAGATGATGTGGTTTTAGGGAAGCGCTACACTGCTGTAGATAAGGCTGGACTATATGTTCCAGGAGGTAGAGCCTCCTATCCCAGTACTGTGTTAATGAATGCTATCCCAGCCAAGGTAGCTCAGGTTAACCAAATTATAATGGTCACCCCACCAAGACCAGATCAAAGCATTAATCCGGCTGTGCTTGTGGCTGCTCAGGAAGCCGGTATTCATGAGATTTACCGGGTAGGTGGAGCCCAAGCAATTGCAGCGTTAGCCTTTGGGACCGAAACCATTCCCAACGTGGATGTGATTAGCGGTCCGGGTAACATTTACGTAACCCTGGCCAAGAAACTGGTTTACGGTATTGTAGGGATTGACTCCCTGGCTGGTCCTTCTGAGGTATTAATTATTGCGGATGAGAAAGCTAATCCAGTTCATGTGGCTGTCGATCTATTGGCTCAGGCAGAACATGACCCAATGGCAGCAGCGATTCTCCTGACCACTGATGCTAATTTAGCCAAACAAGTGCAGGGGCAAGTGCAGCAGCAACTAAAAGACCATCCACGACGCCTGTTGACAGAAAAAGCGATCGCTCACTATGGTCTAATCGTTGTTGTTGATTCTTTGGAAGTGGCAGCACAACTGTCTGATGAGTTTGCTCCAGAACACTTAGAACTAGAAATTACCCAACCTTGGGACTTACTAGACTATATCCACCACGCTGGGGCAATTTTCCTGGGTAACTCAACCCCTGAAGCAGTAGGTGATTACTTGGCTGGACCCAATCACACCCTACCAACTTCAGGTGCTGCTCGTTATGCTTCTGCCCTAGGTGTGGAAACCTTTATGAAGCACTCCAGTTTGATTCAGTATTCCGACCGAGCCCTCCATAAAGTGGCTGGTGCTATTGAGACTCTTGCTGAAGCAGAAGGTCTACCATCTCATGCTCAATCTGTGCGCTTACGAACTCAGCTTGATGCTGGGGGGTCAAAGGGAGTAGAACAATAAGAGAAAAACACTCTAGTTAATGCTCTGTCAGTAGTCAGGTAGTTACTGATTCCCCAGAATTTAGAATTTAGAATTTAGAATTTAGAATTTAGAATTTAGAATTTAGGTAAGCATTCAGGTGATGGGGTTGACAAAAAGGGAAGGATGAGTAGTAGTGTAGAACCATGGAAATCAAACCGCCAGCTATCCCAAATAGCTTTGAAGCTCTGGAACTGCTGCCCCAATCAGTTCTGGTGGAGCTGGTGCTGCAACAGCAACAAGTGATTGAACAACTGATTGGGGAGGTGGAACGCCTCAAAAGTCTGTTGAACAAAGACAGCCAGACTTCATCAAAACCCCCATCAAGTGATTTAATCAGAAGGTCAGAAAAAAAACCGTCGAAGGAATCAGATTCGCAGAAACGAAAACCAGGAGGACAACCAGGACACAAAGGGAAAACCCGAAAAGGATTTGGGCGGGTTGACCGATATGTAGTAGTCGAACCTCAAAGTTGTCCGATCTGTCAGGGAAATCAGTGGGAAAGTAGGGATTGCTCAACCCGAAGCTATGTGGTGGCTCAACTGGTAGAGCATCCGATCGAAATTGTAGAGTACCAGCAGAGGCGACGGATATGTAATCACTGTGGGACTCTGGTTGGGGGAGAGTTACCCGAGAATGTCATTGCAGGACAAGACTTGTCAGCTAACTTGCAGGCAATGCTGGTTTGGTTGGGACACTACGGTCATTTGTCTTATCAAAAGCAACAGGAATGGTTGCAAGAGTTTGGGAACATCGAGGTAAGTTTAGGAACTTTAGAAGCCACCACCCGGCGAGTCGCCTCTGCCGTTACTCCACATGTGAGTGAATTAAAAGAGTGGGTCAAGAATCAAACTCATGTCCACGTTGACGAGTCTCCATGGTTGGTCAATGGGGTGAAAGAATGGATGTGGGTGCTTTCAGGATACGGATATAGTTTGTTTCATGCCGGGGACACTCGTTCAAGAGCCGAACTTGAATATCTACTTGGTCAGAGTTTTGCAGGAGTCCTCAGTTCCGACGATTTTAGCGTCTACAACGGTTATAAAGTTGCAGCTCAACAAAAGTGTCTGGCTCATCTACGACGACATTTTCAGCAAGTCGCTCGTCTGAAACAGCCTCACCAACAAGGCTTGGGTCAAGCCTTTATTGAGTTGATTGATGAAGCCTTTGCCCAACACCGTCAGTGGCGTGAGACTGGTGAGGCATCAGTTTATGCTTCTTGGGCTGAGTCTTTCAAGGGGCGAGTAACTGAAGCAATTGAGAGCTGGAGTTCAAGAGCTGCAAATCGCTGCGGGGTTGTTGCTCAAGTCTTTGAGGCACAAGTCCGAGCAATGGTGGTATTTCCTAGACTACCCACAAGTCCCACCCGATAATAATCGGGCAGAGCGCTCTTTGCGTTTGGCAGTGACTAAGCGTAAAGTCGCAGGGGGGTCTCGCTCCTGGAATGGGTTTGAGCGTTCAGCAACATTATTAAGTGTGATTCAGTCTTGTCGTGCTCAAGGGCGTAATACCATAAAGTTCCTGAGTCAGGCTGTGTCCTTAGCAGTCAGGCAGCGTTCTCACGAATTGTCTCTGATTCCGCTTTTGAAGTGAGTGGGGTGACTTTGTCAATCTCTACACCTGAATGCTTACGAATTTAGAATTTAGAATTTAGAATTTATCCATTCTTAATTCTTCATTCTTAATTCTTCATTCTTCATTCTGTTCTGTTTTTGTGATTAAGCCATAATTGTTACTCTTTCGCACGGCAAATCCCAAAAACTGACGTGAAACCGTGCAAAAACGTACTACTGCCTACTGGCCCAATTTCCCCGTTACAGAAGAAGCCCGCCAGCTGAATATCCTTGAGATAACGGTGGAATAGTTGGGAATCAAAATTAGGTTTACCGTAAAGCCCTTCTCCTCGCCCCAGACAGGAAAACATCAAAGCACCAGCAGCTGGAGTGGTGTTAGTTTGCTTTTGATAGTCCTCAAGAAGGAGTGCCAAGTCTTCCTCTGAAGTCTGAGCATCTCTGAGGTGGAACTGAATACGTTGACCGGGTCGAATCCGATCAGCAATAGCGATCGCACCAATCCTCGGATCCACACCTAACAGATTGCGAATCAGAAAGTCTCCCTGACCGAGCTGTTGTTTAAACTCATCTCGGGCAACTCCGACAAAGAGTGAATGTTGTGCCAGTTTACGGTCTGCCTCATCCATACTTTGGATTAACTCGCGCAACACCATTAATGGGGGATGGGATGCTGGCTCACTGTTGGTGATCTTGCCTTGATCGAGGGGTGTCAATTCCAGCAGGATATTCTGGTCTGCTTTAGTCACCTGATAGGTTTCACCGATAGGACGACAGCCTTGAGCAACAATGGTTTCTAATAGAATATTGCCGCTTAGAGCAACCCCCACAGTTCCTTCATGGTAGAGAGACTTAGCCACTTGGTTCTGGTCTTTCAGGCAAAACAAGCCATTCTTAACCATCATAGAGCTACCACTAGCCTGTCCTCCTACCTTGACTGACCCTGGATAAGCATAATCCAACCCTTGGAGCAAATCATTAATTTTAGATGACGAGGGGTCAGAGAATAAAATAAACTGGGGTTGCTCTTGGGGGGAAATTCCAATCAAGTCCACCCAAGCATCAGGAGGACTATCCAAATCTGGCAAGGCGTCTCCAGGGATATGAAAGCTCTTGACACTAACATCAGGCAAACAGGCTAGGCTGAGGCTTAGGGCTGGTCCTCCCTCAACTTCCACAGCTAACCCATTGGTGTTCATCCCAATGATGCCACTTCCACCACAACCAATCAGCACGGGTAAAGACAATCGTTCTTGGAGCAGGGGGATGAGGCGAGGATACTCACTGGCATAGGCAGATGAGATGAACACCAGACCCAAATCTGCTTTTGAAGGCAAAGACTTCTCAAGGCAGTCTGCCACTTCGGCCACTGCCGCTTCTAATGATGCACGGGTTGATAGAGCATTTGCCCACTTGATCACATTAGCCATCTATATCTACCTATTTCACTCCCGATACCATTCCCTATTGAGGGGATTGGCCACTCCTCAAGGTTTTATGATAACGGTGAATTACCGCAGACTTCCACTAAGCCTTACCTGATACTGAGCAGAGGATTTATTGTGGTACACTAAATTTAATATAACTTAATCTAAGTTAGTAGTTATCAAAAGAAGCGCGTTAGGGGGGTTATAAACTGTGTTTCTTAAGGCGCGCCTGATGAAATCTCTCCATATCTGCCTAACGTATGAATAGTTATTGCTATATTAGCCATCCGCTCTACTGCAATTTAAGGGTAACAATTCGTAATATAGTCGGTAAATCAGACAGCTTCCCTTAAATTCGCCTTTCCTCTAACTTGAAGTCCTTCCTCAAGTCAGCCATAGCAAGAAGGGTAAGGGCTAAAGGTAAATTCCACCCCAACCACACTACCCCAATTACACTACTAAGTTAGCTATGTCAAGATCGATCGAGTCAAAGGGGAATGGGTCAAGAGTTATAGAAGTGGTATAAGCTACTAGGGTGTAAGGGGGAATTGGGAAAACCTTAAAAAATAAAGAACAAATTTGTGTTAAAGCAGGTCTTTTGCTTTAACCTAAGAAATTAAAGTAGCTAATTAAAGTAGCTAATTAAAGTAGCGCTCTTAGTTTATTCCCTGGTAATTTCTGGTTAATCCGGAATTTCCTAGCTAAGATGCAGGTAATGGACACTGGTCCGATCGTTGTAATGGTCACGACACCTATGAATGACCGCAAGTTCGTAGCTCTGTCGCTAGTAGTTAAGGTGAGGGAAACATGTGCTGCTAGCCCAACCAGCCTTTACAACATTGTCAGCCATGCAAAGCGCGAGTGGGGGAAACCACGGCAGTCGCTCATGGGGGGAACCCCCCCAGGTCGTCGCTGCCTCCCCAAGACCGCGCTGCATCGCTGCCGTTCCCGGAAGCGGGAGAAAATCCGGCAAACCTTACCCCTGATAGGAGTTGCACAAAACCTAAGCAACTAGGTCGTCTTTTCAACGAAATTACTAGTTATTAAGCCTCCTATCGTTAACTATTTTGCTAAGCGCGGTTGGTGACTACTACCCATCCTATCAGCAAAATAAAAATAGACATCATCAAATTATAAAAGCGAAAGACAGATGAGCGAATTACAAGAGAAAATAGACCAAGAGCGTGAACAAGCTAGAGCCGTTTGTGATGCTGAAGGGGCGACTTCAGACGAATGTGCAGTAGCTTGGGATACAGTAGAAGAACTACAAGCAGAGGCTTCCCATAAGCGGCAAAATGCCAATCCCAAAAACTCCCTTGAGCAGTACTGTGATGATAATCCTGACGCAGCTGAGTGCCGGGTATATGATGACTAGACTCTAGGATTGTTCTGCCAAATACTCTGCATAAGGGTAGCAGGAGTAAATCCCCGATTAGGATTTGCTCCTGCTACCCTTTTTGGTGGCGTTACTGGCCTGATGCTTTCCTTGGCTTTGTTTCTAGATTTCCAGTATGGGCATTGGTGCAATAACATAGATCAAGGTCATTTCGGCAACAAGCAATGCAAGATGAAATTATTCAATTACTGGTTTGGATGGACTACCGTTTGGCAGTTCTGTTCACAGTATTTATCCCCTTGATGCTGCTAATTTGGGCATTTTTCCAGAAAGCAGATGCGATGGTACGACTGTTGATTATCTATTGGCGTGTTTCCAGTATCCTAGCGATTACAGTTTACTTGTTGATTGTCGGTTGGCCGATTGCTTATGTGTCTGCTTTGAGCTCCCGTATTTTAATCCCGATCTCCCTGTGGTTTTGGATTGACTTGAATGAGGAGATTGATGATAGACCACCTACTCCCTTGAAGCTAGCATTGACATCTTGGCGTTGGGCTATGACTATTTACTGTACTCTGGGGACAATCGCCAGCATTCCATTTCTACGTTGTGCCTTTGTCCCAGGAGCAATCACATCTGGATTTTGTCAGGTGTTGAGGGAGCCGCCTTTGTTATTCAAACAGTATTTCCATGCTGGTTATACCCCTGGATTTTTGGGTTTTATGGGAATGGTGGGATTATTCTTCTATGTCCTTTACTTAAGCTATTTCGTTCTGTTTCGTCTCGGCAAACAAGGACGATCAGCTATTGAACCATGACATGGGTTTTGGCAATGGATTTTTTAGGGCGGTAGCATCTTCTTTGAGACTCCCCACGGCGCTTATGCCGGGGGAGTCTTGGTTCAAAGGAGGTTGATTAACGGATTCGGAATTCTACTTAACCTACAGGCAAACCGCGCTGATCAGATTTAATGGTCACTACCACTACGAGAAAGCTCGACTGACCATCCTATCCTGCTAATAGGCAATGCCACAACTACAAACTCACAACTGAAAACTCACAGATGATGGATTCCATTGGTAGGCGTCTAGAACAATACACCATCAAACGCCCAAAAGAGGTATTGATCGTTACCGCACAGATAGCTGGTGAACAGGATCAAATTGCTATTTTTAAAGGTTTTTCGAGTTCTTTAATGCGCCCGACATCCTTTGACCCAGATGTAGCGGTCTTACCACCACAGGCAAAGATCATTAGCATAGATCGAGTGGCTGCTCCCTATAATCCACAGTCTCCTCGTTATCTTCAGCAAGGACTGAGTTTGGAAACTATGGAAAAGTTGTTGGAGAATGCTGGTGTTTAATTTACCATCTTTGCCAGGTGGTGGCTGCTAAGTTCCTAGGGAGGAACGTAAATTTTGGTAAAGTTTTGCCCGAAGGCTCTTGGAACCTAAGTGTATTTGGATCTAGTTAGTCAATTTTGATAAAGTCTTGCCAGAAGCCTAACAGGGCTAAATATACTTTGATCTAGTTAGTCAATGGTTGAGTAAATCTTTGATAAAGTCTGGCCAAAGCGCTCACAGGGCTAAATGTACTTGGATCATAATCTGAATGTACTTGGATCATAATCTGATCACAAGGATGTATTTGTTTACAAACATGGGTTGGATGTATTGATGAATATCTACCAAAGCAAAATAAAGTGTTATTCTCCACAGTGAGTGTGTAATGTGAGGAAATTGAAATTATGGTTACATCCCCTGTCCGTATCCAGGGATGGAATAGTGCTGAGTTCTCATCCAAGAATCAGCCAATGAACTGCCCCAATGTCAGGTTACCTTGGCAACCCCTAACTCTACCGACAACCCCATTATTCGGTACCGATGGCATTCGGGGACGAGCAGGAACATTGCTCAGTGAAGATTTGGCGTTACAAGTGGGTTTCTGGGCTGGTCTGGTGTTACAGGAATACTCAGCTGTACCAGGACCGGTGATTTTGGGGCAGGATTCGCGCAACTCTAGTGATATGTTGGCAACAGCCTTAGCTAAGGGGCTGACTACAGCAGGTCTAGAGGTGTGGCACCTGGGATTATGTCCCACTCCTGGTGTTGCCTACCTGTGCAGTGCTACAAGTGCCATAGGGGGTGTGATGATTTCTGCTAGTCATAATCCTCCAGAAGACAATGGGATTAAGTTTTTTAGCGGGAAAGGCACTAAGCTATCTCAGGAGCTGCAAAAGCATATAGAAGCTGGATTGAGGGGTTTTACTGATCAGACTGTAGTGAGTAAAACCCAAGGGAAGTATCACTATCGCCCAGGGTTGGTCACCGATTATGCCGCAGCACTTCACCGTCCTCTGAAAGGAATGACGAATTTACAAGGCATGAAAATTGTGCTGGATTTGGCTTGGGGGGCAGCAGTGCGACTCTCAGGACAAGTATTTGAGCAGTTGGGGGCACAAGTCATTTGCTTACATGACCAGGCAGATGGCGATCGCATTAATGTCAATTGTGGCTCGACTCACCTCGAACCCCTCAAAGCTGCGGTAAAAGAATACCAAGCAGATCTTGGGTTTGCGTTTGATGGTGATGCAGACCGATTGATGGCAGTAGATGCCCAGGGTCGGGAGATCAATGGAGATTACATCCTCTATTTTTGGGGTCAAACCTTACGTGCTGCCCAAAAGCTACCAGAAGACCTAATGGTAGCAACGGTAATGGCAAATTTAGGATTTGAACGAGCCTGGAAGCAGTTGGGGGGTAAATTCCTACGGACAGCGGTCGGAGATCAGCATGTCCAAGCTAAAATGCTCCAAACTGGAGCTATGCTAGGGGGTGAGCAATCGGGACATATCATCTGTCACCATTATGGTTTGACTGGGGATGGCATGTTAACTGCTTTACATATAGCTTCTTTGGTGCATGAATCTGGGATGACCTTAGGGGAGTTAGTAGACCAAAGTTTCCAGACTTACCCCCAACTGCTGCGTAATGTCAGGGTAGAAGACCGAGAACGCCGACGTGGATGGCAAGAGTGTGAGGCCATCACGAATGCGATCGCAAAAGGGGAAGCAGCCATGGGAGACCAAGGTCGAATTCTGGTTCGTGCTTCTGGTACTGAACCCCTGATCCGGGTGATGGTCGAAGCCGCCAATTCTCAACTTGCTCACCACTGGACATCAGAGTTAGTTAATGTCGTTGAGCGATATTTAGCTAACTGATTAGTTCACTAATTCACCAAAATGCTTCCAGCAACTGCTCACCATATAACTGGCATCATTAACTTGTATCTTTGTTGACTTAGATGGTTTAAGTGATCGGGTTGTGTTGACGGTTTATGATTGACGGTTTATGGTTGACGGTAAATCATCAACCCTGATCTGAGTCTCTCTTGATGAGAACTCCTTGCCCATCTACGATCAAAAACCAAATCGGTGGAAAGCATCAGGAAAAAGGGTTCAAAACCCTGAACTTAATATTTCATAGGGGTACATCGGAAACTATTGGCAGTATTTTCGTTAGTTGATAGCTGACGAAATGGTTGGTTGTTTGCAAGGTTCCCATAACGCCATGGCTACCTCACCCTAACATTAAAACTCTCGTTACTTTGGCTAAATTAGTCAAAGTCATGGGAGTTTTTTAGCTTGTTTTTCTATCAATAAAGGTTAATCATGCTAGTTTTCGTAATTCCACTCAAGAGTCGAAATATTTCCAAATCTTCGAAGTATCTAAATTATTTTAACACTGTGTAAAATCAGTATGTAATCAAACATCATCGGAATTTAGAGTAATCGTTGTTTGTAATGAAAAGCCAGAGATTACATTCAGTCACCCCCATATAATTTATCTTGAGGTTGATTATCCTACTCCCAAAGAGCAAAACCCCATAGCTAGAGGATTGACAGACAAAGGACGTAAGGTTTTGACAGGAGTAAGCATTCAGGTGTAGAGATTGACAAAGTCACCCCACTCACTTCAAAAGCGGAATCAGAGACAATTCGTGAGAACGCTGCCTGACTGCTAAGGACACAGCCTGACTCAGGAACTTTATGGTATTACGCCCTTGAGCACGACAAGACTGAATCACACGGGTGCGGCTCTTTTAAAAAGACAAAGAATAAGGTTTAGACAGGTATAGCAAGAG
>NZ_MKZS01000001.1:4975661-4997218 GCF_001942495.1 Moorena bouillonii PNG
GAATCACACTTAATAATGTTGCTGAACGCTCAAACCCATTCCAGGAGCGAGACCCCCCTGCGACTTTACGCTTAGTCACTGCCAAACGCAAAGAGCGCTCTGCCCGATTATTATCGGGTGGGACTTGTGGGTAGTCTAGGAAATACCACCATTGCTCGGACTTGTGCCTCAAAGACTTGAGCAACAACCCCGCAGCGATTTGCAGCTCTTGAACTCCAGCTCTCAATTGCTTCAGTTACTCGCCCCTTGAAAGACTCAGCCCAAGAAGCATAAACTGATGCCTCACCAGTCTCACGCCACTGACGGTGTTGGGCAAAGGCTTCATCAATCAACTCAATAAAGGCTTGACCCAAGCCTTGTTGGTGAGGCTGTTTCAGACGAGCGACTTGCTGAAAATGTCGTCGTAGATGAGCCAGACACTTTTGTTGAGCTGCAACTTTATAACCGTTGTAGACGCTAAAATCGTCGGAACTGAGGACTCCTGCAAAACTCTGACCAAGTAGATATTCAAGTTCGGCTCTTGAACGAGTGTCCCCGGCATGAAACAAACTATATCCGTATCCTGAAAGCACCCACATCCATTCTTTCACCCCATTGACCAACCATGGAGACTCGTCAACGTGGACATGAGTTTGATTCTTGACCCACTCTTTTAATTCACTCACATGTGGAGTAACGGCAGAGGCGACTCGCCGGGTGGTGGCTTCTAAAGTTCCTAAACTTACCTCGATGTTCCCAAACTCTTGCAACCATTCCTGTTGCTTTTGATAAGACAAATGACCGTAGTGTCCCAACCAAACCAGCATTGCCTGCAAGTTAGCTGACAAGTCTTGTCCTGCAATGACATTCTCGGGTAACTCTCCCCCAACCAGAGTCCCACAGTGATTACATATCCGTCGCCTCTGCTGGTACTCTACAATTTCGATCGGATGCTCTACCAGTTGAGCCACCACATAGCTTCGGGTTGAGCAATCCCTACTTTCCCACTGATTTCCCTGACAGATCGGACAACTTTGAGGTTCGACTACTACATATCGGTCAACCCGCCCAAATCCTTTTCGGGTTTTCCCTTTGTGTCCTGGTTGTCCTCCTGGTTTTCGTTTCTGCGAATCTGATTCCTTCGACGGTTTTTTTTCTGACCTTCTGATTAAATCACTTGATGGGGGTTTTGATGAAGTCTGGCTGTCTTTGTTCAACAGACTTTTGAGGCGTTCCACCTCCCCAATCAGTTGTTCAATCACTTGTTGCTGTTGCAGCACCAGCTCCACCAGAACTGATTGGGGCAGCAGTTCCAGAGCTTCAAAGCTATTTGGGATAGCTGGCGGTTTGATTTCCATGGTTCTACACTACTACTCATCCTTCCCTTTTTGTCAACCCCATCACCTGAATGCTTACTGACAGGATTAACCTATGCTCGTCGATTTGACCCAACTCATGCTATGAATGTCGATGCCGATGATTGTCTTAGCAAACAGTTAGCTGAATTTGTTAGGCACAATCTGAGGGGAAATGGCTGGTTTATTAATAGAGGTTATAAGTATCGAGATGGGGAAGATTGTTTATATTTAAAACGAAAACAATTCTATCGAATGGTAAGCATTCAGCAATCAGTGGTCAGCCGTCAGCTAATCAACGGGAGGTAGTAAACAAGGTTACGGGCTAGTACGGCTGGTTGAAAATCCTTGCTTGTTTTGCTCATCTGACCCCGTGCAGTTAAAGCGCCTGCTAGTTGATAGTTGATAGTTGATAGTTGATAGCTGATAGCTGATAGCTGATAGCTGAGGGCTGAATGCTTACATCGAATGTCGGGGACAGCGAACATTCTTAGATGGGATTTATTAGAGTTACCTGAAAAACCTGAATATAATCGGGGTTATGGCTACTACAAGTTCTATATTGATCATGAGCAAGTAAAAGGTATTCTTGCTAACAAGGGAACCCCTCTAGAACCATTACCCTTTTCCGGTAGTGTTTATATCCTTGGTACTGGTGAGAATATATCAGCAAATGAAGACAGATTATCCTTTAACATCTTCAATCGAAAGGCGTTGAGCAAATCAATTTGTGATGACTTTGGCTTATACAAGCTCCCTTGACCGTCGCGCAAACACCAATTGAAACTTGAACATGCCAAATTAGAAAATAATAACATCGATAGACAATGGGACGGTTCTGCCATGGTCAAAGGTCGGTCAAAATCTAAGGCATCAAAGAAAGGGAAAACGCCATCTGAGACCACAACCTTAAATCTGAAGCAACAGTTAGCTCAAAAACGGCGAGCGCAACGGGAGCGTAGAGAAGTCATCCAAATCATCACTATGACAGCAGCTTTTGGAGCGATTATCGGGGTGTTGCTGGCTCTGGTGGTTGATCCTAAAGCTGGTGCAGCTGCAGTAGCTGGTCTGCCTTGTCTGGTTCTGTCCTATAAATATCCTCGCAAAGCACTTTGGGCATTCCTGATCTATATGCCTTTTAGTGGCACAATCATTTACTCCATTGGCAATAGTCCACTGCTCCAGCTGGCTAAAGATGGTATCTATATCCCTGCTTTGATTGGTCTAATACAAGAGTGTAAGCAGCAAAGAAAACCAATCATAGTAGCCAAATCCCTAATGCTACCCTTAGGCATTTTGTGCGCATCAAGTTTGCTGACACTCTTGTTTGCTAATGGTGCCCAGCAACTACTTCCCCCCTGTTCAGATTTACCAGGGATGCGTAGAGGTGTAACCTGCGACGATGGACAGCCGATACTAATGGGAATTTTGGGTTTGAAAGTTTTTTTGGGATACATTCCCTTAATCTTTTGTGCCTACTACCTGATCCGTAGCAAGAAAGAATTACTCTTCCTCTCAAGGATGTTCACAGTTCTGGCTATTATCTGCTGTAGCCTTGCCTTTATTCAGTACATGATGCTGAAAACTGGTAGATGCGCTGGAACCCAATTCAGAGAGGGGGCTGCCTTATTCAAAGCTTCCCTAGATGCTAGATGTTTTGTGGGTGGGTCTTTACTGTATAGTCCTCAAGTGGGACAAATCCGCTTACCGGGAACCTTTGTTGCCCCTTGGCAGTGGGGCTGGTTCCTGATTTCTAATGCCTTTTTTACCTTTGCTACTGCTTTCAGCGACCCCTCAGCTCGTTGGCGAAGTGTTGGTTTAGGTGCCATGGCATCGGTTTTTGTTCTGGCAGTGGTCTCTGGCCAGCGGATTGCTCTGGCTTTGGTGCCAACCGTAACTGTAATCCTGCTTGTTTTAACAGGTCAAGTCACTAACCTTAAACGGTTTTTACCTATTCTGGGAGGATTAGGGCTTTTATTGGGAATTGCCGCAACTGCTTTTCCTGAAGTAGTTCAGGAACGGATAGATAGTTTTATCGGTCGTTGGCAAGCTGCACCAGCGGATGATTTTATCCTTCATCAATTTGCTTTTACCTGGCATAGACTCAGAGGCTCATTAATTGGTCTGGGATTAGGACGAGCGACCAACTCTGCTCGTGTTTTCGGTAAAACTAGTTTGGTAGAAACTTGGTTTCCCAAAGTGATGCATGAAGTTGGTCCGCTGGGGCTGCTGGCTTTTCTAATATTTGTAACTGGTATTACTGTACTTACCTTCAAGGCTTACCGCTCAGTGAAAAACAAGGATTTGCGGAGTATCGGTGCCAGCTATTGGGTACTTATTTTGTTTATTAGCTACCAAACCTATTACTATCCCTTGGATGTAGATCCAGTGGCAATCTATTATTGGTTGATGACTGGTGTTATCCTCAAGTTGCCCGAAATAAATCGCCAAGAACAAGAGGAACTACAGAAACTAGAGGCAGAACAGACAAACGATCCTAAACGTAAACAGAAACGAGGTATCAAGACATCGAAAAAGGGAAAAGGGAAACGGCAAAAGGGAAAAGGCAAAAGGCAAACGGTTTTTTCTACAGGTCTGCACGGATAACTGTTCCGTGTACTAAGCTGGTATTGGTTTTACCTCTTAGCTTGAGAATTCTCGAACTTTCCATAAAACCACGGATGTCCAAAGATAGCATGTTAGTTAAACTGTTATCGATTGTCGGCATTATCAGCAGTTAAATGCTTAAGGACAAAGTACTCAAAACAACGACAATGATTTCTGTAATTATCCCTACTTACGGACGGGAAGACCCTTTGCGGGATACCCTAGAAGATGTCCTGAAGCAAGACTACCCTGCTTTTGAAGTACTGGTTGTCGATCAAACTCGAAACCACAAACCAGAGATTCAATCCTATTTAGAGCAGCTGGCTAATGCTGGTAAGATTCGCTGGTTCCGGGTTGATTGGGCGAGTTTACCTGGGGCAAGAAATTATGGGGTAAGGCGGGCATCCGGGGACATTATTGTGTTTATCGATGATGATATCAAGATGCCACCGGGGTATTTAACTGCTCATGCTCGTAACTATGAACAATCCCCAGAGATTGGGGCAGTAGCAGGACGAGTATTTGACCGGATGAAGCTAGCGGAGAAAGGAGCAGCAGCAGATTCCCCCACTCCCTCTTACACTATTGAGGACTTGCCTAAGGAGGCCATGGACCCTGGGATTGCATGGTATTACATAGACTTAGTCCATACCGTTAAGCCTCAACGGGTGATCTCAGCCCGAGGCTGCAATATGTCTTTCCGCCGGGAAATTTTTACCAAGTACGGGCTGCACTTTGATGAACAGTTCCGGGGGAGTGCGGTTCGTGAGGAGTCAGATTTTTGTTTGCGATTTCGTCGCACTGGTTATCAAATTTGGTATGACCCAGATGCTTATTTAGTCCATTTAGGAGAAGAAACTGGGGGGTGTCATGATATTAGTACGCGATCGCTTGAGTATCAGTTGACCTTTTATCACAACCATTTCCTGATGGGGATGAAAAATCTTACCCTTAGTGAACAGCTACGGCTCTTTGGTCGTCTATTTGATTGCCACGTCTTAGGGAATCCTCCTTGTAATAAAAGTGGTTCCCCGATTAAAATTATTAGCCGCGCTGGTTTCTACATGTTGGGATTTTTCAAAGCACTTGGTACACGCATCAAATCTATCTGGGATGATGGTCAAATTTATAGTCGGCTAGACCGTTATAAGGTTGAAGGTTAGTTGGTTGAAGGTTACAAGTTTGTTCGCGTAGCGTGGCCTTTTGGCCAAGGTGACAAGGTTGTTCGCGTAGCGTGGCCTTTTGGCCAAGGTGACAAGGTTGTTCGCGTAGCGTGGCCTTTTGGCCAAGGTTACAAGGTTGAAGCTTGTTCGCGTAGCGTGGCCTTTTGGCCAAGGTGACAAGGTTGAAGCCAGTTTTTAAAACTTAAAACTACGATTAAGTAAACCTAATAAGCTCTTGCATCTTTAATTAAAAGCTTTAAAATTTATGATTAATAATTCAGGAGCTTAAAGTCATAATAAGTCAAATTTAATGGTGTTGTGATAACCGGTAGTGGTACACAAGTAGTGATTTTAGCACCCGAAACCTTGATCAGACCGTAGCCAAATCACTACATCTTTACCACTACCGCTGATTGATACTATGGGAACGCCAAGAGCGAACAACCTGCAACCTGCAACCTCCAATCTCAAACCTCAAACCTCCAACCTCCAACCTCCAACCTTAAACCTCCAACCTTGGCCTTTGGCCACGCTACGCGAACAACCAGCAACCTTGGCCTTTGGCCACGCTACGCGAACAACCTTGGCCAAAAGGCCACGCTACGCGAACAACCTTTAACCTGCCACCGTTAACTGTCAAAAAATTACCCATGAAAATACTAGTTGCTAGCCACTCCTATATTGTTGACCTTAACTGCGAGAAGTTACGAACACTCGCTCAGTTAGAACCTAATATTGAGGTAACTGTGGTGGTTCCCCGGCGCTGGCGTCCTGGTGGTGTCCAAAATCGCATCATTGAAACCCAACCCCGTGAGGAAGGTTCATTTCGGGTGGTACCAGTGTCTAACTTTAGTGAAAATAATCAGGGGCTGCTGACCTTTGGCCTAGATATTGTCCCTTTATTGAAACAGTTTCGCCCCGACATTATTCAAGTGGAACAGGGAGCTAAGGCATTAGGTTATGCTCAATTTATTACCCTAAATAAGCTATTGGGACTGAAGGCAAAAAACCTATTTTTAACTTTTTGGAATCTGCCCTACGAGGTAAAATTTCCGGTGTCTGTGTTGGAAGGGTATAACCTGCGCCATACCGATGGACTGATTTGTGGGAATCAGGATGGGGTAGAAATCCTGCGACAACATGGTTATAACGGACCAGCTAAAGTAATGCCCCAATTGGGGGTAGATGAAAGCTTGTTTCGTCCCCAAGCTCAGCCAGATTTAAAACAGCAGTTGGGAATTCAACCCGATGACTTTGTGGTGGGATTTGTGGGACGGTTTGTAGAGGAGAAGGGATTACTGACTTTAGGTAAAGCCCTAGCTGGGTTATCTGGGATGCAGTGGAAGTTGCTGCTACTAGGGCGTGGTCCCCTCAAGCCGATATTGATGGAAAAGGCGGCAGAATGGGGAATTAAAGACCAACTGATTTGGATTGAGAGTGTTCCCCATGATGAGGTACCTCGTTATATTAATGTGATGAATACTCTGGTGCTACCATCAGAGACTAATTATAAGTTTAAAACCTTAACTAGTGTAGGTTGGAAGGAACAGTTTGGTCATGTGCTGATTGAGGCTATGGCATCTAAAGTACCAGTAATTGGTTCCGATTCTGGAGAAATTCCCTATGTGATTGGAGATGCTGGGTTGGTGTTTCCTGAAAAAGATGAGTCCGAGTTACGACATTGTTTACAGCAGCTAATCAAGCAACCAGAGTTGGCTGAGAAATTAGGAGATTTGGGTTATGTACGAGCAATGGAGCAGTATACCAATCAGGCGTTAGCTAAACAGCTTTTGGATTTTTATCAGGAATTAATGCAGAATTAAGAATTAAGAATTAAGAATTAAGAATTAAGAATTAAGAATTAAGAATTAAGAATTTAGAATTAAGAATTAAGAATTCACAATTTTAGAATGTAGAACTTAGAATTTGTAATTCTGCATTCTGCATTCTGCATTCTGCATTCTGCATTCTACATTCTTCATTCTTCATTCTTCGCTACCACCTCTATGGACTGTTTTCACCCATTTCAACCGTTTAGGACGCACAGACATCCGAGCGGTAGTAGCGGCCATCACTAGCATCCAGTGCAATAGATAAAGGTTTCCCCTCAAGGTCTGCAACAGAGGAACCAACAGGTTAGAAACACGTAATCGTCGATTTTGATTGGTGCGGCGCAGCCCGACAAACATGCTAATCACTGATACGGTGACAGTTAGACCAGTAATGGGACTAAAAATAGGTAGACGGTTACGGGCAATAGCCATCAAACAGTCTGGTACAGCAGCAGTGGGCAAAAAGTACTGGAGGATCAAGTAGGTAAATAAATCTATAGTTTTCCGCAAACCTAGGCGGTTACTTACAATTAAACGCCAGTAATCGAGATAGCGCTGGTACCCTCCTTCTGCCCAACGGTTCCGTTGATGCCAGAGTGCGATCGCACTGGTGACTCCTTCTTCTTCTACTGGCGGGTAATTGAGAAAGCCAATATCCCACTGATCGAGGTGTAGGCGAATGGTTAAATCTAAGTCGTCGGTGATAGTTTCTTCATTCCAGGCACCGCAACGCTGTAGTGCGGAACGTCGGACAAACTGACCATTGCCCCGCAATTCAGCAATCCCACCCACTGCTATACGTTGCTGTTGGAAATAGCTGTCTAGAGCCATTTCTGCCATTTGCCCTCGTGTCCAGAAATTCAGTGCTGCATTTGCGATCGCTTTTCTGACCTGCACTGCTCCCACTCGCGGGTTATTAAATAAGGGCAACACCCGCTGCAGCATATCTTTGGGAACTTTAGCATCTGCATCAAATACTGCTACAATCTCGCCTTTCGTTAAACCCAGTACCTGATTGAGTGCTCCTGATTTCCCTCCCCCGGCATTAGCACTCCGGTGCAGTACCTTCAACTGGTCGTATGTTGCTGCTAACTTATCTAATATTTCTGGTGTTTGGTCAGTACTGTGATCGTCAATTACCCACAGTTCATACTGATTTTCGGGGTAGTCTAATTGACACAGAGACTGAACTAAATTACTGATGACACTTTCTTCATTTTTTGCTGCTACTAGCAGAGACACAAAGGGAAAATCGTCTTTTTCTTCATCTAAAGAGGGTTGAGGGGTTTTTAACGGTTGAGCCAGCAAGAACCGTAGGCAATGAATTCCTAATATCGTTGTTAAGCCCAAGCTCACCCAGATCCCCCAAGACACCAAATGCAGTGCTATTGTCATGCACCACACTATGGTTAAAACTAAAGCTGCTTTGCGTCGGCGTCCTTCTAGTCCCTGGAAAAATAAGCTAGTTTCAAACTCTTCCTCTGACAAGTTAGACAGCATAGAGCCAAGTTGGTTCAGCTCTTGGCTTGGCGCTTTTTCTGACCAGGAATTCTCCGACATAAGTTATGTACTGCAACTACCAACGAAGGCCACTAATGCCTTATTCTATCCGAAAGTGTTACAAAATTGTTAATTTCTATCAAGGAAGGTATAGTTTAGGACATAAAATCTCATCTGGGGTGTCAAGGGAATAGGGAATAGAAACATTTGTTAACCTTTACTTGGATTGCTATCGACTACTATCAATAGGGTTATCTTTTAGGTTAAGTCTGCCTCAAGCCTGAATCCTCAATCCTCAAAGCTAATCCCTATTATTTATAACAGCCAGAGTTCCCGCTAGAAAACTCTGGCGACAGGCATGACGCTGAATCTTACCACTAGAGGTCTTGGGAATAGTACCTGGTTTGAGTAACAGAGCAGTATGAACCTGCAAATCGTGATGTTGTAATACTGCTCGTCGGATTAACCGGATTAACTCTTTGGTATCAAGGGCATGGTCTTTCGCTCCATTACCAGGATCAGAAGTAGCTAGCCGAGTCGATTTCCAATAGCTACGTTCTACCTCAGCAATCACCACTAACTGTTCCTCACCGGCAATATTGACGGAAAATCCTGCGGAACACGTCGGTCTGAGCAAGGAGTGGGTGTTTTCTACGGTCCATTCAATATCTTGGGGATAGTGGTTACGACCATTGATAATGATCAGATCCTTCAAACGACCAGTAACAAATAATTCACCGTCGAGCATGAATCCCAAGTCACCGGTACGCATAAATGACTCCTCCCCCATCGATGCTAGAGTTACGCGAAAGTTGCCTTCTGTTGCTGCCAGTTGATTCCAGTAACCTTGGGCAATGCTTGGTCCTGATACCCAGATTTCTCCTACTTTTCCTGGGTCACATGGGGTTAAGGTTTCAGGATGGATAATTACAATCTGCTGGTCTGGCAGACTTTGACCACAGCCTACTAGGGTAAGGGTACCTTCTTGCTCAACAGTAGCTGGCACAACTTTATTTTGCTCTAATGCTGCCCCTTCAACTGTTTTTAAGACAATTGGAGCGCTTTTGAGACCACCAGAAACCATTAAGGTGGCTTCAGCCATGCCATAGCAAGGGTAGAATGCTTCTCGGCGGAAGCCACAGGACTCAAACTTTGTGGCAAACCGCTCCAAGATGGCGGAGTTAATTGGCTCAGCTCCGTTAAAGGCAATATCCCAACTACTCAAATCCAAGTTTGTTAGTTGTTCCGGCTTAATTTTGCGATCGCATAAGTCGTAAGCAAAGTTTGGTCCGCCACTGCTGGTAGCTCGATAGTGGGAAATTGCTTTTAACCAGCGGATTGGACTTTGCAAAAACATCAACGGGGACATCAGTGTAGCTGGAAAACCGCCGTATAGAGGTTGGAGTATGCCACCAATCAGACCCATGTCATGGTACATCGGCAACCAACTCACCACACTGCTGTGGTCGGTGTGCTCAAAATACTGATAGATAGCAGCTGAATTATGGACTAGATTGCTGTGGCTAATCATCACTCCCTTCGGCTGAGCGGTTGAACCAGAGGTGTATTGTAGAAAAGCCAGGGTGCTACCATCTATAGCTGGTTGCTGCCATGATTGAGCTAAGTTGCCGTTGATGTTTTCTGTGGCTACCCACTGCAGTGTCTTCAGTTCTGGAGCCTGAGTAAACCTGCGCTCTAAATTAGACAGGATTGCTTGGCTAGTTAGGGCTACCCTGGCCAGGGAATCCTTGACAATTCCCTGAACACGGACAAGGGAGCGGTTGGGTCTAGGAGGATAAGCGGGGACAGCTACAACCCCAGCGTAAAGACACCCGAAAAATGCACAAATATAGTCTAGACCAGGAGGATAAAGTAGTAGGGCAGTTTCTCCTGGGGAATATATTGATTGCAGGTGGAATGCGATCGCTTGGGCTTGTTGCTCCAACTGTTGGTAAGTCAGACTGACCTGTTCGGTTTCTCCATCCACCAAAAAGGTATATGCGATCGCATCTGGCTGGTTAACTGCTCTGTAGCGCAGGATATCAACTAACGTGGCTGGTTGGAGAATAGTTTGTGACACTTTTTACCCCTGCACTCAAAAACTTACACAAAACATTCAAAAACATTACTTTAGCCTGATTCCGAGATAACCAACTATCCTCAATTGAGGATTCATAGCTCAGGAGGTTCGAGTCATAATAATTTATTTTCCAGGAATTTTTAACATAAATTGCCGAAATAATCCAGCAATTATTAAAAATCTCCCCCTTCTCACACTCTTACCGAAATTACCTATTTCCTAGTTACACGAATTTGCTGCCCCGAGGCCATCCAAACAACTGTAGTTTGTAAAAGAAATTGGGGAACAAAGCAAACAGGTATTTGAATATTTTAAAGCTAAAAGGCTCATCATAAGTTCCCACCCATTCTTTGTTTTTCTCAATCCAGCTGGCGATTGTATTAGCCACTTTTTCAGCAGGAGGAGCAGAATTGACTCGGTTGGCTCGGATTTTATAACCTTTTTCATTGAGACGGTTCACTGGTGCCCAAGCCAAGGGACCGCTGATTACACCAGGACGGTAAAGCCTCATCCGAATTTGATGATTACTGGCGTGGTAAACGATTGGTCCAACACCTGACCAGTAATAGTGCAGAGCAATTTTACCAGAATGATAGACTGGACCAAAACAAGAAGGGCTACCATCTGCAATCGAACCAATAGCAACCACATCGAGGGGTCGCTCGCGCTTTAGCTTGGCTGCTTCCAGGGCTACTAATGCTGGCCAACTGTAGTTAACACGGTTCATCGATTCTACTATCTCAACCAGTGGCACTCCTCCATCCCCTACCTCAGTTTCGATTTGTCCTGCATTCAGGATAATCACATCGGGGTCATACTCAAGCAACTTTTGGGCATCCTCAAGGGTTTGTTGTTGAGACACACACAATGTATTGAAATAGTTACCTTCGAGGTTTTCTTGACGGGTGACACCAACTACTTGCCAACCACGATTGATGTACTCTTGACCTAACGCACTGCCGAGGGTGCCGGAAATTCCTGTGATTACAACAGTTTTCATGCTAACAAGTCTCCTTAATATAATCTGCCACTCGCAGTGCATTAGCTACAATGGTTAAAGCAGGACTAACCCCCAACGAGGTTGGCATAAATCCACCATCCACAACAAATACATTGTCATGATCGTGCAAACGGCAGTATGGGTCAAGCACGGATGTGTTGGGATCGGTACCAAAACGTGTGGTGCCCACTTGATGGGCTGTGTGACGATCATCTTTATCCCCGGTGGCACCAAACATGAATACTACCCCAGCATGGCCCATCACTTTCTTGAGCTGGCGCATATAGTAACGGGAGCGGTAAATATCGTAAGGATGAAATTTGTGGACTAGATGGATCGCTCCTGTATTGCTAACGTCTACCCTATTTTCGGGTTGGGGCAAGTCTTCGACAAAACCTGTCATCGCCAGTATCCGTTTGAGTAGGAATTTTGCGATCGCATCTGGAATCGGTACTGGTAAATTTTCTTGTATGCTCAGATGCCCAGGGATTGGAACAGTTTGGGAATACCCGAGCTTATGGGGAAAATCCCCTGAACCAAAATAAAGATCGGTGAAGCCTAACTGCTTGATGAAGGTATCTGCGCCACCGGTAGGTTGACTAAACAACCCAGCCGCCAAAGCACCGCAATGGTACATATAATTTCTGCCAACCTGACCACTACGACCAGTTAAGCCAGATTTGATCAGGATTACTGGGCTACCAATAGCGCCAGCTGCTATAATATAAGTTTTAGCTTTTAGCGTTTCGATGGTACCACTATCGCGCCAGCGAAGTTTTAGACCAACCACCTTACCCTGAGCGTTGGTAACCAAGCACTCTGCTTCTGTATTAGTTTTTAGCTGGAGATGGTAATTGCTAACTGCCCCATCAATAGCACATACCAACGTCGAGGCACGAGAGTCATTGGGGCAGTAGTAGCCTGGACATTTGGCACAGCGAAGGCAACGGTTAAAGTCGATGCCCAGGGGTAAGTGGAAGGGAGTAAATCCAGCTTTCTCAATCCCCCGCTCCAATTTCTGATTGATCGGCTCAAGGGGAGGAGTCTTGGCTGGATAGCTGTGGGCTGGTGTCTCTACATGGATGATTTTCTTAGGATCATCTCCAGCAACATGGAATAATGACTCGGCCTGATCGAAATAGGGGGAGAGCTGATCATAAGTAATTGGCCAATCCCAGAGGTGACGTGGTAGCCATTCACTATAGTACTTGCCAGGATGGAAATCATTGCGGCTCGGACGCATCAACACTCCACCATAGAGAGAAGTCCCACCACCAAGAATTCCGCCAATAAACAATCGGGTATTACGCCCATTAACCTCGATGGTGCGGTCATCAAAAGCTGCCATGTCGATCAGCATTCGTTGCTCGTCCTGGTAAGGTTCACTGTCAATGAATCGGTTACCACGCTCAACCAGTAAAACCTGCTTACCAGCTTTAGCTAGCGCCAACGCAACAGTTCCTCCACCAGCTCCGCTACCAATGATGATGGCATCAAAATCGTTTGTCATATAGTAAAGGGAGTAGGGAGTAGGGAGTAGGGAATAGGGAGTAGGGAGTAGGGACTTCGGAGCAGGGAGCAGGGAGTAGGGAATAGGGAGTAGGGAATAGGGAACAAAAATTATCACTATTCCTACAGGGATACCTATAGAATTTATCAATTCGGTGAGGTACTTACGCCCTTGGGGTTTTAGGGAGCAGGGACTAAGGCTGTGGGTCACGCTTACTGGGAGACCCCGAGGCTGCGCGAACGCGCCCCGTGTGGCCTACGGCCAAACGCGAACGGAGTAGGGAGCAGGGAAGAAAGAAAAGGGAAAAAATTCTTTGTACCTCTGCAGTCTTGATGCAGCAAGTACGATAATAGCGATTCCCGATTCCCGATTCCCGATTCCCGATTCCCGATTCCCGATTCCCGATTCCCGATTCCCGATTCCCGATTCCCGATTCCCGATTCCCTATTACTTCATTGTCGAGCAAACACCTTATCTAAACGTTCTTCCCATTTCTTCTGATTAGCCATAGCCTCTTGAACGAAGGGTGACCAAGCAATTAGTTTAATAAATAATAAATTAATCCATGAAGCAGGAAAACGGAGGGGTCTAACAATATCTAGAAATAAAACCACCCGCATCCCATCGGTTTCATTCCATACCTCATGGGGAAAGCTATCATCAAACATCATTGCTTTCCCTTCTTCCCAATAGCGAATGTCGTTACCAACACGAATCCGACAATTTTCCTTCGGTTCAGGAACACGTAATCCTAGAAGACATCTGATCACCCCTTTATAAGGTCCCCTATGTTCAGGGATATGCTTCCCTGGTAATAGGATTGAAAAAAAGGCCGTTTTCATGCCAGGAATTTTTTCGATAATACGAGTAGTTTCCGGACATTTTTCACAATTCTGTTTAACTTTAATTCCATAGCCATAAAAGCCATAGGTTTTCCAACGATTATCCGTACTGACATACTCAGCCTGGTCTGGGGAAATATCTTGGAAGTTGGGTAGAGTATCTCTATATTTCAAGACTTGATCTAGCTCTTGGCGAATCGTCATCCATTGAGATTCTAACTCAGCTACCCAATCAAATTGGTCAGGCTCGAAGAAGGTTGAATTACCAATTAATGAGTAATTAGTAATTAGCTTTTCAAAATTGGATATCAGTGATATACCAATACCATAGATCAGGAAATTTCTGGCTTTCTCCCTAAGAGCCTCTAAAGAACGTTTCATGGTTAATTATTTTAGCTGCGCTTAGAGGGATATGTTACCATACCTAATTATTTTTTTTACTGGTTCCTAAAAAAAATAATAAATTCCTAGTGATGGTCGGAATTAGGTAAGTATTCAGCCGTGAGCTAAAAGCTCAAGCGTGCGCGTTCAGCGGTCAGCTTAAGCGCTACGCGCACGCTACGCGAACAGCTTGTAGGGTGGGCAAAAAGCGATGCAGCGCGGTCTTGGGAAGGCAGCGCGGTCTTGGGGGTTCCCCCCATGAGCGACTGCCGTGGTTTCCCCCACTCGCGCTTTGCATCAAGACACAGTTTGATTGTTTTGAGTATTAATGATTATATTACTTTGCCCACCCTACTTTAATTCGTCTTTTCTGGGAATTAGTAATCTTTAACACATTTAATAATCCCAATAACCTAAGCATTCAGCAGTCAGTAGTCAGCAGTCCGTGGAAACCTCTGTCAGGCCACTGCATAGCTTATTCGCGCATCACCGATTACGCTACGCGCACGCTACGCTAACAGTAGGCTGGCACAGACCAAAAGCACTGTGAAGTAACCCATAAGCTGATAGCTGATAGCTGATAGCTGATAGCTGATAGCTGATAGCTGATAGCTGACCCAATAACAACCTTAGGATTCTGATGAAGCAACATTCAACTGACTCAACAGATCGGTAATGCTACGCGGTTGTTGTTGACTCTGTCGCCATTGACCTACTGCCTCTAAAGTGCCATCAAGAAATCGCAGCCGACATTCCCGACGTTTAATCTTACCACTAGAGGTTTTGGGAATACTTCCGGTCTTCAGCAGCACAATCCCATAAACATCAGCAATATGCTCTTGGGCTACGGCTTGACGAATTGCTGCCACTACTTCATCAACCACTAAGTGTCTTAGGTAACTCCGCTTGATCTCTTGAGCAATAACTAATCGTTCTTCCCCTTCTAAATCGACGGAAAACGCTGCACTAGCATTGGGTCGTAGGGCTGGATGACTCTTCTCAACAGTTGCTTCAATATGCTGGGGATAGCGGTTGTTGCCCCAGAGGATCATCAATTCTTTGAGGCGACCGGTGATAAAGAGTTCCCCATCTTTTAGGAATCCTAAGTCTCCGGTGCGCAGAAATGGTCCAGTGCCGGTGTCTTTTATATAGGCACCGAATGTGCGTTCTGTTTCCTCTGGTTGATTCCAATAGCCCTTGCCGACACCATTACCAGATACCCAAATTTCCCCGACTTTATTTTCTGGGCACTCTATTAAGGTTTCCGGGTCAACAATTACCACGTGATCACCTAACCAGGGCTGACCACAGCTGACAATCCCTTGTGCTCCCTTTTGGTCTTTAGTCGCAGCTACCACCTGATTTTCTCCTAGGGCACCTTGCTCAACATACTTAATCACCAGAGGGTTAGCTTTCAATCCCCCAGAAATAAATAATGTCGTTTCAGCCATACCGTAGCAGGGATAAAATGCTTCTGCTCTAAACCCACAAGGGGCAAAGGTCTCGGCAAACCGTTCTAGGGTTTCGGCTCGAATCGGTTCAGCACCGGAAAATGCTACCTCCCAACTACTAAGGTCTAGAGTTGCCATCTGTTCTGGAGTGACCTGGCGACACAATAGGTCATAGGCAAAATTGGGACCACCACTGGTGGTGGCTTTATAGCGGGAAATCCCTTGGAGCCAGCAAATAGGTTTCTGAATTAAGGCTACTGGTGACATGAGTGTAACAGGAAATCTGCCATAGATCGGCTGGATCACACCACCAATCAACCCCATATCATGAAACAAGGGTAACCAGATCACTCCTTGACTGTTAAGGGTATGCTCGAAGCACTGATAGATCAAGGCTGAATTGTGCAGGATATTGCCATGGGTCACCATTACCCCTTTTGGATTACCGGTAGACCCTGAGGTGTACTGTAGAAACGCTAAGCTATCGTGATCTGGGCGCTCGGTTTCAATCCAGTCTGATGCTAGAGATGGGGAAATTTCGTTGGTTTCTATCCAGGAGAGTTGAGTTAAGGTTGGGGCTAATTCTGGATTCGAGCTACACTGCTGCTGGATTCTTTTCCAGAGGTCTGTGGTAGTAAGGGCTACTGTGGCTTGGGAAGAAATGACCCGCTGCTGTAATTGGGCAATAGCCTGTTTAGACCGGGGGGGATTAGCGGTCACTGCTACAACCGAGGCATACAGACATCCAAAGAAAGCAGCAATGAACTCTAACCCAGCGGTATAGGGGTAGACTAATAAGGCACGGGAGCCAGGGGCAACTAGAGACTGTAGCTGAGCACCAATGGCTCTGGCCTGTTGATCTAACTGTTGATAGGTTAGATGTCCAGATTCTGTTTCCCCGTCTGCTAGGAAAGTGTAAGCAATTTGGTTAGGTTGGTTTATCGCTCTATCGACCACGAGATCGACTAAGTTGGAGTATTTAGCTTTATGGTTTGCCATTATGCGATCGCGAATTATCCCTGCGTTGTTTCCCCTCATACCAAGCTTAGACGCGAGGTTACCAGACCCAATCAACAAAATCTGCATCTTACGAAACAGATTTTTCGATGCAGAATAGCTTACCTGTCAAATGCTATCGACGCAAGAGGGTAGACTTGACATGATTGATAGAATTTTTCACAAGTTTTGGTAGTTCATGGCAAAATAACCATCAAGTCAACCCCAAAAATAGCAATTCATTGGCTTCAACAGTGGCAACTAGACCGAAATAAAGGCATAATCTCTGTTTAGAACATTATTAGCTGAGGTTGAAGGTTCACAACTAGGCTCAATGATCGAAAAGTCATGGAGGGGTAAGGGCAGACGATCACCCAGTGCGAGTCACTGCAGTTGGGTGATCTAATCTTTTAGTGTGGTGAAGGAGTGCAACATGGAATTGTTGAACCAGGTCTGGAACGGGAAAGAAAGCTCACCGGCCACTGTGGTTACGAGTGATCACAAATCTACCGTCAGTTCCCCAAAATTATCTCAAGGAGCATCAAGCATTGCCACTTGGTTAGTGTCCAAGCTAGCAGACGTACTTGAGCTGGATGCCCAAGAAATCGATATTCATCGGGATTTTACCGATTATGGTTTAAATTCTATTGAAGCTGTTAACTTATCCGGAGAGCTGGAGAATTTCCTCGAACATCGGCTTTCCCCAACGCTTTTATGGGATCACGACAATATTGAGGCATTGGCTGAGTATTTGGCGGAATACGTTGCTAAACAACCAACAGGAAACTCGCAAGCTAACCTAGAAACCTCCTCAGGGAGGTCAATACCGGAAACGAATGGTCATATATCGGCTAAAAACGGTCTAATCCCAAATCAAGATGCAGAAAAGCTAAACAATCAAGATATCCCACCGGAATACCACAATTTCCACCTATACCCAGAATACCGCAAACTGCAATTGCAACAGGAGGAAATTAAAGCCCTCGGGGTTAACAATCCTTTCTTTACCCCCCAAGAACGGGTAGTCAACAACACCACACAGATTGGTGGCCGGGAACTGATTAATTATGCCACTTATAATTATCTGGGGATGTGTGGTGACCCAGTGATCTCTCAAGCAGCAAAGGATGCCATAGATCGTTATGGTACTTCCGCCTGTGCTAGCCGTCTGTTGTCAGGGGAAAAACCCTTACATCGAGAGCTAGAAAAAGAAATTGCTGACTTTATTGGTACTGAGGATAGTATCGTCTATGTGGGCGGTCATGCTACTAACGTAACTACTATTAGTCACCTATTTGGCAAAAACGACCTAATCTTACATGATTCTCTGAGCCACAACAGTATTCTACAGGGATGCATCCTGTCGGGAGCGAGCATTATTGCTTTTCCTCATAATGACTGTCAGGCATTGGATAAAATACTCCAGGAGCGTCGTCACCACTATCAACGGGTACTGATTGTGATCGAAGGAGTTTACAGTACTGATGGTGACATTCCCGACTTGCCTGAGTTCATTGCAGTCAAGAAACGCCACAAAGCTTTCCTGATGGTAGATGAAGCTCACTCCATCGGGGTACTGGGCAAACACGGTCGAGGGGTTGGTGAGTTCTGTGGGGTTGATCCCGCTGATGTGGATTTGTGGATGGGTACCCTCAGCAAGTCCTTTGCTAGCTGCGGTGGCTATATTGCTGGTTGCGCTGCTGTGGTAGAATACCTCAAGTATACCTCCCCGGGATTTGTCTATAGTGTTGGCATAGCTCCCCCTAATGCAGCCTCCGTGCTGGCTTCCATAAGGCTACTGAAGGCAGAACCAGAGCGAGTTGCACTGTTGCACCAGCGAGCTAAACTTTTCCTGGAATTAGCCCAGAAACAGGGACTCAACACAGGGACGAGTAAAGACTCTCCAGTGATTCCAATTATTGTGGGGGATGCGTTGAAGTCGGTGCAACTCTCTCAGAATCTCTTTAAACGTGGCATCAATGTCCCGTTTATGTTCTATCCATCGGTGCCGCAAAATGCTGCCCGCCTGCGCTTCTTTATCACCTGTAACCATACGGAGGAGCAAATTCGCTTTACGGTGAACACCCTGGCTCAAGAAGTAGCAAAGCAACAGCCGGACGATAGTACCCAGACATCATCCTTAGAGTAACTAAGATTAACTATCTTCATAGTAACTATACTGGACACGGTCATAACCTGAGCTAATTGATGATCCCCCCCATCCCCCCTTATTTAAGGCGGGGGAAGCTAATTGAAGATTCCACCTTTAACAAAGGGGGAGATGATCCCCCCCATCCCCCCTTATTTAAGGGGGGGGAAGAAATTTAACGCTCAGTTTAAGCTGGTGATAAGTATAACTACTGATAGAGAAATCTAAGGGAAAACTGGCAACTTACAGATTACAAACCCCGTTGGCAGATTGAGTGGAAATTAACTCGGGGATCAGACTATATATATTAGCAAGCCTTAGCAACTAACTAACTGGGGAAAAGTCTCCCACCCCGTTACCTACCTAATATTTACCTAACCTAATAGTTAGTGGCTGACAGGTAATCCGCCAACGACATCTTTCCAACTCTGGTTAAGTTAAGCCAGCTGTAATCAATTGATACATTCTGATAAATCAATTCCGGAAAACCTAACTATCGTTTCAGGTGCTACTTATGCGAGTTTTACTGCTATATCCTCTGTTTCCGAAAAGTTTCTGGTCAATGGAGAAAACCATTGAGTTGGTGAATCGCAAGGCACTGATGCCACCCCTAGGTTTGGTGACAGTAGCAGCGATATTACCTCAGACATGGTCATTTAAACTGGTTGACCGCAATGTATCTGAGGTAACGGAGGCAGAATGGGATTGGGCTGAGATGGTGATTCTCTCAGGTATGATCGTCCAGAAAAAAGATTTTCTTGAGCTAATTCAGGAAGCTAAGCGCCGTGGAAAAAAGGTAGCTGTCGGTGGTCCTTATCCGACTACCTCACCCCACGAACCTGAAGGGGCTGGGGCAGATTACTTGATTTTGGATGAAGGGGAAATTACCCTACCGATGTTTGTCTCAGCGATTGAACGGGGCGAGAGTCAAGGGGTGTTCCGTGCTAATGGTGAGAAGCCAGATGTTACGGGAACCCCAATCCCCCGCTTTGATCTTCTCGACCTCGAAGCCTATGACACTATGGCAATCCAGTTCTCTCGGGGCTGTCCATTTCAGTGCGAATTCTGCGATATTATTGTCCTCTACGGTCGCAAACCCCGTACTAAAGCTCCAGAGCAGTTGTTAGCTGAACTAGAACGCCTCTTAGAACTGAATTTCCAAGGAGGGATTTTTCTAGTCGATGACAACTTTATTGGCAATAAGCGCAATGTCAAGATTCTGCTGAAAGCCATGAAGGTCTGGATGGCTGAACATGAGTATCCTTTTAGCTTTATCACAGAAGCTTCAGTGGATTTGGCTCAAGACCAAGAACTGATGGACCTGATGGTCGATTGTAATTTTAAAGTGGTCTTTTTGGGCATTGAAACTCCTGATGAAGACAGCCTTACCCTGACTAAAAAGTTCCAAAATACTCGGGATTCTCTGAGTGAATCGGTGGATGCGATTACTAATGCCGGTCTGAGGGTTATGGCTGGGTTTATCATGGGCTTTGATGGAGAAAAACCTGGCGCAGGCGATCGCATTGTCCAATTTATTGAGAAAACCTCGATTCCTATTGCCTTGTTTAGTATGTTGCAGGCATTGCCTAATACTGCTCTGTGGCATCGCCTTGAGAAAGAAGGACGACTTCTCGATGGTGGGGCTAATATTAACCAAACGACTTTGATCAATTTTGTTCCAACTCGGCCTGTGGAAGAAATTGCTCGTGAATATGTGGAGGCATTTTGGACACTGTATGACCCAGAGCGATTTTTAAACCGCACCTACAACCACTTTATGAAGCTTGGTCTACCGAGGCATGCTGTACCTCGTCGGATCGATTGGATAACTATCCGGGCGCTACTAACCCTATGCTGGCGACAAGGGGTTCTTCGTAAGACCCGCTGGACCTTCTGGAATAGTCTGTTTAAGCTGATCCAGCAGAAACCAAAAGTGGTGGGCTCTTTCTTTGTGGTTTGTGCCTACGCGGAACACTTCCTCGAATATCGCCAAATTGTCCGTGACCAAATTGAGGCTCAGCTGGCTGAATTTATGACTAATAAACCAGCACCTTTACCGGCTAAGAATGAGGAAGCAGCGGTAAGCGAATCCGCGATCGCATAATTCATTCTTTAGGTAACAGGGAATAGGGAATAGGGAACAGGGAGTAGAGGGCGTTGCTTAATAATGGAATGATTTGAAGAGTGAGCTAGAATCGGCATCTGTGGAATGGGCATCTTGCCCGTTCTCTATGGAATGGTCATCTGTGGAATGGGCATCTTGCCCGTTCTCTATGGAATGGGCATCTGTGGAATGGGCATCTTGCCCGTTCTCTATGGAATGGGCATCTGTGGAATGGGCATCTTGCCCGTTCTCTATGGAATGGTCATCTGTGGAATGGGCATCTTGCCCGTTCTCTATGGAATGGTCATCTGTGGAATGGGCATCTTGCCCGTTTCGTCCTTATTTTCGCGCGGGCAGGATGCCCACTATTAGAGTCGAACGAGGGATTCCTCCCTCGAACTCTCCTCCAGAACCGGACATGACTGTTCCCAATCATCCGGCTCCTCCTGGTGGCATTGGGATTGCCTACACTTTATGGGGATATTCCTCTCTTTGTTGCCAAGTTTTATTATGATGGCAATGAGAGTGGATGAGCTGTTTATTAGTTAGCTTATCACTACCTCCAGCTCTCTTAGGGATGATGTGGTCTATTTCAAATAAATCATCAG
>NZ_MKZS01000001.1:4997318-4999903 GCF_001942495.1 Moorena bouillonii PNG
ATTCCCGATTCCCGATTCCCGACTCCCGACTCCCGACTCCCTGTTCCCTGTTCCCGATTCCCTGTTCCCTATAGATTCAACCATGACCTTCAATCAACAGCACGCCATTATCACAGGGGGCTCCAGTGGGATTGGCAAAGCTACTGCCAAATTATTAGCCCAGAAGGGAGCTAATCTGACTTTGATTGCTAGGGATACAGCTAAGCTAGAGCAGGCTAAAGTCGAGATTGAAGCCATGGGAACCCATCCGCAACCAAAAATTCTCACTATTTCTGCTGATGTTTCCCAGCAGATACAGGTAGAAGCAGCTATTGAGCAAGCAATTAACCAAATCGGTCCTGCTGACCTATTAATCACTAGCGCTGGTATTGCTCATCCCGGTTACTTCCAAGAGCTGCCCATAGAGGTATTTGAACAAACCATGGCAGTTAACTATTTTGGTTCCCTCTATGCTATTAAAGCAGTACTACCCACCATGGTAAAGCAACACAAGGGTCATATTGTACTGCTATCTTCCGGTGCTGGACTGATTGGTATTTATGGCTATACCCCTTACAGTCCCAGTAAATTTGCCCTGCGGGGTTTAGCGGAATCCTTGCGGGGTGAGTTAAAGCCCCAAGGCATTCATGTTTCTATTGTCTATCCTCCTGATACCGATACCCCACAACTGGAAGCCGAAAATAAAACCAAGCCCCTGGAAACTAAGATGATTACTGGCAGTGCCCAGATGTGGAGTGCAACTGCCGTAGCTGATCAGATTGTACGAGGTATTGAGAAAAAGCAGTTTGGGATCATGCCAGGATTCGAGATGACATTACTAGGCCGGTTCCATAGTTTGCTCGCTCCAGTATTGAATTGGTATTTTGATCGGATTGTTACAGGGAATCGGGAATCGGGAATCGGGAATCGGGAATCGGGGGAAGACTAGTTTGAAGGATTAGACAGTCGGGAGTCGGGAGTCGGGAGTCGGATAATTACCCTTGATAAAAATCTCCCCATCTCCCCATCTCCCCATCTCCCCATCTCCCCATCTCCCCACACAATCTCTATGAATTACAAGGCATCAGCTGAGTTAAGCGCAGAACAATCTGATCAATTCCCTTTTCTAAGACTTTTCCTGACTGGGATGGTTGATTAACCATGATGCTAAACACGATAGTGCCGTAATCGGGATGTTCGAGATATCCAGACAGAGCTTTAACTCCTCTGAGGGTGCCGGTTTTGGCTTGAACTTTGGTTTGTGTAGAGGGATGACGCAACCGATTTTTGAGAGTACCGCTCACTCCCGCCACCGGTAAAGAGGCTAGGAAAACTTGGTTATTATTGGCATCACTCATCCCTTTGAGAGTGGTTATAAATGCCTCCGGAGTCGCTAAATTTTTCCGGGATAAGCCAGACCCATCTACCAGTCGATAACTATTAGGGTCAACTCCCAATTCTGCCAAAGCATCCTGCACTGCTTCCGACCCGCCAATATAGCGCAATAACGTATCAGCATAACTATTGTGGCTTTTTAGATTCGTTATCTTCACCCATTCTTTCATTGACTTAGATCGAATAGGAGTATTGGGATGAACCTTGTTTAATGCTGCCGCTGTAGTTAATAGTTTGATGTTAGAAGCAGGGATCAAGTATTGATTAGCATTGTGGCTGTAGAAAACCTTCTCTTCCGATAATGATTCAACCACAATCCCCCATTTCCCTCTCGCCAAGGAAGGATGATCGATAATCGAGTCAATCACTGGTGGCAGAAACTCCGGACAAATGCCATTCTTGTTCGTTTCCGGAGGGGGAACAGGGATTTTAATGGAATCGGTCGGAGCTGTCTCTGGAGGAAGCACAGAAATTTCTAGAGATTTTCCCTCTTGCCTTAAGTCCGCAACTGTTCTAGCGTTAGCTTTTCTAGAGGTAATAGGAGATACCGTAGTGAGCACAGCTACAGTTAGCATTCCTAAGGATTTCAACCAATAATTCAATTGGGTCATAGTGAGGTAGTCGTGTTGCTACAGTTCAACAGGCACTAACAAATTAAAAAAAGTCTTGGTAGTGTAGGATTTTATTCCAAACTACATCCTACATGATTTTTGAAAACACCGATATTTTTTTCCTTTTTTAATTAAAAATAAGCATCCCAAAACTCAACACATTATCATAATCCATAGAAAAACTATAACTAGTGTTTCAATATTCCTGAATTTTATTCAAAAACAGATTAAATTTCGATGAATATTAGATGAATTTATCCATTTTTTTTTTAAGATTCCTCTTGGGTTTGAGTCCCTTGGGTTTAAGTTTAAAGTTGAACGGGCACGCGTGGCCATTCGCGTAGCGTGGCCATTCGCGTAGCGTGGCCCAAAGGCCAAGGCCAAGGTTAAAGGTTTAAGGTTATTTGGTTTTTCCCATAGCATGGCCTTTTGGCCAAGGTTACAGGTTTAAGGTTCTTAGCCATTAACCTTCGAGTCAGGTAGGCTTAAGGGAGGCTTTGTGTTAGTCCACCCATAAGCACTTCAATTCTTGATGCAAAGCGCGAGTGGGGGAAACCACGGCAGTCGCTCATGGGGGGAACCCCCAAGACCGCGCTGCCT
>NZ_MKZS01000001.1:5000003-5001917 GCF_001942495.1 Moorena bouillonii PNG
AAGGGCTAGGTCGCTTATAGAGTCTGGGTTTTAGCTTATTTCGTCGCCCCCCCAGCACAATTACTCGGAACCCGACTATTCCTCCTTTAGAAAATGGGGATCAACTAACCCTTGCTGAATTTGAGCGTCGTTATTCCGCTATGGCTGATTTGAAGAAAGCCGAATTAATTGAAAGAATTGTTTACATGGCATCTCCTGTAAGAATTACAAAACATGGTGAACCCCATGCTCATATTATGTTGTGGTTGGGCTTCTACCAAACCTATACTCCTAATCTGCAATTAGGAAATAATTGTACTGTTAGGCTTGATCTTGAGAATGAAGCTCAACCCGATGCACTGCTTAGACTAAAAGTAGGAGGACAATCTACAATTAGTCAGGATGGCTATGTGGAAGGTGCGCCGGAGTTAATCGTTGAAATTGCGGCTAGCAGTGTTTCTATTGATTTACACAAAAAATTAAACGTTTATCGCCGTAATGGGGTACAAGAGTATTTGGTATGGCGAGTTGATGATGGTGAATTTGATTGGTTTCGGTTAAGGGAAGGGGAATATACTAAACTGGAACCCAATCCTGAGGGCATACTTTGTTCAGAAATTTTCCCAGGATTATGGTTAGATAAAGCTGCATTATTAGCCGGAAATTTAGCGAAAGTTTTAGAAATATTGCAGCAGGGATTACAGAGTCAGGAGTAGGGAATCGGGAATCGGGAATCGGGAATCGGGAATCGGGAGTCGGGAGTCGGGAATCTACTTAAGCTACAGGCAAAACGCTATCATCTCCCTATCTCCCTATCTCCCCATCTCCCCATCTCCCCATCTCCTTTCCCTGTTCCCTGTTCCCTGTTCCCGATTCCCTAAACACTAACTATCTCTTTTTTAGTCAAACACATAGCTACTCCTTTTTCATAGTAGGCAACTTCATTAATAAATACTGGCCAAACCGTGGCTTGTTCTTCATAGTAAATTGTGGTGCCATCGAAGGTAAGAAACATGGGGTCACCAGGATTAAGTTCTTGATAATCTCTGCCCTGGAGATGAGGATGAATCATACCTTCTAGTTCACCAGCTTTGTTTCTGGGATAGTCAACTACTTTGAAATAGTGATAAATGGTTAGAGGATAAGTGTTTGATAATAGTTTACCGTTATTATAGTCTTCAATATAATCTAACGTGGCGTGAATTAAGGATTCAGTTTTATGAAAAATAGCGCCCTTGAGACTAGCTGGTGCAATGGGACCGACTTCAATAGAACAGCCGAAGTTACATAGAGAGTTTAGAAAGGTATTTTCTTTACCTGGTTCAATGGAACTTAAAACTCTAACTAAGGGGTCAAGGGAACTCAGATAAGCAGCAAGTTGCCAATTAAAGGGGTCGTTGTTGACGAGAATGATAGTAAACCCCATATTAGCACTGGTACTGTGCAAATCTAGAATAAAATCTACCTGGGAATTGCCTTTTGGTCCTAGGGTTTTAGCCATCTCTTTGGCTCGGGTTTGTTCTAGGAAAGAAAGCTCAGGATTTTCCAGGTCACTTTTAGCAAAGCAGCGGTTTAAGTCGGTATCAATATATCTCCTGGCGGCTTTAAAGGCTTGGGGATTACCTATTCTTGTCAAGGTTTCAAAACTAGGTCTAGTAATTAATTCTGGAAACTTATCAAATTTTTTGACTAGGTATACACCAGTAAATTCATTACCGTGGGTTCCTCCTACAATGGCGACTTTGTTAATAGTTTTACGGTTGTTTGCTTCAGAATTACTCATGGGTGGTTGGTAGATCGATCTAATTTAAGGGAATAGGGAATAGGGAATGTGGGGAGATGGGGAGATGGGGAGATGGGGAGATGGGGAGATGGGGAGATGGGGAGATGGTACATTCAATTGTCTTACCCCGACTCCCGACTCCCGACTCCCGA
>NZ_MKZS01000001.1:5001955-5017370 GCF_001942495.1 Moorena bouillonii PNG
TGGGGGGATGGGGAGATGGGGAGATGGGGAGATGGGGAGATGGTACATTCAATTGTCTTACCCCGACTCCCGACTCCCGACTCCCGTTCCCCTCCTGGGAGGGGTTAGGGGTGGGTTCCGACTCCCGACTCCCGACTCCCGACTCCCGACTCCCTATTCCCTACTGAGAGTAATCTTGGCATCCTATCCTAGGAAAACGCAAACGTTTTATTGTGATCAGAAAATTTCGATTACTAAACTTATGCTCTCAACTACTACCCATGCCCTAAAAGAATGGGCTGTTGCGGTTGATGCCTTAGAAGCGGGCAAAACGATTATGCTGTTACGCAAAGGCGGTATTCGTGAACAGGGCAACTGCTTTAGAGTGGCTCACCCCAAGGTTTTACTCTACCCTACTTATGAGCATCAAAAGCCTAATTTGCTTAAACCTGACTATGCTGAACAAGTGAAGCCTGTGCTCTCAGGTTGGCATCCGGAAACTGTTCGGATTGGTAGCTGGGCGTCTATTACTGATATTTTGTCAGTAACGGAGCAATCAACTGTTGCTGCTCTGCTACCCTATCATATTTGGAATGAACAATTTGCCAGTGAGCGCTTGAAGTGGAAGCCACGTCAAGCTTTATATGTACTGCTCTTGCGTACTTATCAGTTACCTGAACCTGTGATAACTCCCTACCACCAAGAGTACGGAGGCTGTCGTTCATGGATTGATTTAGTTGAACCGATTTCTTACCAGGGAGTTGTACCGGTTTGGAATGATCGGGAGTATATCGAACAAGTTAGAGAAATTCGCAGTGTGATCGAGGATTGATACTTTCTCCTCTGGCCGATCCGTTGGCTGTAGTTCGCATTTTCCTTTCTGCTGGCCAACAACCAACTCAGTGGCGAGGACGAGTTTATCCCACCAATAGTTGAAGTTACCTGAGGGGGAAACCATGGTAATTGCTTCCCCCATTCCCCCCAGTGCGCGCAGGGCCATAAGTGGATAACCTCGAGAACAGCTTAATAGGTCTGTCCTATTTCATAACCTTCTAGGTAAACTGGACTGTCGCTAGCTTCGGCTTGTCTTTCCAGACCGGCTAGGAGTCCTTGATTAAATAAAACGTATTCGATTGTGTTTGGGCTATAGCAATTGTATTGATAAACTAGGGTGGATACAGAGTAGGCTATATGATCAAAATTTCTAGACATAATGGGTTTGCCTCCAATAGATAGATTGATAGAGCTGCGGTTTTAGGGGTGATAAGATTGTAAGTTGCAGCTATGCTTACAGAGTAATACGGGGAATATATCCGAGACATTACCCACGTGGGTGATTTTATTGTGGCTAAGGAATTGGTAAGGTATAGCAGAAGTCAGAAGTCAGAAGTCAGCGCTCAGCAGTCAGCGCTCAGCAGTCAGCAGTCAGCCCTCAGCGCTCAGCAGTCAGCCGTTGGCCAATAGCGACTCAAGTAGCCTGCGCGTAGCGCATAAACTGATAGCTGATAACTGATAACTGATAGCTGATAGCTGATAGCTGATAGCTGATACGCGATGTTCCTTTGGAACCGCTTCGCGAACGCAAAAATCCAAAGGACGGGAACCAAAGGAGCTGAAGAAGTCTGGCTATTGATCATAATTGGCTCAATACTCTATAAAATTATCTCTGTGCCCTTTGTGCCAGAGTGATATGCCCACTAATTCCTCGACCTCCTTTTCCCCAGAAGAGATTGCTGCTGAAGGCTTAACCCCTTCTGAATATGAAGAAATTGTCCAGCGCCTAGGGCGTCATCCCAATAAAGCTGAACTGGGAATGTTCGGTGTGATGTGGTCGGAACATTGCTGCTACAAGAACTCCCGTCCTCTACTGAAGCAATTTCCCACAGAAGGAAAACGTATTCTAGTTGGTCCTGGAGAAAATGCTGGTGTTGTAGACTTGGGTGATGGGCTACAACTAGCCTTTAAAATTGAATCCCACAATCACCCCTCAGCGGTAGAACCGTTTCAAGGAGCTGCTACCGGAGTAGGGGGGATTTTACGGGATATTTTTACCATGGGAGCTCGCCCCATTGCGGTCTTGAACTCTCTGCGCTTTGGGACTTTGGATAATGCCAACACTAGACGATTGTTTAATGGGGTAGTAGCAGGAATCAGTCACTATGGCAATTGCGTGGGTGTCCCTACTGTAGGGGGTGAAGTTTACTTTGACCGGGCATACACTGGTAATCCCTTAGTCAATGTCATGGCTCTGGGACTGATGGAAACTCCGGAAATTGTTACCTCTGGAGCCTCTGGAGTTGGAAATCCTGTGCTCTATGTCGGGTCCACTACCGGTAGAGATGGGATGGGAGGGGCAAGTTTTGCTAGTGCGGAACTTACGGATCAATCCCTAGATGACCGTCCAGCGGTGCAAGTGGGGGACCCGTTCCTAGAAAAGTCTCTAATTGAAGCCTGTCTTGAGGCATTTCAAACCGGTGCAGTAGTAGCTGCTCAAGATATGGGAGCGGCTGGCATAACCTGTTCGACTTCAGAAATGGCAGCTAAAGGGGGCTTGGGTATTGAGTTCGATTTAGACCTGGTGCCAGCGCGAGAAACCGGTATGGTGCCTTATGAATACCTGCTGTCGGAATCCCAAGAACGAATGCTGTTTGTTGCTCACAAGGGTCGAGAACAGGAACTGATTGATATTTTCCACCGTTGGGGACTCCATGCTGTGGTAGCAGGTAAGGTAATCGAGGAACCTTTGGTCAGGATTTTGTTCCAAGGAGAGGTAGCAGCAGAAATCCCAGCTACTGCCCTAGCAGATAATACTCCAATTTATCAGCGGGAGCTATTGACAGAACCACCAGACTATGCATTGAAGGCTTGGGAATGGGATGGAGAATCCCTCCCTCCCTGTAATGTTAAAGGTATTGAGATTAACGGCAAGCATCACACTTGGAATGACATCCTAGGTCAACTCCTAGATACTCCAACTATTGCGTCGAAACGTTGGGTTTATCGCCAGTACGACCACCAAGTCCAGAACAATACCTTAATTTTGCCAGGAAACGCTGATGCTGCGGTGATTCGGTTACGCCCACAAGGGTTGAATGTTGAAAGGTTGAATGTTGAACAAGGGTTGAATGTTGAAGGGTTGAAGGTTGAACAAGAGTTGAAAGTTGAAAGGTTGAATGTTGTTCGCGAAGCGTGGCCGAAAGGCCAAGGTTCAACCGAAACTAACCTACCCTACGGGAACGCCAAAGGCGAACAACCTGCTAACCTTAAACCGGCTAACCTTAAACCGGCTAACCTTCAACCTGAAACTAACCTTCAACCTGAAACCAACCTTCAACCTGCTAACCTTCAACCTACTAACCTTCAACCTGTAACCTCTAATGCTGGTGTCGCCGCAACGGTGGATTGTAATTCCCGTTATGTTTATCTTGACCCCTATGAAGGGGCAAAGGCTGTGGTAGCAGAAGCAGCACGGAATCTGAGCTGTGTGGGTGCAGAACCTTTGGCAGTAACCGATAATCTGAATTTTGGTTCTCCTGAAAAGCCTGTGGGTTACTGGCAACTGGCCTCTGCTTGTGCAGGAATAGCAGAGGCTTGCCGGGAAATGGGCACTCCTGTGACTGGGGGGAATGTTTCCTTGTATAACGAAACCATTGATAGTGACGGCAATCCTCAGTCGATTTACCCGACGCCAGTGGTGGGGATGGTGGGATTAGTTGCTGATATTACTAAAACCTGTGGTCAAGGTTGGCAAGCTGAAGGGGATTTAATTTATTTATTAGGATTGGGGACTAAATACTGGGAAAATAGTCAATCCCAAATTAAATCCCAAATTACATTAGGCGCTTCGGAGTATCTGGCAACGATTCATGGTATGGTTGCGGGTAAGCCACCAGTAGTGGATTTTGATTTAGAGCGTCGTATCCAAACCGTAACGCGAGAGGGTATCGGTCAAGGTTGGGTAAATTCTGCTCATGACTGTGCTGAAGGAGGATTAGTGGTAGCTTTGGCTGAATCCTGCATCGCAGGTAAGTTGGGGGCAGAAATTACTCTAGGCTATAGCTCCGAGTCGCTAGACCTACGCTGGGATGAAGTGCTATTTGGTGAGGGGGGGAGTCGGATTCTGGTGTCTGTGAGTCCTCAACAGCAAACAAGTTGGGAATCTTATCTACAGCAACAGTTGGGGGATGAGGGATATTGGCAACAACTGGGTGTTGTTCAAGGGGAAAATGCTGGTTTACGAGTACTGGCGGGAAATGGTCAGTGTGTGATTGAGATGACAGTTCAGGAGATGTGTGATGTTTGGGAAAATGGGATTGAAAGGCGTTTGAGGGTTTAGGAGGGAATCGGGAATCGGGAATCGGGAATCGGGAAACAATCTTGTGTACCTTATTATTATGAGAACCGGTTCGCTATGTTTCTTTGGAACCGCTTTGCGAACGCGATCGCAATGTTTTTTAAACACGTTCAACAGGAATTGGCTGGATAGTTATTGGCCCAGAAGGGCTTTGATTCAGCATTCCTAAATGAATTGAGAGAATTTTGATCAAAAGTTCCCTATTCCCTACTCCCTGTTCCCTGTTCCCTGTTCCCTGTTCCCTTTGCTATAAGATAGTCAGACGTTTTGAGGAGGAAAGCACAATGCCCTATGTTACTAGTATAGAGCGCCTTGCTCGTAAAGAGGGGATAGAAGAAGGCATTCTCCAAAATAGTCGAGAGACTCTTTTGGAAGTTCTTCAGGTACGATTTGAGGATTTGCCAAGGGAGTTGGTTGATAAAATTAACCAGATTGAGTCGGTCTCTGTGTTAAAAACCTTGCATCGACAAGGAATTACTATTGCTTCTCTCAAAGAGTTTCAGGGTTGGCTTGACCAATTGCTGTCTGTTGAGGAGAACAGGAAGCTTCATTAGTGGTGTAAGCATTCAGCTGTCTGCTGAATGCTAGGGAGTCTTTATTTAGTATAATTAGATCAACGAATTTTTTGGTTATATTGGCCTAAATTATTATCCCCGATTCCCGATTCCCGATTCCCGATTCCCGATTCCCGATTCCCTTAATTTTATGGATAATGATATTGTTTTGTTTCTAGCTACTGTTGGTTTACTGATCCTGTATCTGGTATTTTCTGCCCTAACTGAGATGGGTACCAAGTTTCCTTGGAAGAAATAGTTAATGGGTTTTATCAAGTGGTATAGCGCTACGCTTAGCGTCAGAAGTCAGAAGTCAAAAGTCAGAAGTAAGCTATGAATAAGTTTCGTAATTTAGGAATGTCAAACACCTTAATGCGTAGTGCTATATAGTAAATAATCTGGGTATCCCTTTTTGTGTAAGAAGTTTAGGACTAAGGAAATAGCAAGAGGTCTACCCAGTTTTATTGAGTGCTACGTCTATTGGACAATAAAATTCTGGAATGTCTGAACGTCGAATTCGATCCATGGAAAATATCTCAGATTAATACCGTAAAAATTTAATAGGAACCCCAAAAGTAATTTCCCGGAGATTTTGGGTTATCACTGCGGAAAAATTCATCCATCAAGGTAAAAAGCTCTTCCTGAGAGATATGTCCATCACTATTCAAATCGAGTTTGCAAAAATTTTCCCTTGCCCAACTAGCATCAACACCATAGGCACTGACCAAATCTACATACTCTTGCTGACTAATTTCTCCATTGTCATCCTCATCAAGTAAAGCAAAAAAGACATCACATTGCAAATGAATAAGGGGTTCATAGGCATCTGAGTGAATCAGATTGTCGTAATACTTAAACCATTCCTCAAGGGTGATTTCTGCATCCCTGTTTTGATCAGCCAAACTCAAGTTATTCCAGATGGACACCAAGATAGAACGCAGATAGGCATATTGCCAAGAATTAGGTTTTAGCCCTCGTGAAATAGCCAGTTTATTCAAAATCAGATGAAAATCATCTTGGTTGAGAGTTCCACCTGAATCAGCATCGATATTGTTGAATAATGTTGTTAATTTTCTTTGTTGTAATGCGGTTAACATTTTCAAGTAACCTTGGATTAAAATTTATGGTTTTTCAGTTTAATATGAGTAGCTTATTAGTCTCAAAAAAATCCTTAAAAACGACTTATTTTACTGTAGTTTAACCTATAAATTGAAGGACTGAGCGCGCCCGGAGTTTTGACTTAGACGACACCTTGCTACTCTTACTTCCCATGATTTTATGGTCTAGAAAACTAAGGTTTCTCACTACACAGAGAATTATACTGGATACTTGACATTGATTACAAGTTAAAAGGTAAGGCATTTTGTCAATACCTCCAAGTAGAGAAATTAACCTTGAGCATTATTAACCTAAGCATAAGTTTATAGCTGAACGCGCATTAGCTTACATTCCTAAACTTCCTCGCTTGTTCTGTTCCCGCTCAATTGCTTCAAACAAAGCACGAAAATTCCCTTCTCCAAATCCCTTGGCCTGACAGCGGCGCTCAATGATTTCAAAAAAGAACGTAGGCTTCCCAAAAATGGGCTTGGTGAAGGTTTGAAGTAACAAAGCTTGGGGAAACTGTTGCTGCCAATCTACTAAAATTTCTCTGGTAGCAATTTCTTCCCATTCTGCTGTTGGTAAGGGTAAATTAGAGCCCCCTGGTCTTTGCCGCAACTGGCTGTAGTAGCTGGAAGGAACTTCAATAAACGGCAAACCTCGACCACGGAGTTGAGCGATCGCTTCTACTATATTGCTAGTTCTAAGAGCAATATGCTGGATTCCTGGTCCACCATTGAAATCTAGAAATTCCTGAATCTGGGAATTAGCAGACGTTGGTTCATTGATCGGCAACTGCACCTCACCAGTGGGATTAACCATGACCTGAGAGTATAAACCAGACTGTTGTGTCTTAATAGAAAATATTTGTTGTGGGCAAAATCCCAGCACTTGTTGATACCAATTTACTGCCCGTTCTAACTCACCAGCAGCTACATTAAGTACCACATGATCAATGGTGGTGAACATGGTCTGAAGATTGTTATTTCCCCGGTTTTCCTCTGTACTAAGGGAGGGTACCTTACCATCAGCAGTATTCGTGATCCAGTTCAACTGAGCCGGGAAAAAGGATTCCTCACAGATGCCATCCCGCTCAACTAGGGTATGAACCAGAGAACCCCAGGAGGTGATTCTACTCCACTTTAGCCGTCCCTGTCTTTGCAATTGCTCCTGAGGTAATTTTACCACTTGGTTTCCTTGAGCGATCGCATTCTCAATCACTGCTTCGAGGTCTTCTACAAGAAAAGCGATGTCAGCCACCCCAGGAGGATGTAGACGCAAAAACTCAGCAATAGGACTTGTTGATGTCAGAGGTGAAGAGATAAGAAACGTGATTGAGCCACTTTTTATAACTTCTGTGTAGGTATGGTAACTACTGCCACTGGCAACCCTTTGAAAGCCAAGAGTCTGGACTAACCAATCAGAAAAAACTGTAGCATCTTCAACATAGAAATGAACATGATCAATTTTCATGGGTGACATCTAGTTAAAGAGCTTATACTGTTTTTAATGTTGCTATTTTTAGAAAATTATACCAATTTGCAGTGGGGAAAAGAGGATTACAGATATTTTACATATCTGAGTGGGTAAGTCATGGCATTTTCAGCTGATCTGACTTTTATCACTCCCCACACCTCCCACACCTCCCACACCTCCCACACTCCCCTCTCTTTCCCGATTCCCGATTCCCGATTCTCGATTCCCGATTCCCCTGAGATAGCCGATTTGCTTTGCGTGACTCGCGTAGCGTGGCCATAGGCCAATCCCTAAAGCGCGGAAGCTTTGCGTGACTCGCATCTGCTGGTAATACCTCTAAGGCAGACATCTGCATTGTTCCAGCCAGATAGTTGAAACTTGAGACTTGAAACTTGAGACTTGAGACTTGAAAATCCTACCTTTGCGCATTCGCGAATTCTCTTGAATTCCCAATTCTTAATTCTTAATTCTTAATTCTTAATTCCCAATTCTTAATTCTTAATTCCCAATTCTTAATTCTTAATTCTTAATTCTTAATTCTTAATTCTTAATTCATTCATGGCTGGTGCGTTACGGCGCTCCTGACGTAAACTCTAAACTGTTGCTAGTTGATTACGCCGCGCCTAACGCACCCTACTGGCGTGGCACTGAAATCCTTGACAAGACAGAGGGGCGCAGACCGCGCCATCGACATCCTTCTGCTGACTGCTTACCTTAATTAATTTTGAAACAGCCATGGCTGGTGCGTTACGGCGCTTCTGGCGTAAACTCTAAACTGTTGCTAGTTTATTGAACACCGCGCCTAACGCACCCTACGGGATGATTTATTAAAAACTAGTCACTTAATGCAGTCTACCACTTATCAGCCTGGTCTAAAACATAAGCAGCTACATTTTCAATTTGGTCGGGTTTTAAACGACCACCAAAGCGAGGCATAGCTCCTTTGCCGTTTGTGACTTGTTTGATGATAGCTGCAGCAGAATACATCCCAAATTTCTCCAGGGCCTCCTTCTTCAGATTTTTCATGGGTATGACTCTGTTTACACCGCCCTGATGACAAGCATTGCAGTTAGCGTTAAATACCGCTTCTCCTTTAGCCGCATCACCAGCAGCTAAAGCGGAATCAGGGAAGCTGAAGGTTATTAACGCGAAAACTAGCAGAATCGCAATTAGTATTTTTTTCAAAGTGTTTCTCCTCTTAGTATGGCGTTAAGCCAGATATTATCGTAAGCTGAGAGGGGTGACTCGGTCAAACCCCAGGGTGTGAAAGTTATAACAATAATTAACAATTAAATTAACAATTAATAAGATGGGCAATCCCCACTCAGGGGAAACCAAAGAATCAATAAGGCAGCCTTAATATCAATATTATTGATATACCTATGCAATAGTGCTGATAATAAAGGCTGAATAGGGTCATAATATTTGCCCAATTTGAAGGTGATAACCTCTAAAATTTATTAGTAATAAATAGCATTAAAGGTAGGCTAATTTAGGCAAGTGCGATTGACCGTAGGTCACGCTACTTGAGGTGCAAGTATTCACCGGTCAGTGCTCAGCGGTCAGTGCTCAGCCGTCAGCGGTCAGTGCTCAGCCTTTAGCTGATAGCTGATAGCTGATAGCTGATAGCTGTTCGCATCAGCCTCTAAGCCTTGTGATGGAGCAATTTAAAATAAAACAGAGAAAGTCTTAGCATCTAACGACCAACCAACATCCATGAGTCAAACCGAACAAATCCTATCCCAGTTACCTGGTGATGTTCTCGGACGCCTGCGCAGTGCTGACAAAGTCTGGAAAGCCTTACGAGATGGTACAACTCCAATCCCAGAGGTGATTACAGAAACCGAAGAGGGATTAGGCACCCTAGACTTGGATGTAGTAATCTGTGGCGGTACCTTAGGAATTCTGATTGGTGCTGCTCTACAACAGCGAGGGTGGCGAGTTGCGGTAGTTGAACGGGGGGTTTTGCGCGGTAGAGACCAAGAGTGGAATATCTCTCGCCAAGAACTGGAAGTATTCCTGGAACTTGAGTTACTCTCAACGGCGGAATTAGAGAATGCGATCGCATCCGAGTATAACCCAGCTCGGATCAGTTTTTTCCAGGGTCCTGATTTCTTGGTAAAGGACGTACTCAACATTGGTGTTGACCCAGTCTTTCTGCTCGATACCCTCAAAGCCAAATTTTTAGCTGCGGGAGGTAAGCTCTTTGAAAAGACATCCTTTACACAAGCAACTATTCATCCCGATGGCGTCTCAATGGGGTTGAAGGTTAACCAGTTGGAGGTTACCCAAGTTAAAGCTCGCTTACTGATAGATGCCATGGGACATTTTTCGCCAATTGTTAAGCAAGTCAGGCAAGGTCAGAAACCAGAAGGAGTTTGTTTAGTGGTTGGTAGCTGTGCTCAAGGCTATCCTAAAAATGACATGGGGGATTTAATTGTATCCTTCACTCCTATCCAAAATCAATGTCAATATTTCTGGGAAGCATTTCCAGCTCGTGATGGTAGAACAACTTATTTATTTACCTACTTAGATGCTAATCCCGAACGTCCTAGTTTAGAATTTTTATGTGACGAATACTTTCGTCTGTTACCAGAATACCAGGGAGTAGACTTATCCCAACTTGACTTTAAACGAGTACTATTTGGCTTTTTTCCTTCCTATCAAAAAAGCCCCCTAAGAATGCCTTGGAATCGGATTTTACCCATAGGGGATAGCAGTGGTGGGCAATCACCAGTCAGTTTTGGTGGATTTGGTTCCATGGTCAGACATTTAAAGCGTCTAAGTAACGGTATTCATGAAGCCTTAGATTATGATTTGCTAGACCGCAATGCCTTAGCCCAACTACAACCCTATCAGCCTAATATTGGCGTAACTTGGATGTTTCAACGAACCATGAGTGTTGGCATCAAGCAACAATTAGCACCAAATCAAATTAATCAATTACTCACTGGTGTATTCCAAGCCATGGCAAACCTGGGAGATGATGTGCTTAAGCCCTTCCTCCAAGATGTCGTGAAGTTTTCAGGATTATCTAAAACCCTATTTGTGACATCATTAACTAAGCCCGGATTAGTGGTGCCAGTGATTCCTCAAGTAGGATTAACCATGCTATTGGATTGGATGGTTCATTATAGTAATTTAGCCCTTTACAGTAGTTTGTATCCAGCAGGTAAATTACTCAGTGGCATGTTGACTACTTTGCCACCGAAACCAAGATATTATTACCACCGTTGGCTGGAAGCATGGCGCTATGGGTCTGGGGGTGATTATTAATTTAGGCAATAGGCAATAGGCAATAGTTGGGTAGGGTGCGTTAGGGACGGGCTCGCCGTGATTGTCACGGTCGCCAGGGTTGGGATAGCCCGTCCCGTAACGCACCACCGGCTCAAACCCCTTGAACAAGATGCACCGAGCCAGTTGGGTAGGGTGCGTTAGGGACGGAAAGCCTCTGATTTTATCAGTAGCCAGTATTGGGACAGTCCGTCCCGTAACGCACCACCGGGTCAAACCCCTTGAATAAGATGCACCCAGCCGGGATTGATGATCGTGATCTTTTTGGCATCATGGAAGTAACTCCTATTTAGGTGGGAGGAAAACCGCGCTGATTTTGATTAAAGCTGTTACCAGCGCGGTTATTAGTATCGGTCTTTACCTTCTATAGTATAGATAACTACTGGAAAAAATGCAAGGGATAATTAAAAGTTTTTACATTTATTTACAAATATTAGTTTTAGCGATTTATGGACTCAATTATGTGTAATTTATTTTATTTTTTTGAGTTAGCTGTGTTAATGAGCAACACCTTAACCAAAATCCCCAATGCCCCTTTGTTTTTTTTGTGTAGGGTTAGATGTAAACCTAGGATATCTTTTTTGATTAGACAATAAAACTGAGAATCTCTTTCTCCTCTTGCCTGTTGCCTGTTGCCTGTTGCCTGTTGCCTGTTGCCTCTTGGCCTTTGGGAGTATGTTCACAACCCAGATACAACGCGCTTATTACTTCCAGCACTCTAATTTTAGATTCCTGACTTCATTCATTTTTCGATAATCTCTATCTTCTGAAACAATAATTAAATTATGTTGTATGGCTGTGCAAGCTATCCATAAATCGTTGATACGTACTCCGGCATCCTCTATTTATTCCCTAACTCGGTTGACATAGTCCAAACACTCTTGAAAATCATCTCCAGCCCAAGTTGGTGAAGTTTTTAGCCAATCTAAGAGGTTTGTGACTGGATACTTTTGATGAGATAGTTGATAATTGTCAATCTGCCACAAAATTACCCTTGCCGTATTTCTGATATCCATAAGATAGTTTTTGGCTGCGTCTGGAAGCTCATTTTGTTCAGATGCCAAGGCAGAAGCTTGCAAAATTGCCATTAATCTACGTTTAATACGTTCTAGATAGTCCTTGGAGAAGTCAAAGATATGTTTTTCCAAAACTGTTGATAATCTAGATAGTCCTGTGTAAAGACTACTAAATTTATTAACAGTATCGATTTTAAGTGCTCGTTCAAAAGCCTGCTGTGCTTGATCTAATTTACCCTGTTGTTGGAGCACTTCTCCTAAATGGTTCAATCCCATCGCAAGTAATGATTGATTATTGAGGGCTTCAGCGATCGCAATTTCTCGTTCAAAAGCCTGCTGTGCTTGATCTAATTTACCCTGTTGTTGGAGTAATCGTCCTAAACGATTCCACCCCATAGCAAGTAATGATTGATTATTGAGGGTTTGGGCAGTCGCGATTTGACCATTTAGTTCAAATTCATCTCCCAGAGCTGCTATTAAAGGCTGACCCTTGTGTTCTGATCCAATTCGACCCAAATCCTCTACAAAATTCATTCTTTCGATAATTTGCTTGAATTCAGCATAAAATCCTTCTTGATTAGATTGCTCCAGATTCCTCAATTTTGCCTCGCTTATTGCTAAATATTCGATAATCAAGTGCTCGTTATTTAGAACTAATTTAGTTAATTCTTCTTCTGGTAAGATTAGCATTAGTTAAACTACTTTTAATGATATAATATAAGTTGAGTATAGCATGTAAGCATATGCGTAGCACATAAGCTGATAGCTGATAGCTGATAGCTGATAGCTGATAGCTGAATGCTTACTATAGCATTTACCTACTCCCTACTCCCGATTCCCTACTCCCTGCTCCCTGCTCCCTTTGCTAAAGTTATATAATAAAACTATCAATCATCTCCTTCAACTATGGAACCATTAGCCGCTGCCGTTGTCGCTATTTCTACTGTGCTCGCCACTAAAGCCCTAGAAAAAACTGGGGAAAATGTCGGGCAAGTTGTCTGGGACCAGACTAACCAGTTTGTGGAATCCCTGAGAAACCAGTCTCCAGATACAGTAATGGCTATCGAGCAAGCTCCAGAGCAACCACTTGATTATGCTGAAGTGGTATTGGAAGTAGAAGCAGCAGCCAAGCAAAATCCCGAAGTTGCCCAAGCCATCGAGGGTTTGGTGACTACTGTTGATGCTGAAGCTTTGCCTAACTTAGAGGAAATTCTTGAAAAGATTACCAAAGCCTTGGAATCCCACCAGGCTACTAGTGAGACTTACAACATTGAAAACGTGAAAAACTTTGCCAAAAGGAATATTCTTAATCAAGAGAATACTAATTTTGGAGAGAAACAAACTAATATTGGAAATATTGGAGAAAAGCAAACTATTCAAGGGGACCAACATAATACATTTTGACTGCAGTCGCCTGGGAGGCAGGTTAACCAAACTCGACCAAATCAAGCACCCCCAGTACCTCCGTATTATGTTGAACGCCCGGAAGTCAGCCAACGACTAAAACAAATTCTGTTATCCCAAGAAACCGCTAGAGCTGGCACTTTAGTGGTTAGTGCGATCTATGGCTTAGGAGGAATTGGGAAATCCACCTTAGCTGCGGCCTTAGCCTATGATCCAGAGGTTCAATCCCATTTTCCCGATGGGATTTTTTGGGCAACCTTAGGTCAGCAACCAGATATTTTATCCTTTCTAAGTACGTGGATACAGGCATTAAGAGATTATGACTTCAAACCGATTAATATTGATAGCGCTTCTTTACAATTAAGAACGTTATTGTCTGATAAAAAAGCGTTGCTAGTCGTGGATGATGTTTGGCATCCTGACCATGTTGAACCCTTTCGAGTAGCAGGGAGTGGCTGTCGGGTTTTAGTGACCACAAGAGAAGCCCCGATTAAAGGCGATCGCTATGATTTGGACGTGATGACTCTAAATCAATCCTTGGAGTTATTAACCGGTTGTTTCAACAATGAGTTAACTAATCAAGAACTCGACTATGCTAAAACCTTAGCCAAAACTGTGGGCTACTTACCCCTAGCATTAGAATTAGCTGCTGCCCAAGTTAGGGATGGATTCTCTTGGGAAGAGTTACTGGATGAGTTACAAGCTGAAATTGCTGACTTAGAAGCCTTGGATCGATTGGAAGCAGAGGAAGAGCCAAGTGACGCGAAGCGCAAAAACTACAGTCTAGTGGCTTCCTTTAATCTCAGTTTAAAGCGATTATCTGCCGAGAGATTGCAAAAATTTGCTTGGTTAGGGGTACTGCCGGAGGATGTCACCATTACTGAAACCATGGCGACAACGTTATGGAACTGTACTTCAGTTAAAGCTAAAAAGACGTTAATCTACTTACGAAATAAAGCGTTATTACTACCTGGTGTCTCTAGTACCCAAAAAACTAACTATCGCCTCCATGACCTATTACATGATTTAGCCCGTAATCTGCTGCAACCAGAGCTAGGATTATCAATCCCCGAAGCCCATCAGCAATTATTAGAACGTTATCAAACTAAGACCGAAAACGGATTATGGCATACCTTACCCGATGATGATTATATCTATAGCCACTTAACCTGGCACCTAGAGAAAGCTGAAAAGATAGATGAAATTCATCAACTCCTGAAAGAAGAAACTCCAGCAGGAGATAACGGTTGGTATTGGCAGTGTGATAGACAGGGAAACACTGCTAATTTTATCAAGGATGTATCGAGAGCTTGGGCAATAGCAGCAGATAATTTTAGAGAAAATCCCACAGAATCGATTAGTTTACAGTGCCGGTATGCTCTGATTACGACATCCCTCAACAGTTTAGCTGGAAAAATTTTTCCAGAGTTAATGGCAGCATTACTGGAGAAAGAAATGTGGAGGCCAGCCCAGGCACTAGCTTATGTGCGACAGATTAAAGATTATGAACGTCAAGCAGAGGGTTTGGAGGCAATTAGTGAGTATCTTACCCCTTCTTTATTACCGGAAGCCTTAGATTGCGCCAGAGGGATTTCCGATGAATACCACCGAGCATTAGCCTTAGTGGCCTTAGCTCCCCACTTACCCGAAGTGTTACCGGAAGCCTTAGATTGCACCAGAGGCATTTCGGATCAATTCTTGCGAGCCGATGCTTTAGTCGCCTTAGCCCCCCACTTACCTAAAGGGTTGTTAGACCAAGCCTTAGATTGCGCCAGAGGGATTTCTGATGAATCAGACCGAGCCGATGCTTTAGTCGCCTTAGCCCCCCACTTATCCGATGTGTTGTTAGCTCAAGCCTTAGATTGCGCCAGAGAGATTTCCGATGAAAGATACCGAGCCCATGCCTTAGTCGCCTTAGCCCCCCACTTACCCGAAGTGTTACCAGAAGCCTTAGATTGCGCCAGAGAGATTTCCGATGAATACTCCCGAGCCAGAGCCTTAGGAGCCTTAGGAGCCTTAGCCCCCCACTTATCCGATGTGTTGTTAGCTCAAGCCTTAGATTGCGCCAGAGGGATTAAGTCTGAATACCACCGAGCCAGAGCCTTAACAGCCTTAGCCCCCCACTTATCCGATGTGTTGTTAGCTCAAGCCTTAGATTGCGTCAGAGGGATTTCCGATGAATACTACCGAGCCAGAGCCTTAACAGCCTTAGCCCCCCACTTATCCGATGTGTTGTTAGC
>NZ_MKZS01000001.1:5017470-5023596 GCF_001942495.1 Moorena bouillonii PNG
TAGTCGCCTTAGCCCCCCACTTACCTGAAGTGTTACCAGAAGCTTTAGATTGCGCTAGAGGGATTAAGTCTGAATACTTCCGAGCCGATGTTTTAGTCGCCTTAGCCCCCCACTTACCTGAAGTGTTACCAGAAGCTTTAGATTGCGCTAGAGGGATTAAGTCTGAATACTTCCGAGCCGATGTTTTAGTCGCCTTAGCCCCCCACTTACCTGAAGTGTTACCAGAAGCTTTAGATTGCGCTAGAGGGATTAAGTCTGAATACTTCCGAGCCGATGTTTTAGTCGCCTTAGCCCCCCACTTACCTGAAGTGTTACCAGAAGCTTTAGATTGCGCCACAGGGATTGACCATGAATACTACCGAGCCAGAGCCTTAGTGGCCTTAGTCCCCCACTTCCCCGATGTGTTACCCCAAGCCTTAGATTGCGCCAGAGGACTTTCCGATGAAGACTCCCGAGCCGATGCCTTAGTGGCCTTAGCCCCCCACTTAACCGATGTTTTGTTACCCCAAGCCTTAGATTGCGTCAGAGGGATTTCCGATGAAAGATACCGAGCATTAGCCTTAGGAGCCTTAGCCCCCCACTTCCCCGATGTGTTACCCCAAGCCTTAGATTGCGCCAGAGGGATTTCCGATGAAAAATACCGAGCATTAGCCTTAGGAGCCTTAGCCCTCCACTTACCGGATGTGTTACCGGAAGCCTTAGATTGCGCCACAGGGATTTCCGATGAATCCTCCCGAGCCGATGCCTTAGTAGCCTTAGCTCCCCACTTACCGGATGTGTTGTTAACCCAAGCCTTAGATTGCGCCAGAGGGATTAAGTCTGAATACCACCGAGCCAAAGCCTTAGTGGCCTTAGTCCCCCACTTAAGCGATCTGTTACTGGAAGCCTTAGATTGCGCCAGAGGGATTTCCGATCAAGACTCCCGAGCCAGAGCCTTAGTGGCCTTAGTCCCCCACTTAAGCGATCTGTTACCGGAAGCCTTAGATTGCGCCAGAGGGATTTCCGATCAATTATTCCGAACCAATGCCTTACAGGAATTAATTAAGATATTCACTCCTTCGTCCGTTGATTTTCCTTTTTGGCAACAAATTCTTGATAGTTTAGCTAGTCTAAGCCGTCCCTATTTTCTTCAAGCTCTTCCTGACTTAGCTCCTTTAATCATCGAGCTTGGGGGTGTTGAAGCCCTAAGAGAAACGGTGGCGGGGGTTGAAGATGTTAGTCGATGGTGGAAATAGGGAATCGGGAATCGGGAATCGGGAATCGGGAATCGGGAAGAGATAAGAGTTAATCAAGGATAGAGGAATTATTATTAGCTTTACTGGGTGTGAAGTGAACCAGTTTTAGGATTCAGTTGATGGCTGTGCCATGGGGAAGAATTGCGCTAAGATAATGTTAGCTTAATCATGGGCAAGTTTCGTTTTGCTAACTCAGCTAGACTAGATATAGCGCTACGCGCAAGTCAGAAGTTAGAAGTCAGAAGTCAAAAGTAAACTAGACTCACGTTTCGGAGTTTAGGAATGTCCCAATCTGAATGCGTAGTGCTATAGCGTTTATCGCAGTTATGAAGTACGCTTTTCAACCTCAAAGTCCCCCTTATTAAGGGGGATTTAGGGGGATAATAGGTACCTTATGGGATATAGAGTTCCTATAGCTAAGCTCAATCAATAATAATCAACACTCTGATCTCATCAAAACAATACTATCTATGGAAAACGTCAATCAAATCACTTTAAATTTACCCACAGATTTGCTGAAAACTACAGAAGAACTAATTCAGACAGGACTAGTAAAGAATCTTGAGGAATTAGTTGTATTAGCGTTACATCATGAAATTGTTAAACTTAAACAATTACAGCAACATAATCAACAGCTACCAGAAAATAGCAATGGTGTAGATGATCCCATTTGGGGACTCGGAGAGAATCCAGTTGTAGGTGGAGTCAGTGATGCTTCTACATCTATTGATCAGTATTTATATAACTATTAATAATGAATTGCTTGTTTTTAGACACAAGCTATATACTTTTTTTACTCTTTAATTATACCGTGATTTTTGAAGAAATTAATAAAGGTAAATCTTTACCTCTAGCTTGGTAATCTTCTACCAAAAGCTCTAACACGTCTTTAGCATTTTTGAGAGCCTCTTCGTAGCTGCTGCCATGAGTATGAGCATAGGGACCAAATTCTGGCAAACTAGCAATGTAGGTTTGGTCTTGCTCTGACCATTGAATTAAGATACTATAGTGGTTTTTCATCTCTATTTATTTCTGTAAATTATCTAAGTCTCTGAGTATATTTTTAACAGCTTTTTCTTGGTATCTATTAGCGTCTTCTCCATCTTTGCCAGAGATAGTCAGACTATAGTTTAATAAAGGATGACTCCAAACTGTGTGACTGCCTTTACCTGAACGATAAGAGAAACCTGCTTTTTTTAGCATTGATTTTAGTTCTCTGATTTTCTTGGGCATTTAATTATTTTGGAAAAGTTATAGCGCTACGCGCAAGTCAGAAGGATTGAGGTAAACACTATCAGAAAAATATTTTTGCAAGAGGTCTAATCATTATTAGCTATATAGCTTAGAGCCTTCTGGGCGAAAACTATCAAGAATTTGTTTGAATTTCTCTAAATCTTCCTGTCGAATTTTAGCTTCTTCTTGTGTGATTTCCTCTTCAAGGCGTTTTCTTAGCCATGCCAGAGCAGGTTGATTGAGTTTAATTTGTTCTTCGACAGTTTTCCCTCTATGTCTTAAGTAGGGACCAAAATGACTTTGAGTATTCTTTGCCATAGATTTTAACACCTTGTTTACTTCATGGTTTACTTAATTTAGTATAGCGCTTATCAATGCCCTTGCGGTTACGCTGGATTTGGTGCAGCAGGGGTTCAATAGCAGCAGTGAAGGGTTGACGAGGTAGATCGATATGCGATCGCACAAGGGTACAGTCAAATTCCGCCAAGATATCTTCGATGGGTTTAGGGAAGGTTAAAATATTGGCTAAAGCTGTAAGGCTGTCCAGTTTTGAGAATGCGGCGACGGTTCATTTGTAGAGTAACTTAACTACTATAATTTTACAGTATTTTTCAATGGGGTAAACTATAAAGTTATGGGTTTTAGGGAATCGGGAGTCGGGAATCGGGAGTAGGGAGTAGGGAGTAGGGAGTAGGGAAGAGATAAGAGTTAATCAACGATAGAGGAATTATGATTAGCCTGACTGGGTGTGGCGTGGATGGGTGTTATAATGCAGTTGAAGTTTCTGATAAAATTAAAGTAACTGTTGATAATCGACTAATTACTTATCAGTGTAGCTATGAGTGTAGTTATCCCTGACGATATTGTCCAAGCTAGCCAAATGACTGAGGGTGAGTTCAAACTTGAAATTGCCCTGATGCTGTATAAGCAAGACAAAATTAGCAGTGGCAAAGTCCGTGCCTGGACGGGGTTAACCGTGATTGAATTTCAGCATGAACTTGCCAAGCGCGGTTTAGATTTGAATTATGATGTTGCTGATTTTGAAGCAGACCTTAAAACCCTACAATCGATGATTTTGCTGTGATTATTATTAGCTGATTAGGTTTTAGGGAATCGACAGTCGAGAATGGAGAAGAGCCATGAAATATAGCATTTTAATTCAATGGTCAGAGGAAGATAACTCTTATGTGGCTAGTTTACCCGAATGGGGTAACTATGCTCGTACCCACGGTGACACCTATGAGGAAGCTCTTGAGAATGCTAAGGAAGTTTTAGAGGATTTGGTATACGCCTATAGCCAAGTTAATAAAGAGTTACCAACTCCAAAGATACTAGAGGTAGCCTGAAATTAGCCTAAAAGTAAGTATTCAGGTATTAGCTGAATGCTTACACTCCCTAAAAACTTAGAACTTTATACCTAACTGAATTGCAAACCGCTGTAATTAAACTGTTGTTATTTGTGAATAATTTAATAAAGGTAACTCTTTACCTCTAGCTTGGTAATCTTCTACTAAAAGCTCTAACACTTCTTATAAGGAATCAGCTGACGGCTGACGGCTGACGGCTGACGGCTTATGTTACATCTTCATACAAAGCCTCAAGACTAGTTCTAAAATCCACAGTTTCTAGATGAATCTCACTGCCCGGATAATAAAATTGCAATGTCCAAACTCCCTCGGAATTCCGGCGAAAGCAGTCTAGGCGTTTACGATTTTGGCTAATTAAAACATATTCCACCAAGGTTTCTAACTGTTGATAGTCAGAAAATTTGTCACCCCGGTCAAAGGCTTCAGTCTTGGGAGATAAAACTTCTACAATTAAACAAGGATATTTTTTATAATTAGCCAATTCTCGGTCTCTGGCATCGCAAGTCACCATAACATCAGGATAATAATAACTATTGGATGCTTCAACATAAGTTTTCATATCTGCCATATAAACCCGACAGCCAGTGCCCCTGACATGATTTCTTAAGGCTGAAGCCAGGTTAAGGGCAATAGTAAGATGAGCATCACTCGCGCCAGCCATGGCATAGACTTCTCCATCACTATACTCGTGTTTGATGGCACTATCTTCTTCGTAGGATAGATACTCTTCTTTGGAAATGTAATTGGGGCTTTTATCAGCAATCATGACAGTTTCAAGAGAGTGACTCTATTAGTATAGAATAAAGGGAATCGGCAAGAGGCAAGAGGCAAGAGGCAAGAGGCAAGAGGCAAGAGGCAAGAGGCAAGAGGTAAAAAATCCTGTGTACCTCATAACGGTGATAAACGCTATAAAACTCTCAAATTCCCCCAAGCGAGGGATTGCTCGCTTGGGGAATTTATGGGGCTTTTCCAAAACCATACAATCGCGCATTCATACTTCAATTCAGCAACGAAAACAAATACCAATTGAAGTCTGGTGGGCAAAGTAATCTAATCTAAACGACTCAAAAATAACCAAACTTTCTTTGCCCACCCTACAAGCTCTCTTCCCGATTCCCGACTCCCGATTCCCGATTCCCGATTCCCGATTCCCTAATTAAAAACCACTATAATTAATTAACCGTTTCAATTCATAATCCCAACTAAAATTTCCAGCAACTCGGTTAGCTCTTCTGGGACGATGTAGCGCTTGGGGTCTTGTTGTATAGAACGTTCTTGGCGATTAAAAGTACCGAAACGCCAGTCTTCTCCGGTGGTTACAATGCCATACAAAATTCTCTGGTCAGACTGGAGCCACTGATCAAGGGCAACCAACTCCACCGCCAGTTGAGTGAAGCCCCTTACCAGATCAGATTGTTTGGCTTCGATCACAATCAGGTTATGGTTGGCAATGTAATAATCTAAGGTTCCCCGCAGGTGTTCGCTAACGGCGATGGAATATTCAATGTAAATTCGGTGATTAGTTAGATCGACTACTTCAAACAGAATTGGTGCGATCAGGGCTTCCCGACGGGCAGTTTCGTTGATCAGCTCAATGCGCTTGCGGTTACGCTCGATTTGGTGCAGCAGGGGTTCAATAGCAGCAGTGAAGGGTTGACGAGGTAGATCGATATGCGATCGCACAAGGGTACAGTCAAATTCCGCCAAGATATCTTCGATGGGTTTAGGGAAGATCAAAATATTGATTGAAGGTATACGACTCTCCAGTTTTAAGAATGCGGCGGCGGTTCATTTGTGGTTAGTCTTCATTTGTTTGTCTTGACGCTCTTGAGCAATTTCCTGCTTAATCTCCTGCACAAGCTCGATAATTTTATCCCTTGAATCATACCCCGATTCTGTCAACGCCTGCTTTAATCCCTCTTGCAACTGTTTAGCTGACAGGAGTGGTTGCTGTTGATAGTTACTGACTTGTTGCCAAAACTTATTGACCTCCCCATCTGTTTCGTCAAACAGAATAATTACTCGTACTGGCTTAGGGGGAGTACCTTCAATTGGGTAGTCTAAGGATAATTGACCTGATGGAGCGATTTTTCCACTAGCAGTAATTGCTTTGAGCATAACTCTTTGTGGAGGAGTAGTAAGTTAACTACTATAATTTTACAGTATTTTTCAATTGGGGAAATTGGAAAGTTTGGGGTTTTAGGGTGTGTCTTATTGCCTCGGAGATCCCCCATTATCCCAGGGCTATTTCATTCTAAAAAGTGCCAAAATATGCTTAAGCCCAAATTGGC
>NZ_MKZS01000001.1:5023696-5048504 GCF_001942495.1 Moorena bouillonii PNG
GTCTCTCTCCCGGTTGCGCCAAGGCCAAAGGCCACGCTACGCGAACGGTTTTTCAACCTGTACTCATGGTTTCAGTATATCCTAGCGCTACATAATCGTCAACCTCAAATACTAGAATTATTTCTAGGCGACTAAATTCGCTAGTCACTTTCATCTCCGCTCGCTTTGTGACGGAGTTTTCAGTGTTTAAATTTCTAATAAAATTCATGGGTGATGTGAGGGTATGCAAAAGCCAATGTTTGAAACAGCTGAACAATTTCCTGTCTTGGGGTTACCCGTTCACCTTTTAGACAACTACAGTCAATTCTTAGACGATCGTCTCACCAAAGGTCTAGGTAGTCATGTAGTAACTCTAAATGCCGAAATGGCAATCCAGGGAGAGCGCAACCCTGAGCTAGCTGCCGTTATCAAGCAGGCAGAACTGGTGATTCCTGATGGGGCGGGTATTATATTTTACTTACGGCTCCACGGTAAAAAAAAGCAGCGCTGTCCAGGAATTGAACTAGCTCAGTCTTTACTGGTCAAGGCTGGACAATACGGAGAATCTTGCCCAGTGTTCTTCTATGGGGCAGCCCCTCATGTAGTCCAAAAAACAGCTAGGGTTTGGCAGAAGAGAGTTCCAAAACTAGCGATCGCTGGAATTAGTCATGGCTACCTCAGTGCAGAAGCAGAGGAAGAATTAAAGCTGACCTTAAAACAAAAGCAGCCTAAAATCATACTAGTCGGCTTAGGTGTACCACGTCAAGAATTTTGGATTGCCCAGAATCGCCACCTGTGTCCCCAATCCACTTGGATTGGTGTTGGTGGTAGCTTTGATATCTGGTCAGGGGCTAAAACCCGTGCGCCAGCCTGGTTCCGGAACAATAATCTCGAATGGTTATATCGGTTGTATCAAGAACCCCACCGTTGGCGGCGAATGATGGTTTTGCCTCAGTTTGCTCTCAAAGCCTTAGGTCAAAGAATGATGGTTCTGCCTCAGTTTGCTCTCAAAGCCTTAGGTCAAAGGTTGGCATAACCTAATCCCTAATCAATAGACCTTGCAGCATTAGTTCGCAACATTAGAATTGTCGAGTATTATCTTGATGCGATTGGCCTACGGCCACGCTACGCGAACGCAAATGGGGAGCGGCTGTTTGCTGCGGAAGGAGGGATACGAAGCGTCCCTCATCTGACTCCCCATCTCCCCATCTCCCCATTTCCCCATCTCCCCACCTCCCACACCTCCCAAACTTGCTACACTTCCCTCTCTTCCCTCTCTTTCCCTAATTCCTAATGACCGAAAAAGCGATCATCCAATTACAAGGAGTCACAACAACCTATCCCAACAACCGAGGTTTGTTTAACGTCAATCTAGAAGTCAAGTCAGGGGACTTTTTATTTATCACAGGGCCTTCTGGTGCTGGTAAATCCACATTGCTAAAATTACTCTATGGTGAACAGCGTCCCACCCAAGGTAAAGTATTTGTCGATCAATTCAATGTTGGGCAATTACGAGGCGATCGCTTGTCATTCCTACGCCGTCGCCTGGGGATTGTTTTTCAGGACTACAAACTAATTCCCAAGCGCACTGTTTCAGAGAATATCGCTTTTGTTCTGTGGGCACAGAGTTTTACTCGCAAAGAAATTAAGCGACGGCTAACACCAACCCTTAAATTAGTGGGTTTGCAAGACAAAGCCAACTGTTTTCCAGAGCAACTTTCAGGAGGAGAACAACAACGGGTAAGCCTGGCTCGTGCCATTGTTAGTACACCGCCCTTGATATTAGCTGATGAGCCAACAGGTAACCTCGATCCCGACAATTCCTGGCAGGTATTAAACATTCTCAGGAAACTCAATCACCTAGGCACTACAGTTATTGTCACAACTCATGATGAAAACTTAGTCAGAATCTCCAATCAGCCAGTAGTACAGCTGCGAGAAGGTCGTTTATATTCGCCTTTTTAGAGGCAATAGTTTACGAAAAATCAAACATTATGGGTGAGCACTGGGCTCAAGGATTGTTGTTGAATTTTCTTAGCACTCTCGGTCAGTCCTGCTCTGACTTTTTGGTATTCAGACTCAAGCAGCGGAAAAATTTCCGCTGCTCCAGTGATGGTTTTGGACCTCCCCAGACTTTCCAAGTCCTGACACAGTTTGGAGAGATTTATCCCCCCTAGGGTAGCGCTACTAGACTTTAATGTGTGAGCCGCAATTTCCATGGCTTTTGGATCTTCTTCAATAATTGCTTGAGCCATGTTTTTTACTAACCTCGGAGTATCTTTTAAATAAATTTCAATCAAACTAACCAAACATTCCGCCCCCCCTTCTCCGATACTGTCGATCAAGGATTGTAAAACCGAAAAGTCAACAGCTGGATCAGCTAGTACTTGGTTGGGAGGTTCACGATGGTGCGGACATTGACTCAAGGCACGGACTAACTCTGGTACCTGGATCGGCTTGCTAATGTAATCATCCATTCCTGCACTCAGGCACATTTCTCGATCCCCTTCCATGGCATTAGCAGTCATGGCAATAATCCAGGGGCGTGAATGAGCTGGCCATTGTTCACAAATCCGTTGCGTCGCAGTTAAGCCATCCATTTCCGGCATTTGGACATCCATCAAAACCAGGTCATAGGGCTGACGACTCAGAGCTTGGAGTACTTCTAATCCATTACCCGCGACATCAGCCCGGTACCCCATCCGTTTCAACAATTGCAGGGCTAACTGCTGGTTAACGATATTATCTTCAGCCAACAAAATCCGCAAAGGATGCTTTTGCGCCATTTCGGTGTCAAGTTTTAGGTGTTGAGCAGGTGTTCGCTTAATCTTGATCGGCTGTCCGCTCATCACCTGGGTCAAAACATCGTAAAGCTGAGATTGCTTAATAGGCTTGTTTAAGACAGCTGCAATATCTAGCTGACTCTGATGATGCTTTGTATCTGATTGACTCATTGAGCTGAGCATTACCAAGGGCAATCCTTGACCCTCAGACTGCTGGCGGATTTTGGTTGCTAGGGTAAAACCATCCATCTCAGGCATCAACCCATCCAGAATGGCAATGTCAAATTTATCCCCCTGACTGAGCCAATCGAGAGCTTCTCTACCTGATGCTGCTGTCTGGGTAAACATACCCCAAGACTTGGCTTGCTCGGAGATAATCGTGCGGTTGGTTGCACTATCATCCACAATCAGCAGCCGCTTTCCTTCTAACAATGGCTGAGATACTGGCAGGTTAGGTTCCTCGAGCGGATCAGGCTGTTTAGCCAATACAGTGAAATAAAATTTAGACCCTTGACCAACTTGACTCTCTACCCAAATCTTGCCACCCATCATGGTGGTGAGCCGTTGACAAATGGCCAAACCAAGACCTGTGCCTCCATATTGGCGAGATGTGGAGGAATCCACCTGAGAAAAAGACTGGAACAGGCGGTCGATCCGATCCTCAGGAATGCCGATACCAGTATCCTTGACCACAAATTGGATTTCGTAGATTGAAGATTGGGTGGAAGCAGGACAAAATCTGGTGGTGTTAGGGTTGCGGGAGGAAATCTGGGGGTGAGGCGGTGAAAATACTCTCGTGTTGTCTCTCGTGTTGTTTTGTATTCCGTTAGCTCCCCTGACCCCGTTGATATACCCTGTCTGGTCAAATCCTCCTTGTAAAGTGTAGTCCTTTCCATTGGCTAGAGTAGGGAAACTCAAAGAGTAATGTTTTCCGTAGTCAGGACCAGACGCCAACGGGTAGGAGTAGTTAGCAGTATTGGTTTGTTCTTTTTCTTTGCCATCAACCCATTCCCCTGTGCTCACTTCTCGGGCGGTTACAGAAAGTAATACTTCCCCGATATCGGTGAATTTAATCGCATTCCCCAACAAATTAACTAGAATTTGGCGCAGCCGAGTCACATCTCCCACAATCATGGGTGGAGTGTTGGGATGGAATAGATAGGCTAACTCCAATTTTTTCTCAGCTGCTTTTGCTGCCAACAAGTCTAAGGATTCCTCAATGCAAGTGATCAGATTAAACGGTTGTTCTTCTAACTCCAGCTTTCCAGACTCAATTTTGGAAAAATCCAAAATATCATTAATGATGGTGAGTAAACTATCCCCACTATTGCGGATCGTTTCCACAAAGTTTCGTTGCTGGGGCGTTAGGTCTGTATCCAGTAGCAAACCCGTCATGCCAATCACGGCATTCATAGGAGTCCGGATTTCATGGCTCATGGTTGCCAGAAATTCGCTTTTTGCCTGAGTGGCCGCTTCGGCAGTTCTTCTAGCTTGCTCTAGGGCGAAATTTTTCTCAGTCAATTGCTCTCGTTGGCGGGTTTCTTGCTCAAGCAGGTGAGCCTGAGCAATAGCAATCCCTACTTGGTCAGCGACGGCTTCGAGTAACTCGATTTCATCGAGACTCCACTGACGAAATTCATCACACTGATGTATTCCAATCACACCATTCGGTTCCCCCTGATAAGAAGTACGAATTACCAACATGGATTTGACTCCAATTTGCCAACATATTGGGAGCATCGGTTTGACAAGGGGGTCTTCGTAAACATTAGGGGAACTGATGGCTCGGTCTTGGACTAACAACTGCTCTAAATAAGGATTCCCCAGAATCGGAATTTCTAAATCCAGTATGGATAGATAACCCTTTTCTAAATACTCAGCCACTGTAGGAATGCGAGGATAGGGTTGAGAAACATAGGTATGAATGGTGCAACGATTGACCTGAAAAACTTGACCAATTTGTGTGGCAGTGGTCTGAAAAATTTGTTTAGTGTTTAAACTTTGGCGGATTTCTTGGGTCACCTGTTTAAGTAGCATCACACGAGTCAGTTGCTGGTGTAATGCCTCCTCAGCTTGCTTGCGCTCAGATATATCAATCGATACGCTTAATACCGCTGGCATGTGGGAAATTGCTAAGGAGAAGGGAATTTTGGTAGTTTGGATTATACGCTTTTCTCCATCGGGATAAATGATCGTCTCTTCTCGAAGGTGTGTCGGTTCTCCACTATCCAATACCTGCAAATCCGCCTCTGTAAACTGGAATGATTTTAGGAAAGATTGAGGAAAATCTTCATCCCGATGGTATAGTAACTCATCTACTGTCGTACCATAAGCTTCCGCAACTGCTTTGTTGGCTAGAAGAAACTCTCCATCTCGGTTCTTGGCGTAAATGAAATGAGGCACTAAATCAATCACTTGACGCAGTTGTTTCTCACTTTCTTTCAGATGTGAATCGCTTAATTTACGATTTGTAATATCTCGGATAGTGCCAGAAGTTCCTGTGATAGTACTGTCAGGATCTAGGGTTAATTGTGCATGAATTTCCAGCCAGCCCGAGCCGCCATCCTTGGTAAGATACCTTAGTTCCTGCTGATAATACTCCTGTTTGTGGGTAATTAGGGATTGAAACAATTCAATATTAGTTTGACGGTCATCAGCATGGAGATAATCAATAAAGTTAGTACCAATGCTATCTGCTATAGAAAATCCCGTCATTTCTGTCCAAGTTGGATTGAGAAAAGTCAACACCCCAACCCCATCGGTTTGGAAAATAACCTCTTGCACATTTTCCACCACTGACCGATACTGCTCCTCTCTCTCCAGCAAGGCCAGTTCAACTCGCTTGCGTTCGGTAATGTCTTCAACAGAGCCTTCGTAGTAGAGCAAATTTCCATTAGTGTCTCGGACAGGGCGCACATTTTCCAAAATCGAGATTACACTACCATCTTTGCGATAAGCCTGAGCCTCAATGGATGATACAGCGCCATTTTCCGCGATTCTGTCAGTAAACTCGTTACGACCCTCAGTGTCCACATAAATTTGTTTTGAAACGTTTGTAATCGACTCTACTAGTTCTTCTGGGCAAGAATAGCCATAGATTCTCGCTAAGGCTGGATTGGCACTAATAAAGCGCCCATCGGGTGTAATCTGATAGATGCCCTCTACTGAATTCTCAAAGATGCTGCGATAATTCGCTTCAGCTTGCTGCAGTGCTTCCTCGGCTCGCTTACGATTGGTGATATCACTAAAGGTACAAATGACTTGCTCTACTGACCCATCCACCCCCACCTGGGGATCGGCATTCACTAGTAACCATACCCAATCTTTTGTCGCTTGATTGTGGACACCCATAACCACATTTCTTACCAGTTTACGGGTGCTAATTGCCTGTTGGATAGGACGACTTTCAGTGGGGAATGGAGTGGTGTCTTCGTGAATGATAGTCCAATCTGAACCAAAAGGACTTTTATCCAACAATTCACTTTCGGTGAAGCCCAGTATATCCAGAGCCGCCTGATTAAAGAGCATGAATTCGGTTTTTGCCTCGAATAGCAACACCCCTACCTGCATTTCTCGAATCACTGTCCGGAATAGCCTTTCGCTTTCTTGCAATGCTTCTTGTCTAAGAGCTTGCAGTGCTTTACTCGTTTTCTGCTCGTAATTTGAGGCAAGTAAGGTGAGGCTGAAGATGATTAGGTTAGTTATCCCTATGGTGCTTGTTACTACCGAAGTATTTAATGTCGGAGAAAACCCAGTCTCTAATAGTGAAGTAACGGGAAACTTGGCTGCCATCATGGTTGTATAGTGTACAGAGGTAATGGCTAATCCTAGGATCACTGCCCAGCAAACCTTCCACCCATGAAGGACTTTTCTGGTTCCTACCCCCACATCAAAGGATAGCCACAAGATGAAAAAGGATGTCAAGCTGGCTATCACAACCGATAGGGCAACAAAAAGAAGGTTGTAGTGAATCAGCCCTGGTATTCTCATGGCAGCGATCAGCAGGTAGGGTATGGATGCGATCGCTAATCCCATTACCACACTGCCCACCATTAACTGTCTGAGGTTGTTGATGCGGCTGACACTATAGAGTACGGCACCAGATATTAGCACTGCTACCCAGTAAGAAAGCAGTACCATTGGCGTATCATAAGTGATAGGGGTGGGGAAGCGGAATGCTAGCATTCCCAAAAAGTGTATTGACCAGATCCCAATTCCCATGATCATTGCCCCACCGATCAGCCAACCTTTACGGTTAGTCTTTTGTGAGGTTTTTACTTGTCTAGCTAGAATCAGCACCGTATAGGTCACAATCGAGGCGATAGCAATGCATAGAACAACTAACTGTAGGTCATAGAGACCACTCATTGCTCTATCTGTATCGCTAATTGGGACAGTTTCTATGAGAAAATTGAGCCAGACCAAAACCATTGAGTAGGGCATACCGAGATCTTATCTCCCAGACCCTCTAGGGGTCTTGTTGATATATTTAGACGCGAAAATTGTCTTGTAATTCTGAATAGATGTCTTGACTTTACACAATTTTGATGAATTAATTTACCGTATAAATACGGATTTTTAGTATATCTATATCCTGAAATTTACCGAATCTAATCTATTAGTTGAATCAGAAAGCACCAAATTTAAAACTTGGGAATTGTAATTGCATAGATTTTTTGAGCTACCAAATAATTATCAACAGAGGGAAAGATAAGTGGATTTATCCATACCTAATTGAATTTTTGATAATCATCATTGGGTCTATACCGTAAGGCAACCCCTGATCAATAAACAGAGTACGAATTTTTTCGTCAATTAACAGTTAATAGTTAATACTTCAAAGTTAATAGTTAAGCTGACGTAAGTCTTGTAAAACTGGATGTAGTGGGTCATAAGCTCGTTCAGAATTTTCTTGAATCACCCGGTGAATGGGAACAACCTCCACCACGCAGTTAGTGTAAGCGATCGCTTCCAACTGTCTTACCAACTCGGGTGACCAAGGTTCCTCACAAACTCTCTGATTTTGACAAGTCAGCCACTCAATTAAATGCGATCGCATCACACCTGGTAAAATTCCAGCTTCCACTGGTGGTGTCCACCACTGACCATCTCCCCATCCCCATAAGTTACCTGTGCTAGTTTCCAGCCAATTCCCGTGATTATCTACCAAAATCCCTTCGAGTGCTCCCATATTTTGCGCCATTTGCTTCGCCAGCCATGGAGATAGGTAATTCCCGGTCTTCTGAGTGGGTAAGCAGCGATGAAATTTTACCGAAGAGGACTGGGCTACCCAAGCAGTGATACCCTGTTCTTGCCACTGGGCTAAATTAGCTGGCAGAGGACGACCCATAATCAATTCTCGTCCATCGGGGAATAGGGTAATTCTCAGCACTGGGTAAAGGGTGATCAGTGATTGTGCTCCTTGGCGCAATTGCTCCCAATCCGGCTGTTGCCAACCAAATGCTTGTAGACTCGATTGGAGGCGATGGCAATGATTAGTCCAATGGGTTAGTGGGTGATCTAATGACTGATCGTAAACCCGTAGGGTAGTAAAAACTGTAGCGCCATATATAAATCCTGGCTCATCAATGGTCAGGCTCAGGGAGTTGCCCTCAATTAGCTCGGCATTGTACCAGAAGCAAGGTTTTGACATCGCTCTTATAGTAATTAACCAGAATTGCGATTATAATCTGCTTTTCCTCTTCGAGCGGTTTGTCTAGAACGGATGGTATACTGACCATGAATGTTGACCAAGTAGGGAACTATATAGGTTAAACCCCCTGAAATCCATCGCTCTCGATTCATCTGTCCTTGTAGGAGAGCAGAACCATGGTTGATCACAAACAGAACTGAGCCAACCACCAAAGCCACCCTCAGCGCAGTTGGCATCAATTCGAGATCAACAACACTTAGACAGAACTCTTTTAGAGGTTTCACCCTGTAGCTATCTAGGAAGCTGTTAACGATACAATTTTACCTAACTGATGTTTTTTTTTGGCGGTTGACTCTTAATTACTAGAAATTACAACACTGAAAGCCCCGTATCTTTAGAGCGGGGATGAAAGTGCCCAGCGACTTTAGTCGCCGTGAGAAAAATCTTGGCTAGTACTTGACATTTTTATAATAAATTGTTTATATAAAAATATATCCTTTGCGTAGCGTAACCGTTCGCGTAGCGTGACCGTTGGTCAAGGTTAAGGAGGTCGATATTCGGTGATTATTCTAGAGTTCAAAGCCAAAGGCCAAGAGTCTCAATATTCAGCCATAGACGAAGCTATCCGGACTGTTAAGTTTATCCGAAATAGCTGCATCCGTTTGTGGCTAGATAATAAAGGGACAGGGAAAAGCGACCTTAGTCGGTACTCAAAAATACTGGCAAAAGAGTTCCCTTTTGCCAATGAATTAAACTCTACTGCTCGTCAGGCTGCGTCTGAGAGGGCATGGTCATCGATTGTTCGCTTCTACGATAATTGCCAGAAAAAAGTCCCAGGCAAGAAGGGTTTTCCAAGGTTCCAAAAACTTGCTCGGTCTGTCGAATACAAGAAGTCAGGATGGAAATTATCTCCTGACAAAAAGTCTATAACCTTCACAGACAAAAAAGGGATTGGAAAGCTTAAGCTCAAAGGCACCTGGGAGTTGTGGCGCTTCGACAAGAAGCAAATTAATCGGGTTCGGATAGTCAAGCGAGCTGATGGGTACTACGTTCAATTCTGCGTTGCAGTTAACGTGAAAGAGGAAGTAGAGCACACAGGCGAGATGGTTGGCCTAGATGTAGGAATCAAAGAGTTCTACACAGACTCCAATGGTCATTCTGAACCCAATCCCCGATTCTACAGAAAAGGGGAGAAACGTTTAAAGTTTTATCAGCGCCGGGTTTCTCGGAAAAAGAAAGGCTCATCCAATCGCAAAAAAGCGGTTAATAGGCTAAGTAGACAGCATCTTAAAATAAGTAGGCAGCGTCAAGAACATGCAAAGAGACTTGCACGTTGCGTAATCCGATCTAACGATCTGGTCGCCTACGAAGATTTAAGAGTTAAAAATCTGGTAAAAAATCACTGTCTCGCCAAGTCTATTAACGACGCAGGTTGGTATCAATTCAGGAAATGGCTGGAACATTTTGGAACTAAATTTGACAGGATAACTGTTGCAGTAAATCCTGCCTATACTAGTCAAAACTGTTCTGAATGTGGTGAGGTAGTCAAGAAATCCCTTTCTACTAGGACTCATGTCTGTGAATGCGGATGTGAACTTGATAGAGACCACAACGCCGCCATCAACATCCGCAATAGAGCCATAAGTACGACGGGGCACGTCGGAACTTGGATTATTAATCCGAACGCTTCAGGAGATTTGGCCTCTACTGTTCTTGATTCCGGTCAGGTTCAGCAAGTCGAGTCGATGAATGAAGAATCCCCGCGTCTAATGACCGGGGAGTGTCAACCAATTAGCTAACGTCTCAACAAAAAAAACGGATGACAATTACCCTGAATAAAAATCTCCCCCATCTCCCCACCTCCCTATCTCCCCCTCTCCCCACCCTCCACACACTTCCTTTAGTTATAGATTTACCACAAAAAGATACACCCTCTTAAGCCCTTACTGGGATACCCTCCTGACTACGCGATCGCTGAGTTTTCAGCAAAGAAATATTAGTAGTTAACAAGAAACTGGCAAAGCTAGCAATAGCAATAATTGGAAGAATCGAGGTATCAGACAGAACGCTAAGAATAACCGTGCTACTGACCGGTGTTTTGGTGACTGCCACATTCACCGCTGCCATCAGGCAAAGCATAGCAATGGTGGGGTGAATTTCGGGTAAGGCGATGGAGATAGCTAAACCCAGATTGGCACCGATGAAAAATAGAGGAAAGATAAATCCGCCTCTAAACCCACCGTGGAGGGTAAAACTGATCGCAAACATTTTTGCCAAGGCAATCCCCAGTAACATGGTTACCCCCAAAGTGGGACCTTGTTCAATCACTGTTTCAATTTGCTCCTCACTAAAAAATAGGGTTTGGGGAAAGAATACAGCAATCAACCCGATCGATAATCCGCCTAGTGTAGCTAGCAAAATGTGCCGATGTTCAATCGATTTAATCCAAGACTTGGTAAAGCGAAAGATATAGATAAACACGATAGCTGCTAATCCACCAGCAACCCCGAGTAATCCACCCTCAATTAAATTTAGCCAGGACAGAGTAGGTAACGTATCAAAAAGGTTAAAGCGGTAAATTCCTCCCACATCTAAGCCAGTACCAAAGCGGAAAACAGAGAAGCTAAAAATTGACGCGACAATCGCTGGTACGATGGCTTCATAGTATTCCAGACTCCGGCGGTGGGGAATTTCTAGGGCAAACAATGCCCCCCCGATCGGCGCACCAAAAAAGGCACCAAGAGCAGCACTCATCCCGCAGAAGGTCAATATCCGGATATGGCTGATTGCTAGTTTAAGCTTGACTCCTAGCCAGCTACCTAAGCTACCATTAATCTGTACCAATGGTGCTTCTGGTCCAGCACTCCCTCCAGCGGTGATGGAAATTAGAGAGGTGACAATCATGCCAGGAGTTTGACGAGGCTCCATCCTGCCTGGATCGTGAACTTTTTCAATCACCAACGCCATTTCACCGGGTAACCCCAAGAAGTAGAGGGATAAGCCCACGAAAAACCCACCAATGGTAGTGGCAATCCACACATAATTCCAAGAGGGTAGCCAACTCGGGAAATAGGGTTCTAGAAATTCCGGTAACCAATGCCAAACAAAATGCAAACACTGTTCTAGGACAAAATAGTAACTAGTTGCTACTAATCCGCCAGCAATGCCAATCCCTGTAGCGCAGAGGATTAGTTGGGTATAGGCTAGCTTGACTTGTTTATTGTCCCGATCTGATTTTTCCGTCTGATTAGTCCTTTGATTTACCGATAACACTTCAGCCGTATCTGATGTCATTCTTGTCTTGACCCAGTTGTTTTTTACGAAAATTGGTTATTGCTTCATCATGGACAAAAATAACATAAATAGATAGAGTCACTATGTATAGAGTACATGAAAATAAATTTATTTTTACATTCCGTGTCAATCCCTCTTATTTTGAAATCCTTACTCGATATGAAACTGATATAATAAGTAATTTTGCTTATTATATTTGCCGTTTTGTCTGAGTAAGGCTTTTAGAATTTACATGGGTTTGCCCTGTTTTCACATCAATTTTTTTTTATGTTGATTTTGCATTAATTAAAACTATTTTTTGCATAAAGTAGTTTTCATAACGTTGAAAACTGAGTTATCATTAACAATGGAAACCCTAAATAAATAAGGGGTAATCGGTTAGGGGAATTTTGCCCTCGTCTAGTCTGATGGTTCAATACCTAATATTGCTTGAGGTAAGCCTGACAAGAGTTTGCCTGAGTCGCGGGTGTTGCTACAGACTACAACAAACCCTCCGAGTGCAACTCCTCTAATTGGTAAGCCAGATGCAGCAGCTAGTCCAGAACTGCTCGCTTCAAATTATTGGTCTAGCTGCAAAGCACTGGCATAAGCTTTTAGCTGTAAGCATTCAGCTAATGCGCTACGGGAACAGTTTTTGAAGAAAAGAGGCAAGGATTCGTTTCATGTGAGTTACTTCTACTGATGGGATTTTCCCCAGACTTTCAATTATGATTAATCTCGAACTATTAAATTCTCACGCTTAGAGGTTTATTTTAAGCTGACAGCTGACAGCTGTTCGCGTAGCGTGAGCTAAAAGCTCACGGCTGTCAGCTTACGTTTAGCATGAATATTTTTCATGTGCTTCTTCACTGTGCTGAGGGTAATGAATAGCTTAGCGGCAATGTCTTTATAGGAATAATTGACTCGACGCAGTAACCAGACTTCTGCTTCACGAGGAGTTAAACCATAGTGGTAAACTTCTGCAAGCACTAGATTTTGAATGGATTGATGTTGGTCTTCAAGAGTAACTAAAATACAAGGCTCTTTAGATAACTCTAATTTGAGCCATCGCACTCGAATCCGAACAGGAGTTGACTGACTCGTAGTAAGATGAGAATCTATAATAACTGCCTGAGAATGATAGGACTTAAAACTGTATTTCAAAGCTTGGCAGATACGCCAGATTTGTTTAGGCACCAAATTAGATTGTTTACTCTCTGGTGTGAGTTGATCCAACAGAAGGCGAGCAGATTCATTGGCATGAAGTATCTTTCCTTTTGTACTCAGAATCAAAATGCCATCAATAAATCCTTCCAGTATCCCTTGTAAAAAAACCTTATGTAACTGTTGTGCTTGAGTATTGGCTCTTTCTAAAGAGTTAGTGATAGTATTCATCTTGTAGACCTATTCTAAAAGAAGTTGGATAGTCTGTGGGGAGGCGATTTACCACTGCTCAGTTTGGGGGAGCTAGGTCATGTGCTGCAAAGTGTAGTTAGTTGCTATTTTTAAGGGTCTTAATACTTATCAGGATTAAGCCTTAACGTTTATGCAGAATATCGCATTTTTGTAACAAAACTTAACTATATGGCGGAAGTCAAGCCTATCCCCTGAAGGGGTTTGCACAACATCGGGATAATTTATGAAGATGGAGATGGGGAAGATGGGGAAGATGGGAAAGATGGGAAAGAATCTACCCAAAGTCGGACTGACTTGTCTTACGTTTCAATCCCTTAAAATTGCTATAGTCTTAAAGGGAGTAGGGAGTAGGGAGTAGCGATGCAGCGCCGACCTGCGGGGGTTTACCCCACTCGCTATTGCATCAAGACGGGAGTAGGGAATATGGTATCAAAAATTATCACAATACCTACAGAAATACCTAGAGTTCAAAAATTGACTATTAGTAAAATCCAATGGACACAATTAAATTAGACTTGAATCCAATGATGACATTACGTGAAACCAGCAACCCTAAGATAGAACTGCGATCAGTATTCAAGCAGACATAATCTAATGACAGACCAGGTTTTAATCCTAGGAGGCAAAGGACGAATCGGGAACAGTGTAGCCCAAGACTTACTTGCCCATACTCAGGCGAAAATTACGATTACCGGACGTCAGGGTAAACTTGACCTAGCTTTGCCACAACAGTTACAGCCCCCCGTGCAGTTTCTCCCTCTAGACTTAGCTGATCAGGAGGGGTTAAAAAATGCGATCGCATCTCACAACCTAGTCATCCATTGTGCTGGTCCGTTTCTATACCGAGACGCTACTGTCCTAAACACTTGCATCGAACAAGGGGTTAACTATCTCGATGTCAGTGACAACCGTGCTTTTACCCGTAAAGCCTTAGCCTTCCGTGAACAAGCTACTGCTGCTGGTGTCACCGCTATTGTGAATTCTGGCATTTTTCCTGGTATCTCCAATAGCATGGTGCGTCACGATGTGGAACAGTTAGATGTTGCAGAACGGATTCACCTCAGCTATGTAGTTGCGGGTTCTGGTGGTGCTGGAGTGACGGTAATGCGTACTACTTTCCTGGGATTGCAAGAACCCTTTGAAGCTTGGATTAATAATCAGTGGCAAACCGTTAAACCTTATAGCCTACGGGAAACCATCCAATTCCCTGCTCCCTATGGTAAAGCTGGTGTCTACTGGTTTGATATGCCAGAAGCCTTGACCTTAGTGGACTCATTCCCCGTTAACACCGTCATCACTAAATTTGGCTCAGTTCCCGATTTTTATAATCATCTTACCTGGATAGCTGCCCACATCTTCCCCTCATCTTGGCTGAAAAATCCCGCTGGAATCGAGTTTTTGTCCCATGTCAGCCACATCATGACCGATGTAAGCGATCGCGTTAGTGGCATTGGTGTTGCAATTCGCTCAGAGGTTAGTGGTTACAAAGATGGTAAATCAGCCCGTGCTAGCTCCACCTTAGTCCATCAGAATACTGCTGTCGCTGCTGGGGTGGGTACTGGTAGTATTGCGGAACTGATGCTTACTGGTCAACTCAATAAACCGGGAGTTTGGCCAGTGGAACAAGCTCTGTGTACGCCGTTATTTGAGCAAATTATACAAAGTCGAGGACTTGAGATTAATACTGTTGAAGCTTGAGTGTTGATACCAAATCCGCTTTGATAATCCTCCTTTAACTGAGATATTACACCAGTACAAAAAACTTAATAATGGCAGTGATAAAAATCAATTTAAGTCCTCAAATAGTCAAATATTATCACTTTTACCTGTTCTGATATCCGCTGTGGCCTACCTTTACAGGTTAATTGTAAACTTGGTTTAAGATCTGAGTTTAACTCAAATCACAAGATTTACGCCGCAAATTTACGTTTTTGATCTGCTAAGAGTGAAATCTACTCAATATTAACTAGTCTTAGTGGAGTAAATCCCATGAAAAGTGTCCGTGTGGTAGTAACCGGAACTGTAGGAGCTGGCAAATCTACTTTTGTGAGAACAGCGAGTAATGTTGAAGCTGTGGAAATAGAACGTAAAGCCACCGACGAAATACTTCTGCTAAAGAAAAAAACTACCGTTGCCTTTGACTTTGGTAGCCTTACCTTTGGTAAAAATCTAAATGTTCACATCTACGGTACTCCTGGTCAATCTCGCTTTGACTTCATGTGGGATATTTTAATTCGTGAAGCTCACGCCTACATCGTACTTGTGCCGGTTCATCGACCCAGCAGTTTAAACCACTCTCGTGAGCTTCTGCTGTTTATGAAAGAGCGAGTAAATGTTCCCATGATTATTGGTTTAACCCATATGGATTGTCCAGGGGCAATGACCTCAGAGGAGATTATCAGAACTCTCGGTTATAGCAACCCTCACAATCAACCCGCAAGTGTGATAGTTAATCCCAATCAGCGAACCTCAGTGCTTGAGGCTTTGGTGCTTTTGATCGATCTCCTAGATTGCTAGACAAGTCAGTAGCTAGTGCCGTTCAACTCAAATAACTGACCAGCCCCTGTCAGGTCGAAACCCATAGCACAAAGGACGTTTGTCAGGGCGAAGCATTCGCACATAAATTCTTGGTTTGCTCCCACATTGGCTAGCCGAATACTTCGCCCCAAGGATTATCGTTTATAAGAATTGCCATCTTCTGTAATTTGTGTTTATAAAACTATACAAATCATTAATTAGCGTCACTAAAAAAAGTAATCCGGATTGAACGGATCCCTTGGTGAAAAGCTTAGTAGGTAAACGTTATACAGTTTACCTATAAATGCAGTATCAACTACTAAACATCCAGGAGTTTAGGTTATAGGTACATTCAACGATAGATGAATTCAATAGTTTAAAATTATAGTAAACCTAAACTATAAACTTCACTAAAATTATACAAAAAAATACTTGTAAATCTTTTATTTTAGCAATTCAAAAAGCTAAAATATAACCAAGTTACAGGATTAGCTATTAGCAGAAAATTATCTATTTAGATAATAATCCATAAAAACATTGCTATAGTGTTTAAAGACTAGAAACTTAAATCAGGGTGCTTTGCTAAATAGTCAAGTAATAACTTAGAGTTAGATTCAACTATATCGGAGTAATTATGAGCTTAGATCCCCAAGAATTTATGACCAAGATGGAAAAGCGTGTCAAGTTGACCAGTGAAGACAAAGCGCTTCTGAAATCACACGCAGATTGGGGAAAAGAAATTGCTTCTGAAATGGCAGACCATTTCTATACTTACTTAGGTAACGATGAAGAAATGGATGCCATTATGAAAGAGAAGGAAGGTCGTATGGAGCGCCTACGGGTAACCTTTGTGCAATGGTTTTACGAAATGTTCACTGGTATGGATGACTGGGGACAAGCCTATGCTGAACGTCGTTGGCGTATAGGTTTGGTACATGTGAAAATTGGTATCGGTCCTCAACATGTCGTCCCAGCAATGGCAATTGTAGTACAGGCATTTACTAACCGGATAAAAACTGATAGTAAAGATGAAGCCTTGCGGGATGCTCTCAGTCGGATCTGCATGATTGATTTAGCCTTCATTGAGCAAGCCTATGTAGAAGTGAGTTCGGCAGCGGTTCTCAGAGAAACTGGCTGGACAGAGGGTCTATTTAGACGTCTGATTAGTACTGGCGCTAGCTCTATGTAACTAGAGCAATCCTAAATTATTTCTGAACAATACCTCTGAATAAAATAGTTCTGACTCGGAGAATTATGATTCCTGAGTAAGAGCTGTGACTGTTCACTTTTCCGATAGGATTGCTAGATTACGTGTCGTTTTTGTTGGAAACTAAATCAATAGTCTATAAGTTCTGGCAAATTGGCACTACTCCTACTTAACTATCAGCTATCAGTTTCGAGGAACACAAACTAATCGAATTACACATTCTGCAATTGGAGTAAGGGAACAATGGCGATCAATTCTCAAAAATTGGGGTATATCCTGCATAATTTTGTGACATCCACTGCTGATATTCAAGGAGCAGCTGTAGTCACAACCGATGGTTTACCGTTAGCATCTAGTCTGCCTGGAGAAATGGATGAAGAACGGGTTTCAGCCATGTCTGCGGCTATGCTCTCCTTGGGTGAGCGAATTGGCTCAGAACTGGCTAGAGGAGACATCGACCGAATCTATGTTGAGGGTAAAGAGGGATTTAGCGTTTTGACCAGTTGTGGTGAAGAAGCGGTATTTCTGGTTCTAGCTAGTAAAGCAGCTAAGCAGGGAGTATTGATGTTAGAAATTAAACGAACTCTGGCTGAATTAAAACCAATGTTACTATAGTAAATTTGTGGAAATTACTCTACTAATACCTTTAGTTTATATAGAGTTTTTCGCAGTTATGAGGTACGCTTTTCAACCTCAAATTCCCCCTTATTAAGTTAGGGAAATTAATTTGTACCTTATGGGATATATAATTGCTATAAAAGGGATAAATTATAGTAATTGATAGTCATTATTAATGGCTTATAGATAATGGGTAATGGGTAATTAATAGACTAGTATTAATTACCCATTACCCATTACAAATGGTAAATTTTTTTGTTAAATTGTTGTTCGGATTCTGGATTATTGGTATAACGTCAGTGGCTGTGTGAAATTCAATGTAAGGTATTTTGTGTTCAAGGTTGACCACTATAGCGCTATGCGCAAGGGCAAAAGGCAAAAGGCAAAAGGCAAGAGTTTACCATAACAGCTTTTCAGCTTTTATAAATGTCCTAAGCGTAGTGCTATAACAGTTAACCATCAACCATCAACCATTAACCGTCAATAAATTACCTTGATTCACCCCAACCTACTGGCACAGTTGATAACCTGTAGTATTTGCTAGGGAAGCATAACCCAATGGACAATATACGGATTGTAGTAACGGGAACAATAGGGGCTGGCAAATCTACCTTTGTCAGAACATTCAGCGAAGGTGCGGTTATTGAAACAGAACGAACGGCTACGGATGCCACATCATTGTTTAAGAAAAAAACGACCGTTGCCTTAGACTTTGGTTTGCGTCCCTTAAATCGGAACTTGGATTTGCACCTGTATGGAACTCCTGGTCAAGCTCGCTTTGATTTTATGTGGGATATTTTGATTCGCCGAGCTCACGCCTATATTTTATTGATGGCAGCTAATCGAAGCAGTGATTTTGCTAGTGCTCGTCAGATTCTATCGTTTATGCAAGAGCGGGTCACTATTCCAATGATTATTGGTCTGACTCATACTGATGTTGCAGGGGCATGGACTCCAGAGGAAATTATGATGCGCATGGCATACATCGGCGATCCTAATCAACCCCCGATTGTAGCTGTTAATCCCAATAATAAGACCTCAGTATTTGAAGCTGTAATGATTTTGATGGCTCAGATGCTTTGCCAAGGGAGTTTTATTGAAGGTGCTAGGAAAGAAAAAGTAAGTCAGGCAGCTCCGCTACCTGTTAAGAACCAATATCATTGGCCGAAGCCTCAGTTTTTATCAGGGGGTTAGTCAGCGAGTAAGCATTGAGCTAAAGGCCTTGGCCTCTGGCCACGCTACTTGAGGTGCTAATGCGCTACAGATGGTGCTACTTGAAGTGCTATCAGGTAATAGGCTACGCACACGCTACGCGAACAGCGATCCAGGAGTTCAATGAACTAGTTGAATTGGATCGCTGAATTTTATTTTAAAAGCAATTATAATAGATCTAAATTCAGCAACTAAACCAGTAACTAGTGCAGCGCGGCAGAAATACTTGAGCAGCTGCTGATAATGGTAAAATAGAAGGATGAACTGCTTACCTACTCGATGCTCAGCTTACCCTATTGTACTCTTCACAACTTGTGCTATGCCTGACCCCCATCCCCTGAAGATTAAATTATCACAGCAACAGCGAAGTTTACTCGAACAGTTAGTGCGTCGTCACAGTAGCCCTCAAGGATTAGTGGAACGGGTGAGGGTCATTTTATTGGCTGCCGAGGGTATGAATAATACTCAGATAGCTCAAAAGTTGCAACTCGCACGTAATACTGTGCGAACCTGGCGAAAACGCTGGTCTGTTGCGACCGAGCGTTTGATAAGTATAGAAGCAAAGGGTATCACTGACAAAGAACTGCTACAAATGATGGTAGACAGTTTAGGGGATGCACCACGACCAGGTACACCAGCGACATTCACCACGGAGCAAGTAGTACAGATTGTTGCTACCGCTTGTGAGTCGCCTCCGAGTTTTGGGCGTCCGGTGAGTCACTGGACAACCAAAGAATTAACCTCGGAAGTAGTTAAACGAGGCATAGTGGAGCAGATTTCTCAACGCAGTGTGAGGCGTTTTTTAAAACGAGGCGACTCTACAACCCCATCGAAGTCGTTATTGGCTCAACGCTAACCCGGATGACCCAGAAGAATTCAAACAACAGGTGACAGCTATTTGTCAGTTGTATGAACAAGCTCCAACTTTGTCAAAACAAGGGGTTCATCTAGTAAGTACCGATGAGATGACAGGCATCCAGGCACTTGAACGTGCGGCTGAGACTTTACCGATGAAACCAGGACGCATTGAATGTATTGAATTTGAGTACATTCGCCATGGTACAGTGAGTCGGATTGCTAATCTGGAGATTGCTACAGGAAAAGCGATCGCTCCTACGATTAGTCCAACTCGTTTTGAATGTGACTTTGCTAACCATATTGCCAATACCATTGAAACTGACCCAGATGGGGAGTGGATTTTTCTGGTTGACCAACTCAACATTCACAAATCAGCTTCCCTGGTGCGACTGGTTGCTGCTTGCTGTGAAATCGACACGGACTTAGGGGTCAAAGAACAATTTGGTATTCTCAAGTCCATGGCAACTCGTGCTGCTTTCTTGTCTGATGCCAGTCACCGTATTCGTTTCGTCTACATCCCAAAGCATACCTCTTGGTTGAATCAGATTGAGTGTTGGTTCAGTATTTTGGTCAGGCGCTTGCTCCGCCGTGCCAGTTTTACCTCTACTGTGGAATTAAGCGATCGCATTCTAGAATTTATTGATTACTTCAACCGCACTATGTCCAAGCCTTTTCAATGGAAGTACAAAGGAGGTCAACAGGTTGAGTAATCTAATCTGGTGGCAGCTGAGATCATGTCCACCTCAAACAGCCTGAGTTATGTCCAACCTTGTACCAAAGGTGCCTGCCTTGATGATGTAGTGTCAGGCTGTTGGGGATTCTGGTACAAGGTTGGGAGCAGTTTGGGCTACCAAGTTAAGGCAGGACTTGAGAAACTCAAGGAGAGAGTCAGAGTTGAGAACTAGTTCGCGGCATAGTGCCGCGAACTAGTTCCTTTTTTTGAGAAGACATCATGCCCTCAGCTGGTTCACTGTTACCGTGCTCATTGCATCCTCAAGGGATGGGGGTTAGGCATAGCCTAGTTGTGAAGAGTGTAATCGGATGAGCTGAGCATCGAGTGCGAGTGGGTCAGCGGTTCATCCTTCTGTTTCACCATTATCCGCAGCTGCTCAAGCATTTCTACCGCGCTGCACTAGATTAAGCTTTGATAAAAAAGACTTGGATAAGACGCAATTAACACCAAGTTAGAACCAAGGGATTACTTTGCCTGGGAGTGGATTGACCTTGATGAAACTAAACAGCTCATGGATGGGGTGAGCAAGGATGAATCCATGGCTGCTGACGATCTAGCGTCTTATGATCTTGATAAGTTACATTTCCATCATCGGCTAATAACTCTATTCCGTCATTGGTCTACCACCCAGCAAGCTTCATGAATTTAAAACTTGAGCTATTTGTAGATTGCGACTGGACCATTCGCCAGCCGAGTGGTCACGGTAGATTTATTGACTACCCTGACCAGCAAAAAGTGATGGAAGGAGCTGATCAAGCTCTGCAATGTTTCAAAAATAAGGGTTATATCATTCTTGGGGTGACCAATCAGGCTGGAGTTGCAGCCCGACATAAAACCCTGAAGAATTGTATTAAAGAACAACAGAAAACTCTTAAATTGCTTCCCCAGCTCAAAGGAATTATTTTTTGTCCTGACTATGGGACAACCTGTTATTATTGCGAGCGGCACTACTTTTCTGAAGTAACCAGTAAAGCATACGCTGGAGAATACCGAAAACCAAAGCCGGGAATGATTTTGCAGTTTAAAACGAACGGCTCTTCAGCTTTGATGGTTGGCGATTGACCTTCGGTCACGCTTTCGGCAAAGCCGACGCTGCGCGAACGCGAACGGTCACGCTTCGCGATGAAGCGAAGCTTCCGCTAAAAGCGAACGCAACGAAGATGCTGAGGCAGCCGTTGCAGCTGGAATTCCGTTTATGTGGACATTGGATTGGCTAGCCAAATATGGAAGCTGACATAGGTCTATTGAGAAACTCACCATAGGGAAAGCGTTCGCGTAGCGTGGCCTACGGCCAATCGCATCTGTTTCGGGTTGCCAGTTACTCTCCCGCCACTTGTAGAATATCCGCGTAGAGGTGAGGGCTGATTAGGATTGATAGAAAAAGGGAACTTGGGAACAGGGAACATCGAACAGTAGGAAAGAGAACCGAAGAGTTTTTGATGTTATGATAAATCAGCAAGATTGTTAATGACCTATTTGTAAATGTTTTTAAATGGTATCCTTATGAGGTACATTGAATTTTATTACCCCTACTCCCTACTCCCTACTCCCTACTCCCTACTCCCTAAAACCCAGGACGTTTTACCTAACCCAATTTAAAACTGCTATATGAATCCAACTATTTCTACTATTCCAATTCAGCAACTAACCTCAGGCGATCGCATTTCGCTCCAAGTCTATAAATTCGTTGGCTCCCAACCAGGAAAGAAGGCATATTTACAAGGCAATCTCCATGGTTGTGAAATTGTTGGTAATGCAGTGATTCACCAGTTGATTGACTTTTTGAGCACTCTGGATGACACTCAGCTGATTGGGGAAATCTGGCTGGTTCCTGTTTGTAATCCAGCTAGCACTAATCAGCGTAGTCATTTCTTTGCCACAGGAGGATTCAATCCTTACGATGGTCAAGACTGGAATCGGATTTTTTGGGACTATGAAAAAGAGTGTGATGATTTAGAGGATTTCGCCCAATCTCAACTTAATTTGAACCCTGATGAAATCAGAAATAACTATTTAGCACGGATCCAGTCTAGCTTGAAACAACACTTAGAAGACTGCTACTCTCCGAGGGGATTACCGTTTCGTCACCTTTACCGCTATCAACTGCAATCTTTATGTGTAGATGCTAACTATGTGATTGATATCCATAGTTCTACTAATCAAGGACTTGATTTCTTGTATGGCTTCTACTCTCGGGAAGAAAGCGCCAAAGACTTTCTTCTCGATTATGGAATTGTGATGCATGAAGATGAGTATGATGGTGATGCTTTCGATGAGGCATTTATTAAGCCTTGGCAAGGGTTAGAGAAAGCCTTGGCTAAGTTAGGCAGAACCCTTCAGTTTGATATTGAATCATGGACCCTAGAACTGGGTTCTGGGATGCAAATGAATCCAGAGTCGGTGAAAAGGGGAGTATACGGTATCAAAAACTATTTGTCGAAAAAAGGAATGTTAAAATTGCCTGATTTTCCGATAACTGATCCAGACTCCTACCAAATGAAATTAGCATCTAAAGATAACATCGAGAGATACTATGCTCCGGCTGGAGGAATGATTCAATCGAGAGTTGAATTAGGGAATGTTGTTAAAGTAGGAGATAGACTTTATCAGCTACTGAGCTTTAATAAAGAAGGAAATCTCCCGAATGTCATTGATATCAAGGCCGAGACAGATGGTTTAGTGTTTGATGTTTCAACAAATTATAGTGCGAATCAAGGGGAATATGTGCTATCAATAAGGCAATTTGATAATTAGGTAGGGGTAGGAAAAATTAATTAAAACTTGGATTGTAATTAGGACTTGGATTGCTCAACATCTTGGCGTTAATGTGACCAACTTACTGATTCTCTAAAGCCAACTATCTTGTCCTTCTGGGGCATCTGAATTCAACCAACTAGCATCTAAATAATTAATTCGAGCAAAAGGACTCAAGGCTGATAGCACATGACGTCCATAACTGCGGCGGTTGACACGATTATCTAAGATGGCAACACAGCCTTGAGTAGCTCTTACTGGTGCCACTGCTCGTTGTAATTCTCTCAATGCTGTTGGTAACAAATACAAACGAAACCAATCCATTAGTTGCTGCTTGTAGTAAGCGACTCGACCAGCAACTAATGGATTTTCCAAAGAGGGAATTGGTAAGGTAGCAATCATCAACAGTTGGGGAAGGGGGATTTGAGCTTGAGACCTATGCCAAAATTCCCAGCCACAAATCAAAATACCTCTGTGACTGAGACTGGTGGTTTCTACCTGCACCCGGGAACCAAATTCTGCTGCTAAGACTGCCCCTAGCTGGGCTTTGAGGGGGACATCTCCAACTAAAATAACGACTGGTCTGGTGATGTCAGTACTTAGGTTTAGTAGGGTGCGAATTTCTTGAGTCAGAGCATTTTGAAATCGCTCTGTATTGGGCATGGGTAGACGATCGGGCAAATACAGTTGAATCTGTTGGTGAGGGGAAAACTTCAAACAGGTTAACTCCCCTAATCCGAGCTGTTGACGGTACACAGAGGCACTTTTCTCTAAATCTAGAGCCCCACCGATTAGCACTACTGGCTGTCTCGACCAAATGGGATTTAAGGCTGTAGCCACTTCTACTGGTGCGCTATATAAGGAAAACTGACCTTGCGATCGCGCAACGGTTGCCCACATTAGCTGACCTGACTGCTGCCAGAAGTGGCAAAACTTTTCCCAGGGTTTCAGCAAATATAGAGATTCTGGTTCAGTGCTGAGGGAACTTAGTCGAGCAAATAGCTGTTGCAAGCCATCTTGCTGATCTGCTTCAATCAAGTAGCACTCATAGGGGTTAGCAGGGCGCTGAAATAAGGCTTTGGTTAGCCTTACCCGCACATCCCGAATCAAATCAGCTTCTTGTGGATGGGCTTGCATCAGTGCGTCCCAGTCTTGGGGCTGGATGCAGCCTTTAAGCTGGTTACTAGTCCAAGATTCTAGGTCATCCACACCATCAATCACAGTAGGAATATGATTAGGAAACCAGCCCTTGTGCTTCAAGCGGTCTGTTAGCCACGATTCTGGTGAAGTAATCAACAGTCCTTGGAACGGTTGATCGGGAAACCTATCACTGGTATGAATTACCTTATCGGTACCAAACCACTGTTGTAAAAGGGGAATTTCCTTTTGCAGCAACCATTCTTGTATCCATAAGGGTGCCACTACGATCACAGGTCCAGACCAAACCAGGGCTGGTGCCAGGTAACTCAGGCGATAGGAAGACTGTAGAGAGGTTTCCTGCAAGGGTTCTAAACCGGTCTGTATCAAAGCAGAACGCCCTAACCGCAAGGCTCGTGCCACTAGCCTCGCCATAGTCAATTGGTGAGGCCAATTGGGTTGACCCTGCGATCGCAGAAAATCTCGTAACGAGGAATGAACTTTGACTTCAATCAAACTAGCATTCAACGGCTTTGCCTCGTTAAACTGAGCAATGAGCACTTATACTGTGATCTTAAATCATGTCTTGGGCAAAAATCGTGAAAGACTAGATGAGTTGACGTTTAGTCGTTAAATCTTACACAATATTCGACAAACCTCCACAGAAC
>NZ_MKZS01000001.1:5048604-5066787 GCF_001942495.1 Moorena bouillonii PNG
GCAGGAATTGAACTTCAGACCGAATGTCTAGGTTTGTGTAAGATTCATGATGCAGCATATATGGGATTAGGCTGCATCGAAGCCAGAGGTAGTAGCTCAGTATTTTCCTAATTTCCCAGTAACTATTGACATCACCCTATTACCCTTGCTAGGGTAGTACCAGTAAAAAGAAATTGCCAAATTTTTCATGGCTTAGCCGCAAAGAGACATGTTCAGCCCCAGCTATTACTTTTATTTTTGGTTTAGGCAGGTTCACCGGAGGTGAGGATAGTTCCATATGGAACCCCCCGGTGGACCGCAGCAATATAATCTGCGGTCCTTTGTTTTTTTAGGCAAAGCAGCGACAGGAGCAAGACATGACCACCTACCTTTACAGCGTTTACGGCTTTTACTTTTTTTGGCCCAGAAATCGTTCCGGGTAGTAATGGTCGTGCCAACCTTTCACAGCAACCCGGAACCCTCAAGGAACCGGGTTTTTTTTATGTCCATATCTGTAACTAACATCTGTAACTAAGGAGTCCATAACCATGTTGAACGCTAAATTAGCACTAGCTACTAACCCCAATCACCAAACCATCGTTAGACTCTCAGAACAAGTTGTCTTCGGTGGCTCAGAACTGGTGATTATTGGTGGTCCATGTACCGTCGAAAGTCACGCCCAGATGGAAACAGTGGCTACTAAACTCAAAGCTGCCCCGGTACAGGCGTTGCGGGGAGGTGCGTTCAAACCGCGCACCTCCCCGTACTCTTTCCAAGGGCTAGGACTAGCAGGACTAGAAATTTTGTCTGATATCCGCAGGCGTCATCAAATCCCAGTAGTGACCGAGGTGATGTCGATTGGGCAAATTGAATCGATTGCTACCCACGCTGATCTGCTTCAGGTAGGTAGTCGCAATATGCAAAACTTTGACTTACTCAAAGCCTTGGGTAAGCAAGACTTGCCGATACTGCTAAAGCGGGGACTAGCTGCTACTGTTGAGGAATTCGTCATGGCAGCGGAATATATCCTCAGTCACGGAAACTCTCAGGTGGTGTTGTGTGAACGAGGTATTCGCAGTTTTGATAACTATACCCGCAATATCTTAGATTTAGGAGCAGTAGTAGCACTCAAGCAGTTGACTCACTTGCCGGTGATTGTAGACCCTTCCCATGCTGTGGGTAAGCGGGAATTAGTGGCACCTCTGGCAAAAGCTGCAGTGGCAGCTGGTGCAGATGGACTGATTATTGAATGTCACCCGGAACCAGAAAAATCTGTTTCTGATGCTAGACAGGCGCTTTCTATCGAAGCAATGGTGGATTTGGTTCATAGCTTAAAGCCGATAGCAGCAGCAGTGGGACGACAGATCGCAGACACTGTCACTCTTCCGGAGTTAGCGATTGCATCTTAATCTATAGTGCTACTTGAGCTGGAATAGGGAACTTCGGACAAGGCAACAGGGAATGATTGAGCGTGGTCTTATAGCCCTGCATCGCTCTTTCCTACTGTTACCTGTTCCCTATTCCCTGTTCCCTATTCCCATCAATCCTAGTTTGACATTAAATGAAAATGCTAGATTACCCATCAATCTCCTAACATCTGCAACTTGTATAGACTAGCGTACAATCCGTTTTGCCCTAACAATTCCTCATGGCTTCCCGACTCTATTAACTGTCCTCGCTTTAGTACCAGAATCCGGTCTACATTACGGATAGTGGACAGCCGGTGGGCAATAATAATTGCAGTCCGCTGTTCTAACAGCCGTTCCAAAGCTTCTTGAATCAGAGCCTCGGTAGCCACATCTAAACTAGCTGTTGCCTCATCCAGCACCAAGATTTGGGGGTTACGAATTGCAGCACGAGCAAAGGCTAACAATTGTTTTTGGCCAGCAGACAGATTAGTGCCTCGCTCTCTGAGCTGGGTATCGTAGCTTTGGGGCAGTTTTTCGATAAAGCTAGCCACGTTTGTCACCTCCGCTGAGGTTTTAATTGCCTCAATGGAGTAGGTTTCTCCTAAAGAAATATTACTCTTAACATCACCAGCAAAAAGAAATCCCTCCTGAAGGATGACTCCGATCTGGCGTCGTAGTTCTGCCTGGGGTAAATCCCGAATATCAATCCCATCTACCAGAATTCGCCCTTGGCTTGGTTCATAGAGGCGGCAGAGCAACCGAATAATGGAACTTTTACCTGCACCGGTCGGACCAACTAAAGCAACTTTTTCCCCTGGATGAATGGTAAAGTGCAAGTCTTTGAGAACATATTCATCTTGCTTGTAAGCAAACCAAACGTGTTCAAAGCAAATCTCTCCGTTTAGGGTTGAAGCTTTAAGGTTAGAGAGTTGTTCAGTATAACCATTGCCGAAGGATAAGTTAGAAGAGTGATGGGCTAGATCACCATTCAAGCTGCTTGGAGGCTTTATCGGTAAATCCCCAGATTGTTTCCGGTCTTGTTGACCTCCCTCAAGCTCTGGAGAACCTGCCACCTGCAACTGTCTGACCTGCAACCCTTCGGGGTCACGAATTTCAATGGTTTCATTCATAATGTCACTGATGCGCTCAATGGCAGTGAAACCAGCTTGGAGCATAGTGAATTTTTCGGAAAACCGACGCAAGGGGTCAAATAGCCGCTGAGCATAGAGGATAAAGGCCGACAAATCACCAAAACTCAGGTGATCTTGGAGGAGAAAATGACCACCGCTCCACAACACTGCTGCGATCGCTACCAGGGAAATCCACTCTAGGGTTGCTGAAATCGCTGAATCGTGAAATATGGTTTTGTCTACTTCAGTGACGTATTTTTGGTTAACCGTGCGAAACATCTCGGCATTGTATTGTTCACGGCGAAACAGTTGCACAATATTAATGCCAGAGATGTTTTCTTGCAGCATAGCGTTTAGGGAGGAAAGTTCTTCCCTAGATTTGTAGTTAGCTTTGCGATATTGTTTCTGGAAGTAAATAATAATAGCAGTCACTGGCAAGAGCATTACCACTAAGATCGATGCCAGTTGCCATTGCACCAAAAACATGGTAGCAGCAATGACTATCATGGATAGTAAATCACCCACGATGCCAATGGCACCGGTGGAAAAGACATCCCCTAGGGCTTCCACATCGCTAGTGAGCCTGGTAATCAATTTCCCCACTGGTGTGCGGTCAAAAAATCGCACCGCTAGGGAGGTGACGTGCTCAAATAGGTCTTCCCGGATAGCAGCAGTGATTTTCTGACCTATCTTCACCACCACGAATCCCTGAAGCCCAACAAAGACTAACCGGATTAGTATGGTTAATAGTAGTATAGTGATCAGAATATTGAGGCTCTGTGATAGGGAGCGCTCTAATAGGAACGACCAAGTTCGCTCTTCTTGACGAATTAAAGAGATTACCTGACCGACAATTAAGGGTTGAATGGCACTTGCTACGGACAGGGGTATCAATAAAGTAATTGCAATCAATAGCGGGCCTTTGCTGCGACGGGCGTAGGGGACTAGGCGTAGGAAAAGTCTCCAGTCGTTCTCTTGCGTTCGCATTGTTGGAGCTGCCTGTTTACCTGGTGATCTGCTGGTCATCTAACCCTAGGGGTGTTAATTTGGTGAACAATATGGTAGCGCAAATAAAATTGAGAGTGGTTTGAGTGAACCACGAAAACCCAAAGAACGGGAAGGACGATCGGCGGTTAAACTATAGGAGGATTGTCTCGATTGCTAAATTCTGAGGGTGGGCGATCGCTACTCCAAGCCCACCATACATAGCCACACTTACATTGATAAAACTCTTGCCACTTCCGGCGGTGGTCTTCACCCATCACTGGTGAGGAGCGATTAATCCAAACCTTCTCAGCTTCTAGAACAGATGCTCGACAACTAGGACAGCAGAACTCCAAGGCATGGGTGGCTGATTTGGTCCACTGAGGCGGTAAGGGGGCAAAAGCATCCATATATATAGCAATCCTCTGGGGGTCTCGGGGGGTAATAGTTAGCAATAGTTACGTTAATTTGGGATTCTTGATTTCCCTGAGACTATTTTAGGGGTTGTACCATCTAGAAATTGCCCTGAATCGGATATTGATATAGCTGCTAGCTTGACCCAGTAACTCTGCCATAGAATCTGATCGTGCTAGTTCATGGCTAAATTGCCTAATTGGAAACACAAGGGCCCATGTCTCATCCCTTATATCTCAATGTTATTTCCTTCTGTGGTATTTTTGCCCTATGTTTCATTGCTTGGCTCAGTTCTGAGCATCGCCGCCTAATTCCTTGGAAAGTGATCATTTTCGGCATTGGTTTACAACTGGTCATGGGACTGCTAATATTCCTGTTTGCCCCCACCCGCCAATTCATCCTCGGCTTGAATGACGCTCTCAATGCTATCTTGGATGCTTCAGAAGCAGGAGCTAGGTTTATGCTCGGTGGTGGTAATTCTGCCTTTGTTCCTGATCCAGAATTGATGGTTGGTCCTGGTCCAGCGGGACGCTGGATTTACCGAGCAGTGGGAACTCCTTACGTTTCGGTTCCAGGGGATCGCCTCACTCCAGATAATCTGAATTTCGGCTTTATTTTTGCCTTCCGCTCCCTACCCCAGGTGGTTTTCTTTTCCGCTTTGATTGCTCTGTTGTATAGACTGCATGTGATCCAGCCAGTGGTTCAGGTCTTTGCCAGACTATTCCGGGCAACTATGAGTATTAGTGGTGCTGAATCCCTATCAGGAGCAGCGAATATTTTTGTAGGGATTGAATCAGCGATCGCAGTCAAGCCATTCTTAGCCGATATGACCCGCAGCGAACTGTGTGCTATCCTTACTTGCTGCTTTGGTTCGATTGCTTCAACAGTATTGGCTCTCTATACCAGTTTCTTGCGACCGACTTTCCCCACCATTACTGGTCACTTGATGTCCGCTTCTATCCTAACTATTCCCGCCTGCTTCGTGATGGCGAAACTGATTGTGCCAGAAACCGATGTGCCCAAAACCTTAGGGAAGGTACCAACAGAGGAAGAAGACCCGAATCAGAAAAAACCTAGCCCCATCGATAGTTTAATTGTGGGAGCATGGGATGGAGTGAGGATGGCTGTGGGAATTGCCGCTGTAGTCATTGCAATCCTAGGCTTAGTGGCACTCGTTAATACTTTTTTTGCTTATTTGGCTAATTTAGCTGCTAGTGACAATCCCCTACTACAGCTAATCGGTAATATCTTTAGTGTGATTACCTTGGATAATATCTTTGGGGTACTATTTTTGCCCTTGACCTTTCTGACTGGTGTTTCCCTAAATTGGCAAGAACTGTGGCAAGCCTCTGTCTTAATCGGTCAACGGTTATTACAAACCGAGATTCCTTCCTATCTTAAGTTAGCCCAGCTATCAGCCCAGGGATTAATTAGCGATCGCGCTATTTTGATTATCAGCTATGTCCTCTGTGGCTTTGCTCATATTGCATCCTTTGGCATTTTTGTTGGTGGTTTAGCGAGTCTGGTTCCCGAACGTCGTGCTGACATTAGCGCCATTGGCTGGAAAGCTCTCTGGGCAGCAACTTTAGCTACATACATGACTGGCTGTATTGCTGGTGTGTTTGATTTCGGCAACCCAGCAATTTTGGGAAAATAGTCTGAAGTCAGCAAATGTGAAGTCTAAATTCTAAATTCTAAATTCTGAATTCTCAATTCTAAATTCTCAATTCTACTTGGTGGTGCGTTACGGGGCGAACTATTCCAACGCTGGCTACGAAGTGGAAAATTAGGGCGAGCCCGCCCCTAACGCACTACGGGTGCATCTCATATTTGTAAAAAAGATCGCAAGTCTCAGAAGTGTGGGGAGTGTGGGGAGTGTGGGGAGTGTGGGGAGTGTGGGGAGTGTGGGGAGTGTGGGAATTTTCTCCCGAATTTTTGCCTAATTGCAAAACTGAGATGCACCCCGCACTACATTCTGAAATGATAAAAATTGTAATTGATATTTCATAATTTCTCCTGCATAATTCCATGAAACGTAACCAACTTTGGCTGATTGGTCTAACTCTGCTAACTACCCTATTACTAATAATTGGGGGGCGCACCCCAGGGTCTAAACCTGAGCAATTGACTATACCAATACAATCATTACCAGCTCAAGCTCAATTGTCTGCCCTAGCAGCGCCCACTACTGCTGATACCTCAGCCCATACTTTAAGACTTAATCAAGAACCTTATAAAGATCTCACAAAGCGCTTTCAGGTGGGTATACTGGAAGGATATAAGGTTAGTACCATAGGTGGTTTCCCCTTAATTGAAGCACCCGATGGTAACTTAGCCTACACGGTGCTTGTAGAACAAAGAGCGACAGATCGTCCATTAAGCAACGCTTCCCTAGCACAGATTGCTATTGAACAGTTTAGGCGGGGTGAAGGATTTCAAACCGGTAATTTTCAGCCAGTACCAGGAGGGGTGTCTCTTCCTTGGAGAGGTAGCTTAACCCTAGGTGGTCAGACTCAGCCAGTCAGTGGAGTGATCTTGGCGCGTCAGCTGGGTAAAAATGTGGTGGTGATGCTAATTTGCACCACAGAATCAGCTCAGGGAGACGTTAAAGATGCCATTGCACTTTTGGCTAATACTCTCAAACCTCTTTAAGGTCAATGGCATGCTCCTTACGCTTAAGGGAAGCTGGTAATTGTCCATCGTCTATGGTGCATTATTTTTTCTCCACCAAAGCTGCCTTTACTTACCAAATATAGGCAGTTTTCTGTGCTGCTCACTTCAAGTAACATCGGATTAATTACCTCCTTAGAAGGGGTTATTCCTTGAGGATTTATTAGTTATTAAAAAAAATAAACTAACCACTAATCAAGATAGGTTTTCCAAATGATATGTAAATATAATATGTCTTTTTTTATTGTCAAATAAAACTCCGGCTCTCTTTCCTAGGTTGCTTTTTTCCTCTTGTCTGCCAGGCAATTTCTGCAACAAGTGTGTTTACAATCCATATAAAACCCTATAACTAGCTTTAACAAAAATTACTGTATAGAGCATCAGAGTCAGTGTGACTTTATTTCTTTTTCAAAAAAGTATCAATAATCCGGATCTATTTAATTAATATTGTATTGATAATTATCCCTGATGCTATCTAGATTTTTTTTTTATCTTTTTCTAGGTAATTAATAGGTGATTTGAGCTTTAAATAATCTTCAGGTTTTTTATTGAATAGTTTATATTTTCGGTACTCTATTAGTAGCTATTATATTTAATTAAAATTAAGCCTTGATTATAGTAAAGATTTATAATAGATATTTGATAAGCTAATTATTCCATAATTAATCGGGATTTTTAATACAAAGTAATATCAAATATTTTCAATTAAAAATGTTTAAAATAATTTAATTAATTTCATGCGCTTATTGATAATTCAGTATGCTGGAGATTACCGTGAAGCCTTTGAACGCTTAGCTAACGGTGGACCTGAAACATACTATGCTCAGAAATATTCTGTAGATGCGGTAGCTGAAATTGGCAAACAAATTGGGGAAGTTGCAACTCTCTGTTGTATGACCGAAAAACCCTACAATCAGCTACTGGAAAAAGGAGTTCGTGCTATTGGTGCAGGGTTTGATGGAAAGATTAACGTTAAAAAGTTAATCCAATTGATTGAAGATTACCATCCCACTCATTTAGTTGTTCGCACACCCATTCGGGACGTTTTTCGTTGGGCAATTAACAATACTGTTCCAACCCTAGCCCTATTTGCTGAATCTATTCCCACCAGAAAGGTGCGTAACAAGTTTCGTAATTATTTACTAAGCCAATTATTAAATAATGATCGAATCCAATGGATTGGTAGTTATGGGATTGATTCCTCCCGAGTACTCCAGGAGATAGGAGTCCAATCTGACAAGATAATTCCTTGGACTTTTATTGTTACTGAAACCCCAGAATCCTTGTCACCAAAAACTCTACCAGCACAGGCTAAGCCCTGGCAACTGTTTTACATTGGGTCAATGATTGAAGCTAAAGGGGTTGGCGATATATTAGAATCTATCGCTAAATTAAAAGCTAATAAGTTTCCAATCAAATTGAAGATAGCTGGTAACGATAAAACAGGTTTCTTTGTCAATAAAGCTAAGCAGCTACAAATCGAAGACTGTGTAGAGTTTCTCGGAATAGTACCAAATAAGACCGTAGTTCCTCTGATGAGAGAATCTGATCTGGTATTAGTTCCTAGTCGCCACGAATTTCCAGAGGGTTTCCCACTGGCAATTACTCATGCCCTTTGCGCTCGAACTCCAATCATTGCTTCAGATCACCCGATGTTTATCAATAAACTAAAAGATGGCATCAGTGCGAAAATTTTCGAAGCTGGCAACTCTGTTGCTTTAGCAGAATCTATTCAAAAGCTGCTTTCAGATTCAGATCTTTACCATAATCTGTCTATAGCCTCTTACGAAACCTGGAAGAGTTTGCAGCTTCCAGTAAAATTTGCTGACCTAATTCAGCGATGGCTACATGACTCACCAGAAAATGAACAGTGGTTAATTGATCATCGCTTAAGTTCAGGGCGCTACAACTCAACATCTCCCTAATAATTTTTCATAATAATTATGATGACTAAAAAGAATAAGCCAGATAAAGAATTCCTAATCTATAGGATTTAAGGTGCATTTTAAAAATTGTTCGGATTAATACCAAGTATAAACTAATCATTACTAACTAAAAATGGAAGTTACTTTGTCAAAAATACCTTTTAATCGCCCTGTTACTGTTGGAACAGAATTTGAGTATATCCAACAGACCATCAAGAACATGGATCTTTCCGGTGATGGTGCTATTACCAAACAATGTCATGCTCTACTCGAAGAAATATTGTCAGTGCCGAAGGTTCTGCTAACCACTTCCTGCACCCATGCTCTGGAAATGGCGGCAGTACTATTAAATATCCAACCAGGGGATGAAGTCATTGTTCCCTCCTTCACCTTTGTCTCTACCATTAATGCCTTCGTCTTACGAGGTGCTCAACCTGTTTTTATCGACATCCGCCCGGATACCCTCAATTTAAACGAAGAGAAATTAGAATCACTGATTACCCCCCGCACCAAAGCCATTGTCCCTGTACATTACGCCGGTGTCGCGTGCGAGATGGATACTATTTTGGAGATTGCTGGGCGCTATGGTATACCAGTTGTTGAGGACAATGCTCATGGACTATTTGCTAAGTACAAAGGCAAGTATCTAGGTACATTTGGTTGTCTAGCTACCCAGAGTTTTCACGAGACTAAAAACTTTACTTGTGGAGAAGGTGGCGCACTCTTGATCAACGACCCCCAGTATATCGAACGTGCTGAGATTATCCGCGAGAAAGGAACTAATCGCACTCGCTTCTATCGCGGTCAAATTGATAAGTACACCTGGGTAGATATTGGTTCAAGTTATCTCCCCTCAGGCATACTCGCAGCTTTCTTGTATGCTCAACTAAAAAGTCGCCAACAGATTCAGAGCAAGCGACAGCAAATTTGGGAGTACTACTACGAAAATCTCAAGGATTGGGCACCGGAGTACGGTATCCGCTTGCCAATTGTGCCAGAGTACTGTGACCAGGCATACCATATGTTCTACATACTCTTACCGTCCCTAGAGAAGCGCCAAGCCTTGATTGCTCACTTGAAAGCTCAAGGCATCTACAGCGTTTTTCACTATCTGCCATTGCACTTGTCTGATATGGGACGAGAGTTTGGGGGCAAAGAAGGAGACTGCTTGGTGACTGAGGATGTAAGCGATCGCTTACTTCGTCTGCCCTTTTACAACGATATGACTGAGGCTGACCAAGCAAGGGTTGTGGCATCAATCAAGAAATTTTTCTGAACTCTAGCAGAACTCTAAGACATACATAACTGAGGTAAAACTCGGTAACAAACACTATAAATAGTAGGGTCCAGAGTGAGACCCTACAAGTATACTTCCTGCCTAAGTCCTGAAATAAATAGATAGGCGAATATCAAGGCAGCTATCTAAATCGATAAATCCAATACTCAAGCGTTCGCTACGCGAACGCTTACTTTGTCTTACCTTTGGTCAAGATTAATCAAGCAATTCACTAGGAAATTTATAATACTTAGGGTCACAAAAAATAATTATAGGAGTAGTCAATGAGCCTATCAATTACTAAAAGCTATCTCGCTAATGCTGAAGAATGGGATAAAATTTGGCAAGAATGCAATTATTCAACTTATTTTCATTCAAGAGAATGGGCCGAAATCTGGAATACCTATACTCAAGGAGAATTTCGCCCAAACCCTCAAATGATCGTATTCTCAGATCAAAAAAGAGCTTTAATCCCCCTTTCTTATAAACTTGGAAATCCGAAATTTATCAAGAAATACTCATCCTCACCAGACGGAACCTTTGGAGGATGGATTTCCGCAGACGAACTTACCATTGACCATGCCATTTTAATCGTTAAATTTCTAGATACAAATTTTTGGGGTAAATTAAGTTGGCGAGTAAATCCTTACAATGAACTAGCTAGTCAAGCTGTAGCCCTAAGTTGTGTCAGTGAACAAGAGGAGGATACAACTCACGCCATTAACTTAGACGTGGGTTTTGAGACAATTTCCAAAACTTGGAAAAAGGGCGGTAATTCTATGGCTCGAAAAGTCCGAAAAGCTATCAAGGAAGGAGTTTCAGTAACTACAGCATCTACCCTAGATCAATGGTGGGAATATTATCAAGTTTATCAAGATTCATTACGACGATGGGGAGATAATAGTCTTGGTAGCTATAGTTGGGAACTTTTTAAAACAATTTTTAAACGTAATTCACCTAACGTTAAGCTTTGGCTAGCCCACTATCAAGACCAAATTATTAGCGGAGCACTATGCTTCTACGCCAAGAAACATGTGGTGTATTGGCATGGCTCATCTTTAGAAAAATACTTGAATCTAAGACCAGTTAACTTAGTTATGTATGAAATTGTCAAAGATTCTTGTGAACAAGGATATTCTTGGTTTGATTTTAATCCTAGTGGTGGATTGCCAGGAGTTATAGCATTTAAGAAAAGTTTTGGAGCCGAGCCTCTTGACTGTTATATGATCTATGTTGATCATAAGTTGAGGCGCATGGTCAAACCCCTAAAACCTTTAAAGAAAATCCTAATGCCGTATTACCCTAGAGCTAACTAGGCCAAAGGGTTTATTTTTTATATCTAAAAACCATGACATTAACCAGCTAAATCCTGGTAAATCAATAAATTATCAATTATTTGAATAATAGTCATGGTGCAACATCAAATCATAAACTAATAGTGAGCTATAATTTAAGCGGTACGTTTGATAGCAAGATTCAACCTTTGTAAAACCGATGATGCAGCCCTTGAAAGTTGGTTTTTTCTCTTCTCAGAATTATTTAGATAAAAATACTTTTTCTGGCACCCTTTATTATATGCATAGGTCTCTGGCATCAAGAGACCTTAAGTTGATTAATCTCGGCAATCCCAGAAAAGTATCCTATTGGCATAAGCTAGTCAAGCCTATCCAATTAATCGATTCATTTTTAGGTTTAAAGTCTTCTGATCACAATGAACAGCTCAATCGATTCATAATTAACGTTCAAAGACAGTTAAAGGAAACACCATGTGATTTACTTTTTGCCCCCGTTGCATCAGGAGAATTAAGTTTAATTGACACTAGTATTCCTATTATTTTTTTATCCGATGCTACTCCGAAGCTAATCAACAATGACTACTATCAAATTTATCGAAATATAGAAGAATTTGAACTAGGAGAAAAACATGAATTTGCTGTATTATCAAAATCTCATAAACTAGTTTATTCTTCAGAATGGGCTGCAAAATCTGCCATTAGCGACTATCAGGCAGATCCAGAGAAAGTTGAAGTAATTCCCTTTGGAGCAAATTTAGATGATATCCCGTCAGTATATCAACTATTTTCCAAGTGTAATGCTTCCCGTTGCCGTTTATTGTTTATTGGTAAAGATTGGCAGAGAAAAGGTGGAAATATTGCCTTTGAAACTCTGATGTCTCTGCTGAACATGGGAATTGACGCTGAGCTAGTTATGCTTGGTTGTGTGCCACCGGATGACATTAAGCATGAGCGGCTAAAGGTCATTCCTTTTTTGAATAAAAATAATCCTAAGCAACGAGAGGAACTTAATCAATTATTTTTGCAATCCCATTTTTTGATGTTTCCCACCCGTGCTGATTGTTCACCAATTGTGATTTGTGAGGCTAATGCATTTGGTCTCCCTGTAATCACAACTGATGTCGGAGGAATTCCGACAATTATTAAAGATGGGAAAAATGGTTATATGTTACCGTTATCTGCCTCAAGTGATCAGTATGCTAGTGTGATAGCAAATAACTTTGGTGATCGGGCAGTCTATGAACAATTAGTCAAGTCTTCTAGAGAGGAATACGATCAGTCTCTCAATTGGGATACATGGGCAGAACGTATACATCGTGTGATGATAAGCATGTTCAATTGATTCCTGTCGGATTTGTGAGATTTGGAATAAAATGAAGAGGGGAAAGAGGAGTAAAAATCTCCTCATCCCCTCTTTACCTTATCCCTCATTTCTAATTTACAAAGACTTAACTATGAGGGCAATGTTTCTGACCACACTCTAAGGCAGTAAGCATATTAACCGTTGACAAGCTCTTTTGCTAGCAATGGTAGTGGCTTACCTTCAAAGTATTCAGGAATTGGTGCACCCATCAATTCCAAAATTGTGGGGGGAAGATCAAGAGCATGACCGCCTCCGAAATCAACACCGGACGCAATATCTGGACCTGCGGCGATGATAAATCCCTCAGGGCGATGGCTGCCAGAACGATAATGGGGTACAGGACCAATACGTCCAACATCAGGACTTTCCACCACATCTGTGGCATACTCATCTTGCCAGACAAGTACCAAGTCGGCATCAGACAGCTTACAATTTCGCTCAGTGGGCGACTTCCGTGTCCTGATGATATCCTTGACCATCGGTACACCTTTTCGGGCATCTTTAAGAGCGTAAAGCTTTTGGATCAGTTCATCACAGAAGGCATCATACTCGGATTCCGGTACCAATCCTTGGGGTTCTCGTCCCTGAAGATTGATGCGGATATATCCTTCTGAAAAGCTTGGTAGGGCAAACGCTTTCATCTTGTGCCAGACCGGTGCATACCAAGCGGCTGGTTGGAAAGGTACTACATCGGTTTGCTTAGCTAGCCTGAATGGCGAGATTAGATCGGGTTCTTGAGAAGAATCTAACCATGGCTCGATTAGTTTGAAAAGCTTGGTGGGAGTTTCTCGTCTCAAAAACCTTTTAATGGGATTAGGATCGTACTTGGTACCCCACAGATGCCGCTCCCAATAGTTCCATTTCATTTTGGTAATTATCGGTTCAGGGGGTGTTCCCAACTCAGTACCATTAGCCAGGCCAAATTTGCCAGGGAAACTCAGGCGATATAGAAACTCAGGCAGGAAGGTCGTGCTGGGGGTATCCATGGTGTTAGGACCCATGCCATGAGCGGAGAAAATGACGACATGAGCATCCTTTGGTGCTTTGGCTAAAATCTTGCCGATTGCCCGATCAATGGCTTGAAAGCCTTCGAGCATTGGATCACCTGAAACACGGGAACTAAAATGCTCATACAGAGGATGCTCCGGTTGACTCAACTGCCAGAAATTGTGACCCAGTGCATGGGCTTCGCCAAACACTGTTAAAAACAAGTCCCAAGAACCTCGTTGCAAGAGATCTTGACAAATAGTAGCGCGACGGGAGATCCCTGTCTCAAGAACTTTCCGAAGTCGAAGTGTTCCTTTTAAATCAAGACACACTGCATAGTCTTTATGGAGTCCTGGATGTTCTCCATGTTTGTCAACCAGTTCTTGAAACAGTGAAGTCGGTAAAGACCCACTAGCTACTTGAGGAGAATGGGCTCCCCAAGCTAAAACCTGCGGACCATTTACCTTCTCAGAAAGCCGAGTTTGAGGCATGTCAAAAACTGCCACTCGATAATCTTCACCCAGGGCATAAAATGGAGGATACTCACTATAGTCATAGGCGGCCTTGGTGTAGCACTCATAGCTACCTTCTCGAAATCCCAAGGGAGACCAGTACCCAGTTGTGTGAGGCGAGCAGCCAGTCAAAAATGTTGTCCAAGGGGTTTCTGCACTAAACGCTTCAAAGTTTTTTAGGCGTCCATAGGTTCCCTGGTCGCGCAGACGACGCATAGTCTGGAGATGTCCCTGAGACATCCATTTCTCAAGGACAGAGGGCTCAGCTGCATCCAGTCCAATGGCAATAACGGGCTTGTTCATTTCTCTGAAAGTAAATGTTAATACTGGAGATGCAACCTGCAACTTAACCAGGGGCATTCGTGAATCTTGGCAAGTCTTAGAGTGACATTAAACTCGATTTGGTCTATGTTATACAACAGCTAAGTTTACCGTTATACCCCTGCTTTGATCTTTACCTATGGATTTATAAAAATCCTTCTCGTTATTATAACTTTATAACAAGATTAACTGAAATTCATATATAGCGTAAGCTTTTGATAAAAATCTCTAGAGCAAAAATCCGGATAGCTGTTTTTTATTAAGTATATATTAGTGGTGATAATTACCAGCCATGTAAGCAGTCAGCTAATGCGCGTGCGTCACAGGCTATAAGCCTGTGCCACGAACGCTACTTGAGTGAAGTCAGCTTACCAATAACTTCCAATTATAAAGTCAGTTTTGCTAGCCCTGATAGTTAAAATTAGTGTACAGTAGATTTTTTAAAAAAATCCAAATAATTACATTATTTTTTTTTAGTTTTTGTATAACTTTATTCATTGCGCTTAATCCAACATATCCTGAACAATTTTATCAAAAATTTAATAGTGTTTTAAGTAAATCAACGGTTCAAAACTCTCTGGATAAAACTAGTAACTTAGGAACTAACCTGAATGGAATTGCTGATTGGTCAACTGAACTTCCTTTCTTAGATGCCTTCAAATCTTCGAGACCATGGATTACTCAATGTGTCTCTGGAGAAACAGGCTGTAGTGGTTCATGGGATACTGAGGAATACGATAAACTCGATTTAGACGAACACGGCTGGGTTAAGTCTTTACCTGCTCCAGAAGCTTCTCCTGAATATACTCGTGTGGCTACACTACTTTTTACAGGGATGAAAAATTATCCAGCTGGAAAGTATGTGGTTTTATACGATGGAGAAGGCACTATAGAATACAAGTTTGATGCTACCAAAGATGAGGTAGCGTCAAGGCCAGGAAGAGATGTAATTAATGTCACTCCATCTGGGGCTAGTATCTATTTAATAATTACCTCTACGGATCCTAATCAAACAGGGAATTATATTCGCAACATTCGTGTTGTTCAAGCTAAGTATGAAGATACTTACGAGTCTGAACTATTTAATCCTGAATTCATCAATAAAATTAAAAAATTTAAAGCCATCCGTTTTATGGACTGGATGGAAACCAATCATTCTAAGCAAGGGGAATGGGCAAATAGACCAAAAGTAGATGATGCCTCCTACGCTTACGGTAAAGGTGTACCTGTAGAAATCATGGTTAAACTGGCCAATCGAATTGGTGCTGATCCATGGTTTAATATGCCCCATCAAGCTACAGATGAGTATATAACTAATTTTTCCCAAATAGTTAAAGATACCTTAGATCCAAATCTAAGGGTTTATGTGGAACTGTCTAATGAAGTGTGGAATTGGCAATTCCAACAAGCTAACTATGCCTTAGCTCAAGGTCAAGCTAGGTGGGGCAAGGATAAAGGAGATGCATACATGCAATGGTATGGCATGCGTACTGCTCAAATGTCTGATATTTGGAAAAAGGTATTTGGTAGTGACAGCAATAACGTTGTGTCTGTTATGGCTACCCATACCGTATGGCTTGGTTTGGAAAATGCTGCTTTGGATTGTCCTTTGTGGGTAGCAGAGGGTAATACTCCTTGTTATCAACATAGTATTGATGCTTTTGCGATCGCGGGATATTTTAATGGCAGCTTAAACGCGGAAGAAAACGAAAGCACCATAGAATCTTGGTTGAATGAACCCGATGGCGGAGTGTCAAAAGCGTTTAAGCAGATCAAATCCGGGGGTTTACTTCCCACAGAAGAAGACTATGAGAGTTTAAGTGATATTGATCAAATTTTTAACTATCATCAAAAAGTAGCAGCTAAGAGAAAACTACAGTTAGTGGTTTACGAAGGTGGTCAACATCTTGTCAAGTCCGATAATCAAAAACTAACTGAGTTTTTCATTGAGCTTAATAGACATCCAGAAATGTACAAAATTTATACACAACTCCTGAATGAATGGAAGAATCAGGGCGGTGGCTTATTTATGCACTTTTCTGATATCAAGAAGCCGACTAAATGGGGGAGCTGGGGTGCTTTAGAACATGTATACCAAAAGAGTTCACCCAAGTATGATGCTCTCATAGACTTTATCGATCAAAATTCCTGATTCTGTAAACTTCCCTAGAAAGCTGTACAAGGGTGAATCTGCTACAGTTTAATCTGGCTAAAATCTTTCACCAACAACGATAGCGTTAGGGAAACATAAGCATTCAGCTATCAGCGTGTCGCGTATCAGCTATCAGCTAAAAACTTATGGCCACACTACTGTTCGCGCAGCGTGCGCGTAGCGCAATCGGTGTTTTTGAATAAAATAAGCTGACGGCTGACGGCTGACGGCTGAACGCGCACGCGTGCGCGTAGCGCATATGCTTACAGGGAAACAGCGTTTCAGTGCTACCTCTACGTTTCAATTCTTTGCCTCGTCCAAGAAAAGAGCTAAATTCTCAAAGCAGTTAAACGATGAACAATCTCTCAGCTGTAGAATACAAACCCCAAGGTGTGAAGCAAATTGGATTAGTTGTGATTGGACGCAATGAAGGTGAACGCCTACGTCAGTGTCTACTGTCTGTGATTAAGAACGCCGCTCGTGTGGTTTATGTCGATTCTGGCTCCACAGATAACAGTGTGGAAATCGCTCATTCTTTAGGGGTAGAGGTGATTGGACTCGACCTATCTAAACCGTTTACTGCAGCTCGTGCTAGGAATGCGGGATATATCTATCTCAAACATTTAGAGCCAAATCTTAAGTTTGTCCAATTCGTGGATGGGGATTGTGAGGTAGTAGGGGGATGGCTCGACTATGCTCAAGGGGAACTGGAAGCCAACCCTAATGTCGCTGTAGTCTGTGGTCGCCGACGAGAACGCTTCCCTGAAAAATCTATATATAACCGATTGTGCGACATGGAGTGGGATACACCAGTGGGTGAAGCTTCCGCCTGTGGTGGTGATGCCATGATGCGTACAGAAGCTTTTGAACAAGTCGGAGGGTTTAATCCTACCCTAATTGCTGGTGAAGAACCGGAACTGTGCCTGCGCCTGCGCCAAAGGGGTTGGAAGATTTTTCGCCTAGATGCTGAAATGACTTGGCATGATGCCCAAATGACTCGTTTTAGTCAGTGCTGGAAGCGGTTCTTAAGAGCAGGTCATGCTTACGCTGAGGGAGCCTGGTTACACGGTCACACTCCAGAACGCCATTGGGTCAAAGAAAGCCGGAGCATTTGGTTCTGGGGATTACTCTTACCCCTGTTAGTATTTGCGATCGCATGGCTCACCCATGGCTTGAGCTTATTGCTGTTGCTTGGTTATCCTCTGATCAGTTACCGGATCTATCGTCATAAGTCCCAAACAGGTTTGAGCTCAAAAGATGCTTTACTTTATAGTCTCTCTTGCATGATCGGCAAGTTTCCTCAAGTCCAAGGTCAGATTCAATTTCACCTAAATCGATTGCTAGGACAGCGTAGTAACTTGGTTGAGTACAAAACTGTACTTAATAGTAACAGTTAGATAGCGTTTGTATTTGAGTTGTGAACAAAGGATTGATAGAAAAAGGGAACAGGGAATCGGGAATCGGGAATCGGGAATCGGGAACATTATAAAACAGATATGATGAGATTTTAAAACCTCTATAAATTTGATAGTTATTTAATTTTTTATTTTTTTATTTAATCTATATAAGTTTAGCGAATTTTCTATAATTTATAACTGGTTAAATTGACAAAAATAACGAGTATTTAGTGGATGTAATATACAGGGTTTTTCATAAGTATGAGATAAACAGGATTTTTTCAATCTTCCCTATTCCCGATTCCCGATTCCCTATTCCCGATTCCCGATTCCCGATTCCCGATTCCCGATTCCCGATTCCCGATTCCC
>NZ_MKZS01000001.1:5066863-5082672 GCF_001942495.1 Moorena bouillonii PNG
ATTCCCGATTCCCGATTCCCGATTCCCGATTCCCGATTCCCGATTCCCTATTCCCTATTCCCGATTCCCTATTCCCTATTCCCTATTCCCTATTCCCGATTCCCTGTTCCCTATTCCCTGTTCCCTGTTCCCTAAAAAAAATAACTTAGTTTAAGCTTTAAGGATGTTCAATTGTGTTAGCTAATCAGCCATTAATCTCATTGATTGATATTCCATTCTTGGTAATAGCATTTGCCCTGATCGTTCCAATTACAGTTCTTTTGATTCAATGTAGTGCAGCAATTTTGCCTAAGGCATCTGAGCCATGGTGGGATGCTAGCAAACCCCGACCAACGGTGGCTGTTTTAGTTCCAGCTCACAATGAAGCCTCTGATATCAGTGCCACCCTGGAAACATTACTACCTCAGCTTACAGAGCAAGACCAACTAATAGTCATTGCTGATAATTGCACTGATGACACGGCAGCAGTGGCTCGGAAATCTGGCGCTATTGTAATTGAACGACAGGATCATGAGCGTAGAGGTAAGGGATATGCCTTAGACTTCGGTATGGGCTTTATTGAGCCTAATCCACCGGATGTCGTGGTGGTGGTTGATGCAGACTGTATGGTTGCTGAAGGAACAATTTCACGGATTTCCCGCCTTGCGATCGCTACACAACGACCGGTTCAGTCAACTTACTTAATGACACAACCAGACAAACCGGTAGTAAAGGATTTGATCTCTACCCTGGCGGTGAAATTCAAAAATACAGTCCGTCCGAGTGGGTTACATCGACTGGGCTTACCTTGTTTGTTAACAGGTTCAGGAATGGCGTTCCCCTGGTCAGTGATTAGCAAAATCTGTTTGGCTGGCAGTAAAACAGTTGATGATATGCAGTTGGCTTTGGATTTAGCGATCACTGGACATTCCCCAATATATTGCCAACAAGCAGGAGTCACAGGTCGTTTGATGAAAGACGCTTCAGCAAAAAGTCAAAGGTCACGCTGGGAGCATGGTCATATCGAGACTTTGCTCAACCAAGTTCCTAAGTTGCTCAAAGAGTCTGTTCGTCAAAGACGTTTCGACCTATTAGCGATCGCATTAGACTTATGTGTGCCACCATTGTCCCTATTGGTTCTAATTTGGGTGGCTGCTACAGGGGGATCTTTACTCGGGGTAGCCTTAGGAGGATCATGGATAAGTACTATTGTCTTACTCATAGAAGGAGTGCTGCTGTTAATTGCGATTGTTGAAGGTTGGGCTAAATTTTGCCGAGCAGACTTTCCGATCCTGATGCTCTTAGCTGTGCCGATTTACATTCTGTGGAAAATTCCTCTCTATCTGGCTTTTCTGGTGGAACCTCAGACCAAGTGGATTCGCACAGAACGAGATGCAGTCGATACCCCATCATCGTAATCAACTGATTCTACTAGGAGAGATCATTATCTGGTCTCTTCTTTAGCCTAGGTATAGGATTGTTAAGTAATTGTTTGAGAGTCAGGGTTAATTAAATTTTTAATATCATTATTTAGCCCACGGAAGTATCCTTGGGCTTACCTATTTTGGAGATAAATATTTTATATTTTGCCCATAAATACTATAAAATATAGTAGGATCATAAGTGTATAATTAACTAAAAGTAAACTGGTGGATATTACCAAGTATTTACAGTCGGACTACAGATCGATATGAGGAGATGGTAAGATTAAAGTTATCTGTAGCAGTAATTAAAATAATTGGTATCAACTTGATTTACATTTATTAATATTAATCAAGTTTTACATGACAAAAGTATTGTCAAAAAAATACTATAAATAACCGAAACAAAAGGAGTTTACGGCACTCCATAATATTGATAAATTTTGCTTCTACATCGATCAACTATAGCATCGATGTGAAAAGGGTTATAAACCTGGACAATCCGGATTATTGCCCTGAGAGTTGGTAATTATTAGTGTCTCCCTGCAAAAATTAGCATCCTCTTGGATATACAACAGGGGGCTGAAACCTTATCAACTAGTAAAGGGGCAGACAATTGCAACAACTAACATTAAACGAGCAAGATGAGTTAAATACTCCTCAAAAAGGATTAAATCTCGGTCCGCTTTTGAGGATTGCCCGACGCCAAGCCATGGTGGTTTCAGGGATTGCAGGTTTAGTGACTGTTGCTGCTACATTTTTGAGTAGCAAATCTCCCTCTATATATTCAGGTAATTTTCAGCTGTTAGTTGAACCAGTCACATCTGCTGCAGCAATATCCACTGAACCAATGACACTTACTCGGGGTCAGGGAACAATACCTGGTGCGGGAAATTTTGAACTGGACTATGCAACTCAAATTAAAATCCTAACCAGTCCTGAAATCTTATCTAAAATCGTCAACAAAATTAAATTCCAGTATCCAGAGTTTAACCTTGGGCTACTTCAGTATTCTTTAACAGTTGAACGTCTCGAAGAAGAAAGTCAAGGTGAAAATACTAAAATCCTATCAGTTAGTTATAGTGGGACAGATCCCAAACTAGTAGAGTTGGTCTTAGAAACAACAGCTGAAGAATATGAAAAGTATAGTTTAGAAGACCGCACAACCCGCCTTGGTCAAGGGGTTAAATTTATTAATGATCAACTTCCTCAATTACAGAATCGAGTTAGTAGCCTCCAAGGAAATCTGCAAACTTTGCAACAGCAGTATCAGCTAATTAATCCTCAATTTGATGGGGGACAATTGTCAGATAAAGTTCGTCAAATTAGCGACCAAAAAAGAGATACAACCAGGCAGCTACAAGAGCTAATTAATTTAAAAAACAGCTTACAAAGACAATTAAAGCTATCGCCAACTGAAGCTTTAGCTTCTTCTGCCTTAAGTGAAGATCCTAACTATCAGAAGTTACTGGCGGATCTTAAAGAAATAGAAAGTAAAATTGCCATAGAATCCGCCCGCTTTCAGCTAGAGAGCCCTAATATTCAAACCTTACTAGAGCAACGGCAAAACCTAGAAAACCTTCTCAATCGGGAAGTACAACGGATTCTGGGTCAGAACTTAGGAGGTCAACCGATTAACCCCCGAGTGCGAACCCTTCAAAATCCAATTCGTTTACAACTGATTCAACAATTGGTTGATACCACCAACCAAATTGAGGTACTACAGGTTCGTAATCAGGCACTGATACAAACCAAAAACACTGTTGATCGCGAAGTCCAAGAATTCCCGATTTTTGTCCGTAAGTATAATGATCTACAGCGGCAGTTACAAATTGCTACTCAAACTCTCAACCAACTGGAAACTCAGAAAGAGACCTTGCAGGTGGAGAAAGCTCAACGTGAAGTGCCTTGGGAGATAGTTTCTAAACCTCAGCTTTTACGCGATCCGACCGGTCAACCGATCGCAGAATCTAGTCAGAATAAGTTGATATTTCTAGGAGTTATGGGCGGTTTAAGCTTAGGGATGGGTACAGTTATCCTTTATGATAAGTCTCGGAATATATTTTATGAAATAAAGGATATTGAAGAAGGCCATAATTTCCCTGTTTTAGGAGAAATACCATTTAGTAAAAATCCTGAACTATTCAATAATTATAGTGTAGATTTTAACAATGATGATGACAATAAATCTGAGGATCATCGATTTAAAAAAGCATTCGACTCTCTCTACACTAACATGCATTTTCGCTTCTGTAATCCACCCCTGCGCTCCATCGCCATTTGCTCGGCTATGGCTGGGGATGGTAAGTCTAGTGTAGCCTTAAACCTAGCACACATGGCAGCCTCCAAAGGTCAGCGAGTTCTATTAGTAGATGCTAATCTCCATTCACCTCAACTTCACACCAATTTGAATTTACAGAACTTGCCAGGACTGAGGGATTTGCTATCAAACGACCAAGAGGTTGTGATGGAGCGATCGCCTTTCTCAGATAATCTTTTTGTGTTGACTTCTGGGCAATCTTTAGTAGATTCTGCTCAAGATCTGGCGTCTACTCGCATGGAAAAGATTATGGGGCATTTTCAGGAAAAATTTGACCTGGTTATCTATGACACTCCTAATCTACTGAACTATACAGACGCCAATTTCCTGGCTGCCAATACTGATGGAATCTTGATGGTGGTCGGATTAAGAGGAACTAAGAAATCTCAATTCAAGCAAGTCCTCGATCAAATAGACAGGTTTGGCTTAACCTGTCTGGGGGTAGTAGTTAATCGTGTCCAACCATCTTCCCTGACTGTCTCACCCTAGAAAATCGGTTGCTGAAGGGTTGAAAGTTGAAAGTTAAAAGTTGAAGGTTAAAGGTTGAAAATTGAAAGTTGAAGGTTGAAGGTTGAAGGGGTGAAGGGTTGTTCGCGTAGCGTGGCCATTCGCGTAGCGTGGCCAAAGGCCAAGGCCAAGGTTTTAAGGTTTTAAGGTTTTAAGGTTGAATTTGAAGGTTTGTTCGCGTAGCGTGGCCATTCGCGTAGCGTGGCCAAAGGCCAAGGCCAAGGTTAGCTGGTTGTTCGCGTGCGCGTTCAACCAGCCAACCTTCAACCAGCCAACCTTCAACCTTCAACCAAAACTAACCTTCAACCTTCAACCAAAACTAACCTTGGCCTATTGGCCACGCTTCGCGAACAACCAAAACTAACCTTCAACCTGCCAACCTTGGCCAAAAGGCCACGCGTGCGCGAACAACCAAAACTTATTCTGCCGGACAGGATATGACCTATCCCCGATTCGATCGCAATCCGGATTCTGAGTTCACACTTAGTAAGAACAATTAGGAAGATACTGTCACCAAACTTGCTTTAGTCTGAGGAAGCAGCAAAATTGGTACGGACATGGAGTCTAATCAAGTGATGTTAATGAAGGGGTGACATCCCTTGAAACATTTGAAGATTTTTCTCGATCTATTCCATCTCTTAGATAAGGTGTCAATCTACGAAAAATTCCTAGAAACAGACATACCGTTGCCCCGAGTTCACGATGACAATTGCCTATCTAGTTAATCAATATCCTAAGGTAAGTCACAGCTTCATCCGGCGAGAGATTGCAGGTGTTGAGGCTTGCGGTATTCAAGTCAAACGTTTTTCTATCCGTTCCTGCGCCTCTCAACTAGTTGATCCAGCCGATCAACTAGAGCTACAGAAGACTCGATTTGTCTTAGGAGTTGGCATCGTGGGCTTGTGTTTTAGCCTATTACGCACTGCCTTAACCAGACCGATACGTCTTTTGAAGACCTTAGGGCTGACCCTCAAAATCGGCTGGGGTTCAGACCGAGGAGTTTTGAATCATCTAGCCTACTTAGCTGAGGCTTGCGTTCTGCTGGGTTGGTTTTCTGAGTCAGATATTGAAAGGGTTCACGCCCACTTCGGAACAAACTCAACTACAGTAGCGATGTTATGTCATGCTCTCGGTGGACCATCTTACAGCTTCACAGTTCATGGTCCAGAAGAATTTGATAAATCTCAACTTTTAGCTTTAAGAGAAAAAATCAACCGAGCTGCTTTTGTGGTCGCTGTTAGCTCCTTTGGCAAAAGCCAGCTTTACCGATGGTGCAGCCACAATCAGTGGTCAAAAATCCATGTGATCCACTGTGGTGTGGATGAGATGTTTTTGAGTAAACCCCACACCCCCATACCAGACGTGCCACGCTTAGTTTGCGTTGGTCGCCTCAGTGAACAAAAAGGACATCTACTCTTGATTGAAGCGGCGCATCAGTTAGCGGCTCAGGGCTTGCAGTTCAAGTTGGTACTAGTGGGTGATGGACCGTTGCGTACGCAAATTGAAGGGACTATTGCCCAGTTGGGTTTGCAAGACCACATTGAGATTACTGGCTGGGCTAGTAATACTGAGGTTCAGCAACAAATTTTAGCAGCACGAGCCCTGGTACTGCCCAGCTTTGCGGAAGGATTACCAGTCGTGCTCATGGAAGCGTTAGCCCTGGCTCGTCCAGTGATTACTACTTATGTTGCCGGGATACCGGAGTTGGTGGGTGATGGCAGCTGTGGTTGGCTGGTGCCACCCGGTTCTGTTGAAGCCTTAACCGCAGCAATGGCTCAAGCCTTAAACTCCCCGGTGGAAACCCTGGAGGAAATGGGTAAAGCTGGGGCGGAGCGGGTTGCTAAGCGGCATGATGTCGCAACAGAAGCTAAGAAATTGTCAGCCCTATTTCGGTCTAATCCTGAACTACCTCCAAAGCAAGTTCCCATTGAGGCACCACCAAGCAATCCTAAGCTCTCACGCATTTAAATTGTGAATCGGGGCAAGATATAAGCATTTTTAATAATTTCCCTTATTTATAAAAATTAGCTGATGCGTTTTGTATTTTTGCTTTCAGACTTTTCCACAAGCACCACTTGGCAGCTCATATACCGTGTCCTTCGTCGTCCTAAGCTAAAGCCAATTCAGAGTTGGGTCAGGCGTAGGTGGCTTTATAAATCCGAAGTAAACGGCGGAGACCTCAATATCATGCGTCACTGCTTGGCCGCTCGGGAATCTGGGGCTGATGCAGTAATTGCCACCATGACTGGTCGTAACACCTTTGGTAATACTTGGGGGATTCACAATTTACCCTTTATCCGTTGGGCAGATCGTCGTCCGGATGATGTATGCATTATTCCTGATTGGCTCACACTATTGATCAATGATGTCAAAGGACCAGCGATCGCTTATCTGCAGGTTCCAATTTTAGTTAAAGCTGATTTTGACTATCGAGATAGCCGTGTGGCTCTTTGGACAGACTCTCCCTTCATGAAGGAAATATGCGAAGCTACTTATCCTGGCAAGGACATTGAGATCGTTCCCAATGTCGTTGACAACAAGGCATTTCCATTTATTCCTCAAGCAGAAAGAGAAGCAGGTTTGGTCTTCGCCTTTCCCAGAAAAGGTCCTGAGTTCATCACCGAGACTGAGGAATGGTATCAAAAGCTAGGTGGTACCTACTGGAGATTTGAGCGTGTGGATGGACTTCCCTTTCACGAACTAGCAAAGCAGTTTAGACGACCACAAGTCTTCCTGGCATCTGCAGAGGTTGAGGGTTGTGCCCTTCCTCCCCAAGAATCCATGGCAGCAGGAATTGTGGTAGTCGGTAAGACTGCCCGTGGGGCAAATTTCTGCATGGAACACCGTAAGACTGCTATGGCTGCCGAGACTCCTGAGGCTGCAGCACGATGTCTTTTGGAACTAGAGAATGCAGAACTTCGTGACAATATTTCACGCAATGGTCACAACTATATCAGTCGTTATTTCTCATCTCAAGAGCCAGCCCGTTTCTGGCAAAATACCGTTCGGGAGTATTCATCTGGTGCTCAACAAGTAGTATCTACGTCGCTGTAACTTAAAACCTAAAACCTACATTACACAACATGCTCAGATATCAGCTGTAGAGCCAATCTTTAAAACTAACCAAATTATCTGATGCCTTTAAGTCTGCAACCCCACCCATCCCGTCTACCTACTCGGAAATCTAACCATGTCCTCATCACTTAAAAAACAACTCCTCCGTGGGGCTATTTGGACAGTAGCTGGTTATGGAACAAGTCAGTTTCTGAGACTGGCAAGTAATCTTGTTCTGACCCGCCTGCTTGCACCAGAGTTTTTCGGCTTAATGGCTCTAGCCAACGTTTTCATCATTGGCTTACGGTTATTCTCCGATGTCGGGATTGGTGCAAGCATCATCCAGAATAAACGTGGGGATGACCCAGTTTTTCTGAATACTATCTGGACTATTCAGGTTTGTCGGGGGATTTTGCTGTGGGTGGCTTGTCTGATAATTACTTGGCCGATTGCCCACTTCTATGATAACCCGCAGCTGTTAGGGCTGATGCCAGTCATTGGTGTGATCCCACTGATTGAGGGATTCAACTCCACTGCTGTGTGGAGCCTCAACCGCCACATGGCATTTGGCAAGATCATGATGTTTGAGCTGGTGGGGCAAGTGTCCGGCCTGATCTTGATGGTCGCTTGGGCTTTTGTCAATCGGACAATCTGGGCTCTTGCTATTGGAAATGTGCTGACGGCATTGGTCAAAATGGTAATGAGTCATTGGTTAATTCCCGGAATATCAAACCGCTTTACCTGGGAGAAAGAGGCAGCCAACAGCATCTTTTCCTTCGGGAAATGGATATTTATTTCAACGGCGCTTACCTTTCTCGCGACCCAAGCCGACCGACTAATTCTAGGCAAATTGTTTTCATTTGAGTTATTGGGAATTTATGGTGTTGCCTTTAATTTAGCGTACCTACCTTCTCAGGTAATCTCGGCAATTAGTTCCAAGGTGCTTTTGCCAACGTTTTCTCAACTGGCTGACTTGCCTCGGGAAACCTTTCGGATCAAAATTTGGTACAATCGCCAACTTATCCTAGTGGTTGCAGCATTGATGTTGACAGTCAGTACTGCTTTTGGAGATGTTGCGATTTTTGTCTTATATGATGAGAGGTTTTATGAAGCGGCTTGGATGTTACCAATCTTGACCCTAGGCATCTGGCCTGCATTATTGATTGATACCGTTCAGCAAGCTCTGATGGCTCTTGGAAAGCCAAACTATAACGCTTACAGTCAACTGGTCAAGAGTCTTAATGTTTGTATTGGTATACCCCTAGGATTTTATGTGATGCAAAAGTTTGGCAATGGACCACTCGGAGCAGTAGTCGTGATTGCCTTCAATGACATTCTCCCTTATCTAGTAATAACTTATGGTCTTTGTCGTGAAGGGCTTTCCTTTATTAAGCAAGACCTCTGGGCTACTTCACTACTGTTGACATTACTGATGTGGGTGATTTGGGCTCGATATATGTTGGGGTTTGGATATCCCATCAGTGGACTTTTTTAAAACAGGGAACAGCAGAGCAGGGAACAGGGAGCAGGGAGCAGAAAATAAAAATTATCACAATTCCTACAAAAATAACTAGTCTTAATTACTAATCAAAAAAATACCACCCATATAAATTGACTAAGAGACTAAAATTGGAGAATAAAATGGATTCAAAATTAAACTATTGCCTAGATCCAGAAAAGTTAACTAACTTTGCGAAGGATAATTGTGAAGCCTACGCCCAGGCTGAGCCATTTCCACACATTATCATGGATAACTTCTTTCCAGAGGATATCCTAGATAATATTCTGAATGAGTTTCCTAAATCTGATGAAATTGATTGGCAAAAGTTTGAGGCTGCCCCAGAAAAAAAACTGGCATCAAAATCGGAAATTCAAATGGGAGAATACACCCGATTTTTTTTGTATCAGCTCAATTCATCAACTTTCCTTAACTTTTTAGAAACCTTAACTGGCATTGATGGAATCATCCCTGACCCTCATTTTGTTGGTGGTGGCTTGCATCAGATCGAAAAAGGTGGTTACTTAAAAATCCATGCTGATTTCAATCGCCATACAAAATTGCGCCTTGACCGCCGCTTAAATCTTCTGATATATCTCAACAAAGATTGGGAAGAAGACTATGGTGGTTATTTTGAAATGTGGGATAAAGAGATGACAAAGTCTCAGAAAAAAATTCTCCCCATCTTCAACCGATGTGTCATATTCAGTACTACAGATTTTTCCTATCACGGACATCCTGATCCATTAACTTGTCCAGAAGGAAGGACTCGGAAATCTTTGGCACTTTACTACTACAGCAATGGCAGACCAGCTGAAGAGCTTTCCAAGGGTGGCGATCATTCCACATTATTTAAGGCTCGACCAGGAGAAAAATTACAACTTAAAAAATCTCCAGTAACCAAAGTCAAAAAATTTCTGAATAACTTAATTAGTTAGTAAGCGGTCAGTGGTCAGCGGTCAGTGGTTAGCCGTCAGCCGTCAGCCGTCAGCCGTCAGCCGTCAGCCGTCAGCCGTTGGCCTTTGGCACCTCAAGTAGCGTGGGCGTAGCCCATAAGCTGATAGCTGATAGCTGATAGCTGATAGCTGATAGCTGATAGCTGATAGCTGATAGCTGATAACTGATAGCTGATAATTACTCAAGCAACTCTGTTCACGTTCATGCCCAAAAAAGCCAATGAGTTTTTTAGTCCCCATCGTCATGTTCGGCTGGATTCCAGTTGTGCTTTATCTCTTCATGAGAATTCCAGCTCAGCGGGCAGTCATTGTGAGTTTTATCGTAGCATGGCTATTCCTACCCGTGGCAGAATATGCTTTGCCTGGTCTACCTGACTATACTAAGATGTCGGCAACTTGCTACGGTATTTTGTTGGCTACGTTTATATACGATGTTGGGCGTTTTAGCTCCTTTAAATTCAGCTGGATTGACTTGCCCATGCTGATTTGGTGCCTATGTCCATTGGCTTCATCTATTACGAATGGCTTGGGGGCTTACGATGGGTTCTCTACTGTTTTGACGCAAACCTTGACCTGGGGAGTACCCTATTTTCTCGGTCGGATATATCTCAATAACTTGAGTGGATTGCGTGACTTGGCAATTGGCATTTTCATGGGGGGGTTGGTATATGTTCCCCTATGTTTGTACGAAATTCGCTTTAGTCCGCAGCTCCATAGGATATTGTACGGCTTCCATGCTCATCCTGACTTTGGCCAAACAATGCGTTACGGGGGATGGAGACCGACAGTATTTATGATCCACGGTTTGCCAGTGGGTCTGTGGATGATGGCAGCTAGTTTAGTGGGAATTTGGCTATGGCACACTGGGGTGATCAAACAACTGTGGAATATTCCGATGAAGTGGCTGGTAGCTGCCGTGTTGATCACATTTATATTGTGCAAATCCACTGGTGCCTATTTCTTACTACTCTTAGGAGTTGGGATCTTGTTTGTGGGCAAGCATTTTCGCACTGCTTTGCCAGTCTTTATCCTAATTGGGCTTATTTGTTCTTACTTATACATTAACTCACAGACTGAAACCTACGTTAGTGATCAGATTATCTCAAATGTATCGAGTGTGGTTCCTGCAGACCGTATCCAATCCTTACAGTTTAGATTTGATAATGAAGAGCTACTTGTAGATAAAGCACGGGAACGGATCGTGTTTGGCTGGGGAGGATGGGGAAGAAGTCTGATCTTTAATGACAAGGGTGAGCAAGTTACGGTTCCAGATAGTTTGTGGATTCTTGCGTTTGGTGAAACTGGTACCGTTGGACTAGCCAGCCTGACCACATCCTTACTAATGCCGGTGTTGACTATGTTTTGGTTCCGTTGTCCAGCGGAGTTGTGGCCAAAGCGGCAAGCGTCACCAGTGGCGGTGCTGACCGTGGCTGTAGCGTTGTACATGGTGGAATTTCTGCTCAATGCCCATGGTAATCCTGTCTTTGTATTGGCTTGTGGAGGACTATCAGGATTGGTGGTCAAACGGAAACAGTTAGCCTTCCAGATGGTTCTAAAGTGCATATGCATGCGGGTTCCACTCTAAGTTTTTCAGACGATTGGGATGGAAATAGAACCGTTAATCTTGCCGGTGAGGCATTTTTTGAAGTAAAGAAAGGAGAGAAATTCACTGTAATTACTCCCCGAGGCAATGTTGAAGTTTTAGGAACCAGCTTTAATGTAAAAGCAAGAAGCAAAATTTTCAAAACTACTTGCTATACAGGAAAAGTTAAGGTAAGCAGTCTAAGCAGTGCCTCAGAGCAGATTCTGACGCCCGGATTGGTTGCCGCACTTGATGAAGACGGGAGCCTGAATAAGATCGAACTGGAGCTGGATGGCACTTCTCCTGAGTGGATGAAGGGCAAGTATAGGTTCCGAAATGATCCGCTATCTGACATTACGACAGAATTTGAAAGAATTTTTGATGTAAACATAGATCTCGAAATCGATAATGACCGTATAAACAGAAAGTACAATTACACTGTACTCAGTAACGACCTGAAAACCGAATTGAAAAATTTATCTACGGTCATTGGAGGTGCGGAAATAGTATATGAAGCTGACAAGCAAATTCGTATATTGCCCGTGTCTCAATAAAAATCGATTTCTCAGGGCATGAAGAAACTGGCCCGTTGTTACGTATTGACCCTTGTACTTCTATGGACTGGTCCTTTCATTTGGGCACAGTCCAATAGTCGTATTAGTCTGGACGTAATTGACGCTCCCCTTTCTGAAGTACTGGAAAGCCTGGAATCGAATCATGGGATTATCTGTTCCTTTGATAACAGCCTCATATATCCTCACCGGGTAACGGCAAAACTTAGAGAAGTAAGCCTGGACAAGTGTATGAAAACCCTCCTGAAGGGTAAAAACCTTGATTATCAAGCGGTAGGAAGAAACCACATCATCATTGTCAGTACCACTCCCATAGAGGACCAACTCATTCCTAAATCCGTCTCTACCAGGGCCAATAAAAGACCTAATCTGAGAAGTATTTATGGCCAGGTCAAAGCCAAGGATATAAATGAAGTCCTCGAACTGGCAACCGTGAGAATCAAAAATAAAAGCCAGGGAGTAAATACTGATGCAAAAGGCAATTTCAGATTCAATTTTACTGCGAGCCTCAACGATAGTGTTGAGTTCTCCTATGTGGGCTATGAGTCTTATGTAATCGCTGTAAAAGATTTGCCATATAATTTGGCATTGAAAATAGAACTGCTTCCCTCCAGCCACTCGCTAGAGGGAATTACTATTGAAAGAGGAAGCAATCAAAGTGTCTCTGTTTCAAATACAGATGGTTCTATCACCATTAATCCATCAAAGACTGGTTTATTGGGCGGATTGGGAGAATCAGATGTATTTAGAGTAGTACAATTGATGCCTGGAGTGAGCAGTGTAGGAGAATCTTCAAGTGGTTTGAATGTCAGAGGAGGTACTCCAGACCAAAACCTGATACTTTTTGATGGAATGCCTGTTTATCAGGCAGGACATTTCTTTGGTCTCCTGAGTATTTTTAATTCTGATGCTGTTCAGGAAGTGGTCCTCCACAGGAGTGCAATGGATGCCAAATATGGTGGTCGGGCTTCTGGTGTAATTGAAGTTACCGGAAAGCCTCTCAAATCCAATGAACTCAAAATAGGCGCAGGGCTGAATTTACTCAATGCAAGCGCCTTCGCTGAAATTCCTTTATTAAAAGGAAAAGGAGCCTTGCTGATCGCAGGGAGGAGGTCATACTCCGAACTGGGAGAATCCGCTTTATCCAAGAGTCTCTTTAACAATGTCAACCAACAAGGACTGATCAATTTCGCCCAGAATCTGAGCAGAGGAAATAATCAATTTGAATCCAATCCTCTGTTCTCTTACTCTGACCTCAACTTGAAATTCACCTATAGGCCCAGCGATAGAGATTATCTGACAGTAAGCCATTACAGAGCAGATGACCAGCTGGTTTATAATTTTCGTCAATTTGCGGTAAACGAAATACCCGTTGATTATAATACTACCGATTTTCTTGACCTCAGAAATTCCGGAACAGCCATAGGTTGGAGAAGACAGTGGAATGGGAACTATTACAGTCGCTTGAATATATCCTATTCGACTTATACAAATGATTATACCTTCCAGGATCAGGCCATTGATACGCTGGACAATGAAAGCAATTTCAATGAACAGATCAGCAATGACCTTTATGACATCAGCCTGAGGTTTGACAATACCTGGGAGATAGATGATAAACAAACATTGGAATTTGGGGTACAGAGTAATTACGTTTCCGTACAAAATACCCAAGAGATAAATAGCAGTCTTCAGGGAGAAACGGATAAAGAACTTGACCTGGAAAGAGGCATTAGCAGATCAGCCAATATTCTTTCCTTCTACGCCCAATACAGACTTCAGTTTAATAAGAAACTTAGCATTCAACATGGATTGCGGCATTCTTTCTCCGACAAATTGACTAAGTCCTTTGTTGAACCAAGGGCTTCTATCATTTTCAAGCCCAATAAGAATTGGAAACTGAAAGTTGCGGCGGGACGCCACCATCAATTTGTCAACCGAATCGAAGCCAGCAATCCCTTTAGGACTGGTCAGGAATTTTGGACCCTTTCGGATGGAAACGTTCTGCCTGTCTTGCGTTCGGACGAAATCTTGGTGGGAGCCGCTTACGAAACTCCAAACTTCCTGCTGGATGTGGAAGTCTATCGAAAGAATCAGCGAGGTCTCAGCATGTATGATGTCAGTTTTGATCCCATTTTCAATGAGCAGTTCAACGATACCCTTCATACACATGGAAATGGCAAAATCAGAGGGCTGGATGTACTCGTTCAAAAGAAAGTAGGAAAATATACCGGCTGGATCAGTTATACCCTCTCAAATGTGAGCTATCAATTTGATGGTCTCAATGAAGGAAAAGTATTTTCCGCCAATCATGATATTCGCCATCAGGTCAAATTTGTCAATATGCTGAATGTAGGTAAATGGGATTTCTCCGCTACTTTACAATACGCAAGTGGAAGACCTTATACAGATGTAATTGGCTATCAATACAAGCCTCTGCCTTCCGGTCCAACCCTGATTGACATAGATTACTCAGAACTCAATGCTGGCAGACTCCCGAGCTTTCAGCGTGTGGATGTATCAGGAAGCTATAAATGGGAAGTTGGAAGGTTCAAAGCAAAAACAGGTCTTTCTGTGCTCAACCTCCTCAATCACTATAATGTCCTGGACAGAAGATACTCTATAGTTCGTGCCAGATATGGACATAATGCTCCAAGATTGATCAGTGTAGATAAAACCATGCTGGGGATTAGTCCCAATGTATTCCTGCAATTATTATTCTAATACACCATACCCTTTCCTACATATGAAAACTACTACCTATCTAATGAGCCTTGTGCTCCTGTTGCTCTTTTCCTGCAAGAGCAGTCCGGAAACAGCAAAAGAAGAAACTCCCAGTGGACCTCCTCAATGGCTTTCGATCAGTGCAAATGAAGAGATGGCCAAAAATAAGCACATCGTGCTTATTACCGGAGATGAAGAATACCGCTCAGAGGAAGCTTTGCCTATGCTGGCCAATATCCTCGCGAAACAACATGGATTTAATTGTACCGTTCTCTTCGCGCAGGATCCTGAACATCCTGGTATCGTTGATCCCAATTATCTCCATAATATACCAGGCCTTGAGTCCCTTGAAAGTGCAGACCTGGCCTTCATTTTCACTCGTTTTCGCGAACTGCCAGATGAGCAAATGAACCACATCCAATCATACCTCATGCAAGGGAAACCAGTCATAGGCATCAGAACGGCTACCCATGCATTTCATGTAAAAGATACGACCAGTAAATGGCTACATTACGGAAATTTCTATGAAGGAGAAATAGAGGAATGGACGGGCGGTTTCGGACGACTGGTACTGGGTGAAAAATGGATTTCTCATCATGGTCATCATAAACATCAAAGTACGAGGGGAGTGCTCACAGAAGCTTCTCATCCTATTCTGAGTGGCATTGCTGAGGGAGAAATCTGGGGTTCAACGGATGTATACGGAATCCGTTTACCCATGCCCGGAGATTCCAAGCCTTTAGTATTGGGGCAAGTCGTAAACCGAGCGGGAGAATATGACGAAAGCGATATTTTCTTTGGGATGAAAGACAGCGATACCGAAGCTGCTACAGAGAAGAAAATGCGAGATGAATCTGTCATCAATCCGAATGATCCCATGATGCCTATCGCATGGACCAAGAGCTATACACTCCCCGGAGGAAGTACTGGTCAGTCTTTTGCCTCAACCATTGGCTCTTCTTCAGATATGCTCAATGAAGCCGTTAGAAGAATGTATATTAATGCGGCCTATCACCTCATGGGACTTGAGGTTCCGGGAAAAGCAAATGTAGAGATTGTCGGAGAATACAAGCCAACTCAGTACAGCTTTCAAACCGATGAGTACTGGGATGAAAGAAATATTCAGATCGCTGATTATCAGTAATCCTTGATCTCATAAAAAAAGGCCCCCGAAGATTTCGCGGGCCTTTTTTTAT
>NZ_MKZS01000001.1:5082772-5085485 GCF_001942495.1 Moorena bouillonii PNG
CCTGTTTATTGTGGAGCCTTTATAGTTAGCAGGTTATGCAGAAAAGGGTTAAATATTTGTTAATAAGGCTCCACTATCTTACGGTAACTTCGGCGTAGCCGACGCTTCGCGAACAAACCATGAGCGACTGCCGTGGTTTCCCCCACTCGCTATTGCATCAAGACATTGACTGGCATACAATCTTGTCAGTGTCGTAAATCTCGAATCCAAAGAAACCATATTGCTTGTGCTATTTTGGTGTGGAATTTTCTGAAAAGACTAGCTTACTTGACTAAATGTACAGTTTATAAAATTAAGCACCAAAGTTTATCTTCATATTTAACTAAAGAACTTAAAAAACCTTCTTTAGTTATGAATTTAGTCTGATCAGAATCTACGACCTATCTGGTGTCTTTGCGTAAGTCCTGTGTAACTATGGAGTCCTATAGCATTTTTATTTTAGTTGTGAACATAGGATTGATGCTAAAAGGGAACAGGGAACAGCGGATCTGGGAACAGCGGATCTGGAAACAGTAGGAAAGAGCTCCGAAGAGTTTTTGATGTTAGTGCGATCGCTCTTGTAGGGTGGGCAAATGAACATGATATTTGATCTAATTGCCAAACTCTCATTATTTGCCCACCCTACCCTACCTAAAATTTCAATCTTCTGGCTCAACACCCATTGCTCGCAATTGAGCTGCTAGACGTTCAGCTCGTTGATGTTCTCGTTCAGCTCGTTGACGTTCTTGTTCAACTAGCTGTCTTTCTTTCTCAACCGGTGTAGGAATCCAATTTTCGGCTGCATCGTACCAACGCAACCAAAGTCGGTTTAACTCTTGATAGTATCCTGACCACAATCCTAAACCTAGTTCTATTTCTGGAAGCCAGAATTTGTCACCGTTGAGAATCACTTCCCGATAGCTGTTGCGCACTAATTCAAACAAGCGCAGTTTATTGCTATTACCATTGAAGACCACGTAATAGGGAATCCGTAGCATCCGTTCGTAGACTTCCCATTTAGTTGGGGGTTGGTTGGCTTGTGGCCTAACTTCCCCTAAGTCTTCTTTCTGTGTACTAGGAGAAAGTAATTCGATGGCAATAAAAGGAGCTACTCCTTCCTGCCAGATCACGTAACTCAACCGGGATTCTCTTTGTTCGTACAAACGATCCACTCCCAAGACAGCAAACCAATCGGGACGTTTATACCAAGTAGGATGTTTCAGATTGTAGTAGATATTAAGATCGCTAGCAACGAGAATTTGGTTTCTAGGATAATTGGGGGGGAAAAACGTTTTTTCCAGTAAGTCTGCTTGCCAAATATGGTATTGATCTGGCAATCCTGAATCCTCCTTTTCTTCGCTAGGTAGATCATACATTGTCGGTAGGATTTCTTTCGGGGGTCGGGGCGGATCGCTTTGTTGATACATATGCAAAGGGAGTAGGGAATAGGGAATAGGGAATAGGGAATAGGGAATAGGGAATAGGGAGTCGGGAGTCGGGAGTCGGGAGTCGGGAGTCGGGTAAAAAATCTGTTTAAATTATTACGATTAAAAACGCTATTTTTTTAGAAAACAACAATTAAATTAACTAACAAATAAGAATTATTTAGCTAAGGTAAATAAATATCAAAATTTAGTTATGTCTAATGAAATAAAAAACAATAACGTAAATTCTTTACTTATAGTAATTGTTAACTACAAAACCCCTAGTTTAACTATAGACTGCTTACGCTCTCTAGCGGATGAAATCCCAGGTTTATCCAATACTACGGTAGTAGTGGCAGATAATGCGTCTGGGGATGGATCGGCTGTAGCCATTAAAAATGCGATCGCAAACGAAAACTGGGGTAGTTGGGCATCGGTGATGGCACTAGACCACAATGGTGGATTTGCCTTTGGCAATAATGCTGTGATCCGCCCAGCCCTGAAGTCTAATCAGCCACCGGATTACGTGTTGTTGCTCAATCCAGACACCATTGTTCGTCCTAGGGCGATCAAAACCCTGGTGGAGTTTATGAGTGACCATCCCCAGGTGGGTATTGCTGGCTCTCGCCTGGAAGAGCCTGACAGTACCCCTCAGTGTTCAGCATTTCGGTTTCATACCGTCCTCAGTGAGCTAGATTCTGGTTTGCGTCTCGGTGTGGTATCGAGATTATTATCGAAGTGGGTAGTTTGGCCACCGATTCCTGACCAACCCTGTCCAACGGATTGGGTTGCTGGGGCAAGTATGATTGTTCGCCGGGAAGTGTTTGAGCAGGTTGGCCTGATCGATGAAGCTTATTTCATGTATTACGAAGAAATGGACTTTTGCCTGCAAGCCCAGAGAGCTGGTTGGGAATGCTGGTATGTCCCAGAAAGTCGGGTAGTCCACTTAGTTGGACAAAGTTCAGGTGTTACCGACACCAAGCGTCCACCCAAACGCCGACCCCAGTATGTGTTTGATTCTCGACGACGGTATTTTCTTAAAAACTATGGTTGGTTTTACGCTGCTCTAGCCGATCATACCTGGGCTTCTAGTTATTTATTGTGGCAATTGCGCCGAATGGTTCAAGGTAAGCCCAATCTTGAGCCGCCCCACTTACTTACTGATTTTCTCCGCAATAGTGTGTTTTGTAAAGGTGGTGCTTTTAGTAGTCCGAAGATTTCTTGATTAGTTATAGCAGTTTTTAATTAGGTGAGGTATAGCAATTCTATTTCCCATGAGGTACAAAGGGATCCCCCTAAATCCCCCTTAA
>NZ_MKZS01000001.1:5085585-5121504 GCF_001942495.1 Moorena bouillonii PNG
TAATCCCCCAAAACCCTTGTAGGGTAAAGGTTTCTAGCTAACGAATCGCACCCTCCGCTTCAGAACCGTGCGTGAAACTTTCGCCTCACACGGCTCCTAAGTATCTTTTTGGCTCCAATGTAGTTGTTGGTGACAGCTCTGATGTACGGCCATAAGATTGGCTTTCTTCCAGTTGTCGTGATTTCCATCAATGTGGTGTAGGTGTACCCTTTCCTCATCAATGAATTTCAATCCACAATGTCCACAGGAATGGCTTTGCTTTTTCAAGGCTTCACTTGTAGCATTGTCATATAGTTTGGAATTTCTTCCGCTCCAGTAGACTAAATCTCCATCGTAGGGGGACTTAGTCCCTTTGACATTATTATGCTGGAATTGTTCATACCCTACTGCGGGGAAGGCTTTGTCACATAGCTTGTTGGCTTTGTATCGGTTAACTTTCTTTTCCTTTCGGAATTTCCGATTGGCGGTTATCCTCATAAACCATAGGTTGTTTCGTGACCCGCTCATATCGCAGCTTTTATGGTAATTCCTCCATCCACGCACGATTGGTGCTAATTTTTCGGCCTTTACTTCGGCTCCATAATTCGAGCTGTTGACCACGGTTTTAATCTTCTTTCGTATATTCCGGTGGTTTTCCTCTGAGGGGACTGACCTGAATTTTCCGTTTTTCTGGACGCGGAAGTTCCACCCCAGGAGACGAAACCTTAGAAGAAAGAAGCCTTAATTAATAATTTTTAACCCTTTTTTGCATAGTCTGTCGCCTGTAAAGGCTTCTTTCTTCTTACGGTAACTTCATAGGAAGTCAAATCCGTCTGTCGTTTTGGTTAGCTTGGTCTTTTCTTCGCTGATTTCCATCCCTCGTTCATTGAGGAAGTCCTTTATCTTCCCTAATATTTTTTCGGCGTTATCTTTCGGCTTAAGGATTATTACCATGTCGTCGGCATATCTGATGCTTCTAACTCTGGGGTTTATTTCCTCTATTCCGTTAAGTGCAATGTTGGCGCTTTAGTGGGCTGACCACACCTCCTTGGGGTGTTCCTTGCTCTGGGAATTCCGGATTGATGCCTGCTTTTAGACATCTGAATATCCCCTGTTTCAGACCCGCAGGTGCTAGCAATAATTCCATTATGGAGCTATGGGAGATGCGGTCAAAGCACTTCTTAATATCTAGTTCGATTACTCTCTTTTTGATGCCATTGCAGCTTGAATTCAGATTTTGGAATAGCATTCTTTGTGCGTCTTGGGCACATCTGCCAGTTCTGAATCCGTAACTAAAGGCGCTGAATGTGGCCTCATGGGCTGGTTCAAGAGCGTATTTTGCGCTTACATTGCCATGCTCTGTCTTGGATTGTTGGTACTTTCAACATTCTCGTACCTCCGGAGACGAAACCTTAGAATAGGGCAGCCTTTATGGTTGGTCGGCTATGGGCAAAAGGGTCAAAACTTTATGATTAAGGCTGCCCTATTCTTGCGGTAACTTCTGACCATTCTTCTTGGCTATGGGTATTTCCCTTAAGCCTTGGTGCGTCCAGTTTTCCGCACTAGATACTAGTTTTTTAAGTACCTCGAACCTGTCCTTATATGTCAGGGAGGATTTCCCGTCTATTCCGGCGGTTCTTTTTCCAAGATTTAGCTGTGTCACTTGGCGGATGGCCAGAAGTTGTGCTGAGCGGGATTTCATTATCAGTTTCTGTAGAGACCGAGCTTTCCTCAGGTCGCCAGCTTGAACTGCTTTATAAACTCGCTTTTGTAGGCGGAAAAGGTTTCGGCGGAGTTGTTTCCACTTTTGGCTTTTCCATAGGTCACTATATCTGTTTGACATGTGTCTACCCTTGCTCTTCTCCAGTTTGTTTATCTTGATACCCGTCACCAGTTTCCGGTGACATCTTACCCGACAGTAGGGATTAAGCAAGGCAGACGCTTACTAAGGTTCGACTACTTCTTAGACCTAAGATGCTGTCGTTTTTACTCGTTCCGTCTGCTAGATTGTTCTGGTGATTTAGGGCAGTCCAATTTGCCTATCCTCTTCTCGGAGATTACAACTATCAAAAGAAAAACGTTGTGAGAATAAAAGGATGAAGTCTCGTATATACAAGATCAGATTACGGCTTCTACGTAAGACACTTTTTCAGGACTTTTGCTACTGTTACCCATGTCACCTCCCCGTTAGCGGCAGTGTGGCACATCTGATTTACCTCTGATTCCGCCCTGTTGCCAGCGTCACTCTGATGGAGTGCCGTCCATCTCGGTGTGGCCAGATAGGGAGTCACTTATCTCCTAAAGGGGTGGGCTTTCACCACCATCCAGCAGATAGTTAGGAATTCGGGTTATTCCCCGCGATTCCCCCTAGTTATACCCTTCCTAATAAGGAAGCTCCTCCTAGGAACGAGCCGCACTCTTTTTCATAGCGATCAATAGCATAGGGAATCTGTTCTGGGGCAAAGCGTCGGAAGTGACTCAGTTGACCAAACATTGGTCCAACGCTTGCCATCTGGAACATCAACCATTCAATCACTTGTATTCTTGCTGCTGTATCCGTTGGCAACAACTTGCCTGTCTTTTCTGCTAAATAAATTAGGATTGCTCCTGACTCGAAAACTTTTATACCAGTATCCTGGTCAAGGATAGCAGGAATTTTACTATTGGGATTGATTGCTACATATTCGGGAGTAAACTGTTCTCCCTTTGCTATGTTAATTGTGTGAACGGTGTAGGGAAGTCCTAATTCTTCGAGCATGATAGCAGGTTTACGTCCGTTAGGTGTGGAAAAGGTATATAGGTCAATCATGATTATTTTATATCAATTTATCCCTGAAGTTATCTAAGTACTTGGTAAGCATTCAGCTATCAGCTGTCAGCCGTCAGCTTATTTTATTCAAAAGCTGTTCCCTTAGCCTGGCCTAAGGCAAATGGCACCTCAAGTAGCGCATTAGCTGATAGCTGTTCGGGTAGCACCTCAAGTAGCGCATTAGCTGATAGCTGACGGCTGAATGCTTAGGTGCTTGCCAGAATTGACTCCCTAAAGGTAAAAGATAATGGGTAATTAGCTATTACCTTTTACCCGAAAATCGTGATTACCTCCTTAAACAGAAATGAGATTACTTAGGGCATTAATTTTTTCAACCAGAGTCGCTTTACGCACAAGACCTTCAAACCTTTCAACTACTTTACCTTGCTTGAAAAACAACAGGGAAGGAATTGCTTCAATGTGATACTGGCTGGCGAGTTGTTCGTAGTCATCAACATTTAATTTGCCTACTTTGACAACTCCATCAAATTCTGTAGCTAATTCAGTGACGATTGGATTCATTACCCGACAAGGACCACACCATGGTGCCCAAAAATCTACTATGACTGGAATGGAGCTGTTGAGGACTTCGGTTTCAAAGTTATCGTCATTTAGGGTTATATATTTTGCTGTTTCTGACATAGTTCAATTTCTCCTAAACTAGGAATGATTGTTGACTGTTGACTGAAATATTGATGAATTCAGCATTATTGATTTGCTGTATGAAGACAGGCTGGCACTAAGTAGTTTGATATCAAGAATTGCTGCTGTGTCGTAAGCATTCAGCCGTCAGCTAATGCTTACGATTTTTATTGAGCTACTTATACGGCTACAGCCAGGGTTTGTAATGCGCTGACAATCTCTTCTGGGTCAAGTCGCTTGGTGTAATCTAGATCAACGAAGGCATGGGTGATGGTTCCATCGGAATTAATCACATAGGTGGCGGCAATGGGTAATTCAAAGGTTTCATCGCCGTTGTGGGCAGGTAAATCAATGCCAAAGCTTTGATAAACTGGTCGGAGTTCTTCTGGTACGGTGAAGACTAGACCAAACTCTTTGGCAATCTTATTCCCAACATCGCTGAGTACTTCAAAGGTTAGGTGGTTTTTCTCTGTAGTGGACAGGGAATTATCAGGAGTTTGAGGGGAAATAGCAACTAGGGTTGCACCTAATTTCTGAATTTCTGGTAAGAATTGCTGCAATGCTCGTAATTCTAGGTTGCAGTAAGGACACCACTGACCCCGGTAAAAGGAAATGACTACGGCTCCGGTGGCTAGTAGGTCTTGCAATTCTACAGGTTTACCGACGGCATTAGGCAGGGTAAAGTTAGGGGCTTTGTCGCCAACATTGAGGCTATTGTCTACAATGCCAGAATTAGCGAGCTCTTCCCCTGCTTTTGCCATGATGGCTTTGGCTTCTTCTGGTAGCTTAGCGCTAAGCTGGGTATTTAGGTTAATCAAGTCTTGGCTTAAGGTCATGATTTCCTCCTAGTTAGATTATATTTGAACAATCGTTCCAATTAAGAGCAAAAAAAATTACTCTGTCAATTTACTCTGTCAATTTACTCTGTCAATCGATAACGGAAAGTATGACCTTGACAATAGCTCTTAGGGTTTCTGGGTCTGGGTTGACTTTGGAGATAACCCGCAACCCTTGTATACTACTGGTGAAATATTGGGCTAATGCCTGAAGGTCATGGTTGGTTGTGATTTCCCCTTGCTCCCTTGCTGTGGATAAGGCTTTTTTAAAAGCGTTTTCCACTGAGCGCAAATTAGCAGCAATCCGGGATTTAGTCTGTGGATCGTGGGGACACAGTTCAACAGCGGTGTTGGTGAGCAAGCAGCCTCGATGGTCTTTATCGTCTACAGCCCCTTCGATGAGGTTGTAGAAAAAGTCGATAATGGCTTGCTTTGAGGCTGTGGGGGCTTCTAGGGATGCGATCGCATTTTTAACACAAGTATCATTGTAATGAGCGATCGCAGCGAGGAATAGGGAACGTTTGTCACCAAAGGTGTCGTATAGACTGCCTCGGTTAATCCCCATGGTTTTGACCAAGTCCTGCATTGAGGTTCCTTCATAGCCATAAAGCCAAAAGGTTTCCATGGCTTTTTCTAGAACATCTTCTGGGTCAAAGGTTTTGTGCCTTGCCATCACCGTTGCTGAACTCATAGATATACTATAACAATTCTGGAACGATTGGTCAAGTAATCCAGTTGCTTCCCTGACACTGCTGGGATTTTGAGTAACGATAAGTATGTAATAAATAAATGTAATAATTTGGATGTCAGTGCAGGAGTGGACTATTGAATAACCCAGGTCTCCCGGGCGAACCACCAAACCTTTCTGAGGTAACAGAGGTACCAGTAGATGATATTCCCGAGGCAGTAAGGGATAGACAGGATATCAAACCCCGGTCTCGTTGGCAGGTTACCTTACTCATTATTGGACTATTGGCAATAGGAGGAATCGCCTTTAGCCTGATTCCAATGGAACCAACTCCTGAAGCTCAGTCCAAGTCGGGTGAAGCAACATCGAGTCAAAGTCAGACAGAAGCTAGTTCACAGAGTCCACAAGCTAGTCTAAACAATACGGGGAATGATGCTGATAACATTCTGGGACACTTACCCTACTCTGAAGTGCTAAGCTCACAACTGGAACCAATTACCCGTGATGGCCGGATTAAATTGGAGGCTGCAGCAGCTCGGAAATACAAAGCAATGGCAGCCGCAGCAAGAAGACAGGGGATAATCCTAGTGCCAATTTCCGGCTTCCGTTCGGTGGACCAGCAAAAGTACCTGTTTTTTCAAGTCAAGGAACAGCGAGGACAGGTGGCTAGTAAACGGGCTGAAGTCAGTGCTCCCCCTGGCTACAGTGAGCATCACACTGGTTATGCGATTGATATTGGGGATGCCATGGCACCAGCTACCAACGTGAATCCTGAGTTTGAGAATACGGCAGCCTTTAAGTGGTTGGAAAAGAATGCGGCTTTCTACAGCTTTGAGTTGTCTTTTCCTAAAGACAATCCCCAAGGAATTAGTTATGAGCCTTGGCACTGGAGATTTGTGGGAGATACCAAGAGCTTGGAAACGTTCTACAAAGGTAAGAAACCTACTCCTGCTCCTTCTCCATCGGAAACACCAAACTTTGAGGATGAAGTATGAAGGTTGTCTGTCAGAATGTAGAATTAAGAATTAAGAATTAAGAATTAAGAATTAAGAATTAAGAATTAAGAATTCTACATTCTTAATTCAAAAAAGTTGTTCGCCTTTGGCGTTCGTTGTAGGCTAGGTTAGCTGGTTGAATGGGATCGGGTGGCATTTTTGCCAAGGTTTAAATATGAAGTATGAAAGGCTTGGATACTTGGATCCACAGTAAAAATTTAAATTAATAATTAAAAAATTATCTCATCATGTTTATAGAAAGATGAGATAAAAAAAATGTTCATAAATAGATAGTAGGTAATAGTCTTAATATTTATCGCTTTCCTGTTCCCTACTCCCTATACCCAGATCCGCTGTTCCCTGTTCCCAGATCCGCTGTTCCCTGTTCCCTATTCCCTACTATTTACAATTGTTCAAACAAACATGATATAACTAACAATGAACGAACAAGTAACCAAGAACAAATGCAACAAATTGCGCTGAATTTAATTGCTATTGGTGTTTTTGGCATGACCCTTTCGGTTTTGCTAGGACCACTGTTGAATATTTCTCCGGCAATCCCTGCGGTAACTACTTTTGGTGTCTTGAGTCTTGTTACCCTAGATGGCTTCAGTTTCAAAGGGAAAGGGTTAACGCTGCTGTTAGATGTATTGGCGAGTACGAATCCTGAACATCGCGGACGAATAATTCGCCATGAAGCGGGTCATTTTCTGGTGGCTTACTTACTTGGTATTCCAATCACTGGTTACACCTTAAGTGCTTGGGAAGCTTTGAAGCAGGGACAACTGGGTAATGGTGGTGTGACCTTTGATACTGAAGCACTATCGGCTAAGGCTTCTAATCTTCGGGAAATGCGATTAACCTTAGATCGATTTTGCACGGTTTGGATGGCAGGCATTGCTGCGGAAACTATAGTCTATGAGAATGTTGAGGGCGGAGCAGAAGACTGCGACAAACTCCGAGATGCTTTGGAAGGGTTAGGTTTTTCTGCTAGTGAGTACTCAGTGAAAGCACGATGGGCTGAGCGTCAGGCGACTAGTATGATTACTGAACACTGGGAATCTTATGAAGCACTGGTGGCTGCTATGGAAAAACGGGCATCTGTGGCAGAGTGCTGTGAGGTAATTCAGTAACTATAATTTTATAGCAAAGGGAACAGGGAACAGCGGATCTGGGAACAGGGAGCAGGGAGTCGGGAGTCGGGAGTCGGGAAAGATTGGGAGTTGTGGAATGTATTGGAGGTGTGGGGAGAGGGAATAGTTATTATAGTTATTAAGGTTTTTCAAAGATACTTAGCACAACGGATCCGAGGAGATGGTGATGTCCTAAGCATGACAAACCTGCTACCTGGCCAAATTCTTCCCGTTGCTGTCGGCTATAGAAACGAATCTGGTTAGGGGAAATTGGTAAAGACTTTTTTCGCTTTATAACAGTATAGTCTACTAGGTAATAATGTCCTTTGGGGCGCAAAACCCGGCTAACTTCTGAGAAAACTTGTTGAGGATTGAGGTAGTTTGACACTCCCCGCCCTAGAAGGACGGGGATTCTTTGCTCAACGACCCGTCTTGCTCAACCAGACCGGAGTCAGGAAGAGTAGAGGACAGATCTCCCAAAGCGTTCAGATCATGGATCCTAGTTCCGGTGTGCCCCACCGTACTTAAGGCTCTCTTAAGAATGTTGATGGCTGCATTGTGGTCTCTGTCTAATTGACAACCACATTTGCAGGTATGAGTTCGAGTTGACAAAGATTTTGTGACAACTTCACCACACTGGGAACAATTCTGGCTGGTATAAGCAGGATTAACTGCAACCGTTATCCGACCAAACTTAGTACCAAAATGTTCCAACCATTTTCTGAATTGATACCAACCTGCATCATTAATAGACTTGGCGAGACAGTGATTTTTCACCAAATTCCTAACTCTTAGATCTTCGTAGGCGACCAGGTCGTTAGACCAGATTACGCAACGTGCCAGTCTTTTGGCATGTTCTTCACGTTGTCTACTTATTCTAAGATGCTGCCTACCTAGTCTATCAATGGCTTTCTTTCGGTTAGCAGAGCCTTTCTTTCTTCGGGATACTCGGCGTTGATAAAACTTTAAGCGCTTTTCACCTGTTCGGTAAAATCGTGGGTTAGGTTCAGTTTTTCCCACGGAATCAGTGTAGAAATCCTTTAGTCCAACATCTAAACCGAGGGCTGTTCCGGTTGGCTCCAGCTCTTCCGTTATGTCAACTGAAACACAAAACTGAACATAATACCCATCAGCCCGCCGGACTATGCGAACCCGCTTAATCTGCTTCTTATCAAATCTCCACAAGTCCCAAGTACCCTTGAGCTTGAGTTTCCCGATCCCTTTCTTGTCACTGAAGGTTATTGACTTTTTGTCAGGGGACAACTTCCAACCGGACTGTTTGTACTCAACTGAGCGGCAATGCTTTTGAAACTTAGGAAAACCCTTTTTTCCAGGTACTTTTTTCTTGCAGTTGTCGTAGAAACGGGCGATGGATGACCAGGCTCTCTCAGCACTGGACTGACGAGCTGTGGAGTTCAAATCATTGGCAAAGGGGAACTGTTTGGCTAAGACCTTGCAGTATTTACTGAGGTCATACTTTCCAATCCCCTTGTTATCAATCCAGAGCCTGATACAGCTGTTACGGATGAATTTTCCCGTCCGAATAGCTTCATCAATGGCTGAGTATTGGTGTTTTTTGCCGTAGGCTTTGAACTCTAGGACAATCATCTGGTATCGACCTATCCCTATATTGTTTTATGATACCACGCCTAGCGACAAATTTTGGAAGTTTCTAGAATATTTTCCTCACGGCGGCTCAAGCCGCTGCGTTCACGAAGTGTCGCCTACGGCGAGCCTTCATCCTCGGTCTAAAGACACGGGGCTTTCGGCTTTGGGGGATTTTTGTAAAAAGCTGATGGTATTAAATACTGCTTCAAATTCCCTGTCAGCAAAGGGGAGGAATTCAGCATTGCCTTTTCTATAGATTATTCGCTGCCGATGCTGATTTTGCTGTCGGGCTTGAGCGAGCATTTTAGTCGATAAATCTACCCCAGTGCCTCGAAGATTGGGAAACTCTTGAGCAAGACGATTCAGTAAACGACCTGTACCACAGCCAAGGTCTAATACATTGGGCTGATCTGTGAGTTATACAAACTCTAACAGCCGTTTATGGAGTGCTTGGTAAAATACTGTGGTGAACAGGATGTCGTAGTTTGGTGCCCACAGATCAAAGAACTTTTCTTTTGTGCTAAAAAAATTACTAGTCATTATCAAGGTTGACAGTTTAAGGTTGAAGGTTGTTTGGTTGAAGGTTGAAGGTTGTTTGGTTGAAGGTTGAAGGTTGTTTGGTTTAGGGTAGCTTTACTATTTAAATAGTACAGAAGGGAGCAAGTTTAATGATTAATCAAAAAATTAATCTTGATTAAGTTTAAAATTTACCCCCTCGTAAAGTTCTTGAAAAGAAACGCTTAACTCTATTGAATTTATAGAAATAACGGAATTTTCTGATTCATACTCAGTGAACTGCCATTGATTGGTAGCAGTTTTATTATATTGCAGTAGACGATACTCACTTTGTTCGATTAGAATATATTCTTTTAATTCTGAGATGGAACGATAGTATAAAAACTTATCACCTTGATCATAGTTTTTAGTAGAGTTTGATAAAACTTCGACAATTAACATTGGGTTCGTTACTGTAGTTGTACCCTTACCTGTGTAAACCGGTTCACCCTGAATCACCATAACATCTGGATAAGTATACTGACGGTAACGAGGTATCCACAAACGCACATCACCAATATAAATTTTGTACTGTTTTCCCTTTAAACCAAGTTTGAAAAGGGTAGCAATATTAAGGGCAATTTGATTATGATTGGTAGTACCACCAGTCATTGGTATAATTTCTCCATCCCGATATTCACTCTTGTATTCTGCTGTTTCTTCTAGTTTTAAATAGTCTTCTGGAGAATAATATTTGGGTTCAGATATTAGTTGCATTGGTATTTAAAATTTGCTTTTGTTATTCTGTTTATCCTACGTCTAATTATTAGTTTTTAATCATCGTATTCCCTATTGCCTGTTGCCCCCTAGCTACCTAGCGCCAAATCTTGATGGTGTTATCGAAACTACCACTGGCAAGAGTTCTGTTATTCGGACCAAAAGCAAGAGCATGAATGGTGTCTGAATGACCGTTGAGAGTGCCAATTTCTTGAGTTGTATCAACATCCCATAGCTTTATAGTAGTATCTGCACTACCACTAGCGAGTATTTGGCCACTACGGTCAAATGCGATCGCATAAACCCAACCTAGATGTCCGTTGAGGGTGGTAATTTCCTGGGCAGTGCCAATATCCCAAAGCTTGATAGTACCGTCAGCACTAGCACTGGCTAGGGTCTGTCCATTGGGAGTGAACGCGATCGCAAGCACCTGGTCTGAATGCCCTTCAAAGGTGTGAATTTCCTGACCACTTAAGGCATCCCACAGCTTGATGGTAGCGTCAGCACTACCACTAGCAAGGATTTTTCCATCTGGCCTAAAGGTTACTGAATGAATCAATGATGAATGTCCGGTCAGAGTAGTGAGCTGCGTAAGGGTACGAACATCCCAAAGCTTAATGGTGCCATCACTACTGGCACTGGCAAGGTGGTATCCTTGGGGGTGAAAGGCAATGGAATTCACCTCACCGGAATGCCCTGTGAAGGTGAACATCTCTTTACCAGTACGGACATTCCAGAGTTTGATGGTGTGGTCAGCGCTACCACTGGCAAGACTCCTGCCTTTAGGACTAAATGCCAAAGCACGCACTTCAGCGGAATGCTTAGAAAACCAACCTCCAAAGGTAAGGATTTCCCAGGCTGTGTTCAATTCCCATAACTTGATAGTTTTGTCTCTACACCCACTGGCTAGGGTACGTCCATCAGGGCTAAAGGCTACAGAATAAATTTCATCGGAATGACCTTTGAGAGTGGTTGCTGCAAAAACGATAATCCTGGGATTACCTCTTGGTGGCCGAGAGTTGCTTGTTACATTAGTTTTACCAGTTTTACCAGTTTTACCAGTAGATTGGGGAGTTAGTTGATTACGGCGGAATGGCTCCCAGGTAAGACCAGCTTCGGTTTCTTGGGTGATTCCTAAATCGTCCATCACTGCGATCGCGGATTGATACCTGAGCTTGATGGAACTCTGAATCATTGTGTCGAGAATCCGACTCAATTGTCTACTGACGGGATTATTGACCAAAAAATCCCGCCAGACAAAGCCATTTTCCATCGGATCGTATAAATTAAATGGCTGAGTTTGGGTCAACAAATGAATGCAGGTGACTCCTAAACTATAGATGTCACTGGCAAATACTGCTTTACCAAAGATTTGTTCCGGGGCCGCATAACCAGCACTACCAATAGTTGTGCCAGTTTTGGCTAAGGTAGTGGCTGTGGCATACTTGGCTGCACCAAAATCTACCAATACCAGGTCTGGGGGAGTTATAATCCCAACGCCAGCACCTGGGGGGATGGTAGCACGACGAATGATATTCTCTGGCTTGATATCCCGATGAATCACCTTACCTTGGTGGATAAAGTTGAGCACTGGTAACAACTGACTCAGGAGTCTACGAATCTGACCTTCTCGGAATGGTTCAGTTGCTGCTAACTCTTGAGCTAAATTTTGCCCATGGATAAATTCCTGCACAATGTACCAGTGATAATCTTGTTGAAAATGGGCGAAGAGTTCAGGAATCTGGGGGTGTTTGCCCAACTGTTCTAAGCGCAAGGCTTCCTGGTGAAATAATCGAGCAGCTCTGGTAGGATGATTGTTAGCTTGATTGTTAGCTTGATGATTAGCTTGATTATTACCTTGGGGGTAAAATTGCTTAATCACACAGTAGGATTTAGAGGCTTTTCCCTCGTCGATGGCCAAAAGCGTTCTGCCAAAGCCTCCTGCTGCAATCAGCTTAAGAGCGCGGTATTGCTGTCCTAACAAGAGTTTAGTGCCGCAAGTTTGGCAAAACTTGTTGCCATCAGGATTGTAAGGCTTAGGGCAGTTGGGATTGAGACAGTAGCTCACACAAACAGCTGGTTAGATTACTTAAATCCAAGGGTAGGGTGGGTTAGGCGACGAATACTCTAAAAGCTCACCTTTTAACCAACCTATTCGCCGTAACCCACCAATAACAGTGTGTCATAACCCAGAAATAGGTTGAAAATTCCGTAATCGCAACGCATTAGTTACCACAGATACTGAACTAAATGCCATCGCTGCACCAGCAATAATGGGATTGAGTAACCAGCCAAAGATCGGGAATAACACACCAGCCGCAATCGGAATTCCTAGTACATTGTAGATAAAGGCAAAAAAGAGGTTAGTGCGAATAGTGCGGAAGGTAGCACGACTTAGTTGAATGGCTGTAATGATGCCTTGTAAATCTCCCGAGATTAGGGTCAGATCAGAGGCTGCGATCGCAACATCAGTACCTGTACCAATGGCAATTCCCACGTCTGCTTGAGCCAGAGCTGGGGCATCATTAATCCCATCCCCTACCATTGCTACAATTTTGCCTTCTTTTTGGAGAGTAGAGATGATGCTAGCTTTTTGATCAGGTCGGACTTGAGCAAATACCCGATGGATGCCAACCTCGTTTGCGATCGCATCAGCAGTTTGTTGATTATCTCCCGTGAGCATTACTACCTCTAATCCCAACCGCTTCAAGGCTTTAACCACCTCAGCTGAAGCGGGTTTGAGGGCATCCGCAATGCCCAAAATGCCTTCAACTTTACCATCAACTGCGATCCAAACCACGGTCTTACTGCTAGCCTCCCAATCCCCTTGATAGTCTGCTAAAGACCGATTCGGTTGCACTGTCACATTTGTTTTAATCCCTAATTCTTCCATCCATCGTTTTGTCCCAATCTGTACTAATCTCTTACCCTTACAGCTGTTTTCAGATGAATTGACCTCACTACCACCAGCTGCAAGCCCCCTAAATCCCCCAATTCTGGGGGACTTTAACTCAATTTCCCCCCAGAATTGGGGGGCTAGGGGGGCGAAACTTGCTGTAAGCCCACCTCCCGCCGGTTCGGGAGAGAAGAGGGGATGATCGTGATCAACCATTGCCTGTACCCCACTGCCAGCAACAGCAGTAAAATTCTCTGGTGTTGGTAACTGCAATTTTATTCCCTGAGATTGGGCATAGCGCACCACTGCTTCAGCTAAGGGATGTTCCGAATGACTCTCTACCACTGCCGCTAGTTGCAGCAAGTTGATTTCATTGCTGCCGGTAAAGCTGCCCAGTTCTGACGAGGAGTCATAGATGCCTCCAACTGTAATAAAATCGGTGACCGTAGGTTTCCCTTCCGTTAGGGTTCCGGTTTTATCTAGCACGATAGTTTGCAGTTGATGAATCAATTCCAGACTCTCGGCATTTTTAATTAAAATCCCGTTTTCTGCGCCTTTACCGGTTCCTACCATCACTGCGGTTGGAGTAGCTAGACCTAAAGCACAGGGACAAGCAATGACTAACACCGCCACCATATTAATCATGGCTAGGGTAGGATTTCCTGTGGTCATCCACCAAACCCCAAAAGTGACCATTGCGATCGCAATCACTACCGGCACAAACCACCCTGTCACCTGATCCGCTAAGGTTTCAATCGGTGCTTTAGACCCTTGAGCCTGGTGTACTAATTTAACAATCTGTGCTAGTACGGTATCTTTCCCGACCCGAGTCGCCTGGAACTGGAAGCTACCGGTTTTATTAATCGTTGCTCCAATCACTTCATCCCCCGGCTGTTTCTTGACCGCAACACTTTCTCCTGTGACCATGGCTTCATCTACACTAGAAGCCCCTTCCATCACTATGCCGTCTACCGGAATAGTTTCTCCTGGACGCACTAAGACCACGTCTCCAACTTGCACCTGAGCCAAGGGAATATCCTGGGCTTGACCATGGCGAATCACACGAGCGGTTTTAGCTTGTAATCCCATCAACTTACGAATTGCTTGAGATGTCTGTCCTTTAGCCCGGTGTTCCAGCAATCGCCCTAGCAAAATCAGGGTAATCACTACAGCAGTGGTTTCATAGTACACAGGGAGAGTTACCCCTTGGGGTAGGAAAGATTTCAAAACAACCGGGGGCAACATCGTGGGAAACAGAGAATAGACATAGGCAGCACTAGTCCCAAGGGTGACTAGAGTATTCATATCTGCTGTTTTGTGTTTCCAGGCTTTCCATGCTCCAATCAAAAAGGAATGTCCACACCAAAACAGAACCGGTGTGGTTAATACCAGCTGTAGCCAAGGGTGATGTAACCAAGATGGAATCCAGGGGATAGATAATCCTGTCATCATCGGTAGTGAACCAATCACTAACACAGTACTAAGCACGGCACCGACAATGAATTTTCGTTTTAGGTCAAGGGTTTCCCCTTGACGTTGCGATTCGATATCATCAGGCTGATCACTGATATCCTCGATCGGGTAAGCTTGGTAGCCAGCATCACTCACTGTCTGTTCAATCAGTTTGGTTAGTTGCTGGTTAGTTTTTTCGGGGTTAGTTTCCTCGGTATTGTAGGTAATACTAGCTTCTTCTGTACCAAAATTGACCCTGCACTCTACTACATCTGGAACCCTTTGAATCAGCGTTTCTATGCGTCTGGCGCAACCAGCGCAGCTCATTCCTTGTAAACGAAAGTTTTGTTGTGTCATTATTTATCCTCACCCTATGGTTAAAGGATAAACTCTCTAGTATAGTGGAGAGTCAAGGGGATGAGTTTTAGTGGGTAAGCTATCAGCGGTCAGCAGTCAGTGGTCAGTGGTCAGTGGTCAGCCGTCAGCTTAGGGACTTGCGTGTAAAAAAAATACCAATTCAAGTAGGGTGGGCAAAGTAATATTATCTAGAAGACTCATTTCAACCAAACTGTGTCTTGATGCAAAGCGCGAGTGGGGGTTTCCCCCAAGACCGCGCTGCATCGCTTTTTGCCCACCCTACAAGCTAAAAACTATCAGCTTTTGAATAAAACAGCTAAACATTTGTTTAATCTCTGTTAGGTCAGCTGACCGCTGACCGCTGACCGCTGACCGCTGACCGCTGATAGCTTACGTTTACTGTGTTTTATTTTCTCCAATCAGTTCACGAGCACGCAGTTTTACGATAAATTTGATTCGCCGCTTGAATTCTTCAAAATCCTCTGCACTCATGTCTGTTTTCTGCCATGGTTCTCGTTGCATCAATCTTTTAAACCACTGATCCATGTTAGGATAATCAGTAAGATTAATCTCTAACTTCGGCAATAACGATATTGCGGCGACCGCAACGATATCTCCTAAGGTTAACTGCTCCGAAGCAAAGTAAGGGCTATTTCCTAATAACTCGGAGAAAAATTTGAGTACTTTATCTAGCTTCCGCTTGGCTAGTTTAAATTGTGGTGAATCTTCCTTTTGACAGATTAGTTGAACTACTGGGGAAAATAGCTCATTAGCAGTCAACAATTGTACCATGCGTACCTTGGCTAATGCTTCTGGTGAAGTTGGCAGCAGCGCAGGTGTGGGATATTTTGCTTCCAAGTAGTCCATAATTGCCAAGGATTCTACTAACCGCAACCCATTATCTTCCAGAACTGGAATGTGATGAAATGGGTTAATTTCTAAAAACTCTGGTTCAAATTGATCGCCATCTAATTTAAGTAATACTGTTTCAAAGGTAAGGTTTTTTTCTAGTAACGTGAGCCAGACACGACGAACATTGGGCGAGAGGGTATTGTAGTAGAATTTTAGCATCGATTTTTTATCCGGAAGTTCCGTAGGGTGCGTTAGGGGAGCCGTAATTTTCCGCCTCGTAGCCAGGGTTAGGTTGCGGCCCGTAACGCACCACTGGGTCAAACAGCATGCATTGAGATGCACCTCATTTGGGGAGAGGGGATTGTAGAACAAAAAATAATGGTGCGTTACGGCTTCGCCTAACGCACCCTACGATATCTATAATATCAAATAATCGAGCTTAGATTGTAGAACAAAAAATAATGGTGCGTTACGGCTTCGCCTAACGCACCCTACGATATCTATAATATCAAATAATCGAACTTAGAAAGAACCGAAAAGATAATTACCAGGAGAATCTGGGTCATCACTTTTGTGAAATTGTTCAAGTAAGTCTTTAAACTGATCCTTAGACAAAGTGTTACCTGCTTTCAGATTTAGCTTAGAGCAAGCAATCTCTAATTCTTCATCGCTAACTCCCCAGGCTTTGATCAAATTAGAAAATTCTTCAGGACTTATAACACCATCTCCATTCTGATCAAACAGCTCGAAAACCTCATCAGCTTCTTTTTTTACAGTCTCGTACATTTCGTTGCTGGTAATGCGAGTGTAACCATGTTCGAGCCACTCATCTAAACTAATTTCACCATTATTGTTTTTATCTACATCTTTTTGGAGATGATCCCAATCAGCCATGACTTCGGCATACATCTTGTCATAATCAGCTGAGCCTGGCTCAAGATTATGTAATTTAGCCACTGTCTGGGCTTTAATCTCAAAGTCTTCTTTGGTTACAACACCATCATTATTAGTATCATAAATATTAAACAAATGCGTCCATTTCTTGGTTTGAAATTCAGTAAGCATGTTGGCTAATCTCCATCAATAAAAAAGTAATATTTGACTGGTGCAATTCACCAAGGTAGCTTCAAGGCTAGGTAAATTACTACTACACAACAGCATTGCTACTGTTCAGCATAAAGAACTTCTAAACCTTTAGCTGACAAAACTATACTACCATAGTCTCGTTAATTTTTTGCCTTCACAAAATAATCTTTGTGCTACATCGATGGCATTACCAGCTGAGTTCAAATTCAGCAAATTATTGAACAATACGTCAGGGATATACTTACAGCTATTGAACTGAATCCTTACGATGTTTTCTGGGCACCACCGCCATATAAATACTTACTATTAGGTGCTTTATTTCGTTTCTATAGTTATCATTCGGTGCAATTCAGAATAATACTTAATCGTTTGTTCATTCCATTCCATCATCTTCCATTCAACTGGCTGCTGGTTCAATCCATTGAGGAAAGAAGGGAACACTATCGGCTCCTCAAATGTAGTTGAGTATAAGAAGTGGAAATCATCATGATACATCCTCTGAGTAACTTTGTTTTCACGATCAACCAAACAGAAAGCCCTTTTAGCTCCTAAGTCATCAATATATTTACCAAAAGCTGCTAATAGTAATGGCATGGCTCGCCTGTAGTGTCTGAGCATCACGCTGTATGTATTGATATCGACTGCCGGAATCTTGTCTTGAAAAACGTAATGTTCACCATTAGGTCTTTGCCCCATTTCAAAAGGGAACCTACTCGACTTGGTTCTATCGTTAATTCGTGATGTTAGTACTATTTCATTGTCTTTGATGACAAAAAAATAGGTTCCTACTAAATGATATTCATTGTCGATTCGATTACTAAATCCATCATATCCTGCTTTTTTTAAGTGCATTTTATGCACTTCGCGAACCTGTTCAGTCCAATTTTTAGTCTGGTCATTAACACCCATGACATAAACCAGGTATCCATCTTTTTCGAGATATAAATATGGAGCCAAAAGTTCTTGCTCTGAATACCATAAATCACCGGAATTTTTCGTAGAAAGGCTATGGTCAGCTTTCGACATTGAATTGATCATCAGTGAAACTAAAATCTTCAGTGTTGGATCACTCCATGGCAATGGTTAGGCAAGACTAGCCATTTTTAAGCACACAAACTACATTGTATTACCACATCAAGTCTAAATAACCTGAGATTTAAGCTTAACTTAAGAAAGTGATGATATAGCACTAAGCATTAAGGTGTTTGACATTGATACAAGCAGCAAAAGGTGCGACCCGTAGCGAATTTAATTCTTAATGGATCAAGCGCACCTTTGCCTCTTGCATGCATGCCTCTTGCCTTTCCCGTAGCGCTATATCAGCTTTTGGCCTGTGGCTACGCTACGGGAATAGTTTTTGAATAAAATAAGCTGATGGCTGACGGCTGAATGCTTACCTTAAGAGCCTACTTTACGGCTAAACTTAACCTTAAGTCCATCCCGGGGATGGGGAGTTGGAATCACCACCATTTCTAAATCTTGACCTGGCACTAATTTCCATTCATAATCCCGGAGCAATTGAGCCGCGAAAATCCTCATTTCTAATTTGGCAAACTCCCTGCCTAAACATTCCCGTAAACCACCACCAAAGGGGATATATCCAAAGGTTTTTTGTTTATCTTCTGTCCGATCTCGACCAAACCGATCTGGGTCAAAGCGTTGATGATCTCGATAAACTTCCTGATCTTTGTGGGTTTGGGTAATTTGGCACAGTACAGTCCAACCTTGAGGAATCAAGTAACCATTAAATTCAAAAGACTGAATAACCTTCCGAAAAAGACCACTAACAGGAGGAATTATGCGCAGCACTTCTTTGAGCACTTGCTCTAGATACGTCATCTGCTTGAGATGTTCCATAGTTAGGGGTTCTGAACCAGAAAACTGCTGTTGTTCAGCACGGAGATGGGCAAGAACATCTGGATGCTGCGCTGTCAACAGACAAAAAGATGCGATCGCAGAGGTTAAGGTTTCGTGGCCTGCCCACAACAACAGAAGCACTTGGTCTTTGATTTCATCCAAACTCAAGGACTTCCCCTGGTCATCCTCGGCTTTTAACAATAATCCTAAGGCGTCCTCTCCGGGATTTTTCTGTTGCTGTCGCTGTTGGACAATGGTTTCGATATAGGTCAGCAATCCTTGACGAGCACGCAAGGCTTTACCAAACCTTGTCCAAGGTAGAGAGATCGGGATACTGAACACTCCCTCAGAAAAGTTATTAAATAGTTGAGCCAGAGGGGTTTCGGAACCGCCATCAGTTCCCATCAGCAAGGTACTAGCGATCTCAAAGGTATAGTCCTGCAGTTGAGGATACCAGGTTAAGGTTCCTATCTCTTCCCATTTCTTGAGATAATTGCTAGTAATGTTGGCCATGGTGGGAATATAACTAGCTAATGCTCTCGGTTGAAACGCCTGGGACATTAACTTACGGCGCTTCTGGTGGAAAACTCCCGTTTGGTTGGCCAGTGAGGCGGCTCCAAGTAAGATTTGCGTGCTTTTGGGCCAGATAGAAGCAACATACTGATTTTCATTCGTAAACAGAAATTGATTCGCTTCTGCAGTATTCATCGTCACCGCAGGACTACCAAAAATGTGGGTTTTGTAGATGGGCCCATACTTTTCTGACCGCTTTTTGTGGAAATTTCGATCCGTTAAAAAGCTGATGGTCTCACCGATAATCGGTAAATAGACATTACCAGGGGGCAATGGAAGCGATTGCATATCTTGAGTAGTGGTTTCCATGGAAATAAGCAAGCTGCAGGGTCAAGACCTATTATCTCGTGCCTGATCCAGGGTAAACCCATCTTATTTTGAAATGCCTACTGGAAGGGAACAGGGAACAGGGAACAGGGAGTAGGGAATATGGCATCAAAATTATCTCAATTCCTACACGGATTGCTATATAACTCTTGTGCTAGATCTAGGGCTGTCTTGATGTCACCACTCCTGACGCACAACTCCTCAATCATGGAGTTATACACCAGAATTATTCATCAAGGTGCTGCCTAATCTCTTCGATGGAGATACCTGCACCAGGTTTGACATTAGCGGAACGTTCCATGGCGAAAATTCATCAGTTCCAGATTCTGACGAGTTAGTTTAATTTCCTCGTCAAAATCTTCTTCTTCACCAATCTCAAACACGTGAGCAAGGACTGGCTTACCTAATAAAATGTTGGGATTGGAATCAATGTATTCTCTCCAATTCATGATGATTATTTATTGAATTATATTGATAGTTAACTATTTTAAAGCATTTATCCATTCGGCGATGTACTTTAGTAAAGGGAGCAGTAAGTCCGGATTTTGGAGATAGAGTGTGAGTTTTTTATGATAACTGATTAATATCCAATTTAACTCAAAAAAAGCTTAGATGTTCTATCAGATAAACCGTTTTTTAAAACTTAACTATTGTCTGCTATATAAAAAGTATCCAATAAAAAATACTATAAATAGTATACATAATTTAGTTCATAAATGGCTAAAAAAAATAGTTGTAAATAAATGTAAATAATTTTAATTAACCCTTGCATTTTTTGGAATAGTTATGTATAGTATAGAAGGTGACGACTGAAACTAATAGCTGCGCTGGTAATAACTGTTAACCACGACCAGCGCAGCTTTCCTCCCTCCTAAAAAGGAGTTATTTCCATGATGCCAAAAATATCACGATCATCAATCCTGGACCGATACTAATAGCCGCGCTGACAAAAACTGTTAACCACAACCAGCGCGGCTTTCCTCCCTCCTAAAAAGGAGTTACTTCCATGATGCCAAAAATATCACGATCATCAATCCCGGTTGGGTGAATCTCATTTTTGCGGTTTGACCCGGTGGGTGCCATGGGCATCAGGGGTGGAACAGGCATCTTGCCTGTGATCAATATTTTCCAGCAGACTGTCGGGCATCAGGGGTGGAACAGGCATCTTGCCTGTTTCAATTTCCGGGCAGGATGCCCACTCTACTCCTATTCATTCAAAGACTGACGCAACGCCAGCTAATGGGCTACAGATGGTGCTACTTGAGGTGCCAAAAGCCAACGGCTGACTTATGACTTATGACTTATGACTTATGACTTATGACTTATGACTTATGACTTCTGACTTCTGACTTCTGACTGCTGACTGCTGACTGCTGAATAATTACATTTTACGAGAGTAAAAAAACAGGAATATATTTCGACGAATAAAAAAAGAAAAAAGCTAAGGTTAGCATACAACATTGACAATATCCTCTACTATAAGAGTAAGATAGAGCTTAACTGCTTCCTGGAACAACACTGTCAAGTGCCCAGGTAACAAATAGATTCAGTTACTCATAGAATCAAGGGAACTAGTGTAAGGATAAGCCAAGTCAATGGTCACTCATGACTTAGGCTGATTTAAGATTAGGGTGTTATCTACGCCAAAATTTTATCTACGCTAAAAGAGTTTTCACTAGTAGCCTAAGGCCAAAAAAAATTAATTAATTCAGGGGTCTACGCTGAAAGCTGAAAGCTGACGGCTGAAAGCTGACGGCTGAATGCTTACAAGTATTGATTTTTATTCTAAGCACTAAACCTTTGATTACTAATGTCTAAACAAAACCGTAAAAGGTCAAGGTGCACCAGCGGTTGGACGCTGCAAAGTTGGAAAATTTGCTTGCCCTTAATCGCAATAATCATGCTGTTGTGTGCCGAGGTAGCAGTAGCCCAGAATCCACCTTTTCAGACTACCCTTGCATCTCTCCAAATTGCCGTGGATACTATCTGGGTGATATTCACTGGTTGTTTAGTATTTTTCATGAACGCGGGCTTTGGGATGTTGGAAGTTGGTCTTTGCCGCCAAAAGAACGCCGCCAACATTTTGACTAAAAACCTAATTGTGTTTGCCCTGTCTACAGCCGCTTACTGGGCAGTTGGGTTTGCTGTGATGTTTGGTGATGGAAACCCTGTTTTAGGTTTCAATGGCTTGTTCCTTTCGGGATTAGATAATAGTCCAGCCATAGGAGAAGCCTACAACGGCGTCTTCTATTCACTAAAAGATATTGGTATACCCCTCAACGCCAAATTCTTTTTTCAACTGGTTTTTGCTGGAACTGCTGCCACTATTGTGTCTGGAGCAGTGGCGGAGCGCATCAAATTTTCTGCGTTTTGTCTGTTCAGCGTTCTACTTGTGGGCATCATTTACCCAATCACGGGTCACTGGATTTGGGGAGGAGGCTGGCTAGGAGGAGGCTGGCTACAAGGGCTAAAAGTTTGGGACTTTGCTGGTTCCACCGTAGTTCACTCCGTAGGCGGTTGCTGTGCCTTAGTAGGTGCTTACCTTCTCGGACCACGCAAGGGCAAATATATAGATGGCGTTTGCTATGGGCTGCCCGGACACAATCTCAGCCTGGCGATTCTGGGTTGCTTGATTTTATGGCTGGGCTGGTTTGGTTTTAATCCCGGCTCAACCATTTTTAATCCCGGAACGACAAATTTAGATCCCAAGGCCATTAGCCATATTGTCCTCACGACCAATACAGCAGCTTGTGCAGGGGGTATTGCCGCAGCTCTAACTACCTGGTTTGACCCAAGGGATCCTGACAGTAAGCCTGACCCCACTATGATTATTAACGGAGTACTGTCGGGTTTGGTAGCCATTACCGCATCCTGTCGATTCGTTACCATTGGTAACGCTATTGCTATAGGTCTGCTTGCAGGAATAATTGTGGTCTTTTCAGTGGACTTCTGGGACAGGATGAAAATTGATGATCCAGTAGGTGCTATTTCTGTCCATCTTGTCGGTGGAGTCTGGGGAACACTGGCTTTAGGTCTTTTCAGTGAAGGACCTGGTGATTTGTATGGTATTGGTAACGGTCCAGTAGCCGGACTATTCTGTGGTGGCGGGATAGATAGTATCCCGCAGCTTTCTATTCAACTACTTGGCATTGTTGCAGTAGGTCTGTCAACGGTTGTCATGAGCTGGCTGGCTTGGTTATTTGTTAAAAGCATACTTTCCTCAAGTCTGAGAGTTACAGAAAAAGCAGAAATTGAAGGTCTAGATTTCCACGAACACCGTATGACTGCCTACAGTGGCTTTTTGTTTAAGGGAGATGTCAAGCAATTAGCCATGAGGGATCGGCAAAGACATAATTAGGGTTTGCTGAAAAAGTCTTTTGGTATGGGATTGAGTCAGCGAGTGTGGAGTCAGGAGTTAGGAGAAATGGGAATTATATCTGACGGGGTGACAAACAGCCTTAAAAGCCTTACTGGGTGTGGGGTGTGGGGTGAGGGCGAACGGGGAAGATCAGGAGCTGGCTACGTTGCTAGGGACGGTTGAATCAGGTATATGACCGATTGTTATTGCACCGGCTCACTCCAAATTCCCTGTCAGCCATGCTTTGCGCGAGTGGTTTGAAGTTACCGTAAGATAGTGGAGCCTTGTCTTGATGCAGTCGCTCATGGGGGAAACCCCCAAGACCGCGCTGCATCGCTATTCAAAAGTATTTAACCCTTTTCTGCATAACCTGCTAACTATAAAGGCTCCACAATAAACAGGTTTCGTCTCCGGGGGAAACCCCCTGTTCCGAAGCTGCATCGCTTCTATTTTCCCCACCCCCCACACCCGGTCACCCCACACCCTGTATACTTTTTAGCCTTGTTGTCACCACCTCAGGAATTATATAGGAGGTAGTCGGAAGAATTGTCCCTTGATTTTTATGCTGTTGTCTGCCCAAAAGGCTAAGTTATTGAGCTTTTTCGACCGAAAAGCTGGCACTTTTTTCGACCCAACAAGGCTAAAACCTTTATCTGTCAATGCTTTGAGAGTTAATCAGCAAGCCCTAATTAACACACTTTTCTGTAGATACAAGCCAACCCATGAAATTATAGGATTTATCCGGTTATGAAGTGAATAAGTAAAAAGATTTCCAAGCAAATCGGTTTAATTTGATACAGACAAACTAAGCCCAAAGATTAGAATCATAGAAGCAAATTAATTCAGGAATAATGTGATCATAGTTTGATCGGATGCCTCTCAAGACTATCAAGATAGCAATCCGTGTAGCAATTGAGATGATTTTGATCCCTATTCCCTATTCCCTATTCCCTGTTCCCTGTTTCCCTGTTCCCTGTTCCCTCTTCACTTTGCTAGAGTAGTTTAATCAAAATTAATCCCATGACCATAATCAATATGTCAAACAAACAACAAGATTACGATAGCGTTGTTAGGGATTTAGTAGCTGAATATGATGACATTTTAGGTGCAGTTATTCTCTATAAACAGTTACCAATTACTGAGTTAATAGGTAGATTAAATAAAACTGAAATTATAAAAATAGCCGATCAAATAATCGAGTTTCACAAATCTATTAACCGCTTACCTAGTCTGGTAAACAACGAAAAAATTTTGATGGAATCTAGAGATACTTTGCTGATTGTTGTTTTTTATCCTAATCAGTGTTTGTTGCTAGTTAAAGCTAAGCAAACTGATATCGTTGGCAGGATTCTACATGCTATTGAAGAAACCTCCAAAAAGATTCAGTCTTTACTTGACCCTAGAGCAGCTTATCGGAATGGTTATCAGTTCTTTGATCAGCCCAATGATAATGAAATAATATACAGGAAGAAACCCCTAAGTCCTGAATTTTAGGACGTTCCCAAATGTCAATACAACTGGGGCACAAAAAATTGCTCATTCAGAGGTGGGCGCACATAGTTATTGGGAGCCTTCTTGCGTGGGGGTAATTCTAGAGGTTCCGGTGTCATATCAACGTAGGGAATCTTGCTGAGAATATGACTGATGCAATTAAGGCGAGCCCGCTTTTTGTCATCAGCTTCCACCGTGAACCAGGGGGCTTCTGGAATATTGGTGTGAGCCAACATGTTGTCTTTTGCTTGGGAATATTCCACCCAGCGATCGCGAGATTCTAGATCCATCGGGCTGAGCTTCCAGCGACGAGCGGGATCGGTGGTGCGAGATTGGAACCGTCGTTCTTGTTCTTCATCGCTAACTGAAAACCAATACTTCAGCAAAATTATGCCGGATCTGACCAACATCTGCTCAAATTCTGGGCAGGTTTGCATGAATTCCTGATACTGTGCATCGGTACAAAAACCCATCACATGCTCCACCCCAGCGCGGTTGTACCAACTGCGGTCAAAACAGACAATTTCACCGGCTGCGGGCAGATGAGCTACATAGCGCTGGAAATACCATTGGGTCTTTTCCCGATCACTCGGTGTACCCAATGCCACAATTCGGCAGCCACGTGGATTTAGGGGTTCGGTAATCCGTTTAATAGTCCCTCCCTTACCCGCTGCATCACGTCCTTCAAACACAATCACAATGCGGGTTCCAGTATGCTTAGTCCAGTATTGCATTTTCACCAGTTCCAATTGCAGACGGGCAAGCTCCTTTTCATACATTTTCCTCGGAAGTTTAGAGCTGCCTTCTGCCTCAGAGATGTGGTAGAATACTCGTCGTTCTGAATTGGGTAGATTGGCCTTCTTTTGTTTCTTAAGTTTTTTCTTATTTAATTTTTTCTTATTTAATTTTTTCTTATCTTTCTTTTTACTATCTGCTGCTAGTAGATGATTCTTTCTGCTGGCCCGTTGGGACTTATCCCCATTCATAGATTTAGTTTTCATTGCTATACAACCCTGTATTTGTATTGAGCTTGATCTAGGGTGGGCAGTGGATCAGGCAGATTCACCAAGCTAGCCATCGGTTTGCTAGGCACTGCCCACTTTAGGATTTGCCCTTTGCCTAAAACCAAGCATTAATTGAGCTAAGAGGGAATTCACCGATTTTCTAATCCTCTAACTCGTTGCTCTAAGGCATTCATTCTTTCCTCTAAATTTAATTTATCAGATTCTTGGGTGATGCTATATCCAATCAATTGTTCTAATATCCTTTCTTGTCGTTGTTGGTTCTCTTGAGACATTAATTGTCTTTCTTGTAGTTCAAGTTGACCAGCTTGTAGTTCAGCTTGAACAGCTAGCATCTGTTCTAATATTGTCTCTTGCCGTTGTTGGTTCTCTTGAAACTTTAATTGTGTTTCTTGAAACTTTAATTGTGTTTCTTGTAGTTCACGTTGAACAGCTAGCATCTGTTCTAATGTTACTTCAATTCGATCTAATCTGTTCGAGCCGTTGTTAGTCATTGTTAATTTATTAATTTAATTAGGTCTTATTGATAGCCCTTGGCCAATGGCTATAATTTATTATGACTCCAAGCTTCTAACTCCTGAGATCTACGGTGGGCAGTGGATCAGGCAGATTCACCAAGCTAGCCATCGGGTTGCTAGGCACTGCCCACCCTACGATTGGTTGATCTACGGTGGGCAGTGGATCAGCCAGATTCACCAAGCTGGCCATAGGGTTGGTAGGCACTGCCCACCCTAGGATTAATGTGCTGGATAAAGTTAGTGCGTTCGCGTAGCGTAGCCCTTCGGGCTAATCGCAATTCTAGATCGCCTTGGCAAAGTTAGCTGGATCTTGGTCACGTCGGTGACGGATGGGAATAGCAGAACCTTGACCATTTCCTACTAAAGAGGCAGTTTTTTCCAGAGACTCTCTGAGCCTCTTAGCAGCATAGATAGACATATCCCGAGGAACACTAATTCTGTCGCGCAAATATCTAAGAGCAGGATCTGAACCCAACGGTGGCATACAGGTTTCCCCGGTAATCATGTCTGTCAAGGCACAACGCAGGGCTGGATCAAACAAGGTCTCGTCGGCGGGGTTAACTCGAATGATATTGGTGCGGTGTTTAAGCACTCGTTGGAGAGCTTCAGTACGGGAGGTTTCCGGTTCTGGGTAAGTTACATCCGGTAGTCCTTCCCAAGGACCATTGTCCACCCGTGCCTGATTGACTAACGTCTGGGGTTTATCGTTTGGCCAGCAACCCCCCATCTGGGGAGGCAAATCATGGACATGGGTGTGGAAGTCGCTCTGTGTGCCACGATAGGTAGGTCGGGTTTCCATGGCTTCAAACCAAGCTGCCAATCGGGGGTTTTCTTCCCTTAGAGAATAGCCTTTGTAGTAATAAAGACTGGCATTCATCCTTTCCACATAAGGAATGAAAATTACATCAACAGTACCGAACTGATCAAGAAAGTAAGGACCTGGAGTGGAGCTTAGGGCATTTTCCACCATCTCCACCACTTGAATAAATTGGTCTTGGTGATGTTGCTCTTCTTTAGATGAACGTGTAGGATAGCACAGCCAATTACACCAAGCTCTAAACAGAAGTCTCTCCAACTGCCTTAGCTTTATGACAGCCGGGTCTTTCATGCTTTGCTCTAAGGGTTTAAAAACCCGCTCTAATCCGATTAAAATGTCATCACTTTCGGTGATCAAGTTACCATCTAGCTCTAGGGCTGGTAGCATCCCGGATGGCACTTTCTGCTTGTACCAACGTTCTTTCTTACCATAACAAAACATGGTAATTTTTTTGATACGATAAGGAATTTGTTTTTCTTCCAACCATAGCCAAATTTTCTGGCAGTAAGGGCACCAAGCGTGGTTATCCCGGTATAGGGTAACCCGAATATCAGATTCAGTAAAACCAAATAGGCGCAAACAAGATTGAGCGTTAGTAGCGCCATTAACAGTATCTATTTTAAAATCCGTCAGAGCTTCTAGTTCTTGCCAGGTTAGGGGGGCGATACTCATGGTGGTAGGTTTAATTAGAGTTTGGTACAAAAGATACTATCGCAGATTTTGTGTAATACCGAGTTGCATTCAAAGAGAGTAGATTAGTTGGATAGGGAGATGGGGAAATAGGGAGATGGGGAGATGGGGAAATAGGGAGATGGGGAGATGGGGAGATAGGGAGATAGGGAGATAGGGAGATAGGGAGATGGGGAGATTGGCGGAAGAGAAAGTTGTACCTTTGACCGCAACTTAGTATAAGCATTCAGCTATCAGTTATCAGCTATTGAATAAAATAAGCTGACGGCTGATTGCTGACGGCTGAATGCTTAGAACCAAGACAGTGATAAAGCTGAGCTTGGTAACCATCCACGGATATTAAATTATTAACAGAATTCTCAGCAGAACAATTAGGTAACTCTTCAACTGTTGCGTTAAAATTCACCAACCATAAATCTAGGGGACTTGACAAATCAGCGACAGTTTGTTTAAGAGTGATAGCAGCCGGACAATTTGTCTGCTGGCACCGAATTTGGTCTTGATGTGCCAATAGAAATTGGGGATTGACGGAGGATAGTTTTTGATCAGCCTTCTGTTGGAATTCCCAAGCCAGCCCCATCATTTCACCAGTCTGTACCAAGGTGTTGTGAGTAGTAGCAATTAGTATCGGTACTGATGACTGTTGTTCAATTATGGGTACCAATAAATCTGGACGATAGTATTTTTGATAGCCTAGATTGCTGACTACGGTAATACTACTCAAAAACCCCATTATCAAAACTAGCGCTATGGTTTTTGGTCTACTAGGGCTACTATTGTCAGTGGAATTTGTGGTTGAGGCGCGAGGGTTACTCACGGCTAGGGCGGCTGCTACTAAGACAATCACAGCAGGGAAGTAAACGAAACTATACCGAGCACCACGGGTGAGGTCAGTACCAAGGCAGTAAGTAATACCAAAAAATAATGCGATCGCACTAATCAAGAAACTCCCTAAAACCCCTGTGACCAAACCAGTCTGAGGGTGATTTAGTTGTATTTTTAGATAGCGATAGAGAATCGGGAGCAACCAGATTAGAAACACCAACATCACCAAACCCGAAGCAATGACCACTATCAGGGAAGATGACTCTACGGGCATAAGAGATAACATGGTGATCCAAGCAGCGAAAGCTTGAAAAATTGGCTTGGTCCAAGCCCAACTCCCTTCAGTGCTACTGATAATCCATTCAGTCATCTGAGCATCGTAACTCGATAGCCACACCGGTAACCAAACTAATCCTCCCATGGCACTACCTGCCGCAACTGCACCAATGCGCCGGATTGGATAGGGTCGAGAAGGAGAAAGTTTGGCTAATCCCCAAAGTCCTAACAAAACCATGGCCTCAGCACACAGGGTCAGGAGAAAAAAATAGTGGGTTGCTATACCTAAACAATTAACCACTACCCAAGACAGGGATATCCAAATCGGCAGAACAGTCTGGCGTTGAAGATGTTGTACAGCAATAACTAAGCAGCACAGGGATGCCATCACCCACAGAATGGCTAAGGTGTAATGACGGGCTTCCTGGGCTAGAAAGACACCGTAGGGAGACACAGCCATAATTGCTGCTGCTAGTTGAGCCACTAACCGGGAACGAAACCCTACCCAGCTCAGTCCATAGATTACTGGAATTGATACTATACCGAACAGGGCGGGAAGCGATCGCATCCCCCAAATTACTAAGTCGCTATCCTGTAACGATGTTCCATCGAACGCCTGTACACCGAAGGAGAATAGCCTCATCCACCAGTTCGCCAGGACAAAATATAGGGGAGGGTGGTGATCCTCAGTAAATAAATGATGAATAACTGCTGATGCTCCCGATTCTGGATTAAATTCCAGTGGTTGTAACAGGGTAGATAGGGAAATGGCTTGGTCTAGGGGTAAGGTTTGATAACTATTGCCCAAGCTGAACACGATTGTGGCAAATTCATCGGTCCAGGGGGACTTCAGGGTGAGGTTAGTGAAGCGTAAAACACTGCCAATAGTAATCCAAAATAATAGCAACAGGGGCTGAAACCAGAGACTTCTCAGGAAAGTTTTCAAAAATAGTAACCTCAATCAGCAAAGGAGCACACTTGCCAATGGAATTGAAATAGATGACAGACAAAATATATGGAAACAGGGGGTTTTAGCCCCTAAGTTATTTTCACCTTCCGGCTACACCATGGAGGTGTTCAACTGCGATCACTGCGATCATTGTAGATTTACTGAATGTAGGTTTACTTAATATGCCTGTGATTACCACTAGTATTGATACTATTCTCAACCGTGCCTTAGGGGGTATTGATATATCACCCGATGAAGGGGTTGTGCTTTTGAAGCAAACTGAAGCTCAGGCCGTAGCGTCAATTCAAGAAACTGCGGATCGGTTGCGCTATAAACAAGTTGGGGATACGGTTACCTATGTTATCAACCGTAATATCAACTTTACCAATATCTGTACCCAGCACTGTAGTTTCTGTGCTTTTCGCCGGAATGCCTCTGACGAGGGTGCTTATTGGCTCGATTGGCAGCAAATTCATCAAAAAGCAGCGGATGCGGTGCGGCGGAATGCTACAGAAATTTGCATGCAGGGCGGACTCAACCCCAAGGCAAAGATAAATGGGTCAACCTTGCCCTATTACCTAGAGTTGGTAAAAACCATTAAGCAGGAGTTTCCTCAGCTGCATCTCCATGCTTTCTCTCCCCAGGAAGTGCAATTTATTGCTAAGCAAGATGGACTTAGCTATGCCCAGGTGATTGCTCAACTACAAGAGGCTGGTCTTGGTTCAATGCCAGGAACAGCAGCAGAGATTTTAGATGATCATGTCCGACGTATTCTCTGTCCAGAAAAGACCAATACCGCCACTTGGCTAGAGATTGTGTCAACAGCTCATCAACTGGGAATGCCCACAACCAGTACCATGCTCTCGGGTCATATTGAGACACCCCAACAACAAATGGCACACTTGGAAAAATTGCGATCGCTTCAACAAACAGCCCGTAACCAGGGATACCCTGGCTTAATCACCGAATTTATCTTACTGCCCTTTGTCGGACAGGAAGCCCCCAACGCATTACGCCATCGTGTTGGACGGGATCAACCGGTCTTGAAAGATGCTCTATTGCTCACAGCTGTAGCTCGGATTTTCCTAGGGAACTGGATTAAAAATCACCAACCCAGTTGGGTAAAACTCGGTCTTGCCGGGGCGACAGATGCCCTTAAATGGGGTTGTAATGATATTGGTGGCACATTAATGGAGGAGCATATCACCACTATGGCCGGAGCTATGGGGGGTACCTGTATGGAAGTAGAAACATTACAAGCAGCGATTCAATCCCTTGGGCGTCCCTATCAGCAACGAGATACAATCTACAACTATGCTCAAGTCCAGTTAATCACTTCTAATCTGGTTGATACCATACCTGTTACTTAGTAATTGGTAATTGCTAATTATTAATTACTAATTGGTAATTGGCGCACAACCAATTTTAATCAGATTCAACGGTCACACAGAGATATAAGCTCTTATCTTAATGTCCCTAGCAATCAAATCCATGACCAAAAAAAAGAAATCTTTTCTACTGCTAATTTTTGCAGCAGCCGTCTTGGTAGTAGGCGGTGGAGTAACCGCTTACTGGTTGCTAGTGCGGCGGCAGATTTTCAAACCAAATATTCAGGTCAGTACCCAGTTAGTTCCGCAAAATGCCTTCTTTACCGCATCAATTTCTACAGACTCCAAACAATGGCAACAGCTGCTAAAGTATGGCACAACTGAATCTCGACAAGTTTTGGAAAAACAGCTTGCTCAGTTGCAAGAAAATTTACTAACTGCTAACGGCTACAACTATCAGCAAGATATCAAACCTTGGTTGGGTGAAGACGTTACCTTAGCATACTTTAGCCCTAGAGAGTTATCACCAGCAGTCTTATCAAACGATCAATCAGCTTTTCCCAGTTTGATTGTACTACCCATTGACAAACTAACCCAAGCAATGGAGCTGTTCAAAAAAGCCAAATCTCAATCAGGGAAACAGTGGGTTGAGAGAACCTACAGAGGTATTCAGGTTTACGAAACGAACAAGAGTAACTCCCAAAAGTACTCAGTAGCAGTGCTGGGGCGTTTTTTAGTAGTGAGTGAAAACCCCAAAATTATTGATCAGGTGATTGACACCTACAAAGGAGATATTTCCGTAGCTAGTAAGTCTGGGTACCAAGATGCGATCGCTCAGATTAAAACTGATCAGTCCTTTGCTCAGTTGTATATTAATCTCCCAACTTTTTTAGCTGCAGTAGGCGCTGATTTCCAGGAGCAGGCTCAAACAACAGCAGCTAAACCCTTAAAGCAAGACATAGTCACAACAGTAACCCTAGCACCAGAGGGGATAAGTTTTGAAGGGATTTCCTGGCTCAAACCCAGAAGCACTGTTAACACCAGTAACCAAAATAGCGGTTCTTTTTTGCCTAGACGGATGCCAGCGAGTACCCTAGGCATTATATCTGGGGGTAACATCAGACAATTTTGGCAATACTATACCGAACAAGGAGCATTAAATTCTCTCATCCCCATTTCCCCAGACAATTTCCAAGCTGGATTGAAAACCACCTTAGGGTTGGATTGGGAAAAAGATTTATTATCTTGGATGGAAGGGGAATTTGCCCTAGCCTTAATACCAATGTCTCCCGAACAACTGGCGCTTCAGGATAACCCTTACTCTGCTCCCTTAGGAGCTGGGATAGCATTGATGGTAAAAGTAAGCGATCGCTCTAGTGCTCAAGCAACCCTACAGCAATTGGATGACTTAATCACCAATAGTTATCAGTTACCAGTAGTAGAAACTCAGGTAAACGGTCAACCAATGGTGAGCTGGACAGCTACTTTAGGAGGGGTGAATGCTACCCACGGCTGGTTAGAAGGGAATGTAGTCTTCTTCACCCTAGGAGCCCCCATTGCTAGTGAACTAGTCCCTCAACCCCAAAAGACACTAATTCAAGCACCTCTGTTTCAAAATACCGTACCAACCAAACCTAATCCCAACACTGGTCAATTTTTCCTTGATGTTGAGCGTACCCTCAACAGCAGTAATCTCAATCTCGCCCAACTACCAAGCCAGCAAGAAATCTTAGCAAAGGCAATTAATACCATCGGCTTAACGGTTGCTACAATCGACCCCAATCGTACCCGCTTTAAACTTTTTGTTCAGTTGAAAAAACAGTCTCAACCTAGTAAAGCTGCTGAAACTAAGAAGGGAGATAATCAGCAAAAGCCCTAAAGACGCTATTAGGTATTAGGTAAGCATTCAGCGGTCAGGGGTCAGTGGTCAGCGGTCAGTGGTCAGGGGCCAGGGGTCAGCGGTCAGGGGTCAGCGGTCAGTGGTCAGCGATCTACATTAGGCTGACGTAACTCAGATTAAACAAATGGTTACCTGTTGTCTTGATGCAGTCGCTCATGGGGGAAACCCCCAAGACCGCGCTGCATCGCTTATTCACAAAAGCTGATAGCTGATAGCTGATAGCTGATAGCTGATAGCTGATAGCTGAAAGCTGATAGCTGATAGCTGATAGCTGATAGCTGATAGCTGATAGCTGATAGCTGATAGCTGATAGCTGATAGCTGATAGCTGATAGCTGATAGCTGATAGCTGATAGCTGATAGCTGATAGCTGATAGCACTAGGCATTAGGCTTTAACTAATTCCTAAAGCCTAATGCCTAACACCTAACACCTTGAATTAACCGAGTACTACTTTATGCCATCGATACAGCACCAGATTTACCAGCAGCTTCCCTCAGGATTTCTGCTTTATCAGTTTCTTCCCAAGGCAGAATCAAATCAGTACGCCCGAAATGACCATAAGCTGCCGTGTCTTGATAGAAACGACCACCCCGTTCTGCGGGTAATCCGCGCAGATTGAAAGTTTGGATGATGCCAGCAGGACGCAGTTCAAAATACTTGTTGACCAATTCCAGCAAAATCTCCTCGTCCACCTTACCAGTACCAAAGGTTTCTACAAGGATACTTACGGGTCTAGCCACCCCAATCGCGTAACTCAGCTGGACTTCACATTTTTCTGCTAAACCTGCTGCCACAATATTCTTAGCTGCATAGCGACAGGCATAGGCAGCGGAACGGTCTACCTTAGTGGGGTCTTTGCCAGAGAAAGCACCACCACCATGCCGTGAGTAACCGCCATAGGTGTCTACAATAATTTTGCGACCAGTTAAACCTGCATCACCTTGGGGACCACCAACCACAAATTTCCCTGTCGGGTTCACCAGGAAGCGTGTTTTGTTATCCGGCTTAATATCGATATCTTGGAAACAGGGTTCCACCACTGCTGACCACAAGTCATCTTTAATTTTTGCCTGGACAGCTACCTCATCGGTAATATCACCAATAGTGGCATCGTGTTGGGTGGAAACCAGAATCGTGTCAATCCCAACCGGCTTGCCATCTTCATAAACCACACTGACCTGGGTTTTGCCATCAGGACGCAGGTAAGATAAATCACCAGTTTTACGTACAGCTGCCAGACGGCGAGAAACCCGATGAGCCAGGCTGATGGGCATGGGCATCAGTTCTGGGGTTTCGTTGCAGGCAAAGCCAAACATCAGACCTTGGTCCCCTGCACCAATGGCATCCAGTTCATCGTCACTCATTTCCTGCCGACTTTCCTGGGCAGTAGTCACCCCTTGGGAAATATCAGGAGATTGTTCATCAAGAGCAACTAAAACAGAGCAACTGTTGGCAGAGAAACCATTGTCGGCATCAGTGTAACCGATTTCAGCAATTTTCTTCCGCGCCAAATCAATCAAATTGACCTGGGCTTGGGAGGTAATTTCACCAGTAATCAATACCAAACCGGTGTTAACGACCACTTCTGCCGCAACACGGCTTTGGTGATCTTGAGCGAGCATAGCATCTAGGATAGTGTCAGAAATCTGATCACAGACTTTGTCAGGATGACCTTCGGTAACCGATTCAGAGGTAAATAAATAGCGACGAGACAATTATCAATTCTCCTTTAACTATTACTGAACCTGTATAGCATAGATCATTTTGAGTTGCTTGAACTCGCCACTATTAAAATTTTAAACTATTATTGTAGCATTTTTCATAAATTGATGATCAACAGATGCTGAATAAAAATCCTAAATCCTTTTTCAGAATGATTTGACGAGTAAATAGTCAAAAAAACTATACTTTTTGACTATTTACCTATTTTTTAATTCATGAATCATTAAAATCCATAATCCGAGCAACGTTTTATCCTCTCGCTCTCGTTTTTATGAAATCTGTGACATCCTCCCGACGCTAACCCGATGGGTATAGCGCGGGGTTCCCAATATCACTATTGGACATTGCTGCCCTACGCCACTGATCTAGGCTAAATGCCCCCGACAGCCCGACTTGACAGCCAATTTCTTTCCCCCAGAGTCCCTGGGTACTAAGTTTTTCTATGCCTCGATTACACAGTTCTTGAGCTGCGGCAACATCTCTATCAACACAGTAGCTACATTGAGGACAGGTATGCACCCGATCTTCTAGTTCTTTCCTGACTTCAACGCGGCAGTTAGGGCAGGTCTGGCTACTGCCTCTGTGGTCAACTTGATCGACAAATACATTGCGTCGCTTTCCTACGTATTTGAGAATGGTACGAAATTGACCAAACGCTCCGTCTAGAGTGTGTTTACCTAAAAACCCTTTTGCCATGATCCGGAAATCAATATCCTCTAAGAAGATTGTATCCGCCATGTCGCAGAGACAGTGAGCTAGCTTGAACTGATAATCTTTTCTCTTGAAGGCAATGTGATTGTGCTGCTTTTCTACCTTAATCCTGGCTTTTTCGTAGTTAGCCGAACGTTTTTGTTTCTTTGATAATCTACGTTGTAGCACTTTCAGCCGACGATGTAGATCTTTGAAGAATTTACGCCCAGGTTCGACAAAACCATCACTAGTAGCGCAGTAAGACAACAAGCCGACATCAACCCCAATCACATGACCGTGAGGCATTGGGTCAGGAATTTGAAGATCCGACTCGATAGTCACAACTGTAAACCAACCCACAGCTTTTTTGACTACTCTTACTTGCTTGATGGCAAACCCTTCTGGTATTGGTCGATGCAAGTTGATTGGCACCCTGCCTAGCTTTGGTAGCTTTATATGCCATCCAGTAATTGGATTGGTTTTGAACTGAGGGAAAAGCATTGACTTCATTTGTCCATACTTTTTAAACCTCGGAAAGCCGAAGCCGCGTTTGACAAAGAATTCCCAAGCGTCGTGGAGTCTTCTGATATTAGTTTGTAGCACCTGTGAGGGAACTGCTTTGAGCCTAGGAAACTCTTTTTTAGCTTTGGGAAGGTTGTTTTGCTGTTGCTGATACCCAGGAAACGGATAATCGGCACTCATGATGTATTCCGACTCCAAACTACACCTATCTATGGCACATTTTCGAGAGCTTATGTAGTCTTTTAGCTCCCTAAGTGCGTAGTTATAGGACACTCGACAAGTTTCTAGCCACTCACAAAGCAGCTCTACTTGTCTAGCATCTGGTTTTAGGCGATAGGTGTAATTCAATATCATAAAAATTATTATACTATATTTTTAATTAGTGATAAATAGCCTGACTGACTGACAAAAGGCGGTCACTGTTTTGTCAAACTGTTTGTCAGATGGA
>NZ_MKZS01000001.1:5121604-5128657 GCF_001942495.1 Moorena bouillonii PNG
GGGAATCGGGAATCGGGAATCGGGAATCGGGAATCGGGAATCGGGAATCGGGAAAGAGAGGGGAGTGTGGGAAGTGTGGAAAGTCTGGGGAGCAACTGGCGTGGCTTAATGATGGTATGATTTTGCCCCCCTAGCCCCCCATTGGGGGGCACAAAACTCTCTTGCGTCCCCCAGAATGGAGCGATTTAGGGGGCAAGAGGTTAATGCTTTCAAGAATTCATCCTTGAGTTAAGCAACGCCCGTTTGGCTATATCCCTCTTTTGTCATTCTGGTAGAAACCAGTCCCTGAAAGCTTTAAAGAGCTTCCCAGATTTGGGCTTCAATTTTGAGTTTTTGGAAGGAAAATAAATCCTCAAAGCTCGCTCAAATCAAAGTTGGATTATTTAGCTTAAATTATTATTTTTCGATATCAAAAAAAGGGATATAGCATTTTTATTTGAGATGTAAACAGAGGATTGTTCGCAAAAGGTAACAAGCAACAGGCAACAAGCAAGACTAGGAAATAAATACAAGCATTTTTTGGGGTTATTCTAAATCAGCCTTGGAGTTTACAAGCTATTTATCAATATTATTTATTCCACGAACAAAAAAACAAAAAGCCTAAGGTTAGCAGAGAATCTTGAAAAGATGGTCTACTATAAAAGTAAGATATTGCTTAGGGCTTAGGCTGATTTAAGTGTATGGTTTTATCTACACCAAAAGAGTTTTCACTAGTAGCCCAAGGCCAAAAAACTTAATTGATTTATGAGCCTGCTAGGTTTTTTGTGCTAATTCCTAATCAGCACAGATAACCGAGATTGTAGGTATCCATCGACAGGATTTTGAATCAATTATTTTGCCATGATTCCCATACCACTGTGGATTGCCACAGCTGCTAGTGGTAAAGTATTTATTCTTATTCTAATTATTACTAATGTCTCGACAAAAGCGCAAAAGGTTAAGGTGCAGCAGCGGTTGGAGGCTGCAAAGCTGGAAAGTTTGCTTGCCCGCGATCGCAATCATCATTTTGTTGTGTGCCGAGGTAGCAGTAGCCCAGAATCCACCTTCTGAGCTTACATCTCTCCAAAACCAGGTTAAATATCTCCAAGACCAGGTTAAATCTCTCAAAATCGCCCTGGATACTATCTGGGTGATATTCACTGGTTGTTTAGTGTTCTTTATGAACGCGGGCTTTGGGATGTTGGAGGCTGGTCTTTGCCGCCAAAAGAACGCCGCCAACATTTTGACTAAAAACCTGATTGTGTTTGCCCTGTCTACAGCCGCTTACTGGGCAGTTGGCTTTGCTTTCATGTTTGGCAATGGGAACCCTTTTATAGGTTTGAGTGGCTTTTACCTTAAAAGTAACGATGTCTTCGATTCACTAAAACATATTGGTATACCCCTCAACGCCAAGTTCTTTTTTCAACTGGTTTTGGCTGGAACTGCTGCCACTATTGTGTCTGGAGCAGTGGCTGAACGCATCAAATTTGCGGCGTTTTGTCTGTTCAGCCTTCTCCTGGTGGCAATCATTTACCCCATCACGGGTCACTGGATTTGGGGAGGAGGCTGGCTACAAGGGCTGAAATTTTGGGACTTTGCTGGTTCAACCGTAGTTCACTCCGTAGGCGGTTGGTCTGCCTTAGTGGGTGTTTACCTTCTCGGACCACGCAAGGGCAAATATATAGATGGCGTGTCCTATGGGCTGCCCGGACACAATCTCAGCCTGGGGATTCTAGGTTGCTTTATTTTATGGCTAGGCTGGTTTGGTTTTAACCCGGGCTCAACGATGGAATTAGAGCCCAAGGCAATTAGCCATATTGTCCTGACGACGAATACAGCAGCTTGTGCAGGGGGTATTGCCGCAGCTATAGCTACCTGGTTGAACCCATGGGATCTTAACAGTAAGCCTGACCCCACTATGATTATTAACGGAGTACTGTCGGGTTTGGTAGCCATTACCGCATCCTGTCGATTCGTTACCATTGGTAACGCTATTGCTATAGGTCTGCTTGCAGGAATAATTGTGGTCTTTTCAGTGGACTTCTGGGACAGGATGAAAATTGATGATCCAGTAGGTGCTATTTCTGTCCATCTTGTCGGTGGAGTCTGGGGAACCCTGGCTTTAGGTCTTTTCAGTGAAGGACCTGGTGATTTGTATAGTGACGGTGACGGTCCAGTAGCCGGACTGTTCCGTGGTGTCGGGATAAATAGTCTCAAGCTGCTTGGTATTCAACTACTCGGTATTGTTGCAGTAGGTCTGTCAACGGTTTTCCTGAGCTCCCTGGCTTGGTTATTCGTTAAAAAAATACTTTCCTCAGATCTCAGAGTTACAGAAAAAGCAGAACGTGAGGGTCTAGATTTCCACGAACACCGTATGAGCGCCTACAGTGGCTTTTTGTTTAGGGCAGATGTCAAGGAATCAGCGCTCAAGGATCCGCCAAGAAAGAATTAACAAACTAAAGAATTAACAAACTAAAGAGTTAGGAGAGTAATCATGGCGATTATGGACGATAATCTCAATAAAACCGTTGAAAAAATTAACGATGAGCTGAAGAACATCCTTGAAGAAATGAAAGCTCCCAATATAGCCATAATTGGTAAGACTGGTACGGGTAAAAGTACTCTGATCAATAAGGTATTTGGGGTAGAAAAAGCCGAAACCAATGCGGGATGGCCTGTAACTCAATCATTCAAGCTTTACACTCCAGATCATAGTTCTGTCGATACACGGAAACCCATTAATTTATACGATTCAGCCGGTTATGAAGCGAATAAAGAACAGGAATTTAAAGAAAATCTGTTTAATTTTCTAAATACCAAACAATCTGAAGGATTACCCTCACAAATACACTTAATTTGGTATGTTATCAATGCGGCTTCAAAAAGATTTGAAGACTTCGATGCGGATATCATTAACGAAATAAATCGATTAAAAATTCCTGTAATCATAGTGTTGTCTCAGTGCGATATTGTCAGCAATGAAGACATTAATAAGCTTGCCAATGTGATTAAAGAATGTAATTTTGAGAAAGCTTATTACATTCTTGATGTAGCCGCTAAACCTTTAAATAGTAATAATAAAAATATTGAACCTTTTGGACTTAAAGAACTGGTAGATAAAACCCTTGAGTTATTACCAACTATATATTCAGATGCCATTATTGCCAACCAAATAGTCAAGATTGGAGACAAAAAGAAGGTAGCCTGGAAATACATTGCTGCTGCTGCTACAACTTGCTTTGTATCTGGGCTTGTTCCTATTCCGCTTTCAGCGGTCATAGCCATGATTTCCTCTCAAGTTAATCTTCTAAAAGAAATAGCGAAATTATATAATTCCGATAAGATTATCAAAATAATAGACCCAATTACTGGTCAAACAGGCACGACAGTACTTACTATTGCAGCAGTTGGGACTTTAAACATCTCAGCAAGTTTTTTGGTCGGCTTGTTTCCTCCTGGTTATCTGGCAGTAGAGGCAGCTGCGGGAGCAGTAGCTGCTACCTATGTAGTAATTATGGGACTCACGTTTACGTCCGTTTGTGATAAATTCTCTAAAAGGCATTTTGGTGGTTCTGAGAGTAACCAGGAAGTCAAGGATTTTATTGAACAAACATTTAGGGAAGAATTTAATAAATATCGAAAAATTAGAGTTACTTCTCCAAAAAGCCTTGAACAAATCAAAGACGATTTTTTATCAAATCGCCTTCAAAATATCAATACTCAAGAAATAATGGAAATTCTAAACGAGAAACAAGATTACGATAAACTCCTTAGGGAGTTAGTAGATGCTCATGATGACATTATAGGTGCAGTTATTATCTCCAACGAAGCGCTACCCGATACTGATTACATCGGCGAATTATCTGAAGATGAAATTATCGAAATAGCCGAGAAAATAATAACAGTTGCTAGTCTTAAAAAACCGGAACGAATTTGGGTTGAATATCAAGATTTTGATCTAATTGTTGTTTTTAACGCTAAGGATTGTTTGTTGCTAGTTAAAGCTAACAAAACTAATAGACTTGGGAGCCTTAGAAAGACTATTAAAAATACCTCAGAAAAGATTCAGTCTTTAGTTGACCCTAATCCAGCTTCTGGCAATGGTTATCAGCCCAGTGTTAGGCAAACGGATAATGAAATGATATACAGGAACAAACCGGAAAGTCCTGAATCTTAGTCGGGAGTAGTTAGTAGGGTGGGCAGTGCCTACTAATCCTATCCCCAGCTGCTTTTATCTATCTTTTGCACTGCCCACCCTACATACTTCTATAGTATTTTTCAATTGGGTTGAGGTATTTTAGCAAAGGGAGTCGGGAGTCGGGAGTAAGGGGATAGGGTTTGACCTTTTTTTGATAACCGTCTTCGTATAAACCTCCCCATCCCTGATACGACCAGGCATCCTGATCGATTCTCCAATAGCCTTTCTCTGCTCCAAACAGGTGAATTTTTCCATCAAACCCAATGTAAAGATTTCCCTTACCAGAATTATCCAAATCCCATTCTCCCCTATCTCCGGAAGCGTCTGCCTGAGGGTTATTGTCAATTCCACCTTTATTCATCCCAATGATAAAGGGGTCTTTGGGCTGGTAAAACTCCACCCTTTCCCAGCGTTCACAATCATCATCCTCATCGAAAGTCATCCAGGCTTGTTCCCAATTCCCTTTATTATATACCAAATCCCAGGCAGCATCATGACCGGCATAAATCAATTCATCCATTTTCCGCCACCTGCCATCAAAAAATAAGCTATCTGCAGCCGGTAAACCACGCATGTTTTTAAATTGATGCTTTTGATCCGCATAGGAAAAACCTTCTCCTGAGAAGTACAAACTCATGTCAAAGTCAAATTCATTGGAAGGGCCATTATCATTATCCAGGTCAAATCCCATGTAAACATGATCGATCATGGCCGTAGGATAAGCATCCACCTGAGTGGAATCCAAAGATTTTTCCTCCTTGAATTTTCCGCTATCTTCTAACCGGATGGCTATTTCTGAAAGACCATCTTTATCTATATCGTAAAAAAGAAAAGGATTTTCCCAACTGTACCTCAGGTCATCGTATCTGTAGCTCTGAATATGTGCTTTTTGAAACAAAGTCTGGCCATGGTAATCTTCATAAAAATTGGAGGCCCCATAATGTGACCAGGCCTTTAAAACAAGGTCTTTCCAGTTGATATAGTGAAAGGTATCATCATTTTCCTCATCCACAATCCACATATAATTACTCGACCATTCCCAAAAATTTGTGGTGCCAGATTCCTTATTCTCCACAATCACCTGCATGTCAGCAGCGCCATCTCCATCGTGATCTACCCAGTCGAGGCTTAAATCTCCGGGACCGGCATAAACCCCATCTCTGTTTCGGTCTATAATCAGGCAATCATTATCCATGTCGCCTTCCAAATCACCGTTTTTCATATCATCATCATCATCAATCCAAATGAGAGGAATGGAATCCGAAAGTGAGGAATATATCAGGTCAGGGTCTCCATCCTTATCCAGATCAATGTATTTTAATTCATTAGAAAAATCAGGTTTGAAAGATCGGATAAAGGAATTTTGAATATCAAACGTCTGGGCATGGGAAAAGGTAGAAATAGCCAGAAATGCGAAAAGAATTGTAATTTTTTTCATTCAGTTAGACTAATAGTATCAGAAAAATTTATGTATCTCAAAATTATTTCTTTGAGATTAAAAAGGACATAAAAATCCGATCTTATTAGCAATAATACTCGAAAACAGAAAAAATATACCGGAGATAAACGAATGTTTTAAATCTGGTATACCAAATCTGTTTTAAGTAACTGGAATTGTTAATTTAAGTATTTTCAACGAAGCTTCAACCACATTTTAGTGGTAAAAGAGACAGGAAAAATACCAGGTTTTTTTGGTTTTCTATCCTACCACCTCTTTAAAAGCTTCGGCAAATAGTTCTAATTCTTCCATTTTGCCTATGCTTACCCTACACCAGTGTTGTTTGGCAAATTTCCATTTTCTCACTCCTATTCCTTTTTCAAACATAGCTTTCTGGAATTGATCTCCGTGCATTCTAAGTGGAAAAAGGATAAAGTTGGTACTTGATGGCACATATTCGTAGTCCATTTCCTCTAGTACTTTGTAAACAAAAGCTTTTCCTTCATTTGTTTTATCCACACAGGATTGAATAAATACTTTATCCTGATAACTGGACATAGCTCCGGCAATTGCCAGTCCCGAAAGGGAAGAGGTAGAAAACTGTTTGGAAATGGTGGAAGAATATTTCATGATTTTATCCAACAATTCCTGCTGGCCTAGAATATAACCCATACGAATGCCGGCAAAACCATGAACTTTGGAAAATGTTCTGGCCACCAGGATATTATGCCCTTCTTTGATTAAAGAAGCCATACTCTGTTTACCTGGGTCATCCACATAGTCGATATAGGCTTCATCTACCAATACAGTAGTTTTTTTGGACACTTCTTTACAGAATGAGGTAAGCTGATCAGTATCTACCACTGTTCCGTTAGGGTTTGCCGGATTACAAATATAAACCAGGGGTGTATCCTCTGTAACTTTAGCTGCCATGGCATCCAAATTATGATTATTCTCTTTAGTTACCGGAACACCTTCCCAGTCCATTCCATGCTCAGCTGCAGAAATCATCAACCAATCGTAAGGTGGATCGGCACAAATTATTTTTCCCTTATTCTTTCCGGCTATTGCCAGATAATAAGCTACAGAGGTAAGTAGTTCAGTAGAGCCCGCCCCTAATAATATATTATCTTTGGTCAGTCCAAAACTTCCGGCAATCAGATCAGACAATTCTCCCGCACCAAAGAATGAATATTGATAGCCAATATCCAGGGCTTTTACCATTTCATCTTTCGCTTTCTGGGAGGGACCAAAGGGATTTTCGTTGGCTAATAACCTTGCTTTAAGTTTGGGGAAATCATTAATGATTTTTGCTTCCTCAGCTAATTGGGAAAGCTGGAGACGGGATTTACTTCCTTGAGGTGTTTTTGCCAAAAGTGCTTCCCATTGGGAGGGGAGCAGCCCTAATCCTGCAGATAACATGGCTCCATTGCGTAGC
>NZ_MKZS01000001.1:5128757-5130754 GCF_001942495.1 Moorena bouillonii PNG
CACGTCCGGTTCTGAAGGAGAGGTGCCGGGGACAATACCCCGCATCGACTCTAACCATCCCTTCTTGATGCAGTCGCTCATGGGGGGAACCCCCAAGACCGCGCTGCATCGCTTACCAATCCCTTGCCATTAAGTTTTATTTAGAATCCCCTAAAACCTCCTTTAAAGCACTCAAAACTTGCTCAACATTCTCTTGCCGAGAGTTATAACCCATTAAACCAATGCGCCAGACTTTCCCAGCTAATTCACCCAAGCCGCCACCAATTTCCATGTTGTAATCATCCAGCAGTTTGCGGGTAACTGCCTTGCCATCTACCCCCTCTGGTATCCGAACCGTGGTCAAGGTAGGCAAACGAAATTCTTGCTCGACGTGACATTCTAGACCCAAATCAGCCAAACCTTCCCAAAGCAATTCAGCATTAGTTTGATGCCGTTCCCAACAAGCGGTTAGTCCTTCTTGAGCAACCAATCGCAACGCTTCGCGCAAGGCGTAATTCATATTAATTGGAGCTGTGTGATGGTAGGTGCGCTCGTCACCCCAATATTTGCTCAACATCGATATATCCAAATACCAATTAGCGACTTGGGTGGAACGCTGGTGGAGTTTTTCGAGGGCACGAGCTCCCATAGTGAAAGGAGAAATGCCTGGTGGACAGCTAAGCCCTTTTTGGGAACAACTATAGGCAAGATCAATCCCCCATTCATCAATAAACAGTGGCACCCCACCTAAACTCGTGACTGTATCAACCAGCAGCAAGCAATTGAAATCTCGGCACAACTCAGCCACACCCTCAAGGGGCTGACGCGCACCCGTTGACGTTTCAGCATGAACCAAAGCTAAGACAGCAGGACGATGGGTTTCCAAACCTTCTCGGAGTTCATCAAGGGTAAAGACTTGCCCCCAAGGCTTCATTAGTTTACGAACATCAGCACCATAACGACCAGCCATATCCACGAGTCGGTGTCCAAAGTAACCATTAACCCCAACTAAAACCACATCACCTGGTTCTACTGCATTGGCTAGAGTAGCTTCCATGGCCGCACTACCTGTCCCACTCATGGGCATGGTCATCGGGTTATCAGTTTGCCAAGCGTAGCGGAGTAAGGTTTGCACTTCGTTCATCAGTGCGATGAAACGGGGATCCAGGTGACCAACTGGGGGCAGTCCCAAGGCTGTTAATATGGAGGGATGGGCATTAGATGGCCCTGGTCCGAGTAACAGCGTCGGAGGCATATCTATATCGGTCAGGGAGACTCGATTATTATCTTTGATTGATGGGGTTGAGGTCATTTATTATTTATAAGTGTTTGGTAAAGTAAGAGTTAACCAAAATAAATAATAACCCGAACGTGGCTATCCCCGTCTTTTAGGAAGTAAGGCGGGACAGGAAAACCCCTTCAGCCTCAAGCACAGAGGGGATTAAAGAGGTTAACAAAACCTAATCTGCATAGGATTCGGAAAAGATGCCAATGGCAATGGTGAGGTAAGCAGTTAAGCTGATAAGCGCGTTTGTATTTTATAGGTGAACATACTTCCTTAGAGGTTGTCTGAGAAGTCTAATTTGCTACACCTAAGCCCCCTAAATCCCCATCTGTAAAAAAGCGAAGCATCCGCTAATTCCTCCCAGAATTGGGGGGTTAGGGGGGCGGGGGACTTTTACCAGCAAATTGATTCTTGTTCCCCCCAGAATTGGGGGGCTAGGGGGGCAAAATTCAGTATCAAAAAACTTTTCAGATATCCTCTTAGGGAAAGGCAAGAGGCAAGAGTTAATCAACTATAGCGTTTCTCATAGCTATGAGGTACACATTATTTTTTCCCTCTTCCCTCTTCCCTCTTCCCTCTTCCCTNGGGGGGGCAAAATTCAGTATCAAAAAACTTTTCAGATATCCTCTTAGGGAAAGGCAAGAGGCAAGAGTTAATCAACTATAGCGTTTCTCATAGCTATGAGGTACACATTATTTTTTCCCTCTTCCCTCTTCCCTCTTCCCTCTTCCCT
>NZ_MKZS01000001.1:5130902-5222716 GCF_001942495.1 Moorena bouillonii PNG
TCCCTGCTCCGAAGTCCCTGCTCCGAAGTCCCTAAAAACCAGAGATTTGTACCTCATGGGTATAAGAATTGCTATATAGAGTTATTTTGGGTAATGAAAAAAACGGTAATTCCTTTTTAGAATTAATTTAAAAACGCTATATGCATTTTTAAGACACAACAGTTTACTAAATACTTTAGGATAAAAACAGTAATTTTCATCTATTTTGTTGACCTATAAAGGCAGGGCAAAAGCATCTAAATTATGAAACCTTTATCCACTAAAAAAATAAACAATAAGCTGGTTTTATCATTAACTAATGAATTAGTTAATGATAAGCCTGAACTCTGAAACCCCTTATACCTGGGTTAGCCGGTGGGTAGGTTGAACGCGATGGACTTCGTCCATCGCGTTCAACCGAAAAGTAGGCTAGAAAAGAAAAAGATTTGCGATCTGCACGCTTTCAGCGATGGACGAAGTCCCGCTGAAAGCGAACGCATGTTTGCCAAGCATATAGATTCAGGATAAATACTGTGGTTTTTAAGATTGCTTTATTAGGATTAGGGACGGTTGGTACAGGGACAGCAAAGATTTTACTCGACACAGCTGGACGTAACCCACTACTGCAAGGGATAGAAATTGCCAAGGTAGGAGTGCGATCGCTTGATAAGCCCAGAGAAGTGCAACTACCACTGGAGTTGATGACAACTGACCTAGAAGAAATTGTCACCAACCCAGAGATAGATATTGTAGTAGAGCTACTGGGAGGATTAGAACCAGCGCGATCGCTTATGCTCAAGGCGATTGCCCAAGGTAAACATATTGTCACTGCCAATAAAGCCGTTATTTCCCGCTATGGGGATGAAATTTTTGCGGCGGCGGAAGAGGCTGGAGTCTACGTCATGTTAGAAGCAGCAGTTGGGGGGGGTATCCCAGTAATTCAACCCCTCAAACAGGCATTGGGAGTGAACCGTATTCACAGTATTACTGGCATTGTTAATGGTACTACCAATTACATCCTGACCCGGATGCAACGGGAAGGGGGAGAATTTGGCGATATTCTGGCTGATGCCCAACGGTTGGGATATGCTGAGGCTGACCCCACTGCTGATGTGGATGGATTAGATGCCGCTGACAAGATTGCTATTTTAGCTTCTATTGCTTTTGCAGGACGGATTAATTTATCTGATGTCCACTGTGAAGGGATTCGTCAGGTCAGTGCAGCAGATATTGGTTATGCTGAGAAGCTGGGGTTTGTAATTAAACTCTTAGCTGTAGCCAAGCGAGACCCCATGGCAACTGGGGATAACCCAAAGTCTGAAACTATTCAGCTGAGGGTACATCCTACCCTTGTTTCCAAAACTCACCCCCTTGCCAGTATCAATGATGTTTACAACGGGATTGTGGTAGAAGGCGAACCCATTGGACAAGTGATTTTCTCTGGTCCTGGTGCAGGTTCTGGTCCGACAGCCAGTGCGGTGGTGTCGGATATCTTGAACATTGCTGCTGTCCTCAAAAGCGATCGGGAAGCCAAGCAACTACATCCTCTACTTAGTTGTGCTCATCAGCACTATTGTACTGTTGCTCCTATTTCAGACCTGGTCACCCGCTTTTATGCACGGTTCCTTAGTCAAGACCATCCTGGTGTAATTGGGCATTTAGGCACCACTTTTGGCAAACATCATGTCAGTTTAGAATCTGTGGTGCAAATTGGTTTCCAAGGAAACTTAGCAGAAATTGTGGTCGTCACTCATGATGTGCGTGAAGGGAACTTCCGACAGGCTCTAGATGAAATTCGGACTCTAGAGGCAGTGGATAGTATTCCTAGCATTTTAAGAGTGCTCTAAAGCTTCACTAGTTGAAGGTTGAATAGTTGAAGGTTGAATAGTTGAAGGTTTACTCTTTTAGAGGGTTGAGGGAAGTCCTTGGCCAAAAGGCCACGCTACGCGAACGGGGAAAGTTCAAAATATAGCCATTCCCGAAGGTTAGGTTGTTTGCTTGAAGTCTAAAATTTGAAACCGTTTACCTCTGGCCTAGTCTTGATCTATGACTCAATCGTTAACAATGAATCTAGTGCGCTGGCTCCCAATTGTTTCCACAATTTTTTGGCTAGTGACCCCAACTGTTGCTACTTCAAACTTGGGAACAACGGATTCCTATTCTGGTTCTTTATCTGTAGATGATAGTTGGCGATCCCAAAGCCAGTTAAATTTCACAAATTCCACACTTCAACCAGCCAACCTGCAACCTTGGCCAAAAGGCCACGCTACGCGAACAACCCTGACAGTAAAAACAGTACAACAGGCACAAAACACAGTAACTCAAAACACAACTATAGAGGATATTTGTCCACCGCCAGTGCTCTCTCGCTTAACTCGCCACCAAGTGGCTGCAGGTGAAACCGTCGAGAGTATTGCCAACCAATACAATCTTGAAGAGGCTACACTACTTAGATTTAATCGAGCCTTAAACCGGCAGTCAATGCCAGTGGGGCAAGAGATTTTGATTCCGCCATTCAATGGCATCTTGGTGAATGTGCCATTGAATGCCACTTGGCAAGACTTAGCAGACGCCTACGGTGTCCGTGCTGCGGTTTTATTTGAGTTAAATGGTTGTAAAAAACCCTCTAAGCAAGCCTTTATCCCAGGGTTGAATTCCCTTGGCATCGGTATTCCCACAGCAACGAGGGAAACTCCGACTGTAGATAGCTACACGGGATTGACTAATTATCCCTTACCAGCTGTGGCACGGATAGGACTGGATTACGGCTGGCGGCAAGAGGCTGGTGAGGATGAAAAGAAGTTTCACGCTGGTGTCGATTTACTGGCACAGGAAGGTACTCAGGTTTTTGCCAGTGATAGCGGTATAGTTGCCTATGCTGGACCACAAAACACTTATGGCAATTTGGTAGTGATTAATCATGAGGGAGGACGCCAAACCCGCTATGCTCACTTAAACCGTACTACTGTCAGTCCAGGTCAGAAGATTAATGTTGGACAGTTATTGGGGACAGTGGGGACTACAGGAAATCCTGACATTAACCAACCCCATCTACATTTTGAGGTTCGTTTGAATTCCCCTGGGGGTTGGGCAGCACAAGATCCAAAATTGCATTTGAAAATGACTCCATAGTAAGCATTGAGCTGACCAAATTGATCGTGGATATCCAATAGTCAGCTATTGCTGATCCTGATATAAACCCACTTTCCGCACTTCATTTTGTAGCACAAAAGAACTATCGAGTGCGATCGGCGAAGCCGCGCCAAAGGCGATCGCAAATTCTCTAATATAATCCGAGTAAAAATACTTAGTTGACCGAGAGTTCGCTGGTGCTTGCCGCGAACTTTTTTCAACTGAAGTTCTTACGTATAAATAAACTAAAGCATTATATCCCTGTAGGGTGCGTTAATAACGCTACACCATAAGCGCGTTTAGATGCCAGTTTTGCGTAAGTCCTATTCAAGTTATGGTCAATTGTCGCAAGGTTAGGGGGTTTAACCCCCCATATCTAATATCCCTTCATAGCTTAATATCTAGCCAAGATTCCAACTGCCTACATTCTAAGGGTGTTGTTGTCGAACTCTTTACCTACTCCTGAGCAGGAAGAAACTAGCTCAAATTCCATAGCCTCTCAGGTGTGGAGTGAGGCAATTGAGGATCACACAAGATAACAGGCATTATCATTCACAATTCGGGTTCAGGGAGGCTGTTCATGGGATTTCTCAACAATTTGAGTATCAGGTCAAAACTTATATTTATGTTGCTGGCTCTGAGCACTTGCTCGCTGTTCGTGACTGCTTATATCGGTTATCGGAGTGGTAAGTCTCATCTGAGCCAAACAGTATCAAACCAGTTAACCAGTCTACGAGCTTCCAAAGCAGATCAAATAGAATCATACTTTGAAGATATTCGCTATCAGACCCAGACCCTAAGTGAAAACTTAATGGTGGTCGAGGCGATGCAGGAATTTAAGACAGCCTACAACCAACTGCAACAATCTAGGACAGCAACTGATACACCAACTGATTTAGAGGACACCCTCAAGGAATACTACCGTAAAGAATTTTTAACCGAACTAGCGGAAACTAGCGACGGGAAGCCTGTATTAGAATCCTACTTACCAGAAACCTCTGCGGCTCGTTACCTCCAGTACTATTACATCGCCAAGAACCCCAACCCAGCTGGGGAGAAACATCTCCTAGATGATCCAGAAGACAAGAGTGAGTACAGTAGTATTCACACCCGCTACCACCCAATTTTTCGCAACATTGTTGAAAAGTTTGGTTACCAGGATATGTTGCTGATCGATCCTAAAACCGGTGAGATTGTCTACTCAGTTTTTAAAGAAACGGACTTTGGCACCAATCTCACCACTGGACCATACAGTGATAGTAACTTGGCTTTCGCCTTAGCCGACCTCCGAAAAGCCAAGGGAAAGGATTATGTGCAGATCTTTGATTTTGATTCCTACCGTCCTTCTTTTGGAGCCCCAGTAGCATTTATTGCTGCTCCCATCTATGACGGCTCCCAATTTATAGGTGTTTTGGCATTCCAGCTTCCGGTTAATCAGATTAACAATGTTATGACAGGTTACCGTAAATGGAAGAGTAATGGTCTCGGGGATACAGGAGAGATCTATCTAGTCGGAGACGATTATTTGATGCGATCAGTTTCCCGTTTCCTAATTCAAGAGCCGACAGCTTATAGTAAAGCCTTGCGAGAACAGGGTGTAAAGGAACAGATCCTGAAGCGAATCGAGCAGTTTGGTACATCAATTCTACAACAGCCAGTCAAGACAGAAGCTGTAAAAGCAGCCTTAGCTGGGCAAGAAGGTACCCAAATTATCAATGATTATCGGGGTATTGAAGTTTTGAGTTCCTACGCTCCCTTAAACATCGATGGATTGGAGTGGGTTATCCTCTCCAAGATGGATCTTGCCGAAGCCTATGCCCCAGTTTACGCCTTTCAAAAGAGAGTTTTGGTTTCAGCTGCCTTGATCATACTGCTGATCACCCTACTTGCTATGGGGCTCGCCCATCTGTTTGTCCAACCAGTTAGAACTTTAATTGCTAGCGCCCGAAAAGTGAGGGATGGACAAGTTGATGCGGTTGTGAATATAGACTCGGAAGACGAATTTGGGGAGTTAGCTGAGTCATTTAATCAAATGGTTGGCAGCTTACGCACTCAAACTAAACTAGTCGAGCAGAAAAATCGCGAAAATGAAAAGTTACTCACAAGTGTATTTCCCGACTCCGTAGCCAAACGTCTCAAACGGGGAGAGACAAACATTGCTGAGAGTGTTTCTAATGTTACGGTTTTGTTCTGCGACATTGCTGGATTCGGCAAGCTCTCTAGATCCATGGATACCCATGAAATCATTGCAATTCTTAATGATCTAGTAAGTCTGTTCGATCAAGCCACGGCAAAATACGGCATAGAGAAGATTAAAACCATTGGTGACAATTACATGGCAGTCTGTGGATTATCAATCTTACATATAGACCATCAAAAACGTGCGGTAGATTTTGGCTTAGAAATACTAGCATTGACCCACAGATTCAGTCATGAACGAGGATTTGACCTAGACCTTGAAATCGGTATCCATTCCGGAGATATTGTTGCTGGTATTGTAGGTCGAGAAAAAGTTGTGTACGACGTTTGGGGCGATACAGTCAATGTTGCCAATAAGCTGATGTTTTACTGCCCAACGGGAGCTATATTAGTGTCTCAAAATGTCTACAACAGTCTCCATGATATTTACGACTTTGAGCAGGCTGAGGACATCACACCTAATGGTAAAAATCAGCAGAAAGCTTGGTTGTTAAAAACTGCACAGGAATTAGTAGGTTCAACAGTTTAGACATAGGCTTTGCCCAGTTTTTTCCAATTATTAAAGACCCAAGGGTAATGGGGAATTGCTAATAGGGAATTGGTAACTGAACAAACTAGACTTGATTACATTCTTTTCAGATTACCATAATACACAAAATTAAGAACCCCCGCGCGAGCATTATCCCGTGGGGGATGAAAACTTGTTCAGAGAGTTAACCCTCTTGTTCAAGGGATAGTAAAAGAATGGGACAAGGAGATTGTTTTGATGAGCAAAGTAATATGGCAAAACGATTGGTTTATCTGGGCAATAGCCTTAGGGATAGGGTTCCCGATCCTAGTAATTATTCTCACAGAAATTACTCATCGTCTACAAAGACGCGGTCAGCCTCTAGCAGTTACGCTCCGCCTAGTTCGTAACCGTGTCTTACCCGTCTTAGTATTCCTGCTATTTATCCAAAATGTGCTTGAATTAGACCTGGACAACAATCTTGTCAAGCTTGTCGAGACCCTGGTCTGGATATTTGTTATAGACGCCTCTCTGTCTCTAATCAATTCGGTGTTGTTTGAAGCCGCTGGAGAAAATACATGGCGAGCACGGATCCCAAAACTACTCCTAGATTTGTCAAGATTTTTTTTGGTAGCCCTTGGTGGTGCCATTGTGCTATCGAGAGTTTGGGGAGCCGACCTCGCTGGTCTGGCTACTGCCTTGGGTGTGGGTTCTATTGTGATCGGCTTGGCCCTTCAGGACTCTCTGGGTAGTGTCTTTTCTGGCATTACCCTACTGTTCGCTCGTCCCTTTGAAGTCGGTGATTGGTTGCAGATTGGAGACAAAGTTGGTCAGGTCATTGATATGAATTGGCGAGCTGTTCACCTGTTAACCCGCACAGACGACATGATTATTATTCCCCATCGGGTACTTGGGGGAGAAATAGTCCTCAATTACAGCAAACCGAAACGGATTCATGTAGAAACCTTTAGGATTGACTTCGACAGTGATGATCCACCCAACCTAATTAAGCAAGTACTAAAAGAAACAGCACTGGCCACAGAAGGGATATTGAGTGATCCTTCCCCAGAGATCCGCACCATGGAATATAACGACTATCGCGGTAACTATGAGGTTAGGTTTTGTATCGAAGACTATCAGGATGCCCCCAAAATCCGTGAACAGTTGATGACCCGTATCTGGTATGCAGCCCAACGCAACAATCTTGGACCTACCATTCCGATCTATAGACTCCGTAAACTCGATAGTGAACCTAATCAGGCAGATAGCACTTTGACGAAGTTTACCGAGAGCCTGAAGTCAATACCTGTCTTTGTTCCTGTAGCTAAACAGCAAAAGAACTTGGAGAATTTCTCGAAAGGAGCAGTCCTACAACATTTCGGTGTGGGAGAAACAGTGATTCGTCAAGGGGATCCTGGTCATGCTTTGTACATTATTATTGCTGGGAAAGCTGTAATCACCGTCAAAGATAGTTATGGTGAACAACAGGAGGTGATGACTCTGTCAAGTGGTGAGTTTTTTGGGGAAATGGCACTGTTTAGCGGCAAACCAAGCTCCGTATCCGTATCCGTTGTGGAAGATTTGCAAACTATTGCGCTTTATTCAGCTCTGGTTAATCAGATGATAGAAAGTACACCAAGTCTTGCCCGTGAAATCGGTCAAATTATCGAAGCACGACGGAAAGCGATAGATGAGGTGAAACAAGTCAATCTTGCATCCAGTCTTGCATCTAGTAATGGTGCGGAGTTATCAAGTCAAGGTTAAGTTGACTATCAATCCCTCATGATGCGATTGGCCTTGGCCTTTGGGCCACGCTACGGGAATGGCCACGCTACGCGATTCACCGTAGGTCACGCGGGGCGCGTTCCCATAAGCAATAAAGGGGGACTGGACTACTAAGGCAGTTTAATCGGGGCAGCATCAGTGGGATCCCAGTCTATGTTGCTGATTGCATAAATCAAGTTTATCTGGAGTTTAGCGCTAAAAATACTTACCCATAAAGCATTTCAGTAATAATCGGTAATGGGTAACAAGATAATTGGTAATTGTAATTGCTGCTGAGCCATTACTGCTGAGCCATTACCCATTACCTAGTTACCCATTACCCATTACCTAGTTACCCATTACTCATGCCAAGCCATGCTTAATACTGGAATCCCTAAGGTTCTAGTATAAGCGACTCAAGACATAGTCGCTCAGATCAATCAGAGCCTGCTTGGATTCTGAGGGTTTCAACACTGATATATTTTTAACTGCTGCCTCAGCATATTTGGCAGCCATTTCCCGCGATCGCTGAATTCCTTTACTCTCCCTGACCAGTGCCAAGGCTTGTTCTTTATCCTCCGGCTGGGCAAACTCTCGCTCTATGAGCACCTCTAGGTAGGGTTTTTCTTCGAGGGCAAATAAAACTGGTGCTGTGAGGTTTCCACTTACTAAATCTGACCCTGCAGGCTTACCTAAAACATCTGTCGATGCTGTAAAGTCTAGGATATCATCTACAATCTGAAACGCCAACCCCAAATTACGTCCGTAGTGATATAAATTTTCGGCTACCTGATCTGAAACACCACTTAGACATCCTGCTGCTTTAGAACTATTAGCCATCAGTGAAGCTGTCTTGTTATAAGTCTTTGCCAAGTAGCCTTCTATAGTTGTCGTGGTGTCAAATCGACTCAGTCCTTGTTGGATTTCTCCCTCTGCCATATCTTTAATCACTTCAGAGAGTAGCTTAACTACCTCTAAGTTATCCAGATTAGCCAGATACCAAGCAGATTGACCAAACAGAAAGTCACCAGCTAGCACAGCGATTCGGTTATTGAACAAGCTATTAACAGTAGGTACGGTGCGGCGTACCTCTGACTCGTCTATCACGTCATCATGCACCAGAGAAGCCGTGTGAATCATCTCAGTAATTTCTGCTAGACGGCGATGACGTTGGGTAATCTTGGAGTTGGTTATCGTTGCCCGTGAGACCAACAATACAATGGCTGGTCGTAACCGCTTTCCCCCAGCTCCGAATAAGTGTTCAGCTGCAGCGTATAAGATTGGGTGACTGGCACCAATCAGGTTTTTTAAGTTTTCACTCAATTGATACAGATCTGCTTCTACGGAAGCAAAAAGGGAGGTCACTGAGGTCATGTGATCAGCCGACTCAGAAGTTAGTTACGAAAGTTTACATATTTCTTTCTTAATTCTAAGCTAACCGTCCCCGATAGGAAAATTTTGTTGAGTTTATGGCATAACTGGAAGGAAATATGAGTAATTGTATAGACTTGTTAAGTCTGTACCGATCTCGGTATGGCTACCCAGGATTTTTGTGCTATCCTGAGAATTGAGGGTTTAAAAGATTTAACATACTGAATTCCAAATGTGGTAAGGGGAGAGTTAAATTCGGTGATCCCACCATAGTAAAGATGTTGGCTTAGGCAAGACAAGCCTCTCTATCCCGTCTATATCTCAGTATCTCTACTGAGTCAACTTGTAAAGCAGACATAACCACCAAGAGTTGCCTAATCGGGAGCCTAAGTCGAGATAATTCTCACCTTAAGATCAGGAGTTACCTAGGCATGGGTGGTTAGGGTAAATTGCGCTAAATACCTGTATCCTATACCTTATTATCCGCAACCATATCCTAAAACCATTAGAACTGTAAGGTTTTAGGATTGCTTTGCAGCAGATTTCTCTAGAAATTTGCATCTACCTGTCTCTTGTTCACTCTTATGTTATACATTGATATGTCGTTAATGATCCCCCTGCTAGCTACTGGCTACTTAATCACAATCTATGTGCTGTTAACACTAGCCCAGCGTGTTCAACGTTCTCCAAGGTACTTTACTAATCCCATTAAAAACGCCTTGGCTACTCGTGTGCCAACTGAGTCAGCATCCGAGGTCAATACGGTTAAGGGATGGTCTCAAAGGTCTCAAAGTTAATATCTTCCAGCATAACCCGTAGCCTATTCATCGGCGATTTTTCAACTTCCCATGGGCTAGCTTGGGTAGGAAGAGTCTTGAAACATGGCGCTTACATTACCAGATTGTCGCGCACAGATTCTGAGTTTACCCAAAAACAGATAAACGCAAATAGTTATGACCACTTTCTGTGTTGATCTGTTTGACTATGAGATTTTGACTTGTCATGGTCTACTTGCTGAGTCAAGTATTTCTTAGCGATAGTCCAATATACAAGGTTGGCATCATCAGGACTGATACTGCCTTGGGGGTAAAGTTAGACTTTACCCCCAAGGCTAATGGCCTAAGGGAGAATTTATTCTTGGGCTACACAAACTAATCCCACAAATTTTATAGCCTCTGTGCTTGGCTACGACCGTTAGAAGATCACCACGCAGACTTTGTTTATCAAGTTGGACTTGCCCTAGAATGGCTTCTGTGGGGGAGCCCAACGGTAAACGAAATAGCCCTGGTGGTGGCAGAAAGGAAGAGGAGAAACTCTCCGTTTTTCCCTATGCCACTATAACAAGCATTAGTCTTGGTTTCCCATGACCATGGAAATGTTTACCCTAGTTCAGTTAGGTAGAATTAGGGGTTATATTGGTTTAATTATCCCAACAAGGCTTTGGCTTTAGCGACTACATTTTCAACCGTGTAACCAAACTTTGCCATAGCGACGCCACCGGGAGCAGAAACACCAAAGCGATCAATGCTAATCATATCCCCCTCGGTACCCAAGTAACGGCACCAACCAAAGCTGACACCAGCTTCGACCCCGAGGCGCTTGGTCACTGCTTTGGGCAAGACGGATTCCCGATAGGCTTCATCCTGGGCTTCAAAAAGTTCCCAGCTTGGCATGGAGACAACACGGACTTTCTTCCCTTCTTCTCGCAACTGCTCAGCCCCTTGGACACACAGTGACACTTCGCTACCAGTACCAATCAGGATAATGTCAGGAGTGCCATCGCTGTCAGAGAGGACGTAAGCCCCTTTGGTCGCGGCTTCAATGGAACTACCAGCTAGGTTAGGTAGACCTTGTCGGGTAAAGGCGAGGAGAGTTGGAGCATTACGACGCTCAATAGCTACCTTATAAGCCCCAGAGGTTTCGTTGCCATCAGCAGGTCGAAGGACTACCAGATTTGGTATAGTCCTTAGGGAAGCAATGGTTTCAACCGGTTGGTGTGTCGGACCATCTTCACCTAAGGCTACCGAGTCGTGGGTCATTACCCAAATTACCCCAGCTTCTGATAGAGCCGACAGGCGAATTGCTGCCCGCATATAGTCGGTGAAAATCAGGAAGGTGGCTCCATAGGGAATCAAGCCAGAGTTGTGAAGGGCAATGCCATTGCAAATCGCTCCCATACCATGTTCCCGGACGCCAAAGCGTAGGTTCCGGTTTTCATATTGCCCTTTCTGGAAATCCCCAGATATGTTCAATAAAGTGAGATTGGAGGGAGCAAGGTCAGCTGAACCACCAATCAATTGAGGCAGTACGGGGGCAAGTGCATTGAGAGTGGCTTGAGAATGTTTACGGGTTGCTACTCCCTTGTCTTCCGGCGTGTAGGTGGGTAGGGCTTTTTCCCATCCTTCCGGGAGTTGGCCACTGGTAATTTGCTCAAATTGTGCTGCTTGTTCAGGATACTTTGCTTTGTAATCAGCTAGGGTTTGATTCCAGGCAGTTTCCGCTTCCGTACCCCGTTCCACAGCTTTCCGTAAATGGTTGAGAGCATCATCTGGAACTACAAAGGGTTCATATTCCCATCCCAGGTGTTTGCGAGTGGCCTCCACTTCATCCCCACCTAAAGCTGCACCATGGACAGCATGTGAATTGGCTTTGTTAGGAGAACCATAGCCAATGGTGGTGGTTACCTTAATCAAAGACGGCTTATCTGTTACCGCTTTGGCTGCTGCTATGGCATCATTGATAGCTTCAAGGTCAGTGTTACCACTTTCTACATGTAGGACGTGCCAGCCATAAGCTTCAAAGCGCTTACCCACATCCTCAGTAAAGGCTAAGTCCGTAGAGCCGTCGATGGAAATATGGTTGTCATCGTAGAGGGCGATGAGTTTGCCAAGTCCTAGGTGACCCGCTAAAGAACAGGCTTCACCAGACACCCCTTCCATGTTGCAACCATCACCAAGGATGACGTAGGTGTAATGATCGACAATGGTAGCATCCGGTTTGTTGAACCTAGCAGCTAAGTGAGCTTCTGCCATTGCCAAACCCACACCATTGGCAATTCCCTGTCCCAATGGACCAGTAGTGACTTCAACCCCATCGGTTTCAAAGTTTTCTGGGTGTCCAGGGGTGACCGATTCCCACTGGCGGAACTGCTGAAGATCGTCTATGGTTACACCATCATAGCCAGTTAGGTAAAGTAAGGCGTATTGCAACATACAGCCATGACCAGCCGACAAGATGAAGCGATCGCGGTTGAACCAATTGGGATTTTTGGGGTTATACCGCATAAAACGGTCCCAAAGCACGAATGCCATAGGAGCCGCCCCCATGGGCAGCCCAGGATGACCAGACTTGGCCTTTTCTACAGCATCAATCGCCAAGAAGCGGATGGAATTGATGCAAAGTTCTTCGAGAGACTGGGTTGCAACGGCCATAATTTCTGTTTAATGGATATGTGTGTACTATGGTCTAACAAGAATTTGTCTGAGTTCAAACAAGGGTGGCTCTCGGTTGACCCAAAGGTACTTTCTCATAATCCCATTACCGGGATCAATCAGCAAGAGATAGGGATTGGCTCAGAATGAAGGATGTTCGCCGGATAGTTTCCCTTGTAGGGTAGGATGAAGCATCAAGGATGAAAACAATCCATAAAGCGTGGGTGGGAATATGGGTTACTCAGTAAATATCATTAACTAGTAGTTGTAACTACTAGTTTTTTCCTTGAGCTACCTTCACCCAATGCCTACCCTAATATAAAGGCTACCCTTTTGGTTCTCCTACGGAGTAAGCCGTTAACCATTCAAACTTTATTCCCACTTTACCGGTATTTTTTGAAGGCTAGGGTTACATTATGACCGCCGAACCCAAAGGAATTGGATAGCACTACTTCTACCATCTGCTGGCGACTAGAATTGGGTACGTAATCCAAATCACATTCAGGGTCTGGGTTGTTCAAATTTATCGTTGGTGGAATCTGGTCATGGGCAATTGCCATCACTGAAGCCACTGCTTCAATGCCACCAGACCCTCCCAACAAATGACCTGTCATAGATTTGGTGGAGCTAATTGCTACTTTATAGGCATGGTCTCCTAGGGCTTTTTTAATCGCTGCTGTTTCGGTTTTATCATTAGCAGGTGTGCTAGTGCCGTGGGCATTGATGTAGCTAACCTGTTCGGCCGTCAACCCAGCATCCTTCATCGTCAGTGCTATAGCCCTTGCTGCTCCTTCGCCACCTGGTACAGGGGATGTGATGTGATGGGCATCACAGGTCATGGCATAGCCGACGATTTCGGCATAAATTTTTGCTCCACGACTGACGGCGTGTTCTAGTTCCTCTAGGATCAGAATCCCAGAACCTTCTCCCATCACAAAGCCATTGCGAGCGATATCAAAAGGACAGCAAGCTGACTCAGGAGTATCGTTACGAGTAGATAAAGCTCGTGCTGATGCAAACCCAGCCATTGCTAGGGGAGTCACCGCCGCTTCAGCACCGCCACAAATCATGGCTTGGGCATAGCCTCGCTGGATTAAGCGAAACGCATCGCCTACGGCATTAGACCCTGCGGCACAAGCAGTAACTGGGCAACTATTGGGTCCCTTGGCTCCCGTATGAATTCCTGTTTGACCAGCTGCCATGTTAGCAATCATCATCGGGATCATAAACGGACTACAGCGGTCAGGTCCACGTTTAATAAGAACTGTTTCCTGGTCTTCCAGTACCTTCAGACCACCGATGCCAGTGCCAATCATTACACCGACCTGTTCTGCGTTCAGGTCATTGATCTCAAACTGGGCATCAGCTAATGCTTGCTTACTGGCAGAAACCGCAAATTGAGCAAAGCGATCCATACGATTTGCTTCCTTACGCTTCATGTAGTCCTGGGGATCAAAGCCCTTCACCTCGCCAGCAATACGACAAGCATGCTTGGAGGCATCAAATAAGGAAATTAAACCAATACCATTGCGTCCGTTTAACAACCCTTCCCAGTACTCAGCCACAGTGTTGCCTATCGGCGTAATTGCACCGAGACCTGTAACAACGACCCGTTTTTTCTCAAAGTTTGTCATCATGCCATTAAAACTAGGCTTATCGACCGTGAACGCAGAACTTGCGGTAATGAATCAGGCTGATCAAGCTGGAGTTTCTGCTCCTGCTCCTACTTTTTCCTCAATGTAATCCACAGCCTTTTGAACAGTGTCGATCTTTTCCGCCGCTTCATCAGGGATTTCGATATTGAAAGCTTCTTCTAAGGCCATCACCAATTCAACTGTGTCTAAGGAGTCAGCGCCCAGATCGTTGGCAAAGCTGGCTTCTGGCTTAACCTCCTCCCCATCAACGTCCAACTGTTCTGAAACGATATCCTTAACTTTATCGAAAATTTCGCTCATATATATATTCCTCAGCCTTTTTAGCTATAACCTCTCAAGCAGTACTTACTGATTTTAGGGGTTTTATGATCTTATCCGAAAGAGGTCTGATCTTGTAGATAGGTAATAATGCTTGTTTGGCATGACACCACTTCCCTTAATCATCAAAGGCTTTGGTGCCTTTGTTCCCCGTCTCATCATATATCAATGTCCTCAACACTCAAGAACTGCTTAGTTGGAACCACAATTCCATAGCTGACCTAGAGACATCCTTAGGAATTGTACACCAAACCTCGCCAAACTGCTGCTGCTTTGACCTGACATGACCGTTGCCTTCCGAGAGTTGGCCCAGCACGTTAGAGCGGGTGCATCTCATTATTTGTAAAAAAGTTGCTAATGGTGCGCACAGAAGACGAGCTCGCCAAGACGCAAGCTGTAGCCAGTTTTGGGACAGTGCCTCCCATAACGCACCACCAGGTCAAACTGCAAAAGCGATATAGAGGTGCCGTGGCGAATTAAATTACGGGTCAAACGCACCATTACGGTCATGGGGGAAATTCCATGACCGCGCTGCATCAAGACAATGAGATCCACCCCGTTACAGCTTCATGGGCAGAATTTCGGCATCGGAGCTCACCCTGTTAATTCACGATGGTCGGTATTAGAAAGTTTCAGCTGTTGTTTATTTTTGTCAAGCTAATGAAACAAAATTTTATAAAAAAAACGAGTAGGGGGAAGCTGACTTCTCAAGCCTTCCTTAAACAGAGCGGTAGACTCTTTGCATATCGGGTATCTTAGTCACCTTTAAAGAGTCAAAAAGCCTAATGCTTATGGGTTTTACGGAGTTGCGATCGCCCATGATCGCCCATCGTAAATCCATTAAGTCGAGCTTAGTATCAGTATGAATACTTAATACAGTACTTCTACCAATCTTAATATAGTACTTTTACCAATTCTTAGGTTATCCCAATTCTTAGGTTATCCCAATTCTTAGTGCTGACAAGGGTACACATTTATTTTATCTGAGCATCTAAGCATCTGAGCATCTAAGCATCTGACCATCTGCATCTATAAGTCCTATTTTGAATAATTGGTATTAGTTTATGGGCTAACTAACCAATCTCTACTAAAAGGGCAGCAGTAAAAAAAATTTGTTTTATCAAGAGGAGCTTTTCAAAATACACGACTTAGGTAAAATTGCTCGTAATATGAGTTTTGGAATGAGTTAACTCAGTTAGCTTAATTATGTATTTACACGGTTGTCGTGCTAGGTCACGTTGATGCTAAAAGTGATGTAATTACTTTACAACGAAGCTCTCATGAATTCAAGTCTCAGTTTTTGGTTATTCAGCTGGTTTTTATTAGCTATTTATGATTTTAACCCAAAAAATCATACTCTCAAAGATAGCAATCAAATCCAAAACTTATTAATCTATTGGTTTTTTTTTAGTTTAAATAACTATGAAGCCATTGAACAAGATATTAATTTGGCTAATGATAAAATTAAGTGGCTGGAATATGAACTCAAAGAAAGTCATCAGCAAATTATTGGGATAATCAATAAGTTTATTGTAGTTAATAACTCCTTAAGGAGCTTCCATAAGAAAAATGTCTCACTGCAAGAGAGGGTTGAACGGCTGGAGCTGGAAAAGCAGGCTTTTCTTGAAGAGCTTGATGGGGGAGTAGAAACTTCAAATTGGGATTATCAAGCCTGGGAGTTGATGGTACAGAAAACCAAAGGAATAATTGTGGAGCTAAACCAAGTCAAGACGGAAGTTAAATCACTCCTCAGACAAAACAAACAATTGGCATGGGACAAAGCATGCTTAGAAAGGCAACTTGAGTTGGAGAGGGCTGAAAATCAATGCCTGGCTATAGAAAAACAACAAATAAATCATCAAAAAAACATCTTGGCAGGTAAACTGAGGCAGAAGCATATTGAAACTCAATCCCTACTCACGGAAATCGAAGCACTAAAGATGTAAAAACCAAGATGTGTTGATGATAAATTTTGATCAGTCTACAAGCTTAAAGCAGGACAGTTACGGTCATGAGTAATATCCTGTCCGGTTGACTACTTATAATTCTGGGGTTTTCGTTAATTGAAAATTGAAAATTAACAATTAACAATTAACAATTTTAAATTCATGGGCATAGGCTCAACCATTTTATAAGTGATTAACCGGACTTGATCTTACCAATTACGAATTCCAAAATATTGACTCTACCAGGTTAAGTTAGTAGCAAAATAGTACCACAAAATATTTTATAGTTAAGTGATGCTTGAGCATACAAATAAAACCAGGCAATAGCCAAGACAAAATACACAATGGTTATGGGTATAGTAGAATTTATTCACGTCATTAGTAATCCGTCACTGGGGCTAGCCCCAAGAGTACCAGAATAAACTAAACCCCGCTGTGTGTCCAGAGTCAAAATTGCCCCATCCCGAATCAATTGGGTCGCATTCTTCACCCCCACAATTACTGGCACACCTAAGCGTAAGCCAATCACTGCTGCATGGCTAGTTATACTATCTTCCTCAGTGATAATTCCTGCTGCCTTGCGAATAACTTCCACAAATTTGGCATTGGTTGAAGGAGCGACTAGGATTTCTCCGTGGTTGAAGTTAGGTAAATCACCATCAGTGCCAGCCACCCGAGCAACACCACTTACTGATCCCTGACCAATACCAACTCCCTGACCCAAAACTGCTTTGACTACTTCTACTTTAATTAAGTCTGTTGACCCAGCCACACCTTGGATTGTCCCCGCCGTCATGACGACCAAATCTCTTTCTGTTAGAAGCTGTTTTTCCTGAGCCACACTCATTGCGGCTTGGAAGGTCTGACCAGTTGAGGGTAAATCCAGGACTAACAAAGGTCTGACCCCCCAAACTAGCTGGAGTTGTCGAGCCACATCTACATGGGGTGTTACTGCTAATATGGGAGTCTGGGGTCGGAATTTAGATACATTCCGGGCTGTAGCACCGGTTTTGGTCAGAGTCATGATGGCTGCTGCCTCTAACTGCTCCGCAATGTGACCAACTGCCTGGGATATAGCATTGGGAATGGAACGGCTGGTGTCACGAGCATGACCGATAATCTGTTCTTGCTCAATGCGAACCGCAACCGTACCCATGGTCTTTACGGCTTCTACTGGGTATTTACCAACAGCTGTTTCGTTAGAGAGCATGACTGCATCAGTGCCATCAAGGATAGCATTAGCTACATCAGAAACTTCTGCACGAGTTGGTCGCGGTGAGTTAACCATACTGTCCAACATTTGAGTGGCAGTTATGACTGGGATTCCCCGTCGATTGGCTGAGGCAATCAGTCGCTTTTGTAAGATTGGTACATCCTCTGCTGGCAGTTCTACCCCTAAGTCACCCCGAGCAACCATCACTCCATCGCACAGGGAGATAATTGCCTCCATTTGCTCAATGGCTTCATGCTTTTCAATTTTGGCAACGACGGGTACCTGCTTGCCAGCACTGTTAATCAGTTCTTTGATTTCTAATATGTCCTGAGGATTACGAACAAAGGAGAGTGCTACCCAATCCACACCCTGATCCAAACCAAACATTAAATCTCGTCGGTCTTTATCGGTTAGAGCTTTGATGGATAGGTAGACACCAGGGAAGTTCACTCCCTTGTTATTTGAGAGGGGTCCACCGACGATAACGGTACAGTGCAAGGCTCGTTGCTCTCGGTCTACCTCATCGACCCGCATTTCAACTTTGCCATCGTCTAATAGGATGGTGGCTCCTACAGGCACTTCGTCAGCTAGGGGTTCGTAGGTAACTGAACTGATTTCCTGTTGACCAACCATGGATTTGCTGGTTAAGGTGAAGCGATCGCCATTGTTAACAACAATGGAACCGTTTTCAAACCGCCCCAAGCGAATTTTCGGTCCTTGCAAGTCTTGCAGGATCGCCACAGGCTGATTAAGTTCAAAGGCCGTCTGGCGGATCAGGCGAATATTGCGCTGATGGTCTTCGTGGGTGCCATGGGAAAAGTTAAGTCGTAAAGTGGTGGCACCAGCTTGAATTAGTGCCTTGAGAACATCTGGGCTATTGCTCGCAGGGCCAATTGTGGCGACAATCTTTGTCCGACGTAGGGAATTTGGCGATTGCATAAACGTGAAAGGGATTAGGTGGGTTTCCCGAACAACACCTTAGCATGGCACATTACTGTTTGTTGTTTGATATTAAGTTTTCCTAAATATCTTTACAAAGACTTGTCATTAGTCATTAGTTATTAGTACCAAGCCAGGTTTAATAAGATTCGGTAAACATTCCCCAATCTACACTAAGTCCGGTTAGTAGGGGATGAATTTCCAGGCAAAAAATTTTTGTTCTAATCAAGTTGTAATCAATAAGATATTCCGGCTTAGTCGAGGGTACTTCACGGGTTACTTTTGCGGTATTGGATCCGGTAAATTCGGTTGTTGGCTTCTTCTGTGACTAACAGACTGCCATCTTTTAGCACCAGCAAACCAACTGGACGTCCCCAAGTGGTTGGTCCTGAGGAATCGATCAGAAAACCGGTCAGAAAATCTTCATAGTAGCCTAATGGTCGTCTATCAGTTTTGAAGGGAATAAAGACAACCTTGTAACCGGTGCCTCGGTTACGATTCCAAGAACCACGAAACGCTACAAAGGCACCGTTACGATACTTTCCTGGAAAGGTCTGTCCATCATAAAATTGTAATCCTAGTGCTGCTGAGTGCGATTGGAATAAAACATCGGGAGTTCGGGTTTGGGCAACCAGTTCAGGTTTGATGCTTTGACCATTGCGGGTTTGACGGGGATCGATGAGATGGGGGGCTAAATAGGCATAGGGCCAACCATAGAATTCCCCTTGGCGAATGCGGGTAAAGTAATCAGGAACTAGGTCATCTCCGATCAGATCTCGTTCATTGACAGTAGTGTAAAGTTCACCAGTAATTGGGTGAAAGTCGAGACCGACAGGATTACGTAAGCCATAGGCAAAGGTCTGTTGGTTTGAGCCGTCCAGGTTCATCACCTGTACCGATGCTCGGGGTAGGGGTTCCCGATCGACATTAGACCGTGAACCAATCGAGACGTAGATTTTGTTGAGGTTGGGAGACACTACCACATTGCGCGTCCAATGCTGGTTGTAGCCACCACCAGGAAGGTCAGCAATTTTTTGACCTTTGCCAGTGAGTTGCTCTTGACCTTTTGTGTAGGGAAATCGGACTACAGCATTAGTGTTGCCCAAGAAAAAGTATTGATCAGCAAACGCCATGCCAAAGGGAATATTTAACCCATTACTGGCACTAGCAAAGGTTTTTTTGATATCAGCCACTCCATCACCATTGCTGTCACGCAATAAACGAATACGATTTGCCCGAGTTTCTGTGACCAAGATATCCCCAGTGGGAGTAAGTGCTAGCCAGCGGGGACGGTCTAATCCATCAGCAAATACGTTAACTTGGAAACCCGCTGGTACTTTTAGGCTTGGGTTGGATGGCACTGCTACCACTTTTGGAGGTCGAGAGGCGCTAGTAGTAGCAAAGGGTTGGGGTAAATCATTCAGGGTAATTTGAATCGGTTGGGGTGTCAGGGGTTTCGTATCGATTAGGGTTTTTGTGGATAAAGCATTTGTTTGTGTAGGTGCCTGAGCAATTTGGGGAGATTCTTCAGACGACGACTTTTGTACAATCGGTGCAGCAGGTGCTTGAGTTGAGGTACTGGCTGAACTACAGGCTACTACCGTAGTCATCAGCAGTTGCAGGATCAGGAAACGTGGGCAGTTCATGGTCAGGAGCACAGGGTGATATTGCGATTGATCTTAACTGACCAAGTAGCAATCAAAGGTATTACTTGATTGCGGTTGCAAGTTATCAGGTTAGTCGGTTGAAGGTTAGTCGGTTGCTGGTTAGTAGGTGTTGCCGGTTGCTGCTTAGAACCTTGGCCAAAAGGCCACGCTACGGGAACAACCCACCCTACACCGAACGCCACAAGCGAACAACCGGTTAACCTTCAACCTGTTAACCTTCAACCTGTTAACCTTCAACCTGTTAACCTTCAACCCTATCTCCCCATAGCCTCCAGTTATCCCTATTTCAGGCAAAGCGTATCGATTTATACCATATTTTGGTTATAAAAATATAAATAAATGTTGCAAACTTTTCCAAAATAGGTTAAGTTATATTACAGAAGCTAACAAAGAGCTAGGAGATCTATAACAATGACTCAAGAGCAAGAATCTAAGTTCGGTTTCACCAACTTTGCTGAAACCTGGAATGGCCGTTTGGCAATGCTTGGTTTCGCCATTGGCTTGGCTACCGAGTTGCTGACTGGTAACGGCATTCTGCAACAACTAGGTCTGATGTAATCGGCCATAAGCACTTGGGCGCACGGTGTGCGCCCCTAGAGTTGATTTGTGTTCTACTCAATATTGGAAGCAATATCGCAAGCGCTATACCTGCATTTCTGACAAAGATTGCGATCGCAGTCACTGAAAGCCTTACACAATCTAGGGTTTACCCCCATTGAAGCTCAGCAATAAAAACGACAGTGTGTTGTTCTTAAGCGATCGCTTAACTATTCCTAATAAAATAGAACACTTTTATACCGATCTACTTAGTTGTTAATTGCTCAACAATACCCATCACTGCACTGCGGGTTAGTTTAGATTGTCCGAGGGCTAAAACATCAAGGGTGGCATGAGCTAATGCTAGGGGAATTTGGCAAAAATTTCTGGCTGGACTATTCTTCATGAGAGCATTGGTGTAAGCATCAGCTAAAGAGAGATTTCTCCGAGCATATTTGTGTAGCTCTTCTTGGCTCCAGCCGTTGGGAAAAAAATCCACTTGCCTTGTCAAATCTTCAGAGCGGTTACGTAGAATGTTGACTGCTTGTAAACCCCGACCAAAACCAACTGCATAACTACGGTTAGTTTGGGTACCATCATACCAAGCCCATAAATCAGAAAGTAACAATCCTACAGAGCCAGCAACGCTATAAGTATAAGCATCCAAATCCATTTCTGTATTAATTTCCCAACCGCATTCAGCCCAAGCTGCCATTCTATCTGCCATAGCTGCGCTAGCTTCCCAAATGCGAGGTGCAATGGTTTCCGGTGCTAGCATTGCCCATTCACCAATCCGAATGCTTACTTCTGGAAGTGGCTGTTCGTGCTTACTCAAGGCTAAAGATAATTCCGAGGCACTGAATCCATTACCTATACCTTGTAGACCGAAACTAATTTTTCGCAACAGTGAAGCCTTCCTAGGGTTATCAAGCTCAAAATTATCTTCAATTTCGTCAATTGCACGCATACACAAGTATGCAGAAGCAACCGATTCTTGTAACCCTCCTGGTAAACAACTAATTGGAATGTAGAAAGTTCGACTAGTTTCTTTGAGAATTCCTAAGGCATCTTTACATAGTTGCATGACTTTACTATTCTCATCGTCGCTTTATATGATATTAATAAATTTTAAAGGATAAATACTCATAAATATTGAATTTATATGTATTTTTTGTCAAGAGGACTTACGAAGTTTAGTTGGTTTCGCCCCCCTAACCACTTCAGGTCTGTTTCAAAATTCAATAAGTTAACGATTTTGGGTGATAGGGGTTTGGGTAAATACGGAAATAGGGAAATACAAGGCGCATTTACTCAAAACTAAGCCAATAAGCATATTTGACACCTGGCTAATTAGTCGGCTTCAATCAACTGAAATGATTAACAATTAGTGATTCGAACCAAATTTAGTGTTCGATAAATTTGGTCCGAATCACGACTATTTCTTCTGGATAATGTAAATAACTAATGTAAAAAGTGGCGCATACCGGTGATCACCATTACTAATCCCAGTTCATCTGCTGCCTGAATCGAGTCTTGATCTCGTAAACTACCACCCGGTTGCACAATTGCCTCAATCCCCGCTTTAGCAGCTGTCCGCACTGAGTCATCGAAGGGGAAGAATCCATCACTAGCAAGGATAGCGTTTTTGCTATTTTCCCCAGCCTGTTCTAAAGCTATATTGACTGCACCTACCCGATTCATTTGACCGGCACCCACACCTAAAGTTGTGCGATCGCGTGTCACGACAATGGCATTGGATTTAACATGCTTACACACCTTCCAAGCAAATAATAATTCTGCCATTTGGTCAGGAGTAGGTTGCTTTTGGCTTACCACTTGCCAATTCTCAGGATTATCCATGGCATCATCCGCAGCTTGTACCAGAAACCCCCCTGCAATAGCTTTCACAGTTTGCTTTGATCCGGTCTGTAAGTCTGGTAATAGCAACACTCTTAGCTTCGACTTAGCACTGAGAATTTCTTGAGCTTCTGGTTCACAGCCTGGTGCGACTACACATTCTAAAAAAGTTTTCTTTAACGCCACAGCTGTAGCAGCATCAATGGGTTGATTTAATGCCACAATTCCACCGAAGGCAGAAATAGAGTCAGCATTGAATGCTTTCTGATAGGCTTGCGAGAGGGTTTCTGCCAAGGCTACCCCACAAGGATTGGTGTGCTTGAGAATTGCTGCGGCTGGAGTGTCAGTAAATTCATTAATGATCCGCCGTGCAGCTTCTAAATCCACCAGGTTGTTGTAACTGAGTTCCTTACCCTGAAGTTTAGTGGCTGCAGCCCAACCTGTGGGAACTGTTCCGGTTTGATACCACGATGCCGGTTGATGGGGATTCTCGCCATAGCGTAGAGATTGGCGCTGTTGTCCAGACAAAGTAAATCGTTTTGGTAGGGATACTGGATCTTTGTACCCGATCAGGTAGGATGCGATCGCATGGTCATAGGCAGCGGTATGACCAAAAACCTCTATAGCGCAAGCCTGACGGAATTCGATTGATGGTTGATTTCCATTCTGGCGCAACTCCTCTAAGTAATCCTGATACTGACTGGGATTACACAGCACTGTCAAGTGAGCATAGTTTTTCGCAGCTGCCCTCAGCAGTGTTGGACCACCGATATCGATAGTTTCAATTGCTTCTGCTAAACTCACGTCCGGTTTAGCAACAGTCTGTTCAAATGGATAGAGATTCACCACCACCAAATCAATGGGACGAATCTGGTTTGTCTCCATTTCTGCCACATCTTCGGGCAAATCTCGCCTTCCCAAAATTCCACCATGAATTCGTGGATGTAGGGTTTTGACCCTGCCACCCAAAATTTCTGGAAAGCCAGTGTAATCAGACACTTTCGTTACCGGCAAACCTTCTGATTGCAAGGCTTTAGCCGTTCCGCCACTGCTGATTAAATCAAATTCCAATTCTTCTACTAGCTGACGGGCAAAGTCGATTAGTCCAGTTTTGTCAGATACACTCAGCAGTGCCAGATTTGCCATTTCAAACAATTTTACAAAAAGTCAACCGAATTCTGAATTATCAATTCAGAATGCAGAATTATTAGTTGCTAAATTCAGGATTCAGCAACTTAATAATTCAGAAATAGTTCAGAAATATTCCACCTTACTTCTGGATTATGGATTCTGCACTCTGAATTTTTTTTTTAAATTGTCAAGAGGTTTTTTAGGGTAAATTTCAATAATTCAGCGAACTAAGTAGGTACTTATATTTAATTAGCTTACCTACCAATACCGAATGAATTATTTCCATCTTTTACCCATTCTTCCTAATTACAACGGATGGAAAAGTAGATCAGGGAAAAAGCGGTTAAATTCAATCAAAATTCCAGCCGTAACGGTCATCCAAAGAGCCAATAACACTGGTGCTAGGGACAAATACTTAACTAAATCCTGCATGGAACATTCTCCTAAAATCGATAACTATTTCAAGACATCTTGGCACATCAAGATAATGCCCTGTCTATAAAGCGCGAAAATTTGATTAGCGAGAACGGCAGTAGTTTTTAGCTAACTTTTCAGTGCTAAAAGCGTTCCCGCGAGCGAGTCTAAGTATGATTGCTAGCGTGGTGAGACAGGAATCTCATCATCTTTAGCAAACATTTCACCAGTGGTGATTTCTTTGAATGCTAACAAAGGCCATGAGGCAGCCATTAGCATCTTACTAACTGCCAAGGGGACATCAATGATGACTTCTTTGTCTTCTGGGTTCTTACCCTTTTGAATCGCTTGTAGATAGCTGCGACCTGCCCAGCCAATCCAGCCAGTGATATAGAGGAAGAGTAAGCTAGGAATGAGGAAGTCACCCATATGGGAGAAACGACCATCCACAATCAAGTGAGGATATCCCTCATCACCACAAAGTGCTTGAGAATACCGCTCAAATCGGTTCGCCCCGGAATTGGGGTTAGCTGTAGTGTTTAGGAATTCAGCCTTCCGGGCTTGGAATGCAGCAGACTCACTACAAGGGGTGAGATGATCCAAAGAAGCAGAGGCTGGGCTGATGGCGCAAAACCAAACAGAGACGGCAAAAATTAAAGCTAACAATCGTCGCATAGAAAGTGTCTCCTTTTGTTAAGAAACAAAAAGTTTTTTGTACAAACCAAAAGATCAAATTATTTGTACACTCAGGCAATCTTACTCTGAGCCGTGTATCTAGTAAAGTTTAATTAACTAAAAGTAGTGTTTCAATAAAGGTCATTGGTGAATGGCTTGTGTTTTAGCAATAGAAACCAGTTGTGATGAAACAGCTGTGGCGATTGTTAAAAATCGTAAATGTTGTAGCAATATCGTTGCTTCCCAAATTCCTATGCATCGGCAGTATGGGGGTGTGGTGCCAGAGGTAGCATCCCGTAGCCATCTGGAAACCATCAATAATGCGATCGCGGAAGCCCTAGAAGCAGCTCAACTGGACTGGGGCGCAATTGACGGCATTGCTGCTACCTGCGCTCCCGGCTTAGTGGGCTCTCTACTAGTGGGGGTCACAGCTGCCAAAACTCTGGCCATTGTCCACAACAAGCCCTTTGTAGGTGTCCATCATCTAGAAGGTCATATTTACGCCACCTATCTCAGTGAGCCAGAACTAGAACCACCATTTTTGAGTCTATTGGTGTCTGGGGGTCACACTAGCTTAATTTATGTCAAAACCTGTGGTAGCTATGAGATACTGGGGGCAACCCGTGATGATGCTGCGGGTGAAGCCTTTGATAAGGTAGCACGATTATTAAAGTTAGGTTATCCCGGAGGACCAGCTATAGATAAGTTAGCACGAGAGGGCAACGCCAAAGCCTTTACCTTGCCAGAGGGTAAGATTTCCCTTGCTAGTGGTGGTTATCATCCCTATGACTCCAGTTTTAGCGGTTTGAAGACAGCAGTACTAAGGCTGGTGCAAAAACTGGAGCAGGAACACTCAGAAATTCCAGTGACCGACATTGCTGCCAGCTTTCAGGAAACCGTAGTGCGATCGCTTACCAAGCGTACCATTGGTTGTGCTCTCGACTATGGTCTGGAAACAATTGCCGTTGGGGGTGGGGTGGCTGCCAATAGTGGATTGAGACAACAGTTGCAAGCTGCAGCAACTGAGCATAATTTGCGAGTTATTTTTCCTCCCCTGAAGTTTTGTACCGATAATGCCGCAATGATTGGCTGTGCCGCAACTGACCATTTAAATCAAGGACATACTTCCCCTTTGACTTTGGGAGTGCGATCGCGAATGCCTATCACTAAGGTGATGGAACTTTATTCAGAGGTTTAAGAGGTTGAAGGTTTAAGAGGTTGAAGGTTTAAGAGGTTGAAGGTTTAAGAGGTTGAAGGTTTAAGAGGTTGAAGGTTGAACGCGATCGCGTGGCCGAAAGGCCAAGGTTGAAGAACCTGCTAACCTGTAACCTGCTAACCTCTAACCTGCTAACTTTTAAAGTTAGTCCAAAAGTACAATCGGGATGACAGGATTTGAACCTGCGACCCCTTCGTCCCGAACGAAGTGCGCTACCAAACTGCGCTACATCCCGATAAAGTCATAATTTAAGATTTCATCTATTTTATCATGCCTTAGGGGCAATCCGCCCCTAGCTTGTTAGGATCAAGATTAAAGTAACGTAACTTAAATTTATATATATATATAGTTGGAGTATAACCAAGAGTGGTAGTTAAACCAGAATGGTTGCGAGTCAAAGCGCCCCAATGGCAGCGTGTCGGCAATATTAAAGAAACCTTAAGAGATTTGGATCTCAATACTGTCTGTGAAGAAGCCTCTTGTCCCAATATCGGAGAGTGCTTCAATGCTGGTACTGCCACCTTTTTAATTATGGGACCAGCCTGTACCCGTGCTTGTCCCTACTGCGATATTGACTTTGAGAAAAAACCCAAAGCCCTTGACTCCACTGAACCCACACGGCTAGCAGAAGCCGTGCAGCGCATGGGTTTAAATCATGTAGTTATTACCTCTGTCAACCGGGATGATTTACCCGATGGTGGAGCTTCCCAGTTTGTACAGTGCATTGAAGCCATTCGCCTGGTCTCACCTCATACCACTATTGAGGTTTTAATCCCAGACTTGTGCGGGAACTGGGATGCCCTCGAAACAATTCTTCAAGCTAAACCGGAAGTCCTCAATCATAATACAGAAACAGTACCCCGACTCTATCGGAAAGTACGGCCTCAAGGGGATTATCAGCGTTCCCTTGAATTACTGATGCGGACGCGAAACTTGGCTCCATCGGTTTACAGCAAATCTGGTCTAATGGTAGGTTTAGGAGAAACTGATGCCGAAGTCCGGCAAGTCATGGCGGATTTAAGGCAAGTAGACTGCGACATCTTAACTATTGGTCAGTATCTTCAACCCACTCAAAAACACCTAAAAATTGCTGAATTCATAACCCCTAAACAATTTGATACCTGGAAAGAGTATGGTGAATCCCTCGGTTTCCTGCAAGTTGTTTCCTCTCCCCTCACCCGCAGTTCCTATCATGCCGAGCAAGTTCGAGAATTAATGCAGCGGTATCCCCGATGAACGCTTTCATGGTTGCAAAACAATTGAAACTAACAACTAACCAAGAAAGCGTTTCTTATACTGATCAGGTAAATTCAATGTTCTTACCCCTACTCCCTACTCCCTACTCCCTACTCCCCAGGGCGAAAGCACCTCACCTAATTGAGAACTGCAATAACAAATAACAAATGACCAAAATAACTATAATCGGAGCTGGTGTTTGGGGTACAGCCCTCAATAGCCTAGCCTCTCAAAACGGTCATCAGGTTTGTTTGTGGTCCCGTCGGAGTCAGACAAAATTAGCAGATGCTATAAAATCTAGCAGTATTATCTTGTCTGCTGTTTCCATGTCGGGGGTAAATTCTGTAGCGCAACAGCTAAAGGGATTATCAGTGTCTCCTGACGTGATCTTGGTCACAGCCACTAAGGGGTTAGATTTGCAAACTACCCGTACTCCCTCTCAAATCTGGCAAGCTGAATTTCCCAACAATCCTGTAGTGGTGCTATCGGGTCCCAATCTTTCCAAAGAAATTAAACAAGAACTCCCAGCCGCTACAGTAGTAGCTAGCACAGATGTAAAAGCAACTCAGATACTACAACAGGTGTTTTCTTCGCCAAATTTCCGGGTTTACACCAATCGAGACCCCCTCGGTGTAGAACTAGGGGGTACCCTAAAAAATGTAATGGCGATCGCATCTGGAACCTGTGATGGTTTACAACTAGGCACAAATGCCAAAGCAGCTTTGCTAACCCGTGGACTTACAGAAATGATTCGTATTGGTACAGATTGGGGTGCTAAGGTAGAAACATTTTACGGTTTGTCGGGACTAGGAGATTTACTGGCAACCTGTAGTAGTAGCCTCAGTCGCAATTATCAAGTTGGTTATCAGCTCGCTCAGGGTCAGAAACTTGCAGATATTCTGGCCAACTTGGAGGGAACAGCAGAAGGGGTCAACACTACAAAGGTTGTGATGGAACGAGCTAAGCTCAAAAGAATTTCAGTACCTATTACTTATCAAGTCCATCGATTGCTCCAAGGGGAGATTACCCCCCAAGCTGCTGTTGAAGCTCTAATGTTACGAGATACTAAGCCAGAGTAATGGTCTGATCTCGAGTGCGTTCGCGTAGCGGCTCTGTTCGCGTAGCGTGGCCTTTGGCCTTAAGAGTATCGCAATGATCATGAAAAATTTACGTGCACCAGCTAGTATCCCTTGCTGCCTGAGTGCGAAAGGTCTCCTGCTCCGGAAGCTCGCCTGCTTTAAAACTCAGACAGGAAAACTCAGACAAAAAACTGCGACATTTTGCTGTTGTCTCTGACAAAAAACTGAGACAAAAATTGAGACATTTTGCTGTTGTCTATCAGGCATCCTGAAAATATAGAATCTTTAGAGACATGCCACTGCTTGAGCTGAAGCAACTGCATCAAGACATTGCCAAATTTGGTAATGTTTTATAAAGTTTTGTAATATCATTGCCAATCTGGCCACATAGCTGGGTGGCAATAATATTTCATAACTCTGGTAATTCGGCAATAATTTGGCAATTTTGAACTATGTGTATGCACTTATTCATAAGTTCGTTGTTTCTTAAAACCCATTCGAGCAAAGGATCTCCGCAAGTAGCGTGCCTACTGCTTAGTCCCTGATATTAGTTCCTGATACCCCTAAATAAAATTTTTTCTTGAATTAGGGACAATCTTTCTGGAATCGCCATGATGCGCACTGTAGATTAATACAGCTTTTGACCAAGGTCTCTATTTACCTATAGAGTTACTTCTAAAATAGCTGAAATCAGGAGATCCTGTTCCTTTAGCCATCTATAGACCTTAAGCTAAATGCGGCAAGGTAGGGTGGACAGATCGGGTGAACCGTTAGCTACCGATATTAATAAAGGCTACCAGGGATAACCGGTAAGTCTTGCCGGAAAAAAAATTTTAGTAACTGTTTCTCCGGTCATCATGGGTGGGAATTCTAGTACTAAGTGTGACAAACACAATTCCGTGTTGTCACTGGTTGTAATCGAGAGATCATTATGCCAGCCACTCCTTTCTATGCCGACACAGAATTAGATCACGAGACTTCTGCCTATAGCTTTGAGCTTAATGGCCCAAGGGACGATGGGGAAGGATCAGTGGATGACTTAGTTGATGTGGAGATTGAGGGTGTAGACGCGGCTAGCTTAACCAAAAATAGCACCCGTCGCACCACCGACCTAGTTCGGTTATATCTCCAGGAAATTGGTCGGGTTCGTCTACTGAGGCGAGATGAGGAAGTCTCGGAAGCTCAAAAAGTTCAGCGCTACATGAAACTACTACGGCTGCGCAATAAATCGGCTATATCCGAAGATAAAGTCATGGAGCGCTTTGTCCACCTGATTGAAACCCATGATCGTCTAGCGTCCCAGTTAGGTCACCGTCCTTCCTTAGAACGGTGGGCAACCGCTGCAGGAATTGACGTTTCTCAACTGAAGCCGAGTATGTCAGCTGGCAAACTGCGTTGGGCAGAGTTAGCCGAACTAACATCCAAAGAGCTAGAGCAGGTACAAGCTGAAGGGCTCCAAGCTAAGGAACACATGATCAAAGCTAACCTACGTCTGGTAGTGTCAGTAGCGAAGAAGTATCAAAACCGTGGCTTGGAACTCCTAGACTTAATTCAGGAAGGAACTCTGGGATTAGAGCGAGCGGTTGAGAAATTTGACCCAACCAAAGGCTACCGATTTAGCACCTATGCTTACTGGTGGATCCGTCAAGGAATCACCCGGGCGATCGCTACCCAAAGCCGTACCATTCGCCTGCCAGTTCACATTACTGAGAAGCTCAATAAAATCAAAAAAGCCCAACGGAAGATTTCCCAGGAACGTGGCCGCACAGCAACCATTGACGATATTGCTGTGGAATTAGAGATGACTGCCGCTCAGGTACGAGAAGTATTACTACGAGTACCTCGCTCTGTTTCTTTGGAAATTAAAGTTGGTAAGGAACGAGACACCGAACTGGGAGATTTACTCGAAACTGAGGAAACCTCTCCAGAAGAAGTGTTGATGCGAGAAGCCTTACAACGGGATTTACAGCAACTCCTAGCCGATCTAACCAACCGTGAACGGGATGTGATTCGGATGCGGTTTGGCTTGGGAGATAACCAACCTTACTCTCTAGCTGAGATTGGTCGCGCTTTGGATTTATCTCGGGAGCGGGTACGCCAAATTGAAGCTAAGGCTTTACAAAAGTTGCGGCAACCCAAGCGCCGTAACCGAGTTCGGGATTATCTGGAAGCTTTGAGCTAATCCCTTGGTGACATATTCCCACACTTACCTATTAACTTACCTATTAGGGAAGTGTGGGCTTATTACTAATCTTATCCTAGCTATCACCCTAGCTATTCCAAGTCCCATGGGTTCTAGTTATTGAAAATTTATTGAATTTATAAACACCTGAGGTTAAATATCTCAGGGAGCACCCCAATATATTTCTTTGTTAGTGGACTTGAGCTGACTTAAAAGTAGGCTACCCGGGCATCAAATCCTTGCGATCGCAATTCATAGGAACGACTTTCCGCTTCACTACGGCTAGAAAAAGCTCCAGCATTAAAATAACCGCCTCGACCGTTATCAGATATATTCTCACGAGTCAGAGTCGTCTGACGTAGCACTTCACGCAGCACATTATCATTTTGAATGGGGATCACCACCACATAGCGATTCTTCTCAGGTTCAGGATTGATATCAATAAATCCCAATGCTTGCAGGGTTTGTAAATCAGCTATCCCGGTTGGAAGTAGATTATTATTACGTATCTGAAATTTAAACACTGCATCCTCAGTTTGTTCGCCATATCTCCCATCAACCGGACCGGGATTAAACCCCCGAGATCTCAACGCTTGCTGAAGCCGTTTTACCTCTGGACCGCGATCGCCTGGTCGTAGTTCACTGCTACGGATAGGAGTACCAAATGCTATCGGTTCTTGACTGCTAAAGTCAGCAGGAGGAAGAGGCATCTCCCCAGGTAGGAATCCAAACGGTTGTGATTGAGTAACTAAAGCATTAGATAGTTCTGCTCTAGTTTGTGATCCCACAATCCCATCGGCCCTGAGAGCATAGTCTGTTTGGAATCGAATCACTGCTTGTTCTGTAACTGGACCAAAGTAACCGGTTGGGTCGGCATTGAAATACCCCAGTTCTCTTAACTGTCGCTGCACTTCCGTAACCGCTGATCCACGAGACCCTCGTCTGAGTCCAGATTGATTAACATTCCTACGAGATGGTGCTACTCTGCTTTGTGATGGCAAGAGTACTGCTCTGGTTCGTGGTCCGACTTCCCCATCAGCAGGAAGCCCCTTGTCTCGTTGGAACCGAATCACAGCATTTTTAGTAATTGAACCAAAATAGCCAGTTGGTTGCCGATTGAAATACCCGAGTTCTCGCAAACGACGCTGAACCTCTGTGACATCGGATCCCCTACGACCTTCCCGCAGCACCCTTTGGGCTAGGGCTTCTTCTGCCATCCCCACAATGCTAAGTATGGCAATTAGCAACACTAAATAAATCCGATGGTGAGTAACTACCTTATACTCCTTGAGCCACTGAAACAATTTTTGATTCGACTCTGTCAAAACTGCAGGAGTATAAGCTAGCTCTTCTTCGCTTAAGGCAAGATGAAGATAGGCAAGGGTCTCCATGATTCTTCCAAGGAAACTTTTACGGTTAGTTTAACAGAGAACAGTAGAGCATTGGTAATGTTTTCGACAATAGAATCTCAGAGATTTTACGTAATCGGAGATTAAAGCATGTAGTTATAGAGCAAGACTCTTACCAAAACAGAGCAATTCTCCTCTCTAACCATAACGCAATAGTTTTAAATCATGACCACTATTCGTCACTGGAGTACGTTGCTCCCCCTCCTAGCTTTATTTGTGAGCAGTTTAGGGGGAGTAGGGGCTAGGGCTACCGTAATTCCCAGCACCAATTCCGCCAACAGCATACCCTCGGCCAAACCAACCCAAGCCCAGACTCAAGGGAAATTTCAACTGGCTCAGGGATTGATGGGTGAATGTCGAGCCGCTGCTGAGTCAATGTTTATCTACAAACAGCGATCAACCTCTAACCCAATTAGAACCTTAGACCTTGATGAACGAGTTATTCTAGCCGAAAACAAGGTTAGCAAAGATGGTTGGATTGCGATCAACTCCCCCATTCCTGGATTTGTCCAAGCCCAAGACCTCAAGTTCTGTCCGGGGACAGGAGGAGTACGCCCTACTCAAACACAATCTCTCTGCCGCCAAGCTGGTGAGTCAATGTTTATCTACAAACAGCCATCAATCGAACCAATCAGAACCTTAGAGCCTAATGAAGAAGTTATTCTGGCTGGAAAGAACCCTAGTAAAAATGGTTGGATCGCGATCAACTCCCCCATTCCTGGATTTGTCCGAGCCAAAGATCTAAAGTTCTGTCAGCAGACAGTAATAGTACGGCCTAATCCAACACAATCTCTCTGTCGCGAAGTTATATATAAAGGTAATGATGGTATTGCTGTCCGTAGCAGACCGAATATTAACTCTTCCCGACTGGGTCTTGTCTCCTATGGAGTGAAAGTAAGACTGATCAACCGTCCCCCTCAAGAGCAGTTTTTCCAGGACTCCCAAGGGCGTGAGTGGGCAAGAATAACTTATCCTGTTAATGGATGGATGTCTAACGGGTCTCGTGCTACCGGTGATCAGAATCTTGTGGTTTGTTCCAATTAACCCACCAGATAATTAGCAAGTTGTTAATTACTTATCATAAGACTTTTATTTATACTAAGTCAGCCTGATGTAACAAGGCACCAACTAAGCCAGCCATAGCAGTAATTCCTATAGCAATCATTGGGTGTTGACCTTGGCTGACGGCAAAGGAAGTGACAATCCCTGCACCCAAAGCAGCAGTCACAGCAGCACCCAAAAGATCTTTATTTGTATTTTTATTGTACATAAACCTGTTAGCCAGAAATTCAGTTAGGTAGAAATTTAACTTTTTTGATGGTATTAAAAGTTAGTTTCATAACCCTATCATTCTGGATTCTGGCCTTGAAGCTAGATCGGCAATATTGCAATCAAGATTAATATTTAGCTAATTTTCTTAACAAAAACCAGACTTATTAAGTATTGAGTGTTGAGTGTTGCTCGAAACTATTAGTTTATTTTTTTGACATTACCTGCTTTAACCCAACCTTTTTGGTCACTACCAGGCAAGCGTACTCTCTGCCATCGCTTATCATCACTGTATCCGAGGATGATCAGGGTCTGATTGTAGCCAATACCACCAATGCGTTGAGCGTTCAGGCTAGGGGAGTCCCTCAGAATCAACCCCTGTGGCCAGGTAACACTGGCTCGATAAGCACCCGGTTCTAGTTTTGGTAAAGGACTAGGACTAGGAATGGGTTTGGGAGTAGTTGCTGGTTTAGACTCCCCAGATGAACTGGTGGGCTGAGCTTTTGGTGATGGTGAGGTCTTGGGTCGCTCCTCAGCAAAGACAGGTTTTTCAGGCTCAGCTGCTAGTTTAGTAAAGAAGTAATATACTGTACCAACAGCAGCACCTGTTAAGATGGCAATGCCGAGAATAAAACCAATGATAAACTGAGCTATCTTGGACAGACTCATGGGAAGCTATTAAAGATAAAGGTTGAAGGTTAACAGGTTGAAGGTTAACAGGTTGAAGGTTAACAGGTTGAAAGTTAACAGGTTGAAGGTTAACAGGTTGAAGGTTAACAGGTTGAAGGTTAACAGGTTGAAGGTTAACAGGTTGAAGGTTAACAGGTTGAAGGTTAACAGGTTGAAGGTTAACAGGTTGAAGGTTAACAGGTTGTTAGGGTGTTATACCAAAATTTAAGGATAAAATCCTCACTTAATCTAGTTGACATTAATCTAGTTGACATTAATCTATAGCGTCGATCATACTTATCAGGTCAAGTCAATTTTATTAGCCCTACTCCCTACTCCCTACTCCCTACTCCCTACTCCCTACTCCCTACTGCCATTAACCAAAGATGAAGTTTCTCACCCAATTGAGAACTGCTATATTATGATTACTTACTGGAGTTGGCGCTGAATGCGATCATTTAAGGGAGTATTGCGAGAAGCCATGCGAGCTTTTCCGGCAGCTGCCCAATCCTGTAAAAATTGGATTTGCTCTTGGGCTGTCCGTGCTAAAGGGATAATTTGGCTAGCGGCTTCTAGAATATCATCTGTGGTGAAGTCTCGGTTTTGGCTAAAGCCGATGTGCATGGCTTCGATCAGGGTCTGCTCAATTTCTGCCCCAGAAAAATCAGGGGTTTCGTAGGCTAATCGGTCTAAAGCGTAACTCTTGAGATTATGAGGTCGCAGCCGGGATAGGTGTAGATCGAAAATAGCACGACGTTCTTCCTGGTTGGGCAAACCAACAAAAAAGATTTCGTCAAATCGACCCTTGCGAAGCATTTCTGGGGGTAATGCTTGGATATTGTTGGCGGTAGCGACCACAAACACTGGGGATTTCTTCTCAGCTAACCAGCTAATAAAGGTACCAAAGACACGACTGGTTGTGCCTGCATCCCCTTTAGAGGATAGACCAGAGAAGGCTTTGTCAATTTCATCAATCCAGAGGATGCAGGGCGCGAGGGCTTCGGCTAGCTGAATCATCTGCCGAGTACGGGATTCTGATTCCCCTACTAAGCCACCAAATAGACGACCGACATCTAAACGTAGCAGGGGTAGATGCCAGTGGTTTGCGATCGCTTTTGCAGTTAACGATTTCCCAGTTCCTTGAATCCCCACTAATAGTAAACCACGAGGATGGGGTAAGCCGTATTGTCGGGCCTGTTCTGTAAATGCTCCACCTCGTCGCAGTAGCCAGTCTTTGAGGTTGTCTAAGCCACCTATGTCTGAAATTTTTTCTTGGGTTGGGTAGAACTCTAGGATTTGGGTTTGCCTAATGGATTGACGCTTTTCTTCTAAAATTAGTTCCACATCTGAAGGTTGGATGGCATTATTAGAGGCAATCCCACGAGCTAGGACCCGACGAATTCTTTCTAAGGAAAGACCAAGAGCCGAGCGCACCAGCTCATCAATGATTTTTTCAGTCAGATTTTGACCCGTTGCCCCCAACAAACGTTTCACCTCAGCTTTAATTTCCGATGCCGTTGGTAAGGGGAATTCCAGCACTGTCAGCACTTCGGTTAAATCTGAGGGAACCGACACTTGGGGAGTAACGATAACTATATTCTTAGGCTGGGATTTGAGGGTACGTGCCAGATTTCTGAGTTTACGAGCAACTGATACATCTTCTAAGAATCGGTGAAAATCTCTTAATACAAAGATGGCAGCAGCACTTTCGCCAATTTTATCTACAAATTCTAAAGCTTGTAAGGGATTGCGGCGTCCAAAGCCGATATCATTAGGGTTTCCCTGGTAACCATCTACAAAATCCCAGATATAGACACCACGATTACCCAAACGTTTAGCGGATTGCTTGATCGCTGTTTCTACTCGCTCTTCTTCTAGAGTGGGAATATATAACAAAGGATAGCGAGCACGTAGCAGAAGCTCAAACTCGTCATTGAAATTCATATAGCAAAGGGAACAGGGAACAGGGAATAGGGAACAGGGAGTAGGGAGCAGGGAGTAGGGAGCAGGGAGTAGGAACCCGTGGCGAATTAAATTACGGGTCAAGCGCACCTAAGCGGCCAAAGGGGGTTTCCCCCAGTCGTGCTTTGCCGTGGTTTCCCCCATGAGCGACTGCATTAAGACGGGAATATGCCATCAAAAATTATGACAATTCCTACATGGATTTTTATATAGCGTTTCTCGCAGTTATGAGGTAAGCTTTGCAACCTCAAAGTCCCCCTTATTAAGGGGGATTTAGGGGGATCAATTTATACCTTATGGGATATAGAATTCCTATATAAGAGCCAATTACTGAAAAAGTCAATGCTATAAAGAAATATTTAAACCCTAAACATAGCATTTTTATTTCCAAGAAACTTGGATAAAGGCTCTGCTGCTAGTAACTCCCTGACCAATTTCCCCTTCAGCATTATACTACCAGGCAACTCACTATCCAGGAAGTTTTCTCTTCAGGGATTCTAGAGCGCCCCAACGTTGATCCCGTAGTTGATCCCGTAACTCTGCTTCACTGTTATTCTTAATCTGGATACCTATACATTCTTGGTCACACAGCTGCCGTGGCGGAATTGCCAGACATAGTTGTTCGTATAACCAAGTGTCTGGATAAAAATACCCCTGAGCTGGAAGGGTTTCTTGTAAATCATCCCAAGTTATCTCCTGCTCTAGGGATTCATCCGACAGTTGGTCAGCTGAGGAAGCTAACCAAACTAATTCGGATGTATCGATGCTTAGGCGGTGGTTGTACTGTTTTAAGCAGCGATGACAAGTCAAGGTAATGATCGTTTCTGCTTGAGCACAGACCTCCAGGTAATTTCCTTGATGAGCCACTTGCACTTGACCTCGAACTGGGGTTAGTGTCTGTAAATCCACCAAGAATTGATTGACCGGAGTTACTTCTGTTTGCTCTGGTAATTTGAGCAACTCAGGAATATATATAGCCTCCATAATGCTTAGCTTATCCTTTGCAGTTGACTGTTAAGCGTTGATGGTTAACCTTGAGCTTCTCAAACACTCAGCAAAAAGCGACCATTTATAGACTTAAATAGTTATATAGAGTTAATGCATTATGTTAGCCAGGTGATGGGAATAATCCCAAGTGCAATCAGCAGTGAGAGGGTTAAAACTCTTAATCTGTCAATACCTGCGACGCACCACCAGTCGTCGGTCTGGCTCTTGCCCTCGACTAAGAGTTTCTAAATCCTCAAAAGCCTTGAATAGGGTATGGACTTGACGCCGCTCTGCTGCCGATAGGGATTTCAATTCAAATTCTTTCCCGGTCTGACGGACTTTCATAGCAGCGTGTTCAGCGATCGCTTGAAGTTCCACTTGCCGTCTGGCTCGATAGCTATCGATATCGATAACGTAAACGGCTTGTTCCTCCTCTTCATGACCCAAGTTAAGGAGGGAATTTGCTAAGTACTGGATAGAATCGATAACTTCCCCTTCCCGACCAATTAAAGTTTGAGTGTCTTTCGAGGTCAGTTGACTATTATCGATTGTCAACCAGTAGCTGGGTCGCTCTCCTAGGGGAGCGTCACCATCAGCTACTTCTATACTGGCGGGCAATCGAGATAAGCGCAGGAGTTCTTCTAACCACTCTTTACCACGCTCCTGATGTTGATTTACCATACTAACTTGATGCTTTTTTCTTTGAACGCTTGGGCTCAAAAGGCAATGCCTCTCGACCCTCTCCAGACTTAGCTGCTTGTCTTTTTGCCTCTTTTTCCTGCTGCTCAACTATTTCTTGCAAATTCTCTGGCAGAGGTTCTCTCGATAGAATGAAAGTCTGGATAGTTTGAAATATATTAGCTACAACAATATACATCAATACCCCAGCTGGCAGGGGAAAGAATAAGAACATGCCAGAAAACAATACTGGAGTAATCTGATTAACTACCTTTTGCTGGTCACCGGCTTGCCCTGCACCTGCACCTGAACCAGACAACAGCTGGTTGACGTACAAACTGATCCCAAAGAAGAGAATCATCCCTACGATATCCCAGTGGATAGTGCCATCGTCATCAAAAGCACCCACTCTTCCTAAAGCATCTATAAATAGAAAGCCTTTGTTAGCAGCTATTCCCGTTAAGGTTCCCTGAAGCTTTACCTCTCCAGGCATCAGGGCTTCTAGTGTCCCATCTTCAAGAATACGTAAGCGGTCTTCTCCGTTGACTATTTGCCAAGTGGGAGTGATATCGGTTTCTGGATGCTGAGCAATTAGTTGATTTAAGGGTTGACCTTCAACAGTTTGAAACTCTACTTTGGTTTTTTCCCCAACTACCAGCTTATTTCCTGCCGGAAGTAGGGCGATGACTGGTTCATGTAAGCCATCGGTAATGTAAATATTTTGGGGTTTGGTGGTAAAGACTTTAGGCTGGATATATTCCAGCTGTTCTTGGGGAAAAATTTGTAAGTTGACGTCGTAGTTAATGTTTGCAAAGGGTGATCCCCGCAAGGTGGCAAATAGGGCAAACAGAACCGGCATTTGTACCAACAGTGGCAAACAACCGGCTAGGGGGTTGCCAAACTCTTGGAACAGCTTACTCATTTCTTCCTGCTGTTTAGCCGGGTCATCCTTGTAGCGCTCTTTTATTTCGTCTTGCCGCTTCTTCATCAAGGGTTGGGTGACTTTCATGCGCCTCATGTTGCGAATGGAGCCAGCATTAAGAGGGAAGAGGGCAAAGCGAATCACCAGGGTCAAGGCTATTATGGCTAAACCATAGCTAGGCACAATCCCGTAAAAGAAATCCAGGATTGGCAGCATGATGTTGTTGGAGATAAATCCGATACCAAAGTCCATTCGTTTGACGTTAACCTAGGCGCTATTGTAAAGTTTTCTGTGTCTAATGTAACTAATCTCCGTCCCTATGCGGTTCGGGTTTCCGACTTTTATCAGGTATATCTACTGACATCAAGGAGTTGAACCGATTTTGGTGGCCAGATGTAGGAAAGGGAAGACTAGATCAGGGCAAGTGACCGATGTCAAGGTTTTCTTTTCAATGTTCTGTCTACATCATTTTGATGGCACTAACGGCTTTGCCTGTTTTGTCTGCTGCTCGTTCGGCAATGTAGTCGTAAATTTCTCTAAACCGGGGTATTGCCCGCATTTCCAAACGGCTACCATCTTTTAGGGTAACCACAATATCTCCCCAAGTTCCTATACCACGGGGAACTGTGGCAATCTTTGAAACTTCAGAATAGATCACATCTGAGCGATCGCGTCCCCGCCAACCCCCAGTTATTGATATGCGGCGGCTGGTAATCCGATACCGTAGCCATAGAGCCCTGACAATAGCAGCTACGGTTAGAGGTATGAATATAATCGTAAATGCCAACAATATGCTAATGATCAGATCTCCCCGGTGAGGGCCACCCTCATAAAATACATCTTCTCTAATGCCCATCCAACACCTCTGCTTTTACCAACAACTTTTCTAATTCTCTCAAAAGTTGTGCATATTCGCACTCTCTGGCTTCTGGTTTTACTATTACGACTAGTTTCCAACCGGGGGATAGGCGTGGTAATAACTGCCTGAGGGCGGCTCGAAGTTGCCGCTTAATCCGATTTCTAACAACTGCTTTCTTACTGACTTTTTGGCTGATGGAGATGCCAAGGCGGGAGGGAGGGCAATCCTCTGGTAGGGATTTTTCTGGTAGGGATTTTTCTGGTACAGTGGTTTCTTTGGCAATCGCGGGAATAGTACTCTGTTGTAAACCCCGTAATGTTAGGTAACGCCCTGAACGACGCATACCTGAGCGATAGACTTGCTTAAAATCTCGCCAGTGCTTAAGTCGATTGGCTTGAGGCAATCCCAATGCTTAACTCTAATCCTTGATGAATGTCAATTACGCCAGACCCTTGAGCAGGATAAAGGCAGAAAAGCCACGGGAAATGGCTGTTTCTTAACCTTTTACCTTTTACTTGCAGCAGGTCGGCATCAATGCTTAGATGACTAGACCGAGAGACGACGCCGTCCCTTGCTTCTGCGAGCTCTAATCACATTGCGACCATCTTTGGTGCGCATCCGGGCACGAAAACCGGATTTTCTTTTTTGCTTACGGTTGGTTCCGCCTAGAGTGCGTTGAGTCATGGGTTTGCTGGAGGAATACTATTAACGAATACTATGAAGGATTGATTGCCAACTATAGCTGATTGTTGATCATACCATGTCAAGGGGTGATCTATCAAGCTAAGCGATCAGTTATCAGTTATCAGCTATCAGCTATCAGCTTTCAGCTTATGAGTTAGGTCACAGCGTCGAAGCGTCACAGGCTAGAAGCATCACAGGCTAGAAGCCTGTGCCACAAGGCTGACCGCTGACCACTGACCACTGACCACTGACCACTGACCACTGACCACTGACCACTGACCACTGACCACTGAATGCTTACACCCCTTATATAGTTTAGTCCTGCCATGGTGTAGTAGGGGATGGCTCTTCTGTTGAAACCACCTTCAGTAACTTCCGAAGACCTTGATTCCACTTTTCTAGTTTTAAATATTCGGTCATTTCAATTTCCTCAATTAAGCAGTTAAGGGATTCATCAAGATTAGCTAGCTCTAGGATTTCCGCCATCCGATTTGCCTCTAATTCAGACAAAATTGGAAGAGCTATTAGCTGGCGATAGTCTTCTGCTAATTTAATATTTTTTTGCGTTTTTTTTGGTGACATTTTTTGGTAACTTTATTCTGAAACATAGGTTGTTTTTATAGGCTTGAATCATTTGATAAAAATTAGCTGATATTTACTTAATTGTTAAAGAAAGATTGGGGCATTCCTGATCTGATTGCCCCCAAGCGGTTTCCGAACCCTGATTAACTATAGCTAATCAGAATATTTTGTTTATTGATGATCAGCCTTAAGCTCAAAAAACCTATTACGTAAACGCTTTAGGGCACGATTACCTCGCTGTCTGGCAGACGCCTCAGTAATATATTCTCCCTTAGAAGCTAGATGGTTTACTACTTGTCTCCAAGACAAGCCTTCTATTTCCCGTAAGACGATTAGTTTGGAGTCCTTTGGGTCTAACTTTTTAAGGGCTAGCTCCAGCAGCCTTAAGTCTTCATCTTCAGAGTTTTCTGAGGAAAGGCTATGGCTGTCTTCTGGTGCTATTTGATGCTCTATTAAATTAGAGTCCCATGACTGCTCTTTTTTTTGTTTCCGGCTCATCTCACGGATAACATTGAAGGAAGTCGCCCTGATCCAGGCTCTAGGGTTTTCAATCTCTTGGCCAGAGTCTAGCAGTTTTATTCCCCGTAAATAGGTTTCATTAATTACCTCATATATTTGGTCATCCGGAAAATTAAATTGCCGTAGCTTTTTCTTTATTCCGTTAAATAATGCAGCATAAAATGTTGCTTCCTTAGTTTCTAAAGAGGTTTGGTTAAATAAATGTTTAACCGCTGATTCAAACTTTTCCCTAGGGGTTAAAGTTTTTTTGATTGTCATTTATTATGTCTCCTATGGTGACATTGAACACCACCTCCTGTTTGTACTTTTAGTCAATATTTTCGTAGGTAAATTGGTTTTTACCTATTTATTTGTTATTTGGGGATAAAAGTATAACTTTAACCAACTATTTGTTTTGGTAACTTTCATCCATGTTGAGGTGACTTTTTGGTGGATTATAGTTAACTATTGGCAGTGTACAATGTCTCCTTGTTGTTTGTGTTTTGCAAGTAAAAGCTAGCGCTATTTATACCAAATCCTGTTCCCATACCCCCCTTATCCCCATAGCCCTATATTGATGGCATCAAAAGATTTGGTGGATTTTTAGAAAGGGGTTTTGACAATCGGATTTGGTATTACTACTTGAAGAGACGAACTATTTTTTATGCTTAGCAGAATATGCTGCTACGCAAATCATCAGATTGCCTCTTCTATATATATGTGCAGAACTGTCAGAAAGTGTGACACCCTCTCGGGAAAATTTCCAAAAAAAAGAGGGTGCTTGAATTTTGAATAGCAGCACCTCTAGAGGAATGACCCAGTCAATGTCACAGAATCCTTCAATAGGCACATTAACTATGTAGCCTCGAAATCAGACTCTAAAGCTGCTAGTAGGCGGTGAAAGAACATGCCTACTAATTTTGCCCAAAACTTCTTTGGGGTAGGAATTCTACTCTGAGTGAAAGCCTGCTGGATAGTTTGTAGCGTCTAGGCAGGCACTCAACAGGAAATCGTCGCTATTTTAACACTCGTCTTGGATTCCTCAATCACTATGTTAAAGAATCAACAGAAAAAACCAAGTAACCACAACTTCCCAGTTTGGCAAATTACCTTACCATTCTGTGGAGTCCTGATCTTTGCTATAGGAGCTATCACCACAATCTATATGATCAACGGTCGCTACCTTTTTCACCTAAAGGCTACTCCCAAGGGACTCGAAATAATGACTGACGTAGACAAAAGGGAGATCAAAGAGACATTAAATTAGCACAATAAATCAATAGACCTCGCCGCAACAGTAGCGAGGTCTATTCAACAGGAAGAAGCTTGTGTTGGGGGTGTGGCAGTTACCTCACCGAATTGAAAACTATAGCGCTTACTAGCATAATGAGGTACACATGATTTTTTCCATCTTGCCTATTGCCTATTGCTAGCATGCCTATTGCCTATTCCCTGTTCCCTGTTCCCTGTTCCCTAAAACCCATAAAGTTGTACCTCATGAGTAAAGAGAATTGCTATATTATCGACCAATACTCACAATCCAGGTACCGACATAAGTGGGTAGTGGAATATCACCAGCAGCTAAGACATAACAAACGAAGTAATAAGTACCCCCATCAGGGTTTTTGACATTGGAAAATACTAATTCCACATTTTCATTGGCTGGAACTGCCTCTTCCATGTAAATCTGAACGCTATAATTTTCTTTGTCCCAGACTACTTCAGAGACCGGGAGGGATTTACCGTCAACGCGCACCTCAATTTTGTCCACGTCGAACTTACCATCGTAGTAATCTGGATAAGAAATAGAAAACTGAGCGACTCCCAATTCCAGTTTCTTCTTGGGAATCTTCAAGCGGTAACGATCCCAGTAATTGGGGGCACCGTTAAAATCTAGGTGATATCTCAGGATATTTTCCCGCTTAACACCACTCCAGAGTACCAATCCGGGATTACTCTGGGCTAAGCTCCGAACCGATAGCCCGGTCAAGACACAACCAGCTAATGCGATCGCGGAAATCAGACGTTTGATGGAAGATTGTGTGGATAGCATAAATCTAATGCTGCTGACTTGAGCTGACAATTAACAGTTATTTGTTTTTTCACTGTACTACTTATATATATATACACAAGCTATACACAAAATATCCCTAATACCAATTTCAAACCCTATCGCTACACCTTAATCACTCACTACACCCCATCACCCCATCACCTATAAATCGATCTGACTAGTAAAGATTACCTACGACAACTGAGTGCAACAGCACAATTCCTAAAACAAGTTAAAAATAATCCTCTCTTTTGGCAGATCACCATAGGATCCAAACAGAGATCCGGTTATGGGGAAACATGTATTTGAACAGTCAGGGAAATTTATATAGAGAAATTGATGCCAGCAGTTCAAATTCAGCAAGAGGCGATGCCTGGTGTTGGATACCACGACAAGTAGCATATAAGGACAAGTAGCACAGATGGGAAGCCAGTCAGCTGATCAGACGATTAAGGCTGGGAGGTTTTCCTCTCAAGAGCGAGTCAATCACCAACCCTTAAGGGCATTGGCGGTGTTAGGGGGCAAACTGATCCCGTTCTAGTTGAACTTGGGAATCCTCTAAACAGGGTGAACATCCCCAGCAGCAAGAAGCTACCAGTTGCTAAAAACCACTCGAAATCAAAAGAAATAGAACGAGAGATTGTCATCAAGGGACAACATTTCGATAAGAAGTTGTTACTTGATTCTATTTACCGAAAATAGTTACGGAAAACAGTTATTATCGTCAGTTTTCCTGATTCTTGTTGTCCTCACCTAAGGAGTATGTGTCACCCATGACCAAAAGCTATGTTAGGAGATACGGTGGCCTTAGCCCCTGAAAGTGGCTGGTCTGGACATCCTTTGCCTGATGCCTCTAGACCCACTGTAGTGATCAATGAATTTTCCGTCCTTATTCCATTTAGACAACTGAAGGAGAGTCAATGACCCTAGCCATTCCCAAAGAGGCTGAAACGTCAGATTTACAGCCAACCAAAACTCGCATGAAGGTTGGTATCCCGAAAGAAGTTTACCCAGGTGAATGCCGGGTAGCTGCTACACCGGATACAGCGAAGGTGCTCCAGAAACTTGGCTTTGATGTGCTGATTGAATCGGGAGCAGGAGAGACAGCTAATTTTCCTGACAATGCTTACGAACAAGCAGAATGCCAAATCATTCCTGATGCGAACAGCCTTTGGTCAGAGGCAGATATTGTTCTAAAAGTGCGTCCCCCTGAGATGCATCCAACTCTAAACAAGCATGAGTCTGAGTTGCTATCAGAAAATGGCACTTTAATCAGCTTTATCTGGCCAGCCCAAAACCAAGAACTGCTCGAACAACTGTCAAGCCGTAAGGCTACAGTGTTGGCTATGGATGCGGTACCCCGCATCACGAGGGCCCAAAAGATGGATGCCCTCAGTTCTATGGCCAATATTGCTGGTTACCGGGCTGTGATTGAGGCAGCTAATAACTTTGGTCGCTTCTTTACTGGGCAAATTACGGCAGCGGGGAAAGTTCCCCCAGCTAAAGTGTTGGTGATTGGTGCTGGGGTAGCTGGACTAGCTGCCATTGGTACCGCTAAAGGTCTCGGTGCTGTTGTGCGCGCCTTCGATACCCGCCCCGTGGTTAAGGAACAAGTGGAAAGCATGGGGGGAGAGTTCCTGGAACTGGACTTCAAAGAAGACGGTACAGGATCTGGGGGCTATGCCAAGGTGATGAGTAAAGAGTTCATCGAGGCGGAGATGGCATTGTTCGCTGCACAGGCTAAAGAAGTGGACATCATCATCACTACTGCCCTGATCCCCGGTAAAAAAGCGCCGCTGCTGATCACTGAGGAAATGGTAGCGAGTATGAAAGAAGGCTCAGTGGTTGTAGATATGGCAGCTGAGCAAGGGGGTAACTGTGAGGTGAGCAAAGCCAATGAGGTCTACAAATACAAAGGTGTGACCATCATTGGATTGACTGACTTACCCAGCCGTATGGCTACTCAATCTAGCCAACTCTATGGCACCAACCTTTGTCATCTCCTCAAGGACATGGGTGGTAGTGAAAATTACCGTGTCGATATGGAGGATGAAGTGGTTCGGGGAGCCTTAGTGCTACACGCTGGGGATGTAACCTGGCCCCCACCCAAGCGGCCTACACCTCCAGCACCTCCCAAACCCGCACCGGAACCCCAGACTGCGGTAACTAAAGAGGAGTCTGTGCCAGAGACGAAGAAATCAAAGGGTATCATGGGCTTGCTCTGGCCAGTGTTAGTGGGACTCGCCCTAATTGGCTTGGGAATCGGAGCACCACCTTCTTTCCTCTCCCACTTCACAGTATTTATCCTGGCCTGCTTCGTAGGCTGGCAAGTGATCTGGAACGTAAAACCAGCCCTGCACACCCCCTTGATGAGTGTTACTAATGCCATTAGCGGCATCATCATCATTGGTGGAATGCTGCAAATTTCCGGCGCAGCCACCTCACCTACTACTATTCTGGGTGCGATCGCAATTTTAGTTGGAACCATCAACATCTCCGGTGGCTTCCTAGTCACCCAACGCATGCTCAAGATGTTTCAGAAATAGGTTAGACCCTTGAAGGTTTGAAGGTTGAAGGTTTGAAGGTTGAAGGTTTTGAGAAGGTTTGAAGGTTTGAAGGTTTTGAGAAGGTTGAAGGTTGAAGGTTGAAGGTTTGAAGGTTACAGGTTGGCGGTTACAGGTTACAGGTTATCTTATGAACCTTGGCCAAAAGGCCACGCGATCGCGTTCAACCAAACCATCCAGCCTACACCGAACGCCAAAGGCGAACAACCAAACCACTTTCAACCTTCAACCAACTAACTTTCAACCAACTAACCTTCAACCAACTAACCTTCAACCAACTAACCTTCAACCAACCAACCTTCAACCAACTAACCTTCAACCAACTAACCTTCAACATTCAACCAACTAACCTTAAACATTCAACCAACTAACCTTCAACCTTAACGTTGAACACCATAAAACTAAGGAGACTATGTCAAATAATCTGTTGACAGTTGCCTATATTGCAGCTAGTGCTTTGTTCATTCTCAGCCTGGGGGGATTGTCTAACCAGGAAAGCGCCCGTAAAGGCAATATTTACGGCATTCTTGGGATGCTGATTGCTTTTGTTGCGACTGCCCTAAGTAGCAATGTAACGGCATACCTCACTCTGGGAGGGATGATTCTACCAGGAGTGATCATTGGTGCGATCGTGGCATCTCGGGTAGCCATGACCTCCATGCCAGAACTGGTAGCAATTCTCCATAGTTTTGTCGGTCTTGCAGCTGTACTGGTGGGTATTGCCAATTACCTGCAAGGGGGGGAATCCCTAACGGGTGCAGAAGTAACTATTCACCAGTTAGAAATTTATATTGGTGTGTTCATTGCGGCAATTACCTTCACCGGTTCAGTGATAGCCTTTGGGAAACTACGAGCTATCATCAGCAGCAAACCCCTAATGTTACCAGCACGCCACCTACTCAATCTGGCTATGCTTGGGGCTGTGATCGGCCTGGGTTACCAGTTCATGACAGCAGAGGGGACGGCTGGTCTGCAACCCCTGTTGATTATGGCTGCGATCGCATCAGTGTTAGGCATCCACCTGGTAGCTGCTATTGGGGGTGCTGATATGCCAGTGGTCATCTCCATGCTCAATAGTTATTCCGGATGGGCCGCTGCAGCAGCAGGCTTTATGCTGTCCAATGACCTGTTAATTATCACTGGTGCCCTAGTAGGTAGTAGTGGTGCTATCCTCAGCTACATCATGTGCCGAGCCATGAACCGTTCCTTCTTCAGCGTGATTTTAGGAGGCTTCGGCGAAGGTGCAGGAACTACAGCTAAAGCTAAAGGTGGTGATCAGCCCGAAGGTCAAGTCACCGAGACCACAGTAGAAGATACCGTCGAGCTGCTACAAGGGGCCAAGAGTGTTATGATTGTTCCCGGTTACGGCATGGCAGTAGCTCAGGCTCAGCATCCGGTGTCCGATATTACCAAGATTTTGAGGAATGCCGGTATCAATGTTCGCTTTGGCATTCATCCAGTTGCTGGACGACTACCAGGACACATGAACGTGCTGCTAGCTGAGGCAAATGTGCCTTATGATATCGTTCTAGAAATGGATGAGATTAACGAGGACTTCCCAGAAACCGATGTAGTACTCGTGATTGGTGCTAATGATACCGTTAACCCTAGTGCCATGGAAGACCCCAGTAGCCCAATTGCTGGGATGCCAGTCTTAGAGGTTTGGAAAGCTGGTACAGTGGTGGTCATGAAACGGGGAATGTCCAGTGGCTATGCTGGCGTTGGCAATCCCCTGTTCTTCAAAGAAAACACCAATATGCTCTTCGGTGATGCCAAGACTAACGTTAGCGCTATCCTAGGCAAACTCGTAGAATCTAGCCGAGACAGTGCAGCATCTAGCTCAGGAAAAGTCTTAGCTACATCCTCTGCGCGCTAAATAAGAGTTAGAGGGGAATGACACCAGGGTTTTGACTCAAATCTTGACTTGATGTCGAGTTTGGGGGAAGTTAGGAGTGTGGAAAGGGGATATTTTATGGTAAAAATTCCCGGCTATTCTACCCTCCTTCTTCTTCCTCTTCCCTATCTTTGTAAGCATTAGCTGTTGGCGTAGCCTGCGCGTAGCGCATATGCTTACATTTTATCTTTGATTTCAACAGCAAGATAACGGAAATAATTGATATGGGTTTTTCTGTAGACGTTACTAGCAGCAACTACGGCACTGAAGTTTTAGAAAAGTCTTTTGAGAAGCCTGTATTAGTAGACTTCTTTGCTACATGGTGTGGCCCTTGTCAACTCCTAAAACCAACCTTAGAAAAACTAGCTAAAGAATACGACTTTGTTTTAGCAAAAGTTGATATTGACCGCAACCAAGATTTAGCAAATAACTTTCAAATTGAGGGAGTCCCCGATGTCAGAATTGTCACCAATGGTGATATTATTCCTGGTTTTGTGGGGGTTTTACCAGAAATTCAGTTGCGGCAAATGTTGGCTAGGTTAAATTTAAAGTCTGAGTTAGACATTGGACTAGAAGAAGCTCGGGTTGCCATGGCAAGTGAGGATATACCCAGAGCAAAACAGCTGTTTGAGCAGCTAATTGCCAAGTATCCAGAGCATCAAAGTTTAGTCATTGAAGCTGCAAATTTTTTGGTTCATATTAATGAGCCGGAAGAGGCAAGCACACTCTTAGACACCATTGAATACAATGATCGAGAATACTTCCCTAGAGCTCAGGCAATCAGAGCATTGATTCAATTTAAGCAGCAGGCGAATGCTATTGGGGAAAGTGAATTAGATCAGTTATTTGCTCAGGCATCTCAGTTAGTTGTAGAGGGAGACTATGAAGCAGCCCTGAAAATATTTTTAGAAATTGTCAGTAAACATCGTAACTATAGAGATGATGGTGCAAGAAAATCCATGATTGCGGTGTTTGATGTGCTCGGTAATGACCATCCCCTGACGAAAAAGTATCAGCGGGATTTGATGCTATCCCTATATTAGTTTTGGCTGAGGGTTGAATAGGTAAAATCGAAAATGTAAAAAATAAATCTCTTTTAAAGTAACAAGTTGCCAGTAACAAGTTGCCAGTAACAAGTTGCCAGTAACAAGTTTTAACCTGATATATCAGTAGGGTAATCTGTATGAGCAGCTTCTAACTTCATCAAAATCTTCGGCTTCAGCTTTTCAAACTCTTGCTTAAGTACTCCTTTGCTCAACATTGCTTGATTAGTTGATTTTATTGTCTTAGAGGTATTCGCCCAATCAATGAATAGCTGGCGTTGGGCAGGAGCAATGGTTGAGGTCATTACATTAGCACAGTATTCTGGTTGTGATTGGGCAAAAAACAAAATACGATAATATCCAGTATCTCCCAAAAGTCTGACTATGTTCTGACCGTGATTTGTTTTGAGGTCTAAGTAGCAAGGAAGCCAACAAGCACCCTGGTAGCGATTATGCACTGCGGTAATCCATAGCACCATTGGATGAGGTACCATCACATACAAGAATTGATTGTAGCGTGTACTAACCTGACGGTTATCAATCTCTTCTTTAGTCAGCATCACCCAGAGGGTAGGAAAGGTTGTGCTAGTTGTACGAATTATCTTAGGAAAGACAATAGATGCTTTAGGCTTGTCATCGGGCCAGGAGGTTCGCCGACAAATATCATTCCCTGATACGGGAAGTATTTGTGTTGCCTTACTCAGAGGTTTCTCGGATAGTATTGTTTGAATCCGATGACCCAGATAGCGACCGCGATCATGACCTTCGTTTAATGAATCCAATGTTCGTAGGATAATCCCGACATTTTGAGGACGATCAGATACCTCTTTCGCTATACAGGTCATGATTAGGTTCTCTAGGGACTTCGGCAGCTTTAGCTTGGGGTTAATCGATGCAAAGGATTTAGGTGGGCTGAAGTGATGAGCTTTGTACCAACTACCAAAGGAATGATCTTCTGGAAGAATGGGCATGTGACCAGTTAACATCTCAAACATCATCACCCCTAGACTATAGATATCAGAGCGTTTATCCAGTTCCTTTCCCTCCATTTGTTCCGGTGAACAATAGGCTAGGGTACCCATAAAAGAATGGGTTTGAGAACCATCAAACTGAAGAAGCTTAGCAATGCCAAAGTCAAGGATTTTGATCAGTTCACCGAAGGAGGAATCTTCGACAACGATAATGTTACTGGGTTTAATATCACGATGCACAATTGGAGTGAGTGTGCCTTTAAATACAATGCCTTGGTGAGCACATTGTAATCCCAGACAAATTTGACGGGCAATATGCAAAAATCGGGGTAAGGATAGGATTTTAGTGTGAATTATTGCGCTTAAATTTACCCCTGCCAAGTATTCCATGACGTAGAAGGAAATATCGTTTTCATCTATGCCATAGTCCCTAACTCGCACGATGTGATTGCTTTTCTCACCAAGCAAAGCGCAAATTGTTGCTTCGCGCTCAAAGCGATCGCGCATTTTTTGGTTCAATAATGTATGGGAGAGAAATTTGACAGCAACAGTTACACCTCCGAGGAGCGTATCTTTGGCTTGATACACTTGACCCATAGCACCTTTGCCGATCAACTTGACCAGTTCATAGCGATTGGCGAGTAGACGACCTTTGTTAGGGTCTGTGATCATAAGTTCCTTGGTGAGATCCCGAATGTAACGTGTTCATAAATCATTAGTCACTAGTCATCGCTCATTGGTCATTGGTCATTGGTCATTTGTAAATACTAGTAGACTTAATGTGGATCACAAAGGACTAAGGACTAAAGATTAAGGATAAAACTGACTAAGGAATAAAGAAGATGAACGCTGGTAGCAATGGTCACAGGCGTACTGCTTTTAAAACTCCCTTAATTCCAGAATACTTCTATTTTTGCTGACGTTTCAAAGTTGCTTCCATTGTGCTACTGAGATAATGACCTGCCATAATGCTACTGGAGAGGTAGTATATATTTTCATTACGTTGATACCGGGTTTCAAAACCACTGCGTCGTTGGCGATCCCCTAATACCCAATACCGTTGCACAATGGATTCTGGAGCCACCCAGCCTTCTCCCTCGACACGACCTAGGAGGCTGTGTTGTAAGACAAAGGTATACTTCGGCTCGCCAGTATCAAGACGCCCTAGATACTGGCAAGAGATATCCTCCCGTTCACTATTGGGAAACACCAGTCTTGTGACCATAGTAAACCAGTTTTCACGACTCCAGGTAACCATAGTCCCACCTCTGACTACAATTAATTTTCCATTGCGTTCCAGCCAATTGCCCCGAAGTGTCCAGCGTCCTGCCTCCAATAAAAAGGTGTGAGCCACAGTGTTACTCTTTATCTGTTACTGAAATATTACCCTCTGACGTTCCCCACTCATTTTAGCTGCTATCCTTAAGGTTGTGGGGTTTACCCCCTCAGGTTATACCATTGGCAAACTTCCGGGAGTAGCCCAACTCCTACGGATCAACAGACAAACTAGTTTAAATCTCCCCCAGACTCACCCAACGGGGATTCTAAGCTGATATGGCAAGAGCAGCTTATTAACTGCTTTTGACAACCAACCCTTACACTGCCTATCTTGACGCAAAGCGGGAGTGGGGGAAACCACGGCAGTCGCTCATGGGGGAAACCCCCAAGACCGCGCTGCCTCCCCGTGAGGCCACTGCATCGCTAAAATACCGAGTTTTAGGATGACTGGTGTTGCGATCTCGGAGAATACAGGTTTCCTAGACATACAGCCTCTGAAGCTCCGGTTACTTGAGGAAGGTTGCCCGGAATACCGAGGTTACGCCAATGAGCCAAAACAGCAAATGCGATCGCTTCTTTAAAATCCCGACTTAACCCAACCTGGTCAGTGGTTAATACTGGCACCGAATCTAGTCTAATTTGCAACCGTTGCTTCAAGTATAAATTGCTTGCCCCTCCACCACACAATAGTACTTGATCTGGCATTTGAGGCAAGAAGTTGCGATAGCTCTCAACAATAGAGGCAACAGTGAGTTCTGTGAGTGTTGCCAGGAAATCAGCAGGAGCAAGGTTATAAGCTTCACTTTCTACCAAACACTGCTTGAGATAATCTCGACTAAACAACTCTCGTCCGGTAGATTTTGGGGGCGGTATCTTGAAGAACTCTTGAGAAAGCCACTGTTCGACCAGAGCCTCACAGGGAGTGCCACTCGCTGCCCACTCTCCATTGTAATCATAGGTTTTTCTACCGTTGGTAAAATACTCGACAGCCAGATCTAACAGGGCATTCCCCGGACCAGTATCCCAGCCATATACCTGTTCCAACCAGTTCCCTTCACTAACTGGCAAGTAAGTAACATTACCAATACCACCAATATTTTGGATACATCGGTTATGGGTAGATGACCGGAGCAAACAGGCATCTATCTTAGGAACCAGAGGCGCACCTTCTCCCCCAGCAGCAATGTCAGCCACACGGAAATTGCTGATGGTCTTGATACCGGTAATCTCAGCAATCACCTCTCCCCGTCCCAGTTGAAGGCTATATCCCAGAGTCGTTAGAGGTTGAAGGTTAGCAGGTTGAAGGTTAGCAGGTTGAAGGTTAGCAGGTTGAAGGTTATCAGGTTGAAGGTTAGCAGGTTGAAGGTTAGCAGGTTGAAGGTTAGCAGGTTGAAGGTTATCAGGTTGAAGGTTAGCAGGTTGAAGGTTAGCAGGTTGAAGGTTAGCAGGTTGAAGGTTATCAGGTTGAAGGTTAGCAGGTTGTTCGCGTAGCGTGGCCTTTTGGCCAAGGTTAGTTTCCGTTGCAGGTTGTTCGCCTTTGGCGTTCGAGAAGGGTAGGTTACCAGCTTGAAGGTTATCAGGTTGCAGGTTGTCTGGAAAACCTTGGCCAAAAGGCCACGCTTTCGGCAAAGCCGTTCGCGTAGCGTGGCCTTCGGCCTCCGCTGCGCGAACGCGAACAACATTCAACCGGCCAACTTTCAACTCGGAAGAACTTTCAACATTCAACCTGTCAACTTTCAACTCGGAAAAACCTTGGCCAAAAGGCCACGCTACGCGAACACCCTTGACCCCTAATGGTCGATGGTATACTGTTTGACCATGGGAACCAATTAACTCAGCGGGGGGTAACCCAGTCCCAATTGCCAATGCTGCTTGGGCAAATTGAAATGCGATCGCATCATCCAATGCTGCCAATTCTGCCATGGATAGGGGAGTTCCAGCACAGACGGCTAGAATTTTCTCCCTGAGTTCAGTGGGGTAGCCATAGGTAGCACCAGCCAGTAGCTCAATCTTTAAATCTAAGTCTGAGCCAGAAATTTCTACTAGTGCAGCATCGATGCCATCTACAGATGTACCGCTCATTAAGCCAATTACACGGGTCATCTTAAAATTGTGTTGGGTTAAGGTAAGCTAAAAGTACCAATATAGGATAAATACTGCAACTGATGGGTAACGGATGTAACGGATAGGAGGAGAGGGAAAATAAAAACAGGTTTATTTTTAGCCTTATGTTAGCTACTGACTAGTAATTAATGTTTAGTTAGTCTATCGCTAACTATTTATTGTTCATTTCTAATATTACCACCTAACAATAACAAAACCCCTAAGACTTTAAGCGCAGGAATCAAAATAAGTTGCTAATAACTTTAGCTGAGCTATTTTAAGATTTGGGTAATCGTTGGATTTTGGCGGAAAGTGCAGCAAAAAAACCCTAAGCCCGAAGGAACGGCTCAGGGTGGTAATTAAATTTCATCTACTTCTTTTAACTCCACCATTTCTGCCACTGTATCCGGAAAACAGAAACTCAAATAATGTAAGCATTCAGCCGTCAGCTTTCAGCGGTCAGCGATTAGCGCTACCTTACAGGGTCGAAGCCTGTGCCACGCTACTGTTCGCGCAGCACCTCAAGTAGCGCAATCGGTGCTTTTGAATGAAAGAGGTAACCATTGGTTTAATCTCAGTTCCCTGGCCTTTCGGCCACGCTACTTGAGGTGCCCGAGCCAGGAATTCATAGTCTTTGGCTTTGAGTCCGTTGAGATCGTCAGCCGAATAGCTTGTTTTAAGCTGACGGCTGACGACTGATAGCTGAATGCTTACCCAATAATGCTTTTCCTCTTCCTGTCCTACCCGGCACCGAAGCGCTAGGGTGTCTATGGGCTTTTGGAGTTTTCTCAAGAACCATTAGCCCCATAAAGCACACGAGCATTATCACACAAAATCCCCATAGCAACTGACTCCGCCTCCTTAGCAGTCAAATCCCCATCCTGAATCGCTCCCTCCAAAACCTGTGCCAATACTATCCGTGCCCACTTGGCTCCCAAGTAATATAATTCCGGGATATTGTGAGCATCAGAAGAATACATCAGTTTACTGGTTGGGACAAATTCCAATAACTGCTGCGCCACGCTACGCATCCCAGCTACACTTAAAAAAGGCACGGCTAACCCGAAATCTAAATACACCTGAGGATAGACCGCTGCTAGATAACCGGCTTCTTGGGTATAGGGATAAGAGCCATGCAGCAGGACAATCGGAGCGTTACGGAAGCGTTGGTCTTCCAAAAGCGAACGCATATAAACTGGATTAGCCAGCGGTAAGTCTAAATCTGGGTCACCAAACCCTGTATGAAACTGCACAGGTATTCCATGTTTAGCTGCAATTTCTAGCGCTTGGGTAATCAAAAAATCAATTAAAGGCTTATCTACCAGCCGCAAGGGTTTTCCCCTCAAGACTTCTTGCTTGAAGGCATCAAAACATTCCTGAGCTACCTCCTGTGGTATCAGTTGGATATCCAAACCTGTACGATAGGCAGCAACACTCTTGAAGCCTACCACTTCTGGTAGGGGTGGGTCAATGTTGTAGCGGAAAGTTTCTAGGAAGGTAGCAAAGTCATCTATCTCACGGATTAGATTTTCTGCTAGATATTCCAAACGAAGGATCTGCTTGACTGCCACAAATTATTCATGCCATTCTCTAGGAATAATCTCATTTGGCAGAAAACCATCATCTAAGAAAATTGCTTCTAGTTGAGATGATTTAAAACACTCCTGGGTGATTTTTTTCAAGCCCAATGTCTGGCGACGTTTAAGAATTGCCTCTTCCTCTGGTTCACACTCTAAGAGTTGGGAAATATCCCGAAGGCTTCGTTTGTAGAAAAGGCTGTGACGGGCATGATGATTAATGATATCAGGGTCATAGGCTTCACTGAAGAAGGCAGGATAGGGATAATTCGCAGCAGCTTCAGGAGTTAGCAGGTTGTGAGCGTGTTGGTCAATAGCGGTGATAGTCCACAGCTTAATCATTTCACATTATTAGATGCTAGAGATAATTGTCTGGTAGTTAACGTAAAAAAAAGTTTATTGAACTACGAAGGCAGGAAGTACCCGAAGACCCCTAGGGTCTGTTTGGAGGATTGGTAGCGATCGCTTTAGTTGTTGGTGGGGTAAACCATTTGGATGGTGATACCTCTAACTGTGTATTTGGTAACTGTGTCTTTGCTAAGATTGCTGGTAATATTATGACAGTAATCCCTAATTTTAATTCAACTAGAATACTGCTTAACCACCAAAGATGAAAAATTTCCCGTTTAAAGTAGTAGTATCCCTAGCTACTTTGCTCACGACAAGTATGGCTAGTGGTAATGCTCAAACTGTCGTTGCTCAGATGGATTTTGACCGCCGTAACGCCTCGACAGAGAAACTTGTGGCACAAGGGAGAATAATCAATGAGTTGTGGCAACAAGCCAGTCAGTTACGAGGAATTGGTAAGTATAGTGAAGAGATAACGATACGGTCGCAGATTGTAAAACTTCAGCCAGACTCTTTCTTAGCTTGGTATTGGCGAGGGGATACGTTGAGTAGCTTGAGCAAGTACGAAGCCGCGATCGCTTCCTATGATCAAGCGATTAAAATTAAGCCCAATTACCTTTTAGCGTGGTTTGAGAAAGGCAAGGCAAACCATGAACTCAAACGATACGATGCGGTGATTACTGCCTGGAAGCAAGCACTTTCAATTCAAGCCACATCAGAATTTGAACAGCAGTTGGTACAGACAATTATTCCTAAAAAAATTGCCAGTGTGCTGCTTTATGATTTAAAACGGTATTCTGAGGCGATCGCATTCTACAACCAAGTACTGGAACTGGATGCCAAGGCTGCTTCAATTTGGATTGACCGAGGCACGGCTTTTTACAAACTTGGTCGATATGAAAAAGCAATCACGGATTTTGACAAGGCGATTCAACTTGATGCTCGAAACTCTCTGGCTTGGAAACAGCGAGGATTTGCCCTCTATCGCATCGGTCACTACGAACATGCGATCGCTTCCTTTAAAAAAGCAGCAAAATACGAGCCTGACGATGTGGAAGTAGCTGGATTACTGACAGTTTTACAAACTTCAGGAGAATCTCAAAGGGAGTTACAAACCTCACAGCAAAGACTCGTTGCGGTTCGCACTGAGATCAGCACGGCTGAAGAAAAACTCCTTCTCCTTAGCAGTGAAACCCAGGCAGCAACAGCACAGCTTGAATCTTCTCAAGCCCAAGTGCGTCAATCTCAGCAGCAGTTAGTGGCTCTCAGAGACAAAATTAAAACCGCACAGTCACAACTAGAATCTTCTCAAGCCCAAGTGCGTCAATCTCAGCAGCAGTTAGTCGCTTTCAGAGGCAAAATTAAAACCGCACAGTCACAACTAGAATCCTCTCAAGTAAAAGTGCGTCAATCTCAGCAACAGTTAGTGGCTCTCAGAGGCGAAATTAAAACTACCCAAGAACGGTTTAAATCCTTCAAGGCAGAACGCCAAAGTTTAGACCAGAAACTAGTGGGTATGCGAGGGGAAATCAAAACTTCCCAAGAACGGCTAGAAGCCTCTCGCCGTGAACAACGAGGTTTAGACCAGAAACTAGTGGCTGTGGGAGGGGAAATCAAAACTTCCCAAGAACGGCTAGAAGCCTCTCGCCGTGAACAACGAGGTTTAGACCAGAAACTAGTGGCTGTGGGAGGGGAAATCAAAACTTCCCAAGAACGGCTAGAAGCCTCTCGCCGTGAACAACGAGGTTTAGACCAGAAACTAGTGGCTGTGGGAGGGGAAATCAAAACTTCCCAAGAACGGCTAGAAGCCTCTCGCCGTGAACAACGAGGTTTAGACCAGAAACTAGTGGCTGTGCGAGGGGAAATCAAAACCCTACAACAACAACGAAACACTTTCCGCACTGAAGTACAGACATCACAAGAACGTTTCGTTGCTCTTCGAGGAGAAATACGCAGTTTGGAAGAGAAAATAAATGTATCTCAGGGAAAATTACGTCAATTAAACGATAAAAAGCAAGTTGCAGCCGAGAATCTACGTGTTGCAGAAATTCAGTACTGTGGTTTACAAAAAAAGCTGAGTGAATTGGAGTTAGGAATAAGCGGAATCAGGGGGACACAACAGGCATCATACAAAGTGAAACGTTACCCTCTTGCCAATTAAAGATAGGGACGGTTGCGATTAGATCAAGTGGGATTTTTTATCAGATCATATCCCCTTTTTAATTTAAAATAGAAACAACTATGCATAAGCATTCAGCTATCAGTTTAAAGCTTCTGCTAGCACCTCAAGTAGCTTGCGTGGCACAGGCTTTGGCCTTGGCCAAAAGGCCACGCGGGGCGCGTTTGGCCACGCTGTGCGAACGACGCGCTTGAAGTAGCGCATTAGCTGAGGGCTGAATGCTTACCAATATCAATACTATCAATATCGCTCTAATAAAACCTCGACTTCCTCCTCCAACTCAAAATCTTTCATTGCCTCCCACTCGGCTTTCCTTACCGCTAGATAGGCTTGAGCCAATTCTACTCCTAAGGCATCCAACAGTAATTGATCAGCACTTAAGTTACCAATCGCTTCCCCTAAAGTAGTTGGCAATAACTCAATACCCCTCTCACTACGTTCTAATTCTGTCAAATGTCCTGGATCTACCACCACGGCTTCTCCCAATTCCAAACTGTTACGAATTCCATCCAAGCCAGCCGCAATTACTGCTCCCAAGGCTAGATAAGGATTAGAAGAAGCATCAACAGTTTTAAGTTCAAAATTGCTTGGACTTCCACCGTCTGGGTTACTCGGTACCCTAACCGCAGCCTCTCGGTTATCGATTCCCCAACAACGGAACGCGCCACTCCAACAATGAGGGCGAATCCGTCGATAAGAATTAGTACTGGGTGTGGTTAGTGCCATTAAAGCAGGTAAATGCTGTAAAATTCCAGCAATAAACTGACAGGCGACTTGGGAAAGTCCCCCATCCCCTTCTGGATTGAGTAACAGGTTTTTCCCATCCCGCCATAGGCTGAGGTGGAGGTGACAACCATTACCAGCTTGGTCAGCTAGGATTTTGGGCAGAAATGAGGCAACCAGGTGATGTTGAAATGCGATCGCTTTTACTGTCTCCCGGAAGGCTATTTGTTGATCTGCCGCTGGTAGGGCTTGGGTGTATAGTATAGAAATTTCCTGTTGACCAGGACCAGATTCTGGGTAATACTGCTCTACAGGCATCCCTTGCTCCACCAAGGCTTCAGCAATGTGGTCAATCACCTGCTGATGTTGATCCATTGCCAGCGTCGAGGCAAATACGGTATTGTCTACCGGTAGAATCCCCTCAGGAGTTGGCTGCAGCAGGTAAAACTCATTTTCAAATGCAGCAACCACTTGTAAGCCCTCACTTTCCGCTTCTGCTACCATCCTTTTGAGGAAGTTTCGGGGACAACAGGGCCATGGGCTACCATTGTTGACCATATCCCCAAACACACGGGCATGACCAGGAGCATAGGGTAAGGAGGTTAAGGTTTCCCAATCCGGTACTAAGCGGATTTCACCGATAGGTCCCAAGCCACTGCCTGGGACTGGGACATCATACATCACCGGTAGAGCTTGCTGGGCTGCTGAAATGCCCACACCGTGTTTGAGGTAGTCTGGTAAGGTTTTCCGGTGGACTGCTTTACCACGGATTATGTTAGCATTGTCGCACCAAAGGATACGCACAAATCGAATACCTAGTTGATCTATAGTTTTCAGGATTTTATTATTCATTCACATACGCCTTTTTTGGAAATTCTTAGTTTTTGTGGTGTTTAACTAGTAGCAAATATCCTCTCCAAAATCTAGATTCAGTATATAATAATTAATGGTAAATTGTTACTATTGTTAATAGTTAATGGTTACAGTAATTAAGCATAAATCGGGTTTCTTAATATAATTACTGGATTTCAGCCTTTGATTTATAACCAGTTTGACTCCGTGGGTGGAACGGGCATCTTGCCCGTTTTATTTCCAGACTGGCGCTCTCAACAGTGGCGAAAAGGTAGAAAATGAGGGCTCGCCCGTCTTCTGTGCGCACCCTACGCACTACTGATAATGAGGTGCATTGATGACATAGCACTTTCTGACCCCTCATCCTACTAATACCACTATTACCCATCATCCCCCTATTCTTGACCTCCTCACTACCAAGATCAAGACTTATCGGTCAGGGATAAGGCTGAGATGGGAATCCTCAAACTGTTATCTTGGAATGTGTTAACTTGTCCATCCTGGAACGACTGAAGACTATGACACGAAACATTATCCGTACCCCCAATGCCCCAGCACCTGTAGGACCATACAATCAAGCGATCGCAGTCAGCGGTCAAATGATTTTTGTAGCTGGTCAAATTCCCCTTGACCCTAGCACCGGTGAGATTGTTGGTGCTAATGATGTCGCCAAGCAGACAGAACAGGTAATGGCTAATGTTGAAGCTATCTTAGTCGCTGCTGGAGCTAAAATCCCGGACATAGTCAAAACCACGGTATTTCTGGCAGATATGAATGATTTTGCGACAGTAAATCAGATCTATGCCAAATACTTTAACGAGGAAGACGCTCCAGCTCGTGCCTGTGTTGAGGTTTCCCGACTACCTAAGGATGTTTTAGTCGAAATTGAATGCATTGCTGTGATCTAGTCTTGTGGAAGCTGCTAGGGTTTTAGCTGACTGCAAATAGCTAACTGATTACGAAGGAGCTGGGGGGGCGACAAGGGACCCAAAGTAATTGCCAGCTCTAAGTTTAAGGTCACTATGATCCCAAACTTATGATCCCAAACTAGATATAGACAGTCATGAGCATATTTTCAATTACTGAAAACTCAATACCTGATTCTTTCATCCAAGTGGTCGAAAAATCGGGTTTATTTATAAGTTTGGTAACTGACTTGAATAAATCCAGACCAGATAATGATTACAGGCGCACTTTCACCCACTCAGGTGCTGATATATAAAGATTTTAGCAAGATTTTTTTTCATATTCCTTAAGTAGATAAAGATTCTAACAAAATTAATTCTGCTATAGATTAGTAGATCTAAATCAACTGTATTATGAACTACGAAAATTATGATGAACTACGAAAATAATTTGTAGTCAACAGCAATGAAAACCTTATTAGCAACTGCCATAGGAACTGTATTACTGACAAGTACTGCCCAAGCCGCAACATTTGTAGATACCAGAGAAGCTTTAAACCCTAATGATTTCCTAGATTGGTCTGAAGTAGCTGAGGTTGTTGTAGCACCACCTTTTCCCACCCTACCTAACTCATTTTCAGCTACTTCAGCGGTCGGTATTGATTTAAATGTCAGCATCCCTGCTGGAGAGTTTCTCCGTATTGATCAAACTCCTGTTTTCCCTGGTGCATTTGACGTAGGCGATGCGCTTCTGTTTACAGGCCTTGCTAATCCTGGTCCACTGACTATTACCTTTGATACTCCAGTCTTTGGTGTTGGGACACAAATTCAATCCGCTCCTATAGAAATTGTTGACTACATAGCAACAATTGAAGCCTTTGATAGTTTCGGAAATAGTCTAGGAAGTTTTGAACGTCCAGGTGTCAGCCAGATGGTTGCTGGCAGCGGCGTGATCTTTACTGGCGTGTTTGATAGCAGTGGTGACATCAAAACCTTGGTGCTGAATGCCAAAGAAGAGGGCGTTGATGTACGTTTCGCGATTAATGAACTGAGTATCAGGTCTGTTCCTATCAGTGTTCCCGAACCTTCAGTGATATTGGGACTTTTAGTTATTGGTACCGGGAGTATCGTTTCCCGGCTCAGAGGCTTGCCAGAAAACAACTAATATCGAATCCGGTTGAATACTTATAATTATTCGGTGTTCGTTACTTGTTACTTGCCAATTTTAAATTTTCAAGTAACAAGTAACATGTAACCAGGGTAAACGCATCTAAATTTGTATCATAAGTTACAGCAAAAAGGGAAACAATAGTCTAAAAAATCTAGAATCGACCGGTTTATTGTCAACAAGCCCGAAACATTGCTCAATTATTTGCGATGTTATCCTTGGTGGATTTGAGAGTACTCGAAATTATCGTTGCTTACGCAAATGCTCCTTTGATTTTTGTTCAAAGTCAGATGAGTTTTCGTGTAAGCAGCGGTCAGCGGTCAGCAATCAGCAGTCAGCTATCAGCTTGTAGGGTGGGCAAAAACAGTTTGATTGTTTTGAGTATTAATGATTATATTACTTTGCCCACCCTACTTTAATTCGTCTGATCGCTTGTAGGGTGGGCAAAAACAGTTTGATTGTTTTGAGTATTAATGATTATATTACTTTGCCCACCCTACTTTAATTGGTCTGTTCGCGTAGCGTGCGCGTAGCGCTTAAGCTGATAGCTGATACTTGAGGTGCTGATACTTGAGGTGCTGATACTTGAGGTGCTGAATGCTGAATGCTGAATGCTTACGTTTTCGTAGCTATCAGCTTGTAGGGTGGGCAAAAACAGTTTGATTGTTTTGAGTATTAATGATTATATTACTTTGCCCACCCTACTTTAATTCGTCTGATACTTGAGGTGCTGAATGCTGAATGCTTACGTTTTCCTAGGGTAGCGCGCCGCTAGACCGATTCCTGTACCGATCGCCCTATGTGAACTTTTGTCAGTCAACCAGCAAAACAGTCTATAGACAAAAACGAGTCTTTTTGCTCATTTACTCATATGCCTCATGGGTAGCGATCGCTTGCTAATGACTTTCTGGATCATTAATTTTTTGGAAGTCCCTAGTCTTTATTACGGGAATGATGAGTGAAAATGATTAAGAATAATTGTTTCTTTGTCTAAATAAATATTACATTTAAATAATCTCTTGTCATTGGTGTTGAGCTGAAGATGTAATCTTAAAAAGATTAGAGAATAAATCAACCCAATACAGTTGTCTTTTATGACAGACAAAAAGGTCATCAAAGATTGCGAAAAGCGTTTTAAAAACGGCAATGTTTGGACAGATAGGGGGTTAACATGAACTTGAGAGACAATGGCTATCGGTGGGTGGCTACACCAGCACCATTGGCCGGTCGTTATGACGATATTTTTTTCATCAATCCTAATGTTGGTTGGGCTGTTAACGGGAATGGACAAATCCTAAAAACCGAAGATGGCGGAGGTCACTGGAAGATCCAAGAACAGTTACAGGGGGTTTCCCAAAAGATTTGGGTTTAAAACCCCGTCCTTATAGGACGGCTTTCTATTAGGAACCTATAAAAAAAAAAGAGCAACTTTTATGGACACACACGAATATTTATCGTATAATCAAGATAGATACAGGCTGAAAAACCGTAGGCTGAGCCGGGAGAGAGACCCGTAACTTATCGACCTTAAAGTAGTAATGTCTAGAGGGAAGGGAAAGTCCTCTTTAAAAACCCAATCATCAATTAACAGTTGGTGTGTGAACCCAGAAGAATCACTATGGACGAGAAAACGGTACGGTGGGGCACACCGAAACCAAACGAAAGGAAGGGAAACGGACTTAATAAGGCACTTCCAATAAGTAGTTAAACGCTATCGCGAGAACTGCCCTCTGGGTCTGTCGTGAATTAACTAGGAATTTGGTCTTGACGGATTCTCGGTTAAGTATTGTCCCATTTTTGGCGGCGTCATAGATGGGAACTCGACGGTTTAAGGCGGCTCGTTGATCTAGGAATCCCCGCGCCTTCAGGCCGGGGAGTGTCAATTTCGCTGCATTCATATGCTCGACGAACAAATCGGTTGGGTTGGTTGCGTAACCCCAAGGAAACAACTCTACCACACCAGTGATGGCGGTAAAAACTGGGTTTTAGTAGAGAACTTGCCAGCCGATGCCCCCTCAGCCGTTTGCGGACTTTGGGTACTTGACCAAGAGAACGTATTCGCATCAGGAACCAACTACCCCGAACGACCGGCACGCTTCTTCAAAACAAATGATGGGGGTCAAAGCTGGTTTGTTAGGGATATGGAAGATGTGGCTACCCTTTTGGTGGATATCTACTTCAAAGATGACCAGACAGGTTGGGTTGTCGGGGGTCGTTCGGTGCGGCCTAACCCCCGTCGTTCTGATGTTGTGCCTACAGTCCTGAAAACAACAGACGGTGGCAACACCTGGCAAGATATGCTCGGAGATATCAATGTTCCATTAGGGGAATGGGGCTGGAAAATCCAATTTTTAGATGACGATCCGGAATTTGGGGTAGTTGCCTGTGAGAATCTGAAGGCAGGGGCGATTTTAATCACTGAAGACGGGGGTAACTCCTGGCGACGACAGGAAATTCGCAACAGCAACGGTCAGATGATTAATGAGAACCTGGAAGGCATTGGTTTTTTGAATCGTCAGCTTGGTTGGGTTGGCGGTTGGGGAGATCAAGTTTTTGAGAGCGGTCGTACTAGCGAGACAACAGATGGCGGTTTCACCTGGAGCGACCTGACCCCCGATTGGCCAAAACCCGATCCGGGCTATTCTTGTCCCCCTAGTCCCAATATAGGTCAATATATCAACCGATTTCGCTTTGTTAGCGACGGGTCTGTCACTGTCGCTTACGCCTCCGGTAACACTGTTTATAAATACACTAATCAAGAATTACACGAGCCAACAGAGAGGGAAGTAGCCGGTAACCGCTTGCTCGGGGCAACGGAACTTCACATCACTGCAGATCAGGTTCTGATTCCCCTCACCGTACCCGAGGGCGCAACAAACTTATCTGTGGTTCTCTATGATCGCTTTGCGGGAAAAGTACGGACGTTGCTAGAGGAACGGAATCCCGCAGAGGGCCCTCGCCCGATCTCCTGGGATTTACGAGATGACAGCGGGCAAAAGTTAGCCCCTGGACAGTTCATGGCGCGCGTCACCTGTGACAACGAATCAGAAAGTCGGCTGATTTTCCCAGAACGCACTGGAGATCGACTCGCCTTAACTGCTATGACTCCCCATGTACTGAGAGAGGACTAATGTGATGACAAAAACCTATGAGATACCTCTAGAGGTTCTGGTTTGTCAACCTCCATCTGAGGCTGCGATCGCAACCCTCGAACTAGCAAAATTGCCCCTGAGTTTTGAGATCGAACGGAACCCGCGAGATGAAGCGGCCTTATTGCTAACGGTCGCAGCCGAAGTGGAACACGCTTTAATGGTTCAGTACCTTTATGCTGCCTATTCCGTGCGCGACGATCAAACAAATCATGAGACAAGGGGACGAGTACGATCGCTCTACCAGCGATTGGCTCAACTAGCACGGGAAGAAATGGGGCATCTGATGACGGTACAGAACTTGCTGCACCTGATTGGCGCTCCCCTAAATTTTGAGCGGGAAGACTCGCCCTTTGAAAGCAAGCTCTATCCATTCCGTTTTAAACTCGAACCCCTATCAAAGCAGTCATTAGCCAAGTATATTACCGCCGAACGGCCTGCCGAACAGGGGGATATTGACGATAAAACATGGCAAAGGCTCCTATATATTGCCAAAATTGCTCGGCGTGCCAATGACGGTCGTCCAATTCAGCATGTGGGAGCGATTTACGAGCGTCTGATAGAACTATTTGGCAATGCAGAAGAGGGACTCAAAGACCAAGACTTTCATACAGACCGAATCGACCTCCAAGGCACCTGGGATGATTGGGGCTATGATGAGGGTCTTGGCAGCAATGATAAGTCTGAGTCTCGACGAGTTTATGTGGATACCTTTGAAGGCTCTCATCCCACCACCTTACGCAAAGAGGCGGTCAAAGCTCTCGAAATCATTGCCGAACAAGGGGAAGGCTATGGCTCTACGGTTGACTCCCATTTTGAGCGATTCTTTCAACTTTACAAAGATTTTGAAAAGTTGAAGAATGAGCGGGTCGAATTTGTCTGGCCAGTAGCAACTAACCCTAGCACCAAGCCGCCGCGTACCATATTGGGGAAAAGCAAGCTTGAGGAGTATATCCGTGCTGCCTTTGAGGAACGGGGCTATATTGCCAACCCTCGCGCCCGTAACTGGGGACACCTGTTCAACTTACGCTATCGGTTACTGCTGGCTTTTTTAATCCATTTCTTGAGAATAACGGGTCGTCGCTATGTATCTTCAGGGCCCGATAAAGGCGATCGCACTCCGCGCGGCCTGTTGCTATTGTGGGCCTTCGATGAAATGCGCCATCTGAAGAAAATTGCCCAGAAAATGGTGCGGCTGCCTCTAAAATTATACAATGGGGTGACGGCCGGCCCTCCTTTCCAGTTGCCCTATACCCTCGATCTGCCAGATTTAGAACGGGATCGTTGGCGAGTCCATTTAGATGTGGTCAAGGCTTCATTAACCCTAGTGGAGAAAGCGCTTCAGGATGATGGGAGTCCCGACCAGAAAGACCCCTTTTTGGAGGATTTGCAGAGGTCTGATCGGGGACGGTTGAGCATTTTAGAGGCGTTGGCTGCGGGTCAGTCTATCCCCACCCATGCTCGGACAGAATCTTTCCAAAAGGTGGCTCGCATTCTGGAAGAAGCAGTGCGGGGGTTTTCTATCGATGCCCACAGCAATTTCTGGGCGGGAATCAATCGCGAGCAATTTGTGCAATTGCATATGTTTAATCGGCCTTTTCTCCGTCGCAATGAAGACGACTGCAACCTGACCGCAGAAGGATCGGAACTAGTAAGTCGATTAGAGAGTTCTAGTAAAACTGGCAAAATGCCCCGCTATCGACCGTTAGTAGATAGTTCCAGACAAGAGTTTGTCCGCGAGTGGATTGATGCTCAAGCACCAGATAACGAGCCACCAGGACAGATTGGTGTTCACCACGAACGAGAACCCAACCTTGAGCCCCTGCCATCTTGGGAACAGTTCCGAAAATCTGAGCGGGTGGGGTACAGATCGGATATTAGACCACTCTTTCGAGATTTTGATCTCGAAACACTGCAACGGTTAGACGGTATCGATCTCAATGATGTAGAAAATGTTCGAGCCAATGGGGAAAAGCTTCGAGAACGACTTAACGAAGGTTCTCTGCCTTATGATGCTTGCTGGTCGGACGAGCTAATCGATCTGTTTGAGCGCTGGATAGATAGCGGTATGGAGAATTGAGGTTTAGGGTTACACTAGACCTCTTGCAAAAGTATTTTTTTGATACTGTTTTCGTCAATTCTTGTTACTGTTTTCTGTCTCCTGTCTCCTGTCTGCTGACAACTGCCGCGAAGTCTACTACTTGTTACTTGAAAATTTAAAATTGGCAAGTAACAAGTAACAAGTAAAATGCAACATGTATGCTTAACTTGAAAGACTAGTAGTTGAGTCCTCGTTTTTGATAACGATACTTAGCCACAATCGGATAAACTACATTACGGAGCCGGTTGAGAGCTCCCACAGGACGATGAACTACTAAGCCATTCCATGGGGAAAATCGCAGGTTTTCAGCAGAGTCGTATTGTTTGTCAAAATCGATGATCTGATGCTTGACTGTAAGGCGACCAACCGTAAAAAATGGTGATTTCTTCTCACTCCAACGAATTGTGACATCATCGATGGACATTTTCGGGTTGGTTTGGAATTGGATACCAAAGTCCCAGCAATACAGGGCATCGGTTTTCGATAGTTGTTCGATCAGCTCGTCTCGATAGTAATTGTCCGGTTTGCTTTCATCCAATCCCAGAGCTTTGGCGCGATTGATGAAGGGAAGTTTGGGAATACCTGGTCGGGACTGATATCCCATGCTTTGATGGGGAGGCTGGCATGAAACAGGGGTAAAGGCGTATTTGATCACGGCGGGATAGTCAACAGGAACTAAGCCCGGTTGAGACTGATCAAAATCTGGTTTGAGTCCAAGGGCATAAGCAGAACCACTCCAATACCGTTCCGTTAATAAACTCTTTGGGGTTCGAGCTGTTACTTTAGCTAGGGCTAGCAATTGCCTGGGATGACTCCTGAGCCACTTCTGGGAAGCTTGCTCTGAGTCAACTATGGAGCCAAAGAATTCATAATAATCTTTGATGGTTTTGATAAAAAAGATCTTGGCATTTTGAACAATAATATCTTGAGTGTTTGGTTCGTAGCTTTGTTCTAGGCTTTCTCCTTCCACACCAATCACTTTCACAGACATTGAGCGTGTGTCTGCGACATAGTCGTTTTCAACATTTGTTCGCCCATTGGCAAATCGTAGCTGAACAGGATATTGTTTCGGTTTCGCAAAAAGTCCTTGCTTGAGGGAAATCCCATTGAGTTGCTCTTGAGTAAGCCGAGTTCGTTTCCCTAGTTCGGTCTTAATACTCTGTTGATCAAAATCAAAAATTTCTAGGTTTCCCTCCACCGAGGCGTGGGTTTTGGCATGGGTGTCTCGCAAAGCCCGTTCTTCATCCTTGTAAAGCTTATCCATCTGAATCCTGACTTGCTCGGCTACAAGGTCGTAATAGTTTCGTTCGTCCTTTTCGGGATATTCTGTAAATAGCTTCATGGTTATTTTTTATAGAAAAATTTTGAGGAATTGGTTGTGCTCAAAACTCCTTGAGGATACCAGTGGGTTTGATCGGGTACTGTCAAATTCTGTGAGCAGATAGCTGGTGATTGAGACTCAAATTTTACTTAACCGGTGATTTTTAAATCAGAGAGCTTGAATTTATTGTTGAATTTTTCCTTGACAATACCCGATGCCTTGCTTACGGATTGTCAAATGTTACTTTATAGCTTTTATCCTGCTGTTGAGTATTGCGGTTTACCACATCTGAGAGAGTATTGGTGTTTTGTATTACTTCCCAACCGACCGGAGAAAAAGTTTCTTCGTTGAAGATATTTTCTGCCAACAAGGGATTGGTCAATGCTTGGGAAAACGCATCAATTGCTATCAGTCGGTTAACCAAGGGAGGTACTGTCGCATTTGGTGGCACATCCTCGGCATAGAGTCCCACATAGAATTCAATATTGTTAACATCACCGTATAACCGTTTTAGTTCCCTTTGAGTATCTTCATCAGCTGTGATCTGATCGAAATCCGTCACCCGGGGAAACTGACACATTTCCCGGTAATCATTGTAGCTAGCCAGTTGAGCTTGACGACCTAAGTCGAGACTTGCCAATTCAACAGGTATTAGGAATTCTGAGGTGTTAAACAAACCAATTTTGGTGCCTGGTTGGGAACAGGTCTCCTCAAACAATGGTCCCAAGCCTTTATTGATCAGCATCTCATTGTTCCAGAGGCTATCCACCATGGGAATTTGCTTGCTGTCATAGGTCAGAGTCTCGGGAAGGGCACTGTGCCAACGATATACCAAATTAAATTCCACTGTCATCCAATTCTGGCGATACCACTTCTGATTGGTAAACGCTGGGGGATCGACAATGAAATTGAAGTAATAGGAGGTAATGTGATTAACATACTCTTCCACCACAATTTTCATGATTACGACCATCACGATGTTTCTGGCCGTTTGGAAGAGTCGCTCGTCATCCCAATCGGGATAATGCTTAGCCAGTAAATCACACAGGCGATTGTGTTCCCTCAGACACAGAACATTAAGCATTACATAGCCAATTTGGACATTGGCTCGTTCTACACCCATAGCAAATAGTTTTGCTTTCTTGGCTGGGTCGAGTCGCTTCTCATCATTGAGCGGCTCATACAACCCGTCAAACTCTGGCTTGACCACTCCCTTTTCTGGATCGTCGTAATAGAAGAGAGGATATTCTTCACCATTGATAATCTGGCTTTTCAGTTTCCCGCCCTGATGGGATCTCAGCATGTCTGTAGATTTTCTGTTCAACCCATAGACGGGACATAAATCGATGGCGTGGTTAGAGGTATTCTTTAATTTATTGTAGTGATCAGTGCGCAAAAAGCCATCCGTAAACCACTGCACCCAATAGGGAAACAGCAGGGTAGACTTCTCGGAATAGATGGTTTTCCCCTCTTGTTTGCGAAACAAAACAGCAAGGTCTTCGAGAGGGGGAAGGTTCCCTGGTTTGTTGAACTCTGGATCGGGGGGTAAATGTCGTCCGCTCCAGGTTCGGTCTGTTAATGAGTCCCAAGAAGTATAGGGTGCGATCGCGCTTAACTTATGGGGACGAGTGGGAATTTTGTAGACGACATTGTTAATCATTGTTTTGTTGGCTTGACGTCTTAGAGAGTCGTTGCTTTGAATAAACTCCCAAATCCCCTTGAAGTTGTTTAAAGCCAAGTTTTCTAACCGGTTCCTAAATCCGTCTCTAGATGTATTCCTTTTTTTTGTCATCGAACTAGTTCCCTTTTGGATATATAGCCTTGAGAAATAGGTCATGAAAAACTATGCCTATTTCTCATAACGACAAAAACTACTCGTAACTCTTTACTACTCTGACATTTGCCCTGTTCGCTGTTCGCTTTTGGCCTCACTCCTCTGTTTACATCTCAAATAAAAAGCCTAGAGCAGTATTACTTGTCCCAAGAGTTTTTGTCCCAAGAGTTGTTACCTTTGAAGTTACACATTTGTAATTATAGTGTTCTATCTAAATCTTATCCACAGTTTCAAAGGATTCTGAACCCAGTGGACTGGGCTTCCAGCCTTGAATATTAGCGCGCTTACCTAAAAGCGGTTGGGAGTGGACAATGGGAATGCGCACCGCTTCTTCAAATAAAATTTTATCGACTTGGCGATAGATTCTTGCTCTAGCATCCTTGTCTTGGGTCTTACGACCGGTTTCCAATAGCCGTAGGATTTGGTTATTCTTCCAACGTCCAAGGTCAGCGGTAGCATTAGGTCCGAAGTGGGAATAGTAGAAGTTATCTGGGTCGCCATATTCCCCAGTCCAACCCAATATAAACCCTTGGAAACCAGGAGACTTTTGTCGGTCTTTGAGATAATCTTTCCAGGGTTTGGTTTTTAAAGTAACCTTGATGCCAATCTTACCTAAGTCATCAGCTATTGCTTGGGCGATCGCTTTTGGATCAGGATAGTAGGGGCGGAAAATTTTCATATACCACAGTTCGAGGTCAAAGCCTTTGGGGTAGCCAGCTTCCCTCAGCAGTTGCTTGGCTAGCTGTGGATCATATTTATAGCTACCAAAATTGGGTGACTCAGACCAATCGAGGAGGGGTGGGGTGAAGTGAGCATCACTCTCTCCTAAACCCTGCCAATTTTTTTCGACAATCTTTTGGTGATTAATTCCTAATGCGATCGCAATCCGTACCTTTTGTTTAGAAAGGGGTTTGTAGTTGGTATTGAGGGATAGATATCCGACATTGAAGGAGGGACGGAAAATAGATTTGAGCTTAGCCTCACCAACTAAATTTTCTAATTGCTTAGGAACTAGGTCTGAAGTGAAGTCAATCTCTCCAGATTTCAACATGGTCAGCCGCTTCGCAATATCCGGGATGAACCGCACGATTACCTTTTCTGCTTTAGGTAGGTTTGGTTTCCAGTAGTTTGGGCTCTTTTCTAGGATAATTTCCTTGCCATTACGCCACTCTTTGAATTTAAAGGGACCTGTCCCTACCGCTAGAGATGACTCACGACCATACTTAGAACCTGCTTTCTTGATGGCGGTTGGGCTAGCGATACCAAAGTAGCCTGACCCAATCATCGCTGGAAAAATGCTTAAGGGCTGTTTCAGGACAAATTGAATTGTATACTTATCTTTGATGACTATCTGTTGTAATAGGGATTTCGAGTTTCCCTTGAAGCCACCAAATAAATCAGCCCAAATTTGATACTTTCTGTCTTTATCGCGATAGCCATATTTGTTTTCCGGGTCCCACCAACGCTCGACATTGAACTTAACTGCTTCAGCATCGAAATCAGTCCCGTCATGAAACTTGACCCCTTGGCGCAGTTTAAATGTCCAAACTCTGCTATTGCGAGACGCTTCCCAATCAGTAGCTAATCCCGGTTCCAGTTCTATCGTTCCCAGCTTGTATTCCACTAGGCGATTGTAAATTTGTTTCTGGACAACTAGGGATTCCCGGTCGCTGATATTACCCGGTTCTAGGTTTTCTGGTTGTCCCACTGCTCCGTAAACGATTGTCCTTCCCTTGGAATCCTTAGAAGGTTTAGTTGGGGAAGGAGTTGGAGTTGGAGTTGGAGTTGGAGTTGGAGTAGGGCTGGGAGTAGGACTAGGGCTGGGAGTAGGACTAGGGCTGGGACTAGGGCTGGGAGTAGGGCTGGGAGTAGGACTCTCAGAAACAGTAGGAGTAGGACTGGGAGGGGTATTTGTCCCAATCCAATTAGAAGGGCTAACGCAGTTAGAGAGAACTATAGTTAGGACAAAAGCCACAAGCAACAGTATGGGTCGCCATCGCCTCATTGATAAAACTCCTTTATATTGCGGCTCTTGCCAGGAATTTGTAACTAATAGTCATTAGTCATTTGTGATTAGTTTTTATTGACAGGACTTACCCTTGCTTCTGTTCCTCAACCCTAATTGTAGGGGAGCAATGGTTACGTCATCACTATATGTAGCGCAACTGCTTAAGTCCTTATTGATTTATGTTGATTTGAATACATCTCCGATTATAAAAATAATTTCCGAACTTTTAGGCGTTAATTGTGTTTTTTCAGTGTTTTGGGTTATCAAAAAAGTGGTCAAACCCAAATTAACCAAAAAGTTGGAAGCCAGAACTTTGAGCAGGGGGACCCTGGCTTCCCGCTACCTATCACTAAAGACACCATAACTATGGTAAAACCTATACCTGCCCCGCGTCCCCTCACTCCCTAACTAAGGCAGGGCGCTAACTGATCCAAGGCTACAGTCAGTGTCCAATGGCTATGACTCCGCAACAGTTCTACAGCAAATGGGAAGTGACCCATCAGGTTCTTGCTTGTATATGTTCCCGTTCTAACACCAAACACCAAACACCTAACACCAAACACCTAACACCAAACACCTAAGACTTAACACTTAATACCTAACACTTAATACCTAACACTTAACACCTAATTTTTATGAGAAAATGTTAAAAAAATCAATCGAAATTTCATTTGTATAGGACTAAAACCTATAGTATGACGATCGCATAGCCTGTAGGAGCGCTTAAGCGCACTTGGCAATTGCCGCTAATTTTGTGTCCATGACCCCTCATAAAAACAGGGTGTATTTAGCATATCCCATCAGTAAAACTTATGGGATAGGGTCTTGACTCTGGAGCAGTTATTATGGTTAACTGCTCACAGTTAAGTTAGAGGGTAGCAGCGGACAAAGTTTGTCCTACTCCTAGACGGAGATAGGTTCATTTCTAATTTCGCTTGTAATTTGTAATAAGTCGTATGTTAGGTCTGTATGGAGTAAGCATATGGATGGTGCTTCTGGCAGCAAAAGGCTAATTGGTAATCACACCCATCAAGAGGATGCATTGAACTCAAGCGTAAACTCAAATGCGATCGCAAAATCAAGCTCTATTCTGGACTTGATTTCCTCAAATTCAGATCAAGTCAGGGTATTTGCCTTCGATATCCGAAGCCAACCCCACTTTCAGGGCAAGAATACACTTGAACCTTGGGCGTCACGAGCCTTAGCTGTAGCTGGTTCAGAAGATGTCGTGATCATTCCTGGCAATCTGGATGCAGAGTACTACGACTGGCTGAAAAATCTTGGCTTAGGACCCCAGAAAGTCTTTGCCTTCAACCGTGAAAATGAACCAGCACTGCTCTCAGAGCTGATAATGCAAAAAGCGGATGAAGTTAGAGCATTTCTTGCATCTATCGGAAAACCTTTGGTGTTTGTTCCCTATTATTCTGCAGATGTAGATAAAGAGGCGGCGTCAACCATTGATGCCGTTTTTTTTGGCTGTGATCAGTCTATTACCTTAAAGTATTTTGACAAGTCCACCTTCAAGTCCCTGTGTCAGTCTCTTGGTATTCCCACAGTACCAGGAACTATCCTGAGTAAATCATCAGACTCTGAGGATTTTGAGACAGAACTGCGACAGGAAATCTTAGGTTGGCTTAAGGATTATGAGACGTTACTGATCCGGGGCGCACAAGGGTCTGTAGGCTCATCACTTTATAAAGTTAACAGGAGTAACCTCGACACTGAGATGCCAAAAATGCTGGCATCGGGAGAGAGTTGTTTTTTAATTGAGCCATTCCTCAAAGTCATTACATCCCCCAATGACCAGTGGATGATTGGGAGCAATGGAGAAATTGCTCATCTGGGCATAACATGCCAGCTGTTTAATGGGTTACAACATATCGGTAACGTGAAAGGAAAACCCTATTCAAAAAGGATAGAAGGGTTAATTCGCGATTACTCCTTCAAAATAGCCCAGCACATGCGAGATGATGGCTATCTTGGCATCTTAGGCATCGATTATATTGTCACAGATCAAGGAATATTTCCCATCGAAAACAACGCCCGACTGAACGGATCGTCCTTTGCATTTTTCATTCTTGACAATTTGTTTGGTTCTAGTGACTACGATGGATGCTGGAAGGTTTTGAGAATTAAAATCGAACCCTGTAGTTTTAGCACCCTAAGGGAAAAGATTGGTTCCTTAATCTACCAGGGTAATAGTACTCAGAATTTTGTCTTTCCTTATGAATTTGACACCTTACGAACTCAAGGGGATGTCACTCTATTAATTGTAGCTGAGGATTTACATCACCTAGAATACGTTGAGAAAGAGCTATTATCTAAACTAGAGATAGCAGCTCTTAATTGAACTAAGGATTGATATAAAGAAGATACGGCAATCATCAGATGAATTTATCCATTTACAGGGGAAATGGTAAACCTAGGCATATCAATTAGGTATGTAAAGTTAACCTAGGCTTTTTCCCTCTTTTTCTTTTTTCGGCTTGAGTTTAGATTAATTAAATAAAACAGATGATTATAGTGATTCATAATCTAAACCAAATCAATATGCACATTATCAATAGCCCAGTTATCGAATCCAGAACCACTATGGTTAAGCTGTAGCCAGCGGAACTGAGTAGCACTAGTTATAGCATCGGTGTCAATGCTCTCAGTAATAGTTTTCCAACTGATGTAGTCTTCTGTGTCATACAAACCCAGTCTTACCCAAGAGATACCGCTATCAATGGAATATTCAAGAGCGATATCTTCCCCAGAATCGGCATTCTCCCCTCCATTATTACTATTACCAATGATATTACCAATGATCAGATCAAAGGAAATAGTACCGCCACGGTAAACATCTAGGGCTTGGGTAATAGCATAACGGGAGTTATCTTCTGCAGAACCGCCATCAAACCAAAGGGAGTTGCCATCGCCACCAAAGTTGGTATTAACTTGACCATTGCTAATTTATGCCCATTGGCTATTATCGCTATCCGGTATCAATCAACCGTAGAATCGGCCATATCCACCACTCCTATACTCAAGGTAAACGTGCCAGCTGTTGTAAACTCGTAAGTAAATGTTTTGTAGCCAGTCTGTGAATTAAAAGAAGTCGTGGAGGCGACAAAGTCACTAGTTGTATCGGCTAGTTCCAACAGGTCCCCTGAGGAGATAGAGACAAAGGCAAAATCGTTATATAGCTATAAGAAACGCTATATTTAATTTAGCCAGGATAGGATTAGGCATGTTCGGATTGGTTATTAGCATTAGTACTAATCATAGTTTAAAGTTTAGGTAAAGTAGCTGGTATAATCTTGGTATACTCAAACAAGTCAACGGTCGATAATGGGATGTCTAGAAGCCTCACTATTATCAAGCTTGGGTTTTGGTAACTTTAAAATTAGTAATTTTAATTTTGATTACTCCTAAGCCATTACCCATTACCCATTACCCATTACCCATTAGTCTGTAGTACTAAGTTTTTTTATGCATGCTCTATCAATTCCAACTTGGATTATTCACATTTCCAGTGTTATCGAGTGGATTGCTGCAATTTGGTTAATCTGGACCTATGGTGAAATTACTGGCAATCGTGCATGGTGGGCATTGTCTTTTGCTATGTTACCAGCATTGGTCAGTGCGATGTGTGCTATCACCTGGCACTTTTTTGACAACCAACAATCCCTGGAGTGGATGGTAACACTCCAAGCAGCGATGACGGTTGTAGGTAACTGTACCCTTTGTGGAGCAGCTTGGTGGATTTGGCGTTCAGCGTAGGGTTGCTACCAATGCCAGGGATAAGTTTTACGGTAAGCATTGAGCTATCAGCTATCAGCTATCAGCTATCAGCTATCAGCTATCAGCTATCAGCTATCAGCTATCAGCTATCAGCTATCAGCTATCAGCTATCAGCTATCAGCTATCAGCTATCAGCCTATCAGCTATCAGCTATCAGCTATCAGCTATCAGCTATCAGCCATTAGCCTTGGCCTATGGCCACGCTACGCGAATGGCCACGTTACGGGAACAGTTTATGCGCTACACCCACGCTACTTGAGGTGCTTTTGAATAAAATAAGCTGACGGCTGACGGCTGACGGCTGACGGCTGAATGCTTACGTTTTACGAATCATTTTGACAACTCGAGCATTTTTCCTGATCTTCAGATGATTTCTAAAGAAACATTATTTGCTATTTCCCTATTTCCTTACCTAGGATTCTTGTGGTTTATCACTCGTTCTGGACAAACACCCCGTTTAGCGCTAATCGGATTTTACGTCCTCTTGGTGTTTGTTTTTATTACTATTCCAGCTGGGATTTATTCCGAGGTAGTTTATCAGGAAGCATTAGCTGATGTGGATTGGCTACATGGCAGTGCTGAGTTTTTTTTAACCCTGTCCAATACTTTAGTAGTATTGGGGTTCCGACAAGCAATTATGGAACATATCGCAAAGGGAACAGGGAGTAGGGAGTAGGGAGTAGGGAGTAGGGAGTAGGGAGTAGGGAATATGCCATCAAAAATTCTCACAATTCCTACAGGGATTGCTATCAGGGTTTCAAGTAATCAGGTAATTAGATGATAATGAGGGGATAGGGAGATCAGCTAGATAAGATCAAAAAATCCCCTATGATGACCATCAGTCCTGATCACATCATTGTTTATCTGTTCATAGATAGGGCAATATATAATTATAGATAAAAGCCCGACTGCTGACCACGATAATGAGCTACTGTCTCAATCCCACTTGCCCCAATCCCAAAAATCGAGAAGGAACTAAATTTTGCATTGCCTGTGGCTCGAAGTTGCTGCTCAAAGAGCGATACCGAGGGATTAAACCTATAGGTCAGGGTGGATTTGGTAAAACCTTCTTGGCTGTGGATGAAGATAAACCTTCCAAACCTCCCTGCGTCATCAAGCAGTTTTTTCCCCAAGCCCAGGGAACTAACACGGTTCAAAAAGCAGCTGAGTTATTCACCCTGGAAGCGGTACGGCTGGATGAGTTGGGCAAACATCCTCAAATTCCGGAATTGCTGGCGTATTTTTGTCAAGATAGCCAACAGTATTTGGTGCAAGAGTTTATCGATGGACAAAACTTAGTCCAAGAACTGGCCAGTGGGGGAGGATTTAATGAAGCACAAATTCGGGCGCTACTGGATGATTTGCTGCCATTGCTGCAATTTGTTCATCAACATCATGTCATCCACCGGGACATCAAGCCAGAAAACATTATTCGCCGCAGGAGTTTAAGGTCTTCGGTTGTCGGGGGAGCAACCCAGGTCCCTGGTCAACTGGTTCTAGTTGATTTTGGAGCATCGAAAGCTGCTACTGGCACTAGTCTAGGCAAAACTGGGACAGCGATTGGCTCATTTGGTTATGTATCACCAGAGCAAAGTATTGGTAGAGCAGTTTTTGCCAGTGATATCTATAGTCTTGGTATCACTTGTATTCATTTGTTGACCAATAGGCACCCCTGTGATTTATTTGATGTCAGGGAGGGTGTCTGGATTTGGCGCAACGTTTTGAGTCATCCTATTAGTGATCAGCTTGGTCGCATCATCGACAAGATGATAGCGGGGGCTATTAACCGACGTTATCAATCAGCGGCTGAGGTAAGTAAAGAGTTGCATCTTCAGACAACTCCCGCAACACCTCTAAGGCAACAAAAACCAGTTACACCTTTAAGACAACGAAAACCAGTTACACCTATCAAACCTACTGTACCATCAAAGCCTGCAGTTGGGGGATTGAATAAAAGGATTGCTCAAGAATTAGAAGAATTGAAGTCTGAAATTATGGGTAATCCGACCCCTAACTCAAAACATCCAACTCTTGGCTCTAAGGTTGCTGGTTCTAGCAGTTTACCGAAAACTAAAACTAAACTTGATCGGGAATTGGAGGAGATTCAATCTGAGTTTATTGGCTCTTCTAATCCTCAGCAAAATCCTGGTTAAGGTTGAGACAGAAGGGAGCAGGGAGTAGGGAGTAGGGAGTAGGTAAGAGGGAAGTCGGAAGAGGAAGATGACCGGGAGTTAGTAATGCAATTATCTGGGATTTATCAACAACGACTTGAAGTGGCTACTCAGCTTGGCAGACAAGAGGGACTAGTGCAGGGGAAACAAGAGGGACTAGTGCAAGGTATGCAAAACGAACGCCGTAGTATGGTCACTTACTTATTGCGATCGCGTTTTGGTGAACTAGACCAGCAACTGCTCGCCATCATTGAGCCATTGATTGCACTCTCTCCAGAAGAATTTACCCCCCTATTGCTAAAATTGTCTCGTCAAGAATTATTGGCTCGATTTTTGTAAGCTATCAGACTCAACTCCTAATAACTGGAGCAGTACGGGCATCAAATCCGCTAGCTTTGAGAGCATTAACCGTTACTTGGTCATTTTGCACCCAGTATTTAGAATCAAAACGGACAAATTGATACTGCTGGGGTGTAGGAATAGTTGCCAGTACGGGTACTTTTGCCTGACGTTTTTTACCGGAATGTTTTTGCAGAATCGATTTTAATTGGTTAAGGTTGTTTGTCGTAACTTGCTTAGGGGTAAGTTCTACTACTACTGTTCGTAAAGTTTCAATTAGCTCAGCATCCTCAATAATCAGCTGAATTTTTTCATCTCGCTCATCCACCTTTGCCCAAATAATTAAACGGGAATCGGCTTGCAGTAATGAACTAATTTTTTCGTAAGTTTTCGGGAATACAACTCCTTCAGCTTGACCGGTCAGATCTTCTATCTGCACAAAGGCCATGCGTTGATTATTTGTTTTGGTGAGGTGAGGCTTAACTTCAGTGAGCATCACAATAGCACTCAAAGTTGTCCCCTTCTTTTGGTCTCCTAACTCGGCCAAACTGACAGGAGAAAGCACTTGAGCTACTGGACGGGCTGATTTTAAAGGATGGTCAGATACATAAAAGCCAAGCAATTCTTTTTCCCAATTTAATTTTTCTTGGCGTGAAAAATCAGAAACTGCTGGAGCGGTGGGAGCAGATTCCCAAGCATTATTGTTCTGATCTTGCTCAGAATTAGTGTTGCCAAACATATCAAAAATGTTCAGCTGACCACTTTCTCGGTCTTTGGCACGGTCTTGCCCCCAACTAATCACTGGGTCGAGGTCTTTGATAAGTTGCTGCCGGTTGGGCTGAATGCTATCAAAGGCACCACAGTAAACCAAAGCTTCCAAACCACGGCGGTTAAGGGTGCGCAAATCCACGCGATCGCATAAATCTGCCAAAGCCTTAAACTCACCACCAGTCTCCCGAGCCTTGAGAATACAATTAATTGCTCCGTGTCCCAAATTCCGGATTGCTGAAAACCCGAACAATATACTATTAGACATTGGGGTAAAATCAAAATCAGAACGATTAATATCCGGTGGCAAAATCTCAATACCCATGGTTGAGCAAGTAGCAATATATTTCTGTATCTTGTCCGTGCTGTTACTACTCGCTGTCAGCAGCGCTGCCATATATTCAACTGGGTAATTCGCCTTGAGATAGGCAGTTTGATAGGTTACATAGCCATAGGCGGTGGAGTGGGATTTGTTGAAGCAATTGGAAGCGACAATACCGTTTGCCAAAATAAAGTTATGGTCGCTCTTGACACCAATATCATAGACAGGTTGAGTGCCTAAGGATTTGCGGCTGATGATTTTAACCATCCCATGAATTTCTCCTTTACTCTGTAGACAATTGGAGATTTAACCTCCACACAAACTATAGTTTTTTTTGTTCAGATAAACAAGGGGTCTACTGTCAATTTTGATAACACTTTTATTTCTGAATTGACGGTTGACCGTTAACTGTTTACTGGTTACAAACCACTGTCAACCGTCTACAAAGAACCAGTTATTTATTTACTTCTGATCTAATTCCTCCCCAGTATCAAAAATAATCACAAATTCGGCATCAGGCATCAGCTGTCGGAGACGGCGCAGGTGACCCTCTGCATCAGAGCGGTTACGGAAGCGAGCAACAACTACTCGTTGCATGTTGGGTAATAACCGTACAATTACCCACGGACTAAGACGGTCGCGATAGGTCATAATAAAATTATCTCCTATGTTACTAGGGGTAATAGCCAGCCCCGTGGTTTTTGAGGTTCAGGGGGCTGGTTTTTGACCTTATCAATTAAGGTCACTTTTATTATAGCCTAAAAATAATATTTTTGGATATTTTTTTTGGGAAAAATTGTAATTTATATATTACTTAATTAGTACATAATCATGGTGCCTTGTTAAGGCATTTTACAGGTAAATATAAAATTGTATTTGCTATTACTACTTAAGAAGTAATATCAACAATATAATAGCGATTGCTTAATTGCTGAAACAGACTTAAAAAAGTCGATTAATTGATGTAATTATATGACTATACAAATAATCCTAAATGAATTGTGATAATTTTTGTTCCCTGTTCCCTACTCCCTGTTCCCTACTCCCTGTTCCCTGTTCCCTGTTCCCTGTTCCCTTTGGTATATATACAATTGAAATGTTTGATTTTATTGAACAACAAAACTGAGGATATCTTTCCCCTATTGCCTATTGCCTCTTGCCTATTGCTAGCATGCCTATTGCCTCTTGCCTTTGAGAGTATGTTCACAACCGAGAGAAAAAACCTATAAGATCGTAGCCCTAAGGCTGGCTTATAGAATAGTATTGTAAATACCCAAAATAGGAACTGGACTAGGGCGTGTCTTCTTGCCTCCGAGATCCCCCATTATCCCCCTTAAAAAAGGGGGACGAGCGAGTATGGCTCCCCCCTTTTTTAAGGGGGGCTGGGGGGGATCATAATCTTGCGGAAAACTTTGAAAACACGCCCTAGACGGCGAACCCATTCTCAAACCCGAATCCTACGAAGCTCAGATCTGGCATCTCGCACATGCAACCTGTTGACTATACCACCCTGACCGCTGCTTGTTCTGAGCTGCGTGCTACCTGGGTACCAGGACGTACCGAACAAGTCTATCAACGCGATCGCTACACCATTGCCATCGCCCTACGCACCCTAAATGGTCGAGGTTGGCTCACCATTTGTTGGCACCCCCAAGCCGCCCGAATTTGCATAGGAGATCCACCACCAAGGGTTCCCGACACCTTCACCTTTAGTGACCAACTCCGGCACCAGTTAGGTGGCTTCGCCCTAATTGCCATCGAAACCATTGCCCCTTGGGAGAGAGTCTTAGACCTGCAATTTGCCAAACGCCCTGGAGAACCTCCGACTTGGCATTTGTATGTAGAAATTATCGGCAAATACAGCAACCTAATCCTCACTGATGCTGACAATCTGATTGTCACTACTGCTCATCAAGTCAGTAACCAGCAATCCAGCGTCCGTACTATTCAAACNTTTGAGTATGGCTCCCCCCTTTTTTAAGGGGGGCTGGGGGGGATCATAATCTTGCGGAAAACTTTGAAAACACGCCCTAGACGGCGAACCCATTCTCAAACCCGAATCCTACGAAGCTCAGATCTGGCATCTCGCACATGCAACCTGTTGACTATACCACCCTGACCGCTGCTTGTTCTGAGCTGCGTGCTACCTGGGTACCAGGACGTACCGAACAAGTCTATCAACGCGATCGCTACACCATTGCCATCGCCCTACGCACCCTAAATGGTCGAGGTTGGCTCACCATTTGTTGGCACCCCCAAGCCGCCCGAATTTGCATAGGAGATCCACCACCAAGGGTTCCCGACACCTTCACCTTTAGTGACCAACTCCGGCACCAGTTAGGTGGCTTCGCCCTAATTGCCATCGAAACCATTGCCCCTTGGGAGAGAGTCTTAGACCTGCAATTTGCCAAACGCCCTGGAGAACCTCCGACTTGGCATTTGTATGTAGAAATTATCGGCAAATACAGCAACCTAATCCTCACTGATGCTGACAATCTGATTGTCACTACTGCTCATCAAGTCAGTAACCAGCAATCCAGCGTCCGTACTATTCAAACCGGTCAACCCTACGAACTCCCACCAGCCCTCACTGGCACTAGCCCCAGTTTGACTGAATCCTACCAGAGCTGGCAAGAACGAGTCAGTTTGATACCAGGAGCAGTAGCAAATCAGTTACTCAAAAGTTATCGAGGATTGAGTCCCACCCTCGCTCGCTCAATGGTACAAGCAGCTGGTTTAGACCCAAAGCAATCCACCGAAAACCTAGAAGAATCCGACTGGCAAAACCTATTTCAACGCTGGCAACAATGGTTACAAACTTTATTAAACGCCAGCAACTTGTCTACAGACAACCTTAAACCTGCCAACCTTAAACCTGCCAACCTTGGCCAAAAGGCCACGCTACGCGAACAACCTGCTAACCTTCAACCTGCTAACCTTCAACCAGCCAACCTTCAACCTGCTAACCTTAAACCTGCCAACCTTTTTCAGCCAGGCTGGACAAACCAAGGATATACAGTAATGGATTGGGGGATAGTTAAACCAGCTGAAAATATCCAAACCTTACTCAATTCCTACTACACCAACCAGTTCAATCAACACGAGTTTGCCCGGTTGCATAACCAACTCACTCAGAAGCTAAATAATAACTTACGAAAACTACGGCAAAAAGCCTCTAGCTTTAAGGAACGTTTACAGCAATCTGACCAAGCTGATCAATCCCGAGAAAAAGCTGACTTATTAATGGCATATCTCCAGGATTGGCAACCAGGGATGAAATCGATCACCCTACCTGACTTTGAAACCAACCAGCCAGTCAAGATTCCCTTAAATCCTGAGAAAAATGCTGTCCAAAATGCCCAAGCTTTCTACAAGCGACACCAAAAACTGAAACGAACTCGGGATGCGGTTGAGCCATTACTAAAAGAAGTACAAGAGGAAATACAGTATTTAGAGCAAGTCGAGGCATCATTGACTCAGCTAAATACCTATAACACTCTAGACGACTTACAAACCCTACAGGAAATCCGCGAAGAGCTAATTGGGCAAGGATATTTAGAAGCTTCTGCTCAAAGGAGTCGTAATCTATCGGATGTTTCACAGCCCTATCGATATCAAACTCCCAGTGGCTTTGAATTATTGATTGGTCGCAACAATCGGCAAAATGACCAGCTGACATTTCGTACCGCTGGGGATTATGACCTCTGGTTTCATACCCAAGAGATTGCTGGGAGTCATGTACTACTGAGATTAGAGCCAGGAACAGTAGCTGATCCAGCAGATTTGCAATTTGCTGCTGATCTAGCCGCTTACAACAGCCGGGGGTGTCAGAGTGAACAGGTACCAGTTGTTTACACGAAACCCAAATATGTCTATAAGCCCAAAGGAGCTAAACCAGGCATGGCGATTTATAAGCACGAGCAAATCATCTGGGGGCGTCCTGATCAAGGTCGTGATTACCTGATGGAATCTGTCTCAACCAAAAAAATGTAAACTTTAATTACAAAAAAGAACGTATTCTCTGTTACGATTAATTTAAAGAAGAAATTTTTAGGCTGTCGGTTTGGGAACGCGCAGCCTGGATTTTCCTCATGGAAAACGACGACGTATCTCTAATTAATTACGTGGATCATACCAGCTGTCTCCACAGCTGGTGATTTTTTTAATAAAAATTAACACATATAGCGCTACGGGCAAGGCAACAGGCAACAGGCAACAGGCAAAAGTTGACTACAACAGGTTTTCAGCTTATACCAATGTGAAATACATCAAACACCTTAATGGGTAGTGCGATACCATTACCCTAAAACCAGGATGCATTTGTAGCAAGACTTTAGCTATTTGGTAAGCATATGCACCTCAAGTACCGTGGCCATAGGCCAATGGCTGATAACTGAATGCTGAATGCTGTTCGCGTAGCGTGCGCGTAGCGCATATGCTTACGCTATTTGGTATCAGCAAAATTCCCTTTCCCCTTGGTTGATCAGTTGCACACCAAAAACCTCAGCAAATTTAGCACAGAGATCTAACCTTACCTGTTCCACACTAAGATCCGCAATAAACTGAGCTAGACTACCCACCGGTTTATCCGCAATGCCGCAGGGAACGATATGATTAAAACCTGCAAGGTCAGGACAGACATTCAAAGCAAAGCCATGCATGGTAATCCAGCGCTTCACCTTAATGCCAATGGCAGCAACTTTACATCCTTCTAGCCAGACACCAGTCATCCCAGCCACCCGCTCACCCTTTAGTCCATAGACAGCCAACACCTGAATCAAAACTTCCTCCAGCTGTCTGAGGTACCAGTGTAAATCTTGGCGATAATACCGGAGATTGAGAATTGGGTAGCCTACCAGCTGTCCAGGACAATGGTAGGTCACTTCACCACCACGCTCTATCCGATGCACCTCCAAGTTAACCTGATTGGGATCGAATTTGAGAAAGTCAATACTCGACCCTTTTCCTAGGGTGTAAACTGGTGGATGCTCCAGCAACAGGAGAATATCATCCAAACTGGAATCTTGGAGCCGTTGACTAACTAGCGATCGCTGTTGCTCCCAAGCCACTGTGTAAGGGACTAAGCCTTGATCACTAATTAAACATTTACGCACAATCGTCAATAATACCATACTCTATGCCCTATTTTATCAATGTCAACGAATGCAAAGGAATTTAAAGAGAAATCAAAAGTTGATGTTCTCTAGAATACAAAGTGATAGGGTAAGAGTATGAAGCAATAGCAGATCTCCCCAACCTCCACTGCTATTGTCAAGCGCAAACGTTACGAGATGGAGTAGTCAGTATGAAGCTTGTTATCCAAGGTAAAAACATCGATATCACCGATGCAATTCGTGACTATGTACATCAAAAAATAGAAAAGGCGGTCAATCATTTTCAAAACATTACCAATCAGGTGGATATAAATCTATCGGTGGCTCGTAATCCTCGGATAAACCCTAAACAGACAGCTGAAGTAACCATTTATGCCAATAAGACAGTGATTCGGGCCCAAGAGGGTACTGAAAACTTGTATGCCAGCATTGATCTGGTGGCTGATAAGATTCATCGTCAACTGCGCAAATATAAGGAGAAGCTGCAATCTCAGAAAACCCGTAATCAGGCCAAGACAGAGGTAATACTAGAAGAAGAATCGGTGCCAGTTGATCTGATTAGCGATCGCACTCCTGAGCTACCGGAAGAAGTGGTGCGCATGAAGTATTTTGCCATGCCGCCAATGACTGTAGAGGAAGCTTTGGAACAACTAGAGCTAGTAGACCACGATTTTTATATGTTCCGGAACATTAAAAGCGGGGAGATTAATGTAATCTATGAACGCAATCATGGCGGATATGGAGTAATCCAGCCCCGTAATGGCAATGGAAAAACTCACCACACTAACGGTAAGGTGCCTCAAAGCCTTAGTGCTGCCGCAGGATTCTTATAAAAACTCGGCTGTTGGTTAAAGGTTGACCGTTGACCGTTGACCGTTGAGCAGAGTTAACAAAATCTTCTCAAAGCTCCACACCATCTTAAAAGCTTGGTGTGGGGTTGTTTGCTATCACAATTTATGCCTGACGTTATGGTGTTTCCATTGAAATTTGAATTGTCAGAAGGAAAACCAGCTGAACAACCCTGCTCTTAGCACAGGGTTGTTCAACTGGGTTTTGGGATAAGATTAAGAGGGAATTTTATTGTAAGGACATGGATAGAAATAAACAGGACTTACCCCAGCCAGCTGGTTATTGACGGTAATTACACCGATTTAAACCTTTGATGTATTACCAGAAACCAGGGTTTAAGGGTCTTGGTGCGTAAGTCCTGATCAAGTTAACTGTGTTAAGACCTGTGTAAGATGTGTGAAGGCATTGAATCCTCTTCTATTGCCTGATAGGCAAGTTTATTGTTCCCAAGTCTTAACAGTTAACTTGAATTTTGCTCTACTATTTACACCTACCCTATCTCCCTTAACTCCCCTCCTTGCCTCACCTCACTTTTAACGTTCTGCCTTTTTTTTTCATGGAATTTTTGACCATATTCCTATCAGGCTTAATCACTGTCATTTCTGGGGTGGGTTTCATCCTCGACAAGGTGATCGAAAGCAATATCCGCTCCCAGTTTTCCCAGGTCGAGCAATTGCAAGTCCGAGTTAACAACACTCCCAATTATCAAATTTTGCCAGGCAAAGTAGACCAGGTTTTAATTGCTGGTAAGGGGTTATGGCTGACGCCAGATATCCGGATTGGTCTGTTGGAATTAGAAACTGATCCGATTGACCTTGATATAGAGAAGGTCCGTAACAGTGGTAAAGACTCACTAGCGAACTCTCTGAGGCAACCGCTACAAGCTGGAGTGCGTCTAGTTTTAACCGAGTCAGATATTAACCAAGCTCTAGAGTCGCCGGAAGTTAGAGAACAATTAAACGATTTGATCAATGCTGTGATCAGTCGTGGCAGTAGGCGTTATAAACTACTGAATTCACAAGTAAACTTCCTAGATAACAACCGTATTTATTTACAAGTGACATTACAGCAAGGAGATAATCAACCCCTAGAGATTATCTTAAACTCCGGTGTGGCCATCCTGAGCGGGAAAAGCATACAGCTAATTGAACCAAAGTTGTCGGTTGATGGGAACCCACTGCCTCCTCAGGTAATCAAATTATTTGTTGGTAGTCTTAGCCAGCGCTTAAATCTGAGCAATATTGAAGATGAAGGTATCACAGCCCGAATCTTACAATTCCAGTTAAATCCTAGTGAATTAGAATTAGCAGCATTTGTGCGGATTAAGGAGTAAACCGTGTTAAGTATTAAATATAAAATATGAAGGATGAAATATCAAGCATGAAGTATCAAAAAATCAATTGGGTTTCGTGCCACTAGTCAGATCTGAGCACAGCCAATCAAATTACAGTAAATCAACCTTTTGATTAATCAGTTATTATGCATGACCAACAAGACGATCGTGGTATTCCTCTCGGTGTGATTGCCAGTATTTCCATCCTAGTCTTAGCAGCAGCAGGTGGAGGTAGCTGGTGGGCATGGCGTTCACAGCAATCTTCTCCAGAAGTGCCTGTGACAACTACACCCGAGTCATCTACACCCAAGTCATCTCAGACTATACAACCCACAACTGACAAACCCTCAACTAAGGAAAAAATTCAGGTCTATTGGCTCAATGATGTTGATAATAAAATTGTTTTAATTCCCAGTCCAATTCCCTTAAATAATAAGACCCTTAACAAAGGTGAGATCTTAGAGAGCGCATTCAACAGTTTATTGGCTGGGCCGACCAATGGCACATTTACGACCACTATTCCCCAAGGTACAAAACTACGGGGTGTTTCTCTCAAAAATGATGGTGTTCATGTAGACTTGTCCCAGGAATTTACCGTTGGTGGGGGCAGTAGCTCCATGAGCGGTCGTCTGGCCCAAGTTGTTTATACAGCAACCAGTCTCGACCCCAATACTCAAGTATGGATTGAGGTAGATGGGAAACAACTAGAGGTTTTAGGTGGAGAAGGCTTAATGCTTGATCAACCACTGACTCGCCAAGATGTCGATCAAAACTTCCCACTCTAGAGGTTTCCCAGGTTAGACTTCTTTGAGCAGTTGATCACTAGCGTTGGATGAAAATTTTTCAACCGACGCTGTAGCAAATAAATATACGTTGGCAGACATCTAATTCGCATGCCCAGCAAACCTATTTTCGCTTCTAGCAGCTATTATTAGCTTGACATCTGTCAAACCTATCTAAGGAGTAATGCTTAGTCAGGTTTAATCCGCATTAATGCTTGACCATATTCTATTGGTTCTCCATTTTTAACCAAAATTTCCATTACTTGTCCAGTCACTTCTGCTTCAATTTCGTTCATCAGCTTCATAGCTTCAATAATACAAACAGTTTGACCAGCACTAATGCGTTCCCCTACCTCCACAAAGGGGTCTTCATCAGGATTAGGAGCACGGTAAAATGTCCCGACCATGGGTGACTTAATTTCCTCCCACTTTTGATCTACCCCTGGTGGAGGTACTGGTGGTTCTGGTTTTGTTACTGGTGTTGGGGCTACCTCTACCGGGCTTGGAGTAATTTGATAAGGAGTGCTATGTCCACCGGAATCACTAGTAGGGGGGATACTGACCCCTTTACGCACTGTGAGTTCAAAATCATCACTCTTGAGGGTCAGTTCTGTAATATCGGTTTGAGCAATAGCAGCTAGGAGATCACGAAGTTGATTGATGTCTAATGCCACAATTTTTAAAAAGAGGTTAGGGTCTTGGGCCTAAAGGCTAAGGATGAAGATTTTTTGGCATTATTTTGCCTTAGTAGTCAGGTGAGTCCATTATCTTGATTGCCATGATATATTCAGGGCATCAAATAAAGGCATCAAAACAATTTACTCGCGACCAAGATAAGAATCATTACGGGTATCGATTTTAATGCGCTCTCCTATGGAAATGAATAGAGGAACCATCACCTGAGCTCCTGTTGAAACAATGGCTGGTTTGGTACCGCCAGTAGCGGTATCACCTTTAACACCAGGATCAGTATCGACTACTTCCAACACTACAGAATTGGGAAGTTCTACTTCTAGAATCTGGTCGTTCCAGAACAGGATGTTCACCTCCATTTCTTCACTGAGATACTTGGAGCGATCGCCAATCTGTGATTCAGTTAGACGAGTTTCCTCGAAGCTTTCCATATCCATGAAGACATATTCATCGCCATCTTTGTAGGTATGCTGCATGGCACGTTTTTCCAGGTTTGCCTGGGGTACTGTTTCCCCAGCCCGGAAGGTTTTCTCTACAACATTCCCTGTCTGGACATTTTTTAGTTTGGTACGAACAAAGGCGGAACCTTTTCCAGGCTTGACGTGGAGAAATTCCACCACCCGCCATACGGATCCATCTAACTCAATGGAGACACCGGTGCGAAAGTCGTTACTAGAAATCATTAACCTGCTAACTCGGGCAGAACAATCGGCATCTTATTTTACCCTTGAGAGGTTGAAGGTTGAAAGTTGCACTAAAGAGGTTAACGTAAAGATTTGTCCCAAAGTGGTGCGGCAAGGGACTTGTCAACCCTAAACTAAGCGATACTTTTGGCCAATCACCTCAAAGCTAGTGAAATCATCGATGGGGGGATAGGAACATCGGGAGAGGGGGATAACCTGTCTAGGGGAGTGGGTTATTGCTGTGATCGGTGAGAGCCCCAGGTGAAAGACCCACGCTAACGGCTCAACAGTATCATAAACTACCTTGACATGGGAAGATATGAGATGAAGTTTTGATACGTTGTGGATCAGCCTTGACACCACTGGTGTAATGCTTGGGGCAATTATTTTTTATGAAACGTTTAAAGATCTCTTTGCCAGATTGGTGGAAACGCTTGACCAAGACTACCCTCTTGGGGCTGCTGTTAATGTCCCTTTCCTTAGGTCTGAGTGGAGCTTGGTGGAACTTTAAGTTTAACTTTGGTAATCAAGAACCTGCTCGTGAAAGTCGATTACCAGGGGGTAATGCCATTACTGATGGTAGAGCTCTGTTGCGCTACAGCCTACCGATAGATAATCAGCCAGTGCGGAAAATACAAGCCAGTTTGGAGGATATTTCTCAACAAATGCGGGGAAAACGCTGGAGTCCCATCACCAGCGATATTACTAAAGCTGCTGTGGTTTTAACTAGTAGTGATCAGAAATTGCTAGCGGACATTCCAGATGCCAGAAAACCCCAAGGCGAAGCCATAATTGCCGAGATCCAAGCCGAAATTGCTAAGATTCGAGAAGCTGTGGAGGCTAAAGACAAGGAAAGCGTCTTGATTGAGCGCGGCATACTCTTGGATCAAGTTGGGAAACTGGAACAATTGATGGTAGAGGAGTTTCCCTTTGAGGTACCCCCAGAGTATAGTAACTTACCTCAACTTAAGGGTCGCGCTACCGTGGAAATGACCACAAAGGAAGGTTCCTTGAGAATGGTGGTAGATGGTTACAATGCTCCAGTCACCGCCGGTAACTTTGTGGATTTGGTACAGCGGGGTTTCTATGATGGTCTAACCTTCAACCGTGCTGAAGATAACTATATCCTGCAAGCAGGAGACCCTCCAGGAAAAGCGACAGGCTTTATTGACCCAGAAACTGGTGAATACCGAGGGATTCCCATAGAAATCATGCTTAAAGGGGACTCGGAACCGGTTTATGAGTTTACCCTGGAAGAAATTGGTCGTTATCGTGAGCAACCTGTGCTGCCTTTCTCTGCTTATGGTACCCTAGCGATGGCACGTCCTGCAGAAGACCCCAATGGTGGCTCTTCTCAGTTTTTCTTCTTCTTGTTTCAACCGGAACTTACCCCAGCTGGTATTAACTTTATGGATGGGCGCTATTCTGTCTTTGGCTATGTGGTAGAAAACAAAGAGTTACTCAGACAGCTCAAACGAGGGGATGTAATTGAGTCGATGAGAGTTATTGATGGGATTGAGAATTTAGTTGAGCCCCAGGCATAGCTATCCTATCGGTTATAGCGCTACGCCCAAGGCAAGAGGCAAGAGGCAAGAGGCAATAGCTGAATATAAGGCGTTGCTGAATTAAGGAATGAATGCGCGATAATCTAGTTTTATTAAAGCCCCCTAAATCCCCCAAGTTTGGGGGACTTTGAAAGTCTTGTTCCCCCCAAACTTGGGGGGCTAGGGGGGCAAAACCATACCCATAATCAGCAAGGCCATTACCGTTAGCTCAGTTTATGCCACTCAGAAGTATCAATCAATAGATAGATCGTTTTCTCGTGACCCTTGAATTACTAAAAGATATCGGAGAACAACGTCTTCTAGAACGGTTACAGCCTTTCTGTCCACCAGGGATTGTCGGGGATGATGGAGCGGTAATTCCGCCTCCAGAGTCTGGTCAATCCTTGGTGATTACTACAGATGTTTTAGTGAATGGGGTGCATTTTAGCGATCGCTATGGTGGGGTAAGCCAATGCACTACTAGTCCAGAAGATGCTGGTTGGCGTGCTGCTGCTGCTAATTTGTCTGATTTAGCTGCTATGGGAGCATCCCCCCTAGGCATTACGGTAGGCTTAAGCCTGACAGGGGATGTAGCGGTTAGCTGGGTTGAAAGACTTTACCAAGGTATGACTCAGTGTTTGAACCAGTACAATACACCAATAGTGGGAGGAGATATCTGTCGCTCGCCGGTTATTGCTATTGCTATCACTGCCTTTGGTCAAGTCTACCCCGACCGAGCTATCCGCAGAACAGCCGCCAAGGTGGGACATGCCATTGTGGTGACAGGTGTTCATGGTGCTTCCCGGGCTGGACTAGAATTACTCCTCAAGCCGGATTTCGGCAAAGACTTAGGTCCAGAGGAACGGCTATCTCTGATTAAAGCTCACCAGCGTCCTAAACCCAGACTTGATGTTATAGCTTTACTGGAGTTACAGGTTAACAGGTTACTAGAGTTACAGGTTAACAGGTTGAAGGTTGAAAGTTCCAACTTACAACCTGATAACTTACAACCTGATAACTTTCAACCAGATAACCTTCAACCTTCAACCCTTCAACCTTCAACCCTCCAACTATCCATTGCGGGTATGGATAGTAGCGATGGTTTAGCAGATGCTATTGTACAAATTTGTCGTGCTAGTGGTGTTGGTGCTGAGATTGATCCGAACCGAATTACCCTGCCTCCAAGCTTGAGTAAATTGGTGTCCCCAGAGCAAGCTTTGGATTGGGCGTTGTATGGTGGTGAAGATTTTGAATTAGTGCTATGTTTGCCCAATGAAACTGCTGAAGAATTAGTGGCACAACTGGGGGAGGGAGCAGCAGTAATTGGCAAGATTACTAGTGGTAATCAGGTTTGGTTGAAAGATAAAACTGGCACTTATGCTGATCAATTGCTGAGTTTAAATAAGGGATTTCAGCATTTTTGAAATTTTCCCCTTAGAGGTTGTCTGAGAAGTCTCATTTGCTACATCCAAGCCCCCTAAATCCCCCAATTTTGGGGGACTTCTACCAGCAAATAGATTCTTGTTCCCCCCAGAATTGGGGGGCTAGGGGGGCAAAATTCAGTATCAAAAAACTTGGGAAATATTCCCTTAGAAGTGATTAACTGGATTTACTATTATTCTTTTTGTATCTGATCCAAATCAGAAGTGCTCCGGTATCATAACTTGAATCAATAAACAAGATCCGGGTGCGATCAATTTTCTGGTTCAGATTCACTACACTGTCTGAGACAGTGTTAATTTTGAACAATTTGCCTTGGCTTACGACAATATTTGTAAATACTTAGCAGAAGCATACCCATCGGAGTTTTTTCACTGGCTATTGGGTGAGGCACCTGATGATATTCAGGTACTTAAAGCCGAATTAAGTGCTGAACCAATTCAAGCTGATGCTCTGAGTCTACTGCAAAGTACTAACCAAATTCTGCACCTAGAATTTCAAACCCTGCCCCAATCCGAGCCACCATTACCATTTCGGATGTTGGACTATTGGGTCAGATTACATCGCAAATACCGATGTTCGATTGAACAGGTGGTAATTTTTCTAAAGTCTACGACCTCACAGATGGTATTCAATAACGAGTTTAGGGATATTAATACCTGGCACCGTTATAGAATAATTCGCCTGTGGGAGCAAGACCCATTACCACTGTTGGCCAATCGAGCTCTGTTACCCTTGGCCACTTTAGCCAGGAGTAATCAGCCTAATCGATTGTTAGAGCAAGTGGTTGCTGAAGTGGATAAAATTGAAGAAAAACCATTACGGGGAAACCTAGCGGCCTGTGTGGATGTACTGGCTGGTTTACGGTTTGACAAAGATTTAGTCCGTCGATTGTTGAGGGAGGAAGTTATGGAAGAATCAGTTACCTATCAAGATATTATCCAAAAGGGA
>NZ_MKZS01000001.1:5222816-5276212 GCF_001942495.1 Moorena bouillonii PNG
GGCTAGGTCGCACGTCCTCAGTAAGCGCGTCCTAACCAACCTGGCGGTTGCTATAATCAGACATCCCAAGGTGGCAAGGGTGATATTATGCCCGTTTAAGGGTTCGATTTTCTTCTTAAACTTAGTTTTTTGTCGTGGCTCAAGTTTATCGAACTCTGATTGCTCAATGTCGCAATATTTATCAGCCCGTGCCCCCAGGGCGATGGTTCCCATCAAGCCAGCAGCTCCTCCCACGGTGTGGACTACCGTTGAACCGGCAAAATCCCAAAATTTTAAGTCGTTTTCAGGATCTCCGAGACTAATATGCTTCAGCCATCCAGACTCCGACCACGCCCAATGTCCGGTGATAGGATACAAAAATCCCACTAGCAAGAAACTGAAGAGTAGAAAGCTCAAAAATCTCATGCGCTCGGCCACCGCTCTAGAAACAATGCTTGCTGCGGTGCCAGCAAATACTAATTGAAAGAAAAACTTGGCTTCCCTCATAGCCAGAGAGTCATAATAACTAGAGTCATAATAACTGAAGTTAAAAATATCCTGGCCACTAAAAAATAACCCTCCAGTCCCGATCCACGGATTGTCACCACCAAACATTAATCCCACTCCGCAAAGCCAGAACGCTACGGTGGAGATACTGAACACTACTAGGTTCTTTGCTAGAATATTGATCGCATTTTGCTTGCGACAAAAACCGGTTTCCAATAAGCAGAATCCCGCATTCATAAAAAATACGAAAGAGCCTGCTATCACCAACCAGATCGTGTCCAGGACGCCCTTGAGTTCAGGGTATATTGAGGCAGTCTCATGAGCCACTGCCCCATGACTCCACACCAGCACGAGCATCACAGCTAGTGATATATATATATAGTTAGACCAAACCAACCATCTGGTTTGGCGGTTGGTTTGCTTGAGCTTAGTCATGCCACTGCTTGATTTCCCTAGCTTCTAAAATCCAACTCCTGCTAGATTCAGCTGAGTTTAGGAGAACATGAGTTAACTGTAAATCATCTCTACATCATCAGGTGCCCTGGGAGCTGACTGATACAAAGTAAAGGGAGTAATAGCTTAACCCCCCATCCACTACATCATGGGGCGCGGGGAGTGTGAGGAGTGTCGGGCGAACGCCATAGGAGATATACCTTTATGATAGCTTAATAGAGCAATAGGCACTTATGTATTGACACATTAAAGTAACACAGAATTGCTAAAACTTCTCAACGGGAAGTTGCTCATGGTAAACCACAGTATAGCAGTCGCCATCATAGTTAGGACAAAGAAAACGAAAAGCCCTTCCACTTATCGTCCGATTTCTGTCATGCCTTTTCCTTACAGCGAAGACCTGCGCCAAAAAGTAATTCAGGCGATCGAACTCAATGGCATGAAGCGCTCTCGTAGCCAGTGAGTATTTTAACATTAGCCGCAACACCATTAATTTGTGGTTACGGCCATTGCTGAGACGGGGGACAACCAGCGCCAAAGTCAGGGAGCACCGAGGCTTGAATAACAAGATCACTGACTCGGAGAAGTTTCGAGCCAATGCCTATACCCATGGTGACAAAACCCAGGTGGAGATGGCTGAGTTATGGGATGGAGAGATCAGCGATTCGGGCAAAGCCCGACGCTTCGCGAACGCACAATATCACGTGCCTTGAAGAAAATTGGGTTTACGCGAAAAAAAAGACTTACGGCTACCGTGAAACAGATGAACAATTACGCCTTGCCAAAGTTGAACAGCTAGCCACCCAAAAGATATGAACAGATTGTTTATGCCTCGGAGTCAGGTATTGCTCATCGGTTCGATTATGGCTATGGTTACAGTCCATTTGGAGAGCGCTTTAATGACCATTAGTCCGGTCGCAGAAAAGGTCGAGTCAACATGATTGCTGCACTTTGTGGGCAACAGTTGTTAGCACCTTTCACGCTTTGAATGCTATTGTAATCGAGAGGTATTTGAAACTTGGGAACGAAACGTGCTTGAAAACCACCTTGAGACCAGGGCAGAAACTGGTGATTGACAATGCCACCTTTCATAAAGGTGGACGTATTGAGCAACTGGTTCGGGCAGCAGGAGTTCAGGTGTGGTACAAACCCACCCTATTCACCAGACTTGAACCGGATTGAAAAATGCTGGTCATGGCTTATTGCCGCTAAGCCAAGCAACTAGAGCATTTTGAAACACTGCGAGAGGCTAGGTCGCACGTCCTCAGTAAGCGCGTCCTAACCAACCTGGCGGTTGCTATAGTTGCCCATGGAGGAAACTCCCCTATTCCCTAAAACCTAGGACGAAAGTACCTCAAGCAATTGAGAACTGCTATATACTACAAATATAATAACGACTTTTTATCCAAAGGATACAGGTGATTAGCTTATTAAAAGAGCGTTTAAAGAATGTCTGGGTTCGTGTAGTGATTGCTCTGTTTATTGCTTACGTCTTTCTAGTCGTATTAAATGTCTTGGAGAAAATAACGACTAGGTTATTAGATCATACAAATCCAACGAAATAATTTCCCTTACCTAAAGTATTTTTATTCTTGGTCAAGCAACCAGTTTTAGTCTTTAAATTGGATAATCTTGAAGGTTTCGCTCTTTTATTTGGAGCGTCTTTTTACATACTAGAAAGTCCAGAGCGCAAACAAAGGATAATCTATGAGGCATGGCAAGTCGTTGATAATGCAGCAGGAGCGGGAGTCCCCACTAGTTATGCCAGAATCAAAGCCCTTGAGGTTTTGAACAACTATGGTGTTTCCATGAGGGGTCTGGATGTCCCAAACGCTGATTTGACTGACATTGACCTGGCTAATGCTATACTCCATCAAGCTACTCTCAATGACGCTGAACTTACTGGAGCTAACCTTACTGAAGCTGAACTTACTGGAGCCAACCTTAGTCAAGCCAACCTTAGTAAAGCTAAACTTGGTAAAGCATTGTTGATCAAAGCGGAGCTCAGTCAAACCGACCTGAGTAATGCTGATCTCACTGGTGCGGATATCAGAAATGCGGACCTCAGTGGTGCTAACCTCAGTGGTGCGGATCTCACTACTGTTGCCAACCTCAGTGGTGCCAACCTCAGTGGTGCCAACCTCAGTGGTGCCAACCTCAGTGGTGCGGATCTCACTACTGTTGCCAACCTCAGAAATACGAACCTCAGTGGTGCCAACCTCAGAAATACCAACCTCAGTGGTGCCAACCTCAGAAATACCAACCTCAGTGGTGCCAACCTCAGTGGTTTAGACCTCAGTGATACCAACCTCAATGATGCAAACCTCAATGGTGCGGACTTCACTGGTGCAGATCTAACTAGTGGTCTGTCAATTTTGTATTTGTGGGTAAAGCCGCTTGAGACGGACGCGGGCATCTGCGGTTGTGAATTGCCAATCTACTGACTTGTGCAACCGATTGCGCTCAATGTACCAAGCCTCAGTTTCCCGTTCTAAAGTTTCACGGTCCGGAATCCGTCTATCCAAGCATTGTCGGGTCCGTGACAACTCATTCTCGGCAATATTGAGCCAACTGCCATGTTTAGGAGTGTGGTGAATCTCCAATTTTTCGACTAAACGACGTGCAGTAGGTGCTTCAAAGGCTGCATAGAGGGAAGCTGGTTTGTGAGTGTTTAATTGATCACATATCAAGGTGAGGGTTTCGCATTCAGGGTAATCTTGATCTAGTAAGCGTTGAATTTCCACTGCCCAATCCACTGCCGTTCTGCGCTCTCTAACTACCACCTTGCGCCAGCCTGAAAGGGGTTCTGTAAACATGAAGATGCTCGCAGTTCCATTGCGTTCGTATTCATAATCGACTGACTCTGGATGTCCCGGTTTAGCCGGCAGGGGAATGCGGGTTTCTTTGATCAGTTGGACAGGTTGTTCATCCATACAAATCATTGGACGTTTGGGGTCATAGGGTTGGTGATAAACCTCCAGCACATCTTCCATATCCGCCACAAATTCGGCATTTTTTTGGGGTGGAATCACATATTGCTGACGCAGATGTGGTTTTAATTGGTTTTTTTGAGCTCTTGTCGCACGGTTTCGTGGCTAATGGCTGGTACAATCTCTAGCTCCACTGCTTTGTCGGCTAGGAGTCGTAAGGTCCAACGTGCTTGTCCTGCTGGGGGTTCTCCACAACGTAGAGCGATCAGTTTGGCTTGAGCCTCTCCGTCACATACCCGTTGCCGTGATGGATTCTTCTGCTGCTTTCGTTCCACTGCCGCCTCTAAACCTTGTTCGACTAATCGTTGCCGCAGATTGGCTACCGTGTTTCGGTGACAACCAAAGGTAGTTGCCGCTTGCTCGTCTGTCCATCCTTGTCCATTGATATCAATGTGAGCGCAGAAGAAGCGCGTGTTTTATTTTGTAGGCTGCTGTCTTGCCCCTGGATACCAACTGTTGGAGTTGTTGTCTTTCTTCAAGTGTTAACCGAACAATGTAACGTTTCTCCATGGTTTCTCAGATGATGGGTAATGGCAGATGAGGATTACTTCTTTAACATCCATTCTATTCACAAAATTAAAACTGACAGACCACTAGTGCGAACCTTGAAGGCATCTCTTGGAATCAACATACAAAGTGGAAAAATGCTACAGGTTTGGACAAAGCCGAGAATGTGCCCGATGCGTTGCGACAAAAGCTTGGTCTGGCATAGGGAATAGGGAAAGAGAGGGGGCGTTGGAAGTATGGGGCGATATAGGGTAATTATGTGGAGATAATCTTACAAGCCCAGAAGAAATTTCAGTGCAATAGCTTCTAGTTTTACTCCCGTCAGAATCATATCCAGTCCCAGAGCCACCTGCATCACCCCAAACACAAAACCAAGCACTCTTAGAGTCACGGGTTTGATGAGATTCAAAAGGGGATGGGCGACCAACATTACCCCTAAGTTGAGTACCATAACCAATAATAATAGCAAAAACATAGAACCCGGAGCAATTGCCATCCGTCCGAACATGGCGCTCATAGTCACCACAACAGCAATGCCATAGGGAGTTAAAATACTGGGAAAAACTAAGGGATTAATCGTTAACTTGAGAGAAGGATTTACAGGGGTAGCATCCTTGGTTGTGGGGGTATTATACTGAGATAATACTGTTCGCAGAGCCACTAAAAAAAGGATAATACCTGTTGCGATAAGCATTGCTGAGATATCAATTTTCCAGGCTTTCAGAACATTTTGGCAAAGTAGTGCTACCGCAAAAATAACTAACGTAGATATGCCAAACCCCCGTAAAGCAAGCTGGCGACGCAAGGCCGGATCCGCATTAGCTGTCAGCTTCACAAAGGGTACAATTAGCTTGAGTGGACCGACGGTAAGTAAAAAGATAATCAGGATATTGAATGCCCCAAATCCCTCAAAAAGTTGCTCAAACAACACTTGAGTTTTAGCATCAATCTCAGCCTTGACCGGTATGGCAATTTGATTGCTCGATGATTCCAGAGCTTGGGCTGAGATTATGGTGTTGCTTAATAATGGAATGATTTTAAGAGTGAGGTGGAATGGGCATCTTGGTAGAACTGGCATCTTGCCAGTTTCATGCTTATTTCCGGCGGGAATGATTTGAAGAGTGAGGTGGAATGGGCATCTTGGTAGAACTGGCATCTTGCCAGTTTCATGCTTATTTCCGGCGGGAATGATTTGAAGAGTGAGGTGGAATGGGCATCTTGGTAGAACTGGCATCTTGCCAGTTTCATGCTTATTTCCGGCGGGAATGATTTGAAGAGTGAGGTGGAATGGGCATCTTGGTAGAACTGGCATCTTGCCAGTTTCATGCTTATTTCCGGCGGGCAGGATGCCCACTCTACTCCTATTCATGGAAAGATTCAGCAACGCTGTTTGCCCAGTAAAATCCTTTGCCAGTAAGGGAGATGGCGGTGTAGGGATGGTGGCTGTGGCACTGTTAAGTGCTAACATCGAGGCAAAATAAGCCGATGCGATCGCTATCCCTAGAATTCTCAACAACCTACCCATCTCTCCATCTCCCCACTTTTACAAGATTTTCTAGCGCAACTTCATATTGCTAAACAGCTTTGCCACTGGTTCCGGAAGATTAGGTAGATTGGGTAAGTCGGGAGTCTCGGACATGGCAAGGCCCGTGAGGTTGTTATCCTTGATCAGCCTTGGAATTTCGTCGAGAGCAAAAACCATGCCCCAGTCCCGCTCTGCGTTTGCCACACCTTTGCGATCGCCCCCCTTCAAGGAGTCAACGAACCCCTCAAAGGTTTCCTGACCTGACAGCTCAATGTAATGAGCTGGTGTATCGGTGGAGTTCCAGAAAGCATGGACAATGCCCCGTGGCTTTTGGACATAGCTTCCCGCAGGAGCTGTAAACCTTAGTCCATCTGCACCCCCAATCTCGAAGACAAGTTCACTCGATATCACGTAGACCAGTTGATCGCAAAACTTATGGCTGTGGGGTGACAGCAAGTGACCGGGATTGATCACACCCTGCATCACTGAGAAATCACCACCCATGTCTCTGGATCGAGCCATGATAATCATGTCCGTGGCTGTCCTTTCTCCTTCACCAGGTTTCTTGAGGAGATCCTGGGCATCAAATCGATCGTTTACATTATATTCACTCATTGTTCTACTCCTTTAATCTTGCTTTGCTGAAAAATTCCTTGAGTAAATTTAAAAGTGCAACCCTGTCATCAAATGCCTTAAAAATGGCAAACCGATAATGCAGCTCATGGGGCACTATAATGGTTTTGAAGCTATCAGCTATTAGCTATCAGCTATCAGCTATCAGCTATCAGCTATCAGCTAATGCGCACGCTGCGCGAACAGCTTTTGAATGAAAGAGGTAAGCATTCGTTGCATCTCAGTTCCCTGGCCTTTTGGCCTTTTGGCCACGCTACGCGAACGGCCACGCTAAGCGAACGCCCGAGGGAGGAATTCATAGTCTTTGGCTTTGAGTCCCTTGAACTTGTCAGCCGAATAGCTTGTTTTAAGCTGACGGCTGAGAGCTGAGAGCTCATAGCTGACGAGCTTTCTATAACCAAATTGCCATCTTTAGCAGAGGTGTGATAAGGACAATGGGCGCACCAAATCGGACATTTCACGACAGATTGCACAAACCCGAAATGCTAGCTAGCGTGGTGGCGAGTACCGTAGCTTATGCAGTGGCACGGGGAGTGGACATGGAACAGATCACTGCCGCCACAGGACTAACCCGTACCGATCTGCTCGATCCCGATGCCCACCTGTCTCAACATCTGGTACCAACGGTATGGCGCTTACTGACCAAGGCTTACCCAGGGGAAGCGATCGCACTCCACATGGCCAGTGCTACTCCCTTCTCATACTTTGGAACACTAGCCTATGGAGCTAGATATGCTGAAAATCTCAGAGAAGCGTTGCAGAACTTAGTCCGCTATCGGTCTGTGCTATCGGATCAACTGCACATCGCCCTGATTGAGTCCTCCTCAGAGGGCATTTTACACATGCATCATCCCATGGATGCCGAGGATGGGGGTTGCGCTGCTGAAGTGGGACTAGCTTTGGGGTTGCGCTATATGCGGGAAATTTTAGGAGCAGATGATATCCTTCTGCGCGCGGACTTCACTCACCTGCCCTTCGGACCAATCCAGGTTTATGAAGAGTTCTTTGGTAGCCCAGTATGCTTTCAACAATCCCACAATGCCCTTGTATTTCGTCAAGGAGCCCTAGACCTACCCACCAAACAGCCTGATCCGGATCTGTTTCGTTATATTCAGAGCCATCTAGACCTGGTGCGAGAACGGTTAGCAGGTTCTAGTGATTCTCCAGAACTATCTAGGATCCGGAATGCGATCGCTCACAATGCTGAACGTTCTGAATATGGTGCAGAAGCCCTAGCACGACAGATGAACATGAGTCTTCGTGCTTTGCAACGCTTGACCCAAGACCATGGTATCACCGTTCGGCAACTGTTAGACGAAACTCGTCAAGCAAACGCACAACAATTCCTCAGTGACCCCAGACTCAGTATCGAAGCCATATCCTGTTTGCTAGGTTACTCGGAAGATCGTGCATTCCGCAGAGCCTTCAAGCGTTGGACCGGGCACACCCCTGCCGAGTTCCGGCGGACTGTTGGTTAAGTATTTTAGTATACCCAATTAAACAGTTATAGCGTTTCTAGGACTCATGAGGTACACAGGATTGTTTCACTCTCGGCTCTTGCCTAATCCCTGCTCCCTGCTCCCTGCTCCCTGCTCCCTGCTCTATCAATTTAAGTCTGAACTAACCTGTAACGTGTAACTTTCCGTTTTTATGCCTTGATCACCACCAACAACTTAACAACAATGGTAGAAACAATCCAAGCTAAAGACGTCACCCTCAAGCAATTAAAGACCCTAGTCAATCTTCAGCTAGTTAACGATAACCAATTCTTTCACGAGTGGCAAGAAAACTTACCAGAAATTAGCGAATTACAACAGCAATTACTAGATGACGTTAAAGCTGGTTATTTTAATTTACTCTATTACCCACCCTTACTAGAAAAAAACGTTAATCTCGCCATCCTATCCCCCCTGCTATTTATCGGAAAATTTTATTTGGAACCCTTTCACATCAAAGCCGAAAAAACCGTAGATATTTCTGTTGATGACCACGGCATTATTGTCAAAGGAAGCATTGATACCCTAGTCTTACATAACGAATTTTGGATGACGATTATCGAATCCAAACAGGCTAGCTTCTCCATAGAAGCTGGACTACCCCAACTTCTGGCCTACATGTTAGCTAATCCCCACCCAGATCAACCAAGCTATGGCATGATTACCACTGGTGGTACCTTCATTTTCATCAAACTAGTTAACAGTGAAAAGCCCAGATATGCCACATCTGCTGAATTTTCACTGCGCAATCCCGGAAATGATTTGTATCAGGTGCTTCGGATTCTTAAAAAACTGAGTCAAATAGACATCTAGTTCTGAAGGGGTAACCAGCAGATTAAAATACTTAATAGCAATCCGTGTAGGAATTGTGATAATTTTTGATGCCATATTCCCAGGGAGTGCGCGTTCACGCTTAGCTTTGAAAAAGCGCGGGGTCGCACCGCTCCCTACTCCCTACTCCCTACTCCCTACTCCCTACTCCCTTTACTATATGTGTTATGAGTTACGACAGTACCCTTAAATATTTAGTTGAACAATATCCCCAAGCCTTTACCCGTTGGTTGTGGAACCAGGAACCACCAGAAGATATAGAAATTCTCAACACCGAATTAAGTACAGAACCAATTCGGGCAGATGCCTTGTTTTTTGTGCGGGTTGCTGATGCTATTTTGCATTTGGAATTTCAAACCCTACCCCAGTCTGAACCTCCCTTACCCCTGCGGATGCTCGATTATTGGGTGAGGTTGTATCGCCAGTATCGCTGTAAGATTGAGCAGGTAATAATTTTTCTGAAACCAAGCCGATTAGCGGGAGTATTTGTGAATCAATTTACCGAGCCGAACCTATCCTTCCACTACCGAGTGATTCGGATTTGGGAATGTGATCCACAACCGTTACTTACCACCCCAGGGTTACTACCCTTGGCAGTATTAGCACAAGCGGAAGTGCCAGAAAACCTGCTATCCCAAGTAGCAGCCAGAATCGATATGATTGAAGATAGACAACAGCAGCGTAACCTATCTGCTTGCGTGCAACTGTTGGCTGGGGTGAAATTTGATGAGCAGTTAATTCAAGCTTATTTTCGGGAGGATATGATGCAAGAGTCGGTGGTTTATCAACGCATTATTCGTCAAGGATTAGAACAAGGATTAGAACAAGGATTAAAACAAGGATTAGAACAAGGATTAAAACAAGGATTAAAACAAGGATTAGAACAAGGATTAGAACAAGGATTAGAACAAGGATTAGAACAAGGAAAGCACAATGAGCTTAATTTAATTATCCGTCTACTTAACCGTCGCCTAGGTCAGCTCAATCCCCAATTACAGCATCAAATTGAGCAGTTATCCTTTTCCCAGTTGGAGGATTTAGGGGAAGCGTTGTTGGATTTTGAAACCGAAGTGGATTTGAGCAATTGGTTGAACCAGTTCAGGGATAGGTAATATGTAAGCTATCAGCTATCAGCTATCAGCTATCAGCTATCAGCTTAAGCGCTACGCGCACGCTACGCGAACAGCTATCAGCTATCAGCTATCAGCTTTTGAATCAAACAGGTCAGCATTCGAATAATGCTGAGTTATGTCACAGCGTCGTTCGCACAGCGTGGCCAAACGCGCCCCGCGTGGCCTTTTGGCCAAGGCCAAAGCCTGTACCACAAACTAGAAGCCTGTGGCACAAAGCGGTTCCCGTAGCGTGAGCCTTTAGCTGACGGCTGACGGCTGACGGCTGACGGCTGAAAACTGATAGCTGATAGCTTTCTTGCTATCTATGGAGAATAGGGGATTCGAACCCCTGACCTCTGCGGTGCGATCGCAGCGCTCTACCAACTGAGCCAATTCCCCCTAGTAATTTGGTTTATTACTTTTGTTTATATGTTTATTCTAGCAGCAGGACTAATATCCCTGTGCCCTTGTATGGTCTAGATTTCTGCTACTGGCTGAGGTGATACCCCAGAATAGACCTGCTGCACCCGTTCTAATTCCAGCTGATTCAAATAATCCACAGTCCAGTTAGCGTGACGCTGTAGCATATGAAGGGGATAAGTACTAGCCACTCCTACCACTGGCATGCCAGCTCGCTTCGCCGCCTCAATTCCAGCCAAAGAATCTTCTATCACTAGACATTCCGCAGGTTTCAAGTTCAGGTTACCATAAACTTGATTGAGCCGCTCTACCGCTAGCAGATAGCCATCCGGTTCCGGTTTACTAGTAGTAATATCATCACCAGCAACAATCAAACTAAAATAGTGAGCTAAACCAGCGCGATTGAGCACCACTTCTACCTCATTCCGCAATGCTCCAGTCACCAGAGCCATTGGTATCTGAGCACCCTGGATCTGAACCATTAAATCCTCCACACCAGGATAAATGGGCAACGTTTCTATACTTTCTAGCTGACGTTGATAGGCAGCAGCTTTGCGGCTAATGAGCTGATTTAAGTAATCCTCCGTAACCACCCGACCGCGACGCTTAAGTAACTCTCGCAGACAAGAGCGATCGCCTCTACCTGTACAAACCTGTCGAAACTCTTCGGAATCCGGACGCAAATTTTCCCCAAGAATAATTTCCTCAATTAGTTTCTCGTGAATCGGCTCATCATTGATTATTACTCCGTTAAAATCAAACAGAACTGCTTTCAAACTCATAAGTACCTAGATATAAATTCTGTTACTATTGTTTATAAGCATAAAAAAAATAACGTTAATCAACCCTTTTTTGTTCCCCGTTACCCCTTGCCTATTCCCTTATTTTAACATTCAACGTTACTAATCTTAACAGTCAAGGTTAATTGTGTCCAAGTGATTACTTGAGGTCAGCTATCAGCTATCAGCTATCAGCTATCAGCTTATGGGTTATAGGCACTGAAGTATAGTTTAGGACATAGTATTTTGGTTTAAAGGGAGCAGGGAGCAGGGAGCAGGGAAAATAAATATGTCCTAAGCTTTGCTTCGACTGCTATACCTCACAGGCTTCTAGCCTGTGCGACGCTACTTGACTTTTGAATAAAACAGGTAACCATTCATTTATCTGAGTTAAGTCTGCTGAGCGCTGAGCGCTGACCGCTGAATGCTTACTACTTGAGAAAGGCACTATACCGCTGGAACCGGCAGCCCTTGTGACGCAATATCATCTGGAAAACTTCCCTCAGATTGAGATTCCCAAACAGTTGATTTCCCTACTGGCAAAGGTTTTAGACCCTGAGTTATTTGATGCAGCCACCACCATTGCGTAGTCCGGACTGCTTCAAAACTAGCTGCACCCATCCAAGCATCAACGCTACCATTAGCGTAAGCCTTGATATAGGGTTCTTCAAAAACTTCCGTTAGCCAATTCGCCTCCCGGATCGTAGTCTGATTCCCGTCTAGAATCAAGACTTGTCCTCCCCCTTGGAGCAGTCGGAAGGATTCATGCAAAATCGACTGAGTTACCTTGGGTGGAGTTTCGTGAAACAACAGTGATGCTGTAACTAGATCAAAAGACTGATCATCTAAACCGGTCTGTTCAGCCATACCATGAAGCCACTGAATATCGAGATTAGCCTTGTTAGCTTTATAGTCAGCCATGACCAGCATATAAGGTGACCAAAAATATCGGTTTCAAGCCTGGCCTTGGCCAAAAGGCCACGCGGGGCGCGTTTGGCCACGCTACTTGAGGTGCCCATAAGCGGGCGAATTTTTCAAAAATGATGTGTTATAATCTAATTAAGTGTGTAGCCTAGCACAGGCAGGATTCGTCGGTACTGCCCTATTCCCCAACGACGTAAAGCGATGCTAGTACACGAGGCGCGAAAAACCTCTAAAACGCATGGATCTTAACGGATACCGAATACCAGTAAAATACGATTGCAAAATATTAACGTACCGTGGGGCACACGGAAACGGGAAATTCCAACGCTTAGGGAGATAAGCCCACGCTCGTTTAGTTAAATTAGGCTCGATACTTGGTTATGCATGAACCGGTGTTTGGCTTAAGTATTGCCTTTCAGGATAGCTAATTTTAGCGATGCAGCGCGGTCTTGGGGGTTTCCCCCATGAGCGACTGCATCAAGACAAGGCGTGTCGTAGAACTAAGAATCCCCGTTCTTACTTCGGCGGGGAGTGTCAAGGACCCAGGTTTCATTAGGGGGCAACGCATATTGGGTAATTGGGTCGTAGCTTGTGGCTGCACTTCCATTCAAGTAGCCCCCTTCAATACCATGGAAATTCTGAGTGCTGTAATAGTCAGGATAGATTAAATCAGGGTTACGGAAGCGATCGCACTCAGCTTCCCAATCCATAGTTTGGTAAAACTGTAGCAGCTTTTCTTGATCAATCAAGCTAAAGATGATCGGGGATAAGAAACGGTCCCAAAGTGTATCTTGATTAACTGCCATAGGTATAATTCCTGTAGATGTCAAACCAACTGCTAACGCAGTATACCTTGAGGGTGATTAATCTAGCACCACACTCCTTACCGTTGCCGTTTAATATACCGAGCAAACCGCTCCCGACCCTCTTGCAGATTACCAGGAATACCATTAGGGTAAGTTTTAGCAATCAGACTCTGGAGTTGTTCAATCCGATTACTAGGGTTAGGGTGAGTAGTGACATACTCCCACACTGAATCGAAGATTACAGTGTGGGCTTCTTACCAACTCCAGCCATCGCTTAGGATACTCGGTAAGCTTTATTAACGACACGGGATGCCCCTCCGCGCCGGAACAATACAATAAGTTCTATTTTTAATTAGTAGGTGGCGGTTAGCTCTTAATTTGTTTTCCCTACTATTTTTAGTATAACGTTTTTCAGCCTGTTTATCAGAGTTCCAGCTCCGCGATTCATCCCACACTCATGCTGCGCATTGAGATGTGGGGCTTCTCGCGGAGGAAGCTAAAAAACTCCGGTGGTTGCCCACCCTGTCGAATCGAGTTAAGGACTTGCATCAGTTCAACGATTCCCCTAGGGTTATAGCCCGCTTGTGTCATAAATCGAAAACCAAGGCGGTCGCTTTCTAATTCATCCTCACGTCCATACTTAAGGCTAACCATTTGATTAATCGCTTGGGCAAGTAGTGCTGCTTGCCTGCCACTCTGGGCATCATCACTGGCAGCAATACCAACAGCATTAACCAATGCTACCCCAAGTTTCTGCTTGGCCAGATGTTCTGCACCATGTCGTCCCACCACGTGACCAATCTCATGGCCCAACACCCCCGCCAGCTGAGCTTCTGAATTAAGTCGCCTGAGCATGGCCAGGGTCAGAAAAATTTGTCCCCCTGGTAGAGCAAAGGCATTCACCGTGCGGGGGTCACTCAACAAATAGAACTCAAACGGATAAGGTGAACCAGAGGCTGCCGACTTTTTGACAATCTGCTCTCCCACTTGAGAAATATATCCTTGAAGGGCTTTATCTTGGTAAAGACCACCGTGTTGAGCGGCCATTTCCGTGCTTGTAACCCAATCACCACTTCCTGACGGGGGGAAAGTTGGATGCGCTGCTTTTCCCCAGTTACTGGGTTTTCAGAGACACTGGTAAAGTAGCTGATCAACCCAAACAAGCCGACTATGAATGCAATTCCTAAACGAAGGATTAGTCTACGCACCGATTATCTCCCAAATTCATCCATAGCAAAATACTATAAGACTATTGTTCTAGAAGATATGATTAATGATTAGAACCGTTATGATTAGAGCTATCATTTAACAAGTATTACCCTATATTGACCAATCTGTATTAGTCCTGAAAACTTACATAGGTGCGCTTGACCCATTAAGAATTAAATTCGCCACGGGTCGCACCTCTTGTTTGGCCTAGACACCATTCAGCTATGACCCACCATATTTTAGTTGTCGAAGATGAAACCAAACTAGCCCAGTTTATTGAACTGGAACTCAAGTACGAAGGTTATCAGGTTAGTGTTGCCTACGATGGATTAGCTGGTTTGGGAGCAGCGCGGGAATCTAATCCAGATTTAGTAATACTTGACTGGATGCTACCGGGCATATCAGGACCAGAAATTTGCCGACGCCTGCGCAGTACTGGTAATCAGGTGCCGATTATCTTATTAACCGCTAAAGATGAAGTAAGCGATCGCGTTAGTGGTTTAGATGCTGGTGCTGATGACTACGTAGTCAAACCCTTCAGCGTAGAGGAATTATTAGCCAGAGTCCGAGCTCATCTGCGACGCAATCAAACCGAAGACCCCAACATCCTGCAATTTGCCGACTTAAGTTTAAACCATAGCACCCGTGAAGTGTATCGAGGTCAGCGATTAATTGAACTGACTGTCAAAGAATTTGATCTACTCGAATATCTCCTAGCCCATCCCCGACAAGTCCTCACCCGAGAGCAAATCCTCGAAAGAGTTTGGGGTTATGACTTTATGGGTGACTCTAATATCATAGAAGTTTACATTCGCTACTTGCGCCTGAAGCTAGAAGCCAACAACGAAAACCGTCTAGTCCAAACCGTGCGCGGTGTTGGCTACGTATTGCGAGATTAGTCCTGAGTGCATCATTCCTGATTGCATCAGTCCATCCTGACTTCCGACTCCCGACTCCCGACTCCCGACTCCCGTTCCCCTCTTGGGAGGGGTTAGGGGTGGGTTCCGACTCCCGACTCCCTAAAAGCATGGAAAACTGCTATACCTAATAGCCAAAACTCATATGGATGCGGGGATGGAGTTTTGCCCTTACTAACTTACCTCCTTGCAGATGTTCTTCCACAATTACCGGCACATCTTGTGGTTTGACTCGGCAATACCAAGTCTCCTCTGGAACAATCCGCACCGTTGGACCAGAACTACACTGTCCCTGGCAAGTTGTACCAATCACGCTAAAGTCAGAAAGATCAGCTTCCTCGAAGGCAGCCAGCACCTCAGCTGAACCGACTGCTAAACAAGACTTATATTGGCAGACTAAAACACAAGGCTTTTCAGTTTTGGCACTGTCTTGAGTAAAGTTTGTTTCCACCTTAAGTTCAGTTACTATTAAGAATTATTACTACTGTCATCATAACCATTGACTTTTAGGCATATTTTAATGTCATTATCCCGTAGGATGCAAAATAGCTGTTTTCAGTCCTGAGTCGGTTTTGAGCTATGGGCGGCAGCCCCGCGCCCTACGCGGATATTGTGGGCGTCGGGAAGGATAGCCCGGTGATGGAGTGGAACGGAATCACCAATTAGGAATGTCTTGGCTCAGGGAAGCGAGCTATTAAGTTTCTAAGTACTTCCGATTCATTTATTCCCCTCCGTTCTGCTTCTTGTTATAGCTTCTTTTTCTCATATTCGGTTAACCGAATTGTCATCTTTATTGTTTTCAATATGAATTGCCATTTGACTAGCTATATACTAAGATAGTAACAGGTCGATAAACCAGAGTAAAAACAGAATGAGAGCTGCTTACCAGTACCGATTAAGATTAACCAAGACTCAAGTAATTCAATTAGAGAAATGGTTAGAAATGTTGCGCTGCCAATATAACTACTTATTGGCTGACAGATTTGCCTGGTACGAACAAAATCGCTGTTCCATCAATGCATGTTCTTTGGTTTGTCATCTCCCAGAACTCAGGGATAATCCTGATTACTACTCTCAAAAACGAACTCTTCCCCAGCTCAAGCAAAATAGACCGTGGTACGGAGAAATTCATGCTCACGTTCTACAGGACTGCGTTAAACGAGTAGATTTAGCCTTTAAACGGTATCTCAAGGGGGATTGTAACGGTAGAATAAGTGGAAGACCTCGGTTTAAAGGAAAAGCCCGGTACCGTTCCTTAACTTTCCCTTCTCTTGGGAAAAACCCTATTGATGGCCACCGTTTAAAACTACCTAAATTTGGGTGGGTCAAGATGGTTTACCACAGGCCAATCCCTGACGGCTTCAAGATTAAGACAGCTACAATTACCCGTAAAGCGGATGGTTACTATATCACCTTATCGATCCAAGACGATACTGTACCTGAACTAATCCCTGTTGATCAGGTATCTAATCCTGTGGGGATTGATATGGGTCTTAAGTCGTTTTTGATTAAGTCTGATGGTACTGAGGTAGAAATTCCTCAATATTACCGAAAAGCTCAAAAACGGCTCAAGAAAATTCAGAAAGCCGTTAGCCGAACGAGAATTGGTAGCAATAACCGAAAAAAGGCTGTAACCAAACTAGGGAAGGCTCATAAAAAGGTAGCTGATACCCGAAAAGACTTTCATTTTAAGACGGCGTGCGGTCTGCTAGATGACCACGATCTAGTAGCCCATGAAAAGCTCAACATTAAAGGTCTAGCCAGGACTAAAATGGCTAAATCAGTTTTGGACGCTGGATGGGGTCAATTCCTGTCAATCCTCTCAGTCAAAGCCGAGAATGCTGGGCTGTTAACGGTTGCAGTTAATCCCAAGAATACTAGCCAGAACTGTTCAAACTGCGGGAAGAAAGTACCCAAAAAACTAAAAGACCGCACCCATTCCTGTCACCATTGTGGTTATATCGCAGATAGGGATGTTAATGCGGCTAAAAATATCTTGAAATTGGCGGTGGGGCATCCCGTCAGAAGTAAAGCTTACCGAGTAACCCAGGCAATGGCCGGTGTTGGTAAGAAGCCCGCGTTGTCCCGTTAGGGCAACGTCGGGAGTATGTCACGAAGCACAGTCTCCTGTTATGCACCAATGACCAATGAATAATTACCAATAACTCATTGCTCAACCATCCAATTGAATCGGAGAGCAGCTTAACATTAGAATGAAGACCACACTTCGAACCCAATTGTCCCTGAATCCGTCATGAATCCAAAACTCTTAAACAATCGCTACCGTGTCCTTGAGACTCTAGGTTCGGGTGGGTTCGGTGACACCTTTCTCGCCGAAGATATCCATATGCCCTCAAGACGGCGGTGTGTGATTAAGCAACTTAAGGCATTAGCTCATAATCCCAAAGCTTACAAGCTCGTCCAAGAGCGATTCCAACGAGAAGCAGCTGTTTTAGAAGCCTTAGGGGAAGGACATGACCAGATTCCGAGACTTTATGCCTATTTCTCTGAAGCCGAAAAGTTTTACCTGGTTCAAGAGTGGATTCGAGGAAATACCTTTACAACACAGGTCAGACAGGGAAAAAAATTTACTGAGATTGAAGTTAGGGAACTCCTAATTAGTTTGTTAAAAGTTCTAGAGTATGTCCACTCTCGCCGTATCATTCATCGGGACATTAAGCCAGATAACATCATTATCCGCCAACGAGATGGAGTACCAGTTCTGATTGATTTTGGTGCAGTCAAAGAAGCAATGAGTACCGTAGTCACCAACTCTGGCACCCCTCACCCAGCATCAATTATAATTGGCACTCCTGGCTATATGTCTTCGGAACAGTCAGCAGGACACCCAACCTATAGCAGTGATCTGTACAGTTTGGGGCTGACAGCAATTTTATTGCTAACGGGTAAAATACCACAGCTATTCCACACAGATGAGAGGACTGGTGAAATTTTATGGCGTCAAGATGCCCCACACCTTTATTCAAACCTAGGAATAGTGCTCGACAAAGCGATTCGATTCCATCCACGCGATCGCTTTATTAGTGCCAGACAAATGCTTGATGCTCTCCAATCTGACCCGGCATCACCTACGGAAGCCACAGTCCCCATGTCTCCCGGTGCCCCATCAACAGCCAACAAAGGTACCGTAGCAACAGTCCCCATTTCTCCCGGTGAGCCACCAGCCAACAACGGTTCAGTGTCCACTATTAAAGGCCCTTATCCAGTCACTGTAAAACAAAACGATAGTTACAAGGCAGTTTTAAAGGGAGGTTTAATCGGAGGCGGTATATTACTGATTGTGGTGGCATTTGGTTCAGGATTCAACAAATTCTTGAATCCCTCTACGACCGTCCCATCCTATGATCAATCTAAATCAACATCATACCCAGACAAGCCAAGTTCTCAAGAACCGCAAGATAAAAAAGTATCATCAAAAGACCCATTACCAGAAACACCATCATACCCATCACAGTCCCAGACCAATAACCCATCACAACCAGTAACTAAACCAGAAACACCATCATACCCATCACAGTCCCAGACCAAGGATCGATCATCCCCATCACAACCAGAGACTACCGTAACTGATCCGGTCACACCATCATCCCCATCACAACCAGACTCGACCGTAACTGATCCGGTCACACCATCATCCCCATCACAACCAGAGACTACCGTAACTGATCCGGTCACACCATCATCCCCATCACAACCAGAAACTACTGTAAAACCAGTTCCAGTAACGACACGGAAACCTATCACCGAACCTTCACCCATCGTAGAAAACAAGACCAGTAACCCAAATCTTGCTCAGCTCAACGCTATTCCCAAATTTCCCCCAGGAACTCAGCGAAGAGCAGTGGAATATGCTTTAGGCAAGCCCACAAAACAATCAAACGGCATGTGGAAGACTCGCGCTTTCCTTTATAAAAACGTTGTGCCCAATCATGTAGACCTAGGATACCTGTTTGATCGAAGTTCTGGGCGTCTGCGCCAAACGGAAGTTACTTTTTCGCAATCCGTTGACCTAGAAATCATGTCAGAGACCTTAAACAAGCTGCTCAGTAACAACATCTCCACTGACATTAAACAGGGACTGAAAGATGTATATCAGGGCGAGTCTAAGACCTATAAATTTTCCAGTGGTAACAATAACAGCTTGGAGGGTGTGATTCAACGAGACGGTAGCGATCGCATTTACATTGGTGTTTGGGAAGCCGATTTAAAGTAAAAAGTAATCTTAATTCCCTGAGCAAGACTGTAGTGCTAAAGGCTCCCCGGCTGATAGCTGATAGCTAAGGGCACCTCAAGTAGCATCTCAAGTAGCGCATATGCTTACCTTTTGTCTATTTAATTTAACATGAGAAAAATACTCATATTCGGTAACTCTGGAGCGGGAAAAACAACCTTAGCCTTAAAATTGCAGGTTGAATTAAGCTTACCCATACTCGATCTAGATACTATTACTTGGATACCGGATCTACCAGGAGTAAGACGAGAAGATGTGGAAAGCGATGCAGCGCGGTCTTGGGGGTTTCCCCCATGAGCGACTGCATCAAGACAGCGAGAGATTATTAATCGACTTTATTCAAAAAAATCCTGGATGGATAATTGAAGGATGCTACGGTAGTTTAATTGAAACAGCCGCCAAATATTCCTCAGAGATGATATTTTTGAATCCTGGAGTTGAAAAATGCCTAGAAAACAATCGACTCAGACCATGGGAGCCTCATAAGTATAAGACTCCCAAAGAACAAGAAGCGAATTTTGAATTTCTACAAACCTGGATTAGAGACTACTATTCACGTGATGATGAATATTCCTTTAGGTGCCATGATCGACTATTCAAAACATTTAGCGGCAATAAAAGAGAAATCAATTAATCATGGGTTGCCGTAGCGTCGCATTTTCTAATGCTAGGATTGTACAACACCTTTTTAGGATTTTATCACTAGACAGAATTGCTGAAGTCATCGTAAGAATCCAGAATTTATGGGGAGCGCTCCATCTCTACTCCCTACTCCCTACTCCTGCGAAATCTAGGACAAAAGTACTTCACAGAATTTATCAATGCGATAAGTGGTAAATAGTTTGGTTTAACTTAAGCACTTGTCCGAGATCCGATTATAGAATCTAATTTTTTTTGTGCAGGATAACGATTCAAATAAGCCGGATCATTAATATTTTTATGGCTTCCATAGTAGTTAGGTAATGGCTGAATTTGGGAAGCTTGATTTTGATGAGATTGGCCGAGCAACCTATCAGCTAAAATACTAGAAATAGCTTTATAGAAACGGGACGAAAAACTTGTATCTTGCTGTAGTTTATCCTGTAATTGTTGCCGAGAAATTGACCAAACTTCTGAGTTAGTTATAGCGGTAACAGTAGCGGAAGGTAAACTTCGTTTTAGAAAGGACATTTCCCCCACTACTTCACCTCCTGATAATTCAGCAATATTTCTGCCCCCAACTGAAACTGTAAACTGTCCCTCCGATACTATATACAGTGCATCAATTTCTTTCCCTTCTTCTATAAGCGTAGTATCGGCAATAATTTCTTTCTTGCTTCCTGTAGCAATCATCCATTCCACATCCCTATCACTCAATTCCTCTATCATCAAAAGTGTTTTTTTGATACCCTGCTTCCAGAGAGCTTCTACATTATGTAATTTTTCTATAGGAAGCAAGAATTCCTTATAATCATCAAAAAAAATTGCCCCTTGAGCCTTGAGAGCAGATATAATCTCCTCAGTAAGCCCTGAATTATTACAAAATTGAGCGTTGTCTAAAATAGCATTACTAAAGTCAGCACCGGTTAGATTAGCATTTCTAAGATCAGCACCGCTCAGATTGGCATTCCTAAAAATCGTTCCCCTTAAATCGGCATTCCTCAGATTAACGTTTTCTAAGTTAACCCCGCTTAAGTCAACTCTAGCCAAGTCCTCAGAAAGATTTAGGTCAGCTATCTCCGCCAGTTTATAAAAATTAGTAGTGTTAGCGCCTTCAACACTTTTGATTAATTCTTCTAACTCTTGGTTAAATTGTTCGTTATTTACCGGTTTTAATTGTTCGTTAGTCATACTTTAGTACCACTTTACTTAAATAAGGTTTTAATTTGTGATCTAGAATCAGTAAGGCAATCTTTCTATCTAAGACTACACGTTTTTCCCGACTAATTTCGGGAGACCACAACCCTTCAGCTCCAGTCAGATGAACATCTGGCTTAAAAACTTCAAAGGTAGCTTCTATGTAGCACGGCTTTGCCATTACATCTATTGTTCCCAGCTCGACTTCCTTGAGTATTCCTTTAAACACGGGTTGACCCGTTTTTACCTCAAAAACCCAAGCCGGATTTTCCTCTGAGCCCTTCGTTGTGATCTGAGGGTCAATGAACTGAAACCCATCGGTTGTTCCTCCTGTATTTTTGTGACCATGGTTAGCTTTAACCCCAGGTTTATTCTTATCCCAAGACGCCTCCACTTTACTGTGATTTTCTTTATTCTCTTGCTGCTTCCTCTGTTTCTCAACATCAGGGTCAAATGAGCCACTGTAGTTACGAGCTTCCAAAGGGATATTGGCATTTTTTAGCCTTAGCCTAAGTTCTCCACCTTTGAGTCCGAACCTAACTCGACCCAATGGCGTCTGCACCCACTGTTCATTAAATTGTATAGTCAGGTATAGCTTCAATTGCTCTATCTGGCGAGATTAAAAAATCCCTGTCGAGACTGGCTCAACTTTAAGCTCCATCGTCAGACAATCTGGAAATTTATTTTCCTCTTGTGGGATAAGCGGTGTCGATTTTATTTTGGACATGCTAAATTAGGATACAGAGGTTCACAGTTTACTCGCGAGGTAACCCTAAGGCTTATAGGCAAACGAGTTCATATTCACGTTTGCAAAGAATTGCTTCTAGGTTACTGATGACAGCGACCTCTGCTCGAATTGTTTGAGCAGAAATGCACGTAAAATCTAGTTAAACGTGAAATACACGGCACAATTTAGAGCATCTCACGTTTAGCTGAAGACACCGATACAGCTTTACTGAAATGATCTGAACTGATCTATTAGTTCAAGTCCAGTTAATCACTTACAAAATAGTCTCTAGATTTTTGGGTAAGCGTAATCGGTAATGGGTAATCCTAAACTACCAATTACCAATTTAAAATCACCAATTCTAAATTACCAATTCCAAATTACTTGATTTCGGATCTGATAATTAGTCAATCAGAGATGATATTATATTTATTGACTGATATATTTAATAACCCAGAGATGTGCTACCCTGAGCTTATAATCGTGAGCATATAATCAGATGCTTTGCCCTGAGATGATAAATTAAAAGACTTGGCTGACTAATCTTATAATTTTCACTAATAATCATTATTATCGATTTAGTTAGCTGACCGGTAAAAGAAGCCCCACGTCCGAACTGAAAGTCGGCGTGGGATGAATTTTACACGGAGTCTTTGGGATCGGGGAAACGAGCTATCAAACTTCTAAGTACCTCTGATTGGTTCATCCCCCTTTTGGTTGCTTCTTGCTCTAGTTTTTTCTTTTCATACTCGGTCAACCGTATCGTCATTTTTATAGTTTTCATTCTGACTTGCCATTTGACTAGCTGTATGCTATACTAATAGTAGGTCGAAAAACAGGAGATAGCAACAATGAGAGCAGCCTATCAATATCGACTAAGGTTAACCAAAGCCCAGGAATCTGAAATCGAGAAATGGCTGGATCTACTCCGTTGCCAATACAACTATTTGCTTGCAGATAGGTTTAATTGGTATGAGCAAAATCGCTGCTCCATTAACTCCTGTCCTTTGATTTGTCACTTGCCAGACCTAAGGAAAAATCCTGATTATTTTTCCCAAAAGAAAACTCTTCCTCAACTAAAGAAGGATAGACCCTGGTACAAGGTAGTTCAATCTCAAGTACTCCAGGATTGCGTAAAAAGAGTTGACCTTGCTTTTAAGAGGTTTCTTAAAGGAGACGGTAATGGGAAAAAGAGTGGAAGACCTCGATTTAAAGGGAAAAATAGATATAAGTCATTTACTTTCCCGTCTCTGTCTAAAAATCCAATAAATGGAAATATTTTGACTCTTCCAAAATTTGGAAAGGTTAAAATGATTTATCATCGACCTATTCCAGAAGGGTTTAAAATCAAGACAGCGACTATAACCCGAAAGGCTGATGGCTATTACGTCACGCTGTCAATCCAAGATGATACAGTCCCGAATATTATCCCAGTAGACAGTGTTGAAAATCCCATCGGGATAGACATGGGTCTTAAATCGTTCTTGATCAGGTCTGACGGTACTGAGATACCAATTCCTCAGTATTACAGAAAAGCTCAAAAACGACTCAATAAAATCCAGAAAGCTGTCAGTAGATCAAGGAAAGGTAGTAAGAACAGAAAAAAAGCTGTAAACAAACTAGGGAAGGCTCACAAAAAGGTAGCTGACACCCGAAAAGATTTTCACTTTAAGACAACAAAAAGCTTGCTAGATACCTACGATCTAGTTGCTCATGAAAAACTAAACATTAAGGGTTTGGCTAGGACTAAATTAGCTAAATCTGTATTGGACGCTGGTTGGGGTCAATTTCTGTCAATATTATCAAACAAAGCCGAGAATGCTGGTTTGGTCACAGTTGCGGTAAACCCCCGAAACACCAGCCAAAATTGTTCCAATTGTGGAACAAAGGTACCTAAAAAATTAAAAGACCGTATCCATTCTTGTCCTTCTTGTGGGTACATCGAAGATCGTGATGTGAATGCGGCGAAAAATATATTGAAGTTGGCGGTGGGGCATCCCGTCGGAAATAAAGCTTACCGGGTATCCGAACCGTTGGGTGGAGTTGGTAAGAAGCCCACACTGTAATCTTTGATGAGCGTGTGGGAGTATGTCACATAAAGGTGTGATATCAATCACATCAACCAGTGAAGTTAATTAAACCAGTGAAGTTAATTACTGTATTCGGTGACTGGATTCACTGACTCGATTCGGTGACTGGATGGAGTTATTGAAATCAGCGTATTCTAAAGCCCTAGGCGGGATTCCTCTGAAGGGAATGGTATGCGATCGCATCACCAACAGTTGAGCTGACTTGTCACCCCCTCAACGGAAAATGAAACGGGCAAGATGCTCGTTCCACAAAACTATTTAAATCATTCCAGAAAATGAAACGGGCAAGATGCCCGTTCCACACAAGATGCCGGTTCCACAAAAAAAAGGAGCCGATTGCGTCGGCTCCCCAAAAATTGAGGTTGATTCAACTGAGCTCAAGTCTGGTTAATCACTTACCAAATAGTCACTAATCGTCAGCTATCAGCTATCAGCTATCAGATATCAGCTATCAGCCAAAGGCCTGTGGCCACGCTACGCGAATGGCTCAGGGCTGACGGCTGACGGCTGACTGCTGTTCGCGTAGCGTGCGCGTAGCGCATATGCTTATCGTCAACCAGACATGATAGTAGATATTACTTGACGGTAACTTTAGCACCAGCCTCTTCCAGTTGCTTCTTAGCGTCTTCAGCCGCCTCTTTAGCAATGGCCTCTTTAATCGCTTTAGGAGCAGATTCCACCAACTCTTTGGCTTCTTTGAGTCCCAAACCAGTGATGCCTCGCACCACCTTAAGTACAGCAATCTTCTTATCAGAGGGGAACTCTTCTAGAACCACATCAAATTCAGTTTTCTCTTCCTCTGGCTCAGCCTCAGCAGCTGGAGCACCAGGCATAGCACCAGCCATCATCATCATACCGCCAGCAGGAGCAGCAGCACTGACACCAAAAGCCTCTTCGATCTGCTTAACCAGCTCAGAAGCTTCTAGCAGAGTCAGTGATTTTAATTTTTCGAGAATTTCATCAGTTGTAGCAGACATTGATATAACTCCTTTTAGGTGAATTGTTTAATGTATTGAGTGTTGTACTTGAGTGTTGTACAAATCTCCGAAAGGGGGAAAACCGAGTACTAGCTGTTGCCTTCTTCCTTGGCAGCAATCCCTTGGATGCATCGACCCAAAGAAGCTGGCACCTCGTTAATACTACGACCCAAGGAGGCTGGTACCTCATTAATCCCGACAGCAAGTTTGGTAGCGATAGAATTAATCGCTCCAGCAACTTGCGCGATCAGTTCCTCCTTAGAAGGCAAGTCGGCAATTGCCTTAACTTGCTCTTCATTTAAGGCTTGACCTTGCATCACGCCGCCGCGAAATTCAGTCTTCTTGGCGGCTTTCTTAAACTCCTGGTAAGCTCTGATGGCACTACCAACATCGTCTTTGACCAGGAGAAAAGCTGAAGTACCACTCAGGAATTCTGTCATCGGCTGCCAGTTTTCGTCTTCTTCCACCGCAAGCCGCATGAAGGTGTTTTTGGTCACCTTGCAAATCGTGCCAGTGGGACGCAGACGATTCCGTAAATCGGTAATTTCAGCAACCGACAGCCCCTGGTAATCAATAACTACAGCCAGCTGAGACTCACTCAAGGTTTGCTTGAGCTCCGCCACAATTGTCTTTTTCTCGTCAAGTGTTCTACCCATTTTGTTAAGTGTTAACTGGTTAATTGTTAATTGAAAATAAATAAAAATAAATATTATTTATTTTTAATTGACTCTCAACCAAGAATGATAAGTATTGAACGGTCGGTCGCGTAGCGTGTGCGTAGCACATAGATCTGACGGATAACAAATAACCAAACTAAAACCCCGGAGACTTGGCCGGGGTTAAGGGTCGTATCATTACCGCGTTCGCGTAGCGTGTGCGTAGCACATATCGCACTCACTGTAGGATCAGTGCCTGGGCAGATGATACATAGTACTTTAACCTCGGCAGGATATTAAGCTAGTTACTCCTGCTGTCTTCAGCGCAAGCCTTCTTCAATTGTCTAGTTTGTTTTGTCGAATACTAAGGTGATGTCTAATCTCTGTTTTAAGCAGCACCCTCAAGCTTGAGTTCACGCAGGATAGCGATATCCACTTCAATCGATGGACCCATGCTGGCAGACACATATAAAGTGCGCCAATAGCGACCTTTCGCGCCAGATGGACGATGGCGGTCGATACTTTCCTGCAAAGCTTTGAGATTCACCAGTAAGTCTTCGGGGCTAAAGGATGCCTTACCAAACATAACATGAACAATGCCAGTACGGTCAGCCCTAAATTCTAGTTTACCAGCTTTGAATTCTTGGATTGCCTGAGCTATATCATTAGTAACTGTACCACCTTTAGGAGAAGGCATCAAGCCCCGTGGTCCGAGGAGACGACCCAATCTGGCTACTTTGGGCATCATGTCCGGCGTAGCAATTAGCCGGTCAAAATCCATCATCCCGTTTTGAATTTCTGCAATTAACTCTTCAGAACCAGCAATGTCTGCCCCTGCATTAGTAGCTTCCGAGACTTTTTCACCCCGAGCAATCACTGCTACTCGTATCGTCTGACCTGTCCCCTTCGGTAAAGCCACTGTAGTGCGCAGTTGCTGGTCAGTATACTTTGGGTCAATTCCTAAGCGAATATGGGCTTCAGCCGATTCCGCAAATTTAGCCGTGGCTGTTTCTTTGAGGAGTTTGAGAGCTTCTATTGGTTCATAAGGTCGCTCTTCAACCTTCTTTTTTAGTTCTTGTAATCGACGCGATGGTTTCTTGGGCATCTGTATCTCCTGGGGTACTTAGCGAAGTAAAACTCCTCCCCCTCTATGGTTTACGTTAATACATTGGAGTTGAAAGTTGAAAGTTGAAAGTTGAAAGTTAAAAGTTGAAAGTTGAAATTTCCAGGTTACAGCGTCAATTCATCTTTCATCCTTGATCCTTCATCCTTGATCTTTCATCCTTACTAATCGGTTATGGCTACACCCATGTTTCTAGCTGTGCCTTCCACAATTTTCATTGCCGCTTCTATATCATTAGCATTGAGGTCAGGCATTTTAGTTTGGGCGATTTCTTGCAGCTGGGACCGAGTAAGGCTGCCAGCTTTAGTACGGTTGGGTTGTGCTGAACCTTTCTCAATGCCAGCAGCTTTCTTGATCAGTACAGATGCTGGTGGAGTTTTGAGGATAAAGGTAAAGCTTCTATCCTCAAACACGGATATTTCCACTGGTATCACCATACCAGCTTGATCAGCAGTTTTGGCATTGTACTCTTTACAGAATGCCATAATATTTACCCCGTGCTGACCGAGTGCTGGTCCGACGGGGGGAGCTGGGTTAGCTTTCCCAGCTGGAAGCGCTAACTTAATTAATGCAACAACTTTTTTAGCCATGATCTAGGGTCTAGCTTGTTTTTTCAATCTGATTGAACTCCAATTCTACTGGTGTATCCCGCCCAAAGATCGAGAGTAACGCTTTGAGTTTGCTCCTTTCGGGGCTAACTTCAATCACTTCCCCTTCAAATTCTTTAAACGGACCAGATAGCACCATAATTTTGTCCCCTACTGCCATATCTACTTTGACAATCGGCTCTTGCTCTTCGGTTTGCTTGAAGATCCGCTCTACTTCACCATAGCTGAGGGGTACGGGTTTAACATGTCCTCTGCCACGCCCGTAGCGGCGTTTTTGTTCTGCCCCAACAAAATTAATCACATTTGGTGTGTTTTTGACAACTTGCCAAGCTTCATCATCCATCACCATCTGGACTAACACATAGCCGGGGAAAACTTTTTCTTCGCTGTGTTGCCGAGAACCATCCTTACGGATTTTAACCGTAGGTGTTTGGGGAATCTGTACTTTTAAAATCCGGTCCCCTACATCCATAGTTTGGATGCGCTGTTCCAAGTTCGTCTTAACCCGTTTTTCACAGCCAGAAGCAACCTGAACTGCGTACCAACGTGGAGTTGCAGGTTTTGATACCTCTTGATCGAAATCTTGGGATTCGTCTGCAGCAAAACTCATCAAAATACCTGTCCTGATGCCCAGGAAAATAAACCATCTACCAAGTAAATTATGGTGGCAGACAGAATGACCATCAACAATACCGCTGCTGATTCACTAATCAACTGTTGCCGAGAAGGCCAAACAACTTTAGCGAGTTCTTGTTTGGTTTCGTTGAAGAACTGACCTAGGTTAAACCCAGATTCAGTTTCTTTAGTCTCTGGTTCAGCTTTTGTTTTCTTTGCCACAACTTCTCCTTTCCCCCATCAACGCATTAATATCGGTCTACCATGGTCGGTGCTGAGTGCTATGTTCGCATCTTGCTCAGTTAATCCAGCCAGGGATTAGATGACACAAGTCGGCTTTACTGGAGGTGCGACCCGTGGCCAATTTAATTCGCCAAGTAAGAGCGCACCTATCTCAATTTCCTGTTCCTTGTATCGGGGATAGTCTAGCTGGTAGGGCTCCCGCCACAAAAATCCACTATTCCTGATGGTTGAGTCAAACTGTTCTACTCAGCCTCCTCAACTGAAGGAATCCCAGTGGATTTGCTCAGGTAAACCCTGGCATAGCACAGGTGCGACCCCTGGAGAATTTAATTCGCCAAGTAAGAGCGCACCTAACTTTTGTATTCTACCAATTTTGAGCGCGCCCTGGAGGACTCGAACCCCCGACATCAGGTTTTGGAGACCTGCGTTCTACCAACTGAACTAAGGACGCAGATGGATTAGAGAGGTAGAGGTCAACCTCTCGCTTGATCTAGTTTACCCTAATTTTGGCATTTACACCAACCAACTTGATGCTAGGCCAGAAAAAGTTTATAAACTACGGTCAAAGCGTTGTTTGATGCGAGTAGCCTTACCAACGCGATCGCGTAAGTAGTATAGCTTGGCTCGACGCACCTTGCCTCGACGGATTACTTTTATATTAGCAATTTTTGGAGAATGGAGTAGAAAAACCCGTTCCACACCAATCCCTTGGAAAATCCGGCGTACTGTAATCGTTTCATTTATGCCACCATTGCGCATGGCAATCACAGTGCCTTCATAGGGTTGAACCCGTTCCTTATTACCTTCTTTAATCCGTACCCCCACCCGCACGGTGTCACCGACGTAGATGGTAGGGACGTTTTCCTTAAGTTGTTCCGCTTCAAGGGAACGAATGATTTCTTGAGCATTCATGGTTTTTGCTTATGCCTAAAAGCACCAGCTTCTGATTATATCCGAAAGAAACCCTTGAAGTCTAGATTTTTTTGGGAAAAGGTAGGACTTCAGCACCACTACCTGTGTCTGTGTCTGTCTATTTCGTTTAATACCGAGTTGCATTCAAAGAGAGTAGATTAGTTGGATAGGGAGATGGGGAGATGGGGAGATTGGGAGATGGGGAGATGGGGAGATGGGGAGATTGGGAGATTGGGAGATGGGGAGATTGGGAGATTGGGAGATAGGGAGATTGGGAGATGGGGAGATTGGGAGATTGGCGGAAGAGAAAGTTGTACCTTTGACCGCAACTTAGTATAAATAGCTGATCTGGTAGCTGTATCTACTCTCTGTTGCTTCCTTTTTTTCTTTGAGTACTCAAACGTGTAGCTATCATACCAAGGGCTAGTAAACCTAATGTAGCAGTAGGTTCATTAACACTAGCCTCAGAGGCGCTAGGCTCAGAGAACACTGGATACAGGAACTGGCGACCAGCGTAGTCATCATTAACCAATGGGCTAAGGTTAGTGACTGGGTTGCCTGGAGCTATGCCTAGTCCCCGGGATTCCATCAGAATATCTACGCCTGGGGTGTCAACACCCGGATCCTGATCTGGAACTGTAAACAATGAAAATGGCGAAGCGGCTGGATTGAGGGGATCGATTAGTTGGGCGATCGGGTTGCTTAATGTTACATTAGCTGTGGCGCTAGTACTGCCATCATAGTTGTCGTCGATAAATCTATTAGCACTGATGTCTCCCTCGATATCTCCCAATCCAATGGCATGACCGATCTCGTGGGTCAACAATCGCCTGAAAAAGTCGAGGGTATATACTGTTCCGGCATTATTGTTGAAGGTGATATCTGCTCCGATAATGGCGCTTGAACCTGTGTAATTTTCCGTTCCAGAGGTGAGAGTTACGGTATCGTTGATGTAATAGAAAAACGATTCACCTTGGGGTGAAGTATTTCCAGGATTCCAGAAAATGGCATCTGTCGAGGCAAACAGGTCAATTTCGGCACCATATCGGTTAACGCCTCCTCTACCGGTACCTACTACTGGTGTCTCTAAATCTGCTACAAATGACAAATCGGTACCTAAACCAGATACTGGATCAACTACAGTCCAGGCGTTGAAAGCAGCCTCAATGGCATTTTGAAACTCATTGACACTAGGAACAATATCCCAGGTGAATAAATCCCGGTAAGCTTGATAGGAACCGCCCTGTAGTGAGTATCGCAATCCGCCCTCCAGGGAACGCTCTCTTCCATGGATAGTCCTTGGAGCTGCATCCCATCGGGAGCCACCTTCGAGTGTGCTACCAGACCGGTTAAAAATTACAAAAGCGTCAGAGCGTGCTGGGTTAGCAACTTCAATCGCGGCAAAACTCAAAACAGACCCTAGGATGGCTAGTGATAGGTTTTGTGTCAGTTTGAGTAAATCAATAGGTTGTTTGTTTTTGAAGTTTGTTTTCATAAAATTGTTAATTTTAATATCTTAAAATCTATGGGCAGGTTAGTTTGAAAAACATCAAATAACCTAGTTTTTTATATGCTTTAATTAAATTAAATATAAAATTGAAGTAAATTACCTCAATAAAAATACTGAAAATTTTCAAATAAATATAGTAAATTTGATGATAAATATTAAGCGATCGGGATGGGAAATTGGTATGACTAACGACAAATACGCAAAGAACACGAAGACTAAAAAGAAATAGTCCTTTTGAGCCATTGATTCACAATTTATTCACAATGAAATAATATTAGCGATCGCGTAGCGTGGCCGTTCGCGTAGCGTGGCCAAAAGGCCAAAAGGCCATCGCTTTAAAGTTCTAATCCCTGAATAACACTCCAAGCTTTGAACACATTACCTTGCATCAAGGCAGCTATACCAGATAGGGCTTGTAGTTCGGGAATAGTCGGGTTGATTTTAAGGGCAGGTTTTAGGGCATTTTCTCCATCTTTTCCATCCCAATCATAGAGATAGACGAAGGCAAGATAAGCGTGAGCATAGGGATTTTGGGGGTCAAGTTGGGTGACTCGCTTTAATGCTGCGATCGCACCTTCTACATCTTGCTGCAATACCCTACTCAAGGCCAGAGCATAGGCCAAGTCTAGGTTATTCGATTCCGATTCCAGCCGATAGCTTAAGGCTAAATCTGCTTGTTCTAAGTACTCCTGAATCGGATCGTACTGGTTAATCCGGGCAGTTTCTTCAAAAACCGGTTCTAGGCCATTGAGTCCTTTAGGTAAATTAGTGGATAATATCCGCATTTGGGTGATTAAATCTAGTTCTGGTGCAGGTATGGGGGTAGTTGCTGGATCGATGGTCAAGGTAACGGTTGGTACTTGTATCCCATAGGTTTCCCCAGTTTGTCGATTGAGGTAAGTTGCTTTTAGAGTATAGCTTCCAGCTGGGATATCTGCTGGGGGAAACATCGCCATCCGTTCAATGACTTGAAATTGGGAATTGGCAGGTGGTAATTGGGAAGAGTGTAGTTCTCCCATGGCAATACCATGGTCGTGTAACCATCGGTGGGTTAAAGGTTGCAGGTTAGTTTCGGTGGAAGGTTGCAGGTTAGTTTCGGTGGAAGGTTGTTCGCGTAGCGTGGCCAATAGGCCAAGGTTAGTTTGGGTTGAAGGTTGTTCGCGTAGCGTGGCCAATAGGCCAAGGTTAGTTTGGGTTGAAGGTTGTTCGCGTAGCGTGGCCAATAGGCCAAGGTTAGTTTCGGTGGAAGGTTGAAGGTTGTTAGGTTGTAGGTTAGTTTCCGTTAAACCTTCAACCTTGGCCAAAAGGCCACCCTTCGCGAACAACTGGCCAACCTTCAACTTGTTAACCTTCAACTTGTTAACCTTCAACTTGTTAACCTTCAACTTACCAACCTTGGCCAAAAGGCCACGCTTCCCGAACAAATCTACCGGTTGCCAGGTTAGGATAACGATGCCAGATTGTAATTGCTCCCAAGAACCAGTCCACTGATAAGTTACTGGTATAGGTACTCCAGCAGGAGATGTTTCTGGTACGGTGACTTTGTCTAATTTAACTCTGGAACTTGAAGTGACAGTAGTGCTCAGGGAAGTATTGCCATCTAAACTAGTGGGTTTTATGGATGATTGGTCACCCACAGGCTTTATCGATAATGGTTTTACGGCTATTGGTGGCTGCCGCTTGTGATACAGTTTCAGTTGGCTAGCATCGGGTAACTCCCAAGTCTGGTGTAGGTCAAATTCTGTCCCTTGCTCAACTGCCTGAACAATAGCTGCTTGGGATTCTGGGATTGACCCTTGGGCACCAGTTTTAGTGAGGAACCAAGAAAGCGATCGCATATCCTGTTTCACTTGTTTGGCTTGGGTTCCCACTTGACGCCCGTATACTTGGAAATTGGCTAATGCACCATAGTAATTGAAGTTGTGTTGGTTAATGTCTGGGGTTGATGGTAATACTCCTAAGTTAGAGCGCAAGTAAGGTTGAGTCTTGATGATTTCAGCAATTACCTTCGGATGAGGCCATGGCTGTCCTAAGTAGGGAAAATGTTGTACACGGGGACTAAGTAATTGAGTCAATCCCCTACCTCCTAATGGAAATAGATTCAACATCATCAGTACAGTTGCTAACCCTACCGTGGTCCAACGCATCGGTTTACCCCAACGATTAGTCCAGCAGGTTAAGCCATAAGCCAGAAACAGTGATAGCACTGGAACTAATGGCAAGATATAGCGAGCATCTTTATTAATATTCAATGAACACAATAGATAACCACCCACTATGAAGACCCCTAGCCAGGTTAGTGACCAGATGGGGGGATGGGGGGATGGCAGATTGTTCTGTTTTGCGATAGGAGATTGCTTGAGCCCATACTTGAGCCCATAAATTAATAGTCCTACTATCGGTATTAACAACAGCGGCCAAGAGATCAGGTAAGGTAAGATTTTCCAGTAGTAAACCCAGGCGTCAAGGGTATTGAGGGCTGGGTCTCCTTCTGCGATCGCGGAATCAATGGTTGCTCGCTTGCCAGAGGTCAATATCAACAACCAATTAATCCGGTACCATGGACCAAATAGCAAAACTGATACCAGCAAACCCCCGATTAATTGAGCTAACCTTTGCCATTGTCTCTGCCACAGAACCCTTACCCCAGCCCAAGCGATTGGCACGAATAGAAAAAATAAGGCGGTTTGCTTAACTAGCAACGCTAATCCTAAACAAAGCCCAAACCCCAACCCCCACAACCATCCTTGTCTTACTGTGGTTCGCGATAAGGGTGTTTTGGCCCTCCCCAAACTCCACCACACTGTCAGAGACCAAAAACACAAACTGACTACTGTGCTTAATGGATAATCCAGCAAAAATTCTAAACGGTAGCGATATAGTCCTGGTAACAACATGACTAAACCAGCAGCCCATAACCCTACCCGGCGGTTAAATAATACCAGCCCTAATCCATAAACTGAAGCAATTAACACTCCACTACATAAAACTAGCGCTATCGTAGCTAGCTCTGGTCCGGTTCCAAACAGCTGCTGAAGCATTGCGGCAATAATATAAGTCAATGGCGGGACTTTTGACGAAATTGCCCAAAAACTGCTCCACCACTCCCCAGAGAACCACTGAGGATGCTGCAACGCCTGCCAGTAATTCAACGAACCAGTCAAATAATCCGCCTGGTCCCAAGCTGGGACAGAGTGATCTAGGGCAAACCAAATGCGATCGCAAAATCCACTCCCTAGCCAAATTAGTCCTAAAATTACTGGATCTCTCAAGCGTCTTTTCATAGTGGTGATTGCTAAGTGCTCAGATGAATTAGCTACAACAATCTTACCTGTAGTGATTGAGTAAATTGATATTGAACGGGTAATCTTGAGAAAGAGTTTATTTGAACAAAACCCAGATGTTCATACCTATGTAGAGGAGGAAGAAAATGACTAAGACTTCTGATGCGATTAAAATTCTTAACAAGAAGACTCGTACCGACCCCGAGATGGAGGAAATGATAGCAGAAGCTTCTCTTAATGCAGAGGTGGCACAGTTGATTTATGAAGCCAGAACAAAAGCGGGGTTAACCCAGAAACAGCTTGCAGAACTTGTGGGTACAAAGCAGCCTGTGATTGCAAGGCTGGAAGATGCTGATTATGAGGGACATTCCCTTTCGATGTTGCCAAAAATCGCTCGCGCTCTCAATCAGCGGGTAGCGATCGCGTTTATCCCTACCGCAAATCTGATTCAATAGACTATTTACAAATATAGCAGTTTTCAATTGGATGAAGTCATTTAGTCTAGGGTTTTAGGGAGTAGGGAGTAGGGATGCATAGCTATTACCTATTTATTGTTACCTTTTTAAATCAATCCTATTAACTTCTTTATCATCTTCACATGAACAATACCAGCCTCCTCAAAGGAATCTCCCACTACTTCAAAACCTAACTTTTCATAAAGCCCTTTCACATGCTCTTGAGCATGAACTACCACTACCTTAATTCCAGCTTGCTCAGCTAACTCTAATGCTTTAATCATCAACTGTTTTCCAATGCCCTTACCTCTAGCATCAGATAAGACGGCTAACCGTTCTATTTTAGCTGTTTTATCATCTAGATATCTTACCCTAGTTGTTCCTACTGGCTGATTATTCCAATAGGCTAATAAATGCTTAGCTATTTCATCCTTACCATCAAACTCTAAATCCGCTGCTACCCCTTGTTCAACCTGAAAAACCTGCACCCTGATTAACTTAATTTCTGATAATCGTTCAGTATATTCAACAACTTTAATAGTCAAATCATCCATTTATTTATTCCAATTATTAACTGCTTAAATTATAATATAGCGGTTTATATCCTAATGATTTAAACATGATTTTGTATCTCTTCCCTGATGGAAAGTTCCCTCTTCTCTCTTGCCTGTTGCCTGTTGCCTGTTGCCTGTTGCCTGTTGCCTGTTCCCTGTTCCCTGTTCCCTAAAACCCAAAGAAAGATTTGTACCTCACCTAATTTAAAACCCCTATACTTAAAGCCTTAACTTACCGAGGGGCTTGACACTCGACTCATCAAACCACTCTATTTTAGTACTATACTTTTCCTCAAGTCCTTGTTGCAAATGATCAGATGGATAAAATAGAAACACATCACTAAACCCTTGAGGAATATCGGGAATAGTAGGGGGAATGACTAACTGAAATTTTACCTGAGGATTTAATAAATAACTAAGAGAAATCACATCCCCAGGATTCACGGAAGAAACATTGCTAATTACCAGAGGTCGCTCAGCTTGATTAATAATCCTAGCGATGGTAGGATTGTTACCCCCAACTTGCTTGTTCCACCAGATTTCTGTTTGGGAACTAATAGCACAAGAGATAACTCCCCCTGTAAGCAGCACAGCTACTATTCCTTTCCAGACCTTCTGTGTTCTTAAATTAGCCTTTATTAAAGTAGCCCTGGATAGATACCCAGTTATATACATACTAATTACATAAGCAACAGCCAGCTGCACTCCTATATAACAAGGTAGGAAATACCGACTACTTACTGAACGTCGTCCTCCCCAAATTAAGTCTGGTAAGATTAAGCTTAATGCAGTAATAAGGATTAATGTTAAAACCAGTAACCAAACTCGCTGGTTAGTATAACGACAAATAAAATAAATTGCATATCCCACAAAACTCACTAAAATTGGTGGGATTATATAGGTAAATGGATGCTCCAGTGGTATTCCAATATCAAAAAATATTAAACTAAGGTTTATCCCCCAGATTTTTACCAAAAATGATAAAGGAACTTGAATAGTTGTCCAATGGGTTTTATGCTGAATGATAGCTAAGTTAATAACCACCACAACTAACCAAGGGGAAAAGGCTAGAAACCCTGCACCAGATGCTATCAAATAAGCAAAAATAGTTTTATTAAAGCGAAACCGTTCTATAATAAAGACATAAATTCCATGTCCAATGGCAACAAATATAGAAAAGAGAAAGGTGTAAAGACTAAGTGCCAAGGTGATAGCATAGATTACCCATGACCAGATGTAGCTTGTTACTTTTATACTATCCTTAGTTTTGCAGATAGCTCGCAACAGAGATGCACAAGATAAGATAATAGTCAATGTCCATAGACTATATTCCCGTGCTTCTTGAGCGTAGAGCACATGAAAGGGAGATACCGCTAAAAGGGCCACAGCTACCCATGCCACTAAAGGGGATTCAAATAATTCTAAGCACAGCCAATAGATAGCTGGAAAAACCAGCAGGCTAAACAGAACAGATAAACCCCTAGGGTTATTGACAGCAGCACCAAATAGCTGCCGCCAAAACCGGGCCATTAAATAATAGAGGGGTGGATGTTCTGGGTTTGTAGTTAAGGCATTAATAGTATCACCTAAGTCTTTTTCTGGATTAGGATGCTGATACTTTTGTAAGTCTTCAACACCAATCACCCTACCATCAAAAACTTCCTTAATTACTTCATCTCCGGTGTAGCCAGAACTCCGAATTGAGGTATAAACCTCATCGTGCCAGTAGATTTTATGGTTTAGATTGAAGCAGCGGAAGAAGATTCCTAGCAGTAAAAGGACGATAATTAAAAATCGCCATCTTAGGTAAAAATACTGCTTAGATGGTTTCGTCATATCTTAAATTGATGGTTGGGATTCCATTCACCAGTATTTTAGATAGAAAGGTGTTAGGTTAATGGTTTTTTGTATTTAATCCCTACTCCCTACTCCCCTGACTGCCTGACAGAAGTGCTCGAAAGCCTACAAGAACGGGATCTTTAAAAGCTCAGCTTATGCCCGCACTCGGACTAGGAGCTGTAGCTCTCCAAAACAGCACTACTCTTTGTATGGCCGTACAACTTGCACCGCTTGCGTCAAGAAGTTGTTCGCGCAGCGTGACCAAAGGTCAATCCCCATTGGCGGCGAGGTATCAGTTATCTCAAAATAGGTCTACGCTGGCTCAAGGGGGTTCACGAACATTGGACGCCAATGGTTAACCCCTGTGTTCAAGTTACCCCGCGACCCGCAACCAAGCTTTGCTTCTTTGAAGGCTGATCCGCATTACTACGACCGAATCTGGTTTACTCGTATTCCCTCGAAGCACTGCACCCCTTGATGACTGCCATTTTCCAAGATGTGTCAGGCAGTCAGCATCATCACAACCGACCGTTATGGTCGTTCTGTTGCTGAGGTGTGGAACAGCGGCGGTTTAGTTCAAAGCCGTCTTGTTCACTTGGGATTGGTTTATCCCTATGAGCAGTACAAGTCAGATTGTCCCAGTTGGGATATTGTTAAGCGGGGTGAGGAGTATGCGATCGCACTTATTTCCCAACAACTCTAATATTTATCGGGCACCGACAGAAATTTTAATTTATTCGACCAACTCTCATGTGTAATGGCCATTGAAATAAAATTTTCCTCTCGGGATCGCCCCAAGCCTTGACTAGACGCTTGGAGAATTCTAACATTGGTTCGTGGGATTGAACAGAAATCATTTTTTGAACAGCAGACACACTATTCAAATATCCAAGGAATTCTTCCATGTTCCATTGGCATTCCATTGTGAAAAGAGGTGTTTTTAACTCAGCAAAAGGGAAAGGAATGGTTTGATACTTTTGAATAAGTATTTTTATTTCTTCAGCTCCAAACTGGTCAAAGACAGTAGTCAAAAAATCTCTCAACATTTGCTTCAAATGTTCTTCTTCTCGGAGCAAATGAAAATACCAGTATCCCCAGATAGCAATAATTCCTCCAGGCTTAGAAATCCGCTGAACTTCCTGATAAAATTGTTCCAGATTAAACCAATGAACTGCTTCTGCAACAGTTATTAAATCTATAGATTTATTCGCTAGCCCAACTTTTTCTGCAACTGCCAAAGAATATTTAATCTTATCATGATGAAATGCATAACTAATTTGCTTTTCGCTAGCATCTGTAGCATAAATTTTATGAAAATGAGATGTTAATCCCAAGGCTACTTGACCATTACCAGTTGCACAATCCCAAGCAGCTTTACATTCGGTGACTTGAGTAGCTAAATACTCGAATAAAGCTTCTGGATAATGAGGTCTATAGTTTGCATAATTATCTGCTTGCTTCGAGAAATAGTCCTTAAATTGTTTGACCAAGTTTCTTCTCCTACGAACTTTCGCTCTCCTCCGACGCCAAGACCCGCCGGTTCAGTATTCTCAGCAACCCGGTTTCTTAACCGATGCTCTAGCTTGATGATACCCTCAACCAGACGAGAGAAAACTCTGAACCTCTTGTGCAATCAAGTGAGGAGCATAGCTAGTTGTATTAATGAACAGAGTTCGACTTGGGGCTAAATCTTCTAAAATGGATCTAGTTTCGTATGGATTATAGTTGCATTTTTCTGCAACTATAATCTTTAAGCAATCTCGTAAGTCATTTATGGAAAAGTAACCTTTATTCACTTTGGCTAGGATCTCTTGTGTTTGTTCATGGGCAAAAAGATGGGTATCCTGTGGTATCCCTAATTCAGAAAAACTACTAATTTTATTTTCATTGTAATTATATTTTATTGGGCTAGATTGCGCAATGCGATCAAACAAATCCCTACGAGTTAACAGGCGTTCCAATCGGACATAGTTAGGAGCTTCCAAAACTAAAAACTGAGCTTTTGGTAGAATTTTGATTGCGTATTTTACCTCCTGCTTTCCTCGCAAACCATCAAAAAGTAGCGGAAAGCAAACTTGAGACGGATTAATCTGTAATTTGCTCAAAATATGGACTATTCCCTCAGGAAAAAGTTGCTTATAGCGACGGGTATAGGAGAAGCGTGTAACACGGCAGGTAATATCATCTTCTTTTTCTGCTCCATCGATCTGCATCACCGTCGGAATAATAAATTTATCAGTTAAAGTACGACGATTAGGAAACAGCGTAAAGTTTAGCTCTGTATCGGATAAAGCATTGATAAGTGTACTTTTACCGACTCCCGTCAACCCAACTAAAATAAACAAGGGCTGTTCAACAAGCGGCAGCCAGCCATCAACCGCTGATAATCCGTATCTAATCCCAGAGCTCAACTCTATAGACTCTATAGACTCAGTTTGTTTTTGGTTTAACGGCATTATTAGTAAACTGTTATAGACCTAAGCATTCTTCACTCAAAGTGAGAAGATTATTCACAATTATCAAAAGCCAAACATTGATTAACTATGTGGGGCAATTCGTTGTCAATATCAATACCAGTCCCTCGTTTAGCCAGCACTTTAACCTCCTTGAGAATGCAATTCATTAAAACCCTATTATTGCTCAATCCCTCTTGACCAATTTGTTCCAGAGCTAACTCAACTGAAGCTCTGCCCGATTGCATTCCTAAAGCTAAGTTATTTTTGTTTGTCAAACTAGCAAGAGCTAAACTTTGGTAAAGCATCGGATCTTTAGCAATTGCTTTGACGTGAACCCCAGCATAGTGAGTGAACGCATTTTTTCCCATAATGGGTAAAATAGGCGGAATTGAAATATGGGAATATTCACTCACAATATGGTATAGATCCTTAAGATAGTTAAACTCCCAAGGCAATTCTGATTCAACCATCTCGCCCAAATTGACCAACAATGTTGCTAAATCAACAATACCAGCACGTTCTCCTAACCCCATCACAGTTACATCGATAATGTCTGCTCCAGCCTGGTAAGCATCAAGAGCATTAGCCAGTGCTAAACCTCTATCATTGTGACAATGAACAGCAATTTTAGGATATAGCTGTTGTCCAGCTAGTTTTTCCTTCAAAGTTTTGACAAAATACGAGTAACTGCGATCGTTCTTAAATGGAGTAGCATATCCTGTTGTGTCTGCGATGCTAATAATATCTGCGCCTGCTTGTACCGCAGCGCTTGCTACTTCAATAACTTGTTCGATTGAGGTACGTGTCGTATCTTCTGGTGTATAGCGAATTAATAGGTTTGGGTTTTGTGCTTTGGCATAGCTAATAACTTCCACCACTTGCTCAATGGCATTTTCGATTGTAATTTGGTAGTCACGCTCTAAACGGTGATTGGCAACACTCAGGAAGATACCCAAAAAATCGATTTTACAATCTAATGCTTTTTGAACATGATCGATGCGACAAAGAGAGTGAGCACCAATCTTAGCATTCAATCCCGCATTAGAAACCAAGGCTACAGCTTCACAAATTTCAGGGCCAACAGCAGGATTTCCTACTTCAATAATATCAATACCAATTCGATCTAAAAGTTGAGCAATTAATAACTTGGTTTCAGGGTAAAAATAAAAACCAGGAGTTTGTTCTCCTTCTCTTAGGGTAGAGTCAAGAATCTGCAACATTACGTGACAAAATCTCCTTTTCTGGTAATTAACTAAGCTTAGTCAAAACTTGCTTCCAGGCTTGAGGGCATCATAGAATTAAATCCAGTCGTTTTCAATATGAGCATGGAAAATCAGTTTACCACTACTGGAGTCAGTGGCAATGGCTTCTGTGAGGCTTTGTAGCTCGATGCCTCTGTTAGACAGGGTTTTGACCATCTCAATCAAATCTTTGAGTGAGCGTCCCAACCGGTCTAAACGCCACACCACCAGTACATCTCCAGTTCGGGCGATGGATAGGGCTTGTTGTAAACCGGGTCTGGCAGCATTACTACGACCGAATCTGGTTTACTCGTATTCGCTCGAAGCACTGCACCCCTTGATGACTGCCATTTTCCAAGATGTGTCAGGCAGTCAGCCTACTCCCTACTCCCTACTCCCGCTCAACCCAGGGCTTTGTACTTCACCGAATTGAAAAATACTATAATTTGTGACTACCTCGTTTTTTGTGCAAAATCTGGATCGTTTGCACTGGAAGTAGTAGCTAAAAATAGCTGTGGTAGTAGTAGTCCAGAATTAGCGTTGTAGTCAGCAAACTCTGGATAACGAGAGAGAGACTTATCTTTTTTGAGCATATTGGGAATAAAGATACCTGCGATAAAAGCTGCTAAAATCAAAAAGGGTAGCCAGTGCTGAGCTAGCATGACAAAACCAGAGTAGATCAGGATTTCTCCCAAGTAGTTTGTGTTTCGACAGCGAGCAAAGAATCCTTCTGTGATTAATCCAGAACGATACTTGAGAGTATAGTATTTCTGGGCATCACTGGCATAGTGTAGAAAGACTCCCATGACATTAATGGAAATAGCAGCAGCGACCAGGGGTAAGGGAGGCTCAGAACCACTGCTGATCAGAATAAAGGGAGCAACCCAATAGAGCATTAGTATTCCGAAGGTAAGAATTCCCATGCCAATGGGCATTTCTTCCTCCCACTGCTTGTCTGGATAGATACGGTCTTTGAGTAGCCACATCACCCCATAGGTACCATGGAGGGCTAGGTAAACCCATGGGCCAAGGTTGAAATTATGATAGAAAACCATTAATCCCAGCACTACTGGCGCAGTAAGTGCTTTGTGAAGATTGATGAAGTGCTTGCTTTTCATAGGTAGGGTGTCTTCTTGATTAAAGGCTTGCTAAGTCACTACAGTAATTCTAAGGAAATTTGTGAGTGACTAAGTACCTGGATATAAATACTATTAGTTGTGTTTAACTTGCTAGTTTTATAATTTGTAATTTATCTAGTCAAAATTAATTTAATACGACGACTTCTCTTAAAGGTGATATCACTACCGTAATGATACTGATATCTATCATTGATTTCATAAACAATAACGGATAAATCAAGAATAATACTAACAGACTTGTATAAATAAATACTTGTTATCAGGGTATCTTCTTAAGAGAATTCGCGTATTCCTCAGTAATTTATCTTAAAAATACTATAATTGATACCATTATTATAATTGATGCCATTATAATTTATGATTAACTAGAGCCTCTGGGGGGGTAACCGGCAAGCTAAAATCATTACTGGGTAATAATTTCAGCCCATAAGTTACTTAGCGATGCAGCGCCGCAAAAGGGGGTTTCTCCCATGAGCGACTGCATCAATACAAGGTGCGCTTGACCTTGGCTAATTTAATTCTTAATGGGTCAAGCGCACCTTTAGAAACCCTATAGCAGTTCTCCATCGGGTGAGGTACTTTCCTCTTTAGTTTTAGGGAGCAGGGATTAGGGAGCAGGAAGCAATAAATAAAATTTATATTTACCTCAAGCTTACTAGGAAACGCAATAGTTCAGGTTTACTCAAGTCAAGCAATTAAACAATGTTATGTTTCTCATTAATAAAGAAGCAACCACTCAAAAAATTGAATTGCTGGATAAATCTAAAATTATTTTCCAGAATAAACTATTCACTAAATGGTTTGATATTTTCCCAAAGGCTTATCAAAAAGCATTCAAGTTTTGTCGTTCCCAAATATCTGATGAATATTCGTCTTTGTATTTGCTTGTAGAACATCGGCATTATTTGACAATTTGGATTGAGCAAGAAGAGGTAAGTTTAGCTAACAAAGTTTATAGTTCACCAATAAATAGTGCTCAACCTAAATCCACTGATTCGTTACCACTAATGGCAGCTAGAGCTAAAGGGGAAAATCCCAGATATTTTGATGGTGAACAATCCAGAAATCCTAACCAGTTTCCTAGGGAAGTTTTACCTGATTCACTCCCCGAAGATATTTCAGCTTCCGAAGCTTCGATAGTTACTGAAAACCTTGGATACTGGTACAATCACACAGAATCTTATTCCCCGGCAACTCCAAAATTAGCTACTGGTAATCTCAATCAGGAGCAAGAGATTCCGGAATCTGAGTTCCACCTGCATCCTAGGTTTCAGGAAATTACTAAGCAATCTCTTAAACGGCTGTCTAAAAAGTAATATCGAGGGATTTATTACCAGGAGCAACATGTCTTGAGCCAGCTACCGAAATCACAGTTATCTCCCTCACGAATTGGCTCAAAAACCGTCTATAGCAGAAGTCAGAAGTCAGAAGTCAGAAGTCAGAAGTCAAACTCTTGCGCTTATTTAGGTTTGAGACTTTTTTCATGTCCTAACTGCCCTGGCGAATGCTATAAGTTTGATTGTAGAAAATCAGATGGTTGAGGGACTTTCGTCCTGGGTTGCGCGGCAGTAGGGAGTAGGCAAGTCAGAAGTGGGAAGTCGGAAGTGGGAAAAGTTTTGTGTACTTGCTTAACTAATTATTTGAACGGAGTATATAGTGATTAGAGCCCCAATTACCAAGACAGAAATGTAGGGATTTCTGCAAGAGGAGACAAGGAAGGTTGGGTTAATTGTAAAACTAGCTACATTTTATGGTTGACAATTAAATTTATTTGTGATAGATTGGTATACCAGATTTAGTCCATCCTAAATACTTGATCTTTACCCACATAGGCGTGAAACCGTTAATTGACTGGGCAAGACTCCAGCTCGATGCCCAAAATCCCAGCATTAATGAGATAAATTTTAAGTATATTGGGTCAAGGATGTAGCCAAATCTGCGACGCAATTGACTACATTTTTCTGTTGACACTTCCAGAGCAAAATTGCCACAATCTCACCAGCTATTTCCAAAAATAGATCAAGTAGGGGGTAAACTACCCAAATGTTAATAATTGATCGAGAAAAGATTAATCAAGAGATTCAGTGGCTCGATGAATCTACAATTATTTTCCAAAATAAAATATTCACTAGAGGTTTTGATATTTCTCCAAATGCTTATCAAAAATCATTAAAGCTTTGTAGTTGCGAAATCTCTGAGGAATTTCGGCCTCTGTATTTAGTTTTAGAAAATCCGCATTATCTGACGGTTTGGATTGAGCAACAAGGGGTGAGTTTAACCGATGAAGCTTCTGCTTCACCAATCAATAGCCCCCAACCGGAAGGGAGAGTTACTGACACTCTTGATGGTGAACCAACCACAAATCATAACCAACTCCCTGTATCAGATTTACCTGATTCACTGTCAAAATCTGAAACATCTTCAGAAACTCCAATCATAACTCAAAACCCCGGAGACTGGCACAATTCGACAGAATCTGATTCCCCTGCAACTCCAAAAGTACCTACTGGTAATCTCGATCAGGAGAAAGTGGTTTCTGAGACAGCAGTCAGTGACCAGAACAATACACTTCTTGCAGAAGTCGGGAACAGGGAACAGGGAACAGGGAACAGTGGAGAAGATTTGACGCAAACACTATCAGAAAATTACTTTTGCAAGGAGAAAGTGGTTTCTGAGACAGCAGTCAGTGACCAGAACAATACACTTCTTGCAGAAGTCGGAAACAGGGAACAGGGAACAGGGAACAGTGGAGAAGATTTGACGCAAACACTATCAGAAAATTACTTTTGCAAGAGTTCTAATACACCAAAAGCTGAGGGCGACCTGAATCCTAGTGGTCAGCAAATTACTAAGCAATCTGGTAAACGGGTGTTTAAAAAAAAATATCGAGGGATTGTCTATGAAGTGGAAGCTATGTTAATCCAGTTACCGGAATCGGAGTTAACGACCGATGATAAAGGGTTTGTTCGAAAAAAGTCTAAAAAGCGATATCGAGGAATTTCCTACTAAGTTCATAAGTAAGCGGTCAGCGGTCAGCGGTCAGCGGTCAGCTTAAAATAAACTTCATTTGGGAGAATTTAATATTGATAAATTAATGAGAATTGAAAGTCTCGAGAAAAGTCTATCAGCTTTGTGGCACAGGCTTTGGCCTTGGCCTTTAGGCCACGCGGGGCGCGTTTGGCCACGCTGTGCGAACGACGCTGTGACGCACATAAGCTGATAGCACCTCAAGTAGCGTGGCACAGGCTTCTAGCCTGTGAAGCATTAGCTGATAGCTGATACGCGACACGCTGATAGCTTACCTAGAAACTATTCCATTCCTTCAATGGGGGCAAAGCCTTGTCGCTGGATATTTTCAGTAATAGTACGGGGTTCGAGGAATTGGACTAGATAATCGGGACCTCCTGCTTTTGACCCTACTCCAGACATCTTGAACCCACCAAACGGTTGCCGTGATACAATGGCACCGGTAATATTGCGGTTGATATATAGATTACCGACCTCAAGCTCGGCTGAGGCTTGTTCTATATGGGATGGAGTGCGAGAATATAAGCCTCCGGTGAGCCCATAGTTGGTACTGTTGGCTATATCAAGGGCTTCTTGGAAATTCTTTGCGGCCATTACTGCTACTACTGGACCAAAGATTTCTTCTTGGGCAATGGTGGCCTTGGGGGAGATATCTTTAAAGATAACTGGACCAATAAAGTATCCGGTCTCAGGTGCTGGCATTTCTAATGCTACGTTAGCTTCCTGACGTCCTTTTTCAACGTACTCCCGAATGCGATCGCGTGCAGTAGCATCTATCACTGGACCGACCTGGGTACTGGGTGCTTCTGCTGGCCCAATGTTAAGCGATCGCGTTGCTTCCACTAACCGTTTTAGGAAGCTTTCATACACTGGCTCTAACACAATTACTCGGGAGCAAGCGGAACACTTTTGACCACTGTAACCAAATGCTGATTTGACGACTCCAGCTACAGCTTGGTCGAGGTCAGCACTTTCATCTACGATAATGCCATTCTTACCTCCCATCTCCGCAATGACTCGCTTGAGATGTTTTTGACCTGGTTGCACAATGGCGGCATCGGCGTAGATACGACAACCGACTTCTTGGGAACCGGTAAAGGCAATTAGATGGACATCGGGATGCTTGACCATATGGGCACCGACGGTTGAGCCTTTGCCTGGAACGAATTGAAATACTCCTTTGGGTATCCCGGCTTCTACTAAAATTTCAGCTATTTTCCCGGCAATCACTGAGGAGTTTTCTGCGGGTTTGAGTAGAGTACAATTCCCAGCCACTAGGGCTGCTACAGTCATTCCTGTAGTAATGGCCATGGGGAAGTTCCAAGGAGAAATTACTAGGGCAATACCTCGGGGTTGATAGACATAGCGATTGGTTTCTCCAGCAATGTCGTAGTTATATCCATCCCTTAGCCGTTCCATCTCTGATGCGTAGTAATGACAGAAGTCAATCGCTTCGGAGACTTCTGCATCCGCTTCCCGTAATGGTTTCCCAACTTCCAGACAGACCAAGGCTGATAATTCAGCACGGCGTTGTTCGATCAAGTCTCCTGCTTTACGTAAAATACCAGCACGTTCGCTTACTGGTGTACGTCGCCAACTGGGAAATACTGCTTTAGCTTTCTCGATTGCTAATTCTGCTTGTTCTACAGAAATTAATCCAATTTTCCCGATCACGACCCTAGGGTTAGAGGGATTAACAGAATCTACTGTGTCTGTTGTAGGCTGATATTCCCCATTGATTAAGGGTAAATAGGTCTTACCTAGTTGTTGGCGAACAGTAAGTAAGGCTTGTTTAGCTTTTTCTCTGGCTTCTAGCTGAGCATAGTCTGTATTGGCAGCATTGGTGAATGGGTTAGAAGGTTTAAGGTTTGAAGGTTTAAGGTTTGAAGGTTGAAGGTTAGCAGGTTGAAGGTTAGCAGGTTGAAGGTTGGAAGGTTGAAGGTTAGAGGGTTGAAGGTTAGAGGGTTGAAGGTTAGAGGGTTGAAGGTTAGCAGGTTGTGAACTTTCAACTTTCAACTTGCCAACCTGCAACGGTTCGTTATTCAACTTGCCAACCTGCAACGCTTCAGAACTTTCAACATTCAACGTGCCAACATTCAACTGTTCCTGCAACGCTTTTGGTGGTGCAATCAATTCCTCTACGGGTCTATCTTCTAAGCTTTGTCGTAGGAAGGAACTATTTGCGGTATTTTCCAATAGCCGCCGAATCAGGTAAGCCATTCCTGGTAGTAGCTCTCCATAGGGTGCATAAACCCTGACCCGATGACCGTGATTGACTAAGGCTTTGGCTAGTTGGTCTCCCATGCCGTAGAGGACTTGCATCTCAAAGCAGCGACGGGGGATATTGAGATTTTCAGCAATTGCGATCGCATAAGCTTGAGAGCGCACGTTATGGGAACCAATAGCGCTATAAACATACTCGTGGTTTTCTAGCAGCAGTTGGGTGATACGCTCAAAATTGGCATCTGTGGCGGCTTTCTGGTTATATACTGGTTGGGGCCAATGGTTTTGCAGTGCTGTTATCGTCTCTTGGTCCCAATAGGCTCCTTTGACCAAGCGTACCGTTACTGGATTACCCCGCTGTTTTGCCCAGGCAATCAAGTCTTGACAATCTTGTTCCGAGTCTCGCAGATAGGCTTGCATGGTAACACCGATATCGGTGCGTGAGCGAAACTCTTCTTCCATTAACAAGTCTTTGAGTATGGAGAAAGTAATGTCTTTGTACTCATACTGCTCCATATCAAAATGAACCGCCGCCCCCAATTCTTTGGCACGGCGGAGCAATTTGCGGATGCGATCGCACACCCGTTCTTGGCTACCCTGAGGATCAAGAGAATCAAATTGAGAGTAGAATGCTGTCAGTTTAACCGATACTTGGACTAATGGCAAGGATTTACCATCAGCAACGTCAATTTCCTCTACCTTAGACCACTGTTTTGCTGCCTCAGTGAGTTGTTCGATCAGTTGTAGATAGCGGTCTAGATAAGAATGAGCTTCCGATTCTGTAATTACGGCTTCTCCCAATAAGTCTAGGGTAAATGCCATCTTCTGGTTTCGCAGGCGTTTAATGGTTTTAAGGGCCTGGTTGAGATTTTCCCCAGCAATATACTTTTGGGCTAGGGTGGCTACAGCAGCAGATATGGTTTTCGCTGCCAGTTGTCCTGGTATGGAGTCGGGATTGGTGAAATTGAGCATTCCCTTCAGGGCAGCAGGCAGTTCTACTGACTCATCCCCTAGGTATTCTTGAAAGTGACGAGCAACTTCCGTTTGGCTACGCAGTGCCGGTAGGGTATCGATGAAGCGAAATAGCTGCACCCGTAGTCCTGGATTACTCATTGCCCAGGCTAGTAACTTATCATCCCACCGCATTTGGTCTCGCATTTGGGCAAGAAAGGAACCTTTCTCCCGAGTTGCGGCTAGAAGTTCTCTGGCAATTTCCTGAGTTTTGGCTTCGTAAGTGCTTTTGGGGATTTCTATAACCACCGGTGGTAGACTCCTGTTCTGGATGCTGGCAGTTTTTGATCAAACAATTATTATATTTTATTTTCTCTAGTTAAAGCAAGATTTGACTTGAGTCTTTAGAGGGATTTGAGGTAAGCATTCAGTTTTTCTTCAAAATTAGCTCAAGTACCGTGGAATAGGCTTCTAGCCTGTGACATGTGGAATAGGCTTCTAGCCTGTGACATGTGGAATAGGCTTCTAGCTGATAGAAAAGCCAGAATTAATGATCGTGATATTTTTGGCATCATAGAAGTAACTCCTATTTAGGTGGGAGGAAAACCGCGCTGGTGTGGATTAATGGTTATGACCAGCGCGGTTATTAGTATCGGTCGTCACTTTCTATACTATACATAACTACTCGAAAAAAAGCAAGGGGCAATTAAAAGTTTTTACATTTATTTACAAATAAAATCTTAAACAGGATTTATACTCAAATTTGTGTAGGATTTAGCTAGTTTTTTTGGGTTATAGCAATCGTAAATTAATTGTAATAATTTTTGTTTCCTGTTCCCTGTTACCTGTTCCCTTTTACTACTCCCTACTCCCTACTCCCTTTTTACATCAATCCTATGTTTACATTTAAACTCAAAATGCTATAGGATAGTATCAATCATCATTTACAGACTAGTTATGTTAACCCTTGATGAAATCGAAACAGCTATTCGACAATTACCGAACAGCGAGATTATAGAGCTGGCAGCCCGCTTACAAAATTATTTAGATGATGCGCGATAATAGGTGGGACCAGCAGCTAGAATCTGACCTAAAATCTGGAAAGCTAGACAAGCTTATTGCCAGATCAGAAGCAGATATTGCTACCAATCAAGTTAAGGAGCTTAATGAAATCCTTGACGACACCTAATTTTTGGATAAATGCTATAAACTAGATTAACCATAAATCTAAGTAAACAACTAATCATCATGAATTGGAGAGAATACATTCATTCCAATCCCAACATTTTATTAGGGAAGCCAGTAGTTAAAGGTACTCGTTTATCCGTTGAGTTTATTTTAGGCTTGTTTGCTGCTGGTTGGACAGAGTTACAGATATTGGAAAGCTATCCAACACTAACTAGAGAATCAATTCGAGCAATCTTTGCTTTTACTGTTGAATGTATGCAAGATGAAGTTATCTATACATTGGCACCGATGGCTGAGGCAAGGTAGTGAGACTTCTAGCAAATGAAAACTTTCCACTTCCCAGTGTCAAAAGGTTGCGAAAAGCCGGTTATGATATCTTATCAATTACCGAAGAGTCACCAGGAATTGAAGATACTGAGGTATTGGCTTGGGCAGTGTCTGATCAACGAGTTATTTTAACCTTTGATCGTGATTATGGTGAATTGATTTATCGATTGGGTCTAAAACCACCATCAGGTGTGATTTATCTACGCTATCAACCCCTAAACCCCATCGAACCTGCCGAAAAATTGTTAATGTTGTTACAGGTTGAAGGATTAGAATTTGAAGGTAAATTTACAGTAGTTGAGCGAGAGCAATTTCGTCAGCGACCATTGCCTAACTGACCATTGATAAAGTTCAGTTAATTTAGACTTTACTAGGCTGCCTAAATCCGGATAGGGAGAATCCTAACGAATTTCTCCTAACTTATTAATTAAGGGTGAATTTCTACTCCCGACTACTGACTCCCTGCTCCCTGCTCCCTGCTCCCTGCTCCCTAGATTACCAAAGCCTTGGAATCCCACCAAGCTACTGGTGAAAATTACAACATTGAGAATATGAATAACCAAACTCGATTGAATCAAGCTCCCCCACTACCTCCTTATTATGTCGAACGCCCGGAAGTAAGCGAACCACTAAAACAAATCCTTTTATCCCAAGAAACAGCAAAAGCTGGCACGTTAGTTGTTAGTGCCATCTATGGTTTAGGAGGCATTGGTAAATCCACCATTACTGCTGCTTTAGCCCATGATTCAGAAGTTCAATCTCATTTTCATGATGGGATTTTTTGGGCAACCTTAGGTCAGCAACCTGATATCTTATCCTTTCTAAGTAGCTGGATACAGCAATTAGGATATTATGACTTTAAAGCGATTAATATTGATAGCGCTTCTTTACAACTAAGAAAATTATTATCCGATAAGAAAGCTTTGCTAGTTGTCGATGATGTTTGGCATCCTGACCATGTTGAACCATTTCGAGTAGCAGGGGATGGCTGTCGGGTTTTAGTGACTACCAGAGAAGCCCAGATTAAAGATGCGATTTCCTATGATTTAGATGTGATGACTCCAAAGCAATCCTTGGAGTTATTAACCGCTTGTTTCAACAATGAGTTAACTGCTCAAGAACTGGAATATGCTGAAACCTTAGCCAAAACCGTCGGCTACTTACCCCTAGCATTAGAATTAGCTGCTGCCCAAGTTAGAGATGGCATCTCTTGGCAGGAGTTACTTGGTGAGTTAGAAGATTTAATTGTTGGTGTAGAAGCTTTAGATCGATTGAAAGCAGAGGAAGAGCCAAGTGACGCTAAGCGCAAAAACTACAGTCTAGTGGCTTCCTTTAATCTCAGTTTAAAGGGATTATTCGACGACGATAGATTGAAAAACTTTGCTTGGTTAGGGATACTGGCGGAGGATGTTACCATTACTGAAACCATGGCGACTACCTTATGGGATTGTAATTTAGTTGAAGCCAAAGATACCTTAAGATACTTACGACAAAAAGCGTTATTACTACCAGGGTTATCTACTACACCAGAAACTAACTATCGCCTCCATGACTTATTACATGATTTAGCCCTTCGTCTGGTACAATCAGAGCTAGGATTATCTATTACCGAAGCCCATCAACAATTATTAGAACGTTATCAAACTAAGACCGAAAAGGGATTATGGCATACCTTACCCGATGATGGTTATATCTATAACCACTTAATCTGGCATCTAGAGAAAGCAAAAAAAATTAATGAAATTCATTAACTCCTGAAAGAAGAAACGCCAGCAGGAGATAACGGTTGGTATTGGCAGTGTGAGAGACAGGGAAAAACTGCTAATTTTATCAAGGATGTATCGAGAGCTTGGGCAATAGCAGCAGATAATTTTACATAAAATCCCACAAAATCGATTAGTTTACAGTGTCGGTATGCTCTGATTATCACATCCCTCAATAGCTTGGCTGAAAATTTAGATTGCATCACAACCCTTGGGGATGAATACGAGCAAGACAGAGCCTTAATCGACTTAGCCCCCCACTTACCCCAAGTGTTACCAGAAGCCTTAGATTGCATCACAACTCTTGAAGATAAATCCGACCGAGATCAAGACCGAGTTGATGCCTTAATCGGCTTAGCCCCCCACTTACCCGATGTGTTGTTATCCCAAGCCTTAGATTGCGCCAGAAGGATTAAGTATGAAAACTCCCGAGCCAGAGCCTTAGAAGCCTTAGCCCCCTACTTCTACTTACCCGATGTGTTGCCAGAAGCTTTAGATTGCGCTAGAGCCATTAGATACGAATCCAACCGAGCCGATGCCTTACACGGCTTGATCAAGAACTTAACTCCTTCCTCGGTTGATTTTCCTCTTTGGCAACAAATTCTTAATAGTTTAGCTAGTCTAAAACGTGCGGATTTTCTTAAGAATCTTCCTCAATTAGCTCCTTTAATTATCCACCTTGGGGGTATTGAAGCCCTAAGAGAAACGGTGGTAGCAGTTGAAGATGTTAGGCGGTGGTGGAAGTAGGGAAGAGGGAGTAGGGAGTAGGGAGTAGGGAGTAGGGAGTAGGCAATAGGCATGCTAGCAATAGGCAATAGTTTACCATCAATGTTATGGATATTTCAATAGATTGAGTTCTGAGATAAATGGATAATTTCGTTTTTATTTAAGCCAATTATGTTGTCGAATTATTCTCACCCATTCGCTACTATTTTGAGTATCTTGTCGATCACAACCCATACCAATAAAGGGTTGATTGTCTAATTGTAGAGGGTGAAGAGATACCGGTTCTTTCGTTACATACTGTTTTTTGAACACTGTTTTTTGAAGACGTCAATGATATCGGGTGCATCTCAGTTTTGAAAATTTTCCTAGTGGTGCTTCAGGGGGGCCTTCATTTTTCGCCTCGTAGTCAGGGTTTGGACAGGCCGCCCCGTAACGCACCACCGTGTCAAACAGCTTTTAGGAGATGCACCCATGATATCGGCAATAATTTTTTGAGCGTCTTCTGGTAGTTCTTGAATATCTTTTGTTAGTTGTTCTAGGTCACGCATAAGTCTTGGTTCGGGCGTAGTAATTTAACTACTCTAATTTTACAGTATTTATCAATGGGGTGAGGTACTTGGTTTTAGGCAACAGCGGATAAAAGAACAGCAGATCTGGGAGTAGCGATGCCGCCTGTTTTCTCGCCCCTGCCGCTAAACCCGATAGCAGTTGTCAATTGGTTGAGCTACAAAACCCCATTGACAACTGCCTGCTGCCTGCTGCCTTCTGCCTTTTGCCTTTTGCCTTGTGCCTTCTCAATTCTCCATTCTTAATTCTACATTCTTCATTCTCCATTCTACCTTACTGTTACTTCCAGATAATTTTCGGGAATTATCTAAGTATCACTTAGAGATTGCTTAATCTAGATTGCTTAATCAAACCAAGCAAATATCTCTAAGTAGGTAGGCATAATTATTCACCCTGTGAGATGTAAAGCCCAGTCAATTTTTGCTGGAAAAAGTTCTGATGGCTGGGTTTATTTTTTTACCTACTTATCTCTGGTAACAGTTGCGTAGGGTGCGTAAGGCCAGCGAGTGGGTGGTGCGTTACGGGACGGGTTCAGGCGCTCAGAGGCATAAAATCAGAGGCTTTCCGTCCCTAACGCACCCTACTGGGGTGGCACACCTAAAAACGTTTGTTGGGTTGAGCGGTAGGGAAACCCAACAAAGCGTTACTGGTGTTGGGTTTCATTCTTCAACCCAACCTACGCGGCGTTGCACCAAATTAGCTGTGTCGGTCCACTACTGGGGTGGCACACCTAAAAACGTTTGTTGGGTTGAGCGGTAGGGAAACCCAACAAAGCGTTACTGGTGTTGGGTTTCATTCTTCAACCCAACCTACGCGGCGTTGCACCAAATTAGCTGTGTCGGTCCACTACTGGGGTGGCACACCTAAAAACGTTTGTTGGGTTGAGCGGTAGGGAAACCCAACAAAGCGTTACTGGTGTTGGGTTTCATTCTTCAACCCAACCTACGCGGCGTTGCACCAAATTATATCAAATCCGGGTGTAGACTTATTGTATAGAGTGAGTCGGGAAAGATCTATGC
>NZ_MKZS01000001.1:5276312-5333661 GCF_001942495.1 Moorena bouillonii PNG
TCACTGGTGGCAGGATGCCAAGGCTTAACAGTAACTATTTAGCCGGATTTCATATTAGCTGTGCCACGCCACTACTGTTCTTTTTGACTAAAAGCTTTTTGACGCGGTGGTGCGTTACAGGACGGAATGTGATAACACTGGCTACCGAAAAAATAAGGGATCGCCCGTCCCTAACGCACCCTACTGGCGTGGCCAGGTTAAAATAGTGCAATAGATAGTAAAAGGATTTGCCTTTTATGGGAAGAGGTCGTCGGGATAAAGTTCGTCTGAGTCAGGAACAAAGACAAAAACTCGAATCAATTAGTCGCAATGGCTATGCTCCAGCTAAAAAAATCTTGCATGCTCAAGTATTGTTGATGTGCGATGAAGCTGGGGATCGCGCTCAAAAATGGACAGATGAAGAAATTGGTGCAGCCTTAAACCTACATCGCAATACAGTTGGGCGTATTCGGAAACGATTTCTCAAAGATGGAGTTGAACCAGCTCTCAATCGTCGCCCTCGCATCGTCCCACCAAATCCACCATTACTTGATGGAAAACAAGAAGCACAACTAATTGCTCTATGTTGTTCACAGCCACCATCTGGAAGAGCACACTGGAGTTTAAGATTATTAACCAACGAATTAAAAAAACGAGGGATTGTCACAGAAATTTCTCGTGAGACAGTACGCTGCCATTTAAAAAAAACCAACTACGTCCTTGGAAAAAACAACGCTTCTGTATCCCGGAACGAGATTTAGCACGTTTTGTCGCTCAAATGGAAGTAGTTCTAGATCTTTACAGTAGTCAATATAGCGCTTCTGAACCACTTATTTGTATGGATGAAGCAGCTATACAACTAACTGGACATGTCTTAGAACCGATCGAGATGCAACCTGGTCATGATGCCAAGGAAGATTATCATTACACTCGTGAAGGAACTCAAGCTCTGTTTATGTTTTTTGACCCAATTCGTGGTTGGCGAAGAGTAACTAATCGTGACCATCGTACTAGTAGTGATTGGGCAGAAGAAATTCGTCAATTACTGGAAGTGGACTATCCTCAAGCCGACAAAATCAAATTACTATGTGATAATCTCAACATTCATGAGATTGCTTCATTGTACAAAACTTTTCCTGCTGATGAAGCTCATTCCTTGGCAAGAAGACTAGAAATTTATCATACTCCTCGCAACGGGAGTTGGCTCAATGTCGCAGAAATTGAACTAAGTGTTTTGACACAGCAATGTTTGAGACGACGTATTGCCACTCCTGAGAAACTGACATCTGAATTAGAGGCGTGGGCAAATGAGCGTAATCGCACAGCCAGCCAAGTGATCTGGCACTTTACCACTGAAGATGCTCGAGTGAAATTGAAACATCTCTATCCTGTTTTTGAGGAGTTAGATCACTCAGATTCTAATGCATCAAATTAAGCTTGCCACGCCACTACGAATTCACCTTAAATCTTACCAAGATAAGCTGCTATGAAAATAATGCACAATGGTCTCCAAGACCTACTTTTGATTAATTTTTACTCTCAGGAAATTAAGCTCGATTTTTTATCTATTGAAATTCCGATACCTGATTCCATCAAAAATTTTACTAACCTGTTTACCTATAGGATAGGCTTACACTTACGTCGGTAATATCGTCATATTGCTATGGCGATCAGGTCTTTTACGAGTAAAGAATGTAAAGACTATGATGGACTTTTTATCTTTGAAATTGATCTCCAAAATATCTATTTCCTTCTCCCTTTACTGGCATGGCATCGCAAACCTGTTTGGATTTGTCTTCACTGGAATCAACAATTAGCCATGCACAGTAACTTAAAGTTTTTTGGTTTACTGTATCTAAAGTTTTTCCTCAAGTATTTTAACCTTAAGGCAGTTTTATTTGAAATTGATGATGATGTTTTACCCAAACGGTTTAGATTACCAGCGTCTGCGAAAGTTAAAATACCGATGCCAATCCGGAGCGATGCTTACCCGAATTTAAAGCCAGGAGAAAGGCTGCCTACCGATAATAAAATTAAAATCGGTGTGGTTGGCATGATTCGTAAGGATAAGCCAATCGCTAAGATAATTGACATCTTGAAAGACTATACTAAATCTGACCAAAAATGTGAGCTAGTGCTTGGGGTTCCATTTTGGCAGAAGCCTAAGGATTTAGATAACTTGGGCGTAACGATGTATGATACAACCACTGAAAAACAATATCTTGATTTGTTAAATGAGGTAGATATTTTAGTCGCCCATTACGAAAAACATCGCTATTATTATCGTACCAGTGGTGTATTGAGTGATGCCGCTTGCTGTGGTTGCTATGTGATTACTTCTGATTATCCGGTACTCCGGCATCAAGTTAATTGGCCAGTTTCTGTAGGTTCAACCTTTAAAACTTTTGATGAAATTCCATCATTACTGGATGAAGCTATCTCTTATATTCGGGAGCATGGTCAGGATAACCAGTGGCTGTGGCGAGAAAAAAGAACAGCGGAGGAAATAGCAACTGTTTTTAGTAAAGGGAACAGGGAACAGGGAATAGGGAATAGGGAGTAGGGAGTAGGGAGTAGGGTGGGCAAAAACAATTTGGTTATTGTGAGTATTCGAGATTAGATTAGTTTGCCCACCCTACTTTATTTACTTCTATTCCCTAACTTCAAGAGTTGCGCACTCGTGCCAATATCGCTTCTATCTGTTCTAGGGGCACCGCACCAGAGAAGGATTCACCATTCATAACAAAGAATGGTGTGCCACTTAGTCCCAATAGTTGTGCTAGCTGCATGTCTTCTGCAATGGCACGATCAGCTGCGTTCCGGTCTCGGTTAAACTGCTCTAGGTCTAAATCTAGGTCTTGGGCAATGGCAAGATATAACTCTTCTCCTAATTGCTTTTGATTAGCGAATAGAGCATCATGGTACTGCCAGAATTTGCCTTGTTGAGTGGCGGCCCAAGCGGCTTGAGCAGCTGGCAGGGCTTGGGAATGAATGCGGGTCAGGGGGAAGTGTTTGTACACTAAGGTGACTTCATCACCATGGTTTGCTATAAACTCCTTGACGGTGTCGTGAGCTCTGGCACAGAAGGGACACTGAAAGTCTGAGAATTCTACTAGCACAATTTTATCTTCAATGGCGCTAGTGGTGGGGGAGGAACCAATGAAGGCTTGGGGATTGGTTTTGAAGCCCTGCAAGATTGCTTGCTGTTGCTGCTGGCTTTCCCGTTCCAGTTGCTGCTGGTATCTCTGGACCGATTCTAGGATTACTTCTGGGTGGTTGCGGATGACTTCGAGTATTTGTTGTTCTAGTTGAGGACTAATTTTGGAGGCTGCTGTGGCTGGCAGTGACCAGGTTGAGAAGGACAGGAGTAGTACTAATCCTGTGAGTGATAGGGCTTTCTGGAGAATGCTAAGGAGCTTAGTGACCATGATTGTTTTAAATTTAACCAAGGCATAGGGTATCTCAGATCAGGCAACATGGGCAACGGATCGGTAACGGATGTAACAGATGGATTAATGGCTGGGAGTTTGGTGCCTCACAGGGGTAGATTTTTTACATTTGGGTCGGGAGTCGGGAGTCGGGAATCGGGAGTCGGGAGTCGGGAATCGGGAATCGGGAGTCGGGAAGACCTGAATCCCCCGAATTCAATTCAGGGGAGTGGCTTAAGGTAAGCATATGCGCTACGCGCACCCTGCGCGAACAGCGGTCAGTGGTCAGCGGTCAGTGGTCAGCCCTCAGCCCTCAGCCCTCAGCCCTCAGCGGTTGGCCTTTGGCTGAAAGCTGATAGCTGATAGCTGAAAGCTGATAGCTGAAAGCTGATAGCTGAAAGCTGATAGCTTACGGCTCAAGTCATGATTCATTCCGATTGCAACGGTGCATCCAAGACTTTAGTAATGCGATCGCGTGCGCCTTCTAAGTGGGCTAAGCTAGCAGTATCAAGGTTTTTCCCTTGTTTGTTCAAGGTCTTTGCGATCGCATCCCGCAATTGACGGAGTTTATACCGGGCTAACACCCGAGCATCCTCGGGAGTATTAAAGGTTTGGATAGCAATAATAAATTCAGGGAAGGTGCGGGCAGTTTCTAGACTATTGGAATTGCGCAGTGCCATGTTCACTAAAAGACTCATATACTGCCGTTGCAATCCCCGACGCAAGCTAGAGATTGGCTCAATCTTAGCTTTAGTATCTAGTTTCCAGATGCTATCTTGAACAGTGTCAAACACTTCTGCCATGGTCAAGGCTTCCCCGGAACTAGTTTTGAGTTGAGCATCCCGCAAACGAGCCAACCGTTCTGATGAGAATAAATCCCCGAGCACCATAGTTTGAACTAACATCACTCGGTCATGAATGGGATAATCTAGGGGGAAAATAGTGGGAAAAGTACCCCAGTGAGTCCAGCGAGATGGGGCTAACTGGTTGAGGAGTTGGGGTGAGAAGTTAAAGGTATCTTCAGCAAACATATACTCCCCGAGCATGGCTAGAGCCTGACGCTGTTTTTCCACAGGGATGGGTTCAAAGGGAAGTGTGCCAGTCTTGCCACCAGTGTAGTTTCGATTAAAGGTTTGTCCCCCAATATAACCAGTAAGGGACATAGCGTTTTCAAAGAAATAGGAGAAGACCGTATCAAAGCGATCGCGTAAATCCCCAGCACTTTCTTCAGGAAGCAGGTAAGTGGTGTTCAAGCGTTTCCAAATTCCCTTAGCATTCTCCATTTGCCACTGAGAGTAGCGCAATGGATCGCCACTAAGGTCCCAAACTTTAGCTTCTGGGTCAATAAAATCGAAAGTATCCTCATCTGTAGCATAGGATAGTCCCATTTCGGACCCTTCAGCCGCAATTTTGCGCAGTGTGCGTAATTCTTGTTGAGGAGTCAGAGCATCAATAGGACTGTAGCCATACTTAATCACCCACTTATCATAGGGACCAACCACTGTGGAGAAATAATCTCCCTGTTCTATTCCCTCTGGCGCTAGATTAACTGGCACATAATCCATTACTGACGCCACTAGCCCTTGGTTGCGGGTAATCTCAGTATTATTCAATTCCTCCGGAGTCAACATGGTGCTGCCCCGGAAATTGTGGCGCAATCCCAGAGTATGCCCCACTTCGTGAGCCGTCAGGTAGCGCAAATACTGCTCGATGAAGGTTTTCATTTCCTCACCACTGGGCAACTCGTGGTTTACCATCGATAGAGACAATGCTCCAAACTTAGCTTGCTGAGCTGATGCCATGGCAAAACAGAACTCATGGTCTGGGACTTGGGTTAGTCCGCTCAGGAATTGCCCAGCTGGTAGGCTCAACTGAGCCGCTTTGCCAGGATTGCTCTTGAGGATTTCCTGCCATTTGAGGTAAGGAACTTTCATGCCATTACTACACAGGGAACCATTCAACGGGAATTGGGATAACCCAGATAATGCCTGGGATTGAGGCTGGGAACCAATAGCCTGGTATTCCGCTTTGATCCAGCGCACCGCATTAGCATCAATAATCACGTCTGCATCCAAGATTTCCCCAGTCAAGGGGTTTACTCGGGATGGGCCCATCGCGATAATTCCTGGGAATGACGGAAAAGAATTGGACCAGCGAATGGTGTTGTAGCGAATATCAGCCGGGTCCCAGGTGGCATCATCTGGCATTTGCCGCACTTCAATGGCATTGTCAAACCCTGCCTCCCGAAACGCTTCATTCCACATTAAAATCCCCTCCCGAATTGCATCTCGGTACTCTAGAGGTACAGTATTTTCAATCCAAAATACAATCGGTTCTTTTGGGGGGGATATAGTAGCAGTAGGGTCTTGTTTTTCTAAATGCCAGCGCCTGATATAACGGATAAAGGGCTGTTTGCGGTTTTGATTGGATAGATTTTGATAAGCACTGATGAAATAGCCTACCCGTTCATCCGCGAGTCGATGACGGTAACCATTGTTAGTCGGTAGTTGAGAAAAGCTATAGCGGACACTAAGATTAAATGCCCGTTGATCTGGGAGACTCCTTAAGGGAAAGAATAAATCTCCCCCACCAGAAAAGCCATAAACCGACTCAATCTCTACATTCAACGGAAATGCTTGAGCGTCACTGACATAGGATTTTTGAGGGTCTACTCCATAACTTCCTCCTAATATCCAAGGAAAAGCCGATGCTAGTCCAGAGAAAGACCCATCGCTGACGAGGAGTGGTGTTAAATCCACCAAGAGAGTCTTTCGTTCTGGATGAATACTGGTAATGGGCAGGGAATATAGTACCGAATCACTGAAGGAACGCTTAACAGAACGCTCTTGGGGGTCACCGGGTTGAGTACGGAAGTAGATATTTGGTATAACTAAATCTATGGTTTTCTGTCGGCGGCGGAATTGGAACAAAAAATCATTAACTGGCCAACCGGTTTGGAGCCCCAACTCCCCAATTCCCGAAGAAAGGGTGACAACACATAGGAAATTTTGATTTAGTTGATCGGGCTCAATTTCTAAATAAATTTTGTCTTTTTCTTTATTACGGTAGAGGGTGAGTAATCCTGCTAATTCTTCGGCATCTTCTACCACCTTATCAAATGGCTTTAACTTGGAATCACTACTATCTGAATCGGATAACTCCTCTGAGGGTGCCTCTGAGGGGCCTTCAGCAATTTCTGTAGTTTGAACTTGGTTATGGGCTAAGGTTAGCTGGGGCGAGTAAACAATCTGTTGATCCAACTGTTGACCCAAACTATTGCGGTTTGGAGTAGATAGAGCTATGGTTTGGAGGTACAACGGGGATAGTACCAAGACGAATGCACACAGACAGAATATCAAGAACTTTTGTCTTTTCATCGATTAATCACTAATTTTGTGTTCCCAAAAAAATATAAATTATGAATTATTATCGTTACGAATCATGAATGATTAAAACAATAAAATTAATATCATAATCACCAAATTATTGAATTTTAAAATTGATTATAGCGTTTCTTATCCTTATAATCTACTTCACTTTTATAGCAATTACTCCCTACTTTCTACTCCCTACTCCCCAAGACGAAAGTCCCTCAACCAATTGATAGCTGCTATAGTTACAATTGATTTAGTTATTGATTAGTTTAATCTTTATAGCTTCTGATTCCTAAGTATTACTTAAGGATTACTATCAATGGGAAGCACAGAGCAGAGCCATGGTTTTAGATGTTCTATTTATTTTTAGTCAAGATGGTGTGATTTTACTATAGTGGTTTTACTATAGCTTTTTTTAATTAAATAGACGAATCAATGGACTAACCCTTCAAGCACCCCGAAATTTACACACCTTGGGTTAGTCTATATCTATAGTTCCTGTACTTTGAGCCTTGGCAGTTCAAAAAAACTGTACAGTAACTTTAAGTCAAGCTATACTTTCAGCAGTCAGCTTTCAGCTATTTACTAGTCAGCCCTTGCAGCTGAAAACTTAAGCTCAGAAGTATAGTTTATTAAAAGTAGTGCCAGCTAAATTAGGTAAGCATTTAGTTAATGCGCTACGCGCACGCTGCGCATTAGCTGAATGCTGATAGCTGATAGCTTAAACTTGATTAGAAGCCAAGCTATTGATAACACTAGACACCAAAGTCAGAACGATGGCTCCGAAAAAAGCTGGCCAGAAACCGTTTACCATAAACGCCGCAGGAGTGAAATAGGATGCCAGGGATAGGGTGATAGCATTAATCACCAACAGAAATAGTCCCATGGATAAAATTGTGATGGGCAAGGTCAGAATCACTAGAATCGGTCTAATGATGGCGTTAACTAAACCAATGACTACTACCGCTACAGCAGCTGCACCAAAACCACTAATGGTAATTCCTGGTACCAGGTAAGCAGTAATCATTAGTGAGATAGCACTTAGCAGCCAAGTCAAAAATATATTAAGCATCGATCTCACAAAAATATCGCTCACTATGATTTTAGCGATTCTGGCGAGATTAGCCTGTAAGCATTCAGGCGTCAGCTATCAGCGTGTCGCGTATCAGCTATCAGCGTGTCGCGTATCAGCGTGTCGCGTATCAGCCATCAGCTTATGTGCTACAGATGGTGCTACTTGAGGTGCCATTGGCGGTAGGCCAAGCTATGGGACAGCTTTTGAATAAAATAAGTTGACCGCTGACCGCTGAGCACTGAGCACTGACCGCTGACCGCTGACCGCTGTTCGCGCAGCGTGCGCGAGCGCGCATATGCTTACCTTTGGTATAACTCAAGTGATTATGCATCACAGTATGATTGAGTTGAACGATTCCAGCAATAAATCTTTATGTTTTTCCGGCTACTGGTTACATTCTTATTTGCGTGCTCTGTTTTTTGTTATCCCTTACCTGTTCACGCCAAGAGTATAGCCTGCGATGGGAAACAACTCGTGGGAGCAGACTTATCCGGTCAAGACTTACAGGAAGTCAAAATTACCTATTGCAATTTGGACCAGGCTAACTTAGCCGATGCCAAATTGATCAAAGCATCTATCCAACATACTACCCTGAATAATGCTAATCTCCATGGAGCAGACTTTACCAACAGCGACACCTACAACATTAGCTTCAATGGTGCAGATTTAACTGATGCCATCTTTACTGGTTCCTTACTGCAACGTGCCAGTTTTGATGGGGCTAACATCACTGGTGCTGATTTTAGTAGCACCCTGATCCAACCGGTCAGACAACGGTTAAAACTCTGCGATGTAGCAACTGGCGTGAACCCTACCACTGGTGTGATGACTCGTAAGTCTTTAGGGTGTTGGTAAGGTGTTGAATGTTGACTGTTGAATGTTGACTGTTGAATGTTGACTGTTGAATGTTGAATGTTGACTGTTGAATGTTGAATGTTGACTATTTGATGGTCAACGGTTAACATTCACGATCGATGGGGCTGACTTGAGCGATGGTATGCTGGATGGTGTCCAAATTTGATAACTGTTTGCTAAGCAAGGTGCATCTGAAAACTGGTGTTGCGCTTGTGAGTCTTTGGGATGTCGATTAAACGAGTAGGTGTAATTGGTGGAGGACAACTGGCCTGGATGATGGCAATGGCTGCCAAGTCTTTGGGTATTCGGCTAGTGGTTCAAACTCCTAATATTACTGATCCAGCTGTCCGTGTTGCTGCTGAAACTATCTTTGCTGCTATTGATGATGGGATCGCTACCGAGCAAATGGCATCTCGCTGTGATGTGATTACCTTTGAGAATGAATTTATTAACCTCGATGCCCTGAAATGTCTGGCAAAGCGGGGAATTTGCTTTTACCCCCGACTAGAGGCTCTAGCGCCACTGTTGGATAAATATCACCAACGCTGCTATTTCGATCGGATTGGTTTACCCCAGCCAGAGTTCATCAGTCTGGAGGGGGAAGTGGGTAAGGAGGAATTAAAGTCCCTAGCCTCTTCTCGGGGCGTTGCTGAATTGAAGTATGAATCCGCGATCGTTTGGTTTTGGTCAAGCCCCCTAAATCCCCCAACTTTGGGGGACTTTCAGAGTTTTGTTCCCCCCAAAATTGGGGGGCTAGGGGGGCAAAATCATACCCAGAATCAGCAACGCCCTTCTCGGACCCCAATCAACCTGAGTCAGTTAGAGTTTCCTCTGGTGCTGAAAGCGCGACGCCAAGGTTATGACGGCAAGGGTACGTTTATTATTAAAGACAGTCATAGCTTACAGGAAACTTGGAAGCAGTTAGGGAATCAGCCTGTGGTGCTAGAAGAGTTTATTCCCTTTGAACGGGAGTTGGCAGTAATGGCTGCCCGTTCTGTAGATGGGCAGGTGGTGGTTTACCCGGTGGTGGAAACTCAGCAGGAAGAACAGGTCTGTCGGCGAGTGATTGCACCAGCTCAGATTAGCCCAGATACGGTGGCCGAGGTGAATGCGATCGCAAAAACTCTCCTGACTAGTTTAGACGTAGTGGGAGTCTTTGGGATTGAGTTATTCCTCACTAGCAATAACAAAGTTTTGGTTAATGAAGTGTCCCCTCGTACCCATAATTCCGGCCATTACACCATTGATGCTTGCGAAACTTCTCAATTTGAGCAGCAACTGCGAGCCGTGGTAGGTTTACCCTTAGGTAGCCCACAGATGCATTGTGCCAGTGCAGTAATGGTGAATCTTTTGGGTTATGAGTCTTCCCTGGATGATTACCAACAGAAACGGCAGACCTTAGCCAGTTTACCAGGGGCGTTTGTCCATTGGTATGGTAAGACTCAATCCCGCCCAGGACGTAAGTTAGGTCATGTCACAGTTGTTTTAAGTGATGGGAATTCCGTACAAGAGGTAATTGATAAGGTTGAATCGGTTTGGTACGATTAATATCCTGTTGAAAGTTAGCCGCTTGTTTGTCAGAATTAAGAATTAAGAATTAAGAATTAAGAATTAAGAATTGAGACTTCTACATTCTGCATTCTGCATTCTACATTCTTAATTCAAAAGATAATTAATAATGATGACTATGCTCAGAAAACTCGCGATCATCCTTGTCGGTGTATTGATCACCACTGCTGCCTTTGTATCAATACCTTCCGATCCTGCCTATGCCTCTCTATCTAGCTCTGAACAACAAGAACTATTAGATGCACATAATCAGTACCGGAGACAGGTTCAACCCACAGCATCAAATATGAGAGAGCTCAAATGGAATAATACATTGGCTGGAGTAGCGCAAAACTATGCTGATAAATGTACTTGGGGACATAACAGGAACCGTACACAACAGGTAGGAGGTGAGTTTTCTTACGTGGGGGAAAACTTGTACCTCACAACCAACCAGAATCATCAAACGACTGCTCCAGTTGATTCCTGGTATAGTGAAGTGAAAGATTATGACTATGCTACTAATAGCAGTAGCGGAGTCACAGGTCATTACACTCAAGTGGTCTGGGCTAACACTGAATACCTTGGATGCGGCAGAACAAAATGTCCTAGCTTAGTGGGTCTTAACTGGAACAATGTAGCTATAGTAGTTTGCAACTATGCTCAAGGAGGAAATTATAGGGGTCAAAAGCCTTACGTAGCTGGGACAATCGCCTCAAGTTGTCCGTCAGGTTATACTGCTAGCAACGGTCTTTGTTCAGCTAACTAATTTACTCTGCCCCACTGGTTAGTGAAGCGGGCGGGTCGCGCCCGAAAGTTCAAGCCGTAGCAGTAGTCTTAGGGTAGGATGAGCATTGATCCAGGCAGCAACTGTCTCAGTATTCTCACCCGGTAAGGCTTTGGCAGTGGAGGTAAAGAGAAGAAAGCAAAAAGGAAACAGTAAAAAATACTTGGCTTGTGCAACATTTAACCTGTGCAAACCTACTTATCAGCAGGAATGACCTGTATAGCACCAGGTGAAAACCTGGTGGTTGTTGCCGACAAAGCACGAATCATTATGTTCCGTGCGCCATTCCAATCCCGTGGTAATGAGAAACCACATTTTGGGCATTGGAATTTTCTATTACCGCCTAATTTTTCGTGAATATGACCGCACTCCGGACAAGTCTTGCTCGTGTAAGATTCATTAACTAATACCACCCTTACATCATGCCGATCTGCCATTTGTATCAAATGTTGACGAAATTTGTAATGACTCCAGGTGAGCAGATTGCGAGCTGTCTTCTTGTTCAACTTCCTAGCTGACTTTACCACCATCAAAGATGTCTCAAACCTTGGTAAAAAGATCAGCTTGTAGTTACTAACGAGAAAGGAGGCCGACTTGTTGTGGGTGTCCTTGATCAAGTCTTGAATCTTTTGGCGTAAACGATGAGCGGCTTTCCTCATTCCTCGTCTCTGACGTTTGGCAGAGCTTAAGTCAATACGACTCATCAACCGATCTAATTGTTGACAAAGTCTTTGGATTCTACCAATATCGCTCTTACCTATTTCGATATAATTTCTGCCATCAAAACCAGTAAGGAATGTCCTAACACCTGGGTCTAAGGCTATTACTCGTTCCTCTTCAGTAGGAGTGGGCTCAATGTACTCAGGAAAAATCCCGTACCATTTTCCTTTGATCCACACTAATTGAGTTCCGTAGATACATTCGCTAGGGAAGTCTTGAGGTGAGCGGAAAGACAATCCTTTTACTTTTGTTGGGTACCAGAAACCCTTCTTGAAGTTTCCTGCTTTGAACTTGATCACCTGCGAAGTCTGACGACAGGACTTAAACTTAGCAAAACCTCCGTTAGCTTTCGCCTGCTTAACTGCATCGATCCCATCTGCCACGGCTTCTTGTAGTTGGTGGCCTGGTAATGTCTTTACCCACTCTGGTCTATCCGCACTTCTTGCTAATTTCTGTAAATCGTAAGCACTACCTTGATAGCCATTCTTGATAGTAGCTATTGACCAGTTATAAACCCACCGATAAGCGTTGAGCCAAGTTTTCCAAACTTTATGAAGTTCTTTAGACGGAAACACCCTGATCTTTGAGACACTGTTGGGTGTCAACTTCACCGTCTGATTCCGAGGTTTTTTCTTGTACCGCTTTCGTGACTTGTTTTTGGTATTTTCGGAGTCCGTAAAGCCTAGCAGAGAAACAGTGGAGGATGGACAAGATATCTTCGACGAGTTCTTGCTCTGGGGATAATTTACGTTCATGGAGAACCAAGAGTTTAACTCCACTTTTTTGGCACAACCATTCAAGTAACGGAAATCCAAATCGGACTGCTCTATCTGGGTATGCAATGACAAATGCCGAGATATCAGAGCTGTATATTCGTTCCAATATTTTGAGAAACTTTCGCCGTTTAAAATTGAGTCCCGATCCAACTTCTGAAATAACTTCAGCGTTTGGGTATTTTGACCGTAAAAATTCAGCTTGTCTATCAAGGTCGTCTCGTTGGGAGTGTGTAGAGACTCTTGCATAAGCGACAATGGGCTTACTCTGCGGGTCTTGTCCTTCAACACAAAACCTTCTTTGATTCCCTTGAGTCCTGATGCTGTCAAGTCTTCCGTCTTTATCCCATCTCCTGAGTGTTGTAATGGAGACACCGTAATATTCGGCTGCCTCTTTTGGGGTGACATATTTTTTCATAACGGCTTAACCTCTACAAATCTATACTAACATCTTTGTAGAGATATGAAAAGGTTTGATGAGATTAAATGCTCATAGTTACACCTCTTTGTTGTCTATTGTTAATCTTTTACTACCCTGGTTCAATTGCGACTTTGATGGCCTGACGATTCTTCATGTTTTCAAACACCTGCTCTAAATCTTTTAGGGGACGATAGTAACTTATAAGTAGTTCAAAAGGTATAACTCGACTCGCTAACAGAGATAGAGCCTCTCGCACAAAGGTTGGTGTGTTGTGAAAGACCCCTTTGAGGGTCAGGGAATTGTAATGTAGTTGTTCGGTACTGACGGTAATTGTGGTATCCCGAGGACAGCCGCCAAATAAGTTAATAGTGGCACCAGGACGTCCACAAGCGATCGCAGTTTCCCAAACAGTAGGTATACCAGTTGCTTCAATTACTATATCTGCCCCCCAACCATCAGTTAAGTCTCGCACCGATGCTGGTACATCACTTAAATTATGATAGTTAAAAGTTCGAGATGCTCCTAATTTTTCCCCAATTTGCAGCCGTTGATCATGACCCCCAAAGAGAAACACCTCTGCTGCTGATTGCTGAGCTATTACTGCTGTGAACATCAAACCAATTGCACCATCTCCTATAACTACTACCCGGTCAGCAGGTTGAATATTAGAACATGCTACCCCATGCAACACACAAGCAAGGGGTTCTGTCATGGATGCGAGAGCATTATCTAAATCATCAGGTACAGCTAAGAGGTTGTGTTTTACAATTGGTGATGGTATTTTAAGGTATTCAGCGAAAGCACCATAGTTGAAGACTAAATTGGGACACAGGGAATACTCCCGGCGGTGGCAGAAAAAACAGTTCATACAGGGGGCAGAGTTGTTGGCCACTACGCGATCGCCAATTTTCCAGCCTGTAACTCCCTCTCCTAGGGAGACAATTTCACCGACAGCTTCGTGACCCTGCAATATGGGAGGTTGTGGCATTTTCGGATGACCACCACGAAGCCATATTTTGAGATCCGTACCACAGGTTGTTGCCGTCCCAACTTTAATCACAATCTCACCAGCGGCAGCTGTGGGGAAAGGGACTTCTTCCAAGCGCAAATTTTCTTGACCGTAGAGTAATGCTGCTAGCAATATGAATTACCTCTGACCATAGTATTTTTTGGATAGTAACTCAAATTTACTTCTATTACCTACATTGCGCAGGTTGGAGGGGAGAGGTGAGTCCTGGATAATAATTTCCCCGACATAGTTGACATTTAAGCAGTAGGGTAGGCAAAGTAATCTAATCTAGAATTATCAAAAGAACCAAACTGTGTCTTGATGCAGTCGCTCATGGGGGAAACCACGGCAGTTGCTCATGGGGGAGACCCCCAAGACCGCACTGCCTCCCCAAGACCGCGCTGCATCGCTTTTTGCCCACCCTACAAATTCCCTACTCCCTACTCCCTACTCCCTACTCCCTTTGCTAAAGCAGTAGATAACTGGCGTAAGCGATCGCTAACTTCTAAATTCACTTCATGAGCCTTTAAATGATCGGGCATTTCAGCCATGAGTAAGGGATTTTCTTCTAACCATTCATTCTGGGCTACTCCTCGCCACACAGCTTCATATCGAATAAAGCGATCGCGCAATTCATCCAGTTCTTGTAGGCAAAATTGTTCAAACCCTGCGGCTTCAAAAATAGCCGAACGCAAATAGGTTTCAAAGGCTTTGAGATCAGTTTCAAGTTCCAAGATCACCTCCTCCGCTGAATTGGTAGGTTTTGGTGGGGCATCCCCAGAGACTTCACGAATACCTAATAGCTCATGGCGAAGCTTGGGATCATAGAGCAACTTTGACCCACGATTTACATATCGTTTTAGGACACTGAAAGCCTTTTCTTCCCCACTGTAGTAATTATCGACTAGTTCGATATCCGCTCCCAGTCTTTTCACAATACGCTGACGAGTTTCACTACCTAAAGGTCCAGGAATTAAGGAGTCAGCAACCGGACGGGCAAAGCGAAGAAATAACGCCGTCAAACTTCGATTTAAAACTTCCACAAACTGCTCTGGATTACCAATCAATCGCTGCTCTAATTCCTTAGTTTTCCATAGTAACGTAGTCAGATAGTCAACTAACTTTAATGCTTCTTCCTTGATTTCTAGGGCAAGGTGATGAGCAATATCTACTAACAGGCTGCTAATGGTACCAGAAAGTTCTTTCCGCCAGTCATAGTCAGTTACTTTAGCATCAAATACACCAATATCAGTTTCTTTAAATATTCGCTGTTTTGTTTGCTCATTCTTGGTTCTGATTTCTTCAATTTTATTATCAATATCCTGGAGGTATCGAGACCTAAATTTTTCGACAATATCTGAAGTGAGAGATTCTTCCCCTGCTGCCGTAGACTTGCGAATATTATCATTATAATAGTCGCTGAGGTCTGCTTTAATCTTTCTCCACTTTTCTTCCCACCACTGGGAAAACTCAATCCGACGTTGATTTTCTTGTAATCGCTTGGCTTCCGCTGGATTCTCTGAATATCGCTTACTAACGATTTCAAAAATTTCTTTTGATGTTGTTAGTATGTTGGTGATTAAAGCGTCACAACGTTTTTCTAAAACAGTAACCCGTTCATTATTAATATAGTCAGTAATGCGAGCCTTGATTTCCTGGATACCAGTCGCTTCGTGTCTTAAGGCTTCCTCGTCTTCGATACCTGTCAGAGAGTTAAGCTTATTTAAAATTTCTTCAGGACTGCCAACTGATTCCACGGTTTGTTGATTAGCCAAACCATTTAAGACTAAATAAGCTCCCGCTGAACCGTGGACAATTCGCTCAGGAGGTAATTGTGCGCGTCGATCCCAATCGTTTGATGCTACATCCAGATGGTCTTGAAGAGCTGCTGGACTAGCAAACTGATCAATCCGACTCAAGAAAACGAAAAGTTTATCTGCAACTGTCACATTCTTGTCACCCTGCTCAGTAAACTCAACAATTTGAAGTTCTGCACCCCGAATACTAGAAAATTGCTGCACCACAATCACAGCATCACAATCTGAGAGCATTTCTCTAGATTCCTCTATATGCTTGGCTAAACCTGAGTCTAATCCAGGCACATCATAGAAAACAATACCTTCAGCTTGGGCTAGTTTATTGGTATACAGTCTAGCTTCTAATACTGCATGGGCGTATTGCTCATCAGCAACATACTTGTTAAGGTCTTTGTTAATGTCTTCAAGGCGAGTAAATGGGATAGTTTTCCGACCTTCGCTACGAACTTGTCTTAAGGTGTCTTGATAGTTTCGGATTGTCTCTAAATCTTGTTTTGCTCCATCTCTATGCTTAGAATTACTCTTAGACTCTGACTCCAGTTCATCCAACAGACGGGTAAATTCTTCTTCAGTTTTAGGCTCAACTTCTAGCCTTTGCTGAGAATCTTGTTCAACGGAATAAATTTGTGTAGTTGTAAAAGTACAACGTCCAGCTTTTGCTGGCAGTAAATCACAATCTAACCAGGCATTAACAAAGGTACTTTTTCCCGCCTTTTCCAAGCCCACAACAGCAATCCGAAATTCTCGCTTCTTCAAGCGTTCAAGCTGACGACGAGCGGGTTTTTCTTCTTCTAAAAGAACCTCTTTGAGGTGAGCAGGAACTCCTGCTTGAGGAAGCTTGGCTAAATCAACGGCGTGGCGCAGCACAGTTAAGGCGTCACCCAAACGAGTTTCATAATAGGATGAAGCAGTTTTCCAATCCATTTTTCCAATCCATTTTAATTCCTTAAGCGCAGATGAAATTTTCTAAACCATCTAGATTAATAAGACGTGCAATTTTATCGATTTTAGCCTCACCATCAGGTAAATTCTTTCTAAGCTCGAACTTGGTTTTTTGACCAATTATCTTCTCACCTCCAGGAATTATCAGCTGGATATAGGCATCTTCATCACTCGAATAATTAATACTATCCAGACTGAGATTGAGGTTTACTGTTTGGTCAATAGCTTGGTCTGAACCATCACATAAAAAATAAGAAGCAGAGGATATAAGTTCTTTAACAAGATTTGAGGGAATCGGATAATCTTGATTCAAGCCACTTAATTGACGAGAAGGAACAACTAAGCACAAAATAGAGTATTGTAGTGGAGGTGGCGATGGTTTTGGAGGTGAATCTAGTTCTTTTTTTGTTTTTTTAACAATCACTGATTTCAGAAAAACGTAGGAGCCAATAACTATAAGAGAGATGAAAAGTATAAAGGTTACTTTCAACCAAGGCTCAGGAGTAACTCGTAAAAACTTCGTAAACAGATCCTCTTTCGCAAACCGATTCTCTAATGCTTCTAATTTCCCTAATACTTCTAATAATGTCTTCATAGTCTTACTCCACTGATTGTCATCATCGTCAAGGTAATAGTTTTTAAAAAACTGCAAGTCTTCGTTGATAGTCGAATCCTTACTTATATTGAAATAACCACAGATTTCTTGGTAGTTGTCTGGAGACAGCTTGCTGATTGCTGTATACATACAACCCTTGGCTTTTGATTTGTAGCATTTCTCAATTTCACTATAAACTTCGTCGAAGCGACTTCGAGATTCTTTATCCATTTGGTTATCATACTCTTTTAAGGAAAATTGGAATATTGATCAAGTTGCTCCACTAGCTTACAGAATAGAGGGAAACTACCTCAGCACTTTTCCAGCTTTCTTAATATTTTCCTTAAGTTGTTTAGCTTCCTGGTGTAGCGGATTCCATATCGATAAGTCTTTTTGTAAAGATAGTTGAGCTTGATCATAGGCTTTATCTAGCCGCTCTTGATAACGGTCTACAATTTCTTTTTGAGAAGACTCAACCTTTTTTATAAACTTATTGATTTGACAGATAAACCAATCCGCAACCTGACTATAAATTTCTATTTCTGCCTGATTTTTTTGCCATAGCCAGTCTTTATTGATGTCTTCTATTTTTGGTAACTGAGCATTATCACTAGAGCGTATTTCTTGTTTAATCTTCTTTACTTTTCTTTTAAAGAAAAATAAAGTTCGCTTGAGTTCCGTAACTTCAACGTCTTCTAGCCATGTGCCTTCTATAATTGCGAATCCAGCTTCAAACTTAAATTTTGGCTCAGGTATACTATCAATTATCTCAAGTTCTGATCTGGAAAAGCTAATGGCTAAATTGGGGGCAATATTCCCCATTCCTTCCTCAAGAAGAGACAGGTAATAATCCAATAAAGTCTTCAAGGCATCAACTACCCCTCTCATCTCTCGATCTAATATTTGTTTGACAGCTTCATTCATCAGACCCTTCAATGCACTAGTCAATTGATTTAGTTTATCATTAAGCTTCCTTAAATCTTTTTTCTCTTGCTCAGTACGTGCTTCGATCTTCTTCCCATTTTTAGTAGGATATTCTAAATCAATTAAATCTCTAATTACTCCTTCTAAAAGATTCAACTTGTCCGGATCAGCTTCTTGAAGCACTTTGCTATATAAACATATTTTTCCTGTATCCAAAGACTCAACCGTTGGCGTCAATATTTCCTTTACTACTGCTTGCTCTACTCCTCTTCTCCATCGATAGAGCGATATTAAACTGTTTGCGCGCTCTTGGTAGTCTCCTTGCCTGAGTTCTTCAATGATACTTTCGACAATTTGCTCCAACTCATTCCTAGGATCTGAAGTAGTATCTGAAGAGTTATTATCCTCGGAAAAACTTTGACCGCTCTCTTCCATGAAACCCTTTAGAGCATTTTCAATTTTTTCAAAAGGGTCTCTTAGTTCTTGAGCTTTTTGTGAAATAAACTGACTGATGTCTTGCCGAATTTGGGCGATATTATCAGATTCTTTTTGGTAGTCTTCTTCTGAGCTATTAATGAAAGCATAAGTGGTTTGTACAGCCCACTCTGCTACTGCATTACCTGCTTTAGCTTTAAAGCGGTCTACAATTTGTGGAATAACTAATTGTGGAAAATTTTCATCGATAGTCTGTTTAAGATATTTGTGAAATTCCTCTGCGTAAGAGGCTTCCCAAACCTTCTCGGCAACACGGTGGCGCTCATGGTGTTCCCATCGCTCTACTTTTCTGGGTAAATCTTCTATAATCTCTTTGGGAATTAAGAATTTAAAGAAATCGTCTATTTTCTCAGATGCTTGAGTACTTTGTTGCTGATTATAACTCTTCATTTGTATCGATAATAGAGCTGGCAATGCACTCATTTTGATGACTTGTAAAGCACTAATATCTTCTTGATACTCTTCCAGCTCCTTGGTTAACTTCTGTTTGATATCGTGAACAGTTTTTTTGAAAAACTCTCTTTCACTATCCGGCCAATTTTGGTCTTTACGAAACTCATCAATTCGATTCAGAACAAAGAGCATCCGGGCTGGTGAGCCTCCTAGTTCTTTGACCTGATCAACCACTTCTTGAAGTAAGTTACTAACTTTTTGTCTATCGGTTTCTGTACTATCATAAGTAACTATACATAATGCTTCTTTACATTTTCTAATCACAGAAGCATTCCCTTCATCACCCACATGAGCTAAACCGGGAAGATCCATGATTCGCACTTTGGTTTTTTCAGGCAAATCAAGCAGGTTAGGATCGGCTACAAGGCGGAAAGGGTAATATATCGTTGCTTGTGGACAAGCAACACTGGTTTGTCCATCTCGATTAGCTTGAAGATAGGACTTCATGACTTGGTCTAAACGGTCATAAATGTCTTGGTCTGTAAGATTTGGCCATTCTCCACATTCCCAAAGTGCGCCTGGGGTTTGATCAATTTTCAGAGATTTCGTTTCACTGTATTCTATAATCACAACTCCTGCACTCATTTCCTGTACGGCAACTGGAACAATTTCTGTGCCACACAAGAAGTTGACAAGAGTACTTTTACCACTGCTAGTTGTCCCGGTTGTCGCTAAGGTAAGAACAGGTTCACTAAGTTCTTTAACTAATTCACTTACCGCCACCTGGAATTGGCTGTTTAAATCTTCGAGTTCAGTGTAGTATTCTGGGGGGAGCTGCTCACGAATCTGCTCATGAAAACTACCCCATTCCTTGTAAACATTCCCGATTGATTCTTCAACAGCTTCAAACGTCTTTTTGATGTTGTTTCTCATTATGATCAAAGCCTTTAGTGTTGAGTTGGAACGATGGTAGAGCAACCTAGAGGTCGTATTTCTTTTTCCTTAAGCCTTTAGTCAACGTTTAAATACCTCTTTCTGTAAAGAATAGCTTAACTTAACACAAAACCGTCAAGGTTACTGGCAAATTGAAATATTTCTTAATCTAGGGAAGGAGAATGAAGAAATCACCAGTGGATTATTGCTGAAGATCGAGTATAGAGTTTATAAATGAGATGTAAATCTAGAATGTCATTTTTTATTGTTAAACAAAACTTTACCCAGCCGTAACCCCTCATGATAGAGGTTACGGCTGGGTTACTATTGCCTATTGCCTTTTTTTACAATACCTGTGTTTACAACTCAAATAAAAAAGCGCTGATTATGTCTGTGATGGACTCGTAGTTTCAGAGTCTAAGGGAGTATCTGAAGTGGATTTCTTGGTAACCCAAGCGGTAATAATATGAGAAAGTAGTCCGATTGGTCCGGCAAATAAGCACAGCACTAGGGAGTGAATAGTCCAAATACCAGCCTGTTGCCCTTGCCAATAAATCCAACGCCCTACAAACAAGTCCAAAACTAGGAAGTGTATCCAGCCAGTAGCAGCAACGGTTTCGTCACTAAAGAAGTGGGCAATATCGGCTAACTGAGGATTGGATAAGGCTTGGGCGGATTCTGGTGTAATGCTATTAATAAATAGGTAAATATACAAACCTGCTAGAGCGACGAAGGGAAGATAGGATTCCATTACTCGCCTGGTAATGCCCCAATTTGGCAATAAAATCATTAGGAGCCAAAAGGGCAAAACGAAGATATTCGCAATATTAAACAGTTGAGTGATAAGCATATTTCTGTGTTTAAGATTTCAACTATTTAATATAGCAATTATAAATTGGGTGAAGTTTTTCTGGGTTTTAGGGAATAGGGAGCAGGGAGTAGGGAGTAGGGAGTAGGGAGTAGGGAGCAGGGAAAAAATTTTGTGTACCTCATAGGTATGATAACTGCTATCAGTGTTAGCCAGAGCATTGGAGATTAATGCCATCCCATAGCGTCGGCTTTGCCGAATCGCATTAATCTGTGGTGTTAATCTGTGGTGTTAATCTGTTCTGGTTCATTTTCCACAGTTGGATGTTGGTTAGACCAAGAACATTGTCATTGCTCGTCCGAAACCCAATCACTGGGGAGAGTTTAATCTCAGGTTGCTCCTGGGGATAATTTTAAACAAATTCCACAAGACCTGTGGAATTTACGGTATAACTATTCAACGGTGAAGGTTAAACACTTAATAAATTATTATAAATCCGATGATTAACAACCATGACGGCTCTCTAGCCACTACACTAAAGCAACGGCGTCAAAAACTGGCTCAGCTGGTGGATTTTCCAGTAATTCTCTGGTCTGGACATCCTAGTCCTCGGAATTTCCGAGCCAATTCGTTCCCGTTTCGGGCTAGCAGTCACTTCTTGTATTTTGCTGGTTTACCCCTAACTAATGCGGTCATTTGCCTCAATGATGGCAAACTGGATTTATTCATGGATAAGCCAGCCCCTGGTAGTGCGTTGTGGCACGGAGAAACGCCTTCACCTGAGGAAATTGCTGAGATGATTGGGGCTAATCGGGTTTTTCCCTTTTCAGAATTGCGTTCGCATAGCGTCGGCTTTGCCGAATCGCATTCTCAGGGAGCAGCAACCATTGCTGTTCAAAATCCCACTACTTACAGCCAACAAGGGGAAGTATTAGGTCGTCCTGTGGGAGCCGCTGATGCTCCAGAAGGGATTGACTTGGATTTAGCGAAAGCAATAATATCCCTACGGTTATACCATGACGAAGGGGCATTATCGGAGTTGCGCCAAGCCGCTGAAGTTTCGATAGCTGCTCATAAAGCGGGAATGGCAGCTACTCCCAAGGCTAAACGGGAAGCGGACGTGCGGGGAGCGATGGAATCGGTAATTATTGCCCATAATATGACCCGTGCTTACACAAGTATTGTTACGGTTCATGGGGAAGTGCTGCACAATGGTGAGTATCATCATTCCCTGCAACCGGGAGAGTTACTGCTGGCGGATGTAGGAGCAGAAACGGCTATGGGTTGGGCGGCGGATATTACCCGCACTTGGCCGGTGACTGGTAAATTTTCCCCTACTCAGCGGGATATATATAATGTGGTCAAAGAAGCCCATGATTTCTGTATCAAGAATCTTTACCCTGGGGTGGAATATCGAGAGATTCATATGACAGCAGCAGGGGTGATGGCTGAGGGATTGATAGATTTGGGGATTCTGCGAGGAGACATCTCGGATTTAGTAGCAATGGATGCCCATGCTTTGTTCTTTCCCCATGGTGTTGGTCATTTGCTGGGATTAGATGTCCATGATATGGAAGATTTAGGGGATTTGGCAGGCTATGCACCAGGACGGGAAAGAAGCGATCGCTTTGGCTTGGGCTTCCTGCGACTAGACCGACTGTTGGAACCAGGAATGTTGGTGACAATTGAACCAGGATTTTATCAAGTTCCAGGGATTTTGAATGACCCGGAGCGACGGTCAACCTACAAAGATGTGGTGGATTGGGATAGATTGGCAAAATTTGATGATGTGCGGGGGATTCGGATTGAAGATGATGTGTTGATTACCGAGACAGGAGCAGAGGTTTTGACCGCTGGCTTACCAACTAATCTAGAGGCAGTTGAGGATTTGGTTACGGGAGAATAAGTTTTCGGGTGTGGGTGAACGGGTTAATGGTGCTCTTACAGCGGTTTGCAATTCAGTTAGGTACAAAGTTCTGGGTTTTTAGGGAGCAGGGAGCAGGGAGCAGGGAGTAGGGAAGAGGAACCCACCCCTAACCCCTCCCAGGAGGGGAAGTCAGAAGTGGGAAAACAATCCTGTGTACCTGAGGTGCGACCCGTGGCGAATTTAATTCTTAATACAGAAAGCGCACCTGATAGTTATGCAAACCGCCGTAAGTTGACAGAAATAATTTTGAGAAGACCTAATCTCATCAGGTCTTCTCTAGATTTTAAGTGCGTTTATTGCTTTTATGAGGTAGGCTTCTCAACCTCAAAGTCCCCCTTGATAAGGGGGACCAACGGGGGATCGAATTGCTATATCAAAATCAAAAGTGCTCGTATATCATAACTTGAATCAATAAACAAGATCCGGGTGCGATCACTTTTTTAGCTCAGATTCACTACAGTATCTGAAATAGTCTTAAATTTAAACAATTTGCCTTGGCGTACGACAATATTTGTAAATACTTAGCCGAAGAATACCCATCGGAGTTTTTTCATTGGCTATTGGGTGAAGAACCTCGGGATATTCAGGTACTTAAAAGCGATGCAGCGCGGTCTTGGGGGTTTCCCCCACTCGCGCTTTGCATCAAGACACGGAATTAAGTGCTGAACCAATTCAAGCTGATGCTCTGAGTTTACTCCAAAGTACTAACCAAATTCTGCACCTAGAATTTCAAACCTTACCCCCATCCGAGCCACCATTACCATTTCGGATGTTGGACTATTGGGTCAGATTACAACGAAAGTACCGATGTCCGATTGAGCAGGTGGTTATTTTTCTAAAGTCTACGACCTCACAGATGGTATTCAATAACGAATTTAGGGATATTAATACCTGGCATCGTTATAGAATTATTCGTCTGTGGGAGCAAGACCCTCAACCACTGTTGGCCAATCGGGCTTTGTTACCCTTGGCAACTTTAGCTAGGAGTAATCGGCCTAATCTATTGTTAGAGCAAGTGGTTGCTGAAGTCGATAGAATTGAAGAACAAGGTCAACTCCGAACCCTAGCGGCCTGTGTGGATGTACTGGCTGGTTTGCGGTTTGACAAAGATTTAGTCCGTCGATTGTTGAGGGAGGAAGTTATGGAAGAATCAGTTACCTATCAAGATATTATCCAAAAGGGACGCCAGCGCGGCAAGCAGGAGGAAGCGGTATTAATTGTGATGCGTTTGCTAACCCTGAGGTTAGGTTTACTTGACCCTGTGCTCCAACAGCAGATTGAGGGATTATCGATTACTCGATTGGAGGAATTGAGTGAAGCGTTGTTGAATTTTGAGACAGCAACGGATTTAGCGGTTTGGTTGGATCAGGAGCAGTAGTGCGTTAACAAATGATGAATTTAGGAAGCTAACTATCAATCATGCCATCTAAAACTCCTTGGGGACACCTTACATACTTACTTAGAGCAACTGGAAAAATTGGCATTGACGTGGAAAGAAAAGTCTCTGACTCAAGAACAAGTGCTTGCCAACTATTCCCAAATCCCTGCTGCTTATAATAATTATAAGCAGCAGGGATTATACAAAGATAATCTCGAAACAGCTTATAAGCAATTTACCGCTTTGCCAGCTTTGGAATAGCCCACCCCGCAACGCACCACCCAAACAGCAAAATCGCTATGAGAAACGCTATATCATGCCTAATCAAGAAGAAGACCCATTAAAAAGCAAGCTAGAGAAAAACTTACAAGAGTCCCAATGGCTACAGAAATTTAAACAACTGAGTCAAGGACTAAGCCAAATTAAGACAGAAATTCCTCTAACTCAACTCTGTAAGCTAGAGTGGGTTACTGCTACTGACAGCTTAGTCATTCACTGTCCAAATCCAGAAGTAAGGCATGGATTATGTAAGCTTTCATCCCAGATTGCCCAAATCACTATTGGCGCAAAATGCTTTATTCTTAGACATCCCGACTATCAAGACATTACTATTAAGCCAGTGTAATTATTCGCTATAGCAAAGGGAACAGGGAACAGGGAACAGGGAACAGGGAACAGGGAGTAGGGAGTAGGGAGTAGGGAGTAGGGAACTAGCGCAGCGCTATAGCTATTGCCTTATGCTAGTCTGATTTATCTGATTTATCCTAACTTGTATTGATGGCTAGTCATCTGGATTAACGGGTGTTCTAAAAGCGGATTTGCTATCAGTAGCATTCTCCTTAAGTCTATCCTTCATATCCTTGGCAGCTACCGCGTAGCCTCCGTCTGCACCATCCACAAAATGTACTTGGCGTCCATGGCGCTCAAATACCAGACAGGTCATCAGTGCTCGGTCTGAAATATGGAGACCATACACTAACTTACCTTGTTTATAATTATTTTCCAAATAGTCTGTTAATTGTTTTCGTTGTGCTTCATTGCCAGCAATCACCATGCGTAACAGATCATCAAACTTTCTGTAATCCGTTGCTGCGATCGCATTTCGTTTATAGGCTCCCCAGTCTCCATCTGGAAATTTCACCTTCAACGTCATCAACAACCAGCCCAAAAGATTTTCAAACCAGATTTTCGAAAAATAGAGCATCCTATGGCTTAGCTTACTCGACTGGGCGCACAGCCGAGTTTCAGCACTTAAGTTATGATAACTAAACCCTAGATTTAAATACTTTTCATCAACGGGATTTAAAAGCTCTTCACTTCCATATATAGTGTCAATTTTTTCAATAATTTTTCGATAAGTTAAATTAGCTAAATCAGCTTGATTAGACGTTGCTTTCACAATCAAGCTGATCGTTTCACCATATTTACTTGGAATGTCTTGCCAGCGACACTCTAAATTAGACAAATCAGCTTTAGCATTATCAGTAGGGTTTTGGTAAAGGTAGAGGTTACTCGTATTTGGATGTTTAATCAATTCAGTAGCATAACTCAAACCATCTCCAGTAAATATAGCCTGATAATAATTTTCAGATACCTTGAGCTTAGCTAATTTAACATCATAATCATTTACTCTGACATCAGACATAGGTACTGCACCCACCCGCAATTCCATCCCAAATTCTTCCTTGGCTAGCTTACTAGTGGCTAACAAGGCTTCCCGAGTAGGGGCAAACAGAGAAGGAGGAATCAACAGAGTTGCTCCATCTCCCCCAAATACAAAAGGAATGTCCAAATTACCTGCTATATTTAAAACAGCGACAATGGAGCAGGCTCCTAATAGATTAACCTCTTTGTAGCATCCTGATTCGATAGCTTGAGTCGAACCAATAATATCGCTAATCACAATATACCAATCCCTGGGAACCGATTGAAAATTCTGGGAGTCAGTAATATCGATGAAGTTTTCTAAAAGAGGTAAATTAGCATAAAAAAAGTCTGTAGTCATGGTTTAATCTAAAGGAATAACAAACCTTTTTACTAGGGTGATAACACCCTGAAAGGCACTTAGATAAAACCAAGCTAGCTGCTACACCCTACCAACCGTCAACTGTCAAGGGTCAACAACAAGGGTTCCCTTAAAATAAGCACGTTAACTATTGATTCGATTAAGGATTTGTGTCTGAAAACCAGAAAACTACTCGTTCCCTAGCTGGCATTGCCGGGATTGTCGCAGTAGCCACCATTATTAGTAAAGTATTTGGCTTAGTCCGCCAACAAGCCATGGCAGCAGCCTTTGGAGTTGGTCCGGTTATCAACGCCTACAGCTATGCTTACGTGATCCCTGGGTTTTTATTAATCCTCCTCGGTGGCATTAACGGACCGTTTCATAGCGCCTTAGTTAGTGTTCTCTCTAAACGCGATAAATCAGAAGCCCCACGGCTGGTGGAAACAGTAACTACCTTAGTTGCTTGCATCCTGTTACTGGTAACCATTGGTCTAGTGCTATTTGCTCCAGTCTTCATTGATGTTCTAGCACCAGGGTTTCAGGATACCCCAGAAGGGTTACAAGTAAGAGCGATCGCAATCCGGCAATTACAGATTATGGCACCCATGGCAGTGCTAGCCGGATTAATTGGCATTGGCTTTGGTACCCTCAATGCTAGCGATCAATACTGGCTACCCGCCGTCAGTCCCTTATTTTCCAGCATCACCGTCATTGTTGGCTTAGGAATATTAGCCCTACAGTTGGGTAAACAAATTAGTAGTCCCGAATTTGCCATGATCGGTGGGATTGTCTTAGCTGGGGGTACCCTTGCTGGAGCAACTCTTCAATGGGTAGTGCAGCAAATCGCTCAGTGGCGCAGTGGTCTAGGTAAAATACGCCTACGATTTAACTGGGGTATCCCTGGAGTCAAAGACGTGATGCAGGTCATGGCTCCAGCAACCTTTTCCTCTGGGATGCTACATATTAATGTCTACACCGACTTATTCTTTGCCTCTTTTCTGCCCCAAGCCGATGCCGCTGCTGCTAGCTTAAACTATGCCAATCTTTTAGTGAATACCCCTCTAGGCATTATTTCTAATGTCATTCTAGTTCCCCTACTGCCAGTATTTTCCCGACTAGCTGCTCCTGAAAATTGGCCAGAACTCAAGCAACGGATTCGCCAGGGAATTCTGCTCACTGCCTTGACAATGTTACCTTTAAGTGCATTGATGGTGACCTTAGCCATGCCCATCGTGCAGGTAGTGTATCAGCGTCAAGCCTTTGATGCTAATGCCTCTCGGTTAGTCGCATCAGTGCTCATGGCTTATGGGATGGGCATGTTTGTCTACTTGGGACGGGATGTGCTAGTGCGGGTATTTTATGGTTTAGGAGATGGACAGACACCCTTTCGTCTGAGTGTGATTAATATTATTCTCAATGCTGTACTAGATTATTTTCTAATCGATGCCTTTGGTACACCCGGTATTGTATTTGCCACCATTGGTGTGAATGCCTTTTCCATGGTAGTGCTGTTATGGCTATTAAACCGCAGGCTAAATGGCTTACCTTGGCAAGAGTGGATCTTGCCAATTCTAGGTTTAGCTGTCAGTAGTGTAATAGCTGGTGCCGTAAGTTGGGGAGTCAGTTGGGGGTGTGAGCAAGTATTAGAAACTAGTATTATTTGGGTGCAGTTGCTGCAATTGAGTTTAGCTGGATTGGTAGGCTTAGGCGTGTTTGGTTTGTTAGCAACTCAGTTGAAGTTACCAGAAGTCGATATGTTTGTAGCTCGTGTGCGGCAGAAGCTGGGTCGTTGAGAGTCTTCAACCTTCTAACCTTAAACCTTCTAACCTTAAACCTTCTAACCTTAAACCTTCTAACCTTAAACCTTCTAACCTTCAACCTTCTAAACTTAAACCTTAAACCTTCAACCTTAAACCTTCAACCTTCAACCTTCAACCTTCAACCCACTTTCTCGTATCCACTGCAAATGCTGGGATAATAACTGATTTAAATCATAACCCTGTTGAATGGTTTCCCTGGCCTTAGCGCGAATACCAGCCATCTGTTCTGGATGGTCGAGAGCTTCCTCAACCCGATCGGCGATTTCCTCTGGCGAGAAAAAGTCTACTAACAAACCATTAATCCCATCTTCAATCACCTCTGTCACTGGGGGAGTATCAGACGCTACTACCAAACAACCTGTAGAAAGGGATTCTAGCATCGACCAAGACAGAACAAAAGGACGGGTGAGATAAACATGAACAGAGGAAGCTTGAAGGACTTGTAAGTATTCTGAGTAAGGAAGTAAACCAGTAAAGTGGACTCTGTCTAGGTCAAGGGGTACTTTTTCTAACATCAAGTCTTTGTAAGTTTTACCATCAGGTAGGGTTTTACCATAAGCCACCCGATTTTCCCCGACAATCACAGCATGACACTTAGGACGTCGCTGCTGAAGGATACCGATTGCTTCGATCAATTGGGGAAAACCTCGATAAGGTTCCATTCCTCGTGCCACATAGGTGACTAGTTCTTCCACCTCAGACAAGTCTAAGTTGATCCGTTTTAGTACTAACTTTGCCCCTGGGTTGGGTTTAAAGAACTCGGTATCCACCCCATCATGACGCACGGTAATTCTGTTGTGGAAGTCGGCTGGAAATTGCTGGCGCTGCCAGTAAGTGGGAGATAATCCGCGATCGCAACTGGCTAGGTCTAACAGAATCGGGGCATTTTTCATCCGAATCCGGGCTTCATCGTCAGCGTTTAGGGGCTCGGATGGATCAAAATCAGCATCTGTGCCATGGGCATGATAAAACCACTCGAAGTAGCACAGTAATCTGGCTTGGGGGAAAGCGTCTTTGATAAATAACGTTGGTCCCCAACCCGAATGACCATAGACCACATCAGGAACAAATCCCTTAGCCTTGAGCTGATTGGCTAAGCGATATACGCCTTGACCCTGAAGTACGGCATTTTCTAAGGGTCTAACATAGTGGTGAGTTTCTGGACGTGCTTCCCTAGAGGGATTGTAAAGAGCTTTGAGCACTCCAGGGAGTTGCCCTTCCTTGCGCCTGGTACCAAACACAACCTGGTTGCGGTTATCTTTAGCTAAAGCAGTTGCTATGTGGCGAAACTGGGCAGGGAAATTGGGATGTAGGAATAGAATACGCATTGAGAATAGCAAAGGGCAAATTGTATGTGGCAAATGGTGAATCGATTTTTTCGGATTTTTTCTTAATTAACCATTAACCATTAACAATTTGCCATTGATTAACTAACTGTTTTTTGGTTTTGGAATCGTAATATCTAAGACGGTGATGTCCTGGGAAAGGCTAGTCAGGGCTGGTTCGATTTGGGAAGCATTGCCCACAACTACGGTAACAATCTGATCAGGTTTGAGATACTTTTCCGCCACCCGCTGTACATCCTCAATCGTAGTAGCTGTGACTGCCTTTTGATAACGGAAGATGAAATCCTCTGGGTAGCCATAGTATTCATAGCGCATCAGCCGAGATAGGGTTTGCTCTGGCTTCTGGAAGTTGAACACAAAGGAGTTGAGAACACTTTCTTTTGCCTTAGCCAATTCTTCTGAGCTAATCGGACTAGTGCGAAGTTTCTGGATTTCATCTAGAACGGATTTAATAAAGGGTACCGTGGTTTCAGAGCGAGTTTGTCCCCCAGCAATAAACAAACCTGGATAGTCATAGCGAACACTCCAAACCCCGTAGACCGAGTAAGCTAGACCTTGACGCGATCGCACTTCGTTAAATAGTCTGCCCCCAAATCCATTCATCACCTCATTTAACACAGAAAGGGCGGCGTAGTCAGGGCTATTGAGTTTGCCCCCGATATGTCCCATTTGAATATTACTTTGGGTCAGTTGAGGTTGATCCACAAAAAATATACCCCCTAACTGAGCCTGGGATGCGTCTGGCACCTTTGGCTGTGCTGGCGCAGAGGCAGATTTCCAACTCCCAAATTTCTCCTCAATTAGCGATCGCATTTTTTCGGAATCAAAATCCCCCACAATACCCAGTATCATATTTTCTGGATACACATACTTCTGTGAGAAAGTGATTAAATCATTACGAGAGATATTGTCTAGATGCTCATACTCTATCGTGCGGGCATAGGGGCTAGTGTCACCGTAGATCAGTTTCCTAAATTCACGAGAAGCAATATCACCGGGATCATCATTGCGGCGGGCAATTTGTCCCGCTAGTTGCTGTTTAGCTAGGGCCAGCTTAGCTCGTGCAAAGGCGGGCTTTTGAATAACTTCAGCAAACAAATCAAAGACCAAGTCCAAATCTTCGCTCAAAGCACTAAAACTCGCACTGCCAGAACTAGTATCAATACTAGTTTCCACCGAAGCTGCCTTTTCTTCTAAAAGCACATTTAACTCATTGCCTGAGTGTTCAGTGGTACCCCCAGTACGCATCACTTCTCCAGCCATAGTCGCTAAGCCAATTTTGTCAGCAGGCTCAAGGCGATCCCCCGTGCGAATCATTGCTGTACCACTCACCAAAGGCAATTCATGGTCTTCCATCAAATAGACCACCATCCCATTATCTAACTGATACCGAGTGTAGTCCGGTAGCTGAATTGCTGGTAACGGGTCAAAGTCTAATTCATCGTAATGGCGTGGGGTATCAGCTATTGCTGGTAGACGAGAAACAAGCACTACCACTAGCATTGTCACCACTAGTAGCCCGATCCATTTCAGGTATTTGGGATTTTGGCTTTTCGATTTTAGATTGGTCATTGGTCATTCGTGATGGGTAATTGGATCAGTAGTTGTTGGTTACCAGGTTTAAGGTTAGGAGGTTGAAGGTTAGGAGGTTGAAGGTTGAAGGTTAGGAGGTTGAAGGTTGAAGATTAGGAGGTTGAAGGTTGAAAGTTAACCAGTTGTTCGCGTAGCGTGGCCAATAGGCCAAGGTTAAGCGGTTGCCGGTTGCCGATTATACACTTTACCCTTCAACCAAACCACCTACCCTACATCAGATCCCTGGGCATGAACAACCAAACAACATTCAACCTTCAACCTTCTAACCTTCAACCTTCTAACCTTCAACCTTCAACTGAGAGCAACCTTGAACCGTTGAGTTACTGACTTGGTAAAATCCGTCCAATCGTGCGATTTTCTGGTCGAAAGGTTGCCTGAGCCACCCGCTGAATGTCTTCTGCACTCACTTTCTCTATATCTTCTATTTCCTTAAACAAGTTACGCCAATCACCGGTTTGGACCTCATAGGTTGCCAAATTTCTGGCCATACCCATATTGGAATCAAGCGATCGCAATAGGCTAGCCCTTGCCTGAGTTTTTACCCGTTCCAATTCTTGGGGTGAAACTAGTTCAGTTTTGAGCTTTTCAATGTCTTCTTCCAATGCACTTGCCACCTCTTCTACCGTGTGTCCCGGTGCAGTTAGGGCATAGAACAACATTAAATTAGGATATTTATCACCAGGAAAGCCACTAAAACCTGCCGCCGATAGGGCTACTTGTTTCCCTTCTACCAGAGACTTATATAGGCGAGAGGTTCGACCATCACTGAGCAAATTGCCCATAATTTCATAAACCACATGGTCAGGATGGGTAATCCCTGGTCGATGGTATCCTTCCAAATACCAGGGTTGCGAGGGTAATTTCAAGGTAACTTCCTTGGTTTCGGCCTGTGGTGGTTCTACCGTAGTGACTTGAGGGATTTCGCTTTGATGGTTGTAGCGTCCAAAGTAGACTTTAGCTAGGCGTTTCACCTGCTTTGGGTCCACATCTCCGGCAATAGCTACAGTTAAGTTATTCGGACTATAGTAAGTGTCAAAAAACTCCTGGACATCTTGGCGAGTGAGATTGCGAATGTCTTTGTTGTAGCCAATCACCGGACGCCGATAAGGGTGCTTGGTATAGGCAGTATCCAAGAACGCCTCAATCATTTGACCGATCGGAGAGTTATCAGTGCGCAGACGACGCTCTTCGAGGATTACCTCTTGTTCCTTATAAAATTCTCGAAATACTGGCTCAAGGAAACGTTCCGACTCTAGGGACATCCACAGCTCTAATTTGTTCGATGGCAAGCTGTAGAAGTACACCGTATAATCCGTAGACGTTGCCGCATTCAAGCCCACGCCTCCTGATTGCTCAATAATTTGACCCAACTCATTCTGCTGGACATACTTAGCCGCCTCAGCTTCGACTTCGGCAAACTCTTCCTGTAACTTAGCCACCTCTGCCTCATTCCCAGTGGCTTGATACTCTTTAATTTGTTTCTTCAATTCGTCCAACTTGTCCAGCAGACTTTTTTCTGCCTCATAGTTGGTAGTACCAATCCGGGTGGTACCTTTAAACGCTAAATGTTCTAAGAAGTGAGCCACACCGGTTTTGCCATCCGGTTCATCCACACCACCTACATCGGCATAGGTAAGAAGAGAAACTACTGGTGCTTCGTGGTTTTCCAGGACAATGAACTTCATGCCATTATCCAGGGTAAACTCAGTTACCCGTTGGATCACCCGGTCTAGATAGGGTTGGATTGAGGTTGAGGGTGATGCTGGGGTTTCAGTACGGGCTAATGCAATAGTCGAGAATGTTCCCCAGATTAGGATTGCTGCCCCCAGATAAGATAAAATCGATAGGGACTTGATAGATCCTGTCTTGAATAAGCACCGAAGTGGTCTTAAGTGATCAGCAACACGCTGGAGAAACACGACCAATCCATTCTGTTTAGTCATACAAGGGTGGCAGTAACGAACTTACAGAACTCTCCCACAACGCCCACCGCTTTCTAGGGTGGGATGTAGTGGTACCGCCTAGAGGCGGCGTGAGGTTAACAACTAATAAGCTAGCGTCTCTTCATCAAGTGTTTGACACTCCCCGCCGAAGTAAGAACGGGGATTCTTAGTTCTACGACACGCCTTAAAATTAGCTATCCTGAAAGGCAATATTCAAGCCAAATACCCGTTCAATCAGCAACCAAGCATCAAGCCTAACTTAACTAATCCCAGTGGGCTTATCTCCCTAAGCGCTAGGTACTAGGAGTGTCTAATATAACTGTTTCTCCCTTCCCTCGTTCCCGTGTGCCGGAGACGAAACCTTAGAAGAGTGGAGCCTTTATGGTTAGTCGGCTATGAGTAAAAGGGTTAAAACTTTTTGATTAAGGCTCCACTCTTCTTACGGTAACTTCTAACCCCACGGTACGTTATATATTTTGAATTTGCTACTTTACTGGTTTTCGGTATCCGTTAAGACCCATGCGTTTTAGCGGTGCGACCCGTGGCGAATTTAATTAGCCGAACGCGCCCCGCGTCTCCTACGGAGAACGGAAAGCGCACCGGCGAGGTTTTTCGCGCCTCGTGTACTAGCATCGCTTTACGTCGTTATTGAATCAGGTAGTACCGACGAATCCTACCTGTGCGCTTTCTACACAATTATTGTATTATAAACCTTTGCCTTGACAAATTCCGGAAAAATCGCCCGTTTATGGGCACCTCAAGTAGCGTGGCCAAACGCGCCCCGCGTGGCCTTTTGGCCAAGGCCAGCTTGAAACCCAAATTTTTGGTCACAATCAAGGCATGATTACCATCACCTACTACTAGAAGCTCAAGCCAACTCTGTCTCAAATTTGACAATTATGGGGTGAAGTGTTGGACAATTTGGATAATAGCGCTACAAGTTTCATTTTGACACCCATGGGAATAATAAATCAGCCAACTCAGTCAGAGACAGAGACCAGGCAACGTATCCTGACAGCAGCACGACGTTTGTTTGCCAGTCGAGGTTATAACGGGACAACCACCAGGGAGTTAGCCAGTACTGCTGGGGTCGCTGAAGGTACCCTATTTCGTCATTTTGAAAACAAAAAGGCCATCCTGATTGAAGTCGCCACCCAGGGTTGGGTAGACATTCTCACCGATTTGCTCACAGAACTCAGTGAAATGGGCAGCTATAAAGCAGTAGCACAGATGATGCGGCGGCGAATGATGCGTATGGGTGAGAATGCGGATCTGATGCGAGTATGCTTTATGGAAGCCCAATTCCACCCAGAATTGCGCGATCGCATTCAGTCAGAAGTGATTATTAAAATGACCGATGTGGCTGAAGCCTTTTTTGAAACCGCCATTGAGCGAGGCATTTATCGCCCTATGAACCCCAAGATTTTGGCTCAGGTGTTCTTAGGCATGTTTGCCGTTGCTGGTTTCAGTCACAATACCATCCTCGATTCAGATGCCTCCCCCAAAGAGATTCAAGAAATGGCAGAAGGCATTGCTGATATTTTCCTCAATGGAGTGTTGGTTAAGGAATAAAGCAGGAGTGCCTAAATATGCCAAATAACAATTAACAATCAACAAATCACCAATGATGATAGAGTACCTAAATGAATTGTGATAATTTTCGTTCCCTGTTCCCTTTTACCTATTCCCTGTTCCCTTTGCTATAGCTAAATCTCGTGCTTGTTTAGTCCATCGTGCCACCTGATCAACACCAGGACAAAGGTCTCGGCGCTTCATGGTTGCTACCTGTAGGCGTAAAATATTTTGGTGCAAGCGGTGAGGGGGAGTCTGAGCTAGTTGGGTTAAAGAGCATATTCCTGCATGTAACACTAGTCCACAATATTGGCAGCCAATGCTAGGGATACGAGCTAAATCGGCTAGGGCGACCCATTTATTGACGTACTGAGTCTTAACCTTTAACTGGTTAGCTAGCGCTTGTTTAGCTTGGCCTGTGCTTGCCTTGTCGAGCAACTGCCTAGTGGTGGTAATGCCCAATTCTTTTAGTTTTGATTGATCTTGAATACTTAATCCGGGCAACTGCTCAATTGACCAGTCACTGACTTGGGTAGTTCTCGGATGAATTTTGGATTTAGTAGACATCTAGACTACCGGGAAATGATGCTTCTACATTAATCTAGCCTACACCGAACCGCAACAGGGCATCATACCTGATAGCAGTTCTCTATTGGGTGAGATACCTCCGCCTTGGGGTTGGGAGTAGGGCAAGGGGAGATAGAGTGTGGGGAGATGGGGAAATGGGGAGATGGGGAGTCAGATCAGCAACTGGGGCGGAAACCACGCTCAAACTTCAACAAACCACCATACATCAGTATCCGGATCTCGGTTCCGTGGAAATGAATACTGGCTTAGTGTCAAAACCGGCCAGATCACATTTGTGCTTCCAAGAAATCTAATGCAACATATATGGACTTCTGTGGATAAGCTTGGTAAAGCTTTACTAGGGGATATGTGGAGAAGTGTATACCTGAGCCTTCAGGATGCGATCGCTCTGCTTGTAATCCTCTACATTCCTAGTTTAATCGGGCAGTTAATTCTCTCCAACAGCTTCTTAGATTTTAGTGTTTGTATGGAGAGTGCCATTGGTGTCCAATTTTATGCCAGCTTAATCATCGGTGCCGCTAATTTTTTGCTCTGGATCCTGATTGCTGGTCGCATAATTGGTCGTTTATGGGCACATTTCAATAATTTCTAATCTCATTCAACTTTTAATTATAACAGTTTTCAATCGGTTGAGGTATTTTCCTTCTTGGTTTTAGAATGAAGTTAAGCCGTAACAAAATTACTTTGGAGCAGGAAGCCAAAGCTGGATTGAATTCCCTACTCCAGCAAACAGCTCAAGTGGGTAGTTTTTTTTTCGTATTGCTGTTACTTAGTCTTGGTAATCCCTCAGAATTAGTTGTCAGTTTGAGTTTTTTGTGGGGAATTGGTTTTGTGGCTTGGCAAGAAAAGCAGCGACTGACTGGGAACGGCAAAAGGCAAAAGGTAATAGGGAAAAGGTAATAGGGAAAGGAAATTTCTTTCCCTAATCTCAACCTAACTCAAAGCTCTTGAATCCTGGATAACGAAGGCTCATGTCTAACTCACAAAACTTGGTTTAAAAACGCTCGATAGACTCAAATTCCTTGGTTTTTCTGGCATTTGCTGCCTCTCCACAAGTTCGGGGTGTCGGAAATACCTTACCTGGATTGGCTAAACCCTTGGGATTGAATACCTGATTAACCCATTTCATCGTTTCCAAGTCCGTATACGTGAACATATCTGGCATAAAACAGTTCTTATCCGCACCAATCCCATGTTCCCCAGATATACTCCCCCCTGCTTTCACACAGAGTTTGAGGATTTCGCCACCAACATTTTCTACCTCTTCTAATGCCCCAGGCACCTTTTCATCGTACAAGATTAGGGGGTGTAGATTTCCATCACCGGCGTGGAATACGTTGGCTATTGTGTACCCAGATTTCTCGCTTAATGCCTCAATCTCCCTCAAAACCCCGGCTAACTCCGTGCGAGGAATCACCCCATCTTGGACGAAATAATTGGGGCTGATCTTCCCTGCGGCAGCAAAAGCTGCTTTGCGACCTTTCCATAATTTCAGGCGGGTTTCTTCGTCACTAGCCGTGGTGATATTTCTTGCCCCATTCTGTTTACACAGTTGGGCAACCCGCTGTTTATTAGTGTCCACTTCTACCTTTAAGCCATCCAGTTCTACCAGCAATATTGCTCCAGCATCCCTCGGATAACAACCTGTTGCCACTATGTCCTCTACCGCATTGATGCTGAGATTATCCATCATTTCCATACCCGCAGGAATGATTCCAGCACCAATAATGTCAGTAACCGCAGTACCAGCAGTTTCAATGCTAGTAAAGTCTGCTAGGAGGACACAAATTGATTCTGGTCTCTTGAGGATGCGCAGGGTAATTTCTGTAGCGATCCCCAAGGTGCCTTCGGAACCAACAAATAAGCCAGTTAGGTCGTAACCTGGCATTTCTTGAACTGATCCCCCTACATCCACGATTGAACCATCAGGAAGAACCAATTTTAACCCCATGACGTGATTAGTGGTCACCCCATATTTTAGGCTATGGACACCACCAGAGTTTTCAGCCACATTGCCACCAATGGAACAAATAATTTGACTGGAGGGATCAGGGGCATAATAGAAACCCGCACCACTTACCGCTTGGGTCACCCAGTTGTTGATTAAGCCCGGTTGTACTACGATTCTTTGATTTTCCAGGTCAATGTCCAGGATCCCCTTCATTAGGGCAGTGACAATCAACACACCATCTTCTATAGGTAGAGCACCACCGGATAATCCTGTTCCAGCACCCCGTGCCACCCAAGGGATAGAATAGCGATCGCATATCTTAAGCACCTCTGAGACTTGTTCGGTAGTGCGTGGTAGCACTACTACCGCTGGTCGTTGGCGATAGCTGGCCAGACCATCACATTCATAGGTCAGCAATTCTTCACGACGTTGAACCACACCATTTTTGCCTACTATCGCAACAAATTTCTTAATGATTGGGGTCCAGTCAGTCTTATGATTCCTCATATTTCAATAGCGATAGAATAATGTGAACTACCTGACGTTGAAGACTTTCTAGTTTAAGGTGTGTGAACTACCTGACGTTGAAGACTTTCTAGTTTAAGGTGGTCGGGAATCACGCTTTGCTAATCCCGTCAGCGGATTTTACTCAAACTGGTCAAAAAGGTATTAATTATGAAGTATAACGTTTAATGTCTCCTATTTACCTTAATATTTACCTGGCCTGAAATTGGGTAATTAGTTTCGAGCTCAATTGCTCATACCTCCTTGCTGAGTTCTTAGCCATATACCAACTGGTTCCTTGAACCTACGGGAAGCTAGGGGGGGGGAACTTAGAACCCCTTCGGCGTATAGTCTACATACTTTAGTTAGAGTTTACCATTCCCAAATAATTTTAATTTTGTAGTTGTGGATTCCTGCTTTTCTTTCTTAACCCTTCATAAATCTGTCCCTACTGGTCAAGATACCTTGGCTGGTGGTATATCTCAAGTCACTATACGTGCTGCTCAATCTGAGGATATTAGCACCTTAGCAGATATTCTTGCAGATAGCTTTCACCCTCAAAAAGGGCTGATCAGCTGGGTTCACCCTCTATTAAGACTGGGTATTTACGAAGATTTGCGCCACAGACTGCGATCTAGTTTACCCCATTACCTGTGTTTAGTCGCCGTCACTACCGTTCCCGATTCTGCTGCTACCAGTCAGCTGCTAGCTGGGACTGTAGAGCTAACACTCCGTTCTCGCTATTGTTGGCCAAAGCCTAACTGCCAACATCTTTACATCTCCAATCTGGCTGTCAGAAAGTCTTGTCGGCGGCAAGGAGTCGGGGAAAATTTGCTATTGGCTTGTGAGCAAACTGCCCTAGAATGGGGCTTTCAAGACCTCTACTTGCATGTTTTGGAAAACAATTATCAGGCCAGGCAACTTTATCTCAAGAGGGGATATGAACTGCATCGGGTAGAACCAAGCTATACCGGAGGATTGCTTAGGCTTCCCAAACGCCTGCTCTTACACAAGCAGATTAATCCTGCTGGTCTTAGTTTACAGGGTCAGAGTCTGTCTCAGTAGGCTGAATTTCGTCATAATGGAGTTATCAAGCTGACGAATAACAGATATATTTTACATTTGGTGATTTATCACATTGACAAAAAAAACCAAATATGTTTTAATTACTTATTTATTTTTGCTCAGACTATCTGTAGCAGAGTATCGTTTTTGATAACAGATCAAAAAGGGGGTTATTGATAAAGCTTTCAAGAAAATTAGTGTTTGAAGACCTCGCTGGTGGAGAAATTTAGTTGATTTGTGCTACGGTCTACTTGTAAATCCCATCAGATCTACCGTACTAAACCACAAAAGTGCTTTATACCGATAAATTGTAGCTATTGATACCAATAATCTATAATCTAGTATCTAGCAATACAAAGTTTTGGTGTCTTGAAGCCATTTAGAGGTGTTTTTTGATAACTATAAACTTAGGTTAAACCCAAGTTTATAGTTGGAAATGGTAGTTAAACAAGACTTGACTCTCCGTTTTGTGTATTTTCAAAAACTTACAGTTATTTAAGGAAAGTGGATCGGGGCTTTTAGCTTGGGTGCTTACCTGCTCGCTCGATATTACGCCATATAGTTTGAGATGGAGAGTAAATACCAACACTATTACCAGATAGCTTTTTACCCAAAGGAGGTGGTTGCTCACAACCAGGGTCTCGCCAATCCTCAACCCCTAAGTGGCATGAACCAGGAAAGCCTGAACCCCTGCAAGAACAAGATGAGAGACTCACAGCCATCAGAAATTCTCTCGCAATTTCGGGATAAACAATTGTTAATTGTTAATAGTAGGCGTCGCAATGGCCTAATCATATATAAACACTACCATGCAGAATTTGCAGGACCAGGTTCGGCTGTAGGAGGAATATTTGATCTTGATTGTCAGGGAGTAGTGCCAGTGGGCAATCTATCATTGATTTCTCCAGAATCAGCTGAGGAGCGACGGCGTGCTTATTTGATTCGGCGGCAATGGATTCGACTGACTAAACAAATTACAGAATATCCAAGTCCTATACAACGAACCCAACAAATTCTTGAACAGTTTGAGGGATTTGGTTTTGATGCCAACACTATTGCCCAACTGCCAGATGAAGCCTTTGCTCTGCTGGTAGGGGTTTTGCCCTATACAATCAGGAAGGTACGTAATGCCCCTGACCATGAGCATTAAGTCTGGAATCCTTTCGCTGATGCTGATCGTCTCAATTGATTAGACAATTTAGGCTCTTCCGTACTTGTTATGCTAAATCAACACTTTGGCAAAGGGAGCCTCGGAGCAGGGAGCCTCGGAGCAGGGGGAAGAGGCAGTATTCAGAAAATTTTATTAGTTAAATAGCCTCATAACCCTTACACAGTAAGCTTTATGAGGCTATTTAACTGGAAATTTAGCATAGCAGGTACTGAAGAACCAAAATTTATTAGAAAACCATTAACTGAAAACTCCGCATCTTTAGAGCCCAGATGAAAGTGACTAGCGACTAAAGTCGCCTAAAAAAAACTTTTAGCAAAAACTTGACGCTTATCTAGCGCCAGAGTATACTAAAAGTATAGGGTACAGGTTGAAAAACCGAGGCGCAACCGGGAGAGAAGTCCGCCACTGCTTGACCTTAAAACAGTAATGCCCAGAGGGTAGGGAAAATCCTCTTTAAAAACCCAATCGTTAATTAACAGTTAACGTGTGAACCCAGAAAAATCACACTTTGAGAATAAAACGGTACGGTGGGGCACACCGAAACCAGGCGAAAAGGAAGAGAAACGGACTCTATAAGGCACTTCCAACTAAGTAACCAAACGCCTAGGGAGAATCGCCCTCTGGGTCTGTCGTAAATTGACTAAAAACTTGGTCTTGACGGGTTTTTTGGTTAAGTACTGTCCTGTTTTTGGCGGCGTCAAAGATAGGAATACGGCGGTTTAAGGCGGCTCGTTGATCTAGGAATCCCCGCGTATGCAAGGCCGGGGAGTGTCAATTAACAGAGTTCAATGATTAGAGCAACTACCGCTATAGTAGGTAATGGGTAATGGGTAATGGGTAATGAGTAATATCAAGTCTGGTTGAATACCCATAATTAATGGAGAGTGTGGGAAGTGTGGCGAGATGGATAGATGGGGAGATGGGGAGATGGGGAGATGGGGGAGATTTTTATTAAGCGATGCAGCGCGGTCTTGGGGGTTTCCCCCATGAGCGACTGCATCAAGACAGGGTTATTATCCTGACATGATATAAGAGATAATTTTGCCAAACCCCTACCTATCACCATTTACTGTTCACCATGGATTATCCTGGCTGCGATCAGATCAGCCTCTGTAGTTGGCGAATCAAGCAATTTCAGCTATAACAGCCCATAGCGATGCAGCGCCTTCATGCGGGGGTTTCCCCCACTCGCGCTTTGCATCAAGACAGGGTATTTGGCGGGCTTGTCGAAATAGCGATGCAGCGCCTTCATGCGGGGGTTTCCCCCACTCGCGCTTTGCATGGCTGACAATGGAGAGACTTGATTACTATCTATGGAATTGTCGGTATTTAGCTAGTTGGTTACTATGAATGATTTTGACATACTTAAAAAAACTATCGATCGCCTAAGAAGCGAACGAGATGATCTCAAGAAAGAACTAGATACCTACCGAAGTTATCTGGATAAGCGCTCTACAGATATCAGAGCTTTAATTTATACAGAATTACAACTATTTTCACCCAAAATAGCTGAGGAACTAAGGAAGGAATTCAGAACACAATTTCACCTAGTGATTGGCTTGTTGCTTTTCACTACCCTATTGACCACAGTCAGTGGTTTTGTAGTTATGTCTAGTCTTGTTGATAGTTCGGTAAAAGGACATATCAAAGATCAACAAAAACAACTTGATAAACTCAACAAACGTATAAATAACTCTCTATTTGATAACCGAGTTGATCTGCAAGTTCTTCAGCAACAAACTCAAACTATCAAAACCCAAACTCAAGACTATCAAAAACAAGCTAACTATCTAAATAGTAAAGTGCAAAGCTTAGATATCAACGCTTCTACTATAGAGAAAAAACTTAATGCTCTTATAGAATCAGACCCAGTCGCCTTGGGAGATATAGTTGAACGGATCAATAACTTAACTCAAGATAGTAATCAGTTGATTACTATCTCTAGAAGTATCGAAGAAGTGGCTAGTTCACAGATTAAACTGGAGAGTGGAGAAATTTCTGTTAGGGAAGGGAATTTATCAAAAGGTGATGGCAGACGAAGAATATCAGGTGAGCAAAAGTTTAATACGAACTTTTCTTCCGATCCTGTGGTTTATATTGCTTTAAACGATATCGATAGTGATAATGATGAAAATCTCCGATTAAAAGTTGATGTAACTCATGTCAATCGAGAGGGGTTTCATTATGTATTGGAAACCTGGGGAGACACGCGGGTTTACAGCGCTAATGCAAGTTGGTTTGCCTATGGCAAATAAATCAGATCGATTTCAGTTGAATACTTATAATTGAATGCTGTCTGTCAAGGAAAATCGATTCAGCGCTGCATCGCTATACCCTATACCCTATTCCCTATTCCCGGCTTGCAGCGCTATAGTTTGTCGAGCAACGAATTCGGTCAGGGGAAATAGTTTTGCTTATCCCCTTTCCCTTTGTCTAGCCTTAACCTGAAATCAATAGACTATTGGTTTTCTTCTGTCTTCCCCTTGCTGTTACCGGGAGAAGAATTGTATATAGCGTCTAACTGTTGGCGAGCGTCTTCAACGGTCATTGACCGCATCACTAACAGGGGTTCATTAATAGGGTTGCCACTATCATCAAGCAGTTCCGGGTGCGGTACTGACTTAGCAGGAGATGGATTGGCATTCACTTGATTCCGTCCCCATTGGGTGGGTGATTTTCCCGATGCTGAGAAAGAACGCTGGGAATCAAAACTCAAACTTAATAGGTTGCGAATTAAATTTCCAATTGCTAAAAATGCTAGAACAGTAAAGGCAACTAGATAAATTAGGTGTAACATCGTATTGTCCTCCCGACCGAATAGTTGGTCTTTAACTCCTTGTCTTGCTCAGGGATAAAAAACGGCTTTTTATAGGTGCTTAGTTAACTTTAACAAACGGTAGTCCACTATATCCTCAATCATTTCCTTAATCTAGGTGCGCCAAGATTAGTCATTCCCTGAGGCCGCTGACTCGGAGGCACCGGATGCCAATGATCGCCACCGGATTGCCACTCCCCAACATTCTCTCACTAATTGGTGCCATGGCATCATGGTAGAAAGTTCAACTCCTACTTGACCATCGGTAGCATTAAAAAGCATTTTAGCTGTATTTACCTCCTGCTGGGCTTGCTTTACCCGCTTTAGTAGGTCAGATTGTTCCTCTGTGCTCAAAAAGGTGATATCTTCAGTTTCTAACAACGAAAGCGATCGCTCAAACCAGTAGTCAAAATCTACTAGTAGCGGTTCCAATATGGTTTTGAGTAACTCCGGTGTTGATGGCTGGGGTTGATCCATGATATTAAAACTGTTTATTTTTTCATAGTCTACCTTAATTATATTTACATTTTTTTACAATTTATCACATAACCCTTAACACTTGTGGGAGACTACTACTGCCTCAATATTGAATTGAGGGGTAAGATCAAGTGCGGTTTAATACCCATCATCAAGACGATTGATGGTCAGATGGGGCAGATTGTGATCAAGGGGAATTATCTGGAGATGATCTAAAATGGACCTTGGCCAATTAGGCACCCTTGTACTATGCATCTGTGCTATCCATTAAGTACCAAAACCATTAAGCCAACCCGTAACCCCTAACCCCTTGCCCTAACCCTCAACACTAAATTGATAGAGTACTACACCAGAAACATGTACTGCCCCAAAAACTAGCGATGCAGCGCGGTCTTGGGAAGGCAGCGCCGACCTGGGGGGGTTCCCCCCATGAGCGACTGCCGTGGTTTCCCCCACTCGCGCTTTGCATGGCTGACAAGGTTTGTATCATAGAGGAATAGCACAAAATTGGTGTTACGGTCATAGCGCGTTACTCAATTCCATAGAACAGTCACCGATGGTTAACTCAGAACCCTCCGAACAGCCTGAAAAAATTCATTTGCCCCGTACTAGCGAATCCGAAACCCTAAAAAGGCTCCGTCATACGACTTCCCATGTGATGGCAATGGCCGTGCAGAAGCTATTTCCGAAGGCTCAGGTGACTATCGGTCCTTGGATTGAAAATGGTTTTTATTATGATTTCGACCAGCCAGAACCGTTTACTGAGCAAGACCTGAAGAAAATCCAAAAGGAAATGGTCAAAATCATTAAGCGGAAGCTTCCGGTAATTCGGGAAGAGGTGCCACGGGAAGAAGCTCAACAGCGGATCAAGGAACTGGGTGAACCCTATAAACTGGAAATTTTGGCAGATTTAGAAGACCCGATCTCGATTTACCACCTGGGGGATCAGTGGTGGGATTTGTGTGCTGGCCCCCATGTGGAAAACACTAGTGAAATCAACCCGAAGGCAATTCAATTGGAAAGTGTTGCTGGGGCTTACTGGCGAGGGGATGCGAGTAATGCTCAACTCCAGCGCATTTATGGTACAGCTTGGGAAAATCCAGAGCAACTACAGGAATATAAGCGCCGTAAGCAAGAAGCCCTGAAACGGGATCACCGTAAGCTGGGTAAGGAACTGGGACTGTTTATCTTTTCTGACCCGGTTGGACCAGGATTACCCCTGTGGACCCCGAAAGGAACAGTTTTGCGTACGCTTTTGGAAGATTTCCTCAAGCAAGAACAGGTTAAACGAGGTTATCTACCAGTGGTGACACCCCATATTGGTCGAGTAGACTTGTTTAAGGTATCCGGTCACTGGCAGAACTATAAAGAGGATATGTTCCCGATGATGGCTGAGGATGAGGAAGCAGCAGCCGCAGAACAAGGATTTGTCCTAAAGCCGATGAATTGCCCCTTCCATATCCAAATTTATAAGAGTGAATTGCGCTCCTACCGGGAATTGCCCATGCGCTTGGCAGAATTTGGTACAGTATATCGCTATGAGCAATCTGGGGAACTGGGGGGGTTGACCAGGGTGCGCGGTTTCACGGTGGATGATTCTCACCTATTTGTGATGCCGGATCAGTTGGATGGGGAATTCATCAGTGTGGTGGATTTAATCCTGTCAGTGTTCAAAAGTCTGCAACTTAAGAACTTTAAAGCACGGTTGAGTTTCCGTGACCCGGCCTCGGATAAGTATATTGGTTCCGATCAGGCTTGGGAAAAAGCCCAAGCAGCAATTCGCCGTGCTGTGGATACCTTGGGCATGGAATCCTTTGAAGCACCAGGGGAAGCGGCATTTTATGGCCCGAAACTGGACTTTATCTTCCAGGATATCCTCGACAGAGAATGGCAGTTAGGAACGGTACAGGTGGATTACAACTTGCCAGAACGATTTGATTTGGAGTATGTGGCAGAAGATGGTACTCGCCAACGCCCGATTATGATTCACCGTGCCCCGTTTGGGTCCCTGGAGCGGCTAACTGGGATATTGATTGAAGAATATGGGGGAGACTTCCCCTTCTGGTTAGCACCAGTACAAGCACGATTGTTGCCAGTCGGGGACGTACAGTTGCCTTTTGCTCAGGAAGTGGCAACAAAAATGCGATCGCATGGCATTCGAGCAGAAGTCGATACCAGTGGGGAAAGGCTTGGTAAAGCAATTCGTAATGCCGAAAAGGCTAAAATCCCGGTGATGAGTGTGATTGGTGCCAAGGAAGTCGAAGCAAACAGTTTAAATATTCGTACCCGTGCCGCTGGGGAATTGGGAATGATGCCCATAGACCTGGTTGTAGAAAAGATGGAGCAGGCAAATCGGAATCGGGAGAATTTTTAGACTCTAAAGGAAATAGGGAGTAGGGAGTAGCGATGCACCGCGTTTTGACTCGGTGCATCTTTTTGTTGTTAATCTATAACGAGGGCGATGCATCCCTTCTGCCTTCTGCCTTGCTGTTATGCATTAAAAATGCCTAACAGCTGATCACCACAGGTATGGGAGAGCCTATGTTTTTAGCAATTTTTCGGTTTCTAGAAGTCCTATAACTATTTATATTAAGTTTTGTGAAGCCACTCAACACTTCTGCTTCTCCATCCTCCCGATCTTGCCTCTTTTATCCCGATCTTAAGTTTTTTCCAACTTTTAAGTCAATCCTATTCCAGTTAAGAAGCTGCTTCCGTAAACATGATGATGTGTAATTCACGGATATCACCAATTTAAAATTTTTAAATTTCAGGTGAAATTTCAGTAATTATCTCTAGGCAAAAGCAGCTTAAATGAAGCAATCCTAGATTAGGACAATAACAATAGTTTAACTAGAAGAGTTAAAACCAGCGAAAAATTAGGGTGCGATCGCTTTAATCTGTTTTAGGCAAAGCTTAAAAGCGATGCAGTGGCCTCATGGGGGTTTAACCCATGAGCCACTGTATCAAGACAAGGTCTGCTCGCACAAAAAATAGCACTACTAATTAAGGAAAAAGCCGTGTTCTCACTAGGGAGATTTACTGACTAACTATGGGGGGTTATCACTTGCATAAAGCACAATCAATTGGGCACACACCGTGCGCCCATAAAGTTTATTTGTGTTTCCGTTTATTTGTGTTTTAATTCCTATCCTTTGAGTAATCTCTCGATACCGGATTTGTCTATAAAAACGTCTTTAGTTTAATTTCTCAATTCTCATTATTCATCGCGGCCAGTCATGAAATCTTTATTGAACTATCTCCAAGCGATCGCACCCGATTTGGGTTCAAAAAGCCTACCCTATCCTCTTTGGAAAATTTTTCCTTGCCAGTTTCCTGGCCATACACTGATTGGCAGTGTGATGTTAGTCAGTACGATCGCAGGTTACGCTACTCCAGTATGGGCTGATGCCCAACTCCAGTTGGTGAAAGTGGCTAATGATGCGGATGGTAATATCATTACGGAAGTTCCATCAGGACAAGAATTTATCTACACCATCCGGGTCTCCTGTAGTGGGGATGAGGACTGCCAGGATGTGGTGATTACTGACCAACTCCCTCCTGAGATTGATTGGTCTTCTAACAATGTCAGCATCCTTCCTGGACGTCCTGCTACTGTCAGCTATGACGAGGATACAGGACTGGCTACCGTTGAGTATAATTCACCCATTCCAGCAGGTTCCCCTGTCAACTTGGAGATTCGAGTCCAGTTTCCCCCCGGTACGACTGTAAACGATATAGAACCAACTAACCTAGCCGAAGGGACAAGTTCTAATACCGAGAATGCCACCTCCAATGCTCTAAACATTAACTCTGATATCGATTCAAACGCTGCGTTAAACAAGTGGACATTGGAGAAAAATCGGGTGATTCCTAGCAATGGTGATCCGGCTCTTGATTCACCAGTGACCTATGAGATTAAGCTTTGCCACGACCAGAATCTTGAGGGTGGTCTAAACCTAGAAAATGTCGTTGTTCAAGATACTCTTCCGGTTGGGTCAAGTTTTCTTAGTGCTACCAATGAGGGTACCCATAACTCAGGGGTTGTCACTTGGAATGTCGGTAACCTCAGTATTCAGAGTGGCAGAAATTGTTTCAACGCACAAGTCTCTGTTGAGTATCCTAGTGCTACCTTCAACACTAGTGGTGCCAATAGTACTGTGATTAACCCAGCTGCCGCAACAGGAGAACTGATTGATGGCACCCCGTTGAACTTAAATGGTGAGGCTGAACATGGTTTTGCAGACCCGAACTATCAAGGCACATTGAATTCTAAATCATTCTCGGGTCAGGTGGCTATTGGCAATGAATTTGAGTTTCGGCTTGACCCAAGAAATACCGGTAATGTACCGATTACTACTCTAACAGTCACTGACGACCTAGATCAAGTCAATGAGGATGGGATTAACCTCTTAGATCAGGTGCGAGTCACTAAAATTAGCACAGGCAGATACAACAATTACACCGGGGATGTGATTGTCCGCTACAAAACTAATCTCAACCCCTTGACAGCCGGTACCTCACACCCTCAGAACACCACCCTCACCATTGGGACGGACATCACCTTAGGAGCAGGGGAATACATTACAGGGGTTGAGTTCGAGTACACCAATGTACCGGTTTTCAAGCTACAGGAGGCAGTAATAGACCAAAACTGTTTGTAGAGGTTCAGCCTGACCGCGAGATTGGGGAGACGATCAAAAACTGTGCCCAACTGACTTGGACGCCCAATTCACCAACAGACCCCCTGGAACAGTGCCAAGAGACAGAAATCTCGGCATTACAAGCCATCGTAAATCCAAACAAAAGAGACGAAACTAGTAGTGGACCCTATGCTCCTGGTGACACCATAGAATTTCGGCTACAGTTTCGCAACGAGTCGAGCGCTACCGCAGATTATGTCAATCCCATTATTGCCGATTTACTGCCAGCAGGGCTTGAGTATGGGGGTGCCTGGAGGTTTACCAATGGGGGATCGAGTAGTTTGCCCGCTGACCCTCCCATCAACTTCGAGGCCATTCCAAACTACAACGGCACCGGTCGCACGTTGCTGCGTTGGGAAATTACAGGAACCCAAATACCAGAGAATAGGTGGCTGAGAATCTATGTCGATACAGTGGTTGAGCAGGGCGTGAGTACAGGTTCGTTGACTAATGAATTATTCATCATGTCCAACGATAGTGTGTTCGATTGCAACAATAATAACCGCAGAACTCAGGATACGGTTGATGTGGATGGGGATGGCATCACCGATGAGACGATTTGTCGCAGAACAGCAAACGTTGAAATAGCTGGCATCGCAACCCTCGATTCACAAAAGGTAGTTCAGGGTGAGGTCGATACCAGTTTCTCCACTAGTGGCACCACGGTTCCGGGGGGACAGGTAGATTACCAGCTCACGATCACCAATCAAGGCACGGTGCCGATGACTAATATACTTGTAGTCGATATGTTGCCTGCCATCGGTGATACTCAAGTGCTCAATACTAGTACAGCCAGGGGTTCCCAATGGCGTCCTAATCTCGCTGGTCCGGTTACCGTGGCAATTCCTGGTGTTACGGTTGAATACACCACCAACTCCAATCCTTGCCGTCCCAATCCTAGTGATGGTCAAGACCTTAATTGGCCTAGTGGCTGCGTCAATGACTGGAGTACTACCTTTCCCAGTGACCCCAGTGCGGTCACCGCTCTGAGGTTTAACTTGGGCAACCTAGTTCTCGACCCCCTAGAGTCGGTGGTCCTCAACTGGCCAATGCGAGCACCGGCTGGAGCACCAACCAACGGCGAGATTGCCTGGAATTCCTTTGCTTTCGTCTCGACACGAACGGATCAATCCGGTGCCGCAGCTACCCTGTTACCCGCAGAACCCCCCAAAGTCGGCATTGTGATTCAACCCCCCACCCCTGCCATCATTGGAGACTTAGTCTGGGATGACCAAAACGGTAATGGGATTCAAGATAATAGTGAACTGGGTATCAATGGGGTGCGGGTTGAGTTGTGGCAAGATGGAGGTGATGGTCAACCTGGTACCAGTGACGATAGTTTCTATGGGTTTACCTTAACTGCTCCCGATGGTACCGGTAATGATGGGGTTTACCTTTTCTCGAACGTGCCAGCGGGAGATTACTTTCTGAAATTCATTCCCCCAGACAACCTCAATCTCTCTCCTCAAGACCAGGGTGGTGATGAGACCGCTGACTCCGATGCGGATCCCAATACTGGACAGACAAATGTTTTTAGTGTTAACCAGACTACAGACACGAGTGATTTCGATGCTGGACTAACTTCTGTAGACCCAGCTACCGCTAGTTTAGGTGATTTCGTTTGGTTGGATACGGATGGCAATGGTAGTCAAGATGGGGGTGAAGTTGGTGTCAATGGCGTCACTGTTGAACTTTATGATACTGCTAACACTCTGATCGACTCGACCCAAACCAGTAATGACTTCAATGATAATCCTGGTTTCTATCGCTTCCGGGACTTGACACCAGGCACCTATTATGTAAAATTCATAGCGCCCCCTAGTCATGCTTTCTCTCCCCAAGACCAGGGTGATGACACTCTAGACTCGGATGCTGATGCTACTGGACAAACGGGTAATATTACCTTGAATGCTGGAGACAGTAACCAGGATGTAGATGCAGGAATAGTACCTCAGCCGATCTTAGGTGATTTTGTCTGGATTGATAATAATGGTGATGGACTCCAAAACATTGGTGAATTGGGTTTCAATGGTGTGACGGTCAACATTTATAACCCTGGTGGAGATGGTCAGCCTGGTGGCGGGGATGATAGTCTAGTTGCCACTACAGTGACTAGCAACGATGTGGCTGGTAATCCTGGTTTCTACTCCTTCTCTGGCTTAGCAGCAGGAAACTATTTCTTAGAGTTTATTGCCCCATCTGACTATGAAATTGGTTTCCAAAATGTGGGCAATGATGACACGATTGATTCTGATGCTGATCCAACTACGGGATATACCGAAGTGTTTGCTCTGGGTGCATCGGAAGACAATCGAGACCTCGATGTGGGGATGATTGCTATTCCGGTTACATCTACTGGTGAAATATCCGGTACTCTCTACCAAGACGACAATCCCCAAAACGATACTTTCGACAATGGTGAATCTACCTTACCTGCCAACATTACGGTAGTACTATACCAAGACGTTAACAGTAATGATGTTATCGATGCTGGTGATACCCAACAAGCCACTACTGATACTGATAATAGTGGCAATTACAGCTTCACCAGCTTAGAGCCAGGGAAATACATTGTGCAAGTCGATACCAACGATACTGAGATCCCGGATGGGTTGATGTTAGGAACCTCTAATGATATACCGATTGAGGTGAGTACTACTGCTGTTACTGACATTAACTTTGGGTTTGATGTTGAAAGCCTCCCCAACGTGATCCTGGTCAAACGTATTACCGCTATCAAGCGCAAAGACAGTAATGTTTGGGAATCTTTACCCACATCTGGCTCACCTTTTGTTGATGGTATTGATAGTCCTGGTACTGACAATCACGTCGGAAGCGATCGCGCTCCTGACGATAATGATCCTAACTGGCCCAATCCCAATATTTATCTGCGGGGATTAATTAACTCTGGCACAGTGATGCCAGGGGATGAGTTGGAATATACTGTGTACTTCCTTTCCAATGGCAGCAATTACGCCAAGAGCCTGCGTATCTGTGACCGAGTTCCAGCAGAAACTACTTTTATTCCGGATGCCTTCAACCAAACTGCTGGTTTCCCAGCTAGTGATGTCGGGATTGCCTTGTTCGAGAGTACCGATCCTTTACCCAGCAGTGGTTTAGCTGAACCGAACATCTATCTGACTAATATCCCCGATAGCGATCGCGGTCGCTATTACTCACCAGGGACCTCAGTGCCAGCGGGATGTAATGTACCTGTCAACCAAAATGGAGTTGTGGTTGTCGAAGTCGGAGATGTGCCCGAAGCTACTGCACCAGGAGAACCGCCAAATTCCTATGGGTTTATCCGATTCCGGGCTCTAGTGAAGTAAACTGTTACCCCGTCAGTTCTCTGGAATTCCCTAACTATGATAATAAGAGCAGATAATAAGAGCAGGCTCGCAGAGGAACTAAATTATGATAGCTAGTACAGCTACTTACGAAGTTACCTGGGAAAAGTTACCTGATGATTTCGTTCTTGATGACGAACCAGTGGATAATATCAATCAACCAGCCCTGGCTGCTGCTCTGACAGAAAGTTTGGAAATTGCTGGCAAACTACCAGTTAATGCCCTGACTACTACCAATTATGGCATCTGTGCCACTTTGAATGGCAAAATCGTGGTCAAAGCCCCAGATTGGGGATATGTCCCATCGATTCGAGTACCCAGAGAAGAAGTCAAACGTAGTTATACCCCAAGACTTCAAGGGGACATTCCTGCTATTGTCATGGAATTTCTATCAGATACTGAAGCTGGGGAGTATTCCAACAAGCCAACCTATCCTCCGGGCAAGTGGTTTTACTACGAGCAAGTGTTACAGGTTCCCAACTATGTCATTTTTGAGCCAGACACTGGCGAAATAGAAGTCTATCGGTTAGATGATTCAGGACGTTATCAACTCCAACCACCCGATGGTAATAACCGTTACTGGATTGATGAAATCAGCTTATTTCTGGGTATCTGGCAAGGAACTAGGGAAAACCGAACTGGTTACTGGTTACGTTGGTGGGATCAGCAAGGAGAACTGTTGCTGTGGGGTTCGGAGTTGGTCATCCAGGAACGGCAGCGAGCCGAGAAATTGGCAGCGCAGCTAAGAGCAGCAGGCATCGAGCCACAGGGATAATTGCTCAACTGGGATATCATATCGATTCCGGTAGCATTGCTCTTTTCAAGCTTGGGTAATTGGTCATTGGTCATTGTGATTACTCTCAATCCATGACTTATGGCCGATAAATAGAAAAAATAAACGCCAACCGACAATTATTGAACACTTAACCAACTAAACATTTCGGCAACGGATAATTGCCAATCTTTAAGACTCTCTAAGACAGGTAAAATTTCTTCATCTGATTTAATCTCTGGCAATTGATTCGGTTTAAATATCATCACTGATTCATCTTCAGGATCAATTAACCAGCCTAATTCTGTTCCCTGGTTCAGACAAAACAGAATTTTTTTGATCACTTTATTAGCAGATTGCTCAGGAGAAAGAATTTCGATTACCCAATCAGGATAAAGCTCAAATTTATTGGCAATTCTTCCTTTTTCTGTTTTCGGAATACGATTCCAACTAAATACTGTAATATCTGGAACAATAGAACGTCCCCCAAAAGTACATCTTAATTCAGGGAAAGCATGGGCGATTTTTTTCGGTAAAACAACGTCATTTATCGCTGTACCAAGACGAATTTGTAAGGTACTATGTTCTCCTTGGGGCATAGGTTTTTGTTCAATTTGTCCATTGACATATTCACTAGCAGGTTTCGTGTCAGGACGTTCTAAAAATTCCGCCAGGGTCAACGTTTGTCTAATTTGATTTACAGCAACCATTTATGACCTCCTGTTTCTTAGATTTTAAGTAAGCATTCAGCGGTCAGCCGTCAGCCGTGAGCCGAAGGCTCACGCTTCGCGAACAGCTTATTTTATTCAAAAGCTGTTGCTGTAGCGTGTGCTATGGACATAAACTTTTCCCGTAGCGTGGCCACAGGCCTTTGGCTGATAGCTGTTGCCGTAGCGTTCGCGTAGCGCATTAGCTGATAGCTGTTCACGTAGTGTGCGCGTAGCGCATTAGCTGATAGCTGAATGCTTAAGATTTTAACTGTTGCTGGATTCAGTTCCAGTCATGCCCACCAGAAAAGCGATGCTCGGTACGAGCCGCTACGCGAACGCATCCTATTACTCTTTCAACCAATCAAATATCTCACCCACCTTAAGCTGCACTGCTTCGGCAAACTCTGGCACGGGCAACACCACCTCTAAGTTCTCAAACAGTTGCAGGGATTTATCGGCACTATAGACAAATATTAAGGACTCTTCCGGATCCAATAACCACCCCATGTTAGTACCGTTGTCGAGACAATGGAGAATGTTGCGAATAACTTTGGTTTGGCTCTGGTTGGGGGATAAGATCTCGATGGTCCAATCTGGATGTAGATTGAACGAATTGGCCACTTGGCCATCATGATCACGAGGAATCCGTTCTGTACGAAAGACGGCAACGTCTGGGACAATTGATCGGCCACCAAAGGTACACCGCAGTTCGGGGAATGCCTGGGCAGTTCGCTCTGGCTTTAAGGCGAGTGTTAAAGCAAAACTCAATTCCCGTTGAAGGATGCTGTGCTTTCCTTGAGGCATAGGTTTTTGTTGAATTTGTCCATTGACATATTCACTAGCAGGTTTGGTTTCAGGAAGTTCTAAAAATTCCGCTAGGGTTAACGTTTGTCTAATTTGATTAACAGCAACCATTTATGACCTCCTGTTTCTTAGATTTTAACTGTTGCTGGATTCAGTGAAGTAGTGAAATGCTTTAAATTTCCTGGCACTTTCCCTCTTTGAATTCTTGCCTTGCTTGTTTAATTAGATGATCTAGCTTGCCAGATTCAAAGTCTTCCTCAATTTGCTTATCCCATAGAGATTCATAGAATTCATCAAGCCATTTAACCAGATATGTTAACTCTCCCGTAGAGAGTTTCATTACTGCTTCTTTGATTTCTGCAACACTCATAAAATGCCATCGCCTTTATCTACTGCATCACTAATTATAATAACGACAGGCTCTAGGTTTTAACTACATCCGAGGTTCCAGTCACCATAGGCAACTTCATGATTCTGGAGTCCAGACAGTTTGATTTCCTTGCCCCCAAAAGCCATCATATTTGGTAACACAAACATCACCTAAAACCTTAGTCTGACAGGCTAAGCGGCGATTTGCCGTCGGAGAATGGGGCGGAAGCGATCGCCTACCTTTATCTTTCCAATTTGGCTCGGATACTTCCCCGTCTATCTCAACCGCACAGGTACCACAGCTTCCTAATCCTCTACAGTTAATTAGTTTAGCGTTGCCGTTGTATAGGGCAACCCCATGGTCTAGTAACACCTTGCGCAGATTACTGCCCTGGTCACATTCAAAGCTTTTTCCTTGTGCTGTTACTTTAGGCATTATTCAAGATTACTCCTTATCTGTAGCTTATTTTTTAATACAATTAGATGCAGCTATGTTTAATGTTGTGAACAGAGCCAATCTGGCAATACACCAAGGTGCTCTTATTGTTTGATGGTTCTAGATAAGCTGCGTTTATAAATATCTAGAGATAGTTTGGTCTAGTCCTCTGTCTTGATGCAAAGCGCGAGTGGCGCATGGGTCTGTGTGCGGAACCTGCGTCCGCACCTTGTAAGCCCCGTGGAAACCCCCGCAGGTCGGCGCTGCATCTCTTAAGCCTTGATCTATCAAGGCTTAAGAGATGGGTAACCTTCCTACACTGCTAAGCGCGGGTAAATGTCGGAAGGTTATCTGTGTGCCTTGCCTTTGACTAAGCTTTAGGCCATCAAAGCTTACCCTTAACTACAATTTACATTTCTTTACCATAAACTCAACTATTCTAACTGCCCATGACTTCAACAGCTTCTCACCCCATCTGGATTTACGATACAACGCTGCGGGATGGTGCCCAGCGTGAAGGAATCTCATTGTCTCTAGAAGATAAGTTACGCATTGCTCGACAACTGGATGAATTGGGTATTCCCTTCATTGAAGGAGGATGGCCAGGGGCAAATCCGAAAGATGTGCAATTTTTCTGGAAGCTCAAAGAAGAACCTCTCAAACAAGCAGAAGTAGTAGCCTTTTGCTCAACTCGACGCCCAAACATGTCCGCTGCAGAAGACCGGATGCTGCAAGCTATTTTAGCTGCAGGAACGCGCTGGGTGACTATTTTTGGTAAATCCTGGGATCTTCATGTCACAGAAGGGCTGAAAACTAGCCTAGACGAAAACCTAGCCATGATTCGGGATACCATAGAATACCTCCGTAGTCAAGGGCGTCGGGTTATTTACGATGCAGAACACTGGTTTGATGGCTATAAAGCCAATCAAGAGTATGCCCTCAAAACCCTGAGAGCTGCTAAAGATGCGGGTGCAGAATGGCTAGTACTATGTGACACCAACGGTGGTACCCTACCCGATCAAGTTAGTCAAATTGTTAGAGATGTAGCTAAAGAGTTGAATGTTAAAAGGTTGAATGTTGAAAGTGAGTTGAACGTTAGAAGGTTGAATGTTGAAAATCAGTTGAAGGTTGGAAGGTTGAATGTTGAAGGTTCTAATCTTGAACCGGCTAACCTGCAACCGGCTAACCTTGAACCGGCTAACCTTGAACCGGCTAACCTTGAACCGGCTAACCTGCAACCGGCTAACCTTCAACCTGCAACCGACACTAACCTTGAACCGGCTAACCTCCAACCCATGTTAGGAATCCATACCCATAATGATTCCGATACAGCCGTTGCTAATGCCTTAGCTGCGGTATCTGAGGGAGCCTGTATGGTTCAGGGAACGATTAATGGTTATGGTGAACGTTGTGGTAATGCTAATCTCTGTTCTGTGATTCCTAACTTACAGTTGAAGCTAGGATTACGCTGTATTGAGGATAATCAGCTGGCCAGACTGACCCAAGCTAGTCGTTTAATTAGCGAGATTGTTAATCTTGCTCCCAATGACCATGCTGCCTTTGTGGGTCGTTCAGCCTTTGCTCACAAAGGTGGCATCCATGTTTCAGCGGTGGCAAAGAATCCTCTGACCTATGAACATATTCAGCCAGAACAGATTGGTAACCAGCGTCGGATCGTAATTTCTGACCAGTCGGGATTGAGCAATGTATTAGCAAAAGCCCGTAGTTTCGGTCATGAGCTGGATAAAAAAGACCCCGCCTGTCGCGAAATCCTGGAACGCCTCAAAGATCTGGAAAATGAAGGGTATCAATTTGAAGCAGCGGAAGCCAGTTTTGATTTGTTGATGCGGGATGCTTTAGGATATCGAGAACATCCCTTTGAACTCAAAGGCTGTCAGATACATTGCGATATGCTACAAGGGGTCAGTAAACCCTACAGTAATTCTGTGGCAACCATTAAAGTATCTGTTAACAACCAGGAGATTTTGGAAGTAGCAGAAGGCAATGGACCAGTTTCAGCCCTTGATGCAGCCTTGCGCAAAGCCTTGGTGAAGTTTTACCCAGAGATTGCTGATTTTCATCTAACTGACTACAAAGTGCGGATTCTGGATGGTGCTGCTGGCACATCGGCTAAGACAAGGGTGCTAGTGGAATCGAGCAATGGAGAAGAACGCTGGACAACTGTGGGGGTTTCCAGTAATATTCTTGAAGCGTCCTATGAAGCTGTGGTGGAAGGCATTGAGTATGGTTTGCTGTTGGAATCTTCAGCAAAAACACCATTGAGCAATTCCCCAGCCCTGAAAGAGCGGTAATTAGTAATTAATTTTTGCTATTTGCGCACTAAGGTGATACCCAACGTAGACTATCTAGCTTAGCCTTGGTCAGAACCTCTTGGGGAGGTAACTTATGATAAGGTCCTTCCCACTTAACCGGTTGGTATACGTATAGGATTGAGGCATTTTCCTCAAACCTACAAATCACTTTCCCCGTGGACCCTTCCTCACCTGGAAAGCAGTCTAGTTTCTCTTGTCCAGGAGTGGCTGAGTAGGCTATTCCTACCTTCACATCCTTTGGACCAGGGATGCGATCGCTTAGTATTGCCATCCTGCCGATTTTCTGCTGGGAGATGTCGGCATCGATTTCCACTACCGGGCTATCTTGCCAGTAGGCTCTGAAAATATCGTAAGTTTCCCCTTCCGCAGAGGTGGTTTCTTTTTTTACGGTATAACTGGGCAAAGCACTCTTAATGGTATCAGCATCAAAGTTGCTAGTTTTGTTGAGTGTACCCAAACCTTCCGGAGTCAGCCTGAGACTGGACTGAGTATCAGGGGGGGAAGGTTCCTTGGCGCAAGCGCCCAGGATACTCGTGACTAGGACTATGCTGGTGAGGGTAAACAGTGTTTTTCTATACAATCTTCTTAAAGAGTTTATGTCAACTAGTAATTACATTAGTAAAGATTAAGGATGAAGGAAGAATGTCTTCACAAAATTTTACAGTTTTATATAAAAAATCTTTAATTTTTATTGTGATGAAGAACTGTCAGTGATCACTATTCCAAGAGCCTCATGTAAATTATAGCAGAAGTCAGAAGTCAGAAGTCAGAAGTCAGAAGTCAAACTCTTGCGCTTACTTAGGTTTGAGACTTTTGTCATGTCCTAACTGCCCTGGCGACTGCTATA
>NZ_MKZS01000001.1:5333761-5342265 GCF_001942495.1 Moorena bouillonii PNG
ATTTTCATGATCTCACCAAGAGCAAAAATGTTCAAGTTATTTTTACATAAAGCCTTAGCTTTGCAAAGGTCAGACTTGTAGAGGTTAGTCTCAATTAGGTTAGCGCCGCTGAGGTTAGCCTCGATCAGGTTAGCCTTGTAGAGGTTAGCAGAGCGGAGCTTAGCTTTGCAAAGGTTAGCCTGGTTAAGGTTAGCCTTGATCAGGTTAGATAAACAGAGGTTAGCCTCAAGGAGATTAGCCTCGCTGAGGTTAGCCCCTCTTAGGTTAGCTACATTGAGGTCAGCTTTGATCAGGTTAACCCGCCTGAGATCAGCCCTACTGAGGTCAGCCCCTCTGAGGTTAGCCTCACTCAGATCAGGCTCTAGGTTAGGATTCTCCCTCCGCCACTGATTCCAGGCATCTATCCCTCGTTTGAGCACAGCCAAATGCTCTTTGTCTGCCATGATGCAATTCGATCCCACAATACAAAAAAACGCCAACAATAGGGCAGCTTGACGCTCCCCACGGCACTGATGCCCGGGGATTCCAGTTTCACAGACATTTCTTGCCTCGGCAGGTCTTGCGACCAACTGAAGTAGAGGAAACATCTCCACTGGCGTTACTTTCCGGACGCCCTCCGGTAGTGCTTACACGAGAGAGAATTACTTTGGCTGCATTTACATCTCGTTGTTCGACGTAACCACAGTGTGGACAAGAATGGGTACGAGTACTCAGGCTTTTCTGTACTCTGACACCGCAATTACTGCACTCTTGACTCGTATAGTGGGGTGGTACAGCAATTATTTCACGTCCAAACTTTACACCAAAGTGTTCTAGCCACTGGCGAAAGTTGTACCAAGAAGCATCACTGATACTTTTGGCTAGCTTGTGGTTTCTCACTAACCCGCTTATATTTAAGTCTTCCAAGACGATCTTAGCGTTAGCTAGACATAAGTTGCGTGCCAATCTCTTGGCATGTTCATTCCTCTGTCTTGTTACTCTTAAATGTTTGCGAGAATAGATACCACGAGCCTTATTTCTGCCAGATGACCCCTTCTTTTTTTTGTAAATTTTACCCTGAGAACGCTTGATGTCTTTTTCGGCTTTTCTTAAGAATTTTGGATTTTCTTCATGATTACCATTACTGTCCGAATAAAAATACTCAAGTCCAACATCGATTCCAACTTCTGTGTTAGTCTCTGGCGCAGGTCGGGAGTTTTCAATCTTAACGCAAAACTGAACATAATAACCATCAGAACGCTTAACGATACGTACTCGTTTGATCAGTTTTAGATCGAAAGTATGAATATCCCACTTACCTAAAAGTTTTACCTCGCCAATACCTTTATTATCGGTAAACTTGATTCGTCTTTTGGTTGGGTGTAACTTCCATCCTGACTGTTTATACTCAACAGAGCGACTATGCTTTTTGAACCTTGGGTAACCCTTCTTACCTGGCTTACCTTTCTGGCAATTATCATAGAACCGATTAATCGCTCGTTCTACATTCTCCACAGATGCTTGACAAGCATGACTGTTTAAATCTTTTACAAACTTGAATTCATCTCTGATCTGAGTGTTGTAACGGTAAAGCTCTTTCTTGCCAACACCTTTATTATCGATCCAGTACCGTAAGACTTTGTTTCGGACAAACCGTGATGTCCGAATCGCTTCATCTATAGCTACTTTCTGGCTTTTCTTGACTACGGCTTTATATTCCATGACAAGCACTCTCGATCACCTCCCGTTGTCCTTGCTGCTTCCTTGGTGTATACCCCAAATCCCAAGTTGTCAACCCCACCTGTTAACCTATGGTAAGTCTTACGGGGAATAAATTCCCCACGGGCTGACTCCATAAAATATAATTTAGGGGGTCAGCCCTCCAATATTTCGGTCATCGTTTCTTCCTGCTTCATCCTAGTCGTGTCAGCACTATCCAGTCCACAGGTATTAAGGTCTGAATATATTTGTCTATACGGATGCTATTGGCACCCTTATATCTAACACCATACCCAGTTATCCCCAATCCTTCCGGAAATTTTTTAGATGAACTACCACAACTTGCGATCGCGTTACTAAGAGCGGGAGTCCTAAGTAGTGCTTCCTTCTGACCAAAGCGCGAGAGCTATGTTATGGTTTTAGCTGATCTGACAAGTTTTTTTCCTGACAGCATTTATGGTAGTTAAAATTTCATAATACTAACTAATTATTAGTGGCACAATTATGCTGAATTATAGCATTTATAAAATAGGTGAGGTACATAAGTTTGGGATTTTAGGGAACAGCGGATCTGGGAACAGCGGATCTGGGAGCCTAGAATAGGGAGTAGGGAACAGGGAAGAGACAATCGGTAATATCAAAAAATTGTACCTCATCAAGATTATTATCTAGCATTTTTTTTTATTTGTGAACATACTGCCTTAGGGAAAGGCAAGAGGCAAGATTTAATCAAGTAAATAGAAATTTTGGCTAGTTTTAAAAACCTGTAATAATTGTTTAACTTTAATTTATAAAAACTAGGGTATATCCAAAATAATATAGCATTATATCAATAACTTAATTTTTTTAAAAAAAATAATATCAGAACTTATAAAAATCAATTTCAGTCCTAAAAAAAAATATGAGTGTTCCCTGTTCCCTGTTCCCTGTTCCCTGTTCCCTTTGCTAAAGATTATAATTGAACTACTAATAACCAAGATTTTCTGATGGCTGATATCACACTAGGAGATTTAATCACATTAATTTTCCGAGAGATCACTGACACATTGGAACAAACAAGTGATCGGGCTGCTGAACCATTGAAGTTACAGGTCACTGATGTGGATGTTGAAATTCCTGCCCATCTACGGCTGCAAACTGACCCCCAGTCTTTAGCAGAAAAGTCAAGTAGAGTGATAGTGACAATGCCATCAGCTCGTGAAACACAACCAGTTGGTAGTAATGGTCGTATCCGAATCACTATCACTACTGATACCTAGTTGCATTCAAACAGAGCAGATTGGTTGGATAGGGAGATAGGGAGATAGGGAGATAGGGAGATAGGGAGATTGGCGGAAGAGAAAGTTGTACGTTTGACCGCAACTTGGTATGAAGACAAAAGGTAAAGGCTAAACTATTGCATGTACAACAGTTCTGAATTGGTTACGGTACTTCGCGCTTGGGGTTAATGGGAGTAGGGAAGTCAGAAGAGGGAACTTGGGATCGATGAGTAATGATGAGTCAGTAACAGAGGATAACCAAGAATGGCAGCTGGCAGAATTGGTGGATGCGATCGCATCGGAAATTGACCATGCGGCAGATACTCTGTCCCTCAAATCCTATGCTCGTGGTAAGTCTTTGGCTATCAAACAGCTAAACCTGGATTTGGAAGTAACAGTGCGCCGTGGTCGAGATGGGGAAATTTGGTTTCGGACGGTTGTTGATCCCAAGGAAAATGCTGCTACTGTTCTCAAATTGGATTTTACCCAAGTACTACAGAGTCAGTTGGATGGGTTACGTAAGCCTCTAGACCGACCAGTAGATAACCGTCCTCTGGCTACGTTACCAGATATTACTGATGCTGAGATCAAACAACTAAATGCGATCGCAATTTACTCCGTTGATGACCTAGAGCGCTACACCCAAACCCCAGCAATGATTGCCGAAGTTAGCCGCAAAACTGATATTCCCGACGCACGGATTCGGATGTGGCGACAACTCCCATTTTTGAATGAGGTCAAACCAGCCAAATCCCCACCGGGGAGTAGTGTGGTGATTGAAGGGGGTAATTTCGGTTCTGTGCCTTCACCCGATGCTCTAGTGTTGTTTCAGGGTCAGCCAGCTAAAATCATCAGTTGGAGTGAGTCCCGCCTGAGTGTGATTATGCCCCAAGTCAGGGGTGTTGGTGTCCTATTTGCTGTGATTGATGGTCAAACTACCAATACTCTTCCGTGGGAAGCCACTACCATTGATTTATTGGTGCGTGACATTATCCTAAATCCTCCATTACCAGTAGCAGGGGATTTAATTACATTAGAAGCAGATCTAATTAATCAAGGAAGTAGCCCTTCCGGTTCTTTCCAAGTTGAGTGGACTATCAACAATCTATCTGACCTTAGTCCCCATGGCACCTTACAACCGAATCAGCGATCGCAAGACAGCAGCATTCGTCATCAACTGAGGTTCAAGGCTGGCTTCCATATGATCCGCTTCACGGCTGATCCACAACAACAACTCCCCGATATCAACCCAAGCAACAGCACCTTTACCAAAAAGATTTGGGTCAAATCGCGCCAAGAGCTTACCATTGCTGATTTTCGTCCGATTAAGACCCTTGACCCTTTGCTTAACCCAACCCTAGGACCAGCGGATGTATTGAGTCTGGTGTTCCGGGGTTTATGTCGTTTTAATTCCTTACGTGGGTTGCTGGTTCCAGATCTTGCTGTCAAGTGGAAGCTAGAAACTGTAGACAAGATCACTAAAATCCTTTATTTCCAGCTTCATGACAACCTACGTTTCCACGATGGCACTCCTCTAACGGTTGCTGATGTTGAGTTCACTTATCAGGTACTACGGAAAATTGACTCACCCTGGCGCAAACTGGTTTTGACAAGCATCAGGGATATCAAAGTCGTAGATCAAAAAACCATTGCGTTTACATTACAGTCTGCCCCCCAAAGGTTACCCTCTCAATTCCATCGCCTCAGGGCAATTGATTCAATTGAGCCTGTAACCAAACCTCCGATTCATCCCCAACTTTTAACCGTGGGAATTGTACCGCGCCATGGTTATGGTACAAAACACTTTGGGATAAAGCCGATTGGCACTGGACCATTCCAAGTTGAGACCTTCGGTTCTAGTGGCATCCAGTTGAGTGCTTTTCCAGACTATTGGCAAGGCACACCAAGATTTGATCAAATTGTCATTCCCGTCATCTGTGATCACAACCAGCTGCTCGATATGGTGCTAAGCCATAAGGTCAGTGCAGCAGTAATACCCTACTCAAAAGACCTGGCCAAGACCTTGAGGGAAAACCAAGAATTGACTGTCGTGCCTCTTACCCAATCTCAGCCACAGTTACTACAAGTACAATCGACTAGGATTCAGGAACGGATGCCCAACCGTTTCAATACAAACTGGAATGCTCATCTGTGGTATAGCACTTCTGAATCGGGTGAGGTACAAAGTTTTGGGTTGGAGGGAGTCGGGAGTCGGGATTAGGGAATCGGGAATCGGGAGTCGGGAGTAGCAATGCAGTGCGCTCTTGGGAACCCAGATAACTATGAGAAACGCTATATAAGGTTAAGGGTTATTATCGCTCCTGCTTGGATTTATATAACGTACAAAATCAAAAGCCCACAAGTCAAGTCTACCGGATTTCACTTTAAAATTTGCTAATCTGTTGAGGTGCAAATAAGCTAAAAAACGATCAGAGTGTCCAAGAGCTGTATTATTTTGAATGTTGCTTTAGCTTGAGCTTATTTTGATGGGAATGCCATGACTAACTTGCCTGAGCCTCTGCCACCCAATCAGCCTGAACATAGTAACAACGGTACCGCCAAGAACTCAGCCAATGGTAATTCACCACCATCTCCTCCCCAAACTCAAGAGGAGCAACATTTATCTACCCTGCCGTTGTCAAACCTGCCCAATAAACCAACGATTGGATCAGTTAGTCCTGCCAATCGCTCCCTAAGCCTAATTATTCTCAGTGCGATCGCTATCATGATTTTTGGGGTAGTGATTGATAACCTCTGGATTGGGATATCCGGATCTACTGTGGCGCTGTTGGTTTCATTGCCAGTAATTTTACCGGTTCTCAAACAATGGCTTACTGATTTGTTGCCACCACCACAAAGAATCAAAGTTATTGCCTCGATCGGAGTGGTAGCAGCAATAAGTGGCTTACTGAACTTTGTTGGTGTTTACCAAAACATCAGCAATTGGTTAGTTCAGATTAAATGGGATGAATTTGGGTCATGGGCTGAATGGGTAGGTGCTTTGGGACAGATTTTGATTGCTGTCCTAGCAGTATTCATTGCTTGGCGACAATATGTCATTTCCAAAGACCTGACCATCCAGCAAAATATGATTACCCAGCAGCAAACCATTGATGCTTACTTTCAGGGAGTTTCAGATCTAGCCTTAGATGATCAGGGATTGCTAGAAGATTGGCCCCAGGAGAGGGCATTTTGCGAAGGAAGAACCGCTGCTATTCTCAGTAGTGTGGATGCCTATGGGAAAGCTAAAGTACTCAGATTTTTGTCCCAAGCCCGTTTACTGACTCCCCTCAGACGGGATAATCATTTAGGACGCCCCATGTTGGATGGGTATGGAGGATACCAAGAAGACCGAGTTTATGGTATAAGGGTTATTGACCTGAATGTAATGTTAGCTGGATCAGACCTGAGTTATACAGATTTGCGTTGGACAGAACTCGCCGAAGCTAATATGGTCAGAGCGAATCTCAGCTTCTGTGACTTAGTGCAAGCGAATCTATCCCGCACTGTTTTATATGAAGCCAACCTCACTGGTGCTGACCTCAAGGGAGTCCGCCTATTTTATGGTTCAGTAGAAACTGCCAGTCCCCGCAGTCGTACCCATCCCCCTGACTATCCCACTGGAGCTTACACCGGTGCAGTAGTCGAAAATGTTAACTTCACCGGTGTCCAGCGGATGGATGAAAAGCAGCACTACTACAGCTGTGCTTGGTGCGGTGAAAAGTCAAGAAAAACAATCCCGGGTGGTTGTCAGGGAATTCCTAATAAATTAGGGCGCTAGAAGGTCGTTAAGGTTGAAGGTTGAAGGTTGTTAAGGTTGAAGGTTGTTAAGGTTGAAGGTTTAAGGTTTAAGGTTGTGAAGGTTTAAGGTTGAAGGTTGTTAAGGTTGAAGGTTGAAGGTTGTTAAGGTTTAAGGTTGTGAAGGTTGAAGGTTGAAGGTTTAAGGTTGAAGGTTGTGAAGGTTTAAGGTTGAAGGTTGAAGGTTGTGAAGGTTGTGAAGGTTTAAGGTTGAAGGTTGTGAAGGTTGAAGGTTGTGAAGGTTGAAGGTTTAAGGTTTTATAGAAAATCTGCAACTTGCCACCTTAAACCAACGAACCGGCAACCTGTAACTTACCACCTGTAACTTACCACCTGTAACCTTCAACCTTCAACCTTCAACCTTCAACTTTCAACCTGCAACCTGTAACCTCTAACTTTAAACCTGCAACCTTCAACAAACGATGAACCCAACCTATTCCCTGGTTATTCCTGTATATAACGAGGAAAACAGTATTTCAGAACTGTACCGACGCATCAGTACAGTAATGGATCAGTTAGGGGAGGTGGAGTTAATTCTAGTGAATGATGGCAGTTGCGATCGCTCTCTAGAGCTGATGCGAGACCTTCATCAAAAAGACCCAAGGGTATGTTACCTAAGTCTTTCCCGTAACTTTGGTCATCAAATTGCTGTCACTGCCGGTCTAAATTTTGTGCGGGGTCAAGGGATTATTGTCCTAGATGCTGATTTACAAGACCCACCAGAGATCATCCCAGTGCTAGTGGAAAAATGGCAGCAGGGTTATCAAATTGTTTATGCTCAGCGCACTCAGAGACGTCGTGAAAGTTGGTTAAAGCGCTTTCCGGCTTACCTATTTTATCGTTTACTGCGCCGTCTAGCCAATGTCGAGATTCCCTTAGATACGGGGGACTTTTGTTTAATGGATCGACGGGTGGTTGATGTACTCAATGCCATGCCAGAACGCAACCGTTACGTGCGGGGATTGCGTTCTTGGGTAGGGTTGCGGCAAACCTCTGTTTCCTATGTACGTGACCCCCGCTTTGCTGGTGAGATCAAGTACACCATTCGTAAATCCCTAGCCCTAGCAGTAGATGCACTGGTTTCTTTTTCTAAAGTGCCATTGCGAATCGCTACTTATCTGGGATTATTAGCAACAGCGATCGCGCTATTGATGGCAGGGTTAGTGCTTTACTGGCGGATTTTTGAACCGAATTCTCCTGTGACTGGGTTTGCCACCATTATGATTGCAATTTTCTTTTTGGGAGCAGTACAGTTAGTATCTATTGGTATTTTGGGGGAATATGTAGGACGGATTTATGAAGAAGTTAAAGGAAGACCATTGTATGTTTTATCAGAAGTGAGGGGGTTTGGGTCGGAAGGACTATCAAAGTAAGCTATCAGCGAATGCGCTACTTGAGATGCTACTTGAGGTGCTATCATGCTTCAAATAAACGAGCTTTGTGGCACAGGCTTCGACGCTGTGAAATAACTCAGATTAAACTAATGCTTACCCAGGGCTATTTTATTCTAAATAGACTTCTTGCAGAACTAGGGAAAAGCGGATCACCGGAACAGCATATCACTGGAAAAGTGGAGAAGAATTGACGCAAAGCGATGTAGAGGTCCGACCCGTGGCGAATTTAATTACGGGTCAAGCGCACCATTACGGTCTTGGGGGGGCAGCGCCGCCAAAGGGGGTTCCCACGGGGCTTACAGCGATGCAGAGGTGCGACCCGTGGCGAATTTAATTCTTAATGCGGAAAACGCAC
>NZ_MKZS01000001.1:5342365-5357161 GCF_001942495.1 Moorena bouillonii PNG
TCTGCTGTATCGCTCACTACATAAGACTCTCATGCCTCCTTGTCCCCCTGTTAGCGCAAAAAGTACCATCAAAAAAAAATGTTGACAAAATTTTTGCGAGCAGAAAAACAACTAAAACACTCCAGAATTAAGCGTGGAGTTGTCACAATATTGGAATAATAAATTTATCGGCTCACAATCATTTTTTGCCCGTAAACAAGGAAATATGAATCAAAATAAATTTATCAATTGGTCTGAGCAGTATCAGTGCATACCTACTTCTGTACATTACCCTGCTTCAACTGAAGAAGCTAGAGACATTGTTTGCCAAGTAATGCAACAGGGAACAAAAATCCGAGTATTTGGTTCAGGACATTCCCCAAGCGATATTGCTATGAGTAATCAGGATTTGGTTTGTAGCGATCGCTTAAATCAGATCCTAAATATCAACTATGATAGTCAAACTGTTGTTACTCAAGCAGGAGTTACCCTCAAAGATTTGAATCAAAGCCTAGCAAAATATAGACTAGCCTTGCCCAATCTAGGTTCTATTTCTGCTCAAACTGTAGGAGGTGCAATGGCAACTGCAACTCATGGCACAGGATTAAATTATGGGGTACTGTCAACAATTATTCAGGAAATTACACTGGTAACAGGTTTAGGAGAAGTTATCAAAATCTCCAAAGATGAAAATTATCAACTATTTAATGCAGCCAAATGCCATCTAGGAAGTTTGGGATTAGTCACAGAACTTAAATTACAAGTAACAAAAGAATTTGACTTAGAAGTACGAGAACAACCAGAAACTCTAGAAACTGTATTGGATAAACTACCAGAACGCCTGCAAGCTGACCACTATCGTTTTTGGTATTTACCCCATGCAGATAGGGTGTGGGAGTGGAGTGCAACTCGCAAACCACCTGGAAAAACTGCTCCCAAACAAAATTTTTTCCAACGCTTCCAGAGTTGGTATAGAGAAAAACTTATTGGTTACTATACATTTGAACTGCTCTTATATTTAGCTACTTATAATCAACGTCTGATTCCCCTGGTTAATCGCTGGTACGTTCAACAAATGTTCAGCAAGTCAAAACAGTCACGAGGGAACAGTGTCAGTCAATTCAATTTTGATTGTCTATTTAAACAGCAGGTTAATGAGTGGGCGATTCCTATAGAACATACGGCTGAAGCCATCTTGCAAATTCGCCAGATGATTAAAGAAAAAGACTATCAAGTTCATTTGCCCATTGAAGTGCGCTTTGTCAAAGGAGATGATATTTGGTTAAGTCCTTGTCAGGGTAGAGATAGCTGCTATATCGGGGTTATTACTTATATGCCCTACGGTAAATATGTTGATTGTCAATCCTATTTTGATGACTATGAAAAAATTATGGCTAAATTAGATGGTCGTCCCCATTGGGCAAAAAGGTTCGGGCCTGATGCTGATAAATTAGAAAAAATGTATCCCCACTGGAACGACTTTCAGAAAGTACGTTCTCAACTTGACCCAGATAATATATTTGGTAACTCCTATAGCGATCGCGTACTCGTAAAACCTAAAAAAACGCCTTTGTATTACTCATAAAAATCCGAACATGGGAACAGATATTTTAGTCATCGGAACAGGTGAATATGTCACAGGTTTTGTTCACGGAGCAGCAGCTAATTCTGACAAAAGTGCTGGTGTTGTAGCCTTGGGGCTTTTCGACCTCCGAAGTCGTGGAAAAGTAGAGCAAATTTCCCTCTGTGGACGAGATGGAAAACGTTTTCCAGGGATTCGCCATCATTTTGCCGAACAAATTAGTTCTCGGTATCAGGGAATAGATGCTTCCGTCCATACTTTTCCTGATGACAATGACTATAATCCCCAAGCCTATCAAACTGCTATCGAGAAGATGAAGCCAGGAAGTGGGGTAATTGTAGTGACACCTGATGATACCCACTTTGAGATCGCCATGACTGCTATTCGTCAGGGAATGCACGTTTTAGTTGCTAAACCATTGGTGAAAACTCTAGCAGAACATCAGAAATTAATCGAGGCTGGAAAGCAACATAATGTACTGGTGGGAATAGAGATGCACAAGAGGTTTGACCCCATGTACTCTGATGCACGCGATCGCGCTCGCAGCTATGGAGATTTTAGTTATATGAGTAGCTATATGAGTCAGCCGAGAAGTCAACTTAACACTTTTGGTCAATGGGCAGGGCGCTCTTCTGACATTAGCTACTATTTGAACTCTCATCACATAGATTTATTAGACTGGATGATAGGGGATCGGGCCAGACCCATCCAAGTAAATGCTTTAGCTGCTACTGGAGTCGCCAAGACAGAGTTAGGCATTGATACCGAAGATACCATTACCCTAACGGTTCAGTGGGAAAACATCGAGAGTAGGAATTTAGGAATCTCCATTCATACGGCATCATGGATTGCCCCTAAATCTGACGTTCATTCCCAACAACGGTTTTTCTACATGGGTCATCAAGGAGAGTTACAAGTCGATCAAGCTCATCGAGGTTATACAACTGCAACAGTATCTGGGGGATATGCTAGTATTAACCCCCTATTTATGAAGTACGAACCCTCTGATGGCAAATTTGCTGGACAGGGAGCCTACGGTTATCAAAGTCTTGAAAGATTTGTGGATGCAGTAGGCAGTATTAATGAGGGAAAAGCGGAACCCAAAGATTTTGACAATATCCTAGCGACTGCTGCTCGAACTTTACAGACAACAGCTATTCTTGAAGCTGGTCGTCTCAGTTTAGATAGTGGTGGTTTACCCGTTGAAATTAAATATAGTTCCCAAGAGCTATTAACACCAGAAACTCTCAACCTCAACCTCAACCGCACCTAAATACAATTTTATCATAATGTCGGCAGAAAACCCGAGCCATAACGATAGTTTGGCGTCGTCTGGGAATGACAAGTGGCAAAGTATGGTATCATATTAATACAGCCGATAAACCAAGCTTTCTGAGGGGGTGACATGAGCCATTAAAAGCTTGCTATATAAGGCTTTAAGGCCAATAATTCATGTAAGATCTAGTCCCAAATTAACTCTCGATTCATTTAATGGCAAGCTCAAACCCTTATAACATAGTCCAATGTCAACCCAAAACAGAATGTATCTTTTTGTAACAGATGGGCTGAAATTATTACCCAGTAATGATTTCAGCTTGCATGTCACCCCCCCAGCCAAGCTTTAAAAGTTTAAAAAAATCAATTCAACTCTTACTATTTACAGTCGCTGAGAGGCATAATGAGACTCTAAATGGACGTGGAGGAAGCGTAAATCTACCCCTAAAACGTACTTGCACTGCAAGTGAAGCCCGCCTTGAGTCATTCGTTCAACGCACAGTTGTTTGATTGATGGATAGGAATCGGTGCGCTGTCTTTTAAGAGCAGCGTCAGGAGGATGTCAATTCACCAGATTCAACAACAATGAAAAAGTCACTAGAATTGCCAAACCAACAAAAAATTTATTTCCTCAACGAGGAGGAAGCACTTTTTCTTTATGATGATATTTTTGTCAGACAAAGTTATTTGCAGCATGGGATAACTTTAAAACCAGGTTATACAGTATTTGACGTTGGTGCCAACATAGGTTTGTTTGCACTTTTTGCTCATCAATATTGTCAAGGCAATATCAATCTATTTTGTTTTGAACCAATTAAACAAATTTATAAAATTATGCAAAAAAATATGCAGTTCACTAATGTTATTAGCTATAATTGTGGATTGTGGAACGAAGATAGTAAAGCAACGTTTGATTACTTCCCTCATTACTCATTATTATCAGGAGCAGATGCCAAGTTTAGCCCGGCAGAGAAAAACAACTTTACCAACTTAATTATTAACAACTTAAATAATAAAAATGCAAAAAAAACTAATAATCTCATAACACAAATCATTAAAATATGTCCGTTTCCATGGAAAGCAAGATTAGTGGAATTTATTTTAGAAAAGTTTTTCTTGAAAACCAAACAAGCTAGTGTAACTTTAACGAGTATATCTGAAATAATCAAAAAACATGAGTTATGTCAGATAGATTTAGTTAAATTAGATACTGAAAAAGCTGAACTTAAAATTCTTGAGGGAATCAATTCCGCAGACTGGCAAAAAATCCAGCAGTTGGTTATAGAAGTTCATGACATCCAAGACCGCTTAAATATCATCAAAAATATGTTAGAAAAAGAAGGCTTTGAATGCTATGTAGAAGCAGGTTCACCACCAAAATTTTTAGCTTACTCAATTTTAGGAGTCACTAATCCAGTTTTCACCAATCATTATTCACAAGAATTACTTTATACTATCTATGCAAAAAGAATAAAATAACGATTGTAAATGATGGTGCTAAACATATTTTTGAAAATAAATTGTATAAGTTTATGAAAAACATGAATTTAAAATACTTGATAAAAATATGTTTTTTAATTCACTGTATAACCCCATACGGTGGCTATTACGAATAATCGGAGGTTGGGTATAACGAAGTTATACCCAACAAAAAACCCTTAAAAATGGCGTTAATTAATGGTAATTTTTTTATATAAAATTCAAACAAAATAAGTTTTATGATAGTATTAACCCTGACTATTGAATTTTACTAACGCCCACAAATTGATTTAAAAAATATAAATAAACCTACAAAAGTTAAGTAATCAGTAATTTTAATTAAAAATATAGGAGTTTTAAATTAGCTGGGGTACACATTTTTTTGTGTTAGGGAACAGGGCCTTCGGAGCAGGGAACAGGGAACATGTAAGATCGAAAAAATATTGTGTGTTTCATTAGGATAAAAAGCGCTATATATAACTTTTGTCACAGTTGGTATTAGGGGAATTATCGGTGATGATAAAAATATCTGAACATACTCTTGTTGAGCAATACAACAAATAGGCAAGTTATGAAAGCAAAAGATGGCAAGATTTAGCAGCACAAAACGTCAATAGTTGGGCGGATGTCTGGGAACAATCAGTAGCTCAGTTGTCTCACCGCCCAATAGTTCATGAGGTAGGTTTTATATCCCCTTGGAGCTATCAAGAACTTGATCGCGCAGCCGATAAAATAGCAGAATGGGCGATTTCCTCAAATCAAAAATACATCGGGGTTCACCAAAACAACAGTGCTGTTTTCCTAGCTACTGTCTTGGGATTAGCTAAAGCAGGAATTGTCGCAGTTTTATTTAATGCCAGAGAATCAGATAAAAAATTATCAACTTTAGCCCATAATTCAGGAGTCAAGATTACCATAGGTCAGCCCATCCCATCAGTAGAAACCTATGACCCAAACTGGATTCTTGAACGTTCCTGGTCGGGTCGCACTTCAGCAAAACACCGTCGTCAAGTTACGCTTGATGACCCAGTTGTGATTATCTTTACTAGCGGAACTAGCGGTCGCAGTAAACCCGCACTCTTTAGTCATCGCCGGATGATTGGTGCGGGAATTGCTTGGTCGTTGCGAACAGGGATGTCTTATGACAGTAAGTGTTACATCACTTTGCCTCTCTATCATGGAAATGGGCTAGCTGTGGCTTTTTCTAGTTGTTTAGAAGCGGGAGCTTGTGCTGTAGTCCGCGATAAATTTTCTGTGGGAGCATTTCTGACGGATGTGCGTACCTACAATTGTGATTCAGTTGTTTATATTGGCGAACTGTGGCGTTATCTGAGCAACAGTCCCCAACAACCCGAGGATGCCAAAAATCCCCTGGGCGTTATTTTTGGTAATGGTTTAACATCTCCCCTCTGGGAGCAGGTGATCGAAAGATTTGGGATTGAAAAAGTAGTAGAACATTACGGTGCGACAGAAATGCCAGCATCAGCACTGACAAATTGGACGGGAAGACCGGGTTATTGTGGTTTTATTCCCCCAGACCATCCTGATGCCAACAATGTAGCGTTAGTTAACGAGCAAGGAAAAGTTGTTGCACCGGGAGAAGTTGGAGAGGCTGTGTTGCGGGTTCCGGGTAATTTCTATCGAGGTTATCTTGACCCAAAACTAGATGAGGATAAACTCTGGAGAAATTTATTTGAACCAGGTGACTTGTGGTGGCGTTCTGGAGATTTACTATGTCGAGATGCTGACGGCTTTTTTATGTTTGTTGACCGTATGGGTGACAGCTTTCGTTGGAAAGGAGAAAATGTTTCTTGTGTGGAAGTAGAGGAAGCAATTTTATCGACGGGTAAAGTCCGAGAAGCGGTTGTTTATGGAGTTCCAATTCCTGGTGCATCGGGTAAAGTAGGGATGGCATCTATTTTACCTATTGAGTCTTTGGATGAAGGTGAAACTCTTGATGATTTCTTGACTCACTTGCAAGAACTTTTATCTCCCTATGCTATCCCACACATTATTCGATTAGTTGATCGGCATCACGAAACAACTTCCACTATGAAGATTATCAAAGCTCATCTACAGACTGAGGGGTTTAAGCAAATTGAAAAATATCCACATTTTGCGTTACGTCAGGGTCGGTATGTTCGCCTGAAAAGGGATTGCATTTCGGTACTAGAGTCAGGAAAATTAACTCTAGGTTTTAGGTAAATAATATCAATGGTAGTGGTAAATATGTAGTGAATTAACCAAGGTATGTTAAGGTTTGTCAAGGGTTTCAACTATGGTAGCTACTTCCACGTATTGAAAGCCTCATCAGCTCGAAAAAGAGTAAGCATTCAGCTATCAACCGTTGGCCATTCGCGTAGCGTGGCTAAAGACTATGAATTCCTGGCCGAAAGGCCAGGGAACTGAGATTTAGCAAATGCTTACCTATTTCATTCAAAAGCTGAAGGCTGACGGCTGATAGCTGTTAGCGTAGCGTGGGCGTAGCGCATATGCTTAGGTTTTTTTAGTCTGTTTTTTCTATACCTTTGGCGAAGATGCTATCTTTCTCTGTGACAGCCAGCCTAAACCTAAAAGACTAAGTCCTATAACCGTACCAGATTCAGGTACACTTGCTGGTGGTTCATTTTCAATCCGCCTAAAACTCGCTGTCTCTACGAATTCTCCATCTATCTCGAACACAGTAAAAAACTCTGGAAAACCCGGAGCCGGACTATTACCACCAGTAAAACTAAAATCTTCTGTACTCCAATGTAATTGCTCACCCTCTGCAAACCCTGTGAATATTGACCATACAGGCTCTATGGTTGAATCGGCCTTGGTATAGGTTCTATTGTTGAAAAAAAACTCAATCTCATCTACCGGATAAGTTAATTCGATCACGGGAACATCAGGATTACTAGCAAAAAATTCACTCCTGGTTTCATTGGCGTCATCATAGCTGAACTTACCCGAGAATCCTGCAGCTCCAAACTCATAGGTAATGGTAATAGCTTGGACAGGATTAGTGTCAATCACTGCTAGGCTTAAGGCTGCACCAGTAGTGATTAGTGCTAATTTTTGGCAGATACTTTGTCCTTTAAACATTGATTTATCCCTGTAAATTAGTTGTTGATATTACTGATTTTTCAGTAATCAAATTAAGTCTATACCAAGGGTCAGGAGAATTTATAAACACTACATAAAGTTTACATAAAGTTTACATAAAAATGTGAATAACGGTTGATACTATAGCAATAGGGAATAGGAAATAGGGAACAGGGAATAGAAAAGGGTTGATAAACGTTAAATTTATTAACACAGTTAACAGAATTGATGTCCAAGTAGTTAGTTAAAAACTTGTTAATAAATCCCAAACACATTCTGGTCAACTAATCCGTCAGCCTATGCGCTACGCCCACGCGTGCGCGAACAGCCATTTGCGTAGCGTGGGCAATGTGCAATGCGCAATGGCCAAAGGAGAGCATTTAATAGTTCGAGATTAATGGGAATTGAAAGTCTGGGTAAAAGCTGATACGCGACACGGTGATACGCGACACGCTGGTATTTAAAGTAACAGTAATGAGAAACTAATTAATACTCAACTATAGCGTTGATCACAGTTATCAGGTAAATTAAATCTTATTATCCCGACTCCCGACTCCCGACTCCCTACTCCCTACTCTCTTTGCTCTATGACTGAATTTGCGTCTTTCAAAACTCAACTAGCTGCTTCAGCTCCCCGTTTGTTTGAGCTCATTGATGGTTTTAAGCAATCTAAGGTACTGGTGGTTGGTGATTTAACTCTTGATGAATTTCTCACAGGTGAAGTGGAACGAATTTCACGAGAGGCTCCAGTATTAATAATACGTCATGAAACCACTCGTCAAACCCCTGGTGGTGGAGCCAATGCTGTTTATAATCTGGCTAAGCTGGGAGCAGAGGTTAAGGTAGCTGGGTTTTTGAGTAAGGATCCTCAAGGGCAAGTGCTGCGGACGATGTTTGAAGAGGTGGGGATTGATACTAGTCCGATCGTGATTGATCCAGACCGACCAACTGTGACCAAAAGCCGGATTGCTGGTCATGCCCGTCAGTCGGTGACTCAGCAGATTGTGCGAATAGACCGCAAGTCAGATGAATTGCCAGACCGGGATAAGCAGTTAGAGTTGGCAGCACAAATACAACAGCATTTAGATCAGGTGGATGCTGTAGTTTGTTCTGATTACGGAGATGGTGTGTTTACACCACCAGTGATTGAAGCGGTTTTGTCTCACGACCGCACCATTGTAGATACTCAGAAGGATCTGGACCGTTATCATGGCGCTAGAGTATTTACTCCCAATCTGCCAGAAGCGGAGCGAGCAGTGGGCTATGGGATTAAGAGTTTTGAGGATTTGTTGAGAGCTGGTAGAGATTTGTTGGCACTGACTCAAGGGGAAGAAATTCTGATTACTCGTGGTGAACAGGGCATGAGTTTGTTTGGTCGTGATGGTAAGGTTGAGCATATCCCAGCCTTTAATCGCACCGATGTATTTGATGTAACTGGTGCTGGGGATACGGTGGTAGCAGCCCTGACCTTGAGCTTGTGTCTGGGGGCTTCTTACTGGGAAGCAGCGGTTTTGGGGAATTTGGCCGCTAGCATTGTGGTGCGTCAGTTTGGGACAGCCACCACTAGTCAGGATGAGATGAAAGAGGCTTTACAGGGATTGTTGGAGCTTGAAGAATAAACTATAGCAATTCTCTGTTCGATGCTTTCATCAATAGGTAAAGATTTATTACGAAACTAATAATTTCTGCGTAAAGTCAACAGATTATCTTGAGGAATAAATAGGGAGCATCCCAGTTTTGATGCTGCCAATCAAGGGTATTCAAGTCATCTTTATCAGTGTTTTTAGCATAACATGTTTTCTCGCAATCTCGCCTTTATCACCGGTATCAATAACTACACCAACGGCATTTCTCCCCTGAACACTGCCGTAAACGATGCCAAAAAACTAGTGGAAATTCTCCGCGAGAAGCATGATTACGAAGTCTGGGAATGCCTAGACGAAGTGGCAACTCTGTCTAACTTCCACAAATTTTTATCCCATACCTTACCAGAACAAGTCACTGAAAATGACCGCTTATTATTTTACTTTGCTGGTCATGGAGTCGCTCTCAATGGGGATGATGGCCCGGCGGGTTACTTAATTCCTCAAGATGCTTTACTGGGGGATACTAATAGTTATCTGCCCATGACCAAGTTACACGATGCTTTAAGTCAATTACCCTGTCGTCATTTCTTGGGTATCCTCGACTGCTGTTTTGCTGGTGCTTTTAAATGGTCGAGTACTAGGGATTTACTCACATCGCCAGAAGTAATTCACCAAGAGCGTTATGACCGTTTTATTACTGACCCAGCCTGGCAAATTATTACTTCTTCAGCTTCTGACCAAAAGGCTTTAGATAACTTTAATTTAGATAGTGAACGCAGTCAAGTCGGTAATCATTCCCCTTTTGCTAGTGCATTATTAGAAGCCCTCGAAGGTGGAGCAGATATTTATCCTCCTGCTACCAATGGTAAACCCCCTGGAGATGGGGTAATTACAGCCACCGAATTATATTTATATTTACGGGATCGAGTCGAAATTCCCACAGAAAAATGCCGGATACGACAAACCCCTGGTATTTGGTGTTTAAATAAGCACGATAAGGGAGAATATATCTTTCTTTCTCCGGGACATGAACTTAATTTACCACCAGCACCACCATTGGATGAGTCACAAAATCCCTATCGGGGTTTAAAGTCCTTTGACGAGAAACACAGTTCACTGTTTTTCGGTAGAACATTACTAGTAGAAAAGTTAGAAGATTTTGTCAAAGCTAATCCCCTGACAGTGGTGTTGGGTGCTTCCGGTTCCGGTAAATCTAGCTTGGTAAAAGCCGGATTAATTCCCAAACTACGGCAAGGTAATACCGAAAAATGGTGTATTTTGCCACCCATCCGTCCTGGTGAGACTCCCTTGCAAGGGTTAAATAATGCTTTAAAAAATAGCCAATTACCAGAGGTAGCAGCCCAAAACCCCCAGCAGAACCTGGCAATGAGCATTGATGTTTGGGCGAAAAATAACCCCAACTCTAAGTTATTACTGTTTATTGACCAAAGCGAAGAAATTATTACACTCTGTCAAAACTTAGATGAGCGTCAGGCGTTTTTCCAACAGATACTCACAGCCATAAATACCCATGGGGATAAATTACGGGTAGTATTAACCCTACGCTCTGACTTTGAACCGCAAGTCAGGGATGCTGGCTTAACGTTTGTCCCCACAGACTATAACGTGGGTTTAACTGTGCTTAAAAAGTGTTGGCACAACGGACGATTTATTGTACCAGCGATGACACGAGGGGAACTAAGGGAAGCGATAGAAAAACCGGCTCAAGCACGGGTGATGTATTTTCAGCCCCACGATTTAGTAGAAGAATTAATAGATGAAGTGGCGGATATGCCGGGAGCATTGCCCCTGTTGTCTTTTGCCTTGAGCGAACTTTATCTGAAATACTTAAGGCGACAACGGGAGGAACAATACAGGGGTATTACTATTGACCGGGCGCTGACTCAAGCCGATTATATTGAATTAGGGGGAGTCATGCAATCACTAACTCAAAGGGCTGATGAAGAATATAAGGCGCTAGTTAATAAAAACCCCGCTTATGACCAAGTTATCCGTCATGTGATGCTGCGGATGGTGGCACTAGGTGGGGGTGAGTTAGCCCGTAGGCGGGTACCTTTATCAGAATTGGAATATCCACCAGGGAAAAATGATTTAGTTAAGGAAGTAATTGAGCGTTTTAGCACAGCACGGTTATTGGTGAAAGGACAAGATGCTGAGGGGAATCCCTATGTGGAACCTGCCCATGATGCTTTGGTGCGGGGTTGGCAAAGGTTGCTGGAGTGGAAACATTTAGAGGAGGAAAATTTACTTCTACAACGGCGGTTGACTCCTGCGGCGGTGGAGTGGAAAAATCTTAAAAGCAAAAAACAATCATCCGGTTTTGAAGCCAAGGCTGAAGCTGCGATTAATTGGTTGAATGGGAGACTTGACCTTGCTGAAAACTTTTTTAACAAAATAAACACACTCAAAGATACTCAGTTGGCTCGATTGTGGCAACGGACACCGGAGCAACAAAAAGGTTCGAGAGATAAAACCGTACAATTTCTTTGGAATGCCAATCCTTATCTCGATGTATTGAATAAAGAACTCAATTCTGATGATAACTGGCTGAACCAAGTAGAAGCTGAGTTTGTGCAGCGTAGCGTCAGGCAAAAAAGCATCAATACTCGTCGGAATTGGGGTGTTGCCATCGCAGTTATGCTGGGGTTAGGTACAGGTTTAGTATTATCGACTTATTTTGGCTTAGAATCTCGTAAACAGGCAATTCAAGCAATTAACGCAGCATTACAAGCACAAGCTAATCAGGTCAAGTCTTCCATATTATTAAAACCTACTACAGAAGACTTGATACAAGCTATCGAATCAATCGCTTATATTCAAGATAACCAAAAATCCTTACAACCAACAGTAATCAATGAAATGAATTCTAGCTTCTTGGCAGCTTTAGATAAGGTTCGAGAAAGGAATCGCTTACAAGGTCATACAGATATTGTCACTGATATCGCTTTTAGTCCAGATGGCAAACAGATTCTCAGTGGCAGTTTTGACAACACAGTGCGTTTGTGGGACACAGAAACAGGTCAAACTCTCCATACATTAGAAGGTCATACTGATACTGTCAATGCGATCGCTTTTAGTCCAGATGGTAAACAGATTCTCAGTGGCAGTAGGGACGACACAGTGCGTTTGTGGGACACAGAAACCGGTACACTAATACATACATTAGAAGGTCATACTAATACTGCCACTGATATCGCTTTTAGTCCAGATGGCAAACAGATTCTCAGTGGCAGTGGCGACGGAACATTGCGTTTGTGGGACACAGAAACAGGTCAAACTCTCCATACATTAGAAGGTCATACAGAAGATGTCTATGAGATCGCTTTTAGTCGAGATGGCAAACAGATTCTCAGTGGCAGTGGCGACGGAACATTGCGTTTGTGGGACACAGAAACCGGTACACTAATACATACATTAGAAGGTCATACTAATACTGCCACTGATATCGCTTTTAGTCCAGATAGCAAACCGATTCTCAGCAGTGACAGTTGGGACAACACATTGTTGTGGGACACAGATTCCGGTCAACCTTTCCATATAGAAGATCATACTGATGATGTCTATGGGATCGCTTTTAGTCCAGATGGCAAACAGATTCTCAGTGGCAGTGGCGACGGAACATTGCGTTTGTGGGACACAGAAACAGGTCAAACTCTCCATACAGACGAATTAGAAGGTCATACAGATTTTGTCACTGATATCGCCTTTAGTCCAGATGGCAAACAGATTCTCAGTGGCAGTTTGGACAGCACAACAGTGCGTTTGTGGGACACCAAATCCCGTACACTAATCCATACATTAGAAGGTCATACTAGTTGGGTCAGTGCGATCGCTTTTAGTCCAGATGGCAAACAAATTCTCAGTGGCAGTGACGACGGAGCAGTGCGTTTGTGGGACACAGATTCCGGTACACTAATTCATACATTAGAAGGTCATACTAGTTGGGTCAGTGCGATCGCTTTTAGTCCAGATGGCAAACAGATTCTCAGTGACAGTGATGACAACACAGTGCGGTTGTGGGACACAGAAACAGGTCTTCCTCTCCATACATTAGAAGGTCATACAGAAGATGTCACTGCGATCGCTTTTAGTCGAGATGGTAAACAGATTCTCAGTGCCAGTTCCGACGACACAGTGCGGTTATGGGACACAGAAACCAGTCAACCTCTCCATACATTAGAAGGTCATACAGAAGATGTCACTGCGATCGCTTTTAGTCGAGATGGCAAACAGATTCTCAGTGCCAGTTCCGACGACACAGTGCGGTTATGGGACACAGAAACAGGTCTTACTCTCCATACATTACAAGGTCATACAGAAGATGTCACTGCGATCGCTTTTAGTCGAGATGGCAAACAGATTCTCAGTGGCAGTTCCGACGACACAGTGCGGTTATGGGACACAGAAACAGGTCTTCCTCTCCATACATTAAAAGGTCATACAAGTGCTGTCAATGATATCGCTTTTAGTCGAGATGGCAAACAGATTCTCAGTGGCAGTGGCGACGGAACATTGCGTTTGTGGGACACAGAAACAGGTCAAACTCTCCATACATTACAAGGTCATATAGATGGTGTCTGGGCTATCGCTTTTAGTCGAGATGGCAAACAGATTCTCAGTGGCAGTGGCGACAAAACATTACGGTTGTGGGACACCGAAACCGGTCAACATCTCCATACATTAGAAGGTCATACTACTTTTGTCAATGAGATCGCTTTTAGTCGAGATGGCAAACAGATTCTCAGTGGCAGTTGGGACAACACAGTGCGTTTGTGGGACACAGAAACAGGTCTTGCTCTCCATACATTACAAGGTCATACAAGTAGGGTCACTGATATTGCTTTTAGTCGAGATGGCAAACAGATTCTCAGTGCCAGTGGCGACGGAACAGTGCGTTTGTGGCTGGGTTTAGATTGGCGAAATTTATTAAAAGAGGGATGTGATCAGCTACAATTTCATCCTGACCTCGTTGCGCCTCAAAATAATAAAGCAGGAGAAGTTTGTCTTAAGTATGCTGGTTGGGAAGATAAAGCCAAAGCCGACTTTCTGGTGAGACAAGGTAGGGCTTTTGTGTTACAAAAAGAGCCAAATATCAAGAGTGCTGTTAAAAAATTCAAAGAAGCGCAAAAACTCTATCCTGACATCGACCTCAATCCATATACAGAGGAAATAGATAAAGACCCTAAAATAGTAGCGCACTTGTTAGCCGCACAAGCTAAGGTACTTGAAGGAGCGATACTAGCAAAAGAGGGGAAAATAGAGAGGGCTATTTCTGCCTATCAAGAAGCACAAAAACTTAATCTTGATATTGACCTCAACCCAGATACAGAGGAAATAGACAAAGACCCTAAAATAGTAGCGCACTTGTTAGCCGCACAAGCTAAGGTACTTGAAGGAGCGATACTAGCAATATACGGGAAAATACAGAAGGCTATTTCTGCCTATCAAGAAGCGCAAAAACTCAATCCTGACATCGACCTCAACCCAAATACAAAAGAAATAGATAAAGACCCCAAAACAGTAGCACGAAAGTTAGCCCCAGACTCGGAATAATCACATGCCTGTCCACAGAAGAATGAAGTAGGTACTCAAGCGATGGCCTAAAGGCCACGCTACGCGAACGCCTCATCGGGTACTTAAGCACCTAAACAAAATTAATTACATATTCTTCCCCAAAATTTTCAAGCACTTTTTTGAGATATTCAAGAAAGCTTTTCCAGTTTTCGTAAGCCTCAATTTCAATCCACTCATACTTAATAAATTTCCAGAAAATTTCAATTAAGTTGT
>NZ_MKZS01000001.1:5357261-5375728 GCF_001942495.1 Moorena bouillonii PNG
TCTTGCAGAAGTCGGGAACAGGGAACAGGGAATAGGGAACAGTGGACAAGAATTGTTCGCGTAGCGTGGCCTACGGCCAGGGAAACACTATCAGAAAAATACTTTTACAAGAGGTCTAATAAACACTTTGGCAAAGGGAGCAGGGAGCAGGGTAAAGAGGCAGTATTCAGAAAATTTTATTAGTTAAATTGCCTTATAACCCTTATTAAGCAAGCTTTCTGAGTTTTTTTAACTGGAAATTTAGCATAGTAGGTACTGAAGAACCATATATTCAGATGCATTCGCGAAGCGTGACCATTCGCGTAGCGTGGCCCAAAGGCCAAGGTCAATCGCATTTACCGTAATTTTTTCCTTTCATCACTTAATCTTTTAGTTAACTTTACTGACTCTTCAAGATTAAATCCAGGAATGTTTGATTAACTATTGATAGTAGTTTTTTATATCAATACATATGAAATTAACTCACATTAGTGCTTCTTTAGTATTCCTGGGAGCGATCGCCTTTGGCGCGGCTTCGCCCATCGCAGTTACTCCAGCTTATGGAGCCTCGGTATCCTTCACTCCGACTGGGTCACAATTAGACCAAGATGCCATCAATGACCTCCAAGTCAATGTTGGTGACACCATTGATTTCTCTTTCGTGTTAGATACTAGCGGTCTCACCGCTAATTTACAGTCATTGGACATTCTTGTAGAACAAGATAGTACTGAGCTTGTTACTTTAGAAGGATTTAGGACAGATGCAGATATAGCTGCCTTTTCAGACTTTAGCGGGAGCCTAGTAGAAAACCCACCCTTTGGGATAGCTACAGTACTTTTTCAACGTAGTGATTCAGTTGGAGTTTCTCCAAACTCTACTCTAGAAATAGTTGGGGCAACTTACGAAGTACTGCCTGGGTTTAAGAATGATGGATTGCCTGACTTAGCAGTTACCGTTAGCTCCGCAATTGATGCCAATGGTATAGATGTCACCAATCTCTTTAATCCAGTTAGCCAAAGTCTTGATGTTCAACCCGCTCCTGTTCCTGAAACCACATCACTGTTAGGTTTCTTAGGATTAGCTGCTGTGACTACTCCCACATCAAATCAAAGATTATGATGTGGGCTTCTCAAACTCACGAATGAGACTTGCTGCTCCTCGGCGGATGCCGACGCTACGCGAACGATATCCTGTACCGATTTACCACAGCCATTAAGCGGCAGTCCAACCGCCAATAGTCCACGATTCAAAATGTTGATACCACTGTTCCAGTCGCGGTCAATTTTAACTTTACAACTGGAACAACAATGAATGCGAACGCTTAAAGTTTTTTCGACCCTAGAACCACAACTAAAACACTCGATACTTGTGGCACGTGGGTTAACTTCCTGAACTAACAAACCGCGTTTAACCGCCACTGCTTGCAATATTTCCAAGAATGCTCCCCAGGCCGCATCATGTATTGATTTTGCTAAATTAGTTCTAGCGAGTCCTTTGATGTTTAAATTTTCGTGAGCAATTAGGTCGTATTTACTACATAGCCAATGAGCAACCTGATAATGAAATTCCTTCCGGCAACGGGTTAAGTGAAGGTGCAACAAAGCTACTTTATGCTTTGATTTTTTCCAATTCTTAGAACCCTTGACGCGGCGCGACATTACTTTTTGAGCCTGAGCAAGTTTATCCTGAGCTTTCCTGTAAAACTGCGGAATAGGTACTGCCTCTCCGTCAGATGTGGTCAAAAATTTCTCTAGGCCAACGTCAATACCAACGGCAGACTTAACTGAATCTATGGATAGTAGTTCAGGTACAGTGTCGTCTTTCATTGAAAGACAGCAGTACCAACCATCAGCCTTCTTGACAATGGTGCATTGCTTAAGGACAAAACCCACGCCCTTCGGGCAAGCTTCGCTAACAGGCAATGGTCGATGCATTACAACAGGCATTGACCCGATTCGACTTAACTTTAAAACACCATCAACCAAGTGTGCCCCAGCCTTAGAATTATTGACCCTAGGGAATACAAACGATCTAAGTTCTCCAGCTTTTTTAAAGCGAGGTCTACCCCCACGTTTACCACTTGCGTCAGGTCTTCTCCATCTTTCCCAGGCTTTGTTTAACCTTTGCAGATTAACTTGTTGAGTCTCTGCATAAATTTTTTTATATTCAGGAAACAGTCGTTTTGTCTCCTTAAGGGCTGTTTGTTGAGTGTAGTAATTTACCTCTTCTGGAATCTCACCGATCGGCTCACTTACCAGACTACACCTATCAATCGGGGAACGAGTCCGATTGAGCCAATCAAGCCTTTGTCAAACATGCATAGTTCCAGTGGCGTCGAAGCAATTCGAGCCACCGTTCCATGGTGACAATTTGTTCAGGACTTGGCTTGATTCGGTAGCAGTAAGTGAGTATCATACTAGTATTGTAGCATTTATCCTATAGTTATGAAAGGTAATTATACAAAAGAAAACAGGTCTGTTTATCGTCTTACTATTACAAGGTGTACAGTAAGACGATAAACAGACGTCAAGTTAGATCACAACAAATTTTGATGTGGCCTACGGCCTCCGCTGCGCGAACAGGCGCGCAGCAAATCTGCTCTGAAACTTGTGTTAAGTGGGAATGCAACCTGATAGAGTTGAACGGAGAAAGTGACCACCTCCATCTGCTCGTGGATCTCAATCCTAAAGTAGCTCCGGTTAAGTTAATAGCAAATATCAAAACTGTAACCAGTAGATTGATTCGTTACTGATTTTCTGAATACAAAAGGGCAGTTTTATGGCGATAAAAGGGAACAGGGAATCGGGAATCGGGAATCGGGAATCGGGAATCGGGAAAAAATGCTTTGTATCTCATTAATATGAAAACCAATGGTGATTGATCAAAACACCAAAAAATTTGCCCATCTCCCCACACTTCCCTACTCCCTACTCCCTACTCCCTAAAATTAATTAGATGATGCTACGGATTTAGTAGCAGCGTGAGCTTCTACCATCCGGGAAATATCAGGATTATAGAGTCGCAAATAATTCCAATAATTACCAAACACTGTTTTCACGTAACCTTTGGTTTCTCGAAAGGGGATTTTTTCAATAAAGGCGTCGGGGTCACTAAAACCGTATCTATTCACCCATTTGGATACATTACCGGGACCGGCATTGTAACTGGCAACGGCTAATAAAGAGTTGTTACTGTTCTGTTGGTGGGTAAAGCTTAGATACCATGTCCCCAATTTAATGTTGTCATCAGGGTTTTTAAGATTGTATTCTTTCAACTGAATTTTTTGGGCAACCCAACTACCTGTTGCTGGCATCACTTGCATTAAACCCATGGCACCAGCAACGGAACGGATTTCTGGTTCAAATCTAGACTCTTGGCGAATTAAGGCAGTTACGAGTAAGGGATTAAGGTCCCGTTGACCAGACCAGTTAAGAATTGAACTTTGGAAAGGGAAGGGAAATAGAGCATGCCAGTATTTTGGTTGGTCACGCAGTGCTGCCCATTCCGCTTGTTCTTGGGGAGTTTCTCGTCGTTTTAGGCTCCAGACTTGGTTAATGCCTTTGAGATTATCCCCAATCCCTAGGCGCAATACACCATCAGTAAATTGCTCCGAGACACTGAGTTCCTTGCGGTTTCCTAATTCCACTTGCCACAGAGCCCAAGCATCCTGATCTTGACCAAGTTGGTACAGTTCTTTTAGGGTTGCAGAACCGTCTTTTAGTAAGGGTCTAGCTTGGGGTCTGACCACTTTTGGCATTAAGTAGCGCACGGAGGTGAAGTCCCCTACATTCCAGCCTAAATAGTTGGCCGACCGCCATGCATAGTAGGATTCTGGATAACGAGCTAGTACATGCTCAAAGGCAGCTTTAGCATCATTAGGACGCCCCAACTTACTTGCCCATCGACCTACCCAGAAGCCAGCTTGGGCAGCGATGTCACTATCGGGATTGTTGGTGGTAATCGGTTGCGCCCATTGCCATGCTTGTTGTAGCTGGCCTTTTGCTGCTTTTTTTTGAGCCATTTGCCAACGATAATTAGCCGCAGCATCAGAACTACCATATTGGGTTAGTACCGACTTACGAGCTTGGCCAGCAGACACTTTGCTGTTGAGCTTTTCTAGGATTTTGGCTTTGTCGAGCAAGGCTTGAGCAGCTTCATCGGGATAATTCTGGATGACTTGATCCAGATAAGCTAAGGCTTCTGGTGGCTTAGAGATACTAGCAAGACGCCTCAAGGCTAATCCGGTTTCTTTGGCATTGGGATAGGCGCTGATTAACTGTTCATAAAAGATTTTGCCTTTGCTGGCTTTTGTATCTAAATGGAGTCCTCGACCTGCCCGGTAGAGATTGCGGGGAGTACGGGGGGCTTGGGCGTAGGCTTTACCAGCTTTGCCATATTTCCAGGTTTCCCAGTAACCAGTGCCAATCATTTCCCAGTCTTCCGGGGTGAGTTGCTCAGCGTATTTGTCAACGATCCGGTCTCGGATCTCCTGCATTCCTAAGGCTTTAGGAGTGTGCTTGGCTAAGATTAATAGTAATGGGAGTTGGTTGGGATTGGCTTTGAGGCGCTGTCGGACAATTTCTAGAGTACGGGGATGGCTGGGAAATTTTGCGATCGCATCGTCCCAGTGCTTAGGATTAGATTTTCCTAGATGATAAAGGGCTTCTGCTGCCACTGCTTGGTTGGGGTACTTTTTCAGGATAGTTTGCCAAACTCCTGTAGCCGATTCCCTATCCCCCATGGCTTGGTAAGCTTGAGCACGTTTGAGGGCAACGTGGGATGCTAAAACCGGATAATCTGACTCAAGTCCTTCGAGATGCTTTAGGGCTTGTTCTGGCTGATTTTGTTGAATTAAATCCGATGCCAACAGATAACGGGCGCGATACTGTTCCCGAGACTTCGGACCGGAGGCAAAGGCATCTAGGTTAGTTGCTCGTTGTTGAGGTGGCAGAGAAACCAGCCGTGCTACAGCGGATTTGCCTGTTGACTCCGTTAACCCTTGGCTGGCAGTCTTGTTTTCCTCCTTTTCCTCTAGTTGATTCGCTACGGTGACACCTAAGAATACTGCTCCCAGGCACACTGATACCAATAACACTATGGCTCCAGCCAATAACAGAAATTGCTGTCTACGCTCTTTTAACATAAATCCTCACCCAACACAGTTGCTGCAGTTGAAAGTCTCTTAGCATATGACCCATCACCAGAGGAATCTGGTTTCCCTCTTGAGTTATGAACCATTATAAAAATTTCTTGGCTAAGAACCTGAAACCGGACTTAGTCAGAATTGGTCAAAATTGGTCAGACTTAACAGAGCACGAAGCCAGCAATAAGTAGATAATTAGATAACTATAATAACTATTATGATAACTATATTTTTTTAACCCTGATGAGGCACATTTTCGTCACCCTTAGCGCGCCCCATTCCATATCTTTGAACTAGGATACCTTTAATTTGTGACGATTTATGGTAAAGTTGCCTATAATTTTGTTATTTAGCGAAGGGAACAGGGAGTCGGGAGTCGGGAGTCGGGAGTCGGGAGTCGGGAAAGAGGGGGAAGTGTGGGGAGATGGGGAGAATTTTTTGATTTTCCGCCTATTCGCGCCTTGTTGGGAGAGCCAGCGAAAATGGTAACGGGCAAGATGCCCATTCCACCAAGATGCCCGAAACTAGGCAGGAAACTGGCAAGATGCCAGTTCTACCAAGATGCCCGTTCCACCGACCGGGTCAAACTGAACTTGAAAAGAAGTCATGACTGACACCACCGTTGATAAGATTCGATTCAGTACTGCAGACCTAGATCTGTTACCAGAGGACGGTAATAGATATGAAGTTATCGATGGAGACCTGTTTGTGAGCATATCCCGCCATTGGAATCACAACAAGGTGGTGGGAAGACTATACAATGCCCTTGATTCCTGGTCTTTAAGTGATAAGGGCTATGGTGAAGCTGTTCTAGTTCCAGGTATTGTTTTTGACCAAGAAAATGCTGTGGAACCGGATGCTGTCTGGGTTTCCGACAAGAATCGCTTGCCAGAGATGCTGGATGAAGCAGGTCATTTAACCGAAGCGCCAGACCTGATCATAGAATCTTTATCAGCAGGAAGTCAAAACGAGCGTCGTGACCGAGAAGTCAAATTGAAACTCTATTCAGTGCGGGGGGTTCGGGAATACTGGATTGTGGATTGGCGCACCACTAAACTTGAGGTTTATCGGCGACAAACTGCCAAGCTTACCCTAGTCGAGACTCTGTTTCCTGGAGATATACTGCGATCGCATTTGCTTCCTGGTTTTGAATTACAGCTCCAGATTGTGTTTTTTTGACACTCCCCGCCGAAGTAAGAACGGGGATTCTTACTTCAACGAGCCGACTTGCTCAGCCAGGTCGGAACCAGAAAGAGTAGAGGCCGATTCGACCTAAGCGTTTTGATCATAGATAATGGTTTCGGTGTGCCCCACCGTACCTTTACTTTTTTTTTTAGAGATAGATACTTTTTTAGATCTAAATTTTTCATAGACGTTAAAGTCGTTAGACTAAATTACGCAATATGTATCTCAGACATATTTTTTACGTTGCCTACTTATGGATAGATAGTATCTATTTCTTTTAAAAGTCTCTTGTTTATAATCTTATACTAGCACACCTAGTACAAACTGTCAATAAAAAGTTTTAAAAAAAGCCGTCGAACGAAGGACGGGGCTTTAAACCCAATTTTTTTGGTAAAAATAATGATGGGTTGGGAAGAATCAGACAGTAAGTAGGTGGGTTTAATGATCCGTAAAATAGCGATTGAGATTCAAAATGGTGAAAAGCTATTTAATACAGGCTTCCAGCTTCATTCTCACATTCTGAGTTTTAACGTTTATTTATGCCCACCTACATAGGGTCATCTTACCGCACTTGGACTATCGATCTCCCCTGAAAAAAATCGCTCTCCACTTTCGAGAAACTCAGATGGAGTCCCAACTGTTTTGCTAATCCCTGAACCTGGGGATCTTGTATGATCGTATAGTGGTCTCCAGGGATTGAATAGGCTTCAACCCCACCTAGAGCTAACTGTTGCCAAGCCATCATTCCTTTAGTTGTCTTCTCTGATTCTTCAGCACAGAACAGGACAATCTTGCCAATATAAGGTTGAGGAACATACCGATGTAGAGCTTGACGATTAGCTTGAAACACTTGTAACCAGTAATACATCTGCTGGAAGTCAGCCTCTGGTGGAAAGATTGCCGCAGCTTTAGCCGCCTCGACAATCACAGCCAACTGCTGGTGCTCCTCTAGGTTTCTCAACTGCTCAACAGAAACAGCCAGGGATTTACTATATAATCCTCCCAAATCTTGAGCGATCGAGGCCAATAAAGTTGCCCTGTCTTCAGGTTCGTCAGAAGGTTTTGCCATTGGCGGATAGCTATCGATCAGAGCAAGTAATGCCACTTCCTCCCCGCTATCAGTCAATTGTTGTGCCATCTCCCAGGCAATCAGACCGCCCAAAGACCAGCCCCCAAGCTGATAGGGCCCTTGAGGCTGTACTTCGCGGAGGGCTGCGATATACTTAGTTGCCATCACTTCAATGCGGTTAAGAGGCTCTTGTTCTCCGTTAAATCCTAGAGCTTGTAAGCCATAGAACCGTTGTTCCTCTCCCAGATAGCGAGCCAAGGCCTCGTAACAGAGAACATGACCCCCAATGGGATGAACACAGAAGAAAGGAGACTGACTGCCGAAGGGCTGAATCGGCACCACAGGAGACACCGATTGTGTCACCGTTGGTTGACTCAGAAGAGAGGCCAAATGTTCAACCGTCGGCTCCTGTAACAAAGTTGCTAAGGGAAGATGTTGACCAAACTGTTGATGAATCCGCGTCATCAACTGCATAGCCACAAAGGAAGAGCCTCCCAATTCAAAAAAGTTATCTCGGATGCTAATCGGATGAACTTGTAAAAGATCAGACCAGATTTGGGCGACTTGGTGTTCAACCTCATTTCGGGGCAAAATAGCATTCTTAATCTCCGTCACACGGGAAAAATCAGGGGAGGGCAACGATCGACGATCTACCTTTCCATTAGCCGTTAGAGGCAAAGCTGGTAGACTCATCAGAGCCGAAGGCACCATATAAGATGGCAACTTTTGCCCCAGAAAGTCCCGTAAGTTAGTGGTAGTCAGCTCAGATTGATCGTAGGGAACAAAATAGCCCACTAGCTGCTTAGCCCCCTGAACATCACCAATCACCGTCACAAGGCAGGACTTGACTCCAGGATGTTGCTGCAACACGGCTTCAACTTCTCCACATTCAATGCGGTAACCCTGCACCTTGACCTGAAAATCTTCTCGACCTAAAAACTCAATATTGCCATCAGGTAAATAGCGCCCTAGGTCACCTGTTCGGTACAATCGCTCACCCGAGGTAGGATGGATGATAAAACTAGCTTCAGTTTTCTGCTCATTTTTCCAGTAGCCTTTAGCTAGACCTATGCCACCAATATAAAGCTGTCCTGGCACCTCAATGGGACAAGGTTCGAGTTCGTCGTTAAGAACGTAAAACTTTTGGTTAGACAGGGGCTGACCATAGGGAATACTTTTCCAGTCAGGATTAACAGTGGCTATCGGATAAAAGATTGACCAAATTGAGGCTTCTGTTGCTCCTCCCAAACTAACCACCTGTACCCCTTCCACTAAGCTTTGAAGCTGAGTGGGTAAGGTCAAGGGGAGCCAATCTCCACTCAGCATCACCAACCGTAGGGAAGGAGACAAAAGAATCCCTGTGCTGACACTCATTTCCGTCCCTAACTGCATCAGAGCCGGAACCGAATTCCAAACCGTAATCTGATGCTTATTGAGGAGTTCCAGCCAGTGAGTCGGCTCTTTGAGCTGGGATGCTTCAGGAACGACAATGGTTCCTCCTGCGGCTAGGATGCCGAAAATATCGTAAACTGAGAGATCAAAGTTAAGAGAAGATAAGGCCAGAACCTTTTCATCTGCTGTGATCTCAAAACGCCGGTTAATATCAACTACCGTATTGACTGCACCGCGATGGTCAATCATGACCCCTTTGGGGACACCAGTGGAGCCTGAAGTGTAGATCACATAGGCGAGATCCTCCCCTTGCTGTAGAGGCTCTAAAGGCGGGGGAGCAGTAGGGGGGATTGGGTTCGTGTCTACACAAATCCGCCCCACGTCTTCTGGCCAATCCAGACTGTCATCCAACCAGGATTGAGTCAACACCAGTTGTAAATCACTTTGTGCCATCAGGTACTGACGACGCTCTAAGGGAAGTTCGGGATCGATAGGAACGTAAGCAGCACCTGCCATCAAAATAGCCAAAACCCCAACAACCTGCTCCCAGCCTTTTTCCATTACCACACCAACCAGTTGATTGGGGTGCGCTCCCCTCTGTCGCAGTTGGTATCCCAGCCAACCAGCCCGTTGATACAGATCTTGATAGGTCAGGGTTTGGGTCGGTGCAATCACCGCCACTTGCTGCGGTTCATGGACAGCTTGGTTGATAAATAAAGTGTGTAGGAGTTCCGGCTCTACGGGAACCTCTGTATCATTGATGGCGGCTTGAAGTTGATAATGCTCAGCAGGTAATAAGTGTTTGGGAGCTTCCTGCAAAGCCTGATCGCCCTCAGCCAAACGGCGGAGCAAACGAATATAGGACTTAAACATATCCTCGATCATCCCTTCAGGGAATAGCTCCGGTACATAGTCCCAGTTGAGAACCAACTCCCCTTTTCTTTCCCAGGCTTGATGGTCGATAAAGACTTGCGGCACTCTGACTTTAGTATAAATCTGTTCCTCCCAGAGATTGGGGGAGCCAACTTCCTGAGGCGTTTCCTGCTCTGGATCAACTGTGGCACGATTGGAAACAACGCTCACAAATGTCACCGGGATGGTCGGCCTTGGTGCCCCTCCTTGCAGTCGGTTGAGTTCTCGCACCACTTCAACACCACTGACTTGACTGTGTTCGAGATCGCTCCAGAGTTGTTGCTGTAATTTGATGGCTTTGTCTGCAAAGCTGCCACCAGGGGTAGGGTTGACCTCTAATAAAAGCGTGGTGCTGAAGTTGCCCACAATCTCATTGACTTGAGTATGTAAGGGAAGACGGTTGAGATGTAACAGGGCCAGGGTAAAGTGGGAATTTTTGCTCCAAGTTGCTAGTATCTCTGTGTAAGCTGCACACAAGGCTAAAGAAGGTGTAATCCCTTCTGCGATCGCTCGGCTCTTGAGTTGCTCCGAGAGAGTGCGGGGTAGGCTTTCACTCAGGTGAGCAAATTGGGAAGTCTTCAGTAAGTTAGGCTGTTGAGCCAGGGGTAACTCTGGTCCAGGAGGGAGTGTGGACAGACGATTCTGCCAATACTGCCAAGATTGCTGGAAGGATGGGGTGTTTTCCAAGGTTTGACGGGTTAGCACATAATCCCTAAAGGACAGTTCTAACACGGGCAACTGTTGGTCAACATTCTCATAAAGTTGAACCCATTCCTTCATGAGAATCTGATAACTAAAGCCATCAATAATCAGAATGTCAAAGCTAAAGTGTAACAGACATTTTTCTTCACTAAAGCGGGAAACCAAAATACCAAACCGAGGCCACTGATCCCTGGGGCGAGAGGGGTAAGAGAGGCGATCGCGCATGGCTTGAAGCCGACGAGAGACTTCTGGCTCTTCTAGTCCCCGCAAATCAACCATTTCAATCTCATAGTCAGGCACCTGGGCTAAAATTTGTTGCTCTCCCGTTGGCAAAATGATTGCCCGTAACATCTCGTGACGCTCGATTAAGCGTTGCCAAGCTGCCGACAGTCTTGGGAGATCCAAATTATCCCATTCGATTTCGCTATAGAAATGAGCAGGACTGCTCAACTCGACTACCCCATGGTTCCCAACCCAGTACGCCTGCTGCATTTCGGTCAAGGGAAAGGGTTGGTATCGCTCCTGAAACTGAGGCACAATTTCCGGAACGGGTGCAGTCGTCGGGGCATTGACTTGGTTGAGCCAGCCGACTAATTCATCTTTACGTTCTTTTAAGACTTCCCGTAGTTGGGGAGAAAGACTGCCCTTGGGGGCGCGAATCCGCAGTTGCTCTCCCTCAACGGACAAGTGAATGCGACGGTCAGTGAGTTCGGTTAGCAGTTCCTGTAACATCATAATGTAATTTCCTCCAGTTCTTCTTCCATAAGTGACGGGGCAGTGGTAAGGGAAGAAACCACATCAGTCAGCGCCCATTGAGTAAGTCCCCAAGCAGTTAATTGCGTAATGCTGGCTCCTCCCATAATTTTCATGGTAGAAACGTCTAAATTCAGCTTTTGTTTCAGTTGATTACTCAGTTCTAATGCCATTAAAGAATCCAGCCCTAAGGTGGTTAAGGGTTGTTCTAGACCAATCTTGCTTGGTGACATTCCTAAAACCTGAGCCACTTGTTCTTTGAAACGAGACTCGATTAACGGTTGGCGCTTTTCCGGCTCAGCCGCGAGAATTTCCTGCTGCCAAGAAGACGTGGGTGCTATGTTTTCCTCTGATAAAGGTGATGGGATAGCTTCTGTCTCCAGAAAATGAGCAAATCGTGCCCCAGTATTAATCGGGGTTAGCTGGGCTAATTGTGTCCAGTCGAGGTGAGCAATCCCAATACAGGGAGCTTGCTGTTGTAGTAAAATTCCCCAGAGGTTAAGCACTCTTTCTTGAGACAAGGGACGAATACCCATTGCTTTCAGTTGTTTAAGCCGCTCAGCAGTTGTTTCCTCAAAAGATTCCCATTGCAACATTAGTGCTGGTAAACCTTGGCTGAGACGACTGCGGACTAGGGCGGCTAGAACAGGGAGCGTCACACTTTGAGATTTTTCTTCCCCTAAACCCAAAAGATTAGACCCCCGACAGGAAATAACGAAGAAATCCAAAGCATCTTTGAGGGTGTGATTATGTAAGTGCCAAGCCCCACTCCCTCCATCTTGAGCCTGAGTTGAGTAAATCAAGCCTCGAAGGGGAGGTTTGCCTTGACACAGCTGAGCAAGTTCCTGTTTCACCGCTTGTTCTTGGCTAAAATTAGTTTGGGCGATCGCCACACTGACCCCTGCTTGTTCTAAGGTTCTGAGAGTGGTAGAGGGCACAGAAAACTCCCCATTACCCATTAGGATCAGATTTCGCGCTCCTAAATCAGCTAATTTATCGGCAAGAGCATAGTCAAACTGGGCTAAGTCCCCAGCAATGAGATAAGTTCCTTCTGTCTTTAAGGTAGGAGGAAACTCCCTAACAAGGGGCAACCAGCCGATATGGTCCGTTACAGACACCAGCAATTTGCCGATAGGTTTAGCTTGAGTTAAACAACTCAAGCCATGGAAAACTTTCGAGAGGGGGAAGACTCGATGAGGTAGAGGAGACAAACATGCTGTCTTAATCCCCTCTCTAACACGGCTCAGGAGGGTTTGGACTACATCAGGTTGCTCTAATAAAAGTTGTTCTAGGTCGAAACTAAAGAACGCTCGGTTGTGTCCCAGACCTTGTCGTCCCCATAAGGAATCTATTGTACCCGTTTCTAACCAACGACCCCCAGAGGTTAACAACGAGAAAACTCCGCTAGGAAGTTCTGTGTCTAAAGCATTGAAAACAAGATCAAAGCCTTCTCCTGCAGTGACTTGGGTAATGTCATCCACCAGAGTGGCTGACTGGAAATTGATCACCGATTTCCTTCCACCAAACCGTTGCAGTACCCCTTGTTGTTCAGAACTTTCTACCACCGAGATGATAACTGCGCCAGCGTTACGGGCGAGTTGCGATACCGCTAAGCCTAAGTCACTAGCTGCTCCTAAAATTAACAGGCGATCGCCAGCCTTGAGCCGCCCGCAGTGATCTAAGCCATAGTAAGCGGTCAAAAAGGCAAAGGAAAGAGTTGCGGCTTCTTCAAAACTCAGTTGAGGCGGTTTGGGAACAACAAAACGAGCATCGGTAGTTACATGACTGCCTAAACTTCCAGAGGCTAAAGCGATTACTTCATCACCAACGTTTAAGTCAGACACACCAGCCCCAATGGCAGTAACAATGCCAGCGCACTCAATGCCTAATCCTTGTCCCGGTAGCACCCGTTTCATCTCTCTGGTGTTAAGACCTGTGACGTGAACTTTAAGGGTCACTTCACCCTGATTAGGTACCGGGGGAGCTATAGACTGTAAAACCAAGCTATGAAAAGATGGTTCAGCCGTTAAGGTTAAACGCCAAGATTCATCCTCCTTCAAGGTGATGGTTTGAGGATTCAGCGATCGCGGCAGTAATCGACGAACGTAGCGAGTTTGTCCTCGTAAAACAATTTCATCTTCGTTATCGGGGGTGCTAATTTCTGAAATCAAAGACTCAATTTCTGCTGTAGAACTTGTCAGACTCAGATTAACTTGCCGACACCGTAGGAAGCTATTGTTGTCCTCTAAGAGTTGACCAAAACCCCACTGCGAGTCTTGTCCGAGGGAAAGAATTTTTGGTGAACTATCTACCGTTTGAACGCCACGGGTCACCCACCACAGATTCTGAAAAGGAACCTCTTTGAAAGACTTTAACACTTCGACTAAAGCAGAAAGACTATGGTTACTCATTTCCAGAGGTGAAGTTGGGGTCTCAACAGACTGATCTAAACTCCACAGATGGACGATGCCCTGTAAGGAGGGTTGCTGATGGATTAAGGTAGAGAGGAGTTGCTGTAAGTCCTCTGGCCGTTCTCGACGAATCTGAAACTGGGTCTGCTCGAAAGACTGGTAAGTGTCTCCCAAAGTTACCCGAATTGGTGTCTCTCCACGCTCCGTCAGCCGTTGAGCCAGTCGCTCTCCCACACCAGTGCTGTCGCTGAAAATCAGCCAGGGATTAGGGGTTGTTTGAGGGGGAGCCGATAAGGAAGGTTCAGGAGTTACCGCCCCTTGCTGGGCAAAAATGACCGTGTGTAATGGATCAACTTGAACCGTGTCCCCTAAACCAGCTGCTTCCGTAAAGCCGACCTCGGTTAACAGGGTTTGCCACTGGGATAAGGTGAGTAGGGGATAGGTGGGACGTAACTCTAAATCACAGAAGTGCCACCATCCTTTAAGTAACCCGAAGACGAGATCAGCCCAACGGGGAGCGTTAGTCATCTCCAACATTAACAATAATCCCTTTTCCGTTAACAGCCCTTTGACTCGTTTGAGTACCTGACGTAAATCAGTGGTGGCATGAATAACATCGGAAGCCACAATTAAATCAAAGGAATGGGGGTCAAATCCTTGTTCAATCAGGTCTTTTTCCAGATCAAGGGCAGCTGTCTTAATAAATGGATACTCTTGAAACTTCTGAACAGCTTGAGCAGCAAACAGAGGAGAAATGTCAGTAAAGACATATTCAGTCTGATTTTTCGGGAGCATAGGCAGCACATAAGAAGTCATGCCACCGGTTCTGCCACCAATCTCTAAAATCCGTAAGGAGCGTTCGGCTGGAAGTTGTCCCACCAGCTGGGCGATCGCCTGCTGCACCAGAAGATTGTACATTCGGAAGGTGGGGGAGTCTTGATAAAACTGCTCACCCGTTGTCACTGAACCTTCAGGAAAGACCAATTCTAGGGGCTCAATCTCGCCACGTAACACTTGCGCTAAGGATTGAGCACAACGTCCTAAGAGAGTGAGTTCAGCGGGATAGGCAGGAAATTGCTTGATCAGCCTCTGCCAAGTTGTTTGAGGAGACAGGAACTCAGGGATACGAGAAACTTGCCATTGAGCAGGACCACTTTCCCTGAGAATGCCGTCTTCTGTTAAGATGGCGAGTAACCGACCGATTAACCGTTGATGTTGGGGGATCAGACCCAGTTGTTGTGATAAATCAGCAACCGTGAGGAACTGGTTGACCTGCCACTGATAGCCTAGTTCCGCAAAAGCCTGAAGAATATAGGCTGTACACAGTCGATCTATCTCAGGTTCAACCAAATCATAGTACTGGATACGCTGTTGCTGTTGGGTCAAGCGGTGAGCAGTGGGTTCGAGAGCAGCCACAATCTGTTTGGGGGAGGGCAAATAATCTGCAGCCGGAGTAATGAGAGCTTGATCAGGACGAGGCTGTAACTTCCACTGATATTCGTAAATTTCATGCTCACCATGTTTCGGTTGAACCTGTAAAGAGTTGAATTGGAAACCTTCGAGTTCCCCTAAAACTCCACCAGATTCATCCATCAAGGGCACGTCACCTACAATCTGATAGATGGTGTTTTTATTTTCAGCTATTTTAGAGCCATTATTCTGCTGGCCATTAACTGGTAAATTATCCGTTACGTTTTTGTCGTTATTAAACAGCGTTTTTTTGGGTGAATTAATGAAATTTAATTCGGGAGCAGGACTGATATTTTGTTCATAGTCTGGGAAGACATCTTTTAATATTTGTTTAATTATATTTTCTATTGTCAGTTGTTTTAGAGATATGGGAGATATCTCGGGAAAATAATTTTGAATACGGCGTACTAGATCGGCTAACATCAAAAAGTCAAAGCCCAGATTCTCGACCAAATGATGATTTAATCTTAGTTGGTTTGACGGGAAAGCACTGACTAAGGAAATTAAGTTTAAAACTTTTTCTTGGACTCCCTCGATACTGTAATTGTTTTTCTCTTGATTGGTTGATAATTCTCCATTTTGACTGGTTTGACTTGAATTTTTAGTGTCTAAAGATGGAAGAATTGGTTGGACATAACTGCCATTGGATGAATTATTAACTTTATTTTCAGCTTGCTTAATAATTGCTTGACTTTGAGCAATTAAGGCATCAGCTTGTTTTTTCAAGAGTTCAATTAATTCTTGATTGAGATTAACTGAATTAGTTTTGTCGTCTGGCATCATCGAGGGATTGGGATTGATAATTGGTGATTTTTTAGTTTCTATAACTGGTTTTTCCGATGTTTCTATCCAATAGCGCGATCGCTGGAAAGGATAATTGGGAAGTTGAACTTTGCGGCGGGGATAATCTCGCTCAAAACCTGACCAGTTTACTGACACTCCACGGACGTATAATTGAGCTAAACTCTGAAGCATATGTTGCCAATCCGATTGCTCTGGACGTAAACTAGGTAACCAAAGACCGACTCCCTCTGGCAGACATTGACGACCCATTCCTAACAAGATTGGTTTCGGTCCAATTTCTACAAAGATTTCACATCCTTGCCGAGCAACACTTATTATGCTATCGGCGAATCTTACGGACTGTCTGATCTGGTCACACCAATAGTCAGGAGTTGCGATCTGATCGGAAACCAAATCGCCAGTAACACTAGAAATTAAGCTAATTTGCGGTTTCGAGTAAGCAATTTCATCAGCAACCTGCTTAAAATCGACCAGCATCGGCTCCATTAAAGGAGAATGGAAGGCATGGGAAACCTTTAACTGAGTGGTTTTGACTCCTTCTGCTTCCAGAGTGGTTGTAACAGAGGAGACCGCTTGACGTTTTCCGGATATTACTATACTCTTTGGACTGTTGACGGCAGCGATCGCTACTTCGTGCTGTAATGGTTGAATCGCAGCTTGCACTTGGCTATGGGATGCCAATACTGCTACCATCTCACCATCTTCCGGCAAAGCCTGCATCAAACGCCCCCGCAGGGCAATCAGCTTCAGACCATGTTCTAAGGTAAATACCCCAGCCACACAGGCTGCTACATATTCCCCTACGCTGTGACCCATAACTACATCAGGGTGAATGCCCCAAGATTTCCATAATTCTGCTAGGGCGTACTCGATAGCAAATAAAGCTGGTTGGGTGTAAGCAGTCTGATCTAGAGGCGAATTTTCTCCCGGTTCGGGATATAGTACCTTGAGCAGGGGCTTTTCTAGATAGGGACGCAAAATTTCATCACACTGGTCTAGTGTTTTTCGGAAAGTAGGCTGAGTTTGGTAGAGTTCACGTCCCATTTCTATATATTGGGAACCTTGACCTGTAAAGAGAAAGGCTATCTTGGAACTTTTACTGTTTACCTGGGAGCTAGACAGTCCGATAGTCTCATTACCAGCGAGGAAAGCTTCCAACTTCTGACGCAATTCAAAGGTAGATTCAGCACATACGGCCAGTCTGTGTTCAAAATGAGTGCGCCCCGTATTGGCTGTGAAACAAATATCTGCCAGTAATGCCTGAGGCTGGGACCCTAAAAAATCTACATAACTTCTTGCGAGTTCTCCCAAAGCCTGATCATTTTTAGCTGAGAGAGTTAATATATGGTGATTCTTCTTAATTAAAGGCTCTACCCGATCAGGAACCGGAGCTTCTTGCAAAATGATATGAGCATTAGTTCCACTGAAACCAAACGAACTGATCCCGGCTAGACGGTGCCCCCGTGGGGCAGTTTGCTTCCATTCCATACCTTCGGTGGGAATGACCGCAGGAATTTCGTCTAAATTTAAATAGGGATTTAACTTTTGCAAATGTAGGTGAGGGGGGATGTACTTATTTTGTAGTGACAAAACCACTTTGATCAGACCAGCAATACCAGCAGCCCCTTCCGTGTGACCAATGTTGGTCTTCACTGAGCCGATCGCTAGAGGATTATCTGAGGTTCTTCCCTTTCCATACACTGCCTTCAGAGCTGTCACTTCAATCGGATCTCCTAGAGATGTCCCAGTGCCGTGGGCTTCCACATAAGACACTTGATCAGGTGATAACCCGGCCACAGAAATGGCCTTCTGGATAACGGCTTCCTGAGAAAATTCGTTGGGCGCTGTGATCCCATTGCTGGCACCATCCTGATTAATTGCACTTCCTCGCACTACTGCCAGAATCTTGTCTTTGTCAGCTATAGCCTGTTTAAGACGTTTTAGAACTACAACTCCACAACCTTCACTGCGAACATACCCGTTGGCATCAGCATCAAAAGTCTTACAGCGCCCGTCCGGGGACAGCATACCCGCCTGAGAAAAAGTTATGTTTAACTCTGGAACTAACTGGAGATTTACCCCCGAAGCAAGAGCAAGGTCACATTCGCCGTTACGCAAGCTCTGACAGGCTAGATGTACAGAGACCAAGGATGAAGAGCAGGCAGTCTCCACAGAAATTGCTGGTCCATTAAAGCCGAAAAAGTAGGATAATCTTCCAGCAGCCATAGAGCTAGAGTTGCCTGTGGCAAAGTACATATTAAAGTCTTTATCCTGCTTCTGTTTGAATTGGAGCAGTTCATAGTCATGGAAAACAATGCCCACAAAGACTCCTGTCTGGGTTCCCTTGACAGATTCTGGGTTAATTCCGGCATTTTCCAGAGCTTTCCAGTTTTCTTCAAGCAAAATTCGCTGTTGTGGATCGATATTTACAGCTTCACGGGGGGAAATTCGGAAAAACTGGGCATCAAATAAATCGATCCCTTCTAAAAAACCACCATACTTTGTAGATATTTTACCAAGTTGTTCTCGATCTGTATGGTAATAGCTGTCAATATCCCAGCGATCTTTAGGAACTTCAGAGATGGCGGATATATTAGAGTCGATGCCCGGTATTATCCGGGGCACCTCTCCTTCAAATCCGTACGT
>NZ_MKZS01000001.1:5375828-5380275 GCF_001942495.1 Moorena bouillonii PNG
TCGGGAATCGGGAATCGGGAATCGGGAATCGGGAATCGGGAATCGGGAATCGGGAGTGGAACTGGCATCTTGCCAGTTTCAATATATTTCCGGGCGGGCAGGATGCCCACTCTACTCCTATTCACCGCGAAGACTGAGGTTGAGGGGAATTTAATTTAGCGATCGCACTTCCTAAACTGAAGTTCCCCCGTTCATTTGTACTACTATACTAGTTAAAGGCTCTCCCCATAAGGGATATAGTGATTGAGCCGAAAAATTGTGTACCCATGTTGGTTCTTGAAGTATCTCTGCAATTGGAATATAATCCAACTATAGGCACTGGTCGCATTTTTATTTGAGAACCAAATCGCTTCTTGATGCAATAGCGAGTGGGGAGGGGCTGTGTGCGGAACCTGCGTCCGCACCTTGTAAGCCCCGTGGAAACCCCCAAGACCGCGCTGCATCGCTCAAACGCCGTTCAGTTCAATGTTGTGAGCATTCTCAAGAAGACTGTACCCAGTAGCAATAAGTACCGGCAAGCCTAGGAACGCCACAGAGCTTGGGATTGAGGTTTCGAGTAGTTCAAACTTTGGGGGAACTTCAGTCCTAAACTCATAAATATGGCGTTGCTGAATTAAGGAATGAATGCGCGATCATTTGGTTTTACTAAAGCCCCCTAAATCCCCCAATTCTGGGGGACTTTGATAGTTTTGTTCCCCCCAGAATTGGGGGGCTAGGGGGGCAAAACCATACGCATAATCAGCAACGCCATAAATATAGCACTATCCATGAAGCTTAGGACATTGTCTTGATGCAATAGCGAGTGGGGGAAACCCCCAAGACCGCGCTGCATCGCTCCTAAACTCCGAAACGTAAGTCATAGTTTACTTCTGACTTCTGACTTCTGACTTCTGACTTGCGCTATAGCAGTTCTAAATACCCAATTGAGAACTGCTATAAATAACAGCTAGATTCCCAACCGTTGATAAACCTCGTCCAAATGTTTCAAATGCTGCTGGGGATTAAAACATTCTTCTATTTCAGAAGGGGTTAGCTTACTCGTAACTCCAGGATCCTTAGTAATCAAATTGTAGAAGTCTCCCTCAGGTTGATTCCAGGCTTGATGAGCACAAGACTGAACAATACTGTAGGCATCTTCCCGATTCATGCCCTTTTCTACTAAGGCTAACAACACCTTTTGGCTAAAGACTACACCGCCATAAACATTCATATTCCGCTTCATGTTTTCTGAATAAACCAACAAGTGTTTCACTAAATCTGTGATTTCCACTAACATGAAGTGAGTTAAAATACACACATCTGGCAGAATGACTCGTTCTACAGAGGAATGAGAAATATCCCGCTCATGCCATAGGGCAACATTTTCTAAAGCAGCTACCGTATGACCCCGCAGGATTCGTGCCATCCCGCTTAGCCGTTCAGAACGAATTGGATTACGTTTGTGTGGCATAGCAGAAGAACCTTTCTGTCCCTTAGAAAAGAATTCTTCTACTTCTAGGACATCGGTTTTTTGGAGATTGCGAATTTCTACAGCAAACCGTTCAATGGTTGCCCCTAACAGAGCTAACTGCTGGACAAACTCACCATGGCGATCGCGAGAAATAATTTGGGTTGAAGCAGTATCAGGTTGCAGTGACAGGTTTCGACATGCGATCGCTTCCACTTGAGGGTCAATATTGGCATAGGTTCCCACAGCACCAGAAATCTTGCCCACAGATATGTTTTCACGCAGAGCCACTAAGCGATCGCGATGGCGGCAAACTTCTGCTAACCAACCGGCTAGCTTAAAACCAAAAGTAATTGGTTCAGCATGAATTCCGTGAGAACGACCAATCATCACCGTGTAGCGATGTTGTTGTGCCTGGTAGCGAATTGCTTGAGCAAGCTTCTCGATATGTTCGAGGATAATATTTAGACTAGCAACCAGTTGCAGTGCCAAGGCAGTGTCTAAAACATCAGAACTAGTCAAGCCTAGGTGAATGTAGCGTCCCACATCCCCTACATACTCATTAACATTAGTCAGAAAGGCAATCATGTCATGGCGGACTTCTTGCTCAATCTCTTGCACCCGCTTGAGGTCAAAATTCGCCTTTGCCTTAATTTCCTCTACTGCTTCACCAGGAATCTTACCCAGTTCCGCTTGTGCTTCACAAACAGCTATTTCCACCTGAAGCCAGGTTTTGAGCTTGTAGGTATCCGTCCACAATTCGCCCATCTCGGGTAGGGTGTAGCGCTCAATCAATTCCAATATCGCAGAACACAACCTTACAATTATAGCACTTATCAATCGGGTAATGGACTTAAGTCTGGGGTTTTAGGAAGTCGGGAGTCGGGAGTCGGGAGTCGGGAGTCAGGAGTCGGGAGTCGGGAGTCGGGAGTCGGGAGTCGGGAAGTAGCGCGCTCAAAGGGTTTATCCACGAGGCTTTCAAGGTATTGAATCGACCTGATCAGAAGGATAAACGCTATATAATTGATTAATCATTCCTCAAATCCCCTATTACCATAGGCCTATGGCCATAGGCCTATGGCCATAGGCCTATGGCCATAGGCCTATTGTTACCTACCATCACCAATTTACCTCTCAGTTCTGGGTCTATATTAAGCTTTAGTACCAGATCAACAATCGGAGGTGACAGTTGACTAATACAGGTATGATTAAACACCTAAAATGGGCTAAACGGGCTCTAATTGCTTTAATACTCCCAATTTTAATACTCCTATGGGCACCACCAGCCCTTGCCCAAGCTGATCTCACGATCACCCCTAAAAGTATGACTGTGGCAGGTACCAGGGGTTCTAGTACCACCCGCAGCTTACTCTTGCGCACGACTAACGCCGTTAAGGATTTACAAATAATCTCCCTAGACCTGAATACTCAGGATGGCCAAGAAATTTTCCCCGCCAACTTGATTCAGCCTACTTTATCAGTCGAGGAGATTGAGGACAATAGTATCCTATCTCTCCCGATCGAGTTTCAATTAAACAATGCCCCCAAAAGTGGAGAATTTAGTGGTGAATTACTGATTAAGTTCTCAGAAACTGAACTAAGCGTACCATTAACAGTCCGAATTAAAGACCCCTTCCCCATACCTCTGGTAATCATATCCATTGGGGTTATATTGAGCATAGCTGTGTCCGGCTACCGTAGCCGAGGGAAACTACGGGACAAAATTCTGGTGCGGGTTGGTCAATTGCGTACCCAACTACGCAGTGACCCCCAGTTAGCTAATACATCACTAGCCGATCAATTCGACTCTATACCAAATCCCTTCAAGACCCGAATTGAAGGCCATCTGCTAGATGTCGAGATGGCTTTGCAGGGGGAACGTTGGAACGATGGTAATCAGGCAATTACCCAAGCCGAGTCAGTGTGGCTGAAATGGCGCAAAGGTCGTGAGGACTGGCTAGCACTCCTGAATTATGGTCAGACCCTGGAAGAAAAAATACCCAGCACTCCGGATCTTGACCCCCGTTATCTACAGTCAGTACGCCGTAATTTGCAACAGGCAATCCGAGAGGCACCTGAGCAAAATCCTCAAGACTTGTATGAGCAGTTAGATGAGTTGGCAAAACAGATTAATCAATACCTGCAACTGGATGCTAAACTCAGCGACTTGGACAACCTGCTGGTGGAAACCACAATATCAACACAAGAGTTACAGACTTGGCAACGTCAGGAAAAGAATTTGCGCAATAAGTTGAATAATCTCGAACCTACCGATAAAAAAGCTGCTCAGGAGTTGAATGGTCAAATCGAAAAAGCGATCACTCTACTAGTCAAACAAATACCACCTAACTCCACTAAGTTAGGCTTCCTCATCAGCCAACCTGAATTATTGCAGAGAGCACCAGGGATCGATACACCACGGATAGTTATCCAAGAGCCAAGACTAGCAAAAATTCGCCTTTGGATTTTCTCTGCAATCAGTTATGCGATCGCAATCGTCCTGCTTGCTGGTAGTGGCTTCATTGAGCTATACACCTATAAATCCACCTTTGGCGCTAACCTCTGGGGTGACTATGGCGTCCTCCTGGCTTGGGGGTTTGGTGCCGAAGCCAGTCGGGATGCCATTGCAAAAGTCGTGGCAAATTTGGACTTACCAGGATTGACATAATCACTCGATCAGGTTAGCAGGTTAGCAGGTTAACAGGGTGAAGGTTACCAGGTTGAAGGTTAGCAGGTTGAAGGTTAGCAGGTTGAAGGTTAGCAGGTTAGCAGGTTAGCAGGTTGAAGGTTAGCAGGTTGAAGGTTAACAGGTTGAAGGTTAGCAGGTTGAAGGTTAGCAGGTTAGCAGGTTACCAGGTTGAAGGTTAGCAGGTTGAAGGTTAGCAGGTTTAAGGTTAGCAGGTTGAAGGTTAGCAGGTTGAAGGTTAGCAGGTTGAAGGTTGAAGGTTGAAGGTTAGCAGGTTGAAGGTTAGCAGGTTGAAGGTTAGCAGTTTGAAGGTT
>NZ_MKZS01000001.1:5380353-5382021 GCF_001942495.1 Moorena bouillonii PNG
AGTTTGAAGGTTAGCAGGTTGAAGGTTAGCAGGTTGAAGGTTAGCAGGTTAAAAATTATCTTCTAAACCTTGGCCTTTCGGCCACGCGTTCGCTGAAAGCGGGACTCCGTCCATCGCGTTCAACCAAATAACCTTAAACTAAACCACCTTCAACCTTCAACCTAGTAACCTTCAACCTTTAACCTTCAACCTAAAAACCTTCAACCTAGTAACCTTCAACCTTTAACCTTCAACCTAAAAACCTTCAACCTAGTAACCTTCAACCTTTAACCTTCAACCTAAAAACCTTCAACCTAGTAACCTTCAACCTTTAACCTTCAACCTAAAAACCTTCAACCTAGTAACCTTCAACCTTTAACCTTCAACCTAAAAACCTTCAACCTAGTAACCTTCAACCTTCAACCTTCAACCTAAAAACCTTCAACCTTCAACCTAGTAACCTTCAACCTTCAACCTGCTAACCTTCAACCTTCAACCTGCTAACCTTCAACCTTCAACCTTCAACCTTGGCCAAAGGCCACGCTACGCGAACAACTCCCAAAGGCGAGCAACCGAACATCAGTAATTCAATTAATAGGTACCAATAGGTTTTTAAATTGGTGTTACTTGGGCAAATTGACTGGGAACTATATAACTGTAACCACATTGGATTTGTCAGTCAATCAGGATTAACGTGTCAAACACAGAATCGTTAAGTGTTGAGTTAAAACAAGCTTTTCTTCGATTAATTGCCCAGCAGACAGGATTAGTTATTAAAGAAGCAGACCAATACAATTTAATTGAAACCATCCTTGTGAGAATTAAATTTATCAAATTTTGTTCACCAAAAAGTTACTATCAACTCTTAAAATTTTCTACTATATAAAGTAATCAAGAATGGCAAAATCTGGTTATATTACTGACTAATACTTAAACTTACTTTTGGCGAGACAAAGGTCAGTTTAATACCTTAAAAAACTACATTATTCCAAAAATTATTGAACAGCAAAATAACCACAAAACAATTCGGATATGCAGTGCAGGTTGTTCAACTGGAGAAGAACCCTATTCTCTTGCTATTCTAATCCATACAATTCTTCCTGACTTAGAAAAATGGAAGGTTAAAATTTTGGGAATAGACATCAATAAATATGCCCTAGAAACTGCAAAAAAAGGAATTTACAGTTCTTGGTCATTTAGAAATATCAATCCAGACATAAAGCGTGACTATTTTCGGATCATTAACAATTCATATCACATCGATGATCGTATCAAAAAAATGGTCACGTTTAAAACGGTTAATTTAGTCAAAGATTCATTTAACAAGCAAAACTATGATCTCAAAGACCTTGACTTACTTATTTGCCGTAATGTTTTCATTTACTTTGAAGATTCAGCTAAAGCCAAAGTTTTAGATAAATTTTATGATACCCTCAAACCCTTAGGATATCTCCTCACAGGTCATGCTGAACTATATGGTCATAATTTAAGCAAGTTTCAGACAAAAGTATTTCCAGAATCCCTAGTCTATCAACGTAGAGCCGATAATTTAATCCTTAAAACACCTCCTCTGGTATCCCTCAGCAGTGAGGAAAAGTCTCCTCAATTAAAAAACTTATCATTAGAGGTCTTGCCTGGGGGGGCGACGAAATAAGTTAAAACGCAGACTCTATAAGCGACCTAGCCCTT
>NZ_MKZS01000001.1:5382121-5444890 GCF_001942495.1 Moorena bouillonii PNG
AAATGGTACTACCTTTACATACCAACCATTTCAGCTTGTTTCGTCACCCCTTCAGAGGTCTTGCAGAAGTCACCACCTTCGGAACGGCAACCGATAACAGCAGAATTTAGTAATACACAAAAAACTAATGTTGCAAGAGATATATGGTCGGTTGATGATACCCCTATCAACCTAATCAAGTCTCAAGAAAATACAAAGTTACAAAAAACGGCTAAGGAGGTGATCATAGAAGTAGAAATACTTTTACAAAAAGAGGCTTATGATTTAGCCATTCAACAATTAAAAAACTTTCTAAAAATACATTCTAATAATTTTCAGGCTTATTACCTGATGGCTCAAATTAACGCCAATATCGGTAAATATGAAGAAGCAATTAACTATTGTCAAAAAGCTTTAGCTATAGATTACCTTTCTGTTAATCCCTATTACTTGTTAGCACAAATTGCTGAAGAGCAAGGAAATCTCGTAGAAGCCAAGGGAATTTTTAAAAAAATTATTTATCTTGAACCCTCTTCTATTAAGCCTTACTTAGATCTGAGCCATATTTATCAGAAGGAAAGAAATCAAAAACAAACCATAAAAATGAAGCAAGCAGTTATTAATATACTCAAGCAATTATCTCCCAAAACTATAATAAAAGACTATGATAATATGACGGCGGCTGAACTAATTATCAAAATGAAAACAGAATTAAACGATTATTAACTATAGCAAAGGGATCAGGGAGCAGGGAGCAGGGAGCAGGGAACAGGGAACAGGAAACAATAATTATCACAATTACTAGAGGAATTGCTATATACAATTCGGATATTCGTTAATTGGAAATTGATCATTGATAGTTAATATTTAGTCAATAGAGCCAGAAAATGAAAGAGTGTCACTATCTCACCTTTAGCTTAAATAACTGCCTTTATGGCGTCAGCACTGTTTACGTAGAAGAGATTTTTTTTCTGCCAGAGTTGACACCGATTCCAGAAGCAGATCCTGATATCGTTGGTGTGATTAATCTCCGGGGAGAGATTTTGCCAGTCATGGATCTTAATCTCAGCTTTAATTATCAATCACCAGGCTATCGCTTAACAGATAGTGTAGTGGTTTTAAAATCGGAAAAGGTACGAGTGGGCATCATTGTTAATGAAGTCTATGAGGTAAGACATATATCCCCGTCGGAAATTAGCACTGAACTTTATCATGGTCGAGACTGGGCAAGAGTTGAGGAAAAAAAAATCATCGCTGGTATTGCCAGGAGTGGAGAAGATCTTTTAATTCTGAGCAATCCAGAGAGTTTACTCCAGTATGTAGAGACACAAAAGCTTGCCTCCGTTGAAGACTCCCTGGAAAAAGAAATTCAGGATAATAATCACCATGAATCTGAATTGTTATTAGTCCAAAAGCCTGTATTTTGCCCAAATGCTACTCGGTCAGAACGAGACGTTTTTCGTAAACGAGCTGATCAGCTAAGGCAGTCGGAAGACAGTCAAGATGTAAAGGATTTAATTCCCCTAGCGATAATTATTTTACATGGTGAATTATTTGGCATTGATTTAAAAATGGTGAGGGAGTTTACCCCTATTGGCAAAGTCACTCCCATTCCCTGCTGTCCAGCCCATATCATTGGGAACATGAACCTACGAGGGGAGATTCTTACGTTAGTTGATATTCGCGGAGTATTAAATCTACCGCTGATGGAGAGAATTGATAGTTCTCAAGCAATGGTTGTAAAGCTTGAGGATATCGTTGCTGGTATAAGCATGGAAGAGGTATGTGATGTAATTTTCCTGAATCCACAGGAAATAACAGCAGTGCCAACTGGGATCAATTCAGGTCAATATGAATACATTCAGGGAGTAGCTCCCTATCAGGAAAAAATAATGAGTATTCTGAATTTGCAACAAATTTTACTGAATGGTGGGTTAGTTATTAATCATTAGACTTTTTGTAATCCAACCTATAAAGGTTATCATACTTATCAGGTACACTCAACTTAGTTAACCCTACCACTATGCTCCTGCGCAATCCAAAGATATTTGCACCTCATTTACATGATAAATACTATAAAATATTAGTGGGTACCAATATTTTTTTGAAATTGGTATAACGGTTTTAGCCTAATCAGGTACGCATATTTTTTTCTATATCCCCTGAGCGAAAGTTCCCGATGCCCGACTTTTATAAACTTTTGATTACATATTTATTAATTATTCGTAGCAATTCTTGGGAATCTGGGGGCTTACCTAAAAAATCAGTTGCGCCAACTAGTCTAGCCCGGGCGCGGTCAATAGTGGTATTCTGAGCTGTCAGAATAATGATCGGAGTCTTATTAAAAACTGGGGATTCTCGCAAAAATTTACAGACACTATAGCCATTTGCATTTGGCATATTCAGGTCTAGCAAAATTAAATCAGGTTTGTGTTCAATCAGTTGGGAGAAACCTCGCATCGGTTCTTCAATGCTCAACATTTGATAACCGGCTGGTATCAAGATTGTTTTTAAACTGTGAGCCAACACAGGACTATCATCAATACAGGCGATTAAAGGCTGTTTCTTGGCGGATTTGCTTCCCTGAGTTTCTGATGGGGGTGACGTTGTGAGAACTGGTGGCTTGACAGGGGCTGTGACTGTTGGATTGACAGGGGCTGTGACTGGTGGATTGACAGGGGCTGTGACTGGTGGTTTAACAGGGGCTGTGACCGGTAGTGATGCTAAATCTGGAATTCTTCGGAAATCTACCATACTCTTCTCAACCAAAGGCAGCAAAAAGCGAGTCACCTCTGTCACGGATGTTTTTTGCTCCCAGGCAATATCCCACAGGGTTAAGTTACCATTGAGATACTTGTTCAAATCTGGGAGCAATTTAGGATCTGTTCCCGGTTTCAAAACTGGTGAGAGATTGGGGCTGAGGTGACCAAAATCAGCAGCAACCCATTCTTGGTAATTCTGGTTTGCTTGAGCGTAAACAGTTTGGATTTCCCTGGAAGACAAGGCTAAGCCCATGGCAAGAGTCGATGTTTTTTCTTGACTCGGTTGCCAGTTGTTTTTTAAGTCTGTGTAGCCACTTAGTTCAAAAAAACATTCTTGGACAATGCTACGAATCATTAACTTGGCTTGGATGAGGCTAAGTTTCTTTTGGTTAATTCCTTGCTCTAGAAGCTGATATTCCCAGGGCTGATAGTCGGACTTCTCGTCGAGTTCAACAACATAGTTAGGGCAATGGGACTTTAAGGCTCTGTAAAAGCGCCTCACAGGATGAACGCCATCGGTGGCATAGAGCAATTGACCATAGACAAGGTAAACTTTCCAAACGACGCTATGGTTGCTTAGAGTTAGCTCTCCAATAGTTCTCTGTTTACCTAATTTTTCTAATTCTTCAATCAGTCTGATTAGTATCATTTTTACTGGTTCACTGTACTGTTTAAGGGATAAATATCAGGAGTTACATAGATATAGTTCCCAGCAATTTACCCCCAAATAACAGCTTCCAATTCAAAAAAGATTAAGAATTATGAATCATCAGTGATTATCTGTTGTTCATCATTCAGCGTTATGTACTTATTTGTAGCTATTGACACCGAATCCGCCCATGATTTCCCGCCTAAGCACCCAGACGAGAAAGAAGTTGCCCCTATACAAACTTTCCTTCGCTGATCAAGGACTGAGTGATGAAGAGGGTTTTTAAGCCGGATTTGGTATCACAGCTAACTATAGTGGAGTGACAAGTATGTCACTGTCGCTCCGTTGAAAATAACAAAATTCAGGGTCCCAGAAAAATGGTCAAGTATGTAGTCTACAACGTTACGGATCAGAAATATGTGGCGGCTGTGAAAGCTGGCGAGACACAATACACATAAAATTGCACAGAGGCACACCAATTTAACAGCGAGAATACAGCACAAATGATGAGTGAGAATCTCACCTTATTTAGTGGTCTTACTCATGTCGTGAAAGCGATCCAGTAGTAAGATAATGCGCTACGCGCACCCTGCGCGAACAGCTGTCAGCTAATGTAATCCAAGCCCTGATCGATAAAGAGAGTCAGTAACAGAGTCAAGCCTTAGTCGCGTTTTTCTGTCGGGGACCAAAGTGTGACCCCGTTAATCATAGCTACCTAATAGTTGACTGATTATAGCTTACTAGTGAAGGTGCAAAAAACAATAGACATTGTTACTTTAGCAATATTTGTTGGGAATTCTATGAGTGTAGCCTCAACAGATTGCTAAATCAATCAATTTCCTCGCCTCTGATCCCATCTCCTAAAGAGGAATGGCTTTTCTATTGTGCATTCTCTAATTGTAGGTAACCCGCTATGTTTGCCAAATCTACCAAAAAATTTTTCAGCAAACTTCAGAATCAAATACTGCTACTGCTGTTATTAAGTAGTGTTATACCCATTTTTGTTGTAGGTTTATATAGTAGTTCTTCCTCTACTAATGCCTTATCGAACTTAGCTAAAATAGAGCTAGAAGAGGAGGTAGCTGATGAAGCAGAAAATATCCTAGCATTTTTAAATTCTATCAATTCTGATGTTTTGTTTTTGAGCAAAGTTCCCCCGATTCAAGGAATAATCCGAGCTAAAGCTGGTGGTGGACTAGATAAGCAAAGTATCTCTTACTACGACAGTTGGATGAAACAGTTGGAGACCATCTTTACTGTGATGATGGAAGCCAAACCTTATTATATGAAGCTGAAGTATTTGGACGAAAAAGGCAATGAAATCGTGCGAGTCGATTCCGACGGTACTAAAATCCAAGTTATCCCCAAATCCCAGCTACAAAATAAAGCAAATAGTTTATTTTTTACTGAGACAATTAAGTTGTCGGCTGGCAGTATCTATATGTCCCCTGTTGAGTTGAATCGGGAAAGTGGTGTGATTGAGCAGCCTTATAAACCAGTAATTCGGTACGCTACACCAATTTTTGATTCAGCTGGGGTACAAAGAGGAATTGTGATTGCTAATGTATTTGCCGAGCAATTCATAAAATTTACTCGAGATGCAGACTTAACCATCAAGGGAGAAGAGACATTTCTGGTCAATCAAGATGGCTACTACCTTTCTCATCCTAACCCCGACAAGGAGTGGGGTTTTGAACTCAACAAGAATGAGAAATTGACAAACGATTATCCCAAACACATTGCCCAGGAAATTCTCAGGGGTGAACAGGGACTGATTGATCAAGGAACTAATAAGCTGATCAGTTACTATAAAGTTGTTCCAAATGCCCAGCAGCAGCAACCCTTATTCATTATCGATCATGTTCCTAAGGGGAAAGTTTTTGCCTCTGTCAACTCTTTTAAAATCCTGGCCAGCCTAATTATTTTCGTTTCTCTAGCGGCGGTGCTGCCACTGGCAATGGTCAGGTTACGCCAACTGGTGAATCTGATTAAGCAACTGGTTAATGGTATATCAACTTCTAGTCAGGAAATGTTTTCGACCCTGGAACAGCAAGAACGCATTGCTGGTCAACAAGCTGCCTCGGTGAATGAAACCACCATCACCATGGATGAGCTGGAAGCCTCTTGCCGACAGTCCGCTGAGCAAGCTGATGCTGCCGCTATTGCTGCACAGCAGGCACTTCAGCTAACCGAGAACGGTACCCAAGCGGTGGGGGAAACTCTCAAAGGCATGTCTACCTTAGAAGAGAAGGTGGATGCGATCGCTCAACAGAGTATGCGTCTGAGCCAGCAAACCAATCAAATTGGTGACATCTCCGAGCTGGTTTCTGAATTGGCTAACCAAACCAATATGTTGGCACTGAATGCGTCAGTAGAAGCGGTGCGTGCAGGAGAGCATGGTAAAGGCTTTGCAGTGGTTGCTGCAGAGATTCGTAAATTAGCAGACCAGAGTAAACAATCTGCCCAAAAGATTAATGTTTTAGTTTCTCAAATCCAGAACGAGATTAATTCAACGGTGATGGTTACGGATGAAGGGACTAAGACAGTAAAGACCGGAGTGCAAATCGCTCAAAAAACAGCTCAAGCCTTCACTGGGGTAGCAGATGCGGTCAACAATGTGGTGTTAAACAATCAACAAATTTCTCTGAATCTCAAGCAGCAAGTCGATGGCATTCAACAAGTCCTCCAAGCAATGAGCACTGTTAACAAGGGGGCAAAAGAAACTGTTATTGGCATCACTCAAAGTAGAGTGGGTACTGAGCAACTTAAGCAAGCTGCTGTGGAACTAAGGAGTCATGTAAAAATAACTTTAACAATCTAGTCCCGAGAAAGAGGCTTAATTACATAGTTCCATTCCCCATGAAAAGAGTTTCGCTCAATGGCAATGGCATTAATTTCTTGGTCTGTCACTTTGATCCCTGTTGGATAGCGATTCTCATCTAAGCGTGCTTCAACTTTTACCCCTTGTTTTGTGGTAGTATTGCGGATTAAATTAATCACGACCTCATGGCTTGTTAAGGGTCTACCTCGCCAATTCTGGGTAATATGACCTAATATTCGATGCTCAATTTTATTCCATTTACTTGTACCAGGAGGAAAATGACTTACATAAATGGTTCTTTCTATCTCTGTGGCTAATTCTTGTAGCTTCAATTTCCAACTGCTACAACGATAACCATTACTTCCCCCACAATCCGCTGTAATCATTAGCTTTTGGCTGTTGGGATAAAGTTGTTGTCCCATGGAATACCACCAATGACGAATTGAGAAGACAGCCAATTCAGCGGTGTCATGGTCAATACCAACATTTACCCAGCCTTGATTATAGGTTTTGTCATAAACTCCGTAAGGAATGACTTTTCCTAATTCCGGGTCTACAAAATCCTGTATTTTTACTTCTTGGGGATGTTGCTTTTCACACCACTCCCTTCCTGGGTTTTTCAAGTCGCCAATTAATTCTTTTTTCTTGGTATCTACAGAAATTACTGGCTCTTTCTGTAACTGGAACTCTTTAACTTGGTTGGCAATGTGTAAAAACTGCTGATCGAGATCGCTGAAAGCGGGACGAAGTCCATCAGGGTGAGATGAGCCGTCACGAGTTTTCCGATTGGCTTGTAAACTGTAACCAAGATTTAACAGCAAATTGTCAACACTTTTGGGGCTAATTCTATGTCCACCCGCATTTAAAGCTTCAGCTAGTTTGACTACACTTTTAGAAGTCCATTTAAGAGGTGATACTGGATCTCCTTTTGTCATCGGTTCTATTAATGATTCCAAGTCTGATAATAGCATGGGGTCTTGTTCTTCCAGTAGTTTTCTGCCACCCCCACTACTCCTAATTCTACCAGAGTCATTCTCCGTTTTTTCCCCCTTTTTGCTCCCTAGTAACCTGATTCCGGCATGAATGGTAGTGCGAGAAAGACCTGTGGCAATAGCCACTAGAGTAATACCCCCCCACCCCAAGCTTCGAGCTTCGGTTGCTGCCCAAATACGACGAGTTTTCTCGTTTAAATAAGGTAATAAGGAATTATACTTTTCTCGAATCTTGTCAATAACCAGATGATTAGGCATTTCAATGTATCCATTGAATCATCGGATGGCGACAGGCAAGCTGAAATCCTTACTGGGTAAGGATTTAACCCCATAAGCTTCCCAAATATACATGCTCCCGTTGGACAGAGCTTGGACTATGTTATTACGGTTCGGAGCTTCATCAAACGGATGCAGTCCGCCTCCTCGGGTTTCCCCCACTCGACCGGGAGCATCAAGACCATGAAAGCAGGGTCAATTTGCCACTGTATCGAGATTGAGTCATGGGCCAATAAGCCTTATAGAGTAATATGCATGAGGGCTGATGTTACCCCCTGATCAAATTGAATATATTTTCATGATCTCACCAAGAGCAAAAATGTTCAAGTTATTTTTACATAAAGCCTAAAGCGCATGGTTTAGTAAAGGTTAAACTCAGATATTGTACCAAGTTTAACCTTTATCTGTAAAAGTAGGGAATAGGGAACAGGTAATAGGTAATAGGGAATAGGTAATAGGGAATAGGTAATAGGGAACAGGGAATAGGGAATAGGGAATAGGGAATAGGGAATAGAAAACAGTAATAAGATTTGATTATTACTTAACTAGATTGTTATTACTTCCGATATAATTTTTTGTGGACTGGTGCAAAATTCATGGAAATAAAAAGAAGTGATAGTTTTAATAGAGTAAGGAATATCGTGTTTTTTTAAAAAAGTTTATCTATTTCTGAATGTTTCATTTACAAACAATTATAATGACTAAAAAATAGTTAACTATTTTCTACAAATCAAAAAATTTTATGTTCCCTGTTCCCTGTTCCATGCTCCCTGTTCCCTGCTCCCTGCTCCCTGTTCCCTGTTCCCTGTTCCCTAACATCCAAAAATTTGTACCTCACCTAATTAAAAAATGAGTAACCATGATAGAAGACGAAGAACTCAGAAATATTTATAAAATTACCAGCGAAGAACGTTTGCAGAAATTGGAAATTGGTTTGCTGCATTTAGAAAAGTACCCACAGGACAACGCTACTTTGGAACAGTTGCTGCGGGAAGCTCACAGCCTCAAAGGAGACTCCAGAATAGCGGGGATAGAGAATGTAGAAACCCTTATTCATGGTGTAGAAGACATTCTTGGCAGCATCAAACGTCAACAAACAGTTTTAACCCCACAGGTTAGCGATCGCCTTTATCAAGTCATAGATGCTATGGGTCTGCTGGTATATGAAGCAGTTACTGGTTCCGCAAGTGGTGTTGATACACCCTTGATGCTTAACTACTTGATGGCAACAGTTTCACAGCCATTGCAGCCAGACCAAGAAGCTGCTCTACAAAATGGCAATGTTTCCCAACTGGCACCAACTGTTATAGAAGATGAAGACTTGCGAGATATTTATAAAATTAGTAGCGAAGAACGTTTGGAGAAACTGGAAGTCGGTTTACTGCATTTAGAAAAGTACCCACAGGACAACGCTACCTTGGACAAGTTGCTGTGGGAAGCCCAAAGCCTCAAAGGAGACTCCAAAATAGCGGGGATAGAGAATGTAGAAACCCTCGCCCATGGTGTGGAAAACATTCTCGACAGCATCAAATGTGAACAGACCTTTTTAACCCCACAGGTTAGCGATCGCATTTATCAAACCTTAGATGCCATTCGCCTCTTAGTATACGAAGCAGTTACTGGTTCTATCAGTGGGGTTGATACCGCCGAGATACTTGACCACTTGATCACAGCAGTTCCAGATCTAGGTCAAGACCATGGCTCACCCCCTGATGACTCACCCCCTCAAGTAGCTCAATGTGAACCAACTGAAGCAACTATTGAGGAGTCCCCACTATTACCGACTCTACCATTGCTCCCTAACAAAACTCCTTTAATAGTAACTCCAGAGGTTTCATCGAATCTTAGTGAACCCTACCGGATTGACACCATTCGGGTTCCAACTCCCTATCTTGATGCCTTAATGACACAAACCGGGGAACTAACAGTCACCAAAATTGGTATGGCTCATGCTATGGCTGAAATTGAGGAAGTGGCAACCCTATGGGAAGAGTGGAAAGTCGTTCATTGCCAAGGGCAATACCTGGAGTCTTCATCCATAGGCACCAATTCGTATGTACAACGCCTAGAACAAAAGATTAACTCTCTAAGAAGAATAGCTCAGGAAAACACTACAAGACTAGACATCATTGCTGGGGAATTAGACGAAAAAATTCGCACTCTCCGGCTTCTCCCCCTCTTCACTGTGTTTCAGTTATTTCCCCGTATGGTAAGGGATTTAGCCAGACAACAATCAAAAGAGGTCGAATTAATCATCGAAGGAGGAGAAACCACTGCTGATAAACGCATCCTGGAAGAAATCAAAGACCCCTTGATGCACATAGTTCGCAACGCCATCGACCATGGCATTGAAACTCCCACTGAACGAGAAAAACTTGGCAAGTCTGCTGCGGCCACGATTTGGTTGAGGGGCTACCAAAAAACCAACACCATTGTTATTGAAGTAGTAGATGATGGACGAGGATTAGATATCGAGAAAATTAAGCAAACTGCTGTCCAGCGTGGACTCTGCACAAACGAAGAACTGGAACTAATGACTCCCAGACAGATTCACGCCCTGATCTTAGCTCCTGGCTTTTCAACCCGGACATTTATTACAGAAATTTCTGGCAGAGGAATCGGCTTAGATGTCCTACGCACCAAGGTTGAGCAGCTTAACGGCAATATCGAGATCGAATCAACTCCTGGTCTTGGATGCACCTTTCGCCTCCAGCTACGCACAACCCTGTCCACTGCTAATGTACTACTGGTAGATGTTCAAGGGATTATCCATGGGCTACCGATTGAGTTTGTGGAAACGACTTTACTAGTTTCCCGGGAGCAAATATTTACGATTGAAGGTCGAGAAACCATCGCCTTAGACGGTCAAGCTATTGCTGTAGCAAACCTAGCTGATTTGCTGGAGTTGTCTAACTCGATTGGTTATACCTCTATCGGCACACTTAAGCAACAAAAAAGCGATCGGCGACCATGTATCCTGCTTAAGGTGGCAGACGAACAATTCGGATTGTTTATCGATGACCTCTTGGATACTCAAGAGGTGGTGATCAAACCTCAGAGTCAGTTATTAAAGCGGGTGCGTAATGTCAGTGGAGCAACTATTCTCGGTACAGGGGAAGTTTGCATGATTCTTAACCCTCCAGATTTGCTCACATCATTGCAATCCTATCAGCCAACCACATCCACAGTCTCAACCAAACTAAGGGAAATCGTTGAAAGCACGCCAGTAATTCTCCTAGTAGATGACTCGATTACCGTTCGCACCCAAGAAAAACGGATACTAGAAAGGGCTGGGTATGAAGTAGTGACAGCTGTAGATGGATTAGATGGCTATAACAAATTAAACACCCGTCACTTTGATGCCGTAATATCTGATGTAGAAATGCCCAATCTAGACGGATTTTCCCTAACTGCTAGAATTCGTAAGCATCAAGAGTATAACGAATTACCCATAATTATGGTAACATCTTTGGCTTCCGATGAACATAATAAAAAAGGGGTCGAAGCGGGGGCTAATGCCTATATAACTAAAGGAAAATTTAATCAAAATTTTATCATTGAAACGTTACAAAGACTTGTTTAATAGTTAATTTTAATGTTAATACTTAAGGTTGAATATTGAAGGTTGAAGGTTGAAGGTTGAAGGTTAGGTTAAATTTTAAATTGAAAAATAATCAATGACTATTCGAGTTTTATTAGTTGAAGATTCACCGCTTGCTATAGTAGTCCTGAAAAGGATTCTGAATTCATCAGAGCAGATTGAAGTGGTGGGAGAAGCTGGAACTGGCTTAGAAGCTTTGAACTTAATTCCCAAAGTTCAACCAGATGTCATTTGTACAGACCTCCATATGCCCCACATGAATGGTCTGGAGTTGACATCTAAAGTTATGGCGCTCTATCCTAGACCGATTCTGGTGATTAGTGTTTCGGTGCAGCAAGAGGATACTGATCAGATTTTTGAGCTTTTAGATGCAGGAGTAGTGGATATTTTTCCTAAGCCGTCCGCAGGAATGGCAAGGGAAAATCAGTTGCTCCAGCAGGAGTTGATCAATAAGATTAAAATTCTGTCTGGGGTCAAGGTCTTTACAAAAAACCGAACGTCTATACTAGGTAAACAAAAGCAGGGGAGTTCTGGGAAAGGGAAGCTTCCGGAAATGGACTACAGCACCAATCAAAATCAAATTGGTGGAGTATCACAGACAGGAAATCGTGCTGCTTTCTCTTATCATTACTCCTCTAAACCAAAAATAGTTGTGATTGGTGCATCTACAGGTGGACCCCAAGCCCTAAACGAGGTATTCACTCAGCTACCGTCCAATTTTCCTTTACCAGTAATTTGCATCCAACACATTAGTCTTGGTTTTTTGCAGGGATTCATCGATTGGTTAGCTAGTAATTGTTCGTTGCCAGTTCAGATTGCTCAACCAGGAGATATGCCACAACCAAGAAGAATTTATTTCGCACCAGAACAGCAGCATTTAGAATTGGATCCTATGGGTCGATTTATCTGTTCTGATTCAGAGCCACTGGAAGGACATCGCCCTTCCGTAACTGTAACATTTGAGTCTGTAGGCAAGTTTTATGGCAAAGCTACAGTGGGCATATTATTGACCGGTATGGGTAGAGATGGAGCGACTGGTATGCAGACGATCGCTGAGGTTGGTGGCTTGACCATCGCTCAAGATGAAGCGACTTCCTTGGTGTTTGGCATGCCTAAACAAGCGATCGCTCTCGGAGCAGCCAAAGAGGTTTTACCAATTGGTGCGATCGCACCAAGGCTGCGGGAGTTGTGCTTATTGAAACTTAAAAATTAAAAATAACACTTCACACTTATAAGCGTAGTGCTATCAATACTAGTTTCTTCTTCAATATAGTTTACTTCAAATAATTTCCATCTCATCCAGGCTCGCGATCGCTATATCAGCTCCCTCTAAATGGGCAGCTTCTGGCTTTCCCCAGCAAATACCAATGCAACCCGCTGCACCAGCACCTTTTGCCATCTCAATATCACCTGCTGAATCTCCTACCATTAGGGCCGAAGCAGGTTTTACCCCTAAAGATTGGCACGCTTGTATGAACAACCTGGGATCAGGCTTACTGATTTCAGAATCCACACCCTGCTGTAATTGGATATAGGGGTCTAGCTGGTGTCGATGGACAAAGGCTTTTACACCAGCCGTAGAGTCTGCTGAGAGAATACCTAGCTTTAAACCAGCTTCTGAGAGGAATTTAAGGACTTCCAGGCTACCGGCAAACATTGGGGAAGTTCCAGCCGCATCTTGCAAGTACTTCTCGGCTTCAACAAAGGCACTACCAGCGATTGCCAATGACTCTAACCATCCCCGACCAGTCTCAGCAATATAAGCAGCAGCAGCAATTTCATTTTCCCGACGGCTACCTACTGCCATTAACCCGGTAGGGTCAAGGGTGTCATCTTGGACACCAAAGGCCATCAGGAGGGGTTCTCCAATACCAGGGATTTGGGCATCAATTAAACGCGATCGCTTATAGGCTAGTTCTCTTAAATAAACTTGTGAATCCTCTAAGGTACCGTCTTTATCAAATATGACTGCTTCAATATTGGGGAAAGTCACCTTCCCACAACGAATGCTTACCAAGGGTTTATGCCGTTGTTTATTTTAATCAACTTTATTCTACTAGCTAGTTGATCAAGATTCGCACCTGCCAATTTCTTTGCTCTTGTTCCGGAACAGGGCCATCAATACAGATTAGCCATTAGCCTCAGCTAACGGCTAATTCTTGTGGCTGCACCTGGTTGTTACTCGTCGATGGCAGCTGCTACAAACTCTCCCTCTGGCACTGCGTCTTCTTGAGGCTCTTCGGACTCTTGGGACTCTTGGGGCTCTTGGGACTCTTGAGCCTGAACAGGCTCTTGGGACTCTTGAGCCTGAACAGGCTCTTGGGACTCTTGAGCCTGAACAGGCTCTTGGGACTCTTGAGCCTGAACAGGCTCTTGGGACTCTTGGGACTCTTGGGGCTCTTGGGGCTCTTGGGACTCTTGAGCCTGTTCAGGCTCTTGGGGCTCTTGAGCCTGAACAGGCTCTGGGGACTCTTGTGGCTCTGGGGACTCTTGTGGAGTCATACTTTCTGGAGTTATACCTTGCTTTTGTGCTAGCATCTTCTCCCGGTACTTCTGAGCCATTTCTTCTGCCTTCTCGAAGACCACTTCCCGGTTGTTAATCATATCTCCCGGTTCTGGCTCTAACTGCTTTGTTGACAGAGAAATCCGACCTCGGTCAGCATCCAAGTCAATGATCATCACTTTTAGTTCATCATTGACATTAAACACACTATGAGGCGTATCAATATGATCATGGGAAATTTCGGAAATGTGCAGCAATCCGCTGACCCCGCCAATATCAATGAATGCACCGTAAGGTTTGATTCCTCGTACTGAGCCAATCACCACCTCTCCGACTTCTAGGCGGTTCATCTTGCGCTCGACTAGAGCACGACGGTGGGATAGTACCAGACGATTACGGTCTTCATCTACCTCCAGAAATTTTAGGGGCAGTTCTTGGGCCACCAAATCTTCCTTGGCTGCCCGAGTGCTAATATGAGAACCAGGAATAAAACCGCGCAACCCTTCAATACGTACCAACGCTCCACCACGGTTAGTGGCGAATACCAGAGAACGCACCGTAGCATCCTCCGCTTGTAATTGGCGCACTCGCTCCCACGCTCGCATATACTCAATGCGACGGATAGAGAGAGTCAACTGTCCATCTTCATTTTCATCGGTCAGGATGAAAAATTCCCGTGTTTCGTTGGATTGTAAAACCTCATCAGGATTATCAACTCGATTTATTGACATTTCCTGAATCGGAATATAGGCGGCGGTTTTCGCACCAATGTCAATCAGAGCGCCCCTCGGCTCTAGACTGAATACCGTACCCGGAACTATATCCCCTGGGCTAAAATGATAATCATACTTATCCAGAAGGGCAGCAAAATCTTCGTGAGTGAATCCTATATCTGTAGTTTTTGTTTTCTGACTGAGCATGTGCGTTGTTTGTCCTAGTTTGATTTGGTTTTAATGACTATGCCTCCTGTTGATGTACAAGCACGTCAGCATTGTGCTGTTTACACCGACATTGCGTTGTCCTACTTGTGACATCTCCCACACCTGTTGGGGTTCGGGGGTAGGTGTGGGCTTCTCGCCAACCCCAGCTATCGCCATTTCCTTAAGGAAACCGATCCGCATTCGGGTACTCGACAAGCTTTACTATTGACGGGATGCCCCACCGCCAAGTTTCTGACCTTATCTGATTTTAATTGCTCTATTTCAATCAGGCTTTTGGTCTACTGTCAATAACCAAGGGCATTTTCGGCTTTGGTTATCAAATAGACATAAATTCACCCCAATTTATGTCCATTATAATTTATTAGACAAAACCTGAACTGAGCTCTCCGTCCCAAAGTCCCCCACTGGCTTCGCCCACAGGACGACACTTGCGCCTTTGGTAGAGGCTAGTGGGCTAATCTCGAACTGATCAGCTCATTTAATAAGATTTAATTAAGACCAGACATCCTATTATAACCTAATCGAGATTTTGTTATTAGTATCTTTACCGAACTTTCCAGAGTATTGTGCTACCTCTTATATCCCCCCATGGGGGATGTTAGCCTAATAAATGCCAGGGATACATTCTGCACCCAAGACAAAGCAGGGATACCCCAGGAATAGACGTTTAGCCAGTAGGAATACCAAGTGGTTGCCACTCCAGAAAAATCTCAATCAGTAAAACCTTCCCCAACCCATGGTCAGGAGCGAGTTGCGGTTTTACTCATGGGTTATGGAGAAGTCGAAAGCTACGAAGACTTCGCCAACTACAACGAACAAGCCTTAAACTTGCTTACCGCCAAATTTGCCCCAGTCCCCAACTGGATCTATCCACCCTTAGCCAAAATATTGGCAATGTTTGACTTCCACGAGTGGGGGCACCAGCATGACAACTTTATTTCACCCCACAACAAGATTTTTGAACAGCAACGGGCAGGTATTGAAAAACAACTGCAAGCTAAATGGGGCGATCAGGTGCAGGTATTCAAAGCCTTTAACTTCTGCGCTCCCTTTTTGCCAGAACAAGTCCTCAGTGAAATTAAGGCGGAAGGGTTCCAAAAACTGCTGATCTATCCCCTGCTAGTGGTGGATTCCATCTTTACTAGCGGCATTGCGGTGGAACAAGTCAATAAAGCCCTCGAGAAATTAGAGGATAAAGATCAACACTGGGTTCAGGGATTGCGTTACATCCCGTCTTTCTATAACGAACCAGAGTACATTAATCTAACTGCTCAATTGGTGGAAGAGAAAATTACTACCGATTTAGCAGCAGCCTATCTGCCCTCCCAAATTGGCATTGTCCTGATGAACCATGGCTGTCCCCACGAAGCTAAAGGATTTGTGTCTGGAATTGACGAAAGTCAGGCATTGTATGAGGCAGTAAGGGAAAAGTTGATGTATAAGTATCCCCTAATCTCTGTGGGCTGGCTTAACCACCAAACTCCCTTAATTAAATGGACTCAGCCTCACGCGGAGTTAGCAGCCCAGAACCTGATTAACTTAGGGGCTAAGGCGATTGTGTTTATGCCGATTGGCTTTGCCACAGAGAATCACGAAACCCTCTTAGATGTGCATCACATTGTCCACGCTCTAAAGCGTCGTAACTCAGAGGTTACCTACGTAGAGATGCCCTGTGTTAATGATCATCCAGAATTCTTACAGATGGCAGCGGAGTGGGCTAATCCTCAAATTGAGGTACTACTATCAGAAAATGCTCTATCTGTCAATCCCCAGTTGGCAGCTGTGCAGGCATCAGAGCACCATCATCACCATCACCACTGATTCACCAGAGCGTTTTAGTAGCTTGCTTTATATTAGGTTGCTTTATATATAGCACCTTCTTGCACCTCCTCCGTTCTCCTCCCGCTGTTCTCCCTCTTCTCCTGTTCTAGGAAAGATGTCACAGAATAGAACTGTAGGCTGGGAATCAATGAAACTTCCCCAATCATAGGAAAGCCTAGCTGATCCCAGCCCCATCAAGTGACGAGTAACAGGATAACAGGATAACAATTATGGATAATAACGACTGGCTCAAGCAGTTATTGTTGGTTGGGGTTGGTACAACGTCAATGGTTGCCGAAAAACTGCGAGAGGTAAGTGATGAATGGGTCAAAGATGGTAAAATCAACTCCGACCAAGCCACGGCTTTTGTAGATGATCTGATGAATCAGATCAAGTCAGAGCAGGATAACTTTGAGAGCAACATGGAACGGCAGTTGCGCAATATGTTGCAGGATTTAGGGGTTCCTCGCCAATCAGAAATGGATGAATTGCGAGGTCGTATTGACCGTCTGGAGCGTCAGGTGCGGGATTTAGAAAATAAGCTCTGGCGTTGATAATCAATTAGGAGAACAGATTTTGAAACAAATTCTGATCAGCATAGGCGTTATAGTAGCCTTTGGGTTGCTGTTGGTTGTGGCTCAAGTGGGTATGGGGAAAAAATCTACCACTGCTGGAGAAATTACCAACACTCAGCCGCAAGTAGTTACAACAGCTAACAGTGCTAACCCAGATGTTAATGATAAACAAGATCTAGCTATGGATTCTAGTTCAGAAAGTGAAACCAATATGGATCAGGCGGTTACAACACCGTCGGGCTTGAAGTACATTGACCTAGTTGAGGGTGAGGGAGCAACCCCTGAGAAGGGACAGACGGTAGTGGTTCACTACACTGGTACCCTGGAGGATGGCAGCAAGTTCGATAGTTCTCGCGATCGCAATCGTCCTTTTTCCTTCACAATCGGTGTAGGACAGGTTATTAAAGGCTGGGATGAAGGGGTTAGTTCTATGAAGGTTGGTGGTCGTCGTCAGCTGATCATTCCCCCAGACTTGGGTTATGGTGCCCGTGGTGCCGGTGGGGTGATTCCGCCTAATGCTACGTTGATTTTTGATGTGGAATTGTTGAAGATTAACTAGTAAATTAAATTCAATTGATTAACTTATTCAGCGATGAACTGAATAATTGCTCCCAGTTAGTGACTTCTTGCTGATTGGGAGTTTTAGTTAACATAATAACACTAGAAATAGCATCGCATTTTTGTTACAAAAGATTAATAAAACCTGGGTACAAAACTAAAGTGCAGAACTCAATCATTCGATTAAATAGTATTTGATTAAATCTATGTCCTGTAAATAACGTTAGATAAAATAACGTTAATTTTTGACCTATAATAATTCCAAAATAACCCTCAGTGTAAGCCTATGCGCTACGCGCACGCTACGCGAACAGCCGTCAGCGGTCAGCAGTCAGCTTTTCATAACTCAGATTAAACTTTTGCTTACTTGTTTGATTCAAAAGTTCCGTAGCTTCCTAATCGCCCATAAGCACATCAAGTAGCACCTCAATTAGCGCATTAGCTGATGGCTGATGGCTGATAGCTGTTCGCGCAGCGTGCGCATAGCGCATATGCTTACGCCTCAGTTGTGGTAGGTTACACTCTTTGATTTGCCATATTCAGGAACTTGGTTAACCCAGGTTTAAAGATAAGTTTCACCGTTCCTGTCGGACCATTACGATTTTTAACAATAATGACTTCTGCCGTATCTCCATCTGGTGAATCTGGGTTATAATAAGAATCCCTATAGAGCATCATGATTAAATCCGAGTCCTGTTCGATAGAACCCGATTCTCTCAAATCCGACATCATGGGTCGTTTGTTGGTGCGAGATTCCACAGCTCGACTTAACTGAGACAGCGCAACCACTGGGACTTTCAGTTCCCGAGCTAATCCTTTCAGAGAGCGAGTAATCCGAGACAACTCCTGAACTCGATTTTCACTACCACTGCCTTCCATTAACTGTAAGTAATCGATTAAAATTAACCCCAATGGGCTCCCTTGGGCTGCTTGAAGACGACGAGCATGCGATCGCATTTGCATCACAGTCTGGTTAGCGGTATCATCAATATAAATAGGCAACTCTGATAACATACCGATTGCTTCGCTCAAGGGTGCCCACTGATTTTGAGCAATGCGCCCAGCTCTGAGAAAGTTACTGTCAATTTTCGCTTCACTAGCTAACAACCGCTGCACTAGTTGTTCTCTTGACATTTCCAAGCTAAAAATCGCCACTGGCAATTTTTCAGCTACGTTACGAGCAATTCCTAAGGCTAAGCTAGTTTTTCCCATTGATGGTCTACCAGCAATGATAATTAAGTCAGACGGACTTAACCCCCCAATTTGGGCGTCCAAATCATAGAAGTCTGATGGAATACCAGGCAAATCAATACCCTGATTACGATTTTCTATATCTTGGAACGTTTGAACTAGGGTTTCAGAAATCGGGATTAGACCTTGCTGAGGACGCAATTGGGTGAGACTGAAAATTTTCTGTTCCGCTTGGTCAAGGACCGTTTCCAATTCCAAGGATGTCTCATAACCCAACTTAAAAATCTCGTTACCGGCTTCGATTAGCTGACGGCGCAGGTACTTGTCCATCACTAACTTAGCGAACCTGTCAATATTGACCGCTGAAACCGTCTGTTCAACTAGCTGAGCTAACTTAGCTTGACCCCCAACTTTCTCTAATAAGTCATTGTCATAAAGCCAGGTAGTAACACTCATCAAATCCGTCGGTTTACCCTGGCTATAAAGTAATAAAGCAGCTTCGTAAATGGTTTGGTGAATCCGGACGTAGAAGGCTTTTGGATTCAGGAAATCACCAATTCGACCCATGGCTTCCGGGTCTAATAAAATGCCTCCGATAATAGACTCTTCGGCATCAATATTTTGGGGTGGTATAGAGTTACCAAACGCTGAAAAATCTGGTTTTTGAGTCATAGTCAACTAGTCGTCTATTGAGTTCAGGGTAAAGGTCAGCTATCAGCTATCAGCTATCAGCTATCAGCTAATGCGCTATGTCCCAGCGTCGAAGCCAAAGCCCATGCTACTTGAGGTGCTATTAGCTAATGCGCTACGCGCAAGCTACGCGAACAGCTAAAGCCTGACTAATACAATCTGAACAAATTAAGCACCTCAGGTGCGCTTTCCGTGATGGCGAGCAATACCTCGCCATCACGGGTCGCACCTGTTGTTTAATTGAGAGTTGACAGGATGATACAATCAACAGTCAACTCTCAACAAACTAAACAAACTATTAATTAACTTATTTGGGAACAACATGAATTTCTACAGTGGCTGTAACTTCTGGATGAAGCTTAATTTCTGCATTATAGAAACCAAGTTGACTAATCTCCGGTATAGTTATACCTCGGCGGTCTATTTCTTTGCCAGTAGACTCTTGGATGGCATCTGCCAAATCTTGGCTGGTAACAGTACCGAAGATAGCATTATCTTCGCCCAACTGCTTCGAGATAGTAAAGCGGCTAATGGTTTGTAGAGCAGTCTTCATGGACTCAGCTTGTCGCTTGATTTCGAGGATACGCTGCCGTTCTTGCTCTCTGCGCCGCTCAACTTGCTTGAGAACACCAGAGGTAGCTCTGACTGCAATTCCTTGGGGAATGAGATAATTGCGAGCATAGCCGGGAGCTACCTCTACTAGATCACCGTCTTTTCCGAGTTTGTGAACGTCTTTGCTTAAAACGACTTGTACACGTTTTACCATAGTGTTTAATTTCGGGTATAGTTTATAGTGAAGGATAATGCTTCGACAAACATTCCATCTTACGACAATTTGTAAGCGATCGCAACTGAGTGCTGAGTGCTGAGTGCTGAGTGCTGAGTGCTGAGTGCTGAGTGCTGAGGGTTGAGGGCTGATTGCTGATTGCTGATTCCTGAGGGCTCGGTGTCAATTAAAACACTTTTTAAACCCTTTCGGGGATAACATATCCGCCAATAGGCAAACCTAAATCATCAGTAGGAACCGAAAATCCAGTTTCCTGGAGCCTCTGGATCTTGACTGTAATAGAATTCGGTAACTAGATCTAATATCTCTTGTTTGTCAATGTAACCATCATTGTTCTGATCGAAGCGTCCAAAAATTTCTTCAATTTGACTGTCGTCAATACCGTAAGCCTGAAAAAATTGTCGGTATTCTTCCAGAGTAACTTTATCGTCTTTATCAGAATCCAATAGGAAAATAATCCCTGCCGCTTTAGCATTGACTACTGCTTCATTCCCGTCGGTGTCACTCAGTACATTTTCGTGATAAGTCAACCATTCATCCAAGGTCACTTGCTGGTCTTGATTCTGGTCGGTAAATTTCTGCACGCCATTCCAAATCCTCATGTAAATAGCAAGAAGATTGTCATAATATGGCGAGCCCGGTGTCCAACCCCTGATCGCAGCAAGGTTATCAGTAATACGTTCAAAATCGGCTTGGGTTAAAATACCATTTGTTTGCTGATCGTACAGGTTAAACAACCTGGTCAATTTTCTCTGCTGCAATTCCCTAAGCATGTTTTTTTTCTATTGCTCAATTGGATTAACTAAATTTATTAAGTCAAACTTGATTATAATCCAACTAATCAAGGGGCATATTCTCAAGGAAATATGTCCCTTGATCAAGGCTTTTGATCAAGGCTTTATCAATAATGTTAGAATCGGTCTCTCATCTCCCGTAACCGTGCAAATGTCTTAACCGGTTCTTTTGCTTGAACAGCCGACTGTAGGGCAGGGTCTTCCCAACGTAAAAATGGATTGGTGTGCTTTTCAACCCCTAACTCGGAGGGTACCGTTGCCTCTTTACGATGACGCGCCTTTTGGACTTGGGCAAATCTCTCTTGTAAGTCCGGGTTTTCACCATCGACACTCAGGGCAAATTGGATATTTTTCAGGGTGTATTCATGAGCACACCATACTCGTGTATTATCTGGTAAATCCCTTAGCTTGCTCATGGATTCTACCATTTGGCCTGGTGTTCCTTCAAATAGTCTGCCACAGCCGCCCGCAAATAGGGTGTCGCCACAGAAGAGTTCACCGGTTTCACCAGGGACTACTGGGGGAAAGTAGTAGGCAATATGTCCTCTGGTGTGTCCGGGAACGAAAAAGACTTGAGCAAGGCGATCACCAAACTCGACGCGATCGCATTCGTTTAAAAACACCTGTTGACCAGGAATCCGACCCCGGTCTTCAGCTCCCCCATATACACACACATCTGGAAACTGCTGCATCAACTGTCTATTTCCCCCCACATGATCCATGTGATGGTGAGTGTTGAAAATAGCCACTAATTCGGCATCCAGTTCTTTCAGACGCTGTATCACCGGTTTAGCCTCTGCTGGATCAACAACAGCAGCAATATTCTGCTTGGGGTCGTGTAATAAGAAGATATAGTTGTCAGAAAGGGCTGGAAGTCGATAAATCTGCATAGTTTAACACCATCTGTTTAACTTACAATAATTTATAGTTTTTAGTTTTTTATCAACAACAGATGCTAGGTATATTATACCTTACTTGATTAATTTTTATCCTTAGGTATTTGTTGAGCAATTTACCAACTTTATCTTTCTTATTAAACCTAATCTTAAATAGGAACTTCTTGGATAAACCTCCAATAATTTTCGTGTCCTTAAACCAAAATTATCTGAACAAATTTACCTTTGAACACAAGTCATAGGTAATCAGTAATAGTTAGCAAATCACCAATTACCTATTATCCATTACCAAGTCACTATAAGTAGCATTTGTGACACTATTTCATCTTAGAAGTGTATGCATGTTCGGTTAACCCATCACAGATTAGTAGTATTGTCAACCTCCATGACTAGGCGAATGCGCTAGACTAATGATCATATTGGATAGGGACCAGGGTTATTTCATTCTGGATCTAGGTAACGAGTTTAAAGGCTTTTAGCGATCGCATACCTGAATTATCGAAGGCTGAAACGACGTATCCTCCTCAATGCATAACATATTGCAATTTAGAATGAAATAGCCCTGGGATAGGGACTATTTCTGCCTCGTTGCCCCGTCAGCTATAGCCCCCGAAGCAAAGCGTGGTTTCCCTTGCTAATTGTATGGCCAATTGTATTCAGGTTTAGACCCTCAATAATTTTAATCTAAGTTAAACACTGCTCTCACAGAAAATTAACAGAAGATGTCTAGATTAAATTATAGGACTTACGCCGCCAACCGATTTTATACAGGTGATTACACCTATTTCAGCCTTGGATTTATAGCGTCTCCTACGGAGAACGGAAAGTGCACCTAAGCCTTCACGCGGGGGTCCCCCCCACTCGCGCTTGGGATCAAGACAACAACAAACCGGTTTTAATAATCTTGGTGCGTAAATCCTGAATTATCAAAGCCTAGTCATTCAGAAACTGATTCAAAACCACTATCAAGCCCACTGTCTCCCAGTCGATCTACCCTTTTGTCAACAGAATCTTATGCTAGTAGACCATCAAACCCCCAAATCTAATCACACCACCCGTAATCCCTTAAAAAAAGCAGGAACTTATGTATCACTGTTGTTACTGGGAGCAGGGTTAGGCTTTTCCGGCGGTTATGTAGCATTACGTAACTCTGTTCCCGAATCCACATCCCCTCAAGCAACTGTCCCTCAGAACAAAACAGCTAGGCTTCCAGGCACTAAACCTGTAGTTACTCAAAATCCCAACTTTATCACCAATGTGGTAGAACAAGTTGGACCAGCAGTGGTGCGGATTAACGCTTCTAGAACCGTAGCCAGTAGAGTGCCAGATACTTTTAGAAACCCGATGTTCCGGGAATTTTTTAGGTTTCCATTTCCCGATGTACCCCAACAGCGAGTTGAACAGGGTACTGGTTCAGGTTTCATTATCGATACCGATGGTTATATTCTCACCAATGCCCATGTAGTCGATAGTGCGGATAGTGTTAATGTAATCCTCAAGGATGGTCGCCAATTTAAAGGGACAGTAGTGGGAAGCGATCCCTTGACAGATGTAGCTGTGATCCAGATTGAGGCAGAAAACTTACCTACCGTTGCTCTCGGTGATTCTGATCAACTCACCCCAGGAGAATGGGCGATCGCAATTGGTAATCCCCTTGGTTTAGATAGTACTGTAACCACTGGCATCATTAGTGCTACGGGTCGTTCTAGCTCTCAAGTCGGTGTTCCTGATAAGCGAGTGGAATTTATCCAAACCGACGCTGCTATTAACCCTGGTAACTCCGGTGGACCCCTGCTCAATGCCTCCGGTGAAGTGATTGGCATGAACACAGCCATTATTCGGGGTGCTCAAGGATTAGGATTTGCCGTTCCCATTAATACGGTGGAAGAAATTGCTGAACAACTAATTGTTGATGGTAAAGTAGAACATCCTTACTTGGGCATCCAGATGGTAACCTTAACCCCAGAGGTTAAACAACAGATCAACAGTAATCCCAATGCTGGGTTGATGGTTGATGAAGAAAAAGGGGTATTGATTGCCAAAGTAATACCTAATTCCCCAGCTGCCAAAGCAGGATTGCGTGCGGGTGATGTGATCCGCAAAATCAATGATCAGCCAGTCAAAGATGCAACAGAAGTTCAGAAGTCTGTGGCTAAAACTAAAGTAGGTAGTGATTTAATCCTAGAGTTGCGCCGCAATCAACGAGATACCAAATTGACTGTGCGACCTGGTGCTTTTCCCACTGGTAAGTAGTAGTTGAAAGCATTAAAATCAAGTTCGGTTAATCACTTTAGTTATCAGGCTTTCGATCACATCAGCATTCAGCTGACTGCTGAATGCTGAATGCTTACTTATTGACTAATGAGTAATTAACCAGATTGGCATATTAGACATAGCTTTGCCAGCTCTGCCCTGTTAAGGACTGGGTGGCTACTGCCTCCTGCAGCCCCGTTTGATTCATCAGCCAGATCTCATTTTGTCCAGTGGTGCCATTACGCAAGAGGACATCGTCAAAATTATTATTGTCAAAGTCCATAGTACCACGAACTTCCCACTCACCGCTGATTGGTAGTGAGGCAATCAACACTGACTCTACGTACTCACTACCTTCCATGCGCCAGTAGTAGACATCTTGGTTTTGAGTATTACGCCACAGAATATCCGCGTCACCATCGTTATCTAAATCTCCAGCACCTTGCATCTGCCATAGACCGTCTTCTGCTACCAGCAAATTCTCACCATTATTCTGTCTGGTAATGGAAACTCCCTGATCCAGCTGCGTACCATTCATCAACCAAACCCCATTTTCTCCGGTATTGGTATTACGCCAGAGAATATCTTCTTCTCCATCACTGTCGAAATCTCCCGTGCCACGAATTTCCCAGTTGAGGTCTGATACCTGGCTGCTAGATGCTGTGCTTTTGAACTCAGAGCCTTCCATTAGCCAGAAGCTCACATCTCCGGTATTAGTATTACGCCAGAGAATATCCTTTTGCCCATCGCCGTCGAAGTCTCCAGCACCACGCATCTCCCAGGGACTATCAGCTGATTCCGCTTGAATTGGATTTGACTGATCCAACTCAGTGCCATTCATGATCCAGGCAAGATTGCTTCCAATCTGAGAATTACGCCAAAAAATATCCGCAGAAGAGGCAACATCCTCAACAGGAGTAACGTTAATGTCAACAGTAGCCGTCTTAGTAGTCAGACCATTATTTAACTCATAGGTCAAACTGTCAGCTCCATTAAAGCCATTGTTAGGAGTGTAAATTACAGAATCATCACTGAAGTCTCCAGCAGTGCCATTGTCATCCACTACTGCAGTACCATTGCTGGGACCATTAACAATGGTCAGAGTGCTGTTTCCGTTAATACCAGTGTCATTTGCTAAAACATCAATGGTTACCGCTGCATTTTCTTCAGTAGTAGCGGTGTCATCTACTGCAATCAGACTGTTCTCGTCAACAGCAGCAGCAACATCAATGTCAACAGTAGCGGTCTTAGTAATCAGACCATTGCTTAACTCATAGGTAAAACTATCAGCTCCACTGAAACCATCATCAGGAGTGTAAATCACAAAATCATCAGTTAAGTCTCCAGCAGTGCCATTGTCATCCACTACTGCAGTACCATTGCTGGGATCATTGAGAATGGTTACAGTGCCGTTTCCGTCAATATCAGTGTCATTTTGTAAAACATCAATGGTTACCGCTGTATTTTCTTCAGTAGTAGCGGTGTCATCTACTGCAATCAGACTGTTCTCGTCAACAGCAGCAGCAACATCAATGTCAACAGTAGCGGTCTTAGTAATCAGACCATTGCTTAACTCATAGGTAAAACTATCAGCTCCACTGAAACCATCATCAGGAGTGTAAATCACAGAATCATCAGTGAAGTCTTCAGCAGTGCCATTATCATCCACTACTGCAGTACCATTGCTGGCATCATTGAGAATGGTTACAGTGCCGTTTCCGTCAACATCAGTGTCATTTTGTAAAACATCAATGGTTACCGCTGTATTTTCTTCAGTAGTAGCGGTGTCATCTACTGCAATCAGACTGTTCTCGTCAACAGCAGCAGCAACATCAATGTCAACAGTAGCGGTCTTAGTAATCAGACCATTGCTTAACTCATAGGTAAAACTATCAGCTCCACTGAAACCATCATCAGGAGTGTAAATCACAGAATCATCAGTGGAGTCTTCAGCAGTGCCATTGTCATCCACTACTGCAGTACCATTGCTGGCATCATTGAGAATGGTTACAGTGCCGTTTCCGTCAACATCAGTGTCATTTTGTAAAACATCAATGGTTACCGCTGTATTTTCTTCAGTAGTAGCGGTGTCATCTACTGCAATCAGACTGTTCTCATCAACAGCAGCAGTAACGTCAATGTCAACAGTAGCCGTTTTAGTAAGCAGACCATTGCTTAACTCATAGGTAAAACTATCAGCTCCACTGAAACCATTATCAGGAGTGTAAATCACAGAATCATCAGTGAAGTCTTCAGCAGTGCCATTGTCATCCACTACTGCAGTACCATTGCTGGGATCATTGAGAATGGTTACAGTGCCGTTTCCGTCAATATCAGTGTCATTTTGTAAAACATCAATGGTTACCGCTGTATTTTCTTCAGTAGTAGTGGTGTCATCTACTGCAATCAGACTGTTCTCGTCAACACCAGTAACGTCAATGTCAACAGTAGCTGTTTGAGTAGTTAGACCATTGCTTAACTCATAGGTAAAACTGTCAGGTCCACTGAAACCATCCTCAGGAGTGTAAATCACAGAATCATCACTGAAGTCTCCAGGAGTGCCATTGTCATCCACTTCTGCAGTACCATTATTGGCATCAGTGACAATGGTCAGAGTGCTGTTTCCGTCAAGATCAGTGTCATTTTCTAAAACATCAATATTTACCTCTGTATTTTGTTGAGTGGTAGCGGTGTCATCTACTGCAATCAGATTCTCATCGAGTGGAATGAATTCAATGAAGTCAATTCGGGCATATTCCTGGCGATCACGAGTACCGTTAATTGTGATTTCGTCTCCATTGTTGATGAATACGGTACTGCTAATTTGTTCATTGACAAAACTATCACCATCATTATCCAAAGTTAATGTTGGCAAGTCGGTATTGCCAATAGTGATATTTATGGGGCTTTGTCCATCAGACTCATCCAGGTAACCTAACCTAACTTCGTAGTTACCAGTAGGTAAATTAAAGGTTGTGGTAGCACTACCAGAGGAGGGATTAGGACCAAATTCATCGGGTATTCTGATTAGTGAACCACCCTCAGCCTCGTTATTATCCTCAATTTCAAAAATGTTTCGATTTTCAAAGTTTTCAGCTTGAATTTTAACCATAATTTTTATTTACTGAACAATAATTATAATTTATCGCTGTTGACTACTTATACGGGTTAACTGATAGAATTCAGGATAATCTGACCTAGAATGCTTTTCAGTCTTGACTAGGGATTCATCATCACAAGCTTGCCTATTCTATTCCCTGATTTTATCTTTGGCTAAGGATAATTTTGTCAGTCAATTAGCTTGTATAAATACTAGGTATAATTAAAAAATGTGTGAATAATAATGAAGTAATTTTGGCGTTATCAAAGGAATAATTATCGACAATTTTTGCTCTGGTAAAATTTAATAAAATAGTTATTTATAGCACTACGTATTAAGATGTTTGACATTGTCTTGATGCAGCGCGGTCATGGGGGTTTCCCCCATGACCGCGCTGCATCGCTCCTAAACTACGAAACTTAGTCATAGCTTACTTTTAGGTGCGACCCGTGGCGAATTTAATTCGCCGTTCGCGTAGCGTCTCCTACGGAGAAACGCGCCCCGCGTCTCCGTAGGAGAACGGAAAGCGCACCTTTGACTTCTGAGTTCTAACTTCTGACGCTAAGCGTAGCGCTATATTAGTCCTTAGCCCTTAGTCATTGCTTTTTATAGCAGTTCTCAATACAAAATTAAGAACTGCTTAAAAAAAATTTGTTAATTTTCTGCAAGCATGCGATAATGAAGGATTAGCGGTTTAGTTCTTCCTCAAGCATCTGTTGATAAACCTTTGGCAAGTGTTTACTCATGCTATTGGTTTCTATTCCATAACCTAGACTTGTCCAAGTACCAGACAACCGCCGCAACACTTTATCTAAATTTCCTTGCCGCAATTCTTTGGGAATATCCATCCCCCAGGCTCTACTATCCTTGAGCCAATCGTGAACCACAGCATCCTGGAAGTGTGGCTCAAAGCTATACTGCTTCCAAAACAAAAAGCCTGAGGGTCTGGGGTGATAGCGTTGTGCCTTTTCTTTCCAGGTAAAATCAAGGAACTGATACCGTCCCGCTGCTGTGCTACATTTTCCAACATTAGGACCAGCGACTATGGGCACACATATTTCAGGATGACGCCTTAAATCAGAAACGTGTTGACCACCATAGATAATCGTGTAGGGTTGGCGGTCATTAGCTTCACTAGCGGTGATAGTACGCATTAGGGCGCGAATGTAAGGATCTCCCCCCCTCATCACTAAGGGAGGGGTGCCGTGAATACTGGTAGGATAATCAGATAGCGTACGCTCAACCGGGTAGTAAGCCCATCTATTAAACACATGTCTGAGATAAATCCCCAATAATAAGCTCACTATCGCTAAGGCTGAAATATTGTAAAATAAGCCTTTGAGTGTAAATTTATAGGAAGTATTTGGAAATCCTCTTAACTTTCCGTACTTCTGCCGGGGTGATGAAGACACTCAGTTGACTAATCCTTACTAGTGTTAATACTGTGAACTTAATAGTGTTCACAAAATGGGATTGACGGAACGTCACGCTACGCTCCGGAAGCTTCGCTTCCGCGCTTGAGCGAACGCTCAACACTGACTCAACCCACGTCATAAAATAGCTGTTCCCAGCTTTGATCGGGAGCTTCTGCTGAGCTAACCACTTCTACTATTTTATTCCGAGCTTCCGGTTCCGACAGCGCCTCAACACAAACTTCTGCTACTTTGGTGCGAGGTATGCTACCTTCAAATAGAGTATCTGCCCCAGACATAACAATCGGGTCTGAGTTGTCTTCGTTTCTGAGACCACCTGGTCGCACAATGGTGTAGGTCAAGCCGCTTTTTTGGATATATTCCTCTGCTTGCTTCTTCCAGACCAGAATCAGCCAGAATAGATTTAAGGGATGGAAAAACTGGGACACACAGAGGGAGGAAACCAATACAAAGTGTTCTACCCCTTTTTGCTTAGCAGCATCTACTAAATTTTTAGTGCCTTCGTAATCCACCTTGTAGGGTGAGGTTGGGTCAAAGCTAGGGCGAGCACCAGTGGCGCATAGCACTACAGTACTATCTCCGATCGCGGCACTGATACTCTCGGGTTTGAGCACATCTCCCATCACTAATTCTGCAGCTGGTGGTAATATTTCTTGAGCGTACTCTAAATTTCGCACTAAAGCCCGTACAGGAATATCACGCATAACCAGTTCCTGTACAATCCGCTTTCCTGTTTCTCCCGTTGCTCCAGCTACACATGCTTTCATGGCAATTTCCGTACAATTCACCTAGTAGCTTAGCCAGTTTACCAGTTATTCTGAGTGAAAATTAAACTAGGCCATTCAATCGAGAATTATTGGATTTTGTCTTGATGCAGTCGCTCATGGGGGTAACCCCCAAGACCGCGCTGCATCGCTTCCGTAAACCCCAACCTCTCGGTTGTATAAGTTTCTGTATAAGTTTCCTTCGTCATGTGTTCTTCTAAGACTGTGTGGGTGGATCTAATTAGAACCCGCTATAGTCAGTGATCTAATAACTGATCTCATAACTGATCTCGCATCACCAGACACCCAGCTAGATCAGGCTCCAAAACTTTACACTTGTTTACATAGCTCAACTTGTTTGTGTCCGACTCCTGATTAACTCAGCCAGAGGAGTGGGATCAGCAAGAGCGACCCATGGACATTTCTCAACTAGGCTCTCAACTAGTTTCTGAACTAGTCACAAGGCAATCACATGAAGAGGATGATGTATGCGATCGCATTTTATTAACCATCAGTCAATTGAGGCAAAACAGGTCGATTTGAATACTCCTGCTATAAAGGCCAACACTGACCCTATTGTTCCATCAGGGTCTTACTCAGGTAGTGAGCCGACTCGGTTTCAGTGTCATTTTCAAGACTGTATGGAGATGTATGCTTCAGCTGAGCAAGTGAGTGCCTATCTAAATACTCACCAGGATTGGTTTTGTCGCTGCGCTCATCCTATGAAAGTAGAACTGCTCACAGACAATGGCTATATCTTGACCATTGGTAGCTTTGGGGCGTTTGGCTATAGGGTAGAGCCAAAAATCGGTTTGGAATGGGTACCTCTTGACGAAAATTCCTATCAGATTCGGACAATTCCCATATCCAATTACGTCAGTCCAGGCTATGAGCTTGATTTCCAGGCATCTCAGACCTTAGTAGAAGTACCAGCAAGGGAGTATTTTCAAGAGCATCAGCTGGAATCGGAGTCCATACCATCGGCGATAACCCGCGTAGAGTGGCATCTTGACCTGAGTGTTGAGATGTGGTTTCCCAAGGCGATTCTGAAACTACCTCAGTCGTTGATTCAACGCACAGGCAACGGAATTTTGCAGCAAGTTGTGCGTCAAGTTTCCCGGCGTTTAACCCACAAGGTACAGGAAGACTTCCACAGCAGTAATGGTCTACCTATACCGAAGCAATCACGACAGCAGTAAAATTTACAGTTAGTTTTATTATAAGGGGTCAGCTATCAGCTATCAGCCGAAGGCAATGAGCTTAAATTCGATACCTAAATTAAAAGCAATCAAAAGCAAAGTTTAACTTTGCCTATTCCAACTCTAACACCATCCTAGGGCGGGTAAAATACCACGCCCCTATATAAATCAAATCATCTACGGATTGCTAAGAAGCTTCTGGACAATTTGCATACCGGTGATGGCTTGCCAGCTGAATAGTCCCAAGAGTGCAACATTCAGGACGATGTGACTATAGCGAGCCCAAGTTTGACCTTTCTGCATTAATGGTGTCAGAGAGGCAGAGGTAGCAATAATTCCGGTCATGCCTAAACCAGCCAGCAAATGGGGTCCAAAAAACAACTTGCCATTGTTAATGTAGGTTACTGCCATACCTCCGATGGTACCGAGTACCATCATTGCTAGCAACGCTGAACCAACAAGATGGTGCTTAACATTATATTGACCCTTAACTAGCGCTTTCTTTTCGTCACCTTCCGCCGTTCTAGTCTTTTGGATTTTCAAGCCCAGATAAAGAGCATAGAAGGCTGCCGCTAGGAGCACCCACATCAGTAAGGGGTGGAAGAATTGAGACCAAAATTTAACAGACTCTGGCAGGTTCATAATGTTATGTCAATTTTCAGGAGCTTCATGAAAATTAACATAACATAATTGCCGTTATCAAGTCTAATGTGCTAATAACTCAGTTAAACAATATGGTACTATAGCTCTGCTCCTTGTCGCTGAATTTGGGGATTGTTAAGGATGTAGAAATGTTGCCATTGCATGGTAGTTGCCATGGCATGGGTTTGGTAAGCGATCGCGTCTTGCCACTGATGGCTAAATCAATTCCGGGGAAAGATACAGGAACAGAACTGTAAGCTTACCGAAGTTAGCTTACAGTTTGGCGTTCATATCCGTAAGTCTTGCTCCCCATCTCTCCCAACCGCCGCTAGTCATCCTAAGTTGCATTCATATCTAGTACCTGCTCACCTGCTCACTCCCTAAATAGTTCAAAGGATCATATCTTTGATTGATCGCAACTTGGTATCAATGTTTTACGACAGGACTAACGCACTAATAGACATAGCCTAATAGACATAGCGAGGCATCTCGCTCAAGGCATTCCAGGTGTGTTCACTAACTACACCATTGCCTAGCAAACCCTTGTCCAGTTGGAAGCGTTGCACTGCTTCGAGTGTCAGGGAAGCGAAGATGCCATCAATCTTAGCGCTATAGTAGTCACTAATCCAAAGTACTTCTTGGACTTTTCTGACAGCCTCACCAAAACTGCCAGGACGTAGAATTGGCATATTGACCGGAGTACCGCTCAGAAGAGCTTCCCAGGTCTTTTGGTCTACAATACCAGTTGCTCTGAGAAATACCTTTTGCTGGTAGCCTTGCACAGCATATTCAATCTCTGTGTCAAACACACCATCTAATGGACCAAAGTAATATCCCCGGTGAGCCAACATACTTTGTAATTCTACCACATAAAGACCAATGAACCCTAGATAAAGGGTGTGTTTTCTGAGCCAAGCAGTGACACAAGCACTGGTCTGGGAGGTTTCCAAACTAATCAAAGCTGTCATGCTAGATTTCCCTGATGAAATTTTTCCTGGCATTCTTCATAATCAAATATCTGAGGTTGAGCAGGGGTGATTTAAGTTTTAATAAGTTGTTAACCTTCTGCCAGTAAAGCGTGATTTGAATCACTGGGTAACTATGTAGAGTGTTAAGTGTTGACTAGTGATTGTTGACTTTAGGGATGCACAGCCAAGGCTTGCATGCAGTAGTTAACATAAAACGTTCCATGTAGTTACCCCACTTTACGTTTATTTATATATACCCACATAGAGGTTTCAAAATTTCTAGTTAATACCAAGTAGCATTGATCGGTAGGACCCTCTATCGAGAGTTTACCCGTCTGATGGTATCTTGCCGTCTTTGAATGCAATCCCTCTGATGGCAATGTCATACTATAGTTCTTTATATAGTGCTTTGCAGCTCATTAAAATACACTGTAGCCTCTCGGAAGCTCCTACTGCAATCACCGGCTGTATTGTATTCCAATCAAGACTGCGTTTGCATTTAACTGAGTAATGAAACTGTTTGTCCCAGGTCGCCTTTGTCTATTTGGGGAACATAGTGATTGGGCAGGAGGCTATCGCTGCCTAAATCCCCAGCTGGAAAAGGGCTACACCTTAATCACCGGAACCAATCAGGGAATTTATGCTCTGGTCTTATCTCATCCGACCGAGCTGATTATTCGTACTTCCCTGAGGGTGGGTAAACCCACTGTTTCTATTAGTGTACCAATGGAAAGGAGTGCTCTGCTCGCTGTTGCTAAAAAAGGCGGTTTTTTTAGTTATGCTGCTGGGGTTGCCTACCAGTGTCTCTGTCGCTATCCTGTCGGTGGAATTGAAATCGATAATTACCGCACTGACTTACCGATCAAGAAAGGGCTATCCTCAAGTGCCGCAATTTCCGTCCTAGTTGCCCGCAGCTTCAATCTCCTGTATGACTTAAACATGAGCCTCCAAGAGGAAATGGAGTTAGCCTATCTAGGGGAAACCACCACCCCTTCCCAATGTGGTCGGATGGATTTCGCCTGTGCTTATGGCAATCGACCAATCATGATGATGTTTGATGGTGATCACACCGATATTACTGAACTCAAGGTACCTCGGAATCTATTTTTTGTAATTGTAGACCTCGGTGCCAGTAAAAATACCCAGGAAATACTCGGTAAACTGAATCAGTGCTATCCATTCGCCAGTAACGAAATACAACAAAATGTTCAGCACTATCTTGGTTCAATCAGTTCTAAAATTACTCAGGAGGCAGTTGAGGCTCTGGAAAGGGGTGATGCTGAACGGATTGGTGCTTTGATGAACCAGGCACAAGCTGAATTCGACCGCTATCTTATCCCTGCTTGCCCTGAGCAATTAACTGCTGGAGTGTTGCACCAAATCCTGAATTATGAACCAATTCAACCTTATATCCTAGGGGGAAAGGGAGTTGGCTCTCAAGGGGATGGCAGTGCACAATTTATTGTTAAAGACAAGGAAACTCAACAAAAGTTAATTAAAATTATTGAGCGTGATTTTCCCCAAATGGAATCTTTGGCGTTAACGATTTATGCAGACCAATAACGTTCGCAAAGCTGTAATTCCCGCAGCGGGTTTTGGTACCCGTTTGTTTCCAGCCACCAAAGTGGTAAAAAAAGAGTTATTTCCGATTATTGACCGGGATGGTAGGGCGAAACCAGTGATCATGGCGATTGTGGAAGAAGCGGTCAATGCTGGGATAGAAGAAGTGGGGATTGTGGTTCAAAAAAGCGATCGCAAACATTTTGAAGAATTGTTTAAGTCCCCCCCCAAACCCGAACTCTTCGATAAACTCTCTCCAGAAAACCAAGCATACAGCCAATATTTACAGGATTTAGGCCAGAGAATTACGTTTCTGATTCAAGAGGAGCAAGAAGGCTATGGTCATGCTGTATTTTGTGCCAAAGAATGGGTAAATGATCAGCCTTTTCTATTGTTGCTGGGGGATCATGTTTACGCTTCTGACCATGAAAATTCCTGTGCTAGTCAAGTTCTAAACGTTTATAACCAGGTTGATCAGAGCGTTGTTGCCTTGACCTTAATGCCAGGAGAGATTATTCATAAAGCCGGTTGTGTGACTGGGATTTGGGAAGAGTCAGAATCACGGTTGCGTGTGACAGAGCTTTATGAAAAGCCTACTCTTGAGTATGCGCGAGCCCATCTCCATATGGAAGGAATGGCAGCGGATCAGTTCTTAGCGGTATTTGGTATGTATGTACTTAAGCCGAAAATTTTTGACTATCTTGAAGACCACATCAACCACAATATCCGTGAAAAAGGCGAATTTCAGCTCACATCCTGTCTTGATAAATTGCGACAAGAAGAGGGCATAACCGGTTATCTAGTTAAAGGCAAGTATTTTGATACCGGAATGCCCCAGTTTTATCGACAGACCATAATTGATTTTCCCAATTAAACTCAGGAGACTTGATCTGATTAATCCTATGTTTTTAATCCTGTTTCTCGAAACTAAGGGAAGCAGAATTCATACAGTAGCGTAAGCCTGTTGGTTGTGGTCCATCGCTAAACACGTGACCTAGGTGAGCGTCACAGACAGCACACAACACTTCTGTCCTGCGCATAAATAGGCTGTTATCGGGTTCCTCCTTTACATTCTCTTCTTTGATAGGTGCGTAAAAACTAGGCCAACCTGTCCCAGAATCATATTTGGTATCGGAGTTAAATAGCTCTGTGCCGCAACAGATACATTTGTAGATACCCTTCTCCTTATTGTTCCAGTATTCTCCAGTGAAGGCTCTTTCCGTTCCCTTCTGTCTGGTGACTTTATACTGTTCCGGTGTTAGCTGCTCTTTCCACTGTGCTTCAGTCTTTTGGACTTTACTAACCATGGCTGAATCCTTGTAATAGTTTTTTGTTGATAGGTGGGAGGTGATAGATCACCAATAGGGTGATCGGGTCTTTTGTAAAGAAAAGACACGTTTTGATACTTAACTTAACATTTTCTGGCACACAGGAGATGGGAAGTTTGGGGCGTGTGGGAAGTTTGGGGCGTTTGGGAAGATGGCCAGGGTTTGATTAAGGGTAATTATTCGGGAATTATTCCGGTATGAGATGAATGCTTAGGGAACCCTTCCGTTTCTACCACAGCTAAACGTCAATCCTCCTGGGGATACTCATCCCACAGTTTGGTTACTTGTCGTATGCTCTGGTAATTACCATTGCCAACAATCAAGTGATCCAATACCGGAATACATAAGAGTTGACCTACCTGTAATAACCGTTCCGTTAGAGTAATATCTTGAAAACTTGGGTCAACACTGCCAGTGGGATGATTGTGAGCCACAATTACCTGTGTTGCTCCCTGACGCAGCACTTCTCGGAAAATATCCCGGGGATTAGCAATGGTTTCTGTTGCGGTACCAACAGTAATAATCTGAGTACCTAACAAATGATTCTTAACATCCAGTAGCAACACAGCAAATCTTTCATGATTTTGCCACATTAAGTCATGACTCAAAGATGCTGCTGCTGAAGCTGGACTATCAATGATTACACCTTCTGTTGGTCGAGACAGAAATGCCCGTTTTCCCAGCTCCACTGCTGCTAAAATCGTTGTGGCTTTCGCTAGTCCAACACCATGAATTTGGGTCAATTCTTGAGCTTTAATATTCCGCAACACAGCCATTGGGTCTCGTTGGTCTTTGGCAAGTTCCTGTAAAATTAATTGTCCCAAACCCATGGCAGAAAGCTTTCCTTTCCCTTGACCTGTACCTAAAAGAATTGCTAGCAGTTCCGCTGTCGCTAGATTTTTAGCTCCTAGAGCAACTAATCGCTCACGAGGACGTTCACTGATGGGAATATCAGCAATTCTCAGGCAATATGTCATAGATGTACACTGACTAAGACTGAAGGGATTTATTTTTAGTTATCCCGTTTTGACCTAAGAAAGCTAGATTCCATTGGCAATATCCTGATTATCCCAATAATCGAGATGGGGAGATGGGGAGATGGGGAGATGGGGAGATGGGGAGATGGGGAGATGGAGAAATTAGGTGTAAACAAACACAGATGACTAGCACAATTTCATAATACTGTCGTGCCAAATTGGCAATTTTGCAAAATCTTTACATAACTGATTTTATTTAGTGCATAAGTATTTGAATAAAACCATGAAGGTTGAGTGGTGGATTGTCTAGGAAGGTTATCCCTTGAGTAGCGGACTTTTCAGCAACAGCAATTAGCTAGCAACAAGGAAAAATCCATAAATTCTAATTATATTGACTGACTTAATACCTCAAACGGCGTAGTAGCTATGTTACAGTAATTAATTATTTACCATCAACATATAAAGATTTATGCTAGACTGCCTCAGAATTAAGTAAAATTTTGATAAATTTATCACAATCCTCGTCCCAATCACTAGGATTAACTGAGATGATGGCAAATCGAAAGCATATAGACATCTACCAACTTAACTATGTCAAATCAAGTATTTAATCTTTCAAACCTTAACGGGAGAATTGGGTTCTCTATTAATGGTGTTACATTAGGTGACCGGTCCGGTTTCTCAGTCAGCAGTGCTGGAGATATCAACGGTGATGGCAATCTTGATCTGATTATTGGAGCCCCTGGGGCTGATCCCAATGGCCTTTTTTCAGGTAAAAGCTATGTTGTTTTCGGTGGTCCAGATGTGGGTGCTAGTGGTAGCATCGAACTCGCTGACATCGAATCACCTGACCCAGCAGAGCCTAGTAAGGGTTTCGTGATTGGCGGTCTTAATTCAACTGGATTCTTAGGCTTTTCGGTTAGCAGTGGTGGAGATATCAATGGTGATGGTACGAGTGACCTATTGGTAAGTGCTCCTGGTGCTGGGCCCAACAACAATGGTGTTAGCTATGTAATATTTGGCAGTTCTACTATTGGCTCTACTGGTAGCGTCGATCTGTCATCTGCCTTTGCTATCAATGGTGACGATCCTGCAGAATTTTCTGGTCATTCCATCAGCTTAGGGGATGTTAACGGCGATGGTAAGGATGACATCTTGATTGGTGCTCCTCATGCCTTGTTGCCTATTTCTTCTCCCGGTCTTAATCCTGGCAAGGCTTATGTGGTATTTGGGGGCACACAAGCTTCTGGCGGTAGCCTAGACCTCTCCACTCTGGACCTGGACGGCGATAATGGCTTCGTCCTCACCAGTAGTGTTGCAGGAAACTTGGCAGGTTTCTCAGTAACTAGTCTTGGGGATATCAATGGTGATCTGATTAAAGACTTTGCTATCGGTGCTCCTGGTAGTGATTCTCCTCTGACTGACAACAGTTCTGCTGGCAAGACTTATGTAGTGTTCGGTGGTTCAGGTGTCGGTGCCACTGGAACCCTAGATCTTTCCTCCATACCCTCTGACCCGACAACTGGCTTCGTCATTGATGGTATTGATGAAGGTTCCAGCCTTGATCTCGGTGACAGGGCAGGCTGGTCTGTGAGTGATGCTGGGGATGTCAATGGTGATGGTGTTAGTGACTTAATCATTGGGGCTCCCTTTGTTGATGCCGGTGACCAGACTAATGTTGGTGAGGCTTACGTAGTGTTTGGCGGCACAGATGTTGCTGCTACAGGAAACTTAGACCTTGCCAGCCTGGACGGTACCAACGGCTTTGCGATCACAGGGATTGAAGCGAATGGTCTCCTGGGCTCGTCAGTTAGTTATGCTGGGGATCTCAACCAAGATGGGTATGCTGATGTTGCCATTGGAGCTGAAGGTGCAGGCAAAGTTTATGTGCTGTTCGGCAGTGAAGAATTGGGAGCTACTGGCAGTGTAGATCTTTCTACATTAGACGGTGAAAATGGCTTAGTTATCGAAGGTACTGACTCCCTAGGCTTCTCAGTAAGTGAAGCAAAAGATGTTAATAGTGATAGCATTGATGACCTAGTTATTGGCGCACCTGGTCTTGAGCTTAGTACAGCCAATGGCAGCACCCCAGGGACTAGCTATGTCCTATTCGGTAATGTTGCTCCAGTCATAGACCTCAATGGTGTATCGCCAGTTACCGATCCTGTTACTGACCCAGTTACTGATACTGACCCAGTTACTGATCCTGTTACTGACCCAGTTACTGATACTGACCCAGTTACTGACCCAGTTACTGACCCAGTTACCGATCCTGTTACTGACCCAGTTACTGATACTGACCCAGTTACCGATCCTGTTACTGACCCAGTTACTGATACTGACCCAGTTACCGATCCTGTTACTGACCCAGTTACTGATACTGACCCAGTTACCGATCCTGTTACTGACCCAGTTACTGATACTGACCCAGTTACCGATCCTGTTACTGACCCAGTTACTGATACTGACCCAGTTACCGATCCTGTTACTGACCCAGTTACTGATACTGACCCAGTTACTGATACTGACCCAGTTACTGATACTGACCCAGTTACTGATACTGACCCAGTTACTGATCCTGTTACTGATCCTGTTACCGATCCTGTTACCGATCCTGTTACTGACCCAGCTCCCCAGCCAGTTCTTGCAGCTACTGAGGGAATTCCAGCTGCTGCCCCAGCTATTGCAGATACCGACGGCATTGATGCTACTGTCACATTTACAGGTAATCAGCTGGCACTGTTCCCAGGTGGCAACTTGACTCTGAGTGATGCTAATAACACTACTCTGGTTGGCGCAACAGTAACAATTGCTAATCTGCTGAATCCCGGACAGGAAGAGCTGACTGTTGACAACACTGATACCCTGATAGCGGTTAGCTTCGATGCTGACAATGGTATCCTTACCTTAGATGGGGTAGATACCATCCAAAATTACCAGCAAGTCCTCAACACCCTAGAGTATGAAAACACATCTGGTGTGATTGATGCCCCTGGTCGCATTATCCAGTTTGTGGTTGATGATGGTTTAGCTTTCAACAACGTCAGTGAGGTAGCTACTCTGATTGCTATCCAAGATAATGACTCGACGGTAATTGGTACTTTCCAGGATGATACCTTGCTTGGAGGTAATGGCAACGATAGCCTAGAAGGGAGCTCAGGCAATGACTTACTCGACGGTGGAGCCGGAAATGATACCCTGGTTGGAGGAGATAACTCAGACACCTTGCACGGTGGTGACGGTGATGACGTCCTTGATGGTGGGACTAATGAAGACTTCCTGGATGGTGGAGCTGGTAATGATAACTTGTCTGGGGGAGAAAACTCAGACACCTTGATCGGTGGTGAGGGTAATGACTCCTTGTTTGGTGGTAACAGTGATGATACCTTAGAAGGCGGATTAGGGGCTGATATCTTATCTGGCGGAGGCGGCTCTGACACCTACGTCTTGAGCCCTGGTGAGGGAACAGATACTGTGTTTAGTTTTGAAGATGGAATCGATCTGTTCGAGTTAGGTGGAGGTCTGACCTTTGATGACCTGGTAATTGGTAATAACCTAGGCGCGACTACTATTAGTATTGCTGACCCTGCTAGTATTACTGGCACTGGCGAAGTCTTAGCACAGGTGTTCGGGATATCGACGACTCAGCTGACAGCGGCTGATTTTATTGTTGTTGAGGATATAGTCGTGGGTTAATTCAAGAGTCGCACACCCACTTCCAGAGTGGGTGTGTTGGACCTTGCTGACAAATCCGTTGTACTTGTTGCTCCAGGCGTTTCTGTTCTAAGGGTGGTAATCCAAATAAAATATTGCGACTTTGCCAAACTAAGACGGCTAAGGTTGTGCCAATACAGATAGCCAGACCTATTGCAGGCAAATGGTTGTAGATAATGCTATACCGGAGTGCTGCCCAGGTAAAATGCGATCGCATCAGGGAAATTTCATACTGCCAAGCCCACAGGCTTAATGGAGCAACAGTTATCCAGAGAATGCCTACGAAAATCCACCTACCATAAACAGTTAATTGATGTAATCGTTTTACCCTGGCCTGAACGATTGGGTCAAGGGTAATTTTTCTTCTTGGGCTATCTGGCTGCTCCATAATTAGAAGACTATTGAAAATTAGAACTAAACTTCATCAGAAAATTCTGCTTCAATCACTGAAGTACCCTCCTTTTCTGGATTAACTGCAACCTCGACTACAGACTTAGCTTTACCAGTGCGCTCTCTCCACCAAGCTAACAGGGTACTGGCAATAAAAATACTGGAGTAAGACCCTGCTGTAAAACCAATAATTAGTGCTAAGGCAAAGAATTTTAGGGTTTCTCCCCCGAATAGCAAGATTGCTAACAGGGGTAGCAAGGTAGTTAAGGTAGTATTGATGGAGCGGGTTAAGGTTTGATTAACAGCATCTTCTACAATTTGATTGATATGTTGACCTGGCTTGAGTTTAATGACTTCTCGCACCCGGTCGTAAATCACCACAGTATCATTAACAGAAAAACCAATAATTGTCAATAGGGCAACCACAAATAAGGTATCGACTTCTACCCCTAGCACTAAACCTAGGATAGAGAAAAGACCAATAGCGATTAAGACATCGTGGAACAGGGCAACGAAAGCGAATAGGCCATAGTCAAACTCGAATCGGAAGGTAAGGTAGACAAAAATGCCCACAAAGGCCATAAACAAAGCGATTAAGCCAGAAATAAACAGTTGCCTGCCCAAGGTGGGACCAACGGTGTCAATCTGAGTAGATTTGGGATCGAAAACACCAAGACGCTCGGTTAGAGCAGTTTGCAACTGGGTGCGTTGTTCAACATCTAATGTTTTAGTCCGAATTGTCAGGGCTTGTTTTTCTTCCCCTAGTATTTGGATACTGCTATTGCCAAGACTTTGTGCTGTCATGACGTCTCGCACCAAGGCCAAATCGATGGGTTGGTCGCAGTTTCCGGGTTGAGTACAGTCTCTCTCTAGCTGTAGGCGGGTACCACCAACAAAATCGAGACCTAACCTTAAAGGGGCTCCTAGTTGGATAAAAGAAATCACCATGGCAATGATACCGACCGTAATCAGGGCGGTTGAGATGCTCCACCAAAGCGATCGCGTTTTAATTACATTAAGTTTCATATTGACTTTTTTATTGATAAATCCTTATTTAGCAAAGGGAGTAGGGAGTAGGGAGTAGGGAATAAAATTATCACAATTAATTTAATTTAGGATTGCTATAAATTAATTGTGAATGATGAATTATGAAATGGGTTTGTTGATGGAACCTGAGCCTGGTCAACTAAACCTTTTCTCCACAAAGTTATCGACAACTAGGATGAAGGATTAAATAGATTTTTTAGTTGACCAGGATCGAGTTCAACTAAACCCTTTCTCCATAACTAATAATTACACTTCCTACTTCATAGTTCCTACTTCATAGTTCGTAATTTCTAAACTATTGGGTTGGTAAATTCGGGCAGAATAGTTCTGGTTTCTGACGTACTCCTGGAAGTCCTAAAACTGCCACTAGCATCAGGGTGCGACTACAGGTAAGGGCGGTAAACATACTGATTCCTACCCCAATGCCTAGGGTTACGGCAAAGCCTTTGACTAGACCTGAGCCTAGCCAAAACAGTACTGCACAGGCGATTAATGTGGTCACATTTGCATCCAAAATACTAGAAAAGGCTCGGTAAAACCCGGACTCTACTGAGCGATACAAGGTCTTACCAGCACGTAATTCTTCCCGTGTCCGCTCAAAAATCAGCACATTAGCATCAACTGCCATACCGATACTAAGGATAAAACCAGCAATTCCGGGTAGGGTTAAGGTAACACCTAATAAGGCAAATGCTGCGATGGTAATTAAAGCGTAGATACTCAGAGCAATATTAGCAATGATGCCAGGCAGTCGGTAATAGAACACCATAAAGATTAATACTAAAATCAGACCAACTACAGCAGCATAGATACTACGTTGAATACTATCTCGTCCTAAGGTTGCCCCTACGGTGCGATTCTCCACGATTTCCACTGGCAAAGGTAAGGAACCTCCCCGCAGCTGGGCAGCAAATTCATAGGCACTTTGGGTATCAAAGTTACCGGTAATCACTGCTGCACCACCACTGATGCCATTTTCAGCATATTGCGCTGCCACACTCGGAGCACTAATTAGTAAATTGTCGAGGAAAATACCAATGCTGCGTCCTGTACCGGCAATGTTCTTGGTCAGCTCGGCAAACTTTTGAGCTCCCTCACTATCAAATCGGATAGCCACTTCCCAAGCACCACCAGTTTGAAGAGGTTGGGGACGAGCATCTTGGAGGTTTTTGCCAGTCAGACCAGTGCTTTCAAATAGTTCAAGGATGGCTTGGTTACTACGATTGATAGCAGCTTGATTTTCTGCGATCGCATCTCCATCACCATTGTTGCGCAATACCTCTTGGTTTAATTGTAGTTCTTCTAGCACTTGCTGTTCAACCCGCAGCTGTGCCTCTGTACCAATGTTTTGCTTGAGAAAATCCAGCTGTGCTGTTCCCCCTAGTACCCGTTCCGCTTGTTGCGGGTCATTGACACCAGGTAGCTGTACCAAAAGCTGGTCTTTGCCAACGGTTTGGACTACCGACTCAGAAACCCCTAGGGCATTGACTCGACCTTCTATAACGGTTTTCACTGCGTCTAATTGGTCAGCCGTGATTTCCGTAATCTCTTCGGTAGTGTTAATCTGAATTGTGAGTTGAGCCCCTCCCTGCAAGTCCAGTCCTAACCGGATTGGAAATTGCACCAGTACTATAATTGCTGTAATTACAAGTACTATGATTAAGGCTAATAGTGAACGCTGTTTTTGCATGACTACGACCCGCCGCAACAAATGCTATGATAATCTGTTTTGGCGAGCCTAGTAACTGAGAAAGTTTAAAGTCTAAAGTCTAAAGTCTGAAAGCTGGAGATTTAAGTATTCCATGGATTGGTTACTTAGCAATCGGAATCTTTGTAACCTCCAGCATCTACATAATCAGTAACGCCCCCTGCATGGCTAATGCCTAAGCTTTATTTGCCAAGCTTTAAATTAAATCCGCAAAGCCACCATCTTTTTCACACCCTCGACAATCTGATGGGGTTGGACAATGGTGAGATTTTCCAGAACCCCGTTGTAGGGAGTGGGAATATCTTGGGATGAAAGCCGAAGCACTGGCGCATCGAGTTCATCAAACCAGCGCTCGTTAATCGATGCTGTTAATTCTGCCCCAATACCACCGGTTTTCATGCACTCTTCTACAATAATGACTCGGTGGGTTTTGGCTAGTGAAGCACCAATGGTTTCAAAGTCTAGAGGCTTTAGGGAAATCAGGTCAATCACCTCAGGATCATACCCCTCTTTTTCCAGCTGCTTAGCCGCTTGTATGGCGTGGTGACGCATCCGGGAGTAGGTAAGAATGGTAACATCCTTACCAGGGCGTACAACTTCAGCTTTATCAAGGGGTACCAAGTACTCCTGTTCTGGCAGATTTTCTTTCAGATTGTAGAGCAGGACGTGTTCAAAGAACAATACTGGGTTATCATCTCGAATGGCAGATTTTAGCAACCCTTTTCCATTGTAGGGGGTGGAGCAAGCAACGATTTTGAGACCGGGAACTGCCTGAAAGTAGGCTTCTAGACGCTGGGAGTGCTCGGCCCCTAACTGACGTCCGACACCACCAGGACCTCTAACCACCATCGGGATTTTAAAATTACCACCAGAGGTATAACGCAGCATCCCGGCATTGTTGGAAATTTGGTTGAATGCCAGGAGTAAAAACCCCATATTCATGCCTTCGACAATTGGTCGTAAACCTGTCATTGCTGCACCCACAGCTAGACCAGTAAAGCTATTTTCGGCAATGGGGGTATCCAGAAGCCGCAAGTCACCGTATTTTTTATACAGATCTTTGGTAACTTTGTAGGAACCACCGTAGTGACCAACATCTTCACCGATTACAAATACTGTCTCATCCCGTGCCATTTCTTCGTCTATGGCTTCACGCAGAGCATTAAAGAATAGTGTTTCTGCCATTAATAATTCAATATAGGGGGCTACTGTGATCGTAGCATTGCCAGAGCCATCGGATAAGGCACAGGGAAGTTTACCAGAGGTAAGTCGGGCAGATGGAAGCCTTAATCAATAGTTTGTTGAAGCTAATTCACTCTATCGTCCCGTTTGCTAACATAATCTCTATTATGATAGGATGCTTATTTTAAAATTCTGCTCAATTTGAGCATAACTCAAGGGATAGAATAGATTCAGCACTTCGGGGCATCCCTTAACATAACTGCAACCGTCAGAGGTCTAGGGTGACTACGCTTCGGAAAACCGAACCACTGGCTATATACAATTTTAATCAAAATATCATCTATATATATAGTAGTTGTAATTCATTGAACGAGTTGACAGCATTCATCTTGAGGAGAATAAAGGACGCATGGGCAAGGTAGTCGGCATTGACCTGGGTACAACAAACTCCGTGGTGGCTGTCATCGAAGGCGGTAAGCCGGTGGTAATTGCTAATGCGGAAGGTATGCGCACAACTCCGTCAATGGTTGGCTTTAGTAAGGATGGGGAAAGGGTTGTAGGACAATTGGCACGCCGCCAAGCTGTGCTTAATCCCCAAAATACTTTCTATGGGGTGAAGCGGTATATTGGACGTAAGTATGCTGAACTGAATCCAGAGTCGAAGCGGGTTGCTTATACTATTCGTCGGGATGAAACTGGTAATGTGAGAATTAAGTGCCCCCGCTTGAAAAAAGACTTTGCCCCAGAGGAAATTTCTGCGATGATCCTGCGGAAGTTGGCGGATGAGGCCAGCCGCTACCTGGGAGAGGAGGTAACAGGGACAGTAATAACAGTCCCGGCTTACTTTAATGATTCTCAACGGCAAGCCACACGAGATGCTGGACGAATTGCTGGGTTAGAGGTTCTGCGGATTCTTAATGAACCAACAGCAGCGTCTTTGGCTTATGGCTTGGATCTAGAGGCAAGCCAAACCATCCTAGTATTTGATTTGGGTGGGGGTACCTTTGATGTCTCCATCCTAGAGGTGGGGGATGGGGTGTGTGAAGTGCTATCAACCAGTGGTGATACTCAACTGGGGGGCAATGATTTTGATCGAAAAATTGTTGACTGGTTGGCAGAGCAATTTTTGGAATCAGAGGGAATTGATCTACGACGCGATCGCCAAGCCCTACAACGGCTGACTGAAGCTGCAGAAAAAGCTAAGATCGAGCTGTCTGGGGTGGGTGTAACTGATATTAATTTGCCCTTTATTACAGCTACAGAAGATGGTCCAAAACACCTAGAAACTAGGCTGAAGCGCTCTCAGTTTGAAGAGCTATGTGTGGATCTAGTTAGTCGTTTGCGCAGACCCCTAAAACGAGCTTTCAAAGATGCTGGCTTAACTCCTATGGACATTGATGAAGTGATCTTGGTAGGAGGGGGAACCCGCACCCCGATGGTACAACAATTGGTGCGCAGCTTAATCGATCGGGAACCGAATCAGAACGTTAATCCTGATGAGGTAGTGGCAGTAGGAGCTGCAATTCAAGGAGGAATTCTCAACAGTGAAGTAAAAGATATCCTATTGCTGGATGTAACCCCGTTGTCCTTGGGTTTGGAAACTATTGGTGGGGTGATGAAAAAGTTAATCCCCCGGAACACGACTATCCCAGTCCGGCGGTCTGATATTTTTTCGACGTCCCAAAATAATCAGACTTTGGTGGAAATCCATGTGCTGCAAGGGGAACGGGATATGGCAACAGATAATAAGTCCTTGGGTCGGTTTAAGTTGACTGGTATTCCCCCAGCACCACGGGGAGTGCCCCAAATTCAGGTGGCTTTTGATATTGATGCCAATGGGATTTTGCAGGTATTGGCACTGGATAAAACTACTGGTCGAGAACAAAGCATTACCATTCAAGGGGCTTCTACCCTGAGTGAGGCGGAAGTCAACAAAATGATTCGTGAGGCAGAAGAATACGCCCAGGTTGACCGGGAACGAAGGGAACGAGTAGAAAAGCGCAATCGGGCAGAAAGTTTGGCTAATGAAGCGGAACGGCAACTGAGGGAGGTAGCTCTAGATTTTGGTAGACAGTTTGCTAGTGGTTATCGGCGTCAGATTGAAGGCTTAATTCAGGAGATGCGTCAATCCGTTGCCCAAAATGATGACCGGGCTATTGATCGGACTCAAGGTGATCTACAAGATGCCCTCTATGAGCTCAAGCGAGAGGTACGGCTGCAATATGAGGAAGAAGAGGATGATGACTTGTTTGGCTCAATTCGTCGTACCTTCACCGGAGATAGTGACAGAGACCGATATTCTGAACGGGATTACCGCCGGGACTCCTATGACTCCTATGGGGCTAGTTCATCGAGATCCACTCGCGATCGCTATCGCAGAAACCCCCTTGAAAATGATTGGGATGAGGATGATGATTGGTTCTAAATTAGTCAGTAGTTAGTTGTTAGTAGTCAGTAGCCATAACTAATTAGCAATTAGTCTTTAAGTAAAAGCGTTCTCGCTCTTCGCTTTAAAAAATACTGACAATTGAGGATTAATCACGAATAGATCAATGCAGCGCCTTAATACGGGGGTTTACCCGATGAGGGAGTGCATCGAGACACTTCATTATTGACTAATGACTAATGACTATGCAAAACTATCGAGATTACTATGAAATGTTGGGTGTACCGACAGAGGCATCCAGCGAGGAAATTAAAAAGGCTTATCGGCGCTTAGCTCGACAGTATCACCCTGACCTGAATCCTGGAGATAAGACAGCAGAAGACAAGTTCAAGGATATTGGTGAGGCATATGAAGTTCTCTCTGACCCGAATAGGCGATCGCAGTACGACCAATTTAGTCGATATTGGCAGAAGAATTTTGGGAGAAAAGCGGCTAAAGCGGCTAGTTTGATTAAAAATGTAGGCTGGAACGGCAATGGTCGCGGTTCAGCCCAAGGAGAGGATTATGGCAATTACCGGGACTTTAACACCTTCATTGATCAACTACTCGGACGTCGCTCTACTAGAAAGGCAACATCAACCCCAGCTCCAGGGACTCGGGTAAGTTCCGACAGTGCGTTTCGACCAGGGAAAACTAAAACAGCCTACACTGTTAGTTCTCGTCTGAGACCTCAACCGAAATCCCCCCCTCAGCCTCAACCTTATGCCAAACCTCAACCTCAGGATATTGACGCTCGATTAACCCTACCTTTGGAAAAAGCCTATAGAGGGGGTCGAGAGCGAATTCGCCTAGAAGATGGACGGGCTTTAGAAATTGAGCTACCTGCTGGGATGGTAACCGGTGCCCTGGTGCGGCTCCAAGGTCAAGGTATTGATGGTGGATGTTTAAATTTAAAAATCACTGTGTCACCTCATCCCTTCTTTAAATTAGAGGAATTTGATGTGATTTGTGTAGTACCAGTAACACCTGCTGAAGCAGTATTAGGTGACTTAATAGAAGTTCCCACCTTGGATGGTAGAGTGCAAATTAATGTTCCTAGTGGGGTGAGGTCAGGACAAAAATTGCGCTTAGCAAATAAAGGTTATCCCAATCAAGAGGGGGGACGAGGGGATCAGGTAGTAGAAATTCAGATTGTTGTTCCCACCGAAGTCACTGAGGAGGTCAGAGAACTCTACGAAAAACTACGGCAAATTGAGAATTTTAATCCTCGCCAGGATTTACTGGTCTAGGAAAAAGCCTGACATCCAAGCATCTTAACCATGACCGTTAATGATTAAGTTAATGGTTAATAGGATCTTCGACGCCTAGAACTACGGGGACCTTGTCTGGAAGAAGAGCGCTCTTGATTCCTCAACTTACGACTAACTTGGACAAAGACATCTCGTTGCAGGTAAGGATAGTCATTTACCCAAATGTCTAAGCTAGGAATATAAATATCACTGGTCTGGGCAATCTTGCCTAAGTCAGGCTGATTGGACATGACCAACATCTGAGCAATTTGTCCAGGTGAAATATTTTTGTGGAGGCTTTGAAGGGGAACTTGCAGCTGACTCATAAATCCAGTTTCATCTTCTACTTCTAGATTTAACCGTCTCTCCCGGTGTTCCACAATTACCAACTCACCCCGCTGATTAACTTGTTCTTCTGTACCAATCAACTCCTCCGTTACAAATACATCCTCGATTCGGCCTTGCCAGAAGCCGCTATAGCCATATCGGCGCATCTTCAGGTTCCGCATACTTGCCCAATATACAGGCGACCACAACCAGTAAAGCCCTGCAGTGATCTCGAATAACACGCGGAAGGGAGCAAAACCTGAACCAAGAATCAAAGCTAAAATTAAAATCACCACGACTGCGATTAGAGAAATTAACAGTCGCCTTAAAAAATCTCGAAACTTACCCCAGTAGTAGCGATACTGGAGTCCCGTGGCTAGGACGGGAACCATTTGTTCAAACTTTTCGCGAGTGATCGGAATTAGCATGGGTTTTGTACTTAGTACTTAGTCCTTAGTCTTTAGTTACTTAGTTTTTAGTATTTAGTTTTTAGATTTGTTGTGATTGATCTCAATTTTGACAAATCACCAATGACTAATGACTAATCACTAATGACTAATGACTAATGACTGGTCACAAGATTTTCTCTAACCCATATAGTAGACCCTTGAGTTGGGTAACTTTGCGAATCGCGAGCAGTACTCCTGGCATATAGCAGGAACGGTCGCTGGTGTCGTGACGTAGGGTGTAGATTTGACCAGGGGCACCGAAGATGACTTCTTGGTGAGCAATTAAGCCAGGTAAACGCACGCTATGAATCCGAATGTTGTCTTCTGCAATGCTTCCCCTGGCACCTTTTAGTTTTTCGGTTTCTTCCACCATGGCTGGATTATAGGTTTTACCGGCTCCAGCCATGCGTTGGGCGGTTTGAATGGCAGTACCGCTGGGAGCGTCGGCTTTTTGGTTGTGGTGGAGTTCGATGATTTCTACGTGGTCAAAGTATTGGGAGGCTTGCACAGCTGCTTGTTGCAGTAATGCCATACCAATAGAGAAGTTGGGGATAATTAGGCAGCCAGTGCTGGATTTTTCAGCAAATTCCGACAGGTCTTTGATTTGGTCGGCACTAAGACCAGTGGTGCCAACTACGGGGCGGACACCGTATGCGATCGCAGTTCGGATGTTGTCGTATATGCTGTCAGGGTGGGTAAAGTCTACCATCACCCCTTGGGTTTTTTCTTGGGTAGCAAGAACTAGATTGGCTTGCAGGTCATTAACAATGGGAATTTCAACTGGTTCGCACCCGGCAACTTCTCCGGCGTCAAGACCTAAATACTTAGGATTGGTATCGATGGCACCGATTAGGGTTATATCTTCGGCTTGAGAAACAGCCTTAATCACCTCTCGACCCATTTTTCCGGCGGCACCGTTTACGACTACTGGAATGGGATTTGAATCGGACATACTTTCAGGATAGTTTGGGACTCTGCCAAGGGAATTTTAATCTATATTGCGTCATCTATATTGGGAGTTTTCGTGGGAGTGGGGTTAGGGGATGGAACCGTGAAAACCCGAGCGGACACTAAGGATACCACTAAGGGTAGATGGGTTAAAATCTTGCTTGTTGTTATAAGCCCCCGTTATAAGCCCCCAAATTTATCCCAAATTCAAGTTTACTATGCTCTTTATCGGTGAGGCTAATCCTGAAAGAAACGATTAGTGCTGTAGTACTAGGTTAAGTCGTGAGTCAGCTAAATGGTTATTGTCCAACCCAAGTCTGGCTGAAATTATTTGTCACGGCTATACTAGCAAAGTCAGTATATGTTTGTAACTAGCTTAATTTGGTATATGAGTAGTGCTGTTAAAGTCGTTCAACCCACAGGCATTCTAGATGGTACACAAGCTGCCGAGTTTCGTCAAGAGGTTAGTGAGCTGGTGGACTCTGGAGCAGATATTATTTTGATTGATTTTAAAGATGTTACTTTTATGGATAGTTCGGGTTTGGGAGCGTTGGTACTTGCTCTTAAAACGGTTCGTGCTGCTGAGAGCAAGATGTATATCTGCTCAGTTAATGAGCAAATCAAAATGTTATTTGACCTGACCAGCATGGACAGAGTATTTGAAATCTTTTCTACACGAGAAGATTTTGAAAGCGAGGTGCTTTCTACAAGATAATTCCAGGGAAGTCTATAGGGCGATCGCCGTTGGGCGTAGCCCTTTCCAAATCCTAGATTTTCTTTTAAGCTGTTGCCCATTTAAGGATATTATTCAGTTATAAAAAAAACTCAAACCCTATTCCGTGCTCCCCTGCTCCCCTGTTGTCATAACAAATTTAAATGAAGAGCAGCTTAGGGAAGGTAGGAAGATGTTTTGTGAAAATTGCCTAAAGCTTGATGAATTCGACACAACCAACTATGCTCCGATTGAAGACTCAGCAGCTTCAAGTCATAAGCTTCGAGTCATAATAATTAATTTTTCAGTAATTTTACCGAAAAATTGGCAAAAAATTGGCTATCAATTGGCGAAAGAATCCACCAATCGTTTTTTATACTCCCACTAACCTGGCTGAATTATTCTGATGATTTACTGCCTTTAAGTCTCCTGTCTTCTCTTTAAAAGCTGCCAATTTTTGACATTGCCCATTGCCCATGGACCCGATGCTAAGCAAACGGCCCACGCTAGGGAAACTGAGGTTGATTAGCCCAGAACGAGCTGTTCATACAAAATTGATTTCTAGTAACGATAAATCATCATCAAAATAGTGTTTAGGGTTCACGGCTTGCAGAGATTTCAAAATCAAATCTAAGTGACAAGCACCATTGTGATTTTGCTTACACTCTGCCAGCAATCTGATGAAGGGCTCAAGCCCCCAAACGTTCCCATTGGATTGGTCAATCTCGTAAATGCCATCGCTGAATATATATAGGGTGCTCGATTCAGTAATTTCACAGCATTGATCAATATAATCGGCATCTGGGAACATACCAACGGGTAAGCCAGGCGTTTTTAGACGTTGTACTTCCATCAAGGAACCATGGGTCTGAGCAATTAATATTGCGGGTGGATGTCCTGCACTAGCATAGACCAGTTGACGCTTGACCTGGTTATATACCCCATACCAGACCGTGAAGTACTTATCATTTCGCTCAGTGATCTGGAAGGTTTGGTTCAACCCTCGTAGAACATCACTCGGTTGATAGTAGTTAATCGACTTTAGAGCCCGCGACCTGAGTAAATTTAGCACTGAAAGTGTGGGCAAGGCAGCTCGTAAGCCATGTCCAGCAGCATCCAGCAGATAAATTGCTAAATGCTCTGAGTCTAGCCAATAATAGTCAAAGCCATCACCCCCCAGTTTCCGGGACGGAATAAATCGGGTGTCAATGGTCACCGATGGTTTGCTCATCCGGTCTGGAAGAATCGAACTAACATACTCTGCTGCCTCTGCTAATTCTCCCTCCAACAACTGCTTTTGGTGCTGCAAATCATGACTGAGTTGGTGTAACCTCAAGCCAGCCCTGACTCGTGCGTTCAACTCTGCTATTTCGATCGGCTTACACAGAAAGTCATCTGCTCCAGCATCTAACCCCTCTACCCGGTCTTCAATGGAATTTCGAGATGTCACCAGAATAAATATGGTGGTTGAGAGTCCCGGTGTTGCCTTGAGTTGACGACAGACATCCAATCCATTCATACCGGGCATAATCCAATCGCAAATGACTAGGGCTGGAGGTAACTTTTGTACCTGCACCAAACCTTCTTCGCCGTTGCTAGCTACAGCTACCTCATAACCCTGGTGGCAAAGGGTCCGTTTCAGTAACATTTGCATGGCTGGATCATCATCAATAATCAGAATTTGGTTCATAGCACTGAGGTTTTAGAAATTACTTTAGGATTTATCAATACACTGACTTACAATGAGGACAGCCAGTAGATTCTGACCGGCTGAATTTCACGAAACCTTGATCGCGTAGCGTGACGTTCCGTCAATCAGACCCCAAGACAAGTTAGACTGAGTTACTTTTATTGATGGCATTCCCTATTGGCGTACCGGATTTATTTGTTATAACTTTTGTGTATTGCACCGGTTCCGGTTTCTTCCCCCTTTTATAAATCTCCATCAATTATTGCTATTTTGGTCAACATTATATAGGGCAATACCCCCTAGAGGGCAAGACCCCCTGGCTTGATAGAAAACGGAAAAAGAAACCCCATTTGGCTCAATGGTTTTCAAGGGTGCTTCTGGCAGAGCTTCTAGAAAAAATTTTCTTTGAAGGCAATCTTTTGAAGGCAATTGAGTATTAGTCCATGGTACAGGGAGATATAAATCTAGGTTAGACTGGATTCCTTGATCTTAGAGTACCCTTTGGAGAGAATCAGGCTTCAATGTGGTTGATGTATGTGGTTGATGTATGTGGTTGATGTAAAAGATTTTGAGGAATTGAAAAAATTGAAAACATCTATCGAACTTCCTAGCGAGCTTAAGGCGTTAGAAAACGCTTTGGGATGGTTTGACCAGTTCAAACCATCGTATGTTCGCCAAAAAGTCTGGTTGCAGTGCCAATTAGCTCTCGCTGAAGGATTTACCAATGCCGTTCGTCATGCTCACAAAGATTTGCCAGAAGACGTTTCCATTGATGTCGAAGTTACTTTATGCCCCCAGCGCTTAGAGTTACGCATCTGGGATCAAGGCCCTCCCTTTGATTTAGAACAGCGGCTTATAGACCTCAAGCAGGAAATGAACCCTCAATCTGGTGGTGGACGTGGCATCGCTATACTACACAAAATCGCTGATCATCTCAGCTATACCCGTACCGATGACAACCGGAACTGTTTGTTAATTGTGAAGTGTTATCAGGAATTGGGAAAGAGGGATTTAAAAACTTTTTGTAAAGAAAATGTTAAGGAGTCTCGATTACCAATTGTCAGACCGATGGAGTAGGATAATGAGATGGGTGACCTAAGTGGCTGAAACTCGCTTTGCTGTGCTAGTTAGACTTTTGTTGACATTTATTTAGACTCAGCACAAAATAACACAAAATCTTTAATATTCTGAGTAATTCACTATTTTGTTTGGCAACACCATACCGGGTTTGGAAGAGTATGCTCACAAAATGCGATTGACGTTCCGTCACGCTACGCGATCGCATCCAACCGCCCTTTTCGGTAACCTTACTGGCCGCAAAGACTCTCGGTTATCACGGATAACCGTTTCTGTTGCTATGGGACAGTTACTTGCACAATTATTTTGATCCTAAATAGAATTTACGGTAGCAGGCTTTGGTGAATCCTTAGCAACACGTTGACCTGTCATCACCATAGGAACCCCATTTTCCGGAGCACTCAGGAGTCCACGACGAGCTGGTTTAATGATTTTGTCTTGTGCTAAGGCTAAGTGATAACCAGACAATACCTTAGCCAAAACTAGTTTCATTTCCAACATCGCCAAAGCAGCACCAATACAGCGTCGGTTTCCACCACCAAAGGGAAAATACTCATAGGCAGAGTATTGACGCTCAAGGAATCGTTCTGGTTTAAACTGATCGGATTCTGGATAGAGGTCTTCTCGACGATGGGTTAAATAGGGACAGGCAAATAGTGTAGTATTAGCCTGATAGTGGTGACCCATAATAGTAATTGGGGATGTGGTAGTCCGGGGAAAGATCAGGAACAACACTGGGTAAATCCGTAGGGTTTCTTGGCAAACTGCTGTGAGATAGGGCAGTTGGGCAATTGCCATCGGGTCTGGATTATCCCCTAAGCTATCAATTTCCTCTAGCAGTTTTTGGCGCACTGTCGGTAATCGATGAATCCAGTAGAATGCCCAAGCTAAAGCGGTTGCAGTAGTTTCATGACCCGCAAACAACAGGGTGAGCAACTGATCTTGTAACTCCTGATCACTCATCAAATCACCATTTTCGTCCCTAGCAGACATCATTAAACTGAGAATGTCATTGCCCATTAGTTCAGGTTGCTCTCGGCGCTGATTAATCTCTGCCTGAAGGAGGTTATAAATTTGCTGCCTACGCCGCACCATCTTGCCCCAAGGACTCCAAGCCCCTAAATCTCGTTGCAGGAACTTAAAAAACAGCATACTAGAGCGCAGGGGGGAACTAGTCATATCTAGCATGGCTGCCAGGAGTGGCTTCAGTTTTTGGTAACGGGGTCCGTGACCTAGACCGAAAACCCCCTGCATGATTACCTGGATGGTAATGTCTTGCATGGCAGTACGGGCAGTAAAGGCTTGACCGATTACCCACTGACTCGCTACTTGCTCAGTAATATCACAAATCAATTGACTGTAGGAATTAATTCGTTGCCCATGAAAGGGAGGAATCAAAAGTTTACGCTGCCGCTGGTGGGGTTGACCATCGAGTAAAGTCATTGAGGTTTCCCCCAGCAAGGGTCGTAGCAGCTTATTTCGTTCACCAGACTTAAACTGGCTAGGAGGAGCGGTCAAGACTTCCTGAATTGCTTGGGGATGGCTGAGGATGACTAACGGTCCGAAACCACTTAGCCGTATGGTAAATGTATCTCCATAGCGTTCTACACACTGATCCAAATATTTCAGAGGGTCAGCAACCCAATAGATTAACTGTAACCACTCAGGGATTTGAGGACCTTCAGGCAATTTACTCACACTCGTTTTCCTCTGTTACTTTCTTAAGACAAATTCATGACCTAACCTAACTACCATATTGCAACAAAACCTTCGGTTAGCTCATTACTATCAGAAAAGCGCTTATTGACAAGCTATTAATAGGATTAAGGGTAATCAAAACTAGTCGATTAATCCTATTCTGTTAGTCTGTGGAAATTCAAATGAAGCAAGATTTGATCACAATCTCGACAAGGCAGGTATGACAATGGATCTAGAGTTGCAGATTCTCAAGTCGTCTCAATAGTAGTCTCAATCAATCTCATCCATAAGACATTTCACTGGTTAAAACCCCAAATTTACCCTTTATACTAATTCCGCACCAAGCCAGCTGATTGTAATATTTGTTTAATACTCGTAATAATTAGAAAAGGTTTCTGAGACTATGACAGTTGGTAGCAGGGTTCCGACATTTTGTCAAGGAATTCAGTATTTTGGCAACACCATACCGGGTTTTGATGCGGCTTCTGACCAATACGGGCAACAAGCAGCGATTGCCCTGGGGCAAAAAGCGATCGCATCTCCTGATGATCCAGTAGCTGTCTTCCAGACCTTACTGGCTGCTGATGCCCTACGCTACCTAACCCTGCACATCACTGCTAGTAAATCCTCTGGTCATCCAGGGGGATTTGCCAGCATTGCGGACGGGATTGCAGCTTTGGTCATGCTGGGTTACAAAAACATTATTACTGAAGTGGGACACCATGCCCCAGGCTTCTACAGTAACATGTTTCTGGACGGCTCCCTAGAGGAGATGGGCATTAAGACTGTAGAACAGATGGGGGAACGCTTCCGAGAAATGCACGGATTGCTCGGACACCTTTCTGGTCAAATTCCTGGACTCCTCAATCCGGCTGGCCCGCTGGGACAAGGGCAACACTTTGCTATGGCTGGGGCTTTGCTTCATCCAGGGGTACTATTCCCAGTTACCATTGGGGATGGGGGCTTGGGTGAACCTTATGTGATGAGCAGTTTTGGTCACTTCTCTACGGCCTATCCCCAGGTGACTAATTTTCTGCCAGTTTTAGTGTGGAATGGTTACAGCCAGGAACACCATAGTATGGTTTCCACAAAGTCCAATCAAGAGATGATTGCATACTGGCAGGGCAATGGTTTCCAAGAGGTTATCTTAATCAATGCTAAGGATTATGATGATGCTGACCAACCTGGTGAGTATGTGGATAGCACTGAGTTTTCTTTGCAGAAACGATTGGCATTTACCCAAGGGGTTTTGGAAGCTACGGATAAAGCGGCTAAATTAGCTTTGAGTGGTAAGTTAACGGTGCTGATTGTTAAACAACTCAAAGGTGCTGGAGTCCACAAACGGGGAGCTAAAGCTCACAATCTCTACCCAGGAGATACCCTGGAAAAAGATTATATTGTTAGTGCCCTGAAAGCTCGGGCGTTACCGTCTCAAGCCTGGGAATTAGTCAGGATAAATTTTGAGCGTTCTGGAGGAGGGCCAGCGGCTCATACTGTAGTCACAGAAAAGGAATTCCCTTTGCCAGATTTAGGGGAATTACCTTTAGAAGAATTTGTGATTGATGGCGATAAGAAAATAGCGACTACCGCGATGGGAAGGATAGTTGCTGATGTGGGGCAAAAAGACCCTAATTTTATTATTTCCAATGCTGATGGCAATGCTGCTTCTGGAATTAATAATATTAACCAAGCTCTAAAAATTATCCACCCCACCCCGGATGAACTCTACTTCCAAGGACCAAAAGGTCAGGTGTACGAACCTTTGAGTGAAGATGCTTGTGCTGGATTAGCGGTAGGGTTAGCCTTGTTTGGAGCTCGTACTCTGTGGTGTTCTTATGAATCTTTTGCGATCAATGGGTTACCGATTTGGCAAACTGTTACCCAAGCCATGGCAGAATTGCGCCGTCCTACTCCGTCTACTATTACATTATTTACCGCTGGGGCACTGGAGCAAGGACGGAATGGTTGGACTCACCAGCGTCCTGAAATTGAAAATTACTTTGCTGCTATGATGCGCAATGGCAATATTTTCCCTTTGTTTCCCTGTGATGCTAATAGTATCCAAGTGTGTTATGAGTGGGCGCTGAGTACTAAGAATAAAGGAATTACCATTACTGCTAGTAAGTCACCTTTACCGGTACGCACGACCTTTGACCAAACCCGTCAAGGCTTGCAAGATGGTGCAATAGTATTGCATGAAACTAAAGGCAGTAAAACTGTTGTGTTTGCGGTGATTGGGGATATGAGCCTGATCCCAGTGTTTGATGCTGCTTCCGATTTGGAAAACCAAGGGATTGGGGTGCGGATTGTTTCGGTAATCAGTCCCCGCCGCTTGTACCGTCCTGATGATACAGCTTGGAAAACCTGTACTGAAGCTGATGGCGGTTTCTTAGATGATCAGGGGTTTGAACGGCTGTTTGGTGGGGATGGATTGATTGGTGTTACTGGTGGTACCAGTGCCATGCTGGAACCGATTATGTTACGTAGTACTAGCAAACGGGATGTGGTGGCTTGGAAGCGGGGTGAAACTGCTAGCAGTGCTGGTCAAATTATGGCCTTTAATGGTTTGACTGCTGAGGCTTTGGCTAAACGAGCGATTGAGTTGGTTGGTTAAAATTTAGCTGTCCGGCATCTTTTGCCGGACAGCTAAATTTGATATCACCCCTCACAGGTCTCCTCAGCTTAACGGTAAGGTAATGAAGAGCATGCTAAGCTTATAGATTAAAAGGCTCCCGACCACTATCTAATCATAGGCACGGACAACTATGCGACCTGATTTGCAGGACTTGGTGATTTCAGAGGACTATCTAACCAATTTAGTTGGGGAGAAGCCAGAGCGAGTCAGAGGTTTTTTCCTAGAGAAACCAAAAGAACCAGGAGATTTCCTGATCAAATTGGGTAGAGGGTCCTTTCTATGGCTGAAATATAAGGCAGTTAGACGGCTGGTGAAAGAGGTGGATCGATACAATACAGTGATTAGAGCTGTACACATTAATGATCAATTGGAAGAAGCTGGTAATCCAGGTGTTGGTCTCAGTAATCGGGAGCGAGTGCTCGAAGCCCTTAAGGTGATGAAAACGGATTTAGTGCGTGCCTTGAAGACAGAACGAATTCTCAGGGAGAATAAGCAGTTTATTACTAAGAATCCTCAGCTATTTACTACTAATTTAACTACCTTGACCGCCCTGCACTTGAGTGATCAGGCTAGTGAGTATGGACGAGTTTTAGATCAAGCCTTGCAGGTGGCAGTGGGGGTACAAGAGGAAATGAGAAAATTGCAGAATCAGCGTTAGCGATCGCTAATCTATTTAGTAGACTTCGCGGCAGTTGTCGGGAACAGGGAACAGCGGATCTGGGAACAGTGGATAAGAATTGACGCAAACACTATCAGAAAACTACTTTTGCGCATAGGTCTAGTTTAGGGAGTCGGGAGTCGGGAATCGGGAATCGGGAGCGGTGCGACCCGTGGCGAATTTAATTACGGGTCAAGCGCACCGAGGGAGTCGGGAATCGGGATATGAGAAGCGCTATAATTCATAATCAATTATGAATTATTAATAAACATACTATCTAAAAATCTGGTTAAAATTATTCTAAAAGCCAGGGGTTAAATTTTACTTTCATCCAGACTTATTACGGAGCATAATCCTACAGCAGAGCGGAAATAAATACACCATTAAAAACGTTTGATGTTTGAGGTTTTAATTCCGCGCAGCTGTAGTAATACTAAGTTCGATATAGCGTTTGTATTGGAGATGTAAACCTAGGAGGTCTTTTTTTACTGTCCAATAAAACTGAGGATCTCTTTCCCCTATGGCCTATGGCCTCTTGCCTCTTGCCTTTTTTACAACCCAGATACAAATGCTATAGTGCTACACAAGTAGTGATTTTAGCTCCCGTTACCTTGACCAGAGCCTAGCCAAACCACTACATCCCTTCGGGACAATCATCGGTATGAGTGGGTTGAGACTTCTTCAGTTTGCTAAAATCAATGTCGAAACCGAAAGTTCCACTCAAGGGTGTGAAGATTTCAGTGGCTACAATCGTACCATCATCGTCTAGGTCGAATCCCAGTTGGTTACCGAGGCCAAATCCGATGCCACGTACACGTAAGGTAAAGCCGCCGATGATGTGACCCATCATTTCGGCATCCTTTAGTTCAGTCAAACAGTTTTCCCGAGAAACCTTGAGGTCAGAAATAGTGATCATAGTTGGTAAATCTCCTGTGAATTGGTTTCTTTGACTAATCAGGGAGAAAAATTTATTCCCCCTGATTAGATTTACCCCGAGTCCAGGGCGGCAGAAATCCCTTACCAACTGCCATCAGTCGAAATCCTTAGTATTAAAGAAATTCATCCTTGATACTTCGACTTCCAGGTAGCGAAGGCTATTCTGTACAAGACTCTACAGACCTCTGGTCAAATAAAGTCTGATTAATTTCCACCAGAGCTCTTACGGAGCCGATTAGTCTTAGTGTTTATTGAACAGGTCACTAAAATCAATATCGAACCCGAAAGTTCCACTCAAGGGTGAGAAGATTTCAGTGGCTACAATCGTACCATCATCATCTAGGTCGAATGCCAGTTGGTTACCGAGCACAAATCCGATGCCACGGACACGTAAGGTAAAGCCGCCCATGATGTGACCCATCATTTCGGCATCCTTGAGTTCAGTCAAACAGCTTTCCCGAGAAACATTGAGGTCAGAAATAGTAATCATAGTTAGTAAATCTCCTGTGAATTGATTTGGTAAAGTAATCAGGGATAAAAATTTATTCCCCCTGATTATATTTAACCCGAGTTCAGGGCGGCTGCCATCAGTCAAAATCTTTGGTATTAAAGAAATTCATCTTTTATACTTCTGACTTCCAGGTAGGCAAGGCTATTCTGCCCAAGACTCTACAGACCTCTGGTGAAATAAAGTCTGATTAATTTCCACCAGAGGTCTTAGGGAGCCGATTAGTTTTAGTGTTTGAAGAACTTACCAAAATCAATAGTGCCCCCAAAAGTTCCACCGAAGGGTGAGAAGATTTCAGTGGCTACAATGGTACCATCATCGTCTAAGTCGAATGCCAGTTGGTTACCGATGCTAAATCCGATGCCACTGAAACTTAATTTTAAAAATCCACCGATGATGTGACCCATCATTTCAGCATCTTTCAGTTCAGTTAAACAATTTTCGCGAGAAACATTAAGGTCAGAAATAGTAATCATTGCTAGTAAATCTCCTGGAAGTTAGCTTTAGCTTGTGTTTTGTTTGAGGTTTGTTCGTTCCTCATCACATTTACATCCTAGGTGTTTTTTGTAAGGGATGCAAGGGGTTTTTCAAAGGGTTGGGGACATTAAAAATGCATCGTGTCTTTTAGGGATTAGTTATTGGTGATTAGTCATTTTTCCTTGGCATGCCAGCCGTTTGCCTGGAATTATGTGTGATTATTATTCAGTTAGTGAAATGGCTAGTTATGGAAATTCGGGACATAATTATTGCTGTTTTTTCTTTTGTTATTTTATTTGTTTTGGAAGAAAAAGAATGAAGCGGTCTTTAGGGAGTCGGGAGTCGGGAGTCGGGAGTCGGGAATCGGGAATCGGGAGTCGTGTGGGGAGATGGGGAGATGGGGAGATGGGGAGATGGGGAGATGGGGAGATCTGATCAGAGTAGGTTTTTAAGAAAGACATGAGTCTGGGGTGACTGGGTGTGGTGTGACTCGAAGGGATGCAGGGCTACTCCGGACGGTTTGATCGATGCGATCGCTTTTGTGTTGGTGAAATGGTACAGTCCATTTTCCCCACTCCGGCTGGGATCTCCGGAGTGTTTGATAGATGCGATCGCAAAAGTGTTGATGAAATAGTTCAGTGAATTTTCCCGGCATTGGTGAATTTTGGGATCAACATCAGTGGAGTGGGCATCCTGCCCGCAAAGGCCATAGATTGAAACTGGCTTGATGCCAGTTCCACCCCTGAATCCTACTCCACCTATAAAACCTATTAAACCCCTGAGCCCTGTTCTACTCGGTGATCTATGTGTACGCTTTTGTGTTGGTGAAATACTCCAGTGAATTTTCCCGGCATTGGTGAATCAAGGCATGAACATTAGTGGGGTGGGCATCCTGCCTGCCCAACAATATATTGAAACTGGCTTGATGCCAGTTCCACCCCTGAATCCTACTCCACCTATAAAACCTATTAAACCCCTGAGCCCTGTTCTACTGGGTTATTTATGCGATCGCTTTTGTGTTGGTGAAATACTCCAGTGAATTTTCCCGGCATTGGTGAATCAAGGCATGAACATTAGTGGGGTGGGCATCCTGCCTGCCCAAGCATAGATTGAAACTGGCTTGATGCCAGTTCCACCCCTGATGCCTGTTCCACCCCTGATGTCGATTCTACTGGGTTATTTATGCGATCGCTTTTGTGTTGGTGAAATACTCCAGTGAATTTTCCCGGCATTGGTGAATCAAGGCATGAACATTAGTGGGGTGGGCATCCTGCCTGCAAAGGCCATAGATTGAAACTGGCTTGATGCCAGTTCCACCCCTGAATCCTACTCCACCTATAAAACCTATTAAACCCCTGAGCCCTGTTCTACTGGGTGATCGATGCGATCGCTTTTGTGTTGGTGAAATACTCCAGTGAATTTTCCCGGCATTGGTGAATNTTAGTGGGTTGGGCATCCTGCCTGCAAAGGCCATAGATTGAAACTGGCTTGATGCCAGTTCCACCCCTGAATCCTACTCCACCTATAAAACCTATTAAACCCCTGAGCCCTGTTCTACTGGGTGATCGATGCGATCGCTTTTGTGTTGGTGAAATACTCCAGTGAATTTTCCCGGCATTGGTGAATTTTGGGATCAACATCAGTGGAGTGGGCATCCTGCCCGCAAAGGCCATAGATTGAAACTGGCTTGATGCCAGTTCCACCCCTGATGCCTGTTCCACCCCTGATGTCGATTCTACTGGGTTATTTATGCGATCGCGTCTGTAATCGTGATCAGCTCCAGTCAATTTTCCCCNACTCCAGTGAATTTTCCCGGCATTGGTGAATTTTGGGATCAACATCAGTGGAGTGGGCATCCTGCCCGCAAAGGCCATAGATTGAAACTGGCTTGATGCCAGTTCCACCCCTGAATCCTACTCCACCTATAAAACCTATTAAACCCCTGAGCCCTGTTCTACTGGGTGATCGATGCGATCGCTTTTGTGTTGGTGAAATACTCCAGTGAATTTTCCCGGCATTGGTGAATTTTGGGATCAACATCAGTGGAGTGGGCATCCTGCCCGCAAAGGCCATAGATTGAAACTGGCTTGATGCCAGTTCCACCCCTGAATCCTACTCCACCTATAAAACCTATTAAACCCCTGAGCCCTGTTCTACTGGGTGATCGATGCGATCGCTTTTGTGTTGGTGAAATACTCCAGTGAATTTTCCCGGCATTGGTGAATTTTGGGATCAACATCAGTGGAGTGGGCATCCTGCCCGCAAAGGCCATAGATTGAAACTGGCTTGATGCCAGTTCCACCCCTGAATCCTACTCCACCTATAAAACCTATTAAACCCCTGAGCCCTGTTCTACTGGGTGATCGATGCGATCGCTTTTGTGTTGGTGAAATACTCCAGTGAATTTTCCCGGCATTGGTGAATTTTGGGATCAACATCAGTGGAGTGGGCATCCTGCCCGCAAAGGCCATAGATTGAAACTGGCTTGATGCCAGTTCCACCCCTGAATCCTACTCCACCTATAAAACCTATTAAACCCCTGAGCCCTGTTCTACTGGGTGATCGATGCGATCGCTTTTGTGTTGGTGAAATACTCCAGTGAATTTTCCCGGCATTGGTGAATTTTGGGATCAACATCAGTGGAGTGGGCATCCTGCCCGCAAAGGCCATAGATTGAAACTGGCTTGATGCCAGTTCCACCCCTGATGCCTGTTCCACCCCTGATGTCGATTCTACTGGGTTATTTATGCGATCGCGTCTGTAATCGTGATCAGCTCCAGTCAATTTTCCCCACCCCTACTCCGATCCTCACAGGGGTAGGTTTTTTACATTTGGGTCGGGAATCGGGAATCGGGAATCGGGAATCGGGAATCGGGAA
>NZ_MKZS01000001.1:5444928-5445125 GCF_001942495.1 Moorena bouillonii PNG
AAATACTCCAGTGAATTTTCCCGGCATTGGTGAATTTTGGGATCAACATCAGTGGAGTGGGCATCCTGCCCGCAAAGGCCATAGATTGAAACTGGCTTGATGCCAGTTCCACCCCTGATGCCTGTTCCACCCCTGATGTCGATTCTACTGGGTTATTTATGCGATCGCTTTTGTGTTGGTGAAATACTCCAGTGAAT
>NZ_MKZS01000001.1:5445225-5465162 GCF_001942495.1 Moorena bouillonii PNG
GATCAAGATTTTTCTGTATAATGCACTTTTTAAGAGTGGTCACTCCAGTAGGGTGGGTTAGGCGGTGAGTACTGTAAACCCTCACCGTTGAATAGAGCTGTCCGCCGTAACCCACCAATAGTGAATGACTAATCGCTGTCTTAAAATTTACTTTATAAACAGATAAATACTAGGATAAATTTTATTATAAATACTAGACTAAATTAGTCATGACTTAAGCAGCCAGACCATTAAAAACCGGTTGCTTGTGATCAAAAAAAATGCTAAACTTACTTGAAGTACCCTTCATCACCAAATTGATATTTAATTTTTCATAGTAGTATATAGATTCCATAATTTACTGGGAATTCTAAGAATAGATGGCAAAAGCATAGGTCTGGCATGACGCTTCATTGTCATTATTCATTCAGAGAATTACAGGAATTGTACAATGCCTTATCAAAATATTACCGGTACTCTCTCCGAAAGAGATATCCAAGAAATCAAAACCGCCCTACAAACGATTGAAGAAAAGCTGCCTTTCTTAGTTAATCTAACGGCTGAGGAACGACGCAACATGTTTAAAATGGGTTCAAAAAGTCTATCCTTTGTGAATAATAGCCTCACTGCTGCCCAATCTAACCCCAAGATTCTACCTGCTAGCTTTGACCTAGACGAGTTTGTACGGGACTATCAGCTCGCTGTGACTCTGACCGATGTCTTATTCCAACTGCGACAGTTAACTGAAAAGGTGGATGATACCTTAATGGCAGTCAACTCTGAGGCTATGAACAGCGGTCTACAAGTCTATGATTACATCAAGACGGCTGCGAAAAGGACTCCCGGTCTAAAAACCATTGCTGAGAGTTTAGGGCAACGCTTTAAAAAAGTTAATCGTAATAAGTCGGCTATTGCCAATTCTGATCAGGCTTAGTGTCCAAAAAGGCTTGCTGTTGAGCCTCTGAACCTCAACGGTGAGCCTCTGGACCTCAACGTTGAGCCTCTGAACCTCAACGGTGAGCCTCTGAACCTCAACGGTGAGCCTCTGGACCTCAACGTTGAGCCTCTGGACCTCAACGGTGAGCCTCTGAACCTCAACGGTGAGCCTTTGAACCTCAACGGTGAGCCTCTGAACCTCAACGGTGAGCCTCTGAACCTCGTGAACGAGCCTATGGCGGGTCGAAAGACCATAGAATCGCTGGTTTTTTGAATATTTAGGATAATTGGGATGACCACAGTATTAAATCTAGACCCCATTACCACTCTGACCAGAGAGCAGTTTTATCGCTTATGTAAGGCGAATCCTGATTTACAGCTTGAACGTTCACCCCACGGTAATTTAATTATTATGACTCCTTTAGGCGGAGAAAGTGGAAGGATTGAGGCGAATCTGATTGGTGATTTAATTATCTAAAATCGTCAGACTCGGTTGGGGGTTGTCTTTAGTTCTCAGACTGTGTTTAGTTTACCAGGTGGTGGCGATCGCTCTCCCGATGTAGCTTGGGTAGCCCTGGAACGATGGCAAGCACTGAGTCAAACAGAAAGAGAAGGGTTTCCACCGATTTGCCCCGATTTTGTGATTGAGTTGCGCTCACGGACAGATCGATTAAAGCCGCTACAGGAGAAAATGCAAGAATATTTAGCCAGTGGATTGCGTTTGGGTTGGTTGATTAATCCCCAGGATAAACTGGTGGAAATTTATTTGGCCAACCAACCTGTGGAAGTAGTAGCAATGCCTGTAGTGTTAACAGGAGATGAGGTGTTACCGGGGTTTAGCTTGGAATTTTAAAACTGAATTTGGTTAGCGTGATCAGTTATACCAAATCCGGAAAGCAAAAACAGGATTAGGATTAGGATAAAACCACCTTATAGTCATAGTAATACAACGATTTTTTACTGTCTGTAATAACTGGATTTGATAGTATAGCAATACTAAATAATTTGTGAAAGATATTGGCTAAAGCTATCGCTGTAATCCTTGCTGGGCAAGGATTACATATTTTGATTATTTTACAAATGATTGAAAATTGCTATAGGCCCTGAAGCCATAATCAGGAGCTACACAGCAAGACTCTTCAAAGCCGTTTATCCTGATCAATCAAAAGCTGACATCAGTTTAATTACGGTTAATAACTCCGTTGGCTGGGTAGTCCTAATTATCTTTACCAATCCTGTGCAAAAAATGATCTATGGAAAATACATTATTATCTTTACCAATCCTGTGCAAAAAATGATCTATGGAAAATACATTGAATATTTGGTTTGGACAAGAGAAAACATTCTGTAGTTTAAGCAGAGATAAAATTGATTTGTACCTCAAGATTCCCATCCTCGGAGGACAATCAACAATTCATTATCCTAGCCAATTCGGAAAAGTTTACAGCCAGCAAGGTTTTCATTTGCTGGAAACCGACTCACAGTTGATAGGTGCTTTGGCACAACCAATAACCTATCCCCTAGCCGAGCCTATATATAAGGTCTACCTGAGTTTGCTGGAATTGACCCGAGGCTGGAATTTATGTAGAATTTGGAACTATGTTCCCTACATTAACGATAAGACGGGAGGTCTGGAGAACTATAAATCTTTTTGTCAGGGTAGATCCCTAGCGTTTGAAACGTTTTATGGGGCAGACTTTCGGATAAAATTACCAGCAGGAACTGGCGTGGGAATTGCTGATGACATCTATGGAATCTATTTCATTGCGGTGAAGGAAAACATCAGGAATGTGGAAAATTCCGAACAAGTTTCAGCCTACTACTACCCGTCTCAATATGGGCCACGTTCACCTAGCTTTGCTAGAGGAACTGTGATTACACTCAATGGTAAGCGGATTGGCTACCTGTCAGGAACAGCTAGCATCAAAGGCCATCAGTCTGTGGGCAAAGGGGATATTGGCAAACAGTTTGATATCACCCTTGATAACATGGGGCTGGTGTTTGAAGGTATGGGCTTTAACCGTGGACTCCCAGACCCAATGCTTTGCGATCGCGCCTTCACCATTTACCTCCGCGATCCTTCTGATTTGCCAGTGGTTCAACAGATGGTTAAGAACAATTTCGCGGTTTCTGATCGGCTGATCTATTTGCATTCAAATATTTGTCGGGCAGATCTGGACATTGAAATTGAAGCCACCATCACTGAAAAGTAGCTCATTTTTAGTTTTAAACCCTAAAAATAATGGAATTTGGTTTACAGTTTTTTCCCGATGTTAGCCCTCAACAGAAGTCAGGAGTCCAGTATTTTAACGAAGCTCTTGATCTGGTCAGTCTGTGTGATCAACTCGGTTATACTAGTATTAGGATTGTGGAACACTACTTCCACCGATATGGCGGATACAGCCCTAATCCCATCGTTTTTCTGACTGCTGCATCCCAACGAACTCGAAACGCTCGCCTGATCACTGGAGCGGTTTTGCCTGTCTTTAACAATCCACTCAAATTAGCTGGCGAAATTGGTATGCTCGATGGCATTTCCAACGGACGTCTGGAAGTTGGCTTTGCCCGTGGATTTCTTCCCCATGAATTTGCCCGATTTGGGATTGATTTGAACGAGAGCCGCAGCCGCTTTGAGGAAGGGATGGAACAGGTACGTTGCCTGCTCGAACAAGAAAATGTGACCATGGAGGGTCAGTTTCATCGCTTTGAGAACGTTACGTCTTTGCCCCGTCCTACTCAAACTCCCCGTCCTCCTTTCTGGGTAGCTGCTCTGGCCACCCCCGCATCGTTTGTGGCTGCTGGTCACAAGGGTTATGGAATCATGGCAATTCCTTTGGCAGGTGGGAAAATGGCTGAGTTACTTAAGCTATATCGAGATGCCTGGAAGTCAGCTGGTCATCCAGGCCAGGGTCGGGTAATGTTGGCTTTTCACATGTTCTGTGCCCCAACAGCAAAGAAAGCGATCGCAATTGCTCGTCAACCATTGAACAACTATTTGAAATCTTTGGTAGAAGCGGCTTCTGATTGGTTAATGGATACCCATTCGGCAGACTATCATAGCTACGACAAAATCATTGCTGGACTAAAGCAGGAAACCTTTGAATCTCAGGTAGAGAAGGGAGCTGCTTGGATTGGTACACCTGAACAATTGCAATATACTATCCGTAGCTACTATGAACAAGTTGGGGGCTTTGACTTGGCCTCTATGCAGGTTAACTTTAACACCATTTCCATAGAAAATGCTGCCGCTTCGATGAGGCTTTTTGCTAAAGCAGTGATGCCCTATTTTTGTTAAAATGGATTTGATTCAATTTAAATTGAAGGGTACAATAAATGACAGCTCCACTATCTTTGTCCAAACTAATAAGCCCTTTTGAATTAGGTGATTTATCTTTAAAAAACAGAGTAGTAATGCCTCCTTTAACTAGAGGTAGAGCAGTTAATCTGGGTATTCCCAATGATTTAATGGTGGAATATTATACTCAAAGAACTGGAGTAGGTCTAATTATCACTGAAGGTACTTTTATTTCCCCTCAAGCTAACGGTTGGGTAAATGCTCCTGGTATTTATACTCTCGAACAAACTGAAGGGTGGAAAAAAGTTGTTAGTAGTGTACACTCTAAGAATACGCCATTATTTTTGCAGCTTTGGCACTGTGGTAGGGCTTCTCATAGTAGTTTCCATGATGGTAAGCTAGCTGTTGCTCCTTCAGCCATTAAAATTAACGAAGAATATATTCATACCCCTCAGGGAAAACAGCCTCACGAAACCCCACGAGCCCTGGAAACTGAAGAAATACCCCAAATAGTAGAAGAGTATAAAAAAGCGGCTGAAAATGCAAAACAGGCAGGTTTTGATGGGGTAGAGATTCATTCAGCTAATGGTTATTTACTGGACTCTTTCCTGCAATCTAAAACCAACCAAAGAACAGATAACTATGGTGGTAGTATTGAAAATAGATATCGTTTACTCAAAGAAGTAATCGAAGCTGTAATAACTGTTTTTCCAGTCAATAGAGTGGGGGTTCGTTTGTCTCCTAATGGTTTATTTAATGATCTGGTATCTGTGGATTATCGTGAAACATTTCTTTATGTAGCTAAAGAGTTAAACAGTTATGGGTTAGCTTATATCCATATATTAGATGGATTGGCTTTTGGATTTCATGAATTAGGAGAACCGATGACTTTGGCTGAGTTTAAAAACGTTTTTGATGGTCCAATTATTGGTAATTGCGGCTATACTCAAGAAACAGCCGAAGCTGCAATTCAAGAAGGTTTGGCAGATTTAATTGCTTTCGGAAGACCTATTCTGAGTAATCCAGATTTGGTTGATCGCTTTGCTAATAATTGGCCCCTTAATCCTATTCCAGATGTTAAAGTTTGGTATTCTCCAGGTAAAGAAGGTTATACTGACTTTCCTAGTTATAATAGGGAAAAATAGCGATGCTGTTACTAAGTGCGATCGTAAGCATTCAGCTATCAGCTTAAGCGCTACGCGCACGCTACGCGAACAGCTATCAGCTAATGCATCCCAGGCTCGAAGCCTGTACCACGAGTTATGGACTTTTCCCCAGACTTTCAATTCTCATTAATCTGGAACTATTAATTTTCTCGTTCTAGGTTTATTTTAATCACCTCAAGTAGCTTGAGCTTTTAGCTGACGGCTGTTCGCGTAGCGTGAGCTAAAAGCTCACGGCTGACGGCTGAATGCTTACGTGCGATCTAGCCTGAAATGTAAACCCTAAATGCCTTTAGGGTTTACAAGTTTTTGACCGAACAGTGGTTCATTACGGGGCAGGCTGTTGCCTGTTCCCTGTTCCCTGTTCCCTGTTCCCTGATCCCTAACAGAAATTGTGTACCTCCTAGCTATGAGACTTGCTCTATAATAATAGATAAACCAAAAAACAACTACCAATAACATGCTGGAAGGGTTAGCAGTTTGGGGAATTTTTAATGCCGGTGGCTATCTCGCCAAGGAAGTAATTGGTCCGTTGGCCAAAGACGCTCTAGAAGACTACACTAAAGATTTTTTCAAAGAGTCTATCAAAGAGTATACCGGACTATCGGATCAAGATACCCAGAAAAAACTCTTGGTTAAAGCTTTAAAAGCCTTTGTAGCTTTAGTGGAAAAGGAATTAAAAATTGCTGACCTATCTAAGCAAGACGTAAAACAATATACTAAACCCCTCAAGCAGTATATTAATAACCAATCCATTAAAGCTATCCTGGGCAGTGCGTTTAAGTATGACTGTCAAGGAATAGATACCGATACATTAGCCAAGACTTGGGTTGAGCTGAAGTTATTACCATTACCGGAAGAATTTCGTTGGAAGTATATTGGTAAACAGTATCTCAAGCAAGTACAAACTATCATCAAGCAATCGGATAAGTTACGGCCTATCTGGGATTCCCAAACCTTGGATGCGATCGCAAAAAACACTAACGCTACAGCAGGAATTATCCCAAATTTTAACTTAAGGGAATATCAAGAAGCAATCCTAGAGAGCTATGGGAATGTCAAATTAGATAGTTTAGATACCGATGGCTCTGCCTATAATCAACTAAAACTCTGGACGATATTTATCCCCCAAAATGTGCGAGAGGTTCATGACCTGATGCCAGAGGCGATTCATGAACTTCCTAAAGATTATTATCAAAAACTGCTAGAAAGTGGTCAACTAGAACAGGAAATTGACCAAAAGAAGTTGCAACGAGCTAAAGAGCGTTATTATCAACAGCCAATGAAATCCGTATTGGATGTGATAAAAGACTCTCAAGGCTATCGCTATTTGGTGGTTTTAGGAGACCCAGGCTCTGGTAAATCGACCTTGCTGCAGTATTTAGCATTGGAGTGGGCAAGAACAGATCTCAATACTGCTGTTTCTCTACCAATTCCCTTACTGATTGAATTACGCACCTATATCCGGAATCGCGATAGTGGACAGTGTAATAATTTTTTGGAATTCTGTCATCAAAGCAGTGGCTCCATCTGTCATCTCAATCAACATCACCTTCATGACCAGTTAAAAGCTGGTAATGCCTTAGTGATGTTTGTTCGCGTAGCGTGGCCAACGGCCATGGCTTGGATGAAGTGTTTGAGCCAGGTAAACGAGAGGATGTAATTACGGATATTCATCGCTTTACCAATACCTATCCCAAGGTAAGAGTAATTGTGACATCTCGGGTAATTGGTTATAAATCTCAACGGCTACGGGATGCTGAATTTCGTCATGTTATGCTCCAAGACTTGGACTCGGAACAAATTCAAACCTTTATCGAACACTGGCATGATTTAACCTTTACTGATCAAGCCGATAAAGTTAGGAAACGGGAGCGCTTACAAAAAGGAATCAAGACATCTTCCCCAATTCGACAACTGGCGCAAAATCCCCTATTACTAACCATGATGGCAATCCTGAATCGCAATCAAGAGTTGCCTCGTGACCGCTCTGAACTCTATAACCAATCCTCTCGATTACTGCTCCATCAATGGGATGTGGAACGAGCATTACTAGAAGATAATCGTCTTGATCCAAAGACAATTGATTATCAAGATAAGCAACAGATGCTAGCGAAAGTAGCATATTTTCTGCAGGGCAATCAAGCAGGATTAGCCGGAAATCTGATTAGTGCAGAAGATTTAGAACGGATTATATTCGATGAGCTGAAATTACGGGAGGTTACTAATCCCAGAGCGGTTGCTAAGGTAATGATTAATCAGTTGCGCACCCGCAATTTTATCTTGTGTTTCATGGGAGCAAATTATTACGCCTTTGTGCATCGGACATTTTTGGAATATTTCTGTGCTTGGGAATTTGTCAGGAAATTTGAGAAAAAACAGGAGATTGACCTAGAACAGTTACAAACCCAGGTATTTGGTAAACACTGGTGGGATGAATCTTGGCGTGAAGTGCTGAGGTTGATTGTGGGCATGATTGATTCCAAGAAAGCTGGAGAGATTATTGAGTATTTGATGGCACAAGATGGAAGAAGGTATGAGTTTAGTAATCTATTTTTTGCAGGGGATTGTTTGTCTGAGGTTAGGAATCGCTATGAGATAAAATCAACGGATACTGAATTACTGAATCGCTTCAAAGACTTAACTAATTATGATCTAAATTATGATTATGAACCATATGGAGATGAGGCAGACTTAGTCCGTTATATTCGCACTAAAGCTTTTGTAGCAGTAGCCACCCATTGGCAAGACCATCCAGATACATTAGCCATACTTCAACAATCGGCTCGCTCTGATAAAAATTGGAGGGTGCGACGTGAAGCAATTGTACAGTTAGGTCAAGGTTACCAAGACCACCCAGATACATTAGCCATACTTCAACAATCGGCTCGCTTTGATAAAGATTGGTCGGTGCGACGTACAGCAATTGAACAGTTAGCTCAAGGTTACAAAAACCACCGAGATACCTTAGCCCTACTTCAACAATCGGCTCGCTCTGATAAACATTCGGGTGTGCGACGTACAGCAATTGTACAGTTAGCTCAAGGTTACCAAGACCACCGAGATACCTTAGCCCTACTTCAACAATCGGCTCGCTCTGATAAACATTGGAGGGTGCGAGCTACAGCAATTGAACAGTTAGCTCAAGGTTGGCAAGATCGCGTAGCGTGGCCTACGGCCAATCAGCCTTGGTTATGGGAATTTTTATGCGTTCGCGTAGCGGCTCTTTCAGAGCATCGCACTCTCAATGACCCCTTTGAGCGTAAGGAAAGCTGGTATGACAATCCTCGACAAGCAGCCCTTAAGGCCATCCTCGAATATTATCCTAACCATTCCCAAACCCGATCCTTATTGCAGGATAGAGCAGACCATGACTCCGATCCTAAACTGCGGAAGTTTGTTCAGGAGGAATTGGCCAGATTATCGAGCTTGTCATAGTAATCAAGTATAGAGGGTTTCCAAACGAGTTGTAAACTCATAGATTGTCGAAAAAGGCAAGAAGCAAGAGGCAAAAGGCAAGAGGGGCAAGAGCTCTAGAGTTTTGTGGTAAACTAAAAAAAGACCTTCTCCGTTTACATTTCAAATGTAAAGCCTATATATACCACAGTTATGGTTAACAGAAAGTAATAGTTATGGTTAACAGACAGTAAAAGACTCCCAACGTCAAAAACTTTGGGAGCGTCATTTTAGGTTACATTAAATTCAGTTTAGCATAGGTATTTGATTAGTATGGATCATCAAATGAAGTACCGACATTTGCTTCTAACCACTTAGCGATCGCATTTTGGCTTTCTTGGTTTGTTGCTAACCTTTCCATCATTACCACAACATCCATTTCTGGGACATCTAGAGAATATCCATTTACTTCAAGGAAAGTTGCCATCACTGCGAAAGCGACCCTTTTATTGCCATCTATAAAGGGATGGTTTTTTGCCAAACCATATCCATAGGCTGCTGCTAAATCAAATAAGGTTGGTTGACCATATACAAATAGATGTCTAGGTCTGGCTAAACTAGCCGATAGCAGATTTTCGTCCCGAATTCCTGGACTTCCCCCATGTTGTGCAATTTGATCAGCATGAATAGCTCTGGCTATAGCTTCCGATATCCACAGCGGTTCCCTCACTTAGCCAGCTCCCTCAACGCATTTTCATATTTTTTGCTGACTTTCTGATAAGCTGCCATTACCTTTTCAAACTCAGGGTCCTTCGTGGTGATTTCAACACCATCAGCGGTTTCTGTGATAAATACAGTATCGCCTTCAGCAACATTCAGCTGTTGTAGGATCTCTTTAGGTAAGGTTATGCCTAGGGAATCACCAATCTTATTAATTGTGAGCTTGTACATAGTGTAAAGGGAGTCGGGAGTCGGTAAAAATCCTATATTATTTATTATATATATCATTACTCTGAAAACCGCTATATAATATTCCCTATTCTTTCTCCCCACACTTCCCACACTTCCCACGCCCCCGCCGGAAACTCTTTCCCCTACTCCCTACTCCCTACTCCCTACTCCCTACTCCCTACTCCCTACTTCCTACTCCCTACTCCCTACTCCCTACTCCCTACTCCCTACTCCCTACTCCCTACTCCCGATTCCCTACTCCCTATCACCGAGACAAAATCAAATTCAAAACATTCAAATCATTAGATGTCAACAAATACTTATCCGTAAACATCTTTGTCCTGAGTTGCTCTAGGGAATAGCTGTTAAATACAATAAACGGAAAATCTTGATACTCCTGACCAATGGGTAAAACAGTATCAACAGGGTAAAATTGGCGAATATAACTACTCAGAATCTTCCGAAATCCAGCATCTTCCGGTTCTTCCGGTTTAGAGGCAAAATATTTCTTCAAAGCCTCCCCAGCAATAAAGGTAAATAACGGCAAAGCATAATATTGGTCAAATCCTTGAGATTTCTGCTCAAACCATTGGGTTTTAGGCGCTGAATTCCCAAGGGTTTCCAGTAACTCGATGCCATCATTGAGCCCAGAACGCAGGTTTTCTGGATAAGATTTACTGGTACTCATTTTACCCATAGTTTCCAACAGATCATCGGTAACATATCTCACTAGTTTTCCCAAGTTTATCTGATAGGTTTCCTGTAATCCATTAGCAATCGGTACTACCAGCAAGGCACCACTAATGTAACCTGTTTCAATAGCGCCTAATTTTAGTAATTGATCCAACCCATGGTTAACCAAGGGATTAAATTGCTTATTAAAAGACTCTACCAAAGAAAGATAATTATATTTTGTGGTATCCTTAACTAAAAACTCCGCTTGATCCAGTAACTGCTGTAGTCTAGTAGACACTTGCTCTAAAGGAGTATGTCGTGGTTTCCGCTTATATTCATTCTTCAGCTCACGGATCAGATTAGCAATCTGAGCACTAAACCTATTCCCTACGGCTGAAATCGACTTACCTCCGATGGGAATTATCAAGAAATTGTCCCGACCAATCTGTCCATAGCCCTGGATGCGAGTCATGATCGACCCTTTCAACAGTAAGAGAATATTCAACAGACTCAGCACACTTTCCTTGATAAACAACTGCTGTTGCTGGTCATCCTCAGCATCATAATAAACAGAACGCTCAGCTAAATAGAAAATAAGTTCTTTATCTTGATTGTCTAGAGTCTTAACTACTCCATCGTCTTCATACTGACCACGACCTCTGTAAATTACTTGAATCACTTCCATCAGATTATGCTCAATCTGGAACCGAGGGATTTCCACCAGGATATGCTTAGCCTTGGGAAAAGATAAACCTCGACTCCCGGAAGCGGTCATAAACACAACTTTTACCTGATTCTTATACTGCTGGATTTGCTTCTTTTCCAATTCAGATATATTAGCATGGATTTCCAGATAATCCTGATACTTGGTAAACTCCCCTAGCTCCTTTATAATGCTCTCAATTAGTTGGGATAATCTGCGTTTATCCTGGATATAGACCAGGATTTGGTCAACATCGGACCGATTCATTAATGCCTGGATATCTTTGAAAATCCTGGCTTGAATAGATTTTCCTAAAATATCCTGTTGCTTTAAATTAGCTTCTTGACTAAATCGACAAGATTCTACTAAAACCTTGTAAGTGATATCTAAATTGCTAGCTGGGTAGGAATTAGCATTGATAACCGTTGCGTCTAAACCTTTAAATTTAAACCGTTGCCGTGAAAGGGGTAACCCCAAACCAGAATTTTCCGAATTTCCCACACTCCGGAAGTAAATCTTATCCGGTTCCGATGAAATGTCAGATAAATGTTGGTCAATTACCCCTGGATCAACAATCGAGGCATCTGCTACAATTATCTTAGTGTTAAAACCATGGCCAGCATCGATCAATTTATACTTAGCTAGTATAGCGTGAATACCATTTAAAAACTCCACTCCGCCATCATCCCCAGTGATCTCATCGATCATGATAAATAAATGCTTGATTCTGCTAGAGATAGCCCGCATCTTAGCAGGAATAACTAACCCTTCCCGTTCGTTGTAAGCGTTTCTGAAAATTTTATCAAAATGCTGTAAGGTGTTACCGGTCTGAGTGGCTTTCAAAGACTGGATAGAGACAGTAGCAACAATACTATTAGAAGTCTCCTCATCCACAAGGCAATAGATGGCTTCACAAATACTACTTAAAACTCCTTTAGTCTTTTTGCCACGGTCTTGAATTTCCTGATCCGTTAATCGCTTCAGCTTATTCGAGCGCCTTCCCCATGGTTGAATTGTTCTACTATCGAAAAAATCAACATCTTTGCTTTTAAAATTTCCTTGACACTCATTCCAGAGGTATTGGACAGTGTAGCGTCCAGAGTTGTCGGCAATTAAATTAGCATTAGTGTTGATAGCGATTAGCCGATTATCGCACAACTCTCCGGTAGCTGAGTCTTTAAACTTCTCGATAATGTCAAGATTGACTTGTTTCCTAGGACTGACATAGAAAAACAAAAATCCCTCGTCAACATGAGCCTTTAGAAATTTGGCGATCGCAGTGGTCTTCCCAATGCCCGGATTCCCTGTTAAAAACAGATAGGTCTGGTCAGAAACCAGCGCCTTTGTAATCAATTCCCCATGACCATCCCGCAAATTCATCGGTTTACTTAATTCCAGTTGCTCCATCTGCTTCCGTGGCACCTGAGCAATAGAATTAACAAACCCCTCGATGTGCTCTTGATGATTTACTGTGGTTATAGTATCTGGTTGAATTGCTAACAACTTAGCCACAAACTGCTTACCATCCTGAAAACTGCGATAAGCATTCCGTTGGATTTGCTTTAACACTTGCTGACGGGCATCCTTAATCTCTTTAGGACTAGAATCATGTTTATAGATCTCGTGACAGGTTTCCAAAACCTCTCGATTCGTCTGGTTTACAGACATCGCACTAATTCCGCGATCGCTATAGCCCACTACATTACATACTACTGATGTTTGATTTGATAAAATACCAATCTCTCTCAGGAATTGATTAAAGCTATGAGCATAACTACCCGCCTGGATTAACTTTGTACTTTCCTTATCTCTGACCTTAAATGCTGTAAAATAACTCTTCAGCTCTTTAGAGAACTTAAAATCCAAGTTTTTCGTATCTAAGCGGAGATTAGAAAAAACACTTTTAGATTTCAAATAGTTAATATCGCGAATTAATCCATGCCGGAGAATCTCTACATAATTTAAGTTTTGAATATCCGCATCTGTCTTAATGGAAAACACCGACAAATCTACACAAAGCACCCGAAACTCTGTACCGCGATAACTTAGCAGCATCAGAGTATCGGCTTTCAGAAACTCCCCTTTCTTAGAACACTCCCTAATGTAACTGTTCACATTGTTAACAGTAAAATTATTAACCTGAGCCACATTATTCCTAGAACCTACGGTTTTAGTACCTAACTCCTGATCAAATTGAGACAATACCTCCCTATACCATTGGTCATCTCCTTTACAATAGGTACCGATACTATTATCATCACAGAAACAGCACTGGTAATAGACAATTTCCAGATGACGCCGCTTATGTTTATCACTCCAACCGATAGCCTTGAGATAGTCCCGAAAGAAATTTAAACCAGATAAGAAGCCTTTCTGAAGGAAAAACGTACTCCATTTTTCAGCCATCTCTCTTTCCAAAGGACTGATCAGCTTATCCACAATCCGCTGGAGCATATTCCGAAACCTCAGTTGCTGCAAATCGTGATCATATAAGTTCCCAAAATTGTGCTTAATCTTCTTTTCCTCAATGTCAGCTAGAATGCCAATATTAAATCCAACTTCAAAGATGCGACCTAAATCTTCTGCTATTTTAGTCATTTTTTAAAAGGAGTAGGGAATAGGGAGTAGGGAGTAGGGAGTAGGGAGTAGAGAGTAGGGAGTATAAAATTGAATTTACCTCATAACTACGCTAAATGCTTACTTGTTAGTTAAGTAGCGTGGCCACAGGCCAATGGCTGATAGCTGATGGCTGATAGCTGAATGCTCCCTGTTCCCTGTTCCCTGTTCCCTGTTCCCTAGCTCGAACGATTTAATATATTTCTAACTTCAGTTAAAAACGCCAAGCAATTAAACTTACCATTACCTTTAATATGATTAAACAACGACAAAGCCCCAACGGAATAATCCCCAATCAGATTTTCATAAGGGTCTAACTTAAAGCTAATCTCTCTAGCCTTCTGGTATCGCCAAAAGTGAAACAGACTCAAATACTGGACTATGTCTTGTTTCAGAGGAGTATCATACATCAAACCATTGCGAATATCTTGATCATCCAGTATCCCCTTATAGATATTCAACAACGTAGCATAAGAAATCACTCCATTATAATTGCGCTGCTCCCCTGGCACCTCAATGCCATTAAAAAGATTAAAAAACACTACCGATTGCTTACTTTCGTCTTCCACTAATGTCGTCAACTGCTCCGTATCCTGAATATACAACGAACTTGCCCCAATTTTTTTTAGCTTCACCACATAGTACTTATCAAAAAACATCGGATAGATTTTGATATCCTTATGCTCCCCTTTTAAAGCACGGATAACATCCTTGGACATAAAGAATAATCCATCATCATCCTGAGACTGAGTCATATGTAAGGTACTGGTATAGGGAGCCTTAGCCACATAGATAAAATGTTTGTATCCGTTTTTATCATAAAGCTTGGTAACTTGATCAATTACAACTGTTGGTTCCTGAAACAATCGTTGGTGGTCATAATTGCCAGAGAAAGTGGTCAGTAACTGTAACCTGACCGCACCATCATTTCGACGGATTACTCCCACCACTTCTCCCATCAAATTTGATCGTTTGTGCCGACTACCCCATTTGCCATCACTTTCCCGACTGGAAACTACAATAATCGCTAACTTGTCCAACTGGGGATAGTATAAGGAATTGTTGAAACGAAAGGTTTTTGGCAATACCGAGTAGAGAGAGGTCATCACATTAGGAATTTTATAAGAACTTAAATCCCTGATATCAATTCCTTGAGTATTCGACCGATGTTCCTGATTCAGTAAATGAGACAATACCATACACAACGATAGCAAAAATTTTTCGATGGGAGCCTCATCCTCCTTATTACTCAGATGCAATCGTAAAATCGGAATAAATAAACGCTTTTGCTCCTGCAACAGCAGTCTCAAACAGATATAAGCCAGCAAAGCAAAAGTAAACCGATAAACAAAAGCCCCTTGGGAGTCTAAAGGATTATTCTTGTCTATTTTATAGGGAAACAGCACTAACTTATGCTGCTTAAAATACTTCTTGTATATATCTGTAGCCCTATTGTCTCTTGGTATCAAGAGTATAGGGAGCGCTTTAATCCCAGTGATGTCATCATACTCCATACTGAAGGATTGCTGCTCATCCTCAGCACAATAGCGAATATCACTAATTCTGATATTAGCTTCAAGACTACAAACCGAATCTCCGCCAACATTGGGCTCTCGAATCGATAGATACTTCAGAACGTTTTTGGGATTGCCTCCCAAAACCTCCTTAAACAAAGTCTGCCTAGTCTGAATATTACTAATATCGTTTTCTAAAATGCCTTTTTTAACCGAAATATGGATATTATTCTTTCCCCTTGGCAACCTACTCTTGTATTTCAGAGTATTGGTCAAACAGTCCTTTAGCTGATCAATTTTAGACTGAACCTCATACTTCTCAAACCCTGCGATCATTCCTCGAAACCGTTTCTGCTTCTCGCCCTCATCGGATCCTCGTAGCCTGGGCAAAACCTTTTCCTCAAAGGCTGTAATAGGATCGTACTCTAGGTCAGACTCAGGAGTATAGCCGGGATCAGACGGGTTATTACCAGCAAACACAAAGTAGTACAAAAACACGATAGTCAAAACTTTTTTAGCAAAAGCTTCTCGCCTCGAAACATCTTTCAGTAACTCTTGATGCTCCTGACTATCGGGATTAATCAGATTAAGCGAATACTCAAAAACCCGTTTACTACCATGAGCATGAACCTTACCATCCAACTTGAGCTTAAGTCCAAAAATAAACTGTAATTCTCCCCAATCTTCATCGGTACTTTCTCCCAATAATCCCTCTATGATTGGAATAATTGGCAACCGATTAAAGGCATCTGCCCTCGAAAAAACGTCTCTGTAGTTAAGCGATGCCCCAGCATAATTTACCAAGTAATGCCCATCTGCATTATTGATATCATTGATGTAGTGATTAATCAGCTTAAGTCGGCGAATCAAATCCTCTAGATAGATAGCAGCTTTAGCATTACCAGGACTAGTACTAGTATTAATTGCCTCTTTAATAATCTCTAAATAATGAATCTGGGCTTGTTTCTTAAGTTGGCCAAGAGTTTCCGTATCCGCAATGTGCTTCAGTCGGTAGAAATCCGATTGAGGGTTATTTTCTAGATCATCAACAATATCATAGAGCTCTTCGCGGTCGCTTTCACTAACCCCAGCAAACTCAAGATTAATATAATTGATCAATCCATTTCTGAGTTGACTGTTAAACTCAGCACTATTTAGCACCGTAATCGCGATCTTGTGAAATTTTAGCAAATCCCTACTGTGATCAGCAGTTTTATTTACACTTAACCGTTGCTTTCGTAAACCAGGATAGTTACCAAAAGGATAAGTAAAATCTAATTTTGGCGTTTTTCCTTGGAAATCTGTTAAACTAGTAACTAAATTAGAAACAAACTGATCAATAGACCGATTGTCTGGCAGCTCAAGCAGCACAGACTCCAGTAATTCTTGTAAGCGAGTTCTAATTTGATCAACTTGATGAGGAAAGTTGTCGAAAAAACCAGGACTAAAATTCACCGTAGCACTACGAACATAATTAGCAGACCCCCCCAAAGGATTATGCACTGACAAAGCAGCCACCTGAGTGGCGATACTATCAATATCCATGACTAACTGTTTGCGATCGCTTGCGAGCCTAAAGGGATTTTTAGTCTGCTCAGACCGTAGTACGTTCAAAATCTTATTCAGTAAGTCGCTGTAATCAACCTTAACCAAATCATTGTCATCTGGTCTTAAAACGTTTACCATGTTGTTTATTCCAAAACCCATCTATTTAAACTACTACCTAAAGATGGCCGGTGTTAATGGGGAGATTACGGAGTAGGGAATCGGGAATCGGGAATCGGGAATCGGGAATCGGGAATCGGGAGTAAGCATTCAGCCGTGAGCCTTTAGCTCACGCTACGCGAACAGCTGTCAGCGGTCAGCCTAATCCTTAAAATAGATCTGGAATGGGATAATTTAATAGTTCGAGATTGTATGGAATTGAAAGTCTAGGTAAAATTCTATCAACTTTGTGGCACAGGCTTCTAGCCTGTGACATCACGATTAACCAAAATACCTATGAAAGCAATTCTATACACAAAATACGGATCACCCGATGTTCTTCAGCTCAAAGAAATAGAAAAACCCATCCCTAAGGAGGATGAAGTATTAGTAAAAATTCATACCGCATCCGCCAATGCAGGTGACTGGCATTTACTCAGAGGAGAACCCTTCATGATCCGCGTAATGGGCTTTGGGCTTCTAACACCAAAAAACCAGATACTGGGAGCAGACATAGCAGGGCGGGTTGAAGCGGTTGGCAAAAACGTAGAGCAGTTTCAGCCAGGTGATGAAGTATTCGGGAACCTATCCGAGGGTGGTTTCGGGGGTTTTGCCGAGTATGTATGTGCCAGGGAAAGTGCATTAGTCTTGAAACCCGCCAATATAACCTTCGAGGAAGTGGCAGCAGTACCGGCAGCAGCACTCACCGCCCTGCAAGGTCTTCGGGACCAAGGGCAGATTCAGCCAGGGCAAAAGGTTTTGATTAACGGTGCCTCTGGTGGTGTCGGTACCTTTGCCGTCCAGATTGCCAAATCCTTCGGGGCCGAAGTGACTGGCGTGTGCAGCACCAGGAATTTAGACATGGTGCGCTCCATTGGTGCAGACTATGTCATTGATTACACTCAAGAAGATGTCACCAAAAATGGTCAGCATTATGACCTAATTCTTGATGCTGCGGCCTATCGTTCCATTTTGGATTACAAGAATATATTAACTCCCAACGGAATTTATGTCTTTCTCGGAGGTTCCACAGCTCAACTTTTCCAACTTATGTTCCTAGGCTCATGGATTTCCATGACCGGAAGTAATAAAATCGTGTCCCTGTTTATGGAACCAAACAAGAAGGATTTGGTGTTTATCAAAGAGCTTCTTGAAACTGGCAAAATAGCACCTGTTATCGATAGACGATACAGCTTAAGTGAGGTGCCTGAAGCTATCAGATATCTTGAACAAGGACACGGGAGAGGTAAAGTTGTAATAACGTTGGAAGATAATTGAGTAGGGAATCGGGAATCGGGAATCGGGAATCGGGAGTAGGGAGTAAGCATTCAGCCGTCAGCTGTCAGCGGTCAGCCTAATGCTTAAAATAAATCTGAAATGGGAGAATTTAATAGTTCGAGATTTTATCGAATTGGCTGATAGCTGATAGCTGATTAGCTAAATTTTTCAACTAGTTAAGTTGATTAATATAGTGTTTTCCCTACTTATGAGGTACACAGATTTTATTCCCTATTCCCTATTCCCTGTTCCCTATTCCCTATGCTATCCCTTACCAAAGTAAAACCCTAGGATTCTTCATCCAACGATTCCTCATCCATCGGATTACCGACATCAAAAACAATCACAAATTTAGCATCCGGCATCAGCAGTTTCAGAGCCTTTAAATGACCCTCGGCATCAGAGCGATTGCGGAAGCGACCAACAACTACTCGCTGCATCTTGGGTAATAGCCGCATAATCACCCATGGATGAAGGCGTTCAGAATAAGTCATAATAAAAGTATCTCCTTTCATAGGGGAGTCAAAGCTAGCCCGCAGATTTGGATGTTTTCCGGGCTAGCTATTGACGCGGATGTTTTACCAACCACTCTTTTATAATAGCACAAATAATCTTTTATTGTAACATATTTTGAAAATATTTGTAACAATTTTGTAGGGAGTAGGTAACAGGGAATAGGGTCAAGAGATATGAGAACTTTTTGGGGTTTTGGTGATATTCTGATCTAGTTAGAGGTGGTATAAAAAAAATGCGATCGTTTTTTGAAGGCTTAGTTATTTATAGTCATCTTTACTCTACTCTGATACTATTCAATTTAGTTCCATTAATAGCTTCGTTGATTAATACCATTAAGTACAGTTTTTTGCTTCAAAACATGATGGACAAGAGAAGCAGAAGCTCTAGCAGCTAAAGGTTGATATTTGCTGTGTTTTTTTCCATCAGCCCAATCACAAATAGACTTAACCAAAATCCATGGTTTACTCACACGCATACAAGCAGAGCTAAGCCCAGTCCCTTCCATTTCTCCTCCAATAGCTTGAGGAAACTGCTTAAATAATTTTGCTTTAAACTCTGGTTCATCAACTAATTTTTCTCCTGAAAGAATCGCTCCATGTCTAATTTTACAAGGTACATCATCAATGCCTTTAAACTTCCAATCATGAACATTTTCAAAACGATTCAGTAAGGTTGTATTACTTGGAGGATGACTACCTCGATAAATTATTTCTTCATTTTCTCCGACTCTTTGTGGTTCATAAGAAATAATTTGTGAAGCAACTAATACATCACCTATATTCTGTTTTTGCCCATCTTTACCAAAAGCAATACCAACCATAAGAATTGCTCTAGGATTCCACTTTCTCAAAGCTTGTTCTGTTGCTAAAATAGCAGAATTTTGTCCCATTGAGCCCATGCGACATTTACTAACAACAGTCTTAAAAGCACCAAATTTACCAAGATAATAGATTTCTGATTCACAAAATACCTGTAAAACTTTTTTTCTTCGAGGATAAGGTTTTAAAAGTTCTAATACTGAACCTTTTTCTACATCAGTTACAGTCATAATAACTACATCAATTTCCCTTTTTATATCTTTACATTTTTGTTCATCAATTTCCTGTATTTCTGGTAACGTAAAAGAGTATTGATGTTGAGTATTTAATCTTGTCTGTAACCTGACAGGGGGACATAAAGCTTATAACGTACACAGTGCAAACTCTATAGCC
>NZ_MKZS01000001.1:5465262-5477907 GCF_001942495.1 Moorena bouillonii PNG
GCTCGCGATTGCAAATCTCTCTAACCTAAATTATTGGGTTTGCAGACACGCCCTAGCATTGACAAGAGTAATTAGAAAACGGGCAATAAAAGCATTGCCCTGGCTAAGTGAGAAATCTCAGACTATCTAATGACAGAATTCCCATTAGTGGAGAAAAAGTAACACTATTACTCTCAACCATAAAAATTATCGATCATGAAAGCAGTGTCTTTGTGGAAACTCCAAAACTCTCTCCCGATCTTGGAAGGTTGGTGAATTACCTCTGTGGTGTCTATACAATTGGGATACAACTATACACCACATAAGACCCCCAGCTTGGCCGCAGGCTGACTGGGGGAATGCTGCCAAGGTATTCACAGCATTTTGCCTATGTCAATAGTGATCAGTGAACCGACACTCTCAAATACCGAAATATACCTGAAAGATACCAAGTGTTTTGTAAAGGTCAAGGGTAGCTAATGGGCAAGTGATACTAAGTTAGGCTCAAAGATAGTATCTTTCTCAAAAGGTGATGGGGTGATGGGATGATGGAGTGATGGGGTGATGAGGTGATGGGGTGATGGGGTGATGGGATGAAAGTGCTAACTATGAATGCAACTTAGTATCACTTGGTATGAATCACGATCATGGTGGTCTTGCACCATGACTGAGACAAAATTAATTTTAATTTTATTAAAATTAATTTTATCAGTTATTCTGAGTTTACTGACTAGAACTCGCTAACAGCTGCAGATCAGGTGCATCCTGATTTTGCTAGTTCATTCCCTGAGGTAATGGTGAAAGAAGGCTGACAGGCTCGCCTAAACTGTGTTTTTGTCCATTTAGCATGTACCCCTTCTTCTCTACTCTCAAAGGTTGTGCATAAAATTTAGCTAGAGCAAGTTGAAAGAAAAAGGCTGGATTACCGAGTAAGTAGCGAGCTGCCAGACGTTTGGGTTCACGGGATAAACGATAAAGCCACTCTCCACCAAGATTGGAAATAAATTCTGGACAGTCAGGAACCAAACCTGCCAATCGGTCGATCACTGCACCACAAGGCATGAACACATTGACATTAAGACGACTACGATGCTGCCAAATCCATTTTTCTTGAATTGGCATACCCATGCCTACCAATAAAATATTAGGTTTTGTGTGGTTAATTTTATTAATTATCTCTTGATTTTGGCTGGGGTCTTCTTTATCACAATATCCGTGGTGACCATTGACAATAATATTGGGGTATTGTTGTCTAAGGTTAGTAAGGGCTGTTTCTAGATGCTTAGGCTTTGACCCCAGCAGAAAAATTAACAAGCTATTTTGGTTAACATTCTCCAGCAATTTTGGCAGTAATAGTGTGTAATAAGCGCGGTATTTTAGTGATAAATTGTACCCCATAAACTTAAGGGCTTTTAAGATACCCATACCGTCACAATGGGCGATTTATGCACTTTGGATAAATTCATAAAACCAGGGTAGCTGCATCGAAAGATTAAAACTATGTACGTTATAGTTAGCTACGGTTATTTTTCTGTCTTCAACGCAAGCGGCATGAATGGCATCTACAATCCTAGGGACGGTTACACAAGATATTCTACGCTCTAGCAAATGTACATTAATAGCAGGTAAATAATCTAATTCATTCAGTTGATTTTTTCTGGCCATTGCCGTAATAGTTAGAGTAGTGATTATTTACAGTATTGCTACCGGCTGTCCGCGATCGCGTTTTCATGATGTCCAAATTATGAATAAGTTATGTGTGTCGATCACAAGTAGGACTTACCCAGGTTATCGAGAAATTAAGGTTTTAGCCAATAGGGAACTTCGGCTCTGGAAAGAACCGGCAATAGGGAATTACAGCAGTTTTACAGATCTGATTTTACAGATCTGAGTGGGTCAGTCTTGAGGAGGTAAAAGGCTTGTATGCTTGGATGGTATCCCCCCATTACCCCCCTAAAAAAGCCGGGTACACAAGAGGCTTACATCCATGGTCTTGACAAATGACTAATTACTAACTGATTTTTTCCAAATTACCAACATTACACCGCAGATAATCAAACCCAACCCCACGCCACGGCTAACGGGGATGGTTTCCTTAAAGAAAAAATAGCCCATCAGTACGGAGAAGACGTAAGTCAAGGATACTGATGGACCAGCAACGCTGAGATTTACCCGCGTCAGCAACAAAATGTATGCCAGTGCCCCTAAACCATAACAACTTAGCCCTGCTATAATTTCTGGGGTCTTGGGTATACTGAATATCTGATCTAGCCAATTGCTAGCGTTAACTTTATCCAGCTTTTCGGCTCCAGTTTTGAGCAAGAACTGTCCAATAGCACTGGTTAGGACTGACATTAAGAAAAGACTAAATTCTGCTAGAGTCACGAATATCTGAGAATTACAATTGGTCGATACTTCTTAATCCGATTGCTATTTTGATGTTATAGGCTTCAAGCTTCAGGAGCTTAAGTTATTGTGATTGCTCCTAAAATAGTGTTAGGAGATTGATTTTAAGTATTTATGGCTATTTCCAGCTCTGCTACCTACACCGAAGAACAAATTTCAGCTTGGCTGCGGGGTTTATTTGCCGTTGCCTGGGCTGATGGTCACTTTGACCCAGAAGAACAAGAGGTTATGGCTCAAATCACCCAAGAGAAATTGGCTCCTGGCACTGATTTGCAGTCTTTTGATAAACCCATTACTCCTGAAGAACTAGCAGCAGCTTTAGGTAAGGATAACACAACGGCAGAGAATTTTCTACGAACTGCCGTAATGGTAGCCTTGGCAGATGGGGTGTACTCTGCGACTGAAGCTGATGTTCTACACCAGTTCTGTGAAGCGCTAGGTCATAAGGTTGAGGCTCTTGAATCACTGCAGGTAACTCTTTATGACGGTAAGGCAACTGAGCAAAGCGATTCTGCTGATGCCTTAGCTCAAGAACCAGGAAGTTCTGACCATCCCCATTCGGATATTCTACAGCCAATGCGGGATTGGTTAGATGGTATGGATGTTAATGACCCACGGGTCGCTCGATTTATGTGTAAACTGATTCCTTCTCAGTGTCCGTTTGAACGGGACGTGAAGCTATTTAATCACAAAATCGTCCACATCCCACCGATGTGTAAGCTTAATCCTCTCTATGATCAGTTAGTCGGCTTGCGCTTCCGGGCTTTATCTTATTTAGCCGATGATTGTGGTGAAGATGTTTCAGCATATTTATAAGTGGTGATTGGTGATTGGTGATTAGTCATTAGTCATTAGTCATTGGTCATTAGTAGTTAGATTAATTAAGGGGAATCGGTTCAACTGACTGATGTCAAGAAAACACTAAGGACTAAGACCTAAGCACTAAGGACTAAAAACTAATTATGCAATTTATCGACCAAGCAGAAATTGAAGTTGTCGCTGGTAACGGGGGCGATGGAATTGTGGCGTTTCGGCGGGAAAAGTATGTTCCTGCTGGAGGACCGGCGGGGGGTAATGGTGGTCGGGGGGGTAGCGTGATTTTCAATGCTATCGAGCACCTGCAAACATTGCTAGATTTCAAATACGCCCATTGCTTTCGAGCTGAGAATGGGGGTCGGGGAGGCCCTAATAATCGGACGGGAAAAAATGGTAGCGATCGCATTATTGAAGTTCCCTGTGGCACGGTTGTCTACAATGCTGACACAGGAGAACTGCTGGGGGATTTGGTGAAACCTCGGCAAATGCTGTGTGTTGCCAAAGGTGGTAAAGGAGGTTTGGGAAATCGGCATTTCCTGAGTAATCACAATCGCGCACCAGAGCATGCTTTACCTGGACTACCAGGAGAGCAACTCAGGTTACGCTTGGAGTTGAAGTTACTGGCGGAGGTGGGCATTATTGGTCTACCTAATGCTGGTAAGTCTACTCTGATTTCAGCACTCTCAGCGGCACGACCCAAGATAGCCAATTACCCCTTTACCACTTTGATTCCGAATTTAGGTGTGGTTCGTAAACCAACTGGGGATGGTACTGTATTTGCTGACATTCCTGGGTTGATTGCTGGAGCTCATCAAGGTATTGGTCTGGGTCACGACTTCCTACGTCATATCGAACGCACTCGGTTGTTACTGCATTTGATTGATATTACTGCTGCTGACCCGATTGCTGATTATCAAACCATTCAACAGGAGTTACAAGCCTATGGCAGAGAATTGCCAGAACGTCCCCAAATTCTTGCCCTTAATAAGGTAGATGCGGTTGATCAAGACATGATCGATGAGGTGTCTACTTACCTAAATCAGCTTACTCAGGTACCAGTTTTTTCAATTTCAGCTGTTGCTAAAATCGGCTTGGATGCTTTGTTATCGAAAATCTGGCAATCTCTAGATCAGTTGTCAGTAGCAGATTGCTCAAAGGCAGCACTCAACCTTCAACAGTCAACTCTCAAGGTTTAACCGGTAATTAATAAATAACTAATTATAAATGGCTAATTATTCAAGTAGTCATAGGCTTGTCGAGAAATGGTGCGAATCAGTTTTTCGGCACTGGCATCATTAAAGGGGCGTTTGACCATTACGCTGATAATGTAACGCTTGCCGTTGGGCATTTTTACCAAACCTACATCGGCCAGTAGTCGGCCAAGGGTGCCAGTTTTGTGGGCAATGGTGGCACCATTACCTAGTCCTTGGGGTAATAGTGTGTTGGTCTTAGTTTGGATCATGATATCGATCAGGTCAGTACGAGATTGGGGAGAAATCCACTTACCTTGCTCAAGGTGAAAAATCAAACTAGCCAGTTCTCTTGGGCTAGTGGTGTTTGTTCCTGGCAAATCTGGTAGGGGGTTGCGCAGTACAGTTTTTTTCAAACCCCAAGAGCGGAATCGTTGATTGAGAACTTCAATGCCACCAAGACGTTCAATCAGCATATTCGTAGCAGTGTTATCACTAATGGTGATCATCTTGGTTGCTACTTCCAGAGCTTTGTACTGTTTGCCTGGTTTTTGATATTGCATGTTTCCAGAACCACCAGCAATCATCTCTGGTTTCATGGTTATATATTCATCTAAGAAAACTTTGCCTGCATCTACATCCTGAAAGAAAGCAATTAGAATTGGTAACTTAATGGTGCTAGCAGCAGGAAAAATCAGACGGCTATTTGATTCTAGGAAAGCACCGGTATCGAGATCATGGATGAAGATTCCGGGTTGCAATTGGGGGTGTTGCTTTACTAGAGTTTGAATTTGTTTTTGTAAGGGAGATTTGTTGAGCAGCAGGGGTTTCAATTGAGAACTAATTGTCTGACTCAAAGTCTGCTGGACTTCAATGGGAGCATTGTCTGTGGTTTTGGTAGATGGTTGGCTAGCAGTACCCAAGCTCGATAATACGGTACCTGCGATCGCTCCGAGACCAATTCCCACAATCAGCAAACGGATAATCAAAATCCATAGCCTGGTAGAGGAGTTTTCGGAACGGCGCTCTCGGCGAGTTCTCCGAATTTGTACAGATTGGTGATTGGGGGTTGGGAGGGGTAGTCTAGCTTTTAGTTGGCTTGTTTTGGAGGATTTAGGGGATAAATCAGCAACTAATTGTGGCTGAGGACGTTGCCGAATTGGATTACGAGAATTGGTTATGGTGGGCAAGGATGAGGACGCTCGTGTAGCAAAGGGATTGAGTCTTCTACGAAGGTTTGGTAACTGGGGTGTTCGGTATGCTACCCTCAGCTGGGATTGACTGGAGGGAATTGTAGAAGAGTTTGGTGAACGGGATAGACGAGCACGGGTACGCGGGGTAGGTGGCGGAGTTGACCGAGATTTATGTGATTTTGCGGATGAGCTTTGGCGGCGCGCTTTCTGTTTTGGTTGGGATTTGGAGGGTTTAATCTCCTTAGTTTGTGGCTGTTTACTAAGGTGGCGACGCGGGCGGCGGCGGGAGGAGGTTGGTTTCTGTTGTTTTTCCACTGCTGAATCTTAGGCTGAGGTTTACCAGATACATAAAACCCGAAACAATCTGCTAGTTCTCGGAATTTTCTGAGTATGGTCTAATGATAAGGGAGAGAACTTTAATGGATGTAGCGCTATCAAGCTTCCCTTTCAGTTTTTCTTGAGTCTTCCGATTACAGAGTTTTGATCTAGTACCAACAGTTGAAGCGCCCATCTATCACACCTCCAATACAACCTATGCAAGCCTATTTTAGGACTGGTTTGGTTTTGATGGATCATCTACCCCAGACTTTGGTAAAAATTGTAGCGCCCATTCTACCTGGCGGAGCATTCCTCTGAGCATGTTGATCTCTTCTGTGGTGGGGGTTGCTCGGTTTAATAGACGTCGCAGCTTTTCCATCCGTGCTGCTTTGGTATGGGGATAAAGATAACCAATGTTCAATAATAAGGCTTCTAGATGGTTAGAGTAGCGTTCTATCTGGTCCAAAGGAGCAGCATCTTGGTAAGAGGGAATGGGGGATAAGGGTTGACTTGGGACTGGTGATGGCTGCTGTGTACTTTGATAAAGTTGATATTGATAAAGTTCATAACAGCAAACTGTTACGGCTTGGGCTAGGTTTAAGACTGGATAGGTGGAACTAGTGGGAATCCGGACAAACCGCTGAGCATGATTGAGTTCATCATTGCTCAATCCCCTAGATTCAGGGCCAAAAATCAGGGCAGAGGTTACGCCAGCTGACAATAACCAGGGTAAGGCGGTTCTGGGATGTTCGAGAGTAGTGGGGATGGCGCGGCTACGAGCAGTGGTTGCAATCGCTCTTTGACACCCGACTAAGGCATCTGGTATTGTTGCTACGACTTGGGCTTTTTCTAAGATATCTACCCCATGCACTGCCATCTGCTGTGCTTCTTGGCTGAGATGGTCACACTGAGGATTCACTAGCACCAGCTGCGATAACCCCATATTTTTCATCACTCGCGCTACAGAACCCACATTCAATGGACCAGCGGGTTCTACTAAAACAATCCTGACTCCCATAAACATTTTCAAGGTTTAAGAAGGTTGTTCTTGCCCAGGCCTCCCTTGTCGTGTAGGTTGAAAGTCACCCTTCCAGCACAAAACAGTTGCACCATTTGTGCAAGTTCAGGACTTACCCAAAACTGGGCAACAAACACGCTGATGGTATAGGGTGCGTTATTAAGGCACCCTACAGGTAGAGTCGCTGCTTCAGTCCTGGTTCCTCTTGTCCCTGCTGATGGGGAAGCGACTGCATCAAGACATGGTGCTATCTTTGAGGGCAACTTTGGTATTCACCACTTGATATTAACCTGAGTTGGACTCAAGTCTGGACTAAAAATTCCTCTGGATCAGTATCCCAATTTACCCAGCGAATTGCCTCACGGGCTGATTCTACATCAGGCGGCACTCGCATAATGTGAACAAAGTTGGTGCTAGGACAAGTCATCTTGAGTAGAAAAATTGGCTCTATATCGATATCGTTATTAATTTTTAATAGGGTGTATTCTTGCCAGGAATCCAATCGCTGTGCTTCTAGGTCTTGGCAAATTCGGGCGTAACCAATTCCTTCAATGAGGACTCGCCTAAGTTCAGCGTTGGGTTCTTCTAAAAGCCATTCAGCTTGCCACTGGTTGGGGTTGACTGTCCCGTATTTTTCTGGTATAATCACGCCGTGATAGGAGTATAAGCTGAAACCATCAGCAAATTCCATGGCTGGCTGTCCTTCTCTATGAAGGCGGTGTTGAGTGTCAAATGAGAGCTTGGTTGGGCGATCGCAAACGAAGCAGATGTTTTCAAATGGGAACATCCAACTACAGTGTTTGACTAGGGATTGGAATATTTCCCATGTGGTTTGATGGTGAGGGCAATTTAAGACGGAAATATAAAAGTCAAACCGACTACTGTCAATACTCCAGTATAAGGGTGACATGAATAGTCTCAATTCAGTCCCAAGTTGTTCAACTACTTGCAAGCCCAGTCGAATTCGCTGTTGACTAACTGTTGAGGTATCTAGTTCATATAACAATTGGTTTTGTAATTGCCTGTGTAGTTGGGTTCCCATGGAAGTGTCCAAGGGTTGCCACAGTTTCTCTTCAAGTTGACGGCTAATCCGTTTAATGTTAAGCTTTCGCCCGAGTTGGTAGAGTAGCTCTTGTTGGAGTTCTTTGCCGAGTTGGGTGTTGAGATGTTGCCGTAGTTGATTGATTAATTGACTCTCCAGTCTTGGCTGGAGTTGACTCTTTAGTTGGCTGTCAATGTGTTGCTGGAGTTGGTTCAGGATAATTTGAAAAAAATCGTAAGGGCTATCACAAAAAACAATATCTGGTACTGGTTTGCCAATGGCTGTATAGGCAGCGTTTACGGCTAATGTTGCTTCGTGACGATCAATTGCTCCAGTCAATAAAGATAAGTTATGCCACTTTTCTTGATAAATTGGGATTAAAGTTTCTTGCTCTGGGGTAAGATTTTTTATATTGGGTTGCCACATATCGCCATACCTGTGTTTGATATTCCCATTAAATCCCGATTTGAGAATAGTGCTGAGTGCTGAGTGCTGAGTGCTGAGTGCTGAGTTTAGTAAGTGGGGGAGTGTTTTCATCCAACGGTAGTTAGCTAGGAGTTATGGGATCTAATTAGTTATTCAAGTTAAGCTGGCTGTTTTTACACTAAAGTATGTTTTTTTGTAACAATTATTCACAAATTAGGTCAGCTGTCAGCTGTCAGGTATCAGCTATCAGCTATCAGCTTGTTTTTGACTACTTAGGATTGAGGATTAAATAATCTGGATATTCGGTACCTTTTATGCTAAAATGACAGATTACATTAAATAAACCTACTACGTTATATAGCTTTGATATTTTGATAATTTATTTTTTATGCTAAATTAGCATACTAATTACGGAAGAACCCCCCTCTAGATCAATCATCACTGTATTCTAAAACGCTATATTTTTTGCAAGGAGTTATAAGATAGCTACGATAAGAAATTACTCGTCGCTAATCACAATTACCAAAGCATGAACTGGTTTCCCCTATCCCGCAAACACTGTTCAACTACCAAATTCCTAGCTTTATTCCTCTGTAGCTGCTTCCTAATTATTAGTTGTGGTGGTTCTCCTAGCAATCAACAGACAGGTTCCTCAAGCAGCAGTAACAGTAATAGACTCACCATTGGTACTACCCTAAAACCCAGAACTCTCGATCCAGCCGATGCCTACGAACTAGCAGCTAGTAATATCCATTACAGCTTAGGCGATCGCCTTTATACCTACAAGCTGGGTACCTCAGAATTAGTGCCACAACTGGCAACTGCTATGCCTACCATCAGCAAGGATGGCTTAACTTACACCATTCCCCTACGCCAAGGTGTAGTCTTTCATGATAACACCCCATTTAACGCTGAAGCCATGGCATTTTCCTTGCGTCGGTTTATCGAAAATGGTGGCAAGCCCTCTTCTCTTTTGGAAGGTTTGGTAGATTCGATTGAACCCTCTGGAGAATACGAACTGACGATTAAACTCAAAAATCCCTTCGCTGCTTTTCCAGCACTGTTAGCTTTTTCTGGAACCTGTGCTGTTTCCCCCAATGCCTATGAAATTGGTAGTGGTAAATTTGAACCGACCAAATTTGTAGGCACTGGTCCTTATAAACTAGTTAAGTTTAGTCCTAATGGGATACGCCTAGATGTGTTTGAAGACTATTGGGGTAAAAAACCCCCCAATCAGGGATTAAATGTTCAAATCCTCACCAATTCCGCTAATTTATTCAATTCCATCAAAACTGGTGCTGTAGACATTGGTTATCAAAGTTTAGATCCCGATCAAATCCTCAGTTTGCAAAAAGGAGCAGCATCTGGGGGTTGGCAAGTCATAGAATCTCCCAGCAATAATATTAACTACATGGTGCTCAATACTCAGATGGCACCGTTGGATAAACCAGAAGTCAGACAAGCGATCGCTGCGATTGTTAATCGTAAACTGATCAACGAACGGGTGCTAAGAAACCAAGCTGCACCAGCCTTTAGTATCATTCCAACTAGCTTTGATGTCTCCAAACCAACCTTCAAAGACGCCTACGGTGACGGTAATATTGCCAAAGCCAAAGAGCTGCTAGCCAAAGCGGGATTTACTAAAGACAATCCGTTGACATTAGAAATTTGGTATTCCTCAGGTTCAGCAACCCGACAACAACTTGCGAGTCTTCTCAAAGAATATGCTGCCCAGGAACTTGGGGGGATTGTGGAAATCCAGCCCCAAACTGTCGAGTCAGCGAATTTCTTTGGCAATCTAGGTAAGGGAGTTTATCAGAGTGCCTTAGTCGATTGGTATCCTGACTTTTCTGACCCCGATAACTTTATTCAGCCTTTAGTTAGTTGTACTAAAGGTTCCGAAGGGAAAGGGTGTGAAGCTGGAGCCAGTCGCTCTCAGGGATCCTTTTACTATAGCGATCGCATGAATAAACTGATTCAGCAACAGCGTCAGGAATCAGATCCAGCCGCCCGAAAGCAGATTTTTGCTGAGATCCAAGAACTTTTAGCAAAGGATGTACCCTTAATACCGTTATGGCAACCAAAGGAATATGCTTTTGCCCAGTCAGGCTTAAAGAATGTCCAGTTAGACCCAATTCAACAATTGCCACTGTGGGAGATTGATAAGGGAAATTAGGTTAACGGGCTGCCCCCGTGCTTTAAGCCGGGGGAAAGTTCACCCCCCCAAAGTTCTACTTCTGTTGGATTGACAAAATCTTCATTAACTGGTAGGTTTTGGTTAAAAGCAATATTAATAGGAATAAAGCCAAGTACAAAAGAACTGAAAAACATCACAGCAACCACATCAAGCTGACTGAAATAATTTTGGTTTGACCCTTGAGAACCACTCATATTGACCTACCTCGTTTTTTTAGCCTTTATTCTCAGTTTCAACGGGTAATGTAGGCGATCAGGTGTGTTTTAGAGGAAATTTTTATGTATAATTTTATGTATAGTTTGATAGTTAAAGTTTTTTTTTATAGTTCAAGTTTATAGTTAAAGCTTGAGCACTATTTTGTGGTCTTAATTTTTCAGCAACAAATAGTACAACTCTCCTGTATCATTAATCAGCCCTGCCCGATTACCTGCCAATTTACCAGTACCCATAAATATATCCACTCGACCCGGCCCTTTAATCGCACTACCAGTATCCTGATCCAACACATAGCGACTGACCAGCCTAGATTCCAACTGACCCACAGCATTGGGATAAGGAATACTAGTTTGGATAAGGGCCAAGGCTCCTGGAGGCATGATAGATTTATCCGTAGCAATCGAGCGCTCAGCCATTACTGGCAAACCAAGACTACCGGTAGCAGGTGCCCCCCTGGTTTCCCGAAAGAACACAAAACTTTTATTGCGGGGTAAATATTGACTCAGTTCCGTCGGTGAAGTGCGGAAATAATCGATCACCGCAGGCAGGGTAAGTCCTTCTAGCTCCATCTTGCCATCGTTAACCAGTTGTCCCCCGATACTAGTGTAGGGATGACTCGTCTTACCGGCATAGCCCACGCTCATCAAGGTGCCATCCGGCATTCTAACTCGCGCTGAACCCTGAACGTGAATCAAAAACGCCTCTAAGCGATCGCGTAACCAAACTAGTTCTTTCCCTCGTAGTGGGCTATTTTTCCCTAAACCATCCCATCCTTCCAATGCCGCACGGGTTGGGTGAGGTTTTTGCCAACGTTGGAAATCAGAAGGTAGTCGGTAAAGGGGATAGCGATACTCAGCACTAGGTGTGCGACTCCCAGCATACACTGGCTCAAAATAACCCGTGAACCCAACAGTTCCCTGATTGTCCTTCCCCACACTCTTGTAAAAGACAAACTCTTGTTGGATAGCAGTTTGCAACGCTTGAGGAGTAGGGGACTTGATCAGCAGTTGCCGAAAACGGACTAGAGAACGACGGACGCGATCGCGAGTTACTCCTGGTACGGAATAGTTTTGGTAAGCTTTAGCCGCACTAGGGGTTTTCAGATAACGCAAGCTATTGTCTATCGCCCTCAACATCACTCGCCAGTCCCCTGACTGACCACCAGGACGCTTCCAAAGCTGTTCATCTAAACCCAATGGATCCTGATTGAACTGAACAGTCTCTGGTTGAACCGCTTCCAGCGGAACACTAGCAACTGCAGCACCACTAATCGCTAGGAGGGCTATTCCTATAGTCAGGGAAATCCGAGTTAGAGTTTTTCTCATACTTGCCAAGAATTCAATCACCAGCTATTGCCCAGTCAAAGCAGTCAAGCTGTATTAAAAACGTTCGACGCTACCAGAGAAAATAGGTTCCACCCGCATAGCAGTGATACGAGCAGGACGTACAACCATGTACTCCCCTTGAACATTTTTAATGGGTACGCTAATGAAGTCTTCAGAGTTAGATTTTGGGATAAGTTCGCCACTATACCACTTTTGAAACTCTTTAATTGTGGCAAACCGTACTTCTTCCCGGTGACCACTTGACAAAAGAATGTGAACAGCGTACTCGTCTGGGGTTCTTGGCATAGAAAATTCTCCTTAATCCATCCCAACTATTATCAGCGACCTTGAAGGGGAAGGCAAAAAGTCAAAGGACAAAGGTCAAAGAGATTCCCAATACACCAAATCCCCTTACACGTCCTTTGTCCTTTATCCACCAGTCTTGCTTGACATTCACAGACTACTTAGGGCGTGTCTGCAAACTGCTATACTGAAGTAAAATGATTCAGGTATTGTGAT
>NZ_MKZS01000001.1:5478007-5521327 GCF_001942495.1 Moorena bouillonii PNG
GCTCGCGATTGCAAATCTCTCTAACCTAAATTATTGGGTTTGCAGACACGCCCTAGGTTGATAAATTAAACCGTTTCAACAAATTTTCCATCACCGTTGGCAACATTTGGCGCAGTTCCTGTGGATTTTGCCAGATCAGCTGCTGGTAGCTAGGCAGATCAAAAGGGAACTGTCCTGGTAAATCTGGTCGTTCCATCTTCATCAGCAAAATCTGTTCCGTCGGCTTAGCCGTTAAAGCATAGCCGATTTCGACACAAACATAGGGACTAGGGATCAGTAACGGTTTGTTTTCCGTTGCTAGACCAGCCACCGGGGTGCCATCAGCAATGAACACTAGACTTTTGCGGATTTTGCGCATCTGGGTACTCCCCAGGCGCATTGGTTCACCAATTGGGCGTCGGGATTCTTCTAGGGTTAAGGGTAAACGCGATCGCTGATTAAAGGTGTCTAGGGTATCTGATAGGGTGCTACGCAAAGCCTCACTAGAGGCACTGTATTCAGTCTGGTAACTCACAAAGATTATTGGCGACAGTTGTGCCATTACCTCTCGCTTCGTGAAGTAAATCTCGTGAGAAATCAAGTCAATATTGGAAATGGCATAGCCCCCACTACCTTCTATGTAAAACTCGACTGTTTCCCCTGCTAGGTAACGCTTAAACCATTCAGAGTTTTTCACATCCTGGCTATCATCCAAAAAATCTGCTCTTAAGCCTGACTTAAGCAAACTATTTTTGCTTAAACGCAGGTCATGGTGGCGTTTCTCCAATTCTTTGATGGGTTCGTATTTCTGGAGATACCAGGCTTTTAGGGCAATAATGGCCATGATGTTTTCTAATAGGCACGGTTTCCCGACGCCCGCAGCTAAAATTCTCGTTTCGGAATTTTAGCAGTAACAGGTGATATCTTCACCACATTCATCGGCCAGATAAGACAGTGCTCGGAAGCGCAGGGCTACCACTTCATCATAGACAGGATTGAGTTTACACAATGGTGGAATCCGAAGTAGAGTGCGATTGAACAGTTTAATCTGCCGTTCAAAAGGACACTGGGCTGGAATTAGTCGGCAGAGACGGTGGGCGAATTTGGGGTTATCAACCTCAATTTGGTTCAGCCACTCCCGTAATGGCTCCAGCAGATCAAAAGTCTTCCTGGTCTTGCCGGGTAAGGCAGGAATTGTAACCTTGGAGGAATCTGTTCCTGGGTTAATCCAAACCCGGCTTGTAATGATTAGCTTACTTATTGTATAATCAGATACACTCATGTCTTTTACCTGTGATACTACTAGTAGGCGGTAATCCAGTCGCCTGTAATATAACTACACAAGATATCTTTCTCATACCGGATTGACAGAGGATCATTTTTATGTATATCTTGCCAGAGCAAGATAACACCCCCCCTCTGCCTGAGGAGAGCCGATCTTGGTGGTTATTACAGGCATACCGCCTTTTTTTTGTCCTGACCCTATCACTATTGGAATAGGGTCTTTTCGCCGCTGGAAATCAGCAGCTGATCTTAAAATCGAATTAAATATATATAGTCAATCGACACAAACATGGCGCTAGTCAGGAAAAATCCTTCCTATAGATAGCAGTTAGTGTTAACCAGGTAAGGCTAATACCCATTTACGCTACTCAATGGGAGCAACTGGTTTCTATAGTTTCCAGGGACATAAACTGAGCTTTTAGTTTAGTACGACCGCCTCAGCTCCTTCGCACTAAGGAGCATCAGAGTTGATAACTGGCAAGGGCAGCTTTTCAAGTAGCGCGCTTAAAGCATAGTTGACTGTTAACGGTTAAGCATCAACTGCCAACAAGCTGTGATCAATTCCAATAGATCAGTTAAATGTGTACTAGTAAATGTGTACTAGCGTATTTGTTAAATTAGCTGATCAGTGAAATTAACTGCATCTACTGATATGCTGCCAAGATCGGTAATGACCAAGCTTGGTCAGTCTTACGGAACTTTGGCAATTTGGCAATAGGGATTGAGTAATCACACTGATTAGAATAACTCATCATTGATATTAAAATAACTCATCAGTGGCTCTAATGTCATAAAAAAAAAGACTGACTTCAACATTTAGTGGTTTCCTGAGTGTTGAAGTCAGTCTTTTTGGGAATTAAGTACGAAAAGAAGGCAAAAAGGACGCCAAGGGCGAACCTTCACCCTTCTGCTTATGATGCCACCTTGGCAGTAGAGCGCCGACGTCGCGTACCTGTGACCTTAACTGGTGGTTCCTCTGGGGTTTGCAGCAAGAACACCACCAGAGGACGACTCCTGAGTTCCCGGCGAGCTAAACGCTGGAGGTCCGCTTCAATTTGCTTTTGCAAGCCTTCCCAATCAATTTCAGTCGGTTTCTCTGTCAAGGATTTATCAAAATCTGACCAGCGATCGCTTAATGTCCGTTCAATTCTTTTGATCACCAACTGTTGCAGGAGGGATGTTTCTAACGGTGAGACCACACCCCGCAGATGAATTTCTGGCTTGGCAAGGAGTTTGCCATCCCAACTGATTGCTGCAGCTACAGTCACTACTCCATCTCCAGCCAACTGCTGACGTTCTTTCATAACATTGTCATGAACAATACCAGTGCGGTCTACCAGTTCAATACCTGAGGGGACGTTACCTGTAATACTAATGCTGTCCTCAGATAACTCCACCACATCCCCATTGTCGGTAATCACAGTATTTTCCACAGGGATACCCATAGTATGAGCCATCTTGGCATGTTGAACTAGCATCCGATGTTCACCATGCACCGGCATAAAGAATTTTGGTCGTGTTAGAGCCAACATCAGTTTATGGTCTTCCTGAGCACCGTGACCAGAAACATGAATGCCATGCTTACGACCATACACAACATTGGCTCCCAGCTTCATTAACCGATCAATGGTATTCACCACCGCAATTGTATTACCAGGAATGGGGTTGGCAGAGAAGACCACTGTGTCCCCTGCTTGGATTTGAATTTCCCGGTGTTCCCCTTTAGAAATGCGAGTCATTGCCGCTAGCGGTTCCCCTTGAGAACCCGTTGTCAGAATCAGGATTTTTTCTGGTGCTATATTTTTAACGGCTTTTAACGGCTCAAACAAGTTATCTGGGCATTTAATGTAACCCAGGGTCCGAGCGTGGGCAATCACATTCAGCATAGAACGACCCACAATTGCCACCTTCCGGTTTTGTTTTTGGGCGATATCCAGGACTATACTTATCCGGTGAACTGAGGAGGCAAAGGTAGTCACTAGGACTCGTCCTGGTGCTTGGGCAATGGCCCGTTCTAGATTCGGATAAACCGAACGTTCAGATGGAGTATGTCCGGGAACTTCGGCGTTAGTCGAGTCACTCATCAAGCACAAAACCCCTTTTTCCCCATGTTCTGCTAGTCTTTGGAAATCGAATAATTCTCCATCCACAGGGGTATGGTCAACTTTAAAATCACCCGTATGGATAATCACACCCACTGGCGTATGAATGGCAATGGTAAAGCTATCAGCAATCGAGTGAGTGTTGCGAATAAATTCTACAAGGAATGAAGAACCGATACGTACGGTTTCACGGGGCATTACACGTTTCAATTCCGTGTGGTCAGCTACACCAGCTTCTTCTAGCTTGCCTTGAAGTAATGCCATGGCTAAGCGGGGTCCATAAATCACGGGAATATCAAATTGCTTTAAATGATAGGGAATGCCACCAATATGGTCTTCATGACCGTGAGTGACAATCATGCCCTTGATTTTGTGCTGATTTTCCCGTAGATAGGTCATATCGGGGAGGACGATATTAATTCCATGCATCTCATCATTAGGGAAGCCAATCCCAGCATCTAAGAGCAGGATTTCGTCATTGAATTCAAAAACACAAGTGTTCTTGCCAATTTCATGGAGTCCGCCTAGGGGAATAATTTTTAAAGCTGGTTTAGATGTTTGCTTAGTCATTTGAATCCTCTGAGTTTTTTTGCTAGTAAAAACTTGAAAAAAGTGATACCAATTCCCTTTCTTGGGTTCTATATATCAGTCACACAGATAAAGCAATAATAATGTAGAACTTTTTCAGATAAACTAATTATTAGCAAATAAACGTGAAAATAATAGGAAATAAAATAATAGGAAATAAAATAATATGATCAAATTAGGGAGAAAGGAAGCCAAAATTAAATAAACCATTAATAGCTCACTAATCTCCCTCGCAATCCATAACATAGTCTTCGCTAAGCAGTCATTCATCTTTCCTCCCTTACAAAGCGAAGATAGATCTGATGAAATAGATCTGATGAAAGGTAATTGGTACAAAAAAATGAGTACTGATTTAAATTAAATCCAGCTCAATTAGAACCTCCTTTAAACGGGATTTTAATTCAGAGGGTAGCTCGCAAAGCGGTGAGCGAAAACTACCCACCTGCCAACCTTGAAGTTCTAGTGCTGTTTTGATGGGGATAGGATTGGTAGTACAAAAGAGTACTTTAAATAAGGGAAAAAGCTTGAGGTGAATAAGAGTCGCCTCGGTAGTTTTCCCCTTCTCAAAAGCTTTAATCATCTGTTGAATTTGGGAACCAACCATATGACTGGCTACACTAACTACACCTGATCCTCCTAGTGCCAGGGTGGCTAGGGTAAAGGAGTCATCGCCAGAATAGATGGCAAAATCTGGTGGGGTTAAACGCCTAATTTGACTAGTCTGTTCGAAGTCGCTACTAGCCTCTTTAACAGCTACGATATTAGGAATTTGGGCTAAACGAGCAATCGTCTCCGGTTGGAGATTTTGTCCTGTGCGACCCGGTACATTGTAGAGCATCAGGGGAAAGTCAGGACTCGATTTGGCGATCGCTTGGAAATGTTGGTATAGTCCTGACTGTGGGGGCTTATTGTAATACGGTACAACTTGTAATGATCCATCTAACCCTAGTTTAGCAGCTTTTTCAGTAGCAGCGATCGCTTCTTCTGTAGAATTTGAACCCGTTCCAGCAATTACCTTGGCTTTACCTGCAACTGCTTTTTGGACTACTTGGAATAGCTGGTACTCTTCATCCCAGGTAAGGGTAGGAGACTCCCCAGTGGTGCCGCATACCACCAAAGTATCTGTCCCATTGTCAACCAAATGAGCTGCTAAGTGCTCTGCCACAGCATAATTGACGCTGCTATCTTCCCTTAACGGCGTAATCATCGCCGTTAGCACACGTCCAAAATTGACCACCCTTTTCTAACTCCTCATTAATTATTGGTCATTGCTCATTAGCCATTATTCATTAGTCATTGCTCTTTGGTAAAGCTTGCTGTTCCAGAATACTTTTTGCGCTTCTAAAAAGGACTAAGGACTTGGTACTAAGGTCTTTAGCCAATTTTTGGCTACCAATAACTCAGCAATTTGCACTGCATTCAAGGCAGCACCCTTACGAATCTGGTCTCCACTCAACCAAATTTCTAGACCACAAGGGTGAGAAAGGTCTTGTCTAATCCTACCCACTAGTACTTCGTCATTACCGGACGCATCAATAGGCATAGGGAAGTAGTTCGCCTGCCAATCTTCAACTAGTTTTACTCCAGGGGCAGTGGCTAATACTTCTCTTGCCTGAGCCACTGGCATAGGTTGGTCGAATTCTAGGTTAACTGCTTCTGAGTGAGCACGCAGTACGGGAACCCGTACACAGGTAGCACTAATTTTTAACTGTGGAGCATTAAATATTTTGCGGGTTTCATGGACCATCTTCATTTCTTCCTGGCAGTACCCCTGCTCATTTAAGGGGGAGTTGTGGGGGAACAAGTTAAATGCCAGAGGATAAGGAAAGCTTTCTGTTGGTGGCGTTTCTCCTTTCAAAATTGCCTGAGTCTGTAATTTTAATTCTTCCATTGCTTTCATTCCAGCACCACTAGCGGATTGATAAGTAGCTACCACTATGCGTTTTACTGGCTGTACCTGATGTAATGGCCATACTGCCATACCCATTAAAATCGTAGTGCAATTGGGATTGGCAATAATTCCTTGATGATTTGCCGCTGCCTCTGGATTGATTTCCGGAATCACTAGAGGTACTTGTGGATCCATCCGAAAGGCACTGGAGTTATCAATGACCACTGCACCACTTTCTACAGCAATAGCTGCCCAAGCTTTCGACGTTGCACCCCCAGCTGATGCTAAGACCAAATCTACCTGATCAAAAGAGTGCTCTCCCACCGCTTCGACTCGTAACTTTTCTCCCTCAAAGGGGATGACACGACCAGCAGAGCGGGGTGAGGCTAACAGCTTAAGGTCAGCCAGTGGGAAGTTTCGGCTTTGCAAGAGTAACCGTAGTTCTTCACCTACAGCACCAGTTGCGCCTAAGATGGCAACGCGAACTTGACTAGACAAATGACTTTCCTCCACTCATTCAATTCAACATACTTAATGTTTTAATAATTTAATCAGTGCATTCTTTAAGAGTATCTAAATTTTTTTTCCCTTACTAGGTATTTAACCTCTGATAACGGTTCGGTTTAGCAGGGTAAGCGCAATAAAAATTGAGCTAAAATGTGATATTGCGCAAGGATTATGACCAGAATAAGCCTTGATTATCAGTACTATTGCACTTTTTTATCAATATTGTTGATAATAATCCCTCCTTATTGATTCTTGCCCTGACCCTGTTCCCTATAGCCCCTTGGCGTCTTAATAAAATGCCTGGAATGCCCACATATTAATAAACTTATCAATTAGCTCGAGTGTAATCACTTACAATGCCCTATTAAGCCCAGGCCAGAGTCATCGACTGGCGTGTTAGGTAGACTTGAAAAGCTCTGATCGACTAAGAGCTTGCTTAAAGGCTGCAGTAACCACCTATATATAGTTGTCTCTACTGCCATAAAGGAACTGGTAGATGTGCTTCACGCTTAACTGGTTGTTAGGATCAGCATACCATAATTGCTTAATTGCTTTCGATGCTCCTGTCTAGTTCCATCGGAGGTAGAGGTTGTCCATGTGTATCGATACTTGATAACGGTTAGTTTTACCCTCTACTCCTTTGGAGATCGGGGTTTTGAGTCAAACCCCTTGAGAAATTAGTCAAAGGGACTTTGTTGCCAAACCCCTTGATGGCAAAGCGTCGGCTAGGGCAACTAGTGCATGTGGATAAATACCTTGGCTGAAACAATGTAAATCTTTTTGGTGAATTTTGTTGGTCCAAGCAGGCAACACCTAAAGTAATATAGGAGTCCCCAGGTGGAATCTTTGATTAAGCCAGGTTGACTATCCATTGTCCCAACTAATTAAACAATTAACTCTTCACACCCAAGCGTCAATGAAAGTAACTCAGGAAAAACTTCCCGCTAGCCAGGTTGCTCTGGAAATTGAAATTCCGGCTGAAACGACCAAACAAGCCTATGAAAAGGTTTTACAGAACCTTTCCCGCACAGCCAGAATTCCTGGGTTTCGGCCAGGGAAGGTACCCCGTCAGGTTTTGCTACAACGTCTTGGTTCCCAACAGGTAAAAGCTGCTGCCATCGAAGAGTTGCTCGACAGTAGTCTAAAGCAGGCGATTGAGCAAGCCCAAATTGAGGCACTAGGAAACTATAATTTAACCTCTACCTTAGAAGATTTGCTCAGCCAGTTCAAACCAGGAGAACCCCTAACCTTCACCGCATCGGTGGATGTGCCACCAGTGGTCAATTTAGGGGAATACAATGGCTTAAGTGTGAAAGCTGAGGAAACTAAGGTTGAACCGGATGCCGTCGATAATTTTCTCGAACAACGGCGTGTTGATCAGGCTACCCTAGTACCAGTGGAATCACGCCCAGCCCAGATGGGAGATGTGGTCGTGGTGGATTATGTCGGTCGATTTACTAGTGATAGCGAAGAGGATGAAGGCTCAGTAATACCTAACGGTGAAGCTAAGGATTTTGAAATTGAACTTGGGGAAGGCAAGTTCCTAGAGGACATTCTTCAAGGGATTGTTGGTATGAATCCTGATCAGAATAAAGAAGTAGCAGTGACGTTTCCTGAAGATTACCCCCTAGAAGATTTAGCTGGCAAGTCGTCGGTCTTTAGCATCACCCTAAAAGAAATCAAGGAAAAAGAGCTGCCAGAATTAGATGACGACTTCGCTCAAGAAGTTAGTGATAAGGAAACCTTGGCAGAGTTACGGGAATATTTACAGCAGGAGTTTCAGGAAAAAGCTGATCAAGAAACGCAAGCCAGCAAGGAGGAGGCTTTAATCAACGCGCTCCTGGAAAAGGTTGAAGTTGACTTGCCTGAAACGCTAATTGACCAGGAACTCCAAACAATTTTGACCCAAACAGCAATCCAGATGCAACAGTTGGGCATGGATGTTAAAAGGCTGTTTACTGAAGAGAATCTACCACAGCTGCGAGAGCGATCACGTCCTGATGCTATCCAAAGCCTCCGACAATCCCTAGCTCTTAAGGAAGTAGCTAAACGTGAATCCCTAACCCTTGAAGATTCGGAAATAGAAGCGAAAAGTCAAGAATTGATGAAGCAGTTGGCTGGTCAAGAGGTAGATCCGGATCGCCTGCGGGAATTTGTCGAGTCCGATTTGCTCAAACTCAAAGCCATTAAATGGTTAGAAGATCACGGTACTATAGAGCTGGTTCCCAAAGGAACCATTACCGAAGAAGAAACTGAAGCAGAAGACACGGCTGTTACAGTAACTGAACTAGAAACAACCGATGCGGCTTCCCAGACTATTGAAGTACCAGCTGAACCAGTTTCTGAGTAAATCGTAGGGTTGGTCTTGTTGGTGATCTTCCCAGGGGACTTGGTAGCGAGTGGCTAAGGTGTTACGGATTTAACTTTTAGAATTATGAGGCTGAAACCCAAGGCTCAGCTTAGATCGCTTTTCAACACTAGATCCTCAACAGCTTAGGCTTATAGATAAGCCTCAACTCTCTAACCGTCAACTCTTGCACCAACAAGCAAACAGTTAAGGCATAATAGTTTCTATAGAGACTTTGACTTTATGCCTATTCGTGCCCTTGTTAGATAGCACCTTTATTAATAAATCGAGAGGTCTTGGCAAATTGTATCCTATGCTGCAATCTATGCTGCAATCTGTGTCCCCTCATTGCTCAATCACCAGCTTAAGTTCTATAGATAAATACCAAATCACCTCCAGTAGTGTTGTACCAATGGTGGTAGAGCAGTCTGGAATGGGAGAACGGGCATTTGACATTTATTCGCGGCTGCTGCGAGAACGCATTGTGTTTTTGGGAACCCAGGTCGATGATGTGGTAGCTGACTCAATTGTTGCCCAGCTGTTATACCTAGAAGCTGAAGACGAGGAAAAGGATATCCAATTGTATATCAACTCCCCAGGTGGCTCGGTAACTGCAGGGATGGCAATATATGATACTATGCAGCAAGTGCGCCCAGATGTGGTTACCATATGCTATGGCTTAGCTGCTAGTATGGGCGCATTTCTCCTAGCAGGGGGAGCTGCTGGTAAGCGGATGGCATTGCCCAATTCTCGGATTATGATTCACCAGCCCCTTGGCGGTGCTCAGGGACAAGCGGTGGATATAGAAATTCAAGCTAAGGAAATTCTATACCACAAGCAAACCCTTAACGAATTACTGGCTAATCACACCGGTAAACCGGTGGCTCAAATTGCCGAAGATACCGAACGCGACTTTTTCATGTCAGCGGCGGAAGCTAAAGACTATGGTTTAATTGACCAGGTGATCTCCCGGCAGAATCTTCCTAACCAGGAAGCAGCTGTCGCTTCTATTTAGAAAGAGGCTTCTTATGTCTAAATACGACTCCCATCTAAAATGTTCCTTCTGCGGTAAGTCTCAAGAGCAAGTACGCAAATTAATTGCTGGCCCCGGAGTCTATATTTGTGATGAGTGTGTTGATTTATGTAATGAAATTTTAGATGAGGAGTTACTCGATTCCGGTGCGCCTGCTCCCCAGCCTGCTCCTCGACCAGAACCTGCCAAGAAACGTCGTCCCCGTGCTAACCGCATTTCTATGAATCAGATTCCCAAACCCAGGGAAATTAAACGGTATCTAGATGACCATGTGATTGGTCAGGAGGAAGCCAAAAAAGTTCTGTCAGTTGCTGTGTACAACCACTACAAGCGCCTAAGCTTGCTCCAATCTAAAGCTCAGGGTCAGGGTCAGGGAATAATGGATGATGGCATAGAGCTACAAAAGTCCAACATTCTTCTAATTGGTCCTACTGGTTGTGGTAAAACATTACTCGCCCAAACCTTAGCCAAAATATTAGATGTGCCTTTTGCTGTGGCAGATGCCACAACCCTGACAGAAGCTGGTTATGTTGGGGAAGATGTAGAAAACATCTTACTGCGACTATTGCAAGTGGCAGATCTGGATGTAGAGGAAGCCCAGCGAGGGATTATCTATATCGATGAAATCGATAAGGTAGCCCGCAAGAGTGAAAATCCCTCCATTACCAGGGATGTTTCTGGGGAAGGAGTCCAGCAAGCATTACTGAAAATGCTAGAAGGCACCATTGCTAATGTGCCCCCTCAAGGTGGACGCAAACATCCTTATCAAGACTGCATTCAAATTGACACCAGCAATATTCTGTTTATTTGCGGTGGTGCGTTTGTTGGTTTGGATAAGGTGGTTGAGCAACGCCTAGGCAAGCGTTCCATGGGATTTATTCAGCCTGGAGAGAATCAGTCGAAGGAAAAGCGCACAGCGGATATTCTGCGACACTTGCAGCCAGATGACTTGGTGAAATTCGGCATGATTCCTGAGTTCATTGGTCGGATACCAATGGTAGCGGTCATTGAACCCCTGGATGAAGAAGCCCTGATGGCAATTTTGACAGAACCCAAGAATGCACTGGTCAAACAGTATATGAAGCTGCTGAAGATGGACAATGTTAACTTGGAGTTTATGCCAGATGCAATTCGAGCGTTGGCCCAGGAAGCTTACCGTCGTAAAACTGGTGCTAGGGCGTTAAGGGGCATTGTGGAAGAATTGATGCTGGAAGTGATGTACGAGTTGCCTTCTCGTAAGGATGTCACTCGCTGTACAATCACTAGGGAAATGGTAGAGAAGCGTTCAACTGCTGAACTATTGGTTCATCCTTCTTCATTGCCAAAGCCGGAATCAGCATAGTAGTAATTTGTCATTGGTCAAAATCAAATTTATTGGTTGTTGATTGTTAATTGTTAATTGTTGATTGTTGATTGTTGATTGTTGATTGTTGATTGTTGATTTTCAATTAACAAAGGACAAAGGTCGAAAAATGCCTTACATTCAAATTCGGGGTGTAGAACACTACTATGAATGGGTAAAGAAGTCAACAGCTTCTGGAAATAAACCTGTGATGGTCTTTATCCATGGCTGGTGTGGCTCGTCTCGCTACTGGGAAAGTACCGCTAAAGCTCTATCCAATACCTTTGACTGCCTCCTATATGACCTAAGGGGGTTTGGTCGGTCAAAATTACCCCAACAGGGGACAAAATTGACCTATGAGATGGAGGACTATGCTGAAGATTTAGTGGTGTTGTTAGATACCCTGGGACTTGGTCGTATCTATATCAATGCCCACTCCCTAGGGGCATCTGCTGCTACGATGTTTCTCAATCGTTATCCTGGGCGGGTTGAGCAGGCAATTTTGAATAATAGCGGTATTTTTGATTATGACGAGAAATCCTTCACCGCTTTTCACAAAGTTGGTGAGTTAGTAGTTAAGTTCCGCCCCGGTTGGTTGTTAAATATTCCCTTGGCCGGTACCGTGTTCATGATGCGATTTTTGCACCATCCCCTACCTAGGGCAGTGAGCCGGGTTTTTTTGGCAGATTACCTAATGGCAGATTATGAGGCAGCTTTGGGAACAATGCTGACTGCGGTTAGTAAGTATGCGGCTGAGGTAATGCCTAATAAGTTCGCTCAGTTAAAGGTGCCAACCCTGCTAGTTTCTGGTGAATACGACAAAATTATTCCTTCAGCACTAGGGCGTAGAGCTTCACAATTAAGTCAAAACGTGAAGTATGTTGAAATTCCTGATACAGCTCACTTTCCGATGTTGGAGGCTCCAGGGGTTTATCTAGAGCAGCTGCGGGAGTTTATTTGTCTTAGCTGAGGCTTAAAGAAATTACTACTCTTCGAGGAAAATAAGTGGTTAGTGCTCAAAAGACTGAACCACAGAGGAATAGGTAAAAAAATCAGGAAACCCCCAACCTGTAAAAGCTGGGGGCGGTGATCAGGGTGCATCTACTACTTCCTTATTCGAGTAGGTGTGACCCTTCTCCGGACAGATTTTGAGAGTGAGTTTGCTTCAAGAAGCGCATCCTCGGCAACTGCCTAACGGGGAGATCGGGAAAGAAGCTAGTATGTATGACGGCAACTAGGTTCTTCGAGATTAGTGTGCATAGGCTACTGATGTTAATTTTTATAAATAGCTCAATAATTTCCTTAACTTACTGAAAAATATATTTAGGAATATACAGCAAGTTGTGAGGAATCTTATCTCTGGTAACCGAGGTAAAACAGAGACATAACTGCTGAAAATGAGCAATGGAGATGGGCTACTCAAGTTTCTTGGGTTCCATCATCCCCCCTCCATCTACATCAGGGAGCAATATTACTATGGCACATCTGGTTCAGAATCTAGTTGAAACTGAAGTCGATCAACACCAAAACAAGACTGCAGGAGATGACCCTGTCCAGCCTCAATCTCGTAAGTATCGCAAAAATCAGTTACAAAATATACTAAAAACACTGCAAAACACCTTAGCAATTTGTCAAACTAACGAAGATTTGGCTGGTCAAGTGGATACTCTCAAACGCATTGGGTTAGTTCATTGCCGTTTGGGAGAGTATGCCTGGGGAATCAAGTGTCTCGAGCAAAGTTTACAAATGGCCAATGATGTTGGTTCACCCAAGAGTTTAGGGGTCATTCTTCATCATCTCGGCATGGCTTATTCCCAGACTAACCAGGATGATAAGGCATTTAAGGTTTATCTAAAAGCATTGAGGATTTTCCAAAAAACTCAAGCTCACTCAGAGATTGCTAAAATCCTTAATCACCTAGGGGAAATTCACAATAGCTGGCATCAACCAGTACTGGCTCTGAGATGCTTTCGCCAAGCGATGAAGATTTTTCAAAACTCAGGCAATTCAATTGAGGGCGAAGGCAGAGCACTGGCAAATATAGGGGAAGCTTATACCCAGCTTGGAAGATACCGTCAAGCTCTTGCTGTCTTGGAGCAAGCCCTAACCATTCACGAAAAAAAAACATCCTCTCGTTACTCTAGTCGCAAGTTAACTACTCTTGAGAGGATTGGCACAGTTTACTTCCGACTAGGTGAGGAACTACGGGCATTGGATTTCTATCATCAAGCTTTGGAGATTGGTCAGGAACTGAGTAAATCACTTCATGGTAACACCAGAAGCTTAGATTATATCGGAGCGGTTCACTACCACTTGGGAAATTACCCCCATGCCTTAGCGTATCACTTACAAGCCTTAAGACTTTGGCAAGAAATCTCCCATCCTGGCCAGGGGGAGAGCTTGTTCCATGAAAAGCTTGAATTCTCTCAACTGAGAACAGTTTATAACTGTCTGGGTATATCTGAGCAAGGAGTGCAGTGCAGCAAACAAGTACAGAAGATGATCATTAACTGTGGTTACCGAGTTAGTGAAGAAGAGATTAGCCAGTATCTGAGTCACGGTGGAAGGTTAAACCATAACTTAGATTGATAATGCAACGTAGAATGATTAATGCCTGGTAGCCTAAAGACTCGTTACAATAAAGATTCAAACCCCCAATAATTTCCATTTAACGACAATTAGATAATTATCGATAAACAGCAAAACTGTGAACTGGCAGAGCCGATTTAGGTATAAGCTGTGAAGCATCTAGTTTGATGAGAGCGTATAAGCGTGCATCTAAGATTAGAGGCTGATAATTATCTTTCTTGACGATGCACAATAACTTAACACCAAACCAAAATTAGGAGTCACAAGTAAGCAATGGCACAAGCAACTGAGTCACAGCAAAAAGGTATTCAACTGACAGACAAAGCCCTAAAGCATGTTTTAGCCCTGCAACAAAGCCAAGGAAAAGACCTTTACCTGCGAGTTGGTGTTCGCCAGGGAGGCTGTTCAGGACTGTCTTACATGATGGATTTTGAAGAACCTAGTAACATTCGGGAGAATGATGAAATCTTTGACTACGATGGTTTCAAAATAATCTGTGATCCAAAAAGTCTGCTTTATCTCTACGGTCTGGTACTGGATTATAGCGATGCTATGATTGGTGGTGGATTCCAATTCACCAACCCCAATGCCAATCAAAGCTGTGGCTGTGGTAAGTCGTTTAGCGTTTAGGGGATTGTTAGTTGAAAGTCTGTCAGTTCAAGACCACCACCAAGGACTAGAGGAATTAGGCAGTGGCGCTATATAGGTTGGTGCTTATAGGTAGCGCTATATCTAGTTAGGGCGCAAGGCTTGTAACCCTACAATAGATTAGGCTTGAGCCAGAGATTTTGGGGAAGTCCTAGACTAATAAGTAATGACTAATGACTAACGACTAACATATTATTTTCAGCTAATGACTAAAACATCACTATTTGGTCTGAAGGCAGATCATTTTCGTCATCCCCTAGATTTGGAAGCAACCACAGCCCTGAAACAGTTGCCAGGGATAGACTTGGTGGTGCGAAATTTACTAGGTCCTGTAGCGGAACAGTTTTTTTACCTTAACAATATCTCTGCTAGTGTCTTGGTGGGACAAAATCAACTGCCCCATCTTCATAAACTACTCGAAGATGCCTGCACAACTTTAGATTTAGAGCCGCCTCAACTTTATGTGCAGCAAAATCCCTCTCCCAATGCCTATACCTTCGCTATGCGGGGTAAGCAGCCTTTCATTGTCTTGCACACCTCTTTAATTGATCTGCTGACACCAGAGGAAATTCAGGCGGTTATTGCCCATGAACTGGGTCATCTCAAATGCGAACATGGGGTGTACCTGACACCGCTCAATATCATGGTATTAGCTGCTAGTTTAATTCCGAATTGGGGGATGCTCATTGCTCAAAGCATACAGGAGAAGATGTTAGAGTGGCTACGATGTGCGGAATTTAGTTGCGATCGCGCTGCTTTACTGGCTACTCAAAATCCGAGAGTGGTCATGTCTGTATTGATGAAACTGGCTGGTGGTTCCCCAACTCTGGCACCACAACTGAACCTAGATGCGTTTATTGCTCAAGCTAGGGCTTACGATAGCGCTGGTGATACTGAGCTGGGTCAAGTACTCCAACAATTGCAGATCTCTCAACTGAGCCATCCCTTACCTGTACTACGGGCGCGAGAAATTGACCGTTGGGCAAGTTCTCAATCTTATCAGTCCTTGTTAAATCAGCAGCTAATTAGTTATAATAATGGAGATGCCCAAACGGGCGGGTGGCGAAATTGGTAGACGCACCACACTCAAAATGTGGCGGCCTTATGGTCATGAGAGTTCGAGTCTCTCCCCGCCCACTGTAACTAAGGGGCAATATGAATGGTACAACGACTAAAACACAAAAACCATGAGCGAGAGTTAGCCACTTAATTTATTGAGTTGGCGTGGAGCGTACCGGGATTTATCCCGGCTATCGTTTTAAAATAGAAGTGCAAGTAAGAACAAGGTTGGTTACGTTGATTTTTTGCTAGTACGGTGAGACTCCAGCCAGTAAGAGACGGGGAGAATCCTACGACTATGGAACAGGCAAGCAATGCAGCAAAAAGTAGTAATTTATTGCCCTAATTGTTTGGTACAACCGCTCCGAAAGCTATTTAAATCAAAAGTAAATCCACAGGTTAACTTCTCGTGTTAATCCGAGGGAGGTAGGGCAGTTTTGAATCTGCCACAACGGTACAGACTGGACTTACTCAAAGCGTCAGTACTGTAAGCGTCGTGGAGCGCGGTTTCAACCCGCGTAACGACACGACTCTTAGAATCCACGCGGTTTCAACCCGTGGAGAATTCAAAGACTCAGATGCTGCGCCGGAAGCTTAAGGAAACTCGGAAAGCACTCCAAAACCAAAATCAATACCAAAATCAATACCAAAATCAACGATGGGGAAGAGATATCAATGCTCTTCCCTATTTTTTTTGTAGAACCCTGTCTAAGCGGATCAAAATATTCCTTGAAATAACCCAAACTCAGAAATACTTACCATAAGCTTCATAAATCTTTATAATATTCGTGAGGAAGCTTAACAAAATAGATATTAGCTCATACAATGATCGACCAGCGCCTTCAACGCAGTAAATTGGATGAGAGCGATGATGCTCTGTTCTATTCATTTCCACGGTTTGTGACTCATGTCGATGAGGGCTTTATTGATCAGCTGGTAAACCTCTATCGGGAGCGACTACAACCCAACACCCGCATCCTCGATCTTATGAGTAGTTGGGTTTCTCACTTACCAGAAGACATGGAGTTTGCTCATGTTGAGGGGCATGGGATGAATGGCGAAGAATTGGTCAAAAATCCTAGACTTAATCACTACTTTATCCAAGACTTGAATCAAAATCAGCAATTGCCATTGCCTGAACAAGACTTTGATGCTGTCCTGATTGCTGTTTCAGTTCAGTATCTTCAGTACCCCGAAAAAGTTTTTGCTGAGATTCATCGCGTCTTAAAACCAGGGGGAATAGCAATTGTTAGCTTTTCTAACCGAATGTTTTTTCAAAAGGCGATTCAGTCTTGGCGAGATGGTAGCGAGCAAAGTCGAGTGGAGTTAGTGAAAACCTATTACCAGTCTATTCCTGGATTTAGTTCCCCTGAGGTTGTTGCTCGACCATCGCCGCTTCCTACTTTTCTGCTACAGCTTGGGATCACTTTAGGCGATCCATTCTATGCAGTACTGGCTAATCGAACTACCTGAGCCTTTTTATGAAGGGTTTTGTTGATGGTAATTTTTAACAGTCAATAGTCAAAATTCAACAAAAAAGCAACAGTCAAGAGTAAACAAAAAAGCAATTAACTAACTTAATAACTAATGACTAATTACTCATCAATTTGCCAGACATCTTGACTCAAGGCTTCATCCAGAATTTTTTTCGGTCGTAATACTAGGATGAGGCGTCCCAAAAAACTAACATCAGGAGAATCTGGAAACCACTTAATCTCCAACTGTCCTGATTCTTCAACCAAAAAGTAGCTGTCCCCATCCCACTGCTGCTGTGAGCGGTCAATAATAAGCAAAATCTCTTCAGATTTGTTATTCTGTTGAATAGGCAGCTGATTACTGTTACACAAAATCACCACTGGATCTTGTGCCTTCAAAACTACCTGCCAGCCGGGTACTGCCACGAACGTCTGCTCTCGAAGCCCTTTAACTATATTGAAAGCACCGGTATAGTCAGTTTTAGGAACCTGGTTGAGATCAGCTATTGTCAGGGGTAAGGATCCTACTACGGGAAGCAAGCGGGGTAAATCTTCTTCAGCTTCGAGGCGGTATATAGGTAATCTGGGAGCTGGACGCTGAGTGCTACCAAACGCTCCTGTGAGTAATTCTTCGATTTGTTGCCGAGCTTGTTGAGTATGAGCAAACATCAAGCCTCGGGCAATCAAACGAGAACGTTCTTGCAAATCATTGTGTTGTTTGGCAAGTTTCCAATACTGATAGGCAACAGCATCACCAGGATGATTGGTGAATCCCTCGGGTGGACGGCTTCTGCGGGAAAATGACTTAAGTGCTTTGGCAACTTCATGGGCTCCTTCGGAGTTCAAGTTTCTAGTAACCAGAAATTCAGCAGCAGCAGCTCGTTCTTCTTGGGTGAGAATCCGCAACTCGTACAGGGAATCGCTACCAGTACTCTCAAAACGCGATCGCACTTGATCGGACACTCCAACTGTAATCAAACTTGTGTAAACCTGAGATGCCACCATCACTTGATTCTGTTGAATTGGCTCAAACCCAGTTTCTTCAAAAATTACCTGAGAACTGTAGCCAGCTTTTTGTAGCTGCTGACAGGCTTTACCCCACTCCACCCAGTTGCATTCTTTGCGCCGCAGTAAGGTTAATAAATCTTCAGCATTTATCTGTTCTGAATTGGTTTGAGTGTGACTTTCAGGAGAGCCTGGTGGTACTTCAGTCATGGTTTAAAGAAAAAGAAAACGAACAGTGCCATCAACGGCAATGTGTATTATATCCCGTGAGGGTTTAGTGTGGCAGGATGTCACTTTTGGAAAAAGCCTACAATAGAGATTGGGCATTAAAGCAATTTTTGAAGTATAAAAGATGAAGATAGCAAGTGTAAAGGCAGCAATGATAAAGGTGAGGGATGGTGCATCTTTAAAATAATCCTCAAACCTAATAATTGTTAAGGAACCGCAGCCATATATAGCGCTTCTACTAGTAATGAGGTACACAGGATTTTTTCCCTATTACCTGATCTGAAGTTCCCTATTCCCTATTCCCTATTCCGTATTGTATACTCCCTAAACCCCCAAGGGCGTCGTACTTCACCTATTTAATAAATGCTATTACTAGTGTAAACTTCTGACTTTTTCCATCATACTTTAAACTTGCCGATTACCTGCTTTTTAAGTTCTACACAACTCGATTTTTGTTTTGGATCTGTTTAACTTGTTCTTGTTGTTTGTTCCTCCTATAGCTGGGGGAATTATTGGCTATTTCACCAATGATTTAGCCATAAAAATGTTGTTCCGTCCCTACAGACCAATTTACCTCGGTAAGCGTCAGCTACCTTTTACACCAGGTTTAATTCCCCGCAACCAGGAACGGCTGGCTAAGCGAGTGGCTGACACTATTATGGGGTCTTTGCTGACGCCAACAGAGTTACAGCGTTTGGCAAAGCGTCTGCTGCATACTGAACGTGTGGAAGCAGCGATCTTGTGGCTATTAAACTTAGCGCTAGATCAAGTCCGGTCGGATAAGCAACAGAAAACAGCTCATATTCTTGCTGGGATTCTCCGAGACTTGATCGGGGAATCGTTGCCACGTATGCTAAAAGTCTTAGCCCGTCGTAAGGATTTTCTAGAAGCCCAACTTAATCATGTTTTTGACCAGATTTTATTGGAGTTTCGACTGGATCAAGAACAAGCTCGGAAGCTTTCTGAGTGGATCTTAAAAGTAGTACTCCCCCCAGATATTTTGCGACAGGCAGTTATTGATTTCCTAACTGACCGCAACATTCAAATCATTGATGAAGACTTTCGGGAAAAGTCCAGTGGGACATACTGGGTAGTGGCAAATTTATTTGGTCTGCGCAATGCTTTGATCCGCCTGCGAAGCTTTTGCCTTGACGAAAAAGAAGCGACTAATGCTCGCATCGAAGAGTTAATTGTGGCTCTAGGAACTCGCGATCGCTTGCGGGAATGGTTGCAAAATGTTTCATTGCAAAATCTGCCTTTGTCAACAGTGAGACAGCTACGGAAAACTATGCGGGATTCGGTGCGTGCTTATATTCAAGAGGGTGGTGCTGGATTTATACAAGGATTAAATCAATCTATTGACTGGGAAAAGGTGTCTGTGTTAATTGTTAATCGGCTCCGAGAGTCAGCAATTATGACTACATCGTTAACAATGATTAGCAAGGAACTGGCTTTAGTTATAGAGCGCTACCTGGAGGAGGATTTGGAAAAAATCATGACTGAAGTGATTCCGATTTTATCTATTGATGAGGTGATTGTTGAACGGGTAAACGCTACTTCTGCAAAAGATATGGAAATCACAATTCAGACTTTAGTAAAAAGTGAATTACAAGCTATTGTAAATTTAGGGGGTATTTTAGGGGTAATGGTAGGACTATTTCAAACAGTGTTGCTGCTGTTGACAGGAGGAATTTAATCAGGAATTTAATCAGGATACTCTCTAGAATTTATCCTGAGCCTGATCCTAAGGAAGAAACGGGACGTTTATCCCAGTTTATGCTAAGCTCGACGGCTAATGATGGATAAAAGTTTACGAGAACGGGGACCTCGGTATCTTTCGTATAGTAAAAAGTTTGGTATCATCGTTCTGAGCCAATAAATTAAATTTAATAACCAACGATGATTAACTTTAATTTTGCCATTGAGCAGATACACTGGTAATTCCACTAAGTTAGCCAGTCTGGTAAAACTTTCTTGGTCTTTTTCTTCAAAACTTTTTTCTATCAAGTATTTAATACTTTTCTGGCAAAAGCTAACTAATTTTTGATGATTTGTCAACACAATTTCAAAATACTTAATGTAAGACTCCCGCATCAGTGAGCTATTATCGGTGAGATTGAAGCGGTGTTTTCTATAATAGGCTCCGATGATTGGAGTATGGATAAATCTGACGTTCCGTTGCAGAAGTTCTAATACCCATTCTCGATCCTCACAGGCTTTCAGGCGAGTATCAAAATTCCTCTGGTCTAAGAGTTTTTTCTTGAACAGCATCGATTGCTGTAACAAGGGAAAAGGAGAGTCTGCCAGAAAATCTGGACAGATTAGTAGTCGTTGGATTAGCTGTTCTTTGGTGAGAGAACCAACAGGATTAGGCTTGGTTTCAATAATGTTTTCGTTTTGATCAACATAGACCCGTTCATAGTCTGAGTAAAATACTATATTATCACCATTATCACCAGTTACCTCTAAACAGCTCAATTGGAATCTGATCTTATCTTCATGAATCCAATCATCAGCATCTAAGAATTGAATCCATTCTCCAGTGGCTTTATCAGCGCCAAAATTACGAGCAGATGATATACCTCCATTGTCTTTATAAAAGTACTGTATCTGTGGGTGGTAGTGGACTAACTGATCAGCAACTTTGCGGGTATTATCGGTAGAGCCATCATCTACAATAATGCATTCAATCTGGTAAAATGTTTGCGCTAGTACACTCTTTACTGATTGTTCGAGGTACTGGGCTTTATTAAAGGTGGTGATAACTACTGAGACAGATGTATTCATGAAATAAATTCTTTATACCATAGATGGAAATCTAGTAATGACCAAAGTTTGCTGGCATTATCCGGTTGGTAGTCTTGGATTAAGTTATAAACGTTTGCTTCTATAAACGTCTGGTCGGGAAATACTGGTTTCAGGTAATGATTTGATCGACTGACATACATCCTCCCAGAGGTAATCTCTGAGCTAAGAGCTAAAAGGCGATCGCCAGCCGTACTTTTTACGCTTTGTCTTGATGCAGTCGCTCATTGGGGAAACCCTCAAGACCGCGCTGCATCGCTTGCACGACTTTTAGAAGAAGATCTCAGAAAGTAGACCTCAGCAACCGCTTGTCTTGCGACCAAGCTACTTTCCTGGCAAAAGGCTATAGCCATAGCATACTCGACGAACTGGTAATTTTAAAAGGGGGTAGGGGGTTTTAAGGCTGGTTTAATACTGGTCTTATGGGGTATTATGCACTCTGATGGGATTTTGTTCAGCTATGGTCAATTTCAAATCCATGTAGAGCAGCGCATCTTGGTTGGTGATGGGTGCATCTGATGTTTGTCAAAACATCATCGATAAAGAATCCCAGGAAGTATGAACAGATAATTAGCAGTATTTTTTGGTTAGTGAGATTAAGATTTGGGGCACTAATACACCCAATATAATGGCGTTATAATAATTGATTGCGTTTTTTGTAGAACTAAAAAATGAGTATAACCCTCTTAAAAAAAAAGGCTGATTTATTAACATCAATTAGCTCAAGTACCTATTTTTAGCTAGAAACTGACTGGTAATTGAAATTGGCGATCGCGTTTTTAGAGCTAGTTGCACAGAGGTATTGAGTATTTTCCGCAGAGCTCTATTGAAATTTCCCATGGAGCCACTTGTGCAAAAGCCGGTCTACCCTCTGACCATCTCCCCATCTGACCATCCCCCCATCAGCCCCCATTCACAATTTAAATGGGTGACAGCTTACTCCCTCATTTGAGTCACTTATCCTTACTTTCCCTTATTAAGGGACAAGTCTATTAATGTCCGATAGTCAAGGAAAAAGTTAACGTTGAGGAAGTTGAGGGCGAATTCAACAATCGGTAATGTTAACTTTCTTTGTGATCTAACTAGCTCTAGGATCCAAATCAATGGTATATTAGCTAAATTTGGAATCATAATTAGGTAGTCATCACTAACCCCTCGATGAGCCCCTTATCTGGAGAGACAAAACCCGCAAAAGCCCTAGTAGGCGGACGCTACAAAATTATCAACCAACTGGGAGCTGGTGGGTTTGGTCGAACTTTCCTGGCACAAGATATACATTTGCCAAATCAACCCCAATGTGTGGTTAAACATCTTTTGCCCCAAACCGAACAGACGGCAACGCTGCAAATGGCAAGACGCCTTTTCGATAGAGAAGCTCGATTTCTCTACCAGCTAGGTAATCATGACCAGATCCCCCGCCTACTGGCGCATTTTGAGGAAGATCAGCAGTTTTATCTGGTTCAGGAATTGATTGAAGGACAACCTTTGAATCGAGAACTTGTCAAGGGTCATCCGTGTTCACAAGAGCGAGTGATTGCTTTATTAATAGATATTCTACAGGTATTGGCCTTTGTCCATCAACAACAGATTATCCACCGGGATATTAAGCCCTCTAACCTGATCCGCCGCCAAGGGGACGACAAAATCGTGCTGATTGACTTTGGTGCTGTTAAGCAAGTCAGTAGCCAAAACATTAATCCTGAAACTGGGGAAACTCATTTAACGGTTTCTATAGGCACCCAGGGCTATATGCCCCATGAGCAATTGGCAGGAAGGCCCCGCTTTAGCAGTGATATCTATGCTGTCGGGATGGTTGGTATCCAGGCATTAACTGGGGTTCATCCCAAAAACTTGAAGGAAAATCCCACAACTAGTGAAATTGATTGGCAACACTACGCAAAGCAGGTTAGCCCAGAGTTGGCCCATATTCTTGACATTATGGTGCGCTATGATTTCCGTGACCGCTATCAGACAGCAGCTGAGGCTCTAGAGGTACTGGCTAGTTTACCAAGACAGCAACTGTTGTCATTAGCTGAGGAAGAAATCCCTACTCAGGAAATTACCGGTGAAAGCCAGTCTGGGATGGAACTCCCAATTCCCGACATTAGGAAGCTAGCAAACACTACAGTCCCCTCGTCAATGATCACCAGGAGTCAAAGTAGAACTACGCCTCAACTTGACATCACCGAACATTCGAGAGGTTCAGCAACTAACCGGACAACACTATCTATTCCGCAACGATTGGTGAAGTTGGGCTTAATTACTGTATCGATAACTATCTTGGGGGTGGGCTTGGTGCTGTTGAAAACTTTTCTATCTGCCCAAGCAACTGGTGAAAATACTGACTATAAGGCTGACTATATCACTGAATATAAGACTGACTATAGTACTGAGGCTAAGGTCACAGCGGAGCAACTTTTAGACGAAGCTGACCAATTGCGGAAATCTCGACAGTACCAGGAAGCTCTAAAACTATACGACCAAGCGATCGCTAAAAAAGCAGATTTTGCGGAAGCCTATTGGGGCAGATGCTACAGTCTGAATAAACTCCAACAGCCGGAGATGGCAGTTGTTGCTTGTAATGATGCCTTATATTTCAAACCTAACTACCCAGAAGCTGTGTGGAGCCTTGGTCAAGCCCTTGACCAACAGCAACGGTCTGTAGAAGCCCTCAGACTCTATAACCAAGCCCTTACCCTTAAGCCAGATTTAACGGAAGCTTGGCTTTCACAGGGAATAACCCTCCAAAAGTTGGGTCGTTCTGTTGAGGCGATTACGGCTTTGGAGAAAGCGATCGCACTTCAACGAGATTTGGCAGAGGCTTGGATGATTAAGGGGGAAGCTCAGATAACACTAGGACGCTTTAATCAGGCAATCACTTCTTTAAATAAGGCACTCCAGATTGAACCTAACCACCGGAATGCCCTGAAGCTACGTCAGCAGGCACGGAAGAAACTGAAACGCTAAATTCAGTAGTTCCAAAACTCGACTCTCGGACCATCTGCATCTGTAGTCCTACTTTGACGAATTGGTATTACTTTACCGAGTTGCCTACACTATAGATATTTTCTCTTATTTCCCAACAGGTCTAAGGTCGGTCTCATTAAGAATTAACCATTAACAATAACAATTACTAAAAATTACACAATAATTAACAATTAATAATTCACCTTAACAATTAACCAGTAACGATGAAAATGACCAATCACAGCAGGACTTGTTAAGTAATGTTACGGACTTTTGTTAAGGTGTATTGCAACTTGACCCCAAATATTAGGGAAGGTTCAGATCACAGGAAAGTCCATGATAGGATTCATTCCGTAGCTTAAAAAACCATGGGAGAAAACATGCCAGCACTAAGGGTTGCAGTAGTTGGTTCGGGACCAGCAGGCTCTTCTGCTGCCGAGACGTTAGCTAAAGCAGGAATCGAAACCTATTTGTTTGAGCGTAAGCTGGACAATGCTAAGCCCTGTGGTGGTGCGATTCCACTATGTATGGTGAGTGAGTTTGACCTGCCACCAGAAATTATTGACCGGCAAGTGAGAAACATGAAGATGATCTCACCATCTGATATTGAAGTTGATATCCATATAGAAAAGCAAAACGAATATATTGGAATGTGCCGTCGCGAGGTGCTTGATGGGTTCATGCGCAATCGTGCGGCTGAGTTGGGGGCTAACTTAATTAATGGCACCGTTTATAAACTCGATATTCCCACCAGTAACTCTCAACCCTATACCATCTATTATTCTGACCATTCTGATGGCAGTGTCAAGGGAACCCACAAAACCTTGAAAGTAGATGTGGTAATTGGAGCTGATGGGGCAAATTCCCGGGTTGCCAAAGCAATTGATGCTGGGGATTACAATTATGCGATCGCGTTCCAAGAGCGAATCAGTCTGCCAGATAACATGATGAATTACTACCAAGACCTGGCAGAAATGTATGTGGGTAATGATGTCTCTCCTGATTTCTACGCCTGGGTCTTCCCTAAATACGACCACGTTGCTGTTGGTACCGGCACTATGAGGGTCAACCAAGCCCTGATCAAAAAGCTACAAGCAGGGATTCGTGCCCGTGCGGCTAAGAAACTTGTGGGTGGGAAAATTATCAAAGTGGAAGCCCATCCGATTCCTGAGCATCCGAGACCTAGACGTGTAGTTGGTCGGGTAGCTTTGGTAGGTGATGCTGCTGGAACAGTCACTAAATCCTCTGGCGAAGGCATTTACTTTGCGGCTAAATCAGCTCGCATGTGTGCTGAAACCATTGTGGAAACCTCTAACAGCGGTAGCCGTATCCCCACAGAGAATGACCTCAAGCTTTACCTTAAGCGCTGGGATAAGAAATACGGCATGACCTACAAAGTCCTAGATATTCTACAACGAGTTTTCTATAACTCCGATGCTAGCCGGGAAGCCTTTGTAGAGATGTGCGCTGACAAGGATGTGCAGCGGCTGACCTTCGATAGCTATCTCTACAAAACCGTTGTACCTGCTAATCCTCTTATCCAAATGAAGATTACAGCGAAGACAATTGGTAGCTTGTTGCGGGGCAATGCCTTGGCTCCCTAGAAGTTGATTAATTTTTGATGAGATGTAGCCAACTGACTAACGGCGATAAAGCTTACCCCCGCCTTAAGGGCGGGGGCTTTCCCCTCTAGCTTCAGAAAATAGATTTGTAGTAGCTCTGACATCACCAAGTTCATCCTAGGCAGTCGCCGAATTCACTTCTAGGGTCTTTTCTGTATTAGGTAACTCTAAGCAATAACCTGCTCCATAAACCGTTTTGATGTACTTAGGATGGCGGGGATCAGGTTCTAGCTTGGTTCTCAGGTGACGAATATGCACTCGAATTGTTTCGATATCATCGTCAGGGTCATACCCCCAAACCTCTTTAAGGATTTCGCTGGGAGAAACAGTTTGACCATGCCGCTGCAGTAAACAGTGCAGTAGTTCAAACTCCAGATGGGTCAGTTTCACGGTTTTATCAAACCAAATCGCCTCAAACCTTTCTGGAACCAGGGTCAAAGGACCATAGTTCAGGATTTCTGTATGCTTAGCAGCTTGGGGAATTCGGTCTGTGCGCCGTAGTAATGCTCGCACTCGCGCCAGCATTTCTTCGAGTTCAAAGGGTTTGGTGAGATAATCATCGGCACCAGCATTAAAGCCTTCTACCTTATCTTGGGTTTGACCTAGGGCAGTCAACATCAATACTGGAATATCGGAAGTGCGTTCATCCCGACGTAATCGTTGGCAGACGGTGAAACCATCTACCTTGGGTAGCATCAAGTCTAGCATAATCAGGTCTGGCTGCAGTTGCAGAGCTAGAGCCTGACCCTTGATGCCATCCATTGCTTGACTAACATCGTAGCCAGCCATCTCCAAATTGATGGTGACTAATTCTGAAATTGCGGGGTCGTCATCGATGACCAGTATCCGGGGCATCACTAAGGAGTTGTTGCTAAGGTGTATCCGTTAACGTTCGATAAGAACAATTTGAGATTAGTAACAATACTTATACGATTATAAAGGCAGACTTTACGTTTTTTGTAAACAAAAGCTAAGAATTTTTAAGATTTTTTAATTTTACCAGAAACTCCCTAAACCTCAGTGCTAGAGTCATAAGTCCTGAGTAGACAGGATAAATCCATGGTGCTTGCACTGTGGAAACGGGAGTATACTCTGCTGCTCAGGAGGTTTTACCACTAAGCCGCCCTCAGAACTGAATCCGCTCGGCAATCACCAGGGTAGTACTCAAGGTACTACCCTAGGGGAACTTACGTCTGTTCAGGACTAATCAGTTTCACGTTTTTGGCTAAACCCAGCTGTTGTAGGAACTGAATCGTCATCCAAGTCAGGTCAATTTCCCACCATTTAATGCCATGCCTTGCAGAATACTGATAAGCATGGTGATTGTTGTGCCAGCCTTCACCATAGGTGAGTAGGGCTACCCACCAACAGTTTTTTGAGCTATCTTTAGACTCATAGGTGCGATAACCAAATTTGTGAGTAGCACTGTTGACAAACCAGGTACAGTGAAACACAAGCACTAGGCGCACAAAAATCCCCCACACCACAAATGGCCAGCCACCGAGGGCATACAGCAACAGTCCTAGAACCACTTGAATAAGCACAAAATACTTGTCCAAAAACTGATAAACCCGATCTTCAGAAATATCTTTCGTGAATTTAGGAATGTCCTGATCAGCAGGAATTTTATGCAACATCCAAGCCATGTGACTCCACCAAAACCCTTGATGGGAGTCATGAGGATCCGGTTGGGTGTCAGAGTGCAAATGATGGATGCGATGTAGTCCTACCCAATCGATCACTCCTCCTTGACAGGAAATGGTACCACATAAAACTAGGAAGTATTCTAACCACTTGGGTGTCTGAAAACTGCGGTGGGTCACTAAGCGATGCCATCCCAGAGTTACCCCCAAGCCCCCTGTCACCCAGTGGAAAAAGATCATTAAGCCCACTGCTGTCCAGTTAAAGTTGCTCGGAAGTAAGGCAAACAGCGCTGTTAGGTGAATAAAGGCCATATAGGTAATAACGACCCAATCTAAACGATGATTATCTGAAGTAGCAATTGTCATGCAGTAAGTCTAATAGGATACAAATTGTAATAACCCGCTCTCTTTGATCTAAAATTTCGAGGCGCGAATTTTGGGAATGAACAGCTCTCAAAGGCTGCAAGCAGCAGAAAAAGCACTATTTCCGATCTTTTATGGTATTGACACCGCCGTCAAGCAAAATCTCAAAAAGGTACTGAATTCTTTTCGAGCACATCGTGTAGGAGTGCATCACTTTGCTAGTGTTTCAGGCTATGGACATGATGATTTAGGACGTAAAACTCTCGATCAGGTATTTGCTGATGTCATGGGAGCTGAATCTGCGGCTGTTCGCGTACAATTTGTATCCGGAACCCATGCGATCGCATCTTGCCTGTTTGGGGTATTGCGTCCTTCGGATGAAATGCTAGCGATTGCCGGTGCCCCTTACGATACCTTGGAAGAGGTGATTGGTTTACGAGGTGATGGTCAAGGTTCCCTACTAGAATTTGGGATTCGTTACCGCCAGTTGTCCCTAACTAGTGAGGGAAGTTTAGATTGGTCAGCCTTGGCAACAGCGGTAGGAGAGAATACCCGCCTGGTTTTCATTCAGCGTTCCTGTGGGTATTCTTGGCGAAAGAGTCTTTCAATATCAGAAATCGAAAAAATTGTCAAGCTTGTCAAACAACAAAATCCTGATACTATCTGTTTTGTCGATAACTGTTACGGGGAATTTGTAGAAGAGCGAGAACCAACAGCAGTAGGAGCAGATTTGATGGCGGGTTCCTTGATTAAAAATCCTGGGGGAACGATTGCTACTGCTGGAGGCTATGTCGCTGGAAAAGCTGACTTAGTTGAAGCGGCGACCTGTCGTCTGACTGCTCCAGGGATTGGTAGTTCAGGTGGGGCGACTTTCGATCAGAATCGATTGCTGTTTCAAGGATTATTCCTAGCTCCCCAAATGGTTGGTGAAGCCCTCAAAGGGAGTCATTTAATCGCTCATACTCTTTCAGAACTGGGTTATCCTGTCAATCCCCCACCGATGGTACCCCGTCGGGATGTGATTCAAGCAGTTGAGTTGGGTTCACCGGAAAAATTAATCGCTTTCTGTCGAGGGATACAACGGCATTCCCCGATAGGTTCCTACCTCGACCCTGTGCCAGCAGCAATGCCGGGTTATGAGAGTCAGTTAGTGATGGCTGGGGGGACTTTTATTGATGGCAGTACGTCGGAATTTTCTGCAGATGGTCCTTTAAAGGAGCCTTATATTGTGTTTTGTCAGGGCGGAACCCATTGGACTCATATTGCGATCGCATTAGAAGCTGCCATTGAAGCAATCGGAATAGCTGATAGCTGATAGCTGTTGGCGTAGCCTGCACGTAGCGCATATGATTCTTGTCGCTAGTCTTATCCATAGTTAAATTACTATAGCACTATCGTTCTAAATCCTTGATCACTTTCTCCCAATACCACTTTTCTGGCATTCCTGGGTATTTTCCTTTAGCCAAGTCAAGTAGGCGTGTTGCGATATCCGATTGTCCTCCTACCAGTCTCAGTAATCTTTGTTGCAACTCCCTACTAGGTTTAGTATTTGATGGTGCTTGTGATTCTTGATTGCTCGACCCCTCGGTCAGTTGTAATGGCTGTAGCTGTTTGAGTTTATCGAGTAGTTTCCGATAATTAGTCCAGTCTTGTTGATCGAAATACAGGTTTGCCGCTTGTTGATAATCTTCAAATGCTCCCCGTAGATCCTCAAACTTTTCACGAGCGGTTGCCCGATAACGATATGATTGAGCATCATTGGGTTTAAGAGTAATAACTCGGGAATAATCTTCGATGGCTTGCCGATAGTCTCCCATCTGGATATAGGCATTACCCCGATGAATCAAGACATCCCGATTTTCCGGATTGCTTTGTAGTAACTTGGTCAAGTCATCAATAGCTCCCCGGTAATCTCCCAGTTCAATGCGGACTAATCCTCGATGGTAACGGACCTGAGCATCTTGGGGATTTAGTTCCATAGCTTGACCAAGGTCTTGAATTGCTCTGCTGTAATTACGAAGTTTGCAGTGAACAATACCTCGATAGCAATAGGCTTGAGCATTTTTTGGGTCAACCTCAAGCAGCCAGTTGAAATCCTCCAAGGCTTCTCGGTATTTGCCTGTGTTAACTTTATTTATTGCTTGATGACAGAAATCTTTAGTCTGTGATCGACCTAAAGCTAGTATTTGCTGTTGTTGAATTTGATTGATACTCTCAAGACAACGACGACAATTTAATTTATCTTTTTGGTCTAGGTAGAGCTGAGCTGCTTGTTTAAATGATGCGATCGCAGCCTGATTATCTCCTAACTTACGGTAGGCACTACCTTGAAGCTTACAAGCAGCAGGCTGGTTAGGATTAATTTTAAGTATTTGATTGGCATCTTCTATTGCTCCAGTGGCATCTCCCAGTGCCAATCGAGCCAAACCTCGCCCGAAATAAACTTCAATACTTTCAGAATTGATTTGTAAAGCCTTAGTATAATCAGCGATCGCCCCTTGTTTATCCCCTAAGTCAAAGCGAGCCATAGCTCGTTTATAGTAGGCTTCGGCGAAGTTCGGATTAATCTCTAAGGCTTTGTCAAATTCCTCAATTGCTTCGTTCAAGTCTCCTTGACGAATTTTATCTATTCCTCGGTAGTAAAACTCTGCTTCCATTGCTTCTGACTCTGAATCAACTACCATTCCTACTTTAGTTGGTTTATTATTGTTTTTTTTGTAATGTTGATGAGTAAAATTTGAGAAAATTCATGAGTTTCCCGGATGTGAGTAAAGTTTCCAACTTTCCCTATCTTCTCCATCTTGCTTCTCATTGGGGATCTGGAACTGTCCACCAAGCCAAAGCATAAGCTTGAGACGGCTGATTAACCTGTTGTTGATACTGAACCCGAATTTTGTAGCGACCCTGAGCAGGGACTTGGCAGAAAATATGTTCCACAGCATCCGCTTCACTGATAGAAGCACAGACACTTTTGGTAATGTCCTCTTCTCCCACTGGCATTAAATAGAGGTCAAGATTATTCAAACCGCGATCGCGAAAACTCTCCCCAAAATCATAAGCATCATTATTATTCTCATCCTCTAACTCCACCAAACGGTCCCAAGCCAGAGTCAAGGAGATAAAACTTCCTTCTGCTAGGGGTTTTGTCAACACATAGTCCCGATAAGATGATTTCTCCACAGCACGGTAATCCCAACCCACTGGTGGCACTCCAATGCCACTGGGACTCCATTGGCCTAGTTTAAATTGCTGGTAAGCTCGAAACCCATTTAGATGTCCTGTCCCCATCTGCATATCCAGAGGAATTTTAGGGTCTTGGTAAGCATCAGACTCTAACCAGTGGTGATTATCCTTTGCGCGAATCGTGCGGCTCATGCCTAGTAGCATCCCATCACCGAGATCTTGGATTTTGTCAGCAGAATTAAGCAACACTGCCTTCATCACTTCATGGCGTCGGGAATCTGTACTCCAATTCATCCACAAGCGATGCAGCCCGGTATTGGGGGTTTCCGCCCTGAGGGACTGCATCAAGAATAGTTTTTGTTGTCTTGAGCGCAGCTTGCGCAAAGCGGAATCACCAAATTCCTGTAGCAATGCTACAGCACCAGTGATATGGGGAGCAGCAAAACTGGTACCACTGACCTGAGTCACTTTACCTTTGAGGTCATACAACGATATCTTGTTGCCAGGAGCTACCAAATTAATCGAGCGGCGGGAACCAACATTAATTTCTTGCCGAATCAGACGACGACCAATGCCAACTGGTAAAGCACTCAAGTTAGCAAAGTCTACCTTATTAAAAACTCCCTGACGCTTGGCTGTGTATGCTGCATTGATACCATTAAAATTATCTGTTGGGATCGGAATGCCCCCTTTCCCTTGGTTGCCAGCAATCACATACAAGACATCATGCACCCTAGCTGACCAATCGATACATAGAGTTAACAGCGCATTGCCATCCAGCACCGCTTCCTCCCTCGGGTCCCGCTGTAGGGATTCACCAAAACTAAAATTAATTGCCCGCACATCTGAGCCATTTTGCTGAGCAATATGCTGAGCCGCCAGGCACTCTTCTGGTTGTCCACTCCTAGACAGGGAGCCAACTGCTGAAGCGTAGAGTTTTGCATCAGGTGCTACTCCCCGCAAGGCTTTGTCTCGACTAACCATCACAGCTGCTACCATAGCCGCATGTTCATCAACATGGGTATTAGGTTTTGCGGGGGTGTTGCGATAAAATACTCCGGCAGGAGTTACTGTCCGATTCTTGATAGCGGCCTTATCCTTACCAAATAATCCAGGTCTACCAATTTCTACTTGCCCAATGGCAATTTTGCGACCGGTTAAATTATAGGGAGGTTGGTGTAACCGATAGACATTAATACCAGCTTCTGAGATTGATGTATCTAATCCCAAGGCTGGCGCGATTACCCCTGAGATACTTATACCACCCAATAGCCATACCAGTGTTTTTTGGATCGGAGTTTTCATAATTGTTTACACAGAGCGCTTTTATTGATCTCTTCCCTCTTTTCCCCTCCTGGGAGGGGTTAGGGGCTCACAGGGGTATTTTTTACATTTGGGTCGGGAGTCGGGAGTCGGGAATCGGGAATCGGGAGTCGGGAAAAGCGGGAAATGGGGAGAATTATCCCGGAAATCATGGTGTATTTTGATACATATGGGGATAAATTTACAGAAATTAATGGTGTATTTTGATACATATGGATAGAAGTTGATACCTAATAAAAGTACCTACTCGCCTCTTTATAAAAAACCTACCCTTGTAAGGGGGTTAGGGGTGGGTTCCTGTTGCCTGTTGCCTGTTGCCTGTTGCCTGTTGCCTACTCCCTACTCCCTACTCCCTACTCCCTACTCCCTACTCCCAAGGGCGGCGTACCTCACCCAATTGAGAATCCCTATAAAGTATTAAGCTGTGTTTAGCATCGATGCAGTTTAATCCCATGAAACTACAACGGACAACTCTGATTTTAGTCATTTCTGCCATCCTCCTCGGGGGAGGTGTATATATTTATGAAATTCAGGGTTCTGAAAAGCGAGAAGCTGCTAAAATCCCTAAAAAACCTATATTTAATTTCACTCAAGACGAGATTCAATCGTTTACTGTTAATAGTGATGACAAGACCTTAGTATTTGAGCGAGCCAGTGAGCCAGAATCGGGTTGGCGGATGAAAAAGCCGAAAGAGGGGATAGCTAGTGATGCGGTTGTTTCCTTTTTGTTGAACTTGCTGGCTCAGGGTAAAAGCGATCGCATTCTTACGGTTAGCCCTGACCAACTTCCAGAGTATGGATTGGACAAGCCCTCAGCAACTATAACAGTGAAACTGAAAAATCAGGACACTCCGAAGCTGATCTTAGGCAACTTGGACTTTACTCGCAGTTTCCTATATGCTCAAGTTTTACCACTGGATTCCAAATCTGAGCAGTTGGATGTACTGTTAGTGCCCGTGGACTTTCAGTATGCGGTCTCACGCCCCCTCTCAGAATGGCTGGTTAATCAGGAAAAGGCTGAAGAAGACAAGCCATCTGGTGGTGAAAAAACTGACTAGTACCAAATCGTAAGCAATCAGCAATCAGCATTCAGCATTCAGCTATCAGTTATCAGTTATCAGCCTTTGGCCTTGGCTCACGGCTGAATGGTTACACCAAATCGACTTTGATAACCTACTTTTTTAGTTCTTGCGGATCTTCCCTTTGTTGTCTTATCAGTTTCTAACTATAGGTGAGGGTAATGGTGAGGGTAATACCCCTCATCCACAGAAGTTAGGTTCTCCGTAGTTTTGATAACAGCTTTGACAGTCAACCCAGGGGTCGCTAGAGTGAAAGTTATCTATTATACACACATTTTGTGCTGTTCTATTGATAAAGTTATTTCTAGCAAACGCTAGCCGCAACATCAGTTAATTGATTAATCTCCTAATAGGAGCTCAAACACTATGGATATTCTTCTGAGCATACTTGCCCCAGTTGTTTTAGTAGCTTTTGGATACAGCGTCGGTACCACAAAAGTTGTCCAAGAGGGAAATGAAGCTCTAGTAGAACGCTTTGGTAAGTATCGTAAAAAACTAGACCCTGGTCTTAACTTCAATGTAGTTCCGTTTATAGACAAGATTGCTGTAGAAGAGAGTACCCGTGAACAGATTTTAGACATTGAACCTCAGCAAGCAATCACGAAAGATAATGTTCAGGTAGAAGTCGATGCCATCGTGTATTGGCAAATTTTAGATATGTACAAAGCGTTTTATGCTGTAGACAATGTTCATGAGGCGATTGAAAATTTAGTCATGACCACCCTGCGTTCTACCATTGGTCAGTTGGAACTAGATGAGACTTATGCCTCTCGAGACAGAATCAATCAGAACTTATTGCAACAACTAGATGATGCCTCTGCTGATTGGGGAGTCAAGGTGATGCGGGTTGAGGTGCAAGAGATTAAACCACCCCAGACTATTATCGATGCCCTAGAGAAGGAGCGAGCTGCTAAGAGTGAGAAACAAGCCAAAATTTTACAGGCTGAAGGTACAGTGGAGTCAATCCAAATGATCTCCAAAGCTCTTCAAGAGCAAGCTAATACTCAGAAAGTCCTACAGTTTCTGATCGCTCAACGCTATGTAGAAGCCAATGAAAAATTAGGTGAAAGCAGCAATTCTAAAGTCGTCTTTATGGATCCAAAAGCACTGAGCGAAGCCATGACTGATTTGCTTCAAACTGAATCTGTGGGCGAGAGTAATTAGGGCAATAATAATGTAAGCATTCAGTCGTCAGCTGTCAGCCGTGAGCTAAAGGCTCACGCGTGCGCGTTCAGCAGACGAAACAGAGATTAAACCAATGCTTACCTCTTGTCTTGATACAGTCGCTCATGGGGGAAACCCCCTGTTCCGAAGCTGCATCGCTTATTCAAAAGCACCGATCTAGTAGCGTGGGCGTAGCACATTAGCACCGATCTAGTAGCGTGTGCGTAGCACATTAGCTGAATGCTGTTCGCGTAGCGTGCGCGTAGCGCTTTAGCTGAATGCTGATAACTGATAGCTGAATGCTGATAACTGAATACTTACACACGCCAAATCGCATCAGCAACACGGCAGACATCATGGAGCTGGCGAACATCGTGTAACCGCAGGATGTCTGCTGAACCGGCAATGGCACTGCAACAAGCCGCAGCAGTTCCCCAAATTCTACCCTTGGGGTCTGGTTGATTGATGATTCGTCCAATAAAGCTTTTCCGAGATACTCCGACTAACATCGGTACACCAAGGGCATCAAACCTAGGGAGTTGCCGCAGAATCTCTACACTTTGCTCAGCGGTTTTGGCAAAACCAATGCCTGGGTCAATAATAATATGCGATCGCTTAATTCCTGCTGCGATTGCGGCATTGACCTGCTCCTCCAGAAAGCTATAGATTTCCCCAATTAAGTCTTGATAATCAGTTAGTTTTTGCATGGAAACGGGGGTGCCTCGGATATGCATTAAGACAATGGGTACCCCCAACTGGGCTACGACTGGAAACATGTCTGGGTCAAATGTGCCACCGGAAATATCATTGACCATATCCGCACCAGCTTCTACCGCAGCCTTAGCCACAGATGCTCTAGTGGTATCGACAGAAATGGGTATCTTCAGCACTAAACCCATTGCCTCTACCACAGGCAGAACTCGTTTCAGTTCCTCGGCTAGGGAAATTTGCTCAGCACCAGGTCGAGTCGATTGACCACCAATATCGATAATATCAGCACCAGCATTTACCAGATCGTAAGCTTGCCTTAAGGCAGCTTCTAGGGTATAGTGTTCACCGCCATCACTAAAACTATCGGGGGTAACGTTCAAGATACCCATGATATAGGTTCGTTTACCCCAGTCGAAAGAATAGTTCTGGATGGTTAATTTTCCTTTATCCATCACTATATAGATCATGGCTAATTGCGAATTAAAAATTGCCCATTGCAATTAACCAATTAACTAACTAATAATAAGCTAACTAACAATTAACAATTAACAATTAACAATTAACAATTAACAATTAGCCAATGACTAATCACAACTACTGATAATTGACAATCCTGGCAAAGCTCGCAGGTTCCAAGCTTCCTCCGCCCACCAGTACTCCATCAATTTCTGATTGAGCCATAATTTCATCAATATTCTTGGGTTTGACGGAGCCACCATATTGAATTGGGACATTAGCTTCCTTTAGCTTAGAGCGAATCAATCCAATGATTCGATTCGCTTCTGATGCATCACAAGTGTCGCCAGTACCAATTGCCCAAATCGGTTCGTAAGCAATCACTAAATTTTGCTGGTCAACGTTGACTAGGTCTTTTTCCAACTGCTTGGTAATAATGTCTTCTGTTTCACCAGCATCCCGTTGTGCTTTCGTTTCCCCAACACACAGAATCGGAATCAAACCATGACGCTGAGCAGCGTGAAGGCGTTTATTAACGGTTTCATCAGTTTCGCCGAAGTATTGACGCCGTTCACTATGACCAACAATGACATAGCGCACACCAATTTCCTTGAGCATCCCACCAGCAATTTCACCAGTGTAGGCTCCAGCATTTTCCCAGTGGATATTCTGAGCCCCGATCTGTACAGGAGTATTTTGTACATGCTCAGACATCACACCCAAGTCGGTGAAGGGAGCACACAGAACAACCTCCCGTTCTATGGGAGTTTGCTCCAGCTCAGGCAAAAATCCCTTTAAAAACTCAGCGGTTTCCGCTTGAGTTTTGTACATTTTCCAGTTACCAGCTATAACAATTTTCCGCACAGCTTAACTAAATCATCTCTAAACCATAATGCATTATTTAGTTTAAAGCTTTTACTTACGCCAATATCAGAAATGTTAGACTTTTGCTGGTCATTGACCTGATCAGACGATACTCCTAGGGTAAATTCAGGGAAGCATCATCAGAGTAAGGTCAATTTATTCCCCCAACTCCCCAGACGCTTCTTACATCTGTTCTGTGACATCTCCCGACATTGATACAAGCAGCAAAAGCTGTCGGTGTTAACTTTTGCCTCTTGCCTCTTGCCAATGCCATTGCCCGTAGCGCTATAACGCTGCTGCTTCCCTTGCTGCGGCAGCTTCGTCGGGATGAATGTTCAAACGGGTTAAATTAAGACGACCCTTGTTGTCAATTTCCCGTATTTTGACAACTACCTCATCTCCTACCGCTAACTCATCTTCCACTTTGCCAACTCGGTAGTCAGCTAGTTGGGAAATGTGAATCATACCTTCTTTGCCAGGAAGTATTTCCACAAAGGCACCAATGGGAATAATTCGGGTGACACGACCAACATAGACATCCCCTTCATTCAGCTTGCGGGTTAAGCCTTGGATGATACTGATAGCTTTTGTAGCTCTGTCCCCATCCATAGCAGATACGGTAACTGTACCGTCATCTTCAATATCGATTTTTGCCCCAGTTTGCTCGGTAATTCCTTTAATTGTCTTACCCCCTGGACCAATCACGGTACCAATGAACTCTGGATCAATCCTCATGGTTAAGAGGCGAGGAGCAAAGGGTGACATGTCTGTGGAGGGTGTGTCAATCACCGCCAGCATCTTTTCTAGGATATGCAGTCTGGCCGGTTTGGCTTGCTCAATGGCCTGGGCTATGGTATCCATGGACAGACCAGTGATTTTCATGTCCATTTGCAAAGCCGTGATGCCAGTATCGGTACCAGCGACTTTGAAGTCCATGTCACCCAAAAAGTCTTCAATACCTTGAATATCGGTGAGAATGCGGACTTCCTCTCCTTCTTTGATCAAACCCATGGCTGCACCACTAACGGGTTTGGTAATGGGTACACCTGAATCCATCAAGGCCAGTGTTGAACCACAAACCGAGCCCATGGAGGTGGAACCATTGGAGGAGAGCACTTCCGATACCACTCGGATCACATAGGGAAACTCGTGTTGAGGGGGCAACACGGGGACTAATGCTCGTTCAGCTAAGGCTCCGTGACCAATTTCACGCCGTCCGGGCGATCGCAATGGCTTGACTTCCCCGACAGAAAAGGGTGGGAAATTGTAGTGGTGCAGATAGCGCTTCTCATCTTCTGGGTTAAGGTCATCTAGAGTTTGGGCATCTCCAGGTGTTCCCAAGGTAACTGTGGATAGGACTTGGGTTAGTCCTCGGTTGAACAAAGCGCTACCATGAACTCGCTGAGGTAATAAACTGGTTTGACAAGAGACAGGACGCACTTGGTCTAGCTTGCGACCATCTACGCGCACTCCGTCTTCAACAATCTGAGTACGCATCAGTTTTTTGGTGAGGCTTTTGAACAGCTTATCGACTAATGCGCTATCTTCAGTAACCGCTACACGGATTGGGTCATCCTCTTTGAGTTCGACAATTTCTGCTTTGACAGCAGTGTCCTTAACTTTATCTAAGGCAACATCCCGACCCTTTTTGTCCAGGTCAAATTGCGAGAGGATAGCTTTAATTTTTTCAGTGGCGCGGACGCGGATAAATTCTTCTAGATTCGAGTCTACGGCTGGGGGTTCGCCAATCACTATTTCAATTCCCAACTCCTCAAGCAGGTCTTGCTGGGCTTTGATCAAGTCTTGTACCGCTTCGTAGCCGAAGTCAATGGCCTCGATTATATCTTGTTCCGGTAATTGATTGGCACCGGCTTCTACCATAATTACCCCTTGTGGGGAACCAGCCACGATTAAGTCCAAGTCACCGTTTTCGATTTCTTTGTAGGTGGGATTAATCATAAAATCATCCCCGAGTAAGCCTACCCTTACAGCTGCCATCGGTCCATAGAAGGGAATCTTACCCTGCAACACCGCAATCGATGCACCAGTAACTGCCAAAACATCTGGCGGTACTTGTTCATCCATAGACAGGGTAGTTGCTACAATCTGTATATCATCTCGTAGCCAACTGGGAAATAACGGACGCAAGGGACGGTCAATTAGACGGCTAGTTAGGATAACTTTTTCTGGAGGACGGCCTTCCCGCCTGAGGAAACCACCTGGAATCCGACCTGCTGCGTAGAGTCTTTCTTCGTAGTCAACTACCAAGGGCAGAAAATCGACCCCTTCTCGACCAGGGGCACGAGTTGCTGTCACTAAAACTGCTGTATCCCCCGACTGTATCATTACTGAACCACCAGATTGAGGGGCAAGTAGACCTACTTTGAGTCTAATATCCCGTCCATCAAAGGATATTGACTTGTCTATCTCTACCATTTCGGTACTTTTTCCTTCTTTGTTTGATCACTGTTCTCGTTCTGTCGCAATCGTAGCATTTATCACTCGGGGGGGTGGTAAGTAGGAAAGGGAGTAGGGAGCAGGGAGTAGGGAGTAGGGAGTAGGGAGTGGGGAGTAGGGAGTAGGGAGCAATGAAAAAATTTCTATGCACCTGATTAGACTAGTAAACGCTATACTTCTTTATGGTGTTTGACTAAGGGATCAACTCCTTGACGCCTGCGGTTACTTTATTTTTGAAAGTGGCCAAGTTTGTTGTGGAGTCACATCAGCGGTTTTTTAGAGTTTGAAGACTACTGAATACTCTAAGTAAAAGCCATGGCTTTTACTTCAGGTTTTACCGTTTTTTGTTATTGCAAAATCGAATTAAGGTAGTCTCTATCAAGTTTTTTGATAAGCGAATATTTTTTATGTAATGGTTGAAATAACTGGAGAGAATCTCCCCTAATCAGCTAAAAAAATAAGTTTGCTTACTTCAATTAATATAGTAATCTCAAGGAATTATGATAATTTGTGTTTCTCGATTCCCGATTCCCGATTCCCGATTCCCGATTCCCTTTGTTATATAGCAATTCTATATCCCATAAGGTAGAAATTGATCCCCCTAAATCCCCCTTAATAAGGGGGACTTTGAGATTAAAAAGCTTACCTAATAACTGCGAGAAACGCTATACAATCTATTAATCAGATAGGATAGCTGTTCATCCTAAGGGATAAATTCAGCAAATTTGATCGACAAAACCTGGACTAGATAACAGAAAAAGACACAAAAATTATTATGGCAACGTTACATGGCAGTTGGATACCTAGGGAAACTAATGGTCATCTATTTATTTGGGGAGAAACCTGGCGCACGAAGGCGCAGATATCAACTACTGCCAATGAGATGTCATGTCACCCGTTTGCCATGACTGAGGAAGAATTGACGTCTTTTTTAGAGTCTCGTAGTCTGTCCATTGGTCAATTTTTAGAGGTGTCTGAGAAGTCCCGTTCAGGTAGTCGTAAGCGTAGTGCTCAACCGCATCACCATTCCTGGCAGTCTCAAATTGTTCTGTTACCTACTGAAGCATCATCCAAGGGTGAGCCAGGTTATCCAGTGCTGTCTAGCAAAGTGTTTTTAGATACTGCAGACGATAGTGCAGAGGCTGGCCAGTGGGAATTGCAACCATGGCAAGTGCAAGGGGTAAGTCTGGAACCGATGGCAGCGGTAAGATTCCTGCAAGCTTTACCCCTGGGCTCTTTTGAAGGCTCAGACGCTTACCTGGGAGGGGAGTTGCGTTTTTGGTCTCAGGTGATGCGGTGGAGCTTGGATCTGCTGAGTCGGGGTAAGTTTTTACCAGGAGTGTACCGATTGCCTGATGGTAAGGTAAGGGCTTGCTGGCAACCTCTGCTTGATAGTACTACCGATCAAGTCCGTCTAGAAACCTATATCAAGCTCATGCCCTCGGCTTGCTGTGCTTATCCACAACAGGAACAGGTTACTTCTCCACAGTTGACCCTTCAACCTACAACCGATTTGGTTAAGGCTCAGGAATTGCTACTGGGATTCTTGAGTAGTGTGGTTAATACACAGGTACAAAATTTTGTCAAGGGTGAGTCGGTGCCAGTAGTAGATTCACCGATGGTGGAATGGTTGCGATCGCTTTCTTCTAATTCAGATAATTCAGATAATTCAGATAATTCAGAAACCCTAGCCCTAGAGTCAACAACCCTAGGTCGATTAGCCGCAGCCCTCTCGACTTGGAACACTCCGGTGCAACAGAATTTAGTCACACCGACGTCCAAGAGGTTGAGCCACAACCTGTTTCGCACTTGTTTTATCCTGAAGCCTCCTACGTCTGACCAAGAGAGTTGGGGCTTGGCCTATGGCTTACAAGCGGTTGATGACCCAGACCTGGTGGTGGATGCTGAGACAATCTGGAATTACTCAGGAGAGCGATTGGAGATTAAGCAGCGAAGCATTGAACAACCTCAGGAAACGTTCCTGAAAGGGTTAGGATTAGCGACTCGACTCTATCCTCCCATTGAACCTAGCTTACACCAACCCCGTCCTGAGTTTTGTGAGCTAACCATAGTAGATGTGTATGAGTTCATTAGGGCGAGTGCATGGCGGTTGCAAAACAATGGCTTGGGTATTGTCTTACCCCCAGGATTGAAACCAGGCACGGGAGCCAAACGCTTGGGGATTAGTCTTGTGGCGGAAGTGCCACCACAAAAGAAGAATCAACGGTTAGGACTCCAAAGCTTACTGAAGTTTAAGTGGCAACTGGCGATTGGAGATAAAACCATCTCGAAGCGGGAGTTTAATCGCTTGATGGCACTGAAATCTCCCCTAGTGGAGGTGGATGGGGAATGGATGGCGTTACAACCGTCTGATGTCCGTGCAGCTCAAGAGATGTTTAAGGGTTCGACAGATAACATGACTCTGTCGGTAGAGGATGCTTTGCGGATCACTACTGGTGATAATAATACCTTGGCAAAACTACCGGTAGTAAAGTTTGAAGCATCGGGAGCGTTGCAAGAGTTAATTACTAACTTACAGGGGAATCAATCCCTGGAGCCGATTCCTCAACCTGCTAGTTTTCAGGGGCAATTGCGACCCTATCAAGCTAGAGGTATGGGCTGGCTGGCGTTTCTGGAACGTTGGGGTTTGGGTGCTTGTCTGGCGGATGATATGGGCCTTGGTAAGACGGCACAACTGATTGCGTTTCTGTTGCATCTTCAGGAAGAAGGTACCCTCAATGGACCCTGCTTAGTGGTATGTCCGACCTCTGTGCTAGGAAACTGGGAACGGGAAGTAAAGAAATTTGCGCCATCCCTGAAAACTATTGTCCATCACGGGGATAAACGCTCGAAAGGGAAAACCTTTGCTAAGGCAGTGAAGACTAAGCAGGTGATCATTACCAGTTATTCTTTAGTACATCGGGATGCGACTACCCTGGATGGGGTGGAATGGCAGGGGGTGGTGCTGGATGAAGCTCAGAATATTAAGAATCCTAGCGCTAAGCAATCCCAAGCGGTCAAGCAACTTTCCACTAGCTTTCGGATTGCCTTAACCGGTACTCCCGTGGAAAATCGGTTGTCGGAATTGTGGTCAATTATCGATTTTCTCAATCCTGGGTATTTAGGCGATCGCCAATTTTTCCAACGTCGATTTGCTGTACCCATTGAGAAGTTTGGCGACCGGGATTCGTTGCAGACCATGCGATCGCTAGTGCAACCGTTTATCCTCCGTCGCCTCAAAACCGATAAGTCTATTATTCAAGATTTGCCCGAAAAGCAGGAAATGAATGTTTTTTGTGGTCTTTCCGCAGCCCAAGCTACGGTTTATCAACAGTTGGTGGATGATTCTTTAGCACAAATTGAAGAGGCTGAGGGGATTAAGCGCAAGGGCATGATTTTGACCTTGTTGTTGAGACTCAAGCAACTGTGTAATCATCCCGCACTGTTGGACAGTAAAGGGAAAAAGACTAAGGGGAAAACAGGAGATAATTCGTTAATGTCTAGCCAGCAGTCGGGTAAGTTACGACGGTTGGAAGAAATGTTAGAAGAGGCGATTTCTGAGGGAGACCGTGGCTTAATTTTTACCCAATTTTCGGAATGGGGTAAATTGCTGAAACCCTATTTAGAGCAAAAATTCGGCAAAGAAGTTTTATTCCTCTATGGCGCAACTCGTAAGAAACAACGGGAGGAAATGATTGATCGGTTCCAGAATGACCCGGATGGTCCATCGATATTTATTCTTTCTCTGAAAGCCGGTGGCACTGGATTGAATTTAACGAGAGCTAATCATGTGTTTCATGTGGACCGCTGGTGGAATCCAGCCGTGGAAAATCAAGCCACTGACCGCGTCTTTCGGATTGGTCAAAAACGCAATGTTCAAGTCCATAAGTTTATCTGTACTGGTACTGTGGAAGAAAAGATTAATGACATTATTGAAAGTAAGAAACAGTTAGCGGAACAAACTGTAGATGCTGGAGAAGATTGGTTGACGGAAATGAATACGGAACAATTGCGGGATTTGGTGTTGCTTGACCGGAGTGCGGTTATTGATGATTAATTTGAGGGAATCGGGAATCGGGAATCGGGAATCGGGAATCGGGAGTAGTTGCGTAGGGTGGGCAAAATTCTATGATCTAGAATTGTTACAAGCACCAAAGGGTTTTTGCCCACCTGACCAGCCTACTGATCCCCCTAAATCCCCCTTAATAAGGGGGACTTTTTAAGACTTATACTGATACTTTTACCAGAGTGCGTAGGGTGGGCAAAATTCTATTATCTAGAATTGTTACAAGCACCAAAGGTTTTTTGCCCACCTGACCAGCCTACTGATCCCCCTAAATCCCCCTTAATAAGGGGGACTTTTTAAGACTTATACTGATACTTTTACCAGAGTGCGTAGGGTGGGCAAAATTCTATAATCTAGAATTGTTAAAAGAATCAACTGGTTTTTGCCCACCAGCAGTTGCGTAGGGTGGGCTGAATTAAGGAATGAATAGGAGTAGAGTGGGCATCCTGCCAGCCCGAAAATATATTGAAACTGGCAAGATGCCAGTGTCTTGATGCAGTCGCTCATGGGGGAAACCCCCAAGACCGCGCTGCATCGCTG
>NZ_MKZS01000001.1:5521414-5533823 GCF_001942495.1 Moorena bouillonii PNG
CGAGTGGGGGAAACCACGCCAGTTGCTCATGGGGGAGACCCCCAAGACCGCACTGGCTCCCCAAGACCGCGCTGCATCGCTTCCACACCTGATGCCCATTCCACACCTGATGCCCCTTCCACCAAGATGCCCGTAAGCTGATAGCTGACAGCTGTTCGCGTAGCGTGCGCGTAGCGCTTAAGCTGACAGCTGATAGCTTACGCTTCATGGTCATTTGCCGCAATAGAAGCGAGGGGCTTGATCGTTTTCAAAATCTGATCAGCTAGGGTTGCTTCGGCTAGTTCAAGCTCATAATGTTGCTGGAGGTTTAACCAAAATTGGGGAGTAGTACCGAAGTATCTGGCTAGCCTCAGGGCTGTATCAGTAGTAATGGTTTTTTTGCCGTTTACTATGGCATTAATCTGTGTTACCGGTACATGGATATCCTTAGCCAGTTGATTCTGGCTGATGCGGAATGGTTTCATAAATTCTTCTAGAAGAATGTCACCGGGAGTAATAGGGGGAAGTTTTGTAGTCATTAGTGATAATCCACAATCTCAACATCATAGGCATCTCCATTTTCCTACTCCCTACTCCCTACTCGCTGTTCCCTTTAGTAATCATTTTGATCTCAAATTGATAATTCCATTTAAAATTAACGCAGCGATCACACCAAATGCAACATGAACTAGCACAAAAACACCAGTGTAAAGCATACAAGGTATAAAACCAGCGGTGGGGCAATCTAAGGATTGTTTTGGGTATAGTTGGGTGATAATAGACTCTACCGGTTTAGCAGCGGTTTGGGAAGAAATACCACTGACCGCTAAACCAGTACCCACCAGGGCAATCCAACGTTCTAATCTTTTCTCCCGTTCTGCTTGTTCAATTTCTACTCGGGCTCGGATAGCACTAAGGGCTTGTTCTAGTAGTGCAGCACCATTGCCAAAATAGCCCAAATCTGATTGGATTTGTTCTTGAAAGAGGCGGCAATCATTGAAAAAGGTTTCTAAAAAACTCAAGTCATCTTGGGGAAGTTTGCTGGAGATATCCGTCAGTTCTCGCTTATAGTTTTCAGCATTAATAGTAATTGTCACGCGATAATGGTCTAAGTCTCGGAGTAAGCGAGAGTAGTCTAATGCCTTTTGGGAAACTGATTTGATCTCCTCCTTGAATTTATTTAACTCTCCTTGACTCAAGCTTTGACTAGCTGGCCAGTTTTGAAACGTTGTGTCAAAATACTGTTCAATGTTTTGATATTCCGTTTTAATTACCTGATAAACCTGACGATTAAGCTGATAAGCACGGATGACTTTATTTCGATAACAAAATAGGTTAATAAAATTGGAATAGTAATCGATAAACTTATCACTGGCTTCTGGTTCCCAAAAAATCCAAACCAGTATGTGACAATATTTTTCCGGTTGACTAGGAACTCCGTATTCAAAAATCGGACTGCCGAATAATTCCCCTTCTTGATTGAAGGTAGGACAGGGCATTTGAGCGGGAATGAAGGCTCGCAAACACTCGTCAGCCAGTTGTCTTAATTCCTGGCGATTTTGCAGTAATTTCCAGGGAACCCAGCGTTTTTGTTCTGTATACCAAACTGTTAAGAGCAACGTTTGACCAAGGGAACTGCCGATTTGCTCAGGCATCAAGCAGCCTGCTGGGTTCAATTTTTCTAGAAAGCTGGAGGGGACGGGTTGGGTGCGTTGGATCTGATTTTGCTCTAGTTCAGGACGGCGGAGGTTTAGGGCTAAGGCATAGGTATCTTGAATTCTTACAGGAGTTGCTACTCCGGTAACAGCCAGGGAAGTATTATCTAGGATAACGTTATTCCCAAAGTGGAAAGCCACATCATCAGTAGTTTTATCCTTGAGCAGGTCTACTCGATATCCTGACTGTTCTTCAATTTCAAGCTGCTTAGTCACTCCAAATTTTTGAGAGATAATCTCGTTGGATTTATCCCAGAGTAAGGTAGTTTGCTGACTAGTTTTTAGATGAAAGGCAAATAAATGAACATTAGGGGCATAGACTTTAGAGGTCATTGGTATTGTTTTGATTAGATTCAGACTTTAGCAATCCGTGTAGGAATTTTAAAAATTCTCTACTACCTACTTCCTGTTCCCTGTTCCCTGTTCCCCGTTCCCTTTACTATTACTATTGAGTTTATCCTTCACTTGCTCGCGCAGTTCCTGAAACCAATTCTCAAGGCGATCGGGGTGAATAGGTTCAGTGGGAGGAACTTTGCCAAGCTCCGCCCTGTAAATTTCCTCAAATTCTATGAGTTTATCCCTAATTGTAAGCCGTGCCTTGAACCAATTTATCAGAATTTCCTCAACATTTTCTGGTGGGTTACTCTGCAAACGGGCTAAGGTCTGATCTAAGTCCTGTAAGTCTTCCGTAAAAAAAACTTCTGGTTTGCTGTCCAGAAAGTAAGGAAATACTAGCAGTATGGGGTCAGAAATCATGATGTTACTCTCCAATTACACAGAATGGTGTCCAATAGTAGGGCTTTTTAAACGGTTGCTGATGGGGATTAAACCAACGTAGTTTTTGTTCAATCTTGTTCATCAAAGAGTTTTCTAAAGGTAACTGCCTACTCCAGGCTAGCAACTTAGACTGGGTGCTATCCCGCAGCCAGAATTGGGCTTGATTAAGGGCAACTGCTAAGGACATCTGCTCTCGCAGATTCTGATCAAATAGATTCTGATAAAATTTAATCATCAACAACGCTGTCGATAAATCGTCTACCTTCGATAGGCTACTAACTACCGCTGGACTACCCGCAACTAGGAAACAACTGGTTAAATTAAAGTAGTCGCCGCTGCTTTTGGATGGCATTAATCCCGTTTCGCAAGCAGAAAGGGTGACAAGGCGACATTGTTCTAATTCTAGCCCAGAGACTGTATTTGTGGGGAAACACTTATCTAGGTCAATGACTTTACCGTTATCCAAAACTACATGTTGTTCTTGATTGAGTTCAGCAGGGGTAGGGCTGAGGTAGGCATCTGCCAGGATCAGGGCAGACTTACGTGGTTCTTGGAAGTTAAAGTAACCGTGACAGCTAAAATGGACACAGTGGTAAGTATTGAGAGGTTTGCTATCTATGGCGGCTTTGGTGGCAGCTTTTCCCACGAGAACCTCTGTATCTGGTGGTTGATTGAAGTAGTGTTTGATGGTTTCTACTTCAATGTCGGTGCAAGGTAAGTTACCAGTGGGGTTTTGAACAGCAAACAGGTGGGTAAAGTTAGGGCGTTTTCTGGTTTGAGCAAGTTGGAGTAGTTTAAGAGTAGGGGCGTAACTTACCCCTGCGGGAAAACGATCCATTAGAATTTCAGATTTAGCTTTCTCCTGCTGACTTGTGATAGGCAAGGCGTGAAGCGGGAACCAATGTAAATCCCCATAGGGGATTAAAATTAACCTATCGCACTCTGGGGGTATTTGCTGAATGATTTCATCAATGTGCAGAATTTGCGCCAGCAAATGTAGACGGGTAGCTAGGCGACGTTTCCAATGGTCTTTATTGGTTTTGTAAGCTCTTAAATATCCATGAACCCATTTTTCAAATTTGTTTAAGTCTTTTGGCTGAGACTGCCAAACTATAGGCTTCTGGGTTTTGTAGGTGATAAAAGTGACCAACTTATCCCGTGTAATGTAAAACTGCACAATGGCAGTCTGGTCATCAAATCTGAAAATGGTCAAGCTGGAATCCATAACTGAGAATTGAGTTGTGAGTGGTATTGCAATTCATTACGGTGCTGTCGCAATTATTAAAGAGGTTATCCTATAAATTTGGGATTGTCAGCTTTACCATGTTGGATTTGAGATTGTCCTGTAGCTTAATTTCTGTATGTTTTTAGTGGAGTGACAACATCTGCGGTAAAGATGGTGTTAAAGTCAGGGCTGAGGATTTGTTCAACTAAATTCCGGGCTTTGCTCCGTTCAACATATTCCATCGCTTCAGTGATATTATCTAATTCTAGACAAACTTCTACCATGTGCCTATAAACTTGGTTAAAGTATTCCACAGAAACTATTTCTTCCGGCAAAGATTCTACGGTGTCAATGGCAGACTTAAAGGTGGTGTAAGCTGAGGTAAACTGGTTAGTGTCTTGGTAAACCAGCCCTAGGTTGAATAAAATTTCTGCATGGTTTTGGGGAAATGCCTCCAATGTTGTTACTTTAAGAGCCTGTTGGAAACAAGCGATCGCTTTTTCTAAATTCTGTGCTTTTTTTTCTTTTATTCGGTAAAAGTAAGCAAGACCAAGATTGTTTTTATTCGTTGCCCATTGTTCGGGAAAATCTTCACGAGTTCGTACTTCTAAAGCTTTGGAATAACAACTAATAGCTTGCTCCAGATTGTCTCCTCTGTCTCCTTTAATTCTTTTAGTGTAAACAATAGCAATATTATTAAGAGTTGTTGCCCATTGTAAAGGTAAAGCTTCACGGGTTCTAACTTGTAAGGCAGATTGGTAACAAGCGATCGCTGTTTCTAAATTCTCAGCTTTGTCACCAACAAGACGATCTGTATAAACATTAGCAAGATTATGTAGAGTTTGCGCCCATTTTTGGGATAGAGTTTCCCGGGGACGTAATTGTAAAACAGTTTCTAATCCAGTAATGGCTATTTCTATAGCATTTGCATTTTTTCCTAAATTATATTGAGCAATATCAAGACAAAGACTTTCTACTATATCGGCAATTGCTTCTTTTTCATCAGGATTTAGTTCTGCACAAGTCTTAAGGAGCCACTGTTCTAAAATTTTGGCAAAAGAGCTATCTAACTTATCAGTATTATATTTAATAACATCATGAATAGCTTGTAAATCACCATCATTTTCATACTCTAGTAATAGTAGCTTTTTCAACAAATCATAATACTCGTCACTACTATGAACTATATCTTGAGATACGTCCTGTGGTTTTTGCTGGTCAATATCAGATTGAAGGGGAGTATAATATTGAAGCAAATCAATATCTCTATCTACAGGAAACTCGATTACTCCAGAACGCCAATCAAAAAAATCAGGAGCACGACGGACTAAATACTTTAACGTATATTTCCTAACGGTAAACACTAAGCAGCAATTAAAATTATCTCTAAATCGTTCCCGTTGCCAATTGAGATGACCTAATAAGCTGACTAAAGGCTCTCTTTGATAGGATTTTTTAGGGTTTTCAAGGGTACGTTTAATATAATCCTTTAAATCTAACGATTTTTCAATGCCACTAATCAATAAAATATCATTGATATTTTCGTTAACTTTTTCCTCAATCAAATCATATAAATTATAAATAGCATGGTCTAACTTTAAAACATCAACCGTTTGATCATTAATATCTTGTTTGATTTGTTCAAGTATAAATTTTTCTTGTACAGGACTACACCGTACAAATAAAATCCCAAACCCTTCACGCCAAGATAAATCGCGTTTTAACCTCAGATAGGATTCTTGTTCATCTGATCTAAATGTTGTTGAATTAGATGTAAGCATTTTATTTATTGATTAACTCACTAACTGCAGATTTAAACTCAGATGTCCCTTCAATTAAAGGATGAACATCATACCAACTTACCGAATTATATTCTGCATCAAACTCTCGATATTCCAAGAGACAACGACGGAATAGCAAACTACGATAGTATTCATCATTAGGGATAGTCTTGGAAAGAGAAACTTCGGCTAATTTTGGCCATTCTTTAGAACTAACCGCATTACGATAAGTGCTATCTCTGGCATCACTAACCGCCCGCCTAACTATTTTTGTAGTAATCGGAAAATCATCAATATAACGCATTACTGACTGCATTAATAGCATCAACTCTCGCACATGACCACCAGTCATTGAACATAACTCAATGCGACTATCTTGACTATCAAATATTTTTGTATCAATATCAATTGTAGGGTCAACTAAGTGAACTCTTTTTTCAATAATTTCTTTTAATTTATCTAATCCTTGTGAATAGGATTGGTTGTCACGGTTTTTTACCATAATCATTGGTAACACTTGAGGAGTAGCATAAATATTTCTTAATTCAGTCGCTTGACTGGAATAGGCTAAGGAAATTGGTACTGTATATACTACGTGACAATTCAACGCTGTTAATTGACTGCTATAATCAAGAAATATTTCCTCGTGACTTGTTCTGTTATTCCCTTTTTCCAGGGGGATGATTCTATCTAAGTCATCTGCTATCATAACTATTTTTAATTGGTCGTCAGGTAATTTATCTTGAGCATCTTTAAGAAATTCATTTAACGCTGTAATCAACGAGACACTATAATTATCAACCTGTTCTCTAATGGTTTTACGGGTACTAGGAATGCGTCTTAAGGTTGTAGTCAATTTGCTAAAAATCTGAATTTGAGCTTCAACCGTTAATTTTTCAAATTCTACCTCCGATAACGCCAAATCCTTTAATTCAGTCCACCGAGACTCTAACCAATTTAATAACGGATTAGGAGATGCATACTCTTTAAGATTATCCACAATATTACGAGTACAAGCTAACAGGATATCTGTATATTGAGTATCGATTTCATCAATATCCTCTGCCGTTACAGAAAAATAAACCACAAAGCAGCCATTCTTCTGCAAATAATCTTCCAGACGCAATAACTCCGTTGATTTACCCACACCCCGATGTCCAGTATAAAGTTGACAAGTCGGTTGATCTGAAAAGAGGATAATTTTACCAATTTCCCGGAAAATATTGTCATCGCCCCTGACTTCACTACAGTTTACATAAGCTGGATCGTTGGCTAATAAGGGATAAAATGGTTGAAATTTATTGTAGATTTTTTTGATTAAGCTCATGGGGGGTGATGTGTATAAAGGATTTTTTTTAGGGAGCAGGGAGCAGGGAGTAGGGAGTAGGGAGTAGGGAGTAGGGAGTAGGGAGTAGGGAGTAGGGAGTAGGGAGACTTTTGGCAACGTTACACAAGTTAATAAAATAACGCACCACCGGATAAAACCGTAACAATGAGATGCCCCCGATGGCAATTGCCCTATGGCTGGCTGGTAATGATCCTATTATAAAATAATATATTGCGGTTTTTAATTAGGTGAGGTTTTTAGGAAATAGGGAACAGGGAATACAGAACAGTGCGTAGGGTGGGCAAAATAATAGTATCTAGAGTTGTTAAAATAACCAAAGGCATTTTGCCCACCCTAAAAGCTGGTTAAGAGCAAAAAAGTACTAGTTCATTAGCAACAAGTACTAGTTAATGAAAAACTAGTACTCCTTAGGAAGAAACGGGTACCCATTTGTTACACAACAGTACTGACTTACAAGAAACGAGTACTAGTTAATGAGAAACTAGTACTCGTTTGTTATATATGGGTACCCCTTTGTTACACATTAGTACTGGTTTACCAGAAAATAGTACTGCTGTGTGAGAAATTAGTACTCGTTAGGAATAAATGGGTACTGGTGTGTTAGAAATGATTACCTGGTCTGGTCTATTGTTAACCCTTGAGCCTTATAGCGTTTCTAGGATTTATGAGGTACGCTTATCAACCTCAAAGTCCGCCTTATCAAGGGGGATTTAGGGGGATCTCTTTGTACCTCATGGCATAGAAACTTTTTATATAGCCCTATTGCTTACTCCCTGCTCCCTAAAAGCCCAGACGTTGTACCTAACAGCAATTGCAAACCGCCGTATTGATAATTGTGATCTTTTTGCCATCATGGAAGTAACTCCTATTTAGGTGGGAGGAAAACCGCGCTGGCGTTGGTTAATGGTTTTAACCAGCGCGGTTATTAGTCTTAGTCTCAATATCTATAGTATAGATAACTAATGAAAAAAATGCAAGGGATAATTTAAAATAATTACATTTATTTACAAATACTATTTATAGGAATTTAGGCATTAAAATTTGGATAAATTATGAGAGCCAATCAAGTCTAGTTTAGGACATATTTTTTTTACTTATAGCGTTTCTAGGACTCATGAGGTACACATTATTTTTCCCCTCTTACCTCTTCCTAACCCCTCCTGGGAGGGGTTAGGGGTGGGTTACTCTTCCCTGCTCCCTGCTCCCTGCTCCCTAAAAACCAGCAATTATCTCATAAGTCGTATAATTGCTATAATTATAACGAGCTAATAAGCTAATACAGCGTTTTCCATAACTAAGAGGTACACAGGATTTTTTACCTATTGCCTCTTGCCTATTGCCTCTTGCCTATTGCCTATTGCCTCTTGCCTCTTGCCTGCTCCCTACTCCCTGTTCCCTTTGTTATAAAATAAATGCAACTAAAAGACTATTTTGACTTCCTCAGTGTGGACGATATTCGGATAAAAGGCACAAGAATAGGAATAGAAACTATTCTCTATGATTATATCCATCGTGCCCGCACTCCTGAAGAAATTGCCGAAACCTATCCATCCCTAAATCTAGAACAGGTCTACGCTACTATTCTTTATTATCTACACAATAAAGAAATGGTGAGCCAATATGTTGCTGACTGGTTAGAGTGGAGTCACCAGCAACTGAAAGCACAGCAAATTAACCCCTCGACCTCTGCCCTGCGATTGCGGAAGTTGAGAGCAGAACGAAAAGTAATCAAAAAAGCTGATGACTCTCAACTATCTATTGGATGAAAATGTCAATCCTGCTTACAAAATCCAATTGACCCGGAATTCTCCTGATTTGGTGATGTGGATTGTTGGTGAACCGAATACTCCTGCAAGAGGAACGTTAGACCCCCAAATTCTGAAATGGTGTGACGAGTATGGTTTTGTGCTGGTAACAAATAATCGTAAATCTATGCCTACCCATTTAGCTGATTATATTGCAGAAGGGAATCACATACCAGGAATCTTTATTCTCAACACCAAGTTAAGTATGGGAGAAAATATTGATGAGCTGGTTTTTCTAGCTGAGGCATCTTTTGAAAACGAATATCAAGACCAAATTATTTATCTTCCACACAGTTATAGCGTTTAGCAAAGGTCTTTCGCCGATTGAGAAAGCTTATCTGGATATAGACTCCACCAAATCAACGCGCAAGTATCGAGAACAATTTTCACACTTCTCGCCATTCTTCTATTGTAGGAGTTGTTAAATCCTCAAAATACTTGACTTTACCGCGCATTTTTCCAAATAACTGTTCTGTTGAGGATAAATTACCGTATTTAGAAATTATCACCACTGGTTTGCCCCGATCAGTGACTACAATTTCTTACCCTTCTGACTCTACAAGCTGCAATAACTCCAGCAGTTTGCTTTTCAGTATACTTTTTGAAATTGTTTTCATTATGAAACTAGTAACGGAGTTAGGTAACACTAAAATTATATCACATTTACATGGTTTTTCATAGCTATCAGCTACACAGGATTTTTTACCTCTTACCTGTTCCCTATTCCCTGTTCCCTGTTCCCTAAAAAACCATAAATATGTACCTGGACAAAAATAAACCTCACTTCTTGATGCAAAGCGCGAGTGGGGGAAACCCCCTGTTCCGAAGCTGCATCGCTGTATTAACTTGTGTAAAGTTGCCAAAAATCGGTCTGCTCCCTGCTCCGTTCGCGCCCCGCGTTCGGAGCAGGGACTTCGGAACAGGGAAGAGCGAAAAAATACTGCTTACCTGATTAGACTACAAACAGCTATAGTGCTAATATAAGCATTTGTTGCCTACTCCCTACTCCCTACTCCCTACTCCCTACTCCCTACTCCCTGTTTTCTTTGCTATATAAATGACAAACTACGAAATCGAAACCCAAGAATGGTGGGTAGAACGTTGGAATGACTTACTCAATTCCTATCGCTTCAAAAAGCGTTTGGAACGGGGACGTATCTATGCCAAAGAAGGCAATATTCTTAGTATTGACTTTCTAGGACCACAAGTAGTCGCCAAAGTTCAAGGAACTGCTCCGGAGCCCTATGAATTAACCATTTCCATCGAACCCTTTACCGATGAAGACTGGAATTATGTGGTGCAAACCCTGGCAAGTAAAGCAATTTACTCAGCTCAGTTATTAGCAGGAGAAATGCCCCATAATATAGAAGAAGTATTTACTTCCAATGGTTTAAGTTTATTTCCCTTCACCCTCTCCGACGTTCGTTCCCGATGCAATTGCCCCGATCCCAAAAATCCTTGTAAGCATATCGCAGCAGTATACTATGAATTAGGCGATCGCTTCAGTGAAGACCCCTTTGTTTTGTTCCAGTTGCGGGGAAGCACCAAAGAACAAATCCTTGATGCCTTGCGTAAATTACGGAGTGGTCAAACAGAGGAAACTTCCGCCACAGAGCAGCCATCCTCAATCCCAAATCTCACGTCTGCTGATCAAAACCCTGATCAAAACAGGGAAGAGGGGGAATCAGCAATCGGCGATCCTGAAACCTCAGTCAATATTCAGCAATTTTGGCAATACGATCAGCCTCTCGATTCTTCCCTGGTGGTAATTGCACCACCAACAGATAGTGGAACCGTCCTTGATGTCTTAGGAACAATTCCTCTAGGAGCAGCTGACCCTCGTGTCATGCAGTATCTCAAAGGAATTTATCAGATAGTCAGCCAGCAAGCTGTAATTTCAGCATTAAATCGAGATAGTTAATAGCTGACTACTGACCGCTGACCACTGACCGCTTAATGCTAACAAGACTTCTGAGCAACACCCTTATACATATAGCCCATAATCTTAGGAAATTTTGGTTCATAAAACTCTTCTAACGTCAGAATCTGGAAGTGATTTTCAACCAGCTGTTTGATATTACGATTTAGATGACAGCCATCCGCAATAATCTTTTGTAAAGGGGTCAAGCGGTTTTGCCAAACCTGAACCTTAGACTCATCACTTATTCCATGCTCAATAAAAAAGAACTTTCCCCCTGGTTTTAGGACCCGATAAATTTCTTCTATAGCCTGATTTACTTTAGTAATACTGCACAATGTCCAGGTGCTAACTACACTATCGAAGCTATGGTCAGCCATCGGTAAACTTTCGCCATTCAGTACCCGAAAATCAACAGTAATTTCCGAGTCATGAATACGTTTTTTAGCTAATGATTCCATCCCATGATTAACATCAATAGTTGTAAGTTTTTGTAGGTGGTTGGGGTAATACCTTAAATTTAATCCTGTGCCAAAGCCAATTTCAAAGACTTCCCCAGACACCTCAGATAAAACCTCTTGACGATACTTGCTTAAGACCGGGTCAGACATAGCCCAGTCCATCAATCGGGGAAAAACCAACTCTGAATATACACTCATGATCCAATTACCTTGGGATAACCTTGAATTGGCACTCATGATCAATTATATATATAGCAAGTCTTAATTAGTTAAGTTACAAAGTACTGGGTTTTAGGGAGTAGGGAGTAGGGAACAGGGAATAGGTAAAAAATCCTGGAGAAACGCTATATAAATTATAGTAGTAAACATAAATATGAGCGTGCAGGCTACCGGGTGAAGTATGACAAGTATATTTGATTGGATTAATCAATTCCAAAATGCTTGGGGTGACAACTTCCAGGCGGTGGGTGATTTGGTTCTTTACGCCTGGATTATAAGTTTTGTCAATTTAGTCTTATGCGGGGGAGCACTGAACGACAAGTTTGGTATCCAACCCCGCACCTGGCTTGGGCTAGTTGGTATTTTGTTTTCACCCTTCTTGCACAAAGACTGGAAACACTTGATCGGAAACACTATTCCGTTCGCGCTCCTTGGCTGTTGGGTGTTGTTACGAGGAACGGATGATTTCTGGGTCGTGACCTTGGTGATAGTCTTGGTTGGTGGTTTGGCTGAATGGCTACTTGGTTCACCTAACACGGTCTCTTATGGCGCAAGCGGTCTAGTTTTTGGGTATGTAGCTTTTCTGATCGGACAGGGGTATTTAGAAGGTAACTCCCTGTTAGTCATAGGTTCTATCGCTATCGGTGGTGTCTATGGTTTTACACTCAGAGGTTTATTGCCTGGTGAAACAGGGATCTCCTGGCAAGGACATTTATTTGGCTTCCTAGCAGGTATGCTTGCAGCCAGCAATATGGATACGTTTCGGAATCTGTTTCTGTAAGCAAAGATGGGGCTAAAGCTTAAACCACTGTGGTCAGCTTACCCTTAATTGGGTGAATGGGTAGGGAGTCAGAGCAACTCTGGCTGGCAAACGGTGGGTACCACGAAAATCACCATCACTTCAGCTTGATTCTAGTGGGCTCCACCGGTCTCGGGATCTCGACCTCATGAATTTAGCCAGTTTTGAGCCTTATACCAAGTTGCGGTCAAAGGTATAACTTTCTCTTCCCCCAATCTCCCCATCTCTCCATTTCCCTCGGTGCGCTTTCCTTGTCTTGATGCAAAGCGCGAGTGGGGGAAACCACGCCAGTTGCTCATGGGGGAGACCCCCAAGACCGCACTGGCTCCCCAAGACCGCGCTGCATCGCTATTAACAAATATTTAACCCTTTTCTGCATAAC
>NZ_MKZS01000001.1:5533923-5542060 GCF_001942495.1 Moorena bouillonii PNG
AATTTATAAAGTAAATATTAAGAGCTCAAATCCCTTGACAGATATGGATTTCAGGGAACAGGGGTTCCCTAAGGGCACTAATCGATGAAAGCATTGCAGCGCCAGGGTTATAGCTTAGTTTACCAATCAGCTCTGACAACGGTAATAATTAAGCTAATTTTGTTCAAAATTAAGAGCTGATAAACTTTGCTTACAAATATTACAAAACTAGGTTTGGTTGATTACTGTGTAAATGTAGTTAAGCGCAACAAAAATTATTTTTTTGGGCTAATTTACATTGCTTTTCACAGAAAAAAAACAGGAGTTAATCATGGGGACTTTCGAGGATTTAGGCACTTTCACAGGTAATTCCATCATCCGCAATGGGGACCTTAGAATCTTAGACCGCAGTGATGTGTATAAGTTTAGCCTCTCAAACAACGGTCAAATTAACCTAAATCTAAACAATATCAGTGCCGGTGATGATGCTAACCTCAGACTCTATCAGGACACTAACAACAATGGCATCTTGGACTTTGGCGACCAAAATGTCGCTAGATCTTTACAGAGTGGCAATGCTGACGATGTGATCAACTACACTGCTACCAGTGGCACTTACTTTGCCCAGGTAATACGCTACGCTCCTGGTAGCAATGGTATTGTTTCCTATGATTTAGAGTTGTCTGGAAGTACTACTACGACTGGAACTGGAACTACCCCAACTAGCAAACCAAATACCTATCAGCCCTTTAACCCCAACGAAGTTTTTTCCCTAAATAGCAACCCAGACGCAGACCACATTATCTACCTTGACTTTAATGGTCACACCACCACAGGTACTGACTGGAACGATTACTACGGAAATCCTATTGTAACCCCTGCCTATGACACGGATGGGGATACTTCAAATTTCTCCACTGCTGAGAAAGAGACGATTTGGCACATTTGGCAACGGGTGGCAGAAGACTTTAGTCCCTTTAATGTCAATGTCACTACTGCCCAACCTTCCGAGGACCAACTCAAAAAAACTAGCGGTAGTGATTCCGAATGGGGCATTCGCGTTGTGATTGGGGGAGATGGTTCTTGGTATAATAAACCAGGTGTCGTTGGTGTGGGTTATCTTGATTCATTCAACGACGACATTGATACCCCCACCTTTGTTTTTTCAGAAGTGTATAACGGCAGTGAGAAAGGGGTTGCTGAGACCATTAGCCATGAGGTAGGTCATACCTTGGGTCTTGAACATGACGGTAATTTTACCACCGAGTATTACACTGGTCATGGCAGCGGCCCAACAGGATGGGCTCCTATCATGGGGAATAGTGATTTAAAGGACTTAACTCAGTGGAGCCAAGGTGACTATATCGGTGCCAGCAACCAAGAAGATGACCTAGACATCATCACTGGGCAAAATGGTTTTGGCTATCGCCAGGACGATTATAGTAACTGGCGAACCGGTGCAGCAGCGCTATCCATCAATGATGGTCAGGTGGAAAATTATGGCATCATTGAAAAAAATAACGACATTGACTGGTTTCAGTTCAATTCCACTACGGGCAACATAGCCCTAGATATTGAGCCTTTTGAGCGAGGAGCTAATTTAGACATTCTGGCTAGGCTATATAATGCTTCTGGTCAACTGATTAGCTTCTCTAATCCCATCGGTTCTCTGTCTGCTAGCTTTAATGTTGACCTTGATCCAGGACAGTACTATCTAAGCGTTGAGGGTATTGGTGAAAGAAACCTAATTACTGGCGGATATAGTGATTACGGCAGCTTAGGACAATACTCTATTACTGGCACGATTGCTTAGATCCTGCAATATTTAGCCTTAGAAACGTTCCTAAAAATATTCCAATATCGAAGGTTATGTTGAGGATGTATAGTAATCCATAAGCGTTAATTTATAGCTAATTTATAGTAAATATTCATCGCTCAAATCCCTTGACAGATATGGATTTCAGGGAACAGGTCTCAAACTAGACCGAATTCCTGAAATCCTTCCAGTGTCATGGTTATAGCTTACTTTACCAATCAGCTCTGACAACTGTGATCATTAAGCTAATTTCGTTACGGTGCCCTTGACCCGTAATTAAATTCGCCACGGGTCGCACCGCTAAAATTAAGAGCTGATAAACTTGGCTTACAAATATTACAAAATTTAGGTGTGGTTTATTAAGAGGTTGTCTGAGAAGTCTCATTTGCTACATCCAAGCCCCCTAAATCCCCCAATTTTGGGGGACTTTTAGAAGCAAATTGACTCTTGTTCCCCCCAAAGTTGGGGGGCTAGGGGGGCAAAATTCAGTATCAAAAAACTTTTCAGATATCCTCTAAGCTGTAGATGTAGTAAAGCTCAAAAAAAATCAAGTTTTTGGGCTAATTTCTATTTCTTTTCACAGAGAAAAAAAGTCAGGAGTGAATCATGGGTATTTTCGATGATTTAGGCACTTTCACGGGCAATCTCATCAGCCGCAATGGGGAGCTTAGGCTCTTAGACCGCACTGATGTGTTTAAGTTTAGGGTCTCAAACAACGGTCAAATTAAGCTAAATTTATACCAGATCAGTGCCGGTGATGATGCTAACCTCAGACTCTATTGGGACACTAAGAATAATGGCATCTTGGACTTTGGCGACCAAAACGTGGCTAGGTCTTTAGAGGGTGGCAATGCTAAGAATGTGATCAACTACACTGCTACCAATGGCACTTACTTTGCCGAGGTAAGACCCTACGCTCTTGGTAGCAATGGCATTGTTTCCGATGATTTAGAGTTACCTGAAAGTACTACCACTATTGGAATTGCTGCAACTACCAAACCAAATACCTATCAGCCCTTGAGCCCGAACCAAGTCTTTTCCCTCAACAGCAATCCAGACGCAGACCACATTATCTACCTTGACTTTGATGGTCAAACTACCACAAATACCCTATGGAACCAGAAGTTCGGGAGTCCCATTGTGACCCCTGCCTATGACACAGATGGGAATACTTCAAATTTTTCCACTGCTGAGACAGAGACCATTTGGCGCATTTGGCAACGGGTGGCAGAAGACTTTAGTCCCTTTGATGTGAATGTGACTACTGCCCAACCTTCCGATGACCAACTCAAAAAAACCAGCGCTAGTGATTCCCAATGGGGGATTCGCGTTGTGATTGGGGGAGATGGTTCTTGGTATCAACAAGGTACCGGTGGTTTGGCTTATATGGATTCATTCAACTGGAACACTGATACCCCCGTTTTTATTTTTTCAGAGAATCGCGCTGGAGGTAGTGAGAAAGCGGTGGCTGAAGCTATTAGCCATGAGGTAGGTCATAGCTTGGGTCTGACACATGACGGTAATTTAACCAACCACTATTACACTGGTCATGACAATGGCAGTGTCGAAACAGGGTGGGCTCCTATTATGGGAGAGGGCAACGATAGAAATCTAACTCAATGGAGCAAAGGTGAGTATACCGGTGCCAGCAACCAAGAAGATGACCTAGATATCATCACTGGGCAAAATGGTTTTGGCTATCGCCTGGACGATTATAGTAACAGTCGAACCAGTGCAGCAGCGCTATCTTTCAATGGTGGTCAGGTAGAAACTTATGGCATCATTGAACAAAATAACGACATTGACTGGTTCCAGTTCAATTCAACAACGGGCAACATAGCGCTAGATATTAAGCCTTTTGAGCGAGGACCTAATTTAGACATTCTGGCTAAACTATATAATGCTTCTGGTCAACTGATTAGCGTCTCTAATCCTATCGGTTCTCTGTCTGCTAGCTTTAATCTTGACCTCAATCCAGGACAGTACTATCTAAGCATTGATGGTACGGGTCTTGGAAACTTAGCTACCGGATATAGTGATTACGGCAGCTTAGGACAATACTCTATTACTGGCGGCGTTGCTGAATAATGGAATGATTTTAATGGAGATGGGAAGTGTGGTGTTATCGTGGCTAATCCCGATTCCCGATTCCCGATGCCCGATTCCCGATTCCCTTTGCTATATCAAAAACCCTATATCAAACAGAAAGATTACTATTAATAAATAGTGGTCAATCAGTGATTAATTTAATGACTTCCAGTTTGCTCAATACTCCCTCGCTCAATGCTCCGACTGTTGAAAGGCTACCGAATGGGTTAACCATTGTGGCGGAGCAGATGCCGGTTGAAGCTGTGAATCTGAATGTTTGGATTAATGTCGGTTCTGCAGTGGAATCGGATCAGATTAATGGTATGGCTCATTTTCTGGAGCATATGGTGTTTAAGGGCACACCAAAATTGCAAAGTGGTGAGTTTGAGCGGCTGATTGAGCAACGGGGTGCTGTAACCAATGCGGCTACAAGTCAGGATTACACTCACTATTACATCACTACAGCTCCTAAAGATTTTGCCGACCTGGCACCATTACAGCTAGAGGTGGTACTCAATCCTAGTATTCCTGACCATGGCTTTGAAAAGGAGCGTATGGTAGTTTTGGAAGAAATTCGCCGTTCCCAGGATAATCCCCGCCGCCGCACCCATAGGTGGGCAATGGAGACTACTTTTGACCAGTTACCCTATCGACGTCCTGTGCTTGGACCTGCCTCGGTGATTGAACAACTCCAGCCTCAGCAGATGCGTGACTTTCACGGTAGTTGGTATCAACCAGAGTCTATGACTGCAGCAGTGGTGGGGAATTTGCCAGTTACGGAATTAATTGAAATTGTCAGCAATGGATTTAGTCAAGCACAGCCAAGGGCGATAGAAGATAGAACAAACCTTACCCCTGAACCAGCTTTCGAGAACATTGTCCGTAGGGAGTATGTGGATGAGTCTTTACAACAAGCGCGGCTGGTGATGGTGTGGCGGGTGCCTGGTATACCTGAGTTGAAGGAAACCTATGCTTTGGATGTGCTGGCAGGAATTTTAGGACGAGGTCGTATGTCCAGGCTGTTTAGGGATTTGCGAGAAGAACGGCAACTGGTTACTCAAATTGGGGTTAGTAATATCACTCAGCGGCTGCAAGGGGTGTTTTACATTTCTGCTAAACTGCCAGCTGAGAATTTGGCAGAGGTGGAGAATGCGATCGCAAACCATATCCATCGCTGTCAGACAGAATTGGTATCAGACTCAGAGATTGCTCGGATTCGGACCAAAGTCGCCAATCAGTTTATCTTTGGTAATGAAAAACCAAGCGCTCGCAGCAATTTATATGGTTACTATTACTCCCAAGTCGGGGATTTAGAACCAGCACTGAATTACCCTAGTCATATTAAATCAGTTAGTGCTGTTGATATCCAAAAGGCTGCACAGCAGTATCTGTCTCCCCATGCTTATGGTATTGTGATCGCAAAGGGAACAGGGAACGGGGAGTAGGGAATCGGGGATCGGGAATCGGGAATCGGGAATCGGGAATCGGGAGTCGGGAGTCGGGAATCGGGAATCGGGAATCGGGCATCAAAAATTACCACAATTCCTACACGGATTGCTATAGCATCAAGCCAGTTCAAGAGTAGTCAGTTGGTGCTGAGTTGGTTTTACACTTAACCGTCAACGGTCAACACATTCCTTTTTTGCTGAATTGTTGCTGAATTCAAAATTATCTATAGCATTTATCCTACTATCCTACTTATAAGGTATAGTCAATTTTATTCCTCCTACTCCCTACTCCCTACTCCCTACTCCCTACTCCCTACTCCCTACTCCCTACTCCCTATTCCCTACTCCCTACTCCCTACTCCCTACTCCCTACTCCCTACTCCCTACTCCCTACTCCCTCTAAAATGTGGAAAGAAATTGCTGACCAGATCAGCCAAGTCACCGGTGAAACCTTTGAGATTAACCAGCGCCAATCTGTTGGTGGTGGCTGTATTAATCAGGGTTATGCTCTGGTCGGTAAGACTAATAAGTATTTTGTTAAACTCAATGCTGCTTCTCAAGTCTATATGTTTGAGGCCGAAGCTCTCGGTCTCAAGCAGATGGTGGCAACCCAGACAATCCGAATCCCGAAACCAATTTGCTATGGCACTGCCGTCGATTGTTCTTATATTGTCTTGGAGTGGCTAGACCTTGGTGGCGGTAACAGTACCGAGTCTTGGGTAAAAATGGGACATCAGTTAGCAGCCATGCATCAGGCTGCTACTCCCCAAGGTTCAACCGAGATGGGTAAGTTTGGTTGGAATCAAAATAATACTATTGGTTCCACACCACAAGTTAATCAATGGATGTCGGATTGGGTAGAGTTTTTTGTAGAGTATCGCCTGGGTTATCAGTTTCAGCTAGCACGGCGTCGCAGTGGTCATTTCCCGAAACAAGACCAATTACTGACAGTAGTTCCTAAATTACTGGATCATCAGCCTCAACCTTCGTTAGTACATGGTGATTTATGGGGTGGTAATGCGGCTATTACCATGGCGGGAGAACCAGTAATTTTTGACCCAGCTACTTATGTAGGCGATCGCGAAGTTGATATTGCCATGACCGAATTGTTTGGTGGTTTCCCAGCAGCATTTTATCGAGGCTATAACGAGGTGTGGCCTTTAGAGCAAGGTTACAAACAGCGGAAAAAACTCTATAACCTTTACCACATCCTCAATCACTTTAATCTGTTTGGTAGTGGTTATGAATCCCAAGCTAACCGGATGATTGATCAGATTTTGAGAGATTAATTCAGCTTGGAATAGGGAACAGGGAACGGGGAACAGGGAACAGGGGATATCGGAACAGAAATCAGGTTTCTAGCTTTTTAATAAGAGCAATAATCATTCGACTCTCTTCTCGAAGTAAAGAACTAATCAAGTCTAGATCTTTTTGATTAGATAATCCTACTCTTTCAGATAAAAGAATATGTGTTTCTAATTCGTTAATTGACCCTTGGGCAATATTCAAAAATCTGATATATTCAGGTGTTGATCGCCTTCCGTACCCCTCTGCTATATTAGCTGGAATAGATGCCGCAGCTCTTCTTATTTGTTGCACCATACCATATAACTCCTCTTTAGGAAAGAGTTTAGTCAAAAAATAACACTTTTCTGCTATCTCCATACCTTTTTGCCAAATTTTTAAGTCTTTAAAATCATTTATGCCTGACATTTAAAAATCTCTCAATTTACTACTCTGTTCCTTGTGACCCGTTCTCTGTTCCCTATGGATAGAGCTTTCTAGACTAATAAGGTACACAGGATTTTTTCCCTCTTCTCTCTTCCCTGTTCCCTGTTCCCTGTTCCCTGTTCCCTACTAAACCTCTTCCCTGTTCTCTACTAAAGAAGTACTTTAGTTAATTTGACTCTCAATAATCTCCTCAATCATTGCCTCTAATTCACCCGTAGGAAGATTGAGGTCATCCAGTGTTACCTGAAATTGGACATAACGTTCATCTAGGTCGAAAGCTTCTTCTAGGAAACCACCAAATCCACGGGCTCGTTTGTCTATTTCTAGGAAAACTTCTAAGTCTTCTGAGTAGAGAGCAAAAATGATTTCCAATTCATCCAAGCTACCCTGATACTTACCCATCGGTCGAAACTCGAACTCTTGGACGAATGGATATCTACTCCCAAAGTGAGTATTGTACTGACAATCGACTTCATGAAGTTGAAAGCCTAGGTTTTCTAATGCATCAAACACCGCTTGCATTAGGGGGTGTGGATGTACCTCAATGTAATCGGTATCTTTCGGGTCAACGGCAATTGGTATATCTAAGCCAGTACGTAAAAATACTGGTTGACTGGTTAATGTCAGTGGTGTTTCCTCTGGCAGGGGAAAAGAAAATGGAATAACTATCTCCTCTTTTGCCTGCAAGTTGAAGTGTTCCGAGAGGCGATATTGCATTAATATGCATTCCTCTGTGATTGAGGTATCTTCTTCTTCCCGCAAGTATTCCGTAACCAGATAAATATAAATATCATCAATTTTCTGGGAAACATCTCCCCCAGTCATATAAACTTCCCCTTCTACCATTTCCCCAGGAGCTAGGGAATCAAAGTACAAACGTGTATCTACCTTTGCTGCTCCAATGCCAACCTGAGCTAATAGTTTTTTGAACATAGATTCTAGTTTTTTACCTAACTTTGCTACTAGCTTAATCTATGATTCTGGAGTTTTAGGGAGTTGGGAGTAGGGAGTCGGGGAGATCTCACAAGGGTAGGTTTTTTACAATTAGGAAGAGTCAGAAACAGCGAAAGAGCTA
>NZ_MKZS01000001.1:5542160-5574961 GCF_001942495.1 Moorena bouillonii PNG
ATTCCCGATTCCCGATTCCCGATTCCCGATTCCCGATTCCCGATTCCCGATTCCCGATTCCCGATTCCCGATTCCCGATTCCCCTCTTTAAACAGAAAACCCCACAACCAGAATTGATCTAACTCCTAATCCTGTTCCACCATCTGCACCAATTTCCCGAGAATGGGTTCGATGGGAGGGAGTAAATATTCGGCGAGATCGAGAGTTACTGTTTTTTCTTGCAATTTGAGAAATCGCCATAGGGTGCCAGTGGTTACTGCACCGTAAACCGTTGCGACGTTACCATTATTCTCCTGTTGGTTAAACCGAGCAGCTGCTACCATCGCAGCGATACACTGTCCTAATCCCCCTTTCAGGTCTTCTTTTTTGGCTTCTATAATAATGGCTACCGGGGCTTTAATAAATAACTGTTCCGGTGACAGACTAATAATAAAATCACAGGTGCCATTTAATCCCACTTCTGGATCAACATTAAACTCTTCCCCAGAAAACAAGCTAACCTGGTTTTTATGGAATTCTCTAACAGCGAGTAACACTGGACATATCAAGAGTTCTGATCGGGCTTTTTCGGTATTCAAGGCGATCGCTAGTTGGTAATTTTGGGTGATAAATTCTGCTAAATAAGGACTAGGAGAAATTACGCGATCGCTATCGCTTTCAAAAATATTCCCTTGTTCGATTAAGGTTAAGTCAAAATCATTGACTACTTTTTGAATGGTAAATTGACTGTAAGACATGATATGGGGAAGGGAATCGGGAATCGGGAATCGGGAATCGGGAGAAAAAATTGTTTACTTGATTACTAGTAAAAACGGGCTTATTGCATTTTTTAACTATTTGCTGACATGCTATACTTTTAATGCGATTGACTGTAGGTCACGCGGGGCGCGTTCGCAAAAAGACCGCAAAGTGTGCTATTCAATAATAATGAATTATTAGGTAAATTCAATTATTCAATTTTGTTATGTTTAGCGGGTATGGGGTTTACTTCTACACCTCGGCAGGGAGCTGATGAGTCTCTAGATATTGCTCTTGACACTCCCCGGTCTAAAGACGCGGGGATTCTTCGCTCAACGACCCGACTTGCTGCTTCTGGCCGGAACCAAGAACAGTAGAGGTCAGATCTCCCGAAGCGTTGGGATCTAGGATCCAGGTTCCGGTGTGCCGGAAACGAAACCTTAGTAGAGTGGAGCCTTAGTTAATAAGTTTTGACCCTTTTTCTCATAGCCAGTCCCCTGTAAAGGCTCCACTCTACTTACGGTAACTTCAAACCCCACCGTACCCAAGGCTGTTACGGTCGATGCCTGGTATTATCCAGGGCACCTCCGCTTCAGAACTGGACGTGAAACTTTCGCCTCATCCAGCTCCTGAGTATCCTCAACCAATAGGCTTGCCTAACGGCAGGCTCCAGTGGATTTCTTGGTGGCAGCTTTGATGTACTGCCATTAGGTTCTTGTGCTTCCAATTGTCGTGGTTTCCATCGATGTGATGAAGATGTACAGATTCGTCGCTTAAGAACCTATGTCCGCAATGTCCACAGGAATGGTTTTGCTTTTTCAAAGCTTTAGAGGTAGCATCGTCGTATAATACAGAGTTCCTCAAACTCCAATAGACTAGGTCTCCGTCGTAGGGAGACTTAGTCCCTTTAACGTTTACGTGTTGATTTTGTTCATACCCTACTGCTGGGAAGCCTTTCTTACATAGTTCATTGGCTCTATACCGGTTTACTTTCTTTTCCTTTCGGAATTTACGGTTTGCGGTTTTATTCATGAACCATAAACTATCTCGGGAACTGCTCATGTCGCAGCTTTTATGGTAATTCCTCCATCCGCGCACGATTGGAGCTAATTTTTGGGCTTTTACTTCAGCGCCATAGTTCGAGTTGTTGACCACGGCTTTAATCTTCTTTCGGATGTTCCGATGGTTTTCCACTGAGGGAATACATCGGAATTTTCCGTTTTTCTGGACTCTCATATGCCAGCCGAGGAAGTCAAATCCGTCTGTCGTTTTGGTCAGCTTGGTCTTTTCTTGATTTACCTCTAAGCCCCTTTGGGCTAGGAAGTTTCTCACTTTATCTAAAATCTTCTCAGCGTTGTCTCTAGGCTTAAGAATAAACACCATGTCATCCGCGTATCGGATGCTGGGGTGGATGTTTTCTATTCCGTCAAGGGCAATATTGGCTAAGAGTGGACTAACCACCCCACCTTGGGGCGTGCCTTGCTCCGGGAATTCCGGATTGATGCCTGCTTTTAGACATCTGAATATCCCCATCTTCAGACCCGCAGGTGCTAGCAATCTATCCATAATGGAGCTATGGGAGATGCGGTCAAAGCATTTCTTGATGTCTAGTTCGATTACCCTCTTTTTAATGCCGTTGCTGTTTGATTTTAGGTGTAGGAACAGGCGCTTTTGTGCGTCTTGGGCACTTCGGCCTGTCCTGAATCCGTAGCTGTCGGCACTGAACGTGGCCTCATGGGCTGGTTCGAGAGCATACTTGGCTAGACATTGCCACGCTCTGTCTTGGATTGTCGGTACTTTCAACATTCTCGTACCTCCGGAGACGAAACCTTAGAATAGGGCAGCCTTTATGGTTGGTCGGCTATGGGCAAAAGGGTCAAAACTTTATGATTAAGGCTGCCCTATTCTTGCGGTAACTTCTGACCATTTTTCTTGGCTATGGGTATTTCCCTTAAGCCTTGGTGCGTCCAGTTTTCCGCACTGGATACTAGTTTTTTAAGTACCTCGAACCGTTCTTTGTAGGATAAGGATGATTTTCCGTCTACTCCTGCGGTTCTTTTTCCAAGATTTAGCTGTGTCACTTGACGGATTGCCAGCATTTGTGCTGAGCGGGATTTCAGAATTAGTTTTTGTAAAGACCGCGCCTTTCTCAGGTCACCATCTCGAACTGCTTTATACACTCGCTTTTGTAGGCGGAAAAGGTTCCGGCGGAGTTGCTTCCACTTTTGACTTTTCCAGAGGTCACTATATCTATTTGACATGTGTCTACCCGTGCTCTTCATCAGTTTTGTGTACTCTGGATACCCGCCACCAGTTTAATGATGGCATCCTACCCGACAGTGGGGATTGAGTTTGGCATAACTTACCGAGGCTCGACTACACCTCAGACCCATATTTGCTGTCGTTTTTACTCGTTCCATCTATCAGATTGTTTTGGTGATTTAGGGCAGTCCAATTTGCCTACCCCCTTCTCAGAGATTACAGCTATCGAAAAAATAACGCTGTGAGAATGAGAGGGTCAAGTCGCACATTTTTCATTCCAGATTGTGGCTTCATCCTTAGACACTTTTCTAGGACTAGTTTTACCCATGTCACCTCCCCGTTAGCGCCAGTGATACCTATCTGCTTCGGTTCTGATTGCGCCCTGGTGCCAGCTTCACTCTGCGGAGTTGCCGCTCGCTCGGTGTGGCCAAGATAGGGAGTCACTTGTCTCTTCAAGGGGTGGGTTTTCACCACCATCCGAAAGACAGTTAGAACTTTGAGGTGTTTTTAACCTCGCGAGTCCCCTAGCTCATACCCCTCCAGTCGCTGGAGGCTCCTAGCTAGAACGAGCCGCACCTTTTCAGGATATTGATTGCGGCGTTATGGTCTCGGTCTAACTTGCAACCACATTTGCAAACGTGAGTCCTAGTTGATAGTGATTTCTTGACCACTTCACCGCATTCTGAGCAATTTTGACTGGTATTGGCGGGATTTACTGCAACCGTCACCTTTCCAAATTTTGTACCAAAATGCTCCATCCATTTTCTAAATTGGTACCAACCCGCATCATTAATAGACTTAGCCAGACAATGGTTTTGAACCAGGTTTTTAACTCTTAAATCTTGCCTTACGGCACGCTTCGCGAACATAGGCGACCAGGTCGTTAAACCGGATTACGCAACGTGCCGGAGACGAAACCTTAGATAATGGAGCCTTTATAACAACAGTTTTAACCCTTTTATGCATAACCTACAAACCAAAAAGGCTCCATTATCTTACGGTAACTTCGTTCCCAGTCTCTATTAAACTAAGCCGGGGAGTCGCCTCCACCGACTCGTCTCCAAAACCGTACGTGACAGTTTCCCGTCATACGGCTCCTCGCTACAGGAACCATTGTCATTGGTACCTCTACATTAGAACGGATTATCATCTAGTTCAGAGGAGTCGTTACTTGATTCTTGACACTTGGGTTTGACTTTGGTTCCATGTTTTGCATCGTGGCAATGTAGGTGGAGTAGTTCAAGGTTATTGAGTTGGTCGTTTCCACCTTGTGCGCGTGGTATTATGTGGTGTTTTTCCATTAAGTCATTGTCCCTAAAGGTTAGTCCACAGTGAGTGCATTTCCCTTTTTGTCTTTTGAGAAGTTTTACTTTCTGTTTTGACATTTCCGGGTGCTTACTCATTCTGGTACTCCAGTATATTAAGTCCCCGTTGTAGGGGCTACTGTTTCCTTTAACCTTCGTGTGTCTAATGATTTCTGTCTTTGCATGTTTGGGAAGGTGTGTTCCTTCTTTTGTCATGAAAATCCAGTTATCTGTTTTGGGTACATCCCAGGGGTTCTTTGGCTTTTCAGTTTTAGTTCCCCAATACTTTTTGTTCACCCAGGTTTTTGACTTATTGGGGTGTCTCCTGTATCCCCATCTTTGAAGTTTGTTCCAGAGTAGGCTATCTAACCCTGAGTAGGTCTTTTTGCTGACAACGCTTCGGTTGTAATTGCACCAACCTTGTATAATGGGTTTGAGTTTGCTAATTAAAGCAGCCTGAGGTGCGGCTAGGTGACTTTCTATTATCCCGTCTAGCTGCTCCCTATGTTCTTTCACTTTCTTTTTCGATGGTTTAATGAGGGTCTTAAAACCTTGTTTAGCTTGATGTTTTCCCACTGGGTATTGACGGATGTTAAATCCTAAAAAGTCAAATCCTTCTTTGGTGTGGGTCAATCTGGTTTTACTTGGTTTTAATTCCAGTCCTATGTCAGTTAACCATGCTTCTATAACTTCTCTACACTTTTCTACCACTTCTTTGGTTTTGTGTATGATGACGAAATCGTCAGCATATCTTATGAGACTTACGCTTCTTTTTCTGTCTCGCTTTCCTCTTACTTGAGTTTCTTTAAACGAGAGATTTTCTACGTATTTTTCTATAGTCTCTTCCATTCCGTGGAGGGCTATATTGGCCAGAAGGGGTGATATTATTCCTCCCTGTGGTGTACCCTCATTCGTAGGGGATAGTGTTCCTTCGTCTATTACTCCCGCTTTTAACCATCCTTTGATTAATCGCTTCATAGTGGGGAAGGTATTTAATTTTGAGAGTAGCTTATCATGGTTGATTTTATCGAAGCACTTTGATATGTCTGCATCAAGAACCCATTTTGGTTTCTTCGAGATACTGTCAAATATTGCTTCGATTGCGTCGTGACATGACCTTCCTGGTCTGAAACCATATGAGTTGGCTTCAAAGTGTGCTTCCCATTCGGGCTCTAGTGCCTGTTTGGTTAGTGCCTGTAATGCTCTGTCGTATATGGTTGGTATTCCCAAAGGTCGTTTTTCTTTACGACCAGGTTTTTCTATCCACACCCTGCGAGTAGGTAATGGTCGTTTGTATACCTTAAGGCTGGCTGCTAAGTTTAGTCTTTGTTTGCCTGTTAAGGCTTTTCGACCATCTATTCCGGCAGTCTTTTTGCCTTTATTTTGTTGGGATACTTTTCTGACGGCGAGCATTTTGGCTGACCAGGACTTCATTAGAGTCTTTTGTATCCGCCTTACCACGCGAACATCCCCACGGCTCGAGGCTTGATATATTCGTTGTCTTGATGCAGTCGCTCATGGGGGAAACCCCCAAGACCGCGCTGCATCGCTTTTGTAACTTGAATACTGTGATTTCTAACTTTCGCCAGTTCACTTTATTCCATTCCGACTGTGGAGCGAACCCCCGAGTTTTGGACATATTCATTACTACTTACAACCATATCTTTTCCTATACACGTGAGTCCGTCAGCGTATTCACTACATTACATAGTGACATTTGCTTCTGACTCTATCTTTCCATCGTAGGCCATGGGGCTAACTACCTTCTTAGGAAATCGACCTTTCCTAAGAGTACCTACGTGGTTACTTCGTTCCTGATTACCATTCTTTATGCTTTTAGAGTGATACTATCCACCGGGAGTTTTAGAGAAATCATCATAAAGATGCCAAACCTTATGATTCTATGTCCTCCGGAACTTTTGTTTCCAGCGTTTCTAGCCTTATTGCGCTGGTTGAAGATTACGATGGTTCAGATGTATCTTCCCTTTCGGTACTCATGAGCATGTTGCCTGCTACTCCATATTTAGTGTCTGTTCGACCCCGCTTCAACCTAGAGGTTGTTAATTCTCAGTGGTTAGGGGTAGGGCTGTCACTCAGATTTCGTGAGGGTTGGTCTTTCACCAACATGGTAATCAAGTTATCAAGGTATTTTCCTTGTGATTAATCCCCCGATTTATTTCGGTTTCTAATCAACGAATCGCACTGGCATGTTCTTCACGTTGCCTACTTATTTTAAGGTGCTGTCTACCTAATCTGTTAACTGCTTTTCTACGGTTGGATGTTCGCGAAGCGTGGCCTACGGCCTTGCCTTTCTTTTTTCTATAAACTCTGCGCTGATAGAACTTAAGGCGTTTTTCTCCCGTCCTGTAAAAACGGGGATTAGGTTCAGTTTTTCCAGTAGAATCAGTATAGAACTCTTTTAGTCCAACATCCAAGCCAACAGCCGACCCCGTTGGTTCTAATTCTTCTTTGATGTCAACTGAAACACAAAACTGGACATAATAGCCATCCGCTCTGCGGACTATCCGAACCCGCTTAATCTGTTTTTTGTCGAAACGCCATAAGTCCCATGTCCCTTTAAGTTTGAGCTTTCCAATCCCCTTCTTGTCACTAAATGTAATTGACTTCTTGTCAGAGGACAGCTTCCAACCAGACTGTTTGTACTCCACTGAACGGCAGTTTTTCTGGAATTTAGGAAAGCCTTTTTTCCCGGGTACCTTTTTCTTACAGTTATCAAAGAACCGAATAATTGATGACCATGCTCTTTCTGCGCTAGACTGACGAGCCGTAGAGTTCAATTCATTGGCAAAAGGGAAATTATTGGCTAGGACTGCACTGTATTTGTTGAGGTCAAATTTGTTAACCCCTTTATTGTCCATCCAATACCTGAGACAGCTATTGCGAATGAATTTAACAGTCCGAATAGCCTCATCAATAGCAGAATATTGATGCTTCTTTCCTTTTGCCTTGAACTCTAAGATTATCATCAGTTTCGACCTCAACTGTATCTATTCTTATTCTACAGCACCTAGAATAAAATTTCGGATTTTTTCAGAATATTTCTCACAGGCGGCTAAAGCCGCTATTCGCTTTCATCCCCGGTCTAAAGACACGGGGTTTTCAGCGTTTAGATTTTGATAAGCATCCTTATCCCCACCAAATGAATCGACAGAGATTTGGCGCTCTGGCATTGGCTTGAGAGGGGCGTTGATGGGACTGTGTTTGCAGTAGCAAATTACAACCATATCGAAATCCATGTCAACTGGGATATCTGGTGTGTAGGTTTCAACCCGTGTAACTTCCCAATCGCTTTGACGGTAATGGGTTGATGAATCTGGATAGTTAGGATCAACAAACTGATCAACTCGAATAAACTCTGGCGGACGGTATCCCGGTTCAGGCAGCGCCTTGTCGGAGCAGTCGTAATGCTCGAATAAAGTTTTCGTCAGAGAGCCAGAGTGAGCATATTTGCGCTCTTTCCATCCGGGTTGACGCTTTTCAGCACGAAATACAATCCATTTACGCATTAGTCTTGCTCCTGTTCGGTGTCGTAATAGGATTTGGGAAATTCAGTTTTTCCTTCAAACACACAATCGACTTCAAGAATGGGGTTACCTGTTTCCTCAATATCAACCAATTGCCAGCCATATTTCTGTGCCATTTCCTCGCAGCAGTCCTGATCCGCTGCTGCATGGCGTGACTTGTTTTCGTATTTGTCGTACCTGGGTTTTGCCATACTTAAGTTGCTCCTAGTTCCGTATAGTCGGACTTTGGAGAAGTGGTCTCGGCTGAGTGTGGCTGTAGTTGCCGGAGCGGATTCTAGATTTCTATTATACAGGTACCAGGCTGTATAGTAATTTATTGGATCTAATCTTCACATTCTAGCCTTTGGCTGGCTTCGTTTCGAGGTTTTTAAGAGCTCTGCATCGCTACTCCCGATTCCCTCGGTGCGCTTTCCGTAGGCGAATTAAATTCGCCACGGGTCGCACCGCTCCCGATTCCCGACTCCCCCTAATCTTTTGCGGAATATAATTATCAACTGGTGTATACCGTTAAAGAAACGAACATCGATTCACCAAAGGTTTCCATCGTGTCCACTCCAGTTGAACCATGCTCCCCCCAAACCCTCGCTGAGGCTAACCTGCAACCGAGGGGCAATGTTTATCCCAGTCCCATTACTTGGCGAGACCAGATTCTATACTTTCTGCTACCTGACCGATTCAGTGATGGGTTAGAAGCAGAACGGAAACAGTTTGACCGTAGTAACCCAGACCAATTTAAAGCCAAAAATAAAGGTGACTGGATGAGCCAGGGAAAACGGTTTCAAGGGGGTACCCTCAAGGGAATCGAAAGTAAATTGGACTACTTGAAACAATTAGGTGTCACTACCCTTTGGATTGGTCCAGTTTGGCGACAACGGATTGAACTAGACACCTATCACGGCTACGGGATTCAAAATTTCCTAGAGGTTGACCCTCGATTTGGCAGCCGTCAGGATTTACGGGATTTAGTAGATGCTGCCCATGAGCGGGAAATGTATGTGATCTTAGACATCATTTATAACCACAGCGGCAATAACTTTTTCTACAAAGACGAGAATGATAATCCTCAGGCTACCCTTCCCTACCGTTTTGAACCCCCTTATCCATTTCATAGTTGGCGTTCTGGCACGGGTAAAGCAATTCCCCAAATCACTACAGAAATTGATGGGGTATGGCCTCAAGAATTTCAAAACATGGATTGGTACACTCGTGCTGGTCATATTAACGAATGGGGTGCAGACCCTTGGGAAGACAAACTGCATCCAGATCTAGAATTTCGCCGAGGAGATTTCTTTGATTTAAAAGACATTAATTTGGCTAAACCGGAAGTCTTAGCAGGGATTATTAAAGTCTATCAATACTGGATTGCCCTAAGTGACTGCGATGGATTTCGCATTGATACCGTTAAGCATATTCCTTGGGAAGTTTCCCGTAGTTTTTGTGGTGCTATCCGGGAATATGCGGAATCGATTGGTAAGGATAACATCCTACTGTTGGGAGAAGTAACCGATGGGGCTCATATGTCCCGCAACTACCTGGAAGTATTTGGTCGCAATTTGGATGCTGTGCTTGATATTGGGGAACCCACAAAGCGATTAGCACAGATGGTAAAAGGATTAACACCGCCAAGGGAGTTTTTTGGTCAATTTGAGGATCATAATATCCTTGGTAGTCACCGGGAAACGGGACGGTATCATGTTTCGATCTTAGATGACCATGATATGGTTGGACGCGATCGCAAGCATCGGTTTGCTGCTAATAACTCTATTCCTAGTAAATACCAGCAAATAGCCCATGCGGTAGGGGTGCAACTGACCACGTTGGGTATACCCTGTATCTATTACGGTACTGAACAAGCATTTGATGGCACAGAAAACCGCCATGATCCTAGTGTTGAACCAATCAATGAGTATGGCAACATTTCCAATAGCGATCGCTATATTCGTGAATCGATGTTTGGGGGTAGCTTTGGGGCATTTGAAACCAGTGGCTGTCACTTCTTTGACTCAGACCATCCCACCTATCTCAGAATTTCTGCGATCGCAAACCTCCGGAATCGACCAGATGTGATTGGTAAAACCCTACGTGGCGGTCGTCAATACCTCCGAGAAACCTCCTATCTCGGCAAACCTTTTGCTATTCCTGATGCTGGAGAATTAATTGCCTGGTCAAGGATTCTCTACAATCAAGAAATTCTGGTTGCTTTAAACACCCATGGCACTGAAAACCGTGGTGCATACGTCACCATTGATGCCTCACTACACCCCCATGGGTCAACCCTTACTCTGCTCTACAACAGTTACTGGAGTAACTCTCAATTACGCAATCCACCCCAGAATCAAACTGTAATCGTTCAACATGACGAGGGTAGGGCAACCGTCAGGATTGAGTTACCTCCTAGTGGCATGATGATTTTGGCCTAGGGATTCTACCGCAAAACTATCGATGATTATAACATTTTACTGGTTTAGCGATGTGAGGGGTTGCACCCCACATTTAGTTTGTTATACTGAGATCAAGTAGATACACCCTGATGATCAAGAGAGTCACAAGCACGGCTCTCTATTTTTTTTTGAGATTGCTGAACAGTTCTGATGGTGATTGAAGTCAAGGGTTTCAAGGGTTTCAAGTCAACTGGTGGTTGCTGCATGAGTGCGAACGCTTCATCCCAATCATTAAGCCGATGCACACTATTAAGTTTTGTAACATTTTACTGGGCTAAAGGGGTGAGGGGTTGCACCCCACATTTATCTTGCTATACTTAGATCAGTAGATGCACCCTGATGATCGAGAGAGTCACACCAACGGCTCTCTATTTTTTTTGAGATTGCTGAAAAATTCTAATGGTGTTTGAAGTCAAGGGTTTCAAGTCAACTGGTGGTTGCTGCATGAGTGCGTACGCTTGATCAGAATCATTAAGCCGATGCACACTATTAAGTTTTGTAACATTTTACTGGGCTAAAGGGGTGAGGGGTTGCACCCCACATTTATCTTGCTATACTTAGATCAGTAGATGCACCCTGATGATCGAGAGAGTCACACCAACGGCTCTCTTATTTTTTTTTGAGATGGCTTAACAGTTCTTTACGTATTTGAAGTTATAGCTTTGGAAGCGGTGCGTACGCTTCATCCCAATCATTAAGCCTCACCAAACTATTAAGTTTTGTAACATTTTGCTTTGGGAAAGGGGTGAGGGGTTGCACCCCACATTTATCTTGCTATACTTAGATCAGTAGATGCACCCTGATGATCGAGAGAGTCACACCAACGGCTCTCTATTTTTTTTTGAGATTGCTGAAAAATTCTAATGGTGTTTGAAGTCAAGGGTTTCAAGTCAACTGGTGGTTGCTGCATGAGTGCGTACGCTTGATCAGAATCATTAAGCCGATGCACACTATTAAGTTTTGTAACATTTTACTGGGCTAAAGGGGTGAGGGGTTGCACCCCACATTTATCTTGCTATACTTAGATCAGTAGATGCACCCTGATGATCGAGAGAGTCACACCAACGGCTCTCTATTTTTTTTTTGAGATGCCTTAAGAGTTATTTACTTATTTGAATAGGTTTTAAGCGGCGCGAACGCTTGATCCCAATCATTAAGCCGATGCACACTCTTAAGTTTTGTAACATTTTGCTGGCTTCGAGGGATGAGGGGTTGCACCCCACATTTATCTTGCTATACTTAGATCAGTAGATGCACCCTGATGATCGAGAGAGTCACACCAACGGCTCTCTATTTTTTTTGGCTATACTGTATTTGCTATCGTGCTGAGTGGTGGGTTCAAGTCGAGGAGTCGAAGCAAAGACCAATTACTGAACACAACTTGTCATGGAAGATCAGGAAATCGATCAGTCTGTTGTTAATTCTCTTAGGTCTGCTATCGGTCTGCTTGATTTACAGCAAGACTCACCCTTGCGAAAGGATGTGATTGCCCTGTGCGACCATTTAGAAAATCCCACATTTAGGATTGCTGTCTTTGGTCCGTTTAATTATGGAAAATCCACCTTGCTCAATGCTTTGCTAGGAAAGCGCACTCTGCCCATTGGTCTAATTCCCACTACAGGGGCTGCGATTCATATCCGATATGGAGAAGAATTGCATACTCGAATTACCCTCACTGATGGCACAGAAATTAGTGAAAATAGCACAGAGGTCCTCAAGCGCTATGCTATCCTAGATGAGCAACGGTGTATGCGGTCTGATGTCGCTTCGGTAGAGGTTTACTGTCCCCATCCCTTCCTAAAAACTGGTGTAGAATTTCTGGATTTACCAGGAACAAATGACCGGGAAGCTCAGGATAAATTAGTGCGCGACCAACTGCTAACGGCAGATTTAGTAGTTCAAGTACTGGATGGTCGCCAGCTGATGACCTTGGGTGAGCGGGAAAACCTGAGAGATTGGTTAATAGATAGAGGAATCAAGACTGTTGTTTTTGTAGTCAATTTCCTGAATTTATTGGAACCTAATCAGCAAAAAGAAGTCCAGACTAGGCTACGGTTTGTAGCGGAAAGTTTTCGGTCGGAATTACCGAATACCCTTAGTAACTTGTATCGCGTTGATGCCCTACCGGCTTTGAGAGCTAGACTAAAAGGATTATCTGAGCAAGCACACACGACGGGATTGGCGATGTTTGAATCAGCACTGCAAAGTATCGTAGCTGCTCAACTGGAAAAGACAACGGTTCGCCTGGATCGTGTGGATGCGATCGCAACTCAAGTTAAAGCAGCACTACAGTCTAAAATCCAAGTCATCAACTCAGAATTAGAAACTGTTCAACAGAAGCATCAGGCTAAACTTGAGCTACAACAAAAAGCTCAGAAATTGATTAAACAAGGATTCCAAGCCGCTGTTTCTGATTTCGAGAGTTGGCTCTATTTGCCCAAACTGTTAGAACGCTATCAATCGAAACTTCTGACAGCACTTCAGCAAGGGGAATTTAACCCTTGGCAAGCACAATTCCAACAAGACATGGATGGATATCAACAAGCAATCCAGGAATGGGTTGATAAAGCTTGTGAGTTTTTTGAGCATCAGTCTCCTGGTAAGCTAATCATTTCTGTTCCCGATACTCCCCAAGTTATTATACCTGAGCCTCCCGACTCTTCCGAGGAGTTAAAGAAAGTTATCCCAATTGCTCTTTCTACTGGAATCCGTTTGGCTTTAAAAGGTAAAGTGGGCGCAGCTATGGCTGGAGGGGCTAGCTATATCCTCAGTAAAGGGGCAAAGAAAAATAAGTCAGATTCATCCGCTGACTCTTATGACCATCAAGTAGCCCAAGCCTTAAGTGATGCAGCTAAGGATTATCTGACTTGTTTCAGTACTGACGCTTTCTCCATGGTGCGTCAGTATCAAACCAAGGCAGAGAAAGTGATCAGTTTGCCAAGAAATCAAGAACAACAGGATGTCAGCAGCAACGTTTATCAGCTGCAGTTATTAAATAGTGTTTTAGAAAGATTGAATTAAGAATGGTGAATTAAGAATTTAGAATTCTGTCAGCCTTTGGCTGATCGCTGAATGCTGAATGCTGAATGCTGATAGCTAATATCTTAATACTTTCAATCACAAGAATAATACTCAAGGGGCACAAAGGCTAAACCAAAGAAGCTCTTGGGACAAGGCACGATATGAACTAATTCTCCAGGAGGATTCTTGCGATCACCGTTGGATTCAAACTCAATGGTTCCTGTTGCACCATCAGCACTAAAACCATCACTTGCTAATGTTTTCTGGATACCCTTACGTGTCGGTTTATTTGACATTTCTAACGCCTTAATCAACGTACGAGTGGCATCATAGGTGGTAGCTGTGGTCGGATTTACTGGTCCATGCCACAATTTCCTAGTGTCTTCAGTAAATTTTTGGTTAGGACTGCTTCGGGGATGCCAGGGAACAAATAAAACTACTTTCTCCAATGGCTTTAAATCTCTGATGCTTAGAGTCTGGGGACTGTAGAGAATCCATTCCCCTACTATCAAATTACGACCGTTGTTAGTTTTGATTAACTCAATAGAATTCTTCAAAGCATCAGTGACTTGACCATCTGGAAGTAACACCAAGGGGGTTTCCCCATATTTCCTTACTTCCTCTAGGGCTTTGTTGGCGTTGAAGTTACTTTTGGATAAATCATCCTCTCGGACTTGTATGATCCTTCCTCCCTTGGCGTAAAATTTTTGTTTGAATTTCTGCCATCCATAGCTACTAAATGGGCTTTGAGGAGTGTAAAAAACTGCCGCTTGGCGTTGACCTATCTTAAGTAGGTGCTCAACTAAACTATCAGTTTCGTCTTCAGTAGTAGGTACAGTCCGAAATAAAAAATTTCTAGGGTTAGTTGTGAGTTCTGTTGTCATGGCATAGGGAGCAATCAATACCAGCTTCCCATTTTGATAAGTATCTACAGCGGCAAGAGTTGTTTCACTAGTCCAGTGACCGATGACTCCTAGAATACTCGATTGCTTCACCAATAAGCTTGCTCTTGCTTTCGCCTCCTCTTCACGATTGGCATCATCAGCAATTACGACTCTGAGTCCAATCCTATTATTAATCCCTTTAGGGTAAGGCCGTTGGCCACGCTTCGCGATCAGGAAATCTTTACCTGGAAATTGCTGAATCAGTTCGTTATTGTCTTCAAAGAGTCCCAAATTAACTTCCGTTTGAGCTTGGGCAATTCCTCGCAGAATTTCTTTAGCACCATTGGCATCTTTTACTGATTGAGTTGGGGTGTCAATCATGGGAATTGTAACAGCTATTGTATAATATTTTTTTCCTTCAGCTTCCAGTAGCGCATTATTCAAGTAAATTAATGTTTCCGGATCCGCTCCATTCTGTTGCCAGGATTGTTTAAGTAACTTAACAGCTGTTTTATAGTGAGCTTTTGTCCAAAAGCAATTCCGAACTTTTTCCCTGGTTTCTTGATGCCAAATTCCTAAATAATTTCTGAATGGCTCCTGACACTTAGCTAGTAACTTCACACTCCGTTGCTTGAAACGTGGAGCAGAGGTTGTATCCAGTATCTCTTCCCCAGAACTAATCTTGTCTCCTAGCTTGTTAGGTTCTGTGCCAATTTTGTAAATTCCGTAAATGCTAACGATCGCAACAGTCCCTAACGCTAATTTAATCAAAAGTTTAACTAATGATCCTGACACTGGCCAACGCCAAGGTTGTGCTTTAGGATGCTGATAAATCACTGGTAACCAAGTAGCGTAGGGTAATTTTCTATCTAATCGATTCTCTAGATAATGCAGTCTTTTTTGTGCTACTTTAACTGCCTTCTGGAGAGACTTTCCTTGAGAAAATTCTTCCAGAAAAAACCTGAGGAAAGTCTGGGCAACTTCATCGGGCACTGGCTCTTTCATAATAATCGCTTGTGGCATTTGTAATTTAGCTAGAGCATTGGCTAAACCTAAACCATCACAGCTATTAAATATAGCTAGCTTCAAACCGTTTTTAATGGCTTGCTTGAGAGCTGGCATTAACTCATCAATGATAATACTGTCTTCCTGATTTATATAAATTCGACCGGTTTCATCATTACATTCGCTATAACTATGACCAGCAAAAAACAGAATATCCCAGCCTTCTTTTTCCCAAAGTTTTTGGTCTAACTCCTCTCGTGTCGGTTCTACTAGAAAGCAAGAGGATGAGTCTAAGCTAGAGACTTGCTGCCAATAGTTGCGGTCTGTTTCGATATCAATTCCGTCACTGTTACCAAGAATGGCTAATAGTCTGACTCGATTTCTCAGTTTAGTTTCTGGATGTGGCTGGTATTCCAAGGGAATTAAACTAAATTCAACGGAGTCATGATTATTTTCCCATACATCCCACAGGTGCCATGGTAATCGTTGAAGCTGAGGATTATCGGTCTGAATCAATACCCGAGTCTCGCGATGACGGCTTAACTCAGTGGTTAATTGATTTCTGATCTTGTCAAAGCCATCCGATCTAGAATTCAGCCATTGGTTAATAGTGTTCCTTAACTCGTCAACCAATTGCTCACAGGATTTAACCGAAGAGATGTACAGTCCTTTGGGAGTTAAGCGGGGGTTTCGGTAAAAATACTCTAAATTACGATATCCTTGCTGCCAATCGGTGTATAGTTGATAAATTTCGGGGTTTGGGGCCAACCGACTCATAATTTTTCCTTCAGCTGACTTGTCTGTTGTTCCCCATGCCAAAGTGACTCGAATTCCACTATCTAGGTCACCATCTAGTGTTAGAATAATAACTCTATTCATTGCCGTATTTTTGTAGATTGCCAGATCCAATAAGCTAGAGGAGTCTGTTTGACTCTGATTGACTGACGAAAATTTCCATGTTGATGATTAGCGCTGTTACTCCCTCAGGATTTACTAGGAATTTTAATCCTAAGAATTGTCAGTCAAGCAGCGCTTTGAGTTATGGGGCTATGGGATTCAGGCAACTAGCATACTTTCTAGTATATGGACTATACCATATTTTTGATATTATCCAGAAATATTTAAACTATCTTCACATTTATTTGAACAAAATCGCGACGCATTCCCCCACCTGGGCGTAGACCACCCTACGCGAACGCAAAATCAAGAGACCTTTTCATAAAACCTTATTTTTAGGCTGAATAGAAATATATGGGTAGATTCAGGTAACTAGCATTCTACAAGAAAACACAAACAATGATGAACCTTCAACAAACCCAAATTTATCAACGCCTTCAGGCATTTTCTTTAGATGATCCTGAGGCCAAATTTCCCTTTAGCAAGCGACTAGCTCGGGAAAATCAGTGGAGTCTTAACTACACTCAGCGGGTAATTGAGGAATACAAAAAATTTGCGTTTCTAGCAGTAGTAGCTGACCATCCCGTCTCCCCTTCTGACCCAGTGGATCAAGTGTGGCATCTACACTTGACCTATACCCATTCTTACTGGGATGAATTTTGCCCAAACATTCTACAAACCCCCTTTCATCATCTGCCTAGTGGTGGTGGTGCCAGTGAAAAGTCTAAATTCGACGATTGGTACAGTAAAACCCTAGCCAGCTATCACTATTTCTTTGGGGAAGCGCCACCAGTAGATATTTGGGCACCCGCTGATATTCATGTTAGTCAGCATGTCAATTTTGTGCGGGTAAACCCTCAGCAGCACTGGATTTTACCTAAAGTTAATTGGTTTTGCCCCCCTGCCCCCCAATTTTTCGGTGCGACCCGTGGCGAATTTAATTCGCCAACGGAAAGCGCACCGGGAGGGGTAATGATGTCAAAGTCCCCCAGAATTGGGGGATTTAGGGGGCACTTACCTAAGGTTAGTTTAAACTCACTCCCCAACTTCAGCCTCAACCAATACGCGATTGTTTTCCTATTGTTCGTCTTGACAGTAACAATCACAGGTTGTGAGTCATTAGCCTTAGTCAATAGCGCAAATCCACTTAATTTTACAGGACCATTATTTCTTAGGTTCTATCTATTGCTAGTAAGTGCTGCGGTAGTCTTGGCCTACGGTTTACGTTGGTATCTACGAGAACCAACTTCCGATCCCTATGGGAAATCCATCTCTCTCGATCCCTATGAGACAGGCTATTTAGTTGGTGGTAAAAAGGGAGCTATCGATACAGCGATCGTTAACCTTGTAAAGCGTGGACATTTACAACCTGTGCCCAAAAACCGAGGGCTAGAATTAGTCAATCCCTTGGGTAACACAACTAATCCCCTTGAGTTGAAAATTGAGAATGCTGTCAAAATTGGTGAGAACATCACTCAAATCAGAGCATCTGCTGCATCCGCTACAGACCAAATACGCGATCGCTTAACCGATCTCAATCTATTACTTACAGAAGACCAGGGCAAATCAGCCCAGCAATATCCCGCACTTCCTCTGTTTGCTGTCTTGCTCCTAGGAATCAGCAAAATTATAGTAGGCATTTCGCGACATAAGCCAGTCGGTTTCCTGATGATACTGTGCCTGATGACAGCAATTATTGGTTTGGGCTTTCTGGTTGTACCAGTAAAGCATAGTCGTTATGGGGATACTGTATTAGACAATCTAAGAGATACCCATTGGATGCTACAAAATCCTAAAGACAATTCTCAACTAGCCCTGGCATTTGCTCTATTTGGTAGTACAGTTTTGAGCCAATATGGTCTACAAAACTTGCTAAAGGTATTTAATCCTCCCAGCTATTCTGGTAATAGCGGTGGCTGCGGTGGCGGTGGCTGCGGTGGCGGTGGCGGTGGCGGTGGCGGTGGTGGCGGCGGCTGCGGTGGCGGCTGTGGTGGCTGTGGTGGCGGTGGCTAAAGAATTATAGCGGTTTCCGCGACTGTGAGGTACATCTTGATCAGCCCTACTAGGGGAAAGCCATTTCTTGTGTACCTCATCCAACCACAGAACCGCTCTATTTGATCGTTATCCTTGTCTTCCTTATGGTGCCAAAGCATTGCTTGAGAGTGACTTTGATGATTGCTTTTGGCTCACCGTTGTTCATCACAGGAGGTCTCTTAGCAAAATATTTAATGATGCCATACCTCAAGGCCAAGCTAGGGCACTAGCTGAATTTTACGCATCAAAAACACCACCTACAGCTCAAGCAGAATCTAAGGAAGCAGTACCCGAAACGCCCAAGCCAGAAGCAAATCAGCCTCCTGTAGAGCCGAGCGCATTATCTGAAGCATCACAGATAGAAGCAGCACCCGAAATGACCCAACCACCAGAAGAGATTCAACCGCCAAAAGAGTCGAGCCAGCAACAGCAATGGGTGGAAAGTCTAGCGCCAGACCTAGCTCAACTTTTGTCAGACGTGCGATCGCGTAGCGTGACCTACGGTCAATCGCCCTTATTGTGCTTGATACGGCAGAGATGAATGGTGCAGATTGATTTTCAGATCACCGTTTTCATCGCGAACATAACCAAAAGAGTATTCTACCTTGATCTCGCTACCGTCTGTTTTGGTGAAAAAATACTCACCCATCGATATGGCTGTATCGCAGTTGGTAATAATTCCTTCATTCTCAAAGCGCACTTTATTATAGGGCGCAAGAGCAAAACCTTTATCTTCGCTGATGCTGCCGCCGACAAAATAAGACAAAGCCTCTTTCTCCGTGCCTCTGAACGGATCATCGCTGGCTAGTGTTGGTTTGAACAAAACCGTACCAAGATCATAAGCATAAAGCCTGTCAAGAGTACTTTGTGCTTCTGCTTGTGGGTTTTGTGCCTTGCCAATGGCGACAATGGCTTTGCCCCAGCTTTCCTGTGCAGCTAGAACATCGTTTTTTGTGACAGGATTTTCGCATGGCGCAGCCTGTGCCCTTGGCGTACCACCAACGTTCGTGCAACCAGTCATTGTGGTTACTGTGGATAGGATTAAAAGTGCAGAGAAATATGGTTTCATGGTGATCTTTTTCTTTTATAAGACTAGGCGTAAATCTCAGTACAGGACAATTTTTGCCAACAGAGCAGCGTGGGCGTAGCGCAATCGGTGCTTTTGAATAAAAAAAGCTGTTCGCGCAGCGTGAGCTTTAGCTCACGGCTGTTCCCTTAGCTTGGTCTACGGCCAACGGCTGACGGCACCTCAAGTAGCCTGAGCCAAAAGCTCACGGCTGTTCGCGCAGCGTGCGCGTAGCGCATATGCTGAGGTTACAGAGTTCGATATCAAGCTGCTGAATCCAGATTAAGCTGTTTAAGCGATCTCAACTCTGTAGCAATACCACAAATACTCTACCACCATTCCTCTCACATAATCCCAAATAATTGGGGTAAGTCGCTGATTTGAACTCTCCTCGACTTGAAACGTTGAGGATTTTGGGCTGATGGTGTGCAACCCTTGGCTAATCGCTGTTAGTTTACGACATTGTAGCACAGCAACCTATGTATTTTACATTACATTTACAAATATTTACATTTAGGCTAAAATTGATATAATAGAACAGGTTGTGTACATGTGATCTAGATCAGGAGCAATATCTATCGGGAAATCAAAAGCTGTTCAGGATTCAGCCAAAACTGTGAGGTAATCATAACGTCTGGGAATTCTATTAGAAAGTCCTAGACAGATTGATCTGAGGTTACTAAATCCGGAACCAACAGCTCAACTGTTGAAGTCAACCATAGGCAAGACGCTTACCGTCCAAACCTAGAGTCAGGATATCAGTCCTGAAATAAGAGCGGGGAACAGTTTCAGCTTGACTACCTCAGCTGAGATATTCAACCTTGCCTGCCTATAGAAAACAACCTATCCACCAAAAGCAAAGCATCTACTGAGTTTTTCGGTATTGAGTAATTCTCACTACTGAACACTCAATCTACACTCACTATACTCACTACTCAATACTCCTCCAACGGATCGGTTTCGGGAGGGGTTTAGACTCGCTTTCTTGAAATTGTTACGAATATCCCTACGGAGTATACCTTATGAATATTACCATCATTGGTTGCGGTTATGTTGGCACAGCTCTAGCAAATTTTTGGCATCACCAGCAGGGTCACCAGGTGACAGCTACCACTACTACCCAAGAACGGGTAGCAAAGCTGAAAGAAGTTGCTTCACAGGTAGTAGTGATGAAAGGGGATGATCCCCAAGGGATGCAGTCGGCACTTATTGATCAAGACACTATCGTCCTGAGTATTGCCCCGATCAGTAATAGGCAAGTTGATGCCAACTTCTACGAAGCCACCTACATCCCCACTGCCAGCAATTTGGTAACAGCTTTAGCAGATAATCCCAATGTGAAGCAGGTAATTTACCTAAGTAGTTGCGCCGTCTACGGTAACCAAGAGGGGGCATGGGTCGATGAAAATTCTCCCATCGTTCCAGCCAACGAACATGGTCGGGTTTTGTCTTTGACGGAACATATTTTATTAGGGGCAAGCAGTGACGATCGCAACGTCTGTATTCTGCGCCTTGGGGGGATTTATGGTCCCGGTCGTGAGTTAAGCAAGCGGTTTGAGCGACTGGCAGGCACCACGCTTCCTGGCAGTGGCGATAACTTTATCAATTGGATTCACCGAGACGACATTGTTCAGGCCGTGGAGTTTGCCCGACAAAACCGCTCCCAAGGTATCTACAACCTAGTTAACGACATCAAACTCACGACTCGGGAGGTGACTGATAAAATATGCGATCGCTACAATCTCCCGAAAGTGTTATGGGATTCCTCACAACCTAACTTCCGAACCAATAACGCCCGTGTCCATAATCAGAAGTTGAAAGTTGCTGGTTATGAGTTGATTCATGCCGAAACACTGATTTAAGCATGCTTTGTAACGGTAATGAGGTACAAAATTTCGGGTTTTAGGGAGCAGGGAGCAGGGAGCAGGGAACACAGAATAATAAACCAAATCCTAACCCCTCCCAGGAGGTGAAGAGGGAACAGGACAAAAATTTTTTGTACCTCATTATAGTAAAAAAAGCTATACTCCCTACTCCCTACTCCCTACTCCCTACTCCCTGCTCCCTACTCCCTACTCCCTACTCCCGATTCAACATTTCTGGTAAAATCCCATCACACAATTTGCGATCGCTTTCACTCAAAGTCGGATTATGGTTCAAATAGTCACTGATCCAATAGCACCCCTTCACCAATAAATCCTTTAAATCAGAGCTTAAATCAGAGCTTAAATCAGACATAGCTGTATGACTCCCCCTGGTAACTATCCCCTGCCCAGGTTTTACACCTAAGACTGTACTGCCATTAATCGGTCCGCCAACGGTTTTGATTTCTGTACCATCGATATTCCAGATTTTAGCAGTACCATCTTCACTGACCGATACCAAAGTTTGACCGTCAGCCAGGAAACAGGCATTGCACACAGGAGCAAGATGTCCTTTTAGGGTTTTGAATTCCTTACCATCACGAGTCCAAAGCTTTACCGTCCTATCAGAACTAACGGAAGCAATCATTTGACTGTCTGGACTAAAAACAACACCTCTAACTCCTGCTTGATGTCCTTGTAAGGTAGTGATCAGTTTACCATCCAAACTCCACAGTTTCACTGTTTTATCACTACTAGCTGAAGCCATAATTTCACCATCCCCACTGAATCTCAAACAGACAATTTTTAGACTATGGGCTGGAATCGTATCGATTAAGCTACCATCAAGATGCCAACGTTTAATGGTTTTATCTTCTCCAGCGGAAGCCAGCATCTGACCATCCTGACTGAATCTAATGGTAAGGATTTTAGCAAGATGACCGTTGAGAGTATTTATGAGTACTCCGTTATCCTGTCCATACTTATCATCAATCCCCCACAGCTTGATGATTCTGTCATTACCCGCAGAAGCCAGGATTTTAGCATCAGGACTAAAACTTAGACTCCTGATACTCAGACCATGGGCTGGAAAGGTTTGCAGTAACGCTCCATTAAGATGCCAAATTTTAATGATACCATCCACACTAGCAGTGGCTAATAGTTTTGCCTTAGGACTAAAACTGACACTCCTGACACTAGCTTCATGTCCTGAAAATGTTCTGAGTAATGTGCCGTCTAAATTCCATAGTTTCACTGTTTTATCTTCACTAGCTGAAGCATACTGCTGACCGGTAGAGTTAAAACAAAAGCCGATAAGTTTACCAGTATGGCTTTGCTGAGTATTCAGTCCAATGCCCTTGAGACTCCAAAGTCTGATAGTTTTATCTACACTAGCAGAAGCCAGTAGCCGTCCATCGGGACTAAAACTTACCCCACACACAGACCCTTTGTGTCCTCGGAAAGTTTTGAGCTTAATGCCATCAAGGTTATAAAGTCGAATTCGATCATCTTTACTGGCTAGTGCTAATAGTTGACCATCGGGACTAAATCTAACTCGATAGACTGGCAAGCCATAATTATCGATGGAGTTGAGTTCTTTGCCATCTATGCTCCAGAGTTTAGCGGTACCATCCCAACTCCCGGAAGCTAGCATCTGACCATCTGGACTAAAGCAGACACTCAAGACACCCCTAGCATGACGATTGAAAATTTTGGGCCAACTACTGTCTAAATTCCAGAGTTTGATAGTGCCATCTTCACTAGCGATCGCAAGGGATTTACCATCAGGACTAAAACTAATGCCAAAGTTAGCAGGACCAAACCTGGTCAGGGTTTTAATCCGAGTACCATTAGGATGCCAGAGCTGGATGGTGCCATCTTTACTAGCAGCAGCAATGGTGTTACCATCGGGACTAAAACTAATGTTGAAAACTTGGTTTTTATGACCTCTGAGAGTTTTCAGTAACTTGCCATCCCGTTGCCAGAGTTTTATGGTGCCATCAGCACTAGCAGAGGCAAACATTTCACCATTGGGACTAAAGCTAATGCTAAACACTTGCTCGTTGTGACCCCGACAGCTTGCCAAGGCTTTTCCATTAATACCCCAAATCCTGATGGTGCCATCTTCACTAGCAGAGGTAATTAGTTTACCATCAGGACTTAAACAAACACCAAATACTCCCGCATCATGTCCTTCCAAACGATTGCACTCTTGCAAGTTATTGATAATTTCCTGAAGCTGATTCACTTGTTGCTGTTTGATATCAGGAGCAACCTCTGTGGTGAGTAATCGTTTACCAGCTTTTACACTAGCGATCAATGCTCCTAACTGGTCGTGGGAAGATAGTAGAGCTTGAGATAGAGAACTCAGGGCTTTAATTTCTGCAATTTCTGCTCGTCTTCGTTCCTTTTGTTCTTGATGGAGTGCTTGCTTTAGTTCTTCTTTGGTCAGTTTTAACTCCGCTAGGATTTGAGGCTCTTGTCCTTGGCGAATAAATGATACTAAATAATCATGAACTAACTGATAACGATCAGCAGGATATTCTGGCACTTCAAATACTAAACCAGAACCCACTAATACCTCCATTACTAAATCCATTTGCTCCTCTTCTAAGTCCAAATCTTCCGCTAATTCAGCCTGAGTTTTTAGCGGTCGCATCCCGTTTTCATCGGTCAGTAAATACAAAACAAGTTTAGTGATTCGTTCGTTCTCTTCACCACAGTCTTTAATAGCTGTTTCTAGGTATCGTTCAACCAGTTTTTCCTTAGGACCTTTGGCTATATAATCTGCTAAGGTGGTAATTTTTTCGGCTTGGAGCTGAGCTCCTACCACTTGCAACTCAATGGGGAGCACCTCATTGGTATCTCCTGCTAAATCCTTGACTAGAGCATCGGTTAGGGTTGGCTCTAGAGAAAATGCCGTGTGTTCCGTTAAGCTTTTAATAACTGATTTAGTTTGCTTTGGGGAAAAGTTACCGAGATAGTAAAGAATCGTTTTATCTAAAATATTGTTGTTAATTACATCTAATTGAATTAGACGGTTACACTCTAACAAGTAATGAAGGTCATCTTCTCGAAGGGATAAAATGATTTTAATATATGGAATATTTAAACAGCTCTTCATAAATTCATAGAAAACCATTCGTTGCTTTCTGTCTTTAGCAGCAAAGAAAAATTCTTCAAATTGGTCAAATACTAAAACAACTAGGATATTATCTTCTGTTATTTGCCATAATGTCTTGAGAATTGCGGCTGTTGTTTCTAGAGTATTACCATGATACTTAATCAGTTTTTTTTCTGCCAGAGACTTGGCTAATTCTTTCCCCAATTCGGGAATCCAATCGGTATAAACTTGCTGGAAAACCGTTAACACCTCACGGGAGCCAATCGTTTTTTGTTTCAAGGTGGGAATTAACCCAGCTTGGACAAGGGAACTTTTACCTACTCCGGATGGACCATAAATTACCGTTAGTTTATGGTCACTACGGCCCATACGTTGCATTAAGCGATTGACATCCCCTTGTCTACCAGAGGCAGCAATAGCTGGGGTGACAGAATTGTGGTAGTCTAGATCAGGTAATGCTGGGTTAGTTACCTGTTGTTTAGGCTGCAATCGACCAGCACCAATAAAGGCTCGAAAATTGTACTGCTGCTCAATGGAGCGTCGTTCTTGTTTAACCCGAAAAGCCGTCAAATAGTTACCTTGTTGGCAGTAGGACTGGCGCAATTCTTCTAAAATCCGAATGTAAAGCTCTGGATCATACTGGGGTTTGGTTCTGGCTTTAGCCTTTTCCAGAGTTGTCAGACTGTCTTGGATTTTAGCTTGCTGCTGTTGCTGTTGCGATCGCGCGGCTCCACGATGCGATCGCGCTAGAGACAATAAATACCAACCTTGGTGAAATGAGCGCTCCCAATCACAATCGGTATCGAGTGAGCATGAGGTTGGTGTACAGAATTCAGACAATGCCTCTTCTAAGATTAACAGAGCCTGTTGGGCTAACTGTTGCGCGTTAGTCCAATCAGATTTCCATAAGGCGACTTCTGCTAAAAAGCCATAGGCTCGCGCTAGTCTAAAGGGATTACCATAGCTTTGATGGAGAGTCAAGGCTGTGTTAGCAACTGCTTCCAAGTCATCCCACTGTCCCAGTCGTTGCAGTACCTCTGCCCAAGCATTAATAAACTTGGCAACTAAGTCTGGTCGCTCAGCCTGTTCAAAGACCTTAATACATTGCTGATAATACTCTGCGCCATGACCACAAGCGACTTGATGTTCAGCCCGATGTCTTTCAGCATAGGTACGCCACCATAATCCTAAATAGTACAGTAAGCATCCAACCCGCTCTGATGAGGAGGTGAATGTTTGGGGTTTTTCCTGGGTTGCCCTGGCTTCTGGCTCAATCTGCTGCCATTGGGCTAAACTACGCTGATAATGTTCCAGAGACTCTTGTGATGACCCATCAGCGGCACGACCCAAGACAAATTCTAAGCTGGCTTCTAAGGGTGGGTCTAATCTGACCTTACGATGGTTTAGCTCATTCTGGGCTGACTTTAACTCCGTGCGGCGAGTGGAACCAATGCCCAAATTCAAGTCATCATTGTCTAGAAATCTGCCAGCACCAGAGTTTAATACTTTGCCATAGACCTGATTGACCGTTTGCTCGATAAAATCAATTAACTCATCCGTTGCCATCTCAAAGCCAATGGGAGTAGCAGCCCAACTGGTGAAATCTGGTGCTACTCGCCTCAGCTTGTGCTGGACCTGATCGGTTACCCATAACACCAGGGGGAAGGGGAAGGTTTTGCGAAATTCATCCCGTGCATTATTGGTAGAAACCAATAGCCGATCAATATCCCTGACTAATTCCAAATTGTGAACAATAAGGGCATCGGGTAGTTCTGAAGTAAGTTCCGCTTGAACATTGCTATAGAGGTTAAGAGCCGATGAGGCCAAAGCCCTGGAGTGAAACTTAATCTGGTAGCGTTCTGTCAGTTGTTGTGTTAAGCGCTGCCGCAATGATTGATAATTACAACGGGCTAAAATCAGAGAAAATTGTCCCTGAGAAAATGCGATCGCCCGTGCTAGCATTCTTAATGATTCATTGTTATTGCCATTGAAATCTCTGGGTTGGAGCGTCATATTTATTCCAACGGTTGTGCTTCTGCCAGAATCTGATTTACGCCCTGACCATCCCCTCTGCTGATCTTGGTAGCCATGGAGCGCGTTCATGGGGGGGTTTCTACCATTATTGACTACTGAAAACCATTAGGGTTTCCACCCTTGGTCAACGGTTGTGGTTTCCAAGGGTAGCACGTTCGCGTAGCGTGGCCGTTCGCGTAGCGTGGCCGTTCGCGTAGCGTGGCCAAAAGGCCAAAAGGCCAAAAGGCCAGTGTATTAATACAAGGGTTTGATACCCATCTTCACCTTTTACTAGCCTTTGCTGCAACACCTGAAACAGTCATTCCCATTAATCACCAGTAACGGCTGGCACCAGAACGTCCCGTTGCGTAGGGATCACTTCTTCCAAACAACTTCCTATAGGAAGTTGGTCTATTATACCACGTTTTTTTGGTTGGTTGGTTGAACGCGATCGCGTGGCCAATAGGCCAAGGTTGGTTGGTTGAACGCGATCGCGTGGCCAATAGGCCAAGGTGGTTTGGTGGGTTGGTTGGTTGAAGGTGGTTTGGTGGGTTGGTTCTGGGTCGGATTACCATTTGAGATCATAGCCGTTGCCATGGGATCTGATATGGTAGGCAAGGTTAGAAGAAAATCAGTTTTGAGTGCAATAGTTTAGGAGTAAAACCATGGTACTAGTTAACTCGACAATGTTGCCCTTAGGGAGCAAAGCACCAGAGTTTCAGTTACCAGATGCAGTGTCTGGCAAGACGATTTCCTTAGAGACCTTTGCGGGTAAACAGGGGTTACTGGTCATGTTTATCTGCCGCCATTGTCCTTTTGTTAAACATGTACAGGGAGAATTGGCCAAGTTAGGGAAAGACTATGCCGATGCTAATATCGGTATGGTGGCGATTAGCGCTAATGATGCGGATAATTACCCAGATGATGCTCCCGATAAACTTAAGGAAATGGCTCAGGAGCTGGGATTCACCTTTCCCTTCTGTTATGATCAGAGTCAGGAAACCGCTCAGGCTTATACAGCTGCTTGTACCCCAGATTTTTTTCTATTCGATGCTAACCAGGAGCTAGTTTACCGAGGTCAATTGGATGATAGTCGTCCTAGTAATGGTATACCAGTTACTGGTAAGGATTTACGAGCAGCTATTGATGCGGTGCTAGGGTCGCAACCGGTGAATTCTGAGCAAAAGCCTAGTATTGGTTGCAATATTAAGTGGAAGCCGGGGAATGAACCAGCTTATTTTGGTGTTTGATATGTTGTTGAAGGTTGAACGCGATCGCGTGGCCAAAGGCCAAGGTTGTTTGGTTGAACGCGATCGCGTGGCCTTTTGGCCAAGGTTGAACGCGATCGCGTGGCCTTTTGGCCAAGGTTGTTTGGTTGAAGGTTACAGGTTTAAGGTTTAAGCTAAATTTGTGAGTCAGCTCAATTCCTTTTGATTACTAATATCCTAATGGGTAATATAGCAATCCGTGTAGGAATTGTGATAATTTTTGATGCCATATTCTCTACTCCTTCCAGAGCCGCTGTTCCCTACTCCCTACTCCCTGTTCCCTTTGCTAATTGCTGTGACTTCTGCAGCCACTTTTCTTTAGTTAGTATCCAACGATTTACTGTTTGATTAAAGTTGATCAAGCCTGGTGTAGTTTCATAGGTTTTAAGAAGCTCAAACCCAGCTTTATGTAACGTTTTATTGGGAGCTGTTTTGAGAGCATAAGGCTCACAAAACAGGTTTTGCAAATGGAATTTAGTAAAATAGCAAGAAATTGATTCGTTAATAAAATATGTGCCATTGCCGCTTCTTCGTTTCTCTGGTTGCCAAAGGTGTAAATGCATGAATGCTTCTTGACCATAGATAATTTTGTTGAGATTAGAATGCCCAACAGGAGTATCGTCTATTTCCCAGATGACGTAGTATAATCTTCTGTGTTCTACTGGCCGTTCAAAATCTTCAAGCAGTATTTGACGCCACTTGTCCGAATTTGGAAGTTTACTTGGCTCTACCCCCATTCCCCTGAGAAATTCGTGGTCAGCATTTAGGAAATAGTTTATCATTAAGTCAATATCACTGGCTTCAAATTCTCTAATACTTCGTTTCAAATGTCTCTCCTATTTGAATAATAGTTCTGGCTAGCGGTTCAACTTTCTTAGAGACTGTTTATAAAGTAAATCTTAGACAGTTATAGTCTTGACTATTGGTGGGTTACGGCGGATAATTATCTTAAAAGGTGAGCTTTGACAGTACTCGCCGCCTAACCCACCCTACGCCAGGATTTCAGCCAAGTTTAACAAACAGTCTCTTACCCCGACTCCCGACTCCCGACTCCCGACTCCCGAAAACCCCAAGGGCGGCGTACCTCACCGAACTGAGAACTGTTAAAAAATTATATATTATATTCCTCTGCCCATTTCTTTAGCTCCTCCAGAAATCTCAGGGCTGTTCGACCAAAATCTGTGATCTCATAGGCCACAGCGATGGGTTTGGTACTGATGACGTTACGGTTGACTAAGCCCGTATCCTCCATTTCTCTAAGCCGCTGGGTCACCATTTTTTTGCTAGCTCCGCCGATCTGGCGCGCTAGATCGTTGAACCGCATCGGGCCATCCTTGAGATGCCAAAGAATCGATCCTTTCCATTTGCCACCCAAAATCCGCATTCCACGCTCGATTGGACAGGGGCTGAGACAGGGATCAATGGCTTTCTTGATGCGTTCGCTATCGGTTTTGATCTCGATGTCGCTATCTGTGTCGATGTCGATATCGCTATCAATTTCGATTGTGCGTTCGCGTAGCGGCTCCCTAGGAGCATCGCTATCTGTTTCCATGTCTATGACGGAACTCATTTTTTATACCTGGTTACTAAACGTCTACTAGTTGACTATCGTAACTTAAATTTTTACCATGAAGCAATACATGAAGCAATAACTGTACACATTATCTGATGGGGGGAAGTAATCTGATGAAAACCTTGCTTTTGATTTTGGGCAAAGAGACTAAGGAGTTCGCTAAAGGCCGCTACAATCAAGGTCTTTTCGAGATAGCGGTGGAGATATTGAAAGATCAATACGAGCTACTGACCACTGTTGTGGAAGAAGGCTACAACATTCCAGAGGAGATTGCGAAATTCAAGCAAGCTGATGGGGTCATTTTTCAGTACCCAGTGTACTGGTTCATGATGCCGTCAACCCTAAAGCGTTACATAGACGATGTCTACGCCTATGGTGAGTTTTTCGGGCACAGTAATGGCTCATACGGATCGGGTGGCCTGATGAATGGCAAGAAATTCATGCTGTCTACTACATGGAATGCGCCCGCCGACGTCTTTAACAATCCGAATAGTTTTTTTGAAGGACGCTCACTACAAGAAGTGCTCCTGCCCATGCGTAAGAGCCATGAGTTTTGTGGCTTCAAGGAATTGCCCCATTTCGCCTGCTACAACGTCATCAAAAATCCAGAATTTGAGGCTGACCGAGACCGGTACATCAGTCACCTAAAGATGGTGTTTCTTGACCCCGACCATGATTTAGGTGTTGAAGTAGCCGAGCCTCTTTCTGCTCCGTGCTCCAAAGCTCTTTAAAACTAACTCTTAGTAAGTATCTCATCCAAAGAAAAATCATGACGAAACAAGCTGAGATTCATCTCTACACCGCATCGACTATGAACGGATGGAAGCCGCTGATCTTTCTTGAAGAAGCAGAGGTGGACTATGAGATGACCTATATTGACTTTTCCAAAAAAGAACAAAAGTCAGACTGGTACAAGTCTCTTAACCCCAATGGGCGCATCCCGACCATCGTGGATCGTGGTAATGACGATTTTGTGGTTTTTGAGTCGGGTGCGATTCTTTGGTATCTAGCTGAGAAATATCAAAAGTTCCTTCCCGAGGGGGAAAAAGCTCGATCCCAAGCACTTCAGTGGCTGATGTTTCAGATGAGTGGCATTGGACCGATGATGGGTCAAGCTATGTACTTTCAGCGGATTGCAGAACCTCAAGGGCATCGTGATGAATTTGCCATCAAGCGCTATGGGTCAGAATCACGAAGGCTGCTGGAAGTCTTGGATCAGCAGCTTGAGGGGAAAAGTTATATCCTTGGTAATGACTTCACTATTGTAGATATGGCCACTTATCCTTGGGCACGAGCTTATTACTGGGCGAAAGTATCGGTGGATGGGCTGAACAACCTTCAAGGCTGGTTTGAGCGTATTGATGCTCGACCTGCAACTCAACGTGCACTAGAGCTCCCGAAACCTTTTCCTGCTTTTTTTGGAAAAGGGGATGTGGCTGCAGCAGAAGCGGCTAATTCTGCACGTTTTCAAAGTGATGTTAAACCATAAGCCATGGATGATGGAAACAAAAATTAACACTCGGGGAAATAAAAATGTGATAAAATCCTAGTCGTTGATCAGGGAAGATTGGGCAAAATTTTTGTCCAAGGTGTTTGTTTGCCAAAAATGTTGGTCAAAAATAAGCACATCCCTTGATTTGATCCAATAAAAGGCTATCTATACCTTTTTGACTGTTTACAGTTAACTGTTAACCGTTAACTATTGATTGCCCCGGGGTCTTCTTTTTAGGGTTAGATATAGAGGATTATTAAGGGATAAATTCTGTCAAAATCCCGAAGAGTTGGGGAAAATTCAGCTCCTATCCTCTTGAGATCTGCCCCCCTCAGTCTAAATCGAGCAATGTTACAGCTGTGCCGATCTTCCGGTGGTAAGGTCGGGAGCAACTGAACAGTGAACCAAACTATACACCTTATATCTTCTTTGATTAACACTGAAAAGTCAACCAAACTGTACAGGTTACATCTTCAGGTGCGCTTGACCTTGGCGAATTTAATTCTTAATAGGTCAAGGGCACCTAATTAACGTCTTATCAACACGAAAAACCAATGATTCGTTACCGACAAAAGAAATTTAGCATTTTGTTTGGCAGTCTCTTAATCGTTGGGGCATGGTGGTTACCTGTCCAAGCTCAACAGACCACTAATTCACCCAATGAGCAAGCGGTTACGACTGAAGATTCAACTATTCCGAAAGCGGTTACTACTGCAGATCCAACTATTCCGATTGAGGAGCTAGAGCTATTGCTCAAGCCATTCACTAAGGATGAGCTGGATGGTGAAGCTCAGGGGTGGATGTCCTTGCTGAAAACTAAAGTTAAAGAACTCAGCGATGCGGAAATTGCTGTCAAGCGCAAAAATCGAGAGCTTCAAAAAACTAAGGAAGCTGTTGATGCCCTAGAAGATGCAAAAAAGGCTCTTGAGGAAGGGACAGACACTAAAGAAAAAATAGGGACTGAGCCATCCCCATCAGGTGGCGTAAAAGCTAAAGAGGGGGCGGAAGAAGCACAGGAAGCTCTCGAAAAAGCTCAGGAGTCAGTAAAAGAAGCAGTCAAACAAGGAGAAAAGACCGAGCAGGATAAAACCTCGCAAGGGGCGATTGTTCAAGCAGTTGAAGGTACTCAACAGCAGAAAGATAAAGCCAAAACCTCAAGCTCAGAAGAGGAAGTTGCTAAGGTTCAAGAGCAGATCGGGACAATTAGCAACAAAGTCGTTACGGATGAACAAGAGCAGAAAAAGACTGAACAGGGACTGGAAAAAGCCAAAGAAAACATAGAAGAAGCGGTCGATGTGAAGGCCGAAGTTAAAAAGCAAGTACTGGTCAACATGACCAGATTGCGGGATGAACGCACTGCTTTGAGCGATCGCTTTGAGGTGGTACTTCAAGAGCTGGAACTTAAAGGCGGTGATGTCGAGTCGTACAAAAAATACATCGATGCCATCAGTGGGATTAAGGTAGACGTAAGCGACACTGAAGGAACCTGGATTACCATCGTCGGCTGGCTCCAGTCTAAAGAAGGAGGTCTCCGCTGGGCGAATAACATTGGCAAATGTATAGGAATCGTTACTGGTTTTAGCATCCTCTCGGTGATCTTAGGGACAATCCTCGAGAAATCGTTGTGGATGTTCCCGAATATTTCAGTGATGCTGGGTCAGTTCTTGGTTACTCTAACCCGCCAAGGATTATTTGTGGTGGGTATTATTTTAGGGATTACTGCCCTAGAGATCAGTATTGGTCCACTGATGGCTATGATTGGAGCTGCTGGTTTTGTGGTAGCCTTTGCGTTTCAAAATACCCTCGGTAACTTTGCCAATGGGTTAATGATCTTGGTCTATAAACCTTTCGACGTGGGGGATCAGATTGAAGTAGCTGGGGTAAACGGTATCGTTAAGGATGTCAACTTAGTTTGCACCACCATCAATACTTTGGAAAATAAAATCGTTATCTTGCCGAACAACTCAGTCTGGGGTAACGTTATTACGAACGAAACCAGTAGCCCCGTCCGCGCTATGTTTCTCTCGATCAGGATCAGCTACCGCAATAGTATTCCTCAAGCGATCCAAGTTCTTAAGGATATTGCCAACTCCCATCCTTTAGTATTGGAAGACCCTGGACCTTGGATCGACACCGGTGAATTGGCTGAAGATGCTGTTAAGATTTGGTTTTTGGCCTATACTAAGACAGAGGATTACTGGACAGCCTATTGTGACATCAGCCGAATTATAAAAGAAAGATTTGAACAAGAGGGAATTGTGATCCCACTGCC
>NZ_MKZS01000001.1:5575061-5577530 GCF_001942495.1 Moorena bouillonii PNG
ATTAAGAATTAAGAATTAAGAATTAAGAATTAAGAATTAAGAATTAAGAATTAAGAATTAAGAATTAAGAATTAAGAATTAAGAATTAAGAATTAAGAATTAAGAATTATCTTACACTTCATATAAAAAAATTTATTGAGTTTAACCTAATCATAAGAGGTAATCTAGACAAATATAACAGGTTACTGAATAAACTAGAGCCGATTATTTTTGGGGTTTATGATAAATTAAGATTAGGGTTCAGGATTTATTTGGAAATCATAATTAAGTTTTAATATAGCCATAAACGGTTACCAAAATTGCTGATATCTATCGCTATTTTAAACATAGCATGAACTACGATAAAAGCCATGCATACCTACTCCCTACTCCCTACTCCCTACTCCCTACTCCCTACTCCCTGTGCTATACCATAAACGAAGGAAGCAAGGGGAGTTGATATCACCGATGACTAAGATGCGAAGAGAAACCGATAGTATGGGGGAAATCGAAGTTCCTGCTGATCGGTATTGGGGCGCTCAAACTCAGCGATCGCTAAAATATTTCTCGATTGGACAAGACTTTATCCCCCCGGAAGTCATAACAGCGATGGCTATTCTGAAAAAAGCGGCTGCTCTGACTAACTCTGAACTGGGTAAACTACCAGAGGATAAAGCTAAGTTAATCATTGAAGCAGCAACTGAGGTCATCGAAGGCCAGCTAGACGGTAACTTCCCTCTCCGTGTTTGGATGACTGGTAGTGGTACCCAGTGCAACATGAACGTGAACGAGGTGATTGCTAATCGTGGGATTGAACTAGCTGGGGGGGTGATGGGTAGCAAAAACCCAATTCATCCCAATGACCACGTCAATATGTCCCAATCTTCTAATGATACCTTTCCCACAGCTATGCACATCGCGTCAGCGGTAGCCTTTCATGAGCGACTGATGCCCAAGGTCAAGAAAATGCGGGATGCTCTAGAAGAGAAGGCGAAAGCATGGGATAATATCGCTAAAATTGGGCGCACTCACCTTCAAGATGCTGTACCGTTAACCTTGGGTCAAGAGTTTTCCGGTTACGTTGCCCAGCTAGATGCTAATTTAGCACGGATAGACTCTGTGCTTCCTGGCTTATACGAGTTGGCGATTGGTGGAACGGCGGTCGGGACTGGGTTAAATGCTGGCAAGGGGTTTGCAGAAAAGGCTGCTGAGCATATTGCTAAGTTGACTGGCTTGCCCTTTGTGTCTGCTCCTAACAAGTTTGCGGCTCTAGCAGCTCATGATGACATGGTTATGGCTAGCGGTGCCCTGAAAACCCTAGCGTGCTCGTTATTGAAAATTGCTAATGATATCCGTTTCCTAGGGTGTGGACCACGCTGCGGATTTGGGGAACTGAAGCTGCCATCCAATGAGCCAGGGTCTTCGATTATGCCAGGAAAAGTTAATCCGACCCAGTGCGAAGCGATGACTATGGCAGCTACTCAGGTGATGGGCTACGATAGTGCGATCGCATTTGCTGGTGCTCAGGGGCACTTTGAGTTGAATACCTTTAAGCCCATGATTGTGTTCAACTTGCTCCAATCTGTCCATCTACTTGCTGACAGCTGCAATAATTTCACTGACTTCCTGCTCAAGGGACTGGAACCGAATCGAGAGAAAATCCAGTATTTCCTGGAACAGTCCCTGATGCTAGTCACTGCTTTGAGTCCAATCATCGGTTACGACAAAGCTGCAGAAGTGGCGCACCATGCTTCTGAGAAGAACCTTACCCTGAAAGCAGCTTGTCTAGAATTAGGCTATGTTTCTGCTATTGAGTTTGACCAAATTGTTGATCCTTATAAGATGGCCTATCCTTTTGATTAGCTTCTTAGGGAGTCGGGAGTAGGGAGTAGGGAGTCGGGAGTCGGGAGTCGGGAGAAGTGTGGGAAGTGTGGGAGGTATGGGAGGTATGGGAGACAGTAGGGTGCGTTAGGGACGGGCTCGCCCTCATGTTCTCGGTAGCCAGTGTTAGGACAGTCCGTCCCGTAACGCACCACCGGGTCAAACTATCTTAAGCAATTCCCAATGTCTGTTAAACCTTTAACTATAAACTGAAAAGGATAATGTTAGCAATTTTAAAATGTTTGATTTTAATATCCTATGTGATTTCTCCCGTAACCATTGTGTAGCCATCTGTGCCATTTTAGTTCCTGCTAACTTGCTCCTGACCTTACAAACTATCATCTTTACTGTGATTGGTTATCCCCAAGTTCAGGTGCGGAAAGCTGCTTTAGTTGCGTGCATCCCAGCTTTGGCCATGCTATTCCATGTTTATAGTTGGTTGATGATTGGAGTAGTGATGGCTCCGACCTACATTCTGTTTACTTTAGCAGCTGTCTGCTTAAGTATTAATTTTTGGGCAATAAACCATTATAGTAGATTAGTTTATTTTAGGGAATAGGGAATCGGGAATCGGGAATCGGGAATCGGGAATCGGGAATCGGGAATCGG
>NZ_MKZS01000001.1:5577630-5597721 GCF_001942495.1 Moorena bouillonii PNG
GATTTATTGCGCTATAGTGCTCCCTTCCGTAATAGGGCGCGAGCAATCCCTCGCGCCCTAGGAGGCGCGCACCTGTAGAATGGGCATCTTGCCGTGGAATGGGCATCTTGCGTGGAACTGGCATCTTGCCAGTTTCAATATATTTTCGAGCGGGCAAGATGCCCACTCTACTCCTATTCATTACTTGACTGACGCAACGCCCCCTCTCTTTACCTGTTCCCTGTTCCCTGTTCCCTGTTCCCTGTTCCCTGTTCCCTGTTCCCTTCAATTCTAGTTTGATATCTGATTTTAAAACGCTATATATCTATTGTGACAAAACTGAAAAAACTCATTCCTAATTTGCGATCGCCAGCCTATCGTCTGGTCGGGGAGACAGCCCGGAAAAACTGGTGGCTGATTGGGATTAATCTGGTTACCAATCTCGTCAGTGCCGTCCTAGAGGGCAGCACCCTAGGTGTGATTTATCTGGCGGTGGGTTACCTAACCGGGACTGATGACCCTGGAACAGACACACCAACCAATCCAACCATAGCTCAATCCCTTGCTAAGATTCTGCCTTTGCCACCAGAGCAAATGTTTTTAGTATTAATCTTTGGGGCAGTGGTGCTGCAAATCGGCTTAAGTCTCAGTAACTACCTCAATAGGGTATCGACAGCTTACCTATCGGCCAAAGCACAACCCTATGTGACGGGGAAAGTGTTTGAACGGATTATGACCTTTAGCTATGGCTGTGTCAGCCGCTATAAGGTCGGTGACCTAGTACTTTTTGCCAATGATGCGGCTTTGGCAGTGGATCGGCAGATCACAGAATTCAACAGTCTGGTGGTGAGTCTGTCATTCTCCTTGGTGTACCTGGTTATTATCGTGCGTCTATCCCCAATCTTGGCAGGGGCGGCAACGGTGCTGATCCTGGCGGTGGCTTATGTGCAGTACAAGCTGATTCCCCGATTACGACGAGTGGTAAAGCGGGTGACCGCAAGCCAGGTGGAGTCGGCTAAGTATATTACTCAGAGCATCCAGGCCTTGAGGTTGTTGCATACCTTTGGTACCCAGCCACAGACACTAACGGGGGCAAATCAGATATTAGGTAAAATCGAGAAACAACTAAAAAAGCGGGCATTGGTCTTTTACCTGCCGGAGCCAATTTTAGATACCTTGCCCATGGTAGCCCTGGGAATTTTGGCGGCTTCAGCAGTACTATTTGAAGGGAGTAAGGCGACAATCCTACCCCTGTTGTTGACCTTTTTGCTGGCCTTGCAACGGTTATCGGGGCGCTTGAAAGCAACTTCAAACACAATTACAATGTTTGTGGATAACAGCGCCCGGATGGTACGGTTAGAGACGATTTTAGACCAGCGGGATAAGGTATTTGAGCACTCGGGCACGGAGCAGTTTACACGGCTAAGGGAAGATATTGAGTTTAAGTCTGTAAACCTTTCCTATAGTAACGATGATAACCTTGCCTTGAACAATCTCACCTTTACTCTGCCCCGACATCAAGTAACTGCCTTAGTCGGGGAGTCGGGGGCAGGTAAGTCTTCGATTATAGATTTGTTCCTTGGGCTGTATCAACCGACGGCAGGACATATTCTAGTCAATGGTCGTCCTCTAGCAGACTATTGCTTGGAAGACTGGCGGCAACAGATCGGGGTGGTCAGTCAAGATACGTTTATTTTTAATGACAGTATTTTAGAAAATTTGCGTTACGGTCGTCCGTCAGCAAGCTTGGATGAGGTGGTGGAAGCAGCGAAAGCAGCCCAAGCCCACAAGTTTATTTTAGCCTTGCCTGATGGGTACGAAACCGTGGTGGGTGAGCGGGGCTATCGACTCTCCGGTGGACAGCGGCAACGATTGGCTCTGGCACGGGCATTAATTAAGCAGCCAGAGATTTTAATCTTGGATGAAGCAACCAGTGCCTTAGATAGTGAATCCGAGAAGTTGATTCAGCAGGCATTGGAACAGTTCCAAAAGGAACGAACCGTGATTGTTGTGGCACACCGACTTTCGACCATTGCTGAGGCTGATCAGATTTTAGTGCTAGAGCGGGGAGAGGTTGTGGAGCAGGGAACCCACAGTTTGCTTCTGCATCAAGGTGAGCGCTATGCGCGGTATTGGAAGTTGCAGAGTAGTCAGGTTGCAGCTTAATAATCTATTGGCTAGAGATTTGAAGTGGAATTAGTTTTTAACTTAAAAAAAGTTTTTCTGGAATACTGTTCCGATTTGGAATTTAAGCTGGCAAGTACTAAATTTGGGGAGTTGAAATATTGGAGAGCACATTACCTGAAGCATATGCAGGTAGAGTGGAAAGATAAGTTTCGTTTTGGACATAAGATTTACATCAAAAATAGAGGTAATTTATTTCTGGGGGATCGCTGCTGTATTGGAAGCTTCAGTCGGATCTGGAACTATGCTCCAATTACTATTGGTGATGACTTTATGGCAGCAGGGGGACTAACTTTAAATTCAGCAACCCATGACCCTATCACTTTAGAGCCTAAAGGTTTAGAGATGAAAATTGGTTCTCGTGTTTGGTGTGGTTTAAACGTGACAATTGTAGCTGGAGTCACTATTGGAGATGATGTTGTCCTCGGAGCGGGTAGTGTTGTAGTTAAAGATATACCAAGTGGATGCATTGCTGTGGGAGTTCCTGCTAAACCAATCAAAAAATTAGCTAGAGAAGGAATCAATACATTTACGCCCTTCACTATAAATTAGATTAATTTAGATACAAATAATAACATGCAAATAACTAAGAGTGTTATTAAAAAATTAACAGAGCATAATATTTCACTAATTTTGGCTGATATTGGTGCTTCTGGAGATAGTTGGTCTGTGTTTAAAGTACTCAAGCCAATTTCAAATTTGCTAAGGTTTGATCCAGACTTAAGGGATATTCGTGAGGTTAAAGGCACTAATGAGCATCGCGTAGTTACTATTAACCGTGCTGTTGTTGAACAAGACTGCGATGAAGTGGAATTTTATCTTACCAAATCACCCTACTGCTCAAGTACTCTGAAACCAGATCACGAGAAACTCAAAAGCTTTGCCTATGCAGATTGGTTTGAAGTTGAGAAGGTTGTAAGTGTTCCAGCAATTACATTGAACCAGTCCTTATCTTTAGGTAATTTTAGCCACATTGATTGGATTAAGCTGGACACCCAAGGTACAGAATTTCGGATCTTGGATAGCTTACCAGATAAAGTATTTGATCAATTACTGGTCTGCGATATAGAGGCATCACTATATCAGCACTATTTAGGTGCTGATATTTTGCCTTCGTTACACGATCTGATGCTCAAGCATGATTTCTGGATTGCTCAAATGCGTCCCCACTGGAATACTCGTATTTCTAGTAATACTAGCTGCGAATTGAGCAGTCGATATCAAGGTCAAGACCGCAAGATATTTGAATATTCTAAGCACCGAGAAGTAACTACTCTTGAATTTTGTTATCTCAGAACTATTGAAGGAGCTAAAAAGCGAAACTATACTTTTGAACAATTCCTAAAACTTTTTACTTGCCACTTCTCCCTGGGGGTTTTTGAATATTGCCTAGAAATTTTAAATGAAATGGATCAGTCATTTAGCAATAGTAAAACTGTAGAAATCCTTAGAAAAGAGACATTGGCAGCGATTGATAAACGAGTTGAAAAATCCAAAACTCCTTATTACATTAGTGCTTTGATCTTTCGCTTAAAGTCGCTACTACCTAACCTGCTCTGGCAAAATTAGCAGTTTGAGAGAAGATATCTAGCCTGTAATATTATCTAAGTGTTTAATTTATGCATAGTTCAGTTATAAATTTACTTAAATCAGTTCTATCGGAGGATCAACTAGATGCTTCTCGACAGATCCGTTCTCTAGTGCAACTGGCATATTACGATATTCGAGTCAACATGCTGGGGCAAATTTTGCCAATGAAACCCACATTTATCAGCATGATGGCAAATGATGTGTGTAACTCCCGTTGCCAAATGTGTCTAATTTGGAAGCAGAAGAAAGATCAGGAACTCAGTCCGCAACAATTAGAATCAATTTTAGCCGATCCCTTCTTTAGTAATGTTAGGCATATAGGAGTTACAGGCGGAGAGCCTACTCTGAGAAAAGATTTAGCTGAACTTTTTAAGGTAATTTGTTCCAGAAAAGCTAAAGTTGATGGAGCTTCCATAATCACTAATGCCATTATCGAAGATATTGTCAAAGAACGGGTGAGTGCTTGTGCAAAAGTATGTCGCGAACATAATGTTGGTTTCGGCGTAATGGTCTCCCTAGATGGTTTGGGAGAAGTTCATGATACTGTAAGAGGAAGAAAAAATAATTTTACTTCTGCAATTAATACTATTAACTACTTCCGTGAGCAAGGTATTCCCACATCCTTTGGTTGTACAATCACTAATTCCAATGCTCTCTATGTTGACGAACTACTTGATTATGCTATTTCGGAGGGATTATACGGCAGATTCCGAATAGCTGAATTCATACAGCGTCTTTACAATGATGAGCTATCGGAAAATATAAGAAGCTTTGACGACAAAACTGCTTATCATCTCGGACTTTTCTTTCATCGGCTACAGAATAGTGGTTTAGAGAAATTTCCTGCACATCTCAAAACCTACAGAAGTATACAAGCAATGCTTACTGAGGGTAAACCGAGACAGACAGGTTGCCCTTATCACACTCAGGGAGTAATTTTGACAGCTAGAGGTGATTTACTTTACTGTTCTCCTAAGTCACCAATACTGGGTAATACCCTTCAAACTTCTCCTAGTAAAATATACTACTCGAATTTGGCAAAACGCCGGGAGATGATCGAAAAAGACTGTGATAACTGCATCCACGACTACCATGTTCCACCTACTTTTAGAGAGAAAGTCAGTTTTTACTTAAAACATAGAAGACGGCACAGAAAATATAACTGTTCTACACTAGTTGCTCAAGCTCAAAAACTTAAGACAGCAAATAAGATTACGGCTGATTTAGCTTCGGTTAGCTCTAAAAAAGCTTTAATTGTAGGTTGGTACGGTACTGAGACGGCTGGGGACAAAGCTATTCTCTGGACAATTGTTAATAGACTACGCTCTCGTTCTAATCCCCCGCAGGAAATTTATCTAGCTAGTTTAGTTCCCTTCATTTGTCACTGGACAGTCAAGGAAATGGAACTTGGAGAAATTACTGTTGTGGAAACATACTCCCGCGAATTTGAACAAGTTTGCGATCAAGCTGATGAGATTATAGTTGGTGGTGGTCCTTTAATGGATATTGAGGCACTTAATCACATGCTCTATGCCTTGATTAGAGGGGCTAAATCCGGAGCAATAAATCGTGTAGAAGGATGTGGTATTGGTCCTCTGGTTGATCCGTTACTAACCCAAGTAGTCAGAGAAATGTTGCGATTGGCTCATCATGTAACACTGAGAGATAGAGCTTCTGTAAATCGTTCTCAGAAAGAGTTTAAAATTTTAGATGTGCAAGCTGTCCCCGATCCTGCTGTTGAGTATGTGGAGTTTGTTAAATCTCAAGTTCAGCTTCTCAAAAAAACTCCTCCCTTGGGCGATGCAAACAATATTTCTTGTTTCTTAAGAGAGTGGGGTAGAGACTATGCAGGTAATTTAGAAGAGATAGAGTATTATTCAATCAAGCAGGCTTTTGAAAGTCAGCTAGTTCAAATGATTGCTCACATTGCCCAGCTTCAAAATGCTGAGAAAGTAAATCTTTTACCAATGCATACTTTCTCTCTTGGTGGTGATGACCGGATTTTGAACCGTCGTTTAGCCAAAGATATCTCTCTATTACTCGAAGAGAATAAAGCAGCATCTAAAGTTAGTTTTGCAAGAGGTCCTGTTTCTCCTTTAGAAATCCTGCAAAGCATGTATCATGCCAAGTTGAATATTTGCATGAGATTTCACTCCGTCCTTTTTGCCGAAACCTTGGGTGTTCCTTACGTAGCTATTGATTATACGGGTGGAGGCAAGATAAAAGCATTATTAGAAAGCAAAGGAAAACTTAATCGACTTATTTCACTTCAAGATGTTGCTGAAGGTAAATGGAAGACACAGCTAGAAAACTTACTTACTCCTCAATTGGTAGATTAAACCTGGTTAAACTTTTCGAGAAATAACAATAGATATCATCAATTGGGAAAAATGCGGTGAAAGTTCTTCATATTAATACATCTGATACTGGTAGTGGTGGAGCAATAGCTGGCTACAGACTTTATCAAGGATTGTTAGCTCAAGGTGTTGACTCTCAACTTCTAGTTAACTCATCCAATTCAGTTGATGATAGAATAGCGGTTATTCCTAGTAATAATACTCAAGAAAAGCTTTCTTTTAAAATTGCTAAGTATATTAGCTTAAACTACATTAACGTCATAAATACTTTCAAACTTCCTCAACATCCTTTCTTTAAACAAGCCCAAATTATTAACTTTCATAATCTTCATGGAGGGTATTTTAACTACTTAGCTATTCCGAAGCTAACCGAAAGTAAGCCTGCTGTTTTGACGCTTCACGACATGTGGAGTTTTACAGGCCATTGTGTGTATAGTTTTGATTGCAATCGTTGGAAAGTTGGTTGTGGTCACTGCCCATACTTAGATATATATCCAGCCATTAATAAAGATACTACAAACTTAGAGTGGAAACTAAAAAATTGGGTTTACAATCGCTCAAATTTAGTTATTGTTACTCTTAGCAATTGGTTAACAGAGCAAGCCAAACAAAGTATACTTAATCGCTTTCCTATTAACCATATACCCAATGGTATTGATACACAGGCGTATCAACCAATAAATTCTGAGCTTTGTAGACATATTCTTGGTATTCCCGACAATAAAAAAGTTATTATGTTTGCAGCTCAAAGCCTAGCAGATTCCCGTAAAGGTGGTGATTTACTGTTGAAGGCTTTGCAGAGTTTACCTGAGTCGCTGAAACAAGAAACGATCTTACTAACTTTGGGTTCTAGTGGTGAAGCCATAACAAAAGATTTAGGTATGCAAGCCATGAATCTTGGTTATGTGCAAAGCGATCGTCTTAAATCTATTGCTTACTCCGCTGCTGATTTATTTGTTTTTCCTACCCGTGCGGACAATTTACCCTTGGTGCTGCAAGAAAGTATGGCTTGCGGTACACCAATGGTATCTTTCAAAGTTGGTGGTGTTCCCGATTTAGTGCGTCCTGGGGTTACAGGTTACTTAGCTGAACCAGAGAGTGCCAAAGACTTATGCAAGAATATGGTAGAGCTTCTAGAAGATTTCAACCTACGCGATCGCATGAGTCAGCAATGCAGAGAGATTGCCTTGAAGGAATATTCCCTAGAATTACAAGCTCAGCGATATATTGACCTGTATTCCCAGACTTTGGCTAGCAGTTGTTAAGTAGGTGGGCATAAATAAACGTTAAAACTCAAAATAGGAAAATGAAGCTGAAAGCCTTTATTAAAGGGGTTTTCAGTATTTTGAAGATCAATTGCTATTTTACGGATAATTAAGCCCACCTACTTAAAAGAAGTTGACCATAATGATAAGCTCAGAAAGAACTAGTAAAATTACCTTTGATCTTCCACGGCTACTTTACATAGGTGACGTACCTGTGGAATCTACCGTCGCAGGGTCTGCTTTGTTGTATCGTCTACTGCAAAACTATCCTACTGAGCAATTATATATTGTTGAAAGCAATATCGCTAAGTACAACCCGGACAAACGTTTGCCCAATGTTACTTATAAAACTATTCCTTTAGGCTCAAGACGATTACTTCACAGTCGCTTCGTAGAAGCTTATACTTCCTATCTCTTTTTAACAGCAAAATGGCGTTCGCAGCAATTAGTTAAAGTCATTAGCACTTTTAAGCCAAATGCAATTTTAACTGTAGCACATGGACTTTCATGGCTTACAGCAGCGGCTTTGGCTAGGCGTTTTAAAGTACCTCTGCACCTGATTATACATGATGATTTACCATCATATATTCCAGTAGTACCTTGGTTTAAAAATGCCTTCAACCGAAAATTTGGAAACATCTATCAACAAGCTCAATCAAGATTTTGTGTTTCTCCTTACATGGTGGAATCCTATCAGAAACGCTACGGTGTAACAGGCAGTGTTATTTTCCCTTCTCGTGCAGCAGATATCTATGAGTTTGATTGTCCACCTAAAAAGAATAATTCATCATCTAACTCTCTAGTCTTTGCCTATGCTGGATCAGTTAATAGTCAAGGACAAGCTGATACTTTAATCTCTCTAGCTTCAGTTTTGGAAATTTTAGGAGGTAGATTAATTATTTATTCAGCATTAACTCAAGAATCTGCGAAGAAAATTGGTTTGAGTCACCAAAATATTGATATGCGTTCCCTCATCCCATACAAAAAACTGGTTAGCACATTGCGAGAGGAAGCTGATGTACTTTTTTTACCAATGAATTTTGATTCTGACCGTAAATCTAATATGCAACTTTGTTTTCCTAGCAAATTAACTGATTACACTGCAACTGGTCTTCCTTTACTTGTTTGGGGACCTCATTACTGTTCTGCTGTACGTTGGGCAAAAGATAATCCTGGTGTAGCAGAAGTGGTTGATCAAGAAAACTTAGAAGCATTAGCAATAGCCGTCAAAAAGCTCACTCAAGATGCAGAATATTGCTTTACTCTAGGGCAAAATGCTATTAATATAGGTTGTGAATATTTTTCTCATGCTAGGGTAACAAGTAAATTCTATGATGCTTTAGAAATTACCATATCTTAATTTTCATTTTAAAGCTTTTTTTTATACTTATACCAATCTATAAACTTGAGTAATTAAAATACTTTTTATGACTGTCACCTTAATGATTTGTTTTGCACGTTCAGGGGGAACTATCTTAAATCAATGTTTAGGAAGCTTACCTAATGTAGTTATTATGTCTGAGGTAAATCCTCTAGGTGGTGGTAGTGGAAGAGGAAATATTTCATATAAAACTGTCCAAGAACAAGCAAAAAACTGGTATCAAATTGACATTAAATCTAATCAATTTACTGAAGGTATTCTTGAATTAGACAAAAAATGCTCTTCTCAACATCATAATTTAATAGTAAGAGATTGGACTTTTATTAATTTTGTACCATTTAAAGATAATAAATATAATCCACCTAATAGACTTTTGAGCCTGGAAGCTTTACAAGGAAAATGTGATTTAAAAACCTTTGCATTTGTTCGTGATTCCATAGACGTATGGATTTCCCGAGGAACTCCGGATTTAGAGTCTTTTTTTAACCAGTATATCACTTATGTTGAGACATTATTAGAAGCCAAAATTCCTATATTTAAATACGAAAATTTTTGCGAAGAACCGAATAAAGTAATATTAAAAATTTGCTCTTTGTGTGATCTAGAATATCATGAAGTCTCCAATAATAAATACCAACATTTTTATAAGGTAAACGGAGATATACAAATCTTATCAAGAGGGCAAAAGCAAGGAAATATCAAACCGCTAAAAAGAAAATTAATTCCGAAAGAAAAAATAATAAAACTAAACAATTGCAAGAATATGATAGCAGCAAATAGTTTGCTTGGTTATCCAACTTCATATTATGAAGCCGTACTTGAAAATTTTTGGTTCAAAGCTATAAAATCTAATTTTCTTAATATAATCAAACCGCATAATAAAACTTAACTTTAAGCATATGTATAAATGAAAATTTTCACAGCAATCCGCCATTCAATTGACCCCAATCTTTACTACGGTGATTTGTGGAGTGGTAATTTCTATCCAGCTTTAAAACAGTTAGGACATGAGATTATCGAATCACAAGTAGATTTACTTCCTGCTAGTCGATTCATGCAAATAGCTAGTAACTTCACACCCCAAGAAAAGGAAGTTCGCGCTCAGATTACTCAAAAAATTGTTGATGAAGTAAGACAAGCTCACCAAAAGCAACCTCTTAATTTATTTATTAGCTACTTTTATAACGCACACTTTGACCCAGCAGGATTTAAAGAAATTAATCAATTGGGTATTCCTACAGTAAATTTTTACTGTAACAATATTCACCAGTTTGAACTAGTTTCAGAAATAGCTACTCAAGTTAATTTTTCCTGGCACGCTGAGCGAAATGCACGAGCGCATTATTTAAAAATTGGTGCAAATCCTATTTGGGTGCAAATGGGTGCAGATCCAAAAGTTTACTACCCAATATCTGGAATCAATCGTCGTCATAAAGCTTGTTTTGTTGGTCAGCGTTATGCAGATCGGGATCGTTTTATTGCTAATCTTATTCAGAATAAAGTACCTGTCAGCATTTATGGGAAAGGTTGGGGATTACCAGATACTCACGATTCAAAGCAAACCTTGCTTAAAGAAGAATCTAAATATCTAGGAAGAAAATTGCCTAAAGCAGGAGGTATCTCAGGATATGCTAATGTTGTATGTCAAAATATCAACAACCAAGGATTAATATCGGGTCTACGTAGAACAGTTCAGCAATTCCAGTATCGCCATCAAAGTCGTACTATTTCGCCGTTACTAGCTTCTGTTGCTTGCGGTTTTGCTAAGAACCTCTGTTACACTTTCTCTGAATATGAAGTTATTCTCAACTTCAGTAATGTTTGGGCTGATGGACGACCAGGTTCAGAGTTAATTCCACACGTACGCCTGCGTGATTTTGAAGCTCCTATGTGCCGTAGTTGTTACCTAACTGGCTATACTAATGAGATAGCAGAGTTTTACGAAATAGGTAAAGAAATTGACACTTATCAAAGCCCTGAAGAGTTAGTTGATAAGACAAAATTTTATCTGAATCACCCCACTGAGGCTGAAAAATTGCGTGAAGCGGGCTATCAAAGAGCTTTACGCGACCACACTTGGACAAATCGTTTCGAGGAACTTTTTCAAAAAATTGGCTTAGCCAATAAAAATTAATCTTAAGCAATGCGTGATGAGAGAAATTTTGGTTAGATGACTAAACTTCTACCTGTATCAGCACTTGTTGCTACTAAAAATCGTAGTAAATCTTTCTTGAGGACACTGCAAAGTCTTTCTATACAGTCACATCACCCTGTGGAGATGATTGTCGTAGATGGTTCTACAAATAATGAGACCCAAGCTATTTGCAAATCTGGGATTGAAAAGCTTTCAACAAAAATTATTTACCATCGAGCAATAGATATCGGTGCAGCAGCGCAACGAAATCAGGGCATGTCCTATGTTTCCCAAAATATGATTTGGATACTGGATGATGACATAATTTTTGAGCCACATTGTCTGGTACGACTATGGAATGCGCTTCAAAGTGACTCTAGTTTAGGTGGTGTCAATGGGATGATTACTAACCAGCTTTACCAATCACCGGGTCACTTAAGTAGTATTATATGGCGCTTTTTGCATGGTTGTCATGAAGATAGCTATGCTGGTAAGTGTATTGGTCCTGCACTTAATTTACTGCCAGAAGATCGTCATGATTTACCGGAAGTAGTGCCCGTAGAGTGGTTAAATACAACCTGTGTTCTTTACCGAAGAGAAGCATTACCACAACCTCTGTTTCCGCCAATTTTTACAGGTTATTCACTTATGGAAGATGTAACTCTTTCTCTCACGGTAGGTAAGCAGTGGAAACTTGCTAATGCACGAACAGCTCGTATTTTTCATGATAGTCAACCGGGGGATCATAAAAACAATTTGGGAGTACTGGCAAAGATGGATTTAGTCAATCGACATTACGTTATGACTAAAATCTTAGAGCGTAATCGACCCACGGATTATCTCAAACTGATAGTGTTGCAATTATTTCAACTCGCTGCTTCTCTTACCTCTGCCAAAGGTTGGTTATCGTTACCGGCTGTAGTGAGTGGAAAACTTCAAGCCATATCAGAAATTATATTATCCAAATACAGAATCGCATAAAACTTACTGTCTGTAGAATGAGCCTTACTCGTTTATCTCGTTTGGTCCAAGGATTAAAAAGCCGTTGGCGCAATTTTTACTACCGTAGGTTAGGGGTTAAATTCCACGGTTACATTTGGATGCGGGAGATTGAAATTCCTCGTAACTATCAAGATATTGAAATTGAAACTTCTTGTGCTTTTGACCGAGGTGTTACTCTTTTGTGTAGTGGCGAATCTCTCTCTCATCCTAAAATTCATATTGGTCCTGAAACATACATCAACCGCAATACTTTCCTTGATGCTACTTTTTCCCTGAGCATTGGTAAGCATTGCGCTATCGGTCCTAATTGCTATATTACTGACCACGATCATGGTTCTAACCCAAATTTACCGCCTCTCAAACAGCCCATGATTTCTGAAGCAACTAAAATTGGTGATCGAGTTTGGTTGGGGGCTAATGTTACAGTTCTCAAAGGTGTGACAATTGGTAATGACACTATTGTGGGTGCAGGTAGTGTGGTGACTAAAGATTTACCAGCCAATGTTGTTGCAGTGGGAGTTCCTGCCAAAGTAATTAAACAGCGAAACAAACCTTACCAGGAGTTCTCCTTAGCTGAATAAGCAACCTTTTCTAAACGTTAATAATTATGGTTCAAGATTTATCAAAATTGGTATCAGTTGGAATTGCCACCAAAAATCGCTGGCAAGACTTGGAAATCACCTTAGAAAAACTTGATCAAAATAGTTTTAAATCAATACCAATTATTATCTTTGATGATGCTTCTGATATTGCTTGTCCATTTGATGTTAGTGAATTCAATGTTAATGTATTAATTAAGCGATTTTCTAACTCTCAAGGCTACATTGTAAGGCGAAATAAATTGGCTGAAGCAATGCATACAAAATACTACTTAAGTCTTGATGATGATTCTTACCCTGTATCTGGTTCCTTACAAGCTGCTGTTGAATTTGCAGAATCTCGTCAAGATTTACTATGTGTAAGTTTTCCAATCTACAATCCAGTGCTAGGACATTATCAAAGTAGTTCAATTAAGCAAATACCGTATCAAGTCAAATCCTTTATTGGCTGCGGTCATTTACTCCATATAGAAAATTTTTTGAAGCTCGGGGGATATCGTGAAGAATTAATCCATCAAGGTGAGGAAATGGAAATAGCTGCTAGAGCTTTTAAAGAAGGACTGCATTGCTACCATTATCCTAGCTTTGAAATTAATCATACTGCCTCGAATAAAGGGCGAAACTGGCATCGAATGGATTTCTACGGTGCAAGGAATAATGTTCTATGGAATGATTGGTTTGTACCTAATGAGTTTAAGTTAATTAAGCAAAGCCGTACTTTAATATCTAGAATTATTCATTCTATGAAAGTTGGTCGCATGGGACAAATACAAGGTGAATTAGCTGGACTGATGGAATCACAACGGTATAAATATTATAGAAGAACAATGTCTGTAGAAATGTTTAATAACTGGCAATCTTTACCCTTTAGCTAATGTTTTTTAAAATCTGAATAGTTTTTTAATTTCTTAAATAAAAGGTCATTTATCTGGCTTACTAATTAGTTTGGTCTCTCTTTATTAAAAACTGGGAGCAAATCCAAAAAGTGTGATATTCACAACCAATTTTATAGGCTCCGTACAAGCAGTCAAAAAGAATCTATTCTATAATTTGTATGTCCGAAGCTTTTGCATCGTGGATCTGTTGCCAAATCGGAGCAAGAGAACATTACGCAATCCCCAGATCCCTACATCAACAGGGTAACCTATCTCACCTAATCACAGACGCTTGGATTACCCCCCAATCTCCCCTCAACTATCTACCCAAAAACCTGCTCACAAGTTTACGCGATCGCTTCCACCCAGATCTTGGTCAAGCATCCACTCACGCCTTTACCAATTCCTTAATTCAGCTAGAAATCCAGCAACGTCTGCAAAAAGTGCGTGGTTGGGAACAAATTATTGCCCGTAATCACTGGTTTCAACAAAACGCTGTCAACTATCTGGCAAAAATTGCTCCAAAATTTAATAAACCTCCCATCCTCTTTACTTACAGCTACGCAGCCTTAGATATCTTACAATTTGCCAAAGCTCAAGGGTGGCGCACTGTCCTCGGACAAATAGATCCAGGTATTGTGGAAGAAAAAATTGTTGCCCAAGCCCACCGCCAATATCCCCATTATCAATCAACCTGGCAACCAGCACCCCCAGACTATTGGACTAACTGGCAAAAAGAATGTCATCTGGCAGACCGGATTGTAGTTAACTCCACCTGGTCTAGCCAAGCCCTACAACAAGTTGGGGTACCCTCAGAGAAAATTGCCGTAATTCCCTTAGCTTACCAAGCACCTACCGCATCTCAAGGCTTTGTGCGCACCTATCCGGAACACTTTTCCCCTCAGCGTCCCCTGCGAGTGCTGTTCCTCGGACAAGTTATCCTACGTAAAGGTATCTTTCCCCTGCTGGAAGCAGCTAGATTATTACAAAACGAACCCATTGAATTTCAGATTGTAGGATCCCTAGGGATTACCCTCACCCCAGCCCAACAAAACTTGCCAAATGTGCGCTGGATTGGTTCCGTTCCCCGCAGTGCCACCAGCCAGTATTATCAACAAGCAGATGTATTTCTCTTCCCTACCCTTTCCGATGGCTTTGGTTTAACTCAACTAGAAGCTCAAGCTTGGAAATTACCCCTGATAGTGTCCCGATTTTGTGGAGAAGTGGTGAAAGATCAAGAGAATGGCTTGATCTTACCAGAGGTTTCAGGAGAAGCAATTTCTCAAACCTTGCAATGGTGTCTTAATCACCCCCAACAATTGCAGTATTTTGCTCAAAACTCCACAAATCTCTCTCAATTTAGTTTGTCCCAACTCCAACAAAATCTGCAACATATAGGGTTTGTATCTGGGTTGTGAACATAGGATTGATGGCAAAAGGGAGCAGGGAGCAGGGAGCAGGGAGCAGTATGAAAGAGCTTGGAGGATTTTTTGGTGTTATGAGAAATCAGCAAGATTGTTCATAACCTATTTATATAGCGTTTATCATAGCTATGAGGTACACATTCTTTTTTCCCTCTTGCCTATTGCCTATTGCCTCTTGCCTATTGCCTATTGCCTATTGCCTCTTGCCTCTTGCCTATTGCCTCTTGCCTACTCCCGACTCCCGACTCCCGACTCCCGACTCCCGACTCCCGACTCCCGACTCCCTACTCCCCATCTGGTTCATCTTTACCGTTGATTTGTTGGTTACGGTTCGAGCCATTCCATCGTAAGGATGCTGTTAAGTCATCATCGATGTGGAAAATAGCTTGTACTGGTCCGTAGCGTTCTTGAATTCCCCCCTGAATCCGTTCAGCAATCAGGGAAATGACTCCTGAGAACTCTGGATGCACTACCAAATGCATTTCAACATACATGAAGCGTCCGACAACACCCCGGCACTGAATTTGATCACAGCGAGTGACACCTCCAACTTGATGGGCTATGTGAGCGATCGCTTCTGGATCAATGGGAGTTTGTTTGACTAGCAGGGGCAACTGCCAGTTGATAACTTTCCAACAATTTCGCCCGGCAAAAAGCACCAGCACACAACTCAGCAATGGATCCAGCCATAGGAAACCTTGGGAAACGCCCCAAAGCCCACCGAGTACTAGTATAGTTAAGCCCACATCCTGGAGCATTTGAGCCGCCTGAAAGCGTAGGGTAGGACTCCTGACCACTTTAGCTTGGTAAATCATCAGGCAAGACCAACCAAGGCTCATGGCTAATACTGCTCCCAACAATTGTATTAAGGGTAAACTGAGCCGGACAGGAATAGTTAAGGTTCCTCCCTGAATCAGGGTTAGTAACTGCTGAGAGGACAGTAAGCACAAATTTCCCCCAGCAAAGCCGAAAAAGGCAATTAGCACAAAGGTAATCACCGTTTCCCGTTTACCATGACCATAGACTGACAGATCTGGCGAATTGTCATAGGTAGTGATCATCAGCAAATTGATAAGGGTATTAAAGCAAATTAATAGGGTGAACAGGGATTCCCCCATCAGACTGAGCGATTGGGTAGCCCAAGCTGCTGACACCTTGACTGATAAAACAAACAAGCTGAGCCAGAGGGTAATGAATAATACCAGACGACTAGTCTGATCGCGGTTTGGTCCTTCGGTCATGGCCTGAAGGTAACAGATGTGGATTACCTTCACATTATCTTTGATTACCCTATTATTGATTGAGGCATCAGGCAATTATGCCATTTTATGGCAGTTCTTAATGGTTTTGGGGAGTTGGGAGTCGGGAGTCGGGAGTGTGGGAGGTGTGGGGAGTGTGGGGCGGGGGCGCAGGGAGTGTGGGGCGGGGGCGCGGGGGGAGAAGAAAGAAGAGCAGAGAAGAGCAGAGAAAAGGAGAGAAGAGTAGCAGGGAAGAGGGGAAAAAATCCTGTGTACCTCATTACTATGAACACTGCTATTATTAATGAGCAAGTTTTAACCTTACAAACTTGCTAACTTGCCAACTTAATAACCTTTAACTTGATAACTTAATAATCTTCAACTTGCTAACTTGATAACTGGCTAACCTTCAACTTGATAACTGGCTAACCTTCAACTTGATAACTTACTAACCTTCAACTTGATAACTGGCTAACCTTCAACTTGATAACTTGCTAACTTGATAACTTGCTAACTTGCTAACTTGATAACTTGCTAACCTTCAACTTTCTAACCTTCAACTTGATAACTTGCCAACCTTGGCCAAAAGGCCACGCTACGCGAACAACTTGATAACTTGCCAACCCTTCCTTATATCCCATGACTTTTCCCAATTACCCAATGACGGCGGAAAAAACGGGAAAGAGCAGACTCTTTTAAGGATAAATAAATGGGACGCCCGTGGGGACAAGTGCGAGGGTTTCTAGTCTTTTTCCACTGATCTAATAACTGCTGCATTTGTGATAAACTTAGGGGGATACCATTGCGAATTGCACTGCGGCAGGCAGTTGCTACTTGAGCCGTTTGTAAGTCTCCTCCTAAACTCAGCTCTAATAGGGCTTTGGCACAATCGTCTCGCTCGCGCAACAGTTCTGGTGCATTCCGTACTGCCCACAGCTCTTCTCCAAAGGGGTCAACTTCTAAACCAATGCGCTGTAGTTGCTCCACCTGGCTAGGGGATAACTGCTGGAGAATTATGGGAGGTTCTAAGGGGACTAACTGCCAGCGATCGCATAATTCTTCATACAACACCCGTTCGTGGGCAATGTGTTGTTCAATTAACCAAATACCGGTGGGATGCTCTGCTACAATATACATATTATGAAGCTGAGCCACGGCTCGCAGTTGGATTAGCCCAATATCATCGGTTTTGTTATCAGTTTTGCTATCAATTTTGCTATCAGTTTTGTCAGTAATTTCTTGAGTGGCTGCTATCCCTTGAATTGAACGACTGGTGGTGTAACCTCCTCTAGCTTCCGATGTTTTGAGTAACTGTTTTACCCTGTTCGAGTGAATCGCTTCTGGGAGAGTGGCTGGAGTGATTCGCAAAGCGTGCTCGATAGCTTCAGCAACTTGCTCTTGCCAGTAAGATACCGAGTGTAAGTAAATTTCGGTCTTGGCTGGATGACGATTCCAGTCGATTTGACTCGGACAAATCCGCAGGTGCAGGAAACAAATGGGATAGCGGTCGCGAGGCAAAGTTCGAGCTAATGCTGTGATCATGGTTTGTTCCAATTCATGCGATCGCACAATCCGTCCATTAGTCGCTACCTTTACCCAGTCTGCACGTCTGCGATGGCATCGATCCGGTAATCCTAACACTAGCTCCATCAAACCATTTCCGACATTTCCCTTGGTGGTTTTATCCTGTTCTTGTTCTGTTCCCGAATCCGGTATCGGCACCTCTACCGTTAGCGGCTGCAAATCACTTTCCTTTAACTGCTTGATAATTTGAGGCAGAATCTGTTGGGCAGTATGACCAGGACAAAGATTAAACCATGGACGTCCATTTTGCTCCACTTGCCAGCTCACCCTCGGATGACACAGAGCATGTTGATGAATAATGGTTTGGACAGCACGCAACTGTTGTGCCATCGCCGGTAAACCCTGGCGACGCACGGGCAACTTACCAAATAAATTAGACACGATCACAATCGTACCGGGTGCGATCGCAGCAGATTCAATCTGACGCAGTTCACCTTGGGAATTATAAATTACTCGCCACCCCTGACTATTTCCTGGACATCGGCTCAAAATTTCTAACTCTGCCACAGCCGCCAAACTATGCAACGCTTCCCCACGAAATCCCAAACTAGTAATCTTCCACAGATCATCACTACTAGAGATTTTGCTAGTACTGTGGGCAAAAGCCGCTTTTTGTAAATTCTTGACCTCCATCCCTGTGCCATTATCTGCCACTCGTACCCGCCATTGCTCAGTCCACAGGGAAACGGTAATCCGAGTTGCCCCAGCATCAAGGGAATTTTCGATCAGTTCTCGCACCACTGCGGCTATTGAATCAATCACTTCCCCAGCAGCAATTAGATGAACTACGTTTTTAGGTAGGGTTTGAATAATCATTTAAGGGAATCGGGAATTGGGAATCGGGAATCGGGAATCGGGAGTAGGGAATCGGGAGTAGGGAATCGGGAATCGGGAATCGGGAATCGGTAAAAAATTGTACCTCATAAGTAGGATAAACGCTATATAGTGAATTTTTAATTAATTTTGTATAAAAGACAAACGACAACAAACAATTTTACTATAAATAATGTTATTAAACGGATTTACCTTAGTTCGATAGAACCAACGTTATCCAGGAATTAAGAATTTGGAGGATCGCGTCATTCCAAATTAATTATAAATTATTTACCCAATAATTAGTAATTCAGTAGCGTTTGCTCAGCCATACAATTTTAGATTATATCTCAACAATATTGAGGAGTATACTAATTCAGTAATTATGGTTATTTATCTTAACAATAAAACTGCCAGTTTATGACCTATAATTTAGATTTACTGCTATAGTATGTTGTGTATATAATCAAAAGTATTGCTGATATAGCATAACCCTAAAAAAATATCCGAATGAGTCTGATAATTTCTAGATGAGCTACAGTCAATTTTCTGCCCTCTACTCCCGATTCCCGATTCCCAATTCCCAATTCCCGATTCCCGATTCCCGACTCCCTACTCCCTAACGAAACAATGAACCAACAACGACAAAAACCCCACTACTCCATGTGTCAGGGATTCCTTATTCCCATGGGATTTCCGGTAACATGTTTTGAATCTGGACTAAATTACAATGCTCAACCGGAGGATAACTTTATTGTTACTTATCCCAAATGTGGCACAACTTGGGTTCAACATATTGTCTGGATGCTCAACCATGATGGCGAACCCCTACCTGTGGGCAAAGACATCAATTTAGAAGTACCTCATCTAGAAGAAGTGGGTGCTGAGTTTGTGGCAGCCATGCCATCACCAAGGTTTATTAAAACTCATCTTCCTTTCTCATTCACCCCTTACTGTGCTGATGCCAAGTATATCTATATTGCTCGCAATCCCTTTGATTGTGTTGTTTCTTTTTATTACCATACTAAAGGGTTTGTGAAGCACTATAATTTTGCTGAAGGAACCTTTAATGATTTTTTTGAATGCTTTATAGAAGGGGAAGTGGATTGGGGCGATTATTTCGAGCATTTACTGTCTTGGTATGACCATCGCCAGGATGACAATGTTTTGTTTATCACTTACGAAGCTATGAAAGCTGATACTCCCAAGCATATTCGAGAAATTGCTAACTTTTTAGGGAGTTCATACCTAGACAAACTAAATAATGCTGAAATTTTCAATAGCATTCTCAAACACACTAGTTTTACCAGCATGAGCCAAGACCAAAGTCGGTGGTCGAGTCAGCGACCTAAAGAAATGACACCGTTTATCCGCAAAGGAGAAATCGGAGATTGGAAGAATCATTTTTCTGAGGATCAAATAGCCCGTTTATCTGATAAATTTAGAAATAAGACTGCTGGAACAGACATAGCAATGTTGTGGGCTGATTTAATTCCCAATTAAAACCAAACCAATTTTAATAATCCTGATTACACAGGAATGTTTACCTGTTCAAGAGTATGTTAGCATTGTTAATGCCTAATTCAGATCCCCCATTATCCCCCTTAATAAGCTATCCATTAGGCAAAAGTAGTCGAAACGGTGATAGAGACTAGGATGTAGAAGC
>NZ_MKZS01000001.1:5597821-5602278 GCF_001942495.1 Moorena bouillonii PNG
GCAACGCTTTATAATTTGTAATATACCTCCTTTTTTCTTGCACGACCTACTTAGTTTAAAATTAAATGCCCCTAGTTATGTAGAGCGTCGAGCTGATGCTGAACTTTATAACGCCTTAATTAGGGGTGAGTTTTGTTATGTGTTCAACTCCAGACAAATGGGGAAGTCTAGCTTGCGCTTACGGATCAAGCATCGACTGCAACAGGCTGGTTTTAGCTGCGCTTCTATTGATATGACCCGAATTGGTAGCGAAACGATTACTCCCCAGCAGTGGTATAAGGGATTAGTCGTTGAGTTATTAAGGAATTTTAAACTTTCCAGGAAAGTTAACTTAAAAACTTGGTGGCGTGAGCACGATGATTTATCGGAAATCCAGCGATTGAGTCGGGTAATCGAAGAGATTTTATTAGTTAACCTCAACAGTGAAAAGATTTTTATTTTTATCGATGAAATCGATAGCGTTATTAGCCTCAATTTTCCTACCGATGATTTTTTGGCTCTGATTCGAGCCTGCTATAACCAGCGAGCGGAAAATTCTGACTACAATCGCCTCACTTTTGCTTTATTTGGAGTAGCAACCCCTTCGGATTTAATTTCCCAAAGACAACGAACTCCCTTTAATATTGGTAAGGCTATTGATTTGCATGGATTTACCCTAGAAGAAGCTCAACCATTAGCATCAGGATTATTAGGATTAGTAGAAAATCCCCAAACTATTCTCAAAGAGATATTGGCTTGGACAGGAGGACAACCATTTCTGACTCAAAAGCTCTGCTATCTGGTGCAGATATCGCATCAAACGGCAATTAGTGGCTCTCTGACGATTCCCCCTGGTACGGAAGGATTTTGGTTAGAGCAGCTTGTGCGCAAGGAAATTATTGAAAACTGGGAAGCCAATGATCAACCGGAACATTTACGAACCTTACGGGAACGGATTCTCAGAAATGAACAAGGGTCTAGTCGGTTATTGGCGCTTTATCAGCAAATCTTACAACAGGGAGAAATTGCTGCGGATGACAGTTCTGAACAAATAGAATTACGGCTAAGTGGGTTAGTTGTTAAGCAGCCTGGTCAGGATAACAAAACTTCCCCAGTATTAAGAGTTTATAATCGTATTTACCAGTCTATTTTTAATCAGAATTGGGTTGAGCAAAAATTAGGGAATCTCCGACCTTATAAGCAGGTGCACAAAATTAATTACACATTTCCCAAAACTCAAAACCTTACGATGTAAGGGTTACAGAGATTGGTAGTAGGAAATTAATTTTGTTTAGGTGCTTAATCAATCCCTCAATGCTTGGTTAGCTTCTAATCGTCAGGATAATTCTCGGCTGTTGCGAGGAGAAGCTTTAGCAGAAGCCTTAAACTGGAAAGCGGGCAAACGGTTGAGCTTAGTAGATGATGAATTCTTAGCTGCTTCTCAAGAATTAAGCTGGATTGAACAGCAACGGTATTTAGAAGCAGAACGGGCTAAGGAAGTAGAAGCAAGATTAGCAGAACAGAAAAAAAGTGCCAGACGACTCAAGTTCTTGTTAATGGCAGTGGGCACAGCATTGATGGTTTCCACAGGGTTAGGGGTGACCACTTACCTGGGATATAGACGCTCAGCTATTAGCGAAATTAATGCGTTCGCGTAGCGTCGGCTTCGCCGAATCGCAAAATCCTCAGCAGCCCTCTTTGCTTCCAATCAACAATTGGACGCCCTAGTAGAAGCCATCAGAGCCAAGCAACAATTGAAAAGCTTTGGTAACGCAGACCCCGCTACGGAAACTCAAGTAGAATCCGTGCTAAGACAGGCAGTTTATGGGACTGTTGAATATAATCGCTTAGTAAAGCATAGCGATCAGGTTTGGGCAGTTGCCATTAACCAGGATGCTAATCTTATCGCTACCGCTAGTTATGATAAGACCATCAAACTCTGGACACTGGATGGTAAATTACTATCTACCCTCAACGGTCATCAAGCTGGAGTTTACGACATTGCCATTAGCCTAGACGGCAATCTAATTGCTTCCGCTAGTGACGACAAAACCGTCAAACTCTGGAAACGGGATAGTCAGGGAACGTTTCAAGCCCGACCCGATAAAACCCTCAAGGGTCATCAAGCTGGGGTTTATGGTGTTGCCATTAGCCCCGACAGCCAGATGATTGCTTCAGGGTCTGGAGACAAAACCGTTAAGCTCTGGAAAGCTGATGGTACCTTGATTACTACCCTTAAAGACCATAGCGCTACTGTTTATGGAGTGGCCATTAGCCCAGATGGTAAAACCATTGCGTCCGCGTCAGGGGACAAAACCGTTAAACTTTGGGGCTATAATGGGACATTACTAAGGACCTTTCAGGGGCATAATGATCGCGTTTACAACGTTGCCATCAGCCCAGATGGTCAAACCATTGCGTCCGCGTCAGGGGATAAAACCGTTAGACTCTGGCGTGCTGATGGCACTTTACTAAACACCCTCAACGGCCATAGCGATCGCGTTTACAACGTTGCTATCAGCCCAGATGGTCAAACCATTGCGTCCGCGAGTTGGGACGGAACCGTTAACCAGTGGAGTTGGGAAGGCACATTACTCACTACCCTCAGAGGACATCAAGATTTAGTGTACGGTGTGGCCATTACCCCAGACGGAAAAACTATTGCATCCGCGAGTTGGGATGGAACGGTCAGACTCTGGAAGCCCGATGGCATCATCCTCACCAGGCTCAGGGGGCATAATGATTTAGTTTGGGCAGTGGCCATTAGCCCAGACGGAAAAACCATTGCATCGGCGAGTTGGGATCAGACCGTTAAACTGTGGAATAAAGACGGTAGCCTACAAAAAACCCTGACTGGCCATAGCGCTAGAGTTTCAGGAATAGCCATTAGCCCCGATGGTGAGATGATTGCTTCCGCTAGTGCCGATAACACCATCAAACTCTGGCACAGAAACGGTAGCTTGCTAAAAACCTTAACAAATCATAGCAGCGCCGTTTTAGCAGTAGTCTTCAGCTCCGACGGTGAAATGATGGCGTCCGCTAGTGCTGATAAAACCATTAAGCTCTGGAAACGGGACGGTACCTTAATTAATACCCTCAAGGGCCATAGCGATCGCATTGATGGAGTAGCCTTCAGCAAGCGATGCAGCGCGGTCTTGGGGGTTTCCCCCATGAGCGACTGCATCAAGAAAGACGGGACTCTAATTGCGTCCGCCAGTTGGGATAAGACTGTCAAGCTTTGGCAGCCAGACGGAACTTTAATTACTACCCTCAAAGGACACCATGACCGAGTTTACAGCGTTGCCATCAGTCCCGACGGTGAAACCATTGCGTCCGCGAGTTGGGACAAAACCATTAAACTCTGGAAGCGGGATGGAACCTTGATTACTACCCTCAACGGTCATCAAGCAGGGGTATTAGCAGTAGTGTTTAGCCCTGACGGTAACAGAATTGCTAGCGCTAGTTATGACAAAACCGTCAAACTCTGGAAGCAGGATGGAACCCTTTTAACTACCCTGAAAGGACATAGCGATGGCGTCTTAGCCGTAGTTTTCAGCCCCGATGGTGAGATGATCGCCTCCGCCAGTGGAGACAACACTGTCATTATATGGAATTTAGATCAAGTCCTGGATTTAGACCAGTTATTAATCTATGGTTGCAATTGGATACAAGATTATTTGAACACCAACTCGGAGGTTAATGATGTTTGTCACCCTTAACTTAGAAAATGTTGATTTTACCGATCAGCAATTCTATCATCTTTGTCAAGTAAATCCAGAGTTCCAGATAGAGCGCACTGCTAAGGGAGAATTAATTATCATGCCACCAGTAGGAGGAATTAGTGGAAATCAAGAAGCAGATTTTATTACCGAATTAACGATTTGGAACCGTCAAAATAAACTAGGAAAAGTTTTCAGTTCCTCCACCATGTTTAAACTACCTAACGGCGGAGATAGATCCCCCGATGCAGCTTGGGTAAAGTTAGACCGTTGGCAAGCCCTCACCCCAGAACAACAGCAAAAATTTCCCCCGATTTGTCCTGATTTTGTGATTGAATTGCATTCACGGACAGATACACTTAAGTCTCTACAAGACAAGATGAAAGAATACCTCAACAGTGGCTTACAACTAGGTTGGTTAATTAACCCTCAGAATCAGCAAGTAGAAATATACCGTCCCAATCAACCAGTAGAAATAGTTGGATTTCCAGTTAGTTTATCTGGGGAAGAGGTACTACCTGGATTTGTTTTGACAGTACCCCTTTGAAGAAGAGAGTGTGGGGAGATGGGGAGATGGGGAGATGGGGAGATGGGAAGATGGGGAGATGGGGAGATGGGGAGATGGGGAGATGGGGAGATGGGGAGATTTGATTAAGGGTAATTATGTTGGCGTTGCTGAATAATGGAATGATTTTAAGAGTTTTGTGGAATGGGCATCTTGCGTGGAAGCGATGCAGCGCGGTCTTGGGGGTTTCCCCC
>NZ_MKZS01000001.1:5602378-5619185 GCF_001942495.1 Moorena bouillonii PNG
CTCGCGATTGCAAATCTCTCTAACCTAAATTATTGGGTTTGCAGACACGCCCTAGATATATGCCAGTTTCATGAGGCATGTAACAAAAGTCATGACCATGGGCCGTCTTGGGCACAAGACCACGATGCCTGTTTGCTACTTACCCACCACCCCCAGGATTGGCTAACCCACGAAGCCCAAGAGCAGCTAAAAGGGGAGATTTATAGCTCGCCGGAACGATTCGCTTTACATCTGTTCGGACACATGCACCAGTCTAACTTGAGCAGCTTGGCAGAAGGTGGTGCTAATCCTCGAAGCACACTGCAAGGCTGCTCCCTGTTCGGCATTGAAGGGTGGGGGAAAGAAAAAAAGGAACGGCTCCATGGTTATTCACTATGTGAATTGAAAATCGAAGGGAACACCGCCTCCCTCCGCATCTACCCCCGTAAAGCAGGCACAACACAGGACGGTGGGCGGGATATCGGTCCCGATCGTACCTTTAGATTGCCCAAAGGAGAGGACGGGACAAAACCAATACCAGTGGAGTTATTGCGCGAACGACGAAACAACCCGATTCCAAGGGGAATAAAAAAAAAATTAGATCCCCCCAGTAACATTATCAATCGTGGCACTCTCTACTTTGTCGGTAGGGACCCTCAACTTGAGCAGCTCCATCAGGAATTTCAACAGACCGATCAATTAGTGATTTGTGCCATTGGCCGAATGGGCGGTGTGGGAAAAACCGAGTTAGCTTTACAATATGCTGTGAGAAATCAGCACAACTACCCTGGTGGGTTGTGCTGGTTCTCCGTGCGAGGCTTGGATCTCGGAACTCAAGTTATCAGTTTTGGGCGTACGGAATTAGGATTAACCATTCCAGATGAACTAGAGTTCAATGAGCAGGTAAGATACTGTTGGAGAAATTGGCCAGAAGGAACAGTATTGATCGTTCTGGATGATGTGGTAGACTACGATGAAATTAGTTCCTATTTGCCTCCGGCGCAACCCCGTTTCAAGGTACTGATCACCAGCCGTGAGAATCCTGGGCCTTTAATAAAGCATATTGACCTGGATATACTATCCCTAGAAGCAGCATTGGAATTATTGCGTAAGCTTGTTGGAAAAGAGCGCATTGACAAGGAACGAAACGAAGCAGAAGCCTTATGTGAATGGTTGGGGTATTTGCCTTTGGGCTTGGAGTTAATAGGACAATATTTAGCTCTACATTCGACTTTCTCCATCACTAAAGTTCAGAAACGTTTAGAGAAACAAAAATTAGCAGCTAAGGCATTACTTCCTCAAAAACAAGGGCAAATCAAACCCCTGTTGGGAGTAGCAGCAGCCTTTGAGTTATCCTGGGAAGATTTGAAAGATTGTCCAGAAGCCCAACAGTTGGGATGTCGTCTGAGTCTGTTTGCTCAAGCTCCTTTTGATTGGTCCCTAGTAGAGTCTTGTGTTATCGAAACTAACGATCAGGATGACTGGGATAAAGAACAAGAAGAATTGGAAGAATTACGCGATCGCTATCTGGTCAATCGTAATCTGTTGCAACTGACCGAACAGAAAACCTATCGGCTCCACCAACTAATTCGAGAATTTTTCCTGACCAAGCTGGCTCAATTATCAGAGGCTGATAGCTACAAGCGAAGCTTGTGTAAGACAATGGTGGCTAAGGCAAAAGAATTTCCCCAGACACCAACTCAAGAAATTATTGCAGCAGTTAGCCCCGCTATCCCTCATTTAGCCGAAGCTGCCACAGTCCTAACTGACTGGCTCAGGGATGAAGATTTAATAAAGCCCTTTGTTGGCTTAGGAAAATTATATTACGGTCAAGGTACCTATGACCAGGCTGAACCGTGGTTTACCCAATGTTTAGAGATAACCAGAAACCGCCTGGGTCACGCCCATCCCGATGTGGCCACCAGTCTCAACAACCTGGCTGCACTCTACCAGTCAATGGGGCGCTATAAGCAGGCCGAACCCCTCTATCAACAGGCATTGGAGATGAGAAAGCAGCTGCTGGCTCACGACCATCCCGGTGTGGCCACCGGTCTCAACAACCTGGCAGCACTCTACCAGTCAATGGGGCGTTACCATCAGGCCGAACCCCTCTTTGTCCAGGCATTGGAAATGAGAAAGCAGCTTCTGGCTCACGACGATTCCGATTCCGATGTGGCCTCCAGTCTTAACAACCTGGCATTACTCTACCAGTCAATGGGGCGTTACCATCAGGCCGAACCCCTCTTTGTCCAGGCATTGGAAATGAGAAAGCAGCTGCTGGCTCACGACCATCCCCATGTGGCCACCAGCCTTAACAACCTGGCAGCATTCTACAAGTCAATGGGGCGCTATGATGAGGCCGAACCCCTCTATCAACAGGCATTGGAGATGAGAAAGCAGCTGCTGGGTCACCACCATCCCGATGTGGCCTCCAGTCTCAACAACCTGGCAGCACTCTACAAGTCAATGGGGCGCTATGATGAGGCCGAACCCCTCTATCAACAGGCATTGGAGATGAGAAAGCAGCTGCTGGGTCAAGACCATCCCGATGTGGCCTCCAGTCTCAACAACCTGGGATTACTCTACGAGTCAATGGGGCGTTACCATCAGGCCGAACCCCTCTTTGTCCAGGCTTTGGAGATGTATAAGCAGCTGCTGGGTGAAGACCATCCCCATGTAGCCACCAGTCTCAACAACCTGGGATTACTCTACAAGTCAATGAGGCGCTATCATCAAGCCAAACCCCTCTTTGTCCAGGCTTTGGACATGAGAAAGCAGCTGCTGGGTCAAGACCATCCCGATGTGGCCTCCAGTCTCAACAACCTAGGATTACTCTACAAGTCAATGGGGCGTTTGTATCAGGCAGAACCACTCTATGTCCAGGCATTGGAGATGAGAAAGCAGCTGCTGGGTCAAGACCATCCCGATGTCGCCTCCAGCCTCAACAACCTGGCAGCACTCTACTATGCTCAGGGGCGGTATGATCAAGCCGAACCCCTCTATCAACAGGCATTGGAGATGAGAAAGCAGCTGCTGGGTCACGACCATCCCGATGTGGCCACCAGTCTCAACAACCTGGCTGCACTCTACCACTCAATGGGGCGCTATGACCACGCCGAACCCCTCTTTCAAAAGGCTTTGGAGATTGCAGAACGGACGTTAGGGTCAAATCATCCTAACACTGTAACCTTTCGTAAGAATCTAGAAAATTTGCGCAATCTAAAAAGGTAACAGGGAACAGAATAAAAGAATTAAGAATGTAGAATGTAGAATTAAGAATGTAGAATTAAGAATATATAGCAGTCGCAGTAAAGCTTAAGACATATTTCTGCTCCTTGCTCCTTGCTCCCTTTCAACCAACATCCTCTGTCCTAAACTATACTTAGGTTGCTATAAGTTCTAAATTATTTATGCATTATTAATTAATAATTATTAATTCTGCATTCTAAATTCTTAATTTAATTCAAGCTTATTTTCGGGAGGATATGATGCAGGAGTCAGTAGTTTATCAACGAATTATTCGCCAAGGATTAGAACAAGGATTAGAGCAAGGATTAAAACAAGGATTAGGACAGGGATTAGAACAAGGAAAGCGCAATGAGCTTAATTTAATTATCCGTCTACTTAACCGTCGCCTAGGTGAAATCAATCCCCAATTACAAAATCAAATTGAGGAATTATCCTTTGACCAGTTGGAAGATTTAGGAGAAGCGTTATTAGATTTTGAAACCGAAGTGGATTTGACCAATTGGTTGAACCAGTTTAGGGATAAGTAAAATTCGGTTAGGTGTAGNTAATTCAAGCTTATTTTCGGGAGGATATGATGCAGGAGTCAGTAGTTTATCAACGAATTATTCGCCAAGGATTAGAACAAGGATTAGAGCAAGGATTAGAGCAAGGATTAGAACAGGGATTAAAACAGGGATTAGAACAAGGATTAGAGCAAGGATTAAAACAAGGATTAGGACAGGGATTAGAACAAGGAAAGCGCAATGAGCTTAATTTAATTATCCGTCTACTTAACCGTCGCCTAGGTGAAATCAATCCCCAATTACAAAATCAAATTGAGGAATTATCCTTTGACCAGTTGGAAGATTTAGGAGAAGCGTTATTAGATTTTGAAACCGAAGTGGATTTGACCAATTGGTTGAACCAGTTTAGGGATAAGTAAAATTCGGTTAGGTGTAGTCTCTAAAAGCAGTAGCATCGAGAGCTGATAGAGTGGGTTTGGCAAATCCTTACCCACTCTATTATTGCCCAAAAATCCCGATAATTCTTGTTCCCCCCTGTTTTAAGAGGGGATAGGGGATATCAATAGATTTAACTGAAGTAAGTCACTCCCGATTGTAGCGATAAAACTTTTCAATTTATTAACTAAATTAACAGTAATATTCTAGCTAATAAATGTGATAAAATAGAAGAACATTACCCAACAATAGCCAATATTTAGGCTGGGTTTTATCCACCGATATCCCGTTGATGATTGTCGGGATTTACTGGGATTTAAAGAGTTAGTTAAGTAGCCGATATTTACGACATACCTTGCCCTGGGTTTTAAGAAGATGATTTGGGATAGGTTCGAGTCGTCGAATTTGTGGCTCTTAACCCTGTTTTCGATTACTTAACCAGAATTGACTTAGTTAGATCAGATGTGTAATGACTTACGACAGTACCCTCAAATATCTAGTTGAACAATATCCTCAAGCCTTTACCCGTTGGTTATTTAATCAAGAACCAGCAGAGGATATCGAAATTCTCAACACCGAATTGAGCACAGAGCCAATTCGGGCAGATGCCTTGTTTTTTGTGCGAATTGCTGATGCTATTTTGCATTTGGAATTTCAAACCTTACCCCAATCTGAACCTCCGTTACCCCTGCGGATGCTGGATTATTGGGTCAGGTTGTATCGTCAGTATCGCTGTGATATTGAACAGGTAATAATATTCCTAAAACCAACCCGATTAGCCGGAGTATTTGTGAATCAATTTACCGAGAGGAACTTATCCTTCCGCTATCGGGTAATTCGGATTTGGGAATGTGATCCACAACCGTTACTAACAACACCGGGGTTACTACCGTTGGCAGTATTAGCACAAACTGAAGTGCCAGAAACCTTGCTATCCCAGGTAGCAGCCAGAATCGATATGATTGAAGATAGACAACAGCAACGTAACCTATCTGCGTGCGTGCAACTGTTGGCTGGGGTGAAATTTGATGAACAGTTAATTCAAGCTTATTTTCGGGAGGATATGATGCAGGAGTCAGTAGTTTATCAACGAATTATTCGCCAAGGATTAGAACAAGGATTAGAACAAGGATTAGAGCAAGGATTAGAACAGGGATTAAAACAGGGATTAGAACAAGGATTAGAGCAAGGATTAGGACAGGGATTAGAACAAGGAAAGCGCAATGAGCTTAATTTAATTAAGCGTCTACTTAAGCGTCGCCTAGGTGAAATCAATCCCCAATTACAAAATCAAATTGAGCAGTTATCCTTTGACCAGTTGGAGGATTTAGGAGAAGCGTTATTAGATTTTGAAACCGAAGTGGATTTGACCAATTGGTTGAACCAGTTAACGGATAAGTAACATCCCGTTAGGTGTAGCACTTAAAAGTAGTAGCATCGAGCTCTAATTGAGTGGGTTTGGATTTGCCTTACCCACTCTATTATTGCCCAAAAATCCAGACGCCTCCTAGACCGCGAGCAATCCCTCGCGGCTTGGGTCGCACCTGTAGAATGGGCATCAGGCGTGGAACTGGCATCAGGCGTAGAACTGGCATCAGGCGTAGAACTGGCATCTTGCCAGTTTCCTGCTTATTTTCGAGCGGGCAGGATGCCCACTCTACTGCTATTCATTACTTCACTGACGGAACGCCCTTGATCCAGCTACTGCATCTTGACTCCCTACTCCCTACTAATTGCCTTAAAAGAGACTAGAGCCGATACTTCTCTTAACCACTAATCCTAAGCCCAGAAAGCCCAGAGCCAGTAGACCCTGAGATGACATCGGCTCAGGCACTGGGACTGCTAGAGGCAGTGGACCATTACCTGTGCCGGATTGGGTATCGTTCTTAGCGGTGAAGGTCCCAAATGGACCAATGGGAGGTTGTGTGGTTTGCCAAAAGAAGGAGATGGTTTCTGGAGTGTCGAAATTAGTACTCCAATCTGATCCACCGACAACGCTCCAGACTAGACTGCCATCTTGATCAAGCTTTATTGAAAACTCCCCACTCGAACCGAGTGCCTGCTTCGCTTCCCCAAAGCTATAGCCCGCAACTCCTGTAAAGCCTTCAGCTTTGAACTCCAACCCGAACTGATTGACATCATCAAACCGAAGTAAACCATCCGGTTGAGGGAAAGGGGGATCGTTAGGAAAGTCCACACCAGGAGTAACTTTGTGTATATAAGTGTAGATGGTTCCCGATGGATTTTGGGGCGGCACACAAGTCAGAAAACCAACAGGACAAGAAACGCTACTAGTCAGGTCCCCGAGGCTATTTCCGTCACCATTGATTAGGGATGCATCTACTGTCGGACCGACTGGTCCTGTGATGGTTGCTCCCAGGGTGAGGTCGTCAAGGTTGATGGGGGTAATCGACGCAGCACTAACCCCTCTTACCGAAAGATCAAAAACGCTAATTGCGATCAATGCGATCGCTAATTTACTAGTCATGACTATTTTTCCTCAGTAAAATTTTCAAGTAAGCATTAGCTGATAGCTTAAAAATGTACTTATCTATTTCAACGTGATGGCTGATTTTTATTGCCAAGGGTATTTTATATATAAATCCAGCCAGCTTTATAACATTTAAGAAAAATTCATTAAACTCTGAATTATGTAAATGTTTAGCAAAGGGAGCAGGGAGTAGGGAGTAGGGAGTAGGGAGTAGGGAGCAGGGAGCAGGGAGCAGGGAGTAGAAATTAGAAAAAATCTTGGTAATTAATGAGTATTATATTTTTAATTATTAAGATTTTTTTTTATCTAAAAAAACGATAAATAAAGTTAGGCGCTGCTATTTGATTGCTTCGCTAATTTTTAATCAAAAATAAAATTAAATTTAAAAAATAATCAAAAACTTGAAAATTAAAATTGTAATAATTACAATTATTACAGCATTTTTCATAACTATAAAGTACAGAGTATTTTTTTCCTATTCCCAGATCCGCTGTTCCCTGTTCCCTGTTCTCTGTTCCATACTCCCTACTCCCTACTCCCTACTCCCTATTCCCTACTCCCTAAACTTATGGCTAATTTAAAAATAGACTACACTCACCTCAAGACCTTATTGATAGAAGTGCAGTGGAAAGCTGCTGATATGGAAACCAATACAATTGTATTATCCATAGCTAAAACCCTTAGACAACAGCAGAAGGTTAGTAAAAAAGACCAAGAATGGCTTCAAGGGTTAAATTATCTCAGAGAATCAGACTTAGTAGAGTTTCCCTGTGAGGATTTGCTAACACTAAATCAGCTTTGGGAGCAGTATAGTCAAGGTCATTTTGGATTTAGAATACAATCTCAACTGTGGCAGCAAGTTAGTCAAGATTATAATCAATTCGCCGATCTAGTGGGATGGCGCAAGGGTGATGCCGATTCTTGGCATTCTTATTCTCAGTTAACCTTTAGTTTAGACGCTCCTAAAGGTCACTTGCCCGCTGCTATATTTTATGCCGAACAATCCCCTATTGGTTGGGCAGCAACTATTAAAAATAGATTGGATGAATGCTTTTTAGATAAGGGAACAGGGAACAGGGAACAGGGAACAGGGCAAATATAGCAATTCTACCACTTGTGAGGTACAAATTTCTGGGTTTTAGGGAGCAGCGATGCAGCGCGGTCTTGGGGGTTTCCCCCATGAGCGACTGCATCAAGACGGGAGCAGGGAGCAGGGAGCAGGGAGCAGGGAAGAGGAACCCACCCCTAACCCCTCCCAGGAGGGGAAGGGAAGAGGGAAGAGGTAAAAAATAATGTGTACCTCATGAGTCCTAGAAACGCTATAGCTCAACAGAACAAAACGGTGACAGGCGAGAGTCCTGTGCTACTCGTTTAATAAAACTTATTTTATTTATTTAATTTTTATCTGGTTCAAGGTGTCAAGCCCTAGAGATTGGCTAGGTTAAATTCAGATAATTTTTATACCATCAATGTGGTCAATGTTGTCATTTACACCAACTATATTGCTGCTATCGGTCTAGATAGATAGACTTGGTCTGGAGAAAAAAGTTTGCTATTTTAGGGTAAGCATTCACCTATCAACTCCTGAGCTAACCCGCTACGGGCATGCTGTACAAACAGCTAATCTAATCCAACGTCTGATCAATAAAGAGAGTTCCCCCATAAGCTTGTTTTCGTGAGCGACGCGCTTCGTGATGGGTTGCTCCTTACTCGGTTCTGTTGCAGGAATCATCAATAGCTGATAGCTGGCAAGTACAGTAAGCACGTAGGGCGTTAGCTGATGGCTGAATACCTCAGGGGATGACAAGCAGCTTGAAAGCTGGACTGGTTGTGGGGTGACCGGTTGTGGGATATAGGGTGAAATTAAGCCGTAATTAAAACCTGTTAATCATAACTGAAGCAGATAGAGTAGTTTGCTGAAAATTCAGGGGCTAATTTATGCGAAATAAACCTGTGAATAAGCGCCAAGAGTGGTGAGGGTTAAAACACAATCAAGCCTGCTCCTCCCCTACTTCCCTCTCTGCCCCCACGTCCCTCTCTTGGGAGTTTTTTATGTCTCTTTACAAACAGTCAACAATAAACATTCAGCACATGAAATTTGTGAAAAGATTATCCAAATCATACCCTAGGCCAATCGATACTATTTACAATAGCTGAAATAGCAGTAATGGTTGAAGACAATAGTTTTTTTATATGATAAAATTAATTTGTAATTATGTCAGTCAGCGAAAAAATAGCTAAACTAATTTACGATTTGAGTATTTGCAAAACTTGCTGAAAAAACTAAATTCGTAAAAATAAATTAAAAAACTTACATAATCAGTTTATAAAAATAGTTTTATACTAATAAAATTAAAAGTTATCTAAATTAAGTTAACTAGTTTACCGTGGTTAAGAATCAGTCTATGTCTAATTCTAAACTTGACATGGCATTGGCCCAGCTCCAAGAGGACTTGGATAGCTTTGAAAAGAATCTGATCCAACGTATCCAAGGGAAAGACACGATGTCGGATAAATTAACAGAATCAAGCAATATTAACCAAAAACTGCCACAAACTCCTATCGCCATTGTTGGCATGGCATCGCTTTTACCGAAAGCCAGAAATTTGCAGGAATACTGGACGAATATTCTTGAAAAAATCGACTGTATTACGGATGTTCCTGCTTCCCACTGGAATGTAGACGACTACTACGATCCAAACCCCAAGGCACCGGACAAAACCTACTGCAAAAGAGGCGGATTTATCCCACATATCGATTTTAACCCCATGGAGTTTGGGCTCCCTCCGAACATCCTGGAAGTAACAGATGTTTCCCAGTTGTTAAGTCTAGTAGTGGCAAAGGAGGCGATGGAAGATGCGGGCTATGGCAAATCCCGGGAGTTTAATCGAGAGCGTACTGGGGTAATCCTAGGCTCGGCACTGGCAAAACAACTAAGTACACCACTTTCAGTGAGATTGCAGTATCCGATTTGGGAGAAAGTCCTAAAAAGTAGTGGGTTATCCGATCAGGATACTAAAAAAATTGTAGAAAAAATAAAGCTAGCCTATGTGCAGTGGAACGAAAATGCCTTTCCCGGGATGCTAGCTAATGTTATTGCTGGACGCATTGCCAACCGTCTAGATTTGGGGGGAACAAACTGTGTAGTGGATGCTGCCTGTGCCAGCTCATTAGGTGCTTTAAAAATGGCAATGAGTGAGCTGAGTGAGCATCGCGCTGACATGATGCTGACTGGAGGAGTTGACACGGATAACTCTCTGTTGGCCTATATATGTTTCAGCAAAACCCCTGCCATCTCGCCAAGCCAAACTATAAAGCCTTTCGATGCTGAGTCGGATGGGATGATGCTGGGTGAAGGCATCGGGATGCTGGTACTTAAACGTCTGGAGGACGCGAAGCGAGATAATGACACAATCTATGCTGTGATCAAAGGCATTGGTACNAAATTTATGGGTTTTAGGGAGCAGGGAGCAGGGAGCAGGGAGCAGATAATAAGAAAGAGGAAAGAGGGAAGAGGCAAAAAATAATGTGTACCTCATTAAGCTATAAACCGCTATCTAACTAGGGAGTAGGGAATCAGGAATTGGGAATCGGGAATTGGGAGTAGAAAACGATGAAATTGACTATAGTGGTTCTCATAGTAAACAAAATTTTTTCCCTGTTCCCTGCTCCCTGCTCCCTGCTCCCTGCTCCCTGTTCCCTATTCCCTATTCCCTATTCCCTATTCCCTGTTCCCTATTCCCTGTTCCCTATTCCCTGTTCCCTTTGCCCTATGCTATAAACTATACTCAAAGTCTCAATTTTTTCCCTTGTCACCAATCCTAGACCTTCGTAATCTAGAAACACGCTTTTTCACCCCAGCTGGTACTGTCCATGCTGTCAATGGTATTTCCTTCCAGGTCAATCAAGGGGAAACCCTAGGGATAGTTGGTGAATCCGGTTCTGGTAAAAGCATCACCGCCCTGTCGATTATGGGACTAATCCCGTCTCCTCCTGGAAAGATTACCAATGGTGAGGTCATTTTTGAAGGGCGTGACCTCCAAAAGCTTACTGAGGGGGAAATGCGGAAAATCCGGGGTAACCGTATCGCTATGATTTTTCAAGACCCCATGACTTCCCTTAACCCAGTACTAAAGGTAGAAAGGCAAATTACTGAAGCCCTACGGTTACACCAAGGGATGAGCCGAGAGCAAGGACGATCTAGGGCGATTGAACTCTTAGAATTAGTGGGAATTCCTGGTGCAGCGGAACGGATTAGTAACTATCCCCACCAATTTTCTGGAGGGATGCGCCAGCGAGTCATGATTGCCATGGGATTAGCCTGTAATCCCCAGTTGCTGATTGCGGATGAACCTACCACTGCTTTGGATGTGACCATCCAAGCCCAAATTGTAGAATTAGTCAAGAAACTGCGCCAGGAAATTGGGATGGCCGTGATTTGGATTACCCATGATTTGGCGCTATTGGCGGGATTAGCGGATCGGATTTTAGTGATGTATGCCGGTCAGGTAGTAGAACAAGCATCGGTGATGGAAATCTATAAAAATCCTCGCCATCCCTATACTATTGGTTTACTCAACAGTATTCCCCGTCTGGATGAACAGCGCCAAGAGCGTTTGCAGACCATTGAAGGGTTACCACCAGATTTAACAAATTATCCCGAAGGTTGTCCCTTTGCTGCTCGTTGTCCTTTCGTGATTGATGAATGTTGGCACAACGATCCCACCTTGGAATTAGTAAGTGTTGACCATGAAGTGGCTTGTTGGGTAAAGCCAGAGCTGAATAGGGGCGTTGTTAATTGAGAATTAACAAACAACAAGAATTATTCTACCCAAAGCCAGTCTAGGATTCCTCTTCGTCTTGGTTTTCGATTTGGTCTTCTATGAATTCCCCCAGGTAAAGCTTGACGAATTCAGCAGCAGCGGAGGGATTGATACTCTGGAGTGCTTTAGCAATATCCGCAATGGTTTCCCCGCTAGGATCAGTTTGCTCATGAAACCAGCGAAATACCACCGATGGTCTAACTCCCAGTGTTACGGCCAATTTGTTTTGGCTGATGCCGTGGGTTGCTAAGGTTTGTTTGAGCGCTTTTCCTACTTTTCCCATGACCTCGATCGTGTCAAAAGATCATGAGCTAGTAAATCTTTACAGATCTGCGAATATCCGATAGCCTTTTAATATTCGCAGATCTGCGAATATATTTGTTAACTAAAATTTGGGACAAGCCAAATGCTCAAGAGTTTTCTAGGTGATTCTAGCCAAGACACCTCAGCATCGATTAAGCTTCAAGCCTCTAGGGAGCCAGTTTCTGGCAGAGAATATGTCAAAGTTATAGTGATTGGTTCACTCAAAGGGGTAAAAAAAATAATTCACGCCCTATACATCAGAGGATTTGCTGAGGTAACGGAGTGGACTCAGCCGATGCCAACTGGTAATCCTGGTGAGGTGATGAGAGTTTTGAGGCGATTGGTTTTTGTTGATTGAGGGTTTGCTTTGCGATCGCTTTTCCCTTTCCCTCCCCCCATACCCCCCAAAACAGCGGGGGGCTTATACCATTTCTGTAAAATACAGCTACACTCAAAGCCTGGTCTGGCTTCCCCAAGGAATTCAATCAAGTAATATGCGATCGCATGGTTATTGTAGCTTGGGTTGAGCCGAACTGATGCTGTTGGCGAAATATTTCTTAACAAACCAACAAACCCCTTTAGCCCTCACCCCCAGCCCCTCTCCCAACCTTGGGAGAGGGGAGCAGATTACGGCAGAATAAGGGTTTCACGGATTCGCCAACAGTATCAGCCGAAGGAAACCCAACAAATGCTTCTAAGGAAAATGGAGAATAATGTTGAGTTACGTTAGCCATTGAAAACCTTATGGAAAATAACGATAAAATTCCCGGCGATGTAGAACACGCATCATTTCTAGCTTATCTCCATGCACTTCTATTCCAATACGATAGTCACCAACACGGATACGATACCGATTAGGATAACCTTTCAAAGGTTTAACATTACTTAATTCTTTCAATTCTGCAGCTTTCGGTATAATTTCAAAAGCTACTTCCATAATTCGCCTGTATACAGGTTGCTTTTTTAACCTCTTTAAATCTTTCAAAAATAATTCACGGTACTCGATTTCCACATTATTACTCCAAGTATTTTAGTGCGGCTTCACGGTCTAACAAAGGAGTTAACTTAGCCTCATCCATCGCTTGGTTAAGACAATAATATTCTAATCTTTCTGATAACTCATCTAAAGCAATATTTTCTTCTGGGAATAACTGTCGCCACACTTCAATTGGGATAACAACAGCTTTTGGTTCACCATTTTTATCAGTCAGATACTCAATTTCAAACATAGAGGATTTTCCTTTGATTTGTGAACAGGATACCTTAGGCAAGAGGCAAGAGGCAAAAGTGGTGCATCTTCTATCTCCAATTTGCTTTCATTTTTGACTAGATCAAAAAATCGGGTTAGCAGTTAAACTAAGGTTCGGAAAGACTTTCGATACAAGACCATCATCATTTCGGAACAATTGTTTTTGATACTGATCATCTACCAAAGTGCAAATTGTAATGGTTGGTTGTTTAGGTTTACCAATATAATCTCTACCACCAATGCCCAGATAATCGACAATCCAATATTCAGGTACACCTAGTATGGCATAATCTTCAACCTTACGAGCATAATCGTTCTGCCAGTTTGTGCTAACAACTTCAACAACAAGCTTGATTGAGGTTCCCAAGGTAATCACAGGCTCTTTTTGCCATAAAGGTTCATTTACTAGCCGAGTTCTATCTAATACAATCACATCAGGACGAAAAGCTGTTTGGGTAGCTAAAAGTTTGATCAGACAGCGGTAGGGAATAACATAATCTGGGTATCCTCGGTCAATCTCCACATTTAACTTCCGTCCCACAAACCCAGCTACTTCCTCATGTGGTCCCGTAGGTTCCATGTCAATTAGTTCCCCATCGATTAATTCATAGCCTTCTTTGTCACCATACTGGATTATAAACTGATCAACAGTTATAAATGTTGGTAAAGCTTGAAGCATTACAATCGCACTCCTTATCAGGATAAAATCATGCTGGCAGTGGTAAGCTGCTATTATGATTAATGATTAAATTATAACTGTCAATCGTGGTGGATAAAATATATATAGCGTTTATTGCATTTACCAGGTACGCTTATCAACCTCAAAGTCCCCCTTTTTAAGGGGGATTTAGGGGGATCCCTTTGTCCCTCATGGGATAGAGAATTGCTATAATGAAGAAAACTAAGTTTACCTAAAATAAAAATTATCATGACAAAAACTACCTTTTCAGAAATATTAGAAGCAGCGGATGAACTTCCCTTAGAGGATCAAGAAAATCTAATTAGTATTTTAATAAATCGTCTTCGCGATCGCCGAAGATCCGAGAGAGTTAGAGATGTTAAAGAAGCTCAACAAGAGTTTGCCGAAGGAAAATGTCAACCCGTTACTCCTGAACAGCTGAGGTCGGAAATTCTCTCGTGACTTTGTAAGCATATGCGCTACGCGCACGCTACGCGAACAGCAATCAGCTGTCAGCCGTGAGCTAAAAGCGCACGCTACGCGAACAGCTTAAAATAAACTTCTTTGGCCTATGGCCAAGCTACGGGAATGGGAGAATTTAATATTGATAGAAAAGCATGAGAATTGAAGGTATGGGGAAAAGTGCAAACAGGTTTGTGGCACAGGCTTCCAGGGTGGCACAGGCTTCCAGCCTGTGACCTAACCCATAAGCTGATAACTGAATGCTGATAGCTGATAGCTGACGGCTGAATGCTTACCCCTCAACTAATCTTGACCAAAGATGCTCCTAACCACCCAGAAAAATTCTCCTGCTGCACATTGGTAGGATTCTTGACTGGCATAACTTGGTAACGACTGGGTTGAGATTTGCCTAATGTAATCGGTAGAGTGACCAATTGATCCTGATGGAATACACTAAGCTCGATAACATCACCAGCTTCGTAATCTTTTAAGCGATCGCATAATTGATCCCCCTTGACTCGCAACCCATCAATAGCCAGTAACTGATCACCAGCATCCACTCCTGCCACTGCCGCAGGAGAATCCATCTCCACAAACTGGATCCAGTCCTGACCATTGTCAGTTCTCACCTTCACCCCCAAGTAAGGCACAGATTCTTCATCCACAGCCACCACTTGTAAGCCAAAGGGTTTGAGATACTCATTGAAGGGCAATTCCCCCTTACCCTCAATAGTCTTCGAGAAGAAATTACTTAAATCTAGCTCTGCTACCGATTCTATTACCTCTCGCAGTTGTTGGGGAGTAAAGCCAATTTCCCCTTTACCAAACTGCTCCCACATAATTCTTATCACATCATCAAGGGATCGCTTATTTCCATGGCGCTCCCGGATTAACAAATCCAGCAATAATGACACCATTTCCCCTTTCAAATAATAGGAAATTTGGTTATTATCACTGTTAGCATCCCGTCGATAAAGCTTAATCCAAGCATCAAAACTAGACTCATCCAGGGGCTGCACCTTACGTCCTGGTGTAGTTAAAAACCGAGTAATCTCTTTACTCAAATTCTCTAACAACGTCTTAGCATCATAGATACCAGCCCGTTGGGGAATTAATAAGTCATAGTAACTGGTTGTTCCCTCAGAAAACCACAACGATGTCGTATAGTTTTCCTTTTCATAGTCAAAGGTTTCTAGGGCTAATGGTCGAATCCGCTTAACATTCCACAAGTGAAAGAACTCATGAGCCACCAGTTGCAAGAAGCGATTGTACTTATCCTTTGCCCGAAAACCAAAGCGCGAGTAAATTAACGAACAACTATCCTTATGTTCCAATCCCCCAAAGCCACTAGCCGTTAGATAGAGCAAGAACAAATAGTGATCATAAGGTAAACCCCCAAACAGCTCAGCTTCTACCTTGATAATCTTCGTGGTATCCTCAATAATCCGTTGTGGATCAGCATTCCCCTCTCCCCAGATGGCCAATTGATGGGGTTTGCCCAAAACCTCAAAGTCATAGAGCTTATGATCACCAATTTCAAAGGGACTATCGACTAAGGTATCAAAATCCCTTGCCTCAAAGGTATTAAATTTGCCTGACACTGCTGGTAAAGGTGTAGTCACCCGCCAATCGGGATTAGGTGGCGCGATAGTAACCTGGCAAGGGTGTTGTTCAAATCCTGGGATGAAGAAGAACAGAGCAGCACCATTAAAATAACCGTGGCTAGCATCTAGGTGATTAGTGCGTACCGTTAATTCATTAGCAAAGATACGATAACGCACAGTGATAGCCGACGCATCACCAGTTTCCACTAGCCAATGATTCTTGGCCAGTTTCCGCCACGGTAAAGACTGGGTAGGATTACCGTTATCCGCAGAGAAATCTTGTAAATGTCGAGCATACTCCCGCACTAAGTAAGAGCCTGGAGTCCAAACGGGCATCTTTAAATCTAACAAAGGGGCTTCCCAGCCTTCCACTTGTAGCGTTACCTCAAACAGATGGGATTGAGGCTGAGGCATAGCGACATGGTAGTGAATAGCTAGGGTACTAGTGGTTGTGCTGCTCCGAAAAATAGTTCTTGCTTCAGTCATTACTCAAGATTAGGGATTACCATTTAGCTCTAAGGGTAACAATCCTCTGAGCAGATAGCATTTTCATTTGAGATGTAAACATAGAGAGAATCGGGAATCGGGAATCGGGAATCGGGAATCGGGAATCGGGAATCGGGAATAAAATTTAGATTTACCTGACTAGACTAGGAAACGCTAGATTATAGTTTCAAAGATAGATTGTTGCACAACTTGGAAAAAATATAAAGAGATCTAGGTTACGTAAATAAATTTTGATAATTGTTGTTCTCTGTTTCCTGCTCCGAAGCGGGTGCATATCATTAAAGCTGTTTGACCTGGTGGGTGGAACGGGCATCTTGCCCGTGGTGCGTTACGGTGCGGGCTGTTTCAACAAGGCGCGAAGAGGGGAAAAATTAAGGCTCGCCCGCCCCTAACGCACCCTACGAACTGATAGCTGATAGCTGATAACCTTCAACCATCTAACCTTCAACCAAATAACCTTCAACCATCTAACCTTCAACCATCTAACCTTCAACCATCTAACCTTCAACCATCTAACCTTCAA
>NZ_MKZS01000001.1:5619285-5640377 GCF_001942495.1 Moorena bouillonii PNG
CATCACAATACCTGAATCATTTTACTTCAGTATAGCAGTTTGCAGACACGCCCTAAATCTTCGATCCTCGACCTGTCCAAAAAAATTGATAATTAACTTGGGTATTGTCGATGTCTCCCGACCCTGACAACAGCAGTAGACAGAGACTTATGACATCCCCCAAGCGTCCACCACTAGTTAACCCAAAGCCCCAGCGCTGATTTTATGGATTTACAGATTATCGAACGAGATGGTAGACGATACCTTCCTACCGAGCAGTTGTCGATGACCGAATGGCCTCGGCTCACCACAAACCAACCTCTACCAACCCTTCCTCTCAAAGTAGATGACCTGTTTTTAGTCACAGATACCCTAGGGAATATTTCGGTAAACTTAGAAAACGAAACTACAAGCACAACCGGGTTATTTTGTCAAGATACCCGCTTTCTCTCTCGCTTAGAGTTACAAATAGAAGGGCAACTCCCCATTCCCCTCAGTAGCAGTGCTGAGGAAGGATTTGCCCTATCGGTCATGTGTTGTAATCCCCGCTCACCTAATCTTCCCCCAAAAACCCTAGGCATTCAGCGGCAGCTAGCCCTCCATGGTGGCTTATGGGAAGAAATTGTAATCACCAATTACGACACTCAACCCCTTAGCTTCACCGTCAGCCTCAGTTTCGATGCCGATTTTAAAGACTGGTTTGAAGTTCGGGGTCATCAGCGACAGCAACGGGGAACTCTGCTGCGTTCATTACCGCCTGATATCGATTTAGAGAGGCTGCTAACCCTAACTGAGTTCAACAGCAATTCCATTAACCTAGGTTACCAGGGACTCGATAACTCCCTGATTGAATCTCAGATCCACTTTATGCACCGTCTCCCAGACACCTACAAAGGAGACACAGCGGTTTGGGAATTGTGCCTCAAGCCTGGCGCTACTGAAACCTTAGGCTATCGACTGGAACTGGTCACCCACAAAGCGCGAATCACTACAGCTAAAATTCCAGCCACCCTTGAACAAGCTAAGACCGCTAACTTACTCCAAAACCAGGAATGGTATAAACGGGTAACTCACATTAGCTGCGATAATGAAACCGTTAACCAATTGATTTCTCGGGCAACACGAGACATCTTTTTACTCAGGCAGACTATTAATGGCTGCACAGTTCTTTCCGCAGGAGTACCTCGGTTTTCCACCTTGTTTGGCCGAGATTCCTTAATTGCTGCCTCACAAACCTTAATCCTTGACCCTACTATCGCCAAAGGGACTCTGGAAATTTTAGCCCAGTACCAAGGCCAAGAGGATAACCCATTGCGGGATGAGCAACCGGGTAAGATTTTGCATGAACTCCGGGTTGGGGAATTGGCTCGCTGTCGGGAAATTCCTCACACTCCCTACTACGGTACAGTTGATGCTACCCCACTGTGGCTGATGCTCTATGCCGAGTACTATGCTTGGACCAATGACACAACTACCCGAGACTTGCTTTGGCCTAATGCTTTGGCTGCCATGGATTGGATTGATCGTCAATCTCAGCAAAACGGCTATCTCTGTTATCAGCGCCAATCCAAAAAGGGTTTGCGTAATCAAGGGTGGAAGGATTCCGGTGATTCCATGGTCACTCGTGATGGTTCCCTAGCAACGGGAGCGATCGCATTATGCGAAGTCCAAGCTTATGTCTATGGCGCTAAAGTTAGGCTAAGCCATCTGGCCAGGATCAAGCAGCGAATTGATTTAGCCGAGCGTTGGGAAAACCAAGCCAAGGAGCTCAAGCAACGCTTCAATCAGGATTTTTGGCTAGACGACCTAGACTTCTGTGCCTTAGCACTAGATGGAGAAGGTAAACTCGTAGATAGCATAACCTCCAATCCTGGTCATTGCTTGTCATTGGGTATTTTTACTCCAGAAAAAGCAGCTAGTGTAGCAAAGCGGCTGTTAGAACCAGATATGTTCAATGGTTGGGGGATTCGTACCCTCAGTAATCAATCCGCTGCTTACAACCCGATCAGCTATCATGTGGGCTCAGTCTGGCCTCACGAAAATTCCTTGATTGCGCTGGGATTGCGTACGCTAAATCAAGTCGATCAAGCCTTAGAAATTGCCAAAGCCATGATTGACATGACAGTTGAGCAACCCTACTATCGTCCTCCAGAACTATTCTCTGGTTACCAGCGCACTCCCAACAGCTCTCCGGTCAAGTATCCAGGAGCCTGTCCTCTCCAAGCCTGGGCAACTGGCAGTATTTTCCAACTGCTGCAAATGATGGTGAATTTGCGCGCCGTAGCTCCAGGAAACAATTTACATATTTTCAAACCAACTTTACCAAATTTTATCAATCAACTCTTAGTTCGTAACTTGCGGATTGGCTCAACGGTGCTAGACTTGCAATTGGAACGAGCTGACACAACCACCACCTGTAAAGTGGTCAAAAATTCCGGTAACCTCACGGTTGTGATCGAAAGCTAATCCAATTAATAGCAAAGGGAAAAGACAAAGCATAGCGCTATAAATTTGTCCGATTTGACAAAGGTAAGGCTTTGATACAATTCATCCTTACCACTGAGCGCTGATCTCCCACGCACTTCCTTTATACTTGCGCTCGTGCCGATGATCGGCAAGTTGTATTGATCATTAGTGCGTGGGAGTTGAAACCTATTGTTCAGGGTGTTTGAGTGTAGGTGGGGTATCGGCAGGTGCGCACCAAAGGGCGAATTTAATTCGTCATTGGTCAAGGGCACCTAAAAAAATTATTTTAATCATAATTAAAAGCTTAATTGTTTCCATGTATTTTCCAACTGCCTTGTCGATCTAGGGGAATCATGTAAATATGGCGGTTGCTTACTTAAAGCTTGGCACACCCCGCCCTAATTCAAATCACGATAGTGGGGTAAGCGATTGCCCCACTGCCAGAAGATCCCAAGGAGTGAGCCAATCTCCCACGACAATCCTACTTCCTGCTAGCCAAGGGCTAGAACAGGAGTAGGTTACAGACCCACCATGGACAAGACACGCTAAGTTACTATGTCTAGTTTGTTACGAGCTGTTCTCCAAAGTAACGAGAAAGCTGATTTGCGTCAGTTTATCAGCCAACTGCGATCTGAACAAGAGCGGTACTTTCTAAGGAATCAGATTCTGCAAGCGTTTGATAATTACTGCACTACTCATGACAAGCCTGCTTATTTTAAAAGAACTTCCTCTATCGCCGAACTACTGAACTATACCCACGAAATTATTCTGGAAGAGAAAAACCTTTGGCTTCTCCTGCGGACAAGGGTTGCTTCTCAAGAAATCTATCGGCTGGCAGCGGATTTGAGCAGTTTTGAAGCAATGCCAGTGGAGGAGTTACTAAGCTTACGCGATCGCTGGGTTAAGCGCTACTTCCCAGAAAAAGGGGGTCTGCTAGAAATTGATGTTGGTCCGTTTTACAAAAATACTCCTACAATTCGTGACCCAAGAAAGATTGGCAATGGGCTGGAGTTTCTTAACCGTTACCTATCTAGCCAATTATTTGCTGACTCTGAGCAATGGCTAGAAGAGCTGTTGAAAAACTTACGAGCACATCACTACGACCAGACACAATTACTGCTCAACAACCGAATTGATTCAACTACCCAACTCTTTGACAAGCTTAAGGAAGCACTAACATTAGTCGGGGATCTACCAGCTCACACCCCCTATGAAAAGTTTCGCTTCGAGCTTCAAGTGCTCGGTTTTGAAGCAGGTTGGGGTAACACTGCTGGTCGAGTGCGCGAAACCCTAGAACTCCTTGAGCGGTTAATGGACGCTCCTGATCATGCAGTCCTCGAAGCCTTTATTTCTCGTATTCCCCTAATCTTTCGGGTTGTTCTGGTTTCCGTTCATGGCTGGGTTGGTCAAGAAGGAGTTTTGGGTCTTCCCGAAACCGCTGGTCAAGTGGCATACGTCATCGACCAAGCCAGTAGCCTGGAACAAACAATCCAAAACAATATTAAACTCTCAGGTCTTGACGTTCTGGGCGTCGAACCAAAGGTGATCGTTCTGACTCGCCTAATTCCCAACTGTGAAGGTACCCAGTGCAATCTACGCCTAGAAAAAATCCAAGGCACCAGCAACGGTTGGATTTTGCGCGTTCCTTTCCAGGAATTTAACCCAAACGTCACCGACAACTGGATTTCCAAATTTGAGATCTGGCCCTATCTCGAATCCTTTGCCTTAGATTCAGAAAAAGCGCTGCTAGAAGAATTCCATGGTAGTCCAGACTTAATTATCGGAAACTATTCCGATGGGAGTTTAGTTGCGTTTCTGCTGGCCAGACGCCTAAACGCTATCCATGGCAGTATTGCTCACACCATGGAAAAGCCTAAATATCTGTTTAGTGACCTCTACTGGAAAGACTTTGAGTCCCAATACAACTTCTCCATACAATTCACCGCTGATTTAATTGCGATGAATTCAGCAGATTTCATTCTGACCAGTACCTATGAGGAGCTTGTGGGAACACCAAACAGTGTAGGCTACTACGAGTCTTACAAATCTTTCAGTATGCCTGAACTGTATCATGTGGTGAATGGGATTGAGTTATTCAGCCCCAAATTTAATGTGGTACCACCAGGGGTGAACGAAAACATTTTCTTTCCCTACACCCAGACATCAGACCGGATTGACGACGACAGTGAACGGGTTAAAGACTTGCTGTTGACCAAGGAAGACCCGGAAATTATCGGCTATCTCAACAGTCCTAACCAGCGCCCGATTCTCAGCATTGCGCCCCTCACCTCCATCAAGAATCTGAGTGGCTTAGTGGAATGCTTTGCCAGTTCAAAAGAACTTCAGGAAAAGTGCAACCTAATTTTAATCACTAGCCATGTCAGGGTTGAGGATGCCACTGATCCAGAAGAGAAAGGGGAAATCGAGAAGCTCAACCAGCTAATTAACCAATTCCATCTTCACGGCAAAATTCGATGGATTGGACTACGCCTGACCACCCCCGATATCGGTGAATCCTACCGAGTGATTGCTGATTTGGGAGGAATTTTAGTCCATCCTGCTCGCTTTGAAGCCTTTGGTCTCACCGTTTTAGAAGCCATGATCTCCGGTTTACCAACATTTGCCACTCAATTTGGTGGACCATCAGAGATTATTCAAAACGGCGATAATGGGTTTCTCATTAATCCCACAGACTTGAAAGAGACTGCCGAAAAAATTCAGCAATTTATTTCAAAGTGCGAACACACCCCTGACTACTGGCAAAAACTTTCTCAAGCAGGTATCAAGCGAGTTCGGGATAAATACAATTGGCAGTTGCATACCAAGCAGCTGCTCTCACTCGCCAAAATTTACGGATTCTGGAGTGAAACCTCTAAAGAAAGCCGAGAAGCTCTACTGCGCTACTTAGAAGCTTTGTTCTATCTGATTTACAAACCTAGAGCGACAAACTTACTAGCCAAGCATAGCTCGCGTTAATCAGAGATTATGGGCTATAAAAAAGTGAGGAGGGGGAGCAGAAAGCATCACAACTGAATGGTTGAGCTGACTGTTTCTAAAGTAATGCTTAAAAGCATTTAAATTCTACTGATTTTAAGCTAATAAGAACTCACTCTTAGTTAATTCCCTCGTAATTTCCGGTGAATCTGGAATTTGCTAGCTAAGATGCACCGCAATGGACATTAGTCCGCTCGTTGTAATGGTTACGACACCTACGAATGACCGCCAGCTCGTAGCCCTGTCGCTAGTAGTTAAAGTGAGGGAAAAATGTGCTGCTAGCCCAACCAGCCTTTACAACATTCCCGTTCGCGGAAGCGGAACTAAGTCCGACAAACGTTACTCCTAATCGGAGTTGTAGAAAACTAATGCAACGATGGAGGCTGATTCTAGAAATTACTCGTTATAGAAATTACTAGTTATTAAGCTTCCTATCGTTAACTGACCTCAACTGATTCTTCCATGTCGGCTACCAACAGCTAACCAAAGATTTGTTGATATGTCAGTTAATGCGGAAATCGCATAAAAATTAGTGAATTCACTAATTATGGGCAATCTGCCTGAGCCAATAACTATTTCAATTAATTGCTAGTAGCCTTCCCTTGACAGCAGGGGTTTAGATTCTCGGGTATGGGGTATGGGGAAAATATGGTGTTAGTGATCCCAGTTTTAAGGGTGGCGTTGTGCCATCTTCTGTTCACAGCCCCATTACCCCTATCTCCCACTCCCTAAACCCTACACCCGTTTGCTTCACAAGCGCAGGGAAGCGTTTGACCTCACTCAAGGAACCACCCACCACAGCAACACTAACGACTAACTATGGATGCCAAAGTATCGTCCCCATCTAGCTCTAACCACATCTACAGCGATTGGACAGTAACTGAGACCAAGTTTGATCCGACTCAATTGCACTACAAGGAAACCGTTTTTACCATTGGCAATGGTTACCTCAGTACCCGAGGTAGCTTTGAGGAAGGGTATCACGCTGCATGGCCAATGACATTGATTAATGGTGTCTACGACGATGTGCCAGTTGTCTATACTGAACTGGCTAATTGTCCTGATTGGCTACCTATAGTGATAGTTGTAGAAGGTGAACGGTTTCGTCTTGATCAAGGCGAGATCTTGCACTACGAACGTCAACTTGACCTGCGTCGAGGCAAGCTAACTCGTGATGTGCGTTGGCGTACTCCTGGTGGTAAGACTATCGATATCCATATCGAGCGTTTTGCCAGTATGGCTGATGACCATGTATTAGCCCTTCGCTGTCAAATCACTCCGGTGGATTTCGATGGGACAATCGAAATTCAAGCCAGCATCAATGGTTACCCAGATAACCAAGGGGTGCTCCACTGGGAATGGTTGAAACAGGGTCAGATTTCAACTGGAACTAACCAGACATCCGAAGGAAATATCTGGTTACACGTTCGCACCCGTCATACTGCGATCGAACTGGGTATGGCTTCGAGAGTCAGTGTAAGTGGTGTTGATGATGCCCAAATACAGCTAAAGGGCTGTGAAGGTCATCCCACCTTAGCCACTACCTTACAAGTGCGCTCAGGCCAGCTGGTCACCCTGGATAAAGTAATTAGTGTGTTCACATCCCGGGACACCGAAACCCCAGAAAAGGTAGCCCAGGAACACCTGGTCAACCAACCTGATTATCTAACCCTATTCTCTCGACATGAGGCAGCTTGGGATAAGATTTGGCAAGATAGCGATGTTGTCATTGAAGGAGACCTCAACGCTCAGATTGCTATACGCTACAATTTGTTCCAACTGTTCATTTGTGCTCCCCGTCATGATGACCGGGTGAATATTCCCGCTAAAACCCTTTCTGGTTTTGGCTATCGGGGTCACGTTTTCTGGGACACAGAAATTTTTATACTCCCGCTGATGATCTTGACTCAGCCCCAGATCGCCAAGAATTTGCTGACCTACCGTTACCATACTTTACCTGGGGCAAGGCGTAAAGCTAAGCTTCAGGGCTATCCGGGAGCCGTTTACGCCTGGGAAAGTGCTGACACCGGTGACGAAGTAACCCCTCGCTGGGTTCTCTCTGCTGAGAAAGATGGAGACCCAGTCCGAATTTGGTGTGGCGATCGCGAACTCCACATCACTACTGATGTAGTCTATGGTATCTGGAAATATTGGCAAGCTACCGGTGATGATGACTGGGTGGTACGTTACGGTGCTGAAATTATCCTAGATACAGCGGTATTCTGGGGAACTCGGGTTGAGTGGAATGGTAAACGGGAGCGCTATGAACTCCGGGATGTGATTGGTCCGGACGAATACCACGAAGGGGTAGACAACAATGCTTTCACCAACCGCATGGTTCAATGGCACCTAGAGACTGCTCAGTTCGTCCTAGACTGGTTGCGCCGGGAACATCCACAGAAAGCTAAAGAACTCGAAGAAACACTGGAGCTAACTCCAAGCCGAGTGAGTCTGTGGTCTGAAATTATCCGTCGGATGTGGATACCCTATGACCATGAAAAGAACTTAATCGAACAGTGTGAGGGTTTCTTCCAAATTGAAGACATCAACCTGGAAGATTACGAGCCACGTACCCGTTCCATGCAGGCTATCCTTGGCATTGAAGGAGCAAGTAAAAAGCAAGTACTCAAGCAGCCAGATGTCTTGATGTTACTATACCTGATGCGGGAGCAGTATGGCGTAACCTCTGAGCCCGAGAAATACCGGGAAATTTTGCAACGAAGTTGGGACTACTATTCTCCTCGCACCGATCACACCTATGGTTCGTCCCTCGGTCCTGCGGTTCACGCCATCCTCGCCTGTGAATTAGGAAAGACCGAGGAAGCTTATGTCCACTTTATGCGGGCAGCGATGGTAGACCTAGAAAATGTGCGGCGTAACGCTCATGAAGGAATTCATGCTGCTTCCGGTGGTGGTCTATGGCAAGCTATAATCTTTGGATGTGCTGGGATCAAGTTCACAGACGATGGACCGGTTGCTATTCCCCACTTCCTACCGGGCTGGACACGTCTGAAGTTTAAGCTGCAATGGCGTGGACAAAAGTACGAGTTTGATCTCAATCCAGAAACCAGTACTCAAACAGCACAATCTGGGACTACCATCTCCTCAAGTTCTCGACCCCCCGGCTCTCCAGCTCAAATCCAGGGTGTGATTTTTGACTTAGATGGCGTAATCACTGATACCGCAGAATATCATTACCAAGCTTGGCAAAAACTAGCTGATGAAGAGGGTATTCCCTTTAATCGCGAGGCCAACGAAGCACTGCGGGGTCTTTCACGTCGAGAGTCCCTGATGGAACTTTTGAACGGTCGCTCAGCCACAGAACAGCAACTCCAAGAGATGATGGATCGCAAAAATAAGTACTATCTGGAATTGATCAAGAACATCTCTAAGACTGACTTACTACCTGGAGCTCTAGAGTTACTGACTGAACTCAAGGAAGCTGGTATCAAAGTTGCGATTGGCTCCGGTAGCAAAAATGCCAAGGAAGTTATGGAACGATTGGGTATTAGCGATCGCATTGATTCAATTTCTGACGGCTACAGTGTGACCCGCTCTAAGCCAGCACCAGATCTCTTCTTGCACGCAGCACAGCAGTTGGGATTGGAACCCGCTTATTGTGTAGTAGTAGAAGATGCCGGGTCTGGTGTCGAAGCCGCTCTAGCTGCTGGTATGTGGGCTGTAGGACTTGGTCCAGTTGAACGAGTGGGAGCAGCCCACCTGGTGTTACCCAGTCTCGAAGGCATACACTGGAGCAACCTCCACAAACAATTAGCAGGAAATCGTTTAATTCCTTGTTAGGGTATGCATTAACTAACTATTTGGAACTAAATTGGCTGGGTGAAGTCTAATTCACCCAGCCATATTTTTTTGGTTATAGTCTTGAGTACCGAGTAGCGAGTGCTGCTTAATATAAATCAGTTACTGTCATTTATTATTCAGAACTCAATGAACTTGGCAACTCAGGACTTCTCTATTTCGTGTTTATGTTTGGAGTGAATTACTACCATTGCTTGCCACCTATAGGTAGGCTAGTCGAGCTAGTAGTGATCTGGTTCGCAGGGATTTTTCCTTAACTAGATTGAACTAGATTCTTTCAAAACTGTATATGGTTGTTCCTACTGGCCTTCACGTTTTCATAGTAACAGATTCACCGCACTTAAAAGTGCCGTGGTGGGCTACATCTGCCCCATGAATATGGGGAGTTTTGTGTCCCGATTTCCTATAATTATCTGGAAAAGGCGAAAAGCGCTGATCTAAACGATTAAACTGCACTGACAGGAGCTGAAGTTTTGGGATTAGCTTACTTATGCTGTTCTAGCACTTTCTGATAAGCTGCTTCATAGCCATCAACCATATTGGGAACACTGAAGGTCTCTTCCACATACTTACGGCACTCTTCGCGAGAGAGTTTAAGAGCTTCTGGAATGGCAGCTATCATGTCCTCAGGATTGGCACAGATTATGCCAGTTCTCTTGTCGGCCACCACCTCCGGTACAGCGCCAAAGTTCGTGGCAATCACTGGAGTGCCAACACACATTGACTCAATCATTACCAAACCAAAAGGTTCGGGCCAGATAATCGGAAAGACGGTCAGGCTGGCTTTGGATAATAATTCCACCTTCTCTTCGTGGCTCACTTCACCCAAGTATTGAATTTGTTTACCGTCGATTTCCGGAGCAATTTCTTGTTCGAAGAATTCCCGGTCAACTACATCAAGCTTGCCCGCCATTTTCAAGTTCCAGCCAGTTTCACGGGCAATTCTGATCGCATGATGAGGGCCTTTCTCCTTTGACAAACGACCCAAAAACCCTAAGTAGGGGGGGTCATCGGCTGCTTTTGGATTGAACGGATAATCTTTTATTTTAACACCATTGTAAACCGTAGCAACATAATTCATCTCTGGTCCGGATGACCGCTGATGATTACTGATGCTAATATGGGGTATGTGGCTGTATCGCGCATAAGCCTTGCTAATATCATTGCCGAAGCGACCATGCATGGTATGAACCACAGGGGTCTTATACAAGTCAATCACCGGAAAGGTAATCATCCCTGTGTGAAAGTGAATTAGGTCAAACTCATCAGCCACCTCGCCAATCTGAGCCAGTTGCAGTAGTTCGTAAACTATTGGTGCCTCTACGGAGGGGTCAAGGCGCAACGCCTGAGGAGCCACAGACTTTAGTTTAGCGATAGTGATGGAATCTCCAGAGGCAAATAGGGTGACATCGTGACCACGACGAACTAATTCATCAGTGAGTTGGCTCACAACTAGTTCGATACCACCATAGCCTGGTGGGGGAACTCTCTCCCATAAGGGGGAAACTTGAGCTATCCGCATATCATAGTCCTCCAAAAATCTTCTAAATTAGCTTGATTGAGAGCTAGTAAAACTTAAAACGGTGCTTTTATCACAAATAAAAACCGATTCTGCTATCTTACAGAAAGTTTTTAGCTTTTGGGAAGAAGCTAGACGTAATCTATCTACATGCCCCGGGAGTAAGTCAGCACCCTACAGGTGTAGATAGGTGATTTAATTTAAGTTTTATTTAACTTTATGAAGAAATATTAGCTTACGGTAAGTAATCTATCAAGCCCGATATTGGTGAATTCAGCCAAATCTCCTAACCCAGTCCTTAGAACCTAACAGGGTAACAACCCACTTGAAAAGTATACAGGGTGACGAGTGTAGGGTTAGCCTGTAGGGTGAACCACTGTGGAGAAAGCCGGTGTGGGGTGTAGGAAGAGGATTTACTGAATCAGGGTAATGAGTCAGGGTAATGGCTATTAGTCCTTCGGGGGGTGGCCTAAGCCCCAGAGCCAAATCCTCAAAATTCTTAATCTTTTAGAACAAGACAATGTGGTGAGTAGTGAGTAGTAAGGAATGTGGGTTTTAGGAACCTTAGTCCCACAAACCACGCCTCTGTTGTGGGGCAGCTACCACCTAGAGCTAATCTTGCCTCATGAGCTACCTCGTCTGACCAGCTGAGTTAGCTGCTTGATATTCATCAAGCGCATAGTTTGCTGCTCCGGGTCAACTTTAATCCAGCCCTTACTCTCGAGCTTTTCCATAATTTTGGTAGTATCCTCTACACTGATATCTGTGATATCAGCTAAGTCTTGATAGGAAATGTTATAGATTTCTGTGCCTTTTTCAGTGATTTCACCGTAATTGTCTGCCAAACCAACTAGAGTATTGACTAAATTAACCGCTGGAGGCTGATAGCGATTTTGTAACCGGACATTGCTTTGACGTAACCGCCGCACAATCAGTTGTAACATGCGATGGTGCAACTGGGGATCTTTAAAGAGAGTTTGAATAAAGCGTTGTGCAGAAATGGTCAGTAGTCGCACGTTCGACATGGCAACGATATCGGTTGAGCGGGGAGATTCATCAAGAATTGCCATTTCACCAAAAAAGTCACCCCGACCCAAAATTGCCAGTGTGACATCGTTTTCACCGCGTAAGTGTCGCACTTTAACCCAGCCGGAGACAATAAAGTAAACAGCATTACCCCAAGCATCTTCCATGATGATAGCTCGGTCGGTCGGGTACTCATGCTCCACCGCAATGGATTCAAACCATTCTAAGGTTTCTGGGCTAGCTGTATTAAATAGTGGGAAAAGCTCACTATAAGCTGTAGTCTGCATTAGGGTTATTTAAGCTGAGATTGAAGGTAATGATACGCAGTAGTCACGATCTGGGACTGCTTGGACACAACAAGCCTAGCAGTGATAGTGGTTAAGCACATTCTATTCAACTCACTCTATTCAACCAACAGGTAAGTAAGGGTGAATACTGATGATACTATCAGCTATGGACTGTTGAGTGTAAATGTTTGATTGTAGTAGGAGAGTCTTTTTTTTCTAGAGTATGAACCTATTAACGACTAGAAGGGAGTTAGAGCATCCCGAATGTAAAACCCTCTATCAGTTAATTCTGCCACCCAAACAACTTGACTATACTATCTTTAACACTAGCTATTCCCGTTGTTTTAACCCCAGGTTCAATTTGGAATTGCATCTCTAATAGCACCAGCCCATCTCTGACCATAATGAACTAGCCCTGAACTAACGGTTACTTTTTTTTTACTATCCATAGGGTTAAGGAACGTACTGTATTTTAAAATCCTGACTAACCGGTTTTTTTGAACTTGTAGATCATAATCTAAATTACAAACACCAGTTCTCAGGGATTTAATAGTCGTCAATTATTTCTTAGTTTTTGTTTTTATAATGGTATCGACCTTACCATTACTCTTTCAATATATCCGATCTTCTCTGAGAGAAGATATAAGGATAAAAAATTGTGTCTTGGCTTACCCTTACTAACTATGGATAGAGTAGCATGGTAATGCCCTCCACCACTTCTTGTTAAAGAAGCTGACGGCGAATAAAGTCAGCGCCTTGAGTTTAATAACTGCGGCTCTATTGACAAACAGTTTCCCTGGTTCGAATCTGCCTATTGTGAGCTTGGGCAATTCTCTGTTTCCGATTTTGGGCAATGGCTTTGACTAGTCTAAAAGGATTAATACCGTGTTCGTTAGCATAGCGTAAGATATCTTGCAGCTCTTCTTCGGTAAAATTAACAGTTGGCTGAGAGTGGGTAGATGGCTGATTTTTGCTATTTTGAGTCATAATCCTGGTTTGCCAATAGGTTGAAAGTTGTAGATGTATCCCTGACTTGCCATAACAGTTGCTTGAAAGATTTTGAGCTGAGGTTGTCAGATGGCTGATCATGGGCAGCTATACCCATTGAGCGGTCAGCTTACGGGCTACTTTCCTGGGTAAACAGCTATTAGCTCGCTCTTCTGTACGGAGATCAGAGCTTAAGTTCAATAGCTAAACCAAAAGCTAAGTTTATACCCAAAGGAAGTATAAGGGTGCAAATGCTCAAGCAATTTGAGATGATTGGTTTTAAGTTTCTAATACGGTTTCGATATTCCTTGATAGTTTGGCTTGGATTAGATCGTTTCCCATACTCAGCTGTTAATGATTAACCACTAACGACTAAACTAATGACTATAATCCTAACGAACGACGATGGGATAGATGCTCCCGGAATTAAAGCACTAGAGCAAGCGGTCAACGGTAACGGTAATTTTGTAATTATCGCTCCGAAGGAGCATCATTCAGGCTGTGGCCATCAGGTTACTACATATAAACCGATTCACGTCCAACGTCGGTCAGACTATGAGTATGCAGTTTCTAGTACCCCAGCGGATTGTACTCGCCTTGCAATATCACATATTATACCAGAGGTAAAGTGGGTTCTGTCAGGTATTAATGCTGGCGGTAACTTGGGGGTTGATGTCTACATTTCTGGTACAGTGGCGGCGGTTAGGGAAGCGGCGATACAGGGGATACCAGGTATTGCGATTTCCCACTGGATTAAAAAACCTTGGGTGATTAATTGGGAGGTGGCGAGTCGTTGGACAGCTAGGGTGTTGGCGGATTTGTTGAATCGTCCGATTGCTGCTGGTACTTACTGGAATGTGAATTTACCTCACTTGGAACCGGGGTCACCTGAGCCAGAGGTGGTATTTTGTGAACCGAGTACTCAACCGTTACCGACAAAGTATCGTGTGGAGGGGGATCACTACTATTATGAGGGGGAGTATGACAAACGCGATCGCGCTCCTGGTACTGATGTAGATGTGTGTTTTTCGGGTAATATTGCTGTGACTCAGTTGCGACTTTAAGGTATCAGGACTTACCCAAAACTGGGCACCAAACCCCCTTAGGTAGTAGGGTGCCCCTACTAGTAGAGTAAGTGCCCAAGTCCTGACAATGCTATGGGTGGTTTGGTTTAGAACCACGAAGGCACAAAGTCCGCCCAGAGGTAATTAATAAATCAGTGAATCAAAGTTTTTAGTAATTAGTGACCATGCGAATTTTAATCATGGGTGGTACCCGGTTTGTTGGGGTTTATTTAACCAAGGTTTTGGTGGAGATGGGCCATGAGGTGGTGCTGTTCAATCGGGGTAATAAGCCAGCGCCAGTGCCAGGAGTCCAACAGATTCATGGCGATCGCAAGGATCCCAATCAGCTCAAGGAAATGTTATCGTCTCAAGAGTTTGATGGCATTTTCGATAATAATGGTCGGGAGTTGAGTGATACTCAACCCTTAGTGGAAATTTTTAAAGACCGGGTGCAGCATTTTGTGTATATGAGTTCGGCTGGGGTGTATTTGAAGTCTGACCAGTTACCCCATCTCGAAGGAGATCCAGTTGATCCCAATTCTCGCCACAAGGGTAAACATCATACTGAGGCTTACCTACAAGAACTTGGGGTGCCATTTACCGCGATTCGTCCAACTTATATCTATGGTCCCCAAAATTATAATGATGTTGAAGCTTGGTTTTTTGACCGGATTGTTCGCGATCGCACTATTCCCATCCCTGGTAATGGCATGCACATTACTCAGTTAGGTCATTGTCAGGACTTGGCGAGGGCAATGGCAGCAGTATTGGGGAATAAGGAAGCGATTGGTAAAATTTACAATGTGTCCGGGGAACGCTATGTCACCTTTGATGGTTTAGCACGAACCTGTGCTATGGCCTGTGGTAAGTCGGCTGATGAGGTCAAGCTCGTGCATTATGACCCGAAGCAGTTTGATTTTGGTAAGCGCAAGGCTTTCCCATTTCGATTACAACACTTTTTTGCTGATATCCATAAGGCATTGACTGAACTTAACTGGCAACCGGAGTATGATTTGCTTTCGGGACTGAAGGATTCCTTTGAGAATGATTATCTCGGTTCAGGTCGGGATCAAGCTGAAGTAGATTTTGCTGTTGATGACCAGATATTAGCGGGTAACAGGTAAACTAAACCAGAGATTAAGGTTAGGACCACCGATAGCCAGAAAAGGACTAGGGATGGGATGATCCAGGTGTCGGGAGTTGGAGCAATTAAAAGTGCGATCGCACTAATTTGACTGACGGTTTTGAGTTTACCCCAGATATTGGCTCCCTGTATGCTAGTGCTACCGGATAACTTGGGGTTAACTCGCCAACCTGCGATCGTTAACTCCCGTGCCAAAATCAAACAGACTCCCCAAGCGGGTACCTGACCTAGCTCAATTAATGCTAGTAGGGGCGCGAGTACCAAAAATTTATCGACTAATGGGTCAAGGAATTTGCCTAAATCAGTAATTTGGTTCAGTTTACGAGCTAGATAACCATCTAACCAATCCGTTCCAGCAGCAAGGAGAAAGATCCCGAAACCGATCCAGCGGCTTTGGTCAGTTGGGTGATTCAGGAAGTATAGGATAAAGGGCAACCCCAGTAAGCGGGAAAAGGTAATCCAGTTAGGCAAAGTCATTCTGGTAATGGGTAATGGGTAATCGGTAATCGGTAATTGGTAATTGGTTACTGACCATATTAATTTTAGGGGCACAGGCCGTGCCCCCTTAAGCATTTCGTCTATGGAAGTGAGAACCGACAGAGGAGAGGGAATAAATTTAGTATGTACCTCATCAAACTGAGAACCCCTATCATTCCTCTTCCTCGTTTCCGATTGCCTATTGCTGAATTCCCGAAGACGTCTAATGAACCATTGCTGGTTCAAGCACTATCAAATTGCCCTCCTCATCAACTGTGATCGGCAGAGGTTCGCTGATATCGCCGAGAAAGCTCCCGTCTAGAGCGAAATTACGCCATGACATAAAGTACCAGATCTGATCAGGACCTTGTACCAGTTTCCCGGAATAGAGCCGCTTCACTGAATCAGCCCAGAGCGCCCTTGGAGCAGAAAATGGTCCTAAAGGATGATCAGCAACCATGTAGAACGTTCCCGTGAGGTTACTATCAACAAACTCTCCTGGGGGGATCGAGAAGAGCAGATAGTAGCGCCCCTTGATAAGAACCACTTGCGGACATTCCATAGTCCCGAACGTCATAGGCTCAGTTAATGGTGGTAATACTTGCCAATCAATCAGGTTTTGTGAAGTGGCATGAGCAATCACGCCCCGACTTTCAGCAGGACCATAATTAACGCGACCAGTAATTAAAGCATGAAATTCCCCTGTTTCTGGATCCTGAAATACCCAAGGATCGCGCCAGGCTTCATCGAACCAAAGGTTTTTCTCAGGGTGCTCGAGATCATACTTCTCGTAGTAGCGACTATCAGCCTCGATCACCGGGTTTTTCGGATGTTTTTCCCAGTGGATTAAATCTTTGGAGGTCGCAAGGCTGATGCGTTGGATTTTTCCTTGCTCTTTGCGATCAGTGCTGGTGTATGGGAGATACCACAGGCCATCATGACGAATTACGCAGCCAGTCCAATTAGTGTACTCATCCACGTCACCATAAGCTTCAGGCTTCATAGCATCTGGTAGAATCTCCCAGTGCCGTAAATCCTGAGAAACAGCGTGACCAAATGAAACATGCCAATGTCGGTCTTCTGGATCCGGTAAATCCTTAGAAGCTTGCAAGTAAAATAAGTGATAGTCGGAAATATCTTGAGCTAGCCAGAAGTCCCAGATCCATTTATCTGAGAGTTGTAAACTGTGATTAGGAAGCATAAGTTACCTGCTTTTGTGTAAGAGTATTAGTTAGTGAATAACTGTGACTAACTCCCTAGAAAAGTTAGCCTCTTTACTAAGGCGTCAACTAGAGAGTATAAAGTAATAATTCGGTAGTAGGGTAAGGGAAGTAAAATTCCTTACCGCTTAATTAAATCCTATCTAACTAATTATTGTGTAATTTATAGAAGCAACACCTAATGATTAAACAATAGTCTATGTATCCAAGTATTTTTTTTCCTGAATACATTAAACTAGTGAGGAATTACGTACTGAGAGTATTTAAAACTATATCTATACTTTAGACGGGCATAAAGTTTGAGTTAGAAGCTATCAGCAAATACGCTCACTGTTGATCGCTCAAAGTATAGTGTTTTAATTGATGATAACTTACCCTCTAATCAGATAATCAGAGAGTTACTACGTAAGTCCTAATATTATTTGATAATAGCTTAAGGCTATAGCAGCATTTAAGCGAGGTCTGTACTCGCTTTTTTACCTATCACTACCAAACTTATTCTAAGATAACAAATAGTGTTGGGGAAATGTCATTGGTAAAATTGCTTATTAATGGGAATCACAATCAAATCTTTAACTTGTGAAGACATAGACAAAGATTTAACTAAGGTCAGACTACTAGGACTTACGCAGTTGAAACCCAAACTCGAAGCCAAACTCGAAGCCAAACCCTAATTTATGAGTCTAAGGCTTGCGCCCTCTAGATAGGATCTCAGCCTATACCTCGATGCTAAATTTGCATCAGCCAGCCGAAATATCAGGCGTTGCTGATTATGGGTATGGTTCCGCCCCCCTAGCCCCCCAATTCTGGGGGGAACAAAACTCTTAAAGTCCCTCCCGGTGCGCTTACAGTCGTCGAATTAAATTCGCCACGGGTCGCACCGCAAAGTTGGGGGACCAACGGGGGCTTTAATAACACCAGATAATCGCGCATTCATTCCTTAATTCAGCAACGCCAAATATCAGGCTATCAAGGGTGTATTTTTAATGTATTACTAAGTAATACATATCATCAATGAGAATTTGCGATCGCCTTGGCGATCGCAAATCCTATACCTTGATGCTGAAGTTGCATGAGCCAGCCTACGGATTAGACTATCAAGGGTGTCTACTTACTGTATTACTTAGTAATACATATCATCAATAAAAATTTGCGATCGCCAAGGCGATCGCAAATCCTTGGGAAATTCTCAGTATTTATACTGAGATTGTGCCCCATATCCCTGCAATTTGATGGATCCCCTTGTCAAAAAAATAATAGATTGATTTAATAAAGTAATATTTCCTTAACAAAACTAAAAATATCTTAAGCAGAAGCTGATGATACAACAACTCGATCACGGCAGGAGCGACGCTGCGACCTTAGAGCAACTGTTCAACCATGATATCAGCATCCAGACAACGCCTCATCAACCTGCTCCAAGTAAAACAGCTCTCTCAAAATATCTCCTGCTTTACCTTCAAGGAGGAAAGGATTTAGAGGGAGTGCCTTGGCAGAGAGGGGAAATGGGTGGGGCTATTCTTAGTGAAGATTTGTCTGTAATTAAGCACTTAGGTCCTGTGTTTCAGCCAGACCGGGATGACTACTGGCGAAGCTCTCGCCTTCTAGCAGGAAGCTTACGGTTGGTAAACGAAAATTCCCTGTATTTCTTTTACGGTGGATCTCCAGACCGTCCTAATTTGCTTCATGAGTATATTGGCTTCTGTAAGGGAATCATTAGGGATAATCACGAGATTGATTGGCAAGCTCCCCAACTGATCGAATTTCTTGATTGGGAGAAATACTACGATTACTCCGACCATCCATTGATGCCAGACCAACGTCACCGCCAGTTGCGGGATCCTTTCCCCATCTTTCACGAAGGCAAGTATTGGATGTTTCTATCTGCTGCTGCCAAGACAAATTCCCAACCCAAGAAAGGCTGTATTGGTCTAGCAGTAGCAGATCAACTCGAAGGACCCTATACACTCTTGCCACCAGCCCTGTTTCCTCATTTCATGACCGATGAAGGTGAGCAAGGTCTCTTTTACGAGTGTGAACGAAGCCACGTTTACTATAAAGGAGGAATGTGGCACATGTTCTTCTCTGTGATGAAGCAACATGTGGATCCCCGTTGGCTTGAGCAACTTGGTGATGACGCTGCCTCGATTACTGACTCCAGCCTGTACCATTTTGTCTCGCCACAGATCAACGGTCCCTATCAGCCAGCAGGGGTGGTACCGGTGGTGAAAGGATCCTCCGAGTCTAACTTGTATGCGATCAACTTCGAGCACAATAACCAACAAGAACTGATCGCTTATGGATTAAATTTAGGAATGGAAGAACTCGATGTTTCTGGTCAGTGGAAGGTCTTGTGGGACAACGATTATCCAGAAATGAAGAAAGTAAGTCCTTCTGGTCAACAGGGTGTTGCTGATCCCTCGTCACTATTATATGGACGTGAGGGATACTTTATTTGGGATGCAATTCTATTCAAGCTACCTGCCTAAGGTTAACTAGGTTACCAGGTTAAAGGTTATCTTTTGAAGCTTTAACGTAAGCATATGCGCTACGCGCACGCTACTTGAGGTGCAGTCAGCGGTCAGCGGTCAGCGGTCAGCTTATTTTATTCAAAAGCACCGATGACGCTACGCTGTTCGCTGATAGCTGCATGCTTACCCTTTAACTTTCAACCTTTAACCAAACAACCTTCACACTAATTCAATAGCTAATAGCTTACGGTTCCACAATCGAACCCATGAACAAAATTGCTCCAGTTTTATTGTCCCGAACAGTACAGAAAAAAGGACGGTTAACCACTAGATTGAATGGTTGATCTATACTAATCGAAGTGGGAACAACACCGATAGAAGTAGCAGCCGCTGCTTCAGTGCCTTCTTCATTCACTTCTACAAAGGTTTTGTGCTTGACTTGACTAATCGCTGCTGATTCAGAGGTCAGATTAGAAAAATCAGCGTTATCGGTAAACGCCACATCCATCCCCAAAGCTTTTAGGGAATCGTTGAGTTTAATATCGTATTCAAATTTAAAGCGGGGTAGCCGAATTGACCCATCTCGCGACCTAAACTCTTTCATCCATTGTAGCCAGTTGTCCGCTGTGAGTTGTTGTTGAAATTCTGCCAAGCTGCTCCCTTCACGGGGTAAGAAAACATACAAACTCAACCGTTCTTTACCGTAGGGAATACTTACAGCTTGAAAGGCATCATTTTCATAGTACTGATACTTCCCATACTGATACATCATTGGGTGTTGCTTTTGGTTTAAATCAGAGATATAAAAAGCTTGATCAGACGTTTGACTTTTATCGAATTCTCTGGTCCAGCTGCCTTTGAAATAGATAGCATTAATTAAGAAAAGTAATTCATCCCCTTGAGTGCGTTCGACAATCGTTTTGATTTTGCCGTTTGTGTTATTTTTGACCCAACGGTTAATTTTTTTTGCAGCCTTGGCACTACTAAAATCAAGTTCTGTGACCTTTGCTTTGTAGAATTCCTGGTTGTTTTTAATAAATTTGGGGTTGATGTCAATGCCTTGGTTAGCCCACAGGGAGTTGGCAATGGACAGCTGGACATCAGGGTCAGCATTTTCCAAGCTAGCTTTTAAGGCGTTATTCCCCTGGTTGAGTTGATCTAGACTCAATCCCTCTAATTCTAGGACTTTTGCCATAGCCTCTTGAGTCTCGCCGCTGGCACCGTTGTAAGCCATGTCTAGGGCAATGGCGATGCTGGTGGGAGAGACAAAAACATTCTTGTTAGTGTCCTGCTTGAGAATTTCTGAGAATAGCTTGAAGCCAAATTTAGTATTAGCGTCTACAAGATTGGTATCTACTGCTAAAGTTGGTTTTTGGTCAGCTGACATTGATTCTTTGCTTGGTTCGGAGTTAGGCAGAGGGTCAAGGGCATTGGTTTTTTCCGACACACACCCCAATATACCTGTAAGCAGGATGCTGACTGCCATAACAGTGGCTATACGACTAAGTATTTGATGGTTCATTTGATCGTCTCCGTTGCTAATACCCTGTTCTAATATGACCATTTCAGGATAATTCGGTTCCATTAAGTAGTCCCAGGGAAAAAAAGAGATGTTTGTAAAGGATTATTTCATGCCTCG
>NZ_MKZS01000001.1:5640477-5642253 GCF_001942495.1 Moorena bouillonii PNG
ACAGCTAGGTCAAGCACAATGGGTACTTCTAATTTGATCGGTACTTGGAACACACAGGGTTTATCGTATTTGTAAGGCATGGGTTTTACCTCTTGCTGTAATTACTTTAAATCAACACATTTATATAATGTCAAATCTAACTCTGGCTTGGCAGTACCCTTGAGGGTACCTTTTTCAACTGATGATAGTCTCCCATAACTTAGGGGTGATTATAGGTTAACCTCTACAATAAAACTCCTCCATCCTGAGTTCAGAATGGAGGAGATAGAGGAGAGATAGGACTTAATTTATGTCCAGATTTTAAAAGCTAGCCGTCAAAGATTACTAAAGATACTAAGTGGCAACTGGTTCAGTTTTATCAGTATCCGATCCGTTCTCTTCGATCTCCATTTCCTCATACTTAGTAAAGCACTTACGCTTAGCCGCTACAGCTAGGTCAAGCACAATGGGTACTTCTAATTTGATCGGAACTTGGAACACACAGGGTTTATCGTATTTGTAAGGCATGGGTTTTACCTCTTGCTGTAATTAATTTCAATCAACACATTTATATAATGTCAAATAATCCCCTGGCTTGACAGTACCCTTGAGGGTACCTTTTTTAAACTGATGATAGTCTCCCATAACTTAGGGGTGATTATCGCTGAAGGTCTACAATAAAACTCCTCCCTCCTGAGCTCAGGAGGGAGGATAGAGAGGAGATATATTACTTAATTTATGCCTATAATTTTAAAGCCAGCCGTAAAAAAATAATTTCAAAGATTCCTAAGGATAAAAAGTGGCAGACGGTTCGGCTGGCTCAGTAGCCCCTCCGTTCTCTTCGATCTCCATTTCCTCATATTTAGTAAAGCACTGACGCTTAGCACCTACAGCTAGATCGAGAACAATGGGCACTTCTAATTTGATCGGTACTTGGAACACACAGGGATTATGGTATTTGTAACCCATGGGTTTTACCTCTTGGTGCAATTAATTTCAATCAACACATTTATATAATGTCAAATAATTCCCTGGCTTCACAGTACCCTTGAGGGTACCTTTTCTGTTAAGGATGATTAAGATTAAGTTATTTTAAGGATAGAATTTTGATCAATGCTATCCTTTAGTTTTTCCCGATCGACCTACTTAATCATTAATGGGAGCACATTCGATATTGAGTAAATCGTCGCGAATCCATCCTTTGGCACCACTTACTGGAAAACCTACTCTGTGCCAACCATAACCAAAGCTGTCTATTTTGTAATCTGGTTCTGGAGGAGTTGCTGTCAGAACGTAGACATTATCACCCACTAAACCATAACCCAAGCTTCTATAATTAGTTCCTGCTCCAGAACGTAAGGTAATCCGAGAATTGGGGTTGCTAGCAGTTAGGGTGGCTCGACAGTGGGAACGCTCACTAGGAAAAGTATGCTGAGCAAAAGCCTCAGTTGTAGGGACGGTAACTGCAGCAGCTGTAGCTAGTAATAAGATTGCTTTTTTCATTTGTTTTCTCCAATCATCGATGTTTCTTATTTACTAGTAAAATAGAAATAACAGTTGGAGTGATTGGAGACAGTGCCACTTAATCAGTAGTCCTAACGCTGACATCGATAAAACCTTATTTTTCCATAGTTAACACCCTTGCTAGTACAGACAGTTGAGAAACTGGTCTATGGTGGTTTTGTGTGCGGGGAATAGGGAATAGGGAATAGGGAATAGGGAATAGGGAGTAGGGAATAGGGAATAGGGAATAGGGAGTAGGGAGTAGGGAGTAGGGAGTAGGGAGTAGGGAGTAGG
>NZ_MKZS01000001.1:5642353-5644913 GCF_001942495.1 Moorena bouillonii PNG
ATTCCCGATTCCCGATTCCCGATTCCCGATTCCCGATTCCCGATTCCCGATTCCCTTTTAATACTTAAAAGGATATAATTTTTTTACCGATTGCCGAGATAGAACAACAATCGTTAAAATTCCAACAAGTGTGCCAAATGGTCTGAACCAGCAGAGTAGGCAAGCTATCATAAATGAAAACCAATAATTCTTGCTTTTTCTGAGCATATAGCCAGAGAGAATGATAGCAAAAGCAAAGACTTCTCCAAGGATGAAAAGTATGGCACCAGAAATGACTAGCAAATAGCCAGGCAAGTCTGATGACACATTTCGTGATAACTTAAACCAGTCTGATAACTCTCCTGATAAGTCTGCAGGAATTGAGTCAGTTGCACCAATAATGAACAGACCAAAAGGGATATACAACATTAGTATAAACAGGGAGTAAAATCCAAAAAATCCCCCAAACATATAGTGAGTCCATGATAATAGTGTTAACTGCTTTTTAGGATTTCTCATAACTAGATATTAGTCGAATTCCCAAACTTCCCAAACTGTCCCAACTTAGCACACCTCCCACACTTCCCTTCAAGACTCTCTAGGTGACCAAAAGCCTGAGTGTGAACTGGTGCAGCTCGATTCAATGCCAAAAATTTTCCTAGTTTAACTCCCTTCGTCATCACCGAAAACTCAAGAACTGTTTTACCTTCACCATATTTCCTCGCTCGACCCTCAGGCTCAGGAGATTTTTCTAGTGCGATGCTCCTTTGGAGCCGCTACGCGAACGCATTTTGTAGTACGCATTTTGTAGGGTGGGCATTGCTTGAAACCAACTCCCAATCCTGCCGGAATTGACCAGAGCAATGCCCACCAAGCAGTAAGCATTTAGTAGGGTGGGCATTGCTTGAAATCAACCCCCAACTCTGCCGGAATTTACCGGAGCAATGCCCACCAACCAGGGTGCATTTTGTAGTGCGATGCTCCTTTGGAGCCGCTACGCGATCGCTTTTGTAGCTTTTGTAGGGTGGGCATTCCTTGAAACCAACCCCCAATCCTGCCGGAATTGACCAGAGCAATGCCCACCAACCAGGGTACCTATGCCTCCCAAACCTTCCGGAATTCACCATTACTTTGCCCACCCAAAGCATTGCTTGAAACCTCACGGGGTGACAACAAAGTATGCATTTTGTAGGGTGGGCATTGCTTGAAACCAACCCCCAACCCTGCCGGAATTTACCGGAGCAATGCCCACCAACCAGGGTACCTATGGCCGGTTTCCAACTCCCAAACATTCCGGAATTGACATCACTATTTGCCCACCCTACGATTGTCATTATTGGTGGGCATTGCCCATGTCATTGCTCGGCCTTCAATCATGATCTCAATCAGCAATGCCCACCCTACGATTGTCATTATTGGTGGGCATTGCCCATGTCATTGATCGGTTTTCAATCATGATCTCAATCAGCAATGCCCACCCTACGATTGTCTAGCCACCAACCGTTGATAATTCACTCACCAACCTTGGCTCCAATTTCCGAAAAATCTGGAACTAATGGTTGTCTCCCCCAGCAACAACAACCCCAATCGATCTGATACTGACCTGTTTCAACCCATCTGGTGAAACTCGAATACTCCCACCGATGAGGACAAGATACCAACCCATGCTTAACCGGATTGTAATGAATATAATCTAAAGCCTGTTGGAAGTCAGATTCATCTCGAATCACATGCTCCCAAAATCGGCGCTGCCAAACATTACTTTCTCTGTGTTTACGACGGGATGCCGATACATTCTGTGGCTTGAATTTTTTACCCCGTAGCGATCGCGTAAACAACACCTTAAACCGAGAAACCCGGTAGGAATAAGCTGTATCCCCTGGGGGTAGAGTCCACAAGAAATGAATATGGTCAGGTAAAACAACTGCACCAGTAATTTCAAAAGGTCTCTCAGTGCGAGTTTTAGCAAGTGCAGCACGCAAATAAGCAATTGTTTCGGGTTCGGAAAACAGAGGGGTGCGGTCGTAGGTTACCAGAGTCAGAAAAAAGGTTCCACCTGGGACATAGGCTCGACGATATTCGGGCATGGTTGTGGATTGCTGGGCATTGCGGATTTAATTTCTAGGCTAACTAATGTTGAACTTGCTGAGCAAGACCCACCCTAGGATTCTTGTCTGGTTCAGCTTACGCTTTTGTAGGGTGGGCATTGCTTGAAACCAACCCCCAACCCTGCTGGAATTCACCTGAGCAATGCCCACCAACCAGAGCATTTTGTAGGGTGGGCATTGCTTGAAACCAACCCCCAATCCTGCCGGAATTGATCTGAGCAATGCCCACCAACCAGAGTAGCTTGTAGGGTGGGAAAAGCCTTTTTCCAACTCGCCTACCTGCCCAAAGTCACCGGAGCAATGCCCACCAACCAGGGTACCCATTGCCTTTTGGGTCTTGGTGGGCATTGCTCATTTATTTTATAAGCGAACAATTTTGATACTTATCAGCAATGCCCACCCTACGAGTCTTGGGTCTCCCAATCCTGCCGGAATTGATCTGAGCAATGCCCACCAACCAGAGTAGCTTGTAG
>NZ_MKZS01000001.1:5645013-5649646 GCF_001942495.1 Moorena bouillonii PNG
GTTTAAGGTACTGACTTACCAATATGCACCTAAATAAGTTTTGTCAGTCAACCAGGGTATTACCTGTAACAGTTAAAGTCCCAGCTACACTAAGATCACCAGAGAAGCTGGAAGTGTGATCATCACCACCTCGCAATACAGTATCTCCATTACTTCCCCCTAATTTTAGGAAGCCATAATCACCACTCGCCACATGCAATTTTATGATGCTAGTTTTATCGGCTGCAGCAATTTTCAATCCTTGACCTACTGCCGAGTGAATGTGTAATGGTTCTTCAGCCGGATTAATGCCGATGCCAACCTTGCCTGCAAAGTAGTTATCTCTTTCAGTACCTCCAAACCATGCAGAATTGCTCCTACTCCCAGTCCATCCATTATGCTCTACAAAGAAACGAACTGCTTCCCCTTCACTTCTGACTTGGAAGATCGGGTCACCTTCAGGGGGATTTTCTGCCACTCGATAGACTAAGCCGGTTGCCCCTTGAGTACCGTCACCGCGATGATTGCCGTCGCTGGGAGCTTCCATCAGCAGAGGTCGCTCACCAGATGCGTTGCTGCTGAAGCTTAAACTTCCATTTACTGTGGTATCACCTGTAACACTCAAATCTCCCTCAATAACAACCAAACTACTGGCACTATTACCACCAGAACGCAGGGTTGGTCCAGTGATTGCACCACTATCCAAATTACCACTAGGCAAACGCACTCCAGAATACTGGCGTACACTGAGATCAGGAGTCACATTACCGTTTCCAGCAATTGCCAGCTTTGCCAGAACAATCGAGTCCTCAGGCACATTTCCCAGGGTAGCAACTTGGATATTGGGCTTTTCGTGCCAGCGCCTGGCACCACTGCTACCCAAACCTCCATCAGTTGTCTGATCCGATTGTTCCTCTTGATAGGAAATAACTAAGTAAACTTCCTGACTTTGATACCCGCTAAGATTGATTGGCGAAGAGTCTGTACTCAGAATAATCTGCCGACCTTCACTGTCAAGAGCAGTACCAGGGGTAACAATCACCTGATTAGTGTCAGTCTTAAGAGTCAAACCATCACAAATGCCCGAAACCCGGAGGAATTGGTCTAGGCGGCGCTGTCGATCAATATGATACTTTTGTTCATCAATAAAATCCTGGTCTTTTAAAAACTCACCATCGAAGTAGCGTACTCGCTTGTCAATGTAAGGATACTGAATATAATCTGCCATTTTAATTCTCCCTTAGTTACGATATGGTTGTGGTGCCCAATAGTGTAGTCTCCCCAACGATGATGCCTGGTTTACTATCAGTGGGCTCATTAATAATTTGCATACCGGGTATTAACACCCGCAAAGCATAAAACGTGTGAGCTGGTTTCTCCTGATTAACAATTGCTTTCGCAATCTCTTCTTGACGTTGCAGCAGTTTAGGGTCTCGCTCATTCAAGGTGATTGTCACCTGGAAGTAGTGAGCAGGTTGTTCAAATTCGTAGATTTTAACGTCTTCTTGAGTGTAAAGTTCTAGCATTTGCTTCACTCCCGCCTTAGTCCCCCGTTGGCGATAGAGAGGGACAATATTGCTGATAAATCGGCGTTTAGTCTCCTCGCTCCAATCATCTCGCAAACTTAACGCCACCCAACTGGCCAGCCAAGGTATAAACTCAGTTGGTGCTATCTCTGACTCTACTGGTAAATCAGGATGATTATAGGGATTGAAGTAAGTAGGGATACGGTCAATGTACTCTTCTAGAGCCAACTGTTCAGGATTTGGATCATCAGTATCCCTAGGTAAAAAACCACTCATTACCCGCTCAAACGCTAGCAGAAACCGACCAACAAAAGGGTCTTCCTGAAAGTTAGCTGGTAGATAGTTTAGATAGCTACTGAAGTAGTTGGACATAAGCGCGTTTGTATCTAGGTTTTAAACACAGTTCTTGTCGAAAAAGGCAATAGGGAATAGTGGGGAGATGGGGAGATGGGGAGATGGGGAGGTGGGGAGATGGGGAGATGGGGAGGTGGGGAGATGGAGAGATGGGGAGATAGGGAGATGGGGAGTTTGGTGTTATTGTTGCTAATCCCGATTCCCTGTTCCCAGATCCGCTGTTCCCAGATCCGCTGTTCCCTGTTCCCTACTCCCTAGCTAATTAATTGCCATTGCTCCCCTATGTATTCCATAATTACTAAATTTAACTGTACGTTAAAGTCTACTAACTCATAGTTTTTCAGCTTAACTCTGATCAGCTCTTTTTCGATAAACTGATAGCTTTCTTTTGGTTTAGTACGTTCCTCCCGCCAGCTTCCTAACTGAACCACCTTTGTCCCTGTGGTTGGAGCTTGGCTGAGAGGTTGTTTGAGGGTAATTTTATTGCTGGAAAAATCAACAGTGTCAATTTCTATATTTTCTGGATTGCTATTAGTAAAAATGATCCCAACCGTATCTCCCGCTGCCAATCCCGTTACTTGATTCACCTTGAACTCAAGGTTGGATATCACTTCGGTAATCTCAAAACTAAGGGGACGGACAACCATTGTTCCCAGTCCATAAGCTTTATTTAAAGCTGAAGACAAGGTCAATTGTTTTAGTCCTTGCTCAATACTACTAATCGTATAGTATTCCTGATCACTACTGCTGGGGTCGAGTTGAATAGTATCCCCTACATTAAAACCGGTGGTGTCTTTAACCGTAATCTGAGTCTGGGATCTTGAGCTTGCCTGAGTTAAAACAGTAGTGGTTAGATCAATGGTTAGCTCATGAGTATGAACCATGACATCCTCGACATAGTCCACTCCAGGGATGCGATCCAGTAATTGATATAGCTCCGAAACGTAAATACTCCTACCAAAAGGCCAACCCTGACCATCCCAATAAGACTGGGAATTAACTGGGTGGAAGAAAGCTTGGGTCTCCTGGTTTGCCTGGTCTTTAACCTGCTGGGCATTGCCCCCCGCCACTAGATAGAGTCGCGCCCAAACTCGCAAGGGTAGGTAGTCTGGGGTAACTACGTGATGGCGTACAGTCAGCAACCGCCGTTCATCCAAGAAAGACCATAAGCCTTGCAACAGTGAAGCAGTGATATTGGGTTGATACCAACTGGCTCCTTGGATAGTTCCATGATTTTGGTTAGGAGTCTTATTATTAGCAATAATACCAGAGCCTTCATCCAAATCCCAGCAACCAACTAATCCCTTTTCTGTACCTTTAAGAAAGTTATTTATCTCCTGTTTAATATCTGCCTGCAAGCGGACTTCCCCCCAAACCCGCAATTGAGTAATTATGCCTTGGAACTAATGGCTTTGGTTACCTCGAAAGCCAAGATAAAGGGATGAATCATTAATAGTATTACCTGAGGTTATATCGTCAGTAAAGCCTTCTAATTCCCCATCAAGATATAAGTAAAGTGTTGAACTATCTTTGACAAAAGCAACGTGATGAAAATTGTCATCATTAATGGCTTTGGTAGAACTAATGGTAGCAAAGTTAGTACCATCACTTCTAATTACCTGTAATTTACCCGATTGGTTGTCATATCTAATCCCATAAGGAAAACCCCCAGAACCACTACCTTTTTCTAAGATACTATTATAGGTTTCTTGGGTTCTAGCTTGGACTTTTTCAGGTCTGACCCAAAGTTCAATGGTAAAATTTTGATCCTTAGCTTGATCGTTAGCAAAATTGAGTTGGTCTGAATGAGGGATTTCCAGATAATCATCCTGGCCATCAAAGGAGAGCAAACTGTAGTTATCAGCCAAAGTTTGAGGAACCACCAGCAAGCTAATGTTTCCTGGGGCAGGTTCTTCTCTGGCAGTTGGTTCACTCAAAGCCAGATTCTGCTGAGAAATGCATTTAGCCCTAGCGACTACACCAAAAGGACCAAGAGCCTTAGCGGTTGGTGTGTCCTGCCAGTCTTGTAGTACCAGTTGTTCAAAGTCCTCACTACTGACTGCCCGGTAGCGTTGCCGCAAATCCACAATGGTTTGCTGCACTGCTGTCTCCAAATCCCCTTCCAGCTGCCACTCGGAACCATTAAGCAGCTTCAGAAACATTTTTTGGTTTTCATCTGGGATCTGATTAGTCCGGTAAATCACCATCTCCGTCAACCAAGCCAACATCTCAATCAAGATGATGCCAGGGTCAGTAGGATTGTGGTCAGTCCAATCAGGATACTCTTTCGGTATTAGAGACCGAGCCTCTTCTAAGAGGTCAGCATAAGTACGGTCATCTAGGTTAGGTAGTGGTAGGGGCATTATGTTGAAGGTTGAAGGTTGGTCGGTTGTTCGCGTAGCGTGGCCAAAGGCCAAGGTTGGTCGGTTTAAAGTTGGTGGGTTGAAGGTTAGTTGGTTGAAGGTTTAAAGTTGGTGGGTTGAAGGTTGAAGGTTAATTGGTTGAAGGTTGAAGGTTGAAGGTTGGTGGGTTGAAGGTTGAAGGTTAGTTGGTTGAAGGTTGAAGGTTGAAGGTTAGTTGGTTGAAGGTTTAAGGTTTAAGGTTAGTTGGTTGAAGGTTTAAGGTTGGTGGGTTGAAGGTTGAAGGTTGAAGGTTGTTCGCGTAGCGTGGCCTATTGGCCAAGCTTGCCTGTTCCCTGTTCCCTGTTCCCTGTTCCCTGTTCCCGATTCCCGATTCCCGATTCCCGATTCCCGATTCCCGATTCCCTGTTCCCT
>NZ_MKZS01000001.1:5649746-5654663 GCF_001942495.1 Moorena bouillonii PNG
TTGCTCTGACTTCACTGTTTTTCAACAAGACTTCTCTATTGCAGTGAGCAGTTACTGAATTTGAAGTTTGGGGTTTAGGGTTTTCTCTAGATTTTTGGGAATTTGACCCTGTACTTTTTTGTACTGAGGTTTCTTTATCGACCTGAAATCTAGTGGATATCAAAGGTAGTTCTTCCCCTGTTCCTTTAGTTCGAGAGGCCACATTGGGAGAGGTAATTGGAGAGGTAACATGTCCCCTCTCTACCTGTTCTGCTGCTGGCCGGATTGGCTGAGCATACACGATAGGAACTGCTTCTGCTGATTGACCCTGTAACCGATGCTGGCGTTGAATCAACTTAGCCATTAAGGGCAGTCCGTTGGTCATCCCTTGGACCCGGGAGATAATTGACCCTGCTACTTGAGTACCAATCACACCAGGGCTGACGATCGGGCGCAGGAGTCGTCGCGTCAGTTGTGGATTGAGACTGTCTGACCAAGTCTGATTGTTACTGACCTGAGGTTGAGATGCCATCACAATGCTCCCGCTAGTCCAGCAACCGCTCGTCCTCCAGATAGTGCTTGACTGAGAACTGGTTTGCTAATTCCTTTGTGAATTAACTCAATGGTCTCGAAAGCAATTTCATTGCTGCTGGCATTAAACTCTGGACCAGTCCACTTTACTGGCAAAGCCTGCTTAAAATTCCAATACATGGCTGGTATATGTTGGCGGTCTAGCAGCATAATTGTGCCGTTCTTGCGCCGAATTACACCCTGGCTAGTGGCCTGATACCAAGTCCACAAACTGTCAATACCTGTTAGACCATGTTTGAGGGTCAAATTCGGATATTTGGTTCGACCTAGTAGCTGATGAACGTAACGATTCTGACCTCCCTCAGGACGTTCCTCTAGTTCAATCTCACTTTCTAGACCCCTGACTTCGATAAACCCACCGGTCACTAACCCCTCAATTTCAATGAGGAAGTTAAAGCCTTGGTAGGGGTCAAGGCGAGCTCCCAAGGCCCCAGTCACTCCAGCGTAAGCCGCGTTTGCTCCTAAAGGCACAACCGATGCTAAAGTTGCCATAACTCACTCCTACGATTAATGAAAGTAAACCATAACCCAATTACCGTAACCCAATTATTTGCTCATTCAACTTTTCATTTATACTTGCTACTTGTGCCACCCAGCGCTGTCTTTCTTGATGATCCAGACTCATAATCTGGTCGTAGGACCAGTGCAAGTGATAAGCAATATAGGCTACCTCCTCTAACAGCCTCTCGGAGGGGTAGCAAGTTACTCCCCCAAAGTAGCAGTCTCCACTTCAAACTCTCCTTGACAGTGAGGACAAGAAACCAAAAGGCGGCTGTGACCGTTTTGGTTAATCCGTTGATAGAGGTCTTGGAGATAGGCTAAGTCAGCAGAGAATAGACCCTCAATCATTACGGGATTGATATAGTCTAAGCTGCCCAGACGAGTGATCACCCGCGACAGCAGGATAATCACCAAGTAACCTGGATTAGCCTGAACCCTAGGGTCTTTTAAGGGCATAATCTCATCGTAGGCTGTGGACATCCGCATCATGCCTTCTTGATGAAGATTACCCTCCGAATCTACGTAGCCCTGGGGTAGGGTAAAAGGAAACTCTGTCTGCATCATCTTGTGGGGAATTTAGAATTTAGAATCGGGAATCGGGAATCGGGAATCGGGAATCGGGAGGGTGGGGAGATGGGAGGATGGGGAGATGGGGAAATGGGGAGATGGGGAGATGGGGCGCGCACCCTACACCCTACACCCTACACCCTACACCCTACTCCCTACTCCCTACACCCTATTCCCTACTGCCATTTACCGTTTTCTACGGTAACCCCTTCGTGGACAATTTCGAGGGTTTCAATGGCTAATTCATTGGAAGTAGCATCAAGGCTTGGTCCTGTCCACTTAACTGGCCAACAGTTGATCAGGTTCCAGCGTACTCTTTCATTTCCTGCATCATCCCAGAGGACGATAGACATATTTTTACGATACTCGGAGGGGTCTTTGGCGGTTGCTACCTTGGTTCGCCAGTCCCATAATTCCCTGTCATCAGTAATGCCACGACTGAGAGTGACTTGGGAGAGGGTGAGCATACCAGGGATTTGCCGCATATTCAGCATTTTATCGGTACCCTCTCGATAGGTGCTAATTTCCTGACTGGTTTCTATCCCTGAGCAGCTTCTAAAACCGGCGCGGGTGATACCATCGATTTCTACTTTAAAGTTGTAACCTCTGTATGGATCTTTTCGAGAAAATACCATCGTCAAAAACCTCCTGATATTTGCTAACGCAGACTTATGTTGCTACTTTGACACCACTAGCACCGAGAATAATACGCACAGTAATAAACTCACTGGGAATAGCAGGTGCTAAACCAATTTCTGTGACTACCATTCCTGCTTCCCTTACTTCGGGTGGGTTAGTTTCAGCATCACATTTAATGTAGAAAGCTGTTTGTTCTGTTGGTCCTTTAAGGGCACCTTGCTGCAGTAAGTCTTCAAAATAGGCGGTCAACTCTCGCTCAATCCGTACCCATAACTTCAGCTCGTTTGGCTCAAAGGCCAGATTTGCCAGGTTCAGTTCCAGCCATCTGCCCACTGTCAGAAATAGCCGTTTTACGTTGACATAGATCCAATTAGCTTCATCGCTGAGGGTACGTGCTCCCCAAACTCGAATACCTCGTCCGGGAAAGGCACGCAGGCAATTAACCCCAAGGGGATTGAGAATGTCCTGCTCGCGATTGGTCAAATTGAACTTTAGATCCACTATTCCTTCGATAGTTTCGTTGGCTGGTGCTTTGTGAACCCCAAATTGTTGGTCGCTACGGGCGTAAACTCCAGCAATGTGACCACAGGGGGGCATCCAGTCAGGACCGTTTTCAGCTTTAATCCAGGGATAATACAAAGCACCGTTTTTGCCTCGCAGTTTCGACCTTTGCTCTTTTACCCTCTCTAGAGACTGAGTCACTTGTACTGCAACTGGAGGGAGCGAGTCTAAGATGGCAAAGCGATCGCCTTGCAGATCACAGTGTTCTAAAATGACATTCTGCATCCTCAACAGGTCATCCTGGTCAGGGTTTCCTCGCATTAGATCTGGCACACAGACCAAGTCGATTTCATTCAAGGATGCGATCGCTCCTAGTCCCCCACTATCATCTCCTGGTCCTCCCAGTGCTTCTGTGATAGAAACTGTGTCTTCTAGCCGCACAACCAAGCACAAGCTGCCACCATTCTCAAAGAACCCACGCACAGCATAAGCTAGGTAACCGTCAGCTAGAGGCTGACCAAAGGTTTCTGTGAATTGAGACCAGAGGGTAAGTGACTGCGGGGAGTTAATTGGTCCAGTCTCGGCAAACCCCAGGAATACAGGTACACCTGTGAACAGTCCAGGGGCTGGTTTAGGGAATATCTCCTCTCGGTAGACACCTGGTGTCAGTTGCTGGGAAGTTACCATAGTTTCATCTTCCTTTGTCTCTACTTCCTACTCCCTACTCCCTACTGACCTAGCTACCACTAGACCCTGCCCACTGGCTAAGGCGGAAGATCACAAATTCCGCTGGCTTGGTCACTGCTACACCAATTTCTGTCACCACCTGACCTAAATCTCTGACTTCTGGGGGATTGGTCTCTTCATCACACTTCACGTAAAAGGCTTCCTCTGGTGTATTCCCAAATAAAGCCCCTGTACTCCAGACATTGGTTAGGAAGGCGTTAATATTACGGGTAATCTGCGCCCAAAGTTCAGGATTATTGGGTTCAAATACCATCCACTGAGTACCTTCGTCAATCGATTCCCGCAGATAATTGAACAGGCGGCGGACGTTGATGTACTTAAATTCTCCATTGGCATCACCACCGATGGTGCGTGCTCCCCAGACTCGAATATTGCCATTGAGATTACGGATGCAATTGATGCCTTGGGGGTTGAGTCCATCCTGCTGGGCTTTGCTGATGTTGTACTTGAGACCCAATGCTCCTAATATTGTTTCATTCGCTGGGGCTTTGTGGACTCCTCGTTGTGTATCGACGCGGGCATAGAGACCGGCGACATGACCACTGGGCGGCACATAGATTCCACCATCCCCTTTGGGGTTCAGTGTTTTCGTGGCTGGATCAAAGACTTGAATCCAGGGGAAGTAAAAAGCAGCATAATCAGAATTGCTAGGTACATTGCCATCCCCTGGTTCCATGGTCTTCCAAGTACCATCCAAATTTTCCTGACTATCCAAGATTGCGAAGCGATCCTGGGTCTTCTGTTGACAGTGAGTGATGATGGCATCGAGAACACTGCTGTCGGTAATGCCAGGGGCAGCAACGATAGCAATTTCGTCAATAGGCTCAAATGTATTTTCTAGGAAGTCAGCGGTAATCTCACTCTCTGCTGCTGCCCGCACCACGTAGCAGCGAGTACCACCGTTGTTAAAGAATCCATAGACCGCGTGAGCTAGCTGACGCTGATGTGGATCGGTTGAGAAGTCTCCAAAGAACTTCTTGAACTCACCAAAGTTAGTACATAGCTTGACTTCACCGACGTTAGCAGGAGTAAAAGAGGTTGTGATATGAGCTGGATTAGTGGTTGGATCTATGTCTTGGCTTGGGTCATAGGCAGGGTTTGGTTCTGGAACGTCTATCGAGTCCGGTACCACACCGATAAAACCTGCTGTGCTGGTTCCCACTCCCACAATTGGGGCAGAACCGGAGGAAACTTCCTCCACGTATACACCGGGCGATAAATAGGTTGGCATTTTCTCTACTCCTTGAATAAATCAAATCAAAGGCTGGATGTGAGCAAAGTTTTCTAACTCTTCTATTGAAGTCCCCAAATACTTCTTACTTCATTTACTCTCATGAATTGAACCTCCCCACCCTGTAGAGGGATGGGGATTCCCCGGCACAACAACTATGT
>NZ_MKZS01000001.1:5654763-5661528 GCF_001942495.1 Moorena bouillonii PNG
TTGAACCTCCCCACCCTGTAGAGGGATGGGGATTCCCCGGCACAACAACTATGTTGCTGTTATCTCCAAGGGCGTAACTTTCCCCCGCACGGTCGGTAGCTGGGTTTAAAGTTACCGTAAGATAGTGGAGCCTTTATAGTTTGCAGGCTATGAGTAAAAGAGGTGCGACCCGTGGCGAATTTAATTCGCCTACGGAAAGCGCACCTTTGGTTAAAAATTTGTAATTAAGGCTCCACTATCTAAGGCGCGCGTCTAATGGGTCAATACCCAGTTTTTTTAGACCCCGCATTCTGATATTTATTGCCCCATTAATATCGGCATCATCATAGTGGCCACAGTTGGTACAAACAAACTTTTCCTTTTTTCTGTTGGCTTTACTTATGTGATGACATTTTGGGCATTTTTGAGACGTATGCCTGGGATTTATCTTTACTACTGGTATGCCTGACTTTGCAGCCACGACCTCTACCTTTTTGACTAGTTCTCCCCAGGCTGCATTAGATATTGAGCGATTTAAACCTCTTTTAGTGGATTGTCCGTTACGGTCATATCCGCCATTTTCGTTGGGTTTGGGTTTACACCGAGACTTCATTGCCTTGATGTTCATATCCTCGAAAACTAGGGCATCTGTTCCATTAACTAATTGATTGGCAACATTCCATTGATACGCAGTACGTTTGTTTGTAATCCGCTCATGAAGTGAAGCTACCTTAGAGTAAGACTTTCCTCTATTTTTAGATCCTTTCCTTTTTCGGCTAGCCGCTTTTTGTCTGAGTTTTAGTCGCCTTTCTCTACGCCTAAAAGATTTTTGTTTGGCTGGATTCGCTATTGTCTTCCCATTAGATATACTGATTAATTTCTTGATACCTAGATCACAACCTTTAACTTTTAAAGGATCAATCTCATACTTGTCTTTTGTAAGGATTGCCGGAACTGACTTGTCTTCGATCTGAAGACTGACAAACCATCCCCGAGCTTTCCTACGAACAGTCACAGATTTTAGAGTGAATCCTTCAGGAATAGGGCGAGAGTTGTAAAAGCCCATCCAACCAATACCCGGAAGATATATTTTGTTCCCATCTAGTTTTACTTGACCAGGAGCATACTTGAAGCTTCTGAATCGTGACCTTCTTTTAGGCTTTGGATATCCAGTCTCTCCCTTAAAAAACTTAGAGAATGCGACATCTAACTGCCTTAGGGTTTGTTGCAGAACAGTTGAATGGATTATTTTGTACCAAGGTCTCTCCTTCTTGAGAATTGGAAGATTTGAACTGTGAGCCTCATACGCACTCCTCCTTGGATTTTTTTTGCTGTTTTTCCAGGGGTAACCCACGGAATGATTTCTGCTTACAGAACAAGTCAGCGGGCACACCTCTCCACCACTTCTCAGATCGCAGTAATTACCCAACCTTGGAGCTTTTACCTGATCATAAGAGTCATTTCTATCTCTTAATAGGTAGTTGTCTTCTGATCGCAACATGTCAAGCCATTTTTTCATCGTGGCTTCTTGTTGTCGGTTTGGCTTGAGTTTATAGGAGTACCCTAGCTGCATTTATTCGACCTTTCTGTTTATGCTACATTAATTATAGCTTATCGAAATACAGATGTCAACATTATGGGAAAAAGAACTGGGAGACCACCAATACATGGAGAGGCGAAGAAAGCGCATACAGTTAGAACAACAGATGCGGCATGGGAAGGTTTGAAACAAATGGCGATCAAGGCAGGTTTAAACTTGTCTGAGTACCTAGAATCCCTAGGCAAGACTGGTCGATTACCTTAAATATTTGAGAGGGAAATTCATCCTAGAGACGCGCGCCTTAGGATAGGGTCGCCTTTATGGTTAGTCGGCTATGCATAAAAGGGTTAAAACTTTTTGATTAAGGCTCCACTATCCTTACGGTAACTTCAACACCTTAAGAAGGATGGGGTATTCTTTCCCCCTCAAACTCCCCCTATTGATAAAAATTGTACTTAGTGGGATACAAGTAGTGATTTTAGCCACCGAAACCTTAACAAAACCTTTTCCAAACCACTACACCTTTACCACTACCAAATTGTGAGTGGTCACTTGCCCTTGGTTCAAGTCTACAAGTTGAGACGTTTCTTTCTGGTAGCCTTGGGCAACAACTTTAACCTTAACTGGACGAGCACTTGATTTATCCGTAGATGCTTCGAGACTACTCAGGAGATAGTTCCCATCGTTGTCAGTAAAGGTATACTCACCACTCCCCTCAATCTCAACTTTGGCCATAACGACAGCTTCACCGTCCTCTGAGTTGGTGACGTTACCCTTGAGAGCAGTTGGTTGGAAATAGAAATTAACAGTAGGTATCGCGATCGCACCATCTGAATCTCGTGACACCTGAACCTCGGTATCATCGGATTCGAGATCAGAATCAGGCGGTATCGTTTTGATGGTTGGGTCAGCACTATAGCGAGTACCCGTACCTAGCAAGGAAGCCGTCAAGGTATATGACCCATCAGGGAGATCCTGGAAGTAAAAATAGCCGTCAACTCTGGTACGAGTGCGGTCAGGTCGCTCGACCCTCTTTTCCCAGTCATCTCCATACAGGCCAGCTAGCAGATCTAACTTGCTTTTCAAGCTTTCGGGCATATCGGCAATTTCGACCACTGCTCCCGGAATCACCTGCTTAGTTTGGGCATCTTTAACCTGCCCAGCGATCGCAACCTGATGGCGGATTGCTTCCAACCTAATCTTATTTGACACGAGCAATACTCCCTTAGTCAACTATCTTGGTTATGGCTAATGGCTAATGGCTAATGGTAAATAGTCAACCAATTCCCAATCCGCAATTACCCAATCCTGATATCTGTTACCAAGGTTCCTGCCTCAACTGGATCATCGACTTCCACAGCCATAGTAAGGGTGTAGTTCAATGCTGGTCTGGGCTTTCCTCCCATTGCTTGCCAGAATTCACCCAAACTCTGTAGGTTGCTCTGACTCAGACTAACTGTCCTGATCGGAGGTTCCATCCCCATGAGGCTTCCCTGTAATACAGCCGCTGGAATTATACGATGACGCAGTAGCACTTTCATTACCTCCCCCAGCCATTGGTGCTCTTCTTGCTCTGGTCTTTGACCATTACCTGTAAGAGCGGACCAAGCGGTGATTAGGTAAGAGCAATCCACTCGCACTGGATTACGCCTTTTGGTTGCCCTACCGTTACTGCGTTCTGTTGACCAGGTGGTGTTGCGTAACTCCAGATTCTCACGCACATCGTAAAGAAAAAGATTAATCGCTGGTTTGACACTAAAATCCTTGTCAGGTGTGGCAAAGCTAATAGTAACTGACGAGATTAGCTCAGGAGGTAGTTCGCCCTTGAGCAATTCCTCCAACGTTCTATCCAGGTCATGAATCATCTCATTTCCTCACTCTTAGCCCAGGTCGCCAAATCATCGGCAAACTGGCTGAGGTCAATCGGCAATTTGAGTTGGCAAGTACCCACTTTAGTCTGCAAACTGTCCCTTAAATCTTCTCCGTAACAACAATACACACAACTTAAACGTGCTTAGTGAATTGTTTGCACAGTTATTTGAGTTATTACGAATCATCACATTAGGCCAGCATACTGACCAAAATCACCCTCTATTAACACTTTTCCCATCTTCTGATACTCTCGCCGGACTGCACGCAGCAGGTGATTCATCTTGACAATTCCACCATCATCTGCTGCTATAAAAGCAGCAGCCAGAGCAATATTACGAATATTGCCCCCAGCAATCTCGCAGTTACGGGCGATAAAATCTAAATCCAGTTCCTCAGAGCGAGGTACAGGACTAGGCCAGATTTGCTCCCAGATCCGGCGGCGGTCTTTGAGATTAGGAAAAGGAAACTCAATAATAAAACGTAATCGCCGGACAAAGGCATCGTCCATATTAGTGCGGAGGTTGGTGGTCAAAATCGCCACTCCTTCGTACTCCTCCATCTTTTGCAGGAGATAGCCAACCTCAATATTGGCGTAGCGGTCATGGGCACTGCTGATTTCAGAGCGCTTGCCAAACAGGGAATCTGCTTCATCAAACAGGAGAATGGCGTTAGCATTGGCAGCAGCTGTAAAGATGCGATTGAGGTTTTTTTCTGTCTCCCCGATATACTTACTGACCACTTGGGACAGGTCAATCTTATAGAGGTCAAGCTCTAATTCGTGGGCAATAATTTCCGCTGCCATGGTTTTACCAGTCCCTGGTGGGCCAGAAAACATCACATTCAGTCCTCTGCCCAGGGAAAGCTTGCTCTGGAAGTCCCACTCTTCCCACACCAGCTGTCGATATTTGGCTTGATTACAAATTTCCCGCAACTGAGCCTTTTGATTAACTGGCAGGACAATATCATCCCAGCTGTACTTAGGCTGAATCTGACGTGCCAATGAACCTAGTTGATGACCAGATTGGGCACGGGCTGCTGCAAATAGTTCCGACAAGGTGGGTTTTTCAAGGCAGTGTGGGAGGTTGGGAGTGTGGGGAGTGGGGGGAGTGTTTTGGGCAATTCGCCAACGGGCTCGATTACAGGCATCGATCACGGCATCAGTAATTTGCTCGGAATTGAGGCGGAAGCGATCGCATAAAGCATCTAGCTCTGGTCTGTCTAGGGAAATACCAGCTGCGGTTAGTTGATTCTGCCAACACCAGCGACGAACAGTAAACTCAGGGATGGGAAAAGGAACAGTAACCATTCCCATTGCTATAGTTTTCTCTGGCCTCCAGGGTTTTTCACCAGCGAGGATAGTAATTCCTTGATGGTCTGCTATGATTCTTAGCAGAGATAGATATTGACTGGAATTCTCGGAACTTTGTATAGTTTGTTGTAGAGTTTCTAGTCCTTCTAGGTAAACTAAAGCTTTCTGAAACCAGGCTTGACGGTAAGCTAGTTTCAGGGTTAGCTCCAAGTCAGCTTTGGCTTCTACAACCCGAGTTAAATTTACGGTTAGCAACGGTGCTTCCACAGCCCTGGCAATAGCTTGGGCGGCACGGTGTTTAACACTAGTATCTGCACCCTCAAAATACAGTGCCAGGGGTTTGCTTGCTTGCCAATCTTCGACAACTATTGTTAATAAAGCCTGCTTTACTTCCTGATGTAACGGTAGTTCTTCCAGGGAAATAGTCGGCTCAAGTAAGGTCGAGAAGGGTTTCAGTCGCTGATCTAATCCTTTTTCTCCCAACAGCAGAGCCAGGACTAGCCCATCCAGTTTAAGATTGTGAGCGAGCAGAGTAGGCTGGAGCTGATTAGGGTCCGAGACCAGGTGTAGTAGACTATGACCTAGGAGAGGAGCTTCTGGGGTAAAGTGACTACGCCGCGCCAGTTTCGCTTCCCCAGTTGGACAGAGCAGATTCAGGACGAGATCCACAGTGGGTCGTTTACACCGGATATCGTCTTGGAGATAGGTGTAGATTCGTTCATAGCGCCGGTCTAGTTCCGGGGCGAGAGCGATCGCAATAATATCGACATCGAAAGCAGAGAGGGCAAAGGTTTCTTGGAGCCATGCTAGAGATGAGCCTGCCAGGATAGCATCAGAGGGTAACTCCTGTTCGGTTTCTGTATCTACCTGCAATACTGGTGTTCCTGGTGGCCGAGTCAGCAACTGTTCCACTTCTTCCTGGTCAACTTGCATCCCCCGATAGGGATTAGTTGCAGCCATGGAACCATAGGTAACTTGGGCAGCGGCTAAAGCTCGTTCTAGCAGTCCGTCTAAGCGCTGTAACAGCAGAAAGAGTTGCTGAAATTGGGGGTTGGGAGGGAATACCTGGGTTTGGTTAATCATGGATTATAGCAAGGGAACAGCGGATCTGGGAACAGCGGATCTCGGATCTCGGAGCAGGGAGCAGGGAGCAGGGAGCAGGGAGCAGGGAGCAGGGAGCTAGTAGGGTAGGGTGGGCAAATTATCAAAGTTTGGCAATTTGATAGCGTGATCTAGTCCATTTGCCCACCAGAAAAGAGCGATTGGCCGTAGGCCACGCTACGCGATCGCACTCGCTTGGTGTCTTGGGTAAAGCTTACGCTATTATTCTCCCCAAGCACTTAAAAATTCTACTAGATTTTTCATTTCTTCTGCTGATGAGCGTGGCAATTATCCTTAAAATTCACCGCATTTACTCACCAATTTAATAGTTTTGAAACCCTAAAATAATCCCTGAATGTTATTGTATTTTTTCGATAAAATTAGTATGAATTCTATAAAAGTATCGGGCATTAAAGCTATAAATAAAACGCGCTTTGGTCATAGGCCCATTGTAATTGTTCTTCATCGCTACGGGACAACATTTGAGCTTCCCCTGTCGAGACAACATTCACGTTGCGAAGACGCAAGGCCGTTATCAGATCGCTATCCATGGTATCTTCATCTAAATAAAGGCGAATCTGTGTCATGTTTAGGCTAAGGTTGCCTGATAATGTTGTTTGGCCAGTTCTTCATAGGCGGTTTGTTCGGCTGCGATATCTTCGTCTATTTCCTGACGGTTAGCATGATAATAAGTTAATGCGGCATAAACTTGAGTGATTGTTAGGTGATTTAATCGTCTGGCTATTTCATAGCGCGTTGTTACCTTGATTATATAGGCCAGCAATTCGGCGCACAGAGGTTCGAGTTCCTGCAATGACTGGACGATTACTATTGGGATCAGTTGTGATTAGTTTGCCAATGTCGATAAGGGTTGCCAAGGGTTTTCGACCATAGATTTAGGGGGTTTTTCCTGGGGGGGCGACAAGCGCCCTGTAACCCTTGATATATCTTAAATTGACCAAAT
>NZ_MKZS01000001.1:5661628-5725504 GCF_001942495.1 Moorena bouillonii PNG
TTTTGTTTTTCCTCGACTTTACACGCTATATATAGCGTAAGTGCGTAAGTCCTGTGTCTTAAAATCCAACAACGCTTCACTCAATTCCTCCAATCGAGTAATCGATAATCCCTCAATCTGCTGTTGGAGCACAGGGTCAATTAAACCTAACTTCAGGGTTAGCTGACGCATCACAACTAATAGGACTCCCTCCTGCTTGCCGCGCTGGCGTCCCTTTTGGATAATATCTTGATAGGTAACAGATTCTTCCATAACTTCCTCCCTCAACAATCGACAGACTAAATTTTTGTCAAACCGCAAACCAGCCAGTACATCCACACAGGCCGCTAGGTTTCCCCGTAATGGTTTTTCTTCAATTCTATCCACTTGGGCAACCACTTGCTCTAACAATAGATTAGGGCTATTACTCCTAGCTAGAGTGGCCAAGGGTAACAAAGCCTGATTGGCCAATAGTGGTAATGGGTCTTGCTCCCACAGGCGAATTACTCTATAACGATGCCAGGTGTTAGTATCCCTAAACTCGTTAGTAAATACCATCTGTGAGGTCGTAGACTTTAGAAAAATCACTACCTGTTCAATGGGACATCGGTACTTTCGTTGTAGTCTGACCCAGTAGTCCAACATCCGAAATGGTAATGGTGGCTCGGATTGGGGCAGGGTTTGAAATTCTAGGTGCAGAATTTGGTTAGTACTTTGGAGTCAACTCAAAGCATCAGCTTGAATTGGTTCACTACTCAATTCAGTGTCTTGATGCAGTCGCTCATGGGGGAAACCCCCAAGACCGCGCTGCATCGCTTTTAAGTACCTGAATATCATCAGGTGCCTCACCCAATAGCCAGTGAAAAAACTCCGATGGGTATGCTTCTGCTAGGTATTTACAGATGTTATCGTAGGCCAAGGCAAATTGTTCAAAGTTAATACTATCTCAGACAGTGTAGTGAATCTGAACCAGAAAATTGATCGCACCTGGATCTTGTCTTAAGAGTAAACTTATGATATCGGAGCAGTTCTGATTGAGATAATATCTAAAAAAGACCTGATTAGATCAGGTCTTTTCAAAATCATGTTCCCACGAAAAATCCTAGGGGTGAACACTAACAGTTCAATCTCAGCCGTGCTCCAACCAAACCGCTAAATCCGTTACTGTCTCAAAATTCAACAATGCTTCACTCAATTCCTCCAATCGAGTAATCGATAATCCCTCAATCTGCTGTTGGAGCACAGGGTCAATTAAACCTAACCTCAGGGTTAGCAAACGCATCACAACTAATAGGACTCCCTCCTGCTTTCCTCGGTCGAGTCCCTGCTGGAGTCCCTGCTGGAGTCCCTGCTGGATTCCTTGCTGGAGTCCCTTTTGGACTCCCTTTTGGATAATATCTTGATAGGTGACTGATTCTTCCATAACTTCCTCCCTCAACAATCGACGCACTAAATTTTTCTCAAACCGTAAACCACCCAGCACATCCACACAGGCCGCTAGGTTTCCCCGTAATGGTTTTTCTTCAATTTTATCTACTTCCGCAACCACTTGCTCCAACAATAGATTAGGCCGATTACTCCTGGCTAAAGTGGCCAAGGGTAACAAAGCCCGATTGGCCAATAGTGGTAATGGGTCTTGCTCCCACAGGCGAATTATTCTATAACGGTGCCAGGTGTTAGTATCCCTAAACTCGTTATTGAATACTAGATCTGAAGTCGTAGACTTTAGAAAAATCACCACCTGTTCAATCGGACATCGGTATTTGCGATGTAATCTGACCCAATAGTCCAACATCCGAAATGGTAATGGTGGCTCGGATTGGGGCAGGGTTTGAAATTCTAGGTGCAGAATTTGGTTAGTACTTTGCAGTAGACTCAGAGCATCAGCTTGAATTGGTTCAGCACTTAATTCGGCTTTAAGTACCTGAATATCATCAGGTGCCTCACCCAATAGCCAGTGAAAAAACTCCGATGGATATTCTTCTGCTAGGTATTTGCAGATATTATCGTAAGCCAAGGCAAATTGTTCAAAGTTAATACTATCTCAGACAGTGTAGTGAATTGACACTAAAAAATTGATCGCACCTGGATCTTGTTTATGGAGTCAAGTTATGATAACGGAGAAATTTTGATTTTACATAATACCTTTAGATAAGATTTAAATCAGAAGGGTGCATCTCATTAAAGCTGTTTGAGCTGGTGGGTGGAATAGGCATATTGGTAGAATAGGCATCTTGCCTGTTCCCTGTTCCCTGTTCCCTATTCCCTTTTCCCTGCTCCCTACTCCCTACTCCCTTTGCTATTAGCTGAATGAGCATCCTAGAGTTAGAGTCTATACTCAATCGTTATGAAGCTGCCCTGAACGCCCTTGAAAAAACTGACAATAAACCATCTGCTGAAACCATTCTCCGTGTCCTGATTACTCGCAATGTTGTTCATGAAAAATTTGCTGATATTGCCCACATTTCTAAAGATAAACTGATTAAACTGATTGAGTTAGATAGCAAATTAAAAAAGCAGGCTGGTTTGATTAATCAGACTGTGCAATTAGCGGATTGGCGGAGTAGCTTTCATCCCCCAAAAGACTACTGGTGGTGGTTTCTGGAAGCACCTACTCATCCCTTAGACCGTTTCGACTGGCTTTGGAATGCACTGACAGTTACTTCTTTAACAGCATCGGTGAGTCTAGTGGTAGATATTTCCTCCCGTTTTTTGAGTACTAGTCCGGGTTTTATAGGTTCTTTTGCTGTGATTTCCCAGAGTGCATTGACCTTGTTGACAGCTGGGGGGATTTTAACCAAAGCCGGTCGTACAGGTGTTGAAGAAATTCTATCACGATTAGGAATTAAAAAATATCTTTGGCAAGAAGTTAAATTGGGACTATCGGGAGTACTTTTACTTTCCTTAATTGGCTTTCGAGCATCGTTGCCCCTGATTTCGGGCTACGTTAATGAAAAGGGTGTAAAGAATTATGATGACGGAGACTGGTCAACTGCTCAGTCTAATTATGAACGAGCATTGAGTCTTAATGCAGATAATGCAGACGCTCACTATAATTTGGGTCGTCTTTATGAAGATTTACAGGATTTTAAGAAGGCGCGAACTCAGTATAGGTTAGCCGCACAGGGGGGATTAGATGCTGCTTATAATGAATTGGGTCGGTTGTATATTCAAGACAAAAAATATTCCCAAGCGGTATCGTTACTTTTGACAGGATTAGATAATCTGCAAGAAAATGATCTTCAAAATAAACTACTTAAAACAGAGGATATTCAAACTAAAAATGAAACTCAATATGCCTTATGGAAAAACTTGGGCTGGGCAAGGTTGAAGCAAGGACGCTATGCCGATGCTGAAACCCACCTCAGAGATGCTATTGAACTAGAGAAAACCTTTAAGCAAACTCCGGCGGCAGCTCACTGTTTATTAGCTCAAGTCATTGAAAACAAACCAGCAAAAGATCCAGACAATGCCTTGGCAGAATGGAAAATCTGTTTACGATATACTGGTATTCGTAACCCTGATGAAGATATCTGGGTTGACATGGCTCGTAAACGTATAAATGCTCAAGTAGGTGTTCAAGACAAGAGTAGTGAATCGAGTAAGTAAGCTGATTTGCTCTGCCCCAATCTTGACCGTAGTTATGATTATGTTGGGAAGTCTGGTGAGTCAGCCAGTACTGGCAGGGCATTGGATTTTTAAAACCACGGGTAGAGTTGAGCTAGAACGGGAGGGATGGTCACGTTTCCATCCAGTGCCTAACTATACCACCATAAATCCAGGGGATCTGGTCAGACCAGCATCGGGGGTTAGGGTTAAGGTACTTTGTGAGAATGGTAACACTCGCTCTGTACCTGCTGGGGAAATAACAGGTATCAATGCCATATGTCTACCACCGCGAATTAAAAGCCTCAGGAAAATTGTCAGACCGCGTCCGGTAAGACCCTATATTCCCTACATTATCAGCCCACGGGCAACTCGTTTACTGACTGACAAGCCCACCTTACGCTGGCATGATGCCACCGATGCTAAAAGTTTTACCGTTAAGGTGAGAGGGCGAGGATTGGATTGGACTCAGGAATTTAGTCGAGACCAGGTTTGTCAAAAGGGTATTTGTCAGGTTGTTTATCCAGGGGATAAGCCCCTAAAACCTGGAGTTAGTTATAAGTTGGTCGTTAAGGCTGATACCAATCGCACCTCTGAACAGGATAAGACTGGAGGACTGGGATTTAACCTGATTGATTCGGATCAAGCTAAAAAAATTAAGGTGATAGCTGGGCGGATTAAGGAACAGAATCTACCAAAGGAGTTCAAGCCCTTAGCTCTAGCTGACCTCTATGGTGACTATGATTTAACGGCTGAGGCCATTGAAATCCTGGAAGGACTAGAAAACGATCAAAAAATAGTACCGATTTATCGCTTACTGGGTGATTTGTATCTACGAATAGGACTAGTTTTGGAAGCTGAGGGTCCTTATTCAAAGGCAGTCGAACTGGCAACAGCAACTGACCATTGGGAAGAACTGGCAGCAGCAAAAGCTGGATTAGGGGAGGTTAAGTATGCTCGTGGGAATCGGCAAGAAGGAGTGAATTTGTTAGAAGCAGCGAAGGCAATCTATCAAAAGTTTGGCGATCGGAAACGGGTAGGGGAATTAGAAGAGCGACTGGAGCAGTTGAACCGATGAAGAATTTCCAAATCCCAAATCCCAAATCCCAAATCCCAAATGGTATGAGTTACCTGGGAGTTCCTCTGCTGATGGTAACCCTGGTTCCTGCTATTTTCTCTGTTACTGTAACTGTGCCACTGATGGCTCAATCGAGCTGGGCACAGACTCAAAACTCTCAGGAAGAAGCCACGCCCTCAGACTTACTTCAGGCTAAAGCTGACCAACTCCGTGAGCAAGGAATCGAACAATATAAGACCAGTCAATTTCAAGCTGCGCTCAAGTCCTGGCAAGAAGCCCTAGGCATTTATCGCGAACTGGAAGACCGCCAGGGGGAAGCTAACTCCCTGGGCAATCTCGGCCTTGCTTACGATAGCCTAGGGCAATACCGCCAAGCGATTGACTTGTATCAGCAGTCTTTATCCCTGGCGGGGGAACTCGAAGACCGTCAGGGGGAAGCCAAGTCCCTCAACAATCTCGGGAATGCTTACGATAGCCTAGGGCAATACCGCAAAGCCATTGAGTTTCATCAGCAGTCTTTATCCCTATCTCGGGAACTGGAAAACCGTCAGGGGGAAGCCTACTCCCTCAACAATCTCGGGAATGCTTATCGTAACCTAGGGCAATACCGAAAAGCGATTGACTTGTACCAGCAGTCTTTATCCCTATCTCGGGAACTGGAAAACCGTCAGGGGGAAGCCTACTCCCTCAACAATCTCGGGAATGCTTATCGTAACCTAGGGCAATACCGAAAAGCGATTGACTTGTACCAGCAGTCTTTATCCCTATCTCGGGAACTGGAAAACCGTCAGGGGGAAGCCTACTCCCTCAACAATCTCGGGAATGCTTACGATAGCCTAGGGCAATACCGCCAAGCGATTGACTTGTATCAGCAGTCTTTATCCCTGGCAAAGGAACTCGAAGACCGTCAGGGGGAAGCCTACTCCCTCAACAATCTCGGGAATGCTTACTATCGCCTAGGGCAATACCGAAAAGCCATTGAGTTTTATCAGCAGTCTTTATCCCTGGTGCGGGAACTGGAAGACCGGCAGGGGAAAGCCAACTCCCTGGGCAATCTCGGGAATGCTTACTATAGCCTAGGGCAATACCGCAAAGCCATTGAGTTTCATCAGCAGTCTTTATCCCTGGCAAAGGAACTGGAAGACCGTCAGGGGGAAGCCAACTCCCTGGGCAATCTCGGGAATGCTTACTATAGCCTAGGGCAATACCGCAAAGCCATTGAGTTTTATCAGCAGTCTTTATCCCTAGCGCGGGAACTGGAAGACCGTCAGGGGGAAGCCAACTCCCTCAACAATCTCGGGAATGCTTATCGTAGCCTAGGGCAATACCGCAAAGCCATTGAGTTTCATCAGCAGTCTTTATCCCTGGCGCGGGAACTGGAAGACCGTCAGGGGGAAGCCAACTCCCTCAACAATCTCGGGAATGCTTATCGTAGCCTAGGGCAATACCGCCAAGCGATTGACTTGTACCAGCAGTCTTTATCCCTGGCGCGGGAACTGGAAGACCGTCAGGGGGAAGCCAAGTCCCTCAACAATCTCGGGAATGCTTATCGTAGCCTAGGGCAATACCGCCAAGCGATTGACTTGTACCAGCAGTCTTTATCCCTGGCGCGGGAACTGGAAGACCGTCAGGGGGAAGCAGCCTCCCTCAACAATCTCGGGGTTGCTTACGATAACCTAGAGCAATATCAAAAAGCGATTGAGTTTTACAAGCAAGCCATCAAGGTTAAAGAATCTATCCAAGGTGACATCAAAGTAGAAGAGTTGATAACCTCTGATGGCAGTCAAAAGGTAGATACCTACGAACGTCTGATCAACCTACTGTGGAACCAAAAAGACTTTGAAACGGCCTTCAACTATGTCGAACGGGGAAGAGCCAAAGCCTTCCTCGACCAACTGGCTAATGAGAAGATAGACATTCGTGCTGGGGCTGACTCCAAACTCCTGGAACAGGAACAAGACCTGAAAGCTGAAATCAATGCCCTCAGCCAGGAATTAATTACCCTCCGCAACAGTCCGAAAAACCAGTGGGATAACGAAACGATTGCTGAAACCGAAAACAACCGAACTGCTCTGCGGAAAGACTACCAGGACTTGCTGCTTGAGTTAAAAGTCCAAAGCCCTGAAATCGCTAGCTTAATAAGTGTAGAGGTTGCCTCCCTCCCTGAAATCCAAGGCTTGCTGGATGCTGATACCACCCTAGTCGAGTACTTTGTCACAGATGAACGCACCCTAGCCTTCATTATCACCCGCAATAGCTTCCACACTGTCCCCCTCAATGTCACTCGCCAACAACTGACCGAAGAACTGACACTCTTCCAAGACTTTGCTGACTTAGATGAACCCCATCCCCTAGAACTGAAAAACCTCCACGACTGGCTAATTGTACCCCTCCAGCCCCATCTCAACACCACCACCATCACCATTGTTCCCCACAGTATCCTGCACTATCTCCCCTTTGCTGCTCTGACTGACGGCAAGGAGTACCTCAGTGACAACTACGCCCTATTGTCTCTCCCCAGTGCTAGCATCCTGCGCTATTTACCCGACAAGGGCAAATCAACCACAAGCAGTCTTCTTGCCCTGGGAGATCCCACTATTCCGGGACTTTCCCCCTTAACTCATGCTCAAAACGAAGTAGAGACCATTGCCAACCTGTTCAAGACCAAAGCCCTGGTGGGGAAAGCCGCTACCGAAAGCGCTCTCCGGTCTAGGGCTAAACAATCGGGAATTATACACCTAGCCGTTCATGGGGAGTACAACCAGATTAACCCCCTATTCAGCGCCATCCGTCTCCTAGAAGATACCCAGCACGACGGTTCCTTAGAAGTTCATGAAGTCTACGGGTTGGATTTAACCAATACCAATTTAGTTGTGCTCAGCGCCTGCCAGACCAAAATCGGTGAATTGAGCCGGGGTGATGAAGTAGTAGGACTAAATCGTGCTTTCTTGTATGCCGGAACCCCCACTATCATTGCAAGTCTCTGGAATGTGGATGATGCTGCTACAGGACTGTTAATGAAGCAATTTTACAGCCATTGGCAAGGGGGAATGAACAAAGCCGAGGCACTACAGCAAGCCCAGAAAGATTTACGGGAAACATATCCCCATCCTTATTTTTGGGCAGCATTTTCTTTGACAGGAGATGCTGGGAATAGGGATTTGCGTAGGGTGCGTTAGGGGAGCTTTCATGTTTCGCCTCATAGCTAGGGTTAGGTTGCTCCCCGTAACGCACCACTGCTGCCTCAAACAACTATTCCTATTTTTTCTTATTCCCTATTCCCTAGTGATCCAACCAAACCGCTAAATCCGTTACTGTCTCAGGACTTACGCAAAGACACCAGATAGGTCGTAGATTCTGATCAGACTAAATTCATAACTAAAGAAGGTTTTTTAAGTTCTTTAGTTAAATATGAAGATAAACTTTGGTGCTTAATTTTATAAACTGTACATTTAGTCAAGTAAGCTAGTCTTTTCAGAAAATTCCACACCAAAATAGCACAAGCAATATGGTTTCTTTGGATTCGAGATTTACGACACTGACAAGATTGTATGCCAGTCAATGTCTTGATGCAATAGCGAGTGGGGGAAACCACGGCAGTCGCTCATGGTTTGTTCGCGAAGCGTCGGCTACGCCGAAGTTACCGTAAGATAGTGGAGCCTTATTAACAAATATTTAACCCTTTTCTGCATAACCTGCTAACTATAAAGGCTCCACAATAAACAGGTTTCGTCTCCGGGGGAGACCCCCAAGACCGCGCTGCCTCCCCAAGACCGCGCTGCATCGCTTGTTTAAGTTCCCGGTGAAACTCCTCTATTTTCCAACGGTAAGAACAAGTTGATTTTACCTGTTCAATATCTGAGGCAGTTAGTTCATTTGTGGCAATGTATTCCGTTCTATTGGTAGAAATAGTAACCCGAAACCACTTCACCTTTTTCTGGTCAGGAAACTTTTTTAGTTTAATCAATTTCCCTTGTTTGACATCTAACTCACTCCACGACAATGAGTCAATTCTTTGGGATTTTTCATTACCTCCTGTTTCATCCACCAATCGATTCTTTTTTAAGGGACAGTAGTAGATTTTTTCCCAGTTATCAATTAAGGCCATTAGTCTTTGAGTGGCATACCAACTATCCATTAATACTCTTTTAAAGGGGAGTTTCTTATGAAACAATTTCTGAGTATGTCTTCTACATGGTCTAGTTTGGTTTTTCCATCCTGTTCTGGAGCATATATCCGGTAATCTATCACCCAAAACTTACCGGTTTTACTATTAACGTATATACAATTTACTACTCCTATTCCTCGAACCACACTATGAGTATTTCCACTGTATTGTTTTCGCACCAATTCTATTTTATGGGAAGGGTTTTTATCCAAAACTGTATCGTCAACTACTAGATAGCCGTTTTCATCTACTTCAATATATTCAGGTGCGACCCAAGGCCGGGTTCCCCGGCCATTGGAAAGCGCACCTAGACATTTAACCACAACGTCTTAGGAGTAATTTTTTCGTTTTTTAAATATCGGTTAATTTGATCATGACTTATTTTTGGTAGATTCTCTGCCAAATTAGTTATGGTGTAATTGTTTTGGCTACTCAACAAATATTGACAGTAATCTAGCTTGTCCAATCTTTATTCCCATTATTTTTTTAGTTGGTTTCTCCCTTGATATTATCATTTACTTTATCGGTTTTTCCCCTTTAGGGATTAATTTTGTTTTTCCTCGACTTTACACGCTATATATAGCGTAAGTGCGTAAGTCCTGTTACAGTAATAACCAGGCAAATAAATCCTTAACTGTAAGATTTAGATCACTCACAAAAGATGGTACAGGAAGTAACATATCGGGTTGATCGAATACCTCAATTTCTTGTTTAGAATGGTAAACAAACACAGTTTTTTCCTCTGGGTCAATCAACCAACCGATCTGGGTTCCATGCTTGAGGCAATGAAGAATATTTTTGGTTACTTTTGTGTGACTTTGGTCTGGAGATAAGATTTCAATAGTCCAATCTGGAGTCAGGTTAAATACATTGGCAATTTCTCCATTATCATCACAGGGAATTCGGTTCCAAAGAAATACTGAAATGTCAGGTATTATTGAGCGACCCCCAAAGGTACAACGTAATTCAGGAAAAGCGCAAGCAATTTTTTTAGGTTTTACCAAACTATTGATTGCGGGTATTAGTTCTCCTTGAAGACGACTATGTTTTCCTTGAGGCATGGGCTTCTGAATAATTTTTCCATCAAGGTACTCACTAGCAGGCTTTGTTTCCGGTAGTTTCAGAAACTCCTCCAATGTCAGTATTTTAGGTTGTGCTTGTACCATTTCAGGGTTGTCTCCAATTGTGCCAGTAGGGGTAGGGTGGGCTAATTTTGGGAATTTGATCATTTCATCAGCTCTGATGCCCATTTGCCCACCCTACAAAATCAGGCGATCGCACTCAACGGCGTTGTCCTCGACTTCACTACCTTTATTGTGTCATATCATCGGTTTGTTGGGTTTTGTTGTCTCAACCCAACCTACACTATTCGCGTACCCACTTAAGCGCGGACATTCACCGGTGCGTTACCTGACGGGGGGACAGAGCGGTTATAGCCCTTGTGTAGCAAGGGATACGGCAGAAAAATCAAAAAAAAGATCGGTCAAATATAGTAACCCTGACCCATCTACAAAAAATGATAGCGTGCGCCATACCAGAAAATCCTACAAAATCAGCTGCATCACAGTAGGTATTTGTTAATCACCTTAGTCGTGGCCAGCCTACAACTACTCAGACAGGTCAAACTAGAAGTGTTAGCTCAAGCGCTGCCGTTACCTATTTTGTTTGAGAGTCGCCCTTCAGAAATTACGTCGGTTTTTACGGATCAAACAGTTCAACATCGTTTCAATCTGGTTTCCCTGTGTAAGTGCTCTGCGCTGAATGGATGTTTAAACCAAACGATAGAATATATTTGGCGATAGATCGTACCAGCTGGGGGGTGATTAATATCTTGATGGTTAGTGTCATCTATGATCATCGTGCCTGGCCGATTTACTGGGAGTTCTTGGATAAAAAAGGCAGCAGTAATTTTGATGAGCAAACAGCTGTTTTGGGTAAAAGTATTGGGTTACTCTCCAACTATAGGGTGGTGGTGTTAGGAGACCGGGAATTTTGTTCACCCAAACTGGGAAACTGGCTGGGGAAAGCAGGGTGCATACTTTTGTTTGAGACAGAAATATAACACGCTTGTTTGTTACGATACTGAGGTGGAACGGGAGTTAAAAGACTATGGGCTTAAGCCAGGAGTAAAGCTGTTTATTAATGACTGCCAAGTTACCAAACAAAAAGGATTTGGGACGTTTAATATAGCCGCTAAATGGAAAAGAAATTACCAGGGATTTAATACGAAAGAACCCTGGTATATTTTGACTAATTTTGATGATGTCGATACGGCTATTGTGGCCTACCAAAGACGATTTTAAATTGAGGAAGCGATGCAGCGCGGTCTTGGGGGTTTCCCCCACTCGCGCTTTGCATCAAGACAATGTGCGCGAGATTTTAAGTCGGGAGGCTATAGTATTGAAGGCTCTAAGCTAACAGGTGAGTATCTTTCAAAATTGATGATTGTTGTGGCGATTGCTTATACCAGTGCCATGCTTCAAGGGCGACACATTAAGCAGATGGGAATTCAAAAATATGTGGTCAGACCTGAAACCCAATCAAGTGGACAACGGCGACATAGCGGTGCGACCCAAGGGCGATTTACTCGCCCGCTTAAGGCGCGCACCGTCCGCTTTTTATGTTGGCCAACATCAGCATTCGTGGCTTCGCTTAAGGGGATTGTGCGAAAAAATAGTGGACGAAATGCATGCAAATTAACCGTCGTTGGCTCAACTATTACAAGAAGGGTGAGCGGGCTATAGAGTTGGCACTGTCTACGTTATAAGCTTTATGTCCCCCTGTCAGGTGCGTTACACTTCATTAACGCACTCTACAAGAGCTTTGATATCCCTGATATATTCGATTATTAATAAACGTAAATAGTTCAGGGTTTCGACATAGTGTTTCATTTTCGGATAATCAAAGTCTGGTGAAAAATACCATTCAGGAAATTGAGGTATTTCTACTAGTTTTATTTTCTGTAATTCATTACTAATTTTTTGGGCATTTTCAAATGAATTATCATTAATAAATTGAAAGGCGTATCCTCTAATAGTATCGGTTAATATTTCAATAATCCCTAATATACTAACGTCTTGATTTTCTTCCCATCGGGAAATGAAATTTTTGCTCTTTATCCCTGAGTAGCTTGATAGTCAATGAGCAATTGATTTAAGATTTGCTCAATATATCCTTTGGCTGTTATGGTATTATCAGCTTTGTTGGAAATATCTAAGTTTGGCATGATTTTTTTAAGTTTAGCCGTAAGAAATAATTTTGTTGTCTCTTTCTATAAGAAATTCAGTTCCTTTATTCCATCTCAATGCCCCATTCAGTCATTGGGTTTTTCGCGACCCTTTTTTGTTAAAATTAGCAGCTTTTTTGAGATACTTTAAATAATTCCCTTTAAAACCGTGTCTGTCTGCATGATCTACAATACTATTGGCTAGGGTTGGATAGGTGGCTTTGTCCCAGGTTTGGATCAGAGTTTCGATTTCTGCAATCTCCTGCTCGGTGTATCCTGCAAATAATATCTGTTGATAGGGATCGCTTCTGTCAAGTTGATGGGGCTGATCAGGGTTATTGGGATTCATTTAAGCATAAATCGACTGTTTTGGCATTTAATCAACTTAACGATCATTTTACCAATGGGTTCGGTTGTCCGTTACACGGACGTTTTCGCACTCTACAAGTCCGGCGATACTCCCGCAGGGAGTGGCTGCCGCCAACCCACGACAAGATCGTGATCACACTACGTTCAGTAGACCGAAAACTTTTCTCCCAAAGGGTGATCGCACTTTGAGCGACTACCGCAAACCTTCCGGATAGTCAGGTAGGGTTAGGGTGGGCAAATTTTGAGAATTTGATCATGTCATCAGCTCTGATGCTAATTTGCCCACCCTACAAGATCACGCGATCGGTCTTGCTTGTAACCTCTTCAGCAGGTTAAGATTTTTTTGACTTGCTTTACAATTTTAACCGATAAATCAATTAACAACAGGGTAGACGGTAGTGGATTTGCTCACCTCAGGGGTAGGGTGGGCAAATTATTATAGTTTGGTAATTTAATTAAGAATCATGTCTATTTGCCCACCTTACAAGAACTCCCTGCTCCCTTCAAACAAGAAGCTTGTAGGTCACAACATTGATAAGTGATATCTTAAAGTGTTAGGCATTAGATAAAGATTTAGCTAGCAGGGGGACAACGAAGCTTGTAACATAGACAGGGCTTGTTCCCTAGCCCGCTTACCTTTTTTATAATGCTTGACCCAACGGCGGTTAATTTGCAAAAATTCCTCTCTCTTAGTGCGCATTCCCTAGGTCGGGAAACCCGACCGGGGTCGCACCGCTACAATTTTTTCGGGTATTTGCCCTAAGTACAGCCAATGATACTGATGTTGACCAACATAAAAAGCAGACGGTGCGCTTTCCAATGGCCGGGGAACCCGGCCTTGGGTCGCACCGCTATGTCGGCGACCATATTTCGATTTTGTTTCTGGTCGTACAACATATTTCTGTATTCCCATTTTCTTGATTTCTCGTCCTTGAAGGATTGCACTAGTATAGGCAATTGCGATCACAATAATTAACTTGCTTAGAGATTATGCTCCCAGCTTGGAGCCTTCTAGACTGTAACCACCTGATTGAAAATATCGAAACATTTATTCAATCGCAAATCGCTTTTTGTAAGACACAATAGCGGTATTTAAATCCTCAAAGTTAGTCAGTATATACCACGGTTCTTTTGTCTTCACTCCTCGGTAATTTCGTTTCCATTTACAAGCTACATTAAACGTTCCAAATCCGTTGTTTTTCGTTACCTGAAGGTCATTGAGAAACAATTTCATCCCCGGCTTTAAACCATAGTCCCGCAACTCTTGATAAACCTCATTTTCTGGCAAAACTTTGGTGTCACATTTTTGCCGTAAACAAAAGTATACCTTGCGTTCAGCCAGCCAGTGACCTAGTTTGGTAGAGCAAAATTCTCGGTCTCCCAGCACCACGACATCATAGGCTGATAGTAACTCCATACTTTTGCTCAATACTGCTTTTTGTTCGGACAAATTACTATTTCCTTGTCTTGATGCAGTCGCTCATGGGGGAAACCCCCAAGACCGCGCTGCATCGCTTTTTATCTAATAATGTCCAGTAAATTGGCCAGGCTCGATGATCATAGACAACACTCACCATCAAGATATTAATCAGACTCCAAGAGACGAAACCTTGAAGAGTGGAGCCTTTCTAGTCGGCAGGTTATGCAGAAAAATTTTAAATCTTTTGTAATAAGGCTCCACTCTTCTACGGTAACTTCAAACTCGTTCTATCGATGACCAGATAAATCCTATCCTTAGGATTAAACATCTCCTCTAAAAGAGCGGTAACACAGGGAAACCAGATAGTTTCAATAGTAAAGTTTTTAAGTCTCAAAAATCGCCTGACTTTCCGACGACGGCTCTCTAATAAAATAGGTAACGGCAGGGATTCGGCTAAGACTTCTAACTTAACCTCTTTGAGTAATTGTAAACTAATTACCATCAAGTCTAGTAATAGATATGCTGTGTGATGCAGCTGATTTGGGATAATTTTTTGGTATAGCGCACGCTATCATTTTGTTTAGATAGGTCAGGGCTATTACTTTTGACCTATCTTTTTTTATCTCTTTCTGCTGTATCGCTCACTACATAAGACTTTCATGCCTCGTTGTCCCCCTGTTAGAAGATTTAGTTAAGTATTTTATCATCAAGCCATTGCTCTATAGCTTTATAATTATTCTGTTTAACTCTGTATTCTTTATTTAAATTGTTCTTATAAAATTCAACCTGTTCTTTGTAATTGCGACTGTTGTATTTGTCAATTATAAGGGTATAATCATCCTTATTAATATCAGTATTTAAGCGTATCATTAATCCAGTTTATTCTAGCCATGATTGCCGAGTACGCTGGTTTAATCTAAAAATAGCCTTATTAGGCTTTCCACCTTCTTTGATGTCTCTATTAAAATTATCTATGATGTCTTCTACCTTTTCTTGATATTTTTTAAAGATATTTTCTTGTTGTTCTAGCCACTCCTGTTCTGCTAATTTCTTAAAGTCTTCACTCTCTTTTGCTGCTTTAATTGCAGCTTCTACTTCATCATCACTCAAGGATTTGGTACTGCTGGGATCGTCAAAATTTATACTAGGATAAATAGATTCAGCGACATAGGGGATGTTGGCATGTCCAGTCCAATTTCCTTTCTTATCAAGGATGTGCCCGGCACTCTTCTGTGCTGTAATATCTACCAATGCATAATTTCCTGTACTGAGTTTTATGGCAACGTCAGGTCTAGTTCCTTTGAGAAGAGTAGTATTTTGAGTTTCAAATTCAGAACCCAAGGCTTTTATTCCTACATTTGCTTTTCCTTCAATCACGTAACCGGCTGCCGTCGAGGGATGAATAACTTTCTTTCCGTCCTCATATTCTTGCTTGCGCCTAAAATAAATTAGTTTCTGGGCTTCTGATGCACCATCATAATTACCTTTTATAAATTCATCAAACGCTTTTTCTACTTCATTATCTACTTTCTCAGCTTTTTCTTTTCCTTCCTTTTCTTCAGGAGTGTAAGCTGATTCTGCTTTAGGATGTTGAGGCTTAAAAGTAATAATTTTTCGTTGTATTACACCCTGATTAAAGTCTTGGCTTTCTGTTTGTCGCTGTACTGTACTACCAATTTGCTGTACCACATGGGTTAACTCATGGGCAATCAATTCTTGCCCTCCTCGACTCCCAGGATTATATTCCCCCTGCCGAAAGAAAATATCTTTACCTGTAGTAAAAGCACGAGCCTGAATAGATTGATTCAACTGGTTAGATTGGGCATCAGCGTGAACCCTGACTCCACTAAAATCTGCTCCAAACGACTGTTCCATTGGTTTCCGGATACTTTCGGCGATGGGCATCCCCGACCCCTTTGCCTGTTGGATTGAGCTTTCCAACTCTGGGGTAGCTGCCATCCCACCTTCTACAGATTGAAGCTGCACCATTGGCTTCCTCATCAGTTCATCTTGCTGACCTTGAGCTTGAATCGACTCTGGTTGAGTGCTGTGACTAGTCACTGGTGTGTTGATCCGATCCACTACTTCCGATGCTACTCGGTCAGCTTCAAGCTCATACTTGTCCCCAGCTTCACCAATAGTCAGCTTCGCCTGTACTGGATTCCCCTGCTGCCAATGGCCCATTAACTCATGGGAAAGTCCCCGAAACCTTGGCATTCGCTGGATTGACTGCCCACTAACAGGGGAGACAGTACTCAGTAGAGGATCTTGGGTTCGATGAACTTGTCGAGATAAGTCTTGCTGGGATTTAATTAGATTACCCAGTGCTCGGTTGCCGATTATCCCTTGCAGTTCCTCGATTGGGTGGTATGTTGGCTTCCTACTTCCCGATACTATTGACTGATCTCGAGTTAGTGTCTTTCTGGTTTGGCTTTGTCGTAGATTACCCATGAGCTTGGTTAAATCTTTAACAGTCACATCATCATGATATAGCCGAATGGCACTGGGGGTGTTCACCCCAAGACCGCGCTACATCCCTACCAATGTGGCATAGCTTCCTTTGTTAACCCCAGCAACAACAGAGCAGATCCCATTGAGTAGGCTAGGGTGGGCAAATAATGATAGTTTGGCAATTTCATCAGGAATCATGTCCATTTGCCCACCCTACAAGAGCTACAAGATCCGCGATCGCACTGCTCAACCTGGGCTGAGTTAGATCGGTAACATCCAATTGCTTAGCAAATCAGTACTAAGGCTTGGGTGAAAAGGCTTATTTCAAATTATGTTTTACTTCTTTAATAAGTTGATCGGTGTCCGGTGTATTTGGATCAACTCCTAAGGAACCTATAAGTGCCTCTGCGTAGGCCCGGTCCAATGGGCTACCATATATAGACTCTTCTACAATTTTTGTAGCAGCCCATAAACGTATATTCTCTTTCTTCTGCTCTATTGCCTTCTTTAGTTCTTTTTCATCAGGAGGCTGAGTAATCGACATGTCTAAATGCTCCTTTATTATGTATTCAGCGAACTGCCGTTGACTTGAATCATTCCACATTGCTATTAGCTCTTTTGCAATATAACTAGGTTGCTTATGACGTATCCTCTTAAATATTCTGTACCCGAGAAGCCCCAAAGCGCCTAATCCAACAATCACACCAACTACACTTGCCCCTATGCCAGTAGCTGTAGCAGCTCCTAGTCCTGCAACTGTGAAACCGGCAGCTGTTAGTCCTGCTGCTCCTGCTCCCGTTGCAGATGAGCCTGATATCATATCGTTACTCGATCGAGCCACTTTACTGCCTGCTTTTTTATTTGTGTAAGCTGCAGTTGTAAAAGTTGATCCTTTGAGTTCTGTATATCTATCTTCAAGAGATTTGATTTGAGCTTTGCTTTTACGCGCATCTTTACGATTTTTGTATGCAACTGCGGTACCGAGCATACCAAAACTAAGACCAATTCCACCTAATGTGAAACTTGGTGTGGAACTGGCTAATGCTGCTGCCGGTCCTGTTATACCTTCTGAAGCTGCTTCTAGCAGACCTATACCACCTGAAGCTACACCAGTACCTGTCTGGGCAGTATCAGCAGCAGCAACAACATTTGATCCCGCTATCTTAGCAACTCCTTCTTTTAACTTCGTACTTTTTCCGGTTTCAGGTAGCTCTAGATCACTTTGTTTCTGTCTCTCAGGTAAGGTAACTATTCCCTCCATATAAATATGGAAACGATATAGCTTCTCTAAAGCTTTGGCTAATTGACCACTCTTGTGCAAACTATAGTTCTCCTCCTCGGCTTGTAATGAAACTAAATTCAATCCCTTTTCGAATACCTTCTCGACATCGGGTAACTGTTTCCTCGCGAACTCTTTCCACGATTTCATAGACCTGACCCGTGGAATTAGCATCATTGGAAGAATACCAAGTTCGTTGATTATCTTTTTTATCCGTTGCGTTTCATCAATTTCTCTTAGAGAATCAAACACTTCATTCAGAACATAAACTAAGTTATCCAAGTACTGATCGAAGGTTACAATCCCAACATCCTTTCTTATTGGATCCGTTGCTTTCATGCACTGAATCGATGAAGTTTGATGAGCCGAAGTCGACAACCTGTGCTGGGGATTAGTCTTTTTCAATGCCGGTTTGGGAACTTCTGCTTGTGTGACTGCTCGTCGTCCCATCAGGTCAGCTTCTTGTTCTAGGCTTTTCTCATCGTTGACCATGATACCCTTCGTTTGGGTGGTACCTTGGACCCGTCCCTGCATTTGCTGCACCACATGCCACGCTTCGTGGGGCAGATGTCGCTCCTGCCCCGGACCCACCTCGATCGTTTTACCCTGGGTATAGGCTAGGGCCTGGATCTGGGCAGGTTTGGGCGAATTATAATTAACTCTGACATCATCGAGTGAATATCCTGACAGGTTTTCCACTCCTGCTTTGAGCTTATCTGGTAATCCGGTTTTATTCGGGGTAGGTGCGTTAATGCGGTCTACATCTTCCGATGCTACTCGGTCCGCTTCTTGCTCATACTTATCCCCAGCTTCACCAATAGTGAGCTTCGCCTGCACTAAATTCCCATCAGACCAATTGCCCCTTAACTCATGGGAAAGTCCCCTAAACATTGGCATACGCTGAATTGACTGCCCAGTAACAGGGGAAAGACTACTCAGCAGAGGATCTTGGGAACGATGAACTTGTCGAGATAAGTCTGGCTGGGATTTAATTAGATTACCCAGTGCCTGGTTGCCGATTATCCCTTGCAGTTCCTCGATGGGGTGGTATGTTGGCTTCCTACTTCCTAATACAAGAGACTGATCTCGAGTTAGTGTCTTTCTGGTTTGGCTTTGTCGTAGATTACCCATGAGCTAATTTAAATCGTTAATAGTTTACAAAATTAACAACCAATGATCTTACCGAGTATGTTATCGGTGTAGGGGAGTGAAACTTTGAGTCTGGATTTGGAATATCCCCATCCAGTTCAACTATCAGGCTTTGCTTATGATGATCTGTTCCAATTCTGGTAATAAACTGTCGATGGCAGTAATTGTTGATTGTGCCATCCTTCTAACCAGATCTATCTGAGCATTGGTTATCCTTCCTTGTCTTCCTTGATTAAAATTTGGGAGTAAGTCATTTAAAACTTTTCTAATCTCAGCATTTCCAGAGTTATTAACCTGTTGTTGATAAATTTGTTGAACTTCATACCAATCTAAACCTAGACCTGTTCCGACTTGAATTATCCAGCCTTGTGGGTTGGCATGAGACTGTCCCGATTTCAAAACATTTGTCAAAGCCTTTTGGAGTATAGCTTGAGGAATATTCCTTGCTAAGATCGACTGCCTAGTGCGATGGTTGTAGTTTGGTAGGGGTCTTGCTTTGAGGCGAGCGCCTCCACCTGCTGTTGATGTAGCTATTGCCGCCTTGGGCTTGAAGAAGGCATATTCCTTGAGAGCTGGTTGTTGATTGATGCCACGGAGTACATTTTTCATAAGCTCCCTTCCTTCGCCACCTTTGATACCGAACAATCGATTTTTGAGTGGGCTGTTCGGCACATTTGGATTATCTAAAAGTGCTTCATACTTTATAAGTGTATTAGGTTCAGGAAAATATGGTGCCCTAGGATCTACTTTTGAAATAATCCGACGAACCTTCATATCAATTTTATTAGCCAGTACACTCAAATCGTCATCAGCAGGCAAATCTCCACCCTGAGCCCCCTGACGCAGCTCGTACCCACCGCTGGCTAGATAGGGGAGTTGTCTTCCTTTAGTCTGATGACGTGTAAGGAGTTGGTCGTACTTGGAAAATAAACCCATGGGTTGATAATGACCGTGTCGAGATCGCTCCTCTGGAACTATGAGACTAAGCGCGTCGGCATCCCCAATATGAATATAAATGTTTGGTATTTTAAATCGATTTTTTAGGTCATTGACACATTGTTGAGTGTATGGGCTTTTTGTTATTTGATCCCTAAATACCCCATAAGGGAGATAGTTGGCTTGTGTTAATGGGCGTTCTGCTTGTTCCTGATCGGCAGCAGCAAGTGTGCCGAAGTCTGTTTCTATCTGATGTGAATTAGCCTTTGTCTTTCTCAATTTATCAAACCAAAAGGGTTCCCATGTAAATCCAAAAACAATCCCTGGATAGTTAAAATTGCCTGTATTATTGATCACATCTCTGATTTCATTCTCACTTCTACCCCTAATTAAGCTTTTGTATTTATTCACCCCAACTACTAGCCTAAATCGATAAGGCATCTGTGTTTTATCTTCAAACCCCTCCTCATACTTATTAGCGATTGCGTTTGGAGTTGTACCTCCCGGATAGGTAGGAACATTTGCCACATAGCCGTAATTAAACTGGGGATATGGTTGATTGGGTAGATGACCAACTAACTTGTTATGTACATCTGAAGTCTGAGGACGATTTTGTCCCTGCTGTTGAACAGTTTTTAGTTCGTACTTGTCTTGGAACTGCATCAAAGACATACACTGGATCCTAGCTACAGGAGCTGCGCTGACCCTAACAGATTGATTAGTCACAACTTTGCCACCTGCTTGCTGCACCACATGAGTCAACTCATGAGCAATTAACTTTTTCCCCTCCTGACTCCTAGGATTATATTCCCCCTGCCGAAAGAAGATATCTTTACCTGTAGTAAAAGCACGAGCTTGAATTGATTGATTCAACTGGTCAGATTGAGTATCATTGTGAACCCTCACCCCACTAAAATCTGCCCCAAACGACTGTTCCATTGGTTTCCGGATACTCTGTGCGATCGGCATCCCCGACCCCTTTGCCTGTTGGATTGAGCTTTCCAACTCTGGGGTAGCCGCCATGCCACCTTCGATGGATTGAAGCTGCACCATTGGCTTCCTCATCAGTTCATCTTGCTGACCTTTAGCTTGAATCGAGTCTGGTTGAGTGGTCTGACTAGAAACTGGTGCGTTAATCCGCTCCACTACTTCCGATGCTACTCGGTCAGCTTCTTGTTCATATTTATCCCCAGCTTCACCAATGGTAAGCTTCGCCTGTACTGGATTGCCCTGCTGCCAATTGCCCCTTAACTCATGGGAAAGTCCCCGAAACCTTGGCATTCGCTGAATTGACTGCCCACTAACAGGGGAAAGACTAGTCAGCAGAGGATCTTGGGAACGATGAACTTGTCGAGATAAGTCTGGCTGGGATTTAATTAGATTACCCAGTGCCTGGTTGCCGATTATCCCTTGCAGTTCCTCGATGGGGTGGTATGTTGGCTTCCTACTTCCTGATACAAGAGACTGATCTTGAGCTAGTGTCTGTCTGGTTTGGCTTTGTCGTAGATTACCCATGAGCTTGACTAAATCTTAAATAGTCGGCAAACGTCACCTAATCATCATATAGCCGAACAGTGACTGCATCAAGAACAGTATCATAATACTACTTTGGCAAGGGCTCTACTATTAGCGATCGCCCTGGAATGTAAATTGTTCTATGATTGAAAGTAAACTATAAAAAGATAACAATGGCAGCCAAAGATAAATTTCATGCTGCGGTTAGAATCGCCCTAGAAAAGGAGCAGTGGAAGATTACTGATGATCCGTTGCGACTGGAAGTAGGCGGAACCAAGTTTGAAATTGATTTAGGTGCGGAGCAACTGTTAGCAGCAGAGCGAGGCCAAGAAAAAATTGCAGTAGAGATTAAAACCTTTTTGAGTGAGTCGCAACTGACAGCTTACCATGCTGCCTTAGGACAGTTTTTGAATTATCGGCTTGCCTTAGAAATCAATGATCCAACTCGGATTCTATATTTGGCAGTGCCTGTGATTGCTTATCAAGCTTTTTTTAAGCGAGAATTTGCACAAATTTCAGTAGAGAGATATCAGATTAAACAAATCATTTATGACCCGAGTCAAGAGGTAATTGTAAAATGGATAACCTAGAGTCTTATCGCCAGAGCATCCAGTCGTTGTTGACGGATTATGCTGCCATTCCCATCGCTAATGGCGTGATTGATTGCTACACGGTTTTTGATACCAAACAAGACCACTACATGGTAATGACTGTCGGATGGGATGGCTATCGACGGGTCTATGGTTGTGTTTTACATATGGATATTAAAAAGGGAAAGATTTGGATTGAACAAAATATGACCGAAATGAGAATAGCCCAAAAACTTGTGGAGAGAGGGGTGGCGAAGGACGATATTGTGCTGGGGTTTCAAGCACCAGAATTTCGGCAATATACGGACTATGGAGTTGGTTAATTTATAAGCAGTCAGCGGTCAGCAGTCAGCGGTCAGCATGGTAGGGTGGGCAAATATTGAAAGTTTGGCAATTTAATGAGGAATCATCGACCTTTGCCCACCTGACAAGAGCCAATGCGATACGCGCACGCTACGCGAACAGCTATCAGTGGGGTAGGGTGGGCAAATATTGAAAATTTGGCAATTATATTAGGAATCATCGACCTTTGCCCACCCTACAAAAGCTAAATGAATTGTGATAATATTGTTCCCTGTTCCCTAATCCCTGTTCCCTGTTCCCTACTCCCTGTTCCCTGTTCCCTACTCCCTGTTCCCTGTTCCCTGTTCCCTATTATTGACTATTTATATCCTGAACTTATCAACGTCTAAACTATGCTTTCACAAAACCTGAGAATTGTTACTCTGCTCCCCAGTGCCACGGAAATTGTGGCAGCTTTAGGATTAGCTGATGCCATTGTAGGGCGATCCCACGAATGCGACTATCCCGCAACCATCAAAAATCGACCTGTCTGCACCGAGGCTCAAATCAACAGCGACAAACCCAGTGCCCAGATTGATGATGATATAAACAATTTGGTAAAACGTGCCTTGAGTATTTACCAAGTAAAAACTGATGTTTTAGAACAACTGCAACCAACCCACATTGTTACTCAAGATCAATGTGATGTCTGTGCTGTCAACTTCGATGTGGTGGAGAAAGCAGTTGCGAACCTTACTAATAGCCAGCCTCAGATAATTTCCTTGCAGCCAAACTTGCTAACTGAGGTGTGGGCAGATATTGAGCGAGTTGCTGTCATCCTGGGAGTAGAGTCACAATCTCTACTGAACCAATTACAGTCTCGTGTCGAAACCTGTAAGCAAAAGACACAGGAAATCTCGGAAAATGAGCGCCCTACTGTTGCTTGCATCGAGTGGACTGATCCGCTCATGGCTGCTGGTAACTGGATTCCTGAATTAGTGACCATTGCAGGTGGTAATCCTCTGTTTGGGGCTTTAGGTAAACATTCCCCTTATCTGGAATGGGATGCTTTAGTCAAAGCTGATCCAGATGTAATTATTGTAATGCCTTGCGGCTTTGATTTGGAACGCACAAAACAAGAAACCCAACAGATGGCTCACCATTCGCAGTGGTCAACTTTGCAAGCGGTACGCCAGGGGAAGGTTTTTGTTACTGATGGTAATGGGTATTTCAATCGTCCAGGACCAAGACTAGTCGATTCAGTAGAAATGATAGCAGAAATTTTGCATCCAGACCTGTTCACTTTTGGTTATCAAGGCACTGCTTGGGAAAGGTTTGAGGTAGGAAATGCTTAAGAAACTTATTTTGAAAAATTGGAAAAGCTTCCGTTATGCAGAATTCCCGATTGATCCCCTGACTGTGTTAATCGGAACGAATGCTAGTGGAAAATCTAATCTAATTGATGCTTTGGAACTTTTAAAACGAATAGTGTTTGGAAAGGAGATTCGATCCGCTTTGGCAGGGGATCCTGCTTTTCCTGGGATTCGAGGTGGAGTAGAGTGGGCGTCACTCAAGCCAGAATCTCACTTTACCTTGAAAGTTGTGGTTGAGGGAGAGGATGATGAAACCGATTACCTTTATAGTATTACAGTAGAAACCAAACCAAGTGTTCAGTTATCTGATGAATCTCTAATTCGCCAGGTCTATTCACCAGATAGTAATCAAATCCTTACTCAAACTAGTTTGTTCCAAATATCTGATCCTAGAACTCAAGATAAAGGTATTCAGATTAAATTGCTAGATCAAGAACAAATTTTGTTGATAAATTTCTGGAAAGGTTCTAATTCTATTTTGAGTATACTTAGGGTAATAAACTATAATGCCGATATTAAAAATATAATTGGAAAGGTTTGTACAATTATAGAAAATATTTTTATTTTTAATCCTATTCCTGGCAGAATGCGGAACTATTCACCCCTTTCTGATCGCATTGAGAGTGATGGCTCGAATATTGCTGGTGTGCTAGCCGCATTACCTAAAGAGCAAAAAGAGGAGTTTGACTCAACGGTGTCTGCTTACTTGAAATATCTGCCAGAACGAGATATACAGGAAGTTTGGGCGGAACCAGTAGGAAAGTTTGGTACAGATGCTATGCTCTACTGTAAGGAACAATGGAAACCTGGTCAAACTACAGAAATTGATGCCCGAGGAATGTCAGATGGAACCCTGCATTTCTTAGCAATTATTACCGCACTGATCACACGACCAGAAGGGAGTCAATTAGTAATTGAAGATGTAGACAATGGATTGCACCCATCTCGGTTACATCTGCTGATAAACATGCTGAAAGAAATTGGAGAAAAGAGAAAAATTGACATATTAGTCACTACTCACAATCCGGCTTTGCTAGATGCTTTAGGACCAGAAATGATTCCCTTCGTAGTTGTAGCACACCGGGATTCAGAAACTGGAGAAAGCACACTCACCCTTCTAGAAACTATTGATAATTTACCTAAATTGATGGCATCTGGTTCCTTGGGTAACCTAGTGACTAAAGGAGCTATTGAAAGGAATATTTCTGATCCTAAGTCACTATAGACATGAGGAAGGTTTTGATTATCGATACATCGATTCTCTGCGTTTACCTAGAAGTTCCTGGAAAAGAGACTTGTGGATCTGGTAATAATAGATGGAATAAGCAGCGAGTTGTTGAGCTTTTGGAAAAAGAAGAAAAAGCATCGACAACGTTTGTACTACCCTTGGCTGCTATTATTGAAACTGGTAATCATATTGCTCAAGCTAGAATAAAAAGGTATGAAACTGCCCAAGCTTTAGCTGAGATTATGGAGAAAGCAGCAGATGAAAAAACACCTTGGGCAGCTTTCACTGATCAGTCAGTGCTTTGGGACGCTCAAGGACTGAAAAAGTTAGCAGTCGAATGGTCTCAACTCGCAGCACAAAAAGTTTCAATAGGTGATGCTACCATCAAAACTGTAGCAGAATTCTACGCAAAAACTGGTTGCCAGGTGGAGATTCTTACTGGTGATCATGGACTTAAGGCATACCAACCCACTACACCAGCCCCAATTCCCAGACGCAGGAGAAGTAGATGAGCTGAGGGCGTGACAAGTGCTTACGCATTTAGTAGGGTGGGCATTGCCTGTTTCCCACTCCCCTACCTGCCCGAATTCACCAAAGCAATGCCCACCAACCTTTGAGAATGCGATCGCGGCATTAGTATTTTATCCTCACACTATAGGTTATTTTCACTTCCTCCTAATCTTAATGGGTAGTGCTATATCTCCTCTTATCTCCTCTTGATATTTTCCCCCCGCGCCCCCGCCCCACACTCCCTGTTTAACCCTAAATGTAAAAAACCTACCCCTACTCCCTTTGGTAAAGTAAAAATTAACAATTAACAAACTGTCATCAGCACATCCTGATGCATCCTTGCCCGGTCTACCAATGACTGAATTTGGTCTTTAGTCAATGGTTCACCATTAGCATAGTGTTCTAGCCAGGTTTTACTAATCACATTTGGGTCATCTGGTAAACTAGCAACATCCCATCCAGGTAAATCCAGTTGCTCCATCAGATAGTTAACTTTGGGGTCATAACTGAGGGCAAAACATCGACATTCTTCCGCTGCTGCCATAATCAAACTGTGGTAGCGCATCCCAATCGCCATTTCCACCCCGCGAAATAATCCTTTTAATTCTCTAGGGTCTTCTATAGAAAAGATCTGATGGGGACCGGTTAACTGAGACGCAATAGATTGAGCAATGGTCAAATCTCGGGAAGCTTGGAAAGGGACTAATAAAATACAGGTTTGTGTCGCTTTCTGAAAATCCACTAAGGCATGGGTCAGATTATTCAGGCGTTTGGGAGTTAGGCTAGAATGCGATCGCAAAGTAACTGCTACTCTTGGTGCTGGTAAATCCCACAATCCTGGTACAGGTTTGGAGTCTAATGCCCAAACTGGATCGGGAGCCATAATAAACGGAATTTCCCAATCCGCTAGGAGTGTCGCTGAGCCATAATCCCTGACACTGACTGCTGTACATCCGGTGAAGGACCGCTGGGCTAGGGAACCAATCAGCCGACGCTTAATTGGACCAACCCCCTGGGCCCAAGCAATGGTTTTCAGACCCATCCTTTGGGCTAATCCCATTAAACCACAGTAGTAGAGAGGGCTAGCGGCACTAGTCACATCTTGGATTAAACTACCACCCCCCCAGATGAATAGTTCCGAAAGGCCCATAGCCTTGAGCACTGGTAGGGTAGACATGCGATCGCAACTTTCTACTCCATAGCGCTGACGAGTTTGACTAGGGTTACCGGAAAGGACTATCGGCTTCACTGACTTTGGGAGCATTTGCAGCAGTGACGCTAACAAGGCTTCATCGCCACCGTTGCCCTTGCCGTAATATCCACATAAAACTGCTTTGACTTGCTTCATGCCTTCAACTCGTCTTGCCTACTACTCCCTATATTCCCATCCGTTAGATCCCTTAACCCATCAATTGCCCCTGATTGGAGCTTATTGCATCCGATCAATAGTACGATATTGAATGGCTTCAGCAACATGTTGGGTTTTAAGGTCATCATCACCACTCAGGTCGGCAATGGTACGGGCAACTTTGAGAATACGGTCGGTGCCTCTAGCAGAAAGACCAAGTTTGCGAATAGCCCCTTCTAATACATTACGGGAAGTATCATCTAATTTACAGAATCGACGTAGATGATGGCTTTGCATCTGAGCATTGCAATGAAGAGTGGGTTCAGTGTGGAAGCGGTGATGAGTGCGATCGCGTGCGACTTGGACTCGTTCTCGCACCGGTGCTGATTCTTCTCCTGTAGACTGTCTAGTGATTTCTTCAGGTTTAAGCCGATTCACAGCTACTTGTAAATCAATGCGATCCATTAATGGTCCTGATAGCTTCGACCAATATTGTTCCCGTTGGCGAGGGGAACAGGTGCAAGGTTGGATCGGGTCACCAAAGTATCCACAGGGACAGGGATTGGTACTAGCCACTAAGGTAAACTGAGCAGGAAACTGTACCGATTGGCGGGTGCGGGAAATAGTGACTTGTCCGTCTTCCAAAGGTTGGCGTAGGAACTCTAAGACATTGCGCTTGAATTCTGTCAACTCGTCTAAAAATAAAACTCCCCGGTGGGCTAAGGAAATTTCTCCCGGTTTCGGAAAACTACCACCACCGACAAGAGATGGACCAGAGGCGGAATGATGGGGACTGCGAAAAGGGCGATCGCAGATCAGTTTGCCGCGATTTTTCAATAAGCCAGCAACAGAATAAATTTGAGTGACTTCCAAAGCTTCAGCAAAACTCAACGGTGGCAAAATTCCCGGTAATCGTCGCGCCAACATGGTTTTACCACTGCCAGGAGGACCGACAAAGATTAAATTATGGCCCCCAGCCGCTGCAATTTCTAAAGCTCGACGCCCATGAGCCTGACCTTTAACATCCGTTAAATCCGGTGCAGTAGACTGATAAACTTGCAACTCCCCCACGCTATCAATCTCTACCGGTGAATAGCGCTTTGGCTGGTCAAGGAAATCAGCAACATCTGATAGGTGCTCAAATCCATACACAGTGATGCCATTCACCACTGCAGCTTCTGTAGCATTGTCAGCAGGAACCACTAACCCAGTAATTCCCATTTGCTTTGCTGCCGCAGCAATTGGAAGTACACCAGCCACAGGTCGCAAACTGCCATCAAGGGACACTTCTCCGAGAAATAGGTGGTCTCCCAATAACTGAGGATTTAACTGTTCCGATGCCGCTAAAATACCAACACTGATCGGTAAATCAAAACTAGGACCTTCTTTCCGTAAGTCAGCCGGAGCCAGGTTAATCACAATTTTGCGTATCGGAAAGGCAAAACCAGCATTTTTCAGTGCTGCTTTCACCCGTTCTCGGGACTCTTGGACAGCGGTATCCGGTAAACCAACGACTACAATTCCCGGTAAGCCACCGGACACATCTACTTCAACCCCTACTTTTACAGCATCAATGCCGATAATTGAACCACTCCAAACCCTAGCCAGCATAGTGTTAGCCTGATACGTGTTTTGGGACAAGGAAAATAACAGGACTTACGCGGTTAAGTGTCTTTCGCCCCCCTAGCCCCCCAATTATGGGGGGTAATGATGTCAAAGTACCCCATAATTGGGGGATTTAGGGGGCAAATGCGTAAGTCGTGAATAAAATAAGGGGAGAGTAGGAAAACTCCCCATCTCCCCATTACCAGTCTCACCTTTTCCTTCGTTTCTCTTTTTAGGAACCTTCACTTAAAGGCAAGTATAGTGCTTATCGCCTGGAGAGTTTAACCGGAAAATTACATAAATACTGATATCCTGTTCATAACAGGGATGTAACCTAGGATTTTCGGGGAATCGGGAATCGGGAATCGGGAATCGGGAATCGGGAATCGGGAATCGGGAATCGGGAATCAGTAATCTTACCAACATTACCCATTAGCAATTACCTATTACCAAAAATCCAGGGACTACTTGGGAAGAGATTAATCGAACTTGATATTACAGATAGTTTTCCACTAACGCAACAATTATAGTAGACCTCTTACAAAAGTATTGTTCTGATAGTGTTTGTCTCAATTCTTGTTCCGATGATCCGCTGCTCCGAAGTTCTCTGTTCCCTACAACTGCCGCCAAGTCTAGTATACTGAGGTTGGGTTGATAGGAATTACCCATGCAGTCGTTTGAACCAGGTTTTATTGAGCACCAGCTGATTACTCAAAATCTACTGCGTACTATCCGGCTGATTGGTGAATACAAAGGCAAGCAAGAACTGTTCAAAGAACAGTCACCCCAAGTTTTGCAAACACTACGTCAGGCGGCGATTATTCAGAGTACTGAGTCCTCCAACCGCATAGAAGGCATTACAGTGCCCCTCGAACGCATCAAGGAACTGGTAGCTGAAAAAACTACGCCCCGCGATCGCTCCGAACAAGAAATTGCTGGCTATCGAGATGTACTTAGTACGATCCACAGCAGCTATGCTAACATCCCTTTCACTCCAGGGGTGGTGTTACAGCTGCATCGTGACCTTTACCAGTTTTCTGTTGGTGAGGGTGGGCGCTGGAAGTCGGTAGATAATGAAATCAGCCAAACTTACCCAGATGGTACAAAGGTTGTGAGGTTTCAACCACTTGCGGCTTATGCTACACCATCCGCGATGGAACGCTTGCACGAACAGTTCAATCGCCTCTGGCAGTCTGAGGAATTCGAACCTTTATTGCTCATCCCCACCTACGTCTTGGATTTTCTGTGCATCCACCCTTTTAGTGATCGAAATGGACGGATGGCTAGTGCGATTCGTTGGCTATAAACCTTAACCTGAAAGGGTTTCAGGGGGATTAGCCGCAAGGGACTAAAAGAACCTTGACAACTTGATAACCATGCAGATGTAAATTCTGCCCTCTCGAAATTGGAGTGACAACCCTACCCCTACTCAATAGGAAATAACAAACCTTAGGGTAAAGCGGGGTCGAACGTTGGAATACTGCTAACCCAAAGCGGTTTCGCCAACAGGTAAAAGAACTCATGGATAACGAAAGTAAAGATACATCCGAACCATCGCAATGTCCACGTAGCGAAACGGGCTGACACGCTACAAACAAACAGTTAACGGAGCAAAAGAGGCTAGAAGGTTTAGCCACCTTACTAGAATTTCCCTCATCTCCCGGTGGACAGTATCATCCTAAAAGTTCAAAGAATGGTTATCAGGAACGAAGTAACCACACAGATGCTCTCAAGAAGGTCGATTCTTGAGTAGGTAGTTAGCCGCATGGTCTGTGTTGGAAAGACTGAGTCAGAAAGCTAACGCCGGTATGTAATGTACTGGATATGCCCACGGACTCACGCGGATTAGTAGAATGTGGAGTTGCAAGTAGCAATGAAAAAGTCTAAAACTCGGGGGTTTACCCCACAGTCGGAATGGAAGAAAGTGAATTGGCGAAAGCTAGAAATCACTATCTTTAAGTTGCAAAAACGAATCTACAGAGCTTCTCAGCGTGGTGACGTGCGAGTGGTTAGAAAACTACAAAAGACTTTGATGAAGTCCTGGTCAGCAAAAATGCTAGCGGTTAGGAAGGTAACCCAAGAGAATAAGGGAAAAAAGACTGCCGGAATAGACGGACAGAAAGCTTTAACCAATAAGCAGCGTCTCGCCTTAGTAGCCTCCCTTACCATCTACAAGAAACCTCAACCAACTCGCAGAGTTTGGATTGATAAACCAGGTCGTTCGGAGAAACGCCCCCTAGGGATACCTACCATCTACGACCGAGCACTCCAGGCACTCACCAAACAGGCTTTAGAGCCAGAATGGGAAGCACGCTTTGAACCCAACTCCTATGGATTCCGACCAGGAAGGTCATGCCACGATGCAATTGGAGCAATATTCATCAGTATCAATAAAGCCCAAAAATGGGTACTAGATGCTGACATATCCAAATGTTTCGACAAAATCAACCATCAAAAACTGCTAGAAAAACTTAATACCTATCCATCTATGAAGCGATTAATCAAATATTGGTTAAAAGCTGGAGTAATAGATAAAGGACGATTTTCCGAAACAAAAGAGGGAACCCCCCAGGGTGGGATTATATCACCACTCCTGGCAAATATAGCCCTTCACGGAATGGAAGAACACATAAAGAGCTACGCCGAAACGTTAAAAGGGAGTAAAAAAGCAAACAGACAAGCTCTTACACTGGTCAGATATGCAGATGACTTTGTCATTATGCACCCATCCAAAACCGTGGTTGAAGAAAGTCAAGCAATTATCAGTGAATGGTTGAAAGGCATTGGCCTGGAGCTGAAACCAAGTAAAACAAAAATAACCCACACACTAGAAGGTTTCGACTTTCTCGGGTTCAACGTCCGACAATACAAAGTCGGAAAACACCACTCAAAGCGCGGTTTCAAAACCCTCATTAAACCATCCAAGAGTAAAGTTAAGGAACACGTAAAGCGGCTTTCAAAAGAAATAAGCCAAATGAAAACCGCTAAGCAAGTCTCAGTGATAGAGAAACTCAAACCCATAATAAAGGGATGGGCAAACTATTACAAACCTGTAGTCAGCAAGAAAACCTACTCAAAGGTAGACAACTGTCTATATCAAAAACTCAGAAGATGGGGATTAAGGAGACATCCAAATAAGTCAAAATCCTGGGTTAAGGATAAGTACTGGGGAACTAAGGTATATACACCAAAAGAAACCTGGAAAGAACCAAAGATTGATAATTGGGTATTCATGACAGAGGAAGATAACTACCTTCCAAAACATGCCAGAACAGAAATCGTTCGACATGTAAAAGTCAAGGAAACACGAAGCCCTTTCGATGGTGACCTATCCTACTGGGGAAACAGAATGCAAAAACACCCAGAATTGTCCACAAACAAGGGGAAACTCTTCAAAAGACAAGAAGGAAGATGTACATTCTGCAATCTAAAATTCCGAGATGGCGACCAACTGGAAACGCACCATATAATACCACGCGCACACGGTGGAAGCAACCTCATAAAAAATCTGGAGTTGTTACATCTACACTGCCATGACCAAAAACATGGACAAAAATCTAAACCTTCTAATTCAGACGATTTAGATTCAAACCCGTTCTGAGAAGTACCCACTGACAAGGGACTACTGCGCGAGGAGCCGTGTGAGAGGAAACTTTCATGCACGGTTCTGAAGACGAGTCGGAGGGGCGACTCTCCGGCTTAGTTTAATGGCTGCTGACACTACTGTTACTATACAAAGCTGGTTACGAGGTGGGGCGGTTTATTAGTTTGGAACGCATTGTAGAACGCACAAAGGAAAGCTACTACGATACACTTTACCAGTCCTCCCAAAGCTGGCATCAGGGACAGCATAGTTTGTTACCTTGGTGGGAGTATTTTCTGGGAGTGTTGGTGCTATCGGCGTACCGGGATTTTGAGCAACGGGTTGGGTTAGTAACCTCAACCAAAGGCGCTAAAACAGCGATGGTGCTAGATGCCATTAACAATATAGTTGGAGATTTTTCGATCAAGCATTTACAGGAACAATGTCCTACTGTAGGAATTGATCTGATTCGCCGTATCTTGCGCCAGGAAAGGAAGGCTGGGCGGCTCGAATGCCTTGGGCGAGGGCCAGATGCCCGTTGGCGGAAGAAATAGGTACTGTACCTATTAAATAGGTACTGACCAGCTAGTTAGTACCTATTTAAGGGTAATTTTCGTTGCAGAAGCTGTGTGATCAGGCTTGTGTCCGCACCTTCAAAGCCCCGTGGCAAGAACAACCGTTGCTAATCTATAGCAGAGAAAGAGTTGGTTAGGACATAAATGTTTGAGTTTAACGAAAATAGGAATCCCCCCTGATATAGCGCTACGCGAAAGTCATAACTTACTTTTGACTTCTGACTTCTAACTTCTGACTTCCGCGTAGCGCTATACCTTGTTCAGAGCTTGGTCAAAGGCCCTAAACAGGGATTCCAGGGAAAAAGTATCCTTAGCATGGATATAACCCCGCTCGGCTAGCATATATGCAGCAATTGGATCACTTAGCAATTCACCAATGACCTTAGCTAATGCTACGGAATCTCCTGGGGGTACCAAGTGACCAGTCTCGCCATCCTCAATCAACTCCACTGCACCACCAGCAGCAGCAGCAACTACGGGTCGTTTTGCTAACTGACCCTCAACAATCACCCTACCAAAGGGTTCCGGTTCAGTAGAGGTATGGAGTACAATATTGCAAGCAGACATCAATGCTGGCACGTCATTGCGAAATCCTAGCATGTGAACACGACCAGCAAGTTCTGGTGCCGCAGCCATAGCTTCGAGCCGTGAGGCGTATTCTGCTTCACCAAATAGGGCTTTACCAACCAACAGCGCGTGTACATTGGGGAGTTCCTGTAAGGCTTCTAGTAAAATATGCTGACCTTTCCAGTAAGATAGCCGACTGAATACACCAACCAGTGGAGCATCACCAATGCCAAGCTGGTCACGGATTTGAGCGGATTGATCCGATGCCAGATTATCGAAGGGGTCTGAACCAATACCGTTGTAAACCAGTGTTACTAGGTCTTCGCGTCCCCCAGCAGCGATAAAGGCTTCACCAGTAGCACGAGAATTGACCAATACTTGAGATACTCGATGATTAGCGAGGAAAACGGCTATGGCACGATTGACCGAGCTAAAGTGTTGTGCGGTCACAATATCTCGCAGGTGCCAAACCACGGGAGGACTGCCCATCAATGTTGCGATCGCAGCAGCAATGAACGCTTTTTGGGAGTTGGCGTGTACTAGCTCAAACTCACGTCCAGCTGCTGCTATTTGACGAGCCATCCACCACAGGGCAGGTAATGCTTTGACAGCACTGAGTCCCCCTGAAGTTTTTACGGCTAAGATGGATTGGGGTGCAGGTATGACCTTGACCTTCACCTGTGCAGCTTCCAGCCGTTCCCGGAACGGGCCATCGGCAAACAGCAGTACTTCGCTGGTGTCCCGGTAGGCAATGGCTAGATCTAGCAGGCTTAACTCAGCTCCCCCCAAAACGGCGGCATGATCGACAAAAAGGACTCGACGGCGCTTCATAAGAGTGGGTAGTTCAAAAAGAGTGTTTCAAACGTGCAAAAGCTCACAGACTAATCTGATCACTGATCTCGGCTATCGCATTTACTAGTTTAATGAGGTACATTAATTTTTAGTCTTGCTCTGAAGCTCCATGCTCTGAAGCTGCATGCTCCCTAAAAGCAAGAATAAACGTACCTCACATAATTAAAAATTGCTATAAATGTTGATTAATTTATAGCAGCTTGATAAACCGATTTAATTCGTTGAGCAATCACCGGCCAAGTATAGTGCTCATGAACATAAGCTTGACAAGCCTCAGAGCTAGGGAGTTGACGCTGACCAGAAAATACCTCGATCATGCCCTGAGCAAGTTGATCAACAGAAGTCCCTTCAAACAATAAGTCTTCCGAGAAAGGCTGTAAAATCTCTGGAATACTATCTACAGGTGTTCCTAGAACTGGCGTTCCATTCACCAAGGACTCAATAACAATTAGACCAAAGCCTTCCCATGCCACAGTTGGCACCACGGAGAAAGTGGCAGCACGGTAAGCTAGGGCTAAATCTTGGTCTGACACAAAACCCAACAACCGGACATGGTCAGTCAGTCCTAATGTTTCAATCTGTGCTTGCAAGGTTGGCATCAGTGTGCCTTTACCCGCTATCAGTAACAGCACGTCTGGATAGCGCTTACGCACCTGATCCACTGCTGCAATTAAATTTTCCAAGCCCATGCGTTTAGCTAACCGTCGCACAGCTAAGATAATTGGTCGCTCTTGAGACCAGCCTAGTTTTGACCGTGCCTCCTGGGGTGTAATGGTGGTGTCGAAACGCTCGGTATCAACCCCCGGAGGAATAATGTGAATGCGCTCTAGTGGGATATGATACTCTTGGTGCAAGGTGTTGCGGAAAGCCTCAGAAAGTACGATAAACTTAGCTATCCGTTTGTAAGTCACCCGCTCTAGCATCCATTTTAACCGAGTCGCAACGGTATTGCTGCCTTCTACATGCCCTTCTAAGGCCCAAGGCCCTTGGAAGTGCATCACCATTGGGCGACTGTCTAATTGATCGAGAATTGGAAAGGTATATAAAGCGAAGTGGGACACTACTAGGGGGTAGTCTTCCTCCTTCAGCACTCGATGCATCGTTTGTCGGATACCGCTCCAGCGTTGCCAGAGAGGGGATTTATGGCTAGCAAAGGCTTGGACTTGACCACCGGAGTTTTCAGATACAGCGGTTGAGCCTGCCACTAAGCCATGCATCTCCACACCAGCTTGGGGTAAGTAACGAGTGCAATCGTAATAAACTCGGTTGAGTCCTCCTGCTTGTTCAGGGAACCAACCCATACCAATTTGAAGTGTTTTCACAGTACTAGAGCCTCGATAGTTTTTGTTATAGCAAAGGGAAGAGGGAGTCGGGAGTCGGGAGTCGGGAGTCGGGAGTAGGGAGTAGGGAGTAGGGAGTTGGGAGTCGGGAGTCGGGATGCATCGCTTCTGCCTTCTACCTTCTGCCTTGTTGTTGTGCAATTTCAATAGACCTCTTGCAAAAGTAGTTTTCTGATAATGTTTGCGTCAATTCTTGTCCACTGTTCCCTGTTCCCTGTTCCCTGTTCCCTACAAGTGCCGCGAAGTCTAATGTGTAACAGCTGATTAGGGGTCCATCTTTATCCGGTACATTAAAGCTTTAGCGTAAAAATCCTCTTCAGCAAATAGCAAGTATTCTCCATTTTTTCTTCGCACTACTCTTAAGGCCATCGGGACATCCAGCCAACCTGTGGTTGATTTGACTTCTGGGCCGGGGTTTATTTTGCCAATCTCTTGACCTGTGCGAAAATCATAAACTCGCACTTTAGGGTATCGATTCGGATCTTTTTCAAAACTATTATCGACATAGCCGACAAATAAATAGTCTCCCGAAACAGCCATACTTTTCGGTAAATCTGGTCTGACTCCTTCGGAGGTTTGATTGTAAGCGATGACTACTTCACCGACTTTTTGTGGCGTTTTACTCCAATTGATATATTTAACAGCTCTGTTACCAATCAATCCCCAATCACCCCTGGTATTAAAGGTCGGGGAATATCCAGCAATGTACATGGTATCGGTTTTCGGATGATACTCAAGTCGTTGAATAATTTGAAATTCCTTTGGCATTTCAAAGGATTGTTGATTGTTAATATCGTAAATCGGGCTGCCGTAGGCATCAAACCGTTTAAGGGATAGTTTTTTAATCCCGTTTGTTGATGTACCTATCCAGATATTACCGTCATCATCAGGCCAAAATGCCCAACCCCGATAATTTTGTCCTTGATTATATTCACCTTGTTCAGCCTGTTCCTCTTGTCCATTACCGTTTTTATCTTGCCAATACCGATAATCCAATTGACTTCCCCAAAATGAGGCAGTGGGAATAGCGACTTCTCCATCAGTAGCCGGATTAAAGCGATAAACATGGATACCAGCTGACTCGGTATACATACTATTAGTAAACATCAGCTTCCGACCCTTAACCCGGCGAATCATAGCACCAGCATTATGCTTGATAGTCTTCTTAATCCGATTATCATTAGGATATTTAAAGGGATTAACGGTATGGGCGACATGAGTCCATTCTTGACCTGATGATTTACTGTAATCTAGTTTAAACTGTTGATTTTTCGTATGAACAACAGTTTCATCCGCTGGATCAATATCAGGAATGTCAATAAATAAGAGACCTTGCAATTTCCAATTGAGAGTGCCATCCAGTTTGTAGCTATCCACGGTTAATCCACCGGCTTGCCAAGCGTAAATTCGACTGGGATCACTGGCGACATAAATATTATTATCCTGATCGACTCCAATCCCGGTAATGGAATTAAAATGTAAGGGTCGGATTTTTCCAATTTCCTGAGGAATTCCGGCGTAGATTCCCCCTTTGACACCAAAGGTTCCATCAGGAGTTGGATTTCCACTGCTGTCTAGATTTTTAAAGATTTTAATCTGGTTATCAGGTCCACCATCTCCTACTAATAGGCGATTTTGATTATCCACAACAATAGCTGTAGGGATGCGAACCGACTCAATTTTACCTTGAACTTTGCCCGTTTCTATATTTAACTTAAGTATCTTATTGGTCTTGTTCTGGATAACCCACAATGAGCCAGTTTTATCTAATGCTAACTTACCCGGTTGATTCACTGACCATTTTTTAACCGGTTTCATGGTCTGGGCATCATAAACTTTGATTTTATTGTTAGGAGTATCACTAACATATAAGCGACTATTATCTGCTGCAATTCCCCGAATCAAACCTTGATTGGTATTGATAATCAACATACTCTTATCATAGCCATTACCCCCCTTAAACTTTGCTCCTTTATAATTACTTCTGTTATAGCGACGAACACAATACCATTTATCATCAGAATTGGGATATCCTACGCCATAGCGACCCGTTTGTCTCATCGCCATGTAAATATAGTTATCATTCACTGCGATCGCAGTTCCCCCCGATCGTCCCCAGCCATGGGTAGCATCCAGTTGACCAAGAACATCACCATTTTTATAAACCCCCCCTTCTCTACCAGCTTCATCCCAGGGAGCATTAGCATAAACCGTACCATCGGGACTTACAGCCATCCCTAAAATCGATAGCTGGACATGTTTTCCCTTGCCGGGAAGCTCACCTCCAGGACCATAGGTATTACCGATCCAAGAGGTAGTGTAAGTCAACCGTTGGCTTGGGTTGGATTCAGCAGTTATAGTGTCATTGTTGCTAATCACAGAATGGGCAATTATTACCAAAACAGCGATCACAGGAACAATGGCAGCATATTGCCATTCGGGGATACGTATTGACATAGTTTTTTCCCTGAACTCGAAAGTATTTAAAAGGCTGGAGACTGAAGACTAAAGGGTGAACGCGATCGCGTGGCCAAAGGCCAAGGTTAGACGGTTGAAGGTTGAAGGTTAGACGGTTGAAGGGTGAAGGTTAGACGGTTGAAGGGTGAAGGTTAGACGGTTGAAGGTTGAACGCGATCGCGTGGCCAAAGGCCAAGGTTAGACGGTTGAAAGTTGAAGGTTGAACGCGATCGCGTGGCCTTTTGGCCAAGGTTAGATGGTTGTTCGCCTTTGGTGTCCCTTGTCGGGTAGGTTGAAGCTTCAGAAGATAACCTGTAACTTGTAACCTGCTAACCAAATAACCTGTAACCTGTAACCTGGTAACCTGTAATCTGCAACCTGTAACCTGTAACCTGTAACCTGCAAGCTGGTAACCAAATAACCTGTAACCTGGGGTAGCAGCGGTGAAGCTCCCTTAGGAAAGTTTTAGAAGCTGATGGTAGACAGTAATAATCTTCTCCACCATAGTGGTGAGGGTCAGTTCCTCAATGTTTTGCTGTGCTGCACGTCTTAATCTATCTTGTTCAGACGGACTAGCCAGAACCATTTCGATCTGATCTGCCAGTGCGATCGCATTTTTAGGAGGAACTAGCACTCCTGCCTTACCGTCATCTAGTGCTTCGGGAATACCATCCACGCTAGTAGCAACAATCGGGCAAGCCACCTGTCGTGCTTCCATCAAAACCAGACCGAAAGACTCACGGTGTGAAGCCAGGACAAAAACATCCGCTGCCATCATGTAAGCTTGGGGATTTTTATGAAAACCTTCGAAGTGAATACGATCAGCAACTGACGATGCCGCAGCTTGAGTTTCAAACATTTGACGGTCGGGACCATCTCCCACTAAGTACAAATGTGCCTTAGGAAAACCCTTAGCGACCTGCTCAAAAGCGCTAATTAACTCAGTAATTCCCTTACGTCGGTTCATGCCAGCTACCGTGACAATAGCGGGATGTTCCAAAGCTTTAGGAGTGCAGGTTTCTATTGCAGGTAATCGGTGACTGCCTAGAGTACAATTCTTGATCACAGGCATTTTACCCGTGGGAATACCCCACTTAGACATCGACGTTGCTACCGCATCACTCACGGAAATCACTCGTTCAGCCAATCCCATCACTACTGAGCTACGTTGGTGAACATTGTGAAGATGAGATACTAGCTTATATTTTGCTGAACCCCGTAGGAACCAAGCTAGGACTACTCCCGTCATCATGTGTCCATGGACAATATCTGGCTGAAATTCTGCGATTATCCCTCGATAACGCCCAGCAGCCTTGAGCAAATGCAACGGTTTTCGGGTCTGATCCAGTTCAAAGTGAGTGACGCCATAAGCGTTTAGCAATGTTTCATATCCGCCGCCAGCAGAGGCAATACCAACCTCATGACCGGCTTTCGCTTGCTCACAGGCAACGTCAATTGCTAGATTGACAATACCATTACCAGTTTGTTTAATATGGTTTAAGATATGGAGTATACGCATCAAACATCTCCCAAAAAGGAAAGCACCGCCATATTTGACCTATAAGTTAATTTATAAGTTAGTTAGGAATTGGTAGTTGAAACATCCGGCTGTTCCTCCGGCTGTTCCTTTCCATCTCCTACTTCTGTTCTTCTTCAGTCAGTGCCATTGATCAGAAAATTTTCATAATTCTTATCTTTAGCAGTCTTCACTTCAGCAATACTTTCCATTTCAGAAGAAAGCTTATTTTGATGCTGGTGATACTTATGTGCTGCCATCGTTAGACCCAAAAATCCCCAAATATAACATCCCCCGACACCAAGCATGGCGCTACCAATCGGTAGCCCGATTAAATTACTCAAACCAATAGCACGAGCAGTACTCATGAAGGAATCACGGCGAATCTCAGGATATTGAAACACACTATATACCAGCAGGAGCAATCCACACATATATGGGAGAGTTCCAAACCAGCCTAGGGTAAAAAACATATCTAAAATGCCACTGTCAATCACAACGCTTCGGAGTTCCCCTTGTTCGATAGTGAATGTATTTCCAATCCCATTACCTAAAGCCATAGAAAGAGCTTTGCCAAGACTCTCTTCATAGATCTGTTGTCTAACTTCTGCGCTGTGATCATTTCCAAGGTCAGAAAATGTTGCCAAACGACTACCAATTACTTCCGAGAATGGCTCAATAGTGGTTAACGGCACGATACACATTGCCATGACCAAGATAGAAATAATGATGCGCATCTGGATTTTGGGTTTGAGTGAACTGGTCAGAGAAGCTAGTCCAAAGAACCAGCTCGCCCACATCGTCCGTGACAAGGTTAGTAGAAAAGACAAATAACCAGCTATGGAAGCAGGAATACGTAAAGGACTGTTATTATTAAATAACAACAGCAGACCCACCATCATGGTTGCGGCAAACGGTCCAGTGGAATTCATTGTGCTCCACAAACGAATACCGAACGGTTCGGGATTCCCCATCGAGAACATTCTGGCGTTGATCAGCCAAAATCGATCCCACTCCGGTGCAATCACATATTGCACTAAGCCATAGACTCCCATCACCAATACACCCCAGAGGAATGTGCGCTGAATGTTTTGGCGATAGCGAGGATAATCTCGCCAATTTATAAATAAGTAGAAACCTAAAAGAATCGGGGTTAACCAGTCGATCAGTCCTCGAATAGCGAAAGTAGGAGAGCTTTTAATCAGACCAATAATAAAGCCATACAAAATACTGGTGAATCCCAAAATAAAAGGCAAACCCCCCTGTTTATAGGCTCTAGGAAGGTATTTTAAAAAGGTATCCACAGTAATCCATGTCACTATAGGCGCTACTAGCAATACTGGACTCGGATTAACCCAGTTACTGCGATAGTCAATTAAACGACGAACCAACGGCATCAGAAACCATAGCCACCACATAAAACCTAAGTAGAGGACAGGATACCGTCGATAGAGAAAAAGGCCCACGGCAAACCCTACCACAGGCAACAGAATACGCAGAATGCTGCCCGCACCAGCAATAATGCCCAGTATTGTAATGACAACAAATAACAGGATGGCTGTCCAAGCAGGGGCTGGTTCTAGTTTGATAGGAATTCCTTTTGTCATTAGGTGTTAGGGATTAGATACACAGCAGTTCTCAATTGGGTGAGGTGAAAAGTCCGAGGTTTTAGGGAGTAGGGAGTAGGGAGTAGGGAGTAGGGAGTAGGGAAAAGGCAAGAGGCAAGAGGCAAGAGGCAAGAGGCAAGAGGTAATAAATTATATAAGAATGGAAATGTAAAAAAATGTAATACTTTTTTTAATTCATTTGTAAATGCTATATCTAATAGATTAGAGATTAGTTAGTAGAGCGTTTATTAGTAAGCCTGAAGTACATTTAAATTTTATTTCTTGTTCCCTGTTCCCTGCTCCCTGCTCCCTGCTCCCTAAAACCAAGACATTATTCACCCAAAACCCTTCAACCGTCCCTTTTGCTAGCCTAAGCACTTTTTCCAGCTCAACCAACCTTGCCAACGTCCACGCAAAGAAGCAAGGCACTTTTGTCCTGCTAAAAGTCCTTCCTTGGGGAAAGACCGCAAACATTGCAGGAAACCGGGTTTAACTCGCGTTCCCACCAATGTTGACCAAACTATAAATATAATCCGTTGTAGAACAGGGAAGTAATCTAACAAAACTATAGTTTCATTATGTGCCGCATTAATCAGGGCAATATCGCTAAAAACTATGTCTCGCTGATCCTCATCAAAACGCTGTGCTGGATAGTGGTCTACTGCTACCCCTGGGTCATAAATCAGCTTCCAACCGGCTTTTCTTAGGGCTAGACTAAACCCCAGATCATTATGGACTTGAGCTCCCGTTCCTCGCAGACGCTGATCAAAGCGCAAGCCCGATATAGCAGTCCGTCGATAGCTCATGTTAGCTCCCTTAAGCACATCCACCTCCCGAGGTAAACCTACCCCCAGGTGATGATTACCAATCACCCGTCCACACCATTGCACTCGACCCACTCGTTCTCTAGCACCATTTTCCAGGTAGTTACCCAGATGTACCCAATCCCGTCCACCGACACCCCCGATCCGGTGATCGGACAGAAAGTGAGTTTCAATATCAGCTAACCAATTGCCACGGGGAGCAGCATCATCATCGGTAATGGCAATAATATCTCCCTGTGCTGCATCAAGACCTGCGTTAAGAGCGGCCACTTGCCCCGGAATGCTTAATTTCACAGGACGCATGGGTAAGACCTCAGGGTTGAATGCTTCAAGAAACGCCCAAGTTTCAGCATCAGTATCCCGTACAATCACCAAGACCTCATCCGCTGGTCGAGTTTGCTTCTCCAGAGCCTCTAAACACCGTTCTAAGTCTTTTGGACGGCGATACGTGGGGACTATAACAGTGATTCTCATTTATTCTACTGTGGAGTTAGGTTGTTCGCGTAGCGTAGCCTTTTAGCCAAGGTTATTTGTCAGAATGCAGAATGGTGAATGCAGAATGGTGAATTCTAACTTCTAAATTATACATTCTACATTCTAAACAGATTACTATCCTGCTGTTTGAGACCGTAAATAACTCTTTAGAGTACTGAACCAACCTTTCACCATACCTTTCAACCGTAATTCCATAGAAATTGTCCATTCAAAGACAGCACGAAAGCCCAATTTCGATAAGAACATGCGAAATCGCAAAGCTGGTGAATCTCCTAACTCTTTCAATAAAGCAATCAGCTCGGTGCGTTCTACCTCATTGAAAATTGGACGATAACAGTATGCTGTGTGTCTTAAGGCCAGTTTACGACGCTGTTTTTCAATCACCTTTGTATCCCAACCCCGTCGCTTAAAACCAGGCAATATACTGTCTTCAAAAACCCGAATACATCCTTTTAATTCCATATTTTTGCGCTTAGGACGTAGATTTTTAGCATCAGTCCAAACCCGATAACGTGCTAATATTTCATTGGCATAAACGTTGCCATAACCAGCATCTGCCATTCTGACCCACATGTTATAGTCCTCTACAAAATTAGGACTATCTTCATAAAATCTAACTGCTGGCAACGCTTCAGCTCGAAACATAACGATATTGGCAGCTACTTTTACCCCAAAAACTGCGGCTAGTAGTGATTCGTCTGCGCTCTGAAACTCGTGCTGTCTTCCAATACGTCGCACAGCTCGATTGTTACTGCGTTCATCAATTTCCTGCACAGCACTATGGATATAACCCGCCTCTGGATGGTTCTCTAGCAGGGGTAGTAACGTTTCTATGTAGTTAGGTAACAGGGCATCATCTGAATCTAAACGAACAATAAATTCAGTGTTTGGCTGTTTCAAAACCCAATTGTTGTTAGCCGCTACACCTAGGTTTTTAGGGTGCCGATAGTACCGTACTTGAGGAAACTGCTGGCATAGTTGTGCCATAACCTCAGGGGTTTCATCAGTGCTAGCGTCGTCTGACACCCAAACTTCTACATTGGGATAGGTTTGACGGCAGGCGCTGCCCACTGACTCCCATAAGTACTGGGATTGATTATAGGTAGGAATGCAAATAGCAACTGGTTTCATATCCTGCATCACGAGTAGTTCCTCTATACGAAAGTTATGTTAAAATCAAATAACCGTAATAAATGTTTAATTTTCCTTGGTCAAGAGTACTAGTTTTTTATTCAACAGCAACAAATAGCGATCCGGTTAGTTTCCCAAAAAGGCTCTATAGGTTTATTTCTTAATCAAGATTTTTTTAACAAATTGTTTCAATAGTCCTGATTTACCAGACAAATAGTCTACTATTACCTTTTTATCTTGCCAGAGAATAAAATAATCCCTTAAAGACCACTTATCGACCTTGGTAAATTCCATAGGCTTAAAGACTGAACCATACCAAGTAAGCACCATGCCCTTTTTCAAAAACATGAAGGGACTTTGACCTTTAAATTTTCGATTTGACTCTAAATGAGTTGGGTGTCTACCGGTAACATCACCATAAGCATCGGTGATCAGTGCAATACCTTCTGTTTTTAACATGGAGCGTATATTAGCAATGGCGATCCATGGCTCAGTAATGTGTTCGAGAACATCGAAAGAAATCACAACATCGTACTGATTATCCAAACAGGCTTCATAGGTGGTAATCAGGTTGATGCCATTGTCTAACAAGCCATAATGTTTAAATCGCTTGGTGACAAAATCATAGGTTTTACTGCCTGGGAAGTCGCAGTAATCAACGTGACAACCATTCATCGCTAAGTAGATAGAGTCATTGCCTGTACCATCACCCAGTAACAAAATTTTTAAATCACCAGTTGTCTTCCCTTTCTGTGAGGCATACTTCTGAAGCCTTTCTAGGGTTATTTCTATCAATTGCTTTCGTCCAGGTCTAGCCCAAAAAACCATTGTTTCAAATATTAAGCCATACCCATTTTTATAAAGAGCCTCCATATTGGAATCATAGTGGTGAGGGGTAACTCCAAAGTTTTTGGCATCTTGACACACATTCCAGCCTAGTTGCAGCGCTTCCTGCCAGACTCGATGGTTTACCTCGTCTCTCGGCAGCTCGGTAAAGTTACTAATCTCATCAACAATAGGTTCGAGCTCAGTGGGAATTTTAATTAGTAGGTTAGACATAACTAGTTATAGCGTTTGTATTTGAGTTATGAACACACTCCCTGAGGCAAGAGGCAAGAGGCAAGAGGCATGCATGCAAGATGGAAAACCGAACCAGAGTTTTATTGGACAGTAAACAGTCAACAGTAAACAGTCAACAAAAACCGATTAATTACAATAGGGATCCGTGTAGGAATTGTGATAATTTTTATTCCCAGATCCGCTGTTCCCTATTCCCTGTTCCCTTTGGAAAACATTAAATTTAGACTACTTGATCAGTTTTTCAAATAAATCCACATAGCTTTGTGCCATCTTTTCCCAACTGTATTGGGCGGCTATCATTGGTGCAGCTTGGCTCATCTGTTTCCTTTTTTCAGGATTACTAACCAGAAGGCTTAACTCCTTTGCCAAAGCCTGGGTATCGTTGGGGTCAGACAAGACCACTCCGCAGGCTGGAGTAACCAATTCAGCTCCCCCGGCTGTGGTTGCGGTAATGACTGGCAAACCTGAAGCCATTGCTTCTAAGAGCACTAGTGTGCAGGCTTCATAGCGGGATGGAAAGACAAATAAATCTACGGCTCGCATGATCTCAGGGAGGTCACGTCGGTACCCGAGAAAATGTACCCGTTCACTTACATTTAGGCTTGCGGCTAGCTGAGGATAGGGACTACCTTCTGTGATGCCAGCAACAGCTAAGTGTAATTCAGGGACTTGGACTAAGGCGTGCAGAATTGTATCCAAGTTCTTCCGAGGTGTTCGGATGTCTCCAGCAAAAAATGCTAAAGGCACTCCCTCAGGAAGACCCAATTGTTTGCGGTCAGCCACACCGGGATAAAATTCCTGTAAGTCCACACCATTGACAATCACCCGAATGGATTCAGGGGGTACACCAATGTCTACTAATTCTTTCTTGACCTTTCCGGAAACTGCGACTATTACTTTTGCCTGACGAAAGGATTTTTTTTCCCAATGGGCATTCAAGGTTGTAACTAGCCGCTGGTAAAGACCATACAAATCCCGACGTAGCCGAGAGGTATGGGCAGGCGATCGCAACCAAGAACTGTGGACAAAATGTACAGCATTCACATCTGATCCAACTCTGGTAATGGACCCGTTAACTTTCACTAAGTCCAGCTGACTACGGTGTTGATTTAACCAATTGCCACTCCGCCAGGAAAAGACCAGATGACGAATTAGTGCTGTTGGCCACCTTTTAACTGGAATCAAAATCCAGTTTACCTGATTACTCTGCTGAAGTTCTGGGGCGACATGACTGGCTAATAAGGTGACCTGATGACCGCAACGAATGGCTTCTTTGGCAACTTCATAGTTGACTCGACCTTGGCCATCATTTTTCATGACTTTGTGGGTAACGATACAGAGTTTCATGAGTAGCTATCCTGTAAAAATTATCGAAAACTCTGACTAGTGCATCCTTTTTAAGGTATCCGTCAAAAAGAGTACAGAGCCTAACCAAATTAGGTGATCAGCAATATGGTAATGATCACGATTGTCTAGCCGTATAAATTACTGAAATATTTCTAACTATCCTAGGTAGTTATAATTTAATGTTATCTGTTGGATAATTTATCTTGTGAAAGATATCTCGAAAGGCTCAAGGGGTGACAACAAGGCTACAAAGCACTCTGGATAAGGGACTTAGCGTTAAGTCCCCGCTTGAAATAGAGAGATTTGTGAGGTTTGAGACTCATCAGAGATTTGGCTAAATCCGACCAAATTTTGAGAGATTGAATCCAATCGGGACCGTGCAATCCCATCCAAAAAAAACTATGTCGCTCCGTTGAACGTTCTGATTCGGTGGGACGACAAATATACTCACTCACTCCCAGATTTTTTAAAGCAACTCCAAGTAAAGTTGCCAAAGTATAAGCGATGGAAATGAGCAAAATAATGGCTTTTAAGCGACGCTCACTAACCTTTGTATTTTCGAGATTATAACCTCCAGTTTTTAAATCTCGAAACATAGTTTCAATACCCCATCGAGCCTGATAGCAGGATAAAGTCCGTGGAAGACTATCAAGACTTGTGAGAATATACCAAGGTTCTTTACTTGCTCGACTCCGATATTGACGTTTCCAATAAGCCCCTAGATTAAAGTTTCCCAACTGATGGGCTTTTGTGCAAGAAATATTTGAGTAAAATCGAGAAAATCCCGGTTGAATTCCTAAATCTTTGAGGGGTCGATAAACAGCATCATCATCTTGAATACAAGTGCCCTTTTTCTGACGTAAAGCAAAGTCTACATTCCTCTCCTCCAGCCACTTAGCCAGTTGGACACTATGAAATTCTCGGTCTCCTAATAGGAGTACAGGATAAGAACGCAATAGCCTTAAGACCGGAGTTATAACTTTTTTTTGCTCTGGCAAACTGCTGTTCCCTCGTTTTGGTAAAAGTTGCCAATATACAGGAATTGCATGATGACCCCAAGCTAAGCTTAACACCATTAAATTCCGGTCTTGCCATTGAGTTCTATCGAGGATTAATAGCAGATATCCTTGATGCATGAGCTTCAGCTTTTTCCTTCGTCTTATCTGTTTTCGATTAGAGATATGAGGACGAAACTCTTGTTTTAAAATTTGCTTGATAATAGGAAACCATAAGAGCTTAGCACTTAACTGAGGTAAATTCAAAAACCTCTGAATATTCCGAACACGACTTTCATATTTTATCGGTTGTGGGAACAGGTTGGCTAAGCAAGATAAACGGACATTACGATGACTTTGCAATAGCAAAATTAGCAATTGTAGAGTCAGATATTGGCAAGGAGTCAGATGAGTCTCGAAGACAGTCTGGTAGAATTGAGGAAACATATATGATTGTGGGGGGGTCACGAACGCCCCCTGATTTTTGTAAGTCTTGGGCTGGCTTAAACCCCTATTCTCTCTAGTTTACAGCTTTCTTGTCACCCCTTGAGCTCGAAAGGATAGTAGTGGTAAAGATTTAGTGATGTAGGCGTTGGTCTGGTCAAGGTAACGGGAGCTAAAATCACTACTTGTTTACCACTACCCTATTTGGAAATGCTATAGTCTCAATTTTTTTGACTAACTTCATGCTGCATCTTGTGATATTTCCAAAGGTTACCGCGCTTTTCGAGTAATTCTTCATACTTTCCTTGTTCCACAATTCGCCCCTGTTCGAGAACGACTACCTTATCAGCTTTGGAAATGGTCGATAAGCGATGGGCAATGGTAATTACTGTCCGTCCTACAGAAAGTTTTTCTAAGGACTCCTGAATGAGGCGCTCAGACACAGAATCTAGGGCACTAGTTGCCTCATCTAAGATCAGAATCTCTGGTGCTCGCAGTAAAGCACGAGCAATTGCCAGCCGTTGACGTTGACCTCCAGATAATCGAACTCCCCGATCACCCAGTTGCGTCTCAAAACCTTCAGGCAAATCTAGGATGAAGTCTAATGCATTGGCAAGTTTTGCAGCTTCTCGAATTGCCACCTCATTTACCTGTTCTGAACCATATGCAATGTTATTGCGAACAGAGGTGTTGAAAATAAATGTATCCTGACTGACAATAGCTAGCTTACGACGCACAGAGTTAATTTCAAACTCTTGTATGTCAATGCCATCAATGATAACTTGACCTGCGGTTGGGTCATAAAATCGGGGAATTAAGTCAGCAAGGGTGGTTTTACCTGAACCAGAAGCACCGACTAGGGCTGTTGTCTCTCCTTTGTTGATAGTTAAGGTAATATCGTGCAGTACCAGGTTAGAGGGATCGTAACCAAAATCCACGGAAGCAAACTCAATGGCTCGCTGCAATCCTGAAAATTCCACGTTACCATTCTGCAAGTATGGTTTGTTGTCAGTTCTCAGCAGCTCTTTAATGTTATTCATTGGTCCGGTGAATTCCCCAAGACGCCCTCTGGCATTATTAATCAGACGTACAATCGGGATCACACGAAACAAAACAAACAAGAAAGTTAGCAATGAAGCTGCCTGCATCTGTCCATTAGGCACGAAGATGTTAAACGCTACAATAATCATGCCGATCAGAATTGTGGTGGCTACGCTTTCCGCAATCGGTTCTATGGCATACCCAAATGAGGCAGATTTGATAGTGATGTTTGCAACGTTTTCGCTAGCGTCATAGAATCGTCTACGCTCAAAGTCCTGACTCGCAAATGCCTTAACTGTGCGAATGCCATTGATAAACTCTACAGCAACTGAGGTAAATTTACTGCCTGCGTTGGAAACATCAAAACTTGTCTCTCGCAACCTTTTAACCAAGTTAGAAAGACCAACACTCATCAGGCTAAAGAGCATCAATGAGGCAATAGAAAGTTGCCAAGAAAGCAAGAACATTGATGTAACATAGACAACTAGAAGAGACACTCTAGTGAACATAACAGCTGTCACATCAAAAGCTTGATTAATTTTTTCTAGTTCGGTGGTTAGACTATAAACTAGCGATCCAGAACGGCTATGAGAAAAGTAACCCAAACTCAGCCTTTGAAGTTGCTCAAATAGCTTCTTGCGCAGCCTATCTAACAAATTCATTTGAGTTATCATGCTGTACCTGCGCCCACCAAACATAAAGGCTGAACGCAACCAGGTTGTGATCAAAATTAGAGCAGATATCCGGTAAATTCTTTCATTAACCGGTCTATTTACTCCAAGCAACCAGATATCTAACCAGTTAATCCCTGTCTGGATTGGGGTAGCATTCGGGTCGGTTATATTTTGTAAAAAATTTAGGATAAACCCTAATCCAAAACCTTCAAGCAATGATGAAAGTATAGTTAAAAAAATAGCTAAAAAAGCAGCTTGCTTAAGAAATTTAAATTCCCTTAATATGAATTGGTTGTCTTGCCACAATTTTGTGGACTTTGTAAACCTAATAACAGAATCAAAAAGTTTGATTTCAACAATTCTATATAGAATACTCACTGGTTTTATTTAGACCTATTGTGATTGTTGCTTAATGCTGATTTTAAACAAGGTTTAGCTAAAAAAACTAAGATCACTATCCACCATTTCCGCGACAAGATCAGGAAATTTATTTTTACTCTTCCAATTCAGCTCATCCCGAATTTTCCAGCTATCCCCACAAAGGGGCACTGCTTCAGTGGGACGATAAAACCTCGGATCAACTTCCACAAAATCTTGATAATCAAGACCGACGTGACTAAAGGCAAAATCTACTAATTCACGAACCGAGTGATTCACTCCGGAAGCAATTACATAATTCTCTGGAGAATGGTTTTGCAGCATCAGCCACATGGCATAGACATAATCCGGAGCATATCCCCAATCCCTCAGAGCATCTAGATTTCCTAGATAAAGCTTATTTTCCAACCCTAGCTTGATCTTGGCGACAGTAGAGGTAATTTTGCGAGTGACAAACTTAAAGTCACGCCTTGGGGATTCATGATTGTAAAGAATCCCGGTACAAGCAAAAATACCATACTGGTTACGATAGTTTTGCACCAGATGATGACTTGCCAGCTTGGAAATACCATACACAGACCGGGGATTAAAAGGAGTCAGCTCATTTTGAGGGGCATGGAACACCCTGCCAAACATCTCAGAAGAACCAGCAAAAAAGAAACGACACTCCGGTACCAATTCCTTAATTGATGCCAGTAAATGGTGGGTTCCATTAAAATTACTGGTTAAGATAGACGATTCATCATCAAAAGAGTAACTAACAAAACTCGATGCAGCTAAGTGATAACACTCGTCGGGTTTAATCTTGGCAATGACCTTATAGAGTGACAAGTGATTCTCTAAAGATGCAACATGTAAAACAATGTCGTCTTTGATAGTCTTTAGATTAGACAACTTACCTGCTGGGTCTTCAACTGCTGGTCTCCTCACAATTCCATGAACTTCATAACCTTTGCTTAGCAAAAGCTCTGCAAGGTAAGATCCATCTTGTCCAGAAATCCCTGTAATTAGTGCTTTTTTCATTTTTCCCAGTGCGTTAGTTATGAGTACTATGTGCGTCAGTACTGAAGACTGAGTGGGTACCGTGAGCTAGTTAGCAATTACCAATTACTAACTCACTATATTTAGCCGTTTTGAAGCTATTTCAGATCGGTAAAACTCAATTCCATAGCTGAAATCAGTATCTTCTTCAAAGTTAAGCCGCCAACTCGGTTATTGACGGTAATTACACTGATTTCAGCCTTTGATTTATCACGATAAACCGGGTATGATATTAGTGGGTAAGTCCTGGTTATAAGACAGTGCGTTCCCGTAGCGTATCCGTAGGATAATCGCTTATTTTATTTAACGCTAATCCATCCGTCTTATAATAGTGTGTTAATAGGTAATGGATAATGGGTAATTGCGCTCTCCTCGTGGTGTTTTACAGCAGCAATAGTATTTTCCTCAATTTCCAATTACCTATTACCCGTTACCCATTACCTGTTACCCATTACCGAAACGGCGACTAACTATCTCTCTAATCCATTACTAAAAATGGGATTAGACCATATCATTACTAGGGATTACCAGCGGTAACAACCTGACGAATAAAGGCAGTATCAGGGGATTGAATACAAGAGGTGACAGGCATGATACCTAGTGCCTGAAGGTCAGCATTAACCATGATTTCAACCAGTTGTTTAAAGGTCACTGAAGGTTGCCAAGGTAGTATGGTATTAGCCTTGGTCGCATCACCTAACAACAGGTCTACTTCAGTAGGTCGAAAGTACCGTGGATCGATTTCAACGTACTGCTGCCAATCCAAATTCACTAAGCCAAAGGCAATATCGAGAAACTCCCGAATTGAGTGAGTTTGACCGGTAGCAACAACATAGTCATCGGCCTCGTTTTGTTGTAGCATTAGCCACATAGCGCGGACATAATCCTTGGCATAACCCCAGTCCCGTCTGGCATCGAGATTGCCCAGGTAAAGCTTATTCTGCTTACCAGCTACAATGCGCGCCAAAGCACGGGTAATTTTGCGAGTGACAAAGGTTTCGCCGCGCCGGGGACTTTCGTGGTTAAACAAAATACCATTACAGGCGAATAGCCCATAGGATTCGCGATAGTTGATAGTTTGCCAGTGGGCGTAGACTTTTGCACAGGCATAAGGACTACGGGGATAAAACGGTGTAGTTTCAGACTGAGGAATAGCCTGCACTAGCCCAAACATTTCAGAAGAGCCAGCCTGGTAAAAGCGTACCTCAGAGCCAATCCGCTGTTGATAGTGCCGTACCGCTTCCAACAAACGCAAGGTTCCTATACCTGTGGCATCGACGGTGTATTCTGGTGAATCAAAGCTGACCCGCACATGGGACTGAGCTCCGAGGTTGTACACCTCTATCGGCTGTACGTCTTCTAGAATGCGTTGTAGTGTCAAGCCATCAGTCAGGTCTCCGTAATGGAGAAATAACCGTGTCTGTGGATTGTGGGGGTCTTGGTAGATGTGGTCGATGCGATCTGTGTTGAAGGTAGACGTGCGTCGGATAATGCCATGGACTTCGTATCCTTTTGCCAGCAGCAGTTCCGCTAGATAAGACCCATCTTGACCGGTAATGCCAGTGATTAATGCTCGTTTAATGTCTGTCACGATTCCTCACGACTCTGATTAGAGTAATTAGTTTGCTAATGTACGGGATGAACACAAAGGCAAATCAAAATTGTTAATTGTTAATTCAAGTTATTAACTAATTAATTAACAAAGCCAGAATTGATGAATCACAGCACTTGAGTACTTTGAGAACCCAACACATGCGATCGCATATCTTCCTGGTGAAGCCTGATCATTCCTGGCAACAACCTCAGCTGTCGCCGCTCCTCCTGGGTCATCCGAATCACCTCATCCAGTTTCCAAGGACGTGGTCCAACTAAACTCATCTCACCCCTTAGTACATTCACTAACTGGGGTAGTCCATCCAGACAATATTGACGCAGCCACTTTCCAAAATGTGTCATCTTAGACGTGACTTTGCCTTTGTGTATAGCTTCAGTGCGAAATTTAATCACTTGGAACAGCTTACCCCGTTCTCCAGCCAGCAATTGCCGAGAAAAGACTGGTCCTGGTGAAAAAATCGCTATCAGCAACATCAATCCCAGGAGCACTGGACTCAGAATCAGTAGCAATAGAGCAGCTAAACTCGAATCCATCACCCGTTTCAGTCGAGATCGGAATAGTTTTTCCCTACTAGACAATTCTGAGTTGAACGGTACCCTTAGAACAGCTTTCTTCTTCGCTTGCTCACAGGCATTGGTCCAAACTCTTAAGCCTGTTTCACCCAGATTGGGGTCGATACAAACCAGCCCTACCGACGAGCGTTGCAAGCAATTACTTAACCAAGACTGACTTTGCAATGGAGGTAGATAATGCTGTTCATTCTTCTGGATAGGAAGTACCCACAACTGTTTCCGTCGCCACTTGAGCTTGCAGGGAGGCAAAGAACTGACTGCTGACTCTGGGTCATCATCGATATCTAGGATTGAGATTTTGGAGGTTGTTAGTATGATTCTGGAAGTCGTCATCAATAGTTACTCCATTTCACGAAAATCAAAAGTCAAAGCTTAGATCCTGTCAGGTTTAATCCGTAGCTATCAGCTATCAGCTATCAGCTATCAGTTTTCAGCTATCAGCTTATGTGCTACGCACACGCTACTTGAGGTGCTATCAACTATCAGCTTTTGAATAAAACAAGTAAAATCTGAGTTACGTCAGCTGACGGCACCTCAAGTAGCGTGAGCTTTTAGCTCACGGCTGACGGCTGAATGCTTACTTAACAATTAACTAAAAAAATCAACGAGACTTGACATGATTGCTGAACTGACGCTCTAGTTGTGGAGAGACTTGAAGATCAGATACAGGTTGGTTTTGTTCAATAGCACCATGGCTGTTTCGCGAACCATAGTAAGCGTAGTTCTGATTAGAACTTTTCACCCCGTTAGCAATGATTCCAATCAGGTTTAAATTCCTGAGTATAGCAGTAGCCTGGGTCAGTTGAGATTGAGTAACTCGCTCTAGGCGTCCTACCATCACCACACCTTGGCACAACGATGCTGCTTGGAGTGCATCCACCATACCTAACACTGGGGGAGTATCCAGCAACACCAGATCATAGGTCTGCTGAAACTCTGCCATTAAGTTCTTCATCCGTTTAGAACCCAACAGCTTAACTGGGTCAATTGGGGTTGGTCCAGCAGTCAAAACATCAATGGTTGACCCCAAAGGTGAGATACTAACTGGGCTGGGTGTAGCAATATCATCTTCCAATAAAGTAGAAAGTCCTTCCTGATTGGAGAGGCCAAGTTGTTGGTGCAACCTCGGACGGCGCATATCTACATCAATTAGCAGTACTCGTCGATGTAAACGAGCAGCACTTAAGGCTAAACCCAACGCCAGAGTTGACTTGCCCTCACCAGACAGCGCTGACGTAACCATCAGGGATTTCCACTCAGAACCAGAATTGAGCAACTGGATATTCACATAAATCATGTCCAGTGCTTCCTGAAATGGTCGCCATCCCAACAGTTCCATCATCGGAAGTGCTTTCTCGGACTGGCTCAAGCTAAGATTCAGAACAGGTTTACTGATTTTACCCTCTGGCAATTCTGGAATCATACCTAGCAAGGGTAGAGCCACTTGATTTTTCAGATCATCAGAGGTATGAATTCCATCGTCCATGGCTTCCCGCACAAAGGCAGCCACACCACCCAGAAATAACCCAACCACTGCACCTAATAATAGGTCTTGGGTCATATTAGGACCGGTCTTCAAGCCTGGTAAAGGTGCTTCTACAACTTGCCAGTTAAATCCCCCCCGAGCCAATTCGATGCTTAACTCCTGCCGTGCTTGTAGTAGCTGCTGCAGAGTATTTTGTTGAATGGCTACTTGGGGTTGTAGACGATTGTACTGAGCAATCAGGGCTGGAAATTCCCTGAGTTGAATACGGATTTCCTGCTCTGTTTTGGCCAGGGCTTGATCACGAGTTTGTAGACTGACTAGATTAATTTGCGAGGTGATCAGTTCGTTGACCAGATTGATATCAACACCACCGAGCTGTCCTTCTGTTAGGAGGTTATTTCCAGTGGTAACCAGTTGAGTCGGGACTTGCCCTAAAACCCGTCTGGTTTCTTCCTGCAAGAGCGCAAACACACTCTGACGCTGTTCAATTAATTTTTGAATAGTAGGATGAGCTTCGGTATAAATCCGACTTTGCTCCACCAAAGCCAGTTCTATTCTTTGGATTTCATTGAGCAAATTTTGATAGCGTCCAGATTGACTCAAACGGGACGAAGTCAAGGCATTTTGCGGTGAACGAGCCAGTTTTTGCTGAACAGCCTCGTACCGAGTTTGAGTTTCCATGTACTGAGCGCGGATAGCTCGGCGCTCCTGTTCAATCCCATTCAGAGTTTGACTGACAGCTACAGCTTGTTGTGAGGGATCAATCAGGTTTTTGCTCTTGCGAAATTGCTCTAGCTGTTGTTCAGCTTGCTCAAGATCCTTACGAGCTTTTGGCAACTGCTGATTGATAAAAGCAAGACCTTTATTCAAGCGCATTTCCTGCTGCTCTAGGTTGTAATCTTGATAAACCTTTTGAATAGCTTGCAGTACTTTTTGAGTTTTAATCCGGTCATTGCTGGTGTAGACCGCTTGAAATACCTTAGTTTCGGTTTTACCCTGCAGTACTTGAGCTAATCTTAAGGAGCCTCTAATATCACCGACTGTGATATTTGGGTAGTCATCACGAAGCAATTCCACTGCTCGTTTCATCAACTCAGAACTACGCATCAGCTGTAACTGAGTAGCATAATCGATATCAACAGTGGACTCAGTAAACTGACTCTCGATTCCTCGTGTTTTATCTATATAATTAGGCTCCACCAACAGCTGTAGAGAGCTGATATAATTCGGCTCTTTCTTGAGAGTGAGATAGAAGGCAATCGGCAAGCTTGTCAACAGTACACTTATAATCCACAAGCGTCTGCGCCACAAAACTGCCAACAGTTGGCCATACCCTGCATCTGTTTCAGCTGCTGCGTTTAAATCAAGTTCCTTCATGGGATTTTAGATTAATGATTGACAAGTTTGGATTGGATTTTTAATTGATATAAAGTCCAGTGAATCAAGTCTAAAATAGTCCTGGTATGATTAGTAATCGGTTTAGATAAAATCCTGTTAATCACGTTCTTAATCTTCCCTAGGGTGGTTTTTTTTTAAAAAAAGTTAATTTATAATTAACTATTAACCCTTGAAAATTGGTTGTTGAAAGATGACCAATCTCTTAGCAGTAAAATTATCCAGGATACCTGCAACAAATTTTAGCTACCTTTTGGTAATAGGGACTTAGGAATTGGAGTCTGATTACCCATTACTCATTACCCATTACCAATGAACCGACAATCATAGGTTGCATCCCTTTTAGATAATATAAAAAGAAGTAGTCAACCGGATCTGATATTATCTATTACCCATTACCAGTCACCCGAGCAGGACTATATTGATTAGTCCACCAGATTTTATCTGATGATTTTGGACTATCGACTCGTATAAATCCCAGGAAATCAACGAAAAAATCCAAAATCCAAAATCTAAAATCTAAAATCAGCCCAGCCACTATCCTGTCACCTAGCTAAAGTGGGAACCTTGGCTGAATGGGGTAAGGAATAGCTCACATTGACAGGCTGTCCCCTGACGGTTTTATCAATAATTTGCCCAACTGTGTTAAAGAAAACGTCTTCAGTGAAATGACTCAGGGCATGGTCTCGGATTTTGGCATAATTCCAGGGAATTTCCCTAGCCTCAAGTAGTGCAGCTTGGAGTGCTTCTGGTGTTTGCCGTTTAAAAAACACCCCTGTGGTCCCTGGTATCTGAGTATCCAAAACACCACCTGCACCATAGGCAATTACTGGGGTACCACTGGCGTTGGCTTCGATTGGCACTAAACCGTAATCTTCTAAAGCCGCCACGATCACCCCACGAGCTTTTGCCATCAAATGACAACGCTGTCTATCGCTGACGTATCCCAAGAATCGAATATTGTCCAAGGCTTTAGATTCTAGACGCTCTCGCTCTGGACCATCACCAGATATTAATAAAGGCCAGCCTAGCCAATTAAACGCCTCGATAATCAGATCGATACGCTTGTAACCCAGTAAACGAGATGATACTAGGTAAAAGTCTTCCTTTTGGTCGGAAAACACAAATTTATGGCTATTAATTGGATAGTTCACTGTCATGGCTGGCTTACCATAAATATTCTGGATACGCCGAGCGACAGTGGTCGAGTTAGCAATGTAAAGGTCTGGCTCCTGGGCATAGTCCAGGTCTACTTTTCTGATCAACTGGAAGACTTGATCAATTACAGGAGAAAACGCTCTATATTCTCCATACTCCTTGAGGTAAGTTTGCGTATCCCACAAAAAACGGGTGACATTGTGGCAAAAGCACACATGCTTGGCTCCTAATTTTTTCTTGACCGCCTTTGCGAAGCTTGAACAACTACTGATAATCAAATCGTAATTTTCTAAATCCAAGGCTCGAAAAGCTGGATAGTAAAACGGAGCCAAGAGTCTGAAGTATTTCGTTGACCCTGGAATGTTCTGAAGTCCGGTGGTATGCACTAGGCGCTCACCTAGGTCAATGGTGTTCTGGGCATCATACAAGGATGTGAATACATCAGCACTAGGGAAGCGCTTACAAAGCAGTTCAAATACCCGTTCTGCTCCACCTTTTTGCGTTAGATAATCATGAACTAGGGCAACTTTCATGCTTGTTTACTGGAAAACCTATTCCTAGAGAATACTCTAATCTATTTACCATTATATTTAATTTATATCCGGAATTTTACCGAGTTTTTTTCATACTAAACGGCTCCATTATTTTTCGACAACAAGATAAAAAGGGTTTTTATAATGAGCTTAAGGTCATACATTAAGCTCCAGTTTCGTTGGTAGCGTAAATCCAGTTTAATGATATCTGCAAAATCCCGAACTTGCGATCGCCCATGCACCTGCCACTCTCCAGTCATTCCAGGTTTAACATTCAACCGTTGCCACTCTGGAACCTCATAGATGTCCACTTCCTTAGGTACCGGTGGTCTAGTACCCACCAAACTCATTTCACCTTTAATGACATTCCAGAACTGGGGTAGTTCATCCAAACTAGTTTTCCTCAAAAACCGACCCACCCTGGTGATTCTAGGGTCATTTTCGTTTTTGAATATCTTGGCATCCTTAGATTGATTTTGAACGCTATCTTTCTGGGCTTCCGCATCAGTATACATCGAGCGGAATTTCCAGATCCGAAATCCCTTACCCATCCAACCACAGCGAATTTGACTAAAGAAGATTGGGCCAGGACTATCGAGTTTAATTGCGATCGCAATGGGAATAAATAATATGGCCGTAATTCCTAAACCTACTATTCCCCCCAGTATATCTAAGCATCGCTTAGCCCAAGAGCGTGTAGATGGGTGAGTTGTGGGTAACTTAGCCTTTGACCAATTGACAGCTATTGTTGTCGGGTTATATGAGGGGTCTAGAATTAATTTTTTGTCTAGCCCAGTCATGACCAATACAGCCATAACTGGAGGATTTATACCCCTTAGTATTAGTGAAACTCCGTTTTCCTGAGTGATTTTGTGATTCCTTACTAAGGCACCAATGCCGCTACTATCGATAAAATCTGTCTGACTAAAGTCGGCAATGATACGCTTAGGACAATAAGGTTGTTGGAGAAGCTGATCACAAGTTTCTTTAAATTTTATTGCTTCGAGTCTGCTCAAGCGGATCGGTAACTGCACTACAGCAGCTTCATTGATTAACCCTGCCTGGCTAGAAGTTTTTAACCTTGACTGCATCATGATGAACTAGGAATTATAATGTCGATTAACTCGTCACTTTTTATAGAGTAGATTTAAACTATGTAGGAATTGTGTAGAAAGTTTCGCAATCCTATGAACACCCTAGGTTTTAACCGTACCTAAACCTACGTATTCTCTGCCCTTGATTGAGGCAAGTCTCGACTTTTGATTACTATTTAAATTTTGGGGCAAGGGTTACTTTAACGTACTGTTTTTTTTCTAAAACGATTAATTAGTAAACCCTAATGCATGGCTGAAATCTTCCTATTATAAAAAAAAGGTTACCTCTCACTTAATTATTGACGGAGTAATAGGTAGACTTCACAGGGTTAATTAACCTACAGGAAAAATAAAAAATGGATAAAAAATTACCATTTATATTTTTATCTTGTTACCATATAATTAACCATTTAGTATTACTCATTTGTCAGCAGTGACGTTGAGCAATTAATGTTCTGTGTAATCCCGGATGAATGACTAATACAACTTTCACGAGTTTTTCATAAAATCCTGACAGAGCTAAAAATTTTTGATGAATTTTTCTTAAAGACGCTAAATATACCTGAGGTCAATTGCCACATCCGTCTTGAGACTGATGACTTGGATGGTGGCAGCGAGGAGCACTCAGTCTAATGGCCTAAGGCTAAAGCTTTGGGCTACACCAAGCAACTCCATCTAGGTGGACTAATTTTGTATAGCGCTATATATTTTTAGGACTTACCTAGGGACTATACCTGTAGGGTCTCGCTTCGGACTCTACTAAGCTGTCACACATTTAAATTGTATTTAATGTATTTAAATTGTGAAGAGGCGCGCTGATAGGGAGATGGGGAGATGGGGAGATGGGGAGATGGGGAGATGGGGAGATGAGAAACCAGCTTTTGCACAAGTGGATCGAGGGGAAATTTAAATGCTTATTAGCTTACATAAGCGCGTTTGTTGCCCAGTTTTGCCTAAGTCCTGTTTTTGCTACTGTGGGCGAATTAACTACGAGTCTGACCCCCATACCATCTGTAGGAGCAATTGTGTAAGCTTTTCAAACTTCCCTCTGTTCCCTCCCTTCCCCATAATTTGCTGTGGGCAGCTTTAGTCATGATTGAGGTAAGGACGTTCCCATTCAATTCCTAACTGAGAAAATTGTTGGCGGATGGCGTTGAGGCGCTCCTCTGGAGTGTTATTACCGTTTTGCCAAGCCTGCATTAAACCATTCGCTACAATTTGGCAGCGGTTCATGCCAAAACTTTCTTGAGAGGTAAATTTTTTGGTTGGTTCTTCGGCAAAACTCAATCCCGGTGCCAAAAACTTGGTGAATAAAGGCACTTCTGGGCGAAAATGGCAGCGGTTTGGTAGATATATGGTTTGCATCACCCCAAAGACCACTTCAGAATCACAGCGCTCAAAGTAGAGTACTCCGCAGTCATGGCGTTTGTATTCCGATGGATTGTATAGAACTTTAAATGTGAAAGGAATTGCTGCTGCATTCAAATATTTTGTCATGCTATCCATGACAGCAAGGGCTCCATCTGGTGTCAGATTAAAGTAGATCCGTGCTGTTTTAGAATCGATATCACCATTGCCCTGTCGCTCTTGACCAACATTACCCACTGCTACATAAAAGCCGTTTTGCATCAAATTTTTGGGCATCCGGATGGCAACAATACTGCCGATGGAAGCATATTTTTCTTCAGATTTGAGATGAATCTCCCGTTCAATATGCATAGTCAAACTACCTTTGGTGACGGCTATTGAACCATCGCTTTCTTCTGAGATTACCTGCCAATTGGCATCAAAGTAGCCTGTGCCTTGATTGTTGGCGTGGAGTCGTTGGTAAAAATCTAGGTCTATTCCCAGCAGGGTATTGTTCTCTAAGTTTTGATGGGGTGCTATATCGGCTGAATTGGTGTGAAGTGCCAGGGGAGTGCGCAGATAGCCATTGTAATAAATGCCGTAGAGGAAATTTCTCAGCAGTAAGCTGAGATACTTATGCTGTATGTCTTGAGGGAGTTGCTGAAAGCGGGCTACTGTTTCATCAGCTATGGTGAAGGGTTGATAGTTGGGATGGTTGATACAAAAATTGGACTGGATTTCAATGTTTTTAACAATATCTTCCAGAGCTGCTTGCTGTTGATTAGGAAAAGGGTTGTCAAATAGCATCGTAATTTAATTTAAAATTAGATGAGGTCTAAATAGCAGTTTTCAATTGACAATTCACAGGTATGCTCAAAACCCTTTTCTAGGGGATTACCGGATTTGATATCAGTTGTGATTCTGAGATCCCAAAAACTGTTGGCACAGATTGTTGTGGTCGGCAGAGTAGACTTTTGGCAACCTGGAGCATACAGATTCCAGTATTATCAAAGGATTTCTGATAGTAAATCATTGCCTGAATTTGGTGAATCAGTGCCAAACCGGTAAACTGAACTACTCGTTTAAGCCAGTTGGGACGAGCTGACTCAATCCCGGGAAAAGCGGTAAGATAGGCTTGGGTTAGAGCAGCGATGGAGGGTTGAAGCACTTGTAAAGGAGTCACTGCTAGACCCAAGGATTCTTCTAATTTAATCGTGGGGTCTACTACTAAGCTACTTAACCAGATTCCCAGGTAGCTGGCGATTATGCTTCCAAGGTCAAAGGCTGGATCTCCCCAGGCACAACGTTCCCAATCAATCAGTCGTACCATGCTCTGATCCGGTGCTGAAGATGTTGAGAATTGCTCCCAGTCTCTATGAAGCAAAATGTTGTTCAATTTTAAGTCATTGTGGGTTAGGCAACTCGGATGCCAGTCAGTTTCCAAATCTGCGATCGCATTTCCCAGACTAGGGTAACGTTGATAGAGGACAAAGAACTTTAAGGCATTGTTAGGGATTGAGCCAAACATCTCTGGGCTAAGCCGTCCGATTCCTTTAGCTGGATTACCAAAGCGATAGGGAGATGTCCCCTTTGGTACCTGGTCTAGAAAATTACGACATTCTGGTTGATTGAAGGTAACACGATGGAGGTTGCCTACAACTGTTCCGATATCAGTTGCGATCGCTTCAGGGAAAACTTGGTTTTGATAGTAGAAATTAAACAGGTCGAGATAGTTATTTAAATAGTTGTAGACCAGGATGCAATGATCGGGATCAAAATGAAGGATCTGGGAAACTGATGAAGCTAGACAGTGTTGGTCGGGGAACTGCTGCAGCCAGCGATGAAATTGCCACTCATTGAAAAATTCATAATTTATAATACCCCCATTATGGGGTCTTTCCTGCTTAACCAGTAGCTGACGATGATCTGAAAAGCTAACCAGTAAATTGAAATTTTTAGCAGGGGCAGCCGATTTCACCTGGATAGATTCTAGGTCTGACGGAGTACACAGCCCTATATCCAATAGATATGAGGAAATCGTTTCAGATGATAGTGGTTGCACAATATTAGTAGATGATCAGTAGATGCACGACTTAAAGAGAAAATGTTTGTTGTTTACCCTTGAGACATTAACCGATAGTAGGGGCAAGTCTTGTGCCTAACCGTAGAACAATCAACACTCAACAGTTAACAAGCAATAATCAGGCTGTTATAGTTTCAGCAGTTATCCCATTGCTCTTTATCTATTGATACTCTAGTTTTCCACTAAAAACTTGCCATTTTGGCGAGACGAAACTGATATTTTTATCTAAAACAGAATTTGTAGACTTACAGAAATCTTGAAGAAAGTCATCCGTCACACTCCTATGGAGGAAAACTAATAATGGAAATTTCTGAGTTACCCATCGGTTTTGAGTTGTTATCCGATGAGGAAACCTTTCTCAATGATCTAGATCAGCAAGATACTATGGTTCAGGGTGGATGTGGTCCGACTCCCCAAACACCATACATTCTGTGTCCAGCACCTACGGCAGTTCCTATGCCTGAACACCCAGAACCTTTTCCCAAATGTCCACGCCCAATACCCCAACCAACACCTCCTGTTTTTGAACATCCACGGCCCATACCTTTTCCTAAACCCAAGACCATACCAATTTATAGAACAGGACCGATTATGATGACTCCACCAATACGAATGGAACATTAGATTGAGGGCATTAGCCCCTCCCTATAAGTGTAGGGGCTGATGGTAAGGATTCAGCTAAAAAGCATTTTAAATGTGTTTTAACAAGGCAAAAAGCAAAAGGCAAAAGGCAAAAATATACGGAAATATATTTTTTATTTTATTTAAAAAATATCATAATAATTTACTCTAAAATTAGATAAAATATATATTTTATAGTTTAAAATTTATCATATAAACGATTATTTTTAGCAACGTTATAGATATAGTAATTATAACTATTTTTTAACTATAACGCGGGCATTATGGTCCGACAAGGATGAAAGTTCTTTCCATGACCAAAAATCTCGATCTACTTTCTTGCCTGTTGCCTGTTGCCTGTTGCCTGTTGCCTGTTGCCTGTTGCCTGTTGCCTTTCCCAAGCGCGACTATGTTCACAACTCAAATAAAAATGCTATAGGTACCTGACATTTTGTGTCACAATTGCAGCTGATCTAGTAAACATAGTATTGGCAGTTGCTATGAGCGAAACCATCTTTAGCAAGATTATCCGCCGAGAAATTCCAGCGGATATTGTTTATGAAGACGATTTAGCCCTTGCCTTCAAGGATATTAACCCTCAGGCACCAGTTCATATTCTGGTAATTCCCAAGAAGCCCATTCCTCAACTGGCAGCAGCTCAGTCTGAAGATCAAGCCCTGATGGGACACCTGCTCTTAACTGCTAAGCAAGTTGCTGAGCAAGCCGGTTTGACCAATGGCTATCGACTGGTGATTAATAATGGTGCTGATGGTGGTCAAACGGTTGATCACCTGCATTTGCACATTTTGGGTCAACGCCAAATGAAGTGGCCTCCTGGCTGAGGTTTTTGTTAATGCTCAGTGTTGATTGCTTAGTCCTAAGTAGGTTTCTAAGTTAGGACTTAGGCAAAGAACCAGGCTCAGGCTTTATATATATAGAGGCGTTCGTTCGCGTAGCGTGGCCTACGGCCAATGGAGCGCCTTTACTTTTATGCGATTGACCTTTGGTCACGCTAATGGCAAAGCCCGACGCTGCGCGAACGCGAACGCTATTTTGTATGCGATCGCGTTTGGTCACGCTAATGGCAAAGCCCGACGCTGCGCGAACGCGAACGCTATTTTGCTTTACCTATTTTGATCTTTATATCACATTAAGCTTTATTTGTCAATACTTACGTAATATAAGTCTCACTTATTTACATTATTTAATAACCTGAGGGTAAATTACTCCCAAAAGCCTTTACAAAACTAACTATATTGCTTAATATAAATACATGAAGGCGCACACAAGCCGGACGAACCTCGAAAAGTTCATATTCATACCCGCAATCATTAGAACATGACTACTGTATTACAGCAGAGCAACACCTCTGTGTGGTCTCAGTTCTGCAATTGGGTCACCTCTACCAACAACCGCCTCTATGTAGGTTGGTTTGGTGTATTAATGATCCCAACCCTGCTAGCTGCTACCACCTGCTTCATCATTGCATTCATCGCTGCTCCTCCTGTGGACATCGATGGTATCCGCGAGCCCGTTGCTGGTTCTCTGATGTACGGAAACAACATCATCTCTGGTGCTGTTGTTCCTTCTTCTAACGCCATTGGCCTACACTTCTACCCAATCTGGGAAGCTGCTTCCCTAGATGAGTGGCTCTACAACGGTGGTCCTTACCAGTTGGTAGTGTTCCACTTCCTGATTGGTGTATTTGCCTACATGGGTCGTGAGTGGGAACTGAGCTACCGCTTAGGTATGCGTCCTTGGATCTGCGTCGCTTACAGCGCACCGGTTGCAGCTGCTAGCGCCGTGTTCCTGATCTACCCAATCGGACAAGGTTCTTTCTCCGATGGTATGCCTCTAGGTATCAGCGGAACCTTCAACTTCATGTTCGTGTTCCAAGCTGAGCACAACATCCT
>NZ_MKZS01000001.1:5725604-5733242 GCF_001942495.1 Moorena bouillonii PNG
CCCGTCCTGGCCTACGGCCACGCCAAAGGCGAACGACCAGGACGGGGTAGTTCATTACCAAAAGATTAGTTGCTTAATCGATAATGGGTAATGGGTAACTGACCTAACTGTACCTGAGATGATTCCTTAGAGGATATCTGAAAAGTTTTTTTATACTGAATTTTGCCCCCCTAGCCCCCCAACTTTGGGGGGAACAAGAGTCAATTGGCTTCAGTCCCCCAAAATTGGGGGACCCACGGGGGCTTGGATGTAGCAAATGAGACTTCTCAGACAACCTCTTAGAAAAATTGTGTAGGTTAAACATGTATCACTAGAGTCATCATGTTGCACCAACTCCTCACCTGGATCATAGCCCTAGCCCTAACCCTCTCCACTACCTTACTACCCATTGCTCCTGCCTCGGCTAACCCAGTCCAAACCGAGAACGTCGAGGTGCAATTAATCAGCGAAGTCATCAACATTCAACCTGGAACCCCCTTCTGGGTAGGACTACACTTCAACATCCGTCCCGGCTGGCACACCTATTGGCGAAACCCTGGTGACTCCGGTCTTGGAGCTACCCTTAACTGGACCCTACCCCCCGGCTTTGAAGTGGGAGACATCGTGTGGCCCTATCCCCAGCGGCTACCCCTTGAGCCATTAATGAACTTTGGCTATGAAGAAGAGGTTACCCTACTCAGCCAAATCACACCCGCAGCCAACCTAGCTACTCCCGATGCTCTCCAACTCCGAGTAAAAGCTGATTGGCTGGNCCCCCAGAATTGGGGGACCCACGGGGGCTTGGATGTAGCAAATGAGACTTCTCAGACAACCTCTTAGAAAAATTGTGTAGGTTAAACATGTATCACTAGAGTCATCATGTTGCACCAACTCCTCACCTGGATCATAGCCCTAGCCCTAACCCTCTCCACTACCTTACTACCCATTGCTCCTGCCTCGGCTAACCCAGTCCAAACCGAGAACGTCGAGGTGCAATTAATCAGCGAAGTCATCAACATTCAACCTGGAACCCCCTTCTGGGTAGGACTACACTTCAACATCCGTCCCGGCTGGCACACCTATTGGCGAAACCCTGGTGACTCCGGTCTTGGAGCTACCCTTAACTGGACCCTACCCCCCGGCTTTGAAGTGGGAGACATCGTGTGGCCCTATCCCCAGCGGCTACCCCTTGAGCCATTAATGAACTTTGGCTATGAAGAAGAGGTTACCCTACTCAGCCAAATCACACCCGCAGCCAACCTAGCTACTCCCGATGCTCTCCAACTCCGAGTAAAAGCTGATTGGCTGGTCTGTGAAGTAAACTGCATTCCCGAAGAAGGCACCCTCAACCTCACCTTACCAATTACCTCTAGACCTCCCTTAGTCAACCAAAGGTGGGCACAGGTATTTGAGCAAGCCCGTCAAGCTCTACCCAAACCCTCCCCATGGCAAGTCACAGTCACTATCGAACCAAAAGACTTAACCCTGCAAGTTGAAGCTCCGGAAATGGAAGAGGCTCAAATCCAAGAGGTGACCTTTTTCCCACATCAAGACGGTATCATTAGCAACCCAGCGCCCCAAAACGCAGAACTTAATCAAGATGGAATCACCTTGCAATTGCAGCGAGGCTATCTCAGAAAACTCGACCCCATCACTGGAGTGCTAGTGATTCGAGAATCCCTAGACAACCAATCCGTAGTCCAAGCCTTCACCATTGAAGCCGCAGTAAGCAATGAAATAGGCAAAACCGCCCCAACCCCAACCCAACCACGATGGCAAGTGCTGCTGCTAGCATTACTCGGAGGCATAATCCTCAACCTGATGCCCTGTGTCTTCCCAGTGCTATCCCTCAAAGCACTCAACATAGTCCAAAAATCCCAGAAAAGTCCCAAGCAAGTGAGACGCCATGCGATCGCATTCACTGCAGGCATTCTGGTCAGTTTTACCGTAGTGGCCAGTGTGCTATTAATTTTGCGGACGCTAGGGCAACAAATCGGTTGGGGATTCCAGCTACAATCCCCCGTTTTCGTTACCTTAATGGCATATCTAATGTTTGCGGTTGGCTTAAGTCTATCGGGAGTCTTTATCTTCGGTGCTTCCATCATGGGAATTGGGCAACGATTAACCACTCGCTCAGGATACATCGGGGAATTTTTCACAGGAGTCTTTGCCACCGTAGTCGCCACTCCCTGCACCGCACCATTCATGGCAACCGCCCTGGGAGTAGCCCTGACCCAATCGGTACCAATAGCGATCGCAATCTTTGAAATGCTCGGTCTTGGGCTAGCCCTGCCCTACCTAGCCATTAGCTTCACCCCAGGATTGCAGCGTATTTTACCCAAACCAGGAGCATGGATGGAAACCTTCCAACAGCTTCTGGCATTCCCCATGTACGCCGCCACCGCCTGGTTAATCTGGGTATTAGCCCAGCAAACTGGAACCAATGGTTTAGCAGCCGCCCTAACAGGACTAATCCTAATTGCCTTTGCCACTTGGCTGCACCAAAAAACCCGCCTACTCCCCCCTCTAGGAAAGCATTTGGGCTCAATCTGCGCCTTAGTCGCCCTAGGATTTTCCCTGAGCTTAGCCCAAGTCTCCACCACCACTCCTACTGCACTGACCTATAATCAAAATCAGAGAATCAAATGGCAAGCCTATACCGCTCAAAGACTAGTTAAACTAAGGCAATCAGGAAGCCCAGTATTCCTGAATTTCTCAGCATCCTGGTGCATTACCTGTCTAGTTAATGAGCGTGTCGCCCTCAACCAGCCAGAAACCATAGCCGCCTTTGAGTCTAAAAAAATTGCCCTACTCAAAGCCGACTGGACTAATCGTGACCCAGCCATCACCAAAGCTCTAGAATCCTTCGGACGCAGTGGCGTACCCCTTTATGTATTGTATCCAGCAGACTCAGAATTTACACCGCCCATTATACTACCTCAGATTCTCTCCCCAGATCAAGTTCAACGTGCCATCAAAAACCTATAGCAAAGGGAGTCGGGAGTCCAGTAGGGTGCGTTAGGGGCGGGCTCGCCTTGATTTTCTGCCTCGAAGCCAGTGTTAAGACAGCCAGCCCCGTAACGCACCATCGGGTCAAACAGCAAAAAACAGATGCACCCCAGCGGATTTGGGAGTCGGGAGTCGGAAACAAGGAACAAAAATTATCACAATTATAAAATTTAGGTAGAATTTAAGGAGATGGGAAATAACAAGTAACAAGTAATAATAAACAATCAACAATCAGCCATCAAAAAAAATGAACAATTTTCTCAAATTAAACGGTCATAAAATTACCACCACTGGATTAGTAGCCCTAGCCTTAATTATCACTGGATGCCAGACTAATCCCCTCACCAAAGATTCCAAAACTACAAGTCCAGCATCCACCGCAATTGCAGCATCATCACCATTAAGTATTGATGAAAAAGCACCAGAATTCACTGGAGTTGACAGCAACAATACCACCCACAAGCTCAGTGATTTCAAAGGCAAAGTAGTAGTATTGGAATGGACTAATCACCAATGTCCCTTTGTCCGCAAACATTACAACAGCGGTAACATGCAGAAACTTCAGAAAGAAGCCACCAGCAAAGGAGTAGTGTGGTTATCCATAATCTCCTCAGCTCCAGGAAAGCAAGGTCATGTCACCCCTCAAAAAGCCAATGAATTGATTAAAAGCAGTAGCGCTAGTCCCACAGCAGTGATTATAGACTCCGAAGGCACCATTGGTCGTCTATATCAGGCTCGCACCACACCCCATATGTATGTTATTGATACTGATGGAGTCTTAAAATACATGGGAGCAATTGATAATAAACCCTCAGCTAATCCAGCGGATGTAGAAACTGCTACCAACTATGTCCGAGCTGCTTTAGATAGTGTTATTACTAATAAACCTGTAGAAACAACAGTCACTCAGCCTTACGGTTGCTCGGTGAAATATAATAGTTAAATACAATAGACTTCTTGCAGAAGTCGGGAACAGGGAACAGGGAACAGGGAACAGGGAACAGTGGACAAGAATTGACGCAAACACTATTAGAAAAACACTTTTGCAAGAGGTCTAATAGCTAAAGGTGTAAGCAATCAGCAATCAGCAATCAGCAATCAGCAATCAGCAATCAGCTATCAGCAATCAGCTATCAGCATATCGTTAGATGGTCAAATCCCCAGACTTTCTATTATCATTAATCTCGAACTATTAAATTCTACCAAACGAAGTTTATTTTAAGCTGATAACTGACAGCTGACGGCTGAATGCTTCTTGACAAAGAAAGTATTATTCACACATCAATTATATTGGCTGTATCTCGAACAACTTGTAAAAATTGCTCAAGAGTAGGACAAGGATTAGTAATACGCCATGCGATCGCGCTCCACAATCTCTGCAGTAGAAGGTTCTACTGAGCGATAGACTACCCCATCTCGACGAAGACGTCTGATCGAATTGGGCAATAGAGCAATTCCCATACCTGCTGCCACAAATCCCAACATCAGTTGGGTTTCATTGGTTACCTGACTCACCTCAGGAGTAAAGCCAGCCTGGTGACAGACACGAATCACCGCCGAATATAAACCACATTGATCAGTATTTAATCCCAGAATAAACGGTTCATCCTGGAGTTGCTGTAGTTGTACCTGATCTTGACTAGCTAGGGGATGAGTTTCAGATACTGCTAACACCAACGGTTCTCGTAGAATCGTCTCCAGCATCAGTGATTCATCCACCTTGCGAGGCACAATAAAACCCAAATCAATCCGTTGCTCCAACAATGCCTGAAGTTGTTCCCCAGTTGACATTTCCTTAGCCACAATGTGTACATCAGGGTATTGCTGCTTATAAGTTTGAATCGATAGCGGGACAATATCAGCTGAAGAAAACCCCTCAAACCCCAAGATAATCTGGCCAATTTCCCCACGACTAGCTCGCTGAGTAACTTGAACACCCAAATCCACCTGCTTCAGGATCCTTCGCGCCTCTAACACCAACGCCCTACCAGCTTCAGTTAGTTGAATCTGGGGCTTGGTACGATGAAAAAGTTGTACCCCCAAGCTTTCCTCAAGGCGTTTAATTTGACGACTCAAAGGCGGTTGAGCAATATGAAGCCGCTCTGCAGCTCGCCCAAAATTCATCTCTTCCGCCACCACTAGAAATGTCTTAAGATGATTAAGTTCAATGTTAGATAGCATCAGTCATACCTTTAGAGGTATCAAGTCACTCCAAAAATTATATTAGACAAAATTCAAATTACTACCTAAGATCGTAATATAGAGATTTTAAATTTTGTGAGGGACAGAGTACCTGGTTTTAGGTAACAGGTAACAGGGAACAGTAAACAGTGAAAAAAGAAGAGGTAATAAGGACACAATCCTGGGGATATCATTATAATATAAACCGTTATCTAAGCATCTATGGAGTAAAAACATCAAGTAATTTATATGATGAACTGCGTTACCAAATTATAGAATTAGTAAGGGAAATATGAAATCGGGAATAGGGGGTTGATCAAACTCAAATTTATTTATCGAAAAACTAGAGTTTTAAACGGCGACAAAATTGCTAATTTATTCAACACTATCTATCCAAGTTTTGCTTGGCATTGACATCTAGTCAAATTGCCTCTTTACTAAGATTACTCTTTGCCTAATATTAGGCGTCAACCGTAAACTTTCAACCTGTCAACCTTCAACCTGTCAACCTGTCAACCTGTCAACCGTAAACTTTCAACCTGTCAACCTTCAACCTGTCAACCTGTCAACCGTAAACGTTCAACCTGTAAACCTTCAACCTATAAACCGTAAACCTTCAAATAACTTATGACCACAGAATTTTACCCCTCAATCGGATTAAAAGAAGCAATAGAACAGCGTCGTGCTGCCCGTTCATTTCGTCCTGATCCAATTCCCAAAGAAATCTTAACAGAAATTTTTCGCTTAGGAGTGCGATCGCCCTCCGGTTTTAATTTACAACCGTGGCGCTTTATAGTCCTACAAGAGCAAGCTAATAAAGAAAAGTTAAGAGCCTGTGCCTTTGATCAGCGTCAAGTAACAGAAGCTCCAGTTGTATTAATTTGTTGTGGCGATCGCCGAGTTACTCAAACCGATTACATTGAATCGGTGATTCAACTTGGTAAAAATGTTGGTGGAGTCAATGATGCTTATGCAGATTTTATGCGTAGCTCAATTCCTCAAATGTTTGAGTATCATGTCTCCTTTCAATCCCCCGAAACCTGGACAAATCGTCACACTATGTTAGCCGTTGCTCATTTAATGATTGTGGCAAAAAGCTTTGGAGTTGATACCTGTCCAATGGAAGGATTTGTGTCTGCTCAAGTTAAAGAAGCATTTAACATTCCTGCGGAAGTAGATGTGTGTTGTTTACTCCCCATGGGATACGCCGGTGAACCCTTTAAACTCTATGGTGGACGGTTTGATATCGAACAAGTTTACTATGGGGAGAGCTTTGGAGAATCATTCCAAGTCTAGTATAGCGGTTTTCAATTTGGTAGGGAGTAGGGAGCAGGGAACAGGGAGCAGGGAGCAGGGAGCAGGAAATAGAGGGCAGGGAACAGCGATAATCTCTTTACCTCATAGTTATGAAAAATCCTGTAATCACCAATCAATAATTACCAATTATAGCGTTTTCCATACTTATCAAGTATATTCAATTTTGTTACCCCTACTCCCTACTCCCTACTCCCTACTCCCTACTCCCTACTCCCTAACTGTCATAACCATGAAATTTAAATGAATACTAATTTACCAATAACTAATCAAACATTTGGAGTAAAACCAAATGACTGTAACCACAAACAATCAAAAAATAATCAAAATTCGTAAATCCTCTGAAAGAGGACATGCTAATTACGGTTGGCTCGATTCTTACCACACCTTTTCCTTTGCTAACTATTACGATCCCGCTCATATGGGATTTGGCAAACTGCGGGTAATTAATCAAGACCGGATTCAAGGTGGAGCTGGCTTTGGAATTCACTCCCATAGAGATATGGAAATTATTTCCTATGTCCTAGAAGGAGCCCTTGAGCACAAAGATACCCTTGGCAATACCACAGTTATTCGTCCTGGTGAAGTGCAACGGATGAGTGCAGGAAAAGGTATTGCCCACAGCGAGTATAATTATTCAGGCACTGACATCGCCCATTTTCTGCAAATCTGGATTTTACCGAATCAAACTGGATTAACACCAAGCTACGAGCAGAAATTTTTTGCACCAGACGAAAAGCAGAATCAATTAAAACTAGTTGCTTCACAGGACGGACGAGATGGTTCTGTGAGCATTCATCAAGATGTTAATGTCTATGGCACGAACCTGGATGCTGGTGCATCAGTAATGTACCAGGCTAATCAAGATCGTCATATTTGGGTACAAGTAGCAAGAGGTCAGGTCAAGTTAGATAATTACTTGCTACAAGCTGGTGATGGTGCTGCTATTTCTCAAGCGGAATCTGTGATGTTAGTGGGTCAAGAGCAAGCAGAGGTGTTGCTGTTTGATTTGGCCTGAATCTAGAGATGTCAGCATCTGTAAATCTGAAGTTACCGGTTTACTATTGGCTAATACCTTGATTTTTCCTTTCATCTGGGTAATATCATGTCAGGATAATTACCCTTAATAAAAATCTCCCCCATCTCCCCATCTCC
>NZ_MKZS01000001.1:5733342-5753514 GCF_001942495.1 Moorena bouillonii PNG
TGAGAGCTATGAAGCTTATACAGTCTACTTTTTAGCTCTCATGTCGCCCCCCCAGGACGAGTACACTTCCTGCCAACACCTGGAATCTTGATGCATTCATACTTACGCAAATTGACGGTAAAGGAAAATGTTGCTCCACCATTGTCAATAGACTTAAGATTAATATCGTTGATCTTCCACTTGTTATAACGAGTATTCTTGATGTAATACCCATCATATTGATTGATAGAGTTAACTAAATCTTCTCGGAATTTTTCAATTGGCAACGTTCCTCGAATTTGTGCTTTGGTTAAGTCCAACTCAATTGGAAATCCAATCTGATTGGTGAATACGTCTAGAGACTGGGCAACGAGGGGAACATTACCATCAGGGAATTGGCTCTCTGCATGAAGATCACCAGCCAGAGCAATGGTTAAACCTAAAGAGATGGAAAAAGCAGTAAAAATAGTTGCTAGATTTTTATCCAACATACATCCTATCCTTTGTCGGTATCAGCTAGTGTTTATCGATATTTTGAAACCTTCGTAGACTAAAATTAGCTGAATGCCTTTATATCACAAGCCAAGATTTTCCTGAGCTTTAATTTTTTTTTTAAATAGCAAAGGAAGAGTCAATCAATAGATGCCCATTTAATGCTCAGCCTTCGAGTTAATTTTGAGCCTAGTTATTTTAAAATACCACTATTTATTTCTCAGGCAAAGTTCAGGACATTATGCAGTGCTTAACAAAAGTTAATAGTATAGTGAAGTATAGTTAGGGAAAGGGTAATAGACAAGAGCGGCTCTGGTAACAAAACTATGTCTTAACCTTTACTTCGACTGCTATAACAGTAAACTTTCAACTATCAACCTCCAACCTTTAACTATCAACCTCCAACCTTCAACTATCAACCTCCAACCTTCAACATAGAACAACCTCCAACCCTCAACCCTCAACCGAATAAACCCTTCCTTTCCAAGCACCACCCCTTCCTTGCCAATGTCGCCATGCTGAATCTATGGTCATTAGGGTATAGAGCAACCCGATCCCAGGTAAGCAAAATCCCAGCAGAGGAGAACATTGATAGAGACGCAGTGTCGGTAAGTAAGCTAAAGCCATCAGCAACCATGTCACAAAAGATGCGATCGCATTCAGCCAATGTCCAGTCAAAACACTAACGATTAAACCAATCGGGGGTACTAGATAAATTAACGTCATTCCCATCACTGTACCGACTAATAGCCATGGGGAATACTCTAGTTGGGTAAAGGCGGTGCGAGCAATCATATTCCAGATACTCGCTAAAGAAGGATATGGTCGTAAGCTGCGGGTTGATTGACTTAGCCCTAACCAAATCCCACCAAAGCCAGGGCGTTGCTGATTGGTTTTGCTCAAGCCCCCTAAATCCCCCAATTTTGGGGGACTTTGAGAGTTTTGTACCCCCCAAAGTTGGGGGGCTAGGGGGGCGAAACTTGCTGTATTACTAGGTTTAACTGCTTGAGCTAGGGCGCAATCATCGATTAATGCTTGACGCACCACCTGAATCCCACCGATGCGGTTTAAGGCTTGATGGCGAATTAAAATACATCCTCCAGCGGCAGCCGCAGTAGATTTTGTGGGGTTATTGACCCAAGCAAAGGGATACAGTTTTTGAAAGAAGAACACAAAAGCAGGAATAAGTAGTCGCTCCCAAAAGTCTTGGCATCTGAGCAACACCATTAGGGAAACTAGATCCAAGTGTTCCATCTCGGCTTTGGTTACCAGTTGACGGAGATTGGCTGGATCATGCTCAATATCAGCATCGGTAAATAAAAAATAATCTGGGGCTGGGGTTTGCTGCTGCCCATGACAAATCCCTTGTTCTAAGGCCCAAAGTTTACCTGTCCAGCCAGGGGGTAGCTCTTGACCGGATAATACCTCTAGTTGGAATCGTTCGGAGGATTCGTTGCTTTCCTGGGCAAGGGCTTGAGCAATGGTGCAGGTTTGATCAGTGCTTTGGTCATCGACTACAATCACCTTCAAGCAGCCAGGGTAGTCTTGAGCCAGAAGCGATCGCAATGTCGTGGGGAGCAACTCAGCTTCATTACGAGCTGGAATTACAGCACAAACCCTGGGTAAGGATTCCCCTTGACCTACAGACCTGGTAGGGAAAGTCTCTATAACCAGCCGTTGGTCTGCTCGCCAAAACTGACCCCGAAATCCTAGTAATCCGATCCAAATCCCTAAGGATAGAACAGTTATTCCTAATCCGATTGTATCCATTTGTATTGATAGCTATTGCCAATTATCCACTACAAATAGCAAAATAACGTAACCAAAGGTGCGACCCAAGGCCGCGAGGGATTGCTCGCGGCCTTGGAGGCGCGCACCGATGAATCTGGTGTGTGAAGTGGAACGGTAAAACATGCAAACCCAAGACAGGATTGTACACTCAGGGGTTACAGAAGCGATCGCAAATAGCCAAAGCTATCTACTCGCTCAGCAATATCCCGACGGTTACTGGTGGGCAGAACTGGAATCCAATGTCACCATAACGGCGGAAATTATCCTACTCCATAAAATTTGGGGAACTGACAAACAACGACCTTTACATAAAGCCGAAGCCTATCTGCGTTCTCAACAGCGGAAACACGGTGGCTGGGAACTTTTCTATGGTGATGGTGGGCATTTGAGTTGTTCGGTGGAAGCTTATATGGCACTCCGCCTTTTGGGGGTACCCGCCAGCGACTCAGCTTTGGTCCGAGCCAGGGATTTTATTCTCAGACGGGGTGGCATCAGCAAAACCCGGATTTTCACCAAATTTCATTTAGCCTTGATTGGCTGCTATAGCTGGCGCGGGATTCCCTCGATTCCCCCCTGGATAATGTTGTTTCCGGAATGGTTTCCCTTTACGATCTATGAGATGTCTAGCTGGGCAAGGGGAAGTACAGTTCCTTTATTAATTGTCTTTGACCAGAAGCCAGTATTTGATATTCAGCCAAGCATCACTCTAGACGAGTTATATACCGAAGGAGCTGATCACGCTAAGTTTGAGCTACCTCGCAATTCCGATTGGACAGATTTATTTGTACTGCTTGATGATGGATTTAAGTTAGCAGAAGACTGGAATTTAGTTCCATTCCGGAAGCAGGGACTCGAAGCAGCAGAAAAATGGGTCTTGGAGAGGCAAGAAGTCACAGGAGACTGGGGGGGAATTATTCCAGCCATGTTGAATTCCCTGTTAGCGTTGCGTTGTCTCAACTATGATCTTGCGGATCCAATCGTGCAACGGGGAATGGAAGCTGTTGATCGCTTTGCCATTGAAACCCCTGACAGCTACCGAGTCCAAGCCTGTGTTTCCCCAGTTTGGGATACAGCTTGGGTATTGCGAGCGATGGTGGAATCTGGTTTAGAACCGGATCATCCAGCCTTAGTTCGGGGTGGAGAATGGTTGTTGCAGCAGCAAATACTAGACTATGGGGATTGGGTGGTCAAGAATCCCCAAGGGAAACCAGGAGGATGGGCCTTTGAGTTTCAAAACCGTTTCTATCCGGATTTAGATGATTCCCCAGTGGTGATTATGGCCTTGAATAGCTTGAAACTGCCTAATCAGAAACTAAAGCAGGCAGCCATAGCTCGTGGCTTGGCTTGGATAGCATCAATGCAGTGTAACCAAGGGGGTTGGGCGGCGTTTGATATTAATAATAATCAACACTGGCTCAATTCTCTGCCCTATGCTGACCTGAAAGCGATGATTGACCCTAACACAGCGGATGTGACCGCACGGGTCCTGGAAATGCTGGGTTCGTGTAATTTATCCATAGAATCCCAGCAGTTAGAGAAAGCGATCGGCGTTCGCGAAGCGTGGCCAAAGGCCTCAGCCGCGCCAAAGGCGATCGCATTTTTGATTCAGGAACAGGAAGCCGATGGCAGCTGGTTTGGTCGTTGGGGAGTTAACTATATCTATGGCACCAGTAGTGCTCTTTCAGCCTTGTCAAAGATAGCGCCTCACACCCACCAACGTAGTATCGAACGGGGTGCGGCTTGGCTAGTGAAATGTCAAAACCTCAATGGTGGCTGGGGTGAGACCTGTCTTAGTTACGATGATCCCAGTCTTAAGGGACTAGGAATCAGTACTGCATCTCAAACTGCTTGGGCTTTAATTGGTTTAATGGCAGCAGGAGAGGCTACTGGTAACTGGGCAAGGGATGCCATTGAGGGGGGAGTCAACTACTTGGTGTCAACTCAGCAGACCGATGGCAGTTGGGATGAAACCGAGTTTACAGGCACAGGTTTTCCCAGTCATTTTTATTTGAAGTACCACTTCTATCAACAATATTTCCCCTTGTTGGCCTTGGGACGGTATCAAATGTCTGTTTGAAGTTGAAGGTTGTTGGTCAGAATGAAGAATTAAAAATTAATTCTTCATTCCCACGCATCCTGTTTATTGCTGATGGGATGCCAACCAGACTGTCAAATCTGTGACTGTCTCAAAATCCAACAGCGCCTCGCTCAACTCCTCCAATTGAGCAACAGAAAGCTTTTGGATTCCCTGTTGTAGCTGGTCTGAAACACTACCAAACCGACGGGTGATCAGACGTCTAACGATTGAGTAACCTTGCTCTTGCTTTCCTTCGAGTAAACCTTCGCGTTTTCCTTCCAGTAAACCAAGTTTATGTCCTTTTTGAATGATCTTCTGATAAATTACAGACTCTTGCATCACGTCCTCCGGAAATAATTCTGTGATCAACCTTTGGTCAAACCGCAAACCAGCTAGTAACTGGGTACAAGCGGATATGTTAGTAAAAGCTAGTGGTTCTTCAATCCTATCTACTGCTGCCGCCACTTGCTCTAATAATCTTGTAGGAGACTCACTGAATGCCAGAGGAGCAAAAGGCAATAAGGCGGGATTGGCCAAAAATTGCTCAGGGTCTTGCTCCCACAGCCTGATTACTCGATAGCGATGACTGGTGTTAGTATCGACCAACTGGTTAGTATAAACTTTTTCTGAGCGAGTGAATTTCAGAAATATCACCACCTGCTCTATGGGACAGTTATACTTTTCTTTGAGTCTGACCCAATACTTGAGCATACGCAATGGTAGGGATGGCTTGGAAGCCGGTAGGGTTTGAAATTCCCACTGTAGGATTTGGTTAGCGGTTTGCAGCAGTGTCAAGGAATCCGCGTGAATCGGTTCGGTATTTAACTCAGTTTTGAGCACCGATATTTCAGTAACTTCAATATCATGAAGCCACTTGACCAAATCAGCTGGGTAGTTTTCGGCGAGATATTTACAGATATTATCGTAAGCCAAAGTAGTTATCTATGGTTAACAGTACCTGGCCGAGTTTACAGGATTTAGTCAAAAAAAGCGATCGCGTAGCGTGACCAAAGGTCAATCGCTTTTAGCGGAAGCGAAGCTTCCGGAGCGTAGCGTGACCATTCGCGTAGCGTGGCCTTTTGGCCAAGGTCAATCGCTTTTAGCGGAAGCGAAGCTTCCGGAGCGTAGCGTGACCATTCGCGTAGCGTGGCCTTTTGGCCAAGGTCAATCGCTTTTAGCCTGGCCATAGGCCAATCGCGTTCGCGTAGGGGCTCTTTGAGAGCATCGCTTTTTTTATTGCTGATGGGATGCCAACCACACAGCTATATCGGTGACTGTCTCAAAATCCAACAGCGCCTCGCTCAACTCCTCCAATTGAGGCACAGAAAGCTTTTGAATCCCCTGTTGTAGCTGATCGTCAACATTACCAAACCGACGGGTCAGTTGACGTATCACGATTGAGTAACCTTCCTCTTGCCTTCCTTCCAGTAAACCTTCCCGTTTTCCTTCCAGTAAACCCAGTTTATGTCCTTTTTGAATGATCTTCTGATAAATTACAGACTCTTGCATCACGTCCTCCGGAAATAATTCTGTGATCAACCTTTGGTCAAACCGCAAACCAGCTAGTAACTGGGTACAAGCGGATATGTTAGTAAAAGCTAGTGGTTCTTCAATCCTATCTACTGCTGCCGCCACTTGCTCTAATAATCTTGTCGGGGACTCACTCAATGCCAGAGGAGCAAAGGGCAATAAGGCGGGATTGGCCAAAAATAGCTCAGGGTCTTGCTCCCACATCCTGATTACTCGATAGCAATGACTGGTATTAGTATCGACCAACTGATTAGTATAAACTTTTTCTGAGCGAGTGAATTTCAGAAATATCACCACCTGCGTGTGGGGGACAGTTATACTTTTCTTTGAGTCTGACCCAATACTTGAGCATTCTCAATGGTAGGGATGGCTTGGAAGCCGGTAGGGTTTGAAATTCCCACTGCAATATTTGATTAGGGGTTTGCAGCAGCGTCAAGGAATCGGCGTGAATCGGTTCGGTATTTAACTCAGTTTTCAGGACTGATATTTCAGTAACTTCAATATCATGAAGCCACTTGACCAAATCAGCTGGGTAGTTTTCGGCGAGATATTTACAGATATTATCGTAAGCCAAAGTAGTTATCTATGGTTAACAGTACCTGGCCGAGTTTACAGGATTTAGTCAAAAAAAGCGATGCTTTCAAAGAGCCGCTACGGGAACGCAACTAGGCTAGGTAGAAATATAGTCATCGAAAATTGGTTTTCTTGTAGCCCACCAATATTGGATAGTATTACCAGGCCACAAAGCGAATACTCTGCCATTTTTATTTTGATACCAACTCATACAGTTTTCTTTTGTCCACACCCTCTTTTCCATAGTTTTCCATAAATCCTGATAATAACGTTTCATTGCTTCCTCCTTGACTTCCAGAGATTTCCAGTCTTCTCTGAGCATTTTATTCAAGCAGCCAATAATATAATTAACTTGGCACTCTACCATTAATATGACTGAGCTATGACCCAAACCAGTGTTCGGTCCTAACAGACTAAAAAAGTTAGGGAACTTGGGAACAGAAATACCAAGATACGCTTCTGGTTCGTTGCCCCATATCTCCGCTAGACTCTCTCCGTTTTTACCACGTATATCTATTTTTTTGTAGGACAAAGAGTTAAATCCTGTAGCATAGATAATAGCGTCAACTTTATAGTCTTTTCCTGGTTCGGTTACCAGACTATTAGTAGTTATGATTTCTATCTTATCTGTAATCAATTCTACATTTTTTAGGTTGAGGGTTTGATAAAAGTCGTTATTAATTAAAATTCGTTTACAACCTGGTTGATAGCTGGGCATCACCGCATCCCGTACTCGGGAGTCATCAATTTCCTGGTGTATGCGTTTTTCCAATTGTTTTCGCAGGTACTTACCGAGAGAACTTCCAGTAGTGAATAGGGGAAAACTGATTAAGTCATTACGTAAGTATAGTAATCCCCGCTGCAATTGCATCAGAATAGGGAAATTCTTAAAATACCATTGCATCTGGGCTGAATAAGTCCCATCGTCTCGGTTAGTAATCCAGTTCGGAGTTCTTTGAAAAATCAATAGTTGTTTCACTTTTTTTGCAACTTCTGGGATAAATTGAACTGCACTCGCTGCAGTTCCTATAACTGCCACAGTTTTATCAGTTAAATCAAAGCTGTGATTCCATCTAGCTGAGTGAAACGAGACTCCTTTGAAGGTTTCCAAGCTATTTAAATTCGGTAGTTTGGGTAAATTTAAACCTCCCCAGGCACTGATCAGTATGTTAGCTGTTATAGTTTCCTGATCAGCTGTTTCAACATACCAGAGGCAATTTTTGGCATTGAAGTGGGCGCTAATAACCTCTTGATTAAAACGGATATGGGGATAAATATTGTATTTACGTGTGCAGTGTTGTAAGTATTTCAATATCTCTGGCTGAGAGGGATAAACTTGGTTCCAATCATGTTTCATCTCAAAAGAGTAACAATATAAATGAGCGGGAATGTCACAGGCACATCCTGGGTAGTTATTATCCCGCCAAGTCCCTCCAAGTCGAGAGGATTTTTCTAGTATAACGAAATTTATTTTGGCTTTTTTAAGTTTAATAGCCATGCCGATACCAGACATGCCGGCCCCGATAATAACTACTTGCATTTTTTCTATTTTAATAGGATACTTACTGGTAATTATTCGTTTTATTATTTAGTTCGATATTTCCCTTGATCGATAATCGACTAATAGAGATAAATAGTAACCATAAAATTTCCAAACAATGCTAGCATGAATTAAGATCAATATCAAAAAAAATAATTATGGGAAGCCTTTAGCAATAATCGATATTTAGAGATAAATTTTAACCATAAAATGTTAAAAATATGTTAACATGAATTAAGTCAATATCAAAAAAAGTAATTATGGGAAGCCTTGAAGGTAAAATAACCTTAGTCACGGGTGCCAGCCGTGGTATTGGTAAAGGAATTGCGATTGGCCTTGGCGAGGCAGGTGCTACGGTATATATTACTGGTCGTAGTCTCGACAGTTCCAATGTCACAGAGGGAGTTTCCGGTAGTCTTAGGGAAACCCAATTAGCTGTGGAAGATGCTGGTGGGATTTGTATTCCGGTCATGGTAGATCATAGCGACGACCAACAAGTGCGCTTACTCTTTGAACGGATTCAAGACGAGCAGAAGGGACAACTGGATCTGCTGGTCAATAATGCCTTTTCAGGAGTGCAGGCATTGAAGGATGGATACGAAAAACCATTTTGGGAATGCGCTGAGAATCTTTGGGATGCTGTCAATCATGTCGGTCTCCGCAGCCATTATATTGCCAGTGTTTTTGCAGCTCGACTGATGATTCAGCGTCAGCAGGGGCTGATTTGCACCATCTCATCTTGGGGGGGCATGTCTTACATCTTTGGTGCTGCCTATGGAGCGGGTAAAGCAGCTTGCGATCGACTTGCTGCTGATATGGCTGTTGAACTCAAGCCATATAATGTGGCATCCCTTTCGATTTGGCCAGGCATAGTTGGTACCGAACATATTTCCAGTTTGGCTTTGCAAATGGGAGAAGATAAACCACGTAATCAGCAAAGCAGAGTGATCTCTCAAGGCTTTAATTGGGAAACTCCTTTACTAACAGGGCGCGTTATTGCTGCCCTTGCTGCAGACCCAACTGTAATGCGCTTTACAGGCCGTGTTCGAGTTGTTGCAGAACTGGCTGATCACTATGGAATTATCGATCAAGACGGGTTACGTCCGGTATCACTACGCTCTCTGCGTTTTATAGCTCCAATGTTTTGGCCACCATTAATAAAATATGCGTCGCTGATACCTAACATTAATATACCCTGGTTTTTCTTACTATGGGGAATACTCCAATCTCCTAAAATTTAACCGATAGCAAAAATTTAAAACAATTAAATGAGCAATCTCCATGGAGCTGTTGTACTGATCACCGGTGCTGCCGGCGGATTCGGTCAGGAACTGACTCGACAATTATTAGAAGCTGGTAGCCGTTTGATCCTCACGGATCTTGATCAAACTATTCTTAAAGAGCGTGCCGAAGCTATTCAACGGGAGGTTAAAACTGGGGATATACTTGCCCTTATGGGGATTAATCTTTCTGAACGTGACGGATGCGAAACCCTTTATCGCCAGGTTAAAGACCTGGAAATAGAAATCGATATTTTGATCAACAATGCTGGAATTGGGCTTTTTGGTCGCATGGACGAAGTTCCTGGGGAAAAATGGCAAAGCCTGATGCAGGTAAATCTGCTGGCACCAATGCGATTAAGTTCTCTATTTGCCGCCGATATGATTAGGCGTCGCCAAGGTCACATCGTTAACATTTCCTCTGCTGCTGGCTGGATTGCACCCGCTGGCATGGCTCATTATGCTGCTAGTAAATTCGGGTTGCGAGGATTCAGCGAAGGGCTTTTAAATGAAGTTAAAATTTATAACGTCAAGGTTACAGTTGTTTATCCCTTTTATAGCCGTACTCCCATTATCCAGTCGGAACAGTACGGAACCCTTGCTAAAGAAAAGAAGGAGTTGCCGGACTTTTTAATAACTGATCCGGCTAAGGTCATGGGGCAAACGATTCAATCCATCATTGATAATAAACCTCAGGTTTTTCCTGATCGAATGGCAAAAATTATCTCGGTTATTAAACGTTTTTTTCCTCAATTATTAAACTGGATTTTTAATCGGTTCAATCGGAATTCAAAAGCCGATTTATAGCATTTATATAGCAAAGGTAACAGGGCACAGGGAACAGGAAACAGGCAGTAGGGAATAGGCACAAGCAAGGGCTGGGTTTGGCGAGAAGCCCACACTTACAAGAGGTGCGACCCGTGGCGAATTTAATTATTAATGGTAAGAGCGCACCTAGGTAGGAAGTGTGGGAGCATGCCACTGAGCTTGGATGTGTAGGCATCCGATTTATTGCTGATGGGATGCCAACCACACAGCGATATCGGTGACTGTCTCAAAATCCAACAGCGCCTCGCTCAACTCCTCCAATTGAGCAATAGAAAGCTTTTGGATACCCTGTTGTAGCTGGTCGTCAACATTTCCAAACCGACGGGTCAGTTGACGTATAACGATTGAGTACCCTTCCTCTTGCCTTCCTTCACGTTTTCCTTCGAGTTTTCCTTCACGTTTTCCTTCCAGTTTTCCTTCCCGTTTTCCTTCCAGTAAACCCAGTTGATGTCCTTTTTGAATTATCTTCTGATAAATTACAGACTCTTGCATCACTTCCTCCGGAAATAATTCTCCTATCAACCCTTTGTCGAACCGCAAACCAGCTAGTAACTGGGTACAAGCGGATATGTTAGTAAAAGCTAGTGGTTCTTCAATCCTATCTACTGCTGCCGCCACTTGCTCTAATAATCTTGTAGGAGACTCACTGAATGCCAGAGGAGCAAAAGGCAATAAGGCGGGATTGGCCAAAAATTGCTCAGGGTCTTGCTCCCACATCCTGATTACTCGATAGCCATGGCTGGTGTTACCCTCCAGCAACTGGTTAGTATAAGCTTTAGATGAGGTGGTGAACTTGAGAAATATCACGACCTGCTCAACGGGACAGTTATACTTTTCCTTGAGTCTGACCCAATACTTGAGCATGCGCAATGGTAGGGATGGCTTGGAAGCTGGCAGGGTTTGAAATTCCCACTGTAGGATTTGATTAGCGGTTTGCAGCAGGGTCAAGGAATCGGCGTGAATCGGTTCAGTATTTAACTCAGTTTTGAGCACCGAGATTTCAGTAACTTCAATACCATGAAGCCACCTGACCAAATCAGCTGGGTAGTTTTCGGCGAGATATTTACAAATATTATCGTAAGCCAAAGTAGTTATCTGTGGTTAAGACTACCTGGCCCAGTTTACAGGATTTGGTTAAAAAAAGCGTAGGCATTTTTTATTGCTGATGCTCAGTCAACCATACCGTCAAATCTGTGATGGTCTCAAAATCCAACAGCGCCTCGCTCAACTCCTCCAATTGAGCAACAGAAAGCTTTTTAATCCCCTGTTGTAGCTGATCGTCAACATTTCCAAACCGACGGGTCAGTTGACGTATAACGATTGAGTATCCTTCCTCTTGTTTTCCTTCGAGTAAACCTTCACGTTTTCCTTCGAGTAAACCTTCCCGTTTTCCTTCGAGTAAACCAAGTTTATGTCCTTTTTGAATGATCTTCTGATAAATTACAGACTCTTGCATCACTTCCTCCGGAAATAATTCTCCTATCAACCCTTTGTCGAACCGCAAGCCAGCTAGTAACTGCGTACAAGCGGAGATGTTAGTAAAAGCTAGTGGTTCTTCAATCCTATCCACTGCTGCCGCCACTTGTTCTAATAATCGTTTAGGAGACTCACTGAATGCTAAAGTGGCAAAAGGCAATAAGGCGGGATTGGCCAAAAAAGGGTCAGGGTCTTGCTCCCACATCCTGATTACTCGATAGCGATGGCTAGTGTTACTCTCCAGCAACTGGTTAGTATAAACTTTAGATGAGGTGGTGAACTTCAGAAATATCACGACCTGTTCAACAGGACAGTTATACTTTTCTCTGAGTCTGACCCAATACTTGAGCATCCGCAATGGTAGGGATGGCTTGGAAGCCGGTAGGGTTTGAAATTCCCATTGCAATATTTGGTTAGCCGTTTGCAACAGTGTCAAGGAATCGGCGTGAATCGGTTCGGTATTTAACTCAGTTTTGAGCACCGAGATTTCAGTAACTTCAATACCATGAAGCCACCTGACCAAATCAGCTGGGTAGTTTTCGGCGAGATATTTACATATATTATCGTAAGCCAAGGTAGTGATCTATGGTTAACAGTACCTGGGCCAGTTTACCGGATTTGGTAAAAAAAAGCGATGCTCTCTCACAGACGCGATCGCATCCATGGTGATTGGCCTTTTGGCTTCTTTCTATGATCAAAATCTGCTCCAATTACCAATCACCTTTTTCACCATCACCAACACTATCGACGGCGCTGTTGCAATTTGCGATAAACATCCCGTACATCAACCTGATGGTAAGCCATAGCCACTAGGCTGTGGTAGACCAAGTCTGCTACTTCAGATGCGATCGCATCCGGGTCATCATCCTTACACGCCATTACCACTTCTGCAGCTTCTTCCCCAATTTTTTTAAGAATCTTATTATCCCCACCCTTAAACAACTTACAGGTATAGGACCCTTCTACGGGATGGTCACGGCGATCGCAAATTATCTCAAACAACTGAGACAAGGTATCTGCTGGAGGGGCTACTTTCTTACCCTCCACTCGATGGAAACAGCTACGCTCACCGAGATGGCAGGCAATATCACCAATTTGTTCCGCCGTCACGAGTAAAGCATCACTGTCACAGTCGTAGCGGATGGATTTTATCCTTTGTAAATGCCCAGATGTAGCACCCTTGTGCCACAATTCCTGACGAGAGCGACTCCAAAACCAGGTTTCTCCTGTATCGAGGGTTTTTTGCAATGACTCCCGATTCATCCAAGCCATCATTAATATCGTACCATCTAGGTAATCTTGGACAATGGCTGGCACTAGTCCTTGATCGTTGTAGCGAATTTGGTCAACTGGTATAGCTTGGCTAATGGAAGTCGGTTCAGATGCTGACATAGTTTTAGGGCAACAGATTGAAACACCCAGCGGGTCAAACAGCTTTAATGAGATACACCCTACAAGATACCACCCCTGACATCCAATTGATCACTAAATATTGATCAGTAAATCTGGATTCTTTCTTTACAAATTCAAAACGGATCAGTCTCCATAGGATAATAATCACTTGTCCAGTATTGCCCCTAAGCCGAAGTTCCCTGATCCAAAGTTCCCTATTGCCCTGTTTAAGGGGGGTAATGGGGTGATCGCCTTTTCCCTTATTTTCAACTCACTCGTACACTATTAATATTAGGAGACTATTTTGGTTAGCACTACCTCGTTTAAAACCACTAAATCACAAGAAATTTTCAGCGCCGCCAAGGACCTAATGCCAGGAGGGGTAAGCTCCCCAGTCAGAGCCTTTAAATCAGTAGGGGGAGAACCGATTGTATTTGACCGAGTTGAAGGAGCATACATCTGGGATGTAGATGGCAACCAGTACATTGACTATGTAGGTACCTGGGGACCAGCCATTTGCGGTCATGCTCATCCAGAAGTTATTGGGGCATTGCACCAGGCTCTAGATAAGGGTACCAGTTTTGGAGCTCCCTCTGCCCTAGAGAACGTGCTAGCACAAATGGTGATTGACGCCGTTCCTAGTATTGAAATGGTGCGGTTTGTCAATTCTGGAACCGAAGCCTGTATGGCAGTGCTGCGCCTGATGCGTGCCTTCACAGGACGGGACAAAATTATCAAATTTTCCGGCTGCTACCATGGTCACGCCGATATGCTGCTGGTACAAGCTGGTTCTGGAGTGGCTACTCTAGGTTTACCTGATTCCCCTGGTGTTCCTAAGTCTGCCACTGCTAATACTTTAACCGCTACCTATAACAACCTGGAGGAAGTTAAAGCTTTATTTGAGCAATATCCCAATGAGATTGCTGGGGTCATCCTAGAACCTGTGGTGGGTAATTCTGGTTTCATCACTCCTGTGCCTGGTTTTCTTGAAGGCTTGCGGGAACTTACTCAAAACCATGGCGCTTTACTAGTGTTTGATGAAGTGATGACTGGCTTCCGGATTGCCTACGGTGGTGCTCAAGAGAAATTTGGCATCACTCCTGACTTGACTACCCTAGGGAAAATTATCGGTGGTGGTTTGCCCGTGGGAGCCTATGGCGGACGAAAGGATATCATGTCCATGGTGGCACCAGCCGGGCCAATGTATCAAGCCGGAACCCTCTCTGGGAATCCTCTAGCCATGACAGCAGGCATTAAAACCCTGGAGTTACTCAAGAAACCGGGTACCTATGAACAGCTAGAGACTATTACTAAAAAGCTTTCCGAGGGACTGCTGGAAATTGCTAAAGATGCTGGTCATGCAGCTACTGGTGGGTACATCAGCGCTATGTTTGGTATGTTCTTTACTGGTGTTCCTGTTCACAACTTCGATGATGCCAAAACCTGTGATTTATCGAAATTCACTTCCTTCCATCGCGGTATGTTAGAGCGTGGCATCTACCTAGCCCCTTCACAATTTGAAGCAGGATTTACCTCCCTAGCTCACACCGAGGACGATATTGACCGCACATTAGCAGCAGCTAAGGAAGTCATTTCTAGTATCAAGCCATAGTAGTTTAGAGTTTCAGCTATCAGCGATCAGCGATCAGCTATCAGCATTCAGCGATCAGCGATCAGCTATCAGCATTCAGCTTATGGGTCACAGGCTAGAAGCCTGTTCCACCTTGAGGTGATTTTGAATAAAATAAGCTCACGGCTGTTCGCGTAGCGTGAGCTTTTAGCTCACGGCTGACGACTGACGGCTGATAGCTGATAGCTGACTCAACGATAGTTAGTAAATTGCAAAGCAATCGGCAAATCTTCTTGCTTCAACCGCTGGATGATATCTTGTAAGTCATCCTTAGATTTGCTAGTTACTCTAACTGAATCACCTTGAATCGAGGCTTGCACTTTTTTAAATTCATCTCGAATCAATTTGGTGATTTTTTTACTATATTCTTGGCTGATGCCTTTTTTTAGGGTGATTTCTTGGCGGACACGATTACCACTAGCTGCTTCTACTTTACCATAGTCGAAGATTTTTTGCGAAAGTTCTCGTTTCGCCGCTTTGGTACGAATAACAGTATGCACAGCATCTAGGGTAAAGTCACTATCAGTATTGATGGTGATAGATTCTTCTCCTAATTCGACAGTGGTTTTAGTATCTTTGAGGTCGTAACGACTTTTGATTTCACGAATAGTTTGATCCACAGCATTGACCAACTCTTGTCGATCAAAATCACTAACAATATCAAAAGAATAGGTACTAGCCATAATTAATAACGGTCAGCGGTAGGGCGTGAGCAATGGTGGCTCACTACGTGACATACTCCCGACGCTGACAAGCACGGTACAGCGCGGGCTTCTTACCAACACCATCCAACGATTCGGTTACTCGGTAAGCTTTATTAACGACACGGGATGCCCCTCCGCGCCGGAACAATACAACTCGTTCTATTTTTAGCTAGTAGGTGGCGGTTAGCTCTTAATTTGTTTTCCCTACTGTCCCTAGTATATCCCATTGGCAAGCTACGTTCCGACCCTTGCCCCGCGCTTTCCATACGACACTTACCCCATGAAGGTAAAGTGCGGGGCTTCTCGCGGTTTAGCTAACAGCTTAAAACCAAAATGGAAATTTGTTGCACCCTATACAAAATTTTTCAACCTATTGATATCAAGCCCGGTAGCATCAGTATTGGATAAGCCCATAGTCTTGGGGAGGTGGCTCAACCTGGTGGCTCTCAAGACAAATGACCAATAACTAAAACTATCAAGTCCGGAAGCAAGTGGACTTGATCTCGTCTAGCCACTGACGCTGCTTAGACTCATAACAAACAGAGTACCACTCGAAAGAGAGCCGATGGCAAACATCAGCGATCGCCCCAAGGGAATATCGAGAATGTAAAACACCGAGTAGAAGACTCGGGCAATTACAAATGCGATCGCACACCCGATGGCGAGGTTTGAATTCTGACCAGTGACATAGGCCATCAAAGCGGCTGCGCTAAATATAATAAAGGTTTCAAAGGAGTTCTGATGTGCCCAAGTTGCTCGTTGGGCATAGGGCGGTAGCTGATCAAACATGGCGCGAGGGGCACTTTGGTCATAGCCTAGTTTGAAACGGCTGTAGCCAACTACCAGAAATGGTAGATAGATTAAAACCGTTGCCCCCACAATACAGTAAAGTAAAATTCCCGAACCGGATAGATGCATAGTCTAGCTCACACTAATCAAAATTAATCACAATTAATCACAACTAATCAAAATAGAACAGAGTAACAACCTTGTTTTGCTGTTCCGCCTCCTTACAGGTGTTGAGGAGGGTACGGCTATCATGGAATGCGAAACAAATTAACTGCTGACACCTCGCAACAATTTCGGCATTACACAAGGCACTAGCTTCAGCGAGAGACAAGGTATCATTTTGGGGATTTTCCACCAAATGCATGACCTTCTCCAAGTATTTTCGGGATTCCAGTGGCTGTCGCTGAAGACTTTGGGGCAAAATTACCGTTAGCAAGGAGGGATCGGCTCGCATAGCACCTCGAATGGCAGCTAAGTTGGTTCCAGTGGCACCAGAGGTAATCAGACGATTACCCGCTTGCACTAAGGCATAGCTCATCATCTCAATTAGATTCTGATGGGTGATGGGAACGTGACGTGAACCCAACAAGGCAATTCGCTTAGAACCAGTTTGCTGTATGGCTGCGAGTTCCTGGGCTAATGTATCGATACTGGCGGTCTCTATTGGTTGACTCAAAGATAAAGATGCTGGTAAAGGCTGAACGACCAGGATATTTTAGCAGAACTAATCTGTCATGTCCTCCTTCAAAAGAATTTCACTATATTAGGTAGGAATTGTGATAATTTTTGCTCCCTGCTCCCTGCTCCCTGCTCCCTGCTCCGCTGTTCCCAGATCCGCTGTTCCCAGATCCGCTGTTCCCTGTTCCCTTTGCTATAGGGTTTAAATAAAATTGCTATATTCTAAATGTGTGCTATCATAGTATATGGTTTGGACGCATAGCTCAGTTGGTTAGAGCACCACGTTGACATCGTGGGGGTCACTGGTTCGAGTCCAGTTGTGTCCATATTTCTTTCACTCCCCATCTACCCACACTTCCCGCGCCCCCGCCCCATCTCCCCATCTCCCCACACTCCCTATCTCCCCATCTGCCCACACTCCCTACTCTACCGATGCTCCCAGGCTCGCATTTTACCGGGATTCATCAATCCATAGGGATCAACTATTTCCTTAAACCGCAACTGTTCCATATCAACGGTTTTCATACCCCCATCTTCTAATATATAGGTGTGGGGATTAGCAATCATAGCGCCATACTCTTCGTGATAGCGAATAATCTCATTTAAACGCTCCTCAGAACTATACCGAAGGATTTGTAGTCCCACTGGTATCAGTTGTCCTGCCACTCGCATAAATTCTAAATGCATGATCACTTCATCCCCAAAGTACTGATACATATGCTCGACCTGCTCTAGATTCACAAATGAGGTTTGTAAATAGGTGAGGCTGGGATCAACACTACGGGCGTGTAAGGTGGTATGGTTCCAGGTGAACTCTGCTAGGCTGACTCCCTTACTGGCTTCTAGGGCAGTCTTCTGGTAAGTGACCTCTCCACCATACTCCCGAACTAAATCCTGGAATGGCTCTAGGGAAGATTCCGCTATCATCAGCAAGGCACAGTGCTTAGCTTCGGGAAGGTAGTTGCTGAGAGCGGCAAAGTAGGATGGAATTGGCCAAGCGTGAATGCTAATCAGTTTCTTAATCAAGCCATCGGCATCACCTAAGGCTTGACCAAATCTCGCCGCAGTCATAAAGTCATCAAAGACTACTATCACTTCAGCCCAAGGATAGACTGGTCCTAAGGGTATTTCTAATTCGGTGATAATGCCATTGGTGCCATAGGCGTGATTCACCTTCTGCACCTGATCTGACCGTAATTCGATCACACGGGGCTGGTCTTCGAGGGTGACGACTTGGACAGCATGAAGATTTCCGCGATCGCGTAATACTCCATAAGTAATGGAACCAATGCCGCCACTCCCGCCACCAATAAATCCACCAATGGTAGCAGTGCGATAGGTAGAGGGAGCCATGCGCAATTCCCAGCCAATTTTATGAGCTTCTTTGTCAAAGGCGGCTAGCTTCACCCCTGGCTGAACAGAGGCTAAACCCGGTTTTATCCAGTTAATCTGATTCATACGGGTAGTATCCAGAATCAGGCCACCGTTGAGGGGGATACACTGACCATAATTACCAGTGCCTGAGCCCCTTACCGTTAGGGGAGCTTTGTACTTAACGCAAACCCTAGCTATTTCCAAGACTTCCGCCACCGTAGTGGGACGAACTACTATATTCCCCCGTTTATCCTTAAGTTGGGATTCCAGTACCGGACTGAAGTGGTAGTAGTCTAGGGATAATTTAGCGACTTGCTTCGGGTCATTAATAATTTCTATTCCGGTAAGTTCCGAGGCTAGGGAATTCCAGTCAATAGCTTGGGGAGTTGTCATCACAGGTGTGGCAAGTGTGGTAGAGAGAGTAAAGTGTGGTAAATATGGAAAGCGTGGTCAGTGTGGGAGGTTTGGGGCGCGGATTGAAATCCACTGTAGGATATTATGTTCTACTAGGGATTTTTAATCCGAGGTGGTAATTTTTATAGTTTAAACTAATTTGTAATTTTTAACAATCACTAAAATCATGGAAAAAGTAGTTAAAAAACTAAAAATGACGCAACAAAAAAGCGAGTTTAGCTACTGGCAAAAACAGTCCTATAAAAAACGCTTAGAAGCCCTAGAAATAATCCGGAAGCAATACCACCAATATCAATACAACAATGCTCAACCAAGACTTCAAAGAGTTTATACAATTATTAAACGATAATCAAGTCAAATATTTAGTAATTGGGGGTTATGCAGTAGCCGTACATGGTCATCCTCGCTATACCAAATAGCAAAGGGAACAGGGAACAGGGAACAGGGAACAGGAAACAGAAGGGTGAATCTCACTTTTACCCAGACTTTCAACTAACTAAAACCTCTCTATATTAAATTCTCCAGTTTGCACGATGCGCACGCTACACCAACGAGGTTTATTTTAAGCTGACCGCTGACAGCTGACCGCTGACAGCTGAGGATTTTGAAACCTGTTATCAGGCTAAAATCGAGGTAATCATTGACGATATATCGGTTAATTTTATTGATTTAGACAATCTTATAAAAAATAAACAAGCATCAGGAAGGTTACAAGATTTGGCGTTGCTGATTCTGAGTATGGTTTCGCCCCCCTAGCCCCCCAATTCTGGGGGGAAAAACTCTCAAAGTCCCCCAGAATTGGGGGATTTAGGGGGCTTTATGAAAACCAGATGATCGAGCCTTCATTCCTTAATTCAGCAACCCCCAAGATTTAGCTGATGTGGAAAATTTACAAGATTGAAAATGCATCCTGTTAAAATTCAGACCCGGTGGTGCGTTACGGGGCGGACTGGCTACGAAGCGAACAATAAGGGCAAGTCCGCCCCTAACTCACCCTACCTATGCCCTGCTCCATATAAGTTAATTGAATTTCCGCTATAGCAACGATAAAACAGCAAACCAGTACTGGCATGTGAGAAAATAGTACTCGTTTAGAACAAACAGGTTCCTGTTTTTGATACATAAGTACTAGTATATTAGCAACAAGTACTAGTTACTGATAAACGAGTACTGTTAAGTGATAAACAAGTACAGTTTAACGAAAAACTAGTACTTGTTTGTTAGTGCGGCTTGTTCTAAGTAGGAGCCTCCTGAAACAGGAGGGGTATGACTTAGGTAACTCGCGGGGAAAACCCCAAAAGTTATAACTGTCCATCTGGATGGCGGTGCAAACCCGACCCCCTGGAGAGACAGGTGACTCCCTACCTTGGCCACACCGAGTTTGAAGTTACCGTAAGACAGTTGAGCCTTTATGGGCGATCGGTCTTGCATAAAAGGGTTAAATCTTTTGTAATAAGGCTCAACTGTCTAAGGTTTCATCTCCGAGGCGACATCCTAGCAGAGTGAAGCTGGCACCAGGACGCAATCAGACAAGTTTCAGATGCTTGACACTGGCGTTAACGGGGAGGTGATATGAAATCCGGCTAAATAGTTACTGTTAAGCCTTGGCATCCTGCCACCAGTGA
>NZ_MKZS01000001.1:5753614-5775850 GCF_001942495.1 Moorena bouillonii PNG
ATATGAAATCCGGCTAAATAGTTACTGTTAAGCCTTGGCATCCTGCCACCAGTGAAAATGGGTGAGTCCCCGGATCAACTCAGGCTGTTTTAGTAGTACGCAACACCGATTACATAGAAGTTGCTCTAACTCAAAGATGTTCTCAAAGGTTCGGTTAGCAATCGGCTCATCCAAGATTGACCAAAGACGTTCTGCAGGTTGCAACTCAGGGGAGTAAGGGGGAAGAAACTCTAAATGTAATCCTTCTGGTAGCACGATATCCTGACCGGTGTGCCAACCGGCTTGGTCAACAGTTAAAATAACGTGTTTATTTTGGCCTAAGCTGAAATGTTGGGCAAAGTCAGCCAGGACTTGATTGAACAGTTGAATGTTTACTCTCGGTAACAACCACCAATAGGTTTGACCCGAAGCTGGATGCACAAAACCCCATACCCAAACCCACTCATAGCGCCACTGCACTTTGGCAATAGGGGTTTCCCACCAGGGAACCCAGAGGCGGCGCACCATAGGTTTGAGTCCAACTCGATGTTCGTCCATCGCCCACAACTCAATCTCTGCCCCCGGGTGCTGCTGCTGTAACTGCTCTACTCGCTCAGGCAGTTTTTTTTCCAGGCTTCTTGCTTGATGGGATCTTGCTGTTGATGCTCCGGACGGGGCAGCCGTAGCCGAAACTCCATCTGCTTGAGATATTCCCAACCTCGTTGAGGCGCAACCGGACGGTCGAGCACTCGACTCATCCAATCAGCTACCTTACGACCATTCCACAACCCGCTCTCATCCACAGGGGCTTCTATAGCTTGTAGGAGTTGGGCTTGTTGAATCTCGTCGAGTAAAGGTTCGGCTCCACGATTATGATGCCGACCATCACCTACCCCGGCTTCCCCCTGTTGGTTGTAGCGCTTGGCAATCACCCGTATCCAGCGCAATGAATACCCTGTTGCCTCTCGCACCTCTTCGGTCTGCTTACCTTTTGCCAGCAACCACAGGATTTGGTATTGGCTGCGTTCTACAGCATCACTGGCTTGACGATACCGTTCTTCCAATTCCTCACAACTAAGATGAGGTAATAGGCTCAGCCGTTTGGGCATAGATCTTTCCCGACTCACTCTATACAATAAGTCTACACCCGGATTTGATATGACATGGGTAACAGTAGCGAAAGTCCTGAAAAAGTGTCTTATGGGTAAGCCGCAATCTGATAGAACCACAGCGAGACTTGATTCCCGACTATCCTCACAACGTTTTTAACAGAACAGTTGTAATCTCCGAGGAGGGAATAGGCAAAATGGACTGCCCTAAATCACCAAAACAATCTGATGGACGGAACAAGTAAAAACGGCAGCAATAATGAGTCTGTAGACCGGTCGAATCTACGGTAAGTTATGTCGAACCTAATCCTCACTGCCGGGTAGGATGCAGCCTAATAACTGGCTGCGGGTATTCAGAATATACGAACTCTAGGAGAGAAAGATTAGACGCATGGTAAAACATAGCGAATCANTTTGTTAGTGCGGCTTGTTCTAAGTAGGAGCCTCCTGAAACAGGAGGGGTATGACTTAGGTAACTCGCGGGGAAAACCCCAAAAGTTATAACTGTCCATCTGGATGGCGGTGCAAACCCGACCCCCTGGAGAGACAGGTGACTCCCTACCTTGGCCACACCGAGTTTGAAGTTACCGTAAGACAGTTGAGCCTTTATGGGCGATCGGTCTTGCATAAAAGGGTTAAATCTTTTGTAATAAGGCTCAACTGTCTAAGGTTTCATCTCCGAGGCGACATCCTAGCAGAGTGAAGCTGGCACCAGGACGCAATCAGACAAGTTTCAGATGCTTGACACTGGCGTTAACGGGGAGGTGACATGGGTAACAGTAGCGAAAGTCCTGAAAAAGTGTCTTATGGGTAAGCCGCAATCTGATAGAACCACAGCGAGACTTGATTCCCGACTATCCTCACAACGTTTTTAACAGAACAGTTGTAATCTCCGAGGAGGGAATAGGCAAAATGGACTGCCCTAAATCACCAAAACAATCTGATGGACGGAACAAGTAAAAACGGCAGCAATAATGAGTCTGTAGACCGGTCGAATCTACGGTAAGTTATGTCGAACCTAATCCTCACTGCCGGGTAGGATGCAGCCTAATAACTGGCTGCGGGTATTCAGAATATACGAACTCTAGGAGAGAAAGATTAGACGCATGGTAAAACATAGCGAATCATGGAAAGGTCAAAACTGGAAACAGCACAAAAAGAACCTATTCCGCCTACAAAAGCGAGTATATAAAGCGGTTCGAGCAGGTGACTTGAAGAAGGCCAGGTCACTACAAAAACTGATTATGAAATCCCGCTCAGCCCAGCTTTTGGCAGTCCAACAAGTGACCCAGCTAAATAGTGGCAAAAAGACGGCTGGAGTTGATGGAAAGTCAAGCCTCAACTTCAGAGAACGCATGGCACTGGTAGAAACATTGAACGACCATGCTTTTGACTGGAAGCACAGCCGACTTCGCGAAGTCCCAATCCCTAAAAAGAATGGGAAAACCCGAATGTTGAAGATACCAACCATTGCAGACCGAGCATGGCAATGTCTAGTCAAGCTAGCTCTAGAACCAGCCCATGAGGCAACATTCAGTGGAGATAGTTATGGATTCAGAACGAGTAGGTGCGCCCAAGATGTCCAAAAACGTCTATTCAATCACCTGCAATCCAACCACAATGGAATAACCAAAAGAATCATAGAACTAGACATCAAGAAATGCTTCGACCGTATCAGCCATACCTCCATAATGGAAAGGGTAATAGCCCCGGTTAAGGTGAAGAACGGAATATTCAGATGCCTAAAAGCAGGAGTATCCGTAGAGTTCCCTGACCAAGGTACCCCCCAAGGTGGTGTGGTTAGTCCCTTGTTAGCAAATGTGGCACTAAATGGAATAGAGGATATCCATACAAGCCTGCGATACGCAGATGATATGGTGTTTATCCTAAAACCAAAAGATGACGCTGAGAAAATCCTCCAGAAAGTTAAGGACTTCCTAGCCAAAAGAGGAATGGAAATCAGTGAAGAAAAGACCAAGCTAACTAAAACGACAGACGGATTTGACTTCCTGGGGTGGAGATTCCGCGTCAGAAAAGATGGTAAGTTCTTGTGTACTCCCTCAGAGGAAAATCACAGAAATATCCGTAAGAAGATTAAAGCCGTAGTCAACTGCTCGAATTATGGTGCTGAAGTAAAAGCAAAGAAACTAGCCCCTATCGTTCGCGGATGGCGTAACTACCACAGCAGTTGCGATATGAGCAGCGCTCGGGATAAATTATGGTTCATGAATCACACTGCCCACCGAAAATTCCGAAAGGAAAAGAAAATAAGTCGGTACAGAGCTGATGAACTATGTCGAAAGGCATTCCCAAAGGTAGGTTATAAACAAAACCAACACGTGAACGTAAGGGAGACTAAGTCACCCTATGACGGTGACCTAGTCTATTGGAGTAAGAGGAACTCTCGCCTTTACTCCGGTGCTACAGCTGATGTATTGAAAAAGCAAAACCATTCCTGTGGACACTGTGGGTTGAAGTTCTTAGAAGGCGAAGATGTACACCTCCATCACATTGATGGAAACCACGACAATTGGTCAAAAAAGAACTTATTAGCAGTTCATCGCAGCTGCCATCAACAGATACATTGGAGCACTCGGAAAGGAGAGGATATCTAGGAGCCGGATGAGGTGAAAGTCTCACGTCCGGTTCTGAAGGAGAGGTGCCGGGGACAATACCCCGCATCGACTCTAACTACACCAGTACTGGTTTGTTATACACCAGTACTAGTTAACGAGAAACGAGTACTGGTATGTGATCAACTAGTACTAGTTAGCGAAAAACTAGTACTAGTTAGCGGTAAATGGGTACTCGTGTGTTAGACGTCATTACCTGGTCTGGTTTGTTGTTAACTGCTAACCTGCTAACCTGCTAACCTGCTAACCTTGGCCTATTGGCCACGCTACGCGAACAACCTGCTAACCAAGTCCCTCACCCAATTTAAAATTTCCTTAGTAAAATTTGCATAAAAGTAGCACCACCTAAGGATATATAGTAAGAAACTACCAAGTGGCTGATTTGTCAATGGGTACTTACTCTACTATTCCTGTATTCTGTCTCAAGCTAGCTAGTGCTACCTTACTCTGCCTGCTCTCACCGATTCTAGCTCCAGAAAATTTGGGAGTTGCTCCAGCAGTGGCTCAAACGACTCCAGACCAAGCCACTCAAGCGGAGCAGTTATTCGATCGGGCAAGGTTAGAGTTTGTTAAAGGTCAGTTGCCTCAAGCCAAGGATAGTTATCAACAAGTATTGAAGATTTATCGGGAATTGGGAAACTCTTCCGGTAAAGCTAAAGCTCTTAATGGCCTTGGACAAGTTTACAATCTATTATCTCAAGAAAGCAAAGCCCTGGAAGTATTGCAAGAAGCTCTGAAAATCCGTCAAGGTCTAGGGGAGCGAAAGGAAGAAGGGGAAACCCTGACCCATATCGGAACAGTTTATTCAAGTCAAGAAGACTATCCTAAAGCTCTGGAATTGTTGGAGCAAGCCCTAACTATTAACCAAGAAGTAGGTCATCAGCTTGGGATTGGTTATGCACTGGTTAATCTTGGCTCAGTTTACTCCTCCCAAGGAGAGTATGACAAAGCCTTAGATAGGTTAGAGCAAGGTTTGAGTATTCTCAAAGAAGTAGGTGAGACTCAGAAAAGCGATGCTCTGAAAGAGCCGCTACGCGATTGGCCTTTGGCCACGCTTCGCGAACGCATTCTCGCACGCTACTATCAAGCCTACGCTCTGAATGGGATCGGCTTAGCTTACATCAGGTCAGGGAAATTGAGCCAAGCTTGGGAGTTTGTGGAGCAAGCTCATGCCCTGAGTCGAGAAGAGGGTTATCAATTAAGGGAAGGTGTAGCCCTGACCTTGAAGGGAATACTGTATAACAATCAAGGAGAATTGGATAAAGGGCTGGAAACTCTGGAGTTGGCATTAGCCATTACTAAACCAACTGGTTTTCGGGGATTAGAACAGAATATTCTATTTTGGATTGGAGGGATTTACAACCAGAAAGGAGAGTATGTCAAAGCCCTTGAGGTTTACCAGCAATCCTTAGCTATTCGGCGAGAATTGGGTAAGCGTAAGCTGGAAGGAATTGCGCTCAATAATATTGGCTTAGTTTACTATAAACAGCAACAGTATGACCAAGCCCTCAACTATTATCAGCAAGCTTTAGCTATTCACCGCAAACTTAAGAATCAGGCTGGGGAAAGCACTACCCTTGGTAATATTGCTACACTTTACCACAAGCAAGAACAGTATGACCAAGCCATTGACTATTATCAGCAAGCTTTAGCTATTCACCGCGAACTCGAAAATCAAGTTCAGGAATGGATTACCCTTACTAATCTTGGAGATGTTTCCGTTAAACAGGGAAAGTATCAGCAAACCATAGACTATTATCAACAAGCCTTAGCCATTTCCAAAAAAATTGAAAATCTCACAGGAGAAGGTGCAAATCTTTGGGGGATTGGGCAAGCTTATTATAAATTGGGCAACCATGACCAAGCCATAGACTATCACCAACAAGCCTTAGAGATTTTTCGAAAACTTGAAAATCGCTCCGTTCAAGCAACTATCCTGGGAGGTCTTGGACTAGCTCAAATCAGCCAAGGAAACTATGATCAAGCCCTAGACTCTTATCAGCAACTCCTAGCCATTGCCCGAGAAACCAAAGACTCCTCTCAAGAAATAAATGCTCTCAATTTTAGTGGGCAAGTTTATGTATCTCAGGGCAAGTATGACCAAGCCCTAGATTCCTACCAGCAAGGTTTGGTTATTGCTAAAGACATTGATGACCAGAAAGCTACTGCAACCCTCCTCAATAATATTAGCTTAGTTTACCGCAAGTGGGGAAAGTATGACCAAGCCCTAGATTACTTACAGCAAGCCTTAACCATTAGCGAAAAGTTGAACGATTCCATAGGAATTGCGAATCTATTCAACAACATTGGATCGATATATAAAAACCAAGGGAAGTATAGCCAAGCTCTAGACTATTATCAGCAAGCTTTAGCGATTAACCAAGAGTTGGGCGATCGCGGTCGTGATAATGTTGCTACTAATTTCAATAATATTGGGGAAGTTTACCATAGTCAGGGTGAGTATGACCGAGCCAATGAATACTACCAGCAAGCTTTAGCTATTTTTAAAGAAATTGGCGAGCGCTCCAGTGAAGCCAATACCCTTAATAATATTGGCTCAGTTTACGATGCTCGGGGTGAGTATGACCGAGCATTAGAATACTACCAGCAATCTCTAGCTATTTCTCAAGAAATTGGCCAGCGCTCAAGGGAAAGTACTACCCTCAATAATATTGGGTTTATTTACTATGCTCGGGGTGAGTATGTTCAAGCCAAAGAATACTACCAGCAATCTCTAGCTATTTCTCAAGACCTAGGTGATCGTTCCAATGAAGCCAATACCCTTAATAATATTGGAGAAGTTTACAGCAGTCAGGGTGAGTATGACCGAGCAAAAGAATACTTCCAGCAAGCTTTAGCTGTTTCTCAAGAAATTGGCCAGCGCTCAAGGGAAAGTACTACCCTCAATAATATTGGGGGAGTTTACAATGCTCGGGGTGAGTATGAGCAAGCAAAAGAATACTACCAACAAGCTTTAGCTATTTTTCAAGATTTAGGCGAGCGTTCCCAGGAAGCTGTTACCCTCAATAATATTGGGTTTATTTACTATGCTTGGGGTAAGTATGCTCAAGCAAAAGAATACTACGAGCAATCTCTAGCTATTTCTCAAGACCTAGGCGTACCCTCCCAGGAAGCTAGTACCCTCAGTAATATTGGGTCAGTTTACAGCAGTCAGGGTGAGTATGACCGAGCATTAGAATACCACCAGCAATCTCTAGCTATTTCTCAAGAAATAGGCGATCGCTTAGGGGAAGCTACTACCCTCAATAATATTGGTTCAGTTTACAATAGTCAGGGTGAGTATGCTCAAGCATTAGAATACTTCCAGCAATCTCTAACTATTGTTCAAGACATTGGACACCGTTCAGGGGAAGCTATTACTTTGGGCAGCATCGGAAGCGTTTACAGTAGCTGGGGAGACTATGCCAAATCCTTAAACTATCATCAGCAATCTCTAAAAATTAGTCAAGACATTGGTAACAAGGGAGGAGTTGGTGAGACTCTCCACAATATCGGAACAATTTATAGTAACCAAGGGGAGTATGACCGAGGTTTAGAATACTTACAGCAATCTCTAGCTATTTTTCAAGACATTGGCTACCGTTTAGGGGAAGCTGCTACCCTGGGCAACATCGGAACAGTTTACAGTCACTGGGGAAAGTATCCCAAAGCCCTAGAATATAATCAAAAAGCCCTAGCCATTCGTCAAGACATTGGTGACCAAGCTGGTATTGGCACCACCTATAACGCTATGGGCGGAAATTATCTGGATTTGGGAGATTATCCCCAAGCCTTGGACTACTTCAACCAAGCTAAAGCCATTTTTCCCAAAATTGGGGCTAAGGCAGGGATTGTGCAAACCCTAACTAACATCGGAGAAGTTTACCAAAAACAAAAACAATATCCCAAGTCTATAAAATTCTATCAGCAATCCTTGGCTATTTCTCAACAGATTGGTAATCGCCTGGATGAAGCTATAGCCCTGAATCTGCTCGGAAGAGTTTATGAAGAACTGGGAGAGTATACTAAAGCCAATGACTATCATCAACAAGCCTTAGAAATTAATCAAACAATTGGGTTCAAAGCTGGGATTAGCTCTACCTTGTACCATATGGGAATAGTTTACACTAACCTAGAAAAGTATCCCCAGGCTTTAGCAGCTTATCAACAAGCCTTAGCCCTTTCCAGAACTCTTGGCACTCGCTTAAGGGAAGGGCAAATTCTGGCTGGTATGGGTAAGTTGTATGATACCCAAAACCAATCGGAATTAGCGATTACCTTCTTTAAACAATCCGTTAATGTCCGAGAAGGAATCCGCAAAGACTTAAAAGTTCTGCCCATTGAACAACAACAATCCTTTACCAATACTGTTGCCCAAGACTATCGCCGCTTGGCTGATTTATTGACCCAACAAAATCGCAACTTAGAAGCCCTACGGGTGCTCGATTTACTGAAAGTGCAGGAGTTGCAGGATTACCTGAGTAATGTGCGAGGGGATGATAACACCGTTGATGGCATTACAGAACTGACTGAAGAACAGGAAATCATCAAAGGTACCCAACCGATTATCGACCAAGCCATTGCCCTGGGTCAAGAACTCAGTGAACTAGAAACTATTGTTAGGGATAAGCGCACCCAAAGCCAGCAACAGCGAATCATTCAACTTAGGAAAAATCAAGCCCAGCTCACCAAAGACTTTCAAAATTTCCTGAAGAGTCCAGAGGTAGAAGCTCGCTTGGCAAAGTTGAGGGAAACTACAGAAGCAGAAAACTTAGACTTAAAGAAGTACGATCGACGATTACGAGAGCAACTCCAGCAATTGGAACAGGATGCGGTTATTCTCTATCCCCTAGTATTAGAAGACCGCTTGGAATTAGTCCTAGTCACCCCTTATGCTCCCCCGATTCGCCGCACGGTTAAGGTAAAACGAAAAGACCTGGAAATAGCGATTAAAAACTTCCGCAGACTCCTGGCAACTCCAGCTCGTGATGCCAGACCTCCCGCTGAGCAATTGTACGACTGGCTAATTAAACCCATTGAAGCGGACTTAGCCAAGGCCAATGCCAAAACTATAATTTATGCTCCTGATGGCAAATTGCGCTATATTCCCCTAGGGGCACTGTATGATGGCGAGCAATGGCTAATTGAGCGGTTGAGAGTTAATCAGATTACTGCTCTGAGCCTAACATCCCTAGACAATCAACCCACACCACAGTTAGACGTGTTTGCGGCAGCGGTCACCAAAGCCCATACTATTCCGGTAGGGGATAAACGGCATAACTTGGCTGCTTTAACCTTTACCCAACCAGAAGTAGAGCGTCTGGCAGAAACCTTTCCCAACACTAAGACATTGATCGATAAAGAGTTTCACGGGGATACGATTTATCAGATGAATGACTATTCCGTTGTGCATCTAGCCACCCACGCTCTGTTCGACAAAACTAAACAAGATTCCTTTATTCTGTTTGGTGATGGCAGTCACGTTACCCTCAGCCAGGTAGAAGAAAAATGGGATTTGTCTAATGTAGATTTAGTAGTGCTCAGTGCCTGTCAAACTGGATTAGGCGGAGAATTGGGAGATGGCAAAGAAATCCTGGGTTTTGGTTATCTGATGCAAAATGCTGGTGCGGATGCTGCGATCGCATCCCTGTGGTCAGTGGATGACCAGGGCACCCAAGCCTTGATGACTAAATTTTATCAGGTCTTGAAACAGGGGAAGGTTACTAAAGCGGAAGCCCTCCGACAAGCTCAAATTGCTTTAATTACCAAAGTAGAGTATGGTTTGGAGCATCCCTTTTATTGGGCACCATTTATTTTAATTGGTAATGGATTGTAGGGAATAGTAACAACAAGGCTTTTAAGACCCGGTGGGTGGAACGGGCATCTTGCCCGTTACAATCGGACAGACTGTCCCACCTACGCCATATTTACTAAGCATATTTTTTAACAGACAACAATAAACCGTGTCCTGAAGCTTCTCCTACATACCACAGTAATTTAAGGGTGCTCAAATCGAAGTATTTAGCTAAATGGGATGTCACTTCCAGATACAAAGGAAACTGGTCATTGAAAACGCGATAGAATAAAATAAATTCTCCTGATGGTGCTAATACTTTGCCAACGTCACTAATAGCTCTGAATACGATATCGTCATTCCTTAAAATTCCCATTTCGTAAGATTCAGGATCGATGGGGCGCTCGATTGAACGACTGGGAAAAGGCATAAATATAGTATCGTAGGTTTCTTCCGCTTCTCCTGCACATAAATCCTGCACCTTCACCTGATCTTGACTTCGCATCAGTGGATGATTTTTAATTTCCCCGATGTTGGGATGAAGATCAGAAAATAAGACCTTTTGACTCTGTTTCAAAATACAGCAAAAGCCAATCACTCCCGCACCGCATCCGAGGTCTAGCACCCGCTTTCCTTGGACATCAACAATACCACTCAAAATACCACTCATAAACGCTTGAGCAGCAATTCCACCGTAGGGATTAAACACCCCTTTGGGAACGACAACATCAAAAACGGATTCATTTTGGTAAAGGATCGTAATTTCTCGGTCTTTTGATGAAAGTTCCTGATGAAAATTCAGATAATCTTTGCGATTATACTGTAAACTTTCCCCGTCTTTGAGAATAATTACAACGTCTTCTTGCTTAATCATTTTGAAAATCTTTAGCTCAATGGAATAGAATCAATAATTAGGTTGGCTTAGCCATAGGCTAAAAGCCAACTACCAGCTTAACTCTACACCTTTTTGCAACCATATAAGCACCAGCCAATTTCTCCAGCAACTACCGCTTCACCCGTTTTTTGATAAGCTAGACACCTTTCTGGGTCTGAATCGTTAACTCGCTTGGCTTGAATATCATAGGTTTTTTTCATATGCCAACTCAAGTCCTGAGCTTGGAAAATTTCAAACCCAATTTGAATCAGAGCAGTTTCGTAAATTTGGGGACTAAATAAATCTGTCACATGAAGTCGTTGATAGACGTATTTTGATGTATCTTCACTGATTTCAGAAACGTTAACGACTAAGTCGCCAAACACAAAAATACCACCGGGCTTGAGAACGCGATAAATTTCTTGTAAAGCGGTTTCCCGTTCACTGATGTGTAAGAGAGTTCCTTGACTCCAAACATGACTAAAAGATTCATCCTCAAAGGGTAGATTAGTTGCTGAGCCTTGTTTAAACTCAAGGCGTAAACTGGGAAAATCTTGGGCTTTGATCTCAGCAGTCTGGATATGAGTGTTACTAATGTCAAGTCCGACCACTGCACAGTTAGTTTCTTGAGCAATATAAATTGCTGTATTGCCATTACCGCAGCCAACATCAAGAGTACGACCCTTTGCATCAATATTACTTTGACTAAGCATATATTGATTTAAGCGATCGCATGCTGCCATCAATACCTGTTCATTGTTAGGAGCATTTAAGTCTTCAAAATATCCCCAGTGTTTACTACCATCAGGATTCCAGGGAATTTGATATTGACTTTCTACTGTATCATAATAAACTTCTACCTCTGCCTCTGTAAACGTCTGCTTCATTGTTATATATCCAATCCCATCTTAAATTCTTCTGATTATCATAACTTGATTCGCCCCTACTTGAAACTCAAACTCTGAGGTTTTCACTTCCACTGTTAAGCCTTGTTGCTGTAAGGAGGAAATAATCTCCTCAAAATAAGCAAAAGGCTTACTTCTGTCTTGCTCGTTAGCCCGTAAGGGAAACACTCGAACGTCACGAGCAACACGAGCTAGTTCTAGCAGTGAATCAATGGTAAAGGTTTTGGGGAAGTGAGCTTGGAAACTAAATAGTAAATGCCCACTCGTTGCCAGATCAAAAGTATTATCTTCAAAAGGCAGATGGGGAAGGGAGGCAGTGATATATTTCTCTTGGGATTGCCAATAGTTTCGATAGTCTTCAATAAAGGAATCTAAAATCTCGACTTGCCTGTTTCTGAGGTCTTCAAGGCTCTGGTAATAATCCCACTTTCTCTGCTGGCTAGTTTGGGAAATTTTGGCAACTACGTAATCAATATCCCGGCTAGCAATTTCTAAGAGCCTATCAGGATCGTTAACATACTGAGGATCGACAGCGCAAACCTCAATCCCTAATGCTCTTGCTTCTCGACCAAAAGAAGCTGGAGCACCAGGACAATCTAGGATTGATTTACCAACCCAGTCTGAGAAGTCCAAGAGGAACATTTTGCTATACTCTGCCAAGGAGCGTCCATAGAAGGTAACTCGCTCTAAGTTAAAGGACTGGCTCATAACTGGTTTGTTGCATACTATTACAGTTGTTTGGTAGTTTTTTTAAATTGCTATAAGTACCAACACTAAAACCAAGTGTGATCAGACTTGTGTGATCACACTTCTTGGAAAAGGCTTCCAGATAGAGGAAGCCTTTTGCCAGGTCGCTATACTGTCACCGCCACTTTTTCTTCATTCATAGTTTCTGTCGGTAACTTTCTGAACCGTTGAGGTGATTGTAGGTTTTTCGAGTCACCAACTTGAGCCAGGCGGAATTGCCAATCAGACACTTGCTCGTAGCTCAGGTGTTTAGTGTCAATACTTGCTGTCCAGAATCCTGCAAAAATAGCGGGATCATCAAACCTCAGCAGACCTGATTTCCGAATTGCTTCACCTTGTGGGGTTCCTAAGATGGGAGAAATTACGAAAGGAGTGGTTTGAAAAATGATCGATGGGTTAATTGCTTTCGCTTCATTATACACTTCCCACAACGCTTCTTCGAGTTGACGCAAACTATAATCATCATCATCGGGAAGACCGATAATGACACCATAGCTAATCATGGGAATGCCAGCTTGGACAATGGTTCGCAAAATTCGTTTATGTTGTTGCCAGGGAACCAACTTGGCATAGGATTCCCTGCCAAAAATGGGTCGTTCAGCAGGAATATAAGCAGCAAGGGTTCCTGTTGTTCCATTCCAATGATAGAGAGCGTTGATCACTTCTTCATCAGGGGTTAGGTCTTCCTTTTTTCCTCTGTTTCCCCGTCCGAGAGTCATTTTCCTCAGTTCCAAACCATTGGGCCAAAGAACGGTTAAATCCATTTCCCGCAACCCGTTCATAATTTCGAGTACTTCTTCTCGACCACCGGGAAAAATGACACGACCTAAAAATTGATCGGAAACACTAACTACCGATTTTGCTCCTGCTTGGCGCTGTATATCCAGCCATTCCAGAACCCGTTGAGGAGACATTCTGCGATACCCTGTACCGTAGGTAGGAGTTTGGCAAAAGTCACAGTGGCGATCGCAACCCATATCTGGAAAGATCGAACCAATGGGTAACAAATGCTCTGGGAATGGGTCCATCCAATATTGGTTGCCCAAGCATTGTTTAGCCACATCCAAAGATGGTAAGGGCCACTCTTCGGGATGCAATGGTTTTTTACTCTTGCGATACTGAGTGCGATCAGCTAAGGTTACACCAGTTAGTTCCTCTTTCGAACCTTTTCCTAACAGATAATTAAACAGTGGCCAATTGGCAGCTCCCGATTTATCTTGAACCACAACAGCAGCACCGTTACGCAGATAAAATTCTGGGTCAGCAATTGGGTCAGAGCCACCGACAACCACAGGTCTCCCTTTACTTGCCAGGTGCTTCAAGAGTATTACGGCAATTTCACGGTATAATGTAAAGTTTATGGTAATACACCACACTGCACAACTCGCCGGATCCACCGTCTTGATATCAATACCGACGTAGTTCTTAGTCAGTTCGATGCCTCTCCAAGTAATTCGACCGTAATTTTCTTCGTAATCCCCATCTCTGAGATTAATAAATCGAGCCTCAAAGCCTCCTGCTTCAAGACTTGATAGCAATATTTGCTTGCTAACAATTGGTTCATACTTCCGCAAGGAATAAAAATCGTTGCCATCTGGATCAGATAGCTTTAACTGGGGCAATTCAACTAATCCGATAGTCGAGTTTTTCTCTTGTGCAATTGTCATTGTAGTTTTCCAATCAATCAATGGTGTTTTTGATGCCCTAGGATTTCTCTACTCAGCCCGGAACAAACTGCCTGTTACTCTTCCGATTGCAGTTGAAAAAAATCATCTAGGGCAAGGGCAAAATCTGATCAAACGATATTGGTAAAAGCTTGCTAATCTGGAAGCCTTTTTCGGATGTCCCTATACTGACACCGCCGTTTTTTCAGTATTTTTTACTTCATCCGGCAACGTTCTGAACCGTTGAGGAACTTGCAGGTTTTTCGAGTCACCAACGCTAGCTAGGCGGAACTGCCAATCAGAGACTTGCTCGTAGGTGAGATGTTTGGTGTCACTACTCGCCGTCCATAATCCCCCCCAAATAGTAGGGTCATCAAACCGAATCAGACCCGATTTGCGTATAATTTCGCTCTGTGGCGTTCCCAATATGGGAGAAATAGCAAAAGGACTGACTTGAAATATAATTGAGGGGTTAACCTCTTTCACTTCATAATAAATTTCCCAGAGTGCTTCCTCTAGTTGGGAGAAACTATAATCGTCATCATCAGCCAAGCCAATAATCACACCATAGCTCACCATAGGAACACCGGTTTGTACAACTCTTCGCACAATTCGTTTGTGTTGCTGCCAGGGAAGTAACTTAGCATAAGATTCTCGTCCAAAAATAGGTCGTTCGGCAGGAAGATAACCTGCAAGGGTTCCCCTTCGCCCATCCCAATGAAAGAGAGCATCGATCAGTTCTTCATCGGGAGTCAAATCTGTGCTGTCATAGTTGCGTCCGCGTCCGAGGGTCATCTTTCTCAGTTCTAGACCATTCGGCCAAAGAATTGCTAAATCTCGTTCTCGCACTCCCTTCATGATTTCTAGAACTTCTTGTCGCCCATCGGGGAAAATCACCCGCCCTAGGAATTGATCGGAGAGGCTAACCACTGATTTTGCCCCTGCTTCACACAGTACATCTAACCATTCCATTACTCGCTTTGGGGACATGCGGCGATATCCTGTACCGTAAGTAGGGGTTTGGCAAAAATCACAATGGCGATCACATCCCATATCTGGGAAGATCGCACCAATAGGGATGAATTCTTCAGGAAATGGATCCATCCAATATTGTTTTCCTAGGCATTGTTTAGCAAGTTCTACTGATGGTAAGGGCCATTCTTCGGGATGGAATGGAGTTTTTTGTTTAGTATATTTATTCCCGTCAGGGAAAACAACACCAGTTAGAGCTTCTTTAGGGCCTTTTCCTAACAGATAATTAAATAGCGGCCAGTTAGCAGCGCCAGATTTGTCGAGAACAACTACTGCCGCTCCGTTGCGAAGATAAGCTTGAGGCTCGGCAAAGGGATCGGAACCACCAACAACTACTGGTTTGCCTTTGCTAGCCAGGTGCTTCAACAGCATCATTGCTATTTCACGATACAATGTGAAGTTAACTGTAATGCACCAAATTTCACAGCTTTCGGGATCGATGCTCTCGATCTGAACGCCGATATAGTTTTTAGTTAGTTCAATGCCTCTCCAAATTTTTTTTCCGTAGTTTTCTGTGTAATCCCCATCGCGAAGATTAATAAATTTAGTCTGAAATCCTCCTGCTTGGAGATGCGATATTAAAACTTGCTTGCTAATAATTGGTTCATACTTCCGCAGAGAATAATAGTCGTTGCCATCTGGATCAGATAGCTTTAACTGGGGCAATTCAACTAATCCGATAGTCGAGTTTTTCTCTTGTGCAATTGTCATTGTAGTTTCCCAATGAATGGTGCTTTTGATGCCCTAGGATTTCTCTACTAAGCCCGGAACAAACTGCCTGTTACTCTTCCGATGGCAATTGAAAAAAATCATTCAGTGCTAGGGCAAAATCTGATCAAACTATAGTCTTGGGTATTGGCTTCCAGATTAGGAAGCTTCTCGGTACCTATACTGACACCGCCGTTTTTTCAGTATTCTTGGCTTCATCCGGCAACGTTCTGAACCGTTGAGGAACTTGCAGGTTTTTCGAGTCACCAACGCTAGCTAGGCGGAACTGCCAATCAGAGACTTGCTCGTAGCTGAGATGTTTGGTGTCAACACTAGCGGTCCAGAATCCTGCAAAAAGGGCTGGGTCGTCAAACCGCAGAAGACCGGATTTACGAATTATTTCGCCCTGTGGCGTTCCCAAGATCGGAGAAATCACAAAGGGACTGATTTGAAATACCATTGAAGGGTTAATCGCTTTGACTTCATCATAGATTTCCCAAAGCGCTTCCTCTAGCCGTAACATACTCTCATCGTCATCATCAGGAAGCCCAATGATCATGTGATATACGATCATGGGAATACCAGCTCGCACAATCGTTTTCACAATTCGTTTGTGTTGCTGCCAGGGCAGTAACTTGGCATAAGCTTCCCGTCCAAATACAGGACGCTCGGCAGGAAGACCACCAGCCAGAGTTCCCTTTTGCCCATCCCAATTATAGAGGGCGTTGATCAGTTCTTCATCGGGGGTTAAATCTGTGCTGTCATAGTTGCGCCCACGCCCTAGAGTCATCTTCCTTAGCTCCAGACCATTGGGCCAAAGAATGGTTAAATCCATTTCCCGCAACCCTTTCATAATATCGAGCACTTCTTGTCGCCCATCGGGGAAAATCACCCGCCCCAGGAATTGATCGGAAACGCTTACTACGGATTTTGCTCCTGCTTGACGCTGTATATCCAGCCACTCCAGCACCCGTTTAGGAGTCATTCTGCGATACCCCGTACCATAAGTGGGGGTTTGACAAAAGTCACAGTGGCGATCGCAACCTATATCTGGAAATATGGAACCAATGGGTTTTAAATGCTCGGGAAACGGATCCATCCAATATTGCGTTCCCAAGCACTGTCTCGCCACATCCAAAGATGGTAAGGGCCAGTCTTCGGGATGCAATGGTTTTTTACTGTTAGGATATTGAGTCCCGTCAGCTAAGACCACACCAGTGAGTGCTTCTTTGGGACCTTTTCCTAACAGATAATTAAATAAAGCCCAATTAGCAGCGCCGGATTTGTCCTTAACCACTACTGAAGCACCGTTGCGAAGGTATATTTGGGGGTCAGCAAAGGGATCGGAACCACCCACAACCACTGGCTTACCTTTACTGGCCAGGTGCTTTAGCACCATCATTGCTATTTCCCGGTATAGTGTGAAGTTAACTGTAATGCACCAAACTTCACAGCTTTCAGGATCGACACTCTCTATCTCAACACCAACATAATTCTTAGTCAGTTCAATGCCTTTCCAGGCTATCCGTCCGTAATTCTCTTGGTAATCCCCGTCTCTGAGGTTAATAAATTTAGTTTCAAAGCCTCCTGCTTCAAGACTGGATAGTAATATTTGTTTACTAACAATTGGTTCCCATTTGCGCAGGGAATAAAAATCGTTCCCATCGGGGTCAGATAGCTTAAGTTGAGGCAATTCAACTAGTCCAATGCATCCTGATGTTTTATCAGACATTCCAGCAGTCTCCTAAACGCAAAAGCTTATTAATTTTTTCTGTTTCTTTCTAGAGAGGGAGTGCTTAGGAGCTAAACTTTCCCATAAACACTTGCCCTAAATTTGGGGACTTCATGGCCAACAAAACCCATTACGGTCTGTATTTTGACATTACAGGCCGCTATAATAAGAATATAAGCTACAATTTACAGATATCCCAGAAATTTGTCAATAGTCACTGGAACTCAGACAATTATCTGAGTACACGGAGCGCTAGTTGATGATAGAGTCCCTTAGAAAAGTAACACACTTCACAGGTTGCCCATGGACTAAGCTTCCACTGTCAGCAGGGATAAGTATATGGACAAAAATACCCATAATTTATTAATTTTTGTAAAGTTCCCAAAATTCTCTCTACTTCCTCCTCCGTTCCCGTAGCGTGGCCGACAGCCTCAGTGCCTGCTCGCTATTTCAACAGTTACTTTTACTTGTGGCCGACTACTTAATTTCTAGCTCAAATTTTGGATCGAACCTAGCTAACCTTACTGGTTCACCCACAGAGTCCCAAGGGGGTGCATGTCAATTTTGTTAACCCCTGGTTCAGATCCCCCGTTTCCCTTAATAAGGGGGACTTTTCAATCTAATTCCCCCCTTTTTTAAGGGGGGTTAGGGGGGATCTATGTACCTAATTACAAAGTTGACATGCTCCCGTCCCAAGGACTTTGTGGGTGCGATCGCTTAAAGCCTCTAGCTAAGTTGTGTTAATCGCCTTACACCATCTTCCGGGTCAAAATTTCTTCTAGCTCGCTTTCATAGAAAAATTTCGATTCACCGAAAGCAGGCTTCAAATCTCCTAACCAGGTTGCCTCAGGATCAAAACTGGCAAAGAAAGGTCGATTGCACCACTGAGGGTTACGAGCTTGTAAAAAAGACAAAACAAACACTTTCTCCCCTTGAATTTCGCTAATACCTTCAATTTTGACTTTTCCTGGTAAGGCAGACATTACCGGACCACGAGCAGTTCGCCCTAATCCCGATACTTGTTGTATGGCTTGACGATAAATTTCCCAAACCTTAACTAAAGGAATTTCAAAATAGTCTTTAGCTCCTGTTTGTCGTTCGACAAACATATAGTAGGGAATACAGCCTAAGCGTACCTGCATTTGCCACATTTTCCCCCAGGTATGGGCTCTATCATTGATGTGGCGAACAACAGGAGCTTGGGTCCGAATTTCCCCTCCCGTTGTGCGAATACGTTGGATTGCTTTTTGAGCGATTTGTGTATCTAGTTCTCGCCAGTGTTCGTAGTGAGCCATGATTGCTAGATGCTTACCCTGTTGCACTACTTTTTCAAATAAACGCAACAAATCATCAGCATCTTCATCGGTGACATATCGGTAGGGCCAATAAGAAAGTGATTTGGTTCCAATGCGAATAGTTTGAATGTGGTCAAATTCCCCTTCTAATAAAGGTTCGATATATAAAGCCAGCTGTCGTGCTTTCATGGTCATCGGATCACCACCAGTAAGCAATACATCAGTGACTTCCTTGTGTTCTCGTAGATAATCTTGAAAATGACCCGATTCGCGAGTCGCAAATTTAAGATCATCTAATCCGACAAATTGTGGCCAACGGAAACAGAATGTACAGTAGGCATGGCAGTGTTGACCTGCTGTGGGAAAAATCAAAACTGTTTGTTGATATTTGTGTTGTACTCCCTGTAAAGGTTCACCTTCAAACGACGGGACGTTGTATTGCTTTTGTCCTGCGGGATGGGGATTAAGTCGAAGACGAATTTCATTGGCAGTTTGTCGCAGTAGTTTTTCTGGAGCATTGTCTTTTAGGAGTTGAACCATGGTATTCAAATCCCTTGACGATAACATTTCTGGCTGGGGAAATGTTAAGCGAAAAATTGGATCATCAGGTATGTTTTTCCAATCAATAAGTTCTTCAACAATGTAGTTATTTGCTCGAAAAGGTAGCACTTTAGCAACAGCTTGCATTGCTAAGCGGGTTTCAGATGATATACAGGCTAACTGGGACAGTGACTTAAGATCTTTGACTGAGTAAAATTGGATTTTTTGAGATTTAGTTTTCATCGCTTTCATCGCCGAATAGGAATGGAGATTATTTGTTTATTCACCTCAGGTCTGTCAGGATAAAGAGGTTAAACTCCATAGATGTCCCAATCATTTTTACTTGTGTAGTGCGGTAATTATTTCCCATTCTACCTTACCTGATACGTAAGCAGTGCCTGAGGGGGTATTGAAAAAAACTAGGTTTTCAGTAGCCCATGACTTTCATGGGCAAAGAGCCACCTCAACATGAGGTACACAGATTTTTTACCTCTTCCATCTTCTGAATTCAGTGCTCCGAAGCTCTTTTGGCGTTTGCGCAGCGTGGGCTTGGCCCAAAGCGTGGCCTACGGCCTTAGTCCCTGCTCCCTAAAACCCAAAAACTTGGATCTTACTAGCTTCAAAAGCGAACAACCTGCTAACCTGCTAACTTGCTAACCTGCTATCCTGCTATCCTAGAAGACAGAGCTGATCGGAGGTGAAGCGATGCCGTCAATCTTTCCCGGTATGGATCCGTATTTAGAGCATCCAGATTTATGGCCAGAAGTACATCACTGGTTGATTAGTTTCATTGCTGAGTGTTTAATTCCTCAGGTACGTCCGAAGTATAAAGTAGCTATTGAAAAGCGGATTTATCCGGTTAATACAACTAATGAAGATAATGTCTTATTAGTTGGAATTCCTGATGTTACTGTTAAACGTCAACCAAATACTGAAGATTCTCCCACCTCTAACGTTGCTGTTGCTTCACCAACAACAAAACCAGTAACAGTAATCGTTCCTATGCCTGAACAAATCAAGCAAGGGTATTTGGAAGTAAGAGATATGACTACCGGTGCTGTGGTAACCGCTATCGAAGTTTTATCTCCAGTTAATAAGCGTTCTGGTGAAGGGAGAGAAACTTACCTGAAAAAACGCCAACGGGTGTTAGGAAGCTTGACCAATTTAGTGGAGATTGATTTGCTCAGAGGCTGGAAAACAATGCCACTCTTAGATAAGAGTATTGAGAGCGATTATCGGATTTTAGTGAGTCGAGAGGAGCGTCGCCCACGAGCCGAGTTATATACTTGTGATCTGCCAGAGCAGCTACCAACTTTTTCCCTACCGTTACGTCCAGAAGATTCTGAACCCATAGTATATTTACAAGGTATAATTAATAGTGTTTATGAGCGAGGGGGTTATGATTACCAACTCGATTATGACCAAGAGCCAGTACCAGCTTTCTCAGAAAATAATCGGATATGGGCTAAGGAATTGTTGAAAACTGGTATATAGTATTTATCAATTGGGTAAGGAACAAAGTCCTGGGTTTTAGGGAACAGGGAACAGGGAACAGGGAACAGGTAAAAATTATGTATGTGTACCTCATTACTATGATAAATGCTATACTTAGCTTTTGCCTCAGTACAAAAATAATTAAGATCGGAAGCGATAAAAATAAATTTCAGTCCTGAAATAATCAACTATTATTAATATTCCCGATTCCCAATTCCCGACTCCCGATTCCCGATTCCCGATTCCCGACTCCCGACTCCCGATTCCCAATTCCCGATTCCCGATTCCCGATTCCCTGCCCTATAACTAATCCAACTCAGCATAATCCGGCAACCTAGTATCAATTGGCTTACCCTGACGCAAGATAATTCGGTCATGTTGGGGACGGGACAAAAGTTCACTGAAATGGCGTCCCTTAAACAAAATCAAATCTGCCGGGAGTCCCACCCCAATCCTACCCATCTCGGGTAAACCCATTAAATCAGCGGCTGTCTTGGTTACGGCACAGGGCCAATCACCGATGGGCATATCTAAATGGGCAATCCGTACCGCTTGGGTAAAGACTTCTAATACATCATGGTCCCCAAATCCATAAAAGGGGTCTCGACAATTATCACTAGCTAAGGTTACCGGAATACCCTGTTGTTTAATTTCATGAAGCCTGGTGACTCCCCGCCAAGATGGTGTAACGTTAGCCTGTCGATCTTGTAAATAAAGATTGCACATCGGTAAGCTAACAATAGCAATTCCTGCGGCTTTGACCAACTTGAGAGTTTCCGCAACCTCCTCTAAGGGTTGCACTGCTAAACTGCAACAGTGACCACAAATAATTTTTCCGGTAAACTGATGACGAATCGCAGCTTGGGCAATCTGTCTTAGGCAATGGGAATTGGGATTACCGTTTTCATCAGCATGGAAATCTAGGTTGAGGTTTCTCTCCTTAGCTAGGGAGAAGATAGTATCGAGTTGAGCATCCAGGTCTTGGTTGCTATAGGCTACCCCCCCAAGTATCCCTCCGATTTCAGCAATTTTGTCGGCTAAGGTAATGCCAGCGGGAGTTTGATAGTAATCTAGTGTAACTAGAGACACTGGTTGTAGGGTAACTCTGTCTTGCCATTCTTTCTGGAGGGTTTGGAAAACGCCTAGGCTAATCGCACTTTGTTCTCCAACCCAGTCAATGTGGGTGCGGATAGCTTTAGTGCCATGAGCATAGCTACATTTGAGTCCAAATTCCATGCGCCGATATAAATCTTCCCCTTGCCAATAGGTTTCGGCATCAGCATCTCCGGTCAGACAGGCACTATTAAAGGTACCATCAGGATTGGGAGACCGTTCCCAGATATGACCTTTATCCAGATGGGTGTGTATATCAAGAAAACACGGCCATACTTGTCCTTGCCTGAGATTTATACTGGGGATGTGACTAGGTATATTACTGGTATCTGTGCTAGCTTCAACACTGTTTGCATTCCCGTAGCGGCTCTTTTCGACCATCGTGTTTTGCTGCTGCTTGGGAACAATCGCCTTTGGCACTATCCCAGCAATGGCTCCCTGATTAATTTCAATATCAACTAAGCACAAACCCTGCTCGTTGCGATCGCAAACATTGCTGTTTTCCAGTAGGCAAAATGGTACGTAGGCATTTGTGAGCCAGTATCGTTCGGCTGTGGGAATCATTAGGGAGTCGGGAGTCGGGAGTCGGGAGTCGGGAGTCGGGAGTCGGGAGTCGG
>NZ_MKZS01000001.1:5775950-5789559 GCF_001942495.1 Moorena bouillonii PNG
GTTCCCGATTCCCGATTCCCGATTCCCGATTCCCGATTCCCGATTCCCGATTCCCTATCCCCATCTCCCCATCTCCCCATCTCCCCACACTTAGAGCTTCTAACCAGGCTTCAGTAGCTTCGGGATTTAAAGGCTTAGAAAACCAATACCCCTGTCCATATTGACAACGCCAATCACAAAGCTGTCCCAATTGCTTTTCGGTTTCCACTCCCTCTGCCACTACATGTATGCCGAAGTCGTTTGCCAACTTTACCATCCACCGCAAAATTTTCTCATGTTTGTGATTATCACTCATACCTTTGACAAAAGAGCGGTCAATTTTTAATATATCTATGGGAAAATTTGGCAAGTAACTGAAGCCAGAATAGCCAGTCCCAAAATCATCAATGCACAACTGAATCTGTCGCTGTTTGAGTTTCTCCAACAGAACTACTGTAGTGGTTTCCAGTAGTATACTTTCTGTAATCTCCAGTTTCAAACTCTGGGCATCAAGACCAGAATCCCACAAAATTGTGTCGATTTTCCCGATTAGATCCGGTTGGGATAATTGTAAGCTGGAGATGTTAACGCTGATCGTTAAATCCCGATAGTGGGGAAACTGTTGTTGCCACTGCCACATTTGTTGGCAAGCCTCTTGTAGTACCCACCAACCCAGTGGCACAATCAGCTTTGTTTCTTCTGCCACTGGAATGAACTCTGCTGGCAACAGCAGTCCCCGTTCGGGATGCTCCCAGCGCACCAGTGCCTCAAAGCCAGCCAGCTTATGGGTTTCAAGAGACACAATTGGCTGGTAATAAAGCCGCAATTCTTGGCGCTTAATACCCAAGCGTAAACTATCTTCTAACTGCAACCGCTCTACACTCCGGGTGCGCATGGCAGGGGTAAACAGCTGATAGCCAGTGTTACTCTCCATTTTGGCTCGATAAAGAGCTAGACTGGCGTTGTCAAGAAGAGCAGAGGCTTGGTAATCATCCCTGTCATTGCTAGCAATTCCAATATTGGCACTCAAAAAGATGTCATGGTCATCAATCGAAAAAGGCGTCCGCAGGCTAGCGCAAATCTGTTCTGCTACCAAGCTAGCTTCACTGATATCGTTAATGTCTTCGAGCAAGACCGCTAATTCATCTTCGGACCACCGCGCCACTGTATAGTTAATGGTATAGTTAATGGTAGAATTCAGAGCATAAGTCAAGCGAGTATCAAAAGCCTTTAGCAATTTTGCTCCCACTGGCCGTCCCATACTAAACTGAATGACTTTGAAACGTTCCAAACCCACCAATAAGACGGCGAATCGATAACCCTTATACCGCTTTGACCTCTGGATTACTTGCCTCAACCGTCTCCTAAAACTATCTGGGTTGAGCCAGGGAATCAGGAGGTCATTAAAGGTACAATCCTGAAACCTTTCTACAGGTTGCTGATCTTGCTGATCATTGTTACTTCTAGCGAACACCTATTTTCTCTATCACCCTGAATTAGCTCAATTGAGTTACTCATTGATAATTGAGCCAAAAAGGAAACCGGAAAGGCAAAAGCTGTGGTATAGTAAACGTTTTGCCATATTCTTTAAGCTCAATTTTGTTAATGGTTGTTAACGATGAACATCCTTCCTGATGGTTTTACTCAGCAAATCAATAACCATGTTTGGCATCATCCTAAGTTGCGGTTATACCGTTTAAATCAGAGGTGGGACTGTTGAATGTTGAGTGAATGTGGACGATAAACAAGCAACGGTCAACTGTCGAAAACCAAACTTCAATACAACGCTAGCCACCGTGGAACAGTACCATGGATCAGTTATGGAACATCTTAGTTAACCATTAATTAACCAAATATAACAAAATAGAGCATGGAGTAGGGGTAAATCCCATGCCCTATTGTTGGATGCCCACAATTACGAGGTAGTTTTAACTGTTACCCTTTAACCCGTATAGGTAGTTTTTAGATGGCTTAATTGCGTAAGCCTGGTTGACTAGGGAAGCTGATCCCCCTTGAAGTAGGTAGCCAGCGATCGCTTATTGATCGCTGGCTTGGCGTTAACCCTAAAGGACGATTTGCGATCCCTATGCTTAGGGTAAATCGGCAATGTGGCTTTGTCTGTGAGAAAAAGTAATAAATAATTATAATCAATTACATAATAAAAAGTAATGAGTGTTGAAGAAGCATTGGCGATGGTAGATACGGTCATCAAACCCGAACGCTTAAATGCTGTTCAAGAACTGGTGCTCCGCCAATGTTGGTCAGGACAAACTTATCAAGAGATTGCTGACGGTTCTGGTTACGATGCCGATTACATTCGGGTGGTTGGCTCCCGGTTGTGGCATATCCTCTCAGAGGTTTTTGGAGAGAAGATCACAAAAAATAACATTCGTTCTGTGATCAGGGACCGATTACGAGAGGTGGAGCTTGAGGAGTTGCCAGAGGTGGAGCTGGAATTACCTACAGAGATGGAATTGCCCAGAGGTGTGGTGCCTCTAAATTCTTCTTTTTATATCGAGCGTCCCCCCAATGACTCTTTATGTTACGAAACAGTGTTGCAGCCAGGAGCATTAATCCGAATTAAAGCCCCTAGACAGATGGGTAAAACCTCCCTGATGGTTAGGGTTCTCGATCATGCTAGAGCATCTGGCTTCCGCACAGTTGCTCTAAGCTTGCAGCAAGCCGATGCCAATGTCTTCACGGATTTAGAGCGATTTTTACAATGGTTCTGTGCCACAGTCACTCGTAGCCTAGAATTACCGAATCGACTGGCTGATTATTGGGATGATATCTTTGGCAGCAGTGGAAATACCACAGATTACTTCGAGAAGTATCTATTAAAAGAAATAGATACACCGGTGGTATTGGCATTAGATGAGGTTAACCTGTTGTTTAATTACCCTGCCATTGCCACGGATTTTTTGGGTTTGTTGCGAGCTTGGTATGAGAAAGCCAAATACGGTGTAACCGGTAGCACAATTTGGCAAAAATTGCGCTTAATTATTATACATTCTACTGACGTTTATATTACGTTACATATCCACCAATCCCCCTTTAATGTGGGATTATCCATTGAATTGCCAGAGTTTACTAACGCCCAAGTGCAAGAATTAGCCCGTCGCCACGGAATCGATTGGGGTAGTGATGATTCCAGCTTCGATCAGGTATCTTTAATTATGGCTAAAGTAGGAGGAAATCCTTGTCTTTTAAGGGTAGCGTTATATCATCTTAGGCGCGGTGACGTTACCTTTGAGGAGTTATTGAATTCAGCAGCAAGCGAATCGGGAATTTATCATGATGACCTTCGACGACAATGGTGGAATCTACAACACTATCCACAACTGGTTCCAGCCTATCGAAACGTAGTGATGTCATCCCAGCCAGTGGAATTAGAGCAAAAGCTAGCCTTTAAGTTGCAAAGTTTAGGATTAGTACAACTCCACAAACAGGGAGCTGTGCCTAGTTGTGATTTGTATCGTCAGTACTTTAGTACTTACCTGGGGTAAAACCCATGGATGCCTGTAACTTATGAAAAACCACAACTATCAAGTGGGCGGGAGTTTACCCCCTGATACCCTCTGCTATGTGCGCCGTAAAGCAGATCAGGATTTGTATCAGGCTCTGGTAGCAGGGGAGTTTTGCTATGTCCTTACCTCCAGGCAAATGGGTAAGTCTTCTTTGAGGGTGCAAACTACTCAGCGATTACAAGCAATAGGCATCCACTGTGGGATCGTTGATTTGACAGAAATTGGTACCCAAGATTTGACAGCAGACCAGTGGTATGCAAGTATCTTGCGCTGTCTGGTGAGCAGCTTCAACCTCCAGGTCAATTTACGGGCTTGGTGGCGCTCACGGTCTTATCTATCCCCAGTGAAGCGTCTTAGTGATTTTATTGAGGAGGTTCTACTGCCAGAGGTTGAGGGAAATTTGGTGATCTTTATTGATGAAATCGATAGCATTCTGGGTTTATCGTTCCCGATTGAAGATTTTTTTGCCCTAATCCGAGCCTGTTACAACAAGCGCACAGAAAACCAAGCCTACCAACGCCTCAGTTTTGTTTTGTTAGGGGTAGCCACTCCCTCGGATTTGATCGTAGATAAGCAACGGACTCCGTTTAATATCGGACGGGGGATTGAGTTATGTGGATTTACTCTGGAAGAAGCCAAACCCCTAGCGTTAGGTTTTAACGGAAGGGTTAGCAATCCCAAAGCCTTACTTAGGGAAATCCTGGCGTTTACGGGAGGACAGCCTTTACTGACTCAAAAGCTATGTCAGCTGATTCTAGAGGATATAGAGCATTGTACTAGACTTCTTTCAGAAGAGGGAACTTCGGATCCCGCAACAGGGAACAGTGGAGAAGAATTCACCCAAACGGTATCAAAAACAGTATCAAAAAACTACTTTGGCAAGAGGTGTACTGTCAATCCCACATCGATTGAGTACCTTGTGGGTAGGCGAATTATCGAGAATTGGGAAGTCCAAGATGAACCAGAGCATCTCAGGACTATAAGCGATCGCATTCTCAGCTATGAGCAACGGGCTGGGCGGTTATTAGGACTTTATCAGCAAATTCTGCAACTCGGAGCAGTAGCAGCAGATGACAGTTGGGAACAAATGGAATTGCTACTGTCGGGATTAGTGGTCAAGAGTCACGGCAAGGTTAGAGTCCGCAACCCCATTTATGCTACTGTTTTCAACTGTGATTGGGTCAGCAAGCAACTATCAAATCTTCGTCCCTATAACACAAGTCTTAGAGCTTGGTTCAATGGTGATTGTCAGGATGAATCGAGACTATTGCGAGGTCAAGCCTTACTCGATGCCCTAGCTTGGGCAGATGCCCGTAGCCTGAGTGACCAAGATTATCAGTTCTTATCCGCTAGCCAAGCCTTGGATAAACGGGAGGCTCAACGGGCTGAAGCCGCACGAACTAAAGCGGTGGCAATACAATTGACCAAAGAAAAAGAAATTTCCCGACTGCAAAAGCTCCTGCTGGCTACAGTGAGCACAGCATTTATAGTGTCCGCTAGTTTAGGTATGATGGCTTTCCGGGAGTACAAAAAAGCTGTCATTAACGAAATTAATGCGATCGCAAAATCCTCTGAAGCGTTCTATGCCTCCAATCGTAAGTTGGATGCCTTGATCTACGCCATCAAGGCTTGGAAGAAACTGCAACAGTTAGCTGGGGCAAAGGCAAATACCCAGACTCAAGAAGTTGAGAAAATGCTCTGGCGAATCATTTATGAGATTAAGGAGTACAATCGCTTCTCAGGACATCGGGCTGCGGTTTACGACCTGGTTTTTAGCCCAGATGGTGAGATGATTGCCTCGGCTAGTGGTGACAAGACCGTCAAACTCTGGCAGCGGGACGGCACTCTGTTAAACACCCTAGAAGGCCATGGCTCCCAAGTAAAGGGAGTGGCGTTTAGCCCGGATGGTGAGATGATTGCCTCGGCTAGTGCCGACAAGACTGTCAAACTTTGGCAGTCTTGTCGGCACTCTGCTAAACACCTTCACTAACCATAATGCTGGGTTTGAAGCAGTAGCCTTCAGCCGGGATGGTAAGCTAATCGCCTCCGCTAGTGAAGACAACACTGTCAAACTTTTGACCCTAGAAGGCAAGTTACATAAACTCCTGATAGGGCATAGTGCAGGAGTTGAAGGAATAGCGTTTAGCCCCGATGGTGAGATGATAGCTTCCGCCTCTGAAGACAATACTGTCAAACTCTGGACTAAAGAGGGCAGGTTGCTTAGAACCTTTATAGGCCATGGGAGTGGAGTTGAAGGAGTAGCGTTTAGCCCCGATGGTGAGATGATAGCTTCTGCCTCTGAAGACAACACTGTCAAACTCTGGACTATACAGGGCAAGTTGCTTAAAACCTTAACAGGACATCGGGACGAAGTTTATGGAGTTGCTTTTAGTCCCGATGGTAAGCTAATTGCCTCAGCTAGTGAGGATAATACCATTAAACTCTGGACAAAAGAGGGCAGGTTGCTCACTATCCTAGAAGGTCATCGGGATGAGGTCGAGGGAATCGCCTTCAGTCCTGATGGTAAGATAATTGCTTCGGCGAGTGAGGACAGTACCATTAAGCTGTGGAAACAAAACAGTACTTTGTACACAACCCTTAGTGGTCATTGGAATGGGGTAAGGGCAGTAGCATTCAGCCCCGATGGTCAGACAATTGCTTCAGGAAGTAGCGACAAAACTGTCAAACTCTGGCAACCAGACGGCACCTTAAAACTTACCCGAGATAATCATAGCGCTATAGTTAATGGAGTAGCATTCAGTCCCGATGGTGACATTATTGCTTCGGCAAGTAGTGACAAGAAAGTGAAACTCTGGGATAAACATGGTACCTTCTTAGCTACCCTAAATAATCATTCCGCTGGGGTTGAGGGAGTAGCATTCAGTCCCGATGGTCAGATAATTGCTTCAGCGTCTGAAGATAAAACCATTAAACTCTGGCAGCGGGATGGTAGCTTGCTAACCACCCTAGAAGGTCATAGCAATGAGGTGGAGGGAGTAGCGTTCAGTCCCAATGGTAAGATAATTGCTTCAGTGTCTGAAGATAAAACCATTAAACTGTGGCAGCGGGATAGTACCTGTACAGGGCTTGCAAAACCAACTCAAAACAGCAATTTACTACCGGAATGCTGGAGCAATAGTTTCTATACTCTCACAGGCCATGAGGATGAGGTGAAAACAGTAGCAATTAGCCCTGATGGTAAGTTCATTGCTTCCGGTAGTGAGGATAAGACAGTCAAAGTTTGGGAAGGGGACACTCAAGACTCGAATCTGACCAAACCAAAACTGCGACATACCCTGACAGGACACAGTGACCGGATTACGGGAGTGACCTTTAGACCCAATAGCACAATGATCGCGTCTGCCAGTGCTGACAAGACGGTGAAACTTTGGGATCACAATGGTAACTTGCTGAGTACCCTCACCGCACATCAGGATGAGGTAGAGGGAATCGCTTTCAGCCAAGATGGGAAAATCCTAGCCTCCGCTAGTGCTGATAGTAACGTGATTTTGTGGAATCTGGATCAAGTCCCCGATGATCTTGATCAAGTCCTAACTTATAGTTGTGATTGGCTCCAGGATTATTTGAAAACAAATGCTGAGCTAGAAAAACGCGATCGCACTCTTTGTGATCGGATTAAGGAATTGAAAAGGGAGTAGGGAGTAGGGAGTAGGGAGTCGGGAGTCGGGAGTCGGGAGCAGGGAGCAGGTAAGAGGCAAAAGGCAAAAGGCAAGAGGCAAGAGGCAAGAGGTGAAAAATATTGTGTACCTCATAGCTATGATAAACGCTATAATTATAACTTATCTAAATAATTAAACTTATATCATTTCAGGATAATTATCCTGTCTTGATGCAGTCGCTCATGGGGGAAACCCCCAAGACCGCGCTGCATCGCTTAATAAAAATCTCCCCATCTCCCCATCTCCCCATCTCACCATCTCCCCATCTCCCCATCTCCCCATCTCCCCATCTCCCCATCTCCCCATCTCCCCATCTCCCCATCTCCCCATCTCCCCATCTCCCCATCTCCCCACTCCCTATTTTAATGATGAACAAAATTCCCATCCTCCAACCTGGTAAATCTTATACCTTTAGAAGTTATTTTGAGATGGTGGTTGAGCCAGAAGACATTCTGGCTGAATTTGGCTATACCTTGAAGCGAAGCTCTTTGAATTTAGAAAAGTCTACAACAAAACTAGACCGAATTTCTAGTCTCAAATCCAGAATTGAAGAAAGCTTACCCTATGTTAGTTTAACCAGTGAAGCAGCTCGACGGGAATTACTAATCGCTCCCATTTTACTTGATTTAGTCTACTATACTCAAGCCCAGCTAAGAATCGAATATCCCCTCACTGTTACGGAATACTTAAAAGGTTATCTAGACTATTATCTTTATACCGATAGTCAACTATTGGTAGTAGAAGCAAAAAATGCTAATATCCCAAGAGGCTTTACCAAACTTGCGGTAGAATTAATTGCCCTCGATCTATGGAGTGACACTGAGCAATTGATTTTAGAGGGTGCTGTTTCTACAGGGGATATCTGGCAGTTTGGGCTTTTGCACCGAGAGCATAAACAAGTTACCCAAGACCTGAATTTGTACCGTGTTCCAGCTGATTTAGAAGAATTGTTCCGAATTTTGATAGCTGTTCTTGGTGATAGAGATGGGGGCAGGGAATAGGGCATAGGGAGTAGGGAGTCGGGAGCAGGGAGTAGGGAGTAGGGAGTAGGGAGTCGGGAGCAGGGAATAAAATTTAGATGTAACTGACACTTACTAATCAACGCTATTTTAGTTATTAAGATTAAGTAAAATTAGAAAGATTATTCAATAGCTTATTATTTCTAGTTATACCGTTTATAATAGTAATGAGGTAGACAGGATTTTTTTCCTTAATAAGGGAGACTTTCCGGACGGGTGATCCCTGTTCTTTATTCCCTACTCCCTGCTCCCTGCTCCCTGCTCCCTACTCCCTAAACAAATATATCTCACCCCATTGAAAACCCATAAAATACCATCTCCTGTGCTAAAATGGGCAGGTGGCAGTGCGACTCGTTGAGCTGAAACCCACGCCAGTGGGGGGATAGCTCGAATAGCAATAGCTATTTAACTGTGTGTTACATGTAGGTTCAAATCCTACAACCTAGATGTCAGGTTACTCCATATTCCTAGGCTCCGAGACTGAATATCAACGGGTCGAGTGCAAGGAATAAAAGCGGTGTCAATTCTAAGTCATCCATGAGCCAAACCGCAAGGGAGACCGAAAGGATAAGACAACGAACTGGTGATTGACGCATCGTCAGCCCAAGATTCAGGACAAGATGACTCATGTCCCGTATCGAATTAGAGACCATGGGTGAACAAGTCTTTCCGCGCTGGTTCAGACATCCCCCGTCTAATAGACAGTCTCTCGGTGTATAGCCAGTATCCAACCCGGTCAGACAATGGACACACGGAACGAGGTAATCAAGATAATTGCTCCTGTAAAAAAGGTAGGTATTCAACCGCAAGGGTTATCTTGACGAGACGATATCAGAAGCCAATGCCCTGGGGAAAGCCCAGGGATATGCTGACAGATATCCCTGAGACAACAAGAGTAGAACACGAGTAGCAGTTATGTCCAATACACACGAACCCGTGATGGTGGAATCGAATAACTGGAACTCTCTCAACTGGAAAACCATTGAGAGAGCAGTGTTCAAGCTGCAAAAGCGTATCTACAAAGCCTCCCAAAATGGGGACAAAGCCAAAGTTAGAAAGCTACAAAAACTACTTGCCAAATCAAAATCAGCGAAACTGCTAGCCATAAGGAAAGTAACTCAAGATAACAGAGGTAAAAGAACCGCCGGAATTGATGGGAAGAAGAGTCTTGACCCATCTCAAAGGTTAGCGCTTGCCAGATACCTAGAGTTGGACGGTAAGGCCAATCCTGTAAGAAGGATAATGATTCCTAAACCCGGAAAGAAGGAAAAAAGACCTCTAGGAATCCCAAATATGGAAGACAGAGCGAAACAGGCATTAGCCAAGATAGCTCTAGAACCAGAGTGGGAAGCCAAATTTGAGACAAATTCTTACGGATTCAGACCTGGGAGAAGCACAAAGGACGCAATAGCGGCCATATACTCAGACATCAACAAACAGGATTATTATGTCCTAGATGCTGATCTAGAAAAGTGCTTTGACCGTATAGACCATCAAAAACTGTTGGACAAAGTGGATACATATCCACAAATGCGAAGACAGTTAAAGGCTTGGTTGAAAGCAGGAGCCGTTGGAAAAGATGGGTTCATCAACACACCAGCAGGTACACCTCAAGGAGGAGTAATCTCGCCATTATTGGCAAATATCGCATTGCACGGTATGACCCAATTAATGAAAGAGGAATTTCCCCTAAGGTATATCACTAAAGCGTTAGGAAAAAAGTACAACCTACCCAGTGGGAGAACTCTAAGAACTCCCATAGTCCACAGATATGCAGATGATTTCATTATCCTGCACCAAAGTAAAGAGGTTGTACTGGAAGCCAAAGAGGCAATCCAAGAATGGCTAAAAGAAATTGGACTGAACCTAAAGGAATCTAAAACCTCAATAGCACACACCCTAGGAAAGGAAGGGACTTTGACAGGTTTTGACTACCTCGGGTTCAACATCCGACAATATGAGGTCAATGAGGTTAATAGCCGGAAGGATAGGACGGGTAAGAAATTAGGGTATAAAACACTAATCAAACCCAGTAAGGAATCCATAAATAGGCATATGGATGACCTGAAAATAACTATCAGAAAGCACAGAAACTCTGACCAAGCCACATTAATAGGAGACCTAAACGCTAAAATAACTGGATGGGCAAACCAATACAACTCAGTGGTTAGCTCCAGAATATTTGGACAAATTGACTATAAGCTATTCCACAAACTAGAAAGATGGGCTAAATATAGGTCTCCAAACATTGGAGCCAAAGAAGCCATGTCCAACTATTGGTGGATAGACAAAGGGGAAGGATGGACATTCAAAACCCCTGATGGAACAGCTACCTTGGTGAAACATAAAGACACCAAAATAAAAAGGGTAGTTAGACTAATAGGTCACAAATCCATATATGACGGAGACTGGCTATATTGGGCTGAAAGGCTTGCCAAATACCATGGGGTAAAACCCACAGTAAACAAACTGCTGAAAAAGCAGAAGGGAAAATGCGGTCTGTGCAATCAAAGGTTTAAGGCCGATGATATTTTTGAAGTAGACCACATCATCCCCCAAAGAGCAGGCGGTAGTAATAAGCTAGACAACAAACAGCTAGTCCATGCTCACTGTCACCATACCAAAATTCGGGAACACAGAACAATATATCCCCACAAAGGAGAGCAATAACAATGTTGCCAGGAGGAGCCGGATGATTGGGAACAGTCATGTCCGGTTCTGGAGGAGAGTTCTAGGGGGGAACCCCTAGTTCGACTCTAATAAACTCAGCTTCTGCCACAACTTCGAGAGAGATACTCCCCAAAGTTAAGTAAGGGAACTCTGACGACTTATATCGAACCATTCGTGGGAGGAGGTGCAGTTTTTTTCGATATTGTAAACAGTTTTGATATCCAGAAAGCATATCTATTTGATACCAATCCTGAGCTGATTATCCTTTATAAGGTTATCCAACAGGATGTTGAATCCCTGATCAAAGAACTGTTAAAGCTTAGTAATACATACCTGCCTAAAGATGATCAACGTCGGAAAGCATTATACTACGAATATCGTAACCAATATAACACCTTTAATAAACAAATCGATGCTAACGATTACGATCAAGATTGGAGCAAGCGGGCTGCCATAACAGTTTTTCTGAATAAAACCTGCTTTAACGGTCTGTATCGGGTCAATAGCAAAGGAGAATTTAATGTGCCAGTGGGACGATACAAAAATCCTAAAATTCTGAATGCCAATAATCTGCGAGCTGTCTCCAAGCTATTCCAAATTGCTGAAATAGAACAAAGGGACTTTAGTCAAGTCCTGGAATATGCTGATCATAGCACCTTTATTTACTATGATCCTCCCTATCGTCCGATCAGCAAAACCTCCAATTTCAATTCCTATCACTCCCTGGAATTTGATGATAATGAGCAGCGTCGTTTACGGGATGTGTTTGTGAAAGCTGATCAGGCAGGAGCCCATCAAATGCTCAGCAATTCTGATCCAACTAACTATGTTAATGATTTGTTTTTCGATGACTTATATCAAGGGTTTACTATTGAGCGAATATTGGCATCCCGTAGAATAAACTCTAAAGGAAATAGCAGAGGAGAAATTAGGGAAATTATTGTTACTAACTATTGACTGATTGTTGAAGTCTGGAGTCGGGATTTGGGAGCAGGTAGTAGACAATAGGTAACAATGCTAAAAATTAATTATTATCGCTTTAATTGCATGCTTATGATAGCAGGGTAGGAGGTAAAAATCAGATCAGGGTAATAGGATTTTACGTTTTTTATTATAACTGAATAATATCCAATTTAAAGGCCAAACAGCTTACGTTTTTTATTAAAAATACTTATGATTAATTTAATCATATATAAACTCTATCATCATTATACACGCGGTTGTTTGTCAAGTACAACTTATACCAAAGTAGAGGCGATTACCCTGATTATTGCGTTTAAAGTGAACGGATTTGTGAATCATCCCAAAAATATCAAAGGGTGCATCTCATATTTTTAAAAAAGAAGGAAAGTTTGGAACCCGGGCGGTGGAGTTTTATTATAATTGTTCCCTAATTTAAAAAGTGAGATGCACCCCATCTCAAACCTAGTGATAGACTGGCTTTACAATTTTTGGAGAAGTCTATTAGCAATTACCAATTATCTTTAGTTTACTTGAGCTGTGACATTTGCTTGTCTAACACAGCTAATTTTGAGCGAAGTAGAGGATTGTCCTGTACTGCAAGGATTCGACAGATGCGATCGCGCATCTTTTCGTGGTGTCTGAGAGTAGTGTTAGCATCTGCTTGTAAGCCATAGTGCCGCTCTTTAATTTCTGCCTCTGGCAAGCAAAATAACGCTGCTCCATCCGTTCGTTGAATGCTGCCTTCAAACAGGTCAAAGATTCGTGAGTTGCTAGTGATGGAGTCGTTGGGGTTTTCGCCTCCGTATACATGAAGGCTCAAAAAGGCGAATTTTCCGGGGTTGCCCATCTGGTGAATCATATCTTCAGCTACCGCCTTTACCTGTGCTGAGCTAAACTCCAGCCGCTTCTGGGTTTGCAGCACTCCATCTGTTAAGGTATACATGTAGTCTTCCGCCTCGCCAAAACACTGTACTGCTCCCCATTGGCTTGCGCCGTGGTCATGAATCGTGGTGTAGTCTCCTGGAGCCCAAGACAATACCATAATTTCAAAGGAACCGCCGTGGTAAATTAGCTTTCGACCGTAGCTGTCGGTGATGGGATGATCAAAGTCAGCCCATCCCATCAAGTCTTCCGGTGAGATGCGTGCATCCAAAATGCACTCACGAGCAATTGTCGGTACCATTGCCGACTGATTTTTGATATTGCTAATTAAGCGCTGGATACTCTCGGGAAAACTTTGCTCCGATGAAGTCGCGTTTGCCTGAATAACCTGAATCATTTTTACATCCTCTAATTTTTGAATAAACTTGGTTGTTAGCCAAATTAGTTTAGAGCCTGCATTCCGCAGGTTGGAGGAAAGAACTATGGTATTGTTTAAGCATGACACCAATAGCATCTCCAATTAGAATACAATATCTTGACCACTGCTGCATAGTAGCTGGTATCGTTGACCACATGATCTTATAAAATATTTTGAGGAAAAGGCAAAAAGCAAAAGGCAACAAGCAACAGATAAAAAATACAAGTCTCAAACATAAAAAAAAGCCGTAGACATAATGTCCACGGCTTTTTCAATGCCACAGTAAGTGGATTGAAATTTTGATCTCAGTCAGATCCCAAACCTAACCTGATGTGATGTTATTTGATTGGCCAAAGGTCACCCTACGCGACCAGACCGGAGCTTTTCCCAGGGGGGGAAAACCCCCCATAAATTTAGCGATGCAGCGCGGTCTTGGGGGTTTCCCCCATGAGCGACTGCATCAAGACAAAG
>NZ_MKZS01000001.1:5789659-5829949 GCF_001942495.1 Moorena bouillonii PNG
GCATAGATCTTTCCCGACTCACTCTATACAATAAGTCTACACCCGGATTTGATATAATATTAGTACCACAAGAACCCCACTTCTGGAGTCGCTCCATCATTGACAATTTCCACTTTAGCTATCCCCAGGTCACTTTTGAGCAGATTGTCAAAGCTTGCGAGATAGCTGGGGCTGACTCTTTCATCAGCGAACTACCCGACAAATATCAAACGGTTTTAGGGGAATTTGGTGCCAATCTCTCTGGGGGCCAAAGGCAACGATTGGCTATTGCTAGAGCTATAGTTACTGACCCACCAGTCCTAATTTTAGATGAATCCACTGGTGCCCTCGATCCAGTCAGCGAAGCTCAAGTGTTAGATCAATTACTATCCTCTCGCCAAGGCAAAACCACTATTATGATTAGTCATCGCCCGAAAGTGATTCAGCGAGCCAATTGGATTATCATGCTCGAAAAAGGAAAATTGCAAATCCAAGGCACTCCAGAAGAGTTACACTCTCTGGCTGGGGATCACTTAGACTTTCTCGATGATTTTGTTCCTTCAACTAAGAATTTAGTCATGTTGGCTTCAGGCTCTGACTCTTCTGTTAATGGTACTTCTCTTAATGGTAATTATAGCAGTTCTCAATTCGGTGATATACCTCGTCCTGGGTTTTAGGGAACAGGAATCCCCCCTAATATCAAGTCTGGTTGAATACCCATAATTAAGGAGAGGGTGGGGAGATGGGGAGATGGGGAGATGGGGAGATCGGGAGATTTTTATTAAGCGATGCAGCGCGGTCTTGGGGGTTTCCCCCATGAGCGACTGCATCAAGACAGGGTAATTATCCTGACATCATATAAACCAAAATACTATGTCCTCAACTATACTTTCCTTGCTACCGATAGAATAATTAAAATTTTTATCTGGTTGATTTAATATCCAAAACCGGTTATTATTGATATAATTGCCGCTTATTTGTATTAGACTAACTCCTAGTACAGCTGTCGATATTCTATCCAAGAATAGCGTTTTTTTATGGTAATATTATAGAGTCAATTTTACCAAACCCGACTCCCGACTCCCGACTCCCGACTCCCGACTCCCCATTCCCTACTCCCTATGAACCATAGAAAAACAACCCTGACTAAAGCCTTTACCATAATTCTCAACTATTTAGACGGTAATTTGGAACCCGAGCCCAAAGTCGTTAATTATCAAACCGCTAATGATCTTAAGGAAAAACTCGATTTAACCTTACCCGATGAGGGAGTAGCGTTAGAAGCGTTAATTCCTATAGTAGAATCTTACCTGAACTATAGCGTTAGAACCGGTAGCACTCAATTTTTTAATCTACTTTTTAGTGGGTCTAGTATTCCGGGAATAATAGCCGACATGGTGACCAGTGCCACGAATACTACCATGCACACCTATGATGTCGCCCCAGTAGCCACCCTGATGGAAATAGAATTGATTAAAAAATTGACCAGTTTAGTGGGATTTAATCCAGGTGAAGGATTGATGGTAACTGGAGGAAGTAATGCTAATCTGATCGGAATGCTTTGTGGACGACATCAAGTTTTACCAGAAGCTAAATTGCAGGGATTGGGTAATCATCAGTTAGTCGCCTTTGTTTCCGATCAAGCTCATTATTCCTATTTAAAAGCTGCCAATTTGTTAGGGATTGGTATCAAAAATTTAGTCAAGGTTAAGTCTGATGTTGATGGCAAAATGATTCCCGAAGCACTAGAAGCTGCGATTCAACAGAGCTTATCAGAAGAAAAAACACCGTTCTTTGTGGGTGCAACTGCCGGTACAACTGTTTTAGGAGCCTTCGATCCGTTACCAACCCTTGCCGAAATTACTAGGAAATATGGCTTGTGGCTGCATGTGGATGCTGCTTGGGGTGGGCCGGTTTTATTTAGTGAAAAACACCAGCATTTGTTAGCAGGAAGTGAGTTATTTGATTCCTTTACTTGGGATGCTCATAAGTTAATGGGAGTTCCTTTAATTTGTTCGGCTATTTTAGTCAAAGAAAAAGGAATATTGTCAGAGGCTTGTTCTGGGGGAGGTACCGATTATCTATTCCATGATGATGAAAATGATTTATATAATTTAGGAACTAAATCGTTACAATGTGGTCGGAGAGTAGATGCACTTAAATTATGGCTGTGTTGGAAATACTATGGTAAAAAAGGTTATGAGCAGCTGGTCAATCATTTATTTGACCTAGCTAATTATGCCACCGAGTATATCCGCAGTTGCGATAATTTAGAATTAATCGCTGAACCACAATTTTTGAATATTTGTTTCCGTTATATCCCCAAAGATGAACCGCTTGACGCTACTGGGTTAGACCAGCTGAATCTAGACATACGCAACCGATTATTTCATTCGGGAACAGCTTTTGTAAACTATGCTCATTATCAAGGTCTGGTTATGATTCGGTTAATTCTCGCTAACCCTGAACTGCAAAAAGCCGATCTAGAAATCTTTTTCCATAATTTACTTGATGCTGGTAAACTATGTGAAGCTGTTAAAGGATAGAAGACATCATGAAAGATAGCAAAGACTTTTACGAAGGGATCGGATTGACTTTGCTCGATCCTCAAAATGAGACAGAAGGAGTCAGGGAGTATCAGAAGTTAGAAGAAGAATTTATACTGAGAACCTTTGAAGGGGTGGATAGTGTTCTGGAGGTAGGATGTGGTGAGGGACGTTATCTTCGTCATCTTGCTCCCCTTGTCGGCAAGATCACAGGAATTGATTTTGCTGAACAATTGGTAAACCTAGCTAAAGAATCAACTGCCACTTTTGATAATGTAAACGTCATTCTCGGAAGAGCAGAACATTTACCCACTCTGGTTCAAGAAACTTTTACTTATGCTTTATTGGGATGGAATACGATTGGCAATATTCCTCAAGAAGTTCATGAAATTATTTTCGATAATCTCGAAAAACTAGTAGAGGAAAAGATATTTATTTCGACTTTCAAATGTGGTCCAGAAGTCATGGATGAGCGCTTACGCTTTTATGCTAAAACGGGTTTAAAAGTAGAAAGTATCAATGGCAATCAAGTGATTTTAGAAGGGGGTTCCCATTGTCCTAATGCTTATCCTTTCAGCTATTTCCAGGAGTTGCTTGAATCTATAGGGTTTTCCATGAAAACTCATGATTTGGGCTGGGTTGGTGTGATGATTGAAGGAACGAAGAAATAACTTGACTGAATGAGATTTTACCGGGAGCATGTCAGTTTTGTTAATTCCTGATTCAGATCCCCCTAAATCCCCCTTAATAAGGGGGACTTTTCAATCTAATTCCTGAATCTAATTCCCCCCTTCGTTAAGGGGGGTTAGGGGGTATCTATGTACATAATTACAAAGGTGACATACTCCCGATTTTCTCCACCTTGAGGAAAATATCAACAATCACAACAGGGCTTTATTCAGATTTAAGATCATAGGCATAAACGGTAGCCTCCCCATGGGAAGCACGCCCTGCAAGCGCCCCATTGATTAGCTCCTTTGCAGAGCCATCCCCTAGCACCCCCTCGACCTTAGCCACAAACTGACTCATTTCATCAGGTGTCAGCAATGCAAATGCCACATCTGTTGACCGCCAACCAGGGTCAAGGCTTAGCCTCACCATCTTTTCATCCTGGGCTTCAATCCAGTGGGATTCCGCTGGGCTTACATTACCAGTCATGGTGAACCCCATTTTTTCCATCAGCGATGTGAACCAAACACCCTCGGTCAGGGACCAGACCGAATCCAGACGCTCCCAGGCTGATTCTGGAAATAGGTTAAAATGCCAGTAAGCTTTACGACGCTGCTCTCGGCTAGTAGTCACAAGTACAAGTCGTCCACCAGCTTTCAGCACTCGTTTGGCTTCCGCGATCGCCCGCTCACATTGCTCCCTTAAAGACGTTGAAGTTTCGCCTGAATGCACATCTTCCCCTCCAAGGTGGTGTAGCACTTGAGCCAACAGCACTAGGTCAAAGCAACCGTCCTCAAAAGGAAGCTTGGTGACAGAACCCACTTCAAAGCTGGCATTGTCCAAGTCTTGACAATTTTCTTGGGCGATCGCAATCCTCGCGGAATCTGTGTCAATTCCCACAACTTTACTGGCCACCTCAGCAAGGTATCGTGCGTGCTGCCCTGTGCCACAGCCAGCGTCTAATACCACATCTCCTGGGCGGAGAAATCCCAAGATCTCTTTTACCCCAAAGGGGCTGCGTGCTTGGTTGTATTGGGCCGCTGACTGGTCTGAATTGTCGTCGCCCAGTGCTCGCAGGACAAAGATGTGGTGGTGTACTTCCTGGTTGGTTTCAATGCCCACAAATGAGTGCTCGTGTACCACCTCAGCCACCCCTGTGGTCACTAGTCGGCTAACCTCGGCAGTGTATTCACTCTCAGCTTCCCGCATTGACAAGACTACCAGTCCGCCATCCTTTGTGACCCGGATGAACTCTTCCAAGGCTGGTTGTGCTCGAATCTGGCTTGCTGAAAGCCCTCCCACACACAGCACAGCATCGTACTGACGGTCGGCTATGGGCAAGGGTTGATTAGCATCTTCTACATGATACTTACAGTAGAGTTCCCGGCGACGCGCCTCAAACAACATCTCGGTGGAAACGTCCATTGCCTCTAGGTTGGTGAGGCCATGATTACGCATCAGCAGCAAGGCATTCTGCCCTGTACCAGCCGCCACATCCAAGATTAGTGGTTTATCGGTTTGCACCAGTTGACCGACATATTGCGCCAAAATATCCGTGGCAATGGCTGGGATTTTGTAGCCAGCTTGATTTACATCCTGTTCATAGCGGAATGCCCATTCCTGATAACCAGCCTGATTGTCATCTTGCTTGAGGTAGTGCTCGATATTACTGATGGCTTCTTTGACATCCCCTGTTTCCCCTACATAGCGCTCTGTCCGCAGATAAGGGTCGTGAGCCACCACCCGATGCATTCGGCGCAGGCCAAGGTAGTCTGCCCTAGCCAGGTGCTGCACTCCAAAGTTGTCCCAGATCACCACATCCCCCTTAGTCCAGGAATGGCAAAGAACCTGGTCTGGACGGTTGGCTTGCTCAAAGACGCGGTTCAAAAGTTCCGTACTCTCCTCTTCCGACATTCCTACCAAGGACACGGTGAAATTCGGGTTCAGATAGAGCAGTGGCACACCTGTGTCAGGATGCTTAATCACTGCCGGATGAATAGACTGCACGTCATTAGTCACGTCATCCGGTCGGTTGACCCGGGCATAACCCTTCTGGAGAGAGTGGAGAGCGCTGATACCATGCAACTGCTCCCTTAGTTCTGGTGAGAGATTGCGGTACATTTGGTTAGCATTTTGGAAGCAGGTATTACCACCGCTAGGAGGCAGGATAAACCCACATAGTACGCTGGCGCGGGATGGGTTAACTCGCCAACTCATATCTGAGTGGAATAGAAAGGAATCCGCTGGAATCCCTGTGTCACCCATGGTTTCCAGAATTTGCACCTTGCCAGTGCTGTCTTTGGGTGCGTTTACTGGGTGGTAGTTCTCGATCTTCCCGAAAAGTCCCGCCAACTTTAACAGGCTGGCATCAGCTTGGATTGGTTGATCACCGAAACTGCCTCCGTCAGGAGGGATGAGCACTACCCCATTTTCATACAGCAGCTCTCGAATGCGATCGCATTGTTCTGGGGAATTAACATCAACATTCGTCAGCTTCACCCCAAAGGGTTTGAGTTGATGGACTGCAAGAGTGGATAAGGTTTTCATGGATATTAGGCTGTTTAACTGGCGTTGCTGATTATGGGTATGGTTTTGCCCCCCTAACCCCCCAATTTTGGGGGGAACAAAACTCTCAAAGTCCCCCAAAGTTGGGGGATTTAGGGGGCTGTAATAAAACCAGATGATCGCGCATTCATTCCTTAATTCAGCAACGCCGTTTAATTGGTAAACCCTTATGATACACTGCTAATGCTCTGTTCCAGAAAATCCTAGGTTTGAGGTAGTGTAACGGATAATCTTGGCGCATCCGTTTGTAACCTCCACTGGTAATATTGAGGACAATGGTGTCCTTTTTAGCTATTTTCCCCGCTTCAACTGCTTGAATTAAAGCACCAGTTGCCACACCGGCAGCAGGACTAACATCTATTCCTTCCAATTGCTCAAATAAAGCCCTTGCTTTTTCTGATTCGTCATTAGTGACACCATACATTTCTCCATCAGTATCAGCCAATGCTTCATAAACCCCNCGCCCCCTGACCCCCAATCCTGGGGGAGAAAAGTAAGTTAAAGTCTCCCCCGGTGCGCTTTCCGTAGGCGAATTAAATTCGCCACGGGTCGCACCGCAAAGTTGGGGGATTTAGGGGGCTGTAATAAAACCAGATGATCGCGCATTCATTCCTTAATTCAGCAACGCCGTTTAATTGGTAAACCCTTATGATACACTGCTAATGCTCTGTTCCAGAAAATCCTAGGTTTGAGGTAGTGTAACGGATAATCTTGGCGCATCCGTTTGTAACCTCCACTGGTAATATTGAGGACAATGGTGTCCTTTTTAGCTATTTTCCCCGCTTCAACTGCTTGAATTAAAGCACCAGTTGCCACACCGGCAGCAGGACTAACATCTATTCCTTCCAATTGCTCAAATAAAGCCCTTGCTTTTTCTGATTCGTCATTAGTGACACCATACATTTCTCCATCAGTATCAGCCAATGCTTCATAAACCCCTCCGCTAATAGAGTAAGCCGGATTTCGGTTGGTAAGTACCTTAGCAGAAACCTGACTAATGCATTTTTTTGCTTCTATTTCGCTCAAAGCAGTAATTTCTCGCTTACCCGCGTTCCAAGCATCGGTCATGGGTGTAAAAGGAATGTTTTGACAGAGGTGAAGCTTCATTTTTTTGTTGCCAAATCTGCCATCTGCTAAAAATCTGAGATTCGCTTCGTAAGCTGAAATCCCACCAGTACCGGAACCGACAGCTTGGAAATAGTGATCAGGAATTTCCCCAATGGTTACTGTAGCATCCACAACGGTTAGCCCCATTCCATCCCGTCTCGCTACATTTTTAGCTCCTCCTTCCGGAAAGAAACCCTCTAATTGACTGATGATTTGTCCGATACGAATCGCATCGGAGTAGTCACCATTCCCACCAACAGCGATCATACGAACACAAGAATCAAACGGCTCCTTTGACCAGATGGCGGATAAATTTTGCTCTGGAATCACCAAGAAAAAGGGGATTTTCAGCTTAGAGCAAACCGTAGCAAAGGCTCGACCCGTATTTCCAGCTGAAGCAACCACAAGGGTTTTGGGGTTATCCTCTGGTATTCTCGCTAAGATCGGGAAAGCTTCTAATTCTTTAAACGAACAAGTCGAAAGATGAGCATCTCGCTCTGGCCAGTAGCCATTGAAAGAAATGAAAAGATGATCTAATCCGAGATGGTGAGCCAGATTTTTGCTTTGATACGTAATCGGTTTACCATCTGCCTCTAAGTATCGATCAACCGGTAGCCAATCGATATATCGGAATAAACCTGGGAGATTCTCTTTGACTTCTAGCTTTTCGTTAGCATAGACAGCACGCAGAAGGGATGGCTCATGTTTCTCGTCACAGCAAAGGCGGAAAGGGTCTGGTTCATACTCTTTTCCACACAAAGTGCAACGCAGGATATATTTGAGTTTAGACTTCATTGTGATTAGTACTTGGCACCGAAATATTAGACATCTCCAAAAATTCACCTCAAACCCTTGCACTGCCTGGGTCAAAACCGATTTTCTGGAGATTTCTATTATAGCAGCTAGTTGAAAATAGCCCGATTTGGGAGTAGGGAGTAGGGAGTAGGGAGTAGGGAGGGTGGGGAGGGTGGGGAGATGGGAAGATGGGGAGATTTTTATGAAGTATAATGATCCTGGCTATAGATTAAAAAAAAGCGATACTCTTTGCTAAGCATCACTTGTTTTAGGTCTATAGCAGTCGAAGTAAAGGTTAAGATATAGTTCTATTCGGAAGCATGTCATATCCCCCTAAATCCCCCTTAATAAGGGGGACTTTTGAATATAATTCCCCCCTTTTTTAAGGGGGGTTAGGGGGGATCTATATACTTAGTTACAAAGGTGACATGCTTCCTTCTATTCCCTATTCCCTGTTCCCTTTAAAAAAAACTATGTCCTATTAATAATAGGTTCCCGACTTACGATGATGCAGGGCAGTTACTCCATCAGATAGCACCTTACCATTCTTAACTACCCCATAAACTAGCCAATGGTCACCACATTCCATCCGATTTTCTACAGTACATTCCAAATAAGCTAGGGCATCAGTTATAATTGGACAACCATTCTCTGCTTCTTCTATTTTTATCCCACCAAATCGGTCTTCACCAGGGCCAAAGGGTTTGATAAACTGCTTCATCAAGGGTAAATGTTTCCCATCTTCTAACACATTCAAGACAAAGTTATCCCCAGTGTGCATCAAAGACTCAATTGCTCGTTCTTTAGCTACCGCTACGGTTAACCCTGGAGGGGTAAAGGTAGCTTGAGATACCCAAGAAGCTAGCATCGCTCCGGTCAGGTCTTGTTGTTTAGTAGTCACAACACATAATGAACCAGTCAACCGTCCCACCGCTTGCTCAGTGCGGGCAGCGGAAGACTCACCGGCAGATCGCTTTGGTTTCCGGGCTTTTTTGGCTTTTTTCAGGGCTTGAGCAAAATCTGTACCAGCTTCTTCACAGTATTTGAGGTCTTTCTCCGTAGGCTTAAATTTGATCCGAATCGTCTCAAAGCCAAACTTGTAACCGGCATCCCGGAACTTACTTTCTAATAGGTCAATGGCTTCCCCACTCCAACCATAGGAACCAAAAACACCCGCTAGCTTAGTTTTCGTAGCGCTAGATAAAACCATACCCAAAGCGGTTTGAACCTGGGTGGGTGCATGACCTCCTAGGGTAGGAGAACCCATGATAAATCCGTCTGCTTTCTCAACAGCAGCTCCAATCTCTTCCGGGTCAGCTACTTCGCAGTTAAGGGATTCTACCGATACACCAGCTTTAGTGATACCTCGTGCGATCGCTTGGGCAATCGCTCCAGTATTGCCGTAAGCTGAGGCATAAATTAGGGCAACATTGGCCTCTTGAGCTTGTTGTTGCTTACTCCATTTCCCATAAGACTCAGTTAGTTCTTGAAAGCCATAGCGCACCAAGGGTCCGTGACCGGTAGCATAAAGCTTAGCATCAAAGTCAGCTAATTTAGCTAAAGCTGTTTCTACCTGTCGGGCGTGGGGTGCCATCAGGCAATCAAAATAATAGCGTCGGTCTTCGTTATAAACCCTCCAACCTTCATCCATTACCTGGTCCCCACAGACATGAGCACCAAATAATTTATCTGTAAATAGGATTTGAGTTTTAGGATCGTAGGTACAAAGCTGATCAGGGAAACGGGGATTAGGGGTAGGGATAAAATCTAGGATGTGACCTTCACCTAAATCGAGAGTATCATCCCCTTTCATCACCAGGATTTTGAGCTCCTGTTCTGGAATAGCTTTATCCTCTAGTTTCTCAAACAGAGTACGCAAAGATTTAGCACCAGGATTGGAGCAAACAAAGGTAATCTCAGGAGCAAGTTTGAGCAAAGCATTCAGAGTAACCAGGCGATTGGGATTAATGTGACCAAGGATGACATAATCGATCAGCTTCGGATCAAGGCGTTCTTGTAATGCTTTGAGAAAAACCTCTGTAAAAGATTCTCCTGGTGGATCGAATAGGGCGATTTGATCAGCTCGAATTACAAAAGAATTAGCCGTGGTGCCTCGTTGCAAGGCATATTCGATTTCAAATTTGAGCCGGTCCCAAGTACGCGATCGCAATATGAGGGTATCGGTAGCAATATGCAGGGGTTGGACGTCACGGGGTTTTGTAGTGTTCATGGTTCAAGTTAGCCGGTTACATTTATAGCGGTTTTCAATTTGGTGAGGTACACATTTCCTGGTTTTAGGGAACAGGGAACAGGGAGCAGGTAGCAGGTAGCAGGTAATAGAGAGGAGTGAAAAATATGTGTACCTCATTAATGTTATAAATGCTAGAGTATTTAACTCTTAAGGAACACATTTTAAGGAACACATTTTAAAACCCAAACCCCAGCAAGGATTTAAGATTTTCAATAAAAATGTGTTTCTTACTAGTGTTGCGCTTTGGCGCGATCGCCCCTAGGCGCGCAGCTGAGATCTTGCACCAGTAGAAAAAAACTTAATAACAGAACGGAAGTGATCACAATCAATTTCAGTACGGAAAGCGATGCAGCGCGGTCTTGGGAAGGCAGCGCGGTCTTGGGGGTCTCCCCCATGAGCGACTGCCGTGGTTTCCCCCATGAGCGACTGCATCAAGAGAGATTCAGATTTTATCCCTGTTCCCTGTTCCCTGTTCCCCGTTCCCTACCTTTACAGGTAAATTTTAAACTTGGTGCAAGATGTAGGTTTAGTAATGATTTCCCACTTTCCGATGGTGGATAGCAGTCAGAGACTCTGGCTTAGAAACCCTTCCGGTCTCAACGGTAGAGTAAACAATCCAATGATCACTACACTCCATACGGGTAGTAACTTTACACTCTAGATAAGCTAGGGCATCGCTCAGAATCGGGGAACCGTTTTGTGCGGTTTGTGTATTCACCCCTGCAAAGCGGTCAGCACCAGGTTTGAAGCGCTTGAGGAAGTGTTTCATTAAGTCTTGGTAGTTGCCTTCTTCGAGTACATTGAGTACAAAGCGGTCTCCCACTTGCATCAAGGATTCAATCGCCCGGTCTTTGGCTACAGCAATGGTGAAACCCAAAGGCTCGAAGCTAGCTTGGCTCACCCAAGAGGCTAACATGGCACTCTTGACATCCCCTTTCTTAGCGGTGATGATGTACAATCCACCACTGAGACGACCTAGGGCTTTGTCTAGGTCTGTATCTAGGGATTTCATGTTCTTGATCAAGCGATCGCGACTCAGCCATTGCCCCATGTCAGTACCAGCTTCTTCACAAAGCTTGTAAATGGTTTCACTAGGAGTGTCTTTGATCCGAATCGCAGGAAAGGCTTCTTTGAGTCCTAGGCTTCTAAATTGACTGCGTAGGGGGTCAATCGGTTCGTCATCTTCGCCATAGGATTCAAACAGACCAACGGATTGCTTGGATTTGACCGCAGCCAGTACCGTGCTAACTGCTGCTGTAGTGGTGCTGTTTGTGGTTGGAGGCATGCCAATCACTATGCCAGCTGCACGGTTAACTGCTTCCTGAACCTCTTGGGGGTCAGCGGATTTGAGGTCCATCATCTCCACTGCAATGTCAGTTTTGGTAATCCCTAGGGCGATCGCTTGAGAAATGCGATCGCTATAGCCATAATCTGAGACATAAAACACAACAACGGATTTTTCTGCCTTGGCCTTGGCTTGACTCCAGTCGCGGTAATTTCCTACCAGTTGTTCTACATTGTGGCGCAGTAGAGGACCATGACCATTAGCAATAGTAGTCACCTCTCCCAACTTATCCATCCGCTTGAGAGCAGATAGCACTGAACGGGCATTGGGAGCCATCAGGCATTCGTAGTAAAATCGATAATCTGCTTCGATAGCGCTGAGGTTGTCATCATAGGTGCTAGCAGAGCAGTAGTGCATGCCAAAGACATCACAAGTATACAGCACCTTAGTCCCAGCATCGTAAGTGAGCATGGTGTCGGGCCAATGAAGATTAGGGGCATTGACAAAATCCAGGATATGCCCATTGCCTAAATCCAGCTGATTACCACTTTTGACAATTTGGCGCTGAAACGGTTGGTGTACAAAGTCTTCTAGGAACTGGATCGCCACTTTTGAGCCCACCACAGTAATATCTGGAGCCAGTGCAAGCACATCTTTTACTAAGCCACTGTGGTCTGGTTCGGTATGGCTGATAATAAGGTAATCAATATCGGTAGGGTTAATTAGTCCGGTTAAAGTATCTAAATATAGCTGGCGGAATTTTTCATGGGAGGTATCGACCAAGGCAATTTTCTCACCCCGAATCAGATAGGAGTTGTACGTGGTGCCGTTTTGTAGTCCAAATTCGATGTCGAAGCGATCGCGATCCCAATCCAAAGAACGAATAGTTGTGGTATCTGGAGCAATCTCGCTAGTATCTATGGTTAGCCGCTTTTGAACCCGGTCAGTGAGTACTACCATCCCTTTACTCCTTTATCCGCTATTTTTAAGTTATGTAACTTTTCTTTATTTTTACACAAATATTTGCGAAAGCTGGATTAGGATATGCTATGGCTCTGATTTAGGATTTATTATGGTTCAGTCACCACCAATAGCTGATAGCTAACGCCCTAGGCTCATGCTACCCTTGCCAGCTATCAGCTATTCATGGTCAATGCTTTAGGGCTAGAGTGATACTATTAACGTTTACCTCAGTTTTGCTAATCTCATCCAACGTTAACATTAACGGATGGGTTGGAGAGACTTCGTTATCCCGATAGGCTCCAATCAGCAGCAAATAACGAGTATCAGTTTCGCTCATCAACAACTGCATCAATTTCAAAGATGCTGAATCTACCCATTGCAAGTCATCTAGGAAAATAACTAAGGGATGCTCAGCAGTAGTGAAGACTTGGATGAATTTCTGGAACAGTCGATTAAAACGATTTTGTGCTGCACCAGCTGATAGTTCTGGCACAGGAGACTGTTTGCCAATGATTCGTTCTAGTTCAGGGATAACGTCAATGATGACTTGACCGTTTTCTCTTCCGGAACAGGGATTTTTTCCCACTGTGACTAGTCTTCCCAAAAAAAGAAATCTAGAATCGATTAGGCAAAGAAAAAGGCAAAAGGCAAATTTATTTCCCCGACTCCCGACTCCCGACTCCCGACTCCCTACTCCCGACTCCCGACTCCCGACTCCCTACTCCCATTAACCCAAAACTAAAGTACCTTACCGAATTGATAACTGCTATATGACAACTATGGCAAACAGCTTTTTAGGATTAGTGATTGGCAATTCCCGGTTACATTGGGCTTGGTTTGTGGATAACACCCTGAAAAAAGCCTGGGATACCAACCATCTAACCCCAGCAGCTGTAGCGCAGTTAATCAAGGACTGGAGGTCTAATGTAATGTCAGCGGAAATTTTTCCATCCCAGTTAGCAGCTCAGGGATCAGACCCATCCAAGCTATTACCCCTTTACATCGCTTCAGTAGTACCTGCCCAAACAGCACTCTGGCAAAACTATTCCGATACTACAATATTGACCCTGGAAGATTTACCCCTTTCCGGACTATATCCCACCCTAGGCATTGACCGCGCCTTGGCCGTATTTGGTGCTGGTCATAGGTATAGTTATCCAGTTTTAGTTATTGATGCTGGTACTGCTCTAACCTTTACTGGGGCTAACCAAAACCTACAGCTAATCGGAGGAGCTATCTTACCAGGATTGGGATTACAGTTACAGTCTCTAGCACAAAAAACTGGAGCATTACCTGCGATTGAACTACCAGCTCAGTTACCAAAGCGTTGGTCTCTGGAGACATCAGAGGCAATAGCAAGTGGTGTTGTCTATACAGTATTGGCTAGTATCCGGGATTTTATTGAGGATTGGCAAAGGGAGTTTCCCAACAGTCCGATTGCTATGACTGGCGGCGACTCTGAGCAGTTAGTTACTTATTTCCAATCCCAATTTCCTGCAATAGCGGCTCAGATTATTGTTGATCCTTACTTAATCTTTTGGGGAATATTGTCAGTGGTTGGTAGTTAGTTGCTGCGGTGACTTTTGTGGGGAATTAAGCAACGGTGATATTACCCTCAAAATAGTCCTGTAACTGACGGTCATGGTCATGGCTGAGGTTTCCCTTAGGGATAGCTTCCGGTTCAAACGCCTTGACTTCACTAATTTCCAATACGTCCTGTACCTCCATGGTTCCGGTGACATCAGCTTCTACCAGAATACAGATAGAATGAACTCTGGGATCTCTTCCTGGTGCTGAGTAAACCCCAAATAACTGGCGAATCTTGAGCAACTCCAGTCCAGTTTCCTCAAATAATTCCCGTTCGATAGTCGTTGGAATATCTTGACCCCAGTTAACTATCCCTCCTGGTAGAGCCCACTTACCATTGTCACGACGTCGAACTAGTACAATTCGCCCATCCGGCAAGAGTGGAATGATGCTCGTACCGGTAATAGGATGTCGAAATATAATTCCGAGAACGGTTTGGACAAATTGCCATAATCTTCTCATGTGATGATAGGGCTGTTGAGTGTGTGTGTTGCTTTTACTGACTGCTATGATAGACATTATGGATGCAAGTTCGGTAACGTCAGTGATTGAAAAGTCCATTGTGATGCAATTCAACGTTGAACGTCTGAGTAGTTAACAGCTAGGAGCCTAAGGAATACCTGACCGGTTCACAGGCGAATCACTTCTGGTTAAATCTCTGTCTTGATGCAAAGCGCTAATGGGGTGGCCTCCTTTGACCGCACCGGTAGTCGCTCATGGGGTGTCCTGCTTTGACCGCGCTGCATCAATGTCATAACCTGGGTAGATATGCACCAGTGCTTCGCCCTCTCACCGACCTTCATCTGAACATTTTCGATCAGATGGACAACTCTAAATGACTATATACATTGGCAACCTAGATTATCAGGTTACCTCTGAAAACTTACAGGAAGTATTTCAGGAGTATGGTACAGTATCAAAAGTAGCAGTTCCTAAAGATAGGGAAACAGGTCAAGGGCGTGGATTCGCTTTCGTTGATATGGGGACAACGGATGAGGAAGATTCGGCCATTGCTGAGCTAGATGGTGCAGAATGGATGGGACGTTCTATGCGCGTCCGTAAAGCTAGACCAAAAAATAACGACAACGACAACAATCGCGGAAATCGTAGTCGCAGTGGATTCTAGAAACACTAGGCTTCGAGGACAATCAAGAAGTCTGGTTTGGAAAACTAACCATTTTCCTTTCCCGTGGGTGACATGGGTAACTTAAATAAACCAAGCTGAATTTATTGTAAGACTTGGGTTTGATAGTGTTTTTGTTTTTTTATCAATGAGGTAAACATGGCAAAGCGCCGCAATCTAAAAAAGGAAAAGGCGCAGCGGAATCAAGCTTACGCCCGTAAGTTTCGGAAATCCAAGCGTAATACGGGCCGTTTTTCCAAAAATAGACGGTACGGTACTAAACCTCCTAAGTCGGAGGAAACAACAGCAGAAAATAATGAGGATAATAATTACCAAGGTGGTACTGGTGCGATGTAATGAGTCAGTTATCAGCTGATTCCTGATATTCCCATAAGTAACTACCCTAGTTGATTAACTACTGCTGTCAATGTAGAAAATTTAGGAGTATCTAGTCAGGAGCTTCGAGTCAGGATAAGTCAAGTTTATGTTATTGGAATAAACAAAAGTAAAAGTATGTTTTAATCCAAAAACTAACTAAACATCTTTAGTTCTGATCCGAAGTTTCCCGCTCCTAACTTCCCTATTATTAAGTATTTTTGTACTGGCGCAAGAATGGCGCAAGCAAGACTGACCTACGGTCACGCTACGCGATTGAGAAGATCTAATATTAGAGATAAATTAGCGATCAATCATGATTTGAATTTAGGCGATCGCATGCATCCTCAATCCCTCGCCTAACCTGGTCAAAACCAGTGCCACCATAACTATTCCGACGAGCTACTACTTGAGTAGGGGCAATGGCTTGATAAATATCCTCTGCAAAGGCTGGATGCAACGCTTGCCACTGTTCGAGGCTCAAATCCTTCAGTAACTTCCCGGATCCCAAACAACCTCTGACCACCTTACCCACCAGATTGTAGGCTTCCCGAAACGGAACCCCTTTTGAGGCTAAATAGTCAGCGACATCGGTAGCGTTAGAGAAATCTTCAGTAACTGCTGATGCTAAACGTTCGGTACGAAATTCTAACCCTTCCTGCCAGAGAATGGTCATGGCTTCCATACAGGCTTTGATAGTGTTAACGCTATCAAACAGTGCTTCTTTGTCTTCTTGCAAGTCTTTGTTGTAAGCCAAAGGTAGCCCTTTCATCAAAACTAACAACCCTTGTAGATGACCAAAGACACGACCAGTCTTACCTCGTACCAGTTCGGGAACATCAGGATTTTTCTTTTGGGGCATGATGCTAGAACCAGTAGCACAACTATCCAGGAGAGTAACAAAGCCAAATTCCTGAGATGACCAGAGAATGATTTCCTCTGACAATCGGCTCAGATGTACCATGATCAAACTGGCAGCACAGAGGAATTCAATGGCAAAGTCGCGATCGCTTACTCCATCGAGGCTATTACCATAAATTCCTTCAAAATGCAAGGTTTCTGCGGTATGATGTCGGTCAATGGGGAAGGTAGTCCCTGCTAAGGCTCCACAACCGAGGGGTGAGATATTCACCCGCCGTCGGATTTCCCCTAAACGCTGCCAGTCCCGCTCTAGCATTTCTACGTAAGCTAACAGGTGATGGGCTAAACTGACTGGCTGAGCCCGTTGCAGGTGAGTATAGCCAGGAATCAGGGTTTCAACATGAGCTTTGGCAAGATTGAGCAAGACCTCTTGGAAGTGACGTAACTGGCTACGAATCTGATCAATCTGCTCCCGGAGGTAGAGTCGGGTATCCGTACCAACTTGGTCATTACGCGATCGCGCTGTATGTAGCTTCTTGCCAACATCACCCACAATATCAGTAAGGCGGCGTTCTACAGCTAAGTGTACATCCTCCGCATCAACACCAGGGTTAAATTTTCCTTGGTGGTATTCTGAGCGGATTTGTTCTAAGCCAGCTACTAGCTGCTGAGCTTCCGACTCAGAAATAATGCCAGTATGGGCAAGCATCTTGGCATGAGCCACAGAACCAGTAATGTCATACTCAATCAGTTCTATGTCAAAGCCGATACTGGCATTGAAGCAAGCAATTGCTGGATGTAACGCTGATTCAAATCGCTGACTCCAGGTTTTTTGCTCAGTCACAGTTTTGGAAACAAGATAAAGGACACAAGACGAGTTAAACGAAGTTAGATTTAGTATAAGCATTCAGCTATCAGCATAAGCGCTACGCGCACGCTACGCGAACAGCTATCAGCTTAGGTGCGATTAGCATAAGCAATTTCGAACTATTAAATTTTACCGTTTGGGCATTGCGCATTTCCCATAGGCGCACGCTACCCGAACGAGATGTACCTTAAGCTGACGGCTGACAGCACCTCAAGCAGCGTGAGCTAAAAGCTGACGGCTGACACCTGACGATTTAGTTAAACGAAGTTAGATTTCTGAATAAGTAACCAACAACTAAGCCAATCACCAGCGCCGCAGCCTGACCAGAATCAATAAAGTTTTGCCAGGCCGTCTTGATTTGACCAAGTACATCTGGATCTTCAATAGTTTGAGCCAAAACTAGCCCATCGATGGGTAAGTGAGAGTTCAGCCATCCCAAGACATCAGTCCAATCGCTAATGCATAATAACGGAACTATTGCTGTTTGTATGCCTACAATCACCATTGCTCTGCTTTCCTATACCTTAAATCTTTTAGTGAAACCTTGATTTTACCTGCATTACGACCAGTGTCATATCATCTCCGTTAGTTGTTGTACCAGTAAACTGCTGCACTTGCTCAAATAGGTAATCTAAAATTTCCTGAGCAGTATAACTATGTTCACAGGCCCACTGGAAGCTTTGAGTTAGATTGTCCTCATCAAAGCGATGGCCATTGAGATTGGCTGCCTCGGTCACGCCATCAGTGTAGTAAATAATGGTATCCCCTGAATCTAGCTGCACGTGAGAGTCTTCGTATTGAGAATCAACTTCTAAACCAATCAGCATCCCTGCGGTATCCAAGGGTTTGATAGAACGGGTTGATGCCTGCCACAACAAGGGGGGATTGTGAGCGGCATTACTATAGGACAAAATCTTGGTTTTGGGGTCGTACTCAGAATAAAACAAGGTAACGAACCGATGGGAATTTTCCAAGTCAACATACATAACCCGGTTCAAGTGTTCGAGAATGCGTGCAGGGGAGTGACCGTTTAGCACTTCTGCTCGCAGCATTCCCCTGGTCATAGTCATAATCAACCCAGCCGGAACCCCTTTTCCCATCACATCACCAATCACAATGCTCCAAGGTAAATAAGCACTGTGGTCATCATTGAGATGAGCATCCCCGGAGTTTTTCGGTCCGAGCTGGTCGTAGTTGGTGGGAATGAAATCGTAGTAGTCACCTCCGACACGGTTAGCGGTTTTACAGAAAGCCGCTAATTCCACCCCTTCAATTTCAGGGCATTGGCGCGGTAGTAGGCGGATTTGGATATCGGCACCAATTTCTAACTCTCGATCTAAGCGTTCTTTATGGCGTAGCTCAACTTTAAGTTCATCATTAGCGATCGCTACTGCCGTTTGGTCAGCCACTAACCTTACCAACTTCTGTCGTGTCGGTGTCCAATTATATTGTGGGTCATGGCTAAAGATATACAAATGTCCTTGTTCAGCATTTTTAAGCAGAATGGGAAGACTAAACAGTTTGATATTGGGTTCAAGATAATCCCTCAAGAGTTTATCAAAGGATGCCTGAACTAGTTTCATAGAAGTTGGTGTCTGCTGAGAATTCCCCCCTTGGCCATTAGGACTTGTCACTTGGTGGGTGGTCTTTTCTATGGCTTTACGAATAGTCTGACCCACCTGAGGGTTCTGGTAGTGTAGGTCAGAGCGTTGTACCTGACCATCTCGATTGAACAAGATTAAAGCTCCCCCATCGGCATCACTGACCCGTGCTGCCATTAGAGGAATTAACTCTAAAAACTGATTGAGATTGTTGAAGCTGCGTAAGGCAAACCCCAATGAGCTTAACAAATCTTGAACCTTGTGCTGTTCTCGATAAAGACGTGCAACCAGTTCTTTGAGGGTGGACACAGGGTTTTTCTTAGCACCAGCATAGGAGTTGGTGCTATTGGTTGAACTTGAGGGTTGGTGGGGAATGGGCAGTGCTGTCATTGCATCAGGTGTTAGGAGCGTTACCAGTTATGCTGCACAAACCATCAGGTTAATCAGGAGTTAGAACAGATGTCTACTCAGGTTTTGTCAAGCAGCTGTTGCTGAAACTGTTGACCTGTGAAGCCTACGATGGCTGACCCTGGATCTTCACGGTAGTTTTGCTTAGGTATTGATTCAACCATGTAGGATAACTAGCGCAACAGTATGGCATCCTACAGTAGCACTGATTGCCATTTTTAGCTATTCCAAAAGTCCCAACCTATCATTCCAACTGACCTGATTTGTCTAATGATAGCCCTAATTACATTCAATGTTATTCAGGGAATCTTCTGAGTGCTGAGGGCTGATGCATTAATTAATAGAACCCCATGATTTGGCATTCCACAAATTTTATCTTATTATAGTTTTATAGGAATAGTTTTGGAAAATCAACTGATGAACAAGTGCGTTGGTACTACTGAAGCGGCATCTCTGTTAGGAATCTCCTCTAGACGATTGCGACAACTCCTAAGCTCTGGCCGGGTTAGAGGTGCTTATAAAAGCGGTAAATTCTGGATTATTCCCCTGTTTAACCATCTGCCTCAAATTACCAAAGGTAGACGTGGTCCAAAGGGTAAGTGGCGTAAAAATCGTCCTCCGGCTCTAGCTAAGATCAATGTCAACCGCAATCACATTGGCTCGAATATGCACAAAAGTCCCAAAGACCGGAAGCCAGTGATTTCAGTAAAACGAAGCGGCAACAATCTATACGGCAACCAAGTAGAAATCCTCGGTCCTTGTCGGATTGTCTATCAGCCTGATAACCCACTCGATTGTGGCGCTCGTCTGTGGATCGAAACCTTCAGTGATATCCACTTCATCGGTGGCAGTTTTCCCGCAACTAGCTAATTACCAATTACCGATTTTTTTCTAATAGGCATTCTGCAGCTTCTAGCATATCTGCAGCAATATCTCTGAGGTCTTGCCGATTCTCTAGATATTTCGATAACGCATCCATCGGATCAATACTGTTACCTATACCCAGTTCCGGCAACCGGGGACGGGCTAGCTGGCTGACTAATTCTGGGCGAATGGTATAGTGGTGAGCTGCCCTCAAGGATTCATGTATCGCAGTATTGTCAATTAGGTCGAGCTGCTCAGAACGTAGCTTGTAAATCAGCCGGACTATAGCGTCTTTAATAGTTTCGTTACCAATAGCGTTTAGTAAAGTACTTTGGGGATCATCTGCTTCAGCAAGGTTGACCTCAATGGTACGGAAGGGACGCACTGACAAGGGACAAAATTCCCACTGAACGCGACCTTTGGACAGCTCAATCATGACATAACCTTTGTCTTCCTTCTCTTCACTGAAATCGACCCGCTCAATGCTGCCAGGGTAAATGACTGGAGGGTCATTGGAGTGGTTGAGATTCTGGTGATGGTGGATGTGTCCTAAAGCTACATAATCAAAGCAGGGTCGAGTAAGCAGCGAGAGCGGAATAGTAAAACCTTTACCAACTGCGAGGAAGCGCTCTGCACCAAATCTAGCTTGGTCTGCCATTAAATGACCTAACAAGACCGTTGGCAGGTTTGGGTCAAGTTTACGAATTTCTGCTTCTAAGATTGGCTCAAGCCGTGAGATCAGGAGTTGGTTAACCTCGGCTAGGGTTAGACCTTCGGTGTCTGGGCGACTGAGAAGGGTGGAGTTGGTTAGCCACGGTAGAGTAATCACCTGTACCGGACCATTGTCGGTTTGAATCTTATGAGTGGTGATGGTATCTCCTACTACAAATCCAGGCACACCTAAGGTGCGGTAAATGCATAAGCTAGCACCTCCTTGTCCTTGGGAGTGTTGGTCGTGGTTTCCTACTAGTAAAACTGTAGGAATGTTTGCATCTACTAAGCGGCGAAATTGATTGGCAAAGGCTTGTTGAACATAGGGTGGTGGTGTGGCATCGGGAAAGGCATCACCGCCAAAAAGAACTAAATCCACAGGTTCGGTAATGGCTCGGTCAATACATTTAGCTAGGGTATTGACAAAATCTTCTAAACGTGTATTGATTCCAGTAGCAGGGTTGATTCGTCCATGGGAGAAGCCACTACCCATGTGGATGTCAGATAGGTGAAGAATTTTGATCATTAGCCATGATATATAAGATAGATTTGATAGGTGAACATACTCTGTCAGGGAAAGGCAAGAGGCATGCTAGCAAGAGGCAATAGCATAAGCCATGTCCCTCAAACGTTGCTGAAAATGTATGGGTTATTCGTCAAGAATTTCAGATAAAGCTTGATGGATGACCTGTTTTTGCTCAGAATCGTATCTCCAGCGCTGCAGAAATTCTTGGTAGTTGCCAACTCCAGTAAGGGCGCTTTGCCTTAACTGTTGGGCAATGTCAAACAGGCTTGGCATGTTTAGTTGTTTAATGAGATTAGCACTACGCGATCGCACTCGGTCTGATCCTTGAGCCATGTCTTCTTTACCATTGCGGCGATGGTTCAATCCCATTGCCGCTGACATAGCTAAATTTTTGACTAACAGTTCGGCTACGATTTCAGGGGATGACTCTAGAGCTGTGATCACCTCTGGTGAAGGATTGTCGGCTAAGGTGCTGTCACTGGTAAGGTAGGTGACAAAGAAACCTCTAGCACCATTTTTGGTTTTGACTAAGGATGCGATCGCTTCGGTAATTTCTGGCGATGTTAGTTCCCCTGTTGCCATTTTGGTCATTATCGATTCCGTGAATGCGATGGCATTATCAAAGGTTACGGTTTCTAGAATTTCCATGGCAATTCAGAGGCTAGCTCAATAGTAGGTCAGTTTTAATTTGACCACAATTTTCAGAAAACCGCAGATAGAGCTTTTACTATAAATCCTCCAAAGCTATCAGCGGTCAGCGGTCAGCGGTCAGTGGTCAGCGCTCAGCCGTCAGCCGTCAGCCGTCAGCCGTCAGCCTTGGCCTTTGGCCACTACTGATTGCTATAAGCTGATTGCTGATTGCTGATTACTGATTGCTATAAGCTGATTACTGATTGCTATAAGCTGATTACTGTTCGCGTAGCGTGCGCGTAGCGCATATGCTTACAAACCAACCCCTAACTTTTGACAATTGCTCCAAAATCTGCTAATACACGAGCATGATTCCGCAACAATCCTAACAAATTCAACCGATTACTGCGAATATTGGGGTCAGGATCCATCACCAATACACTCTGGTCACCATCAAAGAAAGTGCTAACCGTAGGAGCAATCTCTTCTAGTGCTTCCACTAATTTCTGATAATCTCGCTCTTCCTGAGAAGCTTTAATTTTTGGCACTAATTCCACGAGGGCATCATAAAATGCTTGCTCACAAGATTTCTGGAAGTATTCCGGAGTCACTACTGTTGTTGGTTGTATCTGTTTGGTATCTAAATCCCCTTGTTTAGCTAAACGAGCTGAACGGTTGACAGTTTCATAGATTTTATCCAGGGTACCATTATCTCGGATAGACTGGAGAAACAAAGCGCGATCGCGTACATCTAACACATCAATTAATGCCCTGTTTTGATACTCGGGATCATCTTCTCCTAACACAGCATTCACTAAATCATAATCAATTTTATTTTCTTCTTGGAGCAGAGTCCGAATCCGTTGTAAGAAAAATTCCTGTAATGACTCTATTGGTGAATTATTGTCTGGATAAGCAGCTACAAAATCCGCAGCAATATCTTTTAGCAACTGCTGGAGATTAATCGGTAAATTGGCATCCCAGGTAATGTTGATAATCCCATTAGCAGCACGACGTAGAGCAAAGGGATCAGAAGAGCCTGTGGGTAACATACCTAAGCCAAAGATACTGACTAAGGTATCTAGCCTGTCTGATAACCCTACCACTTGCCCAGTAATGGTTTGAGGTAGAGAATCACCTGCACCCCTCGGTAAATAATGCTCAAAAATTGCTGTTGCGACTTGCTCAGATTCCCCACTAGCAACGGCATACTTTTGTCCCATTACCCCTTGTAATTCAGGAAATTCATACACCATCTGGGTAACCAAGTCTGCTTTACACAGTAAGGCCGCCCTTTGAATCTGAGTAATAGCTTCTGGTGAGATTAGATTAGGAGAGTGTTGACGTAACTGGTCAGTAATTTGACTCGCTATCTTTTCTATTCTACCGACCTTTTGGCGTACTGAACCTAAATCTTCCTGAAAAGTGACTTTCTCCAGTTGGGGTAAATAGCTTTCTAAGGGTGAGTCGATATCGGTTTTGTAGAAAAACTGCCCATCGGCTAACCTCGCTCGGATTACTCGCTCGTTGCCAGTAGCAATAATTTCGGATTTGGCGGGGTCACCGTTACCAATAGTAATAAAATAGGGGATAAGTTCAGTAGCCGCTTCGGTTTTGAATACTGGGAAGTAGCGCTGGTGAGACACCATCTCTGTGGTGACCACTTCTTGTGGTAAATTCAAGAAGTCTGAGGAAAATTTACCCACTACTGCTGTCGGCCATTCCACTAAATTAGTGACTTCTTCCCATAAGTCAGGGTACAGAGGGGTATAACCACCTAACTGTTTAGCGGCTGACTCCACTTGTGATTTGATTGTATCGCGACGTGCTTCAGGATTGACCTCTACATAAGCATTGCGCAAATAGGACTGATAATCTGTAGCTTGGGGAATCTCTACCGGTTTGGGAGACAAGATCCGATGACCACTGGAAATGCGATCGCTTTTTACAGTCTCGGCATTATTATCTAACTCTACCGGTAGCACTACATCATCTAAAAGTGTGACTAGCCAGCGAATCGGACGGGGAAACTTTAAATCTCCATTCGCCCAGCGCATGAACCGTCTACCTTCCAATCCAAATATCCATTGGGGAATCAGTTCCGTTAAAATTTCTGTAGCGGGGCGACCGGATATCTGTTTCTGAACAAAGACAAATTCTCCTTTATCCGTATCTCTGAGGAATAGATTATCTAGCTCTACCCCCTGTTTACGGGCAAACCCAATCGCTGCTTTAGTAGGTTCGCCATCCTTAAACGCTGCCTTAGCTGGTGGTCCTTTAACCTCTTCTTCTCGGTCGGGTTGCTTTCCAGGTAATCCTTTAATGATAACTGCTAAGCGGCGAGGGGTGCCGTAAATCTCAATTCCTTCTGGAGTAAGAAAGTACTCATCCAGGGTTTGGGGAATTTTCGATTGCCACTGTGCGATCGCACTATCCACAAAATCTGCGGGTAATTCTTCTGTACCGACTTCTAATAAAAATGTAGACATAGGGAACTGATTGCTAATCAAAACTATAATCTTTAACTACCAATTCCCCCAGTGTACCTCTTGAGATTATAGACCTGGTGATGATGGTTTTGATTGTAAACCCACAGTTGCAGCAACTGTCGCTAAGCTCTACCTCAAACCCCGTTATGGATTTATCTGAAGGTGTAGGGGAGCAGGCTGTGCTCCCCTAACGGTATAGTTATTGCTAAATCGTCAGAAAGTTGCTAGCGCTGGCAATAGTGCTAACTTGTGCATCATTGACAACTGCTAACACTTCACTGTTAGCAGAGATTTGGACATCACTGCCACTTTGGTTAAACCTCAAGTTACTGAAAGTCAAGGCACCAGACAGACCTAGCAACGTCTTACCAGCCTCAAAGTTAATGATAGTATCAGTTCCTTTGCGTGCTTCTAGGGCAATAATATCGTCACCACCCCCAAGCCTGATCGTATCGTTGCCAAAGCCACCAACTACTAAATCATTACCAGTGCCAGTGTCTATGAGGTCATTACCGATACCTCCATAGACTGTGTTATTGCCTCCGGAAGAGAAAATCTCGTCATTACCAGTGCCGCCATAAATGGTGTCAGGGTTGGAACCGCCGAAAATCTCGTCATCCCCAGCACCACCATAGATAATGTTTACTCCCTCACTGCCAAAGATTCTGTCATTACCACCTTGACCGTAGATGGTGTCATTATCAGCAGTGCCGAAAAGAGTTTCACCGTTGCTTGTGCCTACAATTACTTCATCTTTCGGCACAACTCTTAAGTTATCCACTAGTAGCGCGGATTCCAACAACTCATCTTCTACATCTACCACTGCCATACCTACTAGATAAGTGCCAGCAGTTGGGAATTTGTAGGTAAAGGTATCGTAGTCTGTTTCCTCACGAAATCCTGTAGGAGACAGCAGAAATGAACTATTGGTATCTGCCAGGTTAGATAAAACCTTTGGGGTGATGGAGACAAAGGCAAAATCCTTGAAGGTGGAGTCAGGGGTAAGCTCATCAGTGAGGAAGTTAAAGTCGAAGCTCAAAACATCCCCAGCGTTGACTGTAATAGGTTGTAACTTGAGAGCGGATCCTTCTTTGGCATCTCCATTGCTAAAACCATCTATACTGCCTGGGTTGAACCCCAAGAAGTTTTCAAGTGCGCTATCACTTACAGAACCGACATCATTAGTAATTAAAGCCTGAAATTTTCCCTGAGAAGGGATACTGCCAAATGCCGCTGTCTCAATGCTGGCATCGCCGATAGTGTTCCAATTTATGAAGTTGCCAGTCTCAAATCCAAAAATAGTAGTCATCAGATTTTGTCTTTGGTAGATTACATGATTGACACAAGAAGGTCATTGCAGACAAACAAATTTAGACTAAGCTCACCTCAAGGCATCAGAAGTTGATACACCAGTTGATACACCAGTTGATACACCAGTTGATACACCCTAAATCAGACTCGTAAAACCGATAATTTTTTCGTAGCTTCCCCTATAAATCAACATTTAAATTTTGGAGTATTCCTGAAAAATTAAAATACCTTAAGGTGTCTTATTTTTTTACCCTGAATGTTTTTGATATTTTGCTTGACTTGACTATTTATCAATTTATCAATTCTTTTTTTAAAGAAAAATACTTTTATTTAAAGTCTTCGTAAAGTTAAGCGTAAACTTGTTCAAGTTTTAGTTAAAATTAGGTAATCCTAGTTACCTAGGTAACGCCCATAAACTAGATAGCATCAGTTATCTGAGGCATCTTCACAGATTTCAGGGATCGTAACACTGCCAAAGCCAGCAGCATCGAGTCATTCACAATAGGTTTGATTAGCTGTAATCCAACAAAGGCTCTGCCTTGATATCTGGAAATAGTGACAAATCCTGAAAAAAAGGGTTATAATATCCCTCTGAAGACAAAACATTGATTAACCCTAACAGGTTGATTAACCTTGAGGAATTTACTTACAATTCCAGGGCTGGTCTATTTTCTCTAAGTACATTTACGGTTACGGCGGTCAACTCAGCAATTCTATAATCCCATCAGTTATTGAAGGGCAGTAAGGCAATGTATAAGAATTGCGTAATTGACATTAACTCCAAGCCTAATAAGGTTGATAGCGTTTGGCGTCTAGCCGAAACATTATCTGTAGAGGAAAAGGCTGAATTGATTGAGCGCTTGCTTGACCAAGAATCGGGTTTGATTGTGCTGTCAGCAACTACTCACTTAGCTGATTATATCCTGGCCCAGATGAGTCTTTTGTCATCAGAAGGCTTGCTGTACGTATTCAGGAAAGTTGCGGCTCAGCTGTCTAGCAAAGGGAATGGTTTGTAGATTGTTATCGTTAATCACCCAAAATATCCAGCTTGTTCTTTTTTTGTTGGTGGTTAGTAGAGGCGAACAGCTGTTCGCCCCTACAGTAGTCACTAGAGATCAACACACTCTCACTAACGACTAACCACTAACTTATTTCCCAGATTTGATGTAACCTCTACATAGACATACTCAAGCCGCACTGGTTGACGAGCAATGGAATCGAGGGGAATCCCATCAAAACATGCCATAATGTCCTTCAGGTCTAAAGACTCTGGTAGCCAAAACGCTAAATCATTGCCATAGCGGCGATGAGTAAAGCCTAATTCTTGGGCACGAGCGATCGCTTGTTCTTCTTGAGGGGTGTCTACTACTACAATTTCTTGAGCCGGAATCTTTTGCCGTAACTCAACCAAACTCCCCTCTGCTACAATCTGTCCCTGTTTAAGAATGCCAATTCTGTGGCAAAGACGTTCTGCTTCATCAAGGGAATGAGTGGTCAGCAAAATAGTAATTCCCTGGCCCTGAAGACGTCGAATCAAGTCCCAAATTTCATATCGGGCTTCAATATCTAAGCCTGTGGTAGGCTCATCTAAAATAAGTAATTTCGGCTGATGCACTAGAGCAACAGCAATATTCATCCGTCGCTGCATCCCACCACTGAGGGTTTCCACCGGACTTTTTGCCCGCTCTAATAAATTGACCGCAGCAAGGGCAGTGTAAACTTGTTTAGAGCACTGCTGACCATCTAACCCATACAGACGAGCAAAGAAATACAAGTTTTCTTGACAACTAAGGGTTTGATACAGTAAATTCTCTTGGGGAGCAACCCCAATCAGCTTTTTCGTTGCCTCGGATACTGGTTGGTTATTGATTGCGATCGCACCACTATCCGCTCGTAGTAAGTTACAGATGATATTGATAGTAGTTGTCTTACCTGCACCATTGGGTCCGAGTAAACCATATATTTCTCCCGCTGGAATAGTTAGGGTTAAATCCCGCAGAACGTTTCGATTACCGTAAGACTTACTTAATTTATGGATATTTAGCACTAGTTAAACCTTCAGCAATACTAAGGCAATTTAATCAGACTTTTTTTACGATAATCGGATAATTTTATAGACGTACTAGGTCATAGATAACTGACCCGACTATACTTAAGTTTATTTTTTTTGTGCAAACCTCCTGATTCTTCAATGGTTTAAACTAGGTTACCCTGCACAAAACTCCCGTGGGTAATTACAATCTTCTCTCTACCCGAACCATCCCCTGGTATGACAACCATGCGACTATCACCATCACTGAGGCAAAGCCAAATAAAAACCAGAAATGAGACTCGATTTCCACCAAACCCTTGCCATCAGCCCATACTCCCAGCAAGGCTTCGTTCATATGATAAATTGGGTTAAACTTAGCGATTTCCAGTAACTGTTCCGGAAACAAAGCAGTTGGTAAAAACGCACCACCCAAAATTAATAGAGGTACACCGAAGGTTCCCACTAAGGCATTAACGTCCTCAGTGCGCCGCGCTAATTGAGTTCCCAGAAAAAATCCCACTCCCACATAAGCAATAATACTCAGCAAAATAATCAATACTCCTAGCAACACGGAACCTTGAAACCTTGCCCCCAAAAATGCTGCTATGGTATAAACCACTAAGGCTTGACCTGTAGCAATGCAGCTGTGAGCCAAAAAAATTCCTAAGAAATAGGATATGCCACCTAATGGAGAGATAAATAAACGCTTGAGCATGTGCTGTTCTCGTTCTGAGACTACCGTTGCGACGCTACCCCCCAAGCAGCTAAAAAACAAAGCAGCACCCACAAGAGTAGTTGGGGCAGCACGTTCAAATGCTTCAGCGGTTGATAGCTGAGCCTGTTCTGCCATAATTAAACCGTTGAGAAATAGCACAGTAATTGGAAAAATACTCCAAAATAATAGGCTACGCTGCCTTCGCCATAGTTCAATCAAGATTCGCTGTGCTACAGCACAGGTTTCCCGCCAATATTTTATAATTATCCTGTGTGCCATTTATCATGTGGTAATTATTACTACTTTCAACTTTCAACTTTAACCCCATATTTTTGTGTTTATATTGCCTATCGTCTATTGATAACAAACAAGGTATCCAGGTCTCTAAGATAATAAAGGGCAAAACAAGCTGCTAACATTGGCCAAGCGGCAAAAAATAGCAAATTAGGATCAGTAAATGGGCTTAGATATTGCTGATAGGATGAGATAGTTTATCTCCCATGAAATACTAATACGCTACCATAAGTCCATCGTTTTTTCCACTAAGAGTAAAAATCCTAGGATGATTACTAGCTGGATAGCGCCAATAAGACTAAAAATGCTGTTACCGAGTCCACTAATAAAGTAAAAGTTTTCATAGACCGCAGCTGCATGTTCAGGACGCACGAATTTATCGATTGTCCACATCAGCATTACTATAAAAACACTGAGGCGCAGTAGAAACAAAACTAGGGGAATTCGATTAGATGCTCTCATGGTAGTTTCAGAAATAATAGATCGCAAGTAATAGATCGGATAACAGAATGATAGATCAGATTATATCTGCTAGCGTCGTTATTTTATACCTAGGCTTGACACTCGCAATTGGTTTGCATTCAGGTATCAGCCGTTAGCCTTACCCACTATGAATCCATGACTTCCGTGAGAAAGTATAGTTCCTAAAAGAGGTTGTTCGCGTAGCGTCGCCTTTTGGCCAAGGTTTAATCACCGCCTAACCTGTAAGCTGTAACCTATAACCTGTAACCTATAACCTGTAACCTATAACCTGTAACCTATAACCTGTAACCTATAACCTGTAACCTATAACCTGTAACCTGTAACCAGATTGCGATTGACCTACGGTCACGCTACGCGAACGCGTTTGCTGAAATTCTGCTAAAATTATTCATTGAAGGTAAAATAACCAGTACCCTTAATCCTAAGGATTGGTCAACAGCTCAAATCCTTAATCCCATCATTTAATCCGATTAGCCAAATTTCACCGGAAAGCGAAAAGGGCTGGCCGCTACTGTAGCCGATTAGCCAACCGCTAAGTCCAGCATCTATGGCTAGCATCTACCAAAAGCATCCTGATACCAGGGAATTTCTACCGTAAGTACTACCGTACCCCATTTAACTGTGACATGCTCCCTCTTAAGAGGAAAATCAAGAGGAAAACACTACCCTCGCGGGTAGCCTAGTCATGTAAGCATTCACCCGTCAGCGGTTAGCCGTCAGTGGTCAGTGTTCAGTTGTTGGCCTTTGGTACCTCAAGTAGCTTGCCCATAAGCTGATAGCTGATACGCGACACGCTGATAGCTGAATACTTACCTAGTCATACCCAAATTCCCTGATGACCTGCCAGTATGATCTGCTGTCTTAATCCCGATTGCCAGAATCCCATTAATCCGGATGATAACCAGTTTTGCCAAAGCTGTGGTAACAAACTGGTTATCTTGAAAAACCGCTATCGTCCAATTCGACCCATCGGAGATGGGGGATTTTCCAAAACCTATTTGGCAGAAGATAGGGACAAATTGGATGAATACTGTGTGATTAAGCAGCTAGCCCCCCAAATTGAGGGAACGAAGGCACTCAAAAAGGCACGAGAATTATTTGAGCAAGAGGCAAAACAATTGCAAAGGCTGGGACAACATCCCCAAATCCCTACCTTGCTAGCTTACTTTGAGGAAGATCAGCGCTTATATTTGCTCCAAGAGTATATCGAGGGGAAAACCTTAGAGCAAGAGTTGGCAGAAGCAGGAGCGTTCAGTGAAGACAAGATTAAGGATGTTTTATTTGAACTGCTAACTATTCTCAAGTTTGTCCATCAACAGAAGGTGATTCACCGAGATATTAAACCAGGTAATATCATTCGCCGTCCTGGTTTGGGTCAAGGATCTGAAAAAAAGAATCAGCTAGTACTAATCGATTTTGGGATAGCCAAGCAATTGAGGGCTACGGTCATGGCTAATATCACTGGCACCACTATCGGTTCCTTTGGCTATGTGCCTATGGAACAAATGGAGGGAGGTAAAGCCTATGCTGCTAGTGATTTATACAGTTTGGGCACGACGTGCTTTCATTTGCTGACGAATGTTCATCCTTGGGATTTGTGGAAGAAACAAGGCTATCGCTGGGTAAATAGTTGGCGAAAGCATTTAAAGCAACCGGTGAGTGAACAATTGTGGTGGATAATGGATCGGCTGCTCCCAGAAAGCTATCAGCACCGTTATCAGTCTGTAGACCAAGTTTTGGAGGTGTTGGAGCTTCAGTCTGCGCCCCCGGCTAATCCCTCTAAATCAACCTCTAAGTATCACGAGTCCTTTCTAAATTTTTTAACGTCATTCAGACCAAATAACCAGTTAAAAAAACAAGTGATGATGGGAGGATTTTCTTTATTATCTATAGGATTAATTACTCAAGGATATGGATATTTTAGGTATCAAACCTTTCCCTCTAATTTAAGTTTTTTGATTGCTGGTTTACCCAGCAGCACCTACCTCAAAACTACTCTCAATGGACACTCTAACTCAGTGCGTTCTATTGCTGTTAGTCCTGATAGTACCTATTTGGTAAGTGGTAGTAATGATCATACTGTAAAAATTTGGAATTTGCCGAAAGGTGAGTTAGTTAGAACCCTGAATGGCCATGATGGCAATGTTTATTCCGTCGCTATTACTCCTGATGGAGAAACTATTGTTAGTGGTGGCGATGACAACACTGTCAAGATTTGGAATTTGAAAACGGGTCAGCTCAAAAAGAACCTTACTGGTCATCAGGGCTTTATTAGTTCTGTTGCTATTAGTTCTGATGGAAAAACCTTAGTCAGTGGCAGTTATGACCACACCATCAAAGTTTGGGATTTACCGACGGGTAAGCTAAAACAAACCCTGACAGGGGAAACAAATTGGGTTAGTTCGGTGGTGATTAGCCCTGATGGCAAAACATTAGTTAGTGGCAATGGTGGCAATAGGATCAGAATTTGGGATTTGGATACAGGTGATCTAAAAAAGACCCTGACTGGTCATAGAGATTCCGTTATTTCTCTAATCATTAGTCCTGATGGCAAAACCTTATTTAGTAGTAGTTTAGACCGTAATATTAAAATTTGGGATTTGACAACTGGGGAATTAAAAAATACCTTGACTGGACATATATACTATGTTCATTCTCTGGCGATTAGTCCCGATGGTAAAACCTTGGTTAGTGGTAGCGCTAATAATACTATTAAGGTTTGGAATTTAGAAAATGGAGAGTTAAAAAGTACTTTAACTGGTCATACAAACTGGGTGAGTTCTCTGGCGATTAGTCCCGATGGTAAAACCTTAGTCAGTGGCAGTAGAGATGATAGTATTAAAGTTTGGAATTTGCCTTAATTTATGACAGTAAGCTGGTTTAAGTTAAAGTTTTAGGTTATGACAGGAAGGGAGCAGGGAGCAGGGAGCAGGGAGCAGGGGTAAAGAATTTTATTTTTTTGATATAGCAATTATATTTCCCATGAGGAACAAAGGGATCCCCCTAAATCTCCCTTAAAAAGGGGGACTTTGAGGTTTATAAGTGTAACTCAGAAATGCAATAAAAGCTATAATTAAATAATATCTAATTGAAATCCACAACAGCTGAAAGGATAAAGTGTAAAGTCTAAGCTGTAAACTGTAAAGTGTAAACCGTCAACACAATTTAAATGCATACCTGGCACTGGCAGAGTTGGAACAATTTGCCCTATTTAACGAGTAGCCTATTGAAGCAATGGAATCACGGCTTCTTCACCTCAGCATTTTCTCCCCGTTCTCCGGAAGAAATGGTCGATGTACTCCAGCCTCATGCCCAGGTGTATCGAGTTAAACAGGTCCACGGCAATACAGTACTGACTCCTGGGGAAATTGAAAGTACCCAAAAAAATGAGCCAGACTCCAATAAACCACCGGCTGATGGTATTATAAGTGAGGAAGCTAACCAAGCTGTGTGGGTTTGTACGGCAGATTGTACGCCCTTACTAATTGGGGATATGGAAACCGGACAGGTAGCAGCAATTCATGCGGGTTGGCGGGGTACTGCTCAACGGATTGTTCCTAATGCGATCGCACGATTGCTAAACAATGGTAGTCGTAAAGAAAATTTACGCATTGCTCTCGGTCCAGCAATTACCGGGGAATGCTACCAGGTATCAGAAACCGTGGCGGCTGAAGTGGGAGCTAGTATTGTATCTACTGATCAAGGGGATAGCACCGAATCAATTCTGGCGGTGTTGCAGCAGCTAGACGACTCCCCAATATTAGAGGACCCGAAACCCGGACGAGTACGCTTGGATGTGCGGCGAGTCAATGTCTTACAGTTGGAACAATTGGGCATTGATTCAGAACAAATTGCGATCGCACCCCACTGCACTTACTCTGAACCAGAGCGTTTCTTTTCCTATCGCCGTAATCAACTTAAGAAAGTTCAGTGGTCTGGTATTATTAGCTATTGAAGCGTAAGCTATCAGCTATCAGCTTAAGCGCTACGCGCACGCTACGCGAACAGCTATCAGCTAATGCGCTACAGATTGTGCTACTTGATGTGCTTATGGGCTATTAGGAAGCTACACCGAACAGCTTTTGAATAAGCGATGCAGCGCCGACCTGCGGGGGTTTCCCCCACTCGCGCTTGGGATCAAGAAAACAAGTAAGCATTCGTTTAATCTCAGTGATGGAAAGCTGACGGCTGTTCGCGTAGCGTGAGCTTTTAGCTCACGGCTGACGGCTGAATGCTTACATTGAAGCATGGCCCAAGCCTGGCAACGGAACCGGTACGACAATAGCAAAGAAACGTCCTTGAATTCATGCCACGCACCCCTAGATTAACCTTTGACCGGGGAACTCTGATTTTGCATCCACCACCGAGGGGCAACGCTTGGGTGGAATATGCCACTTGGGATGATCGGGTAGAGAAGTTTCGGATTAGAGGAATTCACTATCGTCCTCTGGTAGAAACCTTACTCAGAGAAAAGGTTGATTTTATTGATGATGCTAGGGAATTTGTGCCTCTGCCACTAGTATCTAGTTTTGAGATGGAACCTTATCCCCATCAACGGGAAGCTCTGTTGGCATGGAAGCAAGCTGGTCGTAAAGGGGTAGTGGTGCTACCAACGGGAGCAGGTAAGACTTATCTGGCCCAGTTGGCAATGCAAGACACTCCTCGTAGTACCATAGTTGTGGTACCAACCCTAGATTTAATGCACCAGTGGTATGCTCAACTCGAAGCAGCCTTTCCAGATGTGGAGGTGGGAGTGTTGGGGGGTGGTTCTCGCGATCGCACGCCTATCCTGATCGCCACCTATGATAGTGCCACTATTCATGCGGAAACCTTAGGGAATCGGTACGCTTTGGTGATTTTTGATGAGTGTCATCACTTACCTACGGATTTTTATAAGGTGATTGCGGAATATGCGATCGCACCCTATCGGTTAGGACTGACAGCAACCCCAGACCGCTCCGATGGCCGTCATTGGGACCTTAATGGTTTGATAGGACCAGAGGTTTATCGCAAAAGCCCTGATCAATTGGCGGGTTTGGCCCTAGCTGACCATAAGGTAATTCAGATTAAGGTGAAGCTCTCCCAAAAAGAACGCGATCGCTATAATTCTTGCATGGCGTTGCGCAATGATTTCTTGCGAACCTCCAACATTCATCTCGGCAGTATTAAAGGTTGGCAGCAGTTTGTGATAGCAAGTGCGCGATCGCAAAGTGGACGCCGTGCCATGTTAGCTCACCGGGAGGCCAAGGAAATTGCCTTAGGGACCGATGGCAAATTAAGGATTTTGCTAGATTTGCTGGCTCAGCATTACCCAGAGAAGATGTTAATTTTTACCAATGGTAATGCTACACTTTATCGGATTTCTCAGGAGTTATTGATTCCCGCGATTACTCATCAAACCCCAGTCAAAGAGCGTCATGATATTTTGAAGCGATTTCGGGAGGGAGAGTATCGCTGTTTAGCGGCATCCCATGTATTGAATGAGGGAGTGGATGTACCCGATGCGCGAGTAGCGATTATCTTGTCAGGGACGGGTTCATCTCGGGAGTATGTCCAGCGCTTGGGTCGGGTATTGCGTAAAGGGAAAAATGGGGAGAAGGTAGCGTTATTGTATGAAGTGGTAGCGGAGGATACCTCTGAAGAACGGACTTCTTGGCGTCGCCATGGTGGAGGGGTCTCGAATCAACCGCGAAGGCGGAAACAGCCCCAAGGGAGCCAGACCGGTAAGCAGTTGGAGTTATTGCCAGAGCAGGGTTATCAGGTCAAGCCTAGGAGTAGCCCTAGGGCGGCTGAGTCTAAGGGCAAGTGGTCAGAAGAGGATGATGAGTTTTAAGTGGGATGATTAGGTAATAATAATGGAGTATTGCCTCCCTAATCTAGAGATTAGGGAGGCAATACTAACTAAACTTACTAGGTCCTATTCAGCCTAAAATATGGCATCAGAGCTAATATCAAAACTAGCCCCATTTTGGAAGACGGCAATTAAGTCCAACGAGCCATTAGTTAAGTCCCCCTTGTAATATAGATTGTTGCCCGACAGCTCGTAATTATCATTCTTATCAGCTTCCAGACCACCGAGCTGAACTTTATCACCTTCTAACCCATTAAAATCAGTAATTGTGGCGTATCCTGAGTTATTATTATCATCACCAATGTAGCCAATCTCGGTGCCAAAAGTATTCTTACCTAATACGAAGATATCCGCACCCGTGCCACCAGTTAGGGTGTCCAGTTCCCCTTGACTACTAGCTTTATAACCCTGGAGAGTGTCATTGCCAGAGTCACCAATCAGGGAGTCGTTGCCAGAATAACCAAATAGGAAGTCGTTGCCAGAGCCACCAATCAGGGAGTCGTTGCCAGGGTCACCAAATAGGGAGTCGTTGCCAGAGCCACCAAATAGGATGTCGTTGCCAAAACCACCGCTAAGGATGTCATTACCACCATTTCCAAACAAGCTATCATTACCAGAATTCCCCGAGAGCACGTTGTTGTTATCTTTACCAACGATTGTATTGTCGAGAGTGTTACCGTAACCGTAGTGAGCACTTTCATTCAAGATCAACTTTTCCACGTTGGGGTTGATTTCTAGGGTGTAGTCGATGGAGGAGATGATTGTATCAGTACCATTACCAGGGTCTTCACTGACTACATCCCCCGTGCTGTCAACTAAATAGGTGTCATCGCCTGTGCCACCAGACATCGAATCGTTGCCAGGGCCACCATCTAAGAAGTCGTTGCCAGAGCCACCAGACATCGAATCGTTGCCAGGGCCACCAAGTAGAAAGTCGTTCCCTTCACCACCAATCAGGGTATCGTTATCAGAGCCACTATTAAGAGTGTCATTGCCAGCGCCACCAATCAGGGTGTCGTTGCCACCAAAACCAAAGATACTGTCGTCACCATCCATACCATTGAAGGAGTCCTCGCCAATGGTACCACAAAGGTTATCGCCGTTGTTGCTAGGAGTGGAAGTTGCCATGTGATTTATTCCCTATCGATTGCAATTTTTTGAAAATTTATGGATTGTTCTGTTCGGAAAGATTTTCCCTATTTGTCTGAGTTACATCCAGAAAAATTTGTCAAGAAATACTCATTATTAATAGTGGGACTTAACACGCCCAGTTTATGGGTAAGTCAAGGGTAATCTTGATCAACAATCCTGATGTTGACCGTTACAGATAAAAAAAAATCACAAAAATACCTCTGTTAGTAGCGTAAAAAAATGATTAGAAAACGCTAATACATAGTGATTTTATTGATAATCTGTTGATTGATTAATAGGTCAGTTCATTTAACAATCAAGTCGATCAAGTCAATCCCTTAGACCCAATAGACCCCTTGATTAATGGAGCACCATGAACTGATATATCCAAGACAGATAGTTTGAATCTGGATCTAAGTAATTAGCGCTTCAATTAAGTATTGCTATTGATGGCTTACTTAGATCCAATTGGATTATATATCTAACTCGGATAAAAATTATAACGTTTACAAAATACTCGCTAAACCTTTAACTAGGTCAAGGTTTGATAAAGATGAGAGAAAATTAGGCATAAAAGTTCTCAATTCGATCCAAAGGTACCCAGACAGGTAAGCAGTTGCAGTTCCAGGGGTGATCAGATCAACAATAAAAGTAGCCCCAGGACCGCTGAGTCCAAGGGGCAGTAGGGAGATGAGGATGATTAGTTTTGAGTGCGATGATCACCTGATCATCGAGTATTGTCAGGATGGCTAGTTATTTTTGTGTAAAAATATTGCTTGAAATTGGTATAACCTGTATAATTCATCCTAGGACTTACGAAGCCTACTAAACATCGTAAGTCCTAAAGATAGTATCTTCCTCAAAGGGTGATAGTGTAATCTGCTGATGGGGTGCTAGGTATGAATACAACTTGCTACCAACACCCCTCTCTCTAGGTCTACCATCAGCAGCTTTCCCCTAGGGCGTGTCATCAATTAAGCCAGATTACGGCAGCAGCCAGATAAATTGCTCCTAGAAAGTTCTTGGCTCGCTTATCGTAGCGCGTCGCGATCCCTCGATATTGCTTGAGTCGGGCAAAGAAATTCTCAATCAGATGTCGTGCTTTGTACAAATGTCTGTCATACTCACGAGCAATAGTACGGTTGCGCTTGGGCGGAATAACGGCTGTTTTTCCCTGTTGTTGGAGTCGCTCAATCACGCGCTGATCAGCATCATATCCCTTGTCAGCCAGCAGTGTATCAGCAGCCAAATCTTTAAGCAGGACATCAGCTCCATCGAGGTCACATGCTTGTCCCGGGGTCAAGTGAAAACTGAGGGGATTGCCCAAGGCATCGACTAGGGCATGAATCTTGGTACTCAATCCACCTTTACTACGACCGATGGCTTCGGTTGACCCATCCCCCCTTTAGCCCCAGCACTGTGCTGGTGAGCACGCACAATAGTCGAGTCAATCATGGCGTATTCGTTGTCCGCATCGTCGGCTAAGGCCTCAAACACCTGTTGCCACACCCCGCGCTTTGCCCATCGACTAAAACGGGTATGAACAACTCGAAAATCACCAAATCTTTCCGGTAAGTCCCGCCAGGGAATCCCAGCTCGATAGCGGTACAACACAGCTTCAACAAACAATCGATTATCTTTAGCTGTTACTCCTACCGTCTCTTTTCGCCCTGGTAGTAGGTCTTTTATCCGTTCCCACTGGTCATCACGCAAAGCATAGCGGCGTATCATGATAGCACAGCTCCTGATTGACTAAACTCTCTACAGCTACCGATTCTAAACTAAATTGATACCTATTTGATGACACGCCCTAGGTTTAGTGATCATATAGAATTTTAAGCCATACCTTAGCTTCCGGATATCAATCCCATCAATCAGAAGAAATAAATGGTAGATGCACCCTAATAATTACCCCCGAAGCTCACGGTTCGGGGGATTTTTTTTGGTAGATGTTGCCATCAGCGCCTCAGCTGGCTGTTGGCTTTGAGCAAATTTATCCCGTGGGTTTTGTTATTGATTGACTAGTAAATTTACTAGTAATCCTTCCGGATATCAATCCCATCAATCAGAAGAAATAAATGGTAGATGCACCCTGATAATTACCCCTGAAGCTCACGGTTCGGGGGATTTTTTTTGGTAGATGTTGCCATCAGCGCCTTAGCTGGCTGTTGGCTTTGAGCAAATTTATCCCGTGGGTTTTGTTATTGATTGACTAGTAAATTTACTAGTAATCCTTCCGGATATCAATCCCATCAATCAGAAGAAATAAATGGTAGATGCACCCTGATAATTACCCCTGAAGCTCACGGTTCGGGGGATTTTTTTTGGTAGATGTTGCCATCAGCGCCTTAGCTGGCTGTTGGCTTTGAGCAAATTTATCCCGTGGGTTTTGTTATTGATTGACTAGTAAATTTACTAGTAATCCTTCCGGATATCAATCCCATCAATCAGAAGAAATAAATGGTAGATGCACCCTGATAATTACCCCTAGGCTCAACGGTTTGGGGGTTTTCTTTTGAAACAGCTGTCGAATCCCTATCAAAGCTAATAGTTACCAGAGATATTCCGGCAATTTTTTCGACTATTTTATTGGTCATAGTTCCGGAGAATAGTGAAGTAACTAAGAAGAAAGAAATTAGATGCCACCTGATCAACACCCCTGAGATCTGATCGGGAGTTTTTTAGCAGTAGATCAATTGCGATCTATATCACTAGTTACTAGAAGCACCGTCCAAGAATATTTTTCACCCATTTACTTTTCTGAGTGGGGTTCCGATGTGGATGCTCTCACCGCGTAGAGGAAACTCCCTTATTATAAGGCTACATTGATGGGATTGACCGTAGGCCACGCTACGCGATGAAGCGTTCGCGTAGCGTGGCCAAAGGCCTCAGCTTCCGCTAAAAGCGATTGACCGTAGGTCACGCTACGCGAACGATGATTACTCAGAAAAGAGTGAGTGCGAAGTATATTCACAAGTTAATCGTTTTTAATCCCAGCTCTGACGAGACTGGGTTTTAAAACTTCGCGCTTACTTGTGATCAATCCTGCTAGCTGTCAACTGCCAAAAATTTGGTAGTTTCTATAAATAGCCCCAACCCAATATATCATAACCTTATCTGGTAAGCAATAGCTATGGCTTGGGAGAAAATGGTACACCTAGATATTTCCCCTGGAGTAGGAGACGCTCCTCTATTTAATTGACCAAATACCCACTGATAAGTTCCATCTACCAGCAAGTCCTTAACTAGTTCATAACCTTGGCACGGTCAGTCAAAATTTCGTAGCCATCAGTTGTTACCAAAACCGTATGTTCAAACTGAGCGGATAGAGAATTATCGACCGTAACGACTGTCCAACGGTCAGATAGGGTGCGTGTGAACTTAGTACCAGCATTCAAAATTGGCTCAATCGCCAAAGTCATCCCAGCACGGAGCTTGACATTGGGCAATTCGCGGGTGCGGAAGTTGAACACTGAGGGGTCTTCGTGTAGATTTCGCCCCACACCGTGACCCGTATAATCCTCCACGATACTATAGCCATAAGTTTGGGCATGGTCTTCAATCGCACCAGCAATGTCTAGCAAGTACTTCCCTGCTTTCACCTGTTCGATGCCCTTGTAGAGGGTTTCATTTGCCACCTGAATTAATTGACTCGCTTCTGGTTTCACCTCCTCAATCGGAATAGTAATGCATGAGTCTCCGTGAAATCCCTGATAGAAGGCACCTGTATCCACTTTCAACACATCACCACTGCAAATTACTTTCTTAGGACTAGGAATACCATGAACTACTTCGTGATTCAGGCAGGTGCAGATCGACCCAGGAAAGCCGTAGTAGCCTTTGAAACTTGGGGTTGCTCCCATCTGACGGATCCGCTTTTCGGCATAGGCATCTAAATCCGCTGTGCTCATTCCTGGCTCAACCATCTCAGAAATTTCTTTGAGTACTGTTGCCACAATAGTTGCCGCCTGCCGCATGATCTCAATTTCACGCTCAGATTTGATTTCAATCCGTCGGCGTTTTTTCTTGGCACGGGAGGGATTAGTGGCACCGGAAAGCAGGTTACTTAGAATGTTCATTTGATAATTATTAGTTAATTAAGAATTATTAAAGAATTATTATATCTTTCGATTTTCTGTCTATTTTCGCTTCCTAGCTCTATTGAGTAAAAATTCCTAGCAGTCTGGTTAGAGTCGATGCCTGATATTACCCAGGGCAATTAAACTAAGTCAGTGAGTCACCCCACTGACTCGTCTTCAAAACCGTACGT
>NZ_MKZS01000001.1:5830049-5833154 GCF_001942495.1 Moorena bouillonii PNG
CCAGGGCGGCTGAGTCCCAGGGGCTGTGGTCAGAGGAAGATGATCAGTTTTGAGTGGAATGATCAGGTAATAATAATGGAGTATTGTCGGGATGGGTAGTTATTCCTGTTTAACAATATTACTTGAACAATATTGGTTGAAATTGGTATTAGCTGTATAATTTAGCTTAGGACTTACGAAGCCAACTAAACGTCGTAAGTCCTAAGATACTATCTTCCTCAAAAGGTGATAGGGTGATCTGGTGATGGGGTGCTAGGTATGAATACAACTTGGTACCAACACCCGTCTCACCAGGTATCCCATCAGTAGCTTTCCCCTAAACCCTACAGAGGGAGTAAAGCAAACAATCCTACTTGTCACCCGGTTAGATCAAGTCCTTTGGCGACTAGACTGAGATAAAGTCATTAGCCGTCAGTAAACCACTAGAATCGACAAAAGCAATGGTCTCTGCACCTAAGCTAATGCGAGTACCGTTGGTAATAGAAACACCAGAGATTGTACCTGTGAATGAGCTTAACCTGTAATTGGACAATGACCCGGAAATCTGGATCTTGTCAGAGTCAGTTTCGCCGAAGAAATCAAATCTGTCGAAATTATCAATGACAGCGTAATCTATACCAGCACCGTTGTAATAGATTGAGCCACTGGTACCTAAGATAACCACATCCCTGGCACCAAAATCACCAGGATCAAGGATATCAATTTCACCAACACCGTCCCGAATACTGTTAGTACCGTTAAGGGTATCTGAGCCCAAACCTCCAACTAGGGTATCGTTACCACCTGCGCCAGTGAGGCTGTCATTGCCAGAACCACCCGTGAGGCTATCCGCTCCCGAACCACCGTTGAGAGTATCATTCCCGGCATCTCCATTCAGAGTATCATTCCCAAAACTACCGCTGAGTATGTCATTCCCGGAACCACCATTGAGAGTATCGTTCCCAAAACCTCCGTTTAGTATGTCATTGCCAAAACTACCGTTTAGTATGTCATTGCCAAAACCACCGTTGAGAGTATCATTCCCAAAACTACCGTTGAGAGTATCGTTCCCAAAACCTCCGTTTAGTATGTCATTGCCAAAACCTCCGTTTAGTAAGTCATTCCCAGCATCTCCATTCAGAGTATCATTGCCAGAACCACCATTGATGGTATCATTGCCACCATTACCGTCGAGGCGGTTTGCGCCGCTGGTACCGATGATTGTCTCACCCCCCTGAGAGCCTTCGACGTTCTCAAAATTGCGAATCGTTTCGGTATTACCTCCAGAAACCGAGGTCGTCTCAGTCGCCAGGTTGATAGTGACAAAACCGGAACCAAATGTGACATTGGAATAATCAATAGTGTCGATTCCTGAACCGCCATTGTGAATGTCGAAATTAACAGCATCGTCGTCAATTATGGTATCATTACCAAAACTACCAATGGTGGTGTCGGTTCCAGCTCCACCATTGAGTGTGTCGTTACCAAAATTACCAATGAGCGTGTCGTTGCCGCCCAATCCATTCAGAATGTCGTTACCAAAACCACCATTCAGACTGTCGTTAAAAGGACCACCATTGAGTGTATCGTTGCCAAAACCGCCGAATCTCACTACCATTTTTTTCTCCTTGTATATTCTTACGTGCTGTTTTTACTTGCTCTATATACTCATCACTAGTAATTCGGATTTTTATGCAAAACTTTCCGGAAAATTTTAACTATATATAATTAATTAACCGCGAACCCCCAAACAGTCTGAAGGAGTAGAGACGGGTAAGCAGTTGGAGTTATTGCCAGGGGTGATCAGGTCAACCATAGAAGTAGCCCCAGGGCGGCTGAGTCCCAGGGGCTGTGGTCAGAGGAAGATGATCAGTTTTGAGTATGATGATCAGGTGATCATGGAGTATTGTCGGGATGGGTAGTTACAGCGGTTTGCAATTCGGTGAGGTACAAATTATTTGGTTTTAGGGAACAGCGGATCACCTTAAAAAAGGATATGGTAAAAAATATTGTGTACCTTATAGTTATGAAAAACGCTGTATTCCTGAGATAGTATATTACTCCAAAGGTGATCGAGTGATCCAGTGATGGGGTGCTAGGAATGAATGCAACTTGGTATAAACACCCTTCTCACCAGGTATTAAAGCAGGTGCGATCGCAAGCCCCTTCTACTCTCAAGGGAGCCATCCGTTGTGGTTGGCAGTAGGCCGCCATCATGTTGACCAGTCCAGTTCAAGGACTTACGCAAGGCACCCTGAAATCCCCCTTGCCTTGGCACAGGGCTGTTTCATTCTTTGGAATAAATTGTCAAGTCAATAGGCGTGAAAGGGAGGTGGGGTGATGGGGAGAGGTTTTTTTTCAGCTTAAAAATACCTTTTTATTAACTTTAATCCTCCCTATCTCTCCACCTCCTCGCCAATCACATTTTAGTCCGACAATGGAACAGCCCTGACCCTAGGCCAAGTATGTGGCTGTTTCGGCAAAGCTGTACTAAGACTCCGAAAATTATTCAGCTTGCATTTTAGACCTTCTTCATCAAACTACTTCGTAGATCAGAGCGTATGTAGATCCGCTCCCCCACGCAAAACCTCTTAACTTTCTTCCTGTTGGTTTCCTGACAGTAAAACCACCCATGAAGTCATCCGTTCCAAGATCGCGATCGAAAAGTTGGATATTTGCAGAGTTGTTGAAATCTACGAATTTGTTAATATGGCGAGTTTGTCCTGTCTTCATTTTATGGACTCCCCACACTGTTCGGCCATTGACACGAATATAGGTGTCGTCCCTGTTGAATCGCCCCCAGTCTGCATTAGCGTTGAGAGCTTTAATCGAATACAATTTGAGCGTCAAGCCTCCCTCTATGACAGCCGCTTCTTCGGAAGTTAATTCAGTGAACAGTTGTTCTTCATCAACCAGAGAAAATTCCGAGTTGGAAGTTGTTTTTTCTTTATTTAGCATGGTTTTTCTTCTTGAGTGAAATTGAATTAAGTTTCCTGAAAACCAGTTTTTGGTCCAGGTACAGGGGTAAGCAAAGAGGCCGTAATTAACCCAAATTCATACAGCACGCTATGCTAACGGGGGGACAGAGCGGGTATAGCCATTGTGTAGCAAGGGATACAGCAGATG
>NZ_MKZS01000001.1:5833254-5841130 GCF_001942495.1 Moorena bouillonii PNG
TTGGTTTTCGGCTTTAATTTAAGTTACATAATAATCCCTGTCGGTGTTACCCTAATTTAAGTCTAACAAATAATAAGAGTTTTTGGTAGACTCTGCGACATTTTCTCTAGCTGTTTACTAACCCTGGAAGTACATCTTTCCTCTAGGGTGAGGGGTAAGCAAAGAGGCCGTAATTAAGCTCAATTCATACAGAACCCTATGAGGGGTTTTGCCATTATTTCTTGACTGCCCTCACTCATATAATCACTCGGAAAATCCAATTTTTCTACAGCCCAAGATAAATTTTTGTAACTTTTATGATTAAGTTTTTTAACGAATCTGTACAAACTAGAAAATTACCCTGAACGCGGTTTTGACATCCCTAGAACTGCCGTGGTAGTGGTTGACTAGCTATCCGCCTAGATCATTTATTACTTCCTGATCAAAACTGGGCTCAGAAGCAATGCTAGAGCCAAAAAAGGGGTCAGGGGACTTTTTCCCCTGACCCGATATGGTGTTGAGCTTGTGCCCCTCACCATTCACTTTATGGTGAGAATGTCACAGCCAAAGTAAGTTACTTATGGCTGTGATTTTTACTTTAGGCAAAAGCGCGGTAGTAAATATCGTAGATAGAACCACTTCCACTTACTCGCGCTCTTTGTAGAGAACCGAAGGTGTTATATGCGGTAAAACCTCCCATCCGATCGTCACGATTCAAAAAGCCATCTTTATCAAAAAGTTCAACCCTTGCAAAAGAACCATCAGTCGATGTACCTAGGTTTACACCGCGAGTTTGACCTGTAGAAAAAGATTTATCTCCCCAGATCTTGTTACCATTAATCGTCATATAAGTGTCGTCCTTACCGATAAAGTCAGCACCAGCCTTAATCGATTGAATTTTATCTATGAATATGAACAGACCACCTTCTACCATAGCCCCTTGTTCGGGAGTTAATTCAGTAAATAGTTCTTCCGCAGCAGTGATTTTGTCGATAGTTGACATGGTTTTTCTCCTGGATTTAATTTGAATTAAGTTGACTATAATTACATCTTTTTTCCAGTTATGGGGGTAAGCAAATTAGCAGTACTTCCACCCTATTACACAGCACATTATTATCGGTTTTGCCATGAATAGGATTACGCTTTTTTGATTGCCCTCACTTTAGTAATCACTCCCAAAATCCATTTTTTATACAGTTTGATCTAAAGTTTTTTAACGAATCTGTACAAACGAGTAAATTTTCCTGAAGACGGTTTTGAAATCCCTAGAACTGGGGTTGTAATCCTTGACTAGCTATCCGCGTCGATCATTGATTACTTTGTCAGCAAAACTGCGATCAGGAGCAATGGTAAGGGAGAGAAACCGGTCGGGGCAACTGCCCCAACCTCAGCAGCTGTCAAGGGCATCACCCTACTTCAGCGAGATCTTGATACTTGACCTGAGTAAAGTCAGTTTTTGGCTTTTTCTGTTCGATTTAAAAGACTCGGTAAGTCAGAGTATACCCGTTAACCTTGAGGGACTTGACACCCGTTGGAGTTTGACTAACGTTGACAAAGCCTAAGAGATCGTCATTATTGGCTCCGGAATCTTGATCCCAAATTGACAGGGTTGTCTTATCAGTGAATTTAATGTTTTTGAAAATCTTTTGAGTAGTCTTGACGTTGTTCTTAGCAAAGACAGTTCCTCGTCCCACCTGGATCACGGGGTCGTCTTGACTGGGTTTGTTGGCAAAGAGATATCTCACCTGTAAAGTGGCACCTCCTTCTACCATCGCCCCTTGTTCGGGAGTTAATTCAGTAAAAAGTTCTTCATTGGTAGTGATTTTGTCGATAGTTGACATGATTTTTCTCCTGGATTTAACTTGAATTAAGTTGACTGGAATTACATCTTTTTTCCAGTTATGGGGGTAAGCAAATCAGCAGTAAATCAACCCTATTACACAGCACATTATTATCGGTTTTGCCATTAAGAGGATTACGCTTTTTTGATTGCCCTCACTTTATTAATCACTCCGAAAATCCAATTTTTCTACAACAGAGTATAAAGTTTTGTAAAAAATTTTTTTTATATTCTAATGAAGTACATTAATTTAAAAAAAAATTAAGCATGTTAGGTTTTTTTGCTTTACTTATGTACCTCAGTAGACAAATAAAATAAAAACACATATAAAGTTTTGTAACGAATTGCAGAAAACTTGGAATTTACCCTAATAACTAATTAGACAAGAATTCTGAATCGGTGGTCATGAACAAGCAAATTCAACATCTGGTGCTTCAAATACAACATTATACTCCGGAAAATCAACAACGAAACCAGGCTTTGGCAGAACTAGTTGAGCAAATTTTGCGTACCCGTAAAGTGTGTCGCCCATGTCCAGGTCAGCCTTTATCTGGCATCTATCTAGAGATCTATCAGACCGTACAGCAGCAGCTCAACCATGAACTTGAGGATGATCTTGACAGCCCATATCTACGAATAACTTCTGATCAGGAGTGGGCCTCTTGGCGGGATAGTGTTTTTAAGAAGGTACTCGACGAGGGTCGTCTTCAGCAGCTAGCCCTAGAAGCACAACGGCACCAACCCCATACCCCAGAGGGATTTTATGCCTTAACGGAATTGCTCAATGCCCTTAAGCTTTCCGGTAAGCTTTGCCATCGAGGCAAATTTTCCCGTGAGGTCTATGATGATGCTGTGAATCGGACATTGTATTATGTCTATCAAAACCTCAATCACTACAATCGAGAAAAAGGAAAATTTATAGCCTGGGTCAATTATCGCCTCAATAAGATGTTACAAAAAGCTCAACAAGACCTGACTGACCCATTTATCCAAGCTCAATCTGGCAAAATTGTCAGAATTAAATATCAGTTGAGCGCTCTGATTAAAAGCACCAAACTAGATCATGTGATTGTTTGGATAACACTAACCATCAAAGGCCGGATTACAGACAAGACCCAGGCCAGTAATATTACTAAAATTCTGATAGTATTATTTTTGTTGTGCCAGTTAATCCTAAAAGACCGGAAAAAAGGAAATTCATTAGTGTTTGAGATGGCTAAAGCCTCTCTCCCTTTTTCCTCACACTTGTCTGAGAACACTGGGGAATCGCTTACCCTAGAGACTGTGGCACAACCGCAAACAGAACTGACGTTGTATGACCAGGTCAGATCCTATTTTAAAGAAGACCCAGAAAAGCTCTTGCAGAAACATATAAAAAACCATCCTTCAGCTACCTTGCAAGTGATAGGGTTAGCCTACCTCGACGGAAAAAAATGGCAAGAGATATCGGATTGTTTAGGAATTAAAATTTCATCGCTTAATAACTTCTTTCAACGTAATCTTATAAAATTAGCACCTGAAATCAAGAGATATATAGAAGACTAAATGAGCTAAAAGTGATATAAAAAAAATCGCTGCTTAATCTTAGCCATACATAAACCTACATCAACTGTAGGGGTTAAATTAAATTATTACTATCTATATTCTACTACCCATAGAGTTGATAATTGATTGATAAGGCTAAACTAGAGAGATTGCTCAGCCACACCAGCCTGTCAAATTATACTCATACTACTTATGGTCACACTACCAGAAGCAGCCCATCAGCTAGCAGAGAAGCGTTGCCAACAGCAATCTAATCTGGAAAAAGCCGAACAGGTTTATCTCAATACCTTGGCGGTGTATGCAGTTAATGATTATTTACAGGGTCTAGAATTTGAAACTGATTTATACTCTAGTGATAGCCATAATTCGATCATGCAGACATTCCTAGATGTGGGGGATTTAGTGGTTAAAAATTATGGCAAGCTCGAATGTAAACCAGTCTCACCAGATGCCGAGTTTGTTTACGTCCCAGAAGAAGTTTTGCAAGACAGAATTGGTTATATAGCGGTGCAACTGAATGACTCCTTGACAGAAGCAAAACTGCTGGGATTTGTGGAAAATGTTACAACTAATGAGTTACCGTTAAGGCAGTTGCAGCCGATGGCAGATTTTCCAGAATACCTTCAGGATTTACCCAGAAAATCCACCGATAGTCGAGAGGTTTAATGTTGAAGGTTTTCTGTCAGAATGCAGAATGTAGAATTAAGAATGTAGAAGGCATAAGGCAGAAGGCATAAGGCAGAAGGCATAAGGCAGAAGGCATAAGGCAGAAGGCAGAAGGCATAAGGCAGAAGGCAGAAGGCAGAAGGCAGAAGGCAGAAGGCAGAATTCCAAATTCTAAATTATACATTCTACATTCTACATTCTAAAAGGTTGAAGGTTGTTTAGTGCGTAGGGTGCGTTAGGGGCGGAAAGCCTCGGATTTTTCGCCTCGTAGCCAGTGTTGGGATAGTCCGCCCCGTAACGCACCACCAAAAGGCTCACCCTCATTTTCTGCCATTGCTGAATCAAGGAATGAATATCAGTGGTGTGGGCATCCTGCCTGCGCACAAATGAAACGGGCAAGATGCCCATTCCACAGCCAGATGCCCATTCCACAGCCAGATGCCCATTCCACAGGTGCGACCCGTGGCGAATTTAATAATTAGATGCGGAAAGCGCACCTAAAAACTCTTTCATTTCATTATTAAGCAACGCCAATCGGGTTGCTAGCCACTGCTCAGCCTAGGATTAATCACTTGGGATCTCCGGATCAGAATTGACCCAAACGATTGATGTTTGGTCGGCAGTGCATCGGACAGATTCACTAAGCTTGCCCATCGGGTTGCTTGGCACTGCCCACCCTAGGATTCTATAATTCTGGCAAAAAATAAAGTTTTGTAAATTAACCCATAAAAATGTGAGCTCAGCTAGATAAGTAAGCAGGTCAGTCTTTCTAATTGATAGCGATGAAAGAGCAAATTAGGCAGCTGGTATGCCAAGTGCAAAGCTATCCACGGGATACTCAAGAGCGGCAGCAAGCTTTAGGAACACTGGTTAAGCAAATTTTGCGATCGCGTAAAATTTGCCGCCCATCCAAAGGTCAACCTCTATCTGGTATTTATCGAGATATTTTGGAGGCAGTGCAGAAACAGCTAACCCAGGATCTAGAGCAGACTATTGATAGGTATAGCCCACAATTTATTTCTGACAGAGAGTGGACATCTTGGCGAGATATGGCCTTTAAAAAGGTAATAGATAACTATCGCCTTGAACAACTCGCCCTAGAAGCGCAAGGACAAAAAACTCATACTAAAGAACGACTGTATGCTTTAACAGAATTAATCAATGCTTTGCAAATTTCCGGCAAACTGTACCATCCCCCTGGCTTTTCTATTGATGTTTATCAAGATGCAGTAATTAGAACCTTAGGGTTTGTATTTCAAAACATCAATGTCTACAATCCTGACAAGGGCAAATTTATGAAGTGGGTGAATTTTCGTCTTTATGTGATGTTACAAGAAGTCCGCAAAGAACTTAACGAACCCTTTCTACAATCTCAATACAACAAAGTTTTTAGAACTCAATCGGATTTGAAACGTCTGATTAAAAAAACAAAAACTGAGACGGTTTTGCTTTGGTTTCAGCTAATACTTAAAGGGAGAATTACAGTAATAGATCAGGGATGGCAAGTTTTTTATATCCTGATTGTCTTATTAAAATTATCCCAGTTACTAACCAAAAAACCAATTTATGTCAATACATTATTGTTCGAGATGGCTCAAGCATCTCTCCCTTTATCATCAACGTTATCTGGACTAAATAAAAAATCAATTACTATCGAAAATATCCCACAATCGGAAATAGATATTCCCTTGTCTGAAAAAGTAAGACAATACATTAATGAAGACCCTGATCGGCTATTTCAAAAGCATATTAGAAACCATCCTGAAGCAACGTTTCAAACTATCGCTTTAGCCTATCTAGACGGAAAAAAATGGAAAGAAATATCTAAATTATTCGGAATTAGTGTTCCTACACTAAGTCATTTCTACCAACGTTACCTTAAGGAAGTCGCTCCTAAGATAAAAAAGTCTATACAGGAATAGTTGGCCTAAAATCATTATAATTTCAAGATAATTAACCCAACTTATACTAGTTTAAAATATACTAGGGTGTTTGCAAAGATGTGATTGATTTAACTTCGACATTCAGCTAAATGGTTTCAGGGTGCTTAATACCTTTTCAGGGATGTTAAAAATTAAAAGGCGCTGGGAACAGGGAACAGGGAACAGGGAACAGGGAACAGGGAATTAAAAAGCTTTTTACATAGCGCTGCATCGCTTTTTTTAAGTATTTTTAAATCAAGTTAATTTTTACCTATCAAAGAAAAAAAGGATAGGAATTTATGTTACAGTATTGGTAGGCTGATTTTAGGGAATTGGTATAAGACCAGAGCATCCCAAAGTAACAACATTTATTAATCAAAACAAACTCAAGACTATTTTGTTCAGAAATATTATTCACCTAGGACTTAGGATGACTAGCTAGATTATGCTCCTACGTTAGGGAATACTATGATTGGACTCAGCACAGGATGTAATCATGACGTCTACCATTAAGTCGTACATTAAACCCTTAACCTTTAAAGTTCCGCTAGCTTTAGCAGCACATCGCAGAGCAAAGGAATTTCAACAGCACCAAGCTAATCTGACTAAAGCCAAACAGGTTTATTTCAATACTCTGGCAGTGTATGCAGTTAACTTTTACTTGCGGTGTATGGGATTTGAGACAAACTTAGAGGAAAGCGACAGTTGGAACCCAGTGATGCAAACCCTGATGGATGTTGCGGATCTGACTGTGAAAAATCATGGTAAGTTGGAGTGTAGACTTGTTTTACCTGAGGCTAAGTGTGTCAAAGTTCCAGCAGCAGTCTGGCAGGAACGAATTGGTTATGTGGCGGTGGAGCTTGATCAAGCATTGGAGGAGGCAAGTCTGGTAGGATTTGCTGATACAGTTATAACAGAAGAATTACCCCTCAAGCAATTGCGAACCCTGAAAGAGTTACCGCCACACATTAGAGAGTATCGGCAATCTCCCCTATCCCAGGCAGGGGCAAAGCAGTGGAGCCATAGTCATGGTTTCAAACCCAAGGTCTTGTGTAGCGATGCTTCACCGTCCAACACTATGCAAACACACCCTACCCAACAACAGCAACCACAAAACCAGACACCAGTAGTGCGATTAAAGCAGTGGTTAGAGAATAGTTTTGAGGCAGATTGGAAGACAGTGGAAACTATCTTACCGCCAGCACCGGAGCCAATGCTTGATTTCAGAAGTTTCCCCTTTGATCAACCTAGTAAAGGATTGCATACTACCGTGGGAGTAAAACGAGGTAAGCTACTCGGTTCGGAAATCGCCTGGGGTGCCGAGAAGGTGGCTTTATTTGTGGAGCTACATCCAACGGATTCACCCAAAATGAATATATTCATTGAACTCTTTCCTCCTGGTGGTGCAGACCGTCTTCCCAAGAATCTACAGATTATGGTGCTGGATCACGAGGGAATTGCGGTGATTCAAACCCAAGCCAGAGAGACGGAAAATATTAAGTTGCAAGTAAGTGGTGAACCGGGAGAACATTTTAGCATTAAGTTAGTTTTGAATGATGTTAGTATTACAGAAAATTTCTTAATCTGACCTTAGGGGGGATTGTGCTACCAATATGCTTCTTAAACAAGCGCCTTGTTTTAATCAGATTATTAATTAGATATCTAGCATTTATCAAATAGGTGAGGTACATTTTGGGTAGTAGGGAGTAGGGAGTAGGGAGTGATCCATTGGAAACTTGAATGTACCTCATTAATATGATAACCAATACACTCGTATTATAAGTGTTGTGAAATAGTTCATCCCAAATCCGGGATAACCCTTTTTTAATTTATCCCACGCAGGTGGATTTGGCTCCTATAGTCGCGACGCTGAGGGGGTGACAACAAGGCTAAAAACTAGACAGGGTATGGGGTGTGGGGTGTG
>NZ_MKZS01000001.1:5841230-5844619 GCF_001942495.1 Moorena bouillonii PNG
CCGGTCACCCCACACCCCACACCTGACGTCAAAGTAAAAAACCTACCCTTATGAGCTGCTCCCTGCTCCCTGCTCCCTATTTCAACAGTTAATTTTACTTTTGTCCGACTACTTATCATAAACCGTGGAAATTACCCTGATAACTAATTGGACAAGCATTCCTGATCAATGGTCATGAGCAGGCCAATTCAACATATGATGATTAAATCAAAACAATATAAGATTGAAAATCAACAGCGGGAGCAGGTTTTGGCAGAACTAGTTGAGCATATTTTGCGTACCCGTAAAGTGTGTCGCCCACGGCCAGGTCATCCTCTATCTGGCATCTATCTAGAGATCTATCAGACCGTACAGCAGCAGCTCAACCATAAACTTGAGGAGGCTATTGATAGCCGATATCTACAAATTACTTCTGATCAGGAGTGGGCCTCTTGGCGGGATAGTGTCTTTAAAAAGGTACTTGACGAGGGTCGTCTTCAGCAGCTAGCCCTAGAAGCACAACGACACGAACTCAATACCCCAGAGCGATTTTATGCCTTAACGGAATTGCTCAATGCCATTAAGCTTTCCGGTAAGCTTTACCATCGAGGCAAATTTTCCCCTGAGGTCTATGATGATGCTGTGAATCTGACATTGTATTATGTTTATCAAAACCTCAATCACTACAATCGAGAAAAAGGAAAATTTATAGCCTGGGTCAATTATCGCCTCAATAAGATGTTACAAAAAGCTCAACAAGACCTGACTGACCCATTTATCCAAGCTCAATCTGGCAAAATTGTCAGAATTAAATATCAGTTGATCGCTCTTATTAAAAACACCAAACTAGATCATGTGATTGTTTGGATAACACTGACCATCAAAGGCTTAATTACAAACAAGACCGATGCCGGTAACGTTACTAAAATTTTGATAGTATTATTTTTGTTGTGCCAGTTAATCGCAAAAGACCGAACCACAGGAGATTCATTAGTGTTTGAGATGGCTAAAGCCACTCTGCCTTTGCCCGCAAACTTGTCTGAGCTGACTGGGGAATCGCTCACCATAGAGACTGTGGCACAACCGGAAACAGAACTGACGTTGTATGACCAGGTCAGACACTATTTTAAAGAAGACCCGGAAAACCTGTTGCAGAAACATATCAAAAACCATCCTTCAGCTACCTTACAAGTGATAGGGTTAGCCTACCTCGACGGAAAAAAATGGCAAGAGATATCGGATTCTTTAGGAATTAAAATTTCATCCCTGAATAACTTCTTTCAACGTAATCTTAGGAAATTAGCCCCTGAAATCAAGAGATATATAGAGGAAGAGCTCGACTGAAAATGGTAAAAAAAAATATGTAAGTCATCAGCCATCAGCCATCAGCCTTGGGAGCATCCCATTTTTGCACATAACACTTTAAATTATGCTTTTAATCCCTAGTATTTTCGTTAGTTTGAGCAATGGATTTGCCAAATTGGGATGCTCCCTCAGCCTTTTGCCAACGGCTGAATGATTACAGAAATATAGGCTTGCCTAAATTGGTCCTTAATCTGCTCAAGACATCAACCTACATCAACACGCAAAAGGCATGCATGCCAGAAGTTTTTAAGAGGTTGTCTGAGAAGTATTATTTGCTACATCCAAGCCCCCGTTGGTCCCCCAATTTTGGGGGACTTTTAGAAGCAAATTGACTCTTGTTCCCCCCAAAGTTGGGGGGCTAGGGGGGCAAAATTCAGTATCAAAAAACTTTTCAGATATCCTCTAAGAGGGAACAGGTTTGAGATTACATTACAAGTCGGTGACCAGCCTTGCCTTCCTGAGCAGGAATCTTAGCACAGTCTCTTCTCTAGAAATAATATCGGCTCTGCCCTCCATTCCCAATTGAAGGGAACACTGGTTTTTGCCTTTACCGAGGACATGGCTTTCTGGAGAGATCGTCACCTCGTAGAAAGCACTAGCACCACGCCCCTTCTGGCTTAAAGCACTTGCCCTAGCACCATTACTTTGGGGTTTAATAGTATCTTCGGAAATTTGGCTGACTAAACCCTTGAGGGTACCATAATCTGGATAAGGACAGGCAGATACCCGCATGTGAACCTTTTGACCTTCTGCCAACTTGCCAATATCGCTTGGTGACACCACTGCCTTTATTTTCAAGGGTGCATCACCGGGAACAATTTGGGCAATTTCCTCTCCAGAGCGCACAGTTTGACCAGGGTTGCGCAAATTTAGCTTAGAAACAATCCCGTCTGCTGTGGCAGTAATCACAGTTTGGCTGAGGTCGAGTTCTACTTGTTTAAGTTCGCGGGAATCCCGCTCTAGGTGTTTACTGATTTCAATCCGCTGTTGGATCAGGGCTTCCCGTTCTTTGTTTAACCTAGCCAGAGTAGCTTCACCAGTGGCTTTTTCTTGGGCAATCCGTTCAGACGCGATCGCTACTTCTGAGCTGCTGGGATTGAGAGCAGCTTTCGCCCGCTGTAGTCTGGCAAGAGCCGCCTTAACCCCTTGTTGTAGCTGTTTTATGGTTTGTTTTTGCTCTTCAACTAGGGCTTTTTGCGCCTCCACCGCTTGTTCTTGCTGCTGGACAATCAGTTGTGCTTCCTCAAATCGATCCTGGGACAGGGCTCCCACTTCAGCAATGGGCTGATATCGGTTTCGCTTCGACCGGGCTGCATTTAAGGCAGCTTTAGTTGACTTAAAATTGGCCTGAGTGGACTTTAATCTAGCCTGGGCTCCGTACCATTGTTCCTGGGCTTGCCTTAACTGAGCCTCGGCTTCAGAGACTTCAGCCACAGTGGTAATCTTCCGGTCTCGATAGTCCCGGCGGCGGCGGTCTAGTTCAACTTCTGCAGAGGCAATAGCACGGTTGCTCCGGTTAGTTTCTGCTTGGATTTGACTATTGAGGGCACTAATTTGGGCTTTGATTTGAACCAGTTGTAACTGGACTTGCCCGATATTGCTTTGCAGTTGGCTTTTTTTAGTTTGAAGGCGAGAGTCGTCGATAGTGGCCAGCCCATCTCCTTTTTTGACCACTTGATTTTCTTCCACAGAAATCTTCATCACCTGACCCTCTGTTGCCGCTTGCACAATTCGCAATTCACCGGCAGGACGGAAAGAAGCCTGTGCTTTTACCGTTTCCTTATATTTGGTCACAGAGCCAATGGGAATTGCTAGGGCTAGCGTAGCCACAATAAACAGTCCGCCAAACTGAATCCAACGACCAATTGGTGGTAAAAATTCGTTTTCTTGAACTGGGGGCAGAACCTGATTTTCGTAATTGCTAATCATAATAATTATGAAAGTTTAATTTAGATAAATTTCTAGAGGTTTGCGACTTTGTTAAGTATATTTATGGTTTTTTAGGGAACAGGGAACAGGGAACAGGGAACAGGGAATAGAGCAGT
>NZ_MKZS01000001.1:5844719-5847364 GCF_001942495.1 Moorena bouillonii PNG
ACTGGTGGCAGGATGCCAAGGCTTAACAGTAACTATTTAGCCGGATTTCATATTACCTGCTGCCGCAAGCATTCCAGGGAGAGGTCTTGCTGGTTGTAGAGGCCATAGCGGATATTGCCAGACTGGAGAGAATACAAACCAGCCATCACTTTGGCCAGGGTACTCTTGCCACAGCCAGATTTACCAATCAGGGCAATGACTTTACCGCCAGGGATAGTGAGGGAGAAATCTTGGAGGAGGTCAACTCTACCGGCGTGGTGAAAGTTGAGCTGACTGCAGGTAATCTCTGCATTGCCGGGAATTTCAGCCCAGGGCTTTTTGAAGTCATTCTCATCTTCTGGGGTGGCATCGATCACTTCCGTCAGGCGTTGGATAACCACCTGGGCAGTAATAAATTCATCCACTAGCCCGATTACCGCCCCCAAGAAACCCAGAAAGTTGCTACTCATGCCATTGTAGGCCAGCAACTGACCGATGGATAATGTCTGATTGATCACCAGGTAACTGCCCAACCACAGTACAGCAATGGAAGTAAATGTGGAAAGAATGCTGGTGATTGTACTGCTGTAAAGCCCCAGCTTCATCATACCCCAGCCCAGGTTGGCCAGGCGACCGTAATTGCTTTGATACTCTCCCCAAGCTTGAGGGGTAGCTGGGGTGGTTTTTAGGACCTGCACCCCCCGAAACGTTTCTACCAGAAAGCCTTGGTTTTCTGTGCCTAAGACGATCAGGTTGCGGGTTTTGGCGCGCAAGGCAGGGAGGAAAAGCAGGTTGACGATAGTAACGATCACAAAGGCACCAATCGAAGCCAGAGTCAGTTCCCAACTATAGAAGATCATCAAGGCCAAGGAAACCAAGGCGATAAAAAATTGGCTGGGCAAACCGAGGACAATTTGGGAAACTAGATTATTGATAGCATCCACGTCAGCAATGCGGCTGACCACTTCCCCACTGCGCCGTCCTTCAAAGTAAGATAGGGGCAAGCGCAGGAGTTTTCGCCCGTATTCCATGATCAGGCCTAATTGCAGCCGTTGGCCGAAGTGACCGATCAGGTGAGACTGGACCAAACCGATGGCACTGCTAAACAGGTTCATGGCAATCACCCCAATGGCCACAGTGGTAAGCAGTTGGGTATCCCCCCGCACCAGCACGTCATCGGTGAGCAGTTGCATCATCAAGGGGGAGGCCAGGGAGAGCAGTCCAATGGCAAAGTTGATGCTAATGGCTTGAGCTAAAATGAAGCGATAGGGCCAGACCCGGGCAATAAAGCGCCCAAACCCACCAACTTGATCGTTCTGTTGCTGATAAAAGCGGCTGTCGTCGGGGGTCAGTAACAGCATGATGCCGTTGGCCCAACCCTCGATTAACTCTCTGCGAGTGAGGTAGCGTACCCCTACTCCAGGGTCTGCAATCACATATTTTTTTCCTTTTTTGCCATATAATACCACCCAGTGGTAGCCTTTCCAATGGATAATGGCTGGCAAGGGTACTTCATTAATGCGATCAATAATTTGATCAGTGGCTTTGACTTGGCGGGAGTTGAATCCCAAGACTTCTGCTCCTCGGCTCAATCCGAGCAAAGTAGTTCCTCGGGAGCCAGTGCCTACTGCTTCCCTCACACGACTGATGGCAAAGGTGCGTCCGTAATGCTTGGCAATGGTGGCGATGGAAGCTGCACCGCAGTCTTCTTCACTATGTTGGAGGACAATTGGGTATCTCATCTTTAGGGCTAATGCTAGGGGATAAGTTGGGGCTTTGTCCCCGACTTTATCTAACCGTGAAAAAATCTTACACTAAAATGGCCGATCACCGAGATCCGAAGGGCGCGAGGGGTAGATAAGTCAGTATTCACTTTCAGGCCTTTTTAGGCAATTGATTTTTACCTTGCCTTTAGAGGTTTTCAGCCTCTAAAGGTACCCAAAAATGTCAAAGTCCCAATAATTATGAGTATAATTATTAGTTAAGTGTTTGAATTAAGTATTTAACCAGGGCAAACCCATCTAAATTCTAGAAGCCTTACTATGAACAGACCAGCTTCTAAGACAGTTCTTTCTTCAAGAGTTAATTCACTGAACAGTTTTTCATGGGCAGTGATTTTGTAGATGTTCGACATGATTTTTCTCCTGGATTTAACTTGAATTAAGTTGACTATAAGTACATCTTTGTGACCGTTAGATGGGTAAGCTGCTGACAGTTAACTTGGCTTACCCCTTCTATAGAGTTGTCAGGGGAAGCTCAGGAACTTACGCAGCCATTTACAAAAGTTCACATGAAGACCGCAAAAAAAAAGGCGATCGCAACTCTCCTGGCGGTTGCTATCTTTGGCAACCCTAAGGAAGCAGCATCGCCGCCGTCCTGCTCAGAGTGTTCCAGCAGGATTGGGGATCTTATCGAAAACAAGGAATCGTAGAGCCAAAAAAGGGGTCAGGGGAAACAGTCCCCTGACCCGATACTGTGTTGAGCTTGCGCCCCTGAGATTTCTTGTTCGAGCTGACCTGAGACAGGACAGTGTCACCGATACTTTTTAGCTACCAAAGTCTACCAAGATAAACTTTAGCCCGCCAATGCAAGCTGATCTCTGAGCCAGGGGGATTAAACTAAGCCAGTGAGTCACCTCACTGACTCGTCTTCAAAACCGTACGTGA
>NZ_MKZS01000001.1:5847464-5862342 GCF_001942495.1 Moorena bouillonii PNG
AACATAGTTGTTGTGCCGGGGAATCCCCATCCCTCTACAGGGTGGGGAGGTTCAATGAGAAACTGACTCAGGGAAAGCATCGTCTATAAATCCATCCCTATTGCATAAAATTTATTAAGAAGTAACGGGTAATGGGGAAGATTGTTATCGATTACTAATACTTAATACCTAATAACTAATTACCAAAAATGGGAAAGTTAGTTGTCCTGAGTCTAGATGGTGATTCCCAGCAGCAGGGGTTTCAGGTACGCTTAGAAATTGGTGAAGAAGGGTCACGGCCAACACTCGAAATGACAGGTTACTTGCCTGCAGCTTCAGAACTGACTACTTACTTACAATACCATTGGCTCCAAAAATATCGGAGCCTAGGTTCACCCGCAAGAATCCAGCCCGGAAAAGTTATCTATGGTGGTTCCATTAGCCAACGGCTCAAGGAATGTCGGGATTCAGCGAAAGAATTAGGTAATAGACTCAAACGATGGCTCGATTCTGAACAGTTTCGTCCTATTGATAAGCGATTACGGGAAGAGTTAAACCCAGAAGAAGCGATTCGGGTACTGATTCGCACGGAAAATACCCAGTTACAAAAGCTGCCTTGGCATCTGTGGGATTTTTTTGAGCGTTACCCCAATGCTGAAGTTGCTCTGAGTGGAACACAGTTTAAACGACCCGATAAACTTCCTGTATCTACCGGGAAATCTAACGTTAGAATTTTATCAATTTTAGGTCATAGTGCTGGTATTAATATTAAGGCAGATCGACAACTACTGGAGAAGTTACCTCATGTAAGAACAGTCTTTTTGGTGGAGCCTAAACATCACGAAATCAATGACCAGTTATGGGATCAACCTTGGGATATTATCTTTTTCGCAGGACATAGTGAGACAGAGGGGGAAACCGGTCGAATTTATATTAATCCCATCGATAGCTTAACCATTGATGAGCTGCGCTATGGCTTCCAAAAAGCCGTGGCACAGGGCTTAAAACTGGCAATTTTCAATTCTTGTGATGGGTTGGGATTGGCAAGGCAACTCCATGATTTGCAAATTCCCCAAATGATTATAATGCGGGAGTTGGTGCCAGATCAGGTCGCTCAAAACTTTTTGAAGTATTTTTTGAAGGGGTTTGCTAATGGTAAGTCTTTATATCTGGCAGCGCGGGAAGCACGGGAGCAATTGCAGGGGTTGGAGCGTCAGTTTCCCTGCGCCAGTTGGTTACCAGTAATTTACCAGAATCTAGGACAAGAACCCCCAGCTTGGGCAGATTTGTGCCAAGAGTCAGAAATACCATCGCAAATACCATCAGAAATACCATCAGAAATACCATCAGAAATACCATCGGTCTCAGGGAAACCCAAGAGGCGTAGTGTCCAGACAGTGCTGATATCTAGCATAGTGGTGACTAGCTTAGTAATGGTAGTGCGATCGCTTGGCCTATTCCAGCCCTGGGAACTGCAAGGGTTTGACCAGTTGATGCGGCTGCGACCCAATGAAGGACCAGATCCACGACTATTATTAGTGACAATCACTGAAGAGGATGTGCAGTCTCAACCTAAGGAAGAAAGAAGAGCCGCCTCCTTATCGGATCGTTCCTTAGCAAAACTGCTGGCAAAGCTGGAGCAGTATCAACCGAGAGCTATTGGTTTGGATATTTATCGGGAGAATCCTGTGGGAGGGGAATACCAGGATTTAGCGACTCGGATGCAAACTAGTGATCACTTTTTTGCCATCTGCCAATACGGAGACCCAGGAGTTTCCCCACCTCCAGAAGTCCCAGAGGTTCGCCAAGGCTTTAATAATGTTTTACTCGACCCCGATCGCATTATCCGTCGCCATCTGTTGGCTGTAGGGTCACCATCTCCTTGTCAGAGCTACTACTCATTTAATGTCCAGTTGGCAACACGTTATCTGGCTGATCTAGGAATCCAGTTGGAGGTGACAGAAAATTACTTAAAGCTTGGCACTACAGTTTTTAAGACCCTAGAAAAGGATTCTGGTGGATATCACAATCTAGACTCTCGTGGTCAGCAACTATTACTGAATTATCGAGCTTCCGGTCAAATTGCTGAGACCGTTTCCCTTGCAGAGGTTCTCACGGATCAGTTCAATCCTGACTTAGTCAGGAATCGCATTGTGATCATCGGTACCATTGCGCCTAGTTTTAATGATAATTTTTGGCGCACACCCTACAGTGGTGGTCAGTGGTCTGTTGAGACCATGAGTGGGATAGAAATTCAGGCACAGATGATCAGTCACATCCTCAGTGCAGTGCTGGATAACCGACCGTTGATTTGGTGGTGGTCTGAGCCTGGTGAAGCGCTCTGGATTTGGTGCTGGGCTGCGCTCGGGGGTACGGTTGCTGGAAACTTTAACGTGCTGCGTTCCGTCGTGTTGGGTACTGGAACTGCTTTGGTTGTTTTATATGGAAGTTGCTCGGTTTTGCTGATAGTAACAGGTGGTTGGGTGCCATTAATTCCCGCTACTATAGCATTGGTGGCTACTAGTGTAGTCGTTTACTGTCGTTTACAAAAGTGATCATAGTCATTGACTCGTCATTAGTCATTAGTCCTTAGTCTTTTGTGATCTACATTAAATCTCTTGATAATTACAAATGACCAATAACCAAAAATACTTTTTGATAACCCCCCTTTAGGCAAGCATTATAGTAGTTGATGCTATAATAAATCGGGGCGATATAGCAATAGAAGTATAGTTTGGTAGATCGTATTTTGCTTTAAAACGAGCAGGAACTAAAGCCGTGGTTCAGGCTACGGGAACGGAGCAGGGAGCAGAACTATGTCTTAACTTTTACTTCCACTGCTATAGGAACAAATTTTGGGTGGACATACTGAAAAAAATGGGGTTTTTAACCCTAGTTTTGTATGGCTAATTCCTAATTAATAATCACAACAATTAACCTGATTTTATCTGGAAATAGTGGTGATATACAGGGGTGTTAATCTGAATCCATCAATTCGATGTATCAGGTAAACATCTGTCGATGTTGATCTGAATTTTGAGTTATCATGTTAACTAAATTATTTCGGCTTAAATACCTATTTGCCTCTAATTTAGTCTTTGTTGGCTGGATCAGCTGTTTCTTGGTCTCCCGAGTAGAGGCTGATCAATCCATCAGTCTTGGGCAAATACCACAAGTACCAATTTACTTTATCAATCCCAAACCCCCAGACAATGGGACTCCTTCTGCTCCTCACGGTACGGGAACCCGTGGTGATTGCCTATACAAGGCAGAGCTTCCACTACTGACTCCTTTAGTAGGTGGTTATAATTTGGATTTAACGGTTAGTGATTATCCAACCTTTTGGATATATATACCTTACACCTCAGAGGATGCACCGTCGGGAGAATTTTCCTTGCAGGATGAGGATGGGGAAAACGATCTTTACCGAAAATCTTTCAACCTACCAGACCAGCCAGGCATTGTTAGTATTAGGCTTCCTAAGACAGAAAAGTCCTTGGAAGTTGGTCAAACCTATCGTTGGAATCTAGAGATCAATTGCCCTTCTACAGAATTATCCAATCAATTTCCAACTCCAGCGTCTGTGACAGGACTAGTTCGCCGAGTTGCCCAGTCTCCAGACCTAGAAAGGGAGTTAAATGGGGCTAATACTCCTCTAGAGAGAATTGCAGCTTATGGCAAGCATCACATATGGTATGATACCCTAACTGAGCTAGCTGAATTACGGCTGCAAGATCCACAAAATATGACTCTTGAAACTGCTTGGATTAAGCTATTGACTGATCAAAGTTTCGTAGAAACAATTTCTAAAACAAACATTTTGGGTAACCTTCAGTAAATTATAGCGGTGCTCGTTTTAGAAGTTAGAAGTTAGAAGTTAGAAGTTAGAAGTTAGAAGTTAGAAGTTAGAAGTTAGAATTATAACAGACAACCTACCCTACACCGAATACGGGGCGAACAACATTTAACCTCTCAACCTGCAACATTCAACCTACAACATTCAACCGGCAACATTCAACCTCTCAACATTCAACCTCTAATATTCAACCTTTAACTGAAACAGACTGGAATTTATAGCCAATTCCCAACCAAAATAAACGGTGCCCAAATATGAGGACGATGGTAGTCTGTGCTGGGATATTTCTTCTTCAGAAACGCTAATTGAGCATTTCGCAGGGCTTCCGCTTTAGTCAACTGTGGATTATTTAACTGTTGGTAGAACTGATTCATAAATTCGGCTGTAGAGCCATCATTAACTTGCCACAAGGTGGCTAGGGTACTGCGTGCTCCTGCTCTAATGGCTATTCCAGCTAGTCCTAAAGCGGCTCTTTTGTCCCCAGTAGCAGTCTGACAAGCACTCAACAACAACAGTTCAATGGGGGTGGTGCCACTGGGGTCACTCACCCGCAGTAAGTTATCTAAATCCTTGACTTTGATGCGTTCATCCCAGTCTAGGATAAATGTTTGCTCTGGGTTGGAACTGAACTGACCGTGAGTAGCAATATGAACAACATTGAAAGAGGCTGCGGTTAGTTGATTTTGCAGGTTTTCTTTGATAAATTCCTGATTTTCGAGTTTCTGACTACGGTTTACCTGTTCCCCAATTTTTGTTAACTCGAATGCTACGTTATCGATTGGGCCTAAACCTTCTTTTTTAAAGCTGGGAGCGTTAGTAGCTCCAGCAATTAGGGCTCTGAGCTGTTGCCGTGGTAATGGTTTGGGGTCCACTAGCTGTAAGCCAGGGGTCACAGCTACAGCATACCGTTCTATTAAATACTGTTTGCCATCATAAAGGGCTGCTACAGGAACATTTCGTAATGACCCATCTAGGACAAATACTAGGTTTTTTATTGGGCTTTGGTCTCCTGAAGGGTGACTGTCTAGTTCTTCTTCAAAGGGTCTGATTAGCCAGTCATAAATTTGTTGGGATTCTTTTTTGACTTTGCTAATACTAGTGCTACGTCTTCTTAGGACATTCCTAAAGTTTTTGACCGCTTTGTCTACTTGAGCTTCTGATATGTTACTATGGATATAGTAACGCAAGTTATCTGGTTCAGGCAATTTGAAAATTACCGCTAAGCCGTCTTTTAAGATAATCGGGTAAATGACGGCTGCTGTGGGGTCTAAATTGTCAATGTTAACCTTTTCTGGCTTGGCGCAGGCGTCTCGAAAGAAGTTGTCGATTTCAGCAAGCTGGAGTGCTTCAATAGCATCACGGGCTTGTTTGAGATTATCGTTACTTGGTTGAGGAGAACGCAATAGTAAATCAACTAACTGTCGATAAACCGGTTCTACTTGTTCTCGGAAGGAAAACTGGATGTCAGGATTGAGAGTAACTAAATCACTGCGTAAATTCGTTAAGGTATTAGAGGCTTGGGTATAATAAGCGATCGCGGAGCGTGACCAAAGGTCAATCGCATCCTGGATCAGGTCGTTTACTGCTTCGGTATTACTATTTCTGGTGGTAGTGGCTTGTTCGGCTTGAGCGTTCAGTATACGTCCCATTTGCCACTGCCACTGATAAGCAATATCCGCTGCATTAATCCCTTGGGCAATCAGAAGTGCTGACTTGGTAAAGGTTATGGCATTTGACCAATCGTTGGTTTGTTCAAACCAGTTACCAAGGGTGCCCAGGGCATAGGATTCTGCTCGTTTGTCTTCTAGGGTTTTAGCTTGCTCAATGGCTGTGTTGAGTCGTTGAGCAATGTCTTGGGAATTGGTAATTGGTGTGGAAATGTGCGATCGCGTAGCGTGACCATTCGCGTAGCGTGGCCTTTTGGCCAAGGTCAATCGCGTAGGGGCTCTTTCAGAGCATCGCAATTCTCCATTTCTGATCGTGATCAGACTTTGAGCGAAATTTACGTGGGCATAAACTGATGCTCTACTGGATGGTAATTTAGTTAGTAATGTCTGGATTTGTGGCAATAAGGCTTGAGCAGATTTCTCCTGGTCTGTCTCGATCAATAAACTTAGCTGATTCAATTGTGCTTGAATTTGGGTGATTGGTGAGGTGGTGGTTGCTGCTGCTTGTTGATAGTGAGTTATAGCGTCTTGGATATACTGCTGGAATGCTTTGTTGTTATTGGATTCTTTTGCTCTTGTGGCTAAGGCTCGCTCAGTATTACCTAAACTCAGCAACCCTTGACTCTCGGATTGGGAAGATTGTATTCGTTGTGCGACTGTCCAACTTTCGGTTAAGGTCTGTTTAGATTCCTCTAAATCCCCTGCTTGTCGAAACACATTACCAAGATTGTGTAAGCCAATCGCTTTTAGAGGAGAATCCGGTTGTGCCAGCAGGGTTTGTCTTACCTGAGTTAGTAGCTTCTTGGCTCGACGGTAAAGTCCCAAAGATTGCATGGCTTGGGCTTGATTAATCTGGCTACCAAGTACACCAACCCGATCATTGGCTTTAGCATACAGTGCTTCAGCATTTTGCCAGATGTTCAGGGCAGCTTCAGCATTTCCCTGTACCAATTGCAAACGCCCTTGAGTGTTCAACACTTGAGCCAATACTCGTTCACTCCCCCTAGATACGGTTTCTAGCAACGACAAACTGGAGTCAATGGCTGCTTGGGCTTTATCCCATTCCCCAAGTTGCTGAGTCACTAAGGACAGCAAACGCAGGGCTTGGGCTTGGTTGAGGATATCTCCTGTGGCTTCATAAGCTTGTGCTGCCTGCTGCAATACTCGTGCAGCATCAGAATACTGTCCAGCATCGTAGTATTGTTTGCCTGCTTCCAACAGCAAGTAGTGTTTCGTGGGTTCTGCTTCCTGTTGCCTCCTGCTTACTGTTAGGTTCTGCTTGGTGTTGCTGAGGGTTGAGTTTTGATCGCTAATTACTGAGTGCTGATGGCTGATGCCTGAGTGCTGATGGCTGATGGCTGATGGCTGATGGAAACCAGAGGGTAGTGCGTGTACACCACGGCTTAAGATTAGCCCCAACAAGGTAATCACAATAAACTGAATTAGGCGCTTCATTTATGGCAGTTCTCAATTCGGTGAGGTAAATACTCCCAGGTTTTTAGGGAACAGGGAACAGGCAACAGGCAACAAGTAACAGGCAACAGGGAGCAGGGAAAAGCGATCGCACAGCTTCCCCCTTGTTAAGGGGGACGGGAGGGGGATCTATCTTGTTAAGGGGGACGGGAGGGGGATCTATCTTGTTAAGAGGGACGGGAGGAGGATCTATCCTCTGGCTTCCCCCTTGTTAAGGGGGACGGGAGGGGGATCGATGCTCTGGCTTCCTCCTTGTTAAGCTTCCCATTTCCCGCTTCTAACGACTCCCGACTCCCGATTCCCGATTCCCGACTCCCGACCCAAATGTAAAAAACCTACCCTTATCAGGTAATACGCTCTGGTTTCCCAGAAAAACTTACCGCAGCCGCTTAAGGGTTTCCTGAAGCATCGGACAATCTACTTGGTGTAACCAAGTACCCTTCGGAGTCATTATTACTGGATGGGCGGTGAGAATTACCTTGCCGTTGGCACCCATAACCCAGCCTTGGGCTTCCACAATTTGTTTAGGTTTAGGGTTCTTGGTCTGTGGTTGATTAATCTGTATTTGATGCTGCCTTGACCTTAAGCGACGTTTCGTGATCCTAGTTTGAGGTTGCTGATCCTGCCTTGACCTTGACCGATCTTTTCTGATCCTAGTTTGAGGTTGCTCAGTGATACGGGAATCGTCCCAGGTAGCAATAGGGTTTAGGGTTTCCTTGGGAGAAATCGGTAAGCCACCACTACCTGTGGCAGTAAATTCACTGCTCTGACCCGCAGCACAGAGGTTTCTTTCAATTAGTTTAGAGCGGTCAATGACATCAGCCCTTACCTCCGTTGAAATTGAGCTGTTGTCGGCAAGCTCGACAGAGTCAGCATTCTCAACAACAATGCTTCCAGAGGTTCCTGTACCAGAGGTAGATGCAGAAATCTGCCCTTGATCCTGGATTGTCAGCTCTGGGGTAGTAATCGTGATCGTTCCATCAGCCCCAGCGCCTTGAGTCTCTGCTAACAGTCCGCTATTGGGATTTGCGATCACCACCCTGTTATCCATATTCAGGAGATCGATATTCAGGGTAATGTCACCAGCCCGACCTTCCCCAAAGGCAGTGGTGCGAAGTTGTCCACCAGTAGTAATTTCGAGAGTATTAACATCAATACTTATCGTCCCACCAGCCCCAGCGCCTTCGGTAGAACTCGATACAACTGCCCCATCCCGGACAATCAACTTTTCTGTATCAATGTTAATGCTTCCAGCATCGCCAAGTTCATTTCTTTCATCGTTAATGAATTGAGAGTTAGCGAATATACCACTTGGAACTACATTATTCTGATCATCCATAGCAGTGCCAACTAACTCGACCAAGTCCGAAGCCATGACTGTTATATTGGCTCCCTTACCCTCATTTCCTGTTGCTGCGCCAATTCTTGAGCCATCACGCACGAATAGTTTCTCGGTGCGAATCTTTAATTCCCCAGCATTCCCTGAACCAGTGGTATCAGCAGCAATCACCGCTCCATCCCGGAGAGTCAATGTAGATGTTTTGACCTCCAACTTACCGGCATCACCTGAGTTCAAGGTACCGGTAGCCAAGGCAGCCTTACCCGACAATGTCACTGACTCAGTGGCATTTATGCTTAAATTTCCCCCAGCCCCTGCTTTTTCTAGACTTGTGGCAACAGTTCCTGCGGCTACTCCAGCTCCATCCTTAAGTGTTAAACGTTGGGTATTAATGGTTAAGTCCCCTCCCTTTCCAGTACCTTCAGTAGCAGTCGTCAACCCTGTGAAAATCTCTCTGATAGCGGAGGCTAACTCTTCGTTAGGAGTAGGGATAAATGGACCCGTTTCGTTACCCACAATTTCCACCGACTCAGCGTAAACAGTTAAATTTCCACTGTTGCCACTACTATCTCTTGTCGTAGCTGTAGTAGCTCCAGTGTTGGGAGTAAAATCTCTTCTAATAGCTGTAGTAGCTCCAGCTTGACTATTCTCTGATTCTTGGTTTTGGGCTTGGTTTTGGATACTCAAGGTTCCTCTAGTGTTAATGGTTAAGTTCCCAGCGTCCCCTGGTCCAGCTGTAATCGTTCCCAAGCCAGACCCATTCAAAACTTCTCGGAGGATCAGTTGTAGGCGTTCTGAATTGCTCAAGGAGTTGAGCAATTTTTCGAAATTGCTGAAGGCTAACCCTTCTCTATTAATTAATGTCACTGACTCAGAGGCATTGACAATTAAATTTCCTCCTACACCTGCTCCAGTTGTAAAGGTAAGAACACCAGCGTCATCAAGCAAAAAATTGCTACCGCTGTTGAGGGTGATCTTACCCCCTACTATTCCACCAGAAACAATGAAAGAACCTGGATTGAGGGTGATGTTATCATTGGCCAAAAACGTGACATCACCGCCATTGCCAGAGAAAGGATTAAACGGATTATTATTTGGAATAGCAATGGTATTAACTATACCGTTGAGGGTAATGCTACCGCGAGAATCGATAGTAACTGACCCTCCCTGGGATAGTTCACCGTTCTGAATGGCTAGATTTTCCAGGGTTGGCACTAACGAACCTAGAGTCGCTGAAACTTCAATATCTCCTGCTAGTGAAGGATTAGGCTTGTACTGATTGGTTAGCAAAACCTTTCCTGCCAACAGATCATTGGGAGATATGTTGAAGTCAAATATACTGACATTAGCAAAAGCGATGGTGCCGATTGTAATATCTGCACTGGTGGCAGTATTGGTTATAGTGGGTCTGCCAAAGAGATTCAAATTGAACAAGTCACCAAAGAATTGGTTGCCTGTCAGTCCAGGGATACCAACTTCAGTGGGATCTACTCCAGCACGAATATCAAGAGTCGGTTCAGTCTGACCATTAATATCGACTACTGTGCCATTAGATAAGGTAATGGCTTCGGAAATAAAGTCTATTCCTTCTGTACCTGTTTCATTGCCTGTAATGATCACAGAGTCGATCTCTACCGCTCCCCCTGCCAAGATATGTAGGGAGGTGCCTAGATAGCTGTTGAAACTAACATCCCCAACTGAGCGAATAATCGGGTCATCGGGACTAAACAAATCTCCGAGACTGCCATCGAGCTGTTCAATCCGGAAATTACCACCAGTCCAATAGTGGGCATCACCGGCGACAGTATTTTGCGTACGCAAAACCAGATCCCCACCGGAAAACAGACCACTGTCTGGATGGTTCAAGGCAAATATATCCACTCCTTGATTGCCCTGAATCAATAACTTACCGCCAGCAGCGGCAATAAATGGTCGCCCGATACTATCGCGTATTTGAACTGTATCTTCTCCATGGAGTGTCACATCTCCCCCAGCAATTAGTTGACCTTGTAAGTCAAGATTGCCAGCAGCTAGGGTGAGGTCTTGCCCCACTACTAAATAACCACCGTTAGTGATTATTGGTTTGGGGTGATTCAAGCCATACTGCAATCCGGGAGTAATAGTAATACTCAATAAAGGGGGGGCTTGTGGATTGGTGGCACTGAATTCTGTACCGTTGTTGAACACTAAACTATTGGCTGTACTGGCGACAAAGGAACCTGCCACATCCAACCTGGCATTCTGGCCAAACACGATGCCATTGGGATTGAGTAAAAACAGATTCGCTCCACCATCGACACCAAGAGTGCCTAGAATGTTGGAGATATTACTCCCGGTCACCCGAGACAGAATGTTCTCGATTCCGGCTGGATTGGCAAAGTAAACCCGCTGTAGCTGACCAACATTAAAATCTTGAAAGCTATGGAACAGGTTACTACCTCGCGCTGCTCCCCCTTCAATCAAGTCCCCTGGCTCTCCCCTAATCGTTGAATTTGGTGTTACCACTGAAGATTCATTACCCAAGGTTTGATCAGGGGTAATCTGGGCTAAAGCATAGTTCCCAGAAAAAGCAATAACCACCCATCCGATTAGGGTTATGGCTCCCTCAGTTAAGGGCAATATCCCTAGCCCTCTGGTTGAGGGCTTACTTTGCCGATTAGTCATCTTTTGCTACTGCACAACTAGCTAGTTGTCTGGAGTACCTATAGCAGTCGAATTTTACCTCTAAATTCTTATTTTCCTCCTGGGAAAGCCAGGGAGTTTACGGAATTTTTAGGTAATCTTTAACAAAAATTTACCGAAGTGGTGCGGATTGATAGTTTCGGTTTTTGACCTCTGAAACCGTTGGTATAGGGTTTATAAATGATATGTAAACTTTAATGGTCTTTTTTTAGTCTTTAATAAAACTCCCTAGCTCTTGCCCCTCTTGCTTTTTGCTTCTTGCCTTTTGCATTTTATAGCAATTATTTTGTTTACAACCCATATAAAAATTTTAGTTTAGATAAAATAGGTTTATCAGCTCAGAATGGACAGCGGTGTCTTGATGCAGTCGCTCATGGGGGAAACCACGGCAGTCGCTCATGGGGGAGACCCCCAAGACCGCGCTGCCTCCCCAAGACCGCGCAGCATCGCTTTGCTAGCTATTTGGAAATTAGTGAGCTCAAAGATACGGCTCAACAACAGGCAGAACAAGAGCGCCAACGGGCAGAGCAAGCAGAGGAAGCTTTAGAGGAAGCTCAAAAAACCTTGGCGCAAGAAAGAAATCGTATGAAAGCCTTGCGGTCGCAATTAAAAGCGAAAGGAATAGATCCAAAAGATTTGGACCTGTGCTGATCCTTATAGAAACTCTTGCAGTTGCTTCAGCAGAGACTCGGTCTGCTCAATACCTTGGTTATCCCGTTGACTCTGGTAAAGTTCTAGGGCTTTTTCCACAGCAGTGAGGGCTTCGGTGACGCGAGAACGTTTTTTTAAGGCTACTCCTAGGTTATAGTGAGCTTGGGCATTTTCCGGAGCCAGTTCAATTAAACGTCTATAGGTCACTACTGCTGGTACATATTGTTCTTGGGCTAGAAGAATTTTCCCGATGTACTCCTGTGCTTCTACTAAATCAGGTTGGGCAGAAACTGCTCGACGAAATGCTTTGAGGGCACTGGATAAATTCCCTTTTGATTCCAGGATTTGACCGATCTGGAGGTGAATGTCAGGATTACGAGGGGCTAATTTCACCGCTTTTTCAAAAGCCGCCAGTCCAGCCATCTCATCCCCATGAATCAACCAAGCTGTGCCCAAACTTAGTTGGATACGGGTTTCGTTCGGAGCAATTTCCGCTGCTTTTTGGAACACTTTAATGGCTTCTTCAGCATTTTCCTGCTCTAACCAGGCTGCACCGATTAACTGGTATACTGTTAGATTGTCTGGCTCAATTTCCAGGATTTTTTCATAGGTTTCTATAGCGCCTTGATAGTCCTTTTGACGTAGCAGGGTAATGGCCAAACCAAAATAGGCGTTAATATTCTCCCGGTTCAGTTTAGTGGCACGACGATAGGCCGTAGCAGCACCAGCATTGTCCCCAGCATTGGCGAGACTGTAACCGAGTGCGTAATGGAAATTAGCATTTTCTGGCTCGAGTGCGATCGCTTTTTTGTAAGCGGCGGCTGCTTCTTGGAATTTGCCCAGACTTGCCTGTAAGTAGCCAATGCCTGAAAAAATCTTAGGGTTTCCCTGCTCCAGCTCAGCTGCTTCCTTATAAATAGCAACAGCTTCCTCATAGTCACCAGCATCTACAAACTCTCGTGCTTGATGGAGAAGGTCATTGAGCTGTTGATTATACTGCTGTCGGCTAGATACCAGAGTTGGCATGGCTTCAGCAATTTCTGGCAGGGGGGTTGCCACTACGGAAAAAAATAAGCTAAGAAGGAGGAACAAAGTTTGCTGTAGCAAGGTCAATTTTTTCATGGTCATCAGTAGAGTGTACTTTGGGAGGTTCACTATACTGATGAGTTTTACCATGAACACCCGCTAATCGGGAAGGGTTAACCGGGATAAATTTTGGTTAAGTTTTGTTAAGCTACAGGATTGCTTGGGGTCAACTTATGATAATAACCCTTCCGGTTTAGACCGGAAGGGTTTGTTTTGGAAAATGTCTTTGTCGTTGCTCTAAGGTAGGTGATGCCGTTTAGGTATCCTTTAGCAACATAACTACCCCGATTAAAACTCTGACCACGATGGCTCTTCCGGATCTGTGGTTGAAAACGTATCAAAAGGCACAAAATTGAAAATAAACGTGGCTGGAACTGGCGGAATTACGTGATAGGTGTCGCTCGTCGTGTTGGGGGAAACGCTCGATACTTGATCTTTGATACTTGATGCCCACATTTCGCCAATTGGACTCCAGTCCAAGATATTTTTGACGACGTAATTAGCTTGACAAAGTTAGATAGGACTTACGCAGCAACTCTATCTCTCTCTATTTTTAGGGTTTCTCTTACGACCCTAATAGATAAAGGCATTGGAGATAAGGGTGTTTTTCTCCCAGTTTTGGGTAAGTCCTGATAACTTAACAATCCTGTTTTAGATGTCTTTATTTATGCCCCACCTATCAAGATATCCGGGAAGGTGAGAACCCCTACCTTTTAAAGAGGGTTTGAAGTTACCGTAAGATAGGCTCACCTTATTCAATTAACTTAAACCTTTTACCCATAACCTGCCGACCCTCATTAGCGAGCCTGTCTAAGGTTTCGTCTCCGGGATGAAACGGACGCGACGGGTTTTAAACCGTCCTGTCTATAATAGATCAAGGAGGTGATAGTAAGTTGTACAAAACAATTCCTGTAAAAGCATCATTCACTGACGAAGAAAATGCTTTTTGGGCGTTTCAATGTGAGCAAGCAAACAGCTTGATTAATTGTGCTATTTATTACACGAAACAGAAACACTATAGCTGGCTTCAGCAGCAAGAAGAGTCCTTTACGACTTATTGGAGGGGAGATGAACTCATATCTGGTTGGAAAACCTACAAATGCCACACAAAATACCCAGAGTTAGATAAAGCGTTAAAACTGAGTCCACACTATAAGGCTATGGCTGCTCAGTCAGCTCAACAGACATTAAAGACAGTAGGGGAATCCATTGCTAGTTACAACCAATTGGTCGGCCTTTATTACAAAGGTAAAGTTGACAGACCAAAATTGCTTAGGTACAGAAAAAAGGGGGGATTGGCTGCTGTTACTTTTCCTCGTCAAGCACTCAACTACAAAAAAGGTTTATTTTACCCATCGATCAGCAAAGAAACCAAGCCTGAACTAATCACCGAAATAGTACTAGAGCCACCGGATTTTATAGATCCGGACTGGGTGAAAGAGGTAACTGTTCGCCCGTACTTAGGAGAACTGTGGATTGACTGGGTAATTGATGACGGCAAAGAACCGATATCTGATAACCAGTACCTCGACTACTCCCAAGCTTGGAGTTTTGATCACGGTGGAACGAACTGGTTGACTGGTGTTTCAACCCTTGGAAAAAGCTTGATTATTGACGGTCGAAAACTCAAGTCGATGAATCAGGGGTATTGCCGATTAGTTGCAAAATACAAGCAGGGGAAGCCCGAATTTTACTGGGATTCCAACCTCGATTCGCCGTTCGCGTAGCGTGGCCTTCGGCCTCAGGCGACGCTACGCGAACGGGTACAACGGAAGCGCAATAACCAGATGAGAGATGCCATTAACAAGGCTGCTAGGTTTATCATTAATCGGTGCCTGAATGACCGCATTGGTAATCTGATAATTGGCTGGAACGAAGGTCAGAAGAACTGTTCTAATATGGCCAAAAGTGGTAATCAGAATTTTGTCATGATTCCCACTAAAAGATTGATCGAACGATTAAAGCAACTTTGTTATGAGTACGGAATCAAGTTAACAATTACCGAGGAATCTTACACCAGCAAAGCATCTTATCTGGACGACGACAGCCTCCCAAAAATTGGTGAAAAACCCAAAGGATGGAAACCGTCGGTGCGATTCGTTGGCTAGAAACCTTATCCCATAAGGATTTGGGGGATTAGCCACA
>NZ_MKZS01000001.1:5862442-5877618 GCF_001942495.1 Moorena bouillonii PNG
CGCTCATGGGGGGGACCCCCAAGACCGCGCTGCCTCCCCAAGACCGCGCTGCATCGCTTTTTTGTTTTTTTGGACAAATGACCAGAACTCATCACTAGCAATTTCCTCAACCTCAACTTGCTGTACTTGATCGTTGTGAACCATTTGACCTTTCACAGAAGCTTCTCGGATAATCCTAACTACTGTGTTATAAGCAAGATTTGTTATTCGACTTATTCCTCTAAAACTACAACATAGCTGAATGAGCCTGTAACACCATGGGAATTTGATCTGGCTGAATCTGTGGTGCGGTAATAGAGAGTATCAAAAGTCTCCGTAAAACTTTGCTTGCAGGCTGGGCAGTAATATCGTTGACTTCCCTTACTAGTTTTCCCATGCTTATATGTCTTGTGATGACCGCACAGAGTGCATTCCATAGATAGTGATGATTAGTTTTTCCCAAAACATCATATCATTCCCACACTTCTTTGATGCACTACCACCCCCTCATGAAGGCGCTGCATCGCTTTCTTATCCCCCACACCCGGTCACCCCACACCCCACACCTGACGTCAAAGTAAAAAACCTACCCTTATGAGGATCTATCCTCTGGCTTCCCCCTTGTTAAGCTTCCCATTTACCGCTTCTAACGACTCCCGATTCCCGATTCCCGATTCCCGATTCCCGACCCAAGGGTTTTTTGAAGCATCGGACAGTCTACTTGATGTAACCACGTACCCTTCGGAGTCACTATGACTGGATGAGCGGTGAGAATTACCTCCCCGTTGGGAGCGATAACCCAGCCTTGGGCTTCAACAATTTGTTTAGGTTTAGGGTTCTTGGTCTGTGGTTGGTTAGTCTGTAGTTGATGCTGCCTTGACCTTGACCGACGTTTTCTGATCCTAGTTTGAGGTTGCTCAGTGATACGCCAATCGTCCCATGTAGCATTCGGGCTCAGGGTTTCGTTGGGAGAAATCGGTAAGCCACCACGACCTGTGGCAATAAATTCACTGCCCTCACCAGCAGCACAGAGGTTTTTTTCAATCAGTTGAGATACATCAATGACATCGGTTGGCAATTCCGATAACCCTTGGCTGGGGTCAATTCCAGGTGCATTGATGTTGACGGTACCATCTACACCAAACTCAGAGCTAGCGGTAATGTCACTGAGGGGGGTGAGCTTTTCTCGGAACTCTAGCCCAATAATACCTTGGGTGGTGATGTTGATATTGCCGCCATTGCCTTCAAAAGCATTAGCAGTAATGTCGCTATTTTCTTGACGAATGCCTAGGATAAAGGGAGCCTTAATGGTAATATTGCCGCCATCTCCACCAGCTTGAGCAGTGCCTGCGGTAGTGGAGATTTTACTGTTGCGTCGCAAGAACAACAATTCGTCAATGGTCAAGGTAATATTGCCCCCTTGGGTGCTAGCTGTTTCTGCGGATAGCTCTGCTTTATTATTAAGGGTGAGTGTGCCTGCCTCAAGGGTAATACTGCCCCCTTTTCCCTGGCCTTGGCTATCTACAGCTATCTTGGCTCCATCCCGAATAGTTACAGTTCTGGGGTCAACGAAAATATTGCCACCATCGCCGCTAGAACCTGACGTGGTGTTGGCAAACAGCCCACTTCCAGTTCCAGCTAAAGTAATATCATCACGTACTTCCAGAGTAATATTACCAGCCTGCTCAGTACCTTCGGTGGTGGTTCTGACGTTCCCACCGTCAGTAGCCTCAAATCGATTGGCCTCAATGATTTTAATGTTGCCACCCTTACCCCGGTCAGTATTGGTAACCCTGGAAGTAGTGGCTGATACCTGTGACTCTCCCTGGATGGTGACTTGCTCAGCCCGAAGGGTGATGTTACCAGCATCGCCATCACCAGCAGTACTGGAAGTTATTTCAGAGTCATTGGTTAAGGTAAGCGATCGCGTTTTAATATCGACATTTCCACCATTGCCAACTGCACCAGGGTTTACTGCGGTGGAAATAGAACTATTCCGATCAAGGGCAACCTCCTCTGCGTCTGGGATGCTGATACTACCGGCATCTCCGGTACCGGCAGTACTCGCTTCAATGGTCGAGGTGTGATCTAGGGCTAGAGACTTGGTTTCAATATCGACATTGCCACCATTGCCAACTGCTCCAGTGTTTACTGCTGTGGATATGGAACTATTCCGATTCAGGTCAACCTGTTGAGCCTCTTGTATAACGATACTACCAGCATTGCCCTGAGCATCAGTACTGGCAGTTATTTGAGATTGATTTAATTTTAGCGTCCGCGTTTGAATGTCAATATTGCTGGCTTTGTCAGCAACTGCACCAAAGTTAACTTCTGTAGAAATGGAACTATTGCCATCAAGGTTAACCTGTTGAGCATCCCGAACCTGGATTTGACCAGCATCCCCTTTCCCAGAGGTGCTGGCAGTGATGTCAGAGTCATTTAATGTTAGCGTACGGGTTTTAATATCGACATTTCCACCATTGCCAACTGCTCCAGGGTTTACTGCTGTCGATATCGAACTATTCCGATTCAGGTTAACCGAATCAGCATCTGGGATGGTGATACTACCGGCATTTCCTTGACCAGCAGTACTGGCTTCAATGGTCGAGGTCTGATCTAGGGCTAGATACTTGGTTTCAATATCGACATTACCACCCTTGCCCTCTGCTCCAGTATTTACCGCTGTGGATATCGAACTATTCCGATTCAGGTCAACCTGTTGAGCCTCTTGTATTTTGATACTACCGGCATCCCCTATCCCAGAGGTGCTGGCAGTTATGTTAGAGCTATTGGTTAATTTTAGCGATCGCGTTTTTAGATCAATATTACCGCCTTTTTCAGCAACTGCACCAGAGTTTACTGCGGTGGATATGGAACTATTCCGATTAAGGTTAACCTCCTCGGCATCTGGGATGGTGATACTACCGGCATTTCCGTTACCGGCAGTACTCGCTTCAATGGTCGAGGTGTGATCTAGAGCTAGGGACTTGGTTTCAATATTGACATTACCACCATTGCCATCTGCTCCAGTATTTACCGCTGTGGAAATGGAACTGTTGAGATCAAGGTTAACCTGTTGAGCATCTTGTATGGTGATACTACCGGCATCCCCTTCCCCAGAGGTGCTGGCAGTGATGTCAGATTCATTGGTTAATGTAAGCGTACGCGTTTTAATCGCAATATTGCTGGGTTTTTCAGCAACTGCTCCAGAGTTTACTGCGGTGGATATGGAACTATTCCGATTCAGGTTAACCGAATCAGCATCTGGGATGGTGATACTACCGGCATCCCCTTCCCCAGTGGTGCTGGCTAGGATTTTCGACTGATTATCTAGGGATAGAGACTTGGTTTCAATATCGACATTGCCACCATTCCCATCTGCTCCAGTATTGACTGCGGTGGAAATAGAACTGTTGAGATCAAGGTTAACCTGTTGAGCATCTTGTATGGTGATACTACCGGCATCCCCTTCCCCAGAGGTGCTGGCAGTGATGTCAGATTCATTGGTTAATGTAAGCGTACGCGTTTTAATCGCAATATTGCTGGGTTTTTCAGCAACTGCTCCAGAGTTTACTGCGGTGGATATGGAACTATTCCGATTAAGGTTAACCGAATCAGCATCTGGGATGGTGATACTACCGGCATTTCCGTTACCGGCAGTACTCGCTTCAATGGTCGAGGTGTGATCTAGAGCTAGGGACTTGGTTTCAATATTGACATTACCACCATTGCCATCTGCTCCAGTATTTACCGCTGTGGAAATGGAACTGTTGAGATCAAGGTTAACCTGTTGAGCATCTTGTATGGTGATACTACCGGCATCCCCTTCCCCAGAGGTGCTGGCAGTGATGTCAGATTCATTTAATGTAAGCGTACGCGTTTTAATATCAATATTGCTGTCAATATCAATATTGTTGTCTTTTTGGACAATTGCACCTTTCTTAACCTCTGTAGAGATCGAACTATTCCGATTAAGGGAAACTTCCTCTGCGTCTGGGATTTTGATACTACCGGCATTTCCGTTACCGGCAGTACTCGCTTCAATTTGCGACTGATTGTCCAGGGATAGAGACTTGGTTTCAATCTCGACATTCCCACCATTGCCCTCTGCACCAAAGTTTACTGCTGTCGATATGGAACTATTCCGATTCAGGTCAACCTGTTGAGCCTCTTGTATGGTGATACTACCGGCATTCCCTATCCCAGAGGTGCTGGCAGTTATGTCAGAGTCATTGGTTAATGTTAGCGATCGCGTTTTAATCGCAATATTGCTGTCTTTTTGGGCAACTGCACCAGTATTTACTGCTGTGGATATCGAACTATTGAGATCAAGGTTAACCTCCTGGGCATCTGGGATTGTGATACTACCTGCATCTCCGGTACCGGCAGTACTTGCTTCAATTTCCGAGGTGTTATCTAGAGATAGAGACTTGGTTTCAATATCGACATCCCCACCATTGCCAACTGCTTCAGTATTTACTGCTGTGGATATCGAACTATTGAGATCAAGGTTAACCTGTTGAGCATCTTTTATAAAGATACTACCGGCATCCCCTTTCCCAGAGGTACTGGCAGTTATGTCAGAGCCATTGGTTAAAGTAAGCGTACCCGTCTGAATATCAATCGTACCCACTTCCTCCCCTGGGCTAGCGTTTACCTCTGCACCAGCCTTTACCTCCGTTGAAATTGAGCTGTTGTCGGCAAGCTCGACAGAGTCAGCATTCTCAACAAAAATGTTTCCAGAAGTTCCTGTACCAGAGGTAAATGCAGAAATCTGTCCTTGATCCTGGAGTGTCAGCTCTGGAGTATTAATCGTGATCGTTCCACCAGCCCCAGCGCCTTCAGTCTCTGCTAACAGTCCGCTATTGGGATTTGAGATCAGCACCCTGTTATCGATATTCAGGGTAATGTCACCAGCCCCACCTTCCCCAAAGGCAGTGGTGCGAAGTTGTCCACCAGTAGTAATTTCGAGAGTATTAACATCAATAGTTATCGTTCCACCGATGCCTTGACCTTCGGTAGAACTCAATACAACTGCCCCATCCCCAACAATCAAATTTTCTGTATCAATGTTAATATTCCCAGCATCGCCAAGTTCATTTGTAACATTTTCAATGTCAATGAATTGAGAGTTAGCGAATATACCACTAGGAACTACATTATTCTGATCATCGACAGCAGTACCAACTAACTCGACTAAGTCCGAAGCGATGACTGTTATATTGGCTCCCGTACCACTATTTCCTGTTGCTGCGCCAATTCTGGAGCCATCACGTACTAAAAGTTTCTCGGTCTTAATCGTTAAGTTTCCAGCATTCCCTGAACCAGTGGTATCAGCAGCAATCACCGCTCCCTTCTCTAGAGTCAATGTGGGTGTATTGACCTTTAACTCACCGGCATTACCTGAGTTCAAGGTAGCGGTAGCCAAGGTAACCTTGCCCGACAATGTCACTGACTCAGTGGCATTTATGGTTAAATTCCCCCCATCTTTTGCGTTTTCTAGCCTTCTCCTAACAGTTGCTGTGGTTACTCCAGCTCCATTCTGAACCGTTAAACGTTGGGTATTAATGGTTAAGTCCCCTGCCTTACCAGTACTGTTAGTAGCAGTCGTCAACCCGGTGGGAATAGCTCTGATCGCCAAGGCTAGCCGTTCGTTAGGAGTAGGGATAAATGGATCAGTTTCGTTGCCGACAATGTCTACTGACTCAGCGTTAACCGTTAAATTTCCACTATTGCCACTACTACGACTTAAAGTGACAGTAGCAGCTCCAGCTAGACTCCGTGATTCTTGGTTTTGGGCTTGGTTTCGGATACTCAAAGTTCTGGTGTTAATGCTTAAGTCCCCAGAATCCCCTGCTCCAGTTGTAACCGTTGCCAAGCCAGACCCATTGAAAACTCTGAACAGCCGTTCTAGCAAGTTGGAATCGCTGAAGTTGGTGACCAATTGCCTCAAATTGCTGAAGCCTGACCCTTCTGTATTAATTAATGTCACTGACTCAGGGGCATTGACAATTAAATTTCCTCCTTTATCTCCCCGACTTGTACCCGTTGTCAGGGTAACAACACCAGCGTCATCCAGCAAAAAGTTGCTACCGCTGTTAAGGGTGATCTTACCTCCCTCTATTCCAGCAGAAGCAATGAAAGAACCTGGATTGAGGGTGATGTTATCATTGGCCAAAAACGTGACATCACCGCCATTGCCAGAGAAAGGATTAAACGGATTATTATTTGGAATAGCAATGGTATTAACTATACCGTTGAGGGTAATGCTACCGCGAGAATCGATAGTAACTGACCCTCCCTGGGATAGTTCACCGTTCTGAATGGCTAGATTTTCCAGGGTTGGCACTAACGAACCTAGAGTCGCTGAAACTTCAATATCTCCTGCTAGTGAAGGATTAGGCTTGTACTGATTGGTTAGCAAAACCTTTCCTGCCAACAGATCATTGGGAGATATGTTGAAGTCAAATATACTGACATTAGCAAAAGCGATGGTGCCGATTGTAATATCTGCACTGGTGGCAGTATTGGTTATAGTGGGTCTGCCAAAGAGATTCAAATTGAACAAGTCACCAAAGAATTGGTTGCCTGTCAGTCCAGGGATACCAACTTCAGTGGGATCTACTCCAGCACGAATATCAAGAGTCGGTTCAGTCTGACCATTAATATCGACTACTGTGCCATTAGATAAGGTAATGGCTTCGGAAATAAAGTCTATTCCTTCTGTACCTGTTTCATTGCCTGTAATGATCACAGAGTCGATCTCTACCGCTCCCCCTGCCAAGATATGTAGGGAGGTGCCTAGATAGCTGTTGAAACTAACATCCCCAACTGAGCGAATAATCGGGTCATCGGGACTAAACAAATCTCCGAGACTGCCATCGAGCTGTTCAATCCGGAAATTACCACCAGTCCAATAGTGGGCATCACCGGCGACAGTATTTTGCGTACGCAAAACCAGATCCCCACCGGAAAACAGACCACTGTCTGGATGGTTCAAGGCAAATATATCCACTCCTTGATTGCCCTGAATCAATAACTTACCGCCAGCAGCGGCAATAAATGGTCGCCCGATACTATCGCGTATTTGAACTGTATCTTCTCCATGGAGTGTCACATCTCCCCCAGCAATTAGTTGACCTTGTAAGTCAAGATTGCCAGCAGCTAGGGTGAGGTCTTGCCCCACTACTAAATAACCACCGTTAGTGATTATTGGTTTGGGGTGATTCAAGCCATACTGCAATCCGGGAGTAATAGTAATACTCAATAAAGGGGGGGCTTGTGGATTGGTGGCACTGAATTCTGTACCGTTGTTGAACACTAAACTATTGGCTGTACTGGCGACAAAGGAACCTGCCACATCCAACCTGGCATTCTGGCCAAACACGATGCCATTGGGATTGAGTAAAAACAGATTCGCTCCACCATCGACACCAAGAGTGCCTAGAATGTTGGAGATATTACTCCCGGTCACCCGAGACAGAATGTTCTCGATTCCGGCTGGATTGGCAAAGTAAACCCGCTGTAGCTGACCAACATTAAAATCTTGAAAGCTATGGAACAGGTTACTACCTCGCGCTGCTCCCCCTTCAATCAAGTCCCCTGGCTCTCCCCTAATCGTTGAATTTGGTGTTACCACTGAAGATTCATTACCCAAGGTTTGATCAGGGGTAATCTGGGCTAAAGCATAGTTCCCAGAAAAAGCAATAACCACCCATCCGATTAGGGTTATGGCTCCCTCAGTTAAGGGCAATATCCCTAGCCCTCTGGTTGAGGGCTTACTTTGCCGATTATTCATCTTTTGCTACTGCACAACTAGCTAGTTGTCTGGAGGTACCTATAAGGAGTCAAGGAACTTGACCTCTAGATTATTTCTCAGGGGAAGCCAGGCAGTTTACGGAATTTTTAGGTTATTTTTAACAAAAATTTACGGAAATGGTGCGGATTGATATAGCGCTACGCGCAATGGCATTGGCAAGAGGCAAAAGGCAACAGTTTACTACCACAGCTTTTGCTGCTTGTATCAACGTCAAACACCTTAATGGGTAGTGCTATATTGCGATCGCGGAATACCGTATCATCTCAAGTTGCCTTGAGCCATAGCAATTCTATCCCCTGATCTCACATCCGGTTGAACAAAACGTGTGACGCATAATCTGAGTTACCTCCCAGGGTCGTTCGCACAGCGTGGCCATTCGCGTAGCGTGGCCTTTTGGCCAAGGCCAAAGCCTGTGCCACAAAGCTGTTCGCGCAGGGTGGGCCAAAAGCCCACGGCTGAATGCTTACGAGCGAAGAGTTAAGAGGCTAAAAAGCCTGTGTACTTCGTTATCATCAAAACCGCTATAATCTTTAATACCTCATCCTTAATACCTAATAACTAATGACCAAAAATGGGAAAGTTAGTTGTCCTGAGTCTAGATGGTGATTTCCAGCAACAGTGGTTTCGTGTAACCTTAACAATTAGTGAAGAAGGGTCACGCCCAATTAATGAAGTACAAACACTAATACTCGAAACCACAGGTTCCTTGCCTGCCGCTTCAGAACTTATTAATGACTCAAATGAGCATTGGAAAAAATATCGGAACCTAGCTTTACTTTTGAGAATAAAGCCCGCAGATAGTGATTGGATTATCCAACAGCGTCAGGCATGTCAGGAGTCAGGGGAGAAGTTAGGTGAGAGACTCCAAGCATGGCTCAATTCTCAAGAGTTTCGTCCCATTAATGAGAAATTACTGGAACAGTTAGACCCAGAAGAAGCGATTCGGGTGGTAATTTCCACCGAAAATACCCAGTTACAAAAGCTGCCTTGGCATCTGTGGAATTTTTTTAAGGTTTATTCCAAGGCTGAAGTTGCTCTGAGTGGAAGAAAGTTTAAGGGACTCGATCAACGCCCTGCAGCTAAATCTAAGGTTAAAATTTTAGCAATTTTATGTCATAGAGCTGGTATTAATTTTGATAAAAATCCACAACTGCTGGAGAAATTACATAAGAATTCAGAAACCGTCTTTTTAGTGAATCCCAAACATCACGAAATCAATTACAAGTTATCGCAACAACCTTGGGATATTATCTTTTTCGCAGGACATAGTGAGACGGAGGGGGAAACGGGTCAAATTTATATCAATCCCACCGATAGCTTAAAGATTAATCAGCTGCGCTATAAATTCAAAACAGCCGTGACACAGGGCTTAAAACTTGTAATTCTTAATTTTTGTGATGGGTTGGGATTGGCACGACAACTCCATGATTGGCAAATTCCCCAAATAATTGTAATGCGGGATTTTGTGCCAGATCAGGTCGCTCAAAACTTTTTGCAGGATTTTTTGAACGGATTTGCTGAGGGTAAGTCTTTATATCTGGCAGCCCGGGAAGCACGGGAGCAATTGCAGGGGTTGGAGAATGATTATCCCTGCGCGAGTTGGTTGCCAGTAATTTACCAGAATCGAGGACAAGAACCCCCAGCTTGGGAAGATTTGTACCAAGAGCCAGAAATACCATCGGAAATACCATCGGAAACACCATCGGAAATACCATCGGAAACACCATCGGAAACACCATCGGAAATACCATCGGAAACACCATCGGTCTCACGGGAACGGCCTAGTGTCCAGACAGTGCTGCTATCTAGCCTAGTAGTGCTGCTATCTAGCATAGTGGTGACTAGTTTGGTCATGGTGGTGCGATCGCTTGGCCTATTCCAGCCTTGGGAACTGCAAGGGTTTGACCAGCTGATGCGGTTGCGACCTAATGAAGGACTCGATCCACGACTGTTATTAGTGACAATCACTGAAGAGGATGTGCAGTCCCAACCTAAGGAAGAAAGAGGAGCCGCGTCGTTATCTGATCGTTCCTTGGCCAAACTGCTGGCAAAGCTGGAGCAGTATCAACCGAGAGCCATTGGTTTGGATATTTATCGGGAGAATCCTGTGGGAGGGGAATACCAGGATTTAGCGACTCGGATGAAAACTAGTGATCACTTGTATGCTATCTGCAAATACGGTAACCCAGGAGTTTCCCCACCTCCAGAAGTCCCAAAGGTTCGTCAAGGGTTTAATAATGTTGTACTTGACCCCGATGATCGGATTATCCGTCGCCATCTGTTGGCTGTAGGGTCAACATCTCCTTGTCAGAGCAAATATTCATTTAATTTCCAGTTGGCAACACATTATCTGGCTGCTGAAGGAATCAAGTTGGAGATCATAGAAAAAGACTTAAAGCTTGGCACTATAGTTTTTAAGACCCTAGAAAAGGATTCTGGTGGATATCACCATCTAGAGGACTCCCGTGGTCACCAACTATTACTGAATTATCGAGCTTCCGGTCACATTGCTGAGACCGTTTCCCTTGGAGAGCTTCTAAGGGATGACTTTAATGGGGACTTAGTCAAGAATCGCATTGTGATCATCGGTACCATTGCCCCGAGTTTTAAGGATCATATGTGGCGCACACCCTACAGTGGTGGTCAGGGGTCTGTGGAGACCATGACTGGCATAGAAATTCAGGCGCAGATGATCAGTCACATCCTCAGTGCAGTGCTGGATAACCGACCATTAATTTGGTGGTGGTCTGAGCCTGGTGAAGCCCTGTGGATTTGGTGCTGGGCTGTGGTGGGGGGTATGGTTGCTGGAAACTTTCACCTGCTTCGTTCTGTGTTGTTGGGTACTGGAACGGCTGTCGTTATTTTATATGGAAGTTGCTGGGTTTTACTGATCGTAACAGGTGGTTGGGTGCCATTAATTCCCGCTACTATAGCATTGGTGACTACTAGTGCCAGTGTGGTTGTTTACTCTGGTTTACAAAAGTGACCAGAGTCATGAGTCTTTGGTGATCTACACTAAGTCTCTTGATAAGTACAAATGACCAATAACCAATGAGCCAAAATACTGTTTGATAACTCCCCTTTTGGCACGCATTATAATAGTTGATGCTATAATAAATCCGGGCGATATAACAATGGAAGTCTAGTTTGGGAGATAGTATTTTGCTTTATATGGAGCAGGAACTAAGGCCATGAGCCAAGCTTAGTGAATGGAGCAGGGAGCAGAACTATGTCTTAACCTTTACTTCCACTGCTATAGGAACTAATTTTGCCTGGACATACTGAATTAAAAAGGGTTTTTTTTATAACCCTAGTTTACCATGGCTAATTACAAATGACTAATTACAACAATTGACCGGATTTTTATCTGGAAATAGTGGTGATATATAGGTGATATATAGGGGTGTTAATCTGAATTCATCAATGGGATGTATCAGGTAAACATCTGTCGATGTTGGTCTGAAGTTTGTGTGATCATGTTAAGTAAATTATTTCGGCTTCAATACCTATTTGCCTTTAATTTAATGGTTGTTGCCTGGAGCAGCTGTTTTTTGATTTCCCGAGTAGAGGCTGATCAATCCATCAGTAAAGAGCAAGAAGTACAATTACCAACTTACTTTATCCAAGCCAATCCCGAACCCCCAGACAAGGGTACTCCTCTTGCTCCCGACGGTACTGGATCCCGTGGTGATTGCCTATACAAGGCAGAGCTTCCACCACTACATGCTTTAGTCGATATTAAGAATTTGTATTCAACGGTTAGTGATTATCCCACCTTTTGGATATATCTACCTTACACCTCAGATGATGCACCGTTAGGAGAATTTTCCTTGCAGGATGAGGATGGGGAAAACGATTTTTACCGAAAATCTTTCAAGCTCCCAGACCAGCCAGGCATTGTGGGTATTCGGCTTCCTAAAACAGAAACTCCCTTGGAAGTTGGTCAAACCTATGCTTGGAATATAAAGATCAAGTGCCCTACTAGGGAATCAGTCAATCAACCCTCAACGCCAGCCTATATCACAGGAGACGTTCGCCGAGTTGCGCAGTCTCCAGATCTAGAAAAGGAGTTAAATGAGGCCAAAATTCCTCTAGAGAGAATTACAGCTTATAGTAAGCATCACATATGGTATGATACCCTAACTGAGCTAGCTGAATTACAGCTACAAGAGCCGCAAAATAGGACTTTTGAAACGGTTTGGATTAAGCTATTGACTAATCAAAGTTTCGAATTAGAAACGATATCTCAAACAAAGCTTTTGGGTAACCTTCAGTAAATTATACCGGTGCTCGTTTTAGAATTAAGAAGTAAGAAGTAAGAAGTAAGAAGTAAGAAGTAAGAAGTAAGAAGTAAGAAGTAAGAATTCTGCATTCTACATTCTACATTCTGCATTCTACATTCTGCATTCTGCATTCTGCATTCTGCATTCTACATTCTACATTCTATAATTTACAGCCAATTCCCAACCAAAATAAACGGTGCCCAATGATAAGGACGATGGTATTTATCATGATTATTTTTAGCCTTTATATTTTTTTTTATGAAGGCTAATTGAGCATTTCCCAGGGCTTCGGCTTTAGTCAACTGTGGATTATTTAACTGTTGGTAGAACTGATTCATAAATTCGGCTGTAGAGCCATCATTAACTTGCCACAAGGTGGCTAGGGTACTGCGTGCTCCTGCTCTAATGGCTATTCCAGCTAGTCCTAAAGCGGCTCTTTTGTCCCCAGTAGCAGTCTGACAAGCACTCAACAACAACAGTTCAATGGGGGTGGTGCCACTGGGGTCACTCACCCGCAGTAAGTTATCTAAATCCTTGACTTTGATGCGTTCATCCCAGTCTAGGATAAATGTTTGCTCTGGGTTGGAACTGAACTGGCCGTGAGTAGCAATATGAACAACATTGAACGGTACTGCTGTAAGTTGATTTTGCAGGTTTTCTTTGATAAATTCTTGATTTTCCAGTTTCTGACTACGGTTTACCTGTTCCCCAATGTTTTTTAACTCCAATGCTACGTTATCGATTTGGCCTAAACCTTCTTTTTTAAAGCTGGGAGCGTTAGTAGCTCCAGCTAGTAGGACTCTGAGTTGTTGCCGTAGCAATGGTTTGGGGTCCACTAGCTCTAAGCTAGGGGTCACAGCTACAGCATACCGCTCTATTAAATACTGGTTGCCATCATAAAGGGCTGCTACAGGAATATTTCGTAATGACCCATCTAGAACAAATACTAGGGTTTTTATTGGGCTTTGCTCTCCTGAAGGGTTACTCTCTAGTTGAGATTCAAAGGGTTTGATTAGCCAGTCATAAATTTGTTGGGATTCTTTTTTGACTTTGCTAATAGGAGTGTCAGGTGTTATTAGGAAAGTCCTAAACTTTTCGACCGCTTGGTCTACTTCATCTTCTGATAGGCTATCATGGGAAACGTAAAGCAAGTCATCTTGCTTAGGCAATTTGAGGATTACCGATAAGCGGTTTTTTAAGATAATCGGATAAATGACCGCTGCTTTCGGGTCTACATCATCAATGTTCACCTTTTCTGGCTTGGCGCAGGCGTCTCGAAAGAAGTTGTCGATTTCAGCAAGCTGGAGTGCTTCAATAGCATCACGGGCTTGCTTGATATTATCGTTACTTGGTTGAGGAGAACGCAATAGTAAATCCACTAACTCTCGATAGACCGGTTCTACTTGTTCTCGGAAGGAAAACTGGATGTCAGGATTGAGAGCAACTAAATTACTGCGTAAATTCGTTAAGGTATCAGAGGCTTTGGTGTAATGGGCGATCGCATGATCGATCAGTTTCGTTACTTCGTCGGTATCACCATTGCTAGTGGTAGTGGCTTGTTCGGCTTTAGCCTTAAGTAAACGTCCCATTTGCCACTGCCACTGATAAGCAATATCCGGTGCATGAATCTCTTGGGCAATCACAAGGGCTGAGTTAGTAAAGGTTATGGCATTTAACCAATCCTTGGTTTGTTCAAAGTAGTGACCGAGGATGCCTAGGCCATAGGATTCTGCTCGTTTGTCTTCTAGGGTTTGCCCTTGCTGAATGGCAGTGCTGAGTAGTTGAACAATGTATTGGGAATTGCGAATTTGCCTGGGAATTTGCGTGCGCAATTCTCCATTTCTCATTTTGCTCAAACTTTCAGCGAAATTTACCTGGGCGTAAACGGATGCTCTACTCAATGGTAATTTAGTCAGTAATGTCTGGATTTGTGGCAACAACCCTTGAGCAGATTTGCCCTGGTCTGTCTCTATCAATAAACTTAGGTGATTCAATTCTGCTTGAATTTTGGTAATGGGTGAGGTGGTGGTTGCTGCTGCTTGTTGATAGTAAGTTATCGCCTCTTGGATATGCTCCTGGAATTCTTTGTCGTTATTCCTGTCTTTTGCTCTTTTGGCTAAGGCTCCCTCAGTATTACCTAAACTCAGTAACGCTTGACTCTGGGATTCTTGAGATTGTATTCCTTGTTCGACTGTGCAACTTTCGGTTAAGGTCTCTAAGGTCTGTTTAGATTCCTCTAAATTCCCTGCTTGTCGAAGCACATTACCAAGATTGTATAAGCCAATAGCTTTAACAGAACAATCCTGTTGTGCCAGCAGAGTTTCTTTTACCTCAGTCAATAGGGTGTTGGCTCGACCGTAAAGTCCCAAAGACTGCATCGCTTGGGCTTGATTAATTTGGCTACCAAGCACACCAAGGCTATCATTGGCTTTAGCATACCGTACTTCAGCATTTTGCCAGGTTTCCAGGGCAGCTTCAGCATTTCCCTGTAGCAATTGCAAACGCCCTTTAGTGTTCAACGCTTGGGCCCATACTCCCTCACCTCCCCTGGATACAGTTTCTAGCAACGACAAACTGGAGTCAATGGCTGCTTGGGCTTGATCTAATTTCCCAAGTTGCTGATTCGCTAAGGACAACAAACACAGAGCTTGGACTTGGTTGAGGATATCCCCTGTGGCTTGATAAGCTTGTGCCGCCTGTTGCAATTTTCCTGCAGCCTTAGAATACTCTCCAGCATCGTAATAGTCTTTGCCTTTTTTCAGCAGCAGGTAGGGCTTTGTGCTTCCTGCTTGCTGTTGTGTCTTGCTTACTGTTGCATTCTGATCACTGTTATTGAGGCTTGAGGTTTGATGGCTAATGGCTAAGTGCTGATGGCTAATGGCTAAGTGCTGATCGGCAGCAGAGGGTAGTGCCTGTAAACCACGGCTTAAGATTAGCCCCAACAAGGTCATTAATATAAACTGAATTAGGCGCTTCATTTATGGCAGTTCTCAATTCGGTTAGGTACACAGTCCCGGGTTTTTAGGGAACAGGGAACAGGGAACAGGGAACAGGGAGCAGGGAGCAGGGAGCAGGGAGCAGGGAGCAGGGAGCAG
>NZ_MKZS01000001.1:5877718-5892498 GCF_001942495.1 Moorena bouillonii PNG
ACGTACGGTTTTGAAGACGAGTCGGTGGAGGCGACTCCTCGGCTTAGTTTAATGGAAAACGGGTCAGACGTGGATTATATAAATCTTATGATGGATGGCTAGTTAATGCGGACTGTAACGGTGCCGCAAATATAGCTCGAAAAGTAGCTGTACAGTTAGGGTTAGACCTGACCAAGACAGGTAGGGGAGCTTTGACACTCCCACACCGGTACGATCTGTTCACTTCATTGAGTAGATCATATCGCACAAGAAGCGAAGGGGCGGGGTTTCAACCCGCCACGTAGCAACATTGTAGAATCCCCTCTCTTTTAAAAGGGGAGATGTCAAAGCGCTATAGGTGGGCTTCTTGAGTTTCACGAAAAGTTGAACCAGAGATGGCAAGACTGATTCATAAAGATTATTAAGACTGCAAAGCACCACTTTGAACCATCATCAGGATGAAAATACCAACACTGGCGACTACTAAAACAAGACCTAAAGCCACTGATTGACCCAAATGGTTGGGAGTTTGAGAAGTCTTCATGTCTGTTGTCCTTTCTTAAAGTTATGTATGCGGATAATGAACGATAACAAACTTTTGCCAAGCTTGATAAGAAAATGCAAAGTATCTTAACGTAACTTTACTTAAGTTAATATTGGCTAAAGTGTGAGCTAGCTTGCTCTTTAGCCGAAGGGAACATGATTGAAGAGAAGGTTATATTAACTCGAATGATGCTTGTTTAAGTGGCAAAATTGATCCAGCGTAGCCAAAGGGAGTTTTCCCATTAGCAACTGTATCAAGACAAGCAATATTTCAAGCCTTAAGCCGTGGTGATGTTAAAGCGAAAGTAGGGAAAGCAATAATAAACTACAACTGCTTGAGTCTCCCTGCACTCAAGCGACGGGGAGACTCAAGTCTAGAACTTATGTATTGACAAGTTAACCAGAATATGTATCGGTGGAATCTGAGATTGAATAGCTACCAGAACTGCAGTAATTAAGCCTATCTATTATTAGGGATAGGCTAGTAAATCGGTCTGAATGCTTTATCCTCTATTTCGTTAAACCATGTTCTAGAGCATAGCGAACTAACTCGGTACGGCTATTAGTTCCGGTTTTGCTAAACAAACGACTAACGTACTTCTCAACATTACGAACGCTAGTCTCTAAACGTCGGGCAATTTCTTTATTCATTAGCCCTTGGGCAACCAAATCTAAGACACTCTGCTCTCTAGCTGTAAAATCAATACGCAAGGGTGGAGGAGTTTGCACAATCCCATGCTTCTGGTCTAACATTGCGCGAATTTCAGCCACTTGCTTGGCTATCTTTTCAAGCTCTGTACTCCCTACACTATCTTCCGAGTTAGCAGCGCGACGCTCCAAGAGGTTTTGAACAATAGCGACTAATTCATCTGGATCAAAGGGCTTCGGTAGGTAGGCATCACAACCGGCCTGATAACCCTGTATTCGATCTGAGGTCATGCCACGGGCGGTCAGAAACACCACTGGCAGTGCTTTAAAACGGGGGTCATCTCGAAGCTGCTGTAGGAATTGATACCCATCCACTTTAGGCATCATGATGTCAGAAATTACTAGTTCGGGTGTGCTCTGCTGTAACATCTGCCAAGCATCATTAGCATTGCTGGCAACATCTACGGTAAAACCAAATTCTGCCAAATACTCTTTCACTGCTTCCCTTACTCCTGGTTCGTCGTCTACCAATAAGAGTTTTGCTGACATGATAATTCCTTAACCCCTACTAGCCTTAGTGTAGCGCAATGTAGTGCAATTTACTGGTTATTAGTGATTTGTGATTAATCGGGAATCGGGAATCGGGAATCGGGAATCGGGAATCGGGAATCGAGAATCGGGATGCAGCTATCAGCTTCCATGGGAAAACCACTCTATCTGATCGGCTTTGTCTGGCAGCCGGGCTTCCTGTTGTCCCTTTGCCCTTGCCCAAGTTCCAAATAGACCAATCGGTGTGCTGATTAACTCAATCGGATCGGTTTTGCCTGCGATCGCCTTAATACTATTGCGCGGTAGTTCTTTCAGCAACCAACGACTGATCCGATACAGATATTCCCTTGGTGGAATATCCCGCATCAAGGGCACACCATGGAGCTGATGTAAGTAACGGTTAGAGCGACCATAGCGATGCCATTGACTGTGATACTCCCGAAAGGTGGAACGGTGTCGGTGCTCAACTATGGCAGTTGGGGCAAGGTGTAATTGCCACTTGCTTTGCTTTTGAATACGCCAGCAGATATCAGCATCACCACCAGTGGTCAGGTAAGGACGGAACAATCCCACTTCCTCTAATGCTTGCCGTCGGATTGCTAGGTTAGCGGTTTGACCGTAGGGACAATAGGAATGGTTTAAGGTATGTTCCTGAGATAGAACATTATGGTACTCAGCGTGTTTTTCTAGCCAGGTTTTACCGGGCAACCCGATGATTTGACCGGCAACAATACCAATACTAAGGTTAGCAAAGGGTGAGACCAGGTCTGCTAACCAATGGGGTTTGGGACGACAGTCTGCATCAGTAAAAGCAATTATTTCCCCCTTAGCTGCTCGAATTCCTTGGTTACGGGCGGCATAGGAGCTTTGAATCTGGTCTTCTAGGATGTAGTGAAACGTTATGCCCTCAGATGCTCCCTCAGTAACAGCAGTTTGGATGAGTGAGGCAGTGCGATCGCGGCTATTATTATCCACTAACAGATACTCTACTTGGTCAGTGGGATAGGTCTGTGCCTGTAAACAACGGACTAACTCTGGTAAATCTGCTTCACCGTTGTAGATTGGTACAACTACTGAAACCTTGGGCAAGCATTTGTCATTTGTCATCTGATAGGGAAAAGGGAACAGGGAATAGGGAATAGGGAATAGGGAATAGGGATGGAGCTATCAGCTATCAGTTATCAGTTATCAGTTATCAGCTATCAGCTATCAGTTATCAGTTATCAGCTATCAGTTATCAGCTTTGGAGCAAGCTAGTGATTGGTGCTTGTGAATAAAATAAGCTGTTCGCACAGCGTCAGCCTTAGGCTGACGGCTGACCGCTGACGGCTGATGGCTGACCACTTGCATTATCTATCAATGTTGAGCATAATCAACTGGCGTTGGAGTAGCGATCGCACTCCATCTAAATCGAAGTTAACATGCTTGATAATTTCTGCTACGGTTTGGGATTGGGATGAGTTTTCGGCTGAGCTACCATTTTGGTCACAGGCTTCGAGAAACGTAAATTCCTCATCTGATAGCTTAACCAGCTGGTAATCATAGTCAAATAGGGACTTACTTGGCCAACCTGTCATACAAGGGTGCCGTTCTGGAATTGCTGCTAACAGGTCGTTATCTTCTGACCAATCTACCCGCTCTAAGGGAGGACGAGTGAGGAAAAACTCATAATGAGTCAGTTCTGGATCTAATAATTCAATTAACCGATATAGCTCCCGTTCACTCAGACCTTCTGAGCGTGCCATTAACTCTGGATTTTTGCCAAATAAGCGCTCTTTCTGCCAGTAGCGGGGATTAGAAAACCCAAGAAACTCTAAGCCAGCAGCATCGATTAGTTCAAATAGGGTTTCAATTTTATAGTCAATCTCTTGGGGATGAACGTACATATCGGCGAAGCATTCATCCTGATGGTTTTCTAAAGACCAGCGTTCCCGGTCTCGCTTGACAATTATGTTGTTTTCTGGTAAAGCTTCAAATAATTGACGACCGACCTTCACCCCATCCTGGTAGTCTCCCTGGTTTTGACCCTGCAAAAGTGCGATCGCTTGCTGCATCAACTGGATTTCCCAGCGTCCTAATTCAGCATAGACAAAAATATGAAATAAGCCCCCCGGTGCTAGTTTCTTAGCTATCGATTGAATTCCACGAATCGGGTCTGGCAAGTGATGTAACACTCCCACACAGTTAATTAGATCGAACTGACCCTCGATTTGGTCAACATCGTATAAGCTCAAGTGATGAAACTCGACCCGATCAGCACCAGAGCGGCGACAGCGTTCCTGGGCTATCTTCAAGGCTCCAGCACTAAGATCAATCCCCACTACAGAGGCTTGGGGATTGAGGTGAACCAGATACTCTGTGCCTACCCCCGTCCCACAACCAGCATCTAGAATCCGAATCTCCTCTCTTTGGGGTGTTTGCCCAGTACAAAAACTATAAGCAGCTCGCCAATTCCAGCGCCAGTTGTATCCAGGAGGTGGCTCATCGAGTAAGGGTTCTGGGGGAAAAGGGTAGGTATCGTAGAGGCGCTCAACGGCAGCAGCGGTTTCTTGAGAGGTCTTCATCACAAAACTTTACAAAACTTAATTATTTGGGAAAATTTTTTACGAAAATAAAGTATAATCTCAAAGGTTTACTGGGATCAATGGCCATCAATCCTGAACTGGATCCCCTAAATTCTATACAATTCTTAATAAATAAACCGTAGAGATCAGAAAAGTTTTAATCTAAAAGCTAGTTGAGTTTAGCAATGACATCCATTTTGGCAAATTCTGTGGGAAATTCTATGGAACCTACTCCCTTAGTAGATTATCCTTATCCTTTGCTCCAAGGTGAGATTGGATAGGACTAACACCAAATGCCTACCTACCAAATGGGTGTCTAAAACGTGTTTATTAACTGCGGCATAAGTCCGCAATGACAGCATAAAAATTTAGGAGCTTTAACAAACCAATGAGTGTCAAGGCAAGTGGTGGAAGCTCAGTTGCCCCTGTGCAACTCTATCAAACTGTCCCATCTGCAACCATTATCCAAGCAGAGCAGCAAGACCGATTCTTAGGAAATGGAGAGATCAACGAGCTACTGGATTACTTCCGTTCTGGAGAACAGCGTTTAGCAATTGCTGATCTGATCACCAAAAACTCAGACCTAATCGTATCCAAGGCGGCTAACCGGATTTTCGTGGGTGGTTCCCCAATGGCTTTCCTGGAAAAGCCTAAGGAAGAACCTGCCCTAGTAGGGGCTGGGGCTGCAGGGGTTCCCGACACCAAAACCTTGGGAACTAGTACCTTTGTCGAGAGTGGAGGTGGATTATTTTCGGGCTTCCGGGCTCTGTTTAGTTCTCCAACTGGACCAACCCCAGCAGGTTTCCGTCCCATCGACATCAACCGCTATGGCCCGAGGAATATGCAAAAGTCCTTGCGGGACCTATCTTGGATGTTGCGCTATATCACTTACGCCATTGTTGCTGGTGATCCCAACATCCTAGTGGTTAATGTTCGAGGTTTGCGGGAAGTCATTGAAAATGCTTGTTCAGCTGATGCCACCATCGTGGCAATCCAGGGAATGCGGGCGGCTTCACTAGATTATTTCAAAGGTGATAAGTCGGCACAGGAGATTGTTGCTCAGTACTTTGACATTACCCTGAACGAATTTAAAGCTGCTACACCCTCCGATAAACTGCGGCAACGGCCTTCGATAGACCAACAAGGGCTGCAATTGCCCCAAAGTTACTTTAATGCAGCTGAGCGGCGTCCTAAGTTTGTGATGAAGCCCGGTCTGTCATCCTCAGAAAAAACTGAGGTAGTTAAAGCTGCCTACCGGCAAATCTTTGAGCGTGACATTACCCGCGCCTACGGTTTGTCGATTTCTTATCTGGAATCTCTAGTTAAAAACGGGAACATTTCCATGAAGGAGTTTGTTCGCCGTTTGGGCAAATCTGAACTATACCGGAAGCAATTCTTTGAACCTTTTATCAATAGTCGGGCCTTAGAACTAGCTTTCCGTCATTTCCTAGGTAGGGGTCCATCTTCAAGGGAAGAAGTGCAAAGCTACTTCTCCATTGTTTCCGATGGTGGTTTACCCGCTCTAGTAGATGCCCTGGTGGATTCTGAGGAATACTCGGATTACTTTGCCGAAGAAACGGTTCCCTATCTGAGGGGTTATGGTCAAGAGGCTCAAGAATGCCGCAACTGGGGGATGCAGCAAGATTTATTGCGCTATAGTGCTCCCTTCCGTAAGGATGCCCAGTTCCTCAATACCTTTGCCAAGTACGAGCAACCCCTGCCTGACCAACATGTCTATGGTTCTGGTAATGACTCCTTGGAAATTCAGTTTGGGGCAATTTTCCCGAAAGAAACCCGGAATCCTACTACCACCCCCGCTCTCTTTGGCAAAGATACTAAACGCCTGCTGATCCACCAAGGACCAGGGATCAACAACCAAAATAGTAATCCAGGGGCAAGGGGTATGTCCCCCGGTTCCCTTGGCTCTAAGGTGATCCGCCTTGATCAGATCCCTAGTACACAAGACAAGAGTATCAAATTTGCCGAAAGCTCTACTCAAAGGGTAATTCGTGCCTGTTACCTTCAAGTCTTTGGCTTTATGCCCTATGAAGGGGAACGGCTGACTTCAGGGGAAGCTCGGCTGGAAAACGGTGAAATTACCGTCCGCGAGTTTATCCTAATGCTGGCTAAGTCTGATGGTTTCCGCAAACGTTACTGGACACCATTGTATGTGGTCAAGGCAATAGAATATATCCACCGACGTTTGCTCGGTCGTCCTAGCTATGGGCGCTCCGAGATGAACAGTTACTATGATGTTGCCTATAAAAAAGGTTTCTACGGTGTAGTAGAGGCAATTGTCAACACCAAAGAGTACTCTGAGGCATTTGGGGAAGATACGGTTCCCTATGAGCGCTATGTGACGGCAGCTGGTTTAAAAATGCGCACCGGAGTGTCTGGTAGCGTGACATCAGCAATGGCAATCATGGGTGAGGAGAAAGTACCTCGCTTTGTTGAGCTGGGTATGGGCAAAGACATGCTCACCGAACCGGAAGTTGAATTCCGGATTAATCAGGGGGTCAGTGTACAGCGTGAACAAACCAAGATCTTTAAGCTGATTGACCTTAATGATAAGCCAGCCTTGAAAGTCCTGATTGGAGCAGCTTATCGGCAAATATTTGAGCGGGATCTTGAACCCTATCTGATCAAAGCAGCATTCACCTCCCTGGAAAGCCGACTGAGCAATGGGGAAATTAATCTCAAGGAGTTTATTGAAGGCTTAGGTTGTTCTGATCTCTACATCAAAGAGTTCTACACCCCCTACCCCAACACCAAGGTGATTGAGCTGGGTACCAAGCACTTCCTAGGACGTGCCCCCTTAAATCAGAAGGAAATCCAGACCTACAATGCAATTCTAGCCTCTGAAGGCATTCGGAGCTTTATTGGCGCAATGGTCAATGGCATGGAATATGCTCAGGCATTTGGAGAAGATACCGTACCGTACCGCCGCTTCCCCACCTTACCAGCGGCTAATTTCCCGAACACCGAGAAGCTGTATAATCAGCAGACCAAGCAGAATACTGATGTGGTGGTACCAAGCTTTGATCCAGTCGAGCCTCGCATGGATTCGTCTAAGCTACCTCTGACCGGAAAAGCGATCGCAGATATGGCTGCCCAAAAGTGGGAGGTGGCTACCAACCCTTCCGAGCTGGCCAAGGTAGGTCGTTCCTCTAATCGGAACCACTCAACCTTGAATCCTAAATCTGCTAAGCCGACACGGATTTTCCGCATCACCCCAAACATTTCTCAGGTCGAAACCGCAGTGGTGATTGATGCCATTTATGACCAGGTTTTGGATTTATTTGGTGAACCAGTCCCAGCCGGATACCGACAACAGCATCTAGACAGTCAACTGCGCAATGGACAAATTTCCGTGCGGCAGTTTGTTAAAGCCTTGGCGACTAGTAACACCTATAGTCAGCGGTTTTACCAGCCTTATCCCCCTGCCAAAGTAGTCGAGTTATTGTTCCGGCACTTACTCGGACGTACCCCTAACACTCACGGTGAGGTTCAAACCTACCAGCAGCTGTTGGCGGGACCGGGTCTAGAAGCTGCAGTAACCGCTATGGTTGATAGTTCAGAATATGCCCGCTTCTTTGGTGAAGACGTAGTCCCCTATCAGCGGCTTAGTTAGCAAAAAGTCTGAATTATGAAGGTTGGAAGTTGGAGGTTAAAGGTTAAAGGTTGAAGGTTGAAGGTTGAAGGTTGAAGGTTGAAGGTTGAAAATTAAAGGTTGAAGGTTGAAGGTTGAAGGTTGAAGGTTGAAAATTAAAGGTTTGGAGGTTTGGAGGTTTAAAGGCTGTCGGTAGGTTGGACTAGCCTTAAAGGTTCAACTTTCAACCCCCAAACCTGATCAAGCCGGAATAGCAACCCCAAACTAAAATTACTTTGCCATCACTGAGGTACAGTCAATTTTCGCAATCCCTACTCCCTACTCCCTACTCCCTACTCCCTACTCCCTTAACTAAGGCCACTAACCTGTAACTCACCCTTCATAACTTCGTACTTTATTAGGAAAAATGTTACGATGTGTTGCGAAGCTGGGAAAAATGTCAACAATCTGTAGCAAAATATTCCCGGAAGCTAGGTTTATGATTAACCTGCTTTGATTTAGGCTTTGATTTAGGCCTTTAATTTAGGCAGGGTTAGCCAAAGCAAGTTTTGCTGGGACGTGCGTCGGCTGAAGTTCCGACGGCGTATCGAGAACGGCGATTTACCCGGCACATTGCGGGTAACTGCAATGCGACAGAAGCTCTAATTACACCGCAAGGTTAGTTAGAGAGCGTTCATTCTTGGAAATGCCGGTTTAAACAAACCTGGTGATATTTTTTTCTGGAGGAATCCATCTATGAGTATTGTCACGAAATCCATCGTGAATGCAGATGCTGAGGCTCGCTATCTGAGCCCTAGTGAATTAGACGGTATCAAAAGCTTTGTTACTTCTGGTGAGCAGCGCTTACGTATCGCTCAAACCTTAACAGGCTCCCGTGAGACAATTGTTAAGCAAGCTGGAGACCAACTATTCCAAAAGCGTCCAGATGTTGTCTCTCCTGGTGGTAACGCCTACGGTCCAGAAATGACCGCTACTTGCCTGCGGGACATGGATTACTACCTACGCTTGATTACCTACGGTATTGTTGCTGGTGATACCACACCAATTGAGGAAATTGGTCTAGTAGGTGCTAAGGAAATGTACAAGTCTTTAGGTACCTCCATTGATGCTGTTGCTGAAAGCGTCCGTTGCATGAAGGGTATCGCTACTGGCATGATGTCTGGGGACGATGCTGCTGAAGCTGGCTCTTACTTCGACTATGTGATTGGTGGATTGTTGTAGGGCAATAAATACCCCTTTGCCTAGTGTTCTGATGATGGCATAGTCTGTCTGTAGAACCGATAATCACAACTTGAGTTAAATAAGGAAATAGAATCATGCAAGACGCAATTACTGCTGTTATCAACTCTGCGGACGTCCAAGGTAAATATCTAGACGACTCCGCTATGGAAAAGCTCAAAGGCTATTTCCAAACTGGTGAGCTGCGGGTACGTGCAGCAACTGCCATTAGTGCTAATGCTGCTACCATCGTTAAGGAAGCAGTTGCTAAGACCCTGTTGTATTCCGACAGCACTCGTCCTGGTGGCAATATGTACACCACTCGCCGCTACGCAGCTTGTATCCGTGACATGGATTACTTCTTGCGTTATGCTACCTATGCGATGTTGGCCGGTGACCCATCTATCCTTGATGAGCGCGTACTCAATGGCTTGAAGGAAACCTACAACTCCCTTGGTGTTCCCATTGGCAATACCACCAATTCCATCCAAGGCATGAAGGAAGTTACCGCTAGCTTAGTTGGTCCTGATGCTGGTAAGGAAATGGGTGTATACTTTGACTACATCTGCTCTGGCTTAAGTTAACTTAGCTAGCGTTGATGGAATTCGCCAGCCTGTAGTTGTCTGTGTAATTAAGGTCTGGGAAGTTGATTGTGAGTGCTAGCTTGTTAAAGGCGAATCTGGCTCACGTAAGTCAAGCAGAGGAGTTTTGACAGTCTAGTATTGACAATTAACTCCCAGACTTTGGAATAGTTGAGATATTTGATTAACCAATTTATTCCCTCGCTATAGGCGCTAGGGAGTTTTTTAGCCATCTTGGAATCAAACCAGAATTAAAATTTTCTTGAATTTTACTAGGAGAAATAAGCTCATGCGGATGTTTGAAGTAACTGCTTGTGTGCCAAGCCCAAGCCGAATTAGGACACAACGGGAGTTACAGAATACTTTTTTTACCAAGCTCGTTTCCTACGAGAACTGGTTCCGTGAGCAGCAGCGCATCCAGAAAATGGGTGGCAAAATTATTAAAGTTAAGCTGGCAACTGGTAAGCAAGGTACAAACACCGGTTTGTAAGGATTTTTCGATAATAGCTGTTTATCAAAAAAAAAATTTCAGGGGGTCTACTAAGACCCCTTTGTGATTTTTGGTTCAAAATGGGGGGATGGAAACATAGGCAAGAGAGGGAAGATATAGCATTTCTAAATTCGGTGAGGTACATTTGGGAGGTTAGGGAATAGGCAAGAGGCAAGAGGCTTGCATACAAAAGGCAACAGTAGAAAACTATTGTGTATCTCATTACTATGAGAAACGCTATAAGCAAGACATCGAAGATAGAGACATGGAAGATAAGGGACAGAGAAGGCAGGGAGGATAGAAAACACGTTACTCTTATATGCTTGTTTCTCCCCCTTCAACCTAACCGACACCGAATCCCCTTGGGCGAACAACCACATAACCAAATAACCTTGGCCTTGGCCTATTGGCCACGCTACGCGAATGGCCACGTGATCGCGTTCAACCACATAACCTTCAACCACATAACCTTCAACCACATAACCTTCAACCACATAACCTTCAACCACATAACCTTGGCCTTGGCCTATTGGCCACGCTACGCGAATGGCCACGCGATCGCGTTCAACCACATAACCTTTAACCAACCTGATGAAACGTGGCTCTACGTAACCTGATTCTATTATTTAACCCCTCTACTACAGACTGGGCAGTTACTGCTCGGTTACTGAAGTGGTTAACGTTTCTATGGCTGTTGATCGGAATAGTAATTCTGTTCTCAGCTTCTTATGCGATCGCAGATGTCGAGTTAGGGGATGGGACATACTACGTCAAGCGACAGCTGATCTGGGTAGTCTTGGGTTTAGTGGGATTTAACCTATTGGTGCGATCACCGTTGCGTTATTTGCTAAAAATCAGCCATTGGTTGGTCTTGGTGCTCTTGGTGCTGCTCTTATTGACGTTAATTCCTGGTGTGGGAACAACGGTTAATGGGGCAACTCGCTGGGTATCTGTGGGTTCGGTTCCCCTACAACCGTCGGAGTTGATGAAGCCGTTTCTAGTGTTACAAGCGGCTCGGGTATTTGGGCAGTGGGACCGGCTTCAGTGGCGGACCCGTTTGACGTGGCTGGGGATTTTTATGGTGGTGTTGCTCGGAATTTTGTTACAGCCTAATCTGAGTACAACAGCACTTTGTGGGATGACCTTGTGGCTAGTTGCTCTAGCGGCAGGGTTACCGTTTTATTACTTGGGAGGTACAGCATTTGGTGGTGTCCTGCTGGCAGTACTCAGTATCAGCATCAAGGATTACCAACGGCGTCGGGTGATGTCATTCCTAAATCCTTGGGCTGATCCGATGCGAGATGGATACCAATTGGTTCAAAGTCTTCTGGCTATTGGCTCGGGTGGCACTTGGGGCTCTGGCTTTGGGTTATCCCAACAAAAGTTATTCTATTTACCCATTCAACACACTGATTTTATCTTTTCTGTCTTTGCTGAGGAATTTGGCTTTGCTGGTAGTATAGCCCTAATGTTATTGTTGATGACATACATGACCCTAGCGGTGATTGTAGCTATTAAGGCCAGAAACCGAGTCTATCAGTTAATCGCGATTGGAGCAATGCTGTTTATTGTCGGACAGTCTCTGTTGAATATTGGTGTTGCTTCTGGGGCTCTTCCCACTACTGGTTTACCCTTCCCATTCTTTAGTTATGGGGGAAGTTCGATGATTTCCAGTTTGTGTTCCGCTGGGTTGTTGATTCGGGTGGCACGAGAGAGTAGTGAGGCGAAAGTTGTGTCTATACAAAGTCGCCGCCAGTATATAGCAGAACGACGGCAAAGAAGGCACAAGGTAAAAGCTAAAAGGTAAAAGTGACCAATATAGCGGTTTTCAATTTGGTGAGATACAGAGTTTCTGGTTTTAGGGAACAGGGAACAGGGGACAGGGAACAGGGAACAGGGAACAGGGAAGAGTAACCCACCCCTAACCCCTCCCAGGAGGGGAAGAGAGAACAGGGCAAAATTATGTGTACCTCATTAGGTGAAAAACAGCTAGACAGACTAGTAATTTTTTTTTCAGGGCATTCCGACTCCCGACTCCCGACTCCCGACTCCCGACTCCCGACTCCCGACTCCCGACTCCCGACTCCCGACTCCCGACTCCCGACTCCCTAAAACCGATGTCTAGCTATGTCTAGGTTTTTAGCAGATACAAAAACTCCAACGGTAAACCATCAGTATCAGCGATAAAGGCTACCTCATAAACATGATTACCGATCATCTGTTGGGTAGGTTCCAACAGAACCTTCAAGGGCTGAAACTGCTCTGGGTTCTGCTCAGAAGCCTCTTTAAAACTTTCTTTCAAGGACTCTAACCAACTGGGCAAGTCAGTAGCCCTATCCGTTAGGTCAAAAGACACGTGGTAATACCCCACATAATGCTCATCCCCAAAGGCATCCGGTGCTGGTAATGGTTCAGGAATTTGGATTAGTTCCAAGCGTCCACCCAGTCCCTTCATCCAACACGCTAGAGTCATGCCAGTAGTGAAGCGTTCAGATACCGTGAATCCCAACTTCTCATAAAATGCGATCGCGCGATGAATATTGGCTGTGCGAATCGAAGCATGATGCATGGGTTTTGTCCTTTGGCCTTTTTCCTTTACCCTTTTTCCTTTGTAACCAACAACAGATGTACTAAAATCACGTGCTCACCAATCACTAATCACGTGCTCACCAATCACCAATAACTAAAACAATCGGAAATAAGGGTAGCGCACAGGTACCCCAGGTTCTTTTTCCAAATCAAAATTGATCACTGCCCAACAAGGTTCTTCCTCAGGTTCTGGGCTAAATTCTACCGGCAAGCCATACAACCTGGGTTTGCCTGACTCTGAGTTCCCTCGCCAGGGGGTACTGCGCTCTAGGTAGGCACTCACTAAATCCCGATAACGACTGGCAATAATTACCCGTGTTGCCCGATATCCTTCAGTGTATAGCTTGTCTAGGGCTTCGTGAATCTCAAAGCGAATTCCATCAGGATGAGTGTGCTGTCGGTACCATTTATCTTGCCATAGACGCCAGTGACGCCCAGATTGTAAATGAATCAGTTCCCCAGTTTTTGGGTTGGCTTCAAACGCACCATGACGTGGACACAAGTAAGTGTCAGTCAACGTCAATGCCGGAATTATCTGACGGCAGTGAGGACATTTTATTTCTGAACCGAATATCGGGTACTGCAAGCTAGAATCAATCATTAAATGCTAGAGAGTGCCTTAGAGGTATATGCTATTACCTAATGGCTCCATCATTATAACTGGGTATTTAGTGGTGTTGGTCTCAGTGACCCCACTGTAAAACCTATCTAAAACCTAAGGTATTAATTACCATTATCTCCCTATTGTGATTAATTGTGGATCATCCTCTACCTCAAACCCCAATACTGACATCTTTTTGGCCTCCCCCAGATCTGTCTCTTGCTGCCTTTGTCGCCCCTAATGCTGTAGTTATGGGTCAGGTGTCCGTAGCTGCAGGAGTTAGCATTTGGTATGGTGCTGTAGTCAGAGGTGATGTGGAGCGCATCGAGATTGGCGATCGCACTAATATTCAAGATGGCGCAATTTTGCACGGGGATCCTGGCAAGCCAACAGTTTTAGAAGACCATGTCACTGTTGGTCATCGCGCTGTCATTCATTCAGCATATATTGAACAGGGTAGCTTGATTGGTATTGGAGCAGTGGTACTCGATGGGGTTCGTGTCGGTCATGGTAGTATCGTGGGCGCTGGAGCTGTGGTTAGTAAAGACGTTCCTCCCCTTTCCCTGGTAGTCGGTGTCCCTGCCAAAAAATTACGGGATGTTTCAGAGGCTCAAGCTGCTGAACTGATTGAACATGCACGGCACTATGAAAAGTTGGCTCTAGTTCATGCAGGTAAAGGCACAGATTTAGGGTTTAGCTGATCCGCGAGAAGCCCCGCGCTCTACCCGATAGGGTGAGCGTCTTGAAGTTACCGTAAGAATAGTGGAGCCTTTATGGTTGGCAGGCTATGTATAAAAGAGTTAAAATTCATTGATTAAGGCTCCACTATTCTAAGGCGCGCGTCTCTAGGATGATAGCTCGACAATGAAGTGAAACGGAATTGTCAACTAGGAATCCTTGGGAAGAGGAAAACGAGCTATTAAACTTCTGAGCAGTTCAGACGGGGTCATTCCTCTACGTTCAGCCTCTTGTTTGAGTTGCTTTTTATCGAAGCTAGTTAACCTGATCATTAATGTTTTATCTTTCATTTATGAATTAACATATGTAATTGTATATACTAGACTAATAATAGGTCGATTACCAGGAGAAAACAAGATGAGACTAGCAGATCAATACCGACTCAGGTTAAATAAATCGCAGATCTCCAAGATAGAGAAATGGCTAGATCGGCTGCGCTGTCAGTACAATTACCTTTTGGCAGACCGATTTAGCTGGTATGAGCAAAATCGGTCTGCTACAAATTATTGTCCTCTTGTTTGTCATCTTCCCGAACTTAGAAATAATCCTGATTATTTCTCTCAAAAGAAATCTCTACCTGGACTGAAGAAAGATAGGCCATGGTACAAGGAAATTCGTGCGATTCGTTGGCTAGAAATCATACCTAAATAAGGTTTGGGGGATTAGCCGC
>NZ_MKZS01000001.1:5892598-5900226 GCF_001942495.1 Moorena bouillonii PNG
CTGACGGGGTGACAAACAGCCTTAAAAGCTTTACGGGGTGACCGGGTGTGGGGTGATGGGTGTAGGGAACCCACCCCTAACCCCTCCCAGGAGGGGAAAAATCAGGAGCTGGCGGAGTGGCGACGGGACGGTTAAATCAGGTTTCGGAGCGATTGTTATCCAATGGCTCACTCCAAATTCGCTGTCTTGATGCAATAGCGAGTGGGGGAAACCCCCAAGACCGCGCTGCATCGCTGTCAGCCATGCTTTGCGCGAGTGGGGGAAACCACGGCAGTTGCTCATGGGGGGAACCCCCTTTGGCGGCACTGCCTCCCCAAGACCGCGCTGCATCGCTGTCAGCCATGCTTTGCGCGAGTGGTTTGAAGTTACCGTAAGACAGGCTCGCCTTAATCAATAAGTTTTAATCATGCATCTGCATAGCCTACCAACCATTTTGGCTCAACGTAATCAGGTTTCGTCTCCGGGGAAACCCCCTGTTCCGAAGCTGCATCGCTTCTATTTTCCCCACACCCCACACCCGGTCACCCCATACCCTGTCTAGTTTAATGCCTTGTTGTCACCCCCTCAGTTCCCACCATTGTGGTGAGGCTTGCTGCTGGGCTTGTAGTAAAGCAAGTTGGCTGAGCTATAGGTTGTAAGGTCAAAGTCCGGGGAGCTTTGAGGGAGCGAGTACACAACTAAAGTACGGAACCATCAAGGGCATATGGATTTGGTAAACTCGATGGGTTTTAATGGGCGTATCTCGACGATTATCAAGACGTTCTAGCCAAGTGCGGGTTTGATCTCTCTTGCATTTCCCCGACCGCTTCAAGACGGTTCAATTCTCGCAGGGTTGCGAGCACTTGGGTTGAGTCACTGCGTTGTTTAACTAATTCCTTAATCCATCCCCCTGCTTTGAGTTGGCTGAGTAACTGATTTAATAGTCTGTCTCCTGCTCCTCCCTCTACCAAACGATTGCGAAATTCACGCTTGCCTGTATGGTCACGCGCCACTATCTTCGTTCCTCCAAACCCAAGGCATATTTCCTGTTCTACCGACAAATGACTGCATCTGCCGCCTGACGGTCTGGTAAGTTTTCCAGAAATTGCATAACCCTCACCAGGGCTAATTGTCCTGCACTAATCAATGACGAACCATGCTGCTTAACAAGTCCGCAAAGTATTGATCGTGATAAATCTCTGGGAGTTCATCCCTGAGCCAGATCTAGAGATTCCCTTGGGGAAATGCTGCTAGGGCTACCCGACGAGTAAGCTTCAGGAACACTGGCACCGATGGGCTTGACATCAAGCATTTCTCTTTCTCCTTTTAGCTCCCAACTCTTACCATATCGTCAATGCTTTTACTCATTTTTTTGTTAAGCAATATTTCGCCACCAGCATCCCATTTGTTAACGCACCCGAGAAGATCGGCGTTCGCACTACCATTCCTGGGAACAGCAACGCCATTTTTTTTACATAGAGAGGGAGGTTATAATAACCTCCCTTACTTTGACTATTACCTACTACACAGTTTTGATAATCTAGCAACTAGCTATCGATTTTAATGCTTGCTACTGACTCTTACTGCTGCATAGTTTAAGTTCAATGGGCTTTTGAATTGGGGCTAGAGTTACTGACTCACCAAGACCGAAATGGTTGGGGAAGCGATATTCTTAAAAATTGCCTCGGCTGTCTGGCCACAATCGTAAGTTTCCCCTTGGAAGAAAGCGTTTGGGTCAATTATTGTTATTTGGTCACAAAAGTTTGCCTCTACTTTAACTATCCCCTGAGTCTGGTCTGACTCATTGGAATATTCAGCATGAAAGCTTGTTTTCGTTGGATCAAGGATTACTGTCTGTTGTTGACCTTGCGTTATTTGAAAACGGTTAGGGTTAGGGGTATCTGCAAAAGCAGATGCGACTTGAGAACCGAAAGCAAGCACTACAGCCAGAAGGAAAGCTGTAAACACTTTGATTTTACGCTTCATAATTTTCATCCTTTTTTCACTGTAACTTTGGATTTGATCAGGTGGGTTTTTGTTTTCCACCTTTCAATCTAAAGACGATCTAAGAGGGTAATATCTGAATTTTTGATAATTAGCGTTCGCGTAGCGTGGCCTACGGCCAATCGCACCCTCATTCCATAAATAAGAAAAGCGTTCGCGTAGCGGCTCAGAGCATCGCATTCCCTAAATAAGAAAAGCGATCGCATTCCCTAAAAAAGAAAAGCGATCGCATTCCCTAAAAAAGAAAAGCGATCGCATTCCCTAAAAAAGAAAAGCGATCGCATTCCCTAAAAAAGAAAAGCGATCGCATTCCCTAAAAAAGAAAAGCGATCGCATTCCCTAAAAAAGAAAAGCGATCGCATTCCCTAAAAAAGAAAAGCGATNTGGTTCATCTTGGCATTGGCTACACTCTATGTTACGGCACAAGGCACATTGGTTGTGGAAACGGGGAAACGACGGTGGGTTGACACCCATTGGTTTCGTGGCAACAGCTATTTCCGCATCGGCTGGGATTGGGTCAAAACTGCTCTGTTAAACGGATGGCGACTGATTCGTCACGTCAGTTTCACCTCCAACCGTGATCCTGACCCTGTTATGGCATCGCGCAAACAACACGAGAAACGAATTTATAGGCTAGAGTTCAAAGTACTAACGTACCAATATGTTCCGGAATAACTTTTGTCAGTCAATCAGGGTGCGCTTAACTCATTAATAATTAAATTCGCCACGGGTCGCACCTAATTGTTAAGTGTTAATTGACAAACCATTAACACTTAACAAGTTTTTTTTATTACCACCATAAACACTATCCTTTCCAATACCTTTAAAATCGGTGTTGCGTCAGTCTTTGAATGAATAGGAGTAGAGTGGGCATCCTGCCCGCCCGAAAATAAGCATGAAACTGGCTTGATGCCCATTCCACCGCCAGATGCCCATTCCACGGCCAGATGCCTATTCTACAGATGGGACCCGCCGAACAGGCAAGATGCCTATTCCACAGATGGGACCCGCCGAACAGGCAAGATGCCTATTCTACCTCACTCTTAAAATCATTCCATTATTAAGCAAGGCCGACCTGTAAGCTTTACCGGATGGAAATTTGAGCAAATTGTGATCAAAAAAGATAAACCCGCTATGGCATTGTATAAATGCGGGATGATTTTGATAGTTTTGTGGGGTGGGCATCTGGCCGTGGAATGGCCATCTTGGTGGAATGGCCATCCTGCTGTGGAATGGCCATCTTGGTGGGGTGGGCATCTGGCTGTGGAATGGACATCTTGGTGGGGTGGGCATCTGGCTGTGGAATGGCCATCTTGGTGGGGTGGGCATCTGGCTGTGGAATGGCCATCTTGCTGGAACAGGCATCTGGCTGTGGAATGGCCATCTTGGTGGAACGGGCATCTTGCCCGTTTCATTTTCCAGGCAGATAAGATGCCCACCCCACTCCTATTCATCCCGCCCCTGAGCAATGCCTCATTGTTGACTTCTAACTTCTCCTCAGAAGTAGCTGCAACAGGAACCGACTCAGACTCCTGCACCAATAGCACTTCCTCACCAACAACACTCTCCACTTCCTCCACCGCAACAGATAATGCCACCGTCTCGCCCACAATCGCTTCAACTTCCCCATTCGGCTGGGACATTTCCCCCATTGCTGACTCTGTTGCCTGATTAGTTGGTGTAACCGATAATTTCTTATCAGTTTCATCCTCGCCGATAAAATATTCCCTCAATTCCTCTCGCAGAATGGCCCGCGCCTGGGATATGCGCTTACAGACATTCTGGTAAGAAATCTCTTGCTGTTGGGCTATTTCTCGATAAGACAGTTCTTGGTAAAAATGCAGGATAAAGGTCTGGTGCAGCCGAGGGGGTAAGTTATCAATGGCACTGCGGATAGCAATCTTTTTCTCGTCTGTCTCCAAAACCCTTTCTGGGGTATCGTCACAGGAAACTAGTCCTTTTTCCTCTGGAATCCCTTCTATATCCTCAACCTGGTTCGCGCTGCGACAATGTTCTCGATGAATATCCACGCAGAGGTTATGAGTCAGCTTTGTCAGCCAAGCCTTAAAATTAGAGATTTTCCGCCCAAACTTTTGCACCTTCTCCCATGCCTTGATCATCGCCCGACTCAGGGCATCTTCAGCATCGGTAGGGTTTCCACCCATCCACCTGAGACAGCGATGATAGAGATAATCTTGATATTGCTGCCATTGCTGCTAAAACTCTTTCTCTGAAACGTGATGAGATTGGCCCAATGCAGTAGAACTGGCTTCTAATTGAATATCTGACATCATAATTGATCAACACAATGGTGTATGCTCTCCACGGGAGTCCAGGGCTGATTTGTATAGCACTACGCATTAAGGTTAGGACGTTGATACAAGCTGAAAAGCTCTTTTACTCAACTTTTGCCTTTTGCCTTTTGCCTTTTGCCTTGCGCGTAGCGCTATACTCGACATTTTTGACCTCGATACCCGATCACCATTTGAGAGTATAGCGGTTTTTAGTCTGTTAATCTCATAAAACTGATGTAAAAACTCATGTAAAAACTCATGTAAAAACTCATGTATAGAGTTTTTATATAGGTCGTAAACAAAATTTTTGCTCAAAAAGGCAAGATGCAAGAGGCGAAACGCAAGAGGGGCAAGAGATTCAAAGTTTTATTGTCCAATCAAAAAAGACCATATACGTTTACATCTCAAATATAAACCCTATATACAGTGGAAAGTCGGGAGTCAACAGAAGCGGTAAATGGCGAGAATTATCCCTATCTACCCATTTTCCGCTTCTAAAAATCTGACTAAATCGCGTTTATACAAACAAAATCAATGGCTGTGAAGCGCAAAAACCACTATTTTGCCTATTATTATCTGCTATTATAGAGTTTCTCATAGCTATGAGGTACACATTATTTTTTCCCTCTTCCCTCTTCCCTCTTCCCTCTTCCCTCTTCCCTGCTCCGAAGTCCCTGCTCCGAAGTCCCTGCTCCGAAGTCCCTAAAAACCAGAGATTTGTACCTCATGGGTATAAGACTTGCTATATCTGCTATTATCTGCTATTATCACACTCCCCTGTCAGGGATTCCCAGTAGGGAGCATGTCAAATTTGCAGAACAAATGTACTAAAATAGCTCATAACTGCTACTTACGCCCCAAAAACACTGTAATTCAAGCGTTTGTAGTTCAAGTGTTCTTACAAAATTGACCTGCTTCCTTCCCAGGAATACAACTAGTTAACAATATTTAATAGTCACCTGGAAATTATATATGGTACTATCACTTACGGTTAGGATAATAAATCAAAGGAGGAAAGTAAGCCTTGAATGCCTGCCATCTCGGTAAGCTCCCTACTCGCAAGAAACGGGCAAGATGCCCGTTCCACCGAGAGGAGTGATGTTATCCCTTTAATCGAATGGTAGCTGACCAGCCTTAGTTATATAAACTAGCTGATCGCTAAGAGTTGAAATTCCTAAATCTTGGTGCATTTCCGGATTTAATTGGAATTAAACTAATACAGTAGTAAAGCGGCTGAATCAAGACTAGCTCTATAGTCGTAAATTATGATTTATGGGTATGATTGATACCCACCAATATTGGGCATCATCCAATATTGGGCATCATAGGAAATAACTAGTTATTAAACCTCCTCTGGTTAACTTATGGTTAACGGGGATTCAATTGACCAGTCAACAGCTCTAAAATTGCTGGGTCATTCAGGGTAAAAGCATCTATGTTTGTTTTGGTTGATTCCTATATATATATAGGAATGTTTGTAAATTAAATAAACACTCCTCAACACTATAGTTTTTGGATACCAAAAGGGTATAGCCAGACTCCTATGATTTGTTTCGGTGTGTCACGTTTGATCGAGCACTTAAAAGGTGCTTCTTGATAAATTTCGGTGACCTTTTAAATGAATCTTGACCGTATCCTAGAAATTGTTGACCGTCAACTAAAAGATAGCCAACATCGACCCCTTACTTCCATAGAAGTAATTATGCTGGGTGGGGTTTGGCAGTATAGAACTTATAACCAAATTGCCCTCGAAGCAGGTTATAGTCCAGGGTACCTTACCAGTGTCGTTGCTCCAGAGTTGTATCAGCGACTCTCGGAGGTGATTGGCCAGCGGGTAAGCAAGAAAAACTGTCGGGTGCTGCTGGAGTCTTATGCCACTGCCCAAACAGCCGCAGAGACAAACCCTTTTCAGGCAGATCTGGTGTTGCCAGAGCTGACGGGAAATGCTGCCAATGAAACCCCTGAGATACTACCTTGCTATCCCAGTGGCTCAATCCCTATCAACTCTCCCTTTTACCTAGAACGCTCTTCCCTTGAGGAGCAAGTTTATCAAGAAATCAAGAAACCGGGAGCGTTAATCAGGATTAAAGCTCCCAGAGAAATGGGCAAAACCTCACTGCTGCTCAGGATTCTTGACCATGGCAACCGCCTGGGCTACCATACTGTCAGCTTGAACCTAGAGCAAGTCGAGCAGGGAATTTTAAGCAATTTGAATCAATTTTTGCGCTGGCTGTGTGCCAACATCGCTCACCAGCTTCAGCGTAAACCGATGCTAGATGAGTATTGGGATGAAGACTTGGGCAGTAAAATTAGCTCTACCCTCTACTTCCAAGACTATCTACTAGATTTAATTGATACTCCCCTAATCTTGGCATTGGATGAGGTGAGCCAGATTTTCGAGCATCCCCAAGTCGCGAAGGATTTTTTACCTCTGTTGCGTTCTTGGTACGAAGAAGGCAAAAGACTGCCCATCTGGCAAAAGCTTCGCCTGGTAGTGGTTCACTCCACGGAAATTTACGTTCCTCTGGAGCTTAACCAGTCTCCTTTCAATGTGGGGCTGCCGGTTCAGTTAGACAACTTCAGCCAGGACGAGGTGCAGCAGTTAGCTCAACGCTACGGACTCGACTGGATAGGTCTCGAAGAAGCTAGACAATTAATGGTAATGCTGGGGGGGCATCCGGCACTGGTAAACTTAACGCTCTATCATCTTAGTCGCAAGGAGATAACTCTGTCCCAACTGCTAGAAAGTGCTCCCACTGCCACCGGAATTTATGCTCATCACTTGCAGCGTCATTGGGCAACATTGGCAAAACAGCCGGAATTAGCACAAGCTCTTGATACGGTTCTCAAGGCCACTGAACCTGTGCCCTTAGACCCCATCCTAACTCACAAGTTAAGCAGTATGGGGTTGATTAAACTTTCAGGTGCTCAAGCGATCGCCAGTTGTGAATTGTATCGGCAGTATTTTAGGAAAAAGGGAGAGCAACAGTTTATGTATACAGCATCTTTCTTGTAGCCTAATCATTGATTTAGGGAGCAGGGAGCAGGGAGCAGGGAGCAGGGAAGAAAATTGGATGTATCTCAGTTATTCGAGAAACCCTAGATCAGTTTTTAATGCTCCTGTCACGAGTCAATGTTTTGTTTATTAGTTTTTTGATGATATTTTATATGAGTTATGATATGATTTTTATTAGTTTAATAGGTCAAGATTTAAACTAAAATACAACATATAGCAAAGGGAACAGGGAATAGGGAACAGCGATGCAGCGCGGTCTTGGGAAGGCAGCGCGGTCTTGGGGGTTCCCCCGGAGACGAAACCTGATTACGTTGAGCCTTTATGGTTGGTAGGCT
>NZ_MKZS01000001.1:5900326-5907810 GCF_001942495.1 Moorena bouillonii PNG
TGTCTTGATGCAGTCGCTCATGGGGGAAACCCCCAAGACCGCGCTGCATCGCTGATGATAACCCTCACAATTTTTCCTTATCAAGGTAAAATTAGGGGTATCATTAAAAGCTCAAATACTTGGTATTAAGTTTTTGTGGCGTAAGTCATGACTTTGATAGTTTTGGCAACTTATTGGGTTGTCAACTAGTCAAATTTAACGATAAATCCCTAAACCACAAGGCTGCTTTATTGTCAGCTTAAAAAGCTAATTACTAAACCTTAATAGCTAAACGGTGCGCTTACAGTCGTCGAATTAAATTCGCCACGGGTTGCACCGCAACTTAACTACATATAGTGAGGGCGCAAGCCTTGCGCCCCTACAATTAGGCTTAAGCAACGGATGCCAGGGTAATTTTTGAACTGGAATGGCTGATCAAGGGGAGTCAAGAAACTGCTGCATCAGTTTCTTGTGATTGCATCTACGCGCAATAGTTATTTGAGAAATTAATTATGAGTTTGGATGGCACAATCTCTAAGAAACTATCTAAGTGTTCAGTTGGCGATATGTCTGAAATTGACAGCCAATTAGTGGATTGCAAAGTGTTGGGTGGCAAAAAGCAAAAGCTGTTTTCCTATGTTGCTTATGGTTTGGGAATCCACTCGGCGCTACCAATCCCAGAGTTTATCCCAGCAGAAGTAGAGTGTGATGTGATGATTCACATTCAGAGTAATGATTACAGTACCGGATGCGTTCGCGTAGCGTCGGCTGAGGCCGTAGGCCAAACGCGAACGCCGAATCGCAAAATCAGTGACTACATTCCAAAGGAAGTTATCCAGCAGCCGATGGCTTTGCAGTTGAGTCCAAAGGAGGCGGTGATTTATCTCAAAGACACAGGGCTGTTTCTGGTACAGGGGGGAAACTCGATTACGATCATTCCCTCAGCAGAAGCCTGTCTGAGCCGCATTCAAACGGCTCTAGTGGGAACTGTGATGGCGATTCTGCTCTATCAGCGAGGATTGTTGGTGCTACATGCCAGTATAGTCAATATTAATGGTGGTGCGGTTGTTTTCTTGGGTGATTCCGGTGAGGGTAAGTCTTCAATTGCTGCTGCACTCCATAGTCAGGGATACAGAATCATCACTGATGATGTTGCACCTGTGACGTTGGATCAGGGGACAGCTAAAGTTGCTTCTAGCTTTCCTCAAATTAAACTAAGTCGAGAAGTGGCTAAGGTTTTGGGATATGACCAGGATAAGCTGGGTCTGCTGGTACCGAAGTTAAATAAACCTGACTATCTATTAAATCAGGATTTTACCCAAGCGCTACTACCAATCCGGTGCATCTATGTACTGGTTTCAGGTTCACAGTTGAGTATTAAGCGTCTGAAACTTCAGGAGGCGGTGATGGAACTATCCCGTCACTCCCGTCTAAACAGCTTATTTGACTCTGAGAAAGCATCCCATCTTCTTCAGTGTGCTCAGCTTGCCAATCAGTGTAGTGTCTATCGTCTCCAGCGACCTCGTAACTTGGCTTTGTTGCCAGAGTTAGGGAGGTTGGTGGCAGAACACCAATTTATACAGGGTCAAAGTGAAAAGGTATAGCGCTACGCTTAGCGTCAGAAGTCAGAAGTCAGAAGTCAGAAGTCAGCTAGACTCACGTTTCGGAATTTAGGAGCGATGCAGCGCGGTCTTGGGGAGGCAGCGCGGTCTTGGGGAGGCAGCGCCGCCAAAGGGGGTTTCCCCCATGAGCGACTGCCGTGGTTTCCCCCATGAGCGACTGCCGTGGTTTCCCCCACTCGCGCTTTGCATCAAGACAATGTCAAACACCTTAATGCGTAGTGCTATAAATAATATGATAAATTACCCAAAGCCCGATTATCGATTACTCAAAAAAACCTCGATCTCATAATCATCCTAATCAGGTTTTATCAAACACTGTAATCAACCCCTTCAAATTAGTTGAAGGGGTTTACTGTAATATGTCCGACGTGATATCTCTTCCTTTACTGCTAAACTAGCCTGTTGAAAACTATGGTAGTCTGTTTTTGATGTCTGAGTAGAAGGTATCTATATCCTGCTCCCCAACGCTGGCGTAGACGTAGTTGCTGTCTGTTTTGGACTAAATCTAATCACCTGTAGGGCTAATGAAAATCGCTACCTGGAACGTCAACTCAATTCGGAGTCGCCAAGCTCAAGTAATAGATTGGTTGCAACGGACCCAAGTAGATGTGCTTTGCCTGCAAGAAACTAAAGTAGTCGATGCCCAGTTTCCGCGATCGCTTTTTGAAGAATTGGGGTATTACCTTTATATTTCTGGGCAAAAATCCTATAACGGTGTAGCCATCTTTAGCCGGAAACCAGCCACAGAAGTAACTACTGGTTTTGCTGCGGTGTTGGATACAGCTCAGGTCGGGGACTTAGATGAACAAAAGCGAGTGATTAGCGCTACAGTAGATGGCGTCCGCATTGTTAACCTCTATGTTCCCAATGGGGCTTCGGTGAACAGTGAGAAGTATGACTACAAGCTACGTTGGCTGAAGATACTGCGGGACTATTTAAACAGTATCCTAGAACAACAGTCCCATGAACTTTGTGTATGTGGGGACTTTAATATTGCCCCAGAAGACCGGGATATCCATGATCCTAAAGGCAAAGAAAAGCATATCATGGCGTCCCCAGTAGAACGTCAAGCCCTACAATCTGTCTTAGACCTAGGTTTAGCAGATGCCTTTCGCAAATTTACCAAAGAAGGGGGTAATTTTAGTTGGTGGGACTATCGCACCCGTGCCTTTCGGGGTAATCGGGGTTGGCGCATTGACCATATCTACCTAACCCCCAATCTTTACAATCAAGCGATTAGTTGTACCATTGACATAGAACCGAGAAAACTAGATAAACCTAGTGACCATGCCCCTGTAATCCTCATGTTTTAGTCAAGTTTTATAGGGAGTTGCATTCAAAGAGAGTAGATTGGTTGGATAGGGAGATAGGGAGATGGGGAGATGGGGAGATGGGGAGATTGGGGGAAGAGAAAGTTGTACCTTTGACCGCAACTTAGTATTAAAGGGAAAAGCTATGCAAATGGCAAATAGCAAATGGAAAATGGAAAATGGGAATTAAATTGAATAATTAAAATTAACAACTAAAATCAAAAATTAACAATTCTAATTAGGGTTTGCTGAAAAAGTCTTTTGGTATTGAATTGAGTCAGGAGTTAGGAGTCAGGAGTTAGGAGAAATGGGAATTATATAGAAGGTAGTCGGAAGACTTGTCCCTTTATTTTTCGGCTCAAGTCTTTGTATGCTAATTTTTTGAGCTTTTTCGACCGATTTGCTTGCACTTAAAGAGACCCAAAAAGGCGAAAACCTTTATCTGTCAATGCCCATGAGAGTTAATCAGCAAGCCCTAATTAACAATTAGAGCAGTCGAAGTAAAGGTTAAGAAATGTTTCTGCTCCCTGTTCCCTGCTCCCTGCTCCCTGCTCCCTGCTCCCTGCTCCCTGCTCCCTAAAAACATGTACCTCACCTAATTTAAAACCGCTATATTGTGTCTGTTACTCTGATGAAAAACTCCGATTCTAAGCTGAAGAGTAAATTGAATTTGGAAACTGGCTCCTTAACTATTGTTGGTACGGGGATTCAATTGGTAAGTCATCTGACTTTGGGGGCGAAAGCCTGGATAGAACAAGCGGACAAGGTTTTATATGCTTTGGCTGACCCAGTAACGGCTAAATGGCTCAAAGAATTGAATGCCACAGCAGAAGCTTTGCCATATAACCGGAACAATCAATGGCGCAGAGACACTTATCAAGAAATGACCGAAAGGATATTGACAGACGTTCGTAAGGGGCTGAATGTCTGTGCTGTGTTTTACGGTCATCCTGGGGTTTTTGCCAATCCAGCCCAGGCAGCTATTAAACAGGCACATCGTGAAGGCTTCACAGCACAGATGCTACCTGGGATTTCTGCGGAAGATTGCTTATTTGCTGACCTTGGTGTCGATCCTGGTCGAAACGGGTGTCAAAGTTTTGAAGCAACGGACTTTTTGATTCGACGGCGTAAATTTGACCCCACTAGCCCCTTGATTTTGTGGCAGATTGCCATGGTTGGCAATCTCGGTTTTTACAAACCGGAGGAACAGTTTCGTCCTCTAACTATATTGACTGAGGTATTAAAAACACATTATGGAGGTGACCATGAAGTGATTGTTTACGAAGCAGCTGTTTATTATCCAGTTTGCAAACCAGTGATCCAGCGTATTCCTCTGTCCAAGCTACCACAGAGCAGTGTTACTGAGGTTTCAACCCTTTATATTCCGCCTCAAGGGTTAGCACCTGTGGACAAAGACATGATGGCGCGCTTAGGTATGTCTTGTGTTAAAGAAGCTACAGGGGAGAAACAGATCTGATGACAGCTTATCAACAAACTGTGTCCAACCTCAACTTAGCGTCCGCACAGAACCCTGAGAAAGCTAAGGCTCTAGCTCAGCAAGGTGAGGCTGATCGGCTGATGGGAGATTTTGAAGCTGCCCTCGCTAAGTTCACCGATGCCATTGAGCTAAATTTTAACAACCCTTGGGCTCTCGCTCACCGTGGGCAAACCTACTATCAGATCAAACGTTATGACGAAGCCCGAACAGATTTTAGCCGCGCTATTGATCTCAACCCTAACTACCTTTGGGCCCTCGCTCACCGGGGCGTAACCTACCGCTTTATGGGGGAAGCATATTACACAATGGCAGTGGCTGACTTGGATCGAGCCATTGAGCTGAAGCCGGATTACCTTTGGGCAATTGCCTATCGTGCCCGAGTTTATGAGCTGATGAAGTGCTACAAGAAAGCCCTGATTGATTTTGACCGTGCTATCGCCTTTGACAAAACCATATTTGTGAAAAATTGGCAAATTGAGAGAGGGTTAATCCTTTGCTACGACGGCCAATATGCTGAGGCGATCGCTTGTTGCCAGCAGAGGTTAGAGGAAGTTCCTGATGACACTACAGCTTTGTACTGTATTGCAGTGGCAAAGGCGCGTTGGCAGGGATTGACCCAGGCCAAAAGCGAGATTGAGCGTACGCGGTCAGTATTGCGCTCTCAATGGCAGACAGGGGATCGAGGAGATATTCTGTACCGACTGAGCGGCTTAGCCATCTTGGTAGGTAACTGCGAACAAGCATGGGAATATCTAGAAGAAGCTATTCCTATTAATGATGAAGCCATTGAGTTAGTCGGTCACGACCCAGCTTGGATGGAGTGGCGAGATGACCCGAAAACTCAGGCATTACTCGCTATAGAAAAGGGAGTAGGGAGTAGGGAGTAGGGAGTAGGGAATATGGAATCAACAATTATCACAATTCTTACAGGGATTGCTATAGAGCAGTTTTTAGTCTAATTAAGGTACACAGTCTTTTTAGCTTTTTACATCTTACCTCTTAGAGGTTCTAAGTTCACTGCTCCCTGCTCCCTGCTCCCTGCTCCCTAAAAACATGTACCTCACCCAATTGAAAACCCCTATAGTTAAGGGTTTGATACAACAAACCTCAATCAATTAAGTTTCAAATAACAGTCAAGGAGGAATTTGATACAGATGGATAATAACACTTGGGCTCTTGCTCAAAAAGCAGAAACTCTTCGCTTGTCAGGAGCTTATGAACAGGCGATAGAGAAATTTGAAGAACTTCAAAAAAGTGACTCGGACAATGCTTGGCTCAATGCCCACCTAGGAACAACTTACTACCAGTTGATGGATTATGGTAAGGCCGAAAAGTACTTGAAAAAAGCCGTCAAAAAGAATGATAACTATCTCTGGGCTCATGCACATCTAGGTGAAACCTATCGTCTACGAGCAATTACAGAAAATGATAAAAAGCATAAAAAGGAATCTATTAAATCAGCTATAAAACATTTTGAAAAAGCCCTTGCTCATCAAGCACCAGAAAACAGCAACTATGGGTGGGCATTAGCTCACTTGGGAGCAACCTACCGCCTGAAAATAACTCTGGATAAGAAGAAATTAATCAAAGAAAATGAGATAGATGAAAAAAGTAAAAAACAAGCTTTAAATTATCTTAACAGAGCGATTGAACTTATGCCCACATATGCCTGGGCTTGGGGTATGCGATCGACAGTTCACAGATTAGCTCAAGAATACGAGGAGTCATTTTGGGATTTGGGAGTAGAAACACAAATATCTCCAGACATGGAGACTTTACAACACTCTCCTTCTCCTGTTCCATTCTTAGTAAGCAGGAGGGTAAGTCTTTATGAACATGCATTTCTGTTTTTTTATTTAACGAAGAATTTAAAGAAGAAAAAATATCACTCAGAAAAGAAAGAGAGATACTATAGTGGAGCGATCGCTTGTGCCCAACAAGTCTTGCTCCTGAAGCCAGGTGATTTGATGGGTCAACTCATTCTCAAGGTAATTGAAGGTACACAAAAGAAGGAAAAAGACAAAATTAATAATAAATTTAGAGAAGAATGCAAGACACTTATTGAAAAGATAGATGCCAAGCTTGCTGAGATATGTAAAGCAGTATTGAGATACATGATAAAGGCTGAGCCTAAAACCAAGGATAAGTTGGAGATGCTGGCTCAGGCAGAAGGTATGTCAGGACATAAATTAAAGAAGCTTGTTGATGATGTCCTCCAAAATCCTGAGATTGAAGGAGACGGACAATTATGGCTGTGGCAAAACTTTGCATGGGTCGAAGGATCTGCCAGTGCTCTTTCCTTCCTTGCTGATTTAAGTGAAATTCTGCGATATTATGATCAACACTATGATGAGATTACTGGTGAAGCATGGCCTTATCGAGTGCTTGCCTTGATAATCTATGATCAATACGCACTGGAAAGGCTTTATCAAGCTGCAACATTGTCAGAAGCAGAACGGAAAAAAGAATTTAAGAAATTGTCGCTGTGAATAAAATCACGACCATTAGCTTAGATTCTTGATTCGTGACTAGATTAAAAATTAGCAGGATATCTGATGAGTAAACTATTTGATTTATTAACCGATTTGGCCCTTGACCCCAAGAAACAAAGTGTTTTTATCAATAACCCCAGTTCCGTAATGGACGAAGTGGGTTTATCTGAAGTAGAGCAGACGGCGATGATCAGCAAAGAAGCTGCTAAAATTACAGCGTTATTTGCTGATGAACAAGTTCCCCTTGCCATGACTATTGGTGATCCCGGTCCCGATCCCTTGCCAGATCCAGACCCTTTTCCTATGCCAGATCCAGAGCCTGATCCATCAGAAGAAGAAGAAGAAGCTGCATCGCTTTTGTAAAGGTGCCCATTCCACCCACCGGGTCAAACAGCTTTTAGGAAATGCACCCCACTTAACCGTTAGGTTAGGTGGGGTGTTTGACTTTACAGCTGTGTTCAGATGAATCGACTTCACTACCTTTAGCTGCAATCCCTCGCTTGGGGGGCTAGGGCGTTTTTTCTTGCCTCGGAGATCCCCCTAAATCCCCCTTAAAAAAGGGGGACTTTGAGTATGGCTCCCC
>NZ_MKZS01000001.1:5907910-5924586 GCF_001942495.1 Moorena bouillonii PNG
TCATGGGGGAAACCACGGCAGTCGCTCATGGGGGGAACCCCCAAGACCGCGCTGCCTTCCCAAGACCGCGCTGCATCGCTATGTCACTCAGTTCCCGAACCCATTGAAATATGATCCTATTTAATCATACCGGAACCTTTGTCTTTGCCAAGGGGGGGGAAACCCCCCCAGAAACTAACGTCTTAACGCAGCATCCAATACTTAGTGATGATAGTAATCACCTCACCTGGCATGCCAGTAGGTTGCAGAGGACTCCACTCGGAAGCTTGTGCGTAGCCCATGGCAGACAGGGTATGAATAGTATTAGTTACTGCTTGACGAGGCCCCTTTAAAATGTGCTGAACAGGTTGTTTATTTGGGAAAAAATCTTCAGGATTAATTCCGGGAATTTGATGTTCAGGATTATTGTCGGGGTTAGGGATAAATTCTTGCGACATAGCTCAAGATTTGAATTTTGTTTATATGATTATTGTAATGATTATATTTTTAAGTTGTCAAGGGTTTTTAGAATTTTTTTGGGTGGGGTATTTTAAGGGTAAAAAAAAGCGTTCGCGTAGCGGCTCTTTCAGAGCATCGCAAAGATTATGCGATCGCTTTTTTTTGTATAGTGGTCTGTAGGCTAATTAGGTAAATAAATTTTTTTTCCCTATTCCCTGTTCCCTGTTTCCTATTCCCTATTCCCTGTTCCCTGTTCCCTACCTTTACAGATAAAGTTTAAACTTGGTGGAATATCTTATTTATGCTTGCCCCTTTCGCGTCATACCGATACCAGAGAGATAAAGATCAGGAACTTTATAACGTTCAACCTCATCTTCAGTTCCTTCATAAATAGATAACAAACCTACTTCTCTAGCTAGATTAAACTGATCATCTAGTCCAGTTACATCAGTTGGCTTGAAGGGCGAACGTCCTATACTTCTCAGACGATTAATCAAGTCTTCAAGTTCACTAAACTCTTCATCAATTAAAGCACTTAATGCTTTTTCTGATACCTTCTCAAGAGATGAACTCAAAGCTCGTGGTCGGATGATAGTTTTCTGATAAGGATTTCGCTCTTGCTCGTTTATTTCCCAATCTTTCGCCTCTACGAAAAGTTCTAATAGAGCACGGGGACTATGGTTGTTACTGCCATCAGCAATTCGTTTCCAGACCCAGTTCCGAGTAAAGGCAGATTTCCCCCCTTTCATCCGCTCACCAACCAAAAGATTCCAAATTTCAAAGACCTGTGATTCACTCAAATAGTCACTAAAGGCGTCACTACTTGATGACAAATTTGATAACAAACTACCTTGCTGAATTGAATTTACGACAAGTACTTTAAATCTATCCGATTTCAGAGCTTGCTTAATTATAACTTTAAAAAAATCTGCTCGCTCACGCCATTCAAGGACTACAGAACGCCCGAAAAAGTGACTTTTATTATCGAAGCGAAGCCTACGCCAGATATCTTCCCGTAATAGAACTTTGAATTTTAATTTTTTCAGATTGTCCCCTAAATCAGTAATCAACGAAAGCAGCCCTTCAATTGCTTTAGTGCGTCTTTCTCGATTCGGTTGTTCATTTCCAAATCCTGTATCAAGTCCATCGAAAAGAAGAATAATAGTAGATTGTGCAGCACGATCGAAACGAGTTAGCCAATCTCTTGCCAATAAACCTACTTGAGATTGTGGTAGTAAACTCTCAAACCATCGCACAACCTCTAATTCCCTAGTAGGATCAGTCCCTAGAAATTGTAATAGAGCGGCATCCGGTTGAGGCTTCTCTCCAGGCCAGGATAGGTGACAGGCAAGACAAGTCTGGAGTAACCAGAAGTCACGCCAGCTTTTTCCTGTAGTTTCTAAAGCCCCATCAATGGCGGTGAAACCTTCAGAGTTAATAACCCACGGGCGATCGTTTTTGAGACCACTGGGGGATAACACTACAATGGAAGTTTTCTCAGAATCTTCCAGCAGACGACGGAAAATAGCCGTTTTACCAGTACCTTTACGACCAAGGATTAGAGGGATGCGAGGGTGAAGGGCGCGATTGACTAACTGTGTTTCTACAAAGGTTTCCAGAAAATTATCTTGGTATTCTGCTCTTCCTGCAGAAAATTCTAACTCGTTTAAAATTTGCCCCTTACTATCGGACAAACTATTCGGTAGCTCTTCTTCACTAGCTGTAGGGAGAAAACGTTCTAACCATTCAGCAACCGGCTCAAAATCACGCCACGTTTCTTGATTAGATAAAATTTTATCTGATGTAGCAATCTCTTCTCGATAGGGAATAAAATGTGTAATATCTGATTCTTTAATCGGCTCTGATCTCGATTGTTTATCCCTCAGCACAGAGAGCCACTCTCCAATCCATTCAATAGCTCTATGTTGGTATCGTTCCACAACTTCTGGTGCTTTACTAGCAGGAATTGGAGACACAATAAATCGCGGCTCTGGAGTAAGCCGCTTGTCAGTTTCAGTTCGTCTAGTTTCAGCAGCAAGCAACGCACGAACCAGTTCACCTATACTCCTTTGAGCTTGAAGATGAGGAAAGAAAACAATAATTGCCAGATCAGCCAAGTCAAACAGGAGCGGTCCATTGAGAGGAGTCATTCCTGTGCGAGCATCTAGTAAAATGACATCAGGTTTGAAAGGAAGACGATCACTACTTAAAATCTGAATCAGTTCACGTAATGGATTTCTATCTTCCCGATACCAAGCTCCAGGTTCCATAAAGCTCAGTAAACGCGCATAATTGGCATTGGGCAAACCTGCCGGAATACAGTAAATCTCATCAGTTTCAGAAACCCTCAGAATATGATTACGGATGTCAGGCTCTTCCCCTTGCTCCAAACTTAGTAAAACAAATACCAACCCCTGTTGATCCTTAATCTCGTCTTCCTTTCCAAACAAAGCCGCTAATCCTGGAGCTTCTAAATCCATGTCAACACAGAGCACAGTGCGTCCACGACTAGCAAGAATTCGGGCAGTATAAGCCAGGGCAGTTGAGCGACCAACTCCTCCTCTGAGGGAATAAAATGTTGCAACGATCGGTCGGTCAAGGTCTTCGTCTAGATCCGATGGAAATAGGATTGCTTCAGGATTACTAGAGCCAGAGCGAGCCAGAGCTTCAGGCCAAAAGGGTACATTTTCCAGGGTAGAATCAATGGGAACAGAGTCAGCCCATTCCTGCTCCTGCTCCTGAGGAGTTAGCAAATCTAACCACTGAATGGTCAATTCTTCTAGTCCCTCTAGAGCAATGTTCTTACGTTCTTGTTTGGATTTGCCATCAAATCCTAGGGAAATGACAGCAATACGCCAGCCTAGAAACGGATCGGGTTTAACCCGCAGCTCAGTAATATCTAAAGCTGCCCGCGACATATTTTGATGAATACGCTCTTTGATTTCTGAATGGTTCATCTGCGCCTCCCGGATTTAGGACTAATTTTAAACTTTATAAAGTTTGTTAACTGCTTTGCTCCATCTACCAACTCCGCCATTGTCAGGCTACTATTACAGGTTATTTGATAACGTAGGGATGTATCCCAGTTTTCTATAAAAAATGTCTTTGCACCTGTAGAGTCACGGATATCGGAGAGACGAAATCCCGCTGCTTCCCATAAACCCCGTAGATTATGCCCCTGATTGCCATGTTTCGGAAATGATTTATTTCTAGATCGTAATAAAGCCTTGAGACTAGATTCAATGGCATAGCCTGCCATATAAACTGATCCAATTGATTGACTTCTATTTTTGAGTATAGCCTCTGCATCTGCCGCCCGTTCATTTGCAATATCTAGCCAGTCTTTGTAATTATTAGGAACCATTACAAGTATAATTACAATTAATTTGATAGATTATAACACAAAAAAAAGTCCATAATAATGGACTTAAATCGATCTATAATTAGGGTCTATAACTCTGAAATAATCCTGAACAATAATCCCTTATTAATTATCCTTTCTTTTCAAGAATGAACCAGCACCTAAAGCACTAATTCCCAGTAGCGCTAATCCAGACACAGGTTCAGGTACACTAGTTATATCTGGCTTTGAGGTAAGGTTGGTGATGGTTACGCTAAAATTGGGATTAGGATCAACATTAACCCAGTTTGAGGGAAGGTTGGTGATAGTTTCCTTAAAATTAGGATTAGGATCAACATAGGTAATATCAGTTCCTCGAGTACCCCCAATATTAAATGTAATTCCTGACTCTCTTTCCCAGGTAAGGGTTTGACCTCCTAGGCCTATAACTCTACCAAAATCGATATCTATAATCCAACTATCAGGGGTAGCTTTAAACATACAAAGAGTGATGATACTAAGAAAAGGACTAGGAGAAGGGTTTATAGGACTAAAAGTAATAGTAGGAGAAGTAATAGTAGGAGAAGTAATAGTAGGAGAAGTAATAGTAGAACAATAAGGCCACAATTCCCCACTCTCAAAACCTAATCCAGATAAACCTTCTACATCAAGAAACCAAGAGAGTAATTCCCCTTCAGTATTGTACTCAACAAATCCATCATAATCTATAGTTTGGGGAGGAGGCTCATCGATTATAGGTATAGGCTCATCGATTATAGGTATAGGCTCATCGATTATAGGCTCATCGATTATAGGAGAAGACAATAATTCAAGAGTGCCACTGAATTCATGCTTGATTATCTGGAAAGCAGCAGCCGGTAAAACTCCAACAGTAGCAGAGGTTAAAGCGATAGCAGTAGTAACAACACCTAATTGTTTAGAAAAATTAATCAAAGTAATTCTCCTGGTTGAGTAAGTAGATAAATTGAGTTAATTGCACCGCTAAGTGGGCAATTAAGATTTTGGATAGTTTCCAAAAAAATCTCAAGCACCGAAGAATTGATAAGACAATTTAATCTGGTAAAACTTTAACCTTTATGCCGAATTATTCTTCTGGAACAAAAAATAACTCGATCACCTTTGCTAAAATTAGACTATCACAAAGGGTGACGACAGTGGAAATATTAAATTAACTTATACGCCAATTTACTGAATTCTATTTTTTAGGATAGCCTCTGCATCTTTGGTTCGTTCCTTGGCGAGATCGATCCAGTCACTTACACTTGCGGTAACCATCACAGGGATGTATACTTGCAATTAAGTTTAGAGATTATTATAACACAAAAAAAGTCCCTAAAAATGGACTTAAATCGATCTATAATTAGGGTCTATAACTTTGAAATAATCCTGAACAATAATCCCTTATTATTTATCCTTTCTTTTCAACAATGAACCAGCCCCTAAAGCACTAATTCCCAGTAGCGCTAATCCAGACACAGGTTCAGGTACACTGGTTGGATATGGCTTTGACGGATCGTTGGTAATGGTTTCCTTAAAATTAGGATTGGGATCAACATAGATAATTGAACCAAGGAATGCGAAGTCACGAGAAAACCTAATTCCTGACTCTCTGTTCCACCTAAAGGTCTCACCTCCTAAGTCCATAAACCTACCAAAATCGCGATCTAGAGTCCAATTATCAGGGGTAGCTTTAAACGTAATAGGAGGATAAGAATACTGATTTTCAATCCTATTATTACTAATAATATCAGAACCTACTGTAGTAAAAACGGTTCGAGGATTAATATCAGGAAAAAAATAGAGTAATGGCCCATCAAGAAACAAAGAGAGTAATTCCCCTTCAGTAGTGTACTCAACAAATCCCTCGTAATTTATAGTTGGAAAAGGAGGCTCTGACGAAAAAAAACTAGGATAATACAACAATTCAAGTGTGCCACTGAATTCATGCTTGATTATCTGGAAAGCAGCAGCGGGTAAAACTCCAACAGTAGCAGAGGTTAAAGCGATAGCAGTAGTAACAACACCTAATTGTTTAGAAAAATTAATCAAAGTAATTCTCCTGGTTGAGTAAGTAGATAAATTGAGTTAATTGCACCGCCAAGTGGGCAATTAAGATTTTGGATAGTTTCCAAAAAATCTCAAGCACCTAAGAATTTATCAGACGATTTAACCTGGTAAAACTTTAACCTTTCTGCCGAATTATTCTTCTGTGACAAAAAATAACTCGATCACATTTGCTAAAATTAGACTATCACAAAGGGTGACAACAGTGGAAATATTAAATTAACTTATACGCCAAATTACTGACTTCTCTTTTTTTAGGATAGCCTCTGGCTTTTTTGTTTTTTATTTCGCGATGTTGCTCCAGCAACTTACAGTTGTGGTAGCTCTTACAGGGATTTATACTTGCAATTAAGTTTATAGATTATCACAAAAACAAGTCCATAATAATGGACTTAACCCGCTCTAAACTTAGGGCTTATTTTTATAAAATAGGACTTGTAAAGGCAAATTTATCGCTAGGATTATGCCCCCCTAGCCCCCCAATTTTGGGGGGAATAAAACTATCAAAGTCCCCCAAAGTTGGGGGATTTAGGGGGCTTTTCCAAATTATTTATCCTTTTTTCTCAACAATGAACCAGCACCTAAAGCAGTAATTCCCAGTAGCGCTAATCCAGACGCAGGTTCAGGTACACTGGTTGGATCTGGCTTTGAGGGATCCTCGGTGATCGTTTCCTTAAACGTAGGATTAGGATCAACATAGACAGTTGGAGGTAATAGGGAACCTCCAAGAGTAAAGGTAATTCCTGAGTCTCTGTTCCAGGTAAGGGTATAAGCCCCGGCATCAACAGCCCTACCAAAATCGATATCTAGAATCCAACTATCAGGGGTAGCGTCAAAGGTCGTAATAAAGTTTCTAGGAGGAACAGGAAGAGGAGAAGGAAAAGGAGAAGGCAACGGTTCAAGGGTAATATCAGAACCGACTTGCTCTAAACCTTCTACATCAAGAAACCAAGAGAGTAATTCCCCTTCAGTATTGTACTCAACAAACCCCTCGTAATCTCTAGTTTCAGGAGGAGGCTCTGGCAGAAAATCAGGAAAATCCGATAATTCAAGTTCGCCACTGAATTCTTGGTTAATTATCTGCTCAGCAGCAGCCGGTAAAACTGCAACAGTAGCAGAAGTTAAAGCGACAGCAGTAGTAACAAGAGCGAATTGGTGAGAAAGATTAGTCACAGAAAGTATCCTCGTTCAGTATGTATAGAATAGGGAACAGGTAACAGGGAACGGTAGGAAATAGTCAACAGGATTTTTTTGTGATGATAAATTATTATGATTTATCTAATTGATGTTAAACTAATAGAGTTAGCTTGAATTATAGTCACCTCATAAATCCATGTCAATACTTTATCAAAAGCCCTAAAGTTGACAATGCCAAATTGCCTGATTAGTATAGGGTTTTTCATAGTAGTGAATTAATTAATTTTGAAATTAGCCAACAATTATAATAAAACTCCCCATCTCCTCATCTCACCATCTCCCCATCTCCTCATCTCCTCATCTCTCAATCTCCCCATCTCTCCATCTCTCCATCTCCCTACTCCCTAAGACGAAAGTCCCTCACCTAATTGAGAAGCACTACAGTCTTTAATATATAAAGCGCAATAAAAACTAGGAGGTGATCGTGATGCTGCTCAACTACCAATACCAGGCTTATCCAAGTAGTCAACAAAAACTAGAACTAAATGATTGGCTACGGATTTGTCGGTACTGGTACAACTGGCAGTTGGGCGATCGCTTTCGGTGGTGGAATGAAAACCGCACTGCTGTTAATTCTTGTCCGTTGATTACTTATCTACCAGAACTCAGAGATAACCCCGGTTATTTCAGTCAAAAAAAGCTGTTACCAATCTGGAAAAAAGACTTGGTGACAGTTGTCCACTCAGGTGAATTGCTGGACTTTACCCGAGTTCCGGCGAATACTTTACAGGACGTATGTAAAAGAGCAGACCTAGCTTTCAGTCGATTCATCAAAGGCGATTGTAATGGTAGTCGTAGCGGAAAACCGCGATTTAAAAATCAAGCTAGATACAGGACTTTAAAGATAGATGGGAAAGACTGTTTTTCTGTAGCCAGAATCGAGAAGAAATGGATATGGCTAAAGATAAGTAAACTCAAGGGCTGGCTTAAGGTACGCCTACATCGTCCGCTGCCCGACGGGTTTAAGATCAAGAATATTCTAATCACCAAGAAAACCGATGGTTGGTATACAACCTTATGCTTAGAAGATTCTACAGTACCAGCGTTTACACCAGAAAGTGTTATTCCCACTTGGGATAATGGTATAGGGTTGGATGCCGTACTTTACGGAGACGATTATCTAGCAACATCTGAAAACACCAAACTACCTTCACTTAAGTCTTACCGTAAAAATCATTCTGATTTAGAAAAGGTACAGACAAAAAAGAATGCCAAGACAAAAGGCAGTAAAGCTAGAAGGAAATTGCAATCGCGTGAAGCGAGAATACATCAACGGATTGCTAGGAGCCGAAAGGATCATGCCTATAAAACAGCTCATGTTCTGGTTAGAACCGGAAAAAAAGTTTTCTATTATGAAAATTTGAACCTTACTGGTTTAAATCAACGAAATAAACCCAAGCCAGATGGGAAGGGTGGATATTTGCCTAATGGACAGTCTGCTAAATCTGGATTAAATAAGTCTTGGTTGGACGCAGGGTTTGGGCAGTTCTTTGAGGTACTGGACTACATAGCTGGAAAAGCTGGAGCAGTAACGAAAAAGTGTAACCCTGCCTATACCTCTCAGCTGTTAAGCTATCGAGACGAGTTTGTATTCACGGATTGCGACCTCCGCGAGTATTGGGATGAGCAAGAAATGTTATTGGTTGATCGCGACGTAAATGCTGCAATTAACCTAAAACGAGTGGGGCTGGGCGTGTTCCCCACTATAAAACGCCGTAAAGGGAATCCGGTTATAGATAGCTCTATAACTAATAGTACCTCAAAGGAAGTTTTAGTAGCTCTAAGGAGTGCTAGAAGCTTACACTTAACGGATAGGGAAGTGTAGGAGCGTCACCACGGCAGACCTCAGCTATGGCAAGTGATCATGACCGTAAGGGATACTTCTAGGGAGCTGTTATGCGATCGCAAATTACTCGATTGACCGAATGTCACGCTACGCGATCACAAATTACGCGATCGCAAACAAGAGATGGATCTAGGCAGCTACTATGTGTCTTTGCTAGGACTATTAAAAGATTGATTGTAAGGAAACAAAGTATCCAGTAATCGGTTCAAGCTCCCCTGCCCATGAACAGTAGGCTGAGTCTTCGGAGCTGGTGATTCTGTCTGCGACTCAGGGGTCGTCTCAGCCTCAATAGTCTCTGTTGTGTTAGTCTCTGTAGAATTAGTCTCTATAGAATTGGTATCTGTAGAATTAGTCTCTATAGAATTGCTTTGCGTTGTATCTGTTGTATCTGTAGCCACCGTATTACTAGTGGATGGCACTTGACCATTTACAGATTCCGTGGTAAAGCTTTGATCAGGTACAGTTGATGACAACTCCTGAGGTTTCTGCTCCAAGCTATCAGGATTTGGTTGAGACTCTTCCGGTAATGGACGCCCCTTATCCCCCAACACCGACGCTGATGGCACCACTTGTAGGGATTCTACAGAATGATTCCAAATTGTCGTCAGGGAGCCAATACTAGCATTAGCGCCAATTTTTCCCTTCCCGACGACCAGAACCCCAGCGCCTAAACTCGCTCCTGATTCCACCTCCACAGTACCTTTGTGAGCATGAATAATTGCTCCCATACCGATACAAACACCGGCTGCAATCGTTATTTTACTATCTCGATCCGCTCGCAAAATTACCCCTGCTGAAATAACAGCACTAGGATCAATGCTCACATTTCCTTCCACGTATATATGAGAATTATTACTCAATTGAAGTTTAGGCAAGTGCATAATTTTTGGCACAGTAGACTTCGCCGCAGTTTTGGGGGTAAAGGGTTTTGGGTAAAGGGTTTTGGGATTAAATTTGACTCTAGCACTATCATTTTTGAGGGCTTCTTTACCGTTGCAAGAAGTCTAATACCTATCAATAAGCTGGTCTTGATTTAAATAAATGGTTCTCGCAGCAAGGGAGTAGGGGGATAGGGTTTGACGGTTTGTTTTCTAAGGGATGCAGTACGGTATTGGGGCTTCTTCCCATCTCCCCACACTTCCCACACTTCCCACACTTCCCACACTTCCCTATCTGTTCCCTGTTCCCTGTGCTATGCTTATAAATTAAGGCTTTTGAATCAGCGTCTCTAGAACACGCCGTTTAGCTTTCGGATCAATACCAATCAACCGTACATACTCACCCGAATGTTGAACCAAGCAGGTTTCTAGACCTTCAACCACCTCTGAAACCCGAGTAGAGTCAATGGGGGAGCAACTCTGCCAAGAACTGGTGCGGAATCGACGTTTATCCGCATGTTCAGTACCAATCCGATAACCTTGGGACAACAGGTTACGGATCTTCTCAACGATATCTTGACTCAAGGATGAACCAGAAACCTTGCTGCCATTGAATCCTGAGGATTGGGTTGAACTGGGAGTATAGCTATAACTACTACTAGGTTTAGCACCAGGGTTTACCGTGTCCCCAGGTTTTTGAATAATCTTTTCCATCACCCGGCGCTTGGCTTTCGCGTCAATGCCAATCAATCGGACATACTCACCAGCGTGGTCTGCCAAACAAGCCCCTAGGTCTGCCAAAGCTTGTGATAGGTTATCGGAGCTTATGCCAGGGGCACTCTTCCAGGAACTAGTCCGGAAGCGACGCTCATCAGCATACTCAATACCAATCCGATACCCTTGGGACAACAGTTGACGAACTAGATCATCCACTGATGAGTCTAAGCCATTGCTAGAGAAACCCGCAGTAGGTTGAGGAGCAGAGCTATAGGGGCTGTAGCTTCTTGAACCAGATCCAGTGGAACTTCCAGAAACAGGGCCACCCGGTTTTTGGATAATCTCTTCACACACCCGGCGTTTAGCTTTCGGGTCAATCCCAATTAGTCGGACATACTCACCAGCGTGGTCTGCCAGACAATCACCCAAGGATTGGAGCACTTCTGATTCACGATCGGAGTGTATTCCGGAAGCACTCTTCCAGGAACTAGTACGGAAGCGACGCTCATCAGCATATTCAGCACCAATTCGGTATCCTTGGCCTAACAGTTGACGAACTCGTTGTTGAAGCTCTGAACTTAATCCTGTATTTGAAGACATTGATCTGAAAGATTTATGGGAACTATCAGGGCTACTATGACCATTAGAGTCAGCATTGTCAGCAATTTCCTTGCGGATGGGTATCATGCAGGAATCATCCTCTGCACACTGATAACCCGCCCGCAATGCATCATTGATTGCCACCACATGGTTAGCAAACGTTCTATCTTGCTCTTCTACATCCGGTAGTCGGTCAGCTTGCTGCTGATTAGTAATCACCGCTCCGGAAGGAACATATTTACCGGGAGGAATTTCGACATCCTGAACAAGGGCATGCATCATCACAATACAGCCCTTGCCAACTCTAGCATTAAACACCGTAGAGCGAAAGCCAATAAAGCAATCATCCGCAACATAAGCAGGACCATGAATCAGGCTCATGTGGGTAATCGATGCATCCTTGCCAATCCAAACTGAGTACTCTTCCTGGTCATCCCCAACAACCCGACCGTCTTCAAGACCATGAATCACAACACCATCTTGAATATTGGTACCTTCACCGATGTAAAATGGTCCCCCTTCATCAGCTCGAATCGAGGTTCCCGAGGCAATCAATACATTTGGCCCAATCTCTACATCTCCAATAATGTTGGAAAAAGAATGGACATAAGCTGTGTCATCAATTTTTGGTTCAGCCAGATCCCGTGACCAAGGTGTTGGGGGAGCTGCCTGGGTGCTAAATGCCATAGATGTTTTCCTCCTAATTTTTATTTGAGATACACTGTCATGAAATAGATTTTTGTCAAGCCCCACACTTGAGGATTGGGGGTTAGTTATTTCTGCTGCTCCCACTCGGGAATTGTAATCACGCAGAAATTGCTGGATTGTTAATAGTTAACCTCTACCGTTATGGCTTATCGTTACAAATAACTGCTTTGGAAAGCAAAAGGGCCCAAGTCAGAATCGAGCAATGGATAACAAGCCATAAGCTACTACCCAAAGCTACTACCCAAAGCTACTATTGTCCGAACCTACTCACTAATACTGGTCTTTTTTGCTGTAGAGCATGCTATTGTCCACACTGACCGTGTCAATAATCCCCACCACCATAGCGTCGATGGGACGCTTGTCACTCTCACCGACTTGCCGAGCCGCGCTGCCACGGCTGACTAGCACCCACTCATTTATACCAGCACCGACTATGTCAGCTGCTACCTCATACTTGGGGAGTGGTTCTCCTGCATCATCTAGGTATTGCAGGAAAAGGAATTTAGTTCCTCTAAGACTAGGATCTTTATAAGTACTAACGACCGTGCCTCGGACCTTGGCAATTTGCATTGACCTAACTTATTAACAGGACTTGGGGTGACAGGACTTGGGGGGAGATGGATTAGGGAGCAGTTATATGGCCAAGCCAAAACTAGTGGATCAAGCAATCTCTCCCCTCATGGTAAGCACATCCCCTACTTGACACCGGCATGTCTTGAATCTCAAATTGGCGGACGATTATGGACGGTTCATCGGACGGATGGCGTTAGTACTCTCCCGGAACTGTTCCACATCTTCGGTATAACGAATTGGTAGAACATACTCCAGGTTTTCGTGAGGTCGAGCAATAATATGGGTAGATAATACCTGACCTCCATTAACACGCTTAACGTTATCAACCCCAGCAGATACGGAAGCTTGCACCTCAGACACATCTCCCCGCACAATCACGGTTACACGAGCGCTACCAATTTTTTCATAACCCACAAGGGTGACACGAGCCGCTTTCACCATAGCATCTGCGGCTTCTACAACCGCTGGAAAACCAAGGGTTTCCACCATTCCCACAGCAATTGACATGAATTTTACTCCTAGACGTTTATCAAGATTTTGATCAACCCACGCGCTGACCACACGTGGGATGGTTGTGACGGCATATAAGCCCTTAAGCTAAACCTATAGTCACTGCATACCAACGAGTTCAGCACCCAAGCTTGTGCCAATTGCCTCTAGACTCTCTATGGTTTTTAGGAGCATCTTGGCTAGTAGCTACGGAACTGTTCCACAGCTTCGCTGTAACGAATTGGTAGGACATACTCTAAGTTTTCATGGGGACGAGCGATGATGTGGGTTGATACCACCTTACCTCCATTCACCCGGTTTGCTGATTCTATCCCAGCGGATACGGAAGCTTGCACCTCGGAGACATCTCCCCGCACAATCACGGTTACACGAGCGCTACCGATTTTTTCATAACCCACAAGGGTGACGCGAGCGGCTTTAACCATCGCATCAGCTGCTTCTACAACAGCTGGAAAGCCCTCAGTTTCAATCATTCCAACAGCAATTGGCATTTCGCTTTTCTCCTAGTGGATTAGTCAAATAAGAGTGATGAACGCTCCCTAACTAACCTTGCAGTGTAGTTAGGGCAGTGTAGTTAGGGTTTCTGTGGTATTGCAGATAACTGCAATGTTGCCGGGTAAATCGGCCTTTTCGATACACCGTCAGAACGTGAGCCGACCAAGCCCATAGCAGGTAGCTAACTGACCTAGCTAACTGACCTAGCTAATTCACCTAGCTAACTCAGGTAGCTAAGTGTATTGGTCGTGCTTCTGTGCTTCCCTTGCTCCGGTCTTAATCCGCCTCATGGTTAGTTTGGGGGGGATTAAAGGGTGGAGGGGGGTGTGGGTTTGCCTAACCAAAAGTGATTGTTTCCCTGGCCTTTCGGCCACGCTACGCTAACACCCCGGCTGAAACAAAGATAGTAGACGGGGAATGCCCTCAACATCTTTGTTTAAAGGACAACCAAAACTAAGCATAGAGAACCTTGGCGTATTTGACAATATAAAATATGATAATACTTCTTAATGAGAGACCTTAACAAAACTTAACATTCCGAGGGGGTCAGCTAGATTAGTTAACGAAAATTCACCGTTTTGGAGAATGGTTGCTTTTGTTTTATAATTTTTTTATAACTTTTAGATAAGTAATCCTCACTAAGCGCCAGAATTTGAGTGCGGTCACCGAGTTCCTGGGTTACGGCACTGGGAACTGGGTCGCTCTAACCTGACTAAGGATAGATGGGTGGATAGATGGGTTGTCAAGCCTGATTTGAGCTTTAATCCCTTAGCTTGATCGGTTGTCAAGCCAGACTTGACCTTGAATAAGTTAGCTTGATGGGTTCTATAAAGGTTACTTGTCATGATTCCAAAACCAGTGTTTTATGGTAATAATAAAAAAAATATTCGGAAAAAATAAGCCTGGATTATGTCCAAGATAACCCTTAACTGATAAAGTTGTAAAAATAGTAATGATTTAAGACAAATCACCACATTATTAGCTGTAAACCGAGGAAAATCGTCACTTTAAAAAGACGTTTGGGCTAATTAGTACCGATTTTTATTTAATTGATTGCAGAAATGATGAGGTCAAGGCGTGATGACTGAGTTGCTTACTCAGACGATTTGGGTAGTTCCCATTTACAGTTGGATTGGGGCATTTTTAACTATCCCCTGGGCAACAGGAATAGTGCGTCGTACGGGACCGAGACCAGCGGCTTACTTTAACCTGTTGATGACACTTTTCGCCTGCATTCATGGCTGGCTGATCTTCCAAGCTTCATTACAGGAAGCGGTGCAAGAGATAGAGTTTCACTGGCTAATGGTTGCTGATATTGACATATCATTTGTTCTGGAAGTCTCACCAGTGAGTACTGCAGCAATGGAGTTTATCACCAGCCTAAGTCTATTGGCGCAACTCTATGCTCTCGGATATATGGAGAAAGATTGGGGATTAGCTCGCTTCTTTGCCCTGATGGGATTTTTTGAAGGGGCATTGATCGGAATTGTCTTGAGTAATTCCTTATTCCTGACCTATGCTCTGTTGGAGATGCTCACGGTGTGTACTTTGCTCATTGTGGGTTTTTGGTACGCTCAGCCTTTGGCACTCAAAGCTGCCCGAGATGCTTTTCTAACCAAGCGTGTAGGAGATATCTTGCTGCTAGTTGGGGTGGTGAGCTTAGCCACCTTTGCGGGAAGCTTAACCTTTTCAGACTTGTATACCTGGGCTTATTCAGCTAATCTACCGCCACTAGTGGGTAACTTACTGGGATTGGCTTTGATTGCTGGTCCAATTGGTAAATGTGCCCAATTCCCCTTGAATTTATGGTTGGATGAGGCGATGGAGGGACCCAATCCCGCTTCAGTACTGCGGAATTCCTTGGTGGTGACTTGTGGTACTTATGTGCTGATTAAACTGGTGCCGATCGTGACCATGGTCTCACCGTTGACCTTATCGGTGTTAGTAGTTATTGGTACTATCACAGCACTAGGCACCTCAATGGTAGCGATCGCACAAATCGATATTAAGCGATCGCTTTCCCATTCCACCAGCGCTTACATTGGTTTAGTATTTATCGCGGTTGGAATGCAGCGCGCTGATATTGGTGTGATTTTACTGGTTGCCCATGCCTTTGCTAAAGCCTTGATGTTTATGAGCATCGGGGGGGTAATCTTCAACACCAATAACCAAAATTTAGCTGAATTGGGGGGCTTAGGGTCAAAAATGCCCGCTACTAGCACTGCCTTTGCCGTGGGTATGGTTGGTCTGATTGGACTTTTCCCCCTGGGTGGCTTTTGGGCAATGAGTGAAGGGATTAACGCCTTTTGGTTTGATGCCCCTCTTCTGGTCATACCCTTTCTCTTCGTTAACGCAGTTACTGCCTTAGGTTTAGTCCGGGTGTTTCGGCTAGTTTTCCTAGGGAAACCACAAGCGAAGACCCGTCGAGCACCAGAAGTACCGTGGGCTATGGCCTTACCAATGGTAGCGTTAACCATACTGACATTGCTGGTACCAGTGCTAATACGTCCGATGGAATTGCTATCGGAATGGGAGGATCTCAATCTCCTAGCCGAGGTAAGCTTGATAATCTCTAGTGTCGTAGGTTGCACTACAGGGGCTTTAATTTACCTACCCAGAACCTGGTCGCGGTCAATTCGGATGCCGTTGAAATTGTTCCAAGACCTATTCGCCTATGACTTTTACCTGGACGAACTGTATCGTTACACCATCGTGTTTGCTGTTCTCCTATTTTCCAAGATTACAGCTTGGGTTGATAGATATATCGTTGATGGGTTAGTCAATCTGGTTGGTTTAGGAACAGTATTTAGTGGTCAAAGCCTAAAATACAGCGTTTCCGGTAAATCACAGTTTTATGTACTGACTATCCTTTTAGGAATCAGCTTATTAGCAATCTTGATCACCTGGCCCTTGAATCAGTGGTCTTTGAGTCAGTGGTCTTTGGAGCAGTGGTCTTTGTTGATAGGTGATTAGTTGTTCGCGTAGCGTGGCCAATAGGCCAAGGTTAGCAGGTTGAATGTTAGCAGGTTGTTCGCGTAGCGTGGCCAATAGGCCAAGGTTAGCCCGTTGAAGGTTAGCAGGTTGTTCGCGTAGCGTGGCCAATAGGCCAAGGTTAGCCCGTTGAAAGTTAGCAGGTTGAAAGTTAGCAGGTTGAAGGTGAGCAGGTTGAAGGTGAGCAGGTTGAAGGTGAGCAGGTTGAAAGTTAGCAGGTTGAAGGTGAGCAGGTTGAAGGTGAGCAGGTTGTTCGCGTAGCGTGGCCAATAGGCCAAGGTTAGCCCGTTGAAAGTTA
>NZ_MKZS01000001.1:5924686-5947497 GCF_001942495.1 Moorena bouillonii PNG
AACCTTCAACCAAACAACCTTCAACCAAACAACCTTCAACCAAACAACCTTCAACAAACCAACCTTCAACCTTCAACAAACCAACCTTCAACCTTCAACAAACCAACCTTCAACCTTCAACAAACCAACCCCATGACAAGAGTTAGTAAACCAATGATTAGGAGACTGGTCGATTTATGTTGAGTGCCTTGATTTTGGTACCAATACTGAGTGCCGCTATAGTGGGGTTTTGGCCAGGGAATGTCACCGCTAAAGCAGCTCGTCAAGTTGCCTTGGTGGTTACTGGTGGTATTTTCCTCTGGTCAGTAATATTGATGACCATGTTTAACCCCGGTGACGTGAATCTACAATTTCAGGAAAATCTTCCTTGGATTCAGGTGATTGGTTTGACCTATAGTTTAGGGGTAGATGGTCTATCGTTGCCCTTACTAATCCTAAATGGTCTGCTAACCGCAATTGCCCTGTATTGCACAGATTCCAACGTCATTCGCCCTAGGTTGTATTACGCTCTGATGCTGTTGCTAAATGGCGCTGTTGCCGGTGCCTTCCTAGCTCAGGATTTACTGCTGTTTTTTATCTTCTATGAGCTGGAACTGATTCCCCTATATTTGTTGATTGCAATTTGGGGGGGTAAGCGCAGAGGCTATGCTGCAACCAAGTTTCTCCTCTACACAGCCCTTTCCGGAGCCTTGGTTCTAGCGTCATTCCTGGGCTTAGTGTTTTTGAGTGGTTCCTCTAGCTTTAGCTACGCCGAGACCAGGGAGCTGGCATCATTACTACCCGTTGCTCAGCAATTAATTCTCTTAGGAGCGGTTCTAATTGGCTTCGGGATTAAAATTCCCTTTGTGCCATTCCATACCTGGTTGCCAGATGCCCACGTGGAAGCATCAACCCCAGTTTCAATTCTATTAGCTGGTGTGCTCCTGAAATTAGGTACCTATGGTTTGTTGCGGTTTGGCTTAGGTTTGTTTCCGGAACCTTGGACAATTCTGGCACCTTGGTTGGGAATTTGGGCAGCAGTGAGTTCCCTCTACGGAGCGTTCAATGCCATTGTCCAGAAAGACATGAAAAAAATGGTGGCATATAGTTCTGTCGCTCACATGGCATACATTCTGTTAGCTGCTGCTGCTGCCACTAAGCTAGCGTTGGTATCCTCAGTTTTGCATATGATCAGTCACGGTTTAATATCAGCGCTACTGTTTTTATTAGTCGGTATCATTTATAAAAAAACTGGCTCACGGGATATCACTATCCTCAATGGTTTATTAAATCCGGAACGAGGTCTGCCAGTAGTTGGTAGTTTGATGGTGCTTGGTGTAATGGCTAGTGCTGGTATCCCTGGCATGGTGGGATTTATCTCTGAGTTTCTGGTCTACTGGGGTAGTCTCCAGGTATTACCAATCCCAACTATCCTATGCATGCTCAGCACCGGTTTAACGGTTGTTTACTTTTTACAACTAATTGGTGGAGCCTTCTTTGGTCGCCTGGCTACCCATTTAACTGATTTACCGACCGTTAAGTTCACAGAACAATTACCAGGGCTGGTTTTAGCCCTATTGATTGTGGTTCTGGGACTACAGCCAGGATGGTTACTTAATTTAAGTGAACCGATCACAGCAACTTTGGTAACGACACCACCGAATGTAGCTGTGAATGTATCAAGCAATAGTTGAACGTTAACAGGTTGTTCGCGTAGCTTGACCGAAATGTAGAATTTAGAATGTAGAATTTAGAATTTAGAATTTAGAATTTAGAATTCTGCATTCTTCATTCTACATTTTGACAGATAACCTTCAACCTTCAACCTTCAACCTTCAACCTTCAATCTTCAATCTAATTATTATGGTAGTTAGCCAAAAACCCAAACAAAAGCATCCCCTAGAGGAGTATATAAAGCGACTACAAACTGGTAGTGCCCTGCTATCAGATTCCCCAGAAAACCTGATGGAAGTAGTGGGTATACTTCACAGCTACGGCATTGTTTTAGATGCTTACTCCCGCAATCTTATCTACACTGCAGATCATCAATTTTTAGTATTTTTTCCCTTCTTTAAATACTTTAATGGCGAAATTTCATTCTCAAAGCTTTTGCGTCATTGGTGGCACGACCGAATTAACTTTGAGTACGCTGAATACTGTATGCGCTCGATGTTATGGCACGGTGGTGGGGGCTTAGATAGTCATCTCGATACCGATGAATTTGAGCAGCGATGTGCCGAAGCAATTCAGGCAAAGTTTAAGAGCAATCCCTTGATGCTGGGAATGAACAAGCTATTTCCTGAATTCCTGCCCGAACAAGTGCGAATGCTTGCCTATACCAGTGGATTAGGGCAATTCTGGCGGGTGATGAGTGATATATTCATGTCCCTATCTCAGGGCTATGACGAAGGGGAAATTAAGTCGATTCCCCAAGTGGTAGACCATATTAAAGCAGGGTTAGTCGCAGCAGCAAACAAACCGATTACCTATGCCCCTCAGATTGGTGATAAAAGGTATGAGATTATTCCCGAATCGGTTGGTTTGACCTTCCTGTCTGATACAGGAGTACCCTATGTAGAGGCAATTTTTTTCCGGGGAACACCCTTTCTGGGCACAGTATCTCTGAATGCCCAAGCCTACCAGATTTCCCCAGATCAAACCCGATTTACCTATGGCGCATTGTATGCTGACCCATTGCCGATTGGTGGTGCTGGAATTCCACCGACATTGCTGATGCAGGATATGAGGCATTATCTACCCAAGTATCTCAGCGATTTTTATATGCGATCGCATCGGGGTGAAATTGACTTGCGGGTCAGAATATGCCAAACTTTCCAGAAATCTATGTTTTGTGTTACTACAGCTGCGATTTTGGGGCTAGCCCCTCATCCCATGGATACCACAGATCCTGGTGAACTTGACGAAAATCGAGCGTATTTGGAATACTGGATGGATCGATTGATCCCCTCCCGCTTGAGAGCAGCTAATGGTCAAATGACCAACGCCTAAAACTGTCCATTACCCTGAACTACGTGTTTAAGGGTAGTGAGAGTCTCCAGGCTAATCATGCCGCGATAATGTCCTTTTTGGTTAGACATACCTAGAAACACGGAGTCTCCTGGTTGCGGATTCCGTGAAAATCTTGGTGAGGAATTAATGTAAACCGATGCACTATCTACACCTAAGGCAAACTGACGGCTTTCCTGATAAGAATCTGTCACCAGGCAGTCAGCATGACCGCTACTATATTGATTAATCCAAGCAATCCCTGACTCTATAGAATCTACCACTTTCAACGCAATAGTTTTGGTCAAGTAGGCTTGACCCCACTCGGATTCTGCTGCCAAAGTCAATTGTTCAGGAAACTTAGCCACTAGATTGGCATCACCTCTGAGTTCAAAACCGTTTTCCTTCAGGTTATTCAACAGGGTAACTAAGGCAGAGGTTTTCTGATTCTGATTAATCAGAATCTTTTCAATAGCATTGACCGGATCCGGCTGACTGGCGTGGCTATCTAAAACTATATATCTAACCAGATCAACGTCACCATTAGCAGACCAGTAAAGGTAGCAGTTACCCATGGCCGATTGCAAAACCGGTGCCGTTGATTGTTGGATCACCTGCTTGAGTAGGGTTGGTCGTCCGTGGGGAATTACCAAATTCAGATATGGATTTTGAGTGACCAAATCCCGAATCGAAGCTCCCTGTCCAGAGGGCAATAGTTCCAAACATCCCGTTGGCAAACCGACCTCATCCAAAGCATTTTGCAACGCTTGAGCAATCACCTGGTTAGACTGACTGGCTTCGCTACTGCCTTTGAGAATCAGGGAGTTACCAGTTTTGACACAAAAGCCTGCGGCAATTGCACCTAGTTCAGGAAATGCCTCATAAATTAGAGCAATCACTCCCAACGGCATTAGCTGACAGTAGGTCTGAGATTGGTCAGTTTGGTAAGAGGCGTTCATCACCCGCCGGATTGGATCAGATGACTTTCCAATCCTTTCCAGGATTGCGATCGCCATCTGTAGCCTTTCTGGTGTTAGCTTCAGCCAGTCCAAAATTAGATCTGGCACTGCCATGTCCCTACTGGTTTCCAGATCTAGGGTGTTAGCTTCCAAAATATCATCAAAGGAGTTTCGCATTCCTTGAGCCATAGCCTCGATGCCACGAGAGCGCTCTTCTCCCTTGGTGTTTGCCAATGCCCAAGAAGCATGGTGGACACTGGCCATTAAATCATGTAACTTCGAGGCCTTGCTCCCAGAGTCTGTGTTCATTGTTAGTTAACGCCGGTAAGCTAGCCAAACCATCATAGCCGGAAGTACTGCTAGGAGTACTGCCAGTAATGCCCAGACTATGATACCTGGCCCTTTTTGGGAGTGAAGTGCCAAAGGCAACCAGACAATCAGCAGAACTAAGACAATACCCAAGGCTACAGGTAAGTAGCTTTCACCAAGACTACCATGGATTGTATACCAACGATGTCCTGTCCAACGCCAAGCTTTTTTATAGGGGTAGTGGGTGGATAGTTGCTCCATCACATAACCACTTTCGTCTACCACAAAAATTTGCTGACAGCGATTGCAGCCAAGGGCTTCTGTCAGTGTAATTGGCACTAAATGACCCCGACGCCGACAAGGGCAGGGATACTCGGAGTTTAAGTCAATCTTTTGACCCTTTTGAGATTGCACAAGCGTTATTAAAAACCAAAAGACATGTGGTTAGGTTTATCAAAAAACCTGGAATTGGTAGTGCTGCATGATTTAAATATTAGGACACTACAAAGCTAAGCGTGTCCCCATCTATTATATAATCTTATTCTTTAAGGTTATTGATGCACATTGCCACGGTTTGCATCAAGTGGGATAACTGAGCTGAAGACAGGCTAAGCAAGGAGGTCTCTCTCCAGGCTTTACAGGTTTATTTACTATTCGTAAGCGGGTAACGCGATTCGAACGCGCGACATTCACCTTGGCAAGGTGACGCTCTACCACTGAGCTATACCCGCACCTCAACTTATCTCTTTATAGTATGTCAGATAAGCCAAAATTTGTCAACCCCTTCTACTGAGCTTTTAGATTCAAGAAAATTAGGAAAATGTCCCAAAATTAACTCATATGTTAGGAATCAGGGTCAGATTCTGAAGCAATTGTCCAATTTGCCGAGAATGGTAGAGTTTGTTGCCCCAAAGTTCCCTGCTCAGACTCTTCATAGCCTAATATTGAATTTTGACCTCGAAAACTTCGCATCAGGTTAGCCATTTCTATGGCATTCATGGCATAATCCCAACCTTTATTGCTCTTGATTCCCGCCCGTTCTAGAGCTTGCTGCATGGTATCTACAGTTAGAATACCAAAAATAACAGGTACCCCAGTTTGAAAACCGGCAGCAGCAATGCCCTTGGCTACTTCAGCAGCGACATAATCAAAATGGGGAGTTTGACCCCGAATCACTGATCCCAAGCAAATCACTGCATCATAACGACCGCTAAGAGCAGCTTGGCGAGCCATCAATGAAATTTCAAAGCTACCCGGTACCCAAATATAGTCAACTTGAGTACCTTGGGGATTGGGATCAATGCCATGGCGTTTTAAGCAATCTTTACACCCGTCTAAGAGTTTACCTGTCACTAGGTCATTAAAGCGACCAATGATAATCGCAAACCTCAGGGAGGTAGATGATGTTAAATTTCCCTCGAAAACTGCCATGACTATCGCTGTAAAGGTTGGTTAAAGTAATAATTTGGGTCTAGCTGACGGAAATTATAACCTAAACCACCAAAAAGTTGAGGGCACCGACTAAAAGCACTAGAAGCACCCAAACCCCTGAACCAAGCCAAAGCAAACGTTTTGATTGCTCCCAGTTCTGAGGTGTGGCATAAGCTACTGGTACACCGACTACCAAGACAAATGACAATAAGACTAGGGCAGTGAGTAATAGTTGGAATATAATAGTCATTTTCTGTGCTGATACCTTGACGCTAAACTTCTCTTTCTTGATGGCAAGCGGGATTGGGGGAGACCCCCCTTTGGCCGCGCTGCATCACTAAAACTTGTTTAAAACAGGCTAATGCCTAGCTAAGCACTATAGATTTTACCAGATGCTTTTACCTTTTCTGCCAAAATTTGTTGCCATCAATGCAGTTTGAACTCTTCCCTTCAGGTGATGAGTGTGGGGAGTGTGATGAGTGTGGGGAGTGTGGGGAGTGTGGGGAGTGTGGGGAGTGTGGGTAGAGGGACTAAAGGGTTAAAAAAAAGTGTAAACTATTAATAGGTGAATAGCATTAATAAAGGAAATCGGGAAATAGATACAGATGGGGAGATGGCCAGATGAAATTGATGTTTAGCCTTAATTTCCAGAATTGGTAGACTAATCACTATGGATCTGATTTTGTGTCATACCACCGCTGACTTTGATGCCCTAGGAGCAGCTGTAGGACTGACTCGCCTCAAGCCAGGAGCAAAAGCTGTACTAACTGGCGGGACTGATCCGGCTGTAAGAGATTTTTTGGCACTGCATCGGGATGAGTATGCCCTGATCGAGCGCCGCTCTGTACAATTGGCTCAGATTAATTCCGTAATTATCGTAGATACTCAAAAACGCGATCGCTTAGGGAAAGCAGCTGAGTGGTTAGACTTACCACAGTTAAACGCCATTGAAATTTACGACCATCATCCCGTACCCCAAACTGATATCCCGGCTACCTATACACAGATTGAACCTGTGGGAGCAACCACCACGTTAATTGTGGAGCAACTACAGCAATCCCAAATCGAGTTAACTACTGCTGAAGCCACGGTGATGGCATTGGGAATCCATCTCGATACAGGTTCCCTGACCTTTGACCAGACCACACCAAGAGATGGGGCTGCTTTGACCTGGTTAATGGAGCAAGGAGCTAATCTGCGTCAGATAGCTCAGTATGTTGATCCAGGGCTATCTCCTCAATTGGAAAAATTATTTAGGCAATCTCTAGACCTTTTGCAGCGACAAACCCACTTGGGTTACACCATTTCTTGGGTATTCCTAAACACTCCTGGGCATGTGCCTGGCTTATCGAGTTTGGCATCACGCTTACTAGAAGTAACTGAAAGCGATGCCCTGCTTTTGGGGGCTGAGTATAAACGAAAGTCAAAAGTAGAAACCCCACAACCGGCAGATTTACCAATTGCAAGGTTTCAGGTTGAAGGTTATTCACCGTTTCCGGTTGGCGGTTTAACGGTTGAAGGTTCTGAAAATTATTATAACCGGCAAAATTCAAAAAGACAACCTAAGAGCCAAAATAACCTTGAAACTCAAACTCAGACTAACTTTGGCCAAAAGGCCACGCTACGCGAACAACCTTCTAACCTTGGCAAAAAGGCCACGCTACGCGAAGGACCTTTACCCCAAACTAAGGTCACTATAATTGGGCGGACCAGAATTGAGGGGACGGATTTGAACCAGTTGTTGCAACCCCTAGGAGGAGGTGGACATTCCCAAGCCGCTGCGGTTACCTTACGAGACTGTGATGCCCAGACCATCCTAGAGCAGCTGGTCAACCAACTAAAAGACCAAATTCCCCAACCTCTGACGGCTCGGGATTTAATGTCCTCCCCCGTGCGCACCATTCGCCCCAATACCAAGATTAAGGAAGCCCAGAGAATTTTGTTGCGCTATGGTCATTCGGGGCTTTCAGTAGTAGACCAACAAGACCAGCTGGTGGGAATTATCTCCCGACGAGACCTCGATTTAGCCTTGCACCACGGTTTTGGTCATGCCCCAGTCAAGGGCTACATGACGAAGGATGTTAAGACCATTACTCCGGAAACCTCGATGGCAGACATTCAGTCCTTGATGGTGACTTACGATATTGGGCGTTTACCCGTTCTAGAGGATGGGCAACTAATGGGGATTGTGACCCGCACTGATGTATTGCGGCAACTGTTTCAGGAAGATACGAGGTTGAATGAAAAGCCGTTGAAGGTTGACGGGTCAACCCTGAAACCGGCCAACCTGAAACCGGCTAACATCAAACCTCTGTTGGCTTCGAGCTTGTGGGAACTTCTGACCATAGCTGCCGAGAAAGCTCAGCAGCGGGGTTGGCATCTGTACCTAGTTGGGGGAGCTGTCAGAGACTTGTTACTAGCGGATGGGAAAAAAACACTACTCCTAAATGATATAGACTTGGTCGTCGATGGCTTTCACCGCTCAGCGGATGCGATCGCAGGAGTCACCCTGGCCAAGGAACTCCGGAAAATTTACCGTAACGTGCGCTTGGAAGTACATGGGTCTTTTCAAACCGCAGCCTTGCTATGGCATAATGACCCGACATTTGGCTCCCTTTGTGTAGATATTGCCACTGCTCGTACCGAGTTTTATCCTTATCCCGCCGCCAATCCTCAAGTCGAAGCTAGTTCCATTCGTCAAGACCTTTACCGCCGAGACTTTACCATCAACGCCATGGCGGCAAGGCTGACAAAGGTTAATCCCCAATCTCAATTGCCCCTGTTGGACTTTTTTGGGGGTATGTTAGATTTGCGATCGCATAAAATTCGAGTCCTACACGCCAATAGCTTTATTGAAGACCCAACCCGAATCTATCGAGCGGTAAGGTTTGCGGTGCGATTGGGATTTGAAATTGAACCCCAAACCAGGGAATATATCCACTATGCCATTGAAAGTGGGGTATATCAGCGCACCCTAGCCGAAAACACCAAAGTACCAGCACTCCAAACCCGACTCAAAGCAGAACTTAACTATATGTTGCAAGCCCCCTACTGGCAACCAGCATTGCAGTTATTGTCCTCATTGGGAGCGTTGCAGTGTCTTCATCCTACCCTGACCCTAGATAAACCATTATGGTGGCGAGTGCGTTTGGTTGGGCGCTGGCTACAGAGATTTGACCCAAAGCAAACCTTAAGGCACTGGCAGATGCGTTTGGAAGTATTAATTGCTGATCTAGCACCAGACGAACGGGTTAAGGTAGCCAAGAATTTACAGTTGCCCGTAGACAGTGTTGAGCGTCTTGAAAAACTTGAGGGATGGCAAGCTGATATCCTAGAATCTCTAACAACATGCCAGCTCAACAGTCAAATCGTCCACATGTTGCGCGAGTATAAATTACCTACCTTAGTATTGATTGGGGTGTATAGTCCTAGAGCGATCCGACGTAAAATTTGGCAGTATCTCACCACTTGGAGGCATGTTAAACCACCACTGGATGGCAATGATCTCAGAACGTTAGGCTATAAGCCAGGAGCACAGTATCGGGAAATTCTGGATGCACTCTTAGACGCCACCCTAGACAGGGTGATTCAGGATCAGGCTGAGGCTAAAGCATTTCTGGCAATACACTATCCACCTCTTGAGAAAGAATAAGGTAAAAGGTAACAAAGCAAACCGACAACATAGAACAGATAATGCTAGAATTCATCCGGTCAGATCTAGCCGAATTAACGGCCTACACACCTCATCCTGGGGGCGAGGAAGGGAAAACACCAGAATCAACTGTTCCCCTAGATCGCCTGGATACTAATGAATGTCCCTTTGACTTACCAGGAGAGTTAAAGGAAAAATTAGCTTGGAGCTATCAACAGCTGATTCAAGCTAATCGATATCCCGATGGCGGACATGAGGAACTCAAAAATGCGATCGCAGAATACGTTAACGAATCGGCTGCCCTAGAAAAGGTAGTAACAGCAAACCAGATTTCCGTAGGCAACGGTTCCGATGAACTAATTCGTTCTATCTTAATTGCCACCTGCTTAGGAGGAGAAGGCTCGATCCTAATCGCTAATCCCACCTTCTCGATGTATTCTATACTCGCACAGACCTTAGGAATACCAGCAGTGAGTGTAGGGCGTCGGGAAGAAAACTTTGAAATCAAGATCGACGATGCCCAAGCAGCCATTGAACAGACCGTAACAGAAACCTCGACCCAACGACCACCAATACGAGTAGTATTTGTGGTTCATCCTAACTCTCCCACCGCCAACCCCTTGACTCCCCAGGAATTAGAGTGGTTGCGTGGTCTACCAGAGAACATTTTAGTGGTTATTGATGAAGCCTACTTTGAATTCAGCCAAGCATCAGTAGTCCAAGAATTAGCCGAGCATCCCAACTGGGTAATATTGAGGACATTTTCCAAAGCATTTCGTTTAGCTACTCACCGTGTTGGTTATAGCATCGCTCACCCAGAACTAATTGCTGCTCTCGAAAAAATTCGCTTACCCTACAACTTACCCAGCTTTTCCCAAGCTGCTGCCATAGTCGCTCTCAATCATAGACAAACTCTGCTGGCATCAATTCCCGAGATTATCGCTGAGCGAGATAAGTTACTAAAAGCCCTATCAGAACATTCAGCCTTACAGGTTTGGCCAAGTGCTTCTAACTTCATCTACGTGCGTCTAGCACAATCGGGCAACGAGTCTACTAGCAAAGACCTGAATCAGGTAACTCAGGCCATGAAAGATCAAGGCACCCTAATACGTCATACTGGAGGAGGATTGCGGATCACCGTGGGCTCTCCTGAGGAGAATACTCGTACATTGCAACGATTACAAGCAGTTCTCGCCTAATTTACTTATACCCTAATTTACTTATACCAAGTTGCGGTAAAACGTACAACTTTCTCTTCCGCCAATCTCCCTATCTCCCTATCTCCCTATCTCCCTATCTCCCTATCCAACCAATCTACTCTCTTTGAATGCAACTCGGTATCAGGTGTTTGTTAGCGAACGGAGGGTTTTAGCAATTTCTACCAGCTGAAACCCAGGAGGATAAACCCCCTCAGCTTTGATGCGCTCGATAGCAGCCGGTGGGATAGCCAAATTTAGCTTTCTAGCAACAGCTCTAACTATATCACCCCGGTCAATGACACCTGCCACAGTTCCTGCAGGAGAAAGTACGCTCAGACGCTTAATATTAAGCTCCTCTAAGCTGCTAATCACCTCCACCAAAGGTGTTTTCTCCTCCACTTTGGGAATTTCTGATAAAGGGCGCAGTATAGTTTCCAACGTCTCAGTGTCCCAACGACTACGCTCGACAAAATGTAAATCCTCAATTTTCACTAGCCCACGATAGCGTCCATTAGCTGCAGCGTAGTAGGGCATTGGGTTTTGCCTATCGGTTAAGATATACTCATCCGCAAAAGAACGTAAGGTCTGGTTGGCTTCCACTACCCGAAAGTCACGGGTCATGGCATTAGATGCCATCAGCTTAAGTAAGACTTCTTGCAAGGTGGTTAGCTGGTCATAGGCGCTGGCATTGCGAAAAATAAACCAGCCAATCAGAGTTGGCCAAATGAATGCCAAGGTACCCGTCAGCAGAGTCATTCCTAATCCCAGGGATAGGGCTACAAGCCCAAACCCCTTACCCGTTCTGGCAGCCCAACGGACACCTGTAAAGAGATCCCCAGTTAGTTTCCAGACTGCTGCTTTCAACACTTGTCCACCATCTAAAGGTAGACCAGGAATTAGGTTAAATAATGCCAAGACTAGGTTGATTCTAGCTATCTCATTGGCGATGGTATATCCCCAAGCCGAGGTGGGTAATGTCAGAGTTAGCACATAAAACAGACCAAAGAGGATGAAACTTACTAATGGTCCTGCGATCGCTACTTGAAAGGCTTCTGCTGGAGTCTTCGATTCTCGGTCAATGGACGCAATCCCGCCGAATATAAATAGGGTAATCGAATTAACTTTGATACCCTGGGAGAGGGCAGCTAGACTGTGACCTAATTCATGTAAAAGTACAGAACTAAATAACAACAGTGCCATCGCCAATCCAGCTACCCAAGCCAAAATCGACCCTAGGCTAGAGTCGAACTCTCGTGCATTAATCATCGTTACCAATAGCAAGATGAAAAACCACGATGGGTCTAAAAACAGTGGGATTCCGAATAGAGAGCCAACTCGCCAACCTGATAGCATCACATTTTCCTTATCTGAGACCTTCGATACCTGTACTATCCAGGATAAATTAACTCCTCTGTTCTGGGTTATGGCACTGCCACAGGCATCCGCTCACTCAGACGAGTGTTTAGGTCTGCAAGTAGGTCATTGCCACTACGACGAGCTTCCCAAGGACCGGTGTTATATTTATCGATTATCCACTGCCCATTGATAAAATCTTCTGACTCAGCCAGGGTACCAATGTACTGGATTGGAGTCGATGAGCTGGAGATGTATCGCTTGGTAAATTGGATACGCCGTCCGATTACCTCACCACTTAGCTGGGCTTCTCCTAAGTAGCCGTCGTCCAAACTATTGCCAGTGATTGTATTCTTGCTTTGAACCAGAGTCGCTTCAAACCGGGTGGGTACTCCCCTTTGCCAGTAAGTTCCGAGCCAAGTGCCAGTTAAGTCTGCCATGAACACCAAATTTTAGTGAGGAGTTAACTTCCTATTATACTATAATTTTGGTATATGTAGCAAATTATAGATCGGTGGTGAGATTAAGAAGAAACCGAAGCAGAGGGAAGGTGCTGCTCATTGTAACTAGGAGGCTCTTAGATACTAGAGGGGTAGGAGTTAGATCAGGTCGCGATGTACCACAACCCTCGTGAACCTTATAACTGTTGATCGGATGGTTGGCATCCAAGCTAAGTTATTTAATTATAGCCAATTAAGCACTAGACTTTATCTTTTTTGCCCCATTTTCATAATTAACTTATCTGCAAATCGCTATATCATCAAACATATTGTTTATAAATTTAAGAGATATCAAAATGAGCGAAAACATTATTTATAGATCATCCAACATGGAAGACCTCAGCAAAATACTAACGCTAAAGAAAAATTTGTATGAAGAAGGCTATGCTAGTGTACCAGATGCACAGGAAGCTATAGACTTCGTTGCTGATCTGTATAAACAATATTACGAAGAGGGGAATTGCATACATTACTTAGGGCAATCTAACAATGGTGACATAGTCGCTTGTGCTGGAGCTTTCTCTACCAAGATGGTACATATCCCTCACCTGGTCGGTCTAATTAGTGATGTCTACACTATGCCAGAATACAGAGGCCAAGGGTTAGGCACTACATTAGTGCAAAGTTGTCTTGATTGGCTTAAAGAAAGAGTTAATGTTGTCTATATTTATCCCAATCAATCCTCAAGATATATTTTTGATAAATTGGAATTTAAATCTAGTGCCTTAATGTACAGAATATTGTGAATCTATGTACAGGACAAAAATAGCGTTAAAGCTTGTTTTTGGTAAAAAAAAGGGTTTCATAGAAAGTTAATACACATTCAATCAAACCCGATTAAACCAATTAATCTAGTAAGATGCGTTTACCCTGGTATTTTTCCGCTGAAAATCTTGATTTAACCAGGGTTTTTTAGTTTTTAAGGGACGATAATTATAGAGCTTGCTTCAGGACAAAGCCGTAAATTGTGAAGTCTTTAGGCCAAAGTACAGTAATTTTAAAACTCGATTAAGAGCGGATTACCCTATTTTGACATCAAAGATGAAGTTGTTCCAATGTTAGTGCAGCAAAACCACCAGACTCGTCATACTTGACCTTCAATTGTTGCAACTTTGACGGTGTTACCAGCCAATTTGCTGCGAGAGTACAAGGAGTACCAACACTTACTTGATCTGGACAACTGATAGAAACTCCATCAGGTAAAAAGAAGGTGTTATGTCCTTCCCAACCCCAGTTTAATTGAATTGCTACAGGCTCAGAAATCTTTAAATCAGGGGTCATGGTAACAGAGGTTCCTTGCCAATTCCCACTCAGATTTCTCTCGGACACCTGTTCTATTTCTTTAGACCAATACTGACTAGGAAAACCCCTGGCATCTTCACGAATATTCGCTGTTCGGAACAAAGCTCCTTGTTTATCGTAAACAATCCCGACACTATGTCGTAATTCTTCGTACCTAAAAAATAATTCAACACCAAAATACGAATCGGGTTTTAATTGTCTGGTTACCCAAGCAGTATGACCAGATTCAAAGCAAATAGTTCTCATCGAATCAGCTTGTGGGTGAAATATGCCATCAGGTAAATTATTTTCTTGCTGATTATAGTCCCAACTTTCTTCTTTGAAGTTATCTTCAGCGTAGATATAGCGATTTACTTGATGAATTTCAGTTTTCTCTGGATTGCTCTGAAAGCTTCTCAGACTTTGAAATGATTCTTTTACTTCTCCTGAAGGAGAATACCTTGTCCAAATCCCATGCCAATCCCGCAGGTGTGCCGTGAAATTTTTCCAGTTTTGTTCTTTTAATTCCATTTTTTATTCCTCCACTAAAGTCCAAAAATAGCCATCAGGAGCTATAAACGAGAAACTCCTCTCCCCAAACTCGTTCTCATATACCTGGGTTACCTCAGTTGCGGCACTACTACTAACGCGCTGGTGGTATAAATCTATCTCCTGCACTCTAATAGTGTACAAAGAAACCCCTAAGCAACCTGGACGGGAGTGGCTATGCTTGTTGGGCAGATCTGACCCTTCAATCCGCATAATGTGCAAGCGCCCAGAACGCACCTGGGATAAATCCGTAGCTGAGGCACCAGGCGGTATGAAGTCAGTGGTGAACAGATGCTCTCCATTTTCTGGACCCTTTAGTTCGAGGATATGACGGGAAGCTTCACCGTATTGGCTTTCTCTACTATTTACGCCACAAACCAAACCCAGTATCTGTTCGTAAAAGTCCAACTGCTCTTTACCACCTGTTACCACCATTCCTAGGTGAACGAACTCTGAGGCTTTGAAATGAGACTCTGGGTTAACAATTCCAGACAAGGGCATAGTGTAATCATGGCGTTCAAAAATGACTTGCCGTGTCAGGGGCTGGATCAAAACCATTTCATATACACAAGGATTGGCTTGCACAAAAGGCTGGAATGGATCGGGACGATAAATCAAATTTCTCTGGGGTGGAACATAATATACAGGTAAGCCACCAGCGATCGCATCTTCGGCATGATTAGCAACATTAAACACATCCAAAGACAGCATCGCTCCCCAGCGGCTACCCAGCACCTTCCAGGGACTCAAGCCTAATCCTTCATTCAGCGGCTCCTCCCAAACCATCAAGCGGAGCAAACCCCTGTCTTTAAGTTGATTGTGTAGACGATGCGATTGCAAACTGGAATTTACACCATATAACTGATTAGCTTGGGTTGCACTGAGAGTACCAGATTGTCCTACACTAAATCCAAACTGTTGCCAATACTCAATCAGAGCTGCTTCATTCTCTGCTGTTGCACCGATGGCGAGTTCGTATAAACCACTAATGGATGGAGCGTCTTCTTCTACGGTTGGTAATGAATTATCAGCCATGTTACTTTGATGTTTTTCCATCTTTTAAGATGTTATCTCATGAAAGTCATTAGGGAAAAGTGAGAAAATTTTACCTCCTGATTATAGTGACGAATTACCCTTTTTAAAAGACCGGGATTCACCAACCAATCCGTGATTATAAGAGATTCCCTATCATAGGCAGCGGTTTCTGGGAGACTAACAGTCACTCCATTGGAAAAGCTGACTATAGCTAATTCATTTATAGGTTTCCGCCACCATAACTGGAGCCATGAATCAGAAAATTATCCCATATAGCTACAAGTCTTGATTTTGAATCTCTAACTAACATCCGTTTTGCTTTCTCTTTAATTCCTACTTTATGTCCTGATCTAACTCCGTAGGGCTATACCATAGAGAATCTGGGGGTAGTAGTTGGATCTTAACTGACTGATAGCCAGCTCTAGTTTAGTCTATTTTAGCGATCGCATCTACCAGCCTACCCTGTGTCCCATCCACCGCAAATCCATTGCGCACTCCACTGTGTTAATGCGATCGCATCTACCAGCCTACCCTGTGTCCCAGCCACCGCAAATCCATTGCGCACTCCACTGTGTTAATGCGATCGCATCTACAAGCATACGCTCAATCTCATCCACAAAAATCCGTTGCGCAGTCCACTCTGTTTCACCAAAATTCTCCAAGACCGATAATGTCGGTCTAAAATCAGCTGGTGTTACAGTAATAGTAATCCGCGCAGCGCTATAGTAAAGTTGAGATTAATCAATAGAGGGACAGCCGGTCCGAAAATGAACGGGCAAGATGCCCATTCCACCCACCGGGTCAAATAGCTTTAATGGGATGCACCCATAGGGCAGAAGTAGTTTTGGATTCTTGTTTATGCAAGCCTTTTGCCTGACAAGTGCCCAGAAGTAGATGTTTATCGTAATTCCTGCTCTGTGTCTTGATGAAGTTGTTTAACAAAAATGGTATAGAGACATCAAGCATTTTGGGTAACGTTTATTACTGAATTCAACACTTGTGCTCTAAGCTTTTTGGAATGCTAAATAATGCTAAATAGTTAAACAATCTTCAGAGGCTAGCATTCCCAAAGGGGGGATAAAGAGATCAGAATGGAGTTGAACGTCATAAGGGAGGCCATGGTCTTCATTATCTGGCAAGATTGCAGTACGATTTACCAGACTTAAACGGGTATTAACAGTATGGTAATCTTCTGGGGTGAATTTATATAGCGGTTTGCCATATTTAATCAGAAACCAAGCCATCAGACTCAATTGACGGTACATCGTCGCATCATAGCAACGCCCACTTTGCCCCAGACTCCCCCCGTCTCTTTTTGTTTGTGGGTTAACCACTTGGGCAACTTTATAGTTACCTTGCTGGGAAAGGGCAACCCAATCTGCCGCAAAAAGCTGCCACACCGTTTCCATCCCATAAGCGATCGCAAAAGGAATATGCTCGACTAGCATATCCCATCTCAACATTGTTTCACCAGTTAGAGACCAGACGAGCCGATCAAAATGTTTAGCATAGTGGCGACCAAGTTCGTTTTCATGTCGCCAGGGCTCGCGCATCACAAAAAGATAGTGATTATCCCTGAGTGTATTGTTTTGTGCCGTGAGCAGAAATAGACGCTCTTGATCTGGAAAAATAGCTTGGGCATATCCCAAATAGTGAAGTGGTCGATATTGGGTAGCGTTGATATCAACATCAAGCACAAATAGATCTTTGAGTTTCTGCCATTGCTTAACATATTTCAAGTAAGCAAAAGCCATCGAAAAGGCTCTTCCTTTGCCTTTATGTTTGGCAAGATCGACTGCAAAAAGTGAGTGAATGCGCTCTAGGTTAAATAAATCAAGCATAGCTGCTTCGTTGAGAATCACGCAGCCTTTTTCCTTCAGCCCCAAGTGATCCACGACAGCTTGCGCTTGCGGTGAATGTATCACGACAATCCTCTCTGGTGCAATCCCCCAGTTTAGGCAATAGTTCAAAGTTTCGGGAAAAGTATCCTGTTCCCGCTTAGAGCCAAGAGGTAAGAGCAAACCTACGGTTGGCGAACAAAAATAGTCCTCTAGGATTTTATGCTTAACCATAATATCCGCAAGAGTGGGTGTGAAAAAACCACCCAGACAGTCCTGTCGTTTGACAGCAATCACGTTGGTAAAATCATGAACTGTTCTCCTTTGATTAAGATTTTGTGACATACGTGCTTTTTTTGACATAATTTTCAGACTTTGAATGGTATCTTACAGTGTTGAAGCCCGAAAAAAAAATTTTTAACATAATTTTACCTCAACCCTTTACTAGTATTTTCTCACCTAGTTTTACTAACTTTAACTCAATCCCTTAAGCTACAAATAATTTAACCACCAATACTTATGCTGACTTTTGAAATTAGCAAACCAATGACATATATGATAAATAATTATAATTATAATTATCCAGATCAGATAAACATGGGGGAGACTATAACCATAATTTGCTGGCATGGCACTTTTATTTAAGTAAGGTAGCATCACGGCTGTTATCCCATACTTAGGTAGCGATAACACAATGGCAGCCAAATGGATTACCCAAAGGTGAATAATATCAAATAATAAATGCCATCAAAACCATAACTAACCCACGTAATAAATCGATGGATACCAAACGCTTAGTTATGGGTTTGGCTTTTGTGTTAGGAGTAGAATCATCTAAAGTCATGCTTTGCCAGTTTTTCAGGTGTTTTCTAGCATCTTATTAAGCTAAAATATAGCATTTATAAAGAAATAATAAAACCCAATGCTGATTTATAATAACACGAAAAAAATATCGGTTCTCTTTCCTAGTTTTATCTATTGCCTATTCCCTATTGCCTAAAACCCAGAGATTTGTACCTCATGAGTATAATAATTCTATAGCGTTTATCATAGCTATGAGGTACACATTATTTTTCCCTATTGCCTATTGCTAGCATGCCTATTGCCTATTGCTAGCATGCCTATTGCCTATTGCTAGCATGCCTATTGCCTCTTGCCTCTTGCCTCTTGCCTATTGCTAGCATGCCTATTGCCTCTTGCCTCTTGCCTCTTCCCTGCTCCCTGCTCCGAAGTCCCTGCTCCGAAGTCCCTGCTCCCTAAAACCCAGATATTTGTACCTCACAAGTCGTAGAATTGCTATATAATAATTGCTATAAGAGTATCAACCCTTAACTGAACCAGCTAAAATCCCCCGCACAAAGTACCGCTGTAGAACAAAAAACACAATGAGTGGTACAATCATGGTGATAAATGCACCAGAGGTAAGAAGATGCCACTGCTGCCCACGATAACCTACTATATTTGTTAATCGGATCGTTAGCGGGGCAACGTCTGGTGTAGCTCCGAGATAGACTAAAGCAACTAGCAAGTCATTCCATACCCAGAGAAATTGAAACACAGCAAATGATGCGATCGCAGGCATGGATAGAGGCACAATCACCTGGGTAACTATGGTTAGATGAGACGCACCATCCACTGCTGCTGCTTCGATTAACTCCTGAGGCAAACTAGCAATATAATTACGCAATAAATAAATTCCTAAGGGCAAACCATAGCCTGTGTGGGCTAACCAAATACCTAATAATGTACCGGAAAGTCCTAGATATCCGTAGACTCGCAATACCGGAATCAGAGTCATCTGTAACGGGACTACCAGCAAGCCAACTACTACCATAAACAGGACTTGGCGACCAGGAAATTTCATCCAAGCAAACCCATAGGCAGCAAAAGTAGCGATCGCAATCGGAATCACTGTAGCGGGAATCGAGATCGCCAGACTATTGAGAAATGCCTGTCCCATCCCTTCGGAGGTAATCACATCAATATAGTTACCTAAGTGGTATTGGGTGAAATTGAAGGGGTGTTGGAAGACTGACCACCAACCGGTTTTGAGCACATCATCTCGGTAGCGCAGGGAACTAATGAACAAACCAACAGTGGGTAGAGTCCAGATCAACGAGATGATAATCAGGGTCAGATGAATCGGGATTTTCCAGAAAAATTGCTGTAGGTGTTGGGATTTTGCTACAAAGAGCGGTTTTGGTGCCATAGGTGGGTTAAAGTCATCTCTGGAATTAGTCTATTTTTTGCCAAGATAAGCGCTTTGTGCAACCAATCCCACAACAGCAGTCGTTAAACAAGTGGGCAAAACAACTGGGCAAAACAACTGGGCAAAACAACTGGGCAAGATGCGTTCGCGAAGCGGCTCCAAAGGAGCATCGCATCTCCCCAAGCCTGATATAATTTCAACCATAGCTATAACAGTTGCTTAACTCGGTAACGGCATCAGACTCGAATGGTAACTTGAGTAAGAATAGCAGCCATGAGCCTATTCAGTTTTTACCATCAACGGCTGTTCTCCTGCTCTCGAAACCGACGGATATTGCTAATCATAACCGGAATAATAACTAGTAATAAAATAACTGCGATCGCACTACCTCGTCCAAAGTTCCGATAATTGAACATTTCCTTAATCATACGAGACGCAATCACTTCCGTATTTTGATTACCACCGGTCATCACCCAGACAATATCAAAGACTTTCAGCACCGCTATTACTACAGTAGTCACAACCACAGCAATAGTCCCTCGTATCATCGGAATAGTAATTTTCCAGAAGATTTGCCACTCACTAGCTCCATCTATCCGTGCAGCTTCGATAATATCTTTGGGGATACCTTTGATGGCAGCAGAGAGCAAAATCAAGCAAAACCCTGTCTGCAACCAAATCATAATCACAATCAGAGCATAATTATTAATAGAGCGCTCCACTAACCAACCTACAGGCTCAAATCCTAAACTGGTAATAATGCCATTGAGTAAGCCAATTTGTTCTGAGCCAGCTGGACGAAAAGCATAGATAAATCGCCAAATCACGCTAGCCCCCACAAAGGAAATTGCCATTGGCATAAAGATTATAGACTTGGCTACGGTTTCATAGCGTACCCGATCCACCAGCACCGCAATAATTAAACCCAATGCTACACTAAACCCTGTTACCAATACCAACCAAAGCACATTGTTACGAAAAGCGATTAGCATAGTAGGGTTGGTAAAGGCAAAGATGTAATTGTCCAGTCCCACAAAATTTTGCGATCGCTTATCCAAGAAGCTGATATATATAGTATTGAGGGTCGGCAGAATCAGGTAAGCGGTTAGTAATGCTAAAGCAGGGGCTAAGTATACCCAAGCCACAAAATGCGTTCGCGTAGCGTGACCGTTCGCGTAGCGTGGCCTTTTGGCCAAGGTCAATCGCGTTTTATTGGGTAGCTGATTTACCAAGCCATTCATGCCATATAATAAAGCTATCACCCCACCACAGCCTATGACAACGGCGAGAATGAAAGTAACTATTTTGAGCAATACCATCCTTTATTGCCTCATCACTTAATCACCTGATCACCTGATCACTTTATCACCTCATATATATCTCTCACCGAATCCCGTTTATTGCCATGCTCTAAGTTATAAAATTTATAATTTTTCTGCCACCGTTCCAGTTCATAGATAGATATTGATTTAGCGATAAGGTCAGTGCTCCTTGCACGATCAACTACTTGTGGATCCGTTGTAAATACTCCACAATTAATTTGGTTAGTTGATAGCTTCCAATAATCCCTAAATTGCTCTTTCCAATCAATGACTTGATCCACTACCTTATTTCTATGCTTATTTCTTCTAGTTCTTTCGTGCTTTCCTGTCGCTTCAGTATCAATATATTTGGTTTCAATTAAAAATAAACCGTTGTCTTGACTAAGATAAACAAAATCAACTTTTCCTAAATTTGTATAGTCTTGGATTAAGGCTTTTTCAAATAACAGGAGCTTACTACAGTTTGGAAATAATGACTTGATCTTGAAAAATAGATATGCCTGTAAGAGAAGTTCTTTATCATAGGGGAAACCAATAACCCCTACAAAAAAACGTCTGATATCTTCTTCACTTTGTGGCTGTTCACGTTTACAATAGGAAACAAATTTATCAATCTGACTAGTATCCATAGCTTATTTATTCTTTAAACTTGAGCTCAAGGGGTGACAACAAAGCTCAAACCTAGGCAGGTGTTAGGTGGCACGGTTTTAGGTTTTGGGTTTAATGAGCGCGACTCGTGTTGTTGTAATTCCGAGCAGTTGAAGCAATTTTCACCAATCCAACTGCATAGATAGTTTTAATCAACTACTACGCCATGACGATGTTCACGCTTCACCTAACCCCTAAAACCTAACCCCTGTAAGATTTTCAATTAGCTTGTCACCCCGTGAGAAACTTGAGTTTGGGTGCATCTCATTTTTGCTGTTTGACACAGTGGTGCGTTACGGGGCGGACTGTCCAAACCCTGGCTACGAGGCGGAAAATGAGAGCCCCCCTAAAGCACCACTAGCAAGATTTTCAAATATGAGATGCACCCCTTGAGTTTGACCTAAAGGTGAAATCCTAAATTTACGGCGTTGCTCAATTGTGGAAGACCCAAAGGTAATGGGTAATCGGTAATCGGTAACTACTCCAACTAGACTTGAGTACCCAAAGCCTATTCAGCAACGCCAAATTTATAGTAGTTACTGACATCCTACTATATCTTGCCTGCTTACACTCCAAGGGATTGCCGTTACAGCGGAACGAAGCGCAATTGATAATATTTACTCAGAGATTTAATCGTAATTAATAGCTAAACCGCGCTATTTTAACTTTGGCTAAATGGCGACTAATAACTTAAAATAATATACCAGGACTTTTGACGATATGATGATTAGTAAACTTGATTTGATATCAGTGTCTTATAGTTAAAGAGGGAGCAGGTCTTGCTTTGCTTAAACATTAGTACTATTTTCCAGTAGAGCAAGCTTAAACCCATGAGGGGGCTATAGATAATGTACAAATATTCATCCAGGACTAGCTCCCCTGAAGACCTATTATAGCAATTCTACGACTTGTGAGGTACAAATTTATGGTTTTTAGGGACTGAGGCCGTTGGCCACGCGGGGCGCGTTCGGAGCAGGGAGCAGGGAGCAGGGAAGAGGGAAAAGGGAAGAGGGAAAAGGGAAGAGGGAAAAAATAATGTGTACCTCATGAGTCCTAGAAACGCTATACCTATTACCTATTACCTGACGGGGTGACAAACAGCCTTAAAAGCTTTACGGGGTGACCGGGTGTGGGGTGATGGGTGTAGGGGAAGATCAAAAGCTGGCTAAGTTGCGACGGGACGGTTAAATCAGGTATATGACCGATTGTTATTGCACCGGCTCACTCCAAATTCCCTGTCTTGATGCAGTCGCTCATGGGGGAAACCACGCCAGTTGCTCATGGGGGAGACCACGGCAAAGCGCGAGTGGGGGAAACCCCCAAGACCGCGCTGCCTCCCCAAGACCGCACTGGCTCCCCAAGACCGCGCTGCATCGCTGTCAGCCATGCTTTGCGCGAGTGGTTTGTTCGCGTTCGCCTTTGGCGTGGCCTACGGCCAAGCGTCGGCTACGCCGAAGTCACCGTAAGATAGTGGAGCCTTGTCTTGATGCAGTCGCTCATGGGGGAAACCACGCCAGTTGCTCATGGGGGAGACCACGGCA
>NZ_MKZS01000001.1:5947591-5956068 GCF_001942495.1 Moorena bouillonii PNG
TGGGGGAAACCCCCAAGACCGCGCTGCCTCCCCAAGACCGCACTGCCTCCCCAAGACCGCGCTGCATCCCTATTCAAAAGTTTTTAACCCTTTTCTGCATAACCTGCTAACTATAAAGGCTCCACAATAAACAGGTTTCGTCTCCGGGGGAAACCCCCAGTTCCGAAGCTGCATCGCTTCTATTTTCCCCACCCCCCACACCCTACACCCCATACCCTGTCTAGTTTAATGCCTTGTTGTCACCCCGTCAGACCTATTACCCATTACCTATTACCTATTACCTTAGTACTAATGTTGCTGCATAAGTGACATGCTCCCGTTAAAGATTTCCCAGGCAATTCTCATAAAGTAACATTAATAGGCCATTTTAAATAGTTTTTTGACAATCACTAATCCCTAATTCCTAATAGTTAATCTGAATAGTTAATCTGGCCAACTGTCCTCAATAGTTTTCAGAACTGTATCCACATCTGTCCCACCAATATAATCAACAATGCCACTCCAGAATGTCCCGGTACCCACGGCTCCTGGCATCATATCCGAACCATCGAAGCGCACCATATCCGCATTGGCTAAGATTTCCGCTTGACGTTTAACAATGTCATTGGGGTAAGCATCCAAACTAACCTGTTTATGGGGTGAAACATAATCTCCCTGACTTGCCCAGATAGTATGGGCTTGGGCAGTTGATAAATACTCCATCAACTTCCGTGCTTCTGGAGTATCCTTAAACATAGCAGTCACAATACCAGACACTAACACTGGCACTCCCAATTCCTGTTTAATACCCGGTAACAGAAAGATACTCACATCCTTATCTAGCGCTACATCTTTAGGTAAGAAGCTAGTGATAAAGCTAGCTTGGCGATGCAGATAGCAACCTGGGGGGTTATCAAATAACGGTGCAGTTGCGTCACCAAAGGGAGTGCTAATAATACCAACAGTGCCACCAAACACATACTTAGGATTAAGGGCAATGTTGCCAAACTGCTCAAAAGCATTCTTAACCGCTGGGTGATTAAAGGGAATCTTGTGAGCAACCCACTGGTCATACACTTCCCCACCAACCGTGCGCAACATAATATCCTCAATCCAGTCGGTACCAACCCATCCTGTAGCCGCACCGCTTTCTATTCCGATGCACCAAGGGACACCGCCATCTGCCACAATCTGATCGGACAGTGCCATCATTTCATTCCAGGTGGTAGGGATTTTGTAACCAGCTGCCTTAAACGCAGCTCGATTGTACCAAACTAAGCTTTTGACCGCCGCCCTAATCCACACCCCGTATACTTTACTATCGACAGTTGCCAAATCTAGCCAGTTTTGAGAATAAGCAGCAGATAACTGAGATTTGTCCATGAAGGTATCTACAGGTACCAGTTGACCTTCCCTAGCAAAGTCAGCCATCAAACCCGGTTGAGGGAACATGGCAAGATCGGGAGCATTTCCAGATTCCACCAACACAGGTAGGAGGGTGGCGAAATCACTACTGGCTTCATACACCACCTTGATACCCGTTTCTTTAGTGAAGGGTTCTAGTATCTGTTCCATGATTTGCTCCCCTTCCCCTGTCATTACTCCCAGGATAGTAACCGTATTGCTTTTAGTTTCTCCACCTTTGGGGGAACAGGCGACTAAAACTAACGATAAACCTAGAAATACAGGGGTAAATACCGTACTAGGAGCAGGTTTAGTTCTGAATTTAGCAAAAAATTCTCCTATCTGCTCGACAAAACCTATCGTGATCCAGAATTTGGGTTTGAACATCTTTCAATTATGAGCCTTAGCAAATAATGACACTCATACTCTGAGTACAATTCCGTTCCAAGATAACCCCACTCAATGACTTGAGCAACAACTTAGGGAGGGGAAGCTTGAGAAATCAGAATACACAGATGAAAGACTCTATGTTTGAAAGGCAGGCTTGATCAACGCAAGCCTTCAGCCTACTAGGTGGTGCGTTACGGGGCGGGCTGTCGCAACACTGGCGCTCGGTGTTGAAAATGAGGGCAAGCCCGCCCTTAACCAACCCTAAGCACCCTAAGCAACTAAGCCCATCCTATGGTTGCCAACTATCAGCCATTCATAATGCTGGCAACAGAAGCAACCCCACAAAAGGGCATCATGGCGACATCACCTACAAAAAAAAGCTTAAGCTGAATGCTGAATGCTGTTCGCGCAGCGTGCGCATAGCGCATATGCTTACCAATAAACAGTGACCTAGAGAAATTACTGATTTTAGCCTCTATCTATTTGTTAGAACTTTATACTAACTTCACATAACTAGGATTGGAGTTCGACGTAAACTGGAAAATTTTTAAATTTTATCCCTATTACTAGGCTTGATTTATAGGGTTTATAAATGAGATGTAAACCTAGGATGTCTTTTTTTAGTGGACAATCAAACTCTGGATCTGTTTCCCCTATTGCGTTTCATATTTTGTATTTTGTATCTTACCTAAGGTAGTCTGTTCACAACTAAAATATAATGCCTAGATGATGTTAATGTTACTGAATTGCTAATCAAACCCTTAAATAAAAATTCATCGTTAATACTTAAAAAAACTAACTTAAATGATTGATATTTAATTCATTTAAGTTAATGATTTTTGTCCGGATTTACGTTTTTTATAAATTTGCATATAAGCCGTAATAAATAAACAAAAAAACAACAAAAACATACACAAATCAACCTTGAACGTAAACGGATATATTTCATGATTAATTTAAGATTAGGGATTTTAACTAGGGAAAATTTATGGTTTGTCACCCAAATACCCTATAAAATTCAGTGCCTTTGACTAGTTATCGCATGGGGTTATAGCTACGATTCATGGCAACTGGCAATAAGCCATTAAACATGAACCATCAACAATCAGGAACTTCCCTGACGGCCAAATCATTTACCGTAACTAGGCTTTGTCAAGCAGTAAGAGTTAACTAAAAGCAATGTCTGACACATTTTTCTCAGCTGATTCACTTCTGTATCATCACCATTGGGACACTAATACTATCACCTACAGCTTCTATAAAAGTGGTCCTTATTACGGATCTCAAACCGGGGTTTCAGAGATCTCAGAAGGAACCAAAGACAATATCAGAAGCATCCTGGAAACTCTGGAAAGATACCTTGATGTTGATTTCCGTGAGGTAGCAGATACAGCAACAGACTATGGTCTATGGCGCTACATGGTATCTGATGGTCCGGGCTACGCCTATGCCTATTTGCCTAACAGATCTAATACCAACTCCGGCTGGAGGTCGGATGTGGCCGGGGATGTGCATATAAACGAAGCCTACGACACGACAGGTAATAACGGATTTGCTGACGACCCAGGGAATCATGGCTACATGACCCTGATTCATGAGATAGGACATACTCTGGGGTTAAAACATCCGAATCCATACGAGGACCATGATCACGGTCCATTTTTGCCCTTTAACGAGGACAATACTACCAACACAGTAATGTCGTATAACTTTGCTGGGAAACCAGCGATTACCCCAATGACTTACGACATTAAAGCATTACAGTCTATCTATGGAGCTAGGGAGTATAACCACGGGGATACTACTTACTCCTTTGAGAGCGTTTATGGCTACACAGATGTTCATGAGGATTATGGTGCAACCAAAGAAATTAAGCAAACCCTCTGGGATAGCGGTGGTGTAAATACCTTAGACTTTTCAAACCTGACTCCTGATAAATACTACTTTGATATGAATCAGGGGGGTATTATAACCACCCAAAAGGCTTACAATAGTATCTCTTATAAAGCTAGGACCGATGAAAGCGGAACAGAATACTTTACGTCTAAATTTGGGACTGCGATCGCATTCGATACAGTTATTCACAATCTGATCAACTCCAGCAGTGACGATTACATCATTGCCAATAGTGCGGCCAATATCTTTAGCGGTTATGAATTTGGAATTTCCACAGGTGATGATATTATTGAAGGTTGGAACTATCTAGATACTTTAGATCTTTCCAATTATGCTTTCGATAGTGTGACTCAAATCCAAAGCGGTGATGACCTGATTCTTGGTCTAGGCTGGGATAGTTCGATTACCGTCAAAGACTACTATGCAGTCTCTCAAAGCGATCGCCTTAACATTACCTTCGAGCAGGAGAGTCCACCACCTGTATGGGAAAAGATTATTGTTCGGGACACAATAAATATTAGCAAGGTTCAGGATATTCAAAAGGAGCCTAAACCTACCAACACTGCTCCGACGGATATCAGCCTTTCTAGCAACAGTGTCAAAGAATTCAGTAACAATGGTACCACTATTGCTACCCTGAATACTAATGATGTTGATGCCGGAGATAGCCATACTTATAAATTATTACATGATGCTAAAGGTCGCTTTAAAATTGATGGCAATCAACTAAAAGTCAAGAATGGCAACCTCTTAGACTTTGATGACAACTCTAGTCATGATCTCAAAATCCGCACCACCGACTCCGGGGGTGAAAGCTACGATAAAACGTTCACCATTGACGTCCTTAACCAGAATCTTGCTCCGACGGATATCAGCCTTGATCGGAACAGTGTCAAGGAATTCAGTAACAATGGCACTACCATTGCTAGGCTGAATACTAATGATGTTGATGCCGGAGATACCCATACCTATGAGTTATTAGATGATGCTCAAGGTCGCTTTAAAATTGATGGCAATCAACTAAAAGTCAAGAATGGCAACCTCTTAGAGCTGATTTATAAAGTGGATATTAAGAGGTGAGACGGCTGAGCATAAGTCGTACCATAGCGCCATAAATCATGGCCTCACTGACTTCAGGCAGGAGTTCATAATCTTTGCTCAGACGACGAAGCGCGTCCTAACCAACCAAAGGTACGTTCTACTACCCAGCGTCGCGGGTTAACCTTAAATTCAGATTCCGTACGCTTAACGTTCCTCTTCCTCAGCACCGCAAAGGTTGGCTACAACACCAGCTTGCGCGTTGGCCACTATAGCCCTGGTCAACCCAAATTAATTGCAAACTAGAACAGTCAAAACTTTCTTCCATCAATGCTGCCCCAGCTCCGACTCGATCTTGACCGTTGGCTTGCTGTGACTACCACACTTAACAGCAATCCTTGGGTATCTACAATGATATGACGCTTACGTCCCTTGACTAACTTACCTCCATCGAAGCCATACACCTCCCCCTTTTTTCCGTCGTTTTTACCGACTGGCTATCAGCAATTGCTGCACGCTTGTTGAGGGTTTCTATTCACTTGTTGACGACATGAATCCCGCAGGTAATGATTCATCATCTGCCACACTCCAGTTTTCTGCCAACGACGAAAGTAAAAGTACACTGTTGAGTAGGGAGGTAAGTCATGAGGGAGCATCTCCCAAGAACATCCAGTGCGTAGAACGGGCAAAAATACCATTGACAACTTCACGTACATTGACAGTACGAGGACGTCCTCCAGTTTTGGCTGGTGGAATTAAGGCTTCAATGAGCTGCCACTGTGCATCTGTGATATCACTTTTATAGGCTTTTCTAGTCATGGTGTGAGATGTAGCCAACATCAACGTATGATATCGGCACTATTGCTATGTACTTCCTCTATTTAGATTTACTTTATAAATCAGCTCTTAGACTTTGATGTCAACAATACTCATCAAATCAAAATCCGCACCACGGACTCCGGGGGTGAAAGCTACGATAAAACGTTCACCATTGACGTCCTTAACCAGAATAATGCTCCCACGGATATCAGCCTTGATCGGAACAGTGTCAATGAATTAAGTGAAAAGGGTACCACTATTGGTACCCTCAGTACTAATGATGTGGATAGGGAAGATAACCATACTTATGAGTTATTAGATGATGCTAAAGGTCGCTTTGACATTGTTGGCAATCAACTCCAGGTCAAAGATGGTAGTCTTTTAGACTTTGATAACAACTCTAGTCATGATCTCAAAATCCGCACCACGGATTCCGGGGGTAAAAGCTACGATAAAACTTTCAGTATTCAAGTCCAAAACCAGAATAATGCTCCGACTGATATTAACCTCTCTAGCAACAGTGTCAAGGAATTCAGTAATAATGGCACTACCATTGCTACCCTAACTACTAATGATGTTGATGCCGGAGATCACCATAAATATAAGTTATTACATGATGCTAAAGGTCGCTTTAAAATTGATGGCAATCAACTAAAGGTCAAAAATGGCCACCTCTTAGACTTTGATGAAAACTCTAGTCATGATCTCAAAATCCGCACCACGGATTCCGGGGGTAAAAGCTACGATAAAACGTTCACCATTGACGTCCTTAATCAGAATAATGCTCCAACGGATATTACCATTTCTGGCAACAGTGTCAAGGAATTCAGTAATAATGGCACTACCATTGCTACCCTAACTACTAATGGGACTTAAACAAAAATCAACCCCAAATGAAGCCTAAACTGGCTTTATAAGCAGCAAACACCTGCCGATTGTGAGTCACCCAATCAAAGAAACGAAAAGACATAGCTGTACGAAAAGCCTCCAAGGCTTCTGTAAAAGTATTCATTCGCGTAGCGTGGCCTTTGGCCAAGGTTTGGAACGCCCATCGCCTTCGTAATCCCCCAGTTAACTTATGCCAAAGAATAAAAGTGTAGGCACAAAATACTAGTATCAAATGGCGAACTAGACTTCTTTTATCCCTGACTTGGTATTCTTTCAACCCTAGCCAACCCTTTGCTTCCCGATAAAATACTTCCACCCAATTTCTTTGAGAGTAGGTCATTACTCCCCACTGTTTTGTTACTTTATCTGAATCAACATTGGTGATCAAATAATCAATGTCTGTTGCTTCTTCCCAAGAACTAGCATTCATTACGATAGCCATTGTCCTTTCTCCTTCTAGACCAGATATCTGAGCCTTCACTGTTGCCACCCGGAGAGGAAACCTTAGAATAAGGCAGCCTTAATCATAAAGTTTTAACCCTTTTATCCATAGCCGATCAACCATAAAGGCTGCCTTATTCTTGCGGTAACTTCTGACCAAACGGTTTTCGATTTATCGTTCGTTGAGTTCAACTTCCTCAAACTCCTCTTTGGATAGGCTTTTTGCTAATTCGTCTATACGTATTTCTATCTCAATATTTAACTCATTTTTTATAATTAATTTCCGTTCGCGTAGCGTGCGCCTTTGGCGCATTTTTTGCCACTCCTCCTAAATACTTTAGATTCCTTTCTTCCAGTTTCTTCAGAAGCGATGCAGCGCGGTCTTGGGGGTTTCCCCCATGAGCGACTGCATCAAGACAAGGTTGTGTTATTGCCATACCCCGCATCAATTAGGACGATTCCCGGACGATATCCTCGGGCTAAACTCCGGTCAATTAACTCTATCCCTAAATCGGGCTTCTTCTTAAATTCTTCATCTTTATTTCCATTGGGTAAGGAAGTCGCGTGTTGATACAACTAATGGTCTAATGGTAAGCTTTTTTTGCCATCGTAAAGATGGGTTGTTACTAAGACTATTCCATTGTCTGTCTTTCCGATTTCTCCGATATATTGCCTTCCCACTCCGAAGCGTCAAGTTACCACTTTTTCGCGAGTCCTGAGTCGTCCAAAATCAATGCAAATCCCCGACTGATCCGAGGAAAGAGAACATTTGTTCATCAACTCTAAACGGCGTTCATTGATTTGACTCCCTGACCAAGGGGCATCGGTTAAGAAGCGATGCAGCGCGGTCTTGGGGGTTTCCCCCATGAGCGACTGCATCAAGACAATGGTGTAATCGGTTATAAACTACTCCAATCGCGTTATCAGCCATCTGTGTCAGGTTTTTCCTCTCACTTTCCCCTAATAATCCCCCAATGAGCGTGTCTAAACCCGGTTTTTTGAGCCTTCGTTTTGAAGCAATCATCGAAACGCTTGCACCATTTTTCTTTAGCTCGGGGGCATCGCAGAGGGGCTAGTTTCTCTCATGGGGGCAATTTCGACGTGAAACGTTCTTCTATCATACATTATACCCTAATTTTTGTCTTTTTATCGTTTAAGTCCCACTAATGATGTTGATGCCGGAGATCACCATAAATATAAGTTATTACATGATGCTAAAGGTCGCTTTAAAATTGATGGCAATCAACTAAAGGTCAAAAATGGCCACCTCTTAGACTTTGATGAAAACTCTAGTCATGATCTCAAAATCCGCACCACGGATTCCGGGGGTAAAAGCTACGATAAAACGTTCACCATTGACGTCCTTAATCAGAATAATGCTCCAACGGATATTACCATTTCTGGCAACAGTGTCAAGGAATTCAGTAATAATGGCACTACCATTGCTACCCTAACTACTAATGNCCTCTTAGACTTTGATGAAAACTCTAGTCATGATCTCAAAATCCGCACCACGGATTCCGGGGGTAAAAGCTACCATAAAACGTTCACCATTGACGTCCTTAACCAGAATAATGCTCCAACGGATATTACCATTTCTGGCAACAGTGTCAAGGAATTCA
>NZ_MKZS01000001.1:5956168-5959819 GCF_001942495.1 Moorena bouillonii PNG
CCATACCTATAAGTTATTAGATGATGCTAAAGGTCGCTTTAAAATTGATGGCAATCAACTAAAAGTCAAAAATGGTAGTCTTTTAGACTTTGATGTCAACAATACTCATCAAATCAAAATCCGCACCACCGACTCCGGGGGTGAAAGCTACGATAAAACGTTCAGTATCGAAGTCGAAAACCAAAATAATGCTCCGACTGATATTAACCTCTCTAGCAAAAGTGTCAAGGAATTCAGTAAAAATGGCACCACTATTGCTACCCTAACTACTCAGGATGTTGATTGGGGAGATAGCCATAGCTATCAGTTATTAAATGATGCTCAAGGTCGCTTTAAAATTGATGGCAATCAACTCCAGGTCAAAAATGGTAGTCTTTTAGACTTTGATATCAACAATACTCATCAAATCAAAATCCGCACCACCGACTCCGGGGGTGAAAGCTACGATAAAACGTTCAGTATTAACGTTCAAAACCAGAATATTGCTCCGACAGATATCAGCATCACCGAGCAGGGCGGTGAAAGCAATGACACACTAATTGGTGGCTCGGGTGATGACACTCTTTCAGGAGGTTCTGGGGATGACAGTGTTGTTGGAGGTTTCGGTAATGATAAGATTTGGGGTAATCGCGAGAATGACACACTAATTGGTGGCTCGGGTGATGACACTCTTTCAGGAGGTGATGGGGATGACAGTGTTGTTGGAGGTTCCGGTAATGATAAGATTTGGGGTAATCGCAATAATGACACACTAATTGGTGGCTCGGGTGATGATACTCTTTCAGGAGGTTCTGGGGATGACAGTGTTGTTGGAGGTGCCGGTAACGACTACGTCAGGGGAACTTGGGGCAATGACAATCTCGATGGTGGGGATCATGATGACACTCTTAAAGGTGGTCAGGGAAATGACTTCCTTGAGGGTGGTTCTGGCAATGATTGGATCATGGGAGATGTAGGTAACGATAACCTAAAAGGTAGTTCAGGTGAGGACACTCTGAGCGGAGGTTCGGGTTATGACACCATCGAAGGTGGTGATGACGATGACTACCTCAGAGGAAATGCGGGAGATGACTTCCTTAAAGGTGGCGATGGCGATGACTACCTCAGAGGAGACCAGGGAAATGACAGCCTTGAGGGTGGCGCTGGTAACGACTCTTTGATCGCAGCTTCGGGTGATGACCATCTTGATGGTGGGGATGGCAATGATACCCTAAAAGGTAGCTCTGGCAACAACTATTTGATCGGAGGTTCCGGTGATGACAGCCTTGATGGTGGGGGAGACCATGACCTGCTTGAGGGTGGCTCTGGCAAGGACACTTTGATTGGAGGTTCCGGTAATGACACCCTCAATGGAGTTGGAAATGATTCCCGAGGTAATGGTGAAATTGATGTTCTTGTTGGTGGAGGTGGATCAGATACTTTTCTCCTAGGAGATGATCATGGCGCTTTCTACCAGGGTGGGGGTGACAATGATTATGCAAAGATTGATGACTTCGATTCTCAAGACATGATTCAGCTCTATGGTGTAGCGGATCAATATGATGTGCTTGAGGCTGATAATGGCTTACCCGGTAGCACAGCTTTGTATTTTGAGGGTGATTTGATTGCAGTATTCAAAGATGCATCTGTAAGTGATGTCAGCAGTAGAATGGAATTTCTTTCCTAATCTGACCAGTTGTAAGATTGGCAAGATGACCGCAGTTAGGTAATATGGGTAAGAATCTACAGGGTGCATCTCAATGCATGCAATTAGGCAAAAATTCGCACACTTCCGACACTTCCCGCTCTCCCCACACTCTCCTTCTTTTTTACAAAAATAGGGCTTTGTTGCATAAAGAGTATGAGTTAGCTGCAATACTATTTCGAGAGAAAAATTTGGCTCGACCCAGCCATGACAGAAGCTTTGACCAAGACCCAATAGAAAATTAGGAATTGGAGTGAGTACAACACAGCCCATTAAAACCGAGGAAGTTTGACCTTCACCGATTGATGAGGAGGTACTCGAGGGATGGTGGAATCCGCACAAGACAGGGAAACGAGGCAGATCACCCCAATACAGTGACATAGCGATCGCGCTCCATGAGTACGATCAGTTCACTGCTGAATTTACCAGGAAGGCAAACCCAAGGATTGATGGAGTCGTTATGCCCGGTTAATGGCAGGGCTGTTTCATTTTCAATAAAATAGAAGATAATTAGAGATAATTAGTCTTAAGTCCAAAAACTGAGGATATACCTCAAATTATGGCTCATTGTCTTGATGCAGTCGCTCATGGGGGAAACCCCCAAGACCGCGCTGCATCGCTTCACTGATTGCTGCCTTGATTGAATCAAAGCCATGTGCTCGAATCAGGGTTAAAACCCAGGTTTTGAGCAAAGATAAGTTTTTTGGAGCAAATCCTGATGTTTGGGGACTAATATCTTCTTCATAGATGACGTCCTTTACCCAATGAAGAGAATTTTCAATGAGCCAATGTCCTCTAATTCCATCCATCAAACGACGAGATTGAGGTGATGCATGAACTCATATAATAACTAATACTTTTGAATGGTTCATTACCACGAGTTCCACTGCGTTTGAAGTTACCGTAAGGTAGTGGAGCCTTAATCAACAAGTTTTAACCCTTCTATGCATAGCCTGCCAACCATAAAGGCTCCACTACCTAAGGTTTCGTCTGAGAGACTTTAATCACACAACCGACACCAATCCATTGTGGATCAAGATTTTCCGGTGGCTCAAACACTTCGATAATACGATAAGTATTACGGTTTCTAGTTTTTTCATGATGGGTCACTTTTTGTCGTGGTGTTTCCTGGTTTGAGTCCGTTTCTATTTGTTGATATAATTTGGGTGGATTTTTTTTGACTTTAACTAAATAGTCATTCCCTGACTCGACGATAGCTGCCAGAGTTTTTTTTTGACAATGAAGAGCATCAAAAGTAAAGACTACACCAGTTAAATCTAATAAGTTAATTAAGTCGCGAACGACGGGAATTTCGCTTTCCCGTTTGTTTTCCATCATTTTTACCCCTAAAACTAATCTTCTTTGATGAGCAAGCGATGCAGCGCGGTCTTGGGGGTTTCCCCCATGAGCGACTGCATCAAGACAAAGCCGAAACACAGTTGATAAAGTTTTGTTGCGCCTGATCGTAGTTACTCACGGTATTTTTGAGACTTTTACCATCCAGGGATATCCATTCATTAGATGGAATTATACTATATTGTTTACTCCATTGATTAAATACAATTTGGAGTTCTTCGTAATCTAAATTAATCATGACCCTTCTGATTGCTGAATAAGAAGGAACACGAGCACAAGGAATTTTCAGTCTACTAAAAAATTGCTGTGCGGTGGCGTTCCACAAATCTACCCAATTGTCGATAACCCCAATAACCACTCATCATCCCCATAATGATAATTAGAAGCACTAGCCATAGAGGATGACGAAGACCATGAGGACTGCGATGTAATGGTATTTCTTTGAGATAGTCGATTCAGCTTTTCTCCATAATTTGGGTATATAATGGGAATTATGCCATTTTTTCGGGCTATTGCTTCAATATACACCTTTTTACTCTATAATGAAACAGCCCTGCCGGTTAATGGGGGTGGACTTAGATGTACCAGACCATTCAACGGTATCGAGGCGA
>NZ_MKZS01000001.1:5959919-5988510 GCF_001942495.1 Moorena bouillonii PNG
GAGAGCTATGAAGCTTATACAGTCTACTTTTTAGCTCTCATGTCGCCCCCCCAGGTCAGACTTAGGTTACGAGCTAGGGAAGCTATAACTATAATGTTATCCTCGGGGCATACTTTAGAAAGTAGTTATATCAACGAATGAAGCTAGAACAAAGAACAAAGAACAAAGAACAAAGGTAGCAGGAGTACGAGTCTAATTTTGATGGGAATGACGAAAATTGCTGAATAGACTTCTTTCAGAAGTCGGGAATAGGGAATAGCGATGCAGAGGTGCGACCCGTGGCGAATTTAATTCGCCAACGGAAAGCGCACCTAAGCGGTCTTGGGGGTTCCCCCCATGAGCGACTGCCGTGGTTTCCCCCATGAGCGACTGCATCAAGACGGAAACAGAGAATGAGAGGCAGAGAATCAATATCAGTGGAGTGGGCATCCTGCCCGCCTGGAAATGAAACAGGCAAGATGCCCGTTCCACAGCCAGATGCCCGTTCCAGAAAACTCATGAAGCTTCCACCACCTGAACGTTCGCGTAGCGTGGCGATAGCCAGGTGGTGGTGTCCTATGCTAACCTGGAACTACGAAGCGTCCACAGGTCACATAGACAAGCCCAGCTTCTAGGCGGTCGTCGAGATCTTTTGCGCTTTACGACCCTCCTCGCCATTTCTGCGAGTGAGTTTAAACACGCCTCTGGCACCGATGTTGTAAGCACCGTTTAAATCTGCATTAAACCGCTTACCTGAACGGAAGGTTGCCAAGGAGTATTTTTGGGAATTTCGTTTGACCGTACCAGAGCCATCAAAAGCCAACTTTGAAGTATAGGCAGCAACAACCTCTATTACTCTGCCACCTAATTCAGCCCATTTCATTTCTTGAAGTTACCGTAAGAGTAGTGCAGCCTTTATAGTTGGTAGGCTATGCATCAAAGGTGACAGGTCTTGTTGTAAGGCTGCACTACTCTAAGGTTTCGTCTCTGTGAAGCTGCGAATTTTTGCTTTGAGCCATCCGTGGAATCTTTGCCTTAAATTAGAGCGCTTTTTCCCACCTCTTGGCTTCCACCCCTTAAGATTCTCAAAGACAATTGCTAAGGCCGTAGGCCACGCTACGCGAACAGAATTAAACTTTTCAGCAATCTCTACAATCCCCTTGGAGACAACATGGCTAATTTGATTATTAATTCTTTGGCACTTTTGATAAGTATTGGAGCAAAACCCTTTATGCAGTTTTCCTCCTCTGCCCATCGTTTTTGATGCTCTTTTTGATACGGACTTTAGTCGTTTATCCCTGCGGTCTATGTCTCTTCCAAGGTGAATAAAATCACGTTCGCGTAGCGTCGGCTTTGCCGAATGGATTACAGTGCCGTCATGGGTTACGACTGCTACGGTAGCCGTAGTGTTTATACCTAAATCTACCGCAGTAACATTAGCCTCCGGTTTGCGTTTTTCTGGCTTACAAGTGAATGGAACAGACAGATGGCAGCACCTATCATTGAAAATCAACGACGGAGACATCATTTTGTTTGTAGTCACCTGGTGGCGCTGTCTTAAACCGGTGATTTGAACCATAGTCCAGACCCAGTTTTTGCCATCAAAAACTTTGATTTCTACTTGGTCGAAACCATACAGCTTGTAACACTGTCCTTTGTACAAAGCAGGATAGCAGCCAGCATCAGCATTTAGTCTTGGCGGCTTACTATCTCTGTTTTTTCTGTTACCAGATTGCCATTCCCGATATCGAGTAACAAAGCTACTAACCTGTCCAGCCGCAAATGCAATTGCAGCTCGACGGTAATAGCTAGGAAATTTGTAAAAAGCTTTATTGAATTGTGGATATTTGATATTTGGACGCTTGGCTGTTTCATGCATTAACTTTTCGACAGCAGGAGTTAACTGATCTGCTGTCAATCCACCAAGCTCAGACCAATCAGTATAAATAATGCCAACCAAGTACCTACAAGCCTGACGATAAACTTTGACCGTCTCCGCAAACAATGCTTTTTGTTCGGAAGACGGATTAAGTTTCCATTTGTCAGTTCTGATGACTTTGTTCGGCGTTTTCACTGGTCTATAATAAGATTGCTATTTAACATTTTAGCCTCCAAAAATGGAGACGACAATAGATTGATTGATGTTCCAGGTTTTTGGCTATTGTTCTTAGCGTGGACTAACCCTGGAGACGAAACCTTAGAAGAGTAGAGCCTTACGACAAAAGTTTCAACCTTTTATACATAGCCGACCAACCATAAAGGCTCTACTCTTCTTACGGTAACTTTAAAACCTGAACGTTCGCGTAGCGTGGCCTGCGGCCAGGTGGGGGAATGCGTCTCACGTTCTCTTCAAATCATTCGATTCTTAAGCAACATCCGGAAGCGAGGGGTATTAGAAAAATATACTGGAGAGATTATCAGTAAAGGTACTAACCTCAACTCCCTTTACATTGGCGAGAAGATCACCATCAGCAGCTATGATATTCACACTGCCATTAGACTGCTCAAAGGTAAGGGTGTTAGCATCACTAACCCCAAAGCGAGTTAACCCCAGTTGGAAATTTATCACTTTGTCATGTCCTTCACCTTCTTCAAGGGCAATGGTGTTGTTACCATTACCAAGCTCGATGGTGTCTACACCGGAACCAGAATCAATAGTATTGTTTCCGTCACCAGTTTTGATTACGTCATTTCCAGCACCGCCAGTTATGGTGTCATCACCGTCTAAACCGAAGAAAGTGTTGTGAGCCTCGTTACCAATTAGTTCGTCATTAAAATTAGTACCAAATACCCTTTCGATACTAATTAAAGTTTGTGCTACTTCCTGATCTTGCTCATCGGTGTAACTACCAGTGCCTTCAGCCAGATTCAGCTTAATACCAGAGTTGATTAGATCTTGAAAGTTAACGGTATCAAAACCTTCTCCACCGTCAAAATAGTTAACACCGGCACTGTCTCGGAAAATGTCATTTCCTGCACCACCGACATATTTGTCATCACCGTCTAAACCGGAGAAACTGTTGTTAGCTTCGTTACCGATCAGTTCGTCATTAAAATTAGTACCTACTGCTTTTTCAATACTAATTAAAGTTTGTGCTACTTCCTGATCTTGCTCATCGGTGTAACTACCAGTGCCTTCAGCCAAATTGAGCTTAATACCAGAGTTGATTAGATTTTGAAAGTCAACGGTATCACGACCTTCTCCACCGTCAAAATAGTTAACACCGGCACTGTCTCGGAAAGTATCATGTCCTGCACCGCCTTGGAGGACATCATTACCACTATCACCCCAAATTCGATCATTCCCAGCGCCACCTTGAATTACATCGTCACCTTCTCCACCAAAGAGTTGATCATTCCCTTCATTTCCTTGGATTACATCATCACCCTGATCTCCATAAATTACATCATTACCTAGATTTCCCTGGATAATATCATTCCCTTCCCGTGGCTTTGTTGCATAAAGAGTATGAGTTAGCTGCAATACTATTTCGAGAGAAAAATTTGGCTCGACCCAGCCATGACAGAAGCTTTGACCAAGACCCAATAGAAAATTAGGAATTGGAGTGAGTACAACACAGCCCATTAAAACCGAGGAAGTTTGACCTTCACCGATTGATGAGGAGGTACTCGAGGGATGGTGGAATCCGCACAAGACAGGGAAACGAGGCAGATCACCCCAATACAGTGACATAGCGATCGCGCTCCATGAGTACGATCAGTTCACTGCTGAATTTACCAGGAAGGCAAACCCAAGGATTGATGGAGTCGTTATGCCCGGTTAATGGGGGTGGACTTAGATGTACCAGACCATTCAACGGTATCGAGGCGACTGGGAAAATTAAGTGTAGCAATGCCCGTCATAGAAAGGAATTTGGCACGGCATGTGGTGGTGGATTCCACAGGTATAAAAGTGTATGGGGATGGAGAATCGAAAGTGCGTCAACATGGTGTGAGCTTTCCGTCGCAGTTGGCGAAAGCTTCATCTAGGGGTGGATGAGAGCACAGGGGAGATACAAAGTGCCCTAGTAAGTACCAATAACCTCAGTGACGATTCCGCTTGATCGGAGGTGTTGGACGCCATAGAAGAAAATATTGAAGCAGTATCCGCAGATGGAGCCTATGATCAGCGCAAGTGCTATGATGCCATCAGTTCTCTCGGTGCTCAGGTCAATATCCCCCCACGTCATGATGCTCAATATTGGCCACAAGAGGGGGACAACCATCCACGCAATCAGAACCTGGTGCGGATTGAACAAGTGGGTCGAAGCCAATGGAAACACGAGAGTGGATACCACCGTCGCTCATGATCGGAAACAGCGATGTTTCGTTTCAAGGTGATCTTTGGCACTAGTTGTTCTCGTCGTACTTTCGATAACCAGGCGCTTAGTACTTTTACTGGCCTGTGCTGCCCTCAATCCTATGACCCATTTAGGTATGCCTGATAGCTATGCCCATGATTCTTAAGACTTCTCCTGAGAGGGGGAGCATTTTGACTCTTAATCATTCATGCAACAAAGCCCAAAAATAGCGCTACGCGCAATGGCATTGGCAAGAGGCAAGAGGCAAAAGTTGACGTGCATTAGCTTTGCAGCTTTTATAAATGTCAAACACCTTAATGCTTAGTGCTATATGAGATGCACCAAATCTACCGAGAGTTGGACTGATTTTTCTGTATGTTTTAATTTAATAGGATTGCTATACTTTTATCTGCTGGTGTTTACCAGTTCTCAATTACTGACTAACTAGATTTTTCATCCATTAACAAAATATTAACAAAAACGGGATAATGCCACCCTTGAATTTATAAACTAAAGGGTGGCATTACATTTATTGTTTATTTAGTCTGTATAGTCTTCAGGTGGGAATCTTGGTATTGCCTTCTTTAAAAAGAATTATCATCTATGTCGTAATCAGAGGTTTCACGAGTCCCGTGATTGACCTCTTTATGGTTATAGTTACTATCTATGAGCCTTGGCTGATTAACATCTGATGAGCGTTGATCAGTCTCAGGAATTTCTAGAGCTTTTCTGTGAATAGGTGCGCTTTCCGTGATGGCGTTCGCGTAGCGTGACCTACGGTCAAGGGATGGCTCGCCATCACGGGTCGCATCTGATGATGCTAGGGAATCGATTGACCTGGATTTTGGTGAGGTACCCCTCCAAGTTTTCCAGGCAGCTTTGAAACCCTTAAGCACATTACGAGTATTCTCTTTGACTTTTTGGGCTTGGTTTTTAGCATTGCTAATACTGTGGTCAACCTGTTGAACCACGTGACCAGCACTTTTGACTCCTTGATTAAGATCATCTGTCAAGTCGCTAATTTCCAAGCCTGTCAGCCGAATGGCTTCTAGGGTCGGTGGTAATTCCCGATTTAGGGTATCAGCTAATTTTTCCACACTACGAGCTGCCCGCGCTAACTCTTGTACAGCAGGCAATAACGTTACCAAAACAGCGGTTAAACTAACTGCTACGAGCAGAAAAGACAGCCCGAGCCAAAATAGAGGATCAATCACAAAAAATCCTAGGATGTTGGGAAGCCCCGTCTATGGGGGCTCAGGGGGTGACAACAAGGCTAAAAACTAAACAGGGTGACCGGGTGTGGGGGGTAGGGGGTGGGGAAAATAAAAGCGATGCAGCGCGGTCTTGGGGAGCCAGTGCGGTCTTGGGGAGGCAGCGCGGTCTTGGGGGTTTCCCCCACTCGCGCTTTGCCGTGGTCTCCCCCATGAGCAACTGGCGTGGTTTCCCCCATGAGCGACTGCATCAAGACAGGGAATTTGGAGTGAGCCGGTGCAATAACAATCGGTCATATACCTGATTTAACCGTCCCGTCGCAACTTAGCCAGCTTTTGATCTTCCCCTACACCCATCACCCCACACCCGGTCACCCCGTAAAGCTTTTAAGGCTGTTTGTCACCCCGTCAGCTATGGGGGAGAGGGGTGATGACCGTTGATTTATTATACAGGTTAATCTATGCTATGATTCGGTAACTGGCAATGGAAAATCCGAGTTTACGACTTTTTTGATCAAGCCCTCGCCTTCAGTAATTAAGCTTAAGTGAACTTAATTGACCAGCCATTAGGTGCGCTTTCCGCATTAAGAATTAAATTCGCCACGGGTCGCACCTCTTCAAGTCTTGAAAAAACACCCTTGAGAAAACACCATTGAGATCGCCCAAACTTTAATCAATTTTATCCTATCAGTTTTCGTGACATTTGACAACGTATTTGACAAGGTTTAGTGATATTATTGGCTAATACTTGCAGCATTATGATAAATTTTTCCATTTCCGATCTTCGCGAGTCGGCTAGCCCACACAAAAACAGGGCGTTGTCCTTGTAGGGAGATAATTTATGGATAAGGGGAAGAGGGGGAAGAAGCGGAAGAAGGGGAAGTAAGAAAAAACCCATGACATCTGGCCAATCGGCAACACCAAAACAAGAAGTAGAGCTTCTTACCCCCCGTCCGGGATGCCTAAAGCTAATGTTGATTAGCGGACGAGTTGGACTCTGCGGCAACTTCCGACTCGGACTTTATTGGCTCTACGCTTTCAGCCACAGAAGCTTTTTCAGCCACAGAAGCTTCAAGACCTGCTGCGATCGCTACCTTTAGTCGAGCTAGGGTATCATCCCAGTTACGCAGTGTGGAATCGGAAAGGCGATCTGCCTGTAGTTGCACACTGCTAGAAAGATCTTCGGCTAATTCGGGTAAGGCATCTGCGGATTTTTTCAAAAGCTTGCGTGTATCGCGACCAGTACGGGGGGCAATTAGTAACCCTACCACTGTTCCTACGGCACTACCCAGTAGCATGCCACCGATAAATGCTCCAGCACTTTTTTTTGACATCTTTTGATTTGTGTTCCTCCAACAGTTTTAGATAAATGGGATGGATAAAACTTTTATACTAAATGGTTTTGGTTTATTATCCTACAAGTAGCTTGATAATTGATCAGTAGTTAGTAGGGTAAGAGTGTGGGGTTTCTCACGACAGTTACGGTGAGGGTGATCTCAGTTGCCGCTTGGGGTTGGTGACAGCTATGCTGGGGATACTACAACCCGATACTAGTCACAAACCGATACTAGTGCGATCGCTTTTGAGGGAGTAAGCTGTTCTTGCTCGTCGGTTTATTACTAAAGCGCCACCTAAATCCTCCAATTTTTTGAAGCATACCCAACAGTAGAAAAATTTGCTTGAGTGTGTGTAGCTGAACCTGTAATTGTTGATACTCCTCTCTCAAACCATGAATACCTACTTGCCCAAGAACAATTGCCTTGGGAGCACTATATAACTTTTTATAGATACGAGGTTCAACCCTTTCCAACCGATTAGCGATAGATGAAAGCCACTGTCCCAATCTCCACACTTGGCAAGCAGCGTATAGACACAACAGTGAGAGCACAATATTGATAACGATTACAACTATCATAATAAAGATGCCAGTGATACAATTGACTTTAAAATGATGATAGTATGGCTAAGGTTGGGCAACTGGGAGAGAAGTTAGTCGCTAGGTGGTTACAAAGCCAAGGCTGGGTCATCCTAAACCATAGCTGGCGCTGTCGATGGGGAGAGATTGACCTAATTGCCAAAGGAAACCCGGTGGCATTGGCTTTTGTCGAGGTTAAAACTCGCAGTCGAGGGAATTGGGATGCCGATGGTCGAAGAGCAATTACACCACAAAAGCAAGCTAAACTCAGGCTTACAGCTGAGTTATTTCTGTCAGAACATCCAGATTTAGCTAATCTACCGTGCCGATTTGATGTTGCTCTTGTCCGTTGCCAGTGCCTGAGCCAACCTTTACACTCTACAACCGCAGATCAAGAGATCGAAAGTCAGATAGTTGAACTAGCTCAACCGGTATTGGTGGCAGGATATAAGCTGATTCTACAACACTACATGCAGTCAGCTTTTGATTAGCTACTCGGCTTGGGTGTTGGGTTTGACTGCTAGCTCATCCTTTCTTAATCGTCAAGATTGCCTTTTGGCTTGCTTTTGCCTGATTTTTCTGGACAACCTTGTTGGTATAGTGAGCGCCTTTTCTCTCAACAAACCTAGGCTTGAGAAGCTTCCCAGGTGGGAGTGTCAAAAACATACGATTTTATCAGGCAGACAGATTCTCCGGTATTACCTAATCTTAAAGAAGAAACAGATACCCATTGTCATAGCTTGGGATAAACTGAATCATATCCATCACTCCTCAAGAGTAGAAAAATGGAAAGCTTCACCATTGCTATTGTCGAGTGGATCATAAAACTGTTCCGCCTCTACCTGGTCGCTGGTTTGATTTTTGCGGTTCCTTTCGTCATCTTTGGCGTGCAACGGGTGGATCCCAATGTCCATGGATGGGCGATCGGCTTTCGCATTATGATCATTCCCGGTGTGACTGCCTTCTGGCCGATGTTTGCCACTCGCCTGTTGAGAGGCAAAACTCTTCCGAGTGAACGCAATGCTCACCGTATATCGGCCAAACGACTGACCTGAAAGGGAAATGCCATGATTCTCGCTCGCCGTAAAACTCACTTTTATTCCTTTGTGGTACTAGCAGTTGTCCTACCAGTGTGCTTCTTAGCAGGGATTTTACTGCGTCCTACTTACGAACCAGTAGATGTAGCTACCAATAAATTATTTACACAGGCAGGGTTCGTGACACAAACCCAACCCCAAGCCAGAAAGGCAATTGGCTCAACTAAACTTGAGGATGGAACATTTCGGTTTCATGTTGAAACCTTTGTCAATTACCAAGGCAAACTGGTGATGGAACTTAAGTCTCTTTCTTTGCTCCAAGTTCCCGACCCCTTGCTGTATTGGGAAGCTACTAAGGAAGCCCCCACAAAAATTAGCGATCGCTCTATACTGCTAGGCAATCTGGCAGGGTTATCTCGTAAACAATTTTTGCTTCCTGCCAGTGTGCGAGGCAAAGCGGGACATTTGCTGATCTACAGCCAGGGGCAACAGAAGCTGATTGCAGCTCTACCATTGCCAGCTAAAATGACTAGAGTTTCTCGTTATTAGTCCTGAGTAAATAAACGAAGGTTTACTGATAGTTACTAATGACTAATCACTAATGAAGAATCACTAATGAGCAATAGCAATTAACCTTTAGTAAAACAATGAGTGTTGCCTATAAAGCTGTTCTGTGGAACCGCCAGAAGTTTATTTACGATGCTATCCTTCTAAGCTTAGTTGTCCTTTATATTGTACTTTTCATCAATGTTACCCAGTGGTTCGATAGCAACATCGACATCAGGGGAGTCAGGATTCGCGCTTTTGGCTCAGCTGCTTTCATCCTGTTGCACGTCATCTTATCCATTGGTCCGCTAACTCGCCTGAGTCCAAAATTCTATCCCCTCCTCTACAATCGGCGTCATATGGGGGTTACGATGTTCTTCTTGGCTCTCCAGCACACCCGCCTTGGCCTGCAATGGTACCACGACTTCGGCAATCTCGAACCTTTGGTTAGTCTGTTTCTGAGCAATACTAACTATCTTACCTTTATTCGCTTTCCCTTCCAGGTTTTGGGATTTGTTCCCCTGGTGATCTTGTTTCTAATGGCAGCCACTAGCCACGATTTCTGGCTGGCTAACCTAACCGCTCCGGTTTGGAAAGGTTTACATATGAGTGTTTATCTTGCCTACGCACTACTGACAGGTCATGTCCTGCTCGGAGCACTGCAAACTAACAAGCATCCAGTTCTGACCCTTGCTGTTGGTGTTGGACTAGTGTGGATTGTGGGAGTGCATTTGGCAGCAGGGATTCGGGAGTTCGGGCGGGACAATCAGGACCTTGTTACAGGAAACGAAGAATTTGTGGATGCGGGCAGCATCGCAGAAATCCCGGAAAATCGAGCTAAGATAGTCACTCTCGGAGGCGAGCGGGTGGCAATTTTTAAGTATGACGGTAAGATTTATGCGGTTTCCAACGTCTGTCAGCATCAGAATGGCCCTCTAGGGGAGGGAAAAATTGTCGATGGCTGCATCACCTGTCCATGGCACGGCTACCAGTATCTACCAGAAAATGGTGCTTCCCCCCCACCCTTTACGGAAAAAATCCCTACGTTTGATATTAAGTTAGAGGGCGATCGCATTTTGGTGAAAACTATACCGAACCTTCCTGGTACCAGCGTTAGTCCTGCTGTAATTGCTATGGAGGAACAGAGGTGACTACCAACAGCGAAGGTCAAAACACCGATGAATTTTATATCGGTTATGGTAAGGTACCAACCGGCATCAAACGGTTTCTGTTGATATTGATTCCCGTGCTAGCCCTGGTGATTCTGACTATAGCCGCTGTCTTCCCCTTAATTCATTACCAGTTTAATTCTGGAAAGGTCAATAAGGCTCAAGAGTTTGAAGGGTTGCTGTTAGGACAACCTGTTCCTCACTTGCTGGTACCCCGTCCAGGGGATACCTCCTCTCAAGCCCCCTACTCTCGCTACTTGCTCACGGGTCCGGGAAAAACCTCACCCAAGTCCAGCGTATTGGATCAAGTGGGAAAGTGGGTCAAGCTAACCGGTAGTCCAGTTTATCGCAACAACCTTACGGTGATAGCAGCTCGCTCTGCAGAGGCAATTGACCCTCCTTCGGCAGCAGTGAAACCGGATGCGGGTAAATCTTTGGGTGAGTTCTCCCTCTTAGGAGAGATTTTAGACAGTAAATGCTACCCAGGGGTGATGAAACCAGGACAAACTAAAACCCATCGCTCCTGTGCCATTCGCTGCATCAGTGGTGGTGTTCCTCCGGTGTTCTTAGTGTACAATCAGCAGGGGGATAATCTTTATCTGCTCCTAGTAGATCGGCAAAACCAGGCGATTAACTCCCGGATTTTGGATAAGGTAGCTGACCCTATCCGGATCACTGGGGAAGTAGTTCAATATGGGGATATGTTTGTTCTCAAAGCTGACCCGGAAAGTTATGAGCTGGTGACTCAGTAAACCTGGGGATGATGGGCAACGGATGGGTAACCGAATTACCCACACTCCTCCGATTCCCCACGCTTGTATAGGATTTGACAAATGATCTGATATATGTATTAACAGAAAAGGATAGATTTAGGTATCCTTGCCCCCCCTTTTAGGTGTTCTCTCGTCAATGATTTACCCATTCCTCGGATAACTGGACTAATGCTTTACTAGGAAAGGATACACCACTCTTCCTGAAGAACGGAAATGATTGCCAATAGTATCAATAACCTTAACCCCAAATTGCTGCTAGTTGTCTCCCGGGCCCTGGCAGCATTGCGACCCTCGGTAATTGCTTTCCTAATTGCCAACGCTAGTATGCTCAGTGGTGGGAAGGAAACACCAATATCGTTTTGTAACGTTCTGTTTGTTGGCAATCTCTGTGCCTCTTTGGCAGTGGTGGCTTTTTTTGGAGCGATTCCTATTCTAAATGAACTCCGAAAGCTGAATGTAAAGCTGCTTCTGGGATTGTTTATTAATGGTTGTTTAGCCGCCTTACTGTCTGCACTGATTTTCCTGGGGCTAAAAGAAACTACTGTCACCAATGCGGTCTTATTGGGGCGATTTGGTCCGGTACTCTATGCTCTGGCAGGAGCCATTTTCTTTGGCAAGCGTATTCTGAAATGGGAATGGATTGGCTTTTCTCTGATTGGCGTCGGTGTTGTTGCTATTGTTTTTAAAAGCAGTAATTATCAAATCAATCAAGGAGACCTTTTAATCCTGGGATCAACCTTTTTGTATGCAGTTACGTCGATTATCGGCAAGTTGACCCTTTCTAAACACAATAGTTTGTCGGTAATTGTCTTCAGCCGTAACTTTATATCAGCTGTAATATTTTTCGCGATCGCTAGTTATTTATTTGGTCCGTCTCATTTTGGAGATGTCTTTTCAGGTCAGCTTTGGATGGTGATGGGGATCTATGCGCTAATTATCATCGTGATTACCCAATTTCTCTGGTACGCTGCCCTGGAAAAGTTAGACTCGAAGACGGTAGGTAAGTGGACTGTATTATCCCCCGTATTTGGGATAGTTTATGCGCTAATTCTCAATGGAGAACGCCCTTCACTGATGCAAGTAATAGCATTTATTGTGATCATGATTGGAGTCTCGATCACTAACTTTAGTAAACAACAGCCCCAACCAACACAGGAAATTGCAGCTAGAGGAGAAAGTTCTGCATCTTCTATGTAAGTAGATAGCAGTTATCAATTCAGTGAGGTAGTTACTAGGAGTGGGTAGGGAGTAGGGAGTAGGGAGTAGGGAGTAGGGAGTAGGGAGTAGGGAGTAGGGAATAGGGAGTAGGGAGTAGGGAGTAGGGAGTAGGGAGTAGGGAGTAGGGAGTAGGGAGTGGGACAAAAATCGGTGTACCTCATCAGTATGATAATTGCCATCAAAGGAGTAGAAAAGAGTTAGCAATCGGTATAGTTTAATCAGCTTGTAATTTAATGAAAGTAAGAAGTAATATAAGAAGTAATGTAAGATGAAATTACTTTCCATTTGCAATCCTTCTCGATACTCTAGTCCGTTACTGGACATACCCATCTTTTACCAACGGCTAGCCCTCGACGAACGATTTGAATTCTTCCACATCCCTACGGAGGGCGTCTTCACCCAAGGAGCAAATACTGAATCGATTCAGGTAGCTCCGGTGAAGGGAATACTACCTTACACTACCTTTCTCGAATTAGATTCACAAGTCCGGGATTGGCGATCGCTAGAGGAGTTTGACTTGGTATTTTGTCGCACCTTAAAGCCTTTTCCTGAAGGATATCTAGATAGACTACGATTGTGGGAGCCTTTTGTAAAATTTGTCAATAGTCCTACGGGAATTCATGAGCAAATTCAGCAAGAATTCCTCCTCAAGGTAGCGAGTAAATTTACCCCAGACATGGTAGTAACCGATAGCTGGATGGAAGCATTGACTTTTTTTGAAAAGCACCAAGTTATTGTGGCTAAGCGATATAATAGTTGTGGTGGTCGAGGAGTTTTTAAAATTTGGTATGACAAGGGTCATTTCCTAGTGGATAATCCCTTTGCAGGTACCAGGGAGTTTACTCACTTTTCTGAGGTGATGAATTATCTGAAAGGTTCCACAGGCAAACCACTACAATTTGTGCAATACTTGCAGCGAGTTGATGCGGGAGACAAGCGGATTGTTGTGGTAGATGGTGAAATTTACGGTGCCTATATCCGCCGCTCGAAAAGTGGTCATTGGGTGCATAATGTCAGCGTAGATGGAGAATGTTTTTTATCAGATATCAGCTCTGAAGAAAAAGAAGCAATTGACGCCACCTTTGAACACTATCGCTGTCGGGGTATACATACCTTGGGATATGACTTTTTGATGAATGATGAGGGTAACTGGTGCATTAGCGAAATCAATGGAGGAAATATTGGTGGCTTTGCTAGATTAGAACTGTTAACCAACCAATCGATAATGGAGCGATTGTTCACCTGGATGATTGAGTTTTCTCGAAAGCCGAGAAAAAACCTATCGTTGGGTTTGGTTGAAGATTAGGAGTGTTTAGTTCTCTAAATTATAATTGAGAGCGAGGAAATAATTAGGGCAAAAAAAATAAGTGCAGAAAAATGTCAACTAAAAAAGAGAATTTCTGTGCAGATTTACCAGAGCCTCCCAACATTCTGGTAAGGCAATATAAAAATACTGATTTTCAAGCAATTGCATCTATTTATAACGAGTCTATCGCTGCAGGCAACAGTACGATGGATTGCCAATTTTATACCGCTGAGGACATGAAAGTACTCGCGAATAAGTTTGGCGATCGCGAAACCATACTGGTTGCAGAACGAGAAAGCTGTGTTATTGGGTGGGGTGTTATCAAGCGCTATAGCCCTCGCTTAGGCTACCGTGTTTGCTGCGAGATTTCGATTTATTTTTCTTTAGGGGAAACTGGTAAGGGTTACGGCAGTATTTTACAAACAGCATTGCTCCATAAAGTTGAGGAGTTTTGCTATCACCATGTCGTTGCTAAAATTATTGCCTGCAATCAAGGGAGTATTGAATTTCACAAGCGATTTGGATTTGAGGTTGTAGGTGTTCAAAAAGAAATTGGGTTTTTCAAGGGACGCTGGCATGACATGGTTATTATGCAGCTTGTTTTATCCCATATCCTACCTTACTGTCCTGAATTATAACACTCTGTTATAGCAATCTGTGTCGGAGTTTTGAACATGGGAGGAGCTTGCAAGCGATACTTCAAGCGGATGTAACGGATGGGAAGATGGGAAGGAGGTTGAAGATGGGGAGGGATTTCTTTTTCGTTTCAATCGGGCTTGCTATAGCTTGAAGAAATCTTTGATGATATGAGGAATCATGATCATGTGTCCTGAATAAAAATAAGCTGAGATAGTTCTCAATCTTTTTCAGAGGATAGTGAGGAATTTATCAGCTTTCTCTCAGCCTAGAGCTTTAAGGTCTATACAGTAAAGTCAACCAGTGAGGAATTTTTAGTTAGGTAAATCTATGGATGAGGGATTAAGTATTAGGGATTAGGCTTTGAATAGTAATCTCTAACACCATTACCCTAACACCATTTCCTTACCTAGTAATAGTAGACATTTCGGTTAATCCCTTATTGCGGTTAATCCATTCTAGGATGGTTAATCCCATTTTGTGAATTTTCAATTTTTAATTCTCCATTTTCAGAAAACCAAGTTTTTTTAAAAAATTAGAGGATGGAAAAATGATTCAGATTATTACTGGCATGAAGACTTCTGTATCCGATAAAAGTCTTCCCGAGAGTATCCAGCGCTTAATTAGTAATATCCAAAGTCAGTCGGTATTGGTACCGAAAATTGCTCGTAAGTGCATTTTGGATGCACGCATCTCACCGAAAGATTTGATCGGATGGGCTGACTTTGATCATCCCATCACCGACAGCTACGGTCGAAAGCTACTGTACGAGTGCGATTCCTTTGAAATTATGGTGATGTCTTGGGCTCCAGGAGACTACAGCACGATTCATGACCACGGCGTAGCCCAATGGGGAGCAGTACAGTGCTTTGGCGAGGCGGAACACTACGTGTATACCTTAACAGATGGAGTGCTACAAACCCTGAAGCGGTTGGACTTTAGGTCAGAAGAGGTAAAAGCAGTAGCTGACGATATGATTCACCAGATGGGCAACCCCGGAGAATCCTGCTTTTTTAGCCTTCATGTATACGGGTGCGAAAACCCCAAGGGCTCGATCACTAGCAACGCACGAATCTTTGACCTGCTTGAAGGCAGCATTCAACGAACTGATGGAGGGGTGTTCTTCTGCTTGCCAGAGACACAAATTAAAGAGCGGCACTACGGCTTACAAGCAGACACTGAGACTACCCTAAGACACCACGAAAAAATGCGCGATCGCATTTGTCGAATCCTTGCAGTAGAGGACAATCCTCTACTCCGCTCAAAATTAGCTGTGTTAGACGAGCAAATGTCACAGCTCAAGTAAGCTAAAGATAATTGGTAATTGCTAATTGATAATTGCTAATTATTAATTGCTAATTATTACTTTTCAATTTTCAGTTTTTAATTTTAAAATGACCGTAAGTATTCAGCTATCAGCTATCAGCTATCAGCTAATTCATCCCAGGTTCTAAGCCTGTGCCACGAGTCATGGAATTTTACCCAGACTTTCAGTTCTGATTAATCTGGAACTATTAGGTGAGACCCGTGGCGAATTTAATTCTTAATGGGTCAAGCGCACCTTTAAATTTTATCGTTCTAGGTTTATTTTAAGCTGACGGCTGACGGCTGACGGCTGAATGCTTACAAATGACCAATGACTAAATCAATCCAAACTAATTTGAGAACCCCATAGGTCTTGAGGTAGAAATGAGCGGTCCATCGGAATTGGTGCTACTGGTTCAGTTAGGGTAAATTTGCCACTCTCAATCCATTGCTTTAATTCCAGAGCAACTTGCCGGGAGAGGAAAATACTAGCAAGAGGAGCTACACGTACTAATTTACCATCAATAGTGATCCGACCAGACTTCAGCTGAGCGTAGCTGACTAACCCAAAGGTTGGACGCACCCGTCTAGGAATGGCAAAATCTACCACTGGTGCAACAATGTCTTGATCTTGTACAGCACAACGTTGCACTACTTCTTCATTCAGTACTGGCATTGGTACGCCCACACCTAGCATCAGAGAGGGGCCATAATTTTTAAAGTAACAACCCCGTACCCATTTGGGATTCATTTGCTTGGCATCTCCAATTAAAGCTAGAGTTGCTGCTGGTCCTATAGGTGTCTGATTGGGAAGGCGTTTTTGCAGTGGGAAGTGTTGGGTCCCTTCCCAAGCAATATAGCCAATCCCTCCACCCATAAAAATCCGCGTGCCAATACCCACTAGCTTCAGTTCCGGATCATTGATTAGGGGTGAGATTGCTCCTGGGTTAGAGTAAACCGCATTGGAGAGTTTGGGCTGCAACAAACCCAGATAAGTATACAAGGGGCGATCGCCTCCATTCACCCCTACTATGAAGTTTTGATACAGATTGCGAGGATTGAATAAGTAAAACTGATTAATTCTATCCTTAGTGATCGTGGTCTCAAAGGAGCTTCTAGGATAACAATCTGTCACCTGTCCAAGAGCTTGCAGGTGGACGGGTTTCCCAGCAATCAGGTCTTCAATGACATCACCACCACCCCTTTGCCTATGTTCTTCCATATCTGGAATCTCACGGTTATCTGGGTAGTCAACAACTTGAGTTGCTCCCAAAAACAAATCCACTGCTCCGAAGCCAGTGTAAGCTGGAACTCCATCTAACCAACATTTCCGTATTTTCACGGGTGGGTCAGTATGTCCCAAATTCATGATTGCTCCGGAAGACTCCATCTGCTCAAAGGTACCGGTAGTAATGATGTCTACTTCTTTCGCCGCCTGAGTCACACCGATGTCTGCCACCCGTGCTTTTAATTCTTCCACTGTCCACACTACGGCACAGTTACCCTCGATTTTGTCATTAATTTGAGCAATGGTTCGCATAGGGATTGGGAATGGGGAGAAAGGTTTTCCAAAATATCACTTGCCAGTGGTATCTTAGCTCACCTCGGTCAGCCGAGCGTGATCATAGGCAGTTGTGAAAATCCATAGCTTGGATTGTAACGGCTCAAGGCTTATGAAGGCTTACTCTTCCTCCTTCTCGATTTGATCTGATTTGTCGGATTTGGGGTGATTGTCCGATTCAGTGCTATCCTGGGAATCCTTTGATGTAGTTGGGCTGGCTAAATCAGGATTTGGTGATGCGATCGCCTTTGGCGCGGCTGAGGCCTTTGGCCACGCTTCGCGAACGCCGATCGCAACGGTTTCTGTAGAGGTCTGGGTATCTCTGATTGATATCGGACTAGTTTTCCATTGATCGAGGATATCTTTAATTAAAACTTCTTTTAGCCAAACCTGAGCAACTACGGTTAATGGTAAAGCTAACAGTAAACCTAAAAAACCAAAGAATGTCGCGAAAAATACCTGAGCCAAAAGGGTTACTGCTGGTAGCAGGGATACCTGTTGCTTCATGACCAGGGGAGTTAGCAAATTACTTTCCACCTGCTGAATAATGATGTAGAGAATTAAAACAGCGATCGCTTTCCAGGGTGCATCTAGTAGAGCGATCGCAATCGGTGGGACTACACTCAATCCAGGGCCAATATTGGGGATAAATGTCAAGATACCTGCCAAAGCCGCCTGTGCCAGTGCCAGTTCCACTTGTAGGATGACCAAACCCACAAAACTTAAGCCAGAAATGGCAGCAATGTTAACGAGAATGCCTACTAACCACCCCCGTAAAGAGTGATCACATAGAGTCAAAATTTGATCAACTCGACGGCGATAGAAAGATGGGAAAAGTCGGATAAAGCTTTGACGATAAGCCTTGGGGTCAGCCAGTAGCATTATAGTCAAAACTAATACCAGCAAAACTTGGGCTACGACAGCCAAAGAGTTAAAGGCAATGGAGAATCCACCACCCAATAACTGATTAAGTAACGGTTGTAGCTGTTGAATTAGCTGATCTAATTGGATCTCGGGGAAAGTAATCAGATCTGGGGGAAGACGCGCTGACAACACATCCAACCACTGACCTAATTTTTCTATACCCCTAGGAACCTGATCAATCAGCTCTAGCACTTGGTCGGCAAACGGTGGAACAATTAGCCAGTAAAACCCTACCGTTAGAGCAACCATCAGAAGAATTGACAGCAGCACAGCAAAAAGCCGTTTGATGCCAACCCGGCGGAATTTTTCCACCAAGATATTTAAGGCATTGGCAAGTACCACAGCAGTAAATATCAGCAGCAGTACTTTACGGATTTGCCACAGGATGTATAACGAAAGGATAAAGGCAAGTAGACCAATCCATGTGCCTAGACTCATGGTGAAACCTCCCAGTGGCTCTAGCAGTCCCAGACCTAATTCTAGTTCTATGGGGCTCAAAAACCTGATCTTACCTCAATCCTACAGATTTTAGGTTTTAAATTAGCTTCTAAAACAGACATGATGCGATTAGCCCGAAGGGCTACGCTACGCGAACGCTCCGGGAGCAGAAGATGGGGGTGATGGGGTGATGGGGTGACAAGCAGCTTTAAAGGTCGGGTGGGTGTAGGTGGGGTATCCTGGTCAGAATTTTGATCAATTAGCGTACGCTTGCTTTGATGATCACATAATTCATGATCACCTTGGGAAACATAACTATGCTCTTTTGAGTCTAATTAATCGCTTCTACTCATCCTCAAGGAAGATATATTTAATGTTTATTTCCCATCGTTGGCAGTCCAGAATCGCTCTACTCACCGCATTGGGGATCACTTCAACTGTGGCGTTACCAATGTTGATAGCGACTCAAGCTAATGCCCAGTCTAGATTCTACATCGAGCCACAGTTGGCTCAATTTACCCAAGTCATCATTCCTGCTGGGACTTTAATACCAGTTGAATCCGACGACGCCAAGAGAGTTATTGTCACTCGTAATGAAACTCTACCGATAACGGTGATAGTAGCTAGAGATGTAGTCTCCTTTTCAGGAACCCTCCTAATTCCAGCAGGTAGTGAGATTGAAGGTGAAGTGCGTCCAGTTCAAGGAGGTTCTCAGTTTGTCGCCGAAAAGTTGATTCTCAGGGATAGTGATCAATCCTTATCCCTTGATGCCACCTCCGAGGTTGTCACCAAAACTGAAACCATTACCAAAAACACTGATCCCGATTTGCTCAAAGGTGCTGCTATTGGTGCAGCTGCCGGGGCTGTACTCTCTGAAATCTTTGGTAAGCTTGAATTTTGGGAAGTTTTAGCTGGTGCTGGACTCGGTTTGGTTACAGAACTTCTTCTTGCAGGAGGTCAGGAAGACGTAGAAGTATTTGTCATCGACCCTGACACAGATTTAGATGTAACCTTGAAGTCTGATTTAGTCCTTAACCTTGACAATCGCTAATTTTAAGGATGAAGGATGAACCCTTCACCCTTCACCCTTCATCCTTGACTTGATAATTAATCATTCATCCTACCCGACGGTAAAGCTATCAGGGGAACATCCTTCTTGATAATTTATCCTTAACCAAAAATTACTGTCACCTTAATATTTATCTATTATTATCTATTAATATTAACTAGTTAGCCACCAGGTCGTCAGGATAGCTAAGCTAATGGGTCTTTATCGCCGCCTTCTCTGGAGTACTATCTTGATCTTCAGTAGTTTAGTCACACAGATTCCAATGTTTGTTTAGACTAATGTTTGTTTAGGCAAGACAGCAGGATGAGATAAGACATTTTATCTTTCCCATTCTCTACCTGATTTTTACACCTTTACAATTTATATGCTGGCGTTCGCTTATAGATTCGCCAGCTTTTTTTTGTTTTTATGGATCTTCCGTACCTCCTATAATAAACTATTACCAATTTGGATAAAGTTAGCAAAAAAACTATCTAGATCTGCTTCGTTAATATCTGGGTTGGTGAGAATCAAGCGAATTACAATCTGTTCTTGATAGTGAGAGTAATTGACTAATGCTTGACCGGAGCGCATTAATTGCTCACGTATCTCCAGATTCAGCTGATCTAAACCATGATTAGACAGACTGTTATCCCTGGGATTATAGCGAAAACAGATATTCAAAAATGTTGGTTGAACTATCAATTCTAAATTCTCACCATTGCGAATATAGTCCGCCGCGTAGCTAGCGAGTTCAAACAAGCGGTCAACTCTTGCTTCATAACCATTTTGGCCATAGTATTTCCAGGCTAGCCACAGCTTAAGGGCATCTACTTTCCGCCCACACTGCAAGGACATAGTTCCGAGATTATAGGCACTATCTTCGTCATCGTGGAAGATATAGTGAGTACCTTGACTAGAACAAGCCTCCAATAAAGTCCCTGGTTGTTTTACCAGAATAGCTGAACAAATCAAGGGCACGCCCATGAGTTTGTGAGCATCCCAAGTAAAAGAATCTGCTAAGGAGCTACCTTGCAACAGGTGCTTGTGGTGGTTGCTGAACAAAACCGGAGCACCCCAAGACCCATCCACATGTAGCCAGAGTCCATATTTGTTGGTAATTTCTGCAATTGAGGGCAACGGATCGAATGCACCGGCAACGGTAGTGCCCGCAGTAGCTGTCACAAAGAAAGGTGTTTTTCCTTCACTTAGGCTTTGTTGAATAGCAACGTCTAATTGTTGCGGGCACATGCGCTGATCGCCATCGGATTTGACTTTAACTACATTGTCTATGCCCATGCCCAACAAATTTGCTGCTTTGAAAAAGGAATAGTGAGCCTGATCTGAGATGAATGCTACTAGCTGGTGATTTCCCAATCCCTTGTTTTTGGATTCGGGTAGGAGTTTGTGTCGCGCACAAAGCATGGCGACCAGATTAGCATTACTCCCTCCTGTCACCATCAACCCCTCACCTTGAGGAAAGCCGATCAAGTCCTTGAGAGCCTCAATCAATTTAATCTCGATCAGGGTAGCTACTGGAGCAACTTCATAGGTATACATAGAAGTATTAGCAGTACTAGTTACCATTTCTGCTAATAATCCAGTTATCTCAAATCCACCCCAAAGCTGGTTGAAAAATTTGTGGCTACTAGTCCGCACGCTATGGTCAAGGTACGATTCAATAATCGGAATTAAATCGGCTAAGGGAACTCCATTTTCCGGTAAGCTTAAATCGAGTTTTTCCTTAAGGGTTTGAGGGCTTTTATAATCTATTACCTTGGTGTCAGTATTTTGATTTTCCTGCAAATAGTTAAGGAGTTTATCAACAGTTAAATTGATTATTTTTTCAAACTCGATCATAATTTAATATTTGGTAATATTGTATATTTTGTGGAATTGATAAGGGTGCATATCCTAAAAGCTGTTTGACCCGGTGGGTGGAATGGGCATCTTGCCCGTTACAATTTTCGGGCGTGCTGTCCCAACGGTGAGGACGAAGCATAAAATGAGGGATCGCCCGTCCCTAACGGGTGCATCTCATTTTTGCTGTTTGAGCTAGTGGTGCGTTACGGGACGGACTATCCGAACAATGGCTACCGAGAAAATGAGGGATCGCCCGTCCCTAACGCACCCTACCCAAGTATCAAAGTGATACCAAAACTTCGGCAAGTTTCCTTTTGGTGCTAGCGAATACTTGATGTTGTTGATTGTCCCAAATGCTAACACGAGAATTAAGCTCGATGATTTTCGGTTGACCGTTAACTAGGGCAAGATCAATGCCATAAAAACGGTTACCGTACTGTACCATATGTTTTTCAATTTGTTCCACTAGATCTAAGACAGTGCTAGGGATGAGTTCTATTTCTACAACACGCATCTCGCCTCCTTCAGTCACGGATGCTACTAATTTTCCTGAAGCTGGAGTACGTACTATAGAGTGAATAATTTCCCCGTTGAGGAGTGCTACACGAAAGTCATGAACACCATTGACAATACCGGGTATACCTGAGCGTGAATCGAGAAACTCTTGCACTAATAAGGGATAGGGGCAATGTTGCTTCTTTAAGAACTCATCGTCTCCAATGTGGACATTTCTAGCTTCAAGACCATCTAATGGCTTGACAACTTTATATTGCCCTGGTATTCGGTCGAGTGCCTCAAAAAACTCTTCTTTGGTGTTAACAAGATAGGTTTGGGGAGAATAGTCACTAAACAGCTGAAATGTTTTATATTTGTTGGTGCAAATTTCGTTAATTTCCTGACAGTTAAGAACTGGGATAGTTCCATCAGAGATAAACAATCCTTTATCGAAAATGACATCAGCTTTGACAGGACCAGTTTCAATTACTTGTCCATCTCGTAATTCCCAACTCTGGGAAAATTGTCCTGATCCTAGATAGGAAGATTGGTGACGAACAACACGAAATTTGGCACCACAGGCTTCAATTGCTTCACCAAGTTGGGCAATGTGTCGTATGTACTTTTTTTTAGTAAATGGGTAGGCAAAGGTGCCTGCTTCCTCAAAAAAGACAGCAACAGTTTTCAAGGTTTACCTCAAACTGGGCATCAGATAAAAATTATAGCAATTTTTATTTATTGTCTTGTGGACTTGAGCTAAAAGCCTGTAAAATTAATCCCACAGCCGGTCAGGTGCATTACTGACAAGGGTGCCAGATGTCAACCTACCCTACACCGAACGCCAAAGGCGAATAACAAAAAAACCTTCAACCTTCCACAAAACTACCTTCAACCTTCAACCTTCAACCAAACAACCTTCAACCAACTTTCAACCAACCTTGAATCAACCCATTAATCTATTTGAATACGAAGCCCTAGCGCCGCAGTATCTATCTCCCATGGCACTGGATTATTACGCCAGTGGTGCTTGGGATGAAGTAACACTGCGAGACAATCGTGCAGGGTTTGAACAGATAAAACTCCGTCCTCGGATGTTGGTGGATGTGAGTCAACGAGATTTAAGCACACAAATCCTAGATCAGTTTCTCCCGATACCAATTCTGGTGGCTCCGATGGCATTCCAGTGTCTGGCCAATCCAGACGGTGAATTGGCAACAGCAAGGGCGGCAGCTGAGGTAGGGGCAATCATGGTGTTGAGTACCATGTCCACCAAACCCTTAGAAGCTGTAGCCCTTGCCGGGAAACAGAGCCAACAAAAGCAGGAGGCAACATCCCATATCCAAAATCCCTCATGGTTTCAGCTGTATGTCCATCGCGATCGCACTCTCACCCGTAGACTGGTGGAACGGGCGGAGGCAGCTGGTTTTAGTGCCCTTTGTCTGACCGTAGATGCACCAGTGTTGGGGTGTCGAGAAAGGGATCGACGCAATCAATTTACTCTACCGGTAGGGATGGAATTGGCTAATTTAGCGACTATGACCGGTCTGGAAATTCCCAAAACTGCAGGAGAATCGGGTTTATTGAGCTATTTTGCCCAGCAAATTGATCCAACACTGACCTGGCGGGATCTGGAATGGTTACAATCGATCACTACTCTACCGGTGTTAGTCAAAGGCATTTTGCGAGGAGATGATGCTCTCAAGGCATTGGACCATGGAGCCAAAGGAATCATTGTATCGAATCATGGCGGTCGGCAATTGGATAGTGCGATCGCATCCATCGATGCCTTACCCGAAGTGGTCGCAGCCGTGGGAAATCATCTACCAGTATTAATCGATGGGGGTATCCGTCGAGGCACTGATGTGCTCAAAGCTTTAGCCTTGGGTGCATCAGCGGTATTAGTAGGTCGTCCAGTGTTATGGGGATTAGCTGTAGCAGGAGTTGCGGGAGTACGCCATGTCTTGCAATTGTTACGAGATGAATTGGATATAGCCATGGCGTTGAGTGGCTGTACTAAGGTCAAGGATATTGACCATAGTTTGGTGAAAATTAAACATTGACTAAATGATTAATAAATTAATATTAGCTTATAATGCCGGAACACTAAGCCAAATAGCTTAGTAATATAAATGAATTGGCTGAAGTTATAGCAAGACTGCGTATGTTAATTTTCATGAAAAAGGTTATTATTTATTGGTAATACTTTGATACTATTCCCCTAAATTACTGGCACTGAGTCAGGGTTAGGCTCAGGGTTAGATAACCTTTGAGCGATTTATCGATTGGAAAGTGATATCAGTAAGTAATTATTAGAATCCCAAAAAGAAATGAGGAATAAGCTAGCCACTATCACCCTTAGTATTATCTTATCTTTAACGTTTACCTCAGCCAGTTTAGCTGAAACAGTCTTGTCAGAAATTAAGCGCACTGGTGTTTTGAAAGTAGGAATTAGGAGAGATTCCCCTCCCTTTGGTTTTCTAGAGCAAGACCAATGGCAAGGCTACTGCGTGACTAAAATGTATTTTCTAGCCAACCATCTTGGTGAAGTACTCAATACATCTGTTCGGTTCGAGGCAATTCCATCTGTTCTAGACGAAGACTCTCCTAACAATCGTTATGGGATGGTAGCCAATGGCACGGTACATCTAGATTGTGGTCCCAATACGATCAAAAGTGCTCCACCACTATCAGGAGTTACTTACTCCACTGCTTTTTATTTTTCCGGGACACATTTTCTAATCAGACCCGAAATGAAGGGTATATTCAATCCTGAAACTTCCCTAGCTGGTAGAAAAATTGGTGTCCTTCCTGGTTCAAATACACATCCCTTAATCTCCAGTACCTACCCATTAGCTGAAATAGAAGACGCTCGTTACAGAGGCTCTAACGGTCGAGAATTGGCTCTGAAAGATGTTGTCGAACGGGATATTGATGCTTTTGCCAGTGATGGCATGCTTTTAATGGCAGAAGCCTTAAGACAAGGGCTGACATTCCAGGATTTTACCTTAATTCCTGACCGACCGTTAAGTTGTGATTTTTACGGAATAATTTTACCTGATCAGGATATAGAATGGAAGAAAAAAATTGATAAATTTATTACTAACTTAAGGTGGGATATAATTTTGGAAAAATCCTTGGGTGTTGACTCGATTTATTACCAAGGTATACGACAAGCTGCTTATGAAAAATGTGCTAACTAAATCCCTGAAAGCTGACTGCTGAAAGCTGACTGCTGAAAGCTGACTGCTGAAAGCTGAATAATGAATACTTACAACCCTATGATTATTCAAATAGACGCTTAAATAGACGACTATGTTAAACCCATTCTTTTGGATTAAGCGTGCTTCCCATCGTCGATGGTTTTACCTGCTGATTCTGGTAGTTGTGGCACTGGCTCTAGGGGTAGGGTTACCCCATACCTCATCAGCATTTGATTTATGTGGGTTGTTGGATGGTGATGCAGGAATTGAGATAATTCAGTTAATCACCATTTCTGATCAACAAGAAGTAGAGCTGGGTAAGTGTTTGAATCAACAAGAAGTTGCTCAAGGGCTGGAGATTTACAGCGGACGCAAAATCACTGAATACGTCCAAGACATTGGTAAGAGATTAATCCCCTATAGCGATCGCCCCAATTTTCCCTATACCTTTCAAGTAGTCAGGAACAACGATATAAATGCCTTTGCCTTGGTGGGTGGCTTTGTTTATGTTCATACTGGCTTGCTGAAAGGGGTAGAAAATGAAGCTGAGTTAGCTGCAGTGATAGCTCACGAAATTGCTCACATTACTAGCAAACACAGCATAGAGAAACTGCGCCAGATTATCAAAGACAAGAACCTTGAGGTAAATAGTGAAGTCGAGTATGGGACAATTATAAATCTTCTTGAGGATATCGCCTTCTCTCTTCCCCGAGGAAGGCAGCAGGAATATGAAGCGGATCGCAAGGGATTAGAAATGTTGCACGGTGCTGGCTACGCTCCCTCAGGCATGACTGGATTTCTCGAAAAATTAACCAAAGGCAATACACCGGCAATGCTAAGAACCCACCCAGAACCAGCAAAACGCCTTGATACTCTCAACGAAATAATCAACAAAAAAGGTTGGGATCCCAATGATGGTGATGGCTTAGACAGTGATGCTTACAAACAGAGAATCCAATCTCTAGCAATCGAGTAGGTGAGCTAGCTATAGTGACTGGCTGTAACAAATTTAATCTAACTTATTTAAGTTAGTTTTTAAACAAGTGCGCACATATTTATATACTCTGGCATAGGGTATATCCATGCCACACAATTCCTTTAACCAAAGTTGCACTTCCCCATAACTACTAAATCCTTCCGGTTGTTGTAATTGAAATCGTAATTTTTCCTCAGTCCCTGCTCCCGACTCCCGAGCATTTGTTACAAAATTTTAAAAATATGCTATAATGTAATATTTTTTGTGCTATAGTATCAGAGTGGGCGCTGAGACGCCCAGAGTCAAGAGCTAGCCCGGGGAGAGTCCAATACCTACGGGCTAGCTCTGGCTCTCCTATCAAAAGGAGATACTTTAATGATGACCTATTCTGAACGCCTTCATCCGTGGGTGGTCATTCGGCTGTTACCACAAGCGATGCAGCGCGGTCTTGGGGGTTTCCCCCATGAGCGACTGCATCAAGACATGCAGCGAGTTGTTGTTGCTCGCTTTCGCAATCGATCGGATGCAGAGGGACATTTATGGGCCCTGAAACGATTGATGCCGGATGCGGAATTTATAATTGTTTTTGATGTTGGTAATAATCGGATCGATGAGGAATCGTAAGGGCTAAATCTCATTTGGGTGCGGCTCTTTTAAGAAGACGCAAGTCCAGTCAAAAAACCATCGCTTTGTATGAAGTATTTGTACAAATTGAAGCTTGAATAACACTTTTAAGCAAAGGAATACCAGAAAAATACTTTGCTTGGTGATTGCGGTGATGTTCTTTTTGCAAATGAAAACGCCAATAGTCGTTCCAATCACCACTGACGTGAAGAGAACGAAGACGTAAAACCGCCTCAGCACCCTGAAGGCTCCACCGGGCTCCAGTAATATCCATTCGGTCTTTAATCAAATGACGACAAGCTCCTTCAATTACTCCCGTAGCAACAGGAAATCCTTCAGCCAAGTAAAGATCGTACCGAAGATAATCTCGATTATTGAGTAAATAGTTTGCGCATTTATCTACGGCAGAACGTTGCTCTGGTTTGAGTTGAAGCCGGGTTGCACAGCGGCGCATACCCGAAGCAACGTAACTTGATTTACCTTCAAGAATACGAAGCAAACGATCGCTAACCCAATCTTCAGCTTCTTTACTGCTAGGAGCATGAAAGACAAAGGCAGCTTTCCAAAGATACTCAATTACATGAATCAGATCCAGAACAATTGTGAGCTGAATTTTATGTTTCTTGGCCAACTGATCAAGCCGTCGTAATTGCGTCTTATTACCATCAACTAATGCAACTAGCTTTTTTTGTCGTTCTCGATCGCGGCTTAAAGCTTCATCAAATGTTTCATTAATTACTTGTTCTGCCTCTTTTGCTAAAGAAGCCCAAACTCTTTTACCTTCGGGACGCGGACGTTTTATCTTGGCTAATTTTGGGGGATTGACTATTTGTGTTGCTGTCCGCACTATTGGCTCTATTGTATAAACAGCAGCTACTGTCGCCATGGGTTTTGAGTTTCGTTTTTCTCCCTTAGTTAGACGTTTTTGTAGCTTTTTTTGACCGGCAGCTCTTTTCTTGGTGTCGGGGCGTAAATCCTCTTGGCGCATGACTACGCCCTTGCCATCGACACTAATAACCAGAATATCTCCTGTCTTTTCCCCAAGCTGATACTGTGCTTGTTGGGCTTGATAGAATTCCTCAAAATCACGAGAACTCGATAGTGCTAATTCTTCAACCTGACGCTTTGCTACTTTGGCTGCGGTTGTCTTGTTAATGATGTCTACTGTTTGGTTATATCCGTTGAACGCTACTGATGTCGCTACTCGCTCTGATAGTCCGTGAGAATACTGTTCTGGTGGCAGATTTAATTCTCCATCCAGAGGATTTAGACTATGAATGCCTCTTCCTCCGTAGCCAAGGCGATTGACTATTACTATCCCAAATATTGTCTTCAGTTTTCTCGATTGGTGACGTTTATGGGTTCTTTTTACCCCGTCACTACCTATACAGTCTGACTCTATTTCATCTGACTTTCTCTTATCTAAATAACCTTGTAATAATCTTCTTAATAGTTCGTTTCCGTTGACAAATAGATTATTCTCCAATTCACTGTGTTCCAGACCACAAGAACTCTCTGAACTTAACCACGTTACCATTTCCTCAAATAGTTCCCGTGCTTCTGTGAAATCTCCGTCCTTGTTTTGGTTGGTGGGTAGCATATTGTTTAGTTGCAATTAGTAGAATGTTTACGAATGTTCTGGTGGAGGGGAATTTTGGAGCAGTTTTTCTTGCCGATGCCCACGATCGCGCTGGGTTAGTATAGCTGCCTACCGCGTAATCCCCTACTGAACCAGTAGGGGATTGTCCTCGCGACCCCTGGCACGTTTATGAGTCTAGCGTCTTTTTAAAAGAGCCGCACCCAAATCATTTAGCGGTTTGGGACTTTAATCAGCATTGAGTTTGATGATCGATTTGAAAATGCTATTGCTATCAATCCTTCATCAAATTCTCAGATATCACTCACCTTGGTTTCATCTTATCCCCTCACCCTAAGGTTAGGGATTCCAGGCACAGCCCCTGATCCTGGGGTTGGGCAGTTGCGTAGGGTGCCAGGTGCGTAGGGTGCGTAGTGGAGTGACCATGTTAAAATAGTGTAATAAAGCCAGGGAGCGGTGAGAACCATGG
>NZ_MKZS01000001.1:5988610-6016473 GCF_001942495.1 Moorena bouillonii PNG
TTGAGACTGATCAAGATTTTTCTGTATAATGCACTTTTTAAGAGTGGTCACTCCAGTAGGGTGCGTTAGGGACGTCCCGTAACGCACCACCCACGGAAAGCCTCTGATTTTCCGCCTCTGAGCGCCTGGGACAGCCCGTCCCGTAACGCACCACCCACGGGCTCACACTCATTTTCTGCTTCGTCCTCAGCCTTGGGACAGCCCGTCCGAAAATTGTAACAGGCAAGATGCCCGTTCCACCCATTGGGTCAAACAGCAAAAATGAGATACACCCTTAGGTTAGCAATGACATCTAGGCAAGGAAAGTAGGATTATGAATAAATTACTTAAAATAGCCCTCAGCACTACTTCCTTAGTTGGGCTGTGTTTGATGGCACTAGTCGTACAAGCCGGGAGCTGGGATAATTTCAAACTCCGTTACTTCCATCTCACTGCCTATCTCCACAACCAAGACCAAGAAATCACTGACCTCCAAAAACAAAATCTTAATCCAGCAAAATCCACTCGCATTAATTTAACGGAACTCCTCAATGGTGGTCCCCCAAAAGACGGTATTCCTAGTATCGATAATCCTAAGTTTGATACCGCTCAAACCACACCATTTTCTAAAACAGAAACTGTGATTGGTGTGGTAATTAATGGAGAAGCCAAAGCCTATCCTTTTGGGGTCATGAATTGGCATGAATTGGTGAATGACACAGTAGGTGGAGTTAATGTTAGTGTATCCTATTGTCCCCTTTGTGATACTATAGTTGCTTTTAATCGCAGCAATACAACCTACGGTGTTACAGGCAAACTTTATCAAAGTTGCCTAGTAATGTATGACCGTGCCGATGATACCCTTTACTCTCAACCTTGGGGGATGGGTATTATTGGTGCTAAAGTCAATCGTAATCTTAAAACAATTCCCGCTATCAAAACTACTCTTGGCGCTTGGTTAAGCAAGTATCCCAATAGTAAAATTCTATCCACTGACACAGGTTATAATCGGGATTACTTCAGCTATCCCTATGGTAGTTACTATACCGATAAGCAAATTATTTTTCCAGTCAGAAATCAACAACGACTTACGCTCCATCCCAAAGCTATTGTTAGCTATGTGTGGGAAGCGGATCAACAAACTCCTAAAAACCAATTTTCTGGGGCTAGCTATCAATTTGTCCATGATCAATTAAAAAAAGTGGGCGAAAAAGTTGTAGAATTCAATGGTCGTCCAATTAGAGCACGTTGGGATAGCCAACTTCAAACTGTATTAGTAGAAGAATTCGATGGCACTCCCATCCCCAGTTCAACTGCTTTTGCCTTTGTGTATGCAGCTTACTTTGGCAAATAATCTTACAGACCAGTAACTTCACCCAATTTAAAACTGCATTGCTAGCAAAAATACCGATATATTTGATTAACTCTTGCCTCTTGCCTTTTGCCTCTTGCCTTTCCTTAACCGATTCTGTTCACAACTAAAATAGAAATGCTGGATAACTCATGACTAATAACCACAATATCTTAGTAATTATCCCTGTTCTCAATGAAGAAACCACTATCACTGGGGTGATTAAGTCTCTTCAATCCTATAATTTGAACAATATTCGGGTAGTCGATAATGGCAGCACAGACAACAGTATTATAAAAGCAAAAGAAGCCGGTGCCGAGGTAATCTGTGAGCCTATTCCTGGTTACGGTCGAGCCTGTTGGCGGGGATTGCAGCAACTAGACCGAGATATTAATTGGATATTATTTTGTGATGGCGATGGGAGTGATGACTTAAGTTATTTACCCCAGTTTCTAGCTCAACAGCATAAGTATGACCTAATTTTAGGTAACCGCCGCGCCACAGTAGATGGACGTAAAGCGATGACCCCAGTGCAAAATTTTGGCAACTGGCTGGCTACCTTCCTGATCGGTTGGGGTTGGGGACACTGGTATCAGGATTTAGGACCATTGCGCCTAATTCGTCGTTCAGCTTTGGATGAAATCCAAATGCAAGATAGAGGATTTGGCTGGACAGTAGAAATGCAAGCCCGTGCCATCGAATGTGGTTTGCGAATCTGTGAAATTCCTGTTGGTTACCGTCGCCGACAAGGGGGACGCTCGAAAATATCTGGTACCCTTTCTGGTAGTGTCCAAGCAGGAACAATAATTTTGATGACTTTAGGTCGTCTATATCTACGTCGCCTTAAGCTTACCCAGGCAGATGGCACAATCGGTAAAAGTGTTAAAGATGGAATAGGGAATTTCCATCAATCCTAGTTTCACATCTCAAATGAAAACGCTATATATATGGCTTAGTTCTCTACTCCTGTTGTTAGGTTGTATCTTGATTGTGCCTCATGGGGATTTCCGAGAGGTGGGAGCTGTGCCTCGATTTTGGTTAGGTATCGGTGTAATCAGCTTAGGTTTTCTGTTGTCTTGGGGATTAAGCGTCTATACTAGATATCCTGCGGAAGTTGGTAACAGCAAACTTGGGATTTCCCAACAAGCAAAAAGAATTAACAACAGAATTAACAATAACAGTATCAAGACAAGACTTTGGCAACAGGTCTACAAAGGATTTACCAAATCTCTTAGTATCAAGTACTTCCGAAAACTCAAAACTCAGCACTCAGGACTAAATTTTTGGAGTACTACCATCCTAAGCAGGCTGCTACTCCTACCAATGTATCCTGGAGATGATGTATGGCGCTATCTATGGGAAGGGTATATTCAAACGTTAGGGTTTAGTCCATACCATTTGCCACCTAATGCTGCTGAACTGATTCCCTACCATACCGAATGGTGGTCACTAATCAATCATCCTACTGTTTCTGCTATCTATCCACCAGTAGCCCAATTGGGTTTCCGGCTCTTAGCGCTGATTGACCTTAAGGTTTGGTTGTTCAAAATTGCATTTATCTTAGCTGACTTATTAATCTGTTGGTTACTCAGTCGTCGATTTGGTTATCAACAGGCAATTTTCTATGCTTGGAATCCTTTAATCATTTACTCCTTTGCTGGTGGTGCTCATTACGACAGTTGGTTTATTTTACCCCTAGTTGCAGCTTGGTTAGTCTTTGACCGAAAAACAGAGAGTTTAAGGCAGACAAAAATAACAGAAATAGAGGAAAGGTTGGACAGTGGGACAGTAGCAGAAGGCTCCTCATTTACTAACCCCTTGATGTCTTCATCGGATCATTCCCTGACCTGGTGGCACTGGATTGCGTCGGCTTTGCTAGTAGGAATTAGTATGGCAGTGAAGTGGATGTCTTTGCCAATTTTAAGCTTTCTGACCTGGCAAGCTTTCCGAAAAGTAGGGGTAAAACTAGCAATAGTAGTGCTATTGTGCGGTTTCTTACCTTTTGGCATCACTGCTCTCCAATTTTGCTCTAGTGGAGAATGTCCTTTGATTCCTACTGGATCAGTGTTTGTATCCCATGGTCGCAGTGCGGAATTGATTCCTTATATTGTTAGCGAATATTGGCAACCCTCTCGCTGGGTTAATTGGATTTATGCTTTTCCCCTGGGGTTAACGGTAAGTTGGCTAATTTTGCGATCGCGCAATTTTCAACAATTTACGGAATGGTACTTTTTTTTCCTGCTAATCCTATCTCCGATTATCCATGCTTGGTACTTCACTTGGATAATTCCTTTTGCTGTTCCTTCTCAGAATCTGGGAGTACGTTTAGTCAGTATCTCTGCTTTTATTTACTTTGTACTTCAGCATCGCATTGCTTTAGGTAACTACAGCTGGTATCTAACTCCTCAGGAGCGATGGTGGCTATGGTTACCCTTTGTTTTGGGTTGGTTTTGGACCCATTACCGCAATCCTAATGTTGCTCTCAACCAAAACTCAGATTGATTAGCTTTAATCAAAATTGCCTAGGTCAAGCATTTTATTGGTTAAATCATCTGAACTACTATGAATACATCCAAGAGATTACTAACCCTACTTCCAACCCTGATTATTCTGACAAGTTGTACACTTTCCGTACCGATAAATCAAGCACCAGCACAAGAGTCCCAAGTAGAAGTAAATAGAGGCACTGACACGACTCTATTGAATTATGACGACTATGCTACTGTCTTAAAAACCTATGTCAACAATAAAGCGCTAGTTAATTACCAAGAATTGCAGAAAAATCCAGAGCAGCTGGAGACGTTTAATACCTCCTTAGGTGCTGTTGATCCTAGCACCTATCAGTCTTGGGATGAAGCAGAAAAGATTGCTTTCTTGATAAATGCTTACAACTCCTTTACTCTAGAATCAATTATTGACCAAAACCCTCTCAAAAAGAGTATTCGGGACATTAAAGGAGTCTGGAAAGGACGCGAATTCAACATTGCTGGAGAATCTAAAACCTTAGATAATATCGAACACAAGACACTGCGAACGCAATTCAACGAGCCCCGAATTCATATGGCTTTAGTTTGCGCCGCTATCAGTTGTCCTCCCTTAAGAAACGAACCTTTTACTGGGGAAAAACTCGATCAGCAACTGGATGACCAGACACAGAAATTTATAGTTAGTCCCCATGGCTTTCGTATTGATCGTCAAAAAGGTACCGTATATCTTTCTTCCATCTTTAAGTGGTTTGGGGAAGATTGGAAAAAAACCTATGGTATCGATGACAAATTTACTGGTAACGCTAATCAACGAGCGGTGTTAAACTTTATCAGTGACTACCTTAGTTCAGAGGATCAGGAGTATCTTGAGCGGGGGAATTACAAGATAAAATATCTGAACTATGATTGGTCTTTAAATAAGCAATAACTAATTAACCATAACCAACAACAATAACCAATTAACCATAACTAGGTTAATTAATTAATGATTAGTTAGTGATTTGTTATAGTTTGTTATTTTTTAAGACGTCTAAGGCAAGGCTGATCAAGTGGTATATTCCGCGTTAATCCTGACATAGTCATAACTCAAATCACAACCCCAAGCCTGACCAACACCATGACCATTGCCTACATTAACCTGAATTAAAACTGTATCTTCTTTAAGATAAGCACCAGCAGCAGCCTGCTTGAGATAATCACTAGCCTGTTGACGGTCAAACCCTAAGGGTTGACCATTGTCCATCAGCAAGACATCCCCTAACTGAATCCGCAGGTTTTCTTGCTCAAACGGTACTCCTGCACGGCCAGCGGCTCCGGCAATTCTGCCCCAGTTTGGATCTCGTCCAAAGATGGCAGACTTAACCAAGGATGACCCAACAATGGTCTTAGCAATTTGACGAGCCCCTTTATCATCCGGTGCGCCAGTCACTTGGACTTCAATCAAACAGGTTGCCCCTTCTCCATCCCGTGCGATCGCTTTTGCCAAATGCTGACATACTGCTGTCAGCATCCCCTCCAACTTCACAGCTGCTGGTCCAATTTCTGTAATCGCTGATGTTCGGGACTGACCATTAGCCAAGGCAATTAGAGTGTCATTGGTGCTGGTATCCCCATCTACCGTAATTTGATTAAAACTTTTATCCGCTGCCCGCTGTAACATCTGTTGCCACAGGGAAGTAGAAACTGCAGCATCACAGGTTACAAATGCTAGCATAGTCGCCATGTTGGGATGAATCATACCAGACCCCTTAGCAATACCACCCATCCTGACCGGACGGTCATCAATCATGGTTTCCATAGCAATGGATTTAGTGACTAAATCCGTGGTAATAATCCCTTGAGCTGCTGCATCGGAACCGGTTTCTGATGCTTGTGCTACCAATTGGGGAATTCCTGACAATAGAGCATCCATCTTGATTCGTTGACCAATCACCCCTGTCGATGCCAACAAAATCGACTTAGGGGAAACATTGAGTGCTTCACCCAAAGCTTTAGCACTAGCTAGAGCATCCTCCCAACCCTGCTCACCCGTTGCTGCATTGGCTTGTCCGGCATTACACAAAATAGCACGAGCACTAGCTTTAGACTGTAAGCGTTGACGGCAATAATCTACACAAGCAGCCCTGACATGACTGGTGGTGAACACCCCAGCTGCGATCGCATCCACCTCTGATAAAATCAACGCTAAGTCTGGCTGACCCGACGGTTTTAAACCTGCGGTAATCCCTGCTGCCTGATAGCCCCTGGGAGCTGTTATCCCACCACTAATCTCTTGCCAGTCCGACATGATGCCTCCATTTCAACCATAATTCATGCCCGATCCGGCATTATATCAACTCTTATGGACTTACGCACCAAGCGTATTGATCTGTAGCTTGATGTGTAGCCGTAATTTCCAGAATTGCTATAAAATCTCAAAACTTTACAAAAAAACAAAAAAAGGGGTTACACCCCTCATACAAAATAGTGTATATTTTGATATGTAGATGCACCCTGATGATCGGGAGGGTCACGTCAGTGACTCTCCTTTTCTTTGTTATTTGTGATTGGTAATTAGTGATTTAGTGATCAGCAACACCTGGCAAGCCCGTTGCCTCAATCACCCTTGAGCTTTTTGCCCAAAATTTGGTTAGTCAGCTTAGGATCAGCTCGTCCGCTAGTTTTCTTCATCACCTGTCCCACAAAGAAACCTTGCAGCTTGGTCTTACCATTGCGATACTGTTCGAGTTCCTTAGGATTGGCAGCCAGTACCTCATCAATAATGGTTGAGAGTTCATTTGGGTCAGAGATCTTAATCAAACCCTTACGTTCCACTAGTTCCCTAGCAGAACCCCCTTTAGAGAGTAATTCTGGCAAAATCTCCTTGGCAATCTTACCACTAATGGTGTCATTATCAATCAGGTTGATCAGTTCTGCCAGAGTCTCGGGTTTGAGAGCAATCTCTGTAATAGCCAGTTTCTCAGTCTTAAGATAAGCAGCAATATCTCCCATTACCCAGTTTGCCGCTTGTTTGGGATTAGCATTAGCAGCAACAGTTGTTTCAAAATACTCTGCCACTTGACGATCATCCGTCAACACCCGGGCATCATAGGCAGAAAGTCCCAGTTCACTTTCATAACGATGCCGCTTCTGGGCCGGAAGTTCTGCTAGCTCACTGCGCCATTGCTCTAATTGTTCCGTTGATACTTCAATCGGTGGTAAGTCAGGTTCAGGAAAATAGCGGTAATCGCTGGATCCTTCCTTAGTCCGCATACTAATGGTGCGTTGACTACCCTCTTCCCAAAGGCGAGTTTCTTGAATAATCGATTTTCCAGCTTCCACAGCTGCGATTTGCCGGTCAATTTCGTACTCAATCGCCTTCTGGATAGCATTGAAGGAGTTCATATTTTTGATTTCAACTTTGGTGCCAAACTCCTTCTGACCGACAGGACGTACAGATATATTGACATCACAACGCAGGGACCCTTCTTGCATGTTGCCATCACTGACACCGATGTAGCGTACAATCCGACGCAGCTCTTGAGCGTATTCTGCTGCCTCTTGACCAGAGCGCAGATCCGGTTCTGATACTATTTCAATCAGGGGTACCCCAGCACGGTTGAAATCTACTAGGGAATAGGTAGAACCAGCCAGTCGGTCACTACCAGCATGAACCAGTTTCCCCGCATCTTCCTCCATGTGTAGGCGAGTGATGCCAATGGTTTTACGGATAGGATTACCGTCATTATCAGACACTTCAATTTCCAGTGAGCCATGCTCAGCAATGGGCAAGTCGTATTGGGAAATCTGGTAGTTTTTGGGTAGGTCAGGATAAAAATACTGTTTCCGGTCAAATTTGCTGTAGGGAGCAATCTGGCAATTGAGTGCTAAACCCGCTTTGACAGCATATTCTAATACCTTTTGATTCAGAACCGGTAACACTCCTGGCATCCCCATACAAATTGGGTCAATATTGGTATTAGGGGTAGCACCAAATTTTGTGGAAGAGTTAGAAAAAATCTTGGTTTCGGTACTAAGCTGACAATGGGTTTCTAAACCAATGATTGCTTCGTATTGAGTTTTAGCTGGTGCAGCAGTAGTCATTGAATGTTACAATTAAGGGTTAAGTTTATTGATGGAACTTAAGGCATTTTTTGTCCAGTCTTCCCAATAATGTACACTATTTCATTAGCTACAGCGTCAATCCTTCCAATTATTGGCAGGATTCGAGTTGACAGTTTTTCTGTAATTTTTTGTCTTTTATGATTGGGAATTGTTAGACCTTTTTACATACCATTATTATAGCAAATGTGTCTTACGATCTAATCTTTAAAGTGGACTGTTAAATGGCTTTCTTTTTTTAACTAAATACTTACGTTTAATGGCTAGGCTAGCTGATTAAAATTAGAGACTGTTTATAAAGTAAATCTTAAGACAGCTGAATATTGGTGGGTTACGGCGGGCAGCTCTGTTAACAGGTGAGCTTTGACAGTACTAGCCGCCTAACCCACCCTACGTCAGGATTTAAGGAAAGTTTAACAAACAGTCTCGCTTTGCAGCAGCTACGGAAATAATCAATCAGCTCATCATCTTTCCCTTTTGTGATCATGAGTCTGCGAATATCACAGAATCATCCTAATGTCCAGATCACGTGGCTATGTTTTAGTCAGCCATTTTAGATTAATGTGACTAAAGATTCGACAGGTGCGACCCGTGGCGAATTTAATTCGCCAACGGAAAGCGCACCTAAGAAAACAAAGGTCTTTCATAAGCTAGGCGATGGACTTCGTCCCGCTTTCAGCGAACGCATATCAGCCTGCGATCGCCTTTCATCAAGGAATCATCCAGTGATCTTATTAGGTCAAATCAGGGGTAAGCATGACTAATCAACAAATTCCGCTAACAGAAGACTACACTCGCCCTTGGGCTCTTATGCGTCTACTGCCTAAATGCCAAAGGTACACAGTTGCTAGGTTCTTTAATCGTCAGGATGCTCATAACCATCTCCGATTTTTGGATCGGTATATGCCAGAAGCAGAGTTTGAAGTAGTTTTCGATCTGCCTGTGACTCAAGATACTAATCAGCTGCTTTGAGAAGTTAACAATAAATAACATCGGGCAATAAGATAGGGTGTAGGCAAACCTGTGGTTTTGACGCCCTTATTGCCCCATAGCTGATTAGGGTATAACCTAGTAAAAACTCATTGTGAGCTATTGCTCCTAATACCTTGTCCTAACCCTCAAGGCTAATTCGACAGAGTATTAGGCACCTATTAATAAGATTTCAAAAATCCTGAAATTCTCTCCACTGCTCTTTCCAAAACGTCTGGTTCCTGTACTAAGGCAAAACGCACATACCCTTCACCAGCCTTGCCAAAACCAGCTCCTGGAGCAGCAGCAACCCCAGTGGCTTCTACCAAGCTAGTACAAAATTTTACTGAGTTCCCTGCCCAAGGGTCTGGCAATTTTGCCCAGACATACATAGTGGCTCGTGGCACTGGCACTGACCAACCAATGCGGTTTAAAGCATGAACAAAGGCATCCCGCCGCTGTTGATAGGTGGTGACTACAGGTTTAACAATGTCTTGAGAACCATTCAACGCTGCGATCGCACCATTGAGAATCCCCCTGTATTGGTTAAAGTCAATTGCCGCTTTTACCTGCCGCAACGCTCGAATCAATTGAGCATTACCGATAGCATAGCCAATCCGGAAGCCTCCCATATTGTAAGACTTGGAAAAGCTAAAAAACTCAATCGATACAGTCTTCTCTGGGTCTGCTTGCAAAACTGAGGGAGCAACAGAGTTGGGATTGAGGGTTTCTGGGATTTTCCCGATCTGCTCGCCATTGCCTCTGGTATCTTCAAAAACGATATCAACGTAGGGAAAATCGTGAACTAATACCAGGTTATGGCACTGACAAAATGCCACTGCTTCCTTAAAAAAAGACAAGGGTGCGATCGCAGTAGTGGGATTATGGGGATAACTCAACACCATCATCCGTGCTTGAGCTAGCACTGCCTCGGGGATATCCTCAAATACAGGCAAAAAATTGTTTTCTGCCAATAGGGGCATCGGATAAATCTGACCACTGGCTAGGTGGACACCACCGGCATGGGAAGGATAGCCTGGGTCTTGTAGCAGAGCAAAATCCCCCGGATTAAGCACAGCTAAAGGTAAATGAGCTGTGCCTTCCTGAGAACCAATCAGTTGTAGCACCTCAGTTTCTGGGTCAACCGGAATACCAAATTTTTCAGTATACCAGCTAGCTGCTGCCTGACGAAACGCTCTAGTACCATGAAACAGCAAGTAACCGTGAGTGCTGGGCTCATACAACGAGGCTTCAATCGCAGCACACACATGGTTGGGAGCTGGTAAATCGGAAGACCCTAAGGATAGGTCAATGATTTCTTTCCCAGCAGCTGCCAACGCTTTGGCCTGATCCATATCGGCAAATACATTTGCTTGCAGGGGTTGTAAACGTTGGGCAAACTGCATTGTAATCTTAGTCTTTTTCTTTTGTCTATTTTTTTCGAGCCGTCACAAGCCTTTCCCATCGGTTGCGCTGGCTTTGCTCCCATTGCCCCTTACTGCCCTAATTTAAAGGTTCTCATCCAGCATAGTCTGCAATTGAGTTTTGGTAATTGCTCCCTCGTGGGATTTGGTCACCTCACCATTTTTAAACAGTCTTAGAGCAGGGACACCCTCTACCTTGCACTTGGCAACGGCATCTTCATGTTGGTCTACTTCCATCTTAATGACTTTTAAGCGATCGCTATAATTTTTAGCAACCCAGTCCACTGATGGCGATACTAAGCGGCATGGTCCACACCAATTTGCCCAGAAGTATACCAGTACTGGCTGCTGGGCTTTTAAAACTTCAATTTCAAAATCTTTATCTTCGATTTTAATCACATTACTCACAACGGTATCCCCTCAAAATACTAGATTAGACTCCATTCACACATTCTATATATTAAGCGCTCGAACTTTCCCCCAGCTCAAGCATGGGGGATTATAAAATCGAAATTTATACAATTGCATAAAAATTTGCACAAAAAAACGGGTTAACCCGCTATACAATTGGTCAACCCGTGAGCTTGGGAACGCCTAAATGGACTACTTTTGTAGCACCAACTTAACGTTGGCATTGTTTAGGCCACGCTGCTTGACTTCTGCCAAGGTCTTGTTAACGGCATACTTCTGGTTGATGGAGTTGATCAACTCGGTTTGGTTGTGCTTCTTAGCCACACCCCAAAGGTCAGCAATCAGGTCAAAGGTGCCATCACTGTTGCGAGACCAACCTAGATCATATTCGCCTTCGAGAACAGCAACCAAGTCAGCGCGAACTCGTTGACCATTGTAGCCGCGAACATCAGCTTCTGTCTTAACATTGATTCCCAGGTCACACAGGGAAGTCTTCAGGATTTCAGCATCGGAGATTTTAGTGCGCAGAGTGCTAAAGTGAGACATGTGGATTTCCTCCAGAAAAGGTATCAGAGAAACGACAACGTAGCGTTTTACTTTTATGGCTAGCCGCCCTCAACAATTACAAGCGGCTACTTATCAAACTGCTAGCAATTTTTTGCTAGCCTTTACTCCTGTTGGGAGCAGGAGAAAGCCTGTTAGAACTCCATACGCTGATATTCAGCTAGGGAGGATGCAGCAGGTCGCGCGCGTTGCCTAGCCCAGTCCCTCAGGGCTGCAACCTGCTCTGTCATCGTGCGCGATAGAGGCTGAGTTGATTTAATCGCGGCAATAATATCCAGTTGAGTAAACTCGCGGTCTTGAGCAAATGCCTCATACATCGCTGCCACCAGGGCTTGCTCAATCTCAGCCCCAGAAAAACCTTCAGAAACCTTAGCTAACTGTTCAATGTCAAAGCGGTCAATATCTCCACGCCGCTTTTTCAGGTGAATTTCAAAGATTTGCTGGCGTTCTTGGGTGTTGGGTAAATCAACAAAAAATATCTCATCAAAACGACCTTTGCGCAGGAATTCTCCTGGTAGGCGCTCGACTCGGTTGGCTGTCGCCATCACAAAGACTGGTGAGGTTTTTTCTTGCATCCAGGTCAGGAAAGAACCAAAGATTCGACTTGAAGTACCCCCATCAGAGTCAGAAGAACCGCTGCTACCAGCAAACGACTTATCAAGCTCATCTATGAAGAGAATAGCTGGAGAGATTGATTCTGCCGTCTTCAAAGCATTGCGTAGGTTAGCTTCCGAGCGCCCTACCATCGAGCCATCGTATACCCGCCCCATATCCAGGCGCAATAGTGGCAGACCCCATAAACGAGACGTAGTTTTGGCAATCAGAGATTTACCACAGCCAGGAACCCCTAGAATCAACATTCCCTTCGGTTGAGGCAAACCATATTCTCTCGCCCTCTCTGTAAAGGCATTAGAGCGCTGCTTCAGCCAACGCTTCAGTTCCTCTAACCCTCCTATAGAATCGAGGGTTTCATCTTCTTCGATATACTCTAGGATACCGTTGCGGCGGATGATCTGCTTCTTCTCGGATAGAACAATATCGACTTCAGCTTCAGTAAGACGACCAGCTTTAACGTAGGCTTTGCGATAAACCTTCTCTGCTTCATCGCGGGTCAAGCCTAATGCTGCTTTGAGCAGCTTTTCCCTAGTTTCTGTAGTCGTTCGGCGAGTTTTACTCTGATCCAGTTGGTGGGATAGGACTTGGTTAAGTTCCTTAAGGTTTGGTAGGGGAAAGTCAAGCACGACCACTTCCTTTTCCAACTCAATAGGAATCTGCTGCACCGGCGACATTACGATGATAGACTTTTTAAGAGACTTCTTAGCTTCCTCCCTAAAGCTTGCCATCGCATCCCGCAACCATCGGGTAGTTGCTGGTGCATCTATAAAGGGATGTAAGTCCTTAAAGATGTATATACCAGGTTCTTTTTGTTGAATTACCCACTGAACTGCTGCCTCAGGAGAGACCGTATTGTGCTGAGTGGTGTGGCGTGATTGACCATACTCAACAATCCCGTGAGTGACGGTCCAAACGAAGACTCGTTGCTGTTGAGACTTCCTTTGAGCAATCATTGCTATTGCCCTCTCTGCCCGCTCCTCCTCGGGAGTCACGAGGTAGATTAGAGGATATTGAGCTTGAATGAGAACGTTTATCTCTTCTTGCATAACTCTACCTAATATTAGAGACGGCTTACAACTGCCCAAACATCTTCAACTGAACCACTGAGCTAACTAAGTGTGCTCTGCGAGTAGATTAATTTGTCTACCTTAACTTTGGCTACCTTAACAAGGAACCAATTCCTCTTCTCCGTGAGAATCGGTACTGGAGCATACTTTTGCTGTTACCTTTTCTACTGGGAGTTCTTCCGATATCACACCAGGTTGGTTTTTCAGAGCAACTAATTTTCCCTCTGAGAGAACCAAGTCACTAGAACACTCAGGACAGGGGTATACTTTATGGGTTTGTCCATATTGGTCTACCTCTTCAACCACATCTTGATGTTCTATGTAGAATATAATCGCCCTCTCAACCATAGCTGACATTGATTCAGAATCAACAGCCGCTTTAATTTTGAGCCGGCGGTGCAATCCTGGTGGAAGATAAAGAGTAACTTTTTGCTTGTCTTGCATATATTTTTTATATCGTTGTACCCGGGTATGTATTTAACCTTATCGGCTTCCTCTCTAGCTGTCAAGACATTTAGCTGGTATGACAGCTAAATTGTTACATTACTTAATATTATGATGGAAGGAAGATGGTTATCTAATGGATAAGGAATAGCATAAGGCGCGCCTGTAGTTAGCAACGGATGCAGCACGATCAAAGGGAGCAATTGTGAAGCCAAAGACTTTCTCGACGGGGCTGGAGAGCGATTCAGCAAGGGAACAGGGGAGGCAGCGCGGTCAAAGGGAGGCAGCGCCGACCTGCGGGGGGTTTCCCCCGGAGACGAAACCTGATTACGTTGAGCCTTTATAGTTGATAGGCTCAAAGACGCGCGCCTTAGAATAAGGCAGCCAAAATGGTTGGTCGGCTATGGGAAAAAGGGTTAAAACTTATTGATTAAGGCTGCCTTATTCTTACGGTAACTTCAAATGCATAAAAGGGTTAAAACTTATTGATTAAGGCGAGCCTGTCTTACGGTAACTTCTAACCACTCGCGCTTTGCATGGCTGACAGGTGCGGAAGCAAGTTCCGAACACAGACCCATGCGCCATGAGCGACTGTATCAAGACAAGAGTTAAGCATTCATTTAATCTGAGTTACGTCCGAGGGTCGAAGCCTGTGCCACAAAGCTGTTAGCGTAGCGTCCCCAACGGCCAAGGGGTTTTAGCCAAACTTTAAATTCTCATTAATCTCGAACTATTAAATTCTCCTGTTTGCGTATCGGCGCACCCTAGGCGAACGAGGTTTATTTTAAGGATTAGGCTGACAGCACCTCAAGTAGCGTGGTCTAAGGCCAACGGCTGAGTGCTTACGATTTTATGTCTCTAACAATGGGATGCACCTACTCCAATTACCCATTACCCATTAAAAAGTAATAATTACTAATTATCAGTTACCCATTACCTATTATTAATGATATTTATTTGTTGTAAATCTACCGAATAATTGCTATTGGATATTAGTTGTCATGGAGTGCTCTACAGCTTTTTTAAAGCTTTCACAATTAATTGTTGGATTTAACGCCACAAGTAAAAATTTACTTAAAGGGATTATAGAAATAATTTTTTAGACATCTGAGGAACAAGCTTTGCTGATCAACACTCCAAGATTCAACAAAACATCGGTTGAGCGCTTAGTCAATTTTTGGGCAAATCGCTATGTACCAGATTTATCAATTATCGCTAAAAATAATGATTTTTTAAAGATTTCTGATTTGCTAGACGTTGCTTCTAGAAAGGGGCGCACTCAAACAGTTACCAAGTTACAGCGTTTAATCCAAATTAATTGTGAGTGTGCAGGAATTAAAACAGATGCTATGTTCTCCTATATTCCTAATGTGGTTAATTTGACTGAGGCTAAGCGAATTGCTGAATTTGTTGGCTCGGTTTACGAAAAGGTACTAGAAATTTACCAGGAGCAATCACCGAATTCTAGTTTAATGGCAGCAATACGACTAGGAGAGACAATTAATTTCTTCACAGATTTCTCTAGCCCGTGGACAATGGTAGCGCTAGAATTGCCAGCCATAGAAAAGTTAGCCACCTCTCTCGAACCTGTATTGCGGCAACTGCGGGAGAAACATATATCAGCAAAAGACCGTCGCGCCATTGGTTTTGTTACTACACAGTTTCACTTCAGCACTAAATTAGTACTCAATCGGCTGACATTACCAGAACAAATTTTGCTCAGTCCCTACTTTAAGTTTGTGGAGGAGCAAGTTTCTATCCCCTGGCAACGAATCTGTAATGCAGCGGCTTTGCATGATTTTAACTCACCTACCTTAGCGTTAGTCGAGCAAGTCTTACCTGCTAGTCAGGATATTGCTCAGACTGTCTACCAACGCACAGAGCAATTGCACTCTGATCATTTTAGCCGTCGGGGAGGGCTGGACGATCCAGGAATTAAGGCTTCGACTATCAGAGATTTAGAAATGTTCCAGGGTTACCTATGGCTATGTGCTTTGGAAGGGAATATGACATCAATAGAACAGGAACTGTTGCCGTTGTGTTTACTGGTATTTCCTAGTGTAGACGTAAGTTGGAAACTGGCGGAAAAAATGTTGCAGTTACTGGTGGATGAACTAAACGCTCGTGTAGAGTCAGATCAGCTTTCCCTGTTGCTTCCTTATACTCAAAGACTGCTGGAGTTATTCTCTGACCTGGAGCAGAAGGCGTTATGATATCATGTAGCACTTCTCAATTGGTTGAGGGAATTTTATCTTGGGTTAATGCTTGGGTTAATGGGAGTAGCAAGTAGCAAGTAGCAAGTAGCAAGTAGCAAGTAGCAAGTAGGAATTCCCCCTTGCCCCCCCATGGCCAGATCGGGCTGTTTCATACTCAGGTAGATCTACTTAAACAAAAAATGGCAATCGCCTCGATTTTTCTAAAATTATTTTAGATATTAAGAGTCTAGTTAAAAAAATAAAATAACTAAAATAAGTCAAGTAATTTTCCAGCAAACGAGGAAGATACATCCCTTATATCTCCTAGTATTGCTAATACTTTTAACACCAATTCATCGATACTTATGATATAGAAAAATCGACGATTTTTCTAAAAAAAAAATAACACCTAATTGTTCAGTAGATGCTGACGGGGGGATTTGAGATTGCGATGCTCTTTCAGAGCCGCTACGGGATTGGCCGTAGGCCACGCTACGCGATGAAGCGTTCGCAAAGCGTGGCCTACGGCCTCAGCTTCCGCTAAAAGGGAACGGATTAAACCTGTAATAATATATACAACTTGTATACTAAGAGCGGATGGGGGGAATCGAACCCCCATCATCAGCTTGGAAGGCTGAGGTTTTACCACTAAACTACATCCGCACTGTTTCCAGTACTTTTAGCATCATAACATAACAAAATCAAAATGCCACCTTTTTTAGAGCTAATTTGTAAAGTAAATATTAATAAGCTTGAAAGCCTTGCTATGATTGTCTTTTAGTTATTAAATAGTTCAATTGTTCTAGTTTAGTGCAAGCCTTATCATACAAGGTTTAGTGCGAGTTTACAAATCAGCTCTTAGATCAAAAATCAGGACTATTGCCTATGGCCTCTTGCCTCTTGCCTCTTGCCTCTTGCCTCTTGCCTTCCCCTCCTGGGAGGGGTTAGGGGTGGGTTCCTCTTGCCTCTTGCCTCTTGCTAGCATGCCTCTTGCCTCTTGCTAGCATGCCTATTGCCCATTGCCTCTTGCCTCTTGACTAATGGTGAGTTGGAAGCGATAAGCTTGGACAACTGGTTGACCTGCCATGTAAGTAGGGGCAAACAGCCAATGGCGAATCACCTGCTGAGCGAGTTGCTGAGCCTGATCAATACTAATATTGCCTTGCTGCACTTGAATATAGTCCGCTAGCAGTTCCGGTTTACCATTGGAATCAATTAACACCACCACCTTCAACACTAACTCTTCCGATAAATCAATACCTGTCAAATTCAGCTCCTCAGCGGAAAATTCGGTTTTGTTAGCTGGTAGCGGTAGAGCCAATTGGTCTGGAATATCCCGATTGGGATTAGTCAGACCAAATTGACTCATCTTAGCCAGAAAGGTATCTTTTGATGCCGACTCTTCTAGGATGCTGGAAGCCGGTGGCTGAATCGGTGGTGGCAGAGGTAAGGGTAAAGGTAGCGGCCTTTGGATGACTGGAATAGGCTTAACAGGAGTGATCGGAGTTGTTGGTTCAGGTGCGGGTACAGGTATAGTTAATTCATAAGATGTTGGCAGTGCTAGCTCTTTAACGGGTAAGCTTTCCTCTGTTGGTGTTCGCTCTAAGTCAGGCTCAGTGACATCAATGGTAGAGTTAGAGACAGTTTGGTGATTAAAATTCCTATCTGACCTAGGACTAGTTAGAGCTGTTGATGGGTCTTCTGGTGATGTCTCTTGCTCAGCTATGTCTTCCGGAATGATAGGAATCAGATCGATGGCAATCAAATCCTGACTGGGTGGCGAACTTTCCAAGCGCCCCATCAAGAGCATATACAGTATCGACAAGAAGCATAGATGAATGACAACAGACGCCAAAACCATGGCCAACCATAGCATTGGCCCGTTAAAGTGACGTGGTTCAGGTAAATTAGGGGGATTATTTGGGGGCAAACGTTTTAGGGTCATTCGTTGCTAGAGCGTTGCTCGAGTCTTGTAATTGTGTAAGCTATCAGCTATAAGCACCTCAGCTGTCTGCTAAGGCAATCCAACGCCTGATCAATAAAAAGAGTCCCTGAATCATGAATAGCTGATAGCTGATACCCCAGAACTGAATCATCATGTAATTTTATACTTTGGATTGGTCGAATATATAGCGTTAATCATACTTATCAGGGACATTAATCCTTATCAGGTAAATTTAATATGCAGTCCCTGATCTGACTCCCCATCTCCCTATCTCCCTATCTCCCTATCTCCCCACACTTTCCACGCTTCCCACACTTCCCACACTTCCATTACGATCAAGCTCCCATGCCAGAGTAATGCTTTAACCCTTTACGCCATAACCAGCGGTTGACTAGGAAAAATATCAAACTCCAACCTAGAATCACCAATATTCCCCCTACCACATTCACAGGTAAACCAATCAACAGTGCTGCTGGGAAATGAATCAGATAAGGAAAGGGTGTCCACTGGGCAATTTCCCTTACCAAAGGAGGAAAGACTTCCAACGGAGCAATTAACCCAGAAAGAAATAAGTAGAGCAAAAATGATAATTCTTCAATAGCACTAGCCCGTTCTGTCCAAAAGGCGAACATGGCAAAGGTATACTGCATCAAAAAGCGTAGGGCAAAGCTCATTGCCACCACCAGGCAACCGAGTAACAAATTGCCAAGATTCGGTACCCAAGCTGCTTCGGGATACAGCAGGAAAAACAAACCGATTAGCCCTAGGTTAAACGGCATACGGATAAATCGTTCTGCTAAGTGAGCGGCTACCTGATGCCACACTGGATCAATTGGCTGTAGTAATCGTGGGGAAAGCTTCCCTTGCAACACTTGTTCTTGAAATTCGAAAATCACCCATACCAAGTTGAACTGGCGGATAAAAAACACTGAGATAAAGTAACGGGCAAATTCTATAGAATTCAGACCAAAGTCTGCGTCTTGGGATGCCTTGGTCCAAATCCCCATTAGAATCAGAGGTAACAGATTCGACAGTACCCAAAAAAATATTTCTGCCCGATACTCCATCATATGGGCGTAATAAACACTGAGGAAGGTTGTTATGATTTTTAGGACGCGCTTCATTTATTTTTGATTTAGGGAGTAGGGATTAGGGAGTCGGGAGTCGGGAGTCGGGAGTCGGGAGTCGGGAGTCGGGAGTCGGTAACTTCCAATCAAAAAATTCTTCATTCTTCATTCTTCATTCTAAATTCTTAATTCTTCATTCTTCATTCTAAATTCTAAATTCTTCATTCTTCATTCTAAATTCTTAATTCTTCATTCTAAATTCTTAATTCTTCATTCTAAATTCTTAATTCTTAATTCTACATTCTGACCAACAACCTTTAACCAGCTAACCTTTGCAGCCAAGTTTAGTTTATTACTCCTGTCTGGAAAACACGACCAATAACTTCTTCAATGGGAGGGTCAGTTACGCTTAAATCTATTACCTCCAGCTCAGCCAGAATCCGAGCCACAGTCTCGGTAAGCACTTCCCGACGCACTAGCAAACGCACGTGGTGACCATCTACTTCTTTGAGTTCACCATAGCGCTGTAAAAACATATCCTGACTAGTCTTTACCTCAGGTAAGGGCTGGGCAAGTTCTACGGTGACCTCACGATAGGGAGCAAAGCGCTCAAGTAATCCATCTAGAGAGCCATCGTAAATCAGCCGACCTTCATGGATTAATAGCACCCGTTGGCAAAGAGCAGTGATATCAGCCATGTAGTGACTGGTTAAGAGTATTGTTGCTCCTGTGCGTTGGTTGTACTCCCGCAAGAAATCCCGTACGGCCAATTGAGCATTGACATCTAATCCTAAGGTAGGTTCATCTAAAAATAGGACTTGGGGTTGGTGTAGCAATGCTGCTAGTAGTTCGGCTTTCATGCGCTCTCCTAGGGAGAGTTTTCGTACTGGCTGAGTGAGTTTCCCTTCTAGGGACAGCATCTCGGTCAGTTCCCCAACTCTATACCTATAGTCTTGATCAGAAATACCATAGACAGCGGCATTGATTCTCAGGGAATCTAGGGCTGGTAAGTCCCAAAGCAACTGTTGCTTCTGCCCCATAACTAGGGTAATTTTTTTCAAAAAGCCTGGTTGACGTCGTTTGGGAATGCAATCTACAACTCTGACTCGACCCTGAGACGGATGAATCAGTCCAGTGAGCATCTTGAGAGTAGTGGTTTTGCCAGCACCATTGGGCCCTAAGAATCCGACTACTTCTCCAAAGCCAATTTCAAAGGAAACGTCTTGTACAGCTTTGACTGAACGGTAGGTACGGCGGAAGAAATGGTTTAAGGTACCTTTTAGTCCTGGTTGTTTGATTGCTACTGGGTAGATTTTGCTGAGGTTTTCGACAATAACAATAGACATATAGGAAAGGGGAAAGGGAACAGGGAATAGGGAATAGGGAGTAGGGAATAGGGAGTCGGGAGTCGGGAGTCGGGAGTCGGCTTTTAACCTAAGCTATTGGTTATTGCCAATTAAGGTTAAGGTTGTCGAATTTTCCTTGTTAAATCATCTGCTGCCAATGGCTATATGATCAACGATACCCAGCTTGGGACGATGTCAGACTTGATTGACTCACCTAGTTTCCCATTGTGAAAGTACAGTTGACCAGGGATTGATTACTCAATTAGGAAAAGCGAACGCGCCCCGCGTGGCCTACGGCTAATCGCGAAGCTTGACATGCACGGGCAAAGCCCAACGCTTCGCGAACGGTCAATCGCATTTACCTGTTCGTCTTCTGATTTCCCTACTCCCTACTCCCTACTCCCTACTCCCTACTCCCTACTCCCTAATGCGTTCGCATAATTTTTTCCTGTGGGAATTTGACACATTATTGATTAATTAGCTAAAAAGGAGTTTGGGGAATTTTATCAGAGTGGGAGAGTTTGAGAGGGAAAAGAATACCCCGTCCTCAAAGGTCGGGGATGAATATTCCGTCTCAAATAGTGTTAATATAAAAAGTAAGGGTCTCAAAAAAACAGGGCAAAAGACCCTACTCAGCTACCCTGGCCATAGGCCACGCGGGGCGCGTTCGGTGCGCGGGAAAGTCACGCCCAGGTCGATAACAGTCGCCCACGGCTGTGCCTGGGAATCCCCATCCCTGCGACGGGTGGGGAGGTTCAATAAGTGCGTACGCTAATCTTGTCGGGTGGGCAAATGGATACTATAACTGTTGGAATGCTCAAATTATCATTATTTGCCCACCAAACCCTTCTCTAAATGCGATCGCTTTAGGTTTGATACTGGTAAAATTACTCATGCCAAGATACTTAATGGCTTCACAATTAAATCTTCTCGCTAGATTGCCTGATTATCAGCCTTTAAACTTTCAATATATAACTCAATAGCTTCTGTAATATTCTCGATTCCCTCTTCAAAAGAATCCCCTTGAGAATGACAACCTTTTAGGATCGGACAAAAAGCGTGATAACCTCCCTCTGATTCTACAAAATAACTGTATAATTTTAAATTTGTTTAGTGTTGTTGTCCATAGGTTTTAAACTTGTTTGTAATCTATAGCAAAGGGAGTAGGGAGTAGGGAGTAGGGAGTAGTGCGATCGCTAATCTTGTAGGTTGGGTTGAGCGAATCAATAGTTTTGATAAAACTGATCGATTCTATGGGAGAGTAAAACCCAACACCATCCCCTTTTTTTTCAGTAAGTATTTGTTGGGATTGCTTGCCTCAACTGGGGAGCTAACACACCCTAATTTGATCATGGTGTGTTGTTGAGCTAAGATTAAAATGCGATCAGCTTTTATCAAAAGTTTATACTTTACTTCCATTGATCATGCCGAAACTGGGATTCATAAGGCTGTGAAAAATGCACTGATTAAAGATGGATGGATAATCACTGACGACCCTATATTATTGAATATAGAAAAACAAAACTCTATGCCGATCTAGGGGCTGAAGGCCCGATTGCGGTTCAACGAAATGAACAAAAACTTGTGGTTGAAGTCAAAAGCTTTGTCGGTACATCAAAATTGCAAGATTTAAAAGAAGCTCTTGGTCAATAGGATATCTATCGCTATCTTCTGGATGAAACTGCACCTGAACGAAAACTTTATCTAGCTATTAGTAGCATTGCCTACAAAAACTTTTTTACTCAAGATGTGATTCAATTAATCGTCATTAGACATCAGAGGTTGTCTGAGAAGTCTAATTTGCTACACCTAAGCCCCCTAAATCCCCCAAGCGAGCAATCCCTCGCTTGGGGGACTTTTACCAGCAAATAGATTCTTGTTCCCCCCAGAATTGGGGGGCTAGGGGGGCAAAATTCAGTATCAAAAAACTTTTCAGATATCCTCTAAACTTACCTTAATTCTTGTAGATACTGAATTAGAAGAGGTAAGACAATGGATAAATTAGCCCAATACCCCAAAATTATTAAACAACTATTAAATGACTATATCGAATTATGTCAAAAACGTTCTCAGGAGGCGATTGATAATTTTCTGATTGCGGATGAAGCAAATGGTCACTATATTTGGATGAATTTAGGATGGCAAAATGGAGAAATAATTACGGGAATGACCGTTTATGTGCGTCTTCGAGAAGGGAAATTTTGGATTGAGGAAGACTGGACAGAAGAAGGAATTGCTACCGACCTTGTCCGTGTTGGAGTTCCCAAAGAGGATATTGTCTTAGCATTTCATGAGCCAAAAATGCGACAATACACAGATTTTGCTGTTGCTTAGGTGATCGCTTGATATTATTTGGTGGGCAAATGGACATGATCACTGCTGATCTGGTCAAATAATCAGAATTTGCCCACCCTACCCCTTTAATGTTCGAGAGAGTGTAGGAAGTCTTGTAGGGTGGGCAAGAGGATCTAACTCCATGGCCACACACAGGAGTAAAATCTTTTCTTCAAACAAGGATAAGTTAAAGCATTCACTAAGATATTTCAGCGCAGGTCGGGGATGATTGGCTTCCGCTTCTGCCATGGCAGCTTCCCCTTGCCTGATCGCTTCTGGGTCTACCGACTCATCTCCAGCTAATTCTTGGGCTAATTCTTGCAAACGCGATCGCAACCAGAACATTGCAGCACTGAGATACCGTGAATTATTTTCCTGCCATTAACCCATGCTTGACCAGAATACTATCCACACTATCCACAGCAGCTTCCACAGTCAAGACCAGTCAGCGGTCAGCGGTCAGCGGTCAGCCGTCAGTGGTCAGCCGTCAGCTATCATGCAGACGTAACTCATATAAAAAAATGGTTACCTGTTTGATTCAAAAGCTGAACGCGCACGCGTGTGCGTAGCACATAAGCTGAATCCTGATCACTGATCACTGATAACTGATAGCTGATAGCTGATAGCTTACTAGTCAAGACCAAAAAAAATAGCCGTGGAAAATACTTCCACGACTACAAACGTAAACCAATTCAAGGAGATGACTACAAACGTAAAGCAATTTAAGGCGATGTAGCATCTACTCATTAATTCTAGTTTATGAGGAATTTAGGCTAAACCCCTCTGTGGCTCTGACCCCCCATAGCAAGGAATAGTACACAAGCAATAAACTATTCTTAAACTATTTTTAACTGTAGAACTAGGGGGAAGACCCCCCAGCTAGGTTATGAGCTTAATCCAGAATCAAATTGCGCTCCAAAATACAAATGTATTCCCCAGGATTGTAAGTCCGTTGGAGTGGACTCCACTCGCTAACTGTTGCATAGCCCAGAGTCTGCAAATTCCTGATCGTAATGTAAATCGCCCGCTTAGAACCAGTCAAGGTATGTTTAATTGGTTCTTGGTAGGGATAAAACCCATGGGAACCTGGAAGAATTATTTCACTAGATTGATTCGGTAAAGGTGAAACAATGAAATTTTTGTACATCGCCTTAAATTGAGTAGCTTAGTGTTCATTAACTATTTAAACATATAAATAAATAATGTGCAATTTATTTGAAAAAAAATAATATTTGTTAATTATTAAAATAATCGAATCATGATTAGTATAAATTTGAGGTAACAGGGAATCGGGAATCGGGAATCGGGAATCGGGAATCGGGAATCGGGAATCGGGAATCGGGAATCGGGAATCGGGAATCGGGAATCGGGAATCGGAATTTTCGGCAAGGTAAAAAACGGTAATTATTTGGGATAATTAAGTCTACACTTATATCGTTTTGACAGAGTTATTTGACAGATTTAGTTGACAGAGTTAGTATAAGTAAGGATAGCTAAAGTGCTGAAATTAGGGTCAGTAAATAATTAAATTTATATAATTGGGCAGAGTTATATCTAGTATTTATTGATTACCGTTTTTTACATAACCCAAAATACCTCTAGAGTTGATTAACTCTTGCCTTTTGCCTCTTGCCTCTTGCCTCTTGCCTTTCCCTACTCCCTACTCCCTAGATGAACATTACCATTAAAATCCCAGAGCTAAGCATAGAAGGAATTGACCTGAATAGACTAGAACGGGTACGCTTACAAGCAGCGGTGGAAGCAGAATTATCCCGTTTGCTTAAGGTGAAGGGACTACCTCGAAATTGGCAAAATAGTACCAATATTCCCACTGTACCCGTGAATTTAAACTTAACTAAAACCCACAATCCCACAGACATGGGTAAGGAAATTGCTCAGGCTATTTATAGAGGTATGGCGCAATGACTTAAGTCTTAGTCAGCTGAGAGGAAAGCTCCGGAAGATGATACAAACAAGCAAAGTTCCCAGTGACTTCGATGCTCAGGGTTTACGGAGTAGCCTAAGAAACCCGTATATTAATTTATAAATTAAAATGGTTCGGTGGGGATGAGAAAGCGATGTTAGGGTAATGGGATGAAATCCGGTAGTGCGATCGCAGGTATCATCCTTGCCTTGAAAAAAGGCTAGTGTAAACCTGAGTGGAGAAAAAACCTTGAAAAGTGGAGCCTTATTTGATGTGAATTAAAACTATTACTCATAACCTATCGCGCTCAATGGCTCAACTTTTCTTGCGGTAATTCAAACCCTGCCGCTCTGTTTTATTGGTGTTTTTTTTTAAGACTGTTGTGCTGACTTGCCCAGCATTTAAGGCCGTAGGCCACGCGGGGCGCGTTCTGCTTTGTTTATCAGTACATATAGCGTTTATCGCAGTTATGAGGTACAGTATTGAGGTAGCGCATCCCTATTCCCTATTCCCTATTCTCTCTTCTCTCTTCTCTGTTCCGGTGATCCGCTGTTACCTGTTCCCTAAAATACCGAAATTGTGTACCTCATAACTATGATAATTGCTAGAATATATAGCAATTCCATGGATACCCTGTGCAAAATTCATCCCAAACTCATGGCGTAGCATTGAGATGTGGGATGAATTTTGCCGGAAGCTAAGCCCTAGAAAATCTGCAAGTTCTGATCGAGCCAATCCAGCCATTTCAGACTACTCGATAAAGATTTCGGTGGGTCGTAAATCAGGGTATCTAGAGCAATCAGGCGCTGGAAATTGATCTTGACTGGATCATGACGCTCTGTGCAACCGTCTTTGCGATAAAACTTGACACCAGCTTTTTGCTGCATCATAGTGATCAATTCTTGAGCAACAATACCATAGCCAATGGTAGTGGGATGAATGCCATCTAGGGAGAACAAACCACCGCTGGTGCGACCGGTGGCATCGGATCTAAAAAAGCGAGTATCCAGTACTGGTGAAAGCGCTTCGAGTTCCGGTGCCAGCTGATAGGGAGTCCACCAATCTGGTCTGGCGTCGGAGTCTTCAATATAACGTCGATAAGCTAAGCTATCCAGTAACCCTGCTAATTCAAATAAATACCAATCTCGACCTTCTTTTCGAGCCTGACCTACAGCATCAGCAATATATTCATTGTACTGATCAATGACGCTATCAATTGCTCGGGCTTGTTGTCCGGTAATGTGCGGGTCACGGTTGGGGTCGAAATTTTTGTCGCTAATCCAAGGACGGGTGTAGTAGGCGAAGTATCGCGAGCCAGTAGCGATCTTATCTCCTACTCCACGACCAATGGGCGTAATGGTGACATGGGGAACTGTAGCCAAAATGACATGGCGAGCTTGGATTTGCTTAACTTGCTCAACTACTTGATCCAATTCCGCTTTGAAATCTTCCGGAGACCAGATTGTAGGTCGCTGATTGGGCTGTGGTGAATTTAAATCGCGATCGCAACTCCATCTGACCTGCAATTGAGCAATGGTGCCCATGGCATTATTCGCCCCAATCATGATCATCAGGGTTTCAATACCATCTCCCTCACCGTTTTCTAGACTTCCTTCTTGCCCTAGTGCCACGGCAGCTTGGACTGGGGTAAGTGCTTTACCCTGTGAATCCCGTGCGGAGTCCAAAACCCTCAATCCAGCATGTTCGTTGGCCTTCTCAACGATTTGCCGCAATAGATGATCCGTTGGTGCCTGGATTTCTTTTCTGAGGGTATCTGCGTCCTTAGAGATAATGTCTTTGAGATTCCACCCATAAATAGCGAGGTTGTGGTTAATTCCTTTTTCCATAGCAACAGTAGAACCAACGCCCCCTTGCCAACCAGGACCCCGTTCCCAATAATCTTCTATGTCGTCCATAAATTCGCGGATTGAAAACAATGCCGACCCTAATTCCCACCAGTTTATCTGGTCACCAAACTGTCGCTCTAAGTGCCTAACTACATACTCCATATTCAGGGGTAATCCACCAAATTTACCATATTGGCTGGGACGACGCAGGTGTTTTTCCCAACCCATTTCTTGAGCAATCATCATGGGATAGGATAGGTCAGTGTTAAAAATTGCTCCACTCTGGACGCCATGGCTTAGGGAATCACCAATGGTGACCAGTCGATGTCGGGGAGTGCCTGGCTTTTGGTTGACTTCAATACTTAATTCCGGACGGATACCCAGAGTAGGGTCTGTTTCCGGTGGACGCCCTTGAGGTTGGATAACTTCTTTGACTTGATCTGGAGCGTCAAAGTCGAGCATGTCTTTGGTAAGAAAGCGTTTGATCATAGTTGCCTGTTTATTAAAAAGAAAGAGTGGTAATCAGTGATTAGATAATTCACCTCAGCATCAGTGAATTTCAGAAAGGTAAGCATTCAGCTGTAGAGACCTTAGATCCTTAGAGGATATCTACCAAGTTTTTTGATACTGAATTTTGCCCCCCTAGCCCCCCAACTTTGGGGGGAACAAGAGTCAATTTGCTTCTAAAAGTCCCCCAAAATTGGGGGATTTAGGGGGCTTGAATGTAGCAAATGAGACTTCTCAGACAACCTCTTAGATCCTAGGGGGGTTTCAGGAATTAATTCCTATAAACTACTTCAAAGCCAGCTGTCAAAAATTCCTTTCAAAGATTCCTAAGGGGATTAAGTTGTATAGCACTACGCATTAAAGTTAGGACATTGATAAAAGCTGCAAAAGCTGTTGTAGTCAACTTTTGCATTTTGCCTCTTGCCAATGCCATTGCGCGTAGCGCTATAACCGGTTCGGGTGACTCAGTACCAGTTCCGTTACATTCCGCCTGTTCGAGCTCCATTTGGTCCTCATATTTAGTAAAACACTTAGGCTTAGCAGCTACAGCTAGATCGAGAACAATGGGTACCTCTAATTTGATCGGAACTTGGAAGACACAGGGATTATAGTATTTGTAAGCCATCGGTTTTACCTCTTGCTGCAATTACTTTTAATCAACACATTTCTATAATCTCAGATATAAATCCACCTTCACAGTACCTTTGAGGGTACTTTTGTTGAGCTGATAAGATCACGGCATAACTTAGGATTGATTATCGATTAATTTCGAAATTAAAACTACTCCAGGCTGAGCTCAACATGGAGGATATCTAGGACTTAATTTATGGCAATACTTTCAAATATCACGGAGCAAAAAGCATTATTTACCGGGAGCAGGTCTTGCGTTGCAGAACATTTGTACTATGTCCCATTAGAGCAAGCTTAAACCCATCAGGGGGCTATAGATAATGTACAAATATTCATAAGTCACATGCTCCCCCTATTACCTATTACCTATTACCCATTACCTATTACCTATTACCCATTACCTATTACCTTAGTACAAATGTTATGCATAAGTGACATGCTCCATTATTTACCATTGTTTTAGCTGAGATTTAATAATATTGAAAACTACAAAAATAAGCGTTATATAGCGTTTATCGCAGTTATGAGGTACAGTCTTCTTTGACATTGATTCCCTGTTAGGTGCGCTCTTACCATTAAGAATTAAATTCGCCACGGGTCGCACCCTGACTGCCTGACACATCTGTGTGAAAAGCAAACAGATCAGGTTCTACACTT
>NZ_MKZS01000001.1:6016573-6038282 GCF_001942495.1 Moorena bouillonii PNG
GTCCTCCTTAAAAACCCAACCATCAACTAACAATTGGTGTGTGAACCCAGCAAGATAACACTTTGAGAAAACAACGGTACGGCGGGGCACGCCGAAACCAAGTGAAACAGGGAAGCAACGGACTTCATAAGGCACTTCTCAAAAAGTAGCTGAACGCTATCGCGAGACTAGCCCGCTGGGTCTTTCGCGAACTGAACTAGAATCTTAGTCTTGACGGGATTTCGGTTTAGGTATTGCCATTCGGACGCGGAGGTTTAAGGCCGGTCGTAGATCTAGGAATCCCCGTCACAAAGCGAGCGGGGAGTGTCAACACCGTAGCATGGGTCAAAAAGGTTTAAGGGTTAAGGGTTGTTCGTGTAGCGTGGCCATTCGCGTAGCGTGGCCCAAAGGCCAAGGCCAAGGTTGTTCGCCCAAGGCGATTAGGTTTACGGTAGCTTAAAGGGTGAAGGGGTGACAAGCTACTTGTCACCCCTTCAGGTCAACATCGACCGTGAGGGATCAATTACGAGTGGCACAGCGGCAACAACAACGTATCTTCTATTTCTTTGCGCACCGTCAGACTCAGCTGACAATTACTATTGAGACACTCTACTAGCAAGTGATTAGCACGACTATACTGCTCTAACCAATCTTGGGATGTCTTGGTCAAATGCCATTGGTGACCCATATTACGATGCTCTATCATCAAGGCTCTTAATTGTGATACCCATTCCGCACCATGACTTTGCCACCATTCTTGAATACTATCTCGGTCGTCATCATCTAGGTCAGGTAGCTGATTTTTAAGCTTCTCTAGATAGTCTCCGATAGACTCAATCCCAGTCAGGTGATTCAAATCAAGGGCAAGGTAAAGAGCACTGAGTCGGTCGTAAACTAGTTCTGCTGTCATAGCTTGGGCAACAGCTAAAGCATGATCTAAAGCTAAATCTAGGGCAAGTTCACTACCCAATTCTCCTCCTAGTCTGTGATCAATAGCCAAGGCTAAGGCTTGATTCCGGGAAAGAGGATGGCTAGGAGGAAGGGCAAGGGTCATGTAAAACGCACGCACTGCTGCTGGCTTGTAGGGAGTATAGATCTCGAGGGATTTGCTCTCAATCCAGTTCAAGAACTTTGTTAAGTTATCACCTAAAGCCATAGCGCCTGGTGTCAGTTTGACTGAGTCAAGCACCATTTCTGCACAGACTAACCGATTAATCTGTTGCTTGATCAGCAACAATAGCTGATCAGCATCTGGCAACATTTGTGCTGTGAGTAAAAATACTTCCCGCCAACGTTTATCCTGTAGGTGTTCGACTAGCTGTGACAAAGACATCCCAGTGCCGATCACAATCGCTCTGGCGGTAAAATACTCTTGAAATGTCAAATGAGAGAATGAGTAAATTCGTCGTGCCCGCTCTACCAATAGTCCATGCTGCACCTCGATAGATTTGAGTACTGCTAAGCTATCTAATTCTAGAGCTGCCTGGTTGCTTTGAGTTGCTGGTAATTTCCTTAAATAATCAGCAATTAATTGTTGCAGCCGAATTTCTTCAAAGAAATACTCCCCTTGCTCAAAGGTGATAACTGCTAATTGAGAAAGTAATTCTAGCTTGTGGGGCAAGGATAAATTACGATAAATATCATCTCGCTTAACACCCCGGGCTTCATCCCAGCGAATCAGTAGTAAGTCTAGTCCTTGCTGGTAAAGATCAGAGCGTTTTACAGGAAAGTCAGCTTTGGTTTGAAAAACCAGACAGGCTAGATTCAGCAAGACTGGTGTTGTTGCTAGTTCTCTAATTTGCTGATTTTCTGGCAGCTTCATCTGCTCGATAAACAGAGATGCTTTCTCCAAACCTGATTCTGGGTCATTCCTTGCTACCGCCACAAACCACTTTTTAGCAAAGTGTTGAATTTGTGCTGGTTTGAAGTCAGCAATCTCAACCTCAGTAAATCCCTGAAATCGATACTGTTGAGCTGCAATGCGACATGTGATGATCAGCTGATTTTTGTAATACTTTTCTGAAATCTTACGGATTTGTTGAATAACTTGATTACTGGCAGTTTCCGGGACTTCATCCAAGCCATCCATTAAGATCAAGGCTCTGCCATAGCTGAGGATAGTTTCAATATCTTGTTCTGAAATACCACAACTTTGAAGCTCTTGATTAATGTAGTTAAATAGGCTGAAACTACATTCGATCATAGCATCCTCGGCAAAGTTTTTCAATCGAATCAACATCGGAACCCGATCCGATTGAAAATTTCCTTGATTGCACTGAATAGCCAGATATTGCAAAAAGGTGGTTTTCCCAGAGCCAGGTTTACCTAGCACCATCATTTTAGGATAGCGTTCTACCGCTTGCAGTCCTGGTATGCTTTCCCGGCGCACTTTGCCTATACCCAAGCGGTCAAATTCCTCCGCTGGGAAGCCTTGCAAATCGTCAATTTCCAACCATCGTTGACTAGTGATTTCTTCGAGAATATTCACATCCACGTAGATGTGATCTAAACTAACCGGTCGAGCAATATCTAATAGGCGTAGAGTGCCACACTGATTTTGAATTTTGTCATGGTAGTGCGATCGCACTTTGGTGACGATGGCATCAACTCTACTTTTGTCCTCAGCTGCTTTCTTTTCTGCATCTATCTGAGCATATTCTGGTATAGCGACAATCTCTTCCATCTCCAAATCCAGATGAAAGCAGATTTCGCTAAAAACGCGGCGGTCAACGGGTTTACCGGCAAAAAACTTCCAAATCGGTTGGCGAGTTTCTATGCCGATTTCACCCGCAAAATATTCTTGTGTCCATCCCTTGCGTTCAAAAGCCTGTTTGGCTTTTTTGATGCCGTCTGGAGATGCCTGGAGAGATCGCTTTGCCATAGCTCAAGCTTAATTTACTGAAAAATCTTTCGACACTCACCTATAGATTTCCCGAAAAATAGGTCAAGAGCCACAACGAACTGATCACAATGGAAAATTTTTGATCATACTGGGTGATGGGGTGATGGGGTGATGGGGTGATGACGTGATCAGGTGATGGGGTCAGAAGTATATAGAAATCCTCAATCATTTGTGAAAAAGAACCCATGGTGAGATTCTTACTTCTCTTCCTCCACTTCTGGTCTGAGACCCCTCTCCCCCTCTTCTGGTGTTTCACAACTCAAATCGGATTGCTATATTTTCTTCTATCCCACTCTCAAGGGTCCGACCGTTGATTGTTCAAAGTACCAAAGATGACGTTAAACGTCAGGCAATAAAATATCGATTTTGCCTGCCAGCCTTTTTCCTTTTCACCCTCTCCCATTTCTGCTTAGTGATTGGTATACATCAACTCAAACACAACAAAAACGCAATCGCAAACATCCAAACTTCATCCTGAAACTATAGCATCAATTCAGTAATTTTCCGTACACTTTAGGCGTTATGTGAAGAGGACTGTGAACCATGACTAACGGTATAATAACGACCTTGATTGATTACTGACTTGCTGTCATAGTAAGCCTTATTTCTAGATCTCAATCAACTTAACTCTACTTATGAACCATCGTTATTGGAGAACATTTATCGAAGCAGCTGCTGTGACTACCTGCCTGATGTTTGTCAATGGGATTCCCCCAATGACTGAAAATTTTATCTCTGGAACCCTTATGAATAATAAGTTTTTCCAGAAAAATTATAAGGATGGCGTTAAAGAAGTAGTCGCTCAACAATCTACTTACCCCTTGAATAGTTTATCACTATCATTCTTAGGGAGTGTAGACAGTTTACCTGAAACTTTATGGCATGTCAAGTTTAACCAATTAACAGCATCAACGGTTAGCCAGCAATATTTCATTGATTCTGCCTTCAGCTTAGGGAGTTTTTAATGATGCTATTCATAGGTTTATTAGACTATAAATAGATAATCAGGAGTTAAAATTTTACAAGTGTGTCTACAGCAACCCTGGCCCCTGGATAAACCAATTAGCAAAATTGTATTTCCAGCAAATTTACCAAGCAGCTTGGGAAATTTTGCCACCTTATGCTTGATGTTATCCCCACAGGAAATTCAGTATTATCTATTCAGCAAGCCCCACAGTCAATTTGTCTTCATCAATTCGCCTCATCCGATGCTACTATGGGTTACTGTGCTTAAGTCTACAGCACACGACTCTCGGTTATTCCCTTGCTATCTAGACTTGAAAACCTCGAAAGTTCAGACTATTACTTGTTGCTTAGCAGATAAAGGCTTCTATCGACTACTGTTGTTTTCCACTGAAGAACCACAACGCTGTAACCAGGTAATAACCGTAACACTTACACCCCAACAATGCCAGATGTTACAAGAGTCTGCTAATACTGGTCAAACCTCACAACCTATAGCTCAAGCTATAGTCAGCAGACGAATACTAAAGCTCAAATTTGAACAACTCAAATCCCAAGTGTCGAATAAATTGGATTCTCTGGACAGGTTTAATTACCCAACCCAGGCAGAACTTGCTCATTCCATTTCCTAGTTCCCAGCTTCTTCTAACCTTAGGTATGGTGAGGTCATTGCTAGTATGATATAATAGGTCTTTGAATACTTATCATTCTGGTGGGAAGCTGACTGATTAGTCATTATTTATCCGGTACAGATCACAAATAAATTACTAATGACTAGTTAAAATTTATTCACGATCGAGATTTTCCTAATTGTTCACAATTGGCAAGAACTCCTTTCTCTGTGATGAATATTCCCAGGCAATTCCGTCTGGATCTTTACTTTGACTCCATTGTGAAAAGTCGGCATCAGATTTACGTTTACCAACTGTGCTGGAATGAACATTCAGTCGCTTCGCTAATTCGGCTTGGATCAGAGGTTGATAAACTTTCTTATCCTGCTTCTTTTTGACCGAGTTTTTTTGATCACCTGAAGCATCAGCAGTAAAGGCAGCTAGTTTTGAGGCAACAGATTCTTGTGATCGTGGAGTTTCTACCAATTTTGGGATTTCACTGGTAGAGAACTCATCTTTTTGGACCTGTAGTTCTAAAGACGGGGTTGGTTGACTGGTGTTGGATTCACTCTCAGGCTCGAAGGAGGATTCACTTTCAGGCTCGAAGGATGGTTCACTCTCATCAAAGATACTACCGAGAGCGCTAGCAGTCAGAAAGTAATAAACAGTGCCAATGTCATCATAGGTTCGACTCTGAGCTCCAAACTCCTGTGCCTTTTTCTCTAAATACTGTTTCGCTGCAGTTCCAGAAATATCTGCCTTGATCGACAAGTCAATGGGTGTCAGACAACCTTGGTTATCTTTAATCAGTTGATTGAAGAAGGGATTAACTTTCCGAGTCCACTTCTGCCATTGATATTGCTGCCAAAGCCTGATGATGATAATTAAGGTAATTATCGCCAGTACTATTGGCCATGCCTTTAGCAACAGAACCATCACCAATGCGACGGGGATGATCAGAATGAGAATTCCAGTGGCACTGCTATCGATTACTTTTCCAGTCATATCCCTGTTGACGGATTTACTTGACCAACTCCCTCGCTCAACTGCTTGGGAGGGGGTATAGTTAATAGTTTATTCGTTTACGAGGCATTGAGGGGCTATCCACTAAAGTCACCGACTGTGGATTATTAGTAATTGGTAGACATTTCTACCATTACTGATGCCCTATTCCCCGTAAGAGTCACGACTTCTTGCTAGTAGTCCTACTCAACTCAGGTTAGTTAGGGAAAGACGTTGAAACATCGCCACCCGTGCCTTGGTTGCTAAGGTATCATCCAGTGGTTCTAAGGACACTGGTATATGATACTTTTGCTTGAGGGCAGTTTGGATCAGCCAATCAGCAAGAAAGGGGTTTTTCGGTAACAGCGGACCGTGGGAGTAGGTTGCGATCGCATTCCGATAAAATGCTCCTTCTGTGCCATCTTCCCCATTGTTACCATATCCTTTGACCACTTGAGCTAGGGGTTCGACATTACCTAAATAGGTACGACCACCGTGATTTTCAAAGCCAATCACTACTGGATTTTTCCCGAGCATAGCCTTTAAGTCTTGGGCTAGGGGTGATGCAGTAATCTCAAATACCACATTACCAATGCAACGGCGAGCATCTACGCCAGGATGCTTGCTGACCAAATCCAGCAACCCTAATCCCTGAATCCGCTTACCTAGAGCTGGTTCATAGTAGTGACCTAGCAATTGAGGTGAGCCACAGGTAAATACCCCCGGTGTACCTCCTTCAATTTTTTCTTGTAGGGCATTGGCTTTGCTACCTTGTAAGTCTCGCATAACAATTTCTTGCTGTCTATCTTGAGCACCACCACCCATGAAGATATCCACTTTATAGAATTGCTCAGCAGGAGTCTGCTGATCGAGGGGGATTACATTGACTCTAATGCCTCGCCTCTGGGTTCGTTGTTGTAAGCAGATCACATTACCGCGATCGCCGTAGGTACTCATTAGGGTAGGGTAAAGCCAGCCTATAGTTAATTCTAGTTGTTCGGAATTCATCTTGGGTTGAAGGTGATTTGGTTGTTCGCCTTATACTGTCTGCTGAGCAGTTATGGGAGAAGCTGATCCAAGCGTTTGCTTCGCACCATTGCACTCCAGATTAGAGAATGCTAGAGACCTGGTCAAGTAAGAGAAGTTGACAAGGGATGCAGTGGCCTGACAGGGGTTTCCCCCACTCGCGCTTTGCATGGCTGACAAAGTCCGATATCTCGACCAAGCCTTGATCAGGATATTTCTATCACGATTACACCCCATGATCCCATCCTCTCATCACCCCATTATCAATTGGCCTAGTTTTCTGATGATTTAACCGATGCTCTAGGGGACTACAATGAAACTTGTGGTTTGCTGCCTATCGATAAATCAATGCTGCAAGCAATCTCTGCTCTAACCCTAGGGTTCCAATTTGCTTCTCCTGGGCCAATAATCGTTGAACTCGGACCGGTAACAATCCGCTGGTACGGACTATTGATTGCCTCAGCAGTGTTAATTGGAGTTAGCCTTTCCCAATACCTAGCCAAGAGTCGTAACGTTAACCCAGATTTGTTGGGTGACTTGGCTATCTGGCTGGTGATTTCTGCGATTCCTGGAGCCAGACTTTACTATGTCTTGTTTCAGTGGGAACAATACGCCCAGCGTCCAGACCAAATTATTGCGATTTGGAATGGTGGGATTGCCATTCATGGCGCTATCTTGGGTGGTATCTTAGCTGCAATAATTTTTGCCCGCCTCAATAAACTGTCTGTCTGGCTGTTAGTTGATCTAGTAGTTCCTTCTCTGATATTAGGTCAAGCAATCGGACGTTGGGGTAATTTCTTTAATTCCGAAGCCTTTGGCGCTCCCACGGATTTGCCTTGGAAATTGTATATTCCACCACTACAGCGTCCCCCAGGCTTTCAGAATTTTGACTATTTCCATCCCACCTTTCTCTATGAGTCTGTGTGGAACTTATTGGTCTTTGGGTTACTGATGACTCTGTTCTTTCGGGATTTACGCCGCAAACCCCATCTGAAGGTAGGGACGATGGCTCTAGTTTATATGGTTGCCTATAGTACTGGTCGCTTCTGGATTGAGGCATTGCGGATGGATAGTCTGATGCTCGGTCCATTACGCATTGCTCAAGTGGTCAGTTTGGTTGCGATCGCATTGGGAGTTGCTGGTTTAGGGTGGCTGTATTGGATGGGTCGGTCTTTGCCAGATGTTGTTCCAGTGGATAATCAGCAGTGGGATACGGTATCTAAATAAAAAAAGCCCCAGAGTTTAGCTCTAGGACTTTACCAGGGTGCATCTACCACTTTCTTTTTACTGGGTAAATCAGGTTAATCCGGACAATTTTGGAATATAGCAATTTGTTATTAGTTGTGATATTGGAAAGATCGCGCGTAAGCTATCAGCGTGTCGCGTATCAGCCAACGGCTTAATGCTTACGATCGCGCAACGGATGATTCGAGGGCATGTTACCTATAGGTGAGTCTCTGGTATAGGAGTCCCCAGGGCAGTTAGGACATGACAAAAGTCTCAAACCTAAGTAAGCGCAAGAGTTTGACTTCTGACTTCTGACTTCTGACTTGTGACTTCTGCTATAACTCGGGAGTAATCACAAATACCAATTCCCCTTTACCAATTACCAATTACTCAAGCTTGACAATATTAATGTTCTCGTAAATTATAGGAAACCTCAAATTCCAGAAGTTTCTCCAACGTTTCTAGCTTCTTCAACCCAGCTATCAAACAAATCTTGATTATTTTTAATCCATTCTTGGCTATGGCGATAGATATCTGCTGGGGTATCTTCCCCATTTTTGGCCCGTAAGCTTTCAGCATTAATATCCTCAATCGGCATCTTAAATAGCTCAAACAATTTTCTGGCTGCTGGGTTGGCTGCTATAAATTTTTTGTTGGCCACAAAGCGGATCTGATCCACCGCGAATCCGAGATTTTTACCATCGATTGAAGTATGTTTTTCTGTCAACCCTTTCTGGGGTCCTGGTAGATTGGTTTGGGCAACTTCTAGCCAAACCACATCCTCACCTGGTTTTAATACCGTAGCCAGCCACAGGGGAGTCCAAGTGTAGTAAAGGACTGGTTTTCCTTGTTTGTAGCGAGCAATGGTATTGGCAATTAGGACGCTATATTCTCCTTGGTCATGTTCAACAGTATCCCTGAGACCATAAGCATCCAAGTGATGCTCAATCACTAACTCACATCCCCAACCGGGAATACAACCGGCTAAATTTGCCTTACCATTGCCATCAAAGTCAAAGAGTTTGGCAATTTTAGGGTCTTTGAGTTGCTCTAAATTGGTGATATTGTATTTTTCAGCTGTTTTTTTATCAATCTGATACCCTTGCAACAGATCAGAAACAATAACTCCAACTCGCTCTAATTTCTTGTCGCCACCATTTTTTTCAAAGAATTCTGTGTGCAACTTTTCCCAGTGGTTAGCGGTAAAATCGAGGTCGTTATTACCCAAAGCGATGTGGCTGGTGGTGGGCTGGAGTTGTTTGGGTTTTTCAATCTCGTAACCGAGCTTTTCCAGAGCTGTGTTAACGATGTGTGTCATGAATTGTGAATCGGCTAGATAACCATAGGTAGAGCGTACGTTCACCCCTTTCCCAGGTAGGGCTATTTCTGATGAGGTTAATTCGGTTGTAGCTTGGGGAACTTGTTGCCAGCTGATCAAACCCACAAGCAATGCCACTAAAACCGTTACAGCAACAGTAGTCCCAGTCCGTGGTTTACTGGTTAACCTCAAACGCACAAAACCAATCGGTCCTCGCTCTAGCCAAGGGATTTGGTTGTTGCCTTGACTCACCACTTGAGTGATCCGGTCGAGCATCACCGCAATCAGGACGATGCTTAATCCTCCCACAGCAGCTAGTCCGACATTCACCCGACCGAGACCTTGTAAGACCATCTGTCCCAATCCCCCGACACCAATCATAGAAGTCACTACCGACATCGATAGTGCTAATAGGATGGCTTGGTTGACTCCAGCTAGGATAGTTGGCATTGCTAGGGGAATTTGCACTTCCCAAAGCATTTGTCTTGGGGTTGAGCCAAATGCGATCGCAGCTTCGACAACTTCTGTAGATACTTGTCGGATGCCTAGGTTGGTCAGGCGAATCAGGGGGGGAACAGCAAATACTAAAGTAGCGATTACTCCGGGGACTGCACCAATGCCAAATAGCATTACCACTGGGACAAGATAGACGAATGACGGCAGGGTTTGCATGGCATCAAGCAGGGGTCGCAGGAATTTCTCGACGCGATCGCTACTAGCACAGGCAATGCCAAGGGAAATGCCAATCACCACGCAAAAGACTACAGCTGTCACCACTAGCGCCAGGGTAGTCATGGCTTGTTCCCAAGCTCCAAAAAAGCCAATCAAGGTCAAGGCAATAAGGCTATAAATAGCAATTTTACCCCCAGCAATTTGCCATACTATCAAGCCCAGAATAATCAGGAAAATTAGGGGAGGAATCGATAGGAAAAGCGATTGTATCCCTTCCAGAGTCCAGGTAATGGGTAAGCTAATTGCTTGAAAGAAGGGACGGAAGTTGTCAACTAGGAAATTAACTACTGCGGTAATCCACTCGTCCAGGGGTAAGGTATAAAGCTCAAAGGGATTCAAGATAATATCTAGACCGACTTGGCTTGTTGCGATATTATTAAGGGATAGAATTAAAGAATTGAACACAATACTATTCCGAGGAACCTTCTTATAGTATAGATTGTCGATTTATCTAGATATTTTATTTGTAAGCATTCAGCATTCAGCATTCAGCATTCAGCATTCAGCATTCAGCATTCAGCATTCAGCTAAAGCGCTACTTGAGATGCTACTTGAGGTGCTATCAGCTGTTGTCTTGGACAAGCTTTTGAGGTTTGCCAATACTAGCGATCAGATCAGACTGTTCGACCATTCCTTTGAATGTACCGTCAGTATCGACTACAGCAACAGGAAGTCCATCTCGGTAGAGGTGAAATATATCTTCTAGGTGGGTTAAAGCGTTGACTGTAGGGAAGTCTGTTTCCATCACTTCAGTAATGTCTTCACTGCCTTTTTGGAGGACTGCTTCGAGCCATTGTTTCTTGACAATTCCAACAGGTTTGCTGTGTTCATCGACAACATACATTTGTTGGAGGTGATGGTCTATCATCTGTTCCAGTCCAGCCTTAGCAGAGTTTTCTGTAAGAACTAAGGCAGGGGTTTGACGAGCAATTGAGCCAGTTTTTAGGACTTGGGCGCGGTTAACATCTTGGATGAATGCACTGATGTAGTCGTCAGCTGGTTGGTTAATCAGTTCTTCTGGTGTGCCAATTTGGACAATATAACCGTCTTTCATCACTGCTATGTGATCACCCATCTTCAGGGCTTCTTGAATATCATGGCTGATAAATACAATGGTTTTGTGCAGTTCTGTTTGGAGTCGCAGTAATTCATCCTGCATGTCCCGCCGAATTAGGGGGTCGAGGGCGCTGAATGCCTCATCCATAAGTAAAATCTCGGCATCTGTGGCTAAAGCGCGGGCTAAACCTACCCGTTGACGCATCCCACCACTGAGAGCAGACGGTAAATAATCCGCCCATTGGGATAAACCTACCACCTCTAAGGTTTCCAAGGCTTTTTTGCGGCGTTTGGCTTGATCTATCCCCCGGACCTTCAGACCATACCCTACATTTTCTGCAACTGTTTTGTGGGGAAATAATCCAAATCGCTGAAACACCATTGATACCTTGCTCTGGCGAATCTCTCGCATCCGCTTCTCATCAACATGGGCAATGTCTTCATCATCGATATAGATATTGCCGCTGGTCGGATTAATTAAGCGGTTAATACAGCGAGCTAGGGTGGATTTTCCCGAACCGGATAACCCCATGACCACAAACAATTCTCCTTGATTGACGGTCATAGAGACATCGGCAATGCCTAAGACTTGACCGGTTTTTTCTAAGATAGAATCCCTACTCCCACCTTGCCGAAACAGTTTGAGGGCGGCTTGGGTTTTGTCGCCATAAATTTTAATCAGATGTTCAATACGAATTTTGGGGTTTGAATTAATATTAGTCATTAGTAATTGTGGAAAAGGGAAAAAGGTGATTAGGGAAAAGGTGATTCGGAAAACCCCCTAGTTTCTAACAGTTAATCGGTCAGCTCCTCACTCAGCACTTTTTATGGCCATTCACCTTAAATTTTATCTGGGTCAATCCCTGCCTGTCGCAGTCTTTCCGCTAATTGCTCAGCTCGTTGCTCAGCTACTTCAGCTCGTTGCTCAGCTACTTCAGCTCGTTGCTCAGCTGCTTCTTCTGGTAAGGGAACTAGATTCCCATCCCGGTCATAAAAGCGCAGCCATACTGCTGAGGTTTCTTCAATGGTTCCAGACCATAGTCCTAACCACAAGCCTAAGGGCTGACACCATAGCCACCCTTGTTCATTTGGGGTTAGCTCCTGGTAGCCATTGTCTATATCTAAATACCATCCTTGCAATGAATCTGGGTCAAAGGGTTGGTAGACAAAATAATTTGGAGTGCGGAAGGTCTGGCAGTAGATGCTCTTCTTTTTACCTGTATCAACTTGCTTTGTGGAGGGGGACATCAGTTCGATTATCACATCTGGGTAGCGACCCTGTTCTTCCCATACTACCCAGCCCAGGCGTTCTCGGCTACCGTCTACATTCAAGACTACAAAGAAATCTGGCCCGCGAAAGTCCCGGTTTCGTGCTTGTTCACTGCTGAAGTAAACAAACATATTGCCCCCAACAAAGTAATCGTCTCGGTCAGCTAAAGCAACGCGCAGTGAACGGATCAGGACGTTCATGGCTATGCGGTGGCGGTCACTCTCCAAAGGTTCTCCATCATCAAAGATTAAATCCGTTGGTGGCATCGGGGGCTCCCAATCCACACTATCTGTTGCCGTTGGGGATACTGCTTCGGTCTTGCTTATGCTGGTCACAAAAAATTTACTGTCACGTTTGGAAGCCTGGTATCTCATCACTGGGAAAGAAAAACGTACCAAGAGCGCGGTGTTAACCGCTGATAGGAAGGTCTTTCCCCAAGACTAGTATATCTGTTCTGTGAACCTGATGCGATCGCAATCCTAAATCCTTTGTCAAAAATACTTCCGTTGACAATACTGTTGAGTCCTGAATGCAGAAACCAGACTAAAAACTGTTACTGTTCACGATTCAACAATGTTTAAACTTCCAGTATAACTTTAATTAAAATACGGGATTGAAACATTCTTTAGCAAGACTACATCTACGAACTTTTTGTTACTCTAAATCTGAATAGATGTTGCAGTTACAGCAGTTTTAAATTGACTGAGATACAAATTATTGGATTTTAGGGAGCAGGGAGCAGGGAGCAGGGAGCAGGTAAGAGGTAAAAAATGCTGTGTACCCGATAGCTATGAAAAACGCTGTGATCAATTAGGCTTCTTATTTTTTATAAAATAAATTACTATTGCTGCAACACCGGGCAAACGCCCCGATTCAATAAACTTATGGCCTACAAAACCGTATCCGGATCAATTCCCCGTTCTTGTAATAGCGCTCTCAGACGTGCCACTTCAGCTTCCGCCTTTTCAGCTCGTTCTTGTCCTGTCAGCAATAGATTACCTTCACTATCCCACCATCGCAGCCAGATTTGGGTTTGATTCTGGTAGCTTCCTGACCATTTTCCCAGTTCTACTTTTAACGGAGCAATCGGATAATGACCCCGTTCGTTCGGTGACATCTTCTGATAAAATCCATTTACCAGATTGTAGACTTCTAGTTCATTGTCCTTGATCACAAATATGGCGTAGTAGGGAATCCTCATTACTCGCTCGTAGACCCAGAATTTACCAGGACGCTGACCCTTTTTCTTATCCTTGGTCTGAGGGGTAACAGTTGCTAGCTGAGCCAGTGATGTTTTGTCCCGTTCCTCACTCCCATCCCTGCTTGCCAGTTCGATAGCAATCAGGGGTGGGATGTATTCCCTACGAAGCACTTGACACTCCCCGGCCTAAAGGCGCGGGGATTCCTAGATCAACGAGCCGCCTTAAACCGCCGTGTTCCAATCTTTGACGCCGCCAAAAACGGGACAATACTCAACCAAAAATCCGTGAAAACACCAAATTCCCAGTTAATTCACAACAGACCTAGAGGGCAGTTCTCGCGATAGCGTTTGACTACTCGATAGGAAGTGCCTTAAAAAGTCCGTTCCTCTTCCTTTTCGTCTGGTTCCGGTGTGCCCCACCGTACCTTGTTTGATCTCAAGTTTTGTTTTTCTAGGTTCACACGCCAACTTTTGATTGACGATTGGGTTTTTCAAGAGGACTTTCCCTACCCTCTAGGCATTACTTCTTTGTGGTCAATCAGTTGCGGGTCTCTCTCCCGGCTGAGCCAACGGTTTTGCAGCCTGTACCTATTTTAAATATACCACAAATTCGTGTATGACTAGAAGTTTTTTTCTTATTTCTAATTGAAAGCCGTCGAACGAAGGACGGGGCTTTAAACCCAAAATTTTTGGTAAGAGCGACGAATCTGAGCATCAAGCTTGGGGGGAACATCTGGAATATAGAACCAATCAGGAGCTTCTGCTCCTGTCTCTGGGTTGGGAGTGAGGGTTTTCGGTTGAATATTTTGAACCATCCCACTAGAAATTAAACTGGGTTCGCAGCAGTCCAACTCCAATGGTGTCATTTTCATCATTGTGTTCTGGATCGATAATCACCAAAACACCAGGAGTGATAAAGATTCTATCAGTGAGTGGGTAGCGATAAGACAGTTCAAGATGGTATGATACATCCCGATCGCGACGACCAGCAACATCATTACTAGCTAGTCTTGGAGGCATGCCAACAATTAGATTCAACTGGCTGCCTAATTTTCCGATGTCTGGGAAAGCGGCGGTAACTGCCCAGCTCCAAATATCTGCTTTTGATCCGGTTGATCCATCGAAATCATTGTTACGGGGTGAGGATTCTGCGATCGCATTGCTATAACCAACCCAACCGCCTAGGGTAAAGCGATCGCTAAATCGATAGCTAGTGGATACACCCAAGCTATTTGATGAGGTGGCTGTATTTGAGCCAAAGGGAGATTGAGCGAATTGGCTACCGAGAAACGATGCAGTGTTGGCTGTTTCAGGAGAGTAGTACCGGACATAGGTCAAGGCCATACCAAAGCGATCAGAGGGAGTGAGGGTCACCTGAGCCAAAGCACCAAAGGCACCATTGAACAGTCCAAAGTCTGAATTAGAGGCAGAACCAGTGTAATAGGCCGCTCCAGTAGCAATCACGTGATTGAATTGATAGTATATCCCAGCACCAGCACCAAAACCCAAGTCGTAGATGTAATTATTGAATCCAAAACTGGAAATGGAAAATGCTGGATTGAGGGTGGGAATCAAAGCACTTGCTCCCTGACCTGCTGCTGCTATTGATACCAGACCTTTATTACCTAGGGGAAACCGATAGAACAGCTGGTTTAATTTAACATCATTGCCGGTATTAGTGGCAAAACCAAACTTTGTCATGGCTGTGCCAGTGAAACCAGTGCTAAAGTTACTGGTATTCCCTGCCCGAAGTCTAGTGCGCAAAAGGTCTCGACCAGTGAAACTGGTGTCAAAGTTGAGAATTGCCCGGCCTCCCAACAGAGTATTAGTATCATCAAAATCTTCCGTTGGACTTTGACCAGAAGGAACTGCTTTTTTCCCGCCAAAGCCAGTAGCTAGAGCAATATCTACACTCCCACGCAAAATAGTAGTAGTAGAAAACTGATGGTCTTCCAGGAAAGTCACCCGCCCTTCCAAGTTATCGACCCGAGCCTGTACAGTAGCCAATTCATCACTGAATTCTTCTTGTAGCCTTTGCATTGCTGCTAAATCAGCTTCGGTTACCAAGTTGGCTGTTTTACCAATAATCATGGCATTGACCCGATTTAGGCAAAAATTCAAGCCAAACGCAAACTCGTAGCGAGTCAGAGCGCGGTTACCGCGATAGCTGTCATCCTCGTAACCAGTCAGGCATCTATAGCGCTTCAACAAAGACTGTAGTGCTTCGTAAGCCCAATCAGTGGGTTGGACATCAGACAGTTCATAAACTGGTGTTACCCGCTCCATTGGTTGATTACTAAACGGGTCTGTCACACCTAAGTTTTGGGATATATCTAAACTATTATCTAGACTATTATCTAGACTATTGGAGTTAGTCTGAGTAGATGGGATGTCTAATAGTTTGGAAATCGGTGCTACCTGACCCATAGAGGGATTACTCACAGTGTCTGCCACCTCTAGGTCTGGCGGTGACTCCAGACTAGTCAAGCTAGCTGTCGATATCCCAGAATGGGGAATAGACGTAGTAGTCTTAAACTCCAGTTCATCGTGGAATTGGTCGGTTAACTGAGGAGTTTTTGGGGGAGTTTTTAAGTACTCTCGCGCTAGATATTTCGGGCTGGGATTAAGATCTGACCAATCTGGTGATGGGTTAGGGTCTATGGCGGTCAAGGTTTCTGGTTCGCTCTCAGCCATGGCGGGGGTAATGGTTACCAAATGGACACCAAGTACTATCGGTGTCAGTGGTAATGCACCGCAAAATTTTTTCACAAATCTCCTCACACAACAAAAATAAGTTGAATTTTGTCCTTCTATGGAACAACCCTGATGTTGTTATTCACAGCTTCGATGGCTCGGTTAGCAACATCTTCCGGTATCCGAGTGTACTGTAGATCTTCGTTCAAGTCTTGACCCTCAGTCAGAATCCAATTTATCAGGTCTTTAACCCCTTGGGCTAGTTCTGGTTTAGGATACTTTTCGTAGACAAACAGCCAAGTTATACCTACAATTGGATATCCCTCTTCTGGGTCATCTATATTTTCGATGGTGAAGTCATCATTGAACTGCACATTGTCTAGGGCTTTATTCGCTTGATCAACGGTAGGCTTGACGTAGCGACCAGCTTGGTTTTCCAGCCTGGCCATTGGTAGGTTAAGCTGTTTAGCATAACTCGCTGGTACATAGCCAATGGCACCGTCAATTCGCTTAACTTCGCTAGCTACTGGTCCATTTCCCGGAACACTAGAGAAGACCTTAAAGCCCCAATTAGGTTTTCTACTGGCTCGGATTCTGCCATTAGTAATTTCATTTAAATATTTAGTAAAAATAAAGCTAGTGCCGCTAGTGCCTGAGTGGACAACTACTTGAATCTTACGGTTTGGCAGGCGGGAGTTAACTTGCTTCCAATTAGAAATTTGACCTGTGAAGATTTTACCTAGAGTTTCTCTGGATAGCTTAACATCGGTGGTTATTCCTTGAAGATTATAAACCACAGCCAAAGATCCTCCAGCCGTTGGTACCATCAACAAACCCCGTTTCATTGAGTTTCTCTCTACAGGAGTTGGAATTACATTGCTCGCTCCGAAGTCAACGGACTGATTGAGAAATCGTCTAATCCCACCACCACTGCCAATGGCACTGTATTTGAGCTTTACATCGGTTGTTTGTTCTTGGTATTCTCTAAAGTAACGCCGATAAAGAGGTTCAGGAAATGTAGCTCCCGCACCAGTCAGGGATTGAGCGATCGCACCACTGATAGAACCAAAGCCAACGGTAACGGTTACCGCTGTTGCTGTTAAAACCTTTTGCAAAAAAACTTGATAGCCAATCATTAATGTATCCTTAATTTATTCTAGTATTACAATTTTTTTTTAGTATTCTTAATCCTATAGATTACGCGATCGCTGAAAGCGGGACTTCGTCCATCGCGTCAATAACAATGTAAGCATTCAGCGGTCAGCCGTGAGCTGTCAGCCTTCAGCTAAAAGCTCACGCTATGGAACCGTCAGCTGATGTAACAGAGATTAAACCAATGCTTACTTGTTTTATTCAAAAGCACCTCATTAGCTGATAGCTGATAGCTGATAGCTGATAGCTGATAGCTTACATAACAATATAATTTATATGACGACCATTTTAAGTCTAAAGTTTCGCAAATTTTACTGGCGTTATAAGTGGGCAATCAATAGTGGGCAATCAAATTTATCTCATCAGAGAGTTTACTAGAAAACTCTAAGCCAAGTTTAATGCTATTTTACAAGAAAGGAAACATTTTTTTGGTGTGACATGGAGATGAGTTTACTGCGAAAATTTAGCTTGACACTGGTTTCATTCCTTGCGCTTAGTCTCCCAGCTGGCAAGGCATTTGCCCAAAGCTTTGGGGGGATATTCCAGGAGATTTCTATCTCTGAAGTGCCAGCTCCTGCTATCACTGCGGCCACTGTTGCTGCTGGTGTTTCACCCACGGATGCAGCTATCGAGATTGGGGCTGATGGCAAGCTAATCTATGGACTGAGTGGTCAGAACTCCCAGGGCAACCGCTTTGAAGTGGATGTCAATGCCATTGGGGAAATTCAGCAGGTTGAAGAAGAAATTGACCAGAGTCAGGTACCCCCAGAAGTACTCAAAGGTCTAAGAGTCTGGCTACCTGACTTCCAGCCTACTGTGATTAGGAGGAGCGTCCGAGCCACAGACGTTATATACGAGTTCAATGGTAAGGATGTGCAAGGCAACAACCTTCAAATTGAAATGCCCTCCAAGGGTGGGAGGTTGATGCTCTTTACCTATTGAACCAGAGAGTAACTCTACTATGGTTGCTCTAAACCGGGTGCATCTCATTAAAGCTGTTTGACCCGGTGGCTGGAACGGGCATCTTGGTGGAACGGGCATCTTGGTAGAACGGGCATCTTGGTGGAACGGGCATCTTGGTAGAACGGGCATCTTGGTGGAACGGGCATCTTGGTAGAACGGGCATCTTGGTGGAACGGGCATCTTGGTAGAACGGGCATCTTGGTGGAACCGGCATCTTGGTGGAACCGGCATCTTGGTGGAACCGGCATCTTGGTGGAACCGGCATCTTGGTGGAACCGGCATCTTGGTGGAACCGGCATCTTGGTGGAACCGGCATCTTGGTGGAACCGGCATCTTGGTGGAACCGGCATCTTGGTGGAACCGGCATCTTGGTGGAACCGGCATCTTGGTGGAACCGGCATCTTGCCCGTTACAATAACCCACCCTACCCCACTACTATGACCCAACAGTTATGTTTTGATTCACTGCTTCGATGGCTTGGCGAGCAATATCCTCTGGAATCCGAGTGTACCCCAGTTCCCCGTTAAGGTCTTGACCTTTAGTCAGAATCCAATTAACCATATCTTTAATGCCCTGGGCTTTGGCCTGATTGGGGTACTTCTGGTACAGTAGCAGCCAAGTTAGACCGACAATTGGATAACCATCGGCTGGATCGTTAAGTTTGAGGGTGAAGTCCTGGTTAAACTCTACGTTGAGCAGCCCTTTACTGGCTTGCTCAAGACTAGGCTTAATATAGCGACCCTCTTGATTTTCAATCCTAGCGCTAGGAAAGTTGTTTTCTAGAGCATAATTAGCCTCTACATAGCCAATGGCACCGTCAATCCGCCGCACTTCCGCAGCTACTCCACCATTTCGAGGACGGCTTGAGAAGACCTTGAAGCCCCAATCTGGTTTTTGGCTAGGTTTGATCAGACCATTGGTAATCGCACTCAAGTAGTTGGTGAATATGAAACTAGTACCGCTGCTATCTGAGCGCACAACAACTTTTATGTCTCTTCTGGGCAGGTAAGTGTTAACTTGCTTCCAATTGCCGATTTGACCAGTAAAGATTTTCCCTAGAGTCTCGCGAGATAGTCTAACAGAACTCACTACACCTTGGAGATTGTAAATGACTGACACAGCTCCCCCCGCTGTGGGCACCAGTTGCAAGCCCCGTTTCATCTGACTTTTCTCCTCATCGGTTGGGGGCATATCAGTGCCAGCGAAATCAACAGACTCGTTAATGAATTCCTCAATACCACCACCACTGCCAATGTTACTGTAACTTACATTAACGCTGGTTTCTTGTTGGTATTGGGAAAAGTAACGCTGGTAAAGGGGTTCGGGAAATGAAGCACCAGCACCAAACAATGGTATTGCACTTGCTGCCTTGAGTGAAATCAATACAATGGCAACTGTAACTGTTAAGGTTATCAATGTCCGACGGGACTTGATTACAGCTAAATTCATTAGATTAATTCTCATATTAATGAGGTACAAATTTTATGGTTTTAGGGAGCAGGGAGCAGGGAGCAGGGAGCAGGTACTGAGACCGTAGGCAAAGCTAAGCGAACGGAAGAGGCAAGAGGTAAGAGGTTAATCCTGTGTACCTCATAGCTATAATAAACGCTATAGTCTAGAAGGATTAAGGATAATTCAAGGGGTAAGCTATCAGCTAATGCGCTACGCGCAGCCTATGGGAATAGCTTATGGTTATGGGAAAAGCATGACGTTTAAATTTTTGTTAAGTGATTTAGGATTAGCTCCTCTAGCACCTGAAGTGAGGAAGGGATAAGCGCTCTGGAGTTTTGCGATTGATCTTTGAGCCACGCTACGCGAACGCATTATCCTTCTTAAACAAATTATTAGCTGGAATTCTAATCAAGGGTAAGCACAGTAAGAAGAAGTCGTCACCTGGGCAGATTAGTTTTATGGAGAGCCTGTGCCAGGTATCGGAAAACCCCCAAGTGCAAGAAGTTGCGGAAAAGTTCGTTCGTGCCAACTCTTTCAACCCTTCTCAATTTTGCTAGTATGTAAGTGGTTTCTTTCTGCCGCACCTTGAAAATCCGAATTACTTGCCTGCGCGCGCACCCCAATAGACATTAAATTAATGTAGCGTAAGGAATAATGAGTAGGTGCTAGAAAAGAAGTAAACAAACAACATAATTCACAACAAAAGTAAACAAACAAAAGTAAAAGTAGTTAATTGTAAACAAAAGTAAATTGTTTAGCGGCAGAAAGAAATCCGTTTGGTGGTCAGCGCTTGGTGTATTCGGCAATTGAAATGGAGTACCTCATGAGAGGCTCTCGTCTAGAAGTAGAAGTTTCGACTTCTCAATTACTTCAGACGCTGGACAGCTGTCTTGAGTCAGCTAGCCAGGGTCAGCCCCATATTGTCACCAAAGATGGTGAACAGTATGCGGCTGTCATTTCAATGCCTGAATACGCCCAGTTGCAGTACTATCTTCGGCTTTTGGATTCAACCGCATCACAATTGTTGCAGGAAGCTTCGGATAAGGCGTTGGACTCTGAAGAGTTGTTAAGAAATCAGTCTTCTCCTCAAGACAGCCGAACGTTGGGGACTCCTTCTGAAGGAGTTCAGAATGAAGATTGCCGTCATAGAAACAGAACAAGTCCGCCAATACACCAGAAGTCATTTATCTCTTCAGTCAAAAACCGCCTATCAAGACTTTTTAGATAGGTTGGGCAAGGGCGAAAAAATAATAGGAGAGAGGCCAGTAAATTTCCATAGACCTAACTGCTATCATTTCCAGCTGTCTACAGGAGATTTGATCATTTATTGCGTAGAGCACAAAAAAAATTGGCTGTTTGAATCAACTGAGATAACTGTTGAGGTTTTGATTCCCCAGAAAATACTTGCTCAAATAGTTAATCACCACCCTGACCCTGCCAGACTGCCGAAAAATTTACTGCACCAATTGCTGAGTTCCAGTATATCGATAGCAGATAACTCTCAACGCCTAATTTTCGCTGTGCAATTAGGAGCGAAACTTGTGCCATTTATTCTGACTATTGGTGCTACGATCTTGATGCTCTTGCCCCAGTTCACGTCTAGTTCACTGGAAGAAAAAATTCAGCCACCTCCCTCTAAGTCTGGGGCAGTTACAGAGCAACGTGATCAGCTCGCTGATACTGAAAGCAATCGCAGTCCTTGATCTTACTCTTTTGGAATCCTGGCGTTGCTGATTCTGGGTATGGTTTTGCCCCCCTAGCCCCCCAATTTTGGGGGGAAAAAGACTTTCTTGCGTCCCCCAAAGTTGGGGGATTTAGGGGGCTTGAGCACAACCAGATGATCATGCATTCATTCCTTGATTCAGCAACGCCGGAATCCTTACCCTACTTTGGTCATTATCCATTTATAAAAATCGACCTACCAGTAGTTTATAAAGCAGATTTTTAACGGAAATATATTAAGAACAAACCTCATCCATAGTCTAATCTTAATAGATTGAAAATAAGAGAGCGATCGCTTTCATGGAAAACCTCAAACTTTGGTGTTGCTGAATTAAGGAATGAATGCGTGATCATCGGGTTTTGTTAAAGCCCCCTAAATCCCCCAACTTTGGGGGACTTTAAGAGTTTTGTTCCCCCCAGAATTGGGGGGCTAGGGGGG
>NZ_MKZS01000001.1:6038382-6045190 GCF_001942495.1 Moorena bouillonii PNG
GGTGCTCCCTGCCAAAAATATTATTTACTGGTCTGACCAACCTGCGGAATGTGGGTTCCATAGCTATCCTTAGCTTGTATCGGCGACGTTTGTGTGTGCGTCCTTTTGATTTGTCATGCTCACTTTTTAACTTATCTAGATGGGAACAAAGTTTAGCTATTCTCTGAAAATCATTATTTGCGAACTCCAAGAAATCCGTGCCGTCAAACCCAGTCATGAACGTCCTAACTCCAGGATCTAAAGCTATCACTTTCTTGGTTTCAGTAGGCTCAATGTCAAACTCTACTGGAAAGTGCGCGAACCATCTCCCTTTGTTATAAGTAAGTTCAGTAGAACCATCAGTTAGTACACAGAAATCCTGACCTTTGAATTCGGGTTTTGGCAGATGTTTGGTTTTGGAAACCATCCACCGGCCAGCCTTGTAAGCCGTAGGGTCAAACTGGATCGTCAGATGATGATCTCGCACGCTACGAAATTTACCTATTTTTAATCCAGCTTGTGGGTTTGGCAAAAGGTTCTTCCCTTTCCCAACAGACTTCGGTTGTTTGGCGGTCTCTTTCCACGCCGTATAAGCCTCCATTGAAGCGTTATCTAAAATTTTGGAGACGTTTAAATCTCTGCACCACTGCGGAATAAGTCCGGATTGTTTCAACCAAGTTCTAAAGCCATGTTTTCCTCCTTTCTTTCCGACTTTTGTGTACCCCTGGTTCCGATTGAGCTGCTCGATCGATATGTTATAAACCTTGCGAACAGCAGAAACCCATTTTTTCCAGATCTTCTCAAGTTCTTTGCTTGGGTAAACTCGGTAACTCACTGTCTTCAAGGATTTTTCCCTTGTACTTCCTGAGTCCGTAGAGCCTACAACTGAAGACGTGGATAATTGCCAGAACATCTTCAACCATCTCTTGTTCTGGGCTGAGGTTCTTTTCGTCGAGAACCAATATTTTAGTTTGGAATTTAGAGCACAACCATGAGATAAGATCGAATCCAAAGCGACAGAGCCGATCTTTGTGGGCAACGACAATATACTTGCAAGTGCCGCTGAGAACTCTGTCCAATAGGGAGTGAAGACCTTTTCTTTTGAAGTTGAGACCGCTGCCGATGTCTCGGATGACTTCTGCGTCTGGGTAACGAGACTTAAGAAACTGTACTTGTTGATCGAGATCATCTCTTTGAGAGCGGCTTGAAACCCTTGCATATAGGATTGCTGCTCTTTCGTCTCTATCTGTTTTTTTTGTTGAAATAGAGACAACTGAGTCAAGATTGTATCTTCAAAGTCCTCCAGGGGTTTTAATTCCTTGGATTTTGCCTTCGTCAAGCCACCTTTCAAGTGTCCTGGTACTGACCCCGAGCCTGGTAGCAGCGACTCGGGGAGGAACATAGTTAATTTGTTCATTCATTGACAAATTTGGGTCAGTACACTGACCTTATCAAACAAGATGTTGGAAAATGTCAAATATGTCGGGAAAACTATTTATCAGGACTTAACTCTTTTCCCGGCTCAAATTCCAAGGGGAGGTCTTGGAAGCGGGCAATCAACTCCTCAAGGGTCGTCGGTAAAGCCATCCATTGGGTATAATCGGGAAAACTAGTATAGTTAGGAATGCCCGCCGTATGGGTTAGCAGGTGATGCAAGGTGATGCGATTCCCATGGGGATAATCTGGCAAGTAGGTAGAAACAGGAGCGTGTACATCAACCAACCCCAGAGCCTGGAGTTGTAGAATCGCAGCAGCAGTAAACTGCTTTGTCACCGACCCCAACCGCAATCTAGTTTGGGGGGTATTGGGTAGCTGGTACTCTAGGCTAGCCATGCCATACCCCCTGGTAAAGACAGTTTTACCGGCCTTGAGTACGATAACCGCCCCTGAGAACCACCCCATTTCATGGTGGGCTTTGAGATAGGCATCAATTTCGGCGGAAATACCAGACATTGGGTGAGCAGCGAGTTTCATCGTCGTTTCTTCCACAAAGGTTGACTCAACAGATTGTTCCCCAGAAACATTGTCCTCAACAAGTTGGTCTGGAGCTTGCGCCCATAGGGGTAATGGGGTGGCGCTCCCCACCTGGATCATGCCCAGTTCTATCCAGCCTCCTACCACCAGGTAGATTAGCCCTATTTTTAACCGTCGATTAAACCGATTCAACATGGGTTTTTCTCCCGACCATGAGATTGTTGCTAACTTAACGTGAGTTCGATGGAAAGGGGAAATAGAGTGTAAGCTTTTTGGCGCAAGGTGGGGATCAGCCCAGCAACTTGTTATGATCTTTCAAGGTGTTGTTCTAGAAGTTCGACTGATGACATGTTTCATTACTGATTTCAATCGATACATTTGTATCTTATTAGAGAATAATCTGGCTTGGTAGTACCCTTAAGGGTACCTTTTCTGTGAAGATTAATTAACAGATACCTCTTGCAAAAGTGTTTTTATGATAGTGTTTACCTCAATTCTTATCCACTGTTCCCTGTTCCTGACAACTGCCGCGAAGTCTATTAAGTTCTAAAGGGACGACGAAACAGACTGATAGCAGAGCTGATGTCCCCTTTGAGTGAAGAGTCAGAGGTAATTAAAGAAATCAAAACAGTTGGAATATTTCAAGTTAATTAGAAAAAAGTCTTGATTTTCCTGCTGATGGTCGGGCTGGTGAATGGTGGCAAAGCCTCTATCCAACACTTCAACCAGTTGATAAGCCGATTCTTATCTAAAAACCTATGTCAATTTCTAATACATTATTTCCTCATTCGCACGAAAATCCTTAACAACCAGTTTCATCCATAGTAGAATCTGAATATCGCGTAGTGTTGGCTGTGCCGATCTAACCTTTTTGTGGTTCTCCGGAACACATCCTTTAACTCTTGTAGATCCTATTGAATTTTCAAAGAGGGTGATTGCCAATTGACTCAACAAAAAATGGGGTACGTTTACTTGATTGTGCAGCTTCAACCCAATCAACAGCCGACTGGGCTCTACAAAATTGGAAAAACTTCAAGGACACCGGAGAAAAGACTAGCTCAACTGAGGACTTCAAGTACTTGTGATCTTGAGGTTTACCATTGGATCCGCTGCTTGGACTATAGTGCAGTAGAAGCAGATCTTCATCGCAAGTTTAAAGATTTTCGATGGAACCATGGAGGGAGAGAATGGTTCAATTTCAAAAACTACAACATTCATGACGTTGTCGAAGAGATGAACTCATATGTTGAAGATCCTGCTCCTCCTGAACCAGTATACTATTCTTCAGAAGAATCTGAGTCAATATACTCGTATATAGGGACTGCGATTGGAGTACTTCTGTTGGTACTAGGAGTATGGGGTATTGCTAGTATTAACAACCAACCGAGTCTTACAAAAGACCAAAGGAACTATTATGCCGCGTGGAATGTTTTTAGCAGGAAAAATATGGATGCATTTGAACAGTATACTCAGGCTCAAGAGAAATTTAAAAAATTGGCAGACTCTTCTAGTCATGAATGTGTAAAAAAATATGGTGAGGATATGGTTGCCGTCATTTCTGAATCTAAAACTTTTTTGAGGAGTACTGGGGGAGATTACCGTCAAGCTTGGAAAAGATTTGAAGTTCTCCGGAAACAAGTATGGCCAAAACAACCTGTCTGTAATAGAATAATGACTGGGATACATCAGAAAATAAATTAATTTGTTTGTTAATAAACTAATTTTCCGTAAAACTTCGATTTACAGCGATTGCACTCTCTTAGTTATAACTGCAATCGCTTTATTATCATTATATCATTTTTTATAGTGGCGAAAAAAGATTTACGGGAAAAATAAAAAGGTATCTGGAAAAGTCTGAAAACTTGTTAGGACACTGGGATCGCGCCAAAATGTATTGACTCGGGTACACCCAATGTATTAACTAAAAGGCATGGGTGTATTGAGGCATCGGCTGCATGAAAATTGACCGTCATGGCCGGGCAACGAAGACTGATTTTCCGATTTGTTGGCATCTTTCCGAGAGTAAAACCCTGCCAGTTCGGTAGGGATTTCTTTTGTACTGCGATTCGGGCTTTACCGACGCTACGCGATGTGCCGTAGGCACCGCTACCTGCGAAAACTATTTTCAGTTCACGAAAACATCTGGATTGCCCAAGGTGTACCCCATAATAATGAGATTTACCCTTTTGATCATCTGGTCTCACTAGGGTTGTAATTCCGCACGCCGTATTTTCCGGAAAATGGTTTTTATATTCGAGAATAATGTAATATCAAGGTCAACCTAATTAACTTAAAACGTATATAAATGGCTAAGAGATTGAAAACTGTAAAAAATAACATAGATTATGAACCTAAAGAAGCAGATTTTATCGAGAAAGCTAATGAATTTGGTTATCAAATAAATTCTGTAACTAAAATTCCACCCGCGATCGCTAATGAACTTTCAATCGCTATCGCAATAGAGAAAAGCTGCGAGCATATCAGAGAAGGGTCGGAATTCTTTCTACAGCTTCCAATACCAAATAGCAAGCCCATAAAAGTTCAAAAAATTAATGGGAAAATTATGGGCAATTTCAAAGCTATGGCTGATGCCGTAGAAATGCCGGAAGATCAAAGGATAGATACATGCCAGATGATTTTCAGTCAAATGGCAGTTTTCCCTTGGGGGATGACTTTTTCTCATCCTCTAGCTAAAGAAGGCTGGGTAGGAGACAAGCTCGGTGTTAATTCGTGGAAACATGCTGAAACGATAATTAACTCAATCATGTACCCACAAGGAACTCCAGACAGAGGAAAAATTGCAGAAGAAAGTTTTCGACAAAAGATATTGCTTGCAAATTCAAATGTCGATATTGACACGTTACTGATAAAAGTCAAAGCTCGAATAATCCCAGCATGTCAAATGGCTTGCTCATTAATAGCTCAGGGTATAGAAATTGATCTTGAAGCTGGGTTGCATCCGGAAACAGGACTTAACCTGTAGCGATCACATTCTTTTTGCGGGTGCATCTCAATGCATGCAATTAGACAAAAATTCTAATAAAATTCCGACACTGCCTACACTACTTACTCTCCCTAAAATACCCACGCTTCCGACACTTCCGGCACTTCCCTTCTTTTTTACAAAGATGAGATCCACTCCGTACGGCCTAGTTAACGCTCAGGACAAAATGAAAACTAAATTTAAGGGTCTGCTATATTAATTAGTCATTAGTGAATAATCACGATTCGGTATTATACTTAACCTAGACACAAACCGTTAGATCTCGAAAACTACTTCTGTCCTATTCCCTTTTGCCTGTTCAACACATCTGGCCCAATCTTTAATTATATCAAATTTAATCACTAATGAGTCCTTTAAAAAGTACCCTCAAGGGTACTGTCAAAGGATTATTGTATTGCTCATAATTAAAAGGGAACTGAAATCTTATTACACCTGAGTCGTTATAGTGGGCAATTATTCCACTCTAAGATTAAGCTAGGGATAACTTAATATAGCCTTCAGCTATCAGCTATCAGCTATCAGCTATCAGCCATTCGCGTAGCGTGGCCTTTGGCCAAGGCATGTGGCCACGCTACGGGAAAAGTTTATGCCCATAGCGCACAATAATTGAGCTGCTTTTGAATAAAATAAGCTGTTCGCGCAGCGTGAGCCTTAGGCTGATGGCTGACGGCTGACGGCTGTTCGCGCAGCGTGCGCGTAGCGCATATGCTTACATATTGCCGAACCTACGGCTAGTGACAGTGGTGCAAGATTTCAGGGAAAGCAACTAGAGTAAACCATTGAGTTAGGTATATATCCTAAATTTATAGTGATGGCAGACTATAGCAATCTCGAAAGCAATCTTGAATCAGAACAAACAAAACATGCAGATTTTTGTGAAGATTGTCACCAAATTAACCTGATAGATAATCAGCTTCAAACCCTGATCCAGACACAAGCGATCGCAAAAAATCGATTAACTACTGTTCGACAGGCTCCTGGCTGCTCTACTTCTATCCTGGGGGGACTAGACCAGCAGCTGATTGATGAAATGAATAGCATCGGACCCAATAGCTTGGTCAGTTTTGCCGACCTAGATGTGGCTAATGGTCCAGCAGTTCACCCTTTCCTTCAGGCAGTAGCTAAGCAGTCCTTGGCACGGGCAATTAAGGCTCGTGGTCGCACCCTTTCGGTCAATTCTGCTTACCGAACTATTGCTCAGCAACTAATGCTATTCAATCATGGTAAAGTTAGACGCTGTGGTATTGGTGTGGTTGCCCCTCCTGGTAGAAGTAATCACCAGAGTGGTTTAGCCCTAGATATTAATGACGAGCAAGGCTGGAGACCCTATCTAGAGCGAGAGGGTTGGAGGTGGTTTGGACCTGCGGATAGGCCTCACTTTGACTATATTGGCAGAGGTACACGAAACATTCGTCCTGTTGCAGTTAAAGCGTTTCAGCGACTCTGGAACCGATACAATCCGGACAAACCCATTGCTGAAGATGGGATTTACGGACGAAATACTGACGCGCGACTGAATCAAGCCCCTATAGTTGGCTTTGGAAAAACTAACGAATCTCTTCCAGACAGAAGACTCAGCCTGACTCAACCCTATCTCGAAGGTGAGGATGTTCGCGAAGTTCAGGAAGCTTTAGTTAAAGCAACTATTACTGTCGAGGTAGATGGCGTTTTTGGTCCCGCTACTGAGAAAGCTGTTAAGGAATTCCAGAAGCTAAAAGATTTAACAGTAGATGGAATCGTTGGACCTACAACTCGCTCGGCTCTGGGATTGTAATATCATCTCCGGTTGAATACTTAGAGCTGATTTGTAAAGAGAATCTAAAGGAAACTCAATGACGGGCTGAGTAGCCT
>NZ_MKZS01000001.1:6045290-6061770 GCF_001942495.1 Moorena bouillonii PNG
TTCGTTTAATGACTCGCCGATTAGCTTCTTAAGCTTTTATTTACAAATCAGCTCTTACACCCTTGGCCGAATCGAAGGCAGAAGGCAGAAGGCAGAAGGCAGAAGTAAAGGAGTAAGGTTTCATCGGAGATGGTTTTTGATTACTAATTATCCGGACATGATATAAGCTGATTTGTCAACTTCTTAATGTCATTATCTCTCTTTTGTCACTCTAGGCAGAAGAGAGATTGTATGAGTCTGGTTAATCACTTAGTATTAAGCTTAATGGTTATTAATTTTCCATTTTAAATTGACTCTCAACTGTTCCCGATTCCCGATTCCCGATTCCCGATTCCCGATTCCCTAATAATTTCCACTAGACTTTTCACGACACCTGTGAGGGTAATTGCGAGAATTACCCTCAACAATCCTCCCAGTTTAACTCCCAATAGCAAATAGACAAAGATAATCACTGGGGATAAACCGGTCAAGTTACGGAGAACTCTCGGAGCAATGAAGTTGTCTTTGATCTGCTGTAGTCCTACGGATACCAGGAATATAGCACTACGCATTCATAGGGTAGCTGTGATAAACAAGCCTAACAGGATTTGACCGATCCAGTTATTAAGATTAGTAGCCAAGTGATCAGTAACTGTTGAATTGGTGAAAAAATAGAATTCATTGACAATCGGCTCAGGTAATAGTACTGACTGGTAGGAGCAGTAACGTTACCTAATGATTATCCGATCTACCAGTCAGATTGTGAAGTCGTATATTATACCTTAATTATGGTCAATTGTCAATATGTGTTGGTGAAAGATAATTAAGCTCAATAGTCAGGAGCATCGTCTATTATCTATGGAAAAGGAAAACCAAAATAATCAAAAGACTCAAAAGACTAAAACTAGAGTCTCCAAAACCTGGAATCTTGTCAGGAACTTTGGCTTAAAGGCAATTCCAATTATGATGGTAAGGAATTCTTTGTTTGAAGAATCCGAACTTACCCTCAATTTCTTAGTCTTAATCATTAGCTCTTGTTTAATTGCTACCTTTGGACTAGTTCTCAACAGTGCTGCGGTGATTATTGGGGCGATGATTATTGCTCCTCTGATGTTGCCCTTAAGAGGATTGTCCTTTGCTACCTTGGAAGGAGATTGGGAACTGTTACGGCGTAGTTTTGTTTCTATTGCTGTAGGCACCATACTCGGTATAAGTTGTTCTTGGTTAGTTGGTACAGTTATCGGATTCCCTGAATTTGGAGCCCAAGTTTTAGCAAGAACTAAACCCAATCTAATTGATTTACTAGTTGCGATCGTAGCCGGTGGAATTAGTGGTTTCTCTAAAATTCGCCCTTCTTTAGAAGATGCGGTACCAGGGACAGCAATTGCAGTAGCCCTAATGCCTCCCCTTTGTGTCGTTGGGTTAACCCTATCCCAGGGAGAATGGACTTTGAGTCAGGGCGCATTTCTCCTTTATATTACTAACCTGATTGGGATTAACCTAGCTTGTATGATCGTTTATATCTTTAGTGGGTATGCTCAGAGCACTGAACTGAGCCGGTCTTTAAATTGGGGAGTCTCTTTAGTGCTGATTGCTGTGTTAGTGGTGCCTCTAGGACTTACCTTTTGGGACGTGCTTGAGCAAGGAAGAGTTGAGGAGCCAGTTCAGGAATTGATTAATAAGAGTCCATTGTTTACGAAAAAAGGTAGAGAAGTTTCTACTTGGAAGATCAATCGGAAAAAGAATCCTCCTGAAATCAAAATTGCTATGCGTTCAACAGAACGGATTACATCGGAACAGGTGAAGAGGTTTGAAGATGCGGTTAACATTAAGCTAGGTAAATCGTTTAAAGTGATAGTTGACGTTACTCCATTTATACCAGTGGAATCCCCTAGTCTTCAAGCTAATTAACTTGAATTGAAGTAAGCATTCAGCTGTCAGCTGTCAGCTGTCAGCTGTCAGCTGTCAGCGGTTTTAAATTCGGTCAGGTACAAAGTTCTGGGTTTTAGGGAGCAGGGAATCGGGAATCGGGAATCGGGAATCGGGAATCGGGAATCGGGAATCGGGAATCGGGAAAAAATCCTGTGTACCTCACTTATGATTATAATTGCTATAATTTGAACCTAGTTTACCTTAGTATAACGGATAAAGTGATATTTAGTTGATGACCTAAAAGGACACAAATAATGGCAATAAGGGAGGTTTTTGGGGATGATTAGTACAATTAGCAATACTGGTAGTAATACTGGAAAATTATTCACTATTGGTCATTCTAATCTCAGTATTGAGGATTTTATTGCTTTACTCAAGCAGCACGGAATTACAGCGGTGGCTGATGTGCGATCGCATCCTTACAGCCGTTACTTACCTCATTTTAGTCAAGCCCCCCTCAAGGCTGAACTATTGTCGGCAGGAATTCGCTATGTGTTTCTGGGTAAGGAGTTGGGAGCAAGACCGGCTGATCTCAGTTGTTATGTTGGTGGTAAAGCGTTATATGAAAAAATTGCCGCCACTGACCTGTTTTCAGCGGGTCTTAAACGGGTAATTCAAGGAGCTGAAACTTACCAAATTGCGTTGATGTGTGCTGAAAAAGACCCGATCACTTGCCATCGGACAATTTTAGTCTGCCAACATTTAGTGAAATCGGGGTTAGAGATTAATCATATTCTAAATGATGGCAGCTTAGAGTCTCATCAGGATTTAGAAGAAAGGCTGCTCAGCTCTCATGGGTTAAGTGATTCCCAAATCAAACAACCGAAGCAACTTTCCCTATTTGATGACCCGACATCTATGGATAACTGGGACAATTCCTCTCGGGAGGATAGACTTAAGGAAGTTTATCATAGGCAAGGGGATACTATTGCTTATCTAGCAAAGGGAGTAGGGAGTAGGGAGTAGGGAGTAGGGAATAGGGAATAGGGAATAGGGAATAGGGAGTAGGGAGTAGGGAACAAAAATTATCACAATTGATTTAGGATTGCTATCAAGACCCTGACTATGAATAAAACTATTAATTTATTTACGATTGGGTTTACTAAAAAGAGTGCTCAAGAGTTCTTTGAGCTTCTGATTAATGCTGGAGTAAGGCGAGTTATCGATACGAGACTCAATAATAAATCTCAATTAGCTGGTTTCACCAAAAACAAAGATTTTGAATACTTTTTGCAGCAAATTGGGAATATTGACTATATACATCGTCTAGAGTTGGCTCCGACTAAGGATATCCTAAATACCTATAAAAAAAATAATGGTGATTGGGAAACCTATGAAAACCAGTTCTTAGAATTAATTACAGATCGTGAAATCGAAAAGACGGTATCACCAGATTTATTAGATGGTAGCTGTTTGCTGTGTAGTGAACCTACTCCCCATCACTGTCATCGCCGTTTAGTAGCAGAATATCTGAGTCAAAAATTGGGAACTATAAAAATAGTTCACCTATGATTTATCCCAAATCCCCGTTGCTAAGACCATAGAAAAACATCAGTAAGCTATCAGCTCTCAGCGATCAGTTCTCAGCGATCAGCTATCAGCTATCAGCTCTCAGCCAAAGGCTTATGGCCACACTACTTAAGGTGCTATCAGCTAATGCGCTTCGGGCACGCTACTTGAAGTGCTAAAGGCCAACGGCTGACCACTGACCGCTGACCACTGACTGCTGACCGCTGACCGCTGACTGCTGAATGCTTACGTCTAAACTAACCTTACTTGGGATTAGATAGCAGCATGACTCAGATTATTTGCTTGGCTAACTCCTGGAAGCATGGCGATAGATGTATCGCTGGAATTAATTCCCTTAAACGTCAATGGATTCGTCCTGTATCTGATTTACCGGATGGTCGGATTCCGAAACCAATGCGTCAGATTGCGGGAAGGGAACCAACGTTACTGGATATTTTAGATATTCCTTTAGCTAAAACTGGACCAGACTTTGGCTTTGAGTGTGAAAATCTTTTGGTATTACCAGGACAATGGCGACGAGTAGGACAAGTTCCTGCTGGATATCTGAATAAGTTTTGTAGCCGGGAAAAATACATTCTCCATAATAATGAGCGCTATGTAACGGAGAGTTTCTTGCAGTCATTACCAGTAGAGCAACGATGTACACTACAACTGGTGAAAGCTGTGGAGTTCTTGGTTCAACCTATTGGTATCAGAGATGAGGGTGTAGAAAAATGGGAAGGTTCACTGGTAACAGATTGTGGACAAGAATTGACTGCTACGATTACTGATCCCGTATTTGTTAGGCATTTAGAGTTAGGGTATCGACCGCAAAATCAGTGTTTGGTTACGGTTAGTCTTAGTATGCCTTGGCGACCTGGTGATTGGCAAAAGGATGGTGACCCTTGTTGGAAGTTGATAGCGGGTGTTATTGAATTATCTAGCAAGTCAGGGAATAAACTGAGAATAGCAATGGATGATGAGCTCCCTTTTTAGCAATTAAAGTAGGGTGGGCAAAGTAATCTAATTTAGAGTATTCCGAATAATCCAACAGTTTTTGCCCACCCTACAAGCTGGATTAATGTTAGTCAATAATGGATACATTTGCCTAGCAATAATGATAGTTTTATTTATTTTTGCTACAGAGGATACGGGAATCAGGTCATAAGGTGATAAACTGGTAATGTAAGGCAGTGATATAGGGGATTAAGGTATACCAATATTTGGTTTAATTGGTATTACTAGGAAGAGATGCGATCGCGTAGCGTAGCCCTTCGGGCTAATCGCATTCTACTAACTAGCTTCCTATAATCAACTAAATCATTCCTTTACCATGGTTTACCATTGACCAAAATTAATGGATAATCCCTAAGTAACCATGGGAGACCCTAGTAATGCTAGTTGAGTTCAGCGTAGAAAATTATCGCTCATTTAAAGAGCGCCAGACCTTTAGTATGGTGGCATCTAATAAAAAAACTGGGCGGAATAGCAATAGTTTCCCGATGCCTAATGTTAAGTCTCTGCGCCTACTCACCAGCGCTGTGGTCTACGGTCCTAATGCTTCGGGGAAGAGCAATCTGGTGCGTGCAATCCAGACCATGCGTCAGATTGTGCTAGAGTCAGCCACTGGCATGCAGCTTGGCAGTAGATGGAATATCGAACCATTTCGGTTAAATGCTGACTGCCAGAACAAGCCCAGCTGTTTTGAAATTATTTTCATTCAGGATAATATTCGCTATCAATACGGATTTTCCTTAGACCAAGAGCGGGTGTACGAAGAGTGGCTAATCGCTTATCCCAAAGGACGTCCTCAAACTTGGTTTGAGCGTAACTATAGTTCAGAAGAACAGGAGTATGATTGGTATTTTGGGCGAGGGCTGAAAGGCGAGAAGGAACGTATTAAGGGTTTTGTTCGCTCAAATTCTTTATTTCTATCTCATGCCGCCCAAAATAACCATCCTCAGTTAGGAAAGATATTTATCTGGTTTAGCTCTAAGTTAAAGTTAATTCCAGCAAGGTTCCAAAATCTATCTAATTTTACTGCTTTAAAATGTTACGAAGACAAAAAATTTAGGAACAAAGTCGTTAAGTTGATAAAGGGAGCTGATATCGGTATATCAACTATTGAGCTTGACAGTAAAACGGTTCAAAAATTTGAAGCTTATTCAAAATTACCTCCATCTATTTATGATTTAATCAAAGAAAAAAATAATCTTAACAATAATTTTTTTGATAATAATGTCCTTATGACTAGTAATAATGAATCATCAGACTCAGAATCAATCAAAGTTTATCTTAAGGTTTTTGCACTATATAAAATGAATGAATCTGAGGAAACAATAACCTTTGACTTAGAGGATGAATCAGATGGGACCCAACGATTATTTGAGATGGGAGGATATTGGATAGATGCTTTAGATAATGGAGAAATTTTAATTATTGATGAACTAGACCGGAGCTTGAATTCAGATATATCAACCTATTTAATCAAGGAATTTAATGACAAAGCAGCTAATCAAAATAATGCTCAATTGATTGTTACTACCCACGATACGACTTTCCTAGATCGAGAGATATTTAATCAAGACCAGGTATGGTTGATGCAGAAAGATAGTAACAATAGCACTAAGCTCTATTCGTTACTAGATTTTAAAATTCGTGAGGATGAATCCCTACAGAAAGGCTACCTAAAAGGTCGATATGGAGCGATGCCCTTTGTTAGTGGGCTGGATAGTTGAGGATGTCCAAGAAGCGTGCTCGTAATTCTCGTAACCGAGGCAAATCTAAGGCTCAGTTCGGACGTAGTCCAAATGTTGAACCAGCAAAACAATATATTCTAATCGTAGTTGAAGGTGAAGAAACAGAATACAACTACTTTAAATCCTTCAAGACATCCTTAAAACTCAAGACAACAACAGTAGAAGTGGTTCCCGGTAAGGGTGGGGATCCTCTGGTGATCGTGGAAACAGCTAATAAGTGGCGCTTGCGCAACAAGCAGCAAAAGCAAAAAGGAAGAGAAGTAACCTATGATAAAATATACTGTGTATTTGATGGAGATAAACCTACCGAATATAAAAAAGCCCTGGAACAAGCTAAAAGCTACGGTATTATCGCTATCCCATCAATACCATGTTTTGAGTTTTGGTTTCTGCTACATTACAAATACACTGCTAAATCTTTTGACAAATGTAAAGACGTAATTTATGAACTAAATTCTGAAATCAAAAAGGATGGGATTAAGGATTATGATAAAGCTAGGGATATGTACAGTGTATTAGAACCTAGACTCGATCAAGCAATAGCTAATGCTCAACGTTTGGAGAAATATCATTTGGAGGAACAACAGACGGAGCAACAAAAGACGCTTAATATTGATTGTGCTAACCCATCAACAAAAGTACATCAGCTGGTTAAATACCTACAAGACCAGAAAGACTATAAGACTACTAAAAATTGATCTGACTATCGCATCAAGAGTCAGGTAACGAGAGTCAGTAAGTTTTTGCCTCCGCCCCCCTACCGAGAATGGCAACAAAATCACTAGCGGATTCGTCAACCATCCCGAATTATCATTGGTCGCTCTACTTGGTGACTCGAACACTATGACGCTACACTCCAGACTCTATCGCTATTGTTGGTTAGGATTACTGGTGATGATTCTGCCACTTTCCGCTTGTGCTAGTGATCCTTCCTCTGAGCAGCTATTGGAAGAAAATCAGAAACGTTGGGAAACTCAAAAGCTAGATAACTACCGGTATAGATTACAAGTAGCTTGCTATTGTATTGGTGAAGTCACCAACCCAGTTGTTGTAGAAATCCGTAATGGTGAAACGACTTCTATTGTTGCTGCTGATAGCGGCAAACCAGTTAATCGTGAATTTTTTGACAACTATTATTCCGTCTCGAAGCTTTTCGATGTTGTCCAAAAGGCTATTGACCAGGATTACTATAAGCTTGATGTTACCTACGACGCTACTTTAGGTTATCCAACTAAAATCGATATGGACTACAGAGCAGAGATAGCGGATGATGAAAGAACTTTGACTATTGATAATTTGGAAGTATCAAAAAATTAGAAATAGTATAGCAAAGGGAGCAGGGAGCAGGGAGCAGGGAGCAGGGAGCAGGGAACAGTAGTCAATTCAAGATATCATAATATTTTTTGGTGTTATGATAAATGGTAATTAAAGTAAGGTATAAAAAGTAATATTATTTATAATAATCCCAATAATTAAACTGTTTTGGCCCACCATAAAAAATCAAAAAATCCTAATCCCTACTCCCTAATCCCTACTCCCTAATCCCTACTCCCTACTCCCTAAAACCCAAAACACAAATACCTGATCCAATTCAAAAGTGCTATAATGAAAATTACACCATTACTGACACCTGTTGTGGTATGTTGTATAGTTACTGCTGCTCCGGTAGCGTTGGCGGATAGCCCCTTAACTAGTACTCCTTTTGCTAAGGCATATAAAGATGTTGATCTGATTACATATGCCTCGGTTTATGGACTTGATGATAAGGTTTTCCGAAACCTAAGCAATCCTGATATTACCCATGATGTGCGAGCAGCGATTATCAACCAACTTGGGTTTTCTGTTGAGCCAAGCCAGAGGGCTAATCAGTATCTTGAGTATATTGCTCGCAGCCGTAGTCAGCAGCCATCAGCCATTACCCTTGAGATGTTAACAGCAGCCGAAGCACTAGCGCTAGGGTATTTACTAGCGATGGATGACCCTACTTTGGGCGATACTGTTGCAGCAGCCAATCGCTCTAGATGGGGCAGGAGTCTGGGGCAGGTTCAGCAGGCTAATGCTCTATTATTATTAGATGCAGCAGTTGTGAAAGATCCTGAGGATTTCTCTATTGCTTTCATCCGTAGCCTGGTTCGGGCACAAAAGTCATTACGGGCAGGGATTGGGAATTGGTGTGCGGTTTACCAAAATGTTTTTTCGGTATTAAAGGACTTTCCCCGTCAACGCAACATGCGCCCTGAAGCGATTGATATGGTTAACGATTATATTAGAGGCTACCGGAACTATTGTAATACTCGCTCTATTTCTCGATGACATGGCATAAAGTCCCCCTTTTTGGCATAAAGTCCCCCTTTTTGGCATAAAGTCCCCCTTTTTGGCATAAAGTCCCCCTTTTTGGCATAAAGTCCCCCTTGTTAAGGGGGATTTAGGGGGATCCAAACCCTTGGAATGCGATCGCAAAACCCAATCCTGTTTCTAGTCTACTAGGTCAGTGCTGAGTTCCAAAGTGCTGAGTGCAAGGTCAATCAATTCCAGAGTATGGACCTAAGAATTTATCACCATTAAAATGAATTAAATGATCAGGTGCATCAGCAATCCAGACTTCTGTTTCCCAAGCAATGTCTGGAGCAAACTGGCGGAAGGTATTACGGTCAAGAAAAGCAGTAACAAAAATACTATCTACTGTACAGTGCTCTGTTAGCTTTTTTAGCTCTAAGAGACGCACAGGGGAAATTGCACCAGAACTATACACAGCTTCTATTAAGTAGAGCCAGTTTTTCTGTTTTGAGTAAGCTACTATGTCAGGCAATTCACCGTGAGATAGTTCAAAAAAATTTAGCTCTTCGAGCCGCTCTTTTTCCAAGTGTAGGAATTTATTGGCTGTATCACCTACATACAGTACCTCTGCTCCATAACCATAGCGAGGTAGAAACTCTTCGATAACCGCTTTCTGTAACTGATTGTGCTTGCCTGGACTAAATTCATAACGTCTACCAGAGGGGAAGCTAATTGGTATTAACGTTAGGTATCGCTTGCTTGAAAGTTTTTCTTTTAGGGTTACTTTGTTGGCTAGGAAATCCTCAATATCAGTTTCCCAGCTATCCACTTTAAAACCTTTAATCAAAGGAGCATATTCAGTACTTAATGCAAAAGACCGTCTGCTATCATTACGAGCTGCGTTAGGATTACCAGCACTAGAAATGATAATTCCTGACAAGACAAGTAGTTTTAAGTCTTTCCTGCGAATATCGTCATAAGAACTATCAGAAATGTTTTCATCAAAGTGTGAATTCCAATAGTTAATGATTTCTCTAGTTCTTAGAGAGTGAGAACCATCATACCCTTTAACATTTGCCCAATCACTGCTGCTTTTCACGTTAGCTACTGCTAAAAAAGCCATGGCTATCCGTTCTAAACGTCTTTGAGAAAGTCCTTCCAGAGGAACCCCTAACTTAGAAATAATGTAAAGAGCTTCATTAATAAGTTGTTTGAGTTCTTGGGATTTTTTTGACTTGGGTATAAATTGTGGCAATTTAGACATTAAAGCTATAACGGTAAGGATAGCTGGATGGGAATATTGTGCTGTGCTATTTCATCAGAAGATAATCTTTGATTTGAGAGTAAATAATTACGAACCATGCCAGCAATATGGAAGGCGAATAAAGGGGAAACGGCATTACCAACTTGATTAAAGCAACTAGTTTCTGTACCAACAAATTCAAACCAATCAGGAAAACTTTGCAGACGCGCTGCTTCTCTTAACAGTAAGCGCCTCCGCCTACCTGATGGTAGTTTAATCCGGTGCATATCACCCGTTGCACCTGCCAAGTTTCTACAGGTTAACGTTCGTGCTGGTTTATCTAGATGTAGGTCACGGGGACGTTTACAAGATGATGCTTTTTCATATTTGGCCACATACTTATCCATACTAGGTGTGAGAAACTTAGACTCAGGAGGAGCTTGAAATGCCATTTCTCCTAAAGCTTCTCCCGCACTTATTTTTCTCTCTAGCAACTGCGGAAACTCAAATTTTCCTTGATGACCAATTACAATCAGACGCTCACGGTTTTGAGGAACACCAAAGTTAACGGCATTTAATAACTTAACTTCAATCACATAACCTAAGGACTGAAGTGCTTGAATAATTTCATCTAAATACCACTTGTTACGATAAAGAAGACCACGGACATTTTCAAATAGCCAAATATCAGGACGAAGCCTCTTGACAGCACTGATAAACGTAGGAAAACCATCTCGTGAGTCTTTTAAACCTTTTTGTTTTCCTCCTACACTAAAAGGTTGACAGGGTGGCCCACCAATCAACACAGGTGCAGCAGGTAATTCGGTTTCTGGAGTTAGGACAACTTGACTACATTTACCTCTTAAGTTTTTTTGATAAGTTGCACAGCAATTAGCGTCCATTTCCAAACCGTGAGTCTCGAAACCCTGTGCCTCGAAACCAAGGGATAAACCACCACATCCAGCAAATAGATCGACTACTAAAGGATTGCCAGATGTAGCCGGTTTGAGTATATGGTTGATTTTTTCGACGTAGCTCATGGACTGCTGATGTACAACTAGTTTCCTCAGTCTACAGTAACAAAATACCTTGAGGATGGAGTTGGTCTTGATGAACTCTTGATGGCATGCGATCGCAAAAGCTTATCCTGTCTTGTCTACAATCGATGCGATCGCAAAACCCTCTCTCTACCTGCTCCCTGCTCCCTGCTCCCTACTCCCTATTCCCTACCTACAACCAAATCCCACAGCACATCAATACCACTGCCCACATAGTCTGAATCCTGGTGTTGTTCAATCCATTCAATCACACTGGGGAGAACATGATTGTTGGATGTTTTGCCCAATTTACCCAAGGCATTGGCTGCCCTCCTACGCACATAATACTCATCATCCTGAAGCAGTGCGATTAGGGGTTTGACTACGGTTAATGAGCTGTTGCCCAAATTGCCCAAGGCATCGGCTGCGCTACTACGCACACCATAATTATCATCCTGAAGCAGTGCGATTAGGGGGTTGACTACAGTTAATGAGTTGTTGCCCAAATTGCCCAAGGCATCGGCTGCCTCAATACGCACACGATAATTATCATCCTGAAGCAGTGCGATTAGGGGGTTGACTACGGTTAATGAGCTGTTGCCCAATTTGCCCAAGACATCGGCTGCCTCAATACGCACAGAAGACTGATCATCCTGAAGCAGTGCGATTAGGGGGTTGACTACGGTTAATGAGCTGTTGCCCAATTTGCCCAAGACATCGGCTGCCTCAATACGCACAGAAGACTGATCATCCTGAAGCAGTGCGATTAGGGGGTTGACTACGGTTAATGAGCTGTTGCCCAATTTGCCCAAGACATCGGCTGCCTCAATACGCACAGAAGACTGATCATCCTGAAGCAGTGCGATTAGGGGGTTGACTACGGTTAATGAGCTGTTGCCCAATTTGCCCAAGACATCGGCTGCGCTACTACGCACAGAAGACTCATCATCCTGAAGCAGTTCGATTAGGGGGTTGACTACGGTTAATGAACTGTTGCCCAATTTGCCCAAGGCATCGGCTGCGCTACTACGCACACCATAATTATCATCCTGAAGCAGTGCGATTAGGGGGTTGACTACGGTTAATGAACTGTTGCCCAATTTGCCCAAGGCATCGGCTGCAGTACTACGCACACCATAATTATCATCCTGAAGCAGTGCGATTAGGGGGTTGACTACGGTTAATGAACTGTTGCCCAATTTGCCCAAGGCATCGGCTGCAGTACTACGCACACCATAATTATCATCCTGAAGCAGTGCGATTAGGGGGTTGACTACGGTTAATGAACTGTTGCCCAATTTGCCCAAGGCATCGGCTGCAGTACTACGCACACCATAATTATCATCCTGAAGCAGTGCGATTAGGGGGTTGACTACGGTTAATGAACTGTTGCCCAATTTGCCCAAGGCATCAGCTGCGCTAGTACGCACATCAGAATTATCCTGAAGCTGTTCTAGCAATCTTGTAATTACCTGTTCCTTTTCCCCTAACTCATGTCGATATTTCAGCAATCGTTCCTGATCAATCCGATCCAATCGCTCTTTCAACAATTCCAATACCTGTGCCTGAAAATCCGTTTCATACAAACTACAAATTATCTGAAAAACCTGCTCGTAAATCTTCTCGGCAATCCGCTCTTTACTACTCACCTCCAATTCAAATAAATGCTCTAAAATCTCTTGCACTAAACTACTATCAGTACCCTTCAAATTTTTTGGATCTTCCGCCAAACAATTACCAGCAAACAACAAATCCCGATGCAACCACTGCTCATAGTCACTCTGATTATTCAATACCGCCCGAATCGCCTTCGCCGCCTTTTTCGGTTTTTGTTGTGCTATTAGCAATAGTAACACCTCGTGCCAGTGGGAGTTATGCAAATGCTCCCGAATCTGATTCAAAACAATCTCAAAATCCCCCTCATTATCCGCCTGATAGTTAATTTCCTGGGCACACAAATATTCCTGAAAGGTCTTATGAACAAACCCATAACAATCTTGCCCCTGCTCATTCAACAAACCGGTGCGCTCCCGAATCAACTCCACAAACCGTTTCGCCTCTTCCTTGGCCTGATACAACTGCACGTGCTTCAAGGTCTTAATCTGCTGACTCAACTGATCAATCAACTCATCTGGGTCTATTAGGGTGCCACTGTCGTTATCTTCAACATTGCCCTGGGTATGAATCCAATAAGCCAACCATTCCATCAACCGGCGTAAATCATCCAAACCCAAATAGGTCAACCACTTATCACTACTTAACTCCTTATTGGCATCCCAAGACGTTAACAAGGTCTCCACTGCCTTGTCATAAAGCTTATGGCGCTCTTTGGGCAATACTGCTTGATACCGATGAATTAACGCAATAATTGTCAACAATAACGGATTCTGTGCCAATAGCTTAATCCGGTCATTATCATCCAGAGCCTTTCGTAAACTCTCCTTGCGCCTTTGAGCTTCTGCTTGGTCTTGAAAGCGACTGTTATACCAGTTATCAATAAACGCCGAAATCTTCTGCTCATCAAAGGGTTGAATTTGATAGTGGGGAAAGTCCTCAGTGCGGAAAAAGTCTGGGCGATAACCAGCCGGACGAGAGGTAATAATCGCCCGATTTCTGTCAAACTGTTCTAAAAAATTATTGATGCGCCTGACTACATCATGGCGTTTAGCCTCTTCTGCTACTTCATCCAAACCATCCAGCAATATCAAGGCTCTACCATCACATAACCAATGCTCAAAAAATCCCACTGGTAAAGTGTTGACGGCAATCCTTTTCTCAGCAAACCCACGGGCATAGTCGATAATGCTTTGATCTGGATGTCTGGCCAAATCTCGCATCCTAATTAAAATCGGTAGCCAGTCGGTATCACCATCTAACCCCAAAACCTCAGGTTTACTCTGAGCTAACATTACCGCAAAATAACTCATCAAGGTGGTTTTTCCCGAACCTGGCGCACCCAATATCACTACTCGTCTCGACTGATTTTGAGTCAATAACTGATCAGCCAAAAATTTCCTACCAGTTGTCTTTTCCAATAGCGCCCTTTCCGGTTTTTCCCCACTTTCCTCTGCTAACCGATCCAATTCCAAAACCCTAGGATTTGAAACCTCTTCCACTACATCTGGCATTACAAAAATCTGGGCTAATTTCTCAGATTTTTCTACCTCTTGCCCAGCCACAGCAATGCCAGTAAATTTAACATCATCAAACCAATTTGCTAACTGTTGACAATAATCCTGTTTAGCAACCTGATACTTGAGATAAGTAGCAGTTTGCTGAAAATAAGCATTAACAAAGGTCTCTATCCAATCCTGTAGACTAGCTTGTTGATTTAGTTTAATGTTATTGGCTTCAGCTTGATTTTGAAATACCCTGATTAAAATATCCCGGTCTGGCTTACCTTGATTGATTAACGGTTTTTGGAATTCTGCCAAAACCGCTGAATTACTAAAATACTCGCGCAAAAAACTATTAACTCCATTCCAGCCATCTGGGGGAGCCTTAAAAAATAAACGCTGTTGACTATCGAGTTGTTTTTCCCATTCCTCAACCGCTTCTGCTCCAGCTTTAATGGGTTTTTCGATATCGCTTTTAGTAAGGGATTGAGCTATATGCTTCCCCACTGTTGCCGCAGCACTACCTAACAAAGGTGACACGATTTTTGGTACCAAACTAGCTAAAAGTGGCAAGGGTTTCGTTAATCGTCCCAACTGAGCTAGAGCATTCTGGCGCTCAGATCGAGCTTCATCTGAGCTTGGTTCAATTTCCAAGGCTTGATCGTAGCTCTTGATTGATTCCTCTAACCGCCCTATACTCTTTAAAGCATTACCTCGATTAAATAGAAGCTGACTAAATAAAGCCGGTTTATCAATTTCCAATTCTTGGTAAATCTTGATTGCCGTATCATAAGCAGCTATGGATTGCTCATACTGCTTAAGGGAATAGAATAGTCTCCCCAAACTACTTAAAGAATCTACTTTACCGTAGGAGTCACCAATCCCATCTTGGATTGCTAAAGCCTGTTGAAAATACTCAATCCCTCGTTGATATTGTGCTAAGGCTCGGTAAGCATTACCCAAGCTAGTTAACGAAGCTGCCTCACCCTTGCGATCGCCAATTTCCCTTTGGATTCTTAAAGCCTGTTGAAAATAGTCAATCCCTCGTAAATACTGACCTAAGTATTGATAACTATTACCCAAATTAGCTAATAATAATGCTTCGCCCTTAGCATCACCAATCTTGTGTACGATGATGAAAGCTTGTTCAAGATAGTCAATCGCCTGTTGGTAATCACCCAAAGACAAATAGGTTTCACCTAATACCCCCAAGGCACTTGCTTGACTAACTTGATTATTTATCTGTTCAGAAATAGCTACAGCTTCTTGATAAGAAGATAGTGCTTGATCATAGTGCTCCAAACCCTGAAACACATTACCTATGGTTGTTAAGGTGCTCGCTATTTCGGCTTGGTCACCTAACTTTCTATAAAGTTGTAGTGCTTCCTGATAACAACTCAATGCTTCATCAAACCGTTTAGATTCAAGCAGTTGCTCCCCTTGAGACCGTCGTAAATCACTTAGATCACGGTCAGTATAGACAGTGTCACCTATCTGAACATAGTTAGTAACATCTATCTGTTGCTCTCCGTTAGCAACTAACATTTCTGTTGTAGCAGTAACGTCTACCTTGTCTACATAAAACTCAAAAACACCTGCGCTCCAATCATAGAAATCAGGAGCACGGCGAATAAAGTATTTGATAGCAAATGCTGGCAAAACAAAAACGAAGCAAAGAGTTGGGAAATGATCTCGAAATAGTTCTCGCCGTTGGTTTAAGTGGCTCAAGATGGTAGGAACAGTATCAAGATTGTAGTAATCCCCGTCTCCGCCATATCCTGGCTTGATATAAGGTTCTAAGGATTTTTCGAGACCTTGAATGAAAAGAATACTCAATTGATCGCGGTCTAGAATCTTTTCAACACGATCATAAAGATTATCAATGGGCTCGGTTAATGTTAAGGTGGCTATTTGCTTCTGGGGTAAATCCTGATGCACTCGCCCAATGATCCGCTTAGCCTCCGCTGGAGGAGATTGCATGAACACAATCCCAAATCCCCTCCGTCGCCTCAGCGATCGCAAAAAGGCTTGGTAAATCTCTTCTTTAGAGGGTTGACTATCGTTAGATGACTTAGCAAGACTCATAAAGCTCTTACCTTGGCAAGTTCATTTTGAAATCTTGGAATCCCTGCGATTAGTGGATGAACGTTACACCAAATCTGTAGGTTATCGTTTTGATCATAATAGCGGTATTCCAAGAGACAGCGCTTAAACAACAAATCTAAGTGAGCATCATCATTATATGCCTGCTTGAGATGACATGCTCGCGCTAAAGTTTCCCATTCACTCTCCTGTACAGTCTTCTGATAGGTCTCTCGTGTTTCTTCAATCGCTCGCTTTGCTGCTTTTCCAGTAATCGGTAGTTCATCTGTCCAGTCAATCGCTTTCTGGATTAATTGCATCAAGTTTCGGACATGTCCACCACTCATTAGACAAAGATTCTTCAAAGTCTGACCGTTATCAAATACCGGCGGAAAATCTAGCCCGTCTACTTTCCCCTCTAGGGTTTGAAGCAAGTTGGGTTCGATCAGAGCAATCCGGCGACAGATCAATTCTCTCATTTTGTCTAGCCCTAGGGCGTGTCTGCAAACTGCTATACTGAAGTAAAATGATTCAGGTATTGTGATG
>NZ_MKZS01000001.1:6061870-6247956 GCF_001942495.1 Moorena bouillonii PNG
AGTCCGGTTCTTAGGGGAGGGAGAGATGGTAACATTTCTCACCTTACCCGACTAATAGTTTTGTGGAATGGGCATCTTGGTGGAACTGGCATCTTGTGTAGAACTGGCATCTTGGTGGAACTGGCATCTTGTGTAGAACTGGCATCTTGCCAGTTTCAATATATTTTCGCGCGGGCAGGATGCACACTCTACTCCTATTCATTCGAAGACTGACGCAACGCCCCAACTATTGCCAGAAATTACCGGATTTTAGGCAATAGCGACATTATTAATCAGCCAAGCTGCATACTGTTCGTTGACATGCTGTGTACTTAGTACCACAAATTCAGGGGTATCGTAGGGATGATAATTAGTTACAGTCTGCTCTGCTTTAGAGATCAGCTCCGTAGTTGTTTTGATTACTAGCAGCACTTCAGAATCAGACTCAACCTCACCCTCCCACCAATAAACTGAAGAGATCCCGGGAATAATGTTCACACATGCTGCCTCTCTACGCTGGAGAAGCTGATTAGACAGATCATGGGCAACAGCATTATCAGGACAGGTGACAAGGATTAAAACAATGTTCATGCTTTTGCTCAATTTTTTTTGACCCGGGAATATATTAAACCAGATTCCGCACTTTAAAATGTTTTACACAGAAAACGGTTAAAATTAATGTTTTATACAGAAAACCCTTAGAATTATGACGTTGCTGAATTAGAGTATGAATGGGCGATCGTCTCGTTTTGGTGGGGTGCATCCTGCCTGCCGGAAAATTGTAACGGGCAAGATGCCCATTCCACGCTTAATGCATATTCCACGCTTAATGCTTATTCCACACTTAATTACCATTACACACTTAATGTTTATTACACGTTTAATACACATTTAACATTTAATGCACATTTTACGCCTAATGACCATTCCACGCCTGATGCCCATTCCACGCCTGATGCCCATTCCAGAAAACTCTTAAAATCATTCCATGATTAAGTAAGGCCGAAAAAGTGAAAGGAGTTAAGGATGGAAACCAAAGCCTTAGGCACTTCGGAGGTAAAAATCACCCCGATTATCATGGGCACTTGGCAGGCCGGTAAATCTAGGTGGGTAGGCATTGAAGATGCTGAGACCATAAAAGGGCTGCGAGCAGGATTTGAGGCGGGGATAACTACGGTTGATACTGCAGAACTTTACGGGAAGGGTCACTCGGAACAAATTGTTGGTCAGGCTCTAGCAGAGGTACGCGACCAACTGGTTTATGCTACCAAAGTGTGTGCTAATCATCTTAAATATGACCAGGTGATCGAGGCTTGTGAGGGTTCCTTGAAAAATCTGAAGACAGATTATATCGACCTCTACCAGATTCACTGGCCTTCTGGCACCTTGGGAAGTGAGGTAGTGCCAATTGAGGAAACCATGAGCGCTCTCAATACGTTGAAAGAGCAAGGCAAAATTCGGGCAATTGGAGTCTCCAATTTTTCCCGCAGCCAGTTAGCAGAAGCTTCTCAGTACGGACGAATTGATAGCCTGCAGCCTCCCTACTCTCTGTTTTGGCGTCAGGTGGAGCAAGATGCTATGCCTTTCTGTGTAGAGCACAATATCTCGATTATTGGCTATTCTTCCTTAGCTCAGGGATTATTAACTGGCAAGTTTGATCCAGAGCACAAGTTTGAAGAAGGGGATCATCGCAGCAAAAATAAGTTGTTCAACGGTGATAACTATCAACGAGCACAGCAAGCATTAGCTCAGCTACGACCAATTGCAGAGCGTCATCAGTGTACCCTGGCTCAGTTGTCTCTGGCATGGTTGATGTCTCAGCCACAAACTAATGCGATCGCAGGATTCCGAAATAGTGCCCAAGCTATTGACAATGCTCAAGCTGTTGAGGTTAAGCTGTCTGCTGATGAGCTACAAGACATTGATCAGATTGGACGGCTGGTTACAGACCATTTAGATGATAATCCAGTGATGTGGGATCTTTAAGGGACTGCTTAAACCTGACTTCTTGACCTCAGCGGTCAGCGGTCAGCGGTCAGCGGTCAGCCTTCAGCTTTCAGCCGTCAGCCGTCAGCTTATTTTATTCAAAAGCTCTCTTAGCCTGGCTTACTGCCAATGGCTGTTCGCGTAGCGTGCGCGTAGCGCATAAGCTGAAAACTGAAAACTGAAAACTGAAAGCTGATTGCTGAAAGCTGATTGCTGAAAGCTGATTGCTGAAAGCTGATTGCTGATTGCTTATTGCTTATTGTCAGTAACCAAAACCATTTCCCAGATAGTCTAAACAACTATCTGGGGATTCAAGGAAATTAAAAAAAATAGCTCAAGTTGATCAATTTAGGCTATCCAGTGGTCAATCCTCCTTTGCCTCTTTAATTAACTTGGTTATCGCTTCGATAATTGTTTTTGAGTAGACAGTTAGGGCAATGACTGCCGCCACCGCTGTGCCGCCTTGGATCAGGGGGATAAGTGGAGCGCCAGCAGGTGTATCGGGAGTTGATGCACCTGTTGATGTACTAACAACCTGGCTAACTTCCACATTGACATGGATATTTTGATATGCTAGCATACTAGTTTAGCGGCCCTTTAAGAGCCGTGTTAATTTTCTATGTTAGAAGGACAGCAGCCAGAACCGGCCTGCGAAACTGAGTCTGGCTGAGTCTTTCTAGTCTGAAAATCTGGCACTACTCCACCTACATGGCAACGAGGCAAAGCACAGTAAATCACACAGATACACTGTGGTAGACATAGCAATGACTACGACCATTGAAGGCTAAAACACTCCTCCACTTCCCTGGTTCCTATAATCAGGAGCCGGTAATGGTTATCCTCTCACCTAAGGTTTTTTTGACGTAGCCTTCCAGAAGGGTAGCCGACGATTCAGTGGTGTGATTCACTTGCTTAGTTTAAGAAGTTTAAGAATACCTCTTACATCGACCATTTCCAGATTAGGAGCATTACCAAGCGCTGCGAATCAGAAGAATGAGTCGATTGTTAGATCCAATCAGACTACAAAAAATCTGACATGCAAAGCTTTTGAGGATAGCTATATAAAGCTTATCCGTAAAAATACTATTGTGTCAAGTCTGATTGGATCTTATGCTAATCATAAATGATGACTTGCTGTAATGTCAACACAATTACTTCACATTCTCGGGATTTAAATTAAAGTTTTTGTAAATTTTGAACATTAAGGGGTGAGAGGGGGCATCTAACTTTTGCAAAAATACTCCGATGGAAGCATAAAACACAACTCCTGTTCCCTGAATTATAGATTTAAAACTTTGAGATGCTCCCCTTACTTATATCCTTTTGATAGCAACCCCTGCAGCTCAAATGCTGGCACATTAGCCAGTTCCTTCGGTTCTAATTTATACATCGCTCCACCATAAACTCTCCCTTCAGCAACCATAGCTTTCCCAGTAATTTGGTTAAGCGCTTCTATCAACAATTTGTCCAAGTTGGGATTTTGGTTTATGGCCTTTTCCAAATCTGGCTTGGGGTAGAGAATCAGATATGAATTGGTAACAATTGCTTTTGATTGGTTTAGAATAAATCTAAAGGGCTTTTTCCCTTCTTTGTCTGAACGTCCAATATACGTACAATATAATCTGCTTTCAGGTCGGCTTTCTTGGGAATACCAAATTTTACGGCTTTTGCATAAATAGCGGTTGGAAACACCAGCGTTAATCCCTGCTTTAAGATAAGAATACAAGTCAGGATAGACGCGCTTTATTTCATCAAGGGGCAATTTACAATCAAGCACAAATAGCGGGTTTTTAATTTCCGGGTTGCCATCCTTATCCGCTTTTACTTCAGTAGTCTCTAAGTATCGCGGGCTTGGTAATATTGGACGAAATTGTTCAATAGGTAAGTTTAGGCTTTCAATCTCTACAGGGGAAAGAATAAAAAACTTATTGTCACCGGTGGCAATGCCGCGCTTAACTGCAAAGAAATCACTTAACTTTGGATAAACGCTTTCTTGACGTTGGTCAAACAAGGGAAAGCGTGACCATTTCTTTTCACTAGTCAATACTTTCCAACTAACGTCTTTTCCCTGTGCTGGCTTGTTGATGGTTCCACCAAAGGTGAATTTAACGTTATGGTTGTTATCGGATTTTTTACCTTTAAACCATACAACAGCTGAGGAAACTAGAGCATCATCAAATTGCACATCACTTGGGTCAAATCGGTGAATCTGTAACAAGGTTACTTCATTCAACAAGTAGTTTTTGACTGACTGACCATAATTCACGTCCATAAATTCACTTGGAATCAACCAAGCGGCAATAGCATTTTCATTCATCCAGCCATGTGAAAGCGCCATGAAGTAACAATAAAGACCTGCTAAGCCAGACAATTTCATATTGGCAGATTCTAGAGCTTTAGCCTGTAGGCGTTTTTTTTGGCCATTGATATGATGATGCCGAACGTATGGTGGGTTACAAATAATCAAATTAAACTTATCACATTCTTCAGCGGGTGGCTTTTGTTTCGTGAAGTCTTTTAGTTGATAATCAAGAATTGTTTTAGACCACAATTCCCGGGCTGGTTTTCCATAGTGCTCATCAACTTCAAACCCTGTAGCGGCTTCTATACGACTTGATGAAACAGTGCTAGTTAAGGCACTCAAGAAGGCACCAGTACCAAAAGCTGGATCAATAAAACGAATCTTTACTCCCTTTGGCATTAGGTTTTTAGCATGGGTAATAATATCCTTAGCTAGGGCAATTGGTGTGGAAAACTGCCCCATGACATTGCGATCTTCTTGAGTTTTTAAGCTGTCAAGTTCAACTTGTATCTCCTGACGTCTGCTTTCAAGTGCTGTAATTTTGGTCATTGTTATGGCAACGAACACAACAGCTGTTTGAGCCGGTGGTGCGTTACGGGACGGGCTGTTCCAACCGGGCACGAAGAGGTGGAAAATGAGGGCGATCCCGTCTTATCACGCACCCTACTGTCGTGGCACACCTAAAAATGTTTGTTGGGTTGAGCGGTAGGGAAACCCAACAAAGCGTTACTGGTGTTGGGTTTCATTCTTCAACCCAACCTACGCGGCGTTGCACCAAATTAGCTGTGCCACCCCAGTAGGGTGTGTTAGGGGCGGGCTTGCCTTCATGTTCTCCTCTTCGCGCCTGGGACAGCCCGCCCCGTAACGCACCACCCAAGGACCCGCTCTGACTAAATCAACCCTAGCGATAGTGCAACAGTTTTTCACTTCACTCCCCACACCTCCCACTCTCACCACTATTACCACCCTCACAACACCTTGTGACAATGCAATAGTTTTTTACCCCACTCTCCATACCTACCACTTTTACCACTTTTACCACTCTCACAACCCCTTGTGACAATGCAATAGTTTTTTTTAGCAACCACCCTTTCCACCTTTACACCCCAATACTTGCATATTTTAGAAAATCGTGTTACTATAAACAATATCGTAAACACAATGGTTTTTCGCCATGATGATTTCTACCGCACAAGCCGCTGAATTACTAGGTATCTCTGCCACTCGCGTCCGTTTCCTGTTGAGCAAGGGCAGAGTGAAAGGAGCTTATAAAGTCGGTAGAACTTGGGTGATTCCCTTATTTGATGGCATGCCTGTGGTTACCCCTGGCACTCGTGGACCAAAGCGGAATTGGTCAAAGCGTACAAATTACACTAAAGCTGTGATCCACGTGAACCAGAAAGTGATTCGCCAAAATCACAACACCGGCGAACGGAATCCGGTGATTACGGTCAAACGAGGCTCTAATAACACTTACGGTCATACCGTAGAAGTCAATGGCCCTTGTCGGGTGATGTATCGCCCTGATAATCCCCTAAATTGTGGAGCACGGGTATGGATTGAGACGATTTCCGACTTTAAGGTGAGCTGAGCCAGGTCTAAGGTCTAACCAAACGTTGACCCATTCCACCCCCACATATGTCTCTGGGCATCAGCAAATTCAATATAAATTCGGTTAAGTGCTACACCCAACGTCTCATTAATCGTCTTGCAAAAATCCTGACTCATGGCCTTAGTTTGAGTAGGCTTCATGGTGCCAATATTTTTAATTTCCACATAGCAAACTGGGTCAAAGCTACCAGCAAACGTCATAGCAACACCAGGCTCAAACGCTGTCATCACATAAGCTTCTGGTTTCCCCACATGCTCGGCTAGTTTTCCGGACAGGCTTTTCAGCAACCCTTCAACCGCTGCTGATTCTGGAGCATCAATGGAAGTTTGAACTTTAATTAGCGGCATAGTTTTGATATAGTGGTTTGCGACTTTCTTGAGTACATATTCTGGATTTTTAGGGAACAGGGAACAGGGAACAGGGAATAGGGAATAGAGCTGTAAGCCCCGTGGAAACAAACCCCCAAGACCGCGCTGCCTCCCCAAGACCGCGCTACCTCGCTGCATCGCTTTAGGTCAATTCTTGCTCACTGTTCCCTGTTCCCAGATCCGCTGTTCCCAACTTCTGTAAGAAGTCTAATCTCTAACCGCCATACTGCCAACTAGTGCTTTCCAGTAACAACTGATCTCCTTCCCGATGAATGCCAGCACCAACGACTTCAGCAACAAAGACGGTGTGATCGCCTTCTTCCACAGTTCCTCTGACCTGGCATTCTACATAACCGAGGGAGTCAGAAATGATCGGACAACCAGTTACTTCTCCTAGGTAAAATTCTACATCAGCAAACTTATTACCAACGCGACTTTGGGGTTTAAAAAATTTTGCTGCCATATCTTTTTGCCCACTATCGAGGAAGCTTAGGGCAAATACTTCTGTTTTCTTAATGATGCCGTGGGAGCCAGTATCTTGTTTAACACAGTTAACTATTAGTGGCGGTTTGAAAGAAGACTGCATCACCCAGCTGACCGTGAAGCCGTTGATTGTTTCTTCACCATCTCTGACACCACAGATATATAGACCATGGGGAATTTTGCGCAGCATGGTCTTTTTCGCTTGTTCGTCTAGCACGAGTTTTTCTCCCTATTTTCTTAGCATTCGCGTAGCGTGACTTTTTGGGCAAAGCCCGACGCTGTCTTGATGCAGTCGCTCATGGGGGAAACCCCCAAGACCGCGCTGCATCGCTGCGCGAACGGTCAATGGCAATTAGTGTACAAAATTTTGGTGTTTAAAAGACAGGATTAGGGATATCCTTTTGGGTTCTAAAGATGCGCTTAACTCGATGTAGAACACCTCTGGGCTGAAAATTATGCTTATACTGCCTGAATTCCCCAGCATCTAGCCAAACCCCGTGGCATTGGAAACATTTTTCGTACCAGATGCTGTACTCATCAATATCAAGCATGCGGACCATTTTGGCTCCACAGCGGGGACAGCAAATATCATCATTGATCTTATTCAGCTCAGAGCCAATTTCCGGGTCTCCAATATCTAGACTCTCAGAACCTTTAATCTTTTTGAGTATTTCGGCCTCTAGGGAATCAAACCAAATGCCTTTGCAGTTGACACAACGGTCTACTTCAATGTCATGGCAGGTAACTGGCTCTAATGTTCCTGTACACTTTGGGCAATTAAGTTGCTTCACACTTCCACACAAAAATTAACCTAACCTTAGTTATAGTTTACACAATAGAGGGGTGAGGACGAAAGAGGTGGGAGTGTTCAGGATGATAGAGACGGGAACGGGTTTTAAGGCCATCAGGGTTTAAAGCTGTCCTTAGTGCTGGACTGATTAAGTAAAGGGTTGTCCGAATTAAATTGTGCTCATCAGTAGTTGCTGCCATTTTGTCAAGGTCAACTAGCCAGATTTTTTCATCTGGCCAGCCAATGCGGAAGCAAACAGCTACTGGTGTATCGGCAGAATAGTGTTTTAGGAGTTTGGCTTGAGCCGCTTCTACATGACGAGCACTGAGATAGAGACACAGACTAGCTTGATGGGCAGCTAGGGATGCTAATTCTTCTGAGTCGGGCACAGCAGAAGCACGACCACTGATCCGAGTAAGGATAATCGTTTGTACTAATCCTGGTATAGTTAGCTCAACACCAAGTTGTGCCGCTGCTGCTTGAAAGGCGCTGATGCCTGGGATAACTTCAAAGGGAATAGATGCTTCCTTTAGAGCTTGCATTTGCTCGTGGATAGCACTATACAGAGTCAAATCTCCTGAGTGTAGCCTGACCACAGATTTATGCGATCGCACCCGTTCAATCATCAGTGGCACAATCTCTTCTAGGGTTTTGTTGCCAGAGCGAATAATTTCGGCATCAGCACGAACACTCTCTAACATCTGTTTGGGCACTAGAGAATCTGCCACTATAATAACATCTGCCTTTTGGAGGATTTTCAAGGCTTTGACAGTTAACAAGTCTGGAGCGCCTGGTCCAGCACCGATGATGTAGACCGCTGGTGCGATTGAATTCATATAGTAGTTCTCAATTGGGTGAGGTATAAAGTCGTAGGGAGTAGGGAGTAGGGAGTAGGGAGTAGGGAGGTAGGGAGTGCAGGGCTCGGGCGTGGATATTTCAAGACAAACAAAAACTACACGGATTTAACCTAGATGCACGAATAAGATAGTCATTTATTATCGGTGTATCTTCGGTATTTGTATATCCGTGTAGTGCCGACAGGCCAAGGAGCTAGAGTTTGTTATCCTTTGCCCCTGTTGTGTTTACCTGTTGTGTTTACCTGTCTGTTTAAGCATTCAGCTATCAGCTATCAGCTATCAGCTACCGGACGCGATCGCTGCACCAGGTCGGATGAGTAAAATGACCAGGGATTTCCAAGCAGTTGTACCAGCACCCCCGATGCTTGTTTACTATCGACCGTTGATTAGCTGACGGCTGACGGCTGACGGCACCTCAAGTAGCGTGCGCGTAGCGCATAAGCTGTCTGTCTACCTGTCTGTCTACCTTTTAGTGACCAACAATCAAGTCAAGGTTCCGAGCAGCTTATAGATCAAGGAATTAACGAAACCAAGGGCAATTGCGCCAATCAAAGCGCTCCATACTCCCCAGCGCAGTCGAAATCCGGTTACCAAAGCGGCGGCTAAGCCAAAAATAATCCCATTGACCACAATAGCAAAAAGCCCAACAGTCAAGATAGTCAGAGGAAGAGATAAAACAATCAGGATTGGTTTCAATAGGGCATTGAGAATACCGAACACCACTGCTGAAACCAATGCTTTCTCAAAACTATCAATCTCGACACCAGTTGGGAGTTTGGAAATGATCAACAAACTGACGGCAGTAACCAAACATGCAATTAAAAAACTAACAATATCCATGGGTAAACCCCCTAGAGCACCACTAATTTAAAGCACTACTTACACATTAAAGCGGAAAAGCATCACATCTCCTTCTTGCACAACATAATCTTTACCTTCTGAGCGAACCAACCCTTTTTCCTTAGCAGCCGTCATGGCTCCAGCGGCTACCAAATCCCCATAAGCAACGGTTTCTGCTCGAATAAAGCCTCGCTCAAAATCCGTGTGAATTACCCCAGCCGCTTGGGGCGCTTTCATACCAGCAGTAATAGTCCAGGCACGAGTTTCCTGGGGACCAGTGGTGAGAAAGGTACGTAAGCCCAACAATTCGTAGGTAGCGCCAATCAAAGATTTTAATCCCCCTTCTTCCACACCAAGGGACTGAAGAAAATCCTCTCGCTCTTCCTCAGGTAACTCAATTAGTTCTGACTCTACTTGAGCAGAAACCACTACCACTTGAGCATCTTCGGTAGCAGCAATTTGCCGCACTTGCTCGACCCAGTCATTACCAGTAGCTAAGTCATCTTCAGATACATTAGCGGCATAGATGACTGGCTTACTGGTCAGTAATCCCAATTGCTTGACTGACTCAGCTTCTTCTTCTGTTAAACTAATCTGGCGCACTAATTTGCCTTCATTCAACCCAGCGCTCAAGGTTTCCAAGACATCAAGTTCCATCTTGGCATCTTTGTTACTACGAGCTTGCTTCCGGGTACGCTCAATCCGGCGTTCCACTTGCCCTAAATCCGCTAAGGCTAATTCTAGATTAATTACTTCAATATCCCGAGCTGGGTCAACGGAGCCGGAAACATGGATGATGTCATCATCATCAAAGCAGCGCACCACATGGACAATCGCATCGACTTCTCGGATATTGGCTAGAAACTGGTTACCCAAGCCTTCCCCTTTACTGGCTCCCTTGACTAAACCAGCAATATCCACAAACTCAATCCGAGTTGGCACGATTTTCTGAGATTCAGAAATCTTTGCCAGAACCTGCAACCGCTGATCTGGGACAGCAACTACACCCACATTCGGCTCAATGGTACAAAAGGGGAAATTAGCAGCATCTGCCTTGGCATTGGCAACTAGGGCATTAAATAAGGTTGATTTGCCTACATTAGGCAGTCCAACAATTCCGGCTCTTAACATAGTAGTCTAATATAGTGCTTTAAAATGGACAATGGACAATAGAAAATTGAACCGATCGGCCAGCTGTTCTACTATTGTATCAATTATCGCTTATCTTATTTATTTTTAGTTTATAATGATAGTTGATAAATGGTTGATTATGGTTTCAACTAAATTGGTTATTTTGAGTATTATAGATAATATAACTTTGCTCACCCTAAGTTAATTTGTTGGTATTTTTTTATAGGTCTTCAAAAGCTTATTAAAAGTGTTATGTCCAAAAATAGGATGCTCCCGAATCTAGAGGCTACTCTAGTTGGTTGAGTGGTCAGTTAGCAATTATTCATTACCGATTAGCAATAGCAATCCTAAATCCATTGTGATAATTTTTGATGCCCTACTTTCTGTTCCCTGTTCCCTGTTCCCTGTTCCCTTTGCTAAATTACCTATTACCAATTATCTAAACTATGCCAACAACAGCTGATTTTCTGATCTACACTCAATGGGCAGGTATTCTGACTTTAGCCTGTGGCTTGATTGCTATACTCGGTTTTATCTTCAAATGGGGACTCCGGTTTCGTCTGGTAGGAGTCACTGGGTTTATGCTAGTGCTAACAGCTAGCTTTTTCTCGTTATCCTTAGTACCGTTTACCCGTACTACCATTCCAGGGGCAATCCGATATACTGTAGTCTACGATAATGGTGGCAACCAAACAGTGATTGCTTTGCCCCCTACTGCTACAGAGTCGGAAGTAGAAGCAACACTGCGGCAAGCTGCTAGTAATTTTTATTCCTATGGACGCCTCGGTGGCGCAAATAACCAGTTAACGATTCGAGCCCGGACGATAATCCATCCGGAAACTGGTGTATCCAAGCCGGTATTGTTGGGTCAGGTTATGCGATCGCTTTCCGAGCGTGATGATCCAGATATGGTGATTGAAGTCTATTCCCAAGAATTTGCTCAATTGCCTCAAGAGTGATTGGTATGAGGTACACTCAATTTTATTCCCTCGACTCCCTACTGCGATTAACCCCGTGACTGTGTACCTCACCCAATTGATAAATGCTATATCGTTAACTGCTCAGACTGATTAAAAAATTGCCGTGTCAACCCATAGGTTATCAATAAGGTTGCGATCAAGTTAGTAAATGCGAGCATAAACATAATTAATATCTGATAGGAAGCAGCATTCAAGGGATCAATACCACTTAACAATTGACCTGTGATGATTCCAGGTAAAGTCACCAGTCCCACTACCATCATGGAGTTAAGAGTAGGAATCAACCCAGCCCGAATCGCATCCTTACGGTAACCGGCTACTGCTTGTTGTCCCGTTGCACCTAAACTTAAATGGGTTTCGATTTCCAGAGTGCTCTTGCTAATGGTGCTAACTAGGCGTTCCCCTGCGATCGCAGCCCCATTCATGGCATTGCCCAGCACAATACCTCCTAAGGGAATCAGGTACTGGGGTGCATACCAAGGTTCTGGTTGAATCATCAATAGATTTGTATAGATTAAGGTCAATGCTGTACTGAAGAACAGGGAACTGAAAACTATTGGTAAAAGTCTCGGGATCTTGTGGTTACTAATCCGATTGCGGGCAGTAATGGTACCAATAGTCAGCATTACCATTAAGATAGCTAAAACAGGGATCGGGTGATCTAAGGCAAAAATCACAGCCAGTACATATCCCACAACAATGAGTTGCACGATAGTTCGGCCAGTTGCGATCGCTAGTTGAACTTCCAAACCCAGCCTTTGCCAGCTGGATAAACCAATTGCGATCGCCATCATGCCCAATCCCCACGCTAAATCGCTAATATCTAGTTCAATTAAAGAATCCACCAGCCACCACAGCTAACTTGTTTTAATCTATTGTCTCAGATCGTCTGTTAATTGTGATTGGAGTTTAAAGTTAACAGGTTGAAAGTTAACAGGTTGAAAGTTAACAGGTTGAAAGTTAACAGGTTGAAAGTTAACAGGTTTAAGGTTAATAGGTTGAAGGTTGAAAGTTATCAGACTAGTTTTGAAGCATCCACCATCTCACCATCCCAGCTTCAAACCTTGGCCAAAAGGCCACTCTACGCGAACAACCTTCAACCTTCAACCTTCAACCTTCAACCTTCAACCTTCAACCTTCAACCATTCAACCTTCAACCATTCAACCTTCAACCTTGGCCTTTGGCCACGCTACGCGAACAAACCTTCAAGGCCAGGAGTGAAAAGTAAGCTGCAGGTAAAATTTGAACCCTTTTTGCAAAAAATTCTGTTTTAATTGAAAACAACTTAAGGTGTGAGGAACAAGTGAATACTATACCCCCTCTTGACTTAAAACGGCAGTACCAAGTTATTGGAGAACAAGTCAGTGCTGCTGTCGGTGACGTTCTTTCCTCTGGACGTTATATTGGTGGTCCAGTTGTAGAACACTTTGAGCAACAGTTTGCGGCTTACACCGGTACCCTGGAATGCATTGCATGTAACTCTGGTACAGACGCTCTCTATCTCGCCCTGCGAGCTTTAGATATCGGACCTGGTGATGAGGTAATTACCACACCCTTCACCTTTATCGCTACCGCTGAAGTAATTGCTGAAGTTGGTGCTACCCCAGTCTTTGTCGATATCAATGCCGAAACCTTTAATATCGATGTCAATCAGATTGAGAAAGCGATTACCCATAATACTAGAGCAATCATACCAGTTCACCTGTTCGGACAGCCAGTGGATATGACTGCTGTGATGGATATCGCCAAGACTCATTGTCTTGCAGTCATTGAAGACTGCGCCCAAGGGACTGGTGCTGAATGGGTAGGAAAAAAGGTTGGCAGTATTGGACATATTGGTTGCTTTAGCTTCTATCCCAGCAAGAATCTGGGAACCTGTGGCGATGGTGGTGCGGTAACTACTAATGACAAAACTGTTGCGGCCTCAATACGGATGCTAAGAGACCACGGCAGATGCTCGGGCTATTACCATCAAGTCAATGGTATCAACAGTCGTTTAGATGCCCTACAAGCCGCTATTCTTAACGTAAAGCTACCCTATCTCGATGGCTGGAACAATGCCCGTCGTCAGGTAGCAACCCGGTATCACCAGTTATTGGAGCCATTACCTGAGATCATCCGGCCTCGGGAAACCCCTGGGGGACATTCCGTCTGGAACCAGTACACCATTCGCCTCACTCAAGATAGCAGCAATAGCAACTATCGGGACGAGGTACGCCAAAAATTAAAGCAGGCAGGTATTAGTTCTATGGTCTATTACCCCCTGCCGTTACACTTGCAGCCAGTCTACAAAGACTTAGGCTATCAAATCGGTCAGTTTCCAGTTGCTGAGCAAGTCTGCCATGAAGTATTGTCCCTGCCAATGTTCCCAGAACTTACCGTTGAGGAACAGCAACAGGTAGTTTATGGATTGAAGGACTGTTTAGTTTGAAGGTTGAAGGTTAACAGGTTGAAAGTTAACAGGTTGAAGGTTAACAGGTTGAAGGTTAACAGGTTGAAGGTTAACAGGTTGGAGGTTAACAGGTTGAAAGTTAACAAGTTGAAGGTTAACAGGTTGAAGGTTAACAGGTTTAAGGTTAGAAGACTAGTTTTCAAGCATGCAACCTTGGCCAAAAGGCCACCCGTGCGCGTTCAACCTTCAACCTTCAACCCTTCAAACCTTGGCCAAAGGCCACGCTACGCGAACAACCGTTCAACCTTCAACCCTTCAAACCTTGGCCAAAGGCCACGCTACGCGAACAACCTTCAACCTTCAACCCTTCACCCTTGACACCTTCGAGGGATTCTACCAAGCTGCGAACCGCTGCTACCATTGCGACTTCGCTATCTAACTGATTGATAGCGGAACCAACGCCAACACCAGCAGCACCAGCGGCAATGGCCATGGGAACGGTCACACTGGATAACCCGGAAGCACACAACACTGGTACTGACACAGCACGAGAAATTTCATAGGCAGCTGCCAAGGTTGGTGCCGCTTTTTCAATTAAACCCAAGGTGCCAGCGGAGCGAGGTTTACTGCTGGTACCCCCTTCAGTTTGAATAATATCGGCACCCGCTTTGACTAATTCTGCCGCTAGTTCTACTTGCTGATCTAACTTTAGAATGTGGGGGACAGTTACTGATAGGGTTATATTGGGTAGTAATTTACGGGTTTCAATGGTCAGTGCCAATACGTCGGAAGCATCAAACCACTGTCCCTGAGCATAAAAGCTATCAAAGTTACCAATTTCAATCAGATCAGCGCCAGCTTGGATAGCAATAACAAATTGCTTTGGTTCTACAGCAGAAACACAAATTGGTAAATCCGTTAACCCTCGTGCCAACCTGACTAGATCGGGCGAGGCGGCAATATCGACAAAAGTCGCTCCACCCCGTGAAGCTGCTTTGACTACAGCAGCAACTTTCTCGGGATCAAAAGTATTTAAGCCACTAATTACTTTCAGGCAACGACCTTGGTCCAAGGCTTCGTTTAGTTTGTGATGCATAGTCATGTTTTCTGTTTACCCCTGTATTATCAACCAACTTTACCTAATTTTTAATTAACTGTAGGAAATTTTTTTTCTCTCTGAATAATTCTGCCAAACCCGTATATTTACGCCTAAACTAAAAGCATATCGGTGCTGATGGCTACTCCTTCTATATAAAAATAAATGAATTTCCCGCAAGTCAAGCTATCTTCTTTTCACAGTGATGTCTTAAAGAATACCGAGTTAGGTCAACTTTGTGGCAAAAAGCAGCTATTTCGCGCACGCTATGAAGTGTTACGGATGATTGGTCGAGGTGGTTTCGGTGTAACCTTTCTAGCCAAAGATACATCCTTACCGGGTCAGCCGTTTTGTGTCATCAAGCAACTTCGCCCCAAATTCAGTGAGCCAAAAGCATTACATAATGCTCGTCAGCGGTTTGAAAGAGAGGCAAAAATTTTGAACAAACTGGGGACTCACCCCCAGATCCCCATGCTGCTCGATTATTTCGTAGACGATGGAGAATTCTACTTGGTTCAAGAGTACATTCGAGGCATTACCCTAGCTCGGTTGGTGAGGCGTTCTGGTTGCTTATCCCCAGGAGCCGTTAAAGATTTTCTGCGAGACATACTACCGTTATTGCAGTACATCCATGACCATGGGGTAATACATCGTGATATCAAACCTCAGAATATTATTCTTTCTCATGATGGTCGGTTGGTACTAATTGATTTTGGGGCAGTTAAGGAGTTAATTGCCCAAGCATCAGATAGCAGTGTAAAAAACCCAACTACCCATTTCATCGGTACTGTAGGATTTGCACCACCGGAACAGTTTAGCCTACGACCCGTGTATAGCAGTGATATTTATTCCCTAGGGGTTACCTGTCTTTACCTACTCACTGGAAAAGCCCCCCTACCATTTCAGAGCGAGCGCCAAACTGGTGAACTGAAGTGGGGCAAAGCATTGGAATTGAGTGATTCCTTTGCTAATATTCTCAACAGAATGCTGGCTATTTCCCTCAAAGAGCGTTATTCAAACGCAAGAGCGATCCTAAGGGCTTTGGAGAATAAATCACTTCAAGAGAATCTTGCCGAGTTTCTAGTTATTCAACCTCAAGCTAATCAAAACCAACGACAGGCAAAGCAAAACACCGGGAAAAGTCAGAAGTATACACCTCCTACAGAAAAAACTGCGATCGCGATTAGAAAATGGAAACAAAGGATGCAAGCCAGACAGCGCCACAAGGATATCAACAGAGTTGAACATCTATTTAATCATTAGGCTAAATTGGCAATTACAAGGATTCCGGACAAAAAAAGACTAACAGTGAATAACTTCGCCATTGGTTCGTTTTTCATCCTTCATCCTTCATCCTTCACTTTCCATTCTTTACAGGTCAGCCAGTATTACGCATGCCAGCAGCAATACCGTTGATCGTCAATAAGGCTCCTCGTAGTAACTCTCCCTTACTATACCGGGATTGAACCACACCCAATGTTACCTGGTTGCTATGTTGACGCAGGCGTTTGAGCAAAGATACCTGTAAAAATCCTAAGGGAACGATGGTACCATTACGCAACTGTACAGACCGTTGTAAATTTGGGTCGCCATCTAGCAGTGTTTGGTGTCCTGTGATCGTCAGGACTAAATTGCATGTAAGGTTAAATTCCTTAGCAATTTGCTCAAACAAATGCTCGAAGCGTTCCAGGTCTTCAGGGTTTGAAAGTTCCTTGAGATAGTGGTGAGCAATTTGTAAATCCACCTTGGCTAAGGTCATCTCTACTTTGGAAATAACCATTTTGAAGAAGGGCCATTTTGAATAGAAACAGCGCAATAGGTTGATATTTTCCTCTGGATCCTGCTCGACAAAGCTTTGTAGGGCAGTGCCAACACCGTACCAGCTCGGTAGCAGGAAGCGGCTTTGAGTCCAGCTAAAGACCCAGGGAATTGCCCGCAGACTGCTTAAATCCTTCTTCCCTGATTTACGCCGTGCAGGGCGAGAACTAATTTGCAACTGGCTAATTTCTTGAATCGGTGTCACTTGATGGAAGAAATCTACCAGATCCGGTTGGTCGTGAATCAGGGCTCGGTAATGGCTACGGGAAGTCTGAGCTAATTCCTCCATAATTTCATTCCAGGGCTGGATATCATCAAAGCCATTATTGAGTAAGCTAGCTTGCATCACTGCTGTGGCTATTGTTTCGAGATGATAGAGCGCTAGTCCTGGAAGAGAGTACCTAGAAGCAAGGACTTCCCCCTGTTCGGTAATTTTGATTCGGCCATTGATACTACGACCTGGTTGCGCCAGGATAGCTTCATAAGATGGACCGCCACCACGACCCACTGAACCACCACGACCATGGAAGATCCGTAAAACAATACCATACTCTTGGGCCACGTGCTCTAAGGCTTTCTGAGCTTTGTGGATTTCCCAGTTGCTACTGAGGAAGCCAGAATCTTTGTTACTGTCAGAGTAGCCGAGCATTACCTCTTGTAAGTTAGGAGAGGTTAACGCTTGTTCCCGTAGCGTGGCCTTTTGGCCAGGGTTATTTGGTTGTTCAGCTTTGGCGTTCGAGTAGGGTAGGTTATTTAGTTGACGGTTATTTGAGCTAACCTGCATCTGTTGATATCCACCAGCCAAACTAGCACGATACAAGGGTAGCTCAAACAGGGATTTCATCACTGCTGGAGCACGCTTAAGGTCTTCCACTGTTTCAAACAGTGGCACCACGCGAATGGTACTTTGACCAGTGGCTGGGTCATACAGACCAGCTTCCTTCGCCAACAAGAGGACTTCCAACAAATCACTGGCTGTGTGACTCATGCTGATGATGTAGGTTTGGCAGATTTGGGGACCAAACTCTTGTTGCAGTTGCCGCACCATCCGGAAGGTTTCGATAGTCTCGCAGGTTTTTTCCGAAAATGGTAGTTCTGTTGGGATTAATGGACGTCGGGTTCGCAACTCAGCGGCTAACCACAAGCATGCTTCGGATTCCGATAGCAAGTTGTAGGGCTTAGGCAAAACTTGCAGGTACTCAGCAATTTCACTCAGGGCTTCTGAGTGGCGAGAACTTTCCTGGCGAATATCTAGGTGAGCCAGGTAAAAGCCATAAATTTCCACCTGACAGATTAAATTGTCTAACTCACGACAGTTCAACCCGGTTTCCAGCAGATTACTCTCAATCAGCTTTAGTTCTGCCAAGAATTCTTCTCCACAGCGGTAAAAACTCCAGCTTTTACCATTAGCCATCTCATCTGGTACAGGCATACCATTGGCAAGCTGTTGGTTTCGCTCACGGGTGTTTTCCAGTTTTTGCTTAACGTAGGTCAGTTTAAGTCGATAGGGTTCTTGCCGATAGCGAATGGCGAGCTGTTCGTAAACCTCTGGCAATTGAGAGCGGTCTTGTTCTAGAGAGTCTAACAGTTCCGGTAGCACATCACACCAGTGCAAGGACAGACTTAATAATTCGGTCAGATTCTTAACCTCACCTATATATTTACCCAGCACCAAATCTCGTTGATAGCAGGCAGTTTGCCAGGTAATTTGGGGAGTCACAAAAGGATTACCATCCCGGTCTGACCCTACCCAAGAGCCAAAATGACAGAAGTTCTTAGCTGGTGGGTTAAGCCAGGGGAATGAACCCTTTAAGGCTTGCTTGAAGCGACTATACAATTGGGGTATAGTATCAAACAGTACTTCTTGGAAGTAGTGAAGAGTGTAATCTACTTCATCAAGTACTCCTGGCTTAAACTGATGTAGCTCATCGGTGCGCCACCAGAGGCGAATTTCTTCCATGAGCTTTTGGCTACATTCAGTCACCTCCCAGGACGAAGTGATTCCCAAGGTACCATAGGTTTGCTCTGCTTGGTCTAATTGTTCGAGAATCTTAGCCATCCGTCGCTGTTTACCCCGAATGGTACGACGGACAATTTCAGTAGGGTGAGCTGTGAAAACTAAACGAATATCAAGATTATCAATCAGCCGCTGAATTTGACCTGGTGGCACATTTTGCTTATGCAAGTGGGGAAATAACCAATCTAGTAGCCCTAATTTTCTTTCAGATCCTTGGTTTTCTTGCTGGCTCTTTTCGATAACATTGGTAACGGCACCCCCTGGTTGAGTAACATCATTGCCTAGGTCCACCTCTTGCTCAACTGTTACAACAGTTGAGCAAGACGAATTACCATTTTTTGTTAAAATGCCTTGGCTGAAGGGGGTTAACTCGGGTTCAGTGCTTCTTCGGTAGGAACGGCGTCTTGAGAGTTGTTGATTTCGCTGTTCATAATGTTGTTCAACAATATTGATCAGCTGAAAGTATAGAGCAAAGGCTCGTGATGCCCGGATCGCCTCATTAAGGTCAAGCTGTTGGATTAAATCAGCTACTGAAGATTTAGGATCTTCAGTGGCTTGTCCTTCTGGAGAACACAATTCCCGCAGTTGCTTGAGTAAATCAACGAGTTCCTGACCACATTCAGATAGGAGAACAGATTCCCACAAATCCTCTACAATTTTAAGTCGATGGCGCAGAAACAGGTCAGAAGTAGCTGGGAAGGTTGATTCTTGATTAGATGGAGATGGGATAAAACTCATAGGCTCTATCTATTCCCTATACAAAGCTGATCTATTTTACGGGTTTGAGGTTCTTTGGAGTAACTAAGGAACAAGAATTTAAATTTATTGGGAAAGCTCATGGAAGCTTAACATCTTTACATTAACTTTAATACTAAGCCAACTTGTTAAGTATCTGTAAAAATCATTAAATTTATGAAATTTGACTATTGGGTATACCTGTGAAACTACTAATGTTTATAAGTTTTTCTTGAACCATGACCCCAGTGTGGCTACTTCCCCCAACAGATTTGCAACTAGTTAACCATGATGTCCATCTCTGGCGTGCCCAGTTGGAGCTGAGTGAATTATTGATTCAAAAATTGGCAACTACTCTTTCTGAGGACGAGCAGCAAAGAGCTAGGCGATTTTACTTTGAGCGGGATAGAAAGCATTTTATAGCAGGTCGGGGTCTTTTGCGCCAAATCTTAGGTCGCTATTTGGGCATGAACCCACGCCAAGTGGAGTTTTGTTATGGAAAGCGGGGCAAGCCAGCACTTAAAGAAACCTCTGGGGGCAGAAGACTCCGTTTTAATGTTTCTCACTCTCATGGACTAATTCTGTATGCTATTACCCAGGATCAGCGGATTGGCGTTGACCTAGAATATCTGCGACCAATGCCAGATGCTGAGCAACTCGCTCAACGTTTCTTTTCCCCCCAAGAGTATGCCGTGATTTGTTCTGTGTCTGAGGAGCAAAAGCACAAGGCATTTTTCCAGGGATGGACCAGTAAGGAAGCCTATCTCAAAGCGATTGGTGAAGGACTAGCTGGCTTGGAACAGGTCGAAGTTTCTGTAAATCCAGCTGAACCGACTGCCTTGCTGAGCATCAACAAAGACCCTCAGGCAGTTTACCGTTGGTCTATCGCTGGTCTAACCCCTGTGCCTGGTTACTTTGCCTCGTTGGTTGTGGAAAGAAAAGATTGGCAGTTAAGTTGTTTTGATTACACCGAGAAATCAGTGTCTGGTTGGGGTGTGGGCGGATCAGGTGTAGGGGGAAATTAGGCCGTAATAGGAACTGGTTAATCGTAACTGAACCAGACCAAGTACTTTGCATCGGAATGCGATCGCTTATATCATGTCGGGATAATTACCCTGTCTTGATGCAGTCGCTCATGGGGGAAACCCCCAAGACCGCGCTGCATCGCTTAATAAAAATTTCCCCCATCTCCCCATCTCCCCATCTCCCCACACTTCCCACCCTCCCACACTTCCCGCGCCCGGGCCCCTTAATTATGGGTATTCAACCAGACTTGATATTAGGGGTGACTGGGGGAGCCTCAACACCCATTCACCCCGAACGAGTGTATAATCTTACCGTAAAATGGCACTAAGTAGGGATAGATTGTCACATCTCCCACACCTTTTTATAGGGGTATGGCTATAGATTGATAGGGCTGAGTTATCTTAGTTGGGTAGGTCGTGACTTGTCGATCATCGCTAGGCAAACTGGCACTCCCCTGATCCTAAGTTAGGGTGTCCACATTAGCCTCTGGAGTCGGCGACAGTCGCTTCATTCAACATTTGTTTTTTTAAAATTAACTCAAACTACCTTGGAAAGGAGTCAGTCGTGGCAAGTCATAAAATCCTGGTAATCGATGATAGTACGGTAATCCGCAAGCGTGTCAAAGAGATGTTACCTCCGGGGTTTGAAGTCCTCGAAGCTAAAGATGGGGTGGAGGGAATTAATTTAATTTACCAGGAAGACCCTAACTTTATAATGTTAGATTTTATCCTGCCAAAAATGAGTGGATTTGAGATTTTTGAGAAACTTCAAAGTGAGCCTAAATTACAAAAAATTCCTCTAGTATTAATGTCAGGAAGAAAAGAAGAGGTAACTGCTAAAATTAAAGAACCTTTTAAGTATTTTTCCTTTATTGAAAAGCCTTTTAATAAAAAGCAGCTGACGGACGCTATCAAAGAATCTATGCAAAAGGCTAAGAAGCGACCAGCAACTGCACCACCAACAGTTAGTGCAGCTACCGATCAGTCCTCCGTCGCATCAGCTCAAGAAATTGCACAGTTGAAGGCAAAGGTTGCCAAAATGCAGAAGGAAATTGATGCCTTGAAGAAACAGTTAGGTCAGCTGGTGACGTTTATTAAGCAAAAGTTGAAGTAGTTTATGGAAGGATGAAGTATCAAGTATGACTTGATACTTCATCCTTTACTAATTCTTAGCTTCATCCGCTCTTATGCCTCACATCTCAATGCTACTCCATGAGTGTCAGATGAATCGCGGACAGGGTCTTTAATATTTTGAGATCGTCTATAATGAACATAGCAGGGAAGACAAATTAAGAGCTAACCGCCACCTGCGTGCCTAAAAAAATAGAACGAGTTGTATTGTTCCGGTGCGGAGGGGCATCCCGTATCGTTAATAAAGCTTACCGAGTATCCGAACCAGTAGGTGGAGTTGGTAAGAAGCCCACACTGAACCGATAGGCCAGTGTGGGAGTATGTCACTCCAACTCACGGCGTCCTTCTAAGGCTCTAGCTAGGGTGACTTCATCTGCATATTCTAGGTCTCCCCCCATGGGTAAACCAAAGGCAATCCGGGTCACTTTAGTAAACGGCCTGATCAGTTGACCTATATATAGTGTGGTTGTCTCCCCTTCTACACTGGGATTGATGGCTAAAATGACTTCTTGAATCGTTTTCTGGCTGACTCGTTGTACAAGTTGCTGGATATGGAGTTGTTCTGGACCAATGCCATCCATAGGGGAGATCACTCCTCCCAGAACGTGGTATTGGCCTCGGTACTCGCGGGTTTTTTCGATGGCAATCACATCCCTTGAGTCGGCAACTACACAGATAGTCTTCTGGTCCCGGTTGGAATTGCGGCAAATTTGGCAGACCGGTTCAGCAGACAAGTGAAAGCATACTCTACAAAAACCAACTTGTTGTTTGGCTTCCACCAACGCTTGCGCTAGGGCTTTGACTTCTGGTGCTGGACGCTTGAGGATATGAAGGGCTAGTCGTTGAGCAGTCTTTGGACCAACTCCAGGCAGGCGTTGTAGCTCTTCAATTAAGCGAGCGAGGGGGCGTGTGTAAACCATCAGTCAAGAATCGGGAATCGGGAGTAGGGAGTAGGGAGTAGGGAGTAGGGAGTAGGGAGTAGGGAGTAGGGAGTAGGGAATAGGGAGTAGGGAGTAGGGAGTAGGGAGTAGGGAGTAGGGAGTAGGGAGTAGGGAAAGTGTTTATGGACCATTGAGCGCTGCTAGATCATCGGATATTTAGAATCACACTCGAAAAACTAAACATTAGAATAGCCTCAGCTATAAGATAAATAGATCTAGATAGATCTGCGATCGCATTTTATCCGCCCCTATGAGTACAACCCCTGATTTCCTGAGCCACCTCAACCCTTCCCAACTTCAAGCTGTTGAACATTTCTGCGGTCCCTTGTTAGTCGTTGCTGGTGCTGGGTCTGGCAAAACCAGAGCCTTGACCTATCGCATTGCTAATCTAATTCTCAAACACAAGGTCTCACCAGAAAATATCTTAGCGGTGACGTTCACTAACAAAGCCGCACGGGAAATGAAAGGGCGGATTGAGCAAATATTTGCTCAGCAGCTGGCGGAACAGAAGTATGGTCAACGGTTGGAGCTTCTGCCAGAAGACCAACAAACCCAGTTGCGATCGCGTGTTTACAGAACAATCACCAAACCGTTGTGGATTGGCACCTTCCACAGTCTATTTGCTCGGATTCTCCGGTTTGATATCAATAAATATCAAGATGAGCAGGGACGGAAGTGGAATCGGAACTTTTCCATCTTTGACGAATCCGATGCCCAGACCCTGGTTAAAACCATTGTCACTCAAACCTTAAATCTTGATGACCACAAATTTAACCCCCGTTCTGTGCGCTATGCCATCAGCAATGCCAAAAATCGTGGTTTTTCTCCCCAGCAGTTTGAGCTAGAACAGTCGAATTTCCGGGGACGAGTGATTGCTGATGTCTATAGTCACTACCAAGAGCAATTAGCTGCTAACAATGCTTTGGACTTTGATGACCTCATCTTAGTGCCCATGAGGCTATTCCAACAGAATGAGTCGGTCTTAAGCTACTGGCATCAGCAATTTTATCACATTTTAGTGGATGAATATCAAGATACCAATCGGATTCAGTATGAACTGATTCGCTTGTTGACTACCAAGGGAGAAACTCAAAAGAGTCAGTGGGATTGGCAGAATCGCTCAGTTTTTGTAGTAGGGGATGCAGACCAGTGTCAGCCACCAGGTACTCAGGTACTAACTACTGAAGGATATGTCCCAATCGAAGCACTAGACCCAAATCAACATCGGTTAGTCAGCTATAACCCTCATTCTTCCGCAGTAGTTGGTAGAGTCGAAGGTTATCGTTTCAACAAAGCCAGTCGTCCTTTTAGTGGCCATCTGATTGAGGTAACTGTTGATAGCCAAACTACTCGCTCCACACCAAACCATCGATGGCCAATCCGGTGGAATCAGCAAGCTAAGGAAAAGACTCATGTTGTCTACCTAATCCGCCGAGGTCAGTGGTACCGAGTCGGATGGTGCAAGCTATTTAAAAGCGATGGTGGATTTCAGTTAGGCTATCGAGCCAGGGTTGAGAAAGCAGATGCCGCCTGGATTCTCGTGGTAACCGACAATCGGACAGAAGCTTCCTTCAAAGTCTCTTATATTGCCGCTCGCTATGGTATTCCCACTGCCCCGTTTGAACCAATGAATGGTGCCACTGAGTACACCCGTCAGATGCTGGAGCAGTTATTTAATGCACTGGGTGATGTGTTACCAGAACGGGGGATTTCCTGTCTTCAAGACTTTGGACTCGACCCAAACTACCCCATTTACAGCCCTGACATTGCCTATCAAGGCGGACGGGGTAAAAGTACTATCGAGCTAGCAGCGATTAACTTATTACCAGAACTGATGGATATAGCCGTCTATCAGGGTGGCAAAACAGTGGCTTGGAAACCGATTAGGATTCAGCGTCAGGAATACAATGGCTTGGTGTATAGCCTAGAGGTAGAGAAGCACCATGTCTACTTTAGCGATGGATTGCTTACTCATAACTCTATCTACAGTTTCCGAATGGCAGACTTCACCATCCTTCTGGGTTTTCAGCAAGACTTTGGTGACGGTTTACCCGATCAAGATACTCGCACTATGGTCAAGCTAGAAGAAAACTATCGCTCTAGGGAAAATATTCTTCAAGCTGCTAACCACCTGATCGAAAATAATACCCAGCGAATTGATAAAGTTCTGCGAGCAACACGGGGTGTCGGGGAAAAAATTTATTTTTATAGCGCTGATGACGAATTGGAAGAAGCTCAGTTTGTAGTCAGTAAAATTATCCAGCTAAAACGACAAAATCCAGAACTGGATGGTGGCAGTTTTGCTATTCTTTATCGTACTAATGCTCAATCCCGTGCCTTTGAAGACGTTTTGATCAGAGCGGATATTCTCTATACTGTAGTTGGTGGCTTAAAGTTCTATGACCGTAAAGAAATTAAAGATGCTCTGGCTTACCTCAGAGCGATCGCAAACCCATCCGACACTGTTAGTCTATTGCGCATTATCAATACTCCTCGACGAGGTATTGGACAAACTACCATTAACAATCTGGTCGCAGCTGCCCAAGAATTAGGAGTTCCCCTGTGGGAAATTATCAGTGATGAAACCTCAGTTCATACATTTGCGGGAAGGTCAGCTAAAGCGGTCAAGAAATTTTCTCAGCTTATGTCTCAATGGCAGGAGCAATTGGAAGACCGAACAGCATTAGAGATTCTCAAAGGGATTATGGAGGAGTCTGGTTATATTGGAGATTTGAGAAACAAAGGAACTGAAGAAGCTGAGAATCGATTGGAAAATATTGTAGAATTGTTTAATGCAGTCCAGCAATTTCAAGAAGAAAACGAAGAAACCACCTTAGAAGGGTTTCTTGCTAATGCAACTCTTGCCTCTGACATGGATAACCTCGAAGAGGGGAAAAAAGCAGTTTCTTTAATGACCCTTCACTCTGCTAAAGGGCTAGAATTTCCCATTGTCTTTCTAGTCGGTCTAGAGCAAGGACTGTTTCCTCACAGTCGTAGTCTTAGAGATCCTGTAGCGTTGGAGGAAGAACGGCGTTTGTGTTATGTAGGGATTACTCGCGCTCAGGAACAACTGTTTTTGTCCCATGCTCATGAGCGCCGCTTTTATGGGAATCGGGAACCAGCTAACCCTTCTCAGTTTCTTGAAGAGTTACCCTCAGAGTTAATTGAGAGTCAAGTGGGAATATTTTGATAGTCTCCTAGGTACTTAATACTTCAGCCTTTATGCTTCATCTTAGACAGATGCCTTGGCAATTTCCTCAAAGACTAACCCAATCCCTAGGAGCAATCATAATTCTCCTAGGTTGTATATTAGCAGTTGGCAAGCTACAGCAACCCCAACTCAATGCCCTCAAACAAAGCTCTAAAAACACTTCACCCGCAGACCTTCAGCGAGATGTAGAAGCAACACAAGTGTATCTCAATCTACTTCAGAGACTACCTACATTTGGCTTCGATAATGTATTAGCTGACTGGGTATTTATGAATTTCCTTCAATACTTTGGTGATCAAGACGCTCGCCGAATTACTAGCTATCAGCTTAGCCCAGAGTACTTTGACGTTATTATAAACCGAGACCCGAAATTTTTAACAGCGTATTTATTTCTATCTAGCAGTAGCTCATTATATGCAGGAATGCCAGAAAAATCCGTCGCCTTAATGGAAAAAGGACTCCAGTCACTATCCCCTAAAGTTCCAGCTCGGTCTTATTATGTGTGGCGTTATAAAGGAATTGATGAATTATTATTTTTGGGTGACGCTAAAGCCGCCCAACAATCCTTTGAAAAATCAGCCGATTGGGCAAGTCAATCCCCTGATGAACAAAGTCAAAACATTGCTGAACTTTCCCGCAACACTGCTGACTTTATAAGTCGAAATCCTACTAGTAAGATAGCTCAAGTGAGTGCTTGGTCAATGGTTTTAAATAACTCCCCTGACCCTCGCACTAGCAAAATAGCTATTAGTAGAATTGAAGCCCTAGGTGGTAAAGTTATCATCACACCAGAAGGAGCAGTTAAAATTAAAATGCCCCAGACAGATTAATAGTGTTTAAGGTTAGAAGGTTGTTCGCGTAGCGTGGCCAAAGGCCAAGGTTTGAAGGTTGTTCGCGTAGCGTGGCCAAAGGCCAAGGTTTGAAGGTTGTTCGCGTAGCGTGGCCAAAGGCCAAGGTTAGAAGGTTGTTCGCGTAGCGTGGCCAATAGGCCAAGGTTAGAAGGTTTAAGGTTAGAAGGTTTAAGGTTAGAAGGTTAGAAGGTTAGAAGGTTTAAGGTTTAAGGTTAGAAGGTTTAAGGTTAGAAGGTTTAAGGTTGACGACTCGGATATCGCCATTACCCATTACCCATTACCCATTACCAAAAAAACGACACTCATTTCTATCAACATGGCTATATAATTGCTATTAGTAACTGATTTAGTAATAACCCTACACTAAAACCTGTTAGAGAAACCCCACAGATAATCCAGAAAGCCTGCCATTCACCGTATCCTTCTGTTTGAAGATCTAATCTGGTTAAGGCAGCAGCAGCAATCAGCACCAGGATACGGCTAGAATAATGAATCCAGCGCAGGATGATAACGCCTAGGAAAGAGCTGAAAATTACGGAAACAAAAGCTTTAGCATCAGATTTCATCCAAGTCCCGTACAATTTTCTAATCTGATACACTGGAGCAGTTATAGCCAAAGCCATCAACAAGATATAAACTGCTCCGATCAGCCAGAGCCATACCGATACCTTAAATAAGGAAAGATCTGAGCCTGATGTAGTGTGTTCTACCGTAATCAATTCCTGATAGTCAACAGATATCATCCAGCCAAAAATACTATGGCTTAACAGAAGAATTGATAATGGAAGCCAAGGCAGTTTTTTAATTAACCACATTTAATTTAAAGAATCCCACGACTAAAATGCGTGGGATTTGAGGTCATTAATCATTAGTCTTTTCTTAATTTTTAATTGGTAATTGCTAATTGCTAATTTTGAATTGTAAATTTACAACTTACAATTAACCATTGGCTATTTGTAAATAACCAATGACTAATGACTAATCACCAATGAGTTAGTAGGTCAGCTGTCAGCTGACAGCTGACGTAACAGAGATTAAACGAATGCTTACCTGTTTTATTCAAAAGCTGTTCAGTGTAGCTTGCCCTATGCCCATAAGCACCTCAAGTAGCGTGCGCGTAGCGCATTAGCTGATAGCTGATAGCTGATAGCTGATAGCTTACCTTAGGACTTAGGAGACATTGCTTGAATAATGTAATCGAAGTAGGGACCTGTCAGGTCAGCATCCTCATCGGTTAGGATTCCCAAAGATGCCTCTTTTAAGCAATTTATCGCTTCTGACATCCCTGCCATTGGCACACCTAGGGCATTATACATTTCTCTTGCCCCGATGATACCAATGTCTTCAATAGGTTTCTGATCACCAGCAAGTACACCATAGGTGACCAACCGCAAGTACCAACCATAGTCCCGTAAACACTGATTCCGTTCACGCTGACCATAGGCATTGCCTCCTGGTGCTATGAAGTCAGGGCGTTTCTGCCACAGCTGACTGCTGGCTTTTTGTACAATCTTTTTTTCATTCTCCGACAGGGTGGCAGCAATGCGCAATCGCTGCTCACCACTTTGCAAAAAATCATTGATACTTCTGAGTTCACCAGAGCTGAGGTATCTCAGCTCGTCGTCGGCTTTGAGAATGACTTGACTAACTACACTCATGTTATTAGTTTATGGAGTTTTTTATTGAGTTACTCAGGCGATTCATCCCAAGCTAAATTACAGATTTTAGCTCGGGACTTCTTGCCAGAACTTTTAATTAGTAGTTTACCGACTTTGGGTGACACAACGGAAGGGCATTGGGCATAAGATCAACAAATAGAGCAAAACCCATGCATGCTTGCATCGATAGTCTCTTTCCCCTCTTACCCCATCCTTTACATCCCCTCGAACCATCCGTTGCCCCCTCTTGGCATCTGTAGCTCGTATTAAAACAAAACTATCAGGATTTACGCAAAACTGCTCACCAAAGGCTATAAGTACTAAGGTACCTTAATAATGCACTGTACAGGTAGCGAGGGGTGCGCCGACCTGAGGGGATTTCTACCATGAGCGACTGAATCCGATCTCTGTACTCTCTACTCCCTACTCCCTACTCCCTACTCCCTACTCCCTATTCCCTGTGCTATATGATGCCAATGATGATAACTAATGAGCCCAGCCCTGAGTGTTGGCAACAAGGTCAACTGATTGAGGTCATGATTACAGACCTCAGTGATAGTGGTGATGGCGTTGGACGGCTAGGAAATCGGGTGGTTTTTGTTCCAGATACTGTCACAGGGGATAAAGCTTTGGTGCGCCTGATTCGGGTCAAACCTAACTATGCCACTGGTAAGTTACACCAACTGTTGCTGGAATCTCCTAATCGTGTTCATCCCAGATGTATCGTGGCGAATAAGTGTGGTGGTTGTCAATGGCAGCATGTGAGCTGGAACTATCAGCAGTTGGCGAAGCAAAATCAGGTGATTCAAGCCCTCAAACGCATTGGTGGATTTAGCGAACCCGCCGTAGCACCAATCTTAACCGCAGATTCTCCCTTGGGCTATCGAAACAAAGCTACCTATCCCCTTAAACGCTCAGCAACGGGTTCAGTTCAAGCGGGTTACTACCAAAAAGGTAGCCACCAGCTGATTAATCTTAATCAATGCCCCGTGCAAGACCAGCGTTTGAATCCCCTGCTAGGGGAAATTAAGCAGGATATGGAGCAATTGGGGTGGTCGATATACAACGAAAGCCGCCACCAAGGAAGATTGCGTCACCTTTCGTTACAGATTGGGAAACACACTGGCGAGATGTTGCTAACCTTGGTCACAACAGATCTGAATTTAAAAGACTTGGATGTCCAAGGGCAAAATTGGCTAAATCGTTATCCCCAACTGGTTGGTGTTTGTGTGAATCATAACCCCCACCGCAGTAATGTCATTTTTGGTTCCCAAACCTATTGTGTTGCCGGTCAGCCATACTTGACAGAGAACTTTGCTGGTCTTGAGTTGCGGCTGCGACCAGATACATTTTTCCAAGTTAATACTCAAGCAGCTGAGGTTTTGTTAAACCTAATCATTAAACAGCTAGCCCTCAAGGGGGATGAATGTGTAGTTGATGCTTACTGTGGCATTGGGACGTTTACTCTACCCCTTGCTCAACAGGTACGCCAAGCTATCGGTATGGAAGTGCAAGCCGCATCGGTAGAGCAAGCTGAGCAGAATGCCTTGATTAATGGGATCACTAATGTAAAATTTCAGGCGGGATCAGTGGAGCAGTTACTCTCCCAGTTGACTATAGCGCCAGATATTGTAATACTTGACCCACCCCGTAAGGGATGTTCTCCGGCTGTGATTGACATGCTTAGGCAAGTGGCACCAAAACGGATCGTTTATATTAGCTGTAAGCCAGCTACCCTAGCACGAGACCTCAAACTCCTTTGCCTCAACGGTTACTACCAGTTAACCCACATCCAACCTGCTGACTTCTTTCCTCAAACCTCCCATGTTGAATGTGCTGCTTTTCTTGAGCACTGATATCCGCGTTGCCCAATTGTCCAACACCTAAGGCTAATGGCTGATTGGTGATGGACAATTGGTAGCCTACCCAACGGTTGCATGGGCGTAGAAATAGTTTGTTTATGTATAGTCTTTATATATAGACTCAATTATCTACATCAATTATTTACCTATTTGACTGGTATTTCATGAGGAAAATACCCAGAAGGGTCTGGTCTGGGCGAAAATTTTCTGATACTATAGACGTAGGGAATCAGAAATAAACAAGGTTACAGAATATGAGTAACGCTAAATTAGCATAGGGCTATTTAGGCATTTTTGCCATTGAGCTGATTTGCCATTGAGCTGATAGGTACAGCAGCAACAATAAACTTATTGAAATAATCAACATAATAATTAACCATGGAGAGGTTGTAGTTTAGCTATGCCACCAGAAATCTTTATTTCTGAATATAGAAGCCAACCTCAAGAAATCGAGAGTTCCTAGTCCGGTGAGCCCTGAGCACGATTCAGCCGTGCTTAGGGGTAAACCGATCAAAATCAGGGATCTAGCCTCCTATTAGATCAAGTCCACCAAAAAAAAGCTAGGGGTTTCTTGAGTGATTGCCACATCTTTGAGTCCGGCTGAGTGCGGTTGGGAAACGGTTAGCTTTGCTTCTACCCTTTACCTTTGCCCGATCCTAGATTTGCTTCTTGAACAAATTCCCAATAAATGGCAACCGGAACTCCGGCTGGGATTACAAGAAGCATTAGTCAATGCAGCAAAGCACGGTAATAATTTAGACCCAAGTAAGACCGTAGAGGTTCAATTTTCAGTAGTCAATGGTGAATATTGGTGGGTAATTTCAGATGAAGGATCTGGTTTTCCCAATGGTGATGACCAAGAGAGTCCCGATGTATGCCTACCCTGCGATGAATCAGAAAGCGGTAGAGGAATGAGTCTGCTTCACCAAATCTTCGATCAAGTCCTCTGGAACAACCAGGGCACAGAAATTAGACTTTGTAAACAAGTCAACCACCCCTCTAAGCGCCCCCTATTGTCTTAAGCACCTATTTTACTTAGGGTTTGGTTACTTAGGGTTTCGTGTCCCATGAGTTGGACAGGGTGGAGCGGAAATAGAGCGGTCTAGCCATCCAGATGCTTGGCGCAATCGTTCAAGGGCTTCTTCTGGATGTTCATTGAGCAGAAATACCAAAGCAGCAGCAGCTTGCTCACTGGCTCGGGCAGAGCGGTTAGACTTTAGGCGATGCCAATCATTGGGCCTGATCGCCAGACGCTCTGCTAAAGCTTGAGCCAATTCCAGAGTGCTAGGTTCGATCTTAGCATCAGTTTTGGGTAATTGGATGGATTCAGGCATTGTTTTTTGAGTGCTGAGTGGGGGAGTGTGTCAGTGCTTACCAACTCAAGACTATTTTAACTTAGGATTTACGATTGCTATATGCCTCCAGAATCGTTTCAATCATCTTACCGTAATTCAGGAAAAAATAGAGAGGATCAAGAAGATGTTGCTGAGTTTGAAGAGGAATTGGCAGAAATAGAGCGATCGCTTAATACTCTCAAGAAACGTTATACTCAGGTTGAGCGGGATCAGCGACAGCAAGCTCAACTCCAGGAGCGTCGAGAGCAAGTTAGGAAAGACTTGCGCAAGACTAAAAGTAATCAGACTAATAGTAATAAGACTAAAACTACTAATACTAAAACTAATCGACAAGCCCTAAAGGCTGAGTTAAGGCAAATCCAGGAACAACTGGAAGTCTTGGAGCTCAATTTAGAGAGTCAGTTGTTTTCTTGGCATAGTCTACGGGAACCGTTTTGGCATGGAGTGCGGTTTGGGGGATTGGGGTTGGTGATTGGTTGGATACTTAGGTCTTGTGTTAGTTAGTTAATTGTTGAAGGTTGTTCTTGTGCGCCTAAAGCTTAATTCTTAATCCTCGCATCGAATAATCCAATAACTCCATCGGATGCATTAAGGTAATGTCTTTTCCTTGCAGCTGCAAATGCTTTTTGATCTGCAATGAACAGCCTGGATTCGGGGAAGCAATCAACTCTGCGCCAGTATTCAATAAATTATTCACCTTCTGCTGTCCCAGCTCATCCGCTACTTCCGGTTGCAGCATGTTGTAAACTCCAGCACTACCGCAACACAAGGCGGCATCCATCGGTTCCCGTAAAGTCACTCCTGGAATTTGTCGCAATAACTGTCTCGGTTGTACACTAATCTTCTGTCCATGTAATAGGTGACAAGCATCCTGATAGACAATAGTTAATGGCTCATCCCTAAGGGGTGAAAGGGTTGCAGTTAGTCCCACACTAACTAGAAACTCTTGGGCATCCTTTACCTTACCCGCAAATTCCTGAGCTTTTTGGGCATACTCGGGGTCATCTTCCAGGATGTGACCATACTCCTTCAAGGTATGACCGCAGCCAGCAGCATTAATAATGATGGCATCAACTTCTGTCCCCTCAAAACTATCAATCATCTGTCGTGCTAAGGCTTGAGCTTGCTTGGTTTCTCCTTGGTGTTCTGGCAAAGCGGCACAACAGCCCTGAGTTTTGGGAATCACCACTTCACAGCCATTGGCGGTCAACACCCTGACTGTTGCTTCATTCACTGGGGAGAAAAACAACCGTTGCACACAGCCAAGTATTACCCCTACCCGGTAACGCTTCTTACCCACAGCGGGAATAACATCGGGCAAATTATCCCGAAACGACTCTAGAGTAACTTTTGGCAGCATTGACTCCATGGCTGCTAACCGAGGAGATAGCAGTTTGAGCCAATTCGTAGAGCGCACTAATTTCTGCACGCCCAAGGTCTGGTAGAGATATAAAGGAAACAATAATGAACGCAATCGCCCCGGATAGGGAAACAAGCTAAAAATTAGCTGTCTAAACAGGGAATCTGGAAAACTACGAGGCTGATTTCGCTGAACTTGATGACGAGTGGCGGAGATTAGCTTATCGTACTCAACCCCAGACGGACAAGTTGTCACACAAGCCAAACATCCCAAACAAGAATCAAAATGTTGTGTGCTCCCCTCGGCCAGGGGAGCTTGCCCTTGACTAATTGCATTCATTAAATAGATCCGACCCCGAGGGGAATCCATCTCTTTGCCAAGCACCCGGTAACTTGGACAGGTAGAAAGACAAAAGCCACAATGAACGCAGGAATCAATCAATTCCTGCTTGGGCGGTTTTTCAGCATCAAAACCATTTTGCTTATTCGTGGTTAGTTGTTGGATATTGGTCATTTTTAAAGGTTTAAGGTTGTAATGTTGAAGGTTTAAGGTTGGAAGGTTTAAGGTTTAAGGTTGTAATGTTGAAGGTTTAAGGTTGGAAGGTTTAAGGTTGTAATGTTGAAGGTTGAAGGTTGAAGGTTTAAGGTTTACTGGTGAATGGTGATTGGGAATTTATCATTTATGATTGATATAGCGTTTATGATAGTTATAAGATACTTTCAAGTTTTTTACCCCGACTCCCGACTCCCGACTCCTGACTCCCGACTCCCGACTTCCGACTCCCGACTCCCGACTCCCGACTCCCTAAAACCCATAAATCAAATTCCTCCAATAAATCGACCAGGACTTAAAACATTTTCTGGGTCAAACTTTTGTTTAATTCCACGCATTACCTCTAATCCATTACCTTGATATCCCCAAACATCTAACTCCTGCTTCAAGGTTATGGGAGCTTCTAATACTGTCATAAATCCTTGTTCAGTTTGACAATAGTTGCGCATAGTTTTAATCATTTCTGAACTAACTGCTTGGGATTCAAACCACACTTTACCTAAGCCACTTCTAACATGAATCAATCCCAATCCTCCTAAGCTTTCCAAGGTGTTCAATGTCTTAGCCGCAGCAGTTGGTAATACTCCTATTTTGCAGACAATTGTTGAGGGGTGTCCCGATTTCCCAATTGAGTTTGCCAATGATTCCCATAGACTGGTGTCATCACCGTTACTATAAAAACTATTCCGTAACCCTAACTGTTCTGCAACTGACTGTATTCGAGCACATTGCTCCTTGACACTGTCTGCTACACTTTGGAACCTTACCATCAATCCCATCTCCTGACCAATCCCTAATTCTGTGACTAACTTAGGGGATAATAAATCTAGTGCTGTGGGAGTCAAGGCTGAGGCTAATACTGTTTTTACAGCTGAGGCAATTCCATCCATTTCACCTGTCAACACAATAGTTTCTGCTGCTTGTGGTATTGGATATAGCCGAAAGGTTGCCTGAGTGATAATTCCGAGGGTGCCATAGGAGCCAGTAAACAGCTTCATCAAATCATATCCAGCCACATTCTTTACCACTCGACCCCCGGCTTTAGCGATTTGTCCATCACTGCGGACAAAGGAAATGCCGAGCAACATATCCCGAACCCCTCCATAGCGTTGACTTAGGGAGCCGCTGTCTGCGGTAGCAATAATACCTCCAATGGTCGCTTCTTGGGGATTAGCTGGATCTAATGCTAGAAATTGACCGGTTTTTGATAAAATTGCTTGTAAGTCAGCTAATTTTACTCCGGCTTCTACGGTAACTGTCAAGTCTCCTACGGCGTGGTCAATGATTTGGTTTAGGTGCTTGGTACTAACTACCACATCAATGTCTTTACCGATACCTCCCCAGCCTAATTTACTGCCGTTACCACAGGGGAGGAGATGATAATGTTGGGAATGAGCTAGACCTATGACTTGGGCTAGTTGCTCGGGTGTGCTAGGGTAAATGATACTCTTGGGAAGGGTGTCGGGAGCAATGGCTGGTTTGATTCGCTCTTGCCAGCTTGGGTCTAGGTTTTCCCAGGTGTAGATATTGGAATTTTCGACAATTGGTTCGAGGGTTGAAGCGATCGCATTCATAGAAGTTGAGGGGGTTTGTTGATCAGATTGTGGGATAATCCATATAGTAATAGTAAAGGATTGGTGAACAAAAACAGATCCTGATCGTCTTTCCTATCAGCCCATAACTGTGTGTTAGAGGTAAAAATAGGACAGCCAACCTTTGATTAAGAGAAAGCGGAAATGTCTGTCAATTATGCTGATTCCTATTGGAAATATCTCGAAAGTGCTGGTCTGAATCTGGATTCAGAGACTTTATCTACTGTAGAGACCAGTATTGAAGGTACGTCTTGGGATAATCCGACTTCTGCTATAGAATTGAACAACTGTGCTGTAGTAGCATTAATTGAAGCTGAGCAATGTGACAATTCATCTCTACGTGCGATGTATGTTGAGATGGCTTTTGATGCTTTGAATCAGGGAATTGAGTTGTCTGGTCATCCCCTGTGTGCTGCTCATTTAGCTCTAGTTTTCGCCATGACTGGAGAAATGGAGCAGGGGATACAAACAGCATTTCCAACCTTAATTAATATCTTACATCCCGCTGATATTAATGAGCAATCCATACCTCTAGGACTAGTTTATCTACCTTCTGGAAATAGCTTTACAGGTAATCGATATGAGCAATTGGCTCACATTCTAGATGCTGAGGATGGCTACGCTCAATCAATTTTTTTGTTAAGTGAGGTTTTATGTCGCTCACAATTGGTATTTTATAATGCTACGGGATTGCGGTTTCTCCATCTTGCTGTTCAACTATTCTCCGATTCCCCGTCTATTCATTTAAAGTTGGGAATTGCTAGCCTGGTCAATAGTCAATGGGAAGGATTATTGAATTTACACCAGGCTAAAAATTTGGCTCCCTATTCGTCTAGGATTATACAATCACTATACCTCGCTTATCGAGATTTAGGACAGAGAGACTTAGCTAAGTATTGGGGAGATATGGGGCTAGCTATGGCTGGCGATATTAGGGACGAAGATTCGGATTTAATCGGGTTTAAATGGACTGAATTAGAGCTTGAAAGTCCATTTACTTATGTGACCTTTGAAGAGCAGTTACTATTAGCGGTTGAGCCAAGTCTACGGAGTTTGGTGACAAGTGTATTAATTGCTCAAGGAGACTGGTTTGAAAAAGAAATGGAGTTTTGGCGCAACTGGCTCCAACCTGGAATGACTGTTATTGATGTTGGTGCTAATGCGGGAGTCTACACCTTCAGTGCTGCTTTACGAGTAGGACCAGAAGGGTGTGTGCTAGCGGTTGAACCGTTTTCTGGTTGTGTTAGTTGTTTACGAGAAACCTGTACTATTAATCAGTTAGACTGGGTGAAAGTGTGTGCAGGTGCAGCTAGCGATCGCAATGGTACTGCTCAACTGGCTCTTTATGGTGCTAGCGAACTTAATGAAATTGTTTCTACTGATGAAGAAGCAACTGTCAAAGCAGGTAATTTTGAGGAGGTTTCCTGCTTTACTCTGGATAGTTTGATTGAGCAAGAAGCTATTAGCAAGGTTGATTTGTTGAAAATTGATGCAGAAGGTCACGAACTGCAAGTTTTAGCAGGTAGCAACAGGATTTTAACGGAATTTAGCCCAACGATACTGTACGAAAATATTGCAGGGAGTCGGGGTAGTAACCTAGCTGTTGCTGATTTTCTCAGAGACAGAGGCTATCAACTATATCAATATCAGCCTTACCTAGGGCAGTTAATTCCGATAAATTCTAGGGAAGATTTACAAGGAAGACTGAATATTATTGCGTTGCGTGAAAATATAGCAAGGGAAGAATAGTTTAGGAAATAGTATTTTGGTTTCAAGGGAACAGGGAACGGGGAACAGGGAACAGGGATAATATTTGATGGTTTCGGTACTTCAATTCATTGTTGTCACTTCCGTTATTATTTTTTTGTACTAGTGGAATAGCTCATAAAAAAGTAGTTAAATAAGGCAAGAGGCAAGAGGCAAGAGGCAAAAGGCAAGAGGCAAGAGGCAAATGTTGATTTGAGAAACTTTTAAAGAAGAAACTAGACTGATTGCCTGTGTAGTCCTAAACTAACTTGTCACTCCCTCAAAAGTGAATTGCTGACAGCGTTCCAAAAATCCCAGGGGAACCTCAAGACAACTACCCCAATGGAGATGAACATAGGAAGCATGGAGCTGATAGACTTGCCAACCTTCAACTCCAACCTTTCTCTGGTTATATCCCCGTAACTCAAACAAGGGATTGGAGGGCATGACTGTCAAGTGGGAGCGATGAAATTCATGTCCCCAAACCGTTGCTCCGACAGGTAACAAGGGTCCATCGACCAAAGCAGTTGCCTGTCGATATCCTAAAGTAAGGGATTTTCCCATCACCGTAACCGTGGGTAATACCCCTACCATTGACCAAGATTTCCCGTCAAAATCTGTAATCTGCTCCCCCAAATACATCAATCCGCCACACTCAGCATAAGTGGGCATCCCTGACTCTATAGCTGTTCGCACTGACTCTCGCGCACTAGTATTTTCGGCGAGTTGCTCAGCAAAAACTTCTGGAAAACCACCACCAAAGTACATCCCTTGTATATCAGGAGGTAAAGTGGTATCGGTGAGGGGACTCCAATACACTAACTCTGCTCCTAGCTGTTCCAAACTATCGAGATTGTCTTGGTAATAGAAACTAAAAGCGCGATCGCATGCTACAGCAATTCGGATTAGAGCAGGTTGCTGGTTAGTAGAGGTTAGAGGTTGCTGGTGGCCAACCTTCAACTGTGAGTCAAGATGCTCCCAATTAAAGCAATTCTGTCCTAGATCAGCAAGTCGGTTAATCAAAGCATCCAGTTGAGTAATTTCAGCAGTAGGTATCAAGCCCAAGTGCCGATCGGGAATAGTTATATTATCCTGACGCTGTAGCTCTCCTAATACAGGAATGTGTAACGGTTCGAGAGCATCCTTGAGCAATTCCAAATGGCGTGAGCTTCCGACTCGATTCAAAACTACCCCAGCTATGGTAATCCTGGGATCCCAGGATTGATAGCCATATGCGATCGCAGCCACGGAACGAGATAACCGAGAGCAATCCAACACTAATAACACTGGTATGTCTAACAGCCGCGCTACATGAGCTGTGCTGGCAAAATCATCTTTTCCTGATGCTCCATCAAATAACCCCATCACCCCTTCAATCAGGGCATAATCTACTCCCTGGCAATGGCGATAAAAGCAATCTTTAACATAATCTTCAGAGGTTAATACTGGGTCTAAATTCCGACAAGGACGTCCCGTAACCCGCTGATGAAACATCGGGTCAATGTAATCCGGACCGACTTTAAAGGATTGAATTTTATAGTTACACTTGGATAAATACGACAATAGGGCGAGCGTAACTGTTGTTTTGCCCACCCCACTACGTTCACCAGCGATGATTAAAGCCATTGAAGAGTTGAAGGTTTAAGGTTTTAAGGTTAAAGTTTATGATCTCAACATTGAACGTGCAACTTGTTAACCTTCAACGCTTCTGTCAAACCTTCAACTTGTTACCGTCAACTTCAAAATTTCCTTGGTTACTGCCATACTTTCTTCGTATAGCATCTCCCGACCCCAGCGTTGTAATTGCTGAGAGAGCAAAAACTCTGTCTTCTGGTCAAACAAAGGCGATACCTGCTGAATGCGGCAAGACTGAGCACCACCACCAGCTTCCATCCGCATACAACCAGTGGTTTGTGAACACAATACAGTGCAGCAATCAGCTTGCAGGTTGGTCGAACCCAAGCGCAGGCTAATCAAATCACCTGCCACATCTCCGACATCAGCTACCGGGATAGCTGCCAATTCTGCTTCTACAGGTTGCTGGTTGGGTCTGATAAATTTAACACGCCGCAGGTCGTAATCCCCACCCTCTTTGAGATCAGACTTGGGAACCCATTCTAAGCGAGACGCTAACCAACTGAGAAACATCAGTGCTTGAGCCTCATTCCCTTTTTGGTAATCAATGGTAACTTGATCAACTTCGTAGATTGCCCCACGACGTTCTGGTGGATCAAATGCTTCTGCGGTTAACTCTTGCCATGCTGCCAACCGTGCCCAATTCAGGTCAGCCACTGGTGTGCCCTGATTGATCAGCTCACACATTTGTGATAACTGTTCCTCTGGATTGCTAAAGCTACTTGAGTCAACAATGACGGTATTACTTAGCCCTGCTAAGCGTTGGAACAACCCATAATTAGGATCAGGAGTTCCCTTCCACCAGAGGAATTTCGGCAGTTCTGGTAACATCAATTCCGAAATGACACCACTAATCCGTTCCAAAGCAGCAGCGGTGCCAGTTAGGGTGATGTATTCACAACATATTAATGTACTCTGGCTTTGCTTTTGAATGGGGCAAGAGGCAGATACCTGAGCCTTAACCCCTTCATCTTCTCCGGCAATAGGACAAAGGGCAATAATGCGACAGGGGTTAGAGGCTGCGATCGCATCGGCAATTCCAAATCCTTCTAAATCACCGGAATACTCTAGCTTCTTCTGGGTCTGTCCCTTCTGGACAGATTCATTGTATTCTTCCCGTAGTTTTGCCTTAGTCGCCTCATCTGCTCTACCCGTTCTTTCCAATCCGTAGGCTTTCTGTGCTGCCTTGAGAGCAGCGACCATGCGCGGGCCTAGAATACCATCAATTGGACCGGAATAATATCCCAGTGCTGCTAATAGCTGCTGGGTTTCTTCAGGTTCATAAACCACTAAACTAAAGGTCGTTGCCCTGATCGCACTGGGAGAGTCACCGTTTTCACCATAGCTTTGCCAAATTTGACGCAGTTCCGCTTCAATTTCACCCAAGGAAACATCTTTGGGTGGTTGTATCGAAAGCAACGGAGGAGATTGTGTAGCCATAGCAATTCACTTGTTTTTTGTCAATAGTCAGTAGTCACTAGTCAATAGTCAGTAGTTATTAGTCACTACTGACTAAGTGACTAACTTAAAGTCTGCGCCAGCGACGTCCATCTCGATTAATTAGGTGTTCGGCTTCCTTTGGTTCCCAAGTGCCTGCTTCATACTGAGGTATAGATGCTGGATCAGCCGGACCATCCCAAGCTGCTAAGGCTGGTGTCACTACCCTCCAGGCTTCTTCCACTTCATCAGCACGGGTAAACAAGGTTTGATCCCCCAACATACAGTCAAGTAACAGCCGATTATAGGCATCAGCGGTTGCCACACCAAAGGAAGAACCGTAGCTAAAGTCCATATCTACGGTACGGGTGCGCAAATCTGGTCCTGGCCGTTTCGCCTCAAAACGCAGAGAAATTCCCTCATTGGGCTGCAAGCGCAGAGTTAAGACATTGGGGCTAGTCTGCTGAGCCGCAGATTTAAAAATCATTAGGGGAACTTTACGAAACTGAATGGAGATCTCACTGACCTTCTTCGGTAGTCGTTTCCCCGTGCGCAGGTAAAAGGGAACTCCTTGCCAGCGCCAGTTATCAATCAGTAGCTTTAGGGCGACATAGGTGGGAGTAGTGGAATTGGGGTCAACCCCTTTTTCTTCCCGATACCCAGGCACTTGTTTGCCTTTCATCCAACCTGCTGCATACTGACCCCGCACTGCTGAATTTTCTAGATTATGAATATCTGCCAGGTGAGTAGCTTGAATTACCTTGACCTTTTCAGTACGCATACTGTCAGCGTCCAGAGCATTGGGAGCTTCCATGGCCGTTAGGCAAAATAGCTGCATCAAATGGTTCTGCACCATATCCCGCAGTGCGCCGGATTTGTCGTAGTAACCTGCCCGTTCCTCTACCCCTACTGATTCGCCTACGGTAATCTGGATATGGTCAACAAACTGGCGATTCCAAAGGGGCTCAAATATAGCATTACCAAACCGGAACACTAACAGGTTCTGAACCGTTTCTTTGCCCAGATAGTGGTCAATGCGGTAAATTTGCTCTTCTTTGCAGACTTTTTGTACCACCCGGTTGAGAGATTGAGCTGAACTTAAATCCTTCCCGAAGGGTTTTTCAATTACCAAGCGCTGCTTCACTGGGTCACTCAGCATTCCCGCTGCCCCCAATTGCTGGATGGCTTCTGTAAAGAATCTGGGAGCTACGGCTAAATAAAATACCCGGTTTCCCCGTGTTCCCCGTTTACCATCGAGTTCTGCCAAGAAGGCTTTCAGCTTCTGGTAACTTTCGGCTTTATCCATGTCACCGGAACAGTAAAACAGGCCATCGGCAAAGTCTTGCCACAACTCCTCCGATTGAATCCCATCGGAAAATTCCTCGATTCCCTCCCGCATTTGTTCCCGGAAGTAGTCATGAGTCCAATCTCGACGGGCAACACCAACGATGGTAATTTCTGGTGGTAGACGTCGTTCTCGTTTAAGCTGGTAAAGTGCTGGTACGAGCTTGCGTTTAGTCAAATCTCCGGACGCGCCATAAATCACCATAATCAATGGTTCTGGCGTGCGCTCCTGTTGCAAGCCCACTCTTAAGGGATTTTCTAGCAGAGTAACCATCTTTGCCTATTGAAGGTGATCAAGGTGAAGGTTAAAGGTTAAAGGTTAAAGGTTAAAGGTTAAAGGTTAAAGGTTATCAGGTTAAAGGTTAAAGGTTAAAGGTTGTTTTTGCTCAGGCGTCCCTTTTAGGGTAGGTTGAAGGGTGTTCGCGTAGCGTGGCCTAAAAGCCAAGGTTAAGACTTTACATTAGCTTTCTTACGAAGCTATTTTGTCACCCAACAACCTTCAACCTATATTAACTGGCAACCTTAAAACTTCTTATATTACACTGTAGCCAATAATTTGACTTTGTTTTCTAAAGATGAAATTAAGGAATCAAAGGGCTTAACAAATTTAACGATCCCTTCATCTAGCAATTCATCCATAACTTGGCTGAGATTGATATTTACATCAGGATCGTTGAGAGAGTTGATGGTTTGGTAAGCTTCTTCAACACCTGTCTCAATCCGACTTTCTGGGGAACAGTGATCGGCACAAGCTTCGATGGTATTGGGAGGCAGGGTGTTGACAGTATTCGGTCCAATGAGTTCATCGACATACATCACATCGCTGTAGGCAGGGTTTTTGGTGCTGGTGCTTGCCCACAATAACCGCTGTACCTGCGCACCTTTTGCTGATAGAGCTTTCCAGCGATCGCTTTGGATAATTTCTTTGTACTTCTGGTAGGCAATTTTAGCGTTAGCGATCGCAACTTTGCCTTCAATTCCCTTTAGCTTCGCTGTCAAATTGGGGTCATCGACACCTGCACTTTTTTCCTCCAATTTGGCATCCACTTTGCTATCAATGCGGCTGAGGAAGAAACTAGCTACAGAAGCAATATTACTAATATCTTTCCCTTCTGCCGCTCGTTTTTCTAAACCCCGGATATAAGCCCAGAATGTTTCAACGTAGCTTTCTACAGAGAAGAGCAAGGTAACATTAACGTTGATTCCTTCACTGATAGCTTGCTCTACTGCGGGTAACCCTTCTGGGGTACCGGGAATCTTAATCATCACGTTTTCCCTACCAATAGCTTCGTAATAGCGTTGGGCTTCGGAAATCGTGCTTTGAGTATCTTTGGCGATAGTGGGTGGGACTTCAATGCTGACGTAACCATCTAACCCATTGGTTTGGTCGTAGACAGGTTTGAAGATATCACAAGCATTAGAAATGTCTTCAAATACCAGGGATTCGTAAATTTCCATCACCGACTTCTCGGCACGAATACCGGCTTCAATATCTGCATCGTAGATGGCATTGCCTGCGATCGCTTTTTCAAAAATTGCTGGGTTGGAGGTTATCCCACAAATTCCCCGGGTTTTAATCAGTTCTTTTAGTTCTCCAGACTCAATCAGCGTGCGGCTGAGATTATCCATCCAGATACTCTGACCATAATTTTTTTCAATCTGAAAAATCGGATTCTCGGCTGTCGTTGTCATTGCTTAGCTCCTTATGTGTTATTTGTCAAGGGTTTAAGGTTGTTCACCTTTCGGGTTCGGTGTAGGGTTGGTTGGTTGAAGGTTGAAGGTTGAAGGTTGGTTGGTTGAAGGTTGAAGGTTGGTTGGTTGAAGGTTTAAGGTTGAAGGTTGAAGGTTGGTTGGTTGAACGCGATCGCTTTCAACCAGTTAACCTTGGCCTTTGGCCACGCGATCGCTTTCAACCAGTTAACCTTGGCCTTTGGCCACGCGATCGCTCGATTGCGGGACGCGCGTCCATCGCGTTCAACCTGTTAACCTTGGCCTTTGGCCACGCGATCGCGTTCAACCGCTTAACCTTGGCCAAAAGGCCACGCGATCGCGTTCAACCTGTTAACCTTCAACCGCTTAACCTTCAACCGCTTAACCTTCAACCAGTTAACCTTCAACCGATTAACCTGCAACCGATTAACCTTCAACCGGTTAACCTTCAACCTTTTAACCCTGATCTACGTGCCCTGCCACTTCCAAATTTTCTTGCGCTTGCCTTGCCTTTTCCTCAATGAAGGACTTGACCAAAGCTACATCCTCTTTGCTGCCAATAATTAATGGAGTACGAGCATGGAGGGTTTTTGGCACAGTATCCAAAATGTCTTCGGTACCTGTACTGGCAGCGCCTCCGGCTTGTTCTATCAAAAAGGCTAGGGGAGAAGATTCGTATAGTAGACGCAACTTCCCTTCTGGTTTCTTAACAGTACCGGGATAAAGGAAGACACCGCCCTGATACAAGATGCGGTGAAAATCTCCCACTAATGCCCCGCCATAGCGAGCGGTATAGCCTTCATGGCGATGGACATAGCGAATATAGTCCCGTATGGATTCTTCCCACTGCCAGAAGTTTCCTTCATTGGTGCTATACACTGGGCCATGTTCTGGCACCTCAATGTTTTCCTTCGACAGGATAAACTCTCCCAAACTTGGGTCGAGGGTGAAGGCATGAACACCAGTACCGATGGAATACACCAGGATTGTGCTAGGACCATAGAGAACGTAGCCAGCAGCAATTTGCTTATGCCCGTTTTGGAGAAGATCACGGGCTTCCCCGTCTAGATCATCTCCTTCTTGCTTACGAATCGAAAAAATCGAACCAACATTCAAGTTCGTGTCGATATTGGAGGAACCATCAATGGGGTCATACAGCAGAGTGTAACGTCCAATTGGGCAATTCTCCGGGATATAGTAGGGTTTTTCCATTTCCTCGGAGGCCAAGCGACAGACGAGACCACTTTGCTTAAATACCGAGATGAAAACATCATTGGCATAGAGATCCATCCTTTTGACAGATTCACCCTGCACATTGACTTCACCCGTGAATCCTAACACCCCTTCCATCAAACCAGCTCGGCTCATGCGTTGAGCAATTAGCTTAGCAGCTAGGGCGATGCGATTCATGAGGGCACTTAGGTCTTGTGCCTCCATGGAAAAACTTTGGAGTTGCTCGAAAACGTGACGGGATAACGTTTTACAATCCCGATCCAGGGCTCTTTCTTGAGTTCTAGCTTCAGCTACCTCTGCCATAATTTTTGTCCTCCCTAGGTCTTAGGGCACGTGGTTTGTCAGAGATGTTGGTGTTCGCAAGAGTACCGATTGGCCCAGTGCCTAGTCCTCTTCACTCTCTATCTTAGGGAGGCATTTTTGATGATGCTTAATAACTTTAGAAGAAATACAGAAATCAAATCTTCACACCATTTTTCTTGTCTTGGAGCCTATACCTGAGGTCAAATTGATGTGAACATAGGCATTACAACCTTAAACGGAGATTATGGGAGAACGTAAACGCATTGGCATTCTCACCAGTGGTGGAGATTGTGCTGGTCTCAATGCGGTGATTCGAGCTGTGACTCACCGAGCTGTGGCTACTTACAACTGGGAGGTGCTTGGCATCTGTCGGGCTACTCAGGGGTTGATGCAAAATCCGCCTCAAGCGATTAACCTAACTTTGGACAAGGTTGATCGGATCTTGACTATGGGTGGTACAATGCTTGGCACTACTAACAAAGGCGACCCCTTTGCTTTTCCGATGCCAGATGGTACGCTATGCGATCGCAGCGCTGATATTGCTGATGGCTATCACCAACTGGGTCTAGACGGTCTAATTGGTATTGGGGGCGATGGTAGTTTGGCTATTTTGCGCAAACTTGCCCAACAAGGGGGGATGAAATTGGTAGGTATACCGAAGACTATCGATAATGACGTTGCCATTACCGAGCGCTCCATTGGGTTTGACACTGCCGTTAACATTGCCACCGAAGCTCTAGATCGCTTACATTTCACAGCGGCTAGCCACGACCGGGTGATGATTTTAGAAGTTATGGGGCGTGATGCTGGTCACATTGCTATCAGTGCTGGCATTGCAGGAGGGGCTGACGTTATTCTGATTCCAGAAATTCCTTATACCCTTGAGAATGTCTGCCACAAAATCAAGCAGCTTCAGGACCAAGGGCGAAACTTTTGTCTAATCGTGGTTTCCGAGGCGGTTCGCACTGCAAGCGGTGAGGTGCTTCAGAGTAATGTTGGATTTGGTGAATGTCGCTTAGGTGGTATTGGTCAATATCTAGCCCAAGAGATTTGTAATGCCATTGGAGCGGAAACGCGAGTTACAGTTCTTGGACACACCCAGCGGGGTGCCACTCCTTCACCCCTTGATCGCTTAATTGCCTCAGCCTTTGGTGTGGCAGCAGTTGACTTAATCGCCAATGAACGATATGACCAGATGGTTACATGGCAATATCGCCAGGTTGTCAGTGTACCGATTGAGGAAACCATTAAGCATTATCAAGCCGTGAATCCCAACGGAACTTTGGTCAGAACCGCTAGAGGATTGGGTATTTGTCTAGGAGATTAGACAGTTTTTAGATCATGAACGTTTTAAGTACATGAATCTTGTTGACTGTTGACTGTTAGTGGTCAACGGTCAACGGTCAACGGTCAAATTGAGAACTCTTAAAGAACACTTAATCAGTTATACCAATTAGATGATGAATGCTTCCCCCACCTCGCGTACCAGGTGGGAGTATCCGTCTTGATTACAAGGGCTTATCCCTCGCGACAGGCGGCATTCTCGCCGAACATCCAGGACTTTTGCTGGACTGTTCCCCCAAGTCGTTTCCGCTATGGGGCCATGTTTAGAATCTCTCACCTAGAGTCTGACGTATATAAACCGACTACACAGGATTTACAGGTTTGATTTCCCTTTCGTTGAGAGGTCGTGCCTCCAGGTTGTTCAGAATCTTGTTCTGCCCTTTGCCGTACCGCTCAACATAAACCTAGTTATAGCACAGAATTTGTCGTTTCTTGACCGGATTGACCGGACAGAAGGCGTAAGACATGTGCGCCCCTAACCCCCACCTGAACGTTCGCGCAGCGTGGCGATAGCCAGGTGGGGGAATACGTCGCTCAATCTTGTTCAACAGCTGATTACCAACTACCAGGAATTGCGCCGTGGAGCGTTACTACGATTTTCCCGAGGTCTGGCTTTATTGACCCTGATTCTACGTCCCATCCACTCAGCACCATCCAACTGAGATATAGCTGAGTCTTCTTGATCTGATTCTGTCATTTCCACAAAGGCAAACCCGCGCATTTTGCCGGTTTCACGGTCTGTGGGCATAACAACTCGTTTAACGGTGCCGTAGTCTCCAAAAACTGTTTTTAAGTCGTCTTCGGTGGCTTGATAGGACAGGTTTCCGACGTAAATGGTCATGTCGATCGATGAGGCAGAACATAGAACTAAAGTTCAGAGGCACAGAATAACGGAGTACAACGTATTTTGGTTGCTCACGGTCATATCTGAGGAACCAGTGGTAAATTTCGACAGTGGGCAACCACCTCAGGGGGGGGAAGCAAAATCAAAGTTTTACCAAAGGAATCCACTGAACTTGTGAATACCGTTTCATGATAGCTCACTTACGGGATTATCAGTGGTTGTCTAGTTGACAGTATTTAATAATTCATCAAAAAAATGTCTTGGGGTGGTGCTTAAGCACCAATTAGACCCCAAACAACCACGCTAAATATAGTTGAATTAGCTCTTAATCAATGGAAATAGACTGCGGCCCTTGATTTTTATCATTTTCGCTTCTGTTCTGACCATCTTTGTATATCTCAGAGCCATTTTGAGCCTCTAGCCAACTCTTGAGAGGATCATCTGAGAGATTCAGGCGGAACACTCCTGAAAAAAATCCGCCCAAAAAAGCGACAGGCTGCTGAGTAAATTCTTCAAAAATTGGTGTCAGTTCATTAAGGAACATGAGTTGATCTCCTGGTGCTGGTTGTGCTGGCAATAGTTGTGTGACTGATCAAATTGGGATTCTAATTGGGATTCTAACGTTTAGTCAGCCAACTTGGGGCTTGCTTCCATCCTGAGCTTGAAACTACCCTACATTTAGGTGCGACCCGTGGCGAATTTAATAATTAGATGCGGAAAGCGCACCTTTGCGCTATTTTATGGGCTATGTCTCAAAAAAAATGCCTATTGCTCTTTGGCGATCGCCCCTAGCTCGCGCACTCCACCGAAATCGGAGCCTAGCTTATGCTCGTTACTTTCAACTGGCAACGGTTGACCCCAAGGGCTATCCTGCTAACCGCACCGTAGTTTTTCGGGGTTTTTTGGACAACTCCAACCAACTCAAAGTTATTACCGATACCCGTAGCCAGAAAATTCACGATATTAATCATCATCCCTGGGGAGAAGTTTGTTGGTACTTTCCCAACACTCGCGAACAATTTCGTTTAGCAGGCCAGTTGACCCTGATCACTGCTGATTATCCCGACGAAGGACTTAAACAAGTCCGCCAACAGACTTGGCAAAATCTTTCCGATGCAGCTCGTTTACAATTTGCTTGGCCTGATCCTGGTGTTGCTAGAGTAGCAGATAAACAAGCCTTTTCCCCACCGCCACCTGCCCTAGATCAGCCTTTGCCAAATTTTTGCCTATTATTGCTCGCACCAGTCAAGGTGGATCACCTAGCGTTGCAGGGTTTGCCCCAAAACCGATGGCTTTACTACCAAGACAGTTCTGGGGAGTGGTTTCAAAAAGCTGTTAATCCTTAGCTTCGGGGTCACACCAAGTTTTTCTGTGGGGAACGGCAGGTAAAACCTTGAAGCTGTAACCTGCTAACATTCAACGACTAGATCAAATCCCATAACTATCCAAAAACTGCCGAATTTCTTTATCCTGGAGATCACAACATGGAGCAGTAGTCCCCTTCTCTGGAGCATCTGGCTTTGAAGAGTGATCAGAAATTATTGATGCCATGGAAGATCTTTGCTGAGCTAACTCTTGTAGCTGTTGTTCTAGAGACTCAATCCGGTCTACTAACGCTCGAATTACTTTGGCTTCTGAGTCAGGCAAGCTACCATGTTCAAGGGGATTGACTCGTACACCGGAACGATAGACAATCCGACCTGGTATACCGACCACAGTACAATCGGAAGGAACATCTCGCAAGACCACTGACCCAGCACCAATGCGGACATTATTACCAATTTGGATATTCCCTAGCACCTTAGCACCAGCTCCCACTACCGCATTTTCTCCTAGAGTAGGGTGACGCTTACCACTTTCCTTTCCTGTACCGCCGAGGGTAACACCTTGATAGATTAGACAGTAGTCTCCCACAATAGCGGTTTCTCCAATCACCACACCCATACCGTGGTCGATAAAGACACCATGACCAATTTTGGCACCCGGATGAATTTCAATACCTGTAACAAATCGGGATAACTGACTGAGCACTCGAGGAATTAATGGAATCCCAATCACATGTAACCAGTGACAACAGCGATGAAACAGCAGAGCCTGTAGACCGGGGTAGCAGAACAAAACCTCCAGCCAGTTCCGAGCAGCTGGGTCACGCTCAAAGATAATACGGAAGTCAGCAATCAGGGCAGATAGCACTAGGGGTCACCATAATTAATGCTTGAACAAATTACTAACTAGTTTACCGTTTCTTGATGTAATAGCGAGTGGAAGAAACCCCCTGATGAAAGTGCCGCATCTGTTGCTGGTTACTCAACAGCCGTCAGGGTGTAATCCCACCGTTGTCCTCCCTCAAAGGCACCGACCCAGATTTGGTATGTGCCAGCTGGCCAATTTTGTGCGGTTATGCTGGCATCTTTGTTAGAACCTGTATCATCTCCACAAAGGAGCTGATTGTTGGGAAACTGAATTAGTAAAGTGGTATCTTTTCCCCCTGTGTTTACCCCTATAGTTAAACTGGGGAAATTTGCCTCCAAAACCATCAGGTGATCGGGAGTAGGGTCTCCAAAACCGATACAGGGATCATTGTTGCGATCGCTATTTGCAATCGATGACAACGAGTAAGCACCACCGGTGTGACCACTGACCTGTCCTTGACTTGGGGAAAAACCAGGTGATAAGTTTAAAGAAGCAAAATTCGCTGTCTGAGATAAAACTGGCATAGAACAGAGGGCTACTATTAAAGCTATGACTCCTCTAACACCTTGTCGTACCATTGTCAAAACCCTCCTAAGACTAGTTGTTACTATTTCCTCCCTATTTGAGTAGCAGTACACTATTAGAAATTACAGTACTTACTTAGATTTTCCTATAAACCTCTGTTGTTTGACAGGAACACCTGTGACACTATGCTATCTGCCACATTAATTATTTATTTATAGCTTTGGTATTAATTTATTCTTTACCAATTAGCTATCAGCTATCAGCGATTAGCGCTACGCGCACGCTACTTGAGGTGCTATCAGCCAACGCCTGAATACTTAGATGGACAAATGCCCAAACTTTCAATTCTGTAAAATCTCGAACTATTAAATTATCGTGTTCGATGTTTATTTTAAGCATGATAGCTGACGACTTAAAGCTGATGTTAATGCTGATCGTAACTCCTTTAAATATTGGTACATATTAATCAGCGACCATAGCTGATCACACCATCACCTGATCATTATCTTTAGGGCGAATCAATGAAATTGGGATGACTAGAGGTAGAATAAAGGTCAAAACTAAGAAAACAAGCGCGTTACAGCTATTTCCGTCCTATGGTCGCTCAATCGTTTGATCAACCTCTTCTTGAAATCAGTGTTGAACAACTGGCAAGGCAGATGGCAGATTCCCCGGAGCAGTTACAGCTTATTGATGTCCGAGAACGGCAAGAAGTGGCGATCGCTTCTATAGAAGGGTTTGAAATTCTGCCTTTGAGTGAATTTGCTCAGTGGTCTGGGGAAATCTCTACTCGCTTTGACCCCGCAGTCGAAACCATGGTCATGTGCCATCATGGTATGCGCTCGGCTCAGATGTGTCAGTGGTTAATCAGTCAGGGGTTCACGAATGTCAAGAATGTAGCTGGGGGTATTGACGCATACTCAATCATAGTTGATCATAGCATTCCTCGTTACTAATTGCAGGTCACTACTAACTACTGCTATGAATATATTCTGCTATCTTAGAACAAATGTTCTTACAGCAAATATTTTTAGATAAAATGTATTAATAACCAACTTAATCCTTGGGTGAGCAGAAGCTGCCATAGCTATGGATAAATGCCAGATACTTCCAACTTTCACCAAAACCAACCCTGATTTTTGGTGATTGATTGGGATATCTAATTATCACCCCTACTGTTTTGGACTAAAGACTGGTTAACTCAAGCCAGCTTTTAGGCAAAATTCCATTCCTAGTTAGTATGTTTGATAACCTTAATGGTAACTCCTCCCTCTAATTTAGACTTTTTTTCCTTTAAAATGAAGTTCAGCTTTGGTTCAAAATGTCTCGCCAACAACTAAGTTTAACAAGTCGGCAACAACATATTCTCTGGGCGACTATTCGTCACTATATTGCCACGGCAGAACCGGTTGGTTCTAAAGCCTTGGTTCAAGAATATGACCTGAGTGTCAGTCCAGCGACGATTCGTTCTTGCATGAGTATGTTGGAAAAAGTTGGACTACTATATCAACCCCATACCTCTGCCGGTAGGGTTCCTTCTGATTCAGGTTATCGAACCTATGTTGACCAGCTGATTCAACCGTCAGAAACCTTGAGTCAGTATGTTGAGAATTTATTGGCAGAGAAGTTGAACTGGGAGGAAGCTAAGTTTGAGGTATTGCTACGGAATGCTGCTCAAATTCTGGCAACGGTTAGTGGATATATTGCTTTAATTACTTTCCCTGACAATCGCACTACTCGCCTGCGCCATCTACAGTTGATGCACCTAGAGCTAGGGCAGGTGATGTTGATTATAGTTACCGATAGTTATGAAACTCAGTCGGTATTGATGAATCTGCCCCAGTCAGAGGATGATAGGACGGTTGATGAGTCGATTGTGGAGCGGGAGTTAAAAATATTATCTAACTTTTTGAATAGTAAGCTGCGCGGAAGAACTCTCAGGGAATTGGAGAAATTAGATTGGGGTGAATTAGACCGAGAATTTGTCCGCTATGCGGATTTTTTCAGCAATTTATTAGCTGAGTTGACCCGCCGCACTGTAGCACCTAAGTCCAGCCCGATTATGATTCGTGGCATCTCAGAGGTGTTGCGTCAACCAGAATTTTCGGAAATCGACCAGACTCTAGGTTTGCTACATCTGTTGGAAGAGGAACAGGAGCAACTGTGGTCAGTAATCTTTAAAGTACCGGAAGAGTGTGAAGTTAACTCTCGTGTGAATATTAGGATTGGTGCGGAGAATTCCTTGGAACCGATGCGTGGCTGTACCTTGGTATCTGCTAACTATCAGCAAGACCAAGTGCCGGTGGGAAGTGTGGGAATTATTGGACCAACTCGCATGATTTATGAAAATGCGATCGCATTAGTGCAAGCAGCGGCAGATTATCTAACGGAAGCTTTGAGTCAACCAGCTTAAAGCAAAGTCTTACGGTAACAGCAAGACCTTGATCGCAAATGCTCTATCCAGCTCTTTGTCCAAATTATTCACATTACTATACCTAACGGGACTTGAAAAATTTCTAAGTCCCAACTCAGTTGCCTCCCTAAAACAGAGGGCGTTGATCACCATAGGTAGAGATGCACCCGAATCCACCCATTCCCCTTGCCACTGGGTGGGCAAGTCACCGATTTCCGTAGCTTCTTCAGAGTTTAGGAGGTAGATCTTCAGGAAGGTCCGTATCTTTCCTGGTTGTCTCAGAATAAGCCCCAATATGATGCGATTTTGTTGATAATCTCCTGGATATGACTGTTTAAATCTAAATTTAGCCAAATCTGAATCCCAGCGTTAGCTCCGACAAGTATTGCGCTTACTACCTCTATCGGAGTTCTCATTTTTCTGGAAAAGTCTATTAGAGTCGCAGGTTTCATGTGGGCAGCTTAAATAATGTACATCTTTTGTATATCATACGTATATCATATTTGACCACTAGCAGACAGGCTGACGTCGGGGATATTTTTTTGAAAATAGCTTAAATCCCTATATTAACTGGGTTAGAGGAACGATATTATAGTAATTACTGATCAGCAAGCAGCTATAATAAGTATATCACTAGCCACCAAAAAAGCTATAATACGTATATCACTAGTTAATGTGAATAAATTGTTATGTCTAGGAAACTCGTTAGCTTCAGACTATCTGAAGACCTAGCACAAGCCCTCAAAGACCGCGCTGAGGAGATGGGGATTTCAGTGACAGAGTTAATCAACAGACTGCTGAGACAGGGTTTGGAAACCGATGACTCAGTAGAGGATCGTTTAACAGTAGTAGAAGCCTCCGTTGATAAGCTCATAAAACAACCCAATGTTAATGATCTCGCACTTGTCTTTCAAGGAGTTACTCAATCCCCGGGAGGTTCCCCTGTACCTAAGACTGACTCCAATGTAGAGAGGCGTCTGAATGAATTGCAAGAGTCATTGATGCAGATCCAGGAAAATCTCAACCAGGTGCTGGATCAGGAGCCAAGCAGCCGTAAACCTTCGTCTTCTGTATCAAAGGGGTCTAAATCAGCGATCAAAGGGGTCTAAATCAGCGCAATTGCGTAACCTAGTAAAAGGTTAAAAGTCTGTCTTCAGTCAACCCCGAGATTCCGAAAGACTCTAAATTCAAGGACTACTAAATTAAGTAACTAATTAGTTACTCAATTTAGTGACAAGATGCATACAGCGGTTTTGACGTCAATAGCCCCCATCCCTGATTAGCGGGTAAGCTGAGAATCAGCTGTTGCTGTCACCAAGATTCACTGGGTGTGTTCATTTGAAAACTGCTATGGATATTCAATTATGAGCGTTTTGGTCGGTTTAAGTGTCTTGATGTGTCTCGTATTCGAGCAAGAGCCCTTCTTCGCAGAGACTAGAAAGCTGTTGGAAATCATTAAATCCCAACGAATTGAGGGCTATGTTGCACAGGCGACTGTGGCGAAATTCTTTTATTACGCCAAAAATCTGAGGGGGGAAAAATATGCGACAGAAATTTTATCTATGGTAATGGAAATTCTAAAGGAATGCCCTTTCGATGACACCATCTTAGAGAAAAAGCGATTAACATTAAAGCTTATAGAGATTGCAGATTTTGAAGTTGCTGAAGGGGTGCTTTGTACAATAGCTAATCATCTAGAAGCCTTTGTAACCTTAAATTCTAAAAAATTAAATTATATGGGCTCTATTTTTCCAGTTTTATCAGTCAAACAAGTGTTAGACCGTCAGCCATTAGAAGATTGCTTTCATCTTTCTGAGCCAATTGAAGACTCCTTGCTTTTTCCTGAGCCAATTTATGAGCCAAAGGTAGAAACTGAAATGTCCGTTGTACCTGAGACTGACTCCAATGTAGAGAGGCGTCTGGATAAATTGGAAGAGTTATACATGAAGATGAACGAAAATCTAAACCAGGTGTTGGATCAGGATCCAAGCAGCCGTAAACCTCGTTCTTCTTTATCAAAAGGGTCTAAATCAGCGCGATTGCGTAACCTAGTAAAAGGTGAAAAGTCTTCAGTCAACCCCGAGATTCCGAGTGACTCTCAATTCAGGGACTAATAAATTTTAGTTACAAGATGCATACAGCGGTTTTCAAGTGAATAGCCCCATTCCTGATTAGGGGGTCAGCTGAGAATGAGCTGTTGGTGTAACCAAGATTCACTGGGTGTGTTGACTGTAGTCTATTCATTTGAGAACTGCTATAGATGTTCAATCATGAAGGTTTTGGTAAGTTTAAGTGTCTTGATGTGTCTTCTGATCGAGCAAGAGCCGTTTTCGGCACAGACGCTAAAGTTGTTGGAAATCATTGAATCCCAACGAATCGAGGGCTATGTTGCCAAAGCGACTATGGCTAAATTATTTTATTACGCCAAAATCCTGAGGAGCGAAAAAGATGCGACACAAATTTTATCTATGGTAATGGGAATTCTAAAGGAATGCCCTTTCGATTACACCATTTCAGAGAAAGATCGATTATACAACCTTATAGAGGTGACAGGTTTTGAAGTTGCTGAAGAGCTGGTTTGTGCAAGGGTTAATAATCTGGAAGCCTTGGTAACCTTAAATGCTCAACAATTAAATTCTATGGGCTTTACTTTTCCAGTTTTGCCAGTTTTGTCAGTTAAACAAGTGTTAGAGCGTCAGTCATTAGAATACTGCTTTGATAAAGACTTTGATATTTATGAGCTAATTTATGAGCTGCATGAACCTGAAACCTCACTCCTAAATACCAGGCAGACTGAACTTGATCAGAAACGAGTAAAATTGAAGAATTGGTTGGGCAATGACTTTCGTGAGGCGGAGCAACAAAATTGGCACCCATGGCACGAGATTTTAGGAACAGTACAACCTTCTTATGGATATGCTCTTAAGCACATCAAAGGAGTCCATCGAGTTAAAAAAATTACCTGGGATAATAGATACCAGATGGCTTTAGTGCTCCATGTGGCTAGAGAAACTAATAATGAAGTCGATATTTTTCTACAGCTATATGCTATCAGCAACCCAAATGATTTACCAGAAAATACCAAGATGATTTTACTTGATGACTCAGATGAAACTTTTATAGAAGCACAATCACAACTTGGTGATATTGGTATCCAGCTAAGGTTTAGTGCTGATTATGGAGATAAATTCACTGTTAAAATAGACTATGATAATTACAGTTTTACAGAGTTATTTATAGTTTAGTTTTTTTTATAAAAAATAAAATGGGCAAATTAGTTGTAATCAATCTAGGAGAGGGAAACCTAGAAGCTGGTTGTTTAGCTACTATAAAAATTGGAGATGAGCGCGCTATTCCATTAATAGAAAGACTAGGAAAATTGCCTCCAGCACCAGAATTAGAAAAACTCCATAAGCGCTGGAATTTAATATATCAAAACCTAGGCTTTTCTGTACGCGCTTTGAATAAAAAACCAGATATAAACACTTCTATCATCAGTATCGATCAGTTTCGCCAATTATCCAATAACTTGGAAAAAAGTCTAAATAGTTGGCTTAATTATGAAGATTTTCGTGTCATCAAAGAGGGATTTCTTAAAAATTTAAATCGTTCTGAAGAAATTCGCGTACTTATCCAAGTAGAAGATATTCAGTTACGACGAATCCCCTGGCATCTGTGGGACATTTTTGATTATTACCGGTATGCTGAGGTTGCTTTGGGGGAATTAACCTATGAAAAAGTTAAGCGCCCCGTCTCGTCTATGATCAAGGATAGGGTGAGAATTTTAGCTGTTTTGGGAAACAGTGACGGAATTAATCTTGAAAAAGACCGAGAATTACTAGAACATTTACCTAATACAGAAATTACGTTTCTGGTTGAGCCGTCACGCCTGGAATTAGATAGGGCATTATGGGACGAAAAGGGCTGGGATATCCTCTTTTTTTCTGGGCATAGTTACAGCCAAGGAGATGGCAAGACCGGCTATATTTGTATTAACCAAACAGATAGCTTAATAATTAGTGAGTTAAAAAATGCTTTAAAAGCCTCAATTGAACGGGGATTAAAGATAGCTATATTTAACTCTTGTGATGGGCTAGGTTTAGCACAAAGTTTAACTGACTTGCACATCCCGCAAGTTATTGTGATGCGAGAGCCAGTACCCGATCTAGTGGCTCAGGAGTTTTTAAAGGGATTTCTTAAGTCATTTTCAAGGGGAAAATCGTTATATATTTCAGTAAGGGAAGCAAGGGAACAACTGCAAGGATTAGAGAATGATTTTCCCTGTGCTAGTTGGTTGCCAGTTTTGTTCCAGAATCCCGCAGAATTGCCTCCCACTTGGAATGATCTTGCTCCGATTAGTTTTATCACTCAGCAGCAAGCCAACAACGAAGACCTGATTTTATATCAAAAAAGACTAGAAGCTTGGAATCAGTGGAGGGCAAGAAACACTGAGTTAGTTCCAGAGCTCATGGAAAGAAACTTAACTGGAGCCAATCTTAGGGGAGCTAATCTTAGTAACGTTAATCTTGGTGGAGCTAATCTCAGTCACGCTAATCTCAGTGAAGCTAATCTCAGTCAAGTTAATCTGACTGGAGCTAATCTCAGTCACGCTAATCTCAGTGAAGCTAATCTCAGTCAAGCCAATTTGACTGGAGCTAATCTAACGGCAGTTCAAGCATTGAATACTAACTTTGAAAAAGCATTATTGACTGGGACTTGTATACAAGACTGGAATATCAATAGTGCTACAAATCTTGATGGGATAATTTGTGCTTATGTTTATCTGAGAGATTCTCAACAAGAGCGTCGTCCCCATAGCGGTAACTTTGCTCCAGAAGAATTTAGTAAGTTATTTCAAAAAGTTTTAGAAACTCTTGATTTGATTTTCGTTCATGGACTTAACTGGCAGGCATTTCTTCCCTCATTCCAGAAGATAAAAGTTGAAAGCGGGGCACAGGAGTTAGCGATTCAATCTATTGAGAATAAGGGGGATGGTACTATCGTGATTCGCATAAACATACCTAGGGAGTTCAACAAAGCTGAAATTGAAAAGGATTTCAAGCATAATTATGAGTTAGCACTTAAAGCAGTCGAGGAAAAATATCTAGCTCAATTAAAGGCTAAGCATAGCGAAATAGAGATTTATCGTCATCAAAGTGCGGAGCTAGTGGAAATCATTAAGCTCCAGGCTAACAGACCTATTTATAATACTATTGATTTCGCAGCCAACAACATAGACCAGAGCAATTCTTCAATCGGTTTTGGTTACGCGGGAACAGTCAATGACAGCAAAATAGTTGGCGCTCAGCACTACTACGCCCCAACCAAAAATCTGGCAGAGGCAGCAGCAGAGATTCAGAAACTCCTAAACCAACTTTCACAAATTAAGCCAACCACAACCGAAATTGAAAAATTAACAGTTGTCGCTGAGGCTGCTGAAGAAATCAACAGTAATCCTACCCTGAAAGCAAAGGTTATTAATGCCTTGGAAGCTGGAGGAGTTGATGCGTTCAAAGAAGCTATAGAGCACCCACTTGTGAATATTTTGATAGCAACGATTGAGGGCTGGACCGAGGTATAGTGTAAGGTTTATAAAGGGTTATAATGGATAAGATTGTCCCAGCTAATAGCATTTTAATTTTAGTTGTGAACATATTACTTTAGGCAAGAGACAAAAGGCAAAAGGCAAGAGATAATAAACTATATAGGTATTTTTGGCAATGTAAAAAACTGTAATAACTTTTTCAAGTTTATGGATAAACCATCCCTATACGAGCAAGACTTTTATGCTTGGACTCAGCAGCAGGCGCAAGCACTGAAGCACAAGCAATTTTCTGAGCTTGATTGGCAGCATCTGGAGGAAGAAATTCAAGCTTTGGGAAGACAGGAATATCGGGAATTAGTAAGTCGCCTTTGCGTTCTGCTTGGTCATCTGCTCAAGTGGCAGTATCAGCCAGAGCATCGTAGCCGCAGTTGGTTTTTGAGTATTAGAGAACAACGTCGGGCAATTAAACGACATTTACGGCAAAACCCGAGCTTAAAGTCTCGCCGGTCGGAAGCAATGATGGATGGCTATGAAGCAGGTATTGATTTGGCTTTGCGGGAAACTAATTTGCCACTACGAACGTTCCCAGAAGCTTGTCTTTATTCCTTTGATGAGGTGATTGAAGATAGTTTTTTGTGTGATACTAGCCAAGATTGGGAAAATTAGTGGGACTTACCCAGTTAAACCAAAAATCAAGGGTTTCAGCTATAGGGAACAGGGAACAGGGAACAGGGAACAGAAGCTTTCAAGGAAACGGTAGAAAATTTTTCGTAGGGTGCGTTAGGGGGGGGTTCTCATTTTCCGCCTCGTAGCCAGGGTTGGCACAGCCCGCCCCGTAACGCACCACGGGGTTAAACAGCAAAAGCGATGCAGCGCGGTCTTGGGGAGGCAGCGCGGTCTTGGGGGTTCCCCCCATGAGCGACTGCCGTGGTTTCCCCCATGAGCGACTGCATCAAGACAATGAGATGCACCCAAGAGGGAACAGGTAACAGAAGGTTTCAAGGGAACGGTATTGGTAAAGATGTAGTCCAAACCCTGGCGGTGCGTTACGGGACGGGCTATCCTAACACTGGCTACCGAGAAAATTAGGGCGAGCCCGTCCCTAACACACCCTACGGCTGTGAGAGCAAAAGCTAATTCGTGATATAGTCCTGTAGAGCTTTTACTCCCAGTGGTTGGGACTGTAGTGAACGAATTGCTGCTGCTGTTGCTTTAGCACTAGCAATTGTAGTCACAATCGGAATTTTATAGCCTAATGCTGTTCGGCGAATTAACCGCCCATCGGCATAGGCATCTTCTCCAGAAGGGGTATTAATAATTAGCTGAATCTTTTGATTCTTAATCCAATCCAAGACATGGGGACGTCCTTCATGGAGTTTTAACACCAACTCCACATCCAGTCCATGCTCTTGCAGCACCTTGCGAGTGCCATCCGTTGCCACTAGCTCGAATCCCAACTCGATTAAGTCTTTCGCCACTGGTACTACATTTTGCTTGTCTCGGTGATTTGTAGAAACGAACACTGTGCCAGACAGGGGTAAACGCTGACCAGCTGCTAATTCTGCTTTGGCAAATGCCTTCCCAAAATCTGTGTCAATCCCCATTACTTCCCCAGTAGAACGCATTTCTGGTCCGAGGAGGGTGTCTGTACCAGGAAATTTCTCAAAGGGCAATACCGCTTCTTTGACTGCAATGTGCTTAGGGCTAGCTTCTTCAGTTAACCCAAGGGATTCCAAGGTTTCACCGGACATAACCCGAGATGCTAACCCCGCCAGGGGTACCCCTGTTGCCTTGGAGACATAGGGAACTGTTCGGGATGCTCTGGGATTGGCTTCGAGTATGTAAACGGTTTCCCCTTGCACCGCAAATTGAATATTCATCAACCCCACCACCTTCAGGGCTTTGGCCAGCTGGTAGGTCCAAGTGCGAATAGTTTCCAAAGCAACGGGTGTTAGAGAGGTGTGGGGTAAAGAACAAGCAGAGTCTCCGGAGTGAATCCCCGCCTGTTCGATGTGTTCCATGATGCCACCAATCACTACCCGACCAGTGTCATCTGCGATCGCATCCACATCTACCTCTACTGCATTCTCCAAAAACTTATCAATCAGAATGGGATGCTCTGGTTCCACCTGCACCGCAAACTTCATGTAGCGTTTCAAATCCTCATCGGAATAGACAATTTCCATAGCCCGTCCCCCCAACACATAAGACGGACGCACCACCACTGGATAACTAATCCGTTTCGCCACTTCTAGTGCTTCCCCATAACTGCGAGCAATTCCATTGGGTGGCTGCTTAATATTTAACTTCCGCAAAATCTTCTCAAACCGCTCCCGATCCTCAGCTACGTCGATGGAGTCGGGAGAAGTTCCCCAAATTTGCGTTACCAGTTGTTGCTTGCCAACCTTTAAGGCTTCTTGCAACGGCACTGCTAACTTAAGCGGTGTCTGTCCCCCAAATTGAACAATAATCCCTTCCGGATTTTCCGCCTCAATAATATTGAGTACATCCTCTTTGGTCAGGGGCTCAAAATATAAGCGATCGCTTGTATCATAATCTGTAGAAACTGTCTCTGGGTTGGAGTTGACCATGATTGTCTCAAACCCCTGCTTACTCAGAGCATAAGATGCATGACAACAGCAATAGTCAAACTCAATCCCTTGACCAATCCGGTTTGGTCCCCCACCTAAAATCATCACCTTCCGCCGATCCGAAGGTATCACTTCCGACTCTTCTTCATAAGTGGAGTAATAATAAGGTGTAAATGCCTCAAACTCTGCTGCACAGGTATCTACTAGCTTATATGCTGGTACTACTCCTAGATGCTTACGGTATTCACGCACCTCATCTTCCGAGGTCTTGGTAGCAAAAGCAATTTGGCGATCGCTAAATCCCTGACGTTTGACTGCCCATAACTGCTCTTTGTTCAAGGTCTGCAATGGGTTACGTTTGAGGAATTTTGACGTTTCCAGCAACTCCGCCAATTTATCCAAAAACCAGGGGTCAATTCCTGTGAGTTCCTGTACTTCTTCTAGGGTCATCCCTAGCATCAAACCATGACCCACCGTGAAGATACGTTCTGGATTCGGGGTTCGTAAACCATAGCGCACTTGTTCGAGAGATGGCAGCTTCTCTTTGCGATCGCATCCCCACCCAAAGCGTCCAGTTTCCAGGGAGCGCAACGCTTTCTGAAACGATTCGAGAAAGGTCCGTCCAATCGCCATCGCTTCTCCCACTGACTTCATCTGAGTAGTCAGGATTGGTTTACTACCGGGAAACTTCTCAAAGGCAAACCGGGGTACCTTAGTTACCACATAGTCAATAGTTGGTTCAAAGGAAGCAGGAGTTTGTTTAGTAATATCGTTGGGAATTTCATCGAGGGTATACCCCACGGCTAATTTAGCCGCAAACTTAGCAATCGGGAACCCTGTTGCTTTCGAGGCTAGGGCAGAACTGCGAGAAACCCGAGGATTCATCTCAATGATAATGACTTGGCCATTGATGGGATTCACAGCAAACTGAATATTTGACCCTCCGGTTTCAACCCCAATCTCCCGAATAATTTTAATCGAGTAATCCCGCAACCGTTGGTATTCCTTATCTGTCAGGGTTTGAGCAGGAGCAACAGTAATCGAGTCCCCAGTATGAATCCCCATCGGGTCAACATTTTCAATGGAACAGATAATCACTACATTATCTGCCAAATCTCGCATCACCTCTAACTCATACTCCTTCCAGCCCAACAAAGACTTTTCCACCAAGATTTGAGACACTGGCGAAGCATCCAAACCCCCCTGAGCCATTGTTTCGTATTCTTCTTTGTTATAGGCAATGCCACCACCACTACCCCCCAGGGTAAAAGCCGGGCGAATAATCAGCGGGTAAGAGCCGATTTCTTGTGCGATCGCTTTAGCCTCCTTGAGATTATTCGCAATGCCCGAAGGACAGACCCCTACCCCAATCCTTTCCATTGCTTCCTTGAACAACTGGCGGTCTTCAGCCTTTTCTATCGCCTCTAGCTTTGCCCCAATTAGCTCCACTCCATGCTTTTCCAAAACCCCATTCTTAGCTAGGTCAACCGCAATATTCAGAGCCGTCTGACCCCCCATGGTTGGCAGTAAAGCACATGGTTGTTCTTTTTCGATCACCTTCTCGACGATTTCTGGAGTTAGGGGCTCGATGTAGGTACGGTCAGCCGTTTCCGGGTCAGTCATGATACTAGCTGGATTAGAGTTTACCAGTACCACTTCATAGCCTTCTTCCCGGAGTGCTTTACAAGCCTGAGTCCCGGAATAGTCAAATTCACAGGCTTGTCCAATCACAATCGGACCAGAACCAAGGAGCAAGATTTTGTGAATATCATCGCGGCGGGGCATAGTGGTTGCTCTGTGGTGACATAAACGTTATTAGATCCTGACTATTATATGCTTGCTTGCCAAATTATTCCCTAGTTATTTATCCAGCTTTTACAAAGCATCTAGCTTTTTATCCAGCTTTTACCCAAGAGCCCTGATTTGTTGACAGTTGACGGTTGACAGTCAACGGTTACGGCGGTTTGCATAACTATCAGGTACACAGGATTGTTTTCCCACTTCCGACTTCCCTGCTCCCTGCTCCCTGCTCCCTGCTCCCTAAAAACCCAGAACGAAAGTACCTAATTGAATTGTAAACCGCTGTAAGTTAACCATTTCTATTAAAGCTGTCAAACTAGAGGTAGCGATTTTGCCTGTGAGTGCTATGACCCTTGCCAAGAATTCAGAAGCCACTGCGGAAGTCAATGTAATGGCTGAGTCAGAAAGTATTATCATTCCACCATGTGATTTATGGAGTGATGAACCACCCTTGGAAAGCGATCGCCATCGAGATCAAATTGAGCTGTTACTCGCTTGCCTGAAGTGGTGGTGGCGAGAACGAAGCGACTTCTATGCTACTGGGAATCTCACTATCTATTTCACTCCTGAGCATATTACCACCAGAGACTTTAGAGGACCCGACTTTTTTGTAGTACTCGGTACGGAAAATCGACCCCGCAAAAGTTGGGTAGTATGGGCAGAACAAGGAAAATATCCCAATGTGATTATTGAACTGCTCTCTAACAGTACAGCTAAAGTTGATAAGGGATTAAAGAAAATCCTCTACCAAGATACTTTCAGGACACCAGAATATTTCTGGTTTCACCCCGATACCCTCGATTTTCAGGGATTTCGCCTGATGGGAGGCCAGTATCAACCCCTCGACCCTAATACTCAGGGGTGGCTGTGGAGTCAGCAGTTGGAATTATTTTTAGGTGTGCATAATTCCCAGCTACGGTTTTTCAGTGGAGATCAGCAATTGGTACCAACACCAGACGAGAGAGCTCAAGCTGCTCAACAACAAGTTCAAGCTGAACGGCAACAAAGAGAACTTGCCGAAAAGCGGGTAGAGGAATTGCTAGCTAGACTCAAAGAGTTAGGTGATGAGTCAGATGCATGATTCTCGCCATTGCTCTAGGGCATCGGTCAAGTAATTGTGACATACTCCTACACTGACTCTGCTCTTACAGAGCCGCTTCGCGAACGAGTGAGCGTGTAGGCTTCTTGCCAACTCCACCCAACGGTTCGGATACTCGGCAAGCTTTATTAACGACACGGTCAGAAGTTACCGCAAGAAGAGTGGAGCCTTTATGGTTAGCAGGCTATGCATAAAAGGGTTAAAACTTTATGATTAAGGCTCCACTATTCTAAGGTTTCGTCTCCGGGATGCCCCTCCGCGCCGGAACAATACAATAAGTTCTATTTTTAAGGAACGTAGGTGCCTGACAAACCAGCATTTTCGGCTTTGTTTATCAGTACGTACATATATTATAGCAATTCCATGCATACCCTGTGCAAAATTCATCCCACACCTAATGCGCAGCATTAGGTGTGGGATGAATTTTGCCGGACAGCTAAAACTACGTAAATCCATGATCAGCTGATCGAGTGATGAGGAGGTTAATTGCTAATTGTCAATTTATAGGACTTGTGGCCATGAGTGTAACAGAAATAAATTGTAAGGGCGCAAGGCTTGCGCCCACAAAGTGATAGTTTTTTATAGTTTTTATTCAAAAATTATTAAGGATCTACCCAGCGACCATCAGCTTTAATTAAATTAATCAATTCCTCTACTCCTTGATCTTCAGGTACCTTTTTAATTTCCTCCTTACCGCGATACAGAGAAATATAGCCTGCTTGCTTACCCACATAACCATAGTCAGCATCAGCCATTTCCCCAGGGCCATTAACAATACACCCCATCACAGCAATATCTAAGCCAGCGAGATGTTTAGTAGCTTCCCGCACCTTATGCAGTACCTCCTCTAAATTAAATAAAGTACGACCACAGGACGGACAAGCCACATACTCCACCATAGTTTTCCGCAATCCCAGAGCTTGCAGAATACTGTAGCCAACAGGAATCTCTTTTTCTGGGGCTTCCGTAAGAGAGACACGAATCGTATCACCAATCCCCTCAGCTAGCAGAGTAGCAATACCAGCCGTAGACTTAATCCGTCCATATTCCCCATCCCCGGCTTCAGTAACACCTAAATGCAACGGGTAATCCATCCCCAACTGATTCATCCGCCTTACCATTAAGCGATAGGCGGCTAGCATCACAGGTACCCGTGAAGCCTTGAGGGAGATCACCAAATTGCGGAAATCTAGGGATTCACAGATACGAATAAATTCCAGAGCAGATTCCACCATCCCTTCTGGGGTATCACCGTAGGTAAACAGCATCCGTTCCGCTAGGGAACCGTGATTGACTCCGATGCGCATAGCTTTACCTTGGTCACGGAGGGAAATGACCAGGGGTTCTAGGGTTTCCCGAATTTTTTCCCCAATTTCCTCAAATTCAGCTTCAGTGTATTCACTGCGATTGGCTTTGGGCTTTTCAAAGACATACAATCCAGGATTAATCCGCACCTTATCCACATGCTTGGCAACTTCCAGAGCAATTTTCATGCCATTGTGATGGACATCAGCTACTAGAGGCACCGCTTGATAGGTCGCTGCTAGTTTCTCCTTGATTTGGGCTAGAGCCTTAGCATGTGCCATACTCGGTACAGTGACACGGACAATCTCGCAACCAATCTCGTGCAAGCGGCGAATAGCAGCAACGGAACCATTGATATCTAAGGTATCTTCATTAATCATCGATTGCACCACCACCGGGTATCCCCCGCCAATAGTGACATTAGCCACTCTGACAGGGCGGGTTTGACGGCGGTGGATAGTAGTATCGAAAGCTGGTAGTGTACTAGCCCTTTGAGGTGTACTTAGAGTTTGCATAACCTGTTAGTTGCTTGGCGTAGCGAAAATAGTAGGTTTTTGTATTTATTCTCTTAGGTTCCCATAGAATCAGGCGCTTTTGGCTTAGGGGTGAGAGTTTCCTACTCAGGAAAGTCGGGAATCACCCATTTAGGGGGTTGAGATAGTTTCTTGAGCCGTGCTTCCTCTGCCAACTCCAACATTTTGTCCAATGAAGTACCGTTAATGAACTGGGATGCCTCAGCAACGTATTGTTGATTGGGGCATTTGTCACCTAAGATACAACCGTTGATGCAGTCTTGGGCACAATTTACATTAACTTCCACAGTACTCTCCTTATGGTTATAGCTAGTAATGACCACCCGGGCAAATTACATTCCTCATTGGCTAAAGTCATTGCTCTCAATTTTACGTTTTTTAGGAGTCGCTTGTTGGTCTCAACTTGCTGTTCAAATTCAAATCTCTATATAATATTAATAAAGGAATTTGTATCTATGGTAGAGAGCATCTCAAATAACAACAATAATCACCCCAATAATACCACCGAACATGAGGATATTAATCATGATGTTTTACTGAATATGAACTACCGAAACTGTAAAGAATTCAGCGTTATAAAGAAGTCATATATCAGATTTTTTTAAAGGGGGTAAAGGTAAATTATCCATAAACCGTTTTGTTGGAATTTAAGCAAATTTTATTTTGTAAAATGACGGCAAACCTAGAGGTAAATAAAGCGTTATTGGAAATTATTTTACACAACGATTATCAAGTCTTTGCCAATACATTTACGGCGGTTTGCATAACTAAGTACCTGGACAAAAATAAACCTCACTTCTTGATGCAATAGCGAGTGGGGGAAACCCCCTGTTCCCTTGCTGCCTCGCTGTATTAACTTATGTAAAGTTGCCAAAAGCCCCTCTGCTCCCAGCTCCCAGCTCCGAACGCGCCCCGCGTGGCCCACGGCCTCAGTCCCTGCTCCCTATTTCAACAGTTAATTTTACTTTTGTCCGACTACTTACCAACCTAAGCGGTGCTGATTTACGTCGTACTAATTTACAGCAAGCAATCTCAGCAATGCCAGTTTGAACGAGAGTAATCTGCTTCATGCTGACTTACAAAATGCTGATTTGAGCGATGCTAATCTCAGTGGTGCTAGTCTGCAAAATGCCAAACTAAGTGAGGAAGACTAACCTTAGCTATGCTCAATTAAGTCATGCTCAGTTGAGTTATGGAGACCTCAGTGGTAGTGAACTCAGTTATGCTCAACTGCGTCACGTCGATCTGACTAATGCTGACTTGAGTTAGACAAATTTGATGGGTACTAACCTATTTGATAGCAATCTTCATAAAGTCAATGTCCAAGGTGCTCAATTTTGGGACAATACGGTTTTGCCCGATAAAATTCAACCTGAGCTAGAACAGCGAGGAGCTATATTTATTGTTAATGGTTAATTGTTAATTTTTAATGGTTAATTTACGAACAACTAAGAATGATTAAGTTTTCTAAGCATTCAGCTATCATTATTAAGCAGTCAGCTGAATACTTAGGAATTTTAAGTATTCAATCGGACACAATGCTACAGTGAAAGTGTCTGATATTAATTAACCTGCTTTTGCTTTTTTGCTGCCATGAGTAATTCTGCTTCCGTAAACACCAGTAACTTTTGGGACTTTGATTTTACAGCCCCTCAACCGACACAGGATACGGATTTGCTTAGGCAGCTGAATTTCGTTCCAGGGTTAAAAGACATTCTCATGCTGCGTCAGGTTCATGCTCTAGAACACGCTACTGTCTGGGTTCTAAGTGAACGCTATGGTGCTAGTGGTGCTGGTGCAACCCCAACCACTCCTCCATCAGATAATAATGCTATAGGAGGACTATCAACTGACCAAGGATTTTATCTCTATGGTCACGTAAATTTGGCTGACTTGAGACGAGCAGTACCCACTGCCCTAGAGCGACTGACTCGGGGAGAATGGGATATGGCTATCCACCCCCGGTGCGGCACGAATCTCTCAGTAGCAGTGTTTTTAGGTGCTGGACTAGGGTTGGCTGTTCATCTGTTACTGCCGCGAGGACCGATTGAACAACTGTTGGGTCTTGGCTTTGCAGCGGTGGCTGCTACTCAACTAACACCTGATTTGGGCAACTTAGCACAACGGTACTTAACTACTGCCATTCCTTTTAACCTGGCGATTGTAGACATTAGGGAAACATCTGATATCTGGGGACGTCCAGCCCATTTTGTCCAGATGCGATGGATTGACTAAGCTTGAATTGTTATTTGTCCTTGGTTAGATCAGTGCAAGAGAACCGACCCACTTATACCAATTCTTAAAAGTAGGACTAAGCATGCAGATGGTGAGATGGGGAGATGGGGAGATGGGGAGATGGGGAGATGAGGAGATTTTGATTAATGGTGATTATCCGGAAATAACATAAGATGCAAGCTTTAGATGCAAGCTTGGCCACGAAAAAAAATCCCACATTCAGACGTTATATATCTTACATATAACGTCTGAACTTTGTTTATTTATCCTGGCTACGAGAACATTAACTGTTTCACCGAAAGCGAAGCTTTTCAAGTAGTGCGTAAGCTGACTGCTGATAGCACCTCAAGTAGCGTGCGCGTAGCGCATAAGCTTACGGTTAGTTAAACTCTAGCGCCACAGTTTGGAAAAGACTGAGCTCAGTTTTTGAGTGAATCCCAAGCTCTGGGATTCACTAGCTTCTTCAACCCCCGGTTCATCCTCTGGTGAATTGCCAGTGGAAATATAGCCGGCAGGAACCACCAGCAATGTAATCCCGTGTCGGCCCAGCACAGTCACTTGGTCATCAGGCACAAGGGTAACTTGGGAATCATGATCACATAACCGGGCGGGCCAGTATGTGGCTTTAAATTTGACTCGCCCAGGCTTGGTAGGGGTAATGGTACTTTCTACCTTGCCAAGGCCTGGTTGTGGAAATAGGATGGAATCAGGAGCCTGTACTTTAATCATTTGTGTGTTCACCTCGTTTGACTGATTATGTTATTCTGTTCAGCCTGCTTGGTACAAAACGTTTTAACCAGGGAAAATCTGGCAACGTAGGCTGAATGTGAAATTTTTTTGCCTTAAGTGGCGATTAACCCGTGCCATAGATCGGTTTTCAGTCAAGAGAGCATCGGTATTATCCAGTGTTCTAGGTATTTTTAGCGTCAACAGAGAATTCCGATCTTCCTGAAAATTAGCCTTAAATTCGGCAACGGAAACGTTTATTGGTTACAGATTAGATACACTTCCCAGCATCCAAGGAATGACACAAGGAACCATTCTTCCTCAGGAGAGTAAACACTTCAGGATTAGAGAAGTTAGAGAATTATAAATTTGTTAAAATCCACATCCTTTAAAAGTTTGGTAAGTGCACTACTGTATCCAGGTACTGTCCTTAAAACCCTGGAGTAGGACAAATGCGTTCACTGATACACCCTGAAACGATTGAATAACGCTTTCAACCTAAACATGACCTAGAGTGATTATTTAAGGCTTAACCTAGATACAAGACCGCAGACGCAACTGACAAGCTGTAGATACATTGGAGAATCAGTAGATTTATTATGTATTCTTATTCTACATGTGTAGCGAAGAATCTGCCACCCTAGGGTAAAAGATTTTCATAATACAACAGACAATTGCTACGATAGGCAACTTCCTCCAGGAATAATACCAGATTTTCTTGAAAATTGTCACTTATCTGTTGGAGGCGGGAAACAATCTGAAAAATTTCAAATCTCCAAGTGTACTATAAGTTTACATCTTTGACAGGAAATTGGTATAACAATACACAATTGATCATTTTCCCCTGACATCAAAACTATTAAATTATGCAAACTGTTAGTTTAATTCGTGCTGATTCCTATAATAGACAACTCTTACGAGCTTCCTTGGAAAGGCTGCTAGAACCTTTGGGAGGGATGAGTGCTTTTGTTAAGAAAGGTAATTCGGTTCTGCTGAAACCTAATTTACTTACTGCTGGTCGTCCTGGTAAAGAATGTATCACTCGCCCTGAAATTGTTTACTGCGTGGCTCAACTAGTCAAAGAAGCTGGGGGTAAACCCTTTTTCGGAGATAGCCCAGCCTTTGGGAGTGCTAGGGGTGTGGCTAAGGCGAACGGCTATCTGCCAATGATGGCAGAACTTGATATCCCTATTGTTGAATTCCACGGCAAGGGTTATGAAACTGCTAGCGAAACCTTTAATCATCTGCGTTTGTCTAAAGAGGCCATGAATGCGGATGTGGTGATTAACCTACCGAAGGTAAAATCCCACATGCAGTTGACCCTGACCATGGGGGTTAAAAATTTATTCGGCTGTGTTCCCGGAAAAATGAAAGCCTGGTGGCATATGGAAGCGGGTAAGGATGAGACGCGCTTTGGGGAAATGCTGGTGGAAACAGCACGGGCGATTAATCCGCAGTTGACTATCATTGATGGCATTATTGGTCAGGAAGGGAATGGTCCGATTGGTGGTGAACCGAGACATTTGGGGATCTTGGGAGCATCAGAGGATGTCTTTGCTCTCGACCGATCAATAGTGGAAATTCTCAATGTTGAGCCAGCTCTGGTTCCTACCCTAGCAGCTCAAAAACGGCTAGGGTTGTTGCCAGACTTAGCAGAGATTGACTTTCCTTACCATCGACCTGTAGAAATCCAAGTGAGGGATTGGAAACTACCTGATACTATGACACCGATTGATTTTGGTATGCCTCGAGTAATTAGGTCTACCTTTAAGCATTTATATATTCGGCTTATCAAAGAGCCCATTAATGCTTATGGTAAAAGCTAGACAGTCATAGGTATTTGGTAAAATTTGCTACAACACTATCCTAGATTAACCAAGTAACCTAGAGTTACCCTCCGATTGCTTAACCATCCCGCCCTATTGCTAGCGGCGGTTTTTTATTGATTAGTAATCAGTCATTGGTGAATACCAGAAAACTTGTGACTGGCCACAAAGCACTTATCACCAGCTTAGTAATTACTAATCACTAATTACTAAGCTGGTGATTGGTGAATACCAGAAAACTTGTTACTGACCACAAAGCGCTAATCACTAATCACTAATTACTAAGCTGGTGATTGGTGAATACCAGAAAACTTGTGACTGGCCACAAAGCACTAATCACTAATTACTAATCACTAATTACTAATCACTAAGCTGGTGATTGGTGAATACCAGAAAACTTGTTACTGGCCACAAAGCACTAATCACTAATCACTAATCACTAAGTAGTCATTGGTAAATACCACAACACATAGTCCAACTTTGTATAATTAAGTACTGTCTAGCTGGACTATTGGTCAAGTCCAGCAAACAGTGATAGACTTTCTGCTTACTTATAAGAGACCGAAGGTGGCATTTAAAAAGTCAAACAGCCTGATGCGTCTAGGTTTGAGGAAGTTGCGATTAGCCCGAAGGGCGTTGGCTAGCGAACGCAGCCATGTATACTTTGACCACTCAGCTATCAGCCATCAACAGTTACCCTCGGACGTTATGGCCACTTGGGAAGATCCAGTAGGGGATTTCCGCTTTGGTTACAATAATGACTATCTCTCGTTTATCTAAATTGGTGAGGACTCTGGCTACCTCACCTTTAATTGTGAATACATCAGTACTTTCCCCTGGATGCAAAGTTATCAAAAGGTGTTAGGCAAATATCTGCCTTTTGAGCAGGTATTTGCAGCATTGAAGACAGCAGCAAAGAAGGGGATGAATGCTTTCTCGTTGCCGGATACTGACCCAATCAAAGCTAAACTTCGGCTTCTTTGTAAAGAAGCACTGACTGACCAGGGCATGGGGGTGATTTCTATAGGTATCTAGGAGAGTTTCCGTCCGCCAAAACCAGAGCCTCCAAAATATGATCCCATTTGCTTGGAAGCAGCACCCATTAACATAGAAGTGTCAAAACTTGGTAAACTGAAACCTTTGGACAGCCATGTCAGAGCTTACACTCTCTAAAACTATAGTGTCAATGCCAGTGGCAGCACCACCTACTCAGGCTGAGCTCCCTTGTGATGATGATATACCAATGGAAACCGCACGGCACAAAGCCCAAATGGATCTGCTCATTTATACCCTATCGCCTTGGCTAGATAATAGGTCGGATGGCTATGTCGGTGGTAATATGTTTGTTTACTACAGCGTTGCCCAACTCAAAAATAAGGACTATAAAGGACCAGATTTCTTTGTTGCTCTAGATGTACCCAAGGGAGAGCGTCGAAGCTGGGTGATTTGGGAGGAGGAAAAGGCTCCTGACGTGATTATCGAACTTTTGTCGGCAAGCACTGCTGAGCGTGACAAAAACGAGAAAAAACAGATTTATCAAAATCAGATGCGTGTGCCAGAGTATTTCTGGTTTGATCCGTTTAATCCAGATGATTGGGCTGGATTTCATCTCCAAAATAGAGTTTACCAACCGATAGAACCTAATGAGCAAAACCAACTGGTATCTCAGGCATTAGGTTTGAGCTTGGTGCGTTGGCATGGTGAGTATAACGGCATCGAAGCAACTTGGTTACGCTGGGCAAATTTGGATGGGGAGTTACTGCCCACTTCTGAGGAAAAAGCTGAGCAAGAACAACAAAGAGCCGATCAAGAACAACAAAGAGCCGATCAAGAACAACAAAGAGCTGAACAAGAACGGCAAAGAGCCGATCAAGAACAACAAAGAGCCGATCAAGAACAACAAAAAGCCGAGCAAGAACGACAAAGAGCTGATCAAGAACAACAAAGAGCTGATCAAGCGGAGTCTCAGTTGCAGCAGGTGGCGCAGAACTTGTTAGAGCAAGGGATGACGGTGGAGCAGGTGGCGAATTTAACAGGTCTGTCTGAATCTCAGGTGGCAGAATTTGGTAACTAAAAGGAGGGTTTTTCTGGTTTTCTTTTCCCTTGGTGGGTGGGCGCACGCCCTGCGCCCCTAAGGTGGTACTTTGATTGACCTGAGGGTCCAATTATCTCCTCTTTGTGCGATTGGCCGTAGGCCACGCTACGCGATCGCATGACTTAATTGAGTACAAATGTACCAAATAAGAGAAAATTAAGAGAAAATTAAGAGAAAATCCGATCAGTGTTGGCAATCGAGATATGCGATGCTAAGCATTGAGCCGCGACGGGAACGCATTTACACTCCTGTCTATTGTGTTGGAATCGATAACCAAGATCCAAATTAACGCTGACGGCTGATAGCTGATATCACCTCAAGTAGCGTGCGTGGCACAGGCTTTGGCCTTGGCCTTTGGGCCACGCGGGGCGCGTTTGGCCACGCTGTGCGAACGACGCGCTTGAGGTAGCGCATTAGCTGACGGCTGAATGCTCACCATCGTGAGACAATAGACCATTAGTTAAGCAAATGACTTCAGTGACACCTCAACCTGCCAAACATAAAAAAGCGAGAGCCTTAAAACCAAGTAGCCGACGCCCTGCCAAGGAACTGTGTAGCGAGTGTGGACTTTGTGATACATACTATATCCATTATGTCAAGGAAGCTTGTGCATTCTTAAACCAGCAAATAGCTGACTTGGAAACAAAAGCCCATGGACGTAGCCGCAATCTAGATCATCCAGACGATTGGTACTTTGGTGTTAACCAGAAGATGATCACGGCTAAGAAGATTAACCCCATAGAAGGGGCGCAGTGGACAGGAATTGTCAGTACCATTGCCATGGAAATGCTCAAGCAGGGTAAAGTTGAAGGTGTAGTCTGTGTCCAAAACACTAAAGAAGACCGCTTTCAGCCAATGCCGATCATTGCTCGTACCCCAGAGGAGGTGTTAGCAGCACGGGTGAATAAGCCTACCTTGTCTCCTAACCTCTCTGTGTTAGAGCAAGTGGAACAATCAGGGATGAAGCGATTATTAGTAATTGGTGTTGGCTGCCAAATCCAAGCATTGCGATCAGTGCAAAACGAACTCGGTTTAGAAAAACTCTATGTTTTAGGTACGCCCTGTGTCGATAATGTCAACCGTGAGGGGTTGCAAAAATTTCTAGAAACCACCAGCCGTTCACCAGAAACAGTGGTACATTACGAGTTTATGCAGGATTTCCGGATTCACTTTAAACATGAGGATGGCTCGATTGAGAAAGTACCGTTCTTTGGCTTAAAGACTAATCAACTCAAAGATGTGTTTGCCTCCTCTTGCATGAGTTGTTTTGACTATGTAAACTCCCTAGCGGATTTAGTGGTAGGTTACATGGGAGCTCCCTTTGGTTGGCAGTGGATTCTCGTTCGTAATGACATTGGGCAAGAATTGTTGGATTTGGTGCAAGACCAGTTGGAAACTCAACCAGTCATGTCAAAAGGCGATCGCAAACAGGCAGTGCAACAGAGTATTCCTGCCTATGACAAGGGAGTTACGTTACCGATGTGGGCAGCAAAAATGATGGGAGTGGTGATTGAAAAAATAGGTCCGAAAGGATTGGAGTATGCTCGTTTTTCTATTGACTCCCACTTCACCCGCAACTATTTATATCTAAAGCGCAATCATCCAGAAAAGTTAGAGGCACATGTGCCAGAGTATGCCAAGCGGATTGTAGAACAGTACAAGTTGCCAGACTAAAAACTGAGGGATTGCTCCGGTTCGGTAGAGTAAGCGATCGCGTGCCTTCCAACTCAGCTACGAGAGAAATTCTAGGTAATGGGTAATGGGTAATGGCGATGCTGATCAGCAAGCGATCGCAAAGGCTTGAGCTGAAATAACAACAATAGCAGCACTAACTCAATCCCCAATGATCAATGACCAAGCTGACGGCTAAATGCTTAGGAAAAGTCAGCAATTACTGTTCATTGGACAGGAGATCAGGGAACTGTATAAATGTAGACCTAAAGATTGGTCAGTTTAACCCTGAAGATCTGGCGGTGGGGGTAACTATTTTCTCCATAGGGTTAATCAAAAAAGTCTTGATTGCTGACACAGCTGCTGTTTATGCTACTCCAGTCTTTAATGCTGCTGCTTCAGGAGAATTGCTCACCTTTTATGATGCTTGGAGTGGTGCCTTATTTTACACGTTCCAACTTTACTTCGATTTTTCCGGCTACTCTGAGATGGCTATCGGTGCAGCACGGATGTTTGGTATTAAGCTACCACTGAACTTTAACTCTCCTTACAAAGCAGTAAACATCAGCGACTTTTGGCGTAGGTGGCATATTACCCTTTCTAACTTTCTGCGGGATTATCTCTATATTCCTCTCGGTGGTAATCGTAAAGGCGAATTGAGACGCAATCTCAATTTAATAATTACCATGGTGCTATAGATTTGGCATTAGCTGTAGTCAGATACATAAAGAGACGTCCATAAGTTGTCTTAATGGAGCTACAACTTTTCCACTTGGTATTGATTACATCTTGACTCGTTCTCGTTCCTGGCTCAAACCTGGAGATTTAGTTCTTCTTCCTCTGGAATATGAGCATTATATACATGATGGAAAACCTAGTAATCTCTTTACTGATTATGTGTTGAGTCGGGATCCGGAATATTTACTATCACTGAATTTAATTGATCAAGTTCGTTTTATCAGTGCAATATCCTTGAAGCGTGTGCAACAGGGAATAGTAGCTAAATTTAAAACCCTTCAGTCCAGGAATTCAGCTTATCAGTCTCCAACTATTAATGAGTATGGAGATGAAACAGCTAATCGAAAAGCTGATATGACCCAAAAAGAAATCAAAACTATTGCCAAAATTACTTCAAACAAGAAGATATCTGAATCTATAACTTCAAGTCAGGGAATGAGTAGCATCATCAAATTTATAAATTGGTGCAAAAATCAGAAGATTAAGGTTATAGCAACTTGGCCAAATAGAATCTAATTTGATGTTTATCAAGAACCTAGACAGCAATATTTTTTTCAAAGTATAGAATTTATCAAATTTAGAGGGTTTTTATTCTTGGTAAACCAGAAGATTTTATGTACAGTAAATCTATGTTTTATAATTCGATTTAGCACCTTCATGATTTAGGAAAAAATCAGAGAAATCAAGAGCTTATAAATTTAATAAAACCCTATTTACAATCAAGTGAAACTAAGCGAAAATGCTCCTGTAGTCTAATATCTGTAGAGTTCAGAATTCAGAATTACGAATTGAGCTGGAATATTCCTGAACTCTGAACTCTGAATTCTGAATTAAGACCCCATTAATGAGTCTTTGGAGTCTCTTGGTGATGCCCCTATTTCTTCAGTCAATTGAGAGAGTTTAGTCGTTTCTGATTTAGGAATAATCACCGACTCTATACTCTCCCCCTCATCCAGTCGTTTAGCCACTTCTAGAATTGTATCTGCGATCACTACCGGAATCCTTACTGCTTTCGTTTGACCCAGATTCCACTTCGGCTTGCGACCACTATTTTCTCGATAACCACCACGGGGCATAACTTTACCTCACCTCTGAATCTGAAATAGTACGTTTTCCTTATATTCTACAATCTTCGGTTACTTCAATAGCTAGAGCTTGTAACACTTAACTAGTTAGTGATTTTTAGACAAAACCTGGTAATTGTAATTTTTTTTGCTATTCCGTACTTTTTATGATCAAATAACCCTATAAATTTCAGCCAATGAGGTGTCCTAACTGGAAACTACCAAAATTTATGAAGTCGCTTTAACTGATATCTTGCACCATTTTTAGTAGCCCTAGGCTAGAAAGAAACTTGAGTCCACTTAGGTAGGTGGACTTGGTTTGTCTAGCCAAAGGCTTTCGCCTAAGAGCCGACATTTCAGACTTGACGAATGGTGTATATATCGATTCCCAATAATTAGCCTAAAATAAACTGGATTTGTTAGCTAGATTAAGGGGATATCATAGTCTGTTATTCTTTCCTGTTCTGTAGCTGATATCCCGATCTCCCCATGACCTGATCTGATCACCTGATCACTTTTGTTGCCAGACTTTTAGCCAATTAGTTAGTGCTTGGGGCATTTCTGGATCTAGGGGTCGTTTCATAGCAGTAACAAAATCTTCATCTGGGTCACCTAATCTTCTGAAGCTGTGATCCAATCCAGGAAAAATATGAGTTGTCACATTCCTATTTCCAGCATCGATAAGTGCTTGCTGCATTTCTTGAGCTTCTTCTGGAGGTGTATTGTGATCCAAGGCACCGTGTAAAATTAGTACTGGGCATTTGACCTTGTCCACAAATAAATAGGGAGGATTGTCAAAATGCTCTTGAGCCGCCGGTAGGTAAGAATTAAAAGACCAATCTTCATCTCCGATGCGAAAGAACTCTTCACCCCTTTTTGCGCTAGCAATAATTTCATCAAACTGTTTGTATGTCCAATAAATTAATGGCATGTTTTTCTTGAAATTTTTGATAGTTGTACTATCTAATTTTTCAAAGGCTTCGGCTTGCCATTTGATTATCCCTTCTAGGTTGTTATAAATGCCACCTTGCCAAACAAAAAAATTAATGTCTGGGTCAGACGCTGCTAAAATTAAAGCAATTACAGCCCCTTCACTTTGACCAAGAACTCCGATTCTACTGCTGTCAATCTCAGGAATACTCCGCATCCATTCCAATGCCATCCGAGCATCATCTACCAAGTCAAATAGTCGAGTAGTATTAAAATTTCCTTCGCTTTGACCACATCCTCGCTTATCGTATCTAAATGTGGCTATCCCGATTTCCTCCAGAATTCTAGCTTCATCCCGGAACAGGTTTCGCTCTGGTAATGGTTTAGGAAACCAATCGGTTTTTGAATTATCTATATTTCCTTCTCTTGTCTGAGGAAAAGACCCTCCAATGAATAGGCAAGCGGAGGGCTTTTCCACACCTTCTGGTAGGGTAAGTGTTCCATAAATCTTTGCACCCTTGGATTCAAAGAATTCTTGTCTTTCCATTTTTAAAAAATCCTGATCATTCTAATTATCATTATTGGTAGCAGGAATAAATTAAATTGGTATTAGTCATTTACCGCTCTAATGGGAACTTGAACTTCACTGCGCTTTAGGGGTTCCGGAACAAAGGGAGAATCATAGAAAAAGCGACGGGGTTTACCAACGACGGTATACTCCGAGTGTTGGGCTAACCATTCCTTCAACTGCTCAATACTTTGTTGGTAGCTGATATAACTATAGCTACCTTTCATCCCAAGGCTGACTACTGTCATCGGTGGTATGTCTTCTACCTGAATATTCTTTTCAATCTGCTCAGGAGTGATATTACGGCGGTGGTATAGAAATGATACATAGGCAACACCAAGCTGAGCAAGGGAATCTCCCTGACTACTTTCCAGGGTACTGATCGGATAACGAGTTTCGACCGGAGCAGTCATGGAAATATCGTTAGAGCTAATATGACGGTACAGGGAGCCAAAAGCACGATTAGCTGCCTCAGACAGCTCCCCAGAGTAGGGTACTGTGGCAGCGCGATAGGCAGGGTAGTGTTTGATTTCGATTTTGCCAGCTGGGGTAGGAGGTGGAAACCCTTCTGGTAGGGGAGCAGAGGCAGCACTGAACACTCTCCATCCCAGTAAGACAATTGCCAGTAAGCCTACAGGCAAGAGAAATTTGGATAGCTTCATCAGGGAGCAAAATTAACTAACAGTGGAAGACTACGCCTTGTTTAGCAAGTTCAAGATCATTATAGTTATAAGAAGAAGGAAAAATTACGAATAACAAAAAGCGACTTGAGCATAAACCAACTAACTAACCGGACTTGATCAGCATTTCCAAATAGATAAGGAAACCAAATCCTGATTTCGGATAACACCAAAAAATCATCGGGTTGTCTTGATGCAGTCGCTTTTTTGATCAATACTAGTTTCACATCTCCTTTTAAAAGCCTATAACTAATGAATTACTGGTTGATGAAGTCGGAACCACAAGTCTATAGCATCACTGATCTGGAAAAAGAAGGGAAAACAATTTGGGATGGGGTTCGTAATTACCAAGCTCGAAACTTTCTGCGTGAAATGAAGGAGGGAGACTTGGCTTTTTTCTACCATTCCAATACTAAACCCCCGGGAATTGTCGGCTTAATGGAAATTGTTAAAAGTGAAGTAGTTGACCCAACTCAATTTGACCAAACTAGCCGTTACTACGACCCCAAATCAAGTGTTGAATCTCCTCGGTGGCATACTGTGGTAGTGCAATTTGTCGAGGTTTTTCCCCATTTTCTAGAGCTTTCAACCCTTAAACAGGAGTTTAATGACCAAGAGCTATGGGTTACTAGACGTGGAAATCGCCTCTCGGTGATGCCAGTTTCTCAGGCAGTAGCTCAGAAAATGATAGGGATCACTCAAGCCAAAAATCCAAGTCAAAGGTAATATTTCAGGCCGATTAATGAATGATAAACTTGTCACGAGCAGTAAAATGGCGAAGACGCCTAAGACTTTGGGGGTTATTAACCCTAGCACTTTTTTTGTGTGGCTGGCTGCTAATTAATACTCTGAGATTGCAGGCAGCAGCATCAGCACCTGTGGATACGTTCTTTGTCCTAGGGGGGAGTATTCGTCGAGAAATCCATGTTGCTGAATTAGTCAAACAGCACCCAGACAAGCGAATTCTGATTTCTCATGGATCCCCAGACCCCTGCATTTGGCTAATTTTTCAGCGGGAGATGGCATCTTCGGAACAGGTTTGGTTAGAAAAGTGTGCCAATTCTACCTTTGGTAACTTTTTCTTTAGTATCCCAATTTTCCGGCGCTGGGGTGTTCGTAGGGTTAAGTTAATTACTTCTGGCACCCATCTACCACGGGCTCAGTGGATGGGGAAAATTCTTCTGGGAGCTCATGGGATTTGGGTAGACACAGAGTTGGTGCAACAGAAAGGTATTCCTGGTAATTTAGAATCCCCTCTCAAAACTGGGCTAGACATTGCTCGCAGCTTGGTTTGGGCGCTGCTGTCTCAAGTCATTCAACCCCGATGCTCTGATCTAATCCAGCTCACGGATGTAGACATGAAGGCTTGGCGTGAGTCGGGTTTCAAGTGTGAGCGTCAGGGCGGAATTTCCTCAGGTGCGACCCGTGGCGAATTTATAGCAGAAGTCAGAAGTCAGAAGTCAGAAGTCAGAAGTCAAACTCTTGCGCTTACTTAGGTTTGAGACTTTTGTCATGTCCGCGCCTGCCCTGGCGACTGCTATAATTCTTAATGGGTCAAGCGCACCTAGGGAGATTTGATCTCTACTGTCATTGGTGCAAACCAAAAGCAACAATCCCCGTCTCTGAGCGAGCGGAGATTGTCAATTAACCCAAAGGTTCAACTGAGCCATTATTAGACTATGGGCTTCCAGGGAGCAAAGCCATTTTCAACACCCTCAAGACTAGCAGCCAAGCTGGGGTAATGTCGGAGCACAACACTAATGAAAGTGTTCTTTTCAATCCAGTCCAGACCGAATTGAGTATAGATTTCGGCAGTGTAATCCTTGGTAAAGAAGCGATCGCTTTTCAGTCGTCGGGATGCCATCAGAATGAATATCCGAAAGGCGGTATCGCTGAAACCAAATCCCTTGGGAGGATTTTCGGCAAACATACCTATCATTAGGTCTACACTATCGATATCATTGTTGTAAACCTCCCGCAATTCTTTCGCCCATTCTGGCTTCTCAGTGATTTCCTCGAAGGATTTAACTCGATCGCGACCAATTAGTTCCCGGAACTGGTTGTAGCGGGGAACCCCTCGCTCCCGATCTCGCAGGATATCTACAGCAGCTAAGTCAAATACTTCACCGTTGTCCCTCACTAGCTGCTGCAATTTCTTTGGATAATTGTAAAGGGTGACAGCACCTGGGTGGCTGATTCCGAAGGTGTAGAATAAATCAGCTATATCTACCTGTTCTAGAATGGCACGTGAGCGCTTGCCAGAAACTTCAAAAAAGTCTTTCGTCAGCAGCTCTTGACCGTCTTTAACTGAGTAAAACGGGAATTCATCAGGGATGAGGGGATGCATCCGATACACAGAAACGAATTCTTCGGTGAGGTAGAACGGAGCAGTATGGTGGTCAGTGGCTGAGCCGATAATGCCGCTGACTGCTTCACTGTCCCCAAGACGCCCAAAGCGATTTTTGAATTCCTGACCTAATAGACCCCACCAATTAGCTCTCATGGCAACTTGCAAGGCGGGATGTCCCAGGATGCCCGGAGTCCATTCCACAGTATGAATTTTAGCCAGCAAGGCAGCATTAATCAGTCGAGCGTGGTCGAACAGGTCATCATCTGTCCAGTCAGGATATTGTTTTTTCAGATGATCACAGATAGTGTTGTGCTCTTTGACGAACAGGATATGCAACATGCTCAGTCCTATCCACCAGTTATCGTCAAAGCCCACAATATCGATTCCATTCTCTGGGTTGACAGGTAACAAACCGTCATCACCAATGATCATCTTACCATCGACATGGCTACGCACCTTATCGATAGTTTCCTGATAACTGCCATAGATTTGGGAAGCATCCCACCAGTGAGTTTCTCTGTTGATAAAGGTTGGGGGATTGTTGGTATCGTCTTCAGAACGAGTAGGGTCTTTTGGAGTTTTTTCGATTTCCAGAGGTCGATGCTCTTCGGGCCAGGGGTCATCCTGTTCCAGAGGAATCTCGATTTTTTCCTGGGACTCATTATAGCCATGAGAAAACCAATCGTGGGTCTGGAATTGAATCCAGGCTGCAGCTGTTAGGTTTAAGGTAGAAGCTGGTACAAATTCATCCCGCGTCAATAACTTCAGACTGATTGTACGGGGGTTGGGATTGAGTAAATTCTTTTCGTCGGGGTAGGCGTGTTTCAGGGGTACATTGCGTCCAAAGCGGGTGCCAGCCATCCCCATTTTGGGATCATTGGGGTCATTAAATGAACCATCCGCTGTACGAATTTTAAGATGGCGACCATCAGGACTAGGAGTCGGTTCAGGGGGCTCCCCTTTTGTGGGTAATTGGGAAGTATCGTGCAGGTTTTCTTCCCGCATATTATCGCGGAATTTATTTAATTTGAACAGGGCTAGAGGAGTAGGAAACTTATGCCAAGGTTTCTTTGCCATTTTGCTAATTCCTTTAGTTTTTATTACCGAGATATTTAGTGTTTTAGCTTAGGGAGTTTCAGCAATTCCGGTCAGAGCTTACTGCTAACTACTAAGCTTAGGTGAATAGGACTGAGCATGATCTTAATTAATCCTTAATTCACCGTTGTCTAGCTCTTTCTATTTCTTAGTTTTTTATGTTCATCATAACTCATTAATTTATAAATTAAAGAGGATTGACTAATAAATCTAGTGTTGTACAATTTACAGGGATTGACAGTACCCATCTCGGGTACTCTTTGCTGATCACTCAACTGTCAATTAATTTCACAAGCCGTCAAGGGTTAACAAATTGGATATCCTTTTCTGGGAAGTAGGCTGGTAGAGGGTCTCGGGAGAGTACATTGGTTTTGGATGTCAGCTGCTGCTGGTCTAGGAGAATTGCGATCGCACTCTTACACACAAACAGGATCAAATCCCTTCCGGGGCAAGTACGAGATCCTCTCAGAAACAAATTGGAGTAAGTCGAATTGTCCTGCTCCCTCGGATCTAGCCACCGTTGAGGTACAAACGAATCCGTGGATGGGTCTAAAGAACGTTCCCGTTGCATGATTGGGAAAAAGTGTAGAATTTCCATGTCTGGGGGAATACGGGTGTTATTATAAGTGTCCCCAGCTGTTGTGATGTGAAAGGTTCTGGTCACTGGAGGGAACAAACGACCAGTTTCCAACAAACAAGCTTCTAAATAGCTGAGCTTAGCAATTGTTGAGGCTTGCTCCAAGGAACCCGTTTCCTTGATTTCCTGTCCCACCCGTTCGAGCACCTCTGGTCTAGAGGTAATCAGAGTAAGGGTTCTCGCCAGCAAGTCAGTTCCTGAACCAGTAAAAGTAAACATCCAGTGGGGGATTTGTTGCAGGAGTTCCTCTTCGGTAGTGTAGGGCTTTATCCCATGAGCCATAGACAACAGGCATGGCTTTTCAGAGGCTTCGCTGCCTTCCCAAAGCTGCTCAAGAGTTTCATAGAATTTTTCTAAACGCTTAGTTTCAAACCTTCCCAATAGAATCCGCTTGATCGGATTTCCAACCATTGAGAATAACACCTGTATATCCTTGATCAACCGCTCAGGAGCAACATTTTCCCCAAACACAATGCCCAGCATTGCCTGACCCATACATTTCCGGATATCCTCAATGTTGGATACTGGCTTTGAAAAAGCACGATGTACCTGTTCGAGGAAAGCCTGTTGGTACTGGTGCTGGCAACCTGTTCCAAGCACTCCCTCGTTATAAGGTCTCAGGCGTTGCCACTGTTGATCATGGCTGATAGTGAGGGCGTTGGGGGCAAGAAAAGACATACCATCCTTCTTGAGATTGCCTTCGATATAGCCTTGGCTGTCTGGTGGGTCTTGTAAAATCCGGTCTGATAAGTCACGCCCAGATACTAGCAAGACTTTCTTGAGAAGAAAGTTTAGAATGACATTTTTACTACCATAGCGTTTGATTACATCACCAATCCAACCCCCTAATACTTTTTCAAGGTCGAAACCACGGGGGTTACGGATAAAGCCACTGGCTAGATTACCCAGAAGCCGTAACAAGTCGATTACATTGGTAGAAGGGTAGGTTTTCATTATTCATTGTTCATTGTTTCGTTGACAAATCTTACTTGAGGCTTTCTTTGAAACTTATCCATTGCTTCTATTTTCATGAAGGCTATCAGCTTAAGCCAGAATTTATCAATCCACTGCCTAATCAGAACTAGTGGCTCCTTTCTTGCATGTTTCTTACCACTTGGGTTACTAGATTTCGGGGCATAAATCTTATACTCAGGGCAAGCAACTGGTTTTTGAGACCAGGGACAATAACAGTTCGATTTTTCATCAGACCAAGATAGCCAATCCTAGCAACAGTTTCAGCATTCATAATCTTTTGTCCACTAACCAGCTTAGAGTCTTCCATGTTTGCCCGAGCTTGAAAACCCGATTCTGTTGGTCCTGGGCACAGAGTAGTTACCGTCACCCCTGAACCCTTGAGTTCATTGGCAATTGCCTCAGAAAAGGATAGGACATAGGCTTTCGTCGCATAATAGACTGCCATCAACGGACCAGGCTGAAACGCTGCGGTGGAGGCAATATTTAAAATTTTTCCATACTGTTGTTGCACCATAGCTGGCAGAAATAATTTGGTCAAATGGGTCAGGGCTACTATGTTTAGCTGCATCATGGCTAGTTCAGTAGCCAGGTCTGTTTCAGCAAAAGCTCCATAGGTAGCGAATCCCGCGTTATTGACTAGTGCATCAACCTTGGTACCTTCCTCTTGCAGCTGGTCAAAGATCTCCTGTGCAGCTCCTGGAACTGACAAATCCTTCGGAATAACCCTGACGAATGTCCCAAATTTTTCCCTAAAATCCTCGGCCAGTTGAGATAGTTTTGACTCACTTCTGGCAACTAGTACTAACTTGTAGCCATCGCGAGCAAATAACTTAGTAAATTCATAACCAATTCCACTGGATGCACCAGTAATCAGAGCCGTTTTGGGAAGATCCTTTACCTGATTTTTTAGATTCATTTGAGGTGTCTTTTAACAAAAATTAACTCAGGAAATATTGAAGAATTATTTCGATAGCTTTTCCAAAGGATTTGGAAACAAAGATGATAGGTTTTTGAGATTTACTAAAATCCCTATATCCTTGATTAGCTCTTGCCTTTTGAATCTTACCTTTTGCCTTTCCCTAAGGGATTATGTTCACAACTCAAATGGAAATGCTATGTAGGTTATAGTTATCCACTAGTAATTGTAACTTAAATTACATTTTAAGCAGATCACCAGATCCTAGGGCAATGAAAAATAAAACCAATGAACCAAGCAGAAGCCCCATAGTTGAGGTATAGCATACTTTTGAGAAATTGATGGAGAATGGGGGCGCTAGCTGAAGTAGGTGGTTCAGTTGCCAAAAATCTCTCTATTGCCTTGATAGTTATCCTCACAGGGAGCTTTTCCAAAACCGGATTGTTGTTAAAAAACTTAATAATCATGAAATATCAATGGTCGTTAAGTCATAATGGAAAGTGTTGGAAATTCTAGTTTTTCGAGGAGAGACTTAACAAGATCCAACTGGGGAGCAAGATTTTGTCAGGACTTACCCAACATTGGCTAAAAAACGCCCTTATACAAATTTGTGATAGTTCAATGACTCCTCCCCCAACCCAAAGCAAGGGGATGGGGTCAAGGGAGATAGTCACTGACAATAATTTATTCCTAGCTTAGCGACAGCGTATAACAGAGAATCGGGCATCAGACCAAATAATCGTCACAAAATAGAAAGGACAAAAGACAAATGACATCCTTATTGTTATTTACTCTCAATAAGAGCATTAAATAGTTTTCCTAAAAAAATATTCCGCCAGCATCTGGAATGCTAGGCATTGAGCTTGTAGCTTGCTTTATTCCGACAAAAGCCAAGATTCAACTAAATCAAATGGAAAAGGATATAATTTTTGAACCTTTGGAGTTCCGAAACTTGACCCTAAAGAATCGGATATTTCGTTCTAATATCTCTGGTCGATTTGACAACTATGATGGTTCCGGTAACCAGGCACGGATCAATTGGGAAGAGAAATTTGCCCGAGGCGGCGTCGGTGCAATCGTCTCTTCCTTTACACCCGTCCAAATCCGAGGACGAATTTTACCTAACTATGCCACGATTGACCGGGATGATCGAATTCCTTTCTGGCGCAAGGTCGGGGAGAAAGTTCATGAATATGACTGTAAGTTTTTGATGCAACTGAGCCACTCTGGTCGTCAGCGGGATGTTGGTGGTGTGGAGAATTTGCATAATAAGGGTCTTAGTTCAACCAGTGAAACTGAGTCATTTCATGGGCTGGAGTGTCAGGCAATGACACGCAAGGAAATCAAGGAAATGATTCAGGCGTTCGCTGATGGTGCCAGACGAGCTCGTGAGGCAGGACTTGATGGGGTAGAACTGCACAGTGCCAATGGCTATCTGATTACCCAATTTCTGAGTTCAGGCATCAACGACCGCAAGGATGAGTATGGCGGTTCTCTGGAAAATCGAGCTCGTTTCTTGCTGGAGATTATCCAGGCAATACGCAAAGAGGTAGGAAACGATTTTCACCTCCAGGCAAAAATCAGTGCAGTGGAATACAACGATGCTGTGATTCCTTGGGACAAGCCTGGGAATACCCTGGAAGACTCTATCCAAATCTGCAAGTGGGTGGAGGAAGCTGGAGCAGATGCGCTTCATATATCCACTGGAAGCTTATTTCCCCACCCCTTGAACCCACCCGGTGAGTTTCCCCAGGACGAAGCATTTCGATGGTACGAGATCATGCTCGGAAGCGGTATCTATACCTTCCGCAATTACTTACTGTTCCGGTATCGATTCTTATTTCCCATCTTCTTGTTCTTGTGGAACCGAGTTTACAGAAAGGGTTCGACTCAGCCGATTATCGGCAAAGATGTACAGGATAAAGCCTTGGACGACTCCTTCCGGGAGTTTGTATCAAGTCATACCATGCAGGAACTCCTAGATAAATACCAAGGTATTAGCATCAGTGATGCTCGGGAAATCAAAAAGCATGTGAATATCCCAGTCATCTGCACGGGAGGTTTCCAGCAAGCATCCTACATCCGTGAGGCGATTAGTGAAGGATTCTGTGATGCAGTTAGTATCGCCCGTCCTCTGGTTGCCAATAATGACCTAGTCCAGCAGTTTCAGCAAGGAAAAGACCTGCCAGACCGACCCTGCACCTACTGCAACAGGTGCTTGCTCAATGCCCTACAAAACCCCTTAGGCTGCTACGATGTGCGCCGATACAATGATGACCACGACAAAATGATTAAACAGGTGATGACTGTATTTGATCCACCGCCATTCTCGTAATTCTTGATTATTTTTGTCAACAATGAAGAATAAAAACCTCTTCTAAGAAATAGAAATGTTTCTTTACATCTTATAGAGAATGGCATAGAGAATGGCATAGAGAATAGCATAGAGAATAGCATAGAGAATAGCATAGAGAATGCGATCGCTTTCCTCGAACGCTTTTTTATAGTTGAGGGGGCACGGGTGTGTACCCCTACAAATGGCGTTAATTTTTCGATACAAGGGTAATTCGTGATCTACTAAATACTTAGCACTGAACACTAACGCACTATTTTATAGATTACAGGTAAGAAATTGATGAGTAAATCAGAAAACCCAACTCTACTTAAGGGTGCTTTAAAAAGCTTAAAGCGGTTTTGGCTTCTTATTATCGGAGTTGTACTGGTCATCACCCTAGTGATAGCTTGGCCGTTGATATCCAACTCCCCAGTTAGATATGCAGATATTAACGACCACTTTAAGTATGGTTCCATCGGCAGCGAGCCAGTGAATGGAATGCCCTACTGGATCTGGAAAGTACTGCCAGCAATTTTCCCAGATAAGCTACCCGGTGAGGGTTATGCTTCATTGGGCTTTATCTATGAACCAGGACAAGACAGACCCATTGGCTTTTCAAAGCGTCGGATGTTCGTTGACCGTGTTGGTTTAAATTGTGCAGTCTGCCATGCTGGTACAGTGCGAGATACCCGGGATAGTACACCCCGGGTAATCACCACCATGCCTTCCAATACGGTCGATCTATCGGGCTACATCAAGTTAATCTCCGAAGTAGCATTTGATCCACGATTCAACGCTAACCGGATTTTGGCAGAGATTGCAGCCCAAGGGGAAAAGTTCAACCCCATCCAGAAATTGATTTATCGCTACCTGGTTATTCCCCAGACTCGGGATGCTTTAATCGCTCAGGGTAGCCTACTCGCCTTTTTAAATAACCAAACAGCTGCTGATCGCGGTCCTGGGCGGGTGGATACATTTAATCCTTATAAATCCCTGCAATTTCGCTTCCCGATGGATCAGTTAGACCCTGATGAACTGATTGGTGGTGCAGATTTTCCCTCCATCTGGAATCAGAAGCCTCGTGAGGGTTTGCAATTGCACTGGGATGGTGATAATGACTCGGTAGATGAGCGGAACCTGAGCGCTGCTTTGGGTGCAGGGGTGACACCAACCACGGTAGATTTGGATGGGATTCAACGGGTTGCTGATTGGCTGTGGGAATTACCAGCCCCGCCCTATCCCTATGAAATTAACCAGAATTTGGCAGCAGTGGGTAAGCCAATTTATGAAAACAACTGCGCCAGCTGCCATGCTTTTGGTGGTTCAAAGGTTGGCAAGGTAACACCTATTGAAGAAATTGGTACAGACCGATATCGCCTGGATTCCTACACCTATGAACTGCTTTCTAACCAAAATACCCTCTTTGTTGGCACACCAAGGCGTTTCAAACATTTCCGCAAAACTAATGGCTATGCCAATGTGCCCCTAGATGGAGTTTGGCTACGAGCTCCCTATTTACACAATGGTTCAGTACCAACTCTCAGAGATTTGTTGGAAACCCCCGAAAACCGACCCAAAGAATTCTATCGCGGTGATGATGTTTTCGATCAGGAAAAGGTTGGTTTTGTTTCCGATGTAGCCGAGGATAATACCAATACATTTTTTAAGATTGATACCACAATTACTGGCAATTTCAATAGTGGTCACCTGTATGGAACTGACCTCTCTCCAGAAGCAAAAGATGCCTTAGTGGAGTACATGAAGACCCTTTAATAAGGGATATAGCGCTACGGGCAAGTCAGAAGTTAGAAGTCAGAATTCAAAAGTAAGCTAGGACTAGGTTTCGGAGTTTATAAATGTTAAACATCTGAATGCGTAGTGCTATAACTATACAGAATTTTTGACAAACAAAATTTTTATTTAAATAGATTTAATCAAGAGGTTCAATGAACGCTTACGCTAAATGGTTTGGTCGTGTGGTATGGCTTGGCATCATTATCAATGTGGTGTTTTTTGTCATTCCCTTATTGTTCTTCCCAGAAGTCATGCTTTCGTTATTAAAAATGCAAATTCCAGTGCCGATTATCTGGGTACGTGCTGCAGGATTGCTGTTGCTGGAAATTAGTATTTTATACATTCCTGGTGCCATGGATCCCTATCGCTATAAAGCAACAGCTTGGATGTCCATATTGGTCACACGAGGTGGTGGAGCTACGTTTTTTATAACCGCTGTCTTGTTATTTGGTCAAGATCTGGGATTTCTGAGTATCGCTTTGGTTGACCTTTTCTTCGCAGTTATCCAAGGAATTCTATTATTCCTTGCCCTGCAAACTGGACAACCCCTTATTTCAAAAATAGCCAAGGGATTCTCCTAACTTTTCGGGAATAGTGATACTTATCACCTAGCACTGCACTCAGCACTATCTAGCAGTAGGGAGAAAAATAACGTTATGGAAATGGTGAAGACGAAATTAGGGAAAATACTAATAACGATTGTGATTAGTATTTTCTTGCTGGCTGGAGTTGTAGCCTATGTGGGATGGTACAACCTATTTCGAGAAGACCCCAATCCTCCCACCTATTACGATTATGAGTCGCCAGAAGAACACTTCAAGTATGGTTCCATTGGCACAGAAAAGGCTGAAGGTGTACCGTATTTAATTTGGCTGGTGCTTCCCCGGATATTTCCTGACAAACTACCAGGACCTGGTGGTTATACCTCTTTGGGAATTACCTGGGAAGAGGGTAAAGAATTACCTGTTGGTTTTTCTAAAAAAACTATTGGTTTTCCCCGTCAGGGCATAACTTGTGCTGCCTGTCATACGGCTACATTTCGGAAAACTCCTAAAGATAAACCCACGATTATTGCAGCAGGGCCGTCAAATAAGTTTGATTCTCAAGGCTACCTCCGATTTCTGCAAGCTTGTGCCAATGATCCACGATTTACAGCCGACTATATTCTTGGAGAAATTGGATATAACTATGAACTTTCTTGGTTTGATAAACTACTTTATCGCTATGTAATTATTCCTCAAACTAGGAAATCAATTCTGGAACTTGAGGAAGGATATGCGTGGATGGATTCCCGTCCGGACTGGGGACCTGGTCGGATCTCTCCGTTCAACCCTGTTAAGTTTCGATACTTAGATCAGCCTCTAGATGATTCTGTTGACAACTCCGACATGATGCCCCTTTGGAATCAAAAGATGCATGAAGGATTTGCCTATCATTGGGATGGCTTAGAAACGTCACTGAGGGAAACCATCCAGACTGGAGCAATCGGTGATGGTGCTACTAGGAAGTCGATTAATATCGAAGGTTTAAAGCGGGTAGAAGATTATATTACTGAATTACCTCCTCCCCCATATCCTTTTGAGGTTAATCAGACATTGGCAGCAAAAGGTAGTGCGATTTTTGCTAATAGCTGTGCATCCTGCCATGCTTTTGGTGGAGAACGGACAGGAACTGTTATTCCTATCGATGAGATTGGTACTGACCGCAACCGCTTAGATATGTGGACTCAGGAAGCAGCTGATGCTTATAATGAGTACGCTGAAGGCTATGAATGGGACTTTGACTACCTGCGTAAGACTAATGGTTATGTAGCAGTAGCCCTTGATGGACTTTGGCTAAGAGCTCCTTATCTCCATAATGGTTCGGTTCCTAACCTAACAAACTTACTAGAAACTCCCGAGAAGCGGACAAAGGTATTTTACCGGGGATATGATGTCTATGATCCCGAAAAAGTGGGCTTTGTCTCGGAAGGAGAAAAAGCTGAGAAGGAGGGTTTCAAATACGATACTAGCCTTATAGCTAACGGTAACCAAGGACATCTCTATGGTACTGATTTACCTGAACAGGATAAGAAAGCTTTGATTGAGTATCTGAAAACTCTGTGATCTCCTTGACTGTCTAGAGCACTAGCATATGGGGTAGATAAACTCCCCCATATGCTGCAATTCAACTAATCGTCTTTACTGAAATCTTTCACTTTAAATTAAACGAGAGTAATATATAGAATAATTATCAAAATAACCAATTTTTTTTTGGGGCGACTCTACAAGCTAAAAACTGGTATTTTATTTGTTTCCATTCTCAGTAATTTTGTTTAAGCGATCGCAAATCCCTCTTAGTTCGGTTTGACTACACACTGGATCTCGTGGTGCTGGCAATTCTGTATTGGGCCATGTGGGTAAATCAAAACAGGGACAACAGGTTGGTGGTATCCCAGCGGTTTTAATGGCTAAAGGCATATCACAACGGGCACAAGGCAGTATATCCCACTTGGGTGTTAATAAATCCGCAATTGCTTCATCAGTTCCTTCCAGGTAACAATCACCAGTCTCTGGTGAAATGACTAGCTGCCAGATAGTTTCAAATTCTTGGCTGTAGTGCTTGCCATTTGTAAGTGATTGTGGCTGCATAGCTGAAAAACCATTGCGCATCACAACTTTTTTGCCTAACTGGAACCAGTAGGTGAGATAGCGTTTGACTTGTGATTCAGATGCCATTGGTTTGTTTAATAGTTAGTTTTAAGCTGTTAATGAACGACTGAGCTAGGAAGGTTCTTCTCCACTGCGGGTATGTTCCTCCTCTTGCTATGGATTGGATTAGGTTTGAGGTGATTCGCCAAAAGTACCATTATCTGGTAAAGGTTGACCTAGAGTACTGAGATTAAGCACATGACCACCGGTGACTAAGTAGACTGGGTTAGCCAAGTGCCCCAAATAACGCACCACATTCCCCAGGCGATCGCGAAACGCCCTACCCATAGGATAAGCTGGCACCACTCCCCAGCCAGCCTCTTCTGCAACAAAAATTACAGAACCTTTAACTTTGCTCAAACTATTCCATAAGTTTTGTAACGTTTGCTGCCAAACGGTATCATCCTGTTCTAAGCAATTAGCAACCCAGGTTCCTAGAGAATCTACTAACAGGCAGTGATTGATGTCAGAATAGTTGGTAATTGTTGCTGGCAAGTCCAGTGGAACCAAAAGGGTTGTCCAGGAACTGGGGCGTCGCTGCTGATGTTTTTCAATGCGGGCCAGCCACTCTGGATCATCCGGGTTGGTTGTGGCAGTAGCAACGTATATTACCGATTTCCCAGTCTGCGTGGCCAGGGTTTCTGCCCACTCGCTTTTGCCAGACCTGGATGGTCCGGTGACTAAAATTAAATTACTGGTCAATTTGGTACTGGTAAATTTAGTAGTATTCAAGGCTATTGGGACTTATCTTCGCGCTTGCGCCAACATTAACAGAGCTTATAGTTCAGAATAATTGGCATCTTCCCCCTTGAGATCAACTATATTATTTCCTCAAATCAATCTTCATGAAATCAAAATTGCGACGGATCGAGACAACACTAAATCAGTTAGCAAAAGCTAGTGCCACTGATTCATCACAACCATCTCCAGCTGCGGCTGATCAAACTAATCACCAACAAGCAGATGTAGTAAGTCGTAGAACTAAAAAGGAACCTTCTTTCTCTATGGCAGTACAACCGTTCCCCACTCGCCAGGATGAACAGAAGATACCGACTCTGCCTAGATTGAAATACCCTAAACTGGGAAACCATCGCCATGGTGCTAACCCAGCTTTGGCAATGAATCTGTTGCAAGACATTGAGGGAATTGTTCTGGGTTGGCAGCAGGAACTGCACAAAATCCTCCGGCAAATTCAAGACCTATACCTAGAAGGACCAATTGTTGATGGCTGGTTAGAGTCTCAAGCGAGTCAACCCCAAGATGCTATGGGGACCGTAAGACTAGCCAATGGTGACCGGATGATGGACTATGTGGATGAAGGGGTTGAGGTATCGAATACTAATGTTACGTATCAATCTCCTCGTACTGGTTACCGTCTTTGTGGCTTGGATGAGCAGGGTCAATCTTGGTCAAGGTCTTGTCCAGCGGATCAGGTTCCCAGTGTGAGCATGGCAATCGCTCGTTATCAAAAATTGCGACAACTATTGATTCGGAAAAAATACCTCGAAGATCGCCTTAGCCAACTAGCAGAAACATTAACTGTGATGCACTCTCAGCTGAATAGACCTTAATCAAAGCTGCTGATGGGAGTCTCAATTTTTGCGATTGACCTTGGCCAAAAGGTCACGTTACGCGAATGGTCACGCTTTAGGCAAAGCCCGACGCTGCTTGAGGTGCGATTGACCGTAGGTCACGCTACGCGATCGCACTCACTTAGAGCCAATAGTTTGGGAGCTAAAAGCTAGGTGGAATCTCTCTAACAAAGCCCAAATGAGGTTCGATGCGGCCTGTAGTCATGCTCACCCAAGCTAGTCCTTCGGAAGTTCCGATCCACAACTTGTTACCAGTATTAGGAGCTAATGCCAAAATACGACTAGAGGGTAGCTCGCCTAGTTTAGCCAACACTTCTCCACTGTCTCGTTTAATTTTAAATAAGCCATTATCCGTACCAACCCAAACATTACCATCTAAATCAAACTGCACAGCAGTGACATTACGTCCTCTTAGGGGAGTTACAGACCTGAACACTTCGTAAGTGTCTGGGTTAATCACCAGTAAACTATTAGGAGTGCCAGCCCATAGCATTCCCTCCGGTCCTCGGGTCAAGGTTTGCACGGTGTTTCCTGGTAAATCCTTGATGCGAGCAATCACAAAAGCACTAGCAGTATCCACTCGCACTAGCCCTTCTAGAGTGCCCACCCACAGCTGACCCTCTTCATCTAGAGTCAGAGCATTGGCACTGACACCGGGTAATTTTTGTAACGTTGTCATCAACAATCCCTGGTCAGGGCTAATCAGAGCCAGACCGCGATCGCTTCCTACCCAAAGATAGCCACGAGTGTCAATCAACAAGGACAACACATTATTAGAAGGTAAGGTATAGTTTTGGGCATTAATTTCATTATTACGGGGGTCTATACGCAATAGTCCTTCATAGGTTCCTACCCAAATCCGCCCTACCCGGTCTTGAGTTATAGCACCAACAGTGTAATTGGGGAGACTTAGACGAGTGCGGATTTTTCCACTATTGGGGTCAATTCTAGTTAATCCTAGCCAAGAGCCCACCCAAAGCTCACCAGTAAAATCCGGTTGCAACGCAGACACCCGAAAATCTGCTGGCAGGGGCTGGGTTTCTTGCCTGAGGCGTTGATCAGGTAAAGGTCTAGTTGGCGGCGGAGGGTTTCCCCCGGAGGTGGGGGGGGATACCTCTTGATTTACCGAGTTAGTGGATAACTGTGTCTGAGCGTAAGCTGTTGAGAAATGCTTGTTTGGCTCACTGTCTGGGATTGAGACAGGTAAGATTTGCCCCAGCAGTGTAGCACTGACTACCAGAGCGATACGGTTAGTTAAGCATGCCATTATTTTCAGCATCTTGATTAAGTCTTTTGTTGATCAGGAATTACTGTCACAAGCCCCGCTGCCAAACCTAGTCAAGCCCTTAATAATAAGTCAATTTGCTCGGTTTTGTGACAAGACTGTGATAAATATTTACATTTCGTCACCTTATAAGAGGAGCTGATACATTCCTAAAGAATATTTGAGGTTTAAGTGTTCCCATTACCTGCTATATTTCAAAATGATTAAGAAATTCTGAATTACCTTAGCGACTTGACTGACTAGCAACCGTTTACCAATCAGCGGAGCGGTTGGGTTAGTAAGTAAAGCTACAGGTAATCCCCAACATTAGCCACAAACAGGTGATTGTGGAATCAGTGTTGTGCCCTTCTTCAGGCTTAGAAAACAAGCCTAGATGGGTTGTTTCTTCTCTTAGCTAGGAGCAACACACAACACTAAGAAAAGAAAATCTCTTCTAGCGATAGCAACATTCAGTAGTTCCTAAGGAAGCAACGCATGTCTTACTCATCAACCAGTACTCAGACAAAAGCTGGCTACGATGCCGGTGTAAAAGACTATAAATTAACTTATTATACGCCAGATTATACTCCAAAAGATACGGATATTTTGGCAGCGTTTCGCGTAACACCGCAGCCTGGTGTACCTCCGGAAGAAGCCGGTGCAGCGGTTGCAGCTGAGTCTTCTACGGGTACCTGGACAACAGTTTGGACTGACTTGCTGACTGACCTAGACCGTTACAAAGGTCGTTGCTACGACATCGAACCAGTACGTGGGGAAGACAACCAGTTCATCTGCTTTATTGCCTACCCACTGGATCTGTTTGAAGAAGGCTCAGTCACCAACATGCTGACCTCCATCGTGGGTAACGTGTTTGGTTTCAAAGCTCTGCGAGCACTGCGCTTAGAAGACTTGCGGATTCCCATTGCTTACCTCAAGACCTTCCAAGGACCTCCCCACGGAATTGTTGTAGAGCGGGACAAGCTGAATAAGTATGGTCGTCCTTTGCTCGGTTGTACCATTAAGCCCAAGCTAGGTCTATCCGCTAAGAACTACGGTCGTGCAGTATATGAGTGCTTGCGCGGTGGTCTGGACTTCACCAAAGACGACGAAAATATTAACTCCCAGCCCTTCATGCGCTGGCGCGATCGCTTCCTGTTCGTAGCAGAAGCAATCCACAAATCCCAAGCTGAAACTGGGGAAATCAAAGGTCACTACCTCAACGTCACTGCTCCCACCTGCGAGGAGATGATGAAGCGGGCTGAGTTTGCTAAGTCCCTGGACATGCCCATCATCATGCACGACTACCTCACTGGTGGCTTTACCGCCAACACCACTCTGGCTCGTTGGTGCCGTGATAATGGGGTTCTGCTGCACATCCACCGCGCTATGCACGCTGTGATTGACCGTCAGAAACACCACGGTATGCACTTCCGGGTCTTGGCTAAGTGCTTACGCATGTCCGGTGGTGACCACCTCCACTCCGGTACTGTAGTCGGTAAGCTTGAAGGTGAAAAAGGTATCACCATGGGCTTCGTTGACCTGATGCGGGAAGACCACATTGAGCAAGACCGCGAACGGGGTATTTACTTCACTCAAGACTGGGCTTCCATGCCTGGTGTAATGCCAGTGGCTTCTGGTGGTATTCACGTTTGGCACATGCCTGCGCTAGTAGAAATCTTTGGTGATGATTCCTGCCTACAATTCGGTGGTGGTACTCTAGGTCACCCATGGGGTAATGCTCCTGGTGCTACAGCAAACCGGGTAGCTCTAGAAGCTTGTATCCAAGCTCGTAACGAAGGTCGTAACCTGATGCGTGAAGGTGGTGACATTATCCGGGAAGCTGCTAAGTGGAGTCCTGAGTTGGCAGTTGCTTGCGAACTGTGGAAGGAAATCAAGTTCGAGTTCGAGGCAATGGATACCGTCTGATGCAGTTTGAGGTGTGAAGTTTGAAGTATGAAAAGTCATACTTTAGACTTCATAACTTTTTCTAAAAGACTGGGTTAAAGCATGGATTTAAAACGAGTTGCGAAAGATACAGCCAAGGTGCTGGCTAGCTATATGACCTATCAAGCACTGCGGACAGTGATAAACCAGTTAAGAGAAACCGACCCTCCCCGAGCGCTTTGGCTACAGTCTTTTTCCTCACAACAAAGTATCCAAGATGGAGACGCTTATCTTGAGGAATTACTGCGGGCTAAACCTGAATTAGCCTTACGGATTATGACTGTGCGGCAACATATCGCAGACGAAGTGGCCGAGTTCTTACCTGAAATGGTTTGCACTACTATCCAGCAGTCGAATATAGAACATCGGCGTCAGCATCTTGAACGCATCACGCAATTCACTCTTCCAGATAACCCAACTAATTCTGAGCAGAAAACTGATTCGGACACCTAATTGGTTCAACCGAAGACGTTACCTGCTATCCCCCAAATTTCATACCTATACTTCAACAGAGAATCAAACAGAGCATCAAAATCTATGAAAACATTACCAAAAGAGCGTCGTTACGAAACCCTTTCCTACTTACCCCCCTTGAGTGACGCTCAGATTATGCGGCAAGTGGAGTACATCTTAGCGGAAGGTTACATTCCCGCGATCGAGTTCAACGAAACCTCTGAACCAGAGACTTACTACTGGACATTATGGAAACTGCCTTTGTTCAAGGCTACCTCACCTAAAGATGTGCTAGCGGAAGTGGATGAGTGTCGCTCTGAATACCGCGACTGCTATATCCGGGTTGTGGGTTTTGATAATGTTAAGCAGTGCCAAGTTCTCAGCTTCATCATTCACAAGCCCAATGACGGTGTTAGCCGCAGCCGTTGGTAACTGCAGCTTTTAGTAATAAAGTCTAAAGCATTGATGCTTGGATGAAATGCTATTATTAGCCCCCCGAGGTGGCTCGGGGGGCTGACATGATAATAATGGCAATTAACAATCAAAAATTGCCCATTTTATTGTGAGTAATAACTAATAACTCATAGACATCTGGGTTAAATTAACGTTTAGTTCAAACATGGCAACGACTAATCGCTAATTCTCACCTATGATGTCTAATCACTAGTTATCAGCTTCACAGGACTTAATCAGTTTATTGAAATCTTCAGGAGGTTCCGCACCGCCAGTAATTTCTAGACCAATACTTAGAAACTCTTCATAGGGGTATTTTTCTTGAATTTTATCAATGGTACACTGACAAAAAGCCTGAGCCTCTGAGCCCTTAGTCCCAACACATTGCCCCATGTAAAAATTTACAAACTCAGGTGTATAGCCAATCTCAGAGTTTTCGAGGATAGTCTCAGCTTCTTCAGGGATAGTCAAGGGTTTTTGAGGAATAGTCTCAGCGTCTTCAGAAATAGTTTCAGGTTTTTGGAGGATAGTCTCAGTTTCTTGGGAATAACCCACTGTTGGGCTGACGAGAGCAAACAAACAGGCACTGATAATTGGTAGCTGGTATCGTTTGATGTTCATGCTTTTTAACCTCTACAAAAATTAGCCCATTCGGACTATTTTAACAATTGCACACTATTAGGTTTCCCATCTTTTCTCTGAAAGAAACATTAGGTAAAAAGCTTGCAGACAAAAGGAAAAACATAGCAGTAAAAATTAACAATTAACTGTTTTTAATTAACAATTAACTGTTAGCAATTTTTAAAATACTAAGAGACTAGCCAGGATGCATCTCATTTTTGTTGTTTAACCCAGCAGTGGTGCGTTACGGGGCGGGCTGTTCCAACTCTGGCGCTTGAGGCGAAACATGAAGGCCCCCCTAACGCACCCTAGGCAATATTTTCAAATATGAGATGCACCCACTAGCCAAGAAACACAATACCAGTTTTTAGCTTGTAGACTAGGCAAAAAAATTGCGTTTTGTTGAGTATTCTAGATTAGATTAGCTAAGTTGCTAGTTATCAGTGGGTAATTATCAAAAAATACCTCAAAATCCCTGCCACACACCAAATACTAGTATCTCTAGATACTCAACTTTCCATTATTGGTATCAAGAGCTACTCTTTCTAAGAATAACTAGCAACTTTTTTGAGATTACTTCGCACACCCTACTTTAATTGGTATTTTTTTTAGATGCAAGTCCCTAATTACTACCAATAATCATCCCGGCCAGTAGCACAAAGCCAATCCAGACATTTTGGCGAAAAATCTCTCCATAGACAGATGTGGGATGATTGGGCTTTCGTAGTCTAGTATAGTGCCAAATCCAGACTACTGTCGCTATCACTAGGGCTAACCAAAAGGCCAGTTGGAGATCCATCACAACTCCCAGGCCAGCAAGCAAGATAGCAGTACCAGCAAAGAATACACCTACGGCATCAGCAGCATACTTACCGAAAAACAAGGCACTAGAGCGCACGCCAATCCTCTGGTCATCCTCCCGGTCTGGCATGGCATAGACTGTGTCAAATCCCAATGCCCACAGTACCGTTGCTCCCCAGAGTAACCAGGTAGCTGGTTCTAGAGTTGTAGTAATGGCACTCCAACTAATCAGTACAGCAAAACCCCAAGCAATGGCCATAACCAGTTGCGGTAAAGCAAACACTCGCTTGGCAGATGGGTAAAACACAATTACTGGTACAGCGGCCACGCAAAGCCAGAAGGTGAAAGCATTAAGATACAGAGCAATCACCCCAGCGCAGACCATAGCAACTAAGGCAACTACTACGCCAACTTTCACCGATAGGGCTTTGGATGCCAAAGGGCGTGAGCGAGTTCGCGCCACTTGGGAATCAATATTGTGATCCCAAACGTCATTAATTACACAGCCAGCAGCACTGGTGGCTAAAGTTCCAAGAACAATCACAGCAACCAGGGGAATGGGTGGTTTCCCTTGGGCTGCTAAAAAAACTGCCCACAGTGCTGGCACCATTAAAATCAATCGTCCAGTTGGCTTATCCCATCGCAACAGTCGCATAATGGCTAGCCAGGTGGGTATGGGATTGGGGTTTGGCTGGGTAAGCATAGCAGGAATGGTTACTTGTTTGTTGGTAATTTTGTTTGTAGGTAATTTTCCGCATTGTTCCCTCGAATCAGAGGAATTTCACTATAGGAGATAGTGCCTATTTTTTGTTAGTCTCCTTAAAGATATCGTTATTCATAGGTTTCGGGCTGATATCTGTAAGCAGGATATTATATCACTATGGTTAACTCACTGACCCAAGACATTTTCCTACATGTTTCCACTCCTGACAAAGAGCAAGAGCGCATTATTGCTGCCATTGATATTGGTACCAATTCCATTCACATGGTGGTGGTGCGAATTGACCCCAAACTCCCGGCATTCACGATTATTGCTAAAGAAAAGGACACGGTCAGGTTAGGAAATTGCAACCCCCGGACCGGTGAGTTGACCCCCGAAGCCATGAATAGAGCGATCGCAACTCTACAACGCTGCAAGGAAATGGCAGCCAGCCTCAATGCTGAAAACATCGTTGCTGTAGCAACCAGTGCTGTGCGGGAAGCTCCAAATGGCCAGGCTTTTTTACATCAGGTATATACAGAATTGGGTTTATTGGTAAACCTCATTTCTGGTCAGGAGGAAGCACGACGCATCTACCTAGGTGTGTTGTCAGCTATGGAATTCAACAACCAGCCCCATATTATTATTGATATTGGTGGTGGTTCAACGGAATTGATCCTCGCGGATCGTCATAACCCCCGTTCCCTAAGTAGCACAAAGATAGGAGCTGTTCGTCTTACAAAGGAGTTTGTCACTACAGACCCGATCAGCCAAAGTGAGTTTCTCTATTTGCAAGCTTATGTCAGGGGAATGTTAGAGCGAGCTGTTGAGGACATTCAGGCTAACCTGAAACTGAGTGAACAGCCTCGTTTAGTGGGGACATCTGGCACTATTGAGACCCTAGCCAAGATGCACGCCTATGAGCATCTGGGTATGTTACCTAATCCCCTAACGGGTTATGAGCTGACTCGTCAAGATTTGGAAAAAATGCTCAAGCGCTTAGCTGCTATGAGTTTGGCTGAACGCTCAACCCTGCCAGAGATGTCCGAGAGGCGTTCAGAAATTATTGTTGCTGGGGCAATCATTTTATTAGAAGCTATGAAGCTTCTGGGAATGGAGTCGATCATAATTTGTGGACGATCACTGCGGGAAGGTTTAATCGTTGACTGGATGCTCACCCATGGATTGATTGAAGACCGGCTACGCTACCAAGATGAGGTCAGGGAAAGGAGTGTGATCGCAGTGGCCGGGAAATATCAGGTCAACCTGGACTATAGTAAGCGGGTGGCTGACTTTGCCCTGAGCTTATTTGACCAAACCCAAGGAAAACTGCACAATTGGGGAACACAGGCACGGGAATTACTTTGGGCAGCAGCAATTTTACACAACTGTGGCGTGTATGTGAGTCATTCGGCCCACCACAAGCATTCTTATTACTTAATTCGCAATGCTGAACTGTTGGGCTTTCTGGAGCCAGAAATTGAAATCATTGCTAATCTGGCTCGTTACCATCGCAAGAGTCCTCCCAAGAAAAAACATGAGAATTACAACAATCTGGCCAATCAAGAGCATCGGCTGTTGGTGATTCAGCTTAGTGCTTTGTTACGATTAGCTGTTGCTTTAGACCGTAGACATATTGGTGCAATTCGGCATGTTAAGTCTGATTATCACTCCGATGATAAAGCATTTTATCTATATCTAGTTCCAGCTTTTAGAAATGATGATTGTGCTTTGGAACTGTGGAATTTGGATTATAAAAAATCGGTATTTGAAGAGGAATTTGGAGTTAAAGTGGTGGCGAGTTTGGCATCCAAGAGTAGTCTGGACCGTCATTAAGGCTAAGCCTTCAGCCTCACGGGGTGACAACAAAGCTCAAACCTACATAGGTGTTGGGTTTTAGGTTTTAGGTGTTGGCTAAAATGAGCGCATCGGAGTCATTTGTATTTCCCAGCAATTGAAGCGATTTTCACGCATACTGAGTCAATGATAGTTTTAATCAATCCATCCCGCTTGAGAATCTTCACGCTTCACCTAACCCCTAAAACCTAACCCCTGTAAGATTTTCAATTAGCTTGTCACCCCCTGAGCAATTTTAGTTACACGATTTTGGCGTTACCTAATCGTTATCCAGAACAATCTGCTGATAAAACCCGCAATTTATCGGCTAACTGTTATCAATAGACTTCGCGGCAGTTGTCGGGAACAGGGAACAGGGAACAGGGAACAGTGGAGAATAATTGACGCAAACACTATCAGAAAAATACTTTTGCAAGAGGTCTAATCTACCAATTCCGAAAAGGTCTTTGAGTTCGCTCCCCTTCCTAAACCATTAGGATAATTTCCGTACAGAACAGATATAAATAATAGATAATTTCAATTTCAACCATATCCCCAATACCTCAGGGGAATTTTTACGAATTTGATTACTATTCTACTTAGTTATCATTCAGATTTTGGTAGCGGGCGCAGGCGTAGAGGTCAAATAATGCTCCAACTAGGCTACAGGTAAAAGCAATCACTAATACTCCCTGAATTGGGGATCCATTACCAAAAATAGTCAGAAATTTCAATAGCTCAGTTGTGGCAGTAAGACCAAACCCTGTCAAGCCTGGAATGTATCCTATTATACCAAAAACTGCCAGTAAACCAATAACTAGTGCCACTGGAGCCATAAAGCTCAGAAGGATTGTTATTACCAAAGAACGGAGAAAGTTTGGCAAAATGCTCATAAAATTTAACCGCATAAGCAGGTGAGTTAAAAGCCAGAGCCAAAGTATGACTTGGCACTTTCTACCTTAGGCGAAATCCCTGTCGATAACCGAAAATGTCAAAAATCTTAAATTTTCATTAAAAATCTTGGTAAAGGTCTGTGAATCTGGATCATAAAGCCGGGTTGTTGGTGGCTTCTCTTTTGGGCTACCGGTGCTCGGTTAAATTGATCGGCCTCAAGGTCCCTGCCTTGATATATCAGTGATTTCGGCTCAGTGGCAGGGGAGTTGCAACCCTAAAAGACCCTACCCAATTCCTGAGAAGCTGTGGATCAAAAGTTATCATTCCTGTTAAGATTCTTCGTTGATTGCGGATAGGTTAACTCGTCCCACCACTAAAGTAGGTGGGATGATCTAGTACGTAACTCCCTATCTTAATAACAAAGCACTAATGACTAACGGCGATCGCATCAGTTACCAATTCCCAGAGAAATTCTTATGGGGAGTAGCCACGGCTGCCTATCAGATTGAAGGAGCAGCCAGTGAAGGAGGACGCAAACCTAGTGTGTGGGATACCTTCAGTCGTATCCCTGGAAAAGTACTTAACGGTGATACCGGTACGGTTGCTTGTGACCACTACCATCGCTACGAACAAGATATAGAGCTGATGGTAAAACTAGGGATCAAGGATTATCGCTTTAGCATTGCTTGGCCTCGGATTATTCCTGACGGGCGTGGCAAAGTCAATCAGGAAGGGGTTGATTTCTATAAGCGTTTGGTGGATTGCTTGTTAGATCACGGCATTACTCCCCATGCCACTCTATTTCATTGGGACTCTCCCCAAGCCTTAGAAGACAAATACAAGTCTTGGCTTTCTCGCCAGATGGCCTTTGACTTTGCGGATTATGTTACTGCTGTGGTCACTCAATTAGGCGATCGCATTACTAATTGGATGACCATTAATGAGATCATGTGTTTTACTCACTTAGGCTATGGGTTTGAGCACGACCCGATCCATGCTCCGGGTAGGCGTGTTACATCCATCAAACAGGTATGGCAAACCTCCCATCATGCCCTTTTAGCTCATGGTTTGGGCTGTCAAGCCATCCGTAGTGCTTCCCGGGTTCCCTGTTCTATAGCCTTAGTGGATAACTTGTCCGTCACGGTGCCAATCAATGAGTCACCCATCCATGTGGCAGCAGCAAAAAAGGCATTCCCTTTATGTGGGCAAAATGGCGGTATCATTATCCCTGCTCTGACTGGTGCTTATAGTCCTGAATTACTTGAGGTGTTAGGAGACAATGCCCCAGACATCGGACCATGTGACCTACAAATCATTCATCAGCCTCTCGATAGGATTTGTCTTAATATTTACACTGGTACCTATGTCCGGGCTGCTGACAATCCACAGGGGTACGAGTTCCTTGGTATGCCCAAAGGCTACCCTCGCATGAATCTGCCTTGGCTGAATATCCTACCAGATTCCCTTTATTGGGGCATTCGTCACGTCAGTGAAACCCTGGGGCGTTCAGATTTGCCGATGTTTATCACTGAGAATGGCTGTGCGGCACAGGATGAATTGAATGGTAGGGGTGAGGTGATTGATACGGACAGGATTATGTACCTCCGAGAGTACCTCAAAGCAGCCCATCGCGCTGTTAGTGAAGGTTATCCTCTTAATGGTTATTTCCTCTGGAGTATGATCGATAACTTTGAGTGGTATTGGGGATATGATCGGCGCTTTGGGATTACTTATATTGATTACCCAACCCAACAGCGTATTCCTAAAGCTAGTTTTGAGTGGTATTCCCAGTGTATTCAAAATAATCGGGTGGTTTGATCATTAATCGGATAAATCCGATAAAACCCTATCGGTATAGTGGTAATCCGTTAGTGTAACCCTAGGGAGAGGGTTAAGGAGTAAGTCCTAGTAGCGATCGCTACCAGATCAAATGCGATCGCTATTTTTTTTTGCCTATTTTTGTTTGCTTTTACCATATTTTTCTTATTTTGTCAATAATTAGCTAATATAAGTTTTACTTATTTACATTATTTAATAACCTGAGGGGTAATTACTCGCAAAACCCTTTACAAAAATAACTATATTGCTTAATATAAATATATGAAGGCGCACACAAGCCGGACGAACCTCGAAAAGTTCATATACATACCCGCAATCATAAGAACATGACTACTGTATTACAGCAGAGCAACACCTCTGTGTGGTCTCAGTTCTGCAATTGGGTCACCTCTACCAACAACCGCCTCTATGTAGGTTGGTTTGGTGTATTAATGATCCCAACCCTGCTAGCTGCTACCACCTGCTTCATCATTGCATTCATCGCTGCTCCTCCTGTGGACATCGATGGTATCCGCGAGCCCGTTGCTGGTTCTCTGATGTACGGAAACAACATCATCTCTGGTGCTGTTGTTCCTTCTTCTAACGCCATTGGCTTACACTTCTACCCAATCTGGGAAGCTGCTTCATTAGATGAGTGGCTCTACAACGGTGGTCCTTACCAGTTGGTAGTGTTCCACTTCCTGATTGGTGTATTTGCCTACATGGGTCGTGAGTGGGAACTGAGCTACCGCTTAGGTATGCGTCCTTGGATCTGCGTCGCTTACAGCGCACCGGTTGCAGCTGCTAGCGCCGTGTTCCTGATCTACCCAATCGGACAAGGTTCTTTCTCCGATGGTATGCCTCTAGGTATCAGCGGAACCTTCAACTTCATGTTCGTGTTCCAAGCTGAGCACAACATCCTAATGCACCCGTTCCACATGCTAGGTGTAGCCGGTGTATTCGGTGGTTCCTTGTTCTCTGCAATGCACGGTTCTTTGGTGACCTCCTCCTTAGTGCGTGAGACCACCGAAACCGAGTCACAGAACTATGGTTATAAGTTCGGTCAAGAGGAAGAAACTTACAACATCGTGGCAGCTCACGGCTACTTCGGTCGTTTAATCTTCCAATACGCTTCCTTCAACAACAGCCGTTCCTTGCACTTCTTCTTAGGTGCATGGCCTGTAATCGGCATCTGGTTTACTGCACTGGGCATCAGCACCATGGCATTTAACCTCAACGGTTTCAACTTCAACCAGAGCATCATCGACTCACAAGGTCACGTGATCAACACCTGGGCTGACGTACTAAACCGTGCCAACCTAGGTTTCGAGGTAATGCACGAGCGTAACGCTCACAACTTCCCTCTAGACCTAGCAGCTGCTGAAGCTACTCCTGTAGCTTTGACTGCTCCAGCGATCAACGGCTAATAAGATCGTAATCCGATCACCCCTAGGGGAGTACAAAGGTACCCCCTAACAGCGCTCTCCAAAAAGGGAGCGCTTTTTTATTTGGTGGCAAAGCACCAATCGCTTTTCCAAAAAAAAATAAGAGAGCCGTCAAAAAGACTCTCTAGGTCATCAGGGTGCATCTATCTACTGATCTCAATATAACAGATTGAGCGAGGGGTGTCACCCCTCAGTTAAAAATTTTCCAAGCAGCTGACCCTAGGTATAGCGCTACGCGGAAGTCAGAAGTTAGAAGTCAGAAGTTAGAAGTCAGAAGTCAAAAGTAAGCTATGACTAAGTTTTGGAATTTAGGAATGTCCTAATCTAAATGCGTAGTGCTATATGTTCACGTATCAATTTTTGCAAAAAAATAAGAGAGCCGTCAAAAAGACTCTCTGAATCATCAGGGTGCATCTATCTACTGATCCCAATATAGCATAAAATGATGGGTGACACCCCTCAGTGAAAAAATATGGTAATTTAAGATGGCGATAGTGCTCTAGTTCCGAGAAAAGGCGAAATTAGCAAAATTCAATTCATTTGTGCCATTCCACTTGTAAACTTGGTTGCGAAACCCTTTCCACTGTTCATAAACTTTCTTAAACTTGGCATCTTTGCTAGCATCTTCCTCAAATAACTCGAATGATGCTTTCTCAGCCGCCTGCAAAATGTCTTGAGAGTAAGGAGTCAGCTTAGTACCTGCTTTAATCAAGCGTTCCAATGCCCCTCCATTCAAAGCATCATACTGAGCCGCCATATTTATATTGGCGTACCTGGCGGCATCTTTAAAAATTTCCTGATACTCCTTGGGCAACTTATCCCAAGCTTTTTTATTAACCTGTACCTCTAGGGTTGGTCCGGGTTCCCACCAGCCTGGATAATAATAGAACTTAGCTGCTTTGTACAAGCCCAGCTTCTCATCATCATAGGGACCAACCCATTCAGCAGCATCAATGGTTCCCCGGTCTAGGGCAAGGAAAATTTCACCCCCAGGTAATACTTGGACATTCACCCCCAAGCGCTCCATCACTTTACCTCCCAATCCAGGGATACGCATTTTTAATCCCTTCAGGTCACCTACAGAATTAATTTGTTTCTTGAACCAACCTCCCATCTGAGCACTGGTGTTACCCGCTGGAAAATTAATCACGCCAAAGTCAGCATAGAGTTCCTGCATCAATTCCAAGCCACCACCGTGGTACAACCAAGCATTTTGTTGTGGAGCAGTTAGACCAAAGGGTACACTAGTGCCGAATGCTAGGGCAGGATTTTTGCCAACGTAGTAGTAACTAGCGGTATGACCACACTCAACGGTTCCCTGTTGGACGGCATCGAGAACCTCTAATCCTGGTACAATTTCACCAGCAGCAAAGGGGGTAATCTGGAAACGCCCATTGGTCATTGCACTGACCCGCTTACAGACAGTATCAGCTCCCCCATAGATAGTATCAAGGGATTTTGGCCAGCTCGTGACCATTTTCCATCGAACCATAGGCTGACTGCCGGATTGAGCAACTGGTCCTGTACTAGTTTGATTACAGGCCGCTAAGGCAGCTGTACTGGCTGCACCAATCGCAGCGTTACTAAAAAATTTTCGGCGTTTCATGGTTGTTGATTCAAGAGTTGGTCATCTTTTGCACAAATTTTATCAAGTTTAGTAACTAGAAACCCCTTCGCCAAAGGAATATCGCAGGTAAACATATGCGCTACGCGCAGGCTACGCCAACAGCTATCAGCCGTCAGCCGTCAGCCGTCAGCCGACAGCTAATGAATGGAATCAATTGTGATAATTTTGTTCCCTGTTCCCTATTCCCTGTTCCCTATTCCCAGATCCGCTGTTCCCTTTGCTATTTAGCGAGATGTCATATCAGCGGATACATTTAACCAGGCAATTCCCGGCAAAACCCGGAAGCCGTGTACAGCACGTCGGTTATCGACGAGGAGGTATCCCTCAAAGCTTTTAGGTAAATCCCAAAAGCGCCATTATGATCACGGTCAATGGTGTGGCCACAATTTGGGCATTTAAATCGTTTAGAACTGCCTAACTTGCTGTGAATGTGGCCACATTTAGTACAAGTCTTGGATGTGTATTCTTCAGTGACGTCTACTACAAAACAGCCTCTTTTGGCTGCCTGATGCTTCAATGTCATCTTGAATCGATAATGTGCCCAAGACATCATTTTTCTAACGGTCTTGCTTCTTATTTTCCTCTTGGTTTTACTCACCATTTGAGATGTCTCAAATTTGGGAAGGTAAATAACTTGATACTCAGAAGTGAGGAAACAGGCAACCTTTTTGTGAGCTTCGTCTATAAGATTGCGAATTTTTACTCTCATTCGCTGAGCGGCCTTCCTGATCTTGAATCTTTTTCTTTTATTTTTAGATCCCTTAGCTAGAGAGGCGCGAGATATTAGATTATCTAAGTGGCAACAAAGGCGGTAAACTCGTCCAATGTCTCCTGAACCTATATCTAAAAACCTCTGGCCGTCAAATCCAGTCAAAAATGTCCTTACTCCAGGATCTAAAGCAATACTTCTATCTGGCAGAGAAGGTTTAGCAGGTTTTTCGTCTATGGCAAAAGTAATAAACCAACGTCCTCGATCAATAACCAGAGTAGGGTCATGAAGGATCTTTTCTGGCATTGATTCGCTACTATGAAAAACCCTACCTTTCGTCTCTTTTGGGTAAAAAGTCCCTTTCCTGAAGTTAACCTTATTGAACCTGATCGATTGAACTGGATCTGAAAACTTCCTAAACTTAGCTTCTCCGTCTACCTTCTTGGCTGCTTTATGAGCTTCAAATGCTTGAAATATTGCCGATTCCCTGGGGCTGTAAGGTGTTTTACTAACCCATTCAGGGACCTCTGACATTATTTTCTTTCTAAGGTCGTATTTCCCTATTTTTGTGGTTTTCAGAGTTGCGATAGCCTGATTGTAACACCATCTCGCGGCATTAATCCAAGTTCTCCATTTTAGCTTTAATTCAGTTTCCGGGTAGACTCGGATCTTCTTTGATAACTGACTTGTATTTCCTGAGTCCATAGAGTCTACAACTGAAGACATGGACGATGGCAAGGATGTCTTCCACCATCTCTCGTTCTGGAGATAGATTTGACTGGTCGAGAACCACGATTCTGCAACCGTTCTGTTCACAAATCCATTCGATAAGCTCGAATCCAAATCTTGCCATCCGGTCTTTGTGAGCGACCACAATTTCGCTGACGTCTCTTGACAAAACTCGTCCCAATAAGGCTTTAAGACCTTTTCTGCGGTAGTTGAGTCCTGATCCGATATCTTTGATGACTTCCGCGTTCGGGAACTTCCCTTGAAGGAACGCCGCTTGCCTTTCGAGGTCTTCTTTTTGTCTTCTGGTAGAGACTCTAGCGTAAATAATTGTTGGTTTGTTCTTGACTTCTCCAAGCACTGAATCGACATCATAACGTCGCTGGTTACTTGGGGTTCTAATGGTTTTGATTTTGCCCTCCTGCTCCCAGTACCTGAGTGTTCGTTCAGATACTCCGAGGATTTCGCGGGCTTTCCTGGGTGGGACATACCTCATAGTCTGAGTTGGTGCGATTCTTTATATATACTAACAGAGACTGCCGGGAACTGCCGGAGATTGCCTTAAAAAGATACTTCTATCTTTGGCCGATCGCATTCTTAGTCATAGCTGCGATCGCTTTATCAGTAGCTTTCGGTAAATGATAGTACTTGCCACCGGCTTGTTTGGCCAATTCCTTGGCAAAACCAGTAGAAACAAACTTACTCTCGGTATCAATTACTAATAATTGAACCCCATTAGCTCGAATGCGAGCGGCAATTTCCAACAATTCCCCTTTAATATCTGGCTTTTCCCCTTCCGGTAGAGTTTCTCCCAAGGAACGAGCTAAGGGAATATTGCCCCGACCATCAGTAATTGCCACAATTACCACTTGACCAATATCCCCAGACAATTGAGCATTCATGCCCACATGCACCGCCTGAGTCAATCCATGAGCTAAAGGGGAACCGCCACCACAAGGTAATCGCTCCAAACGCCGCTTTGCTAAAGCAATGGAACGGGTAGGGGGTAACAGCACATCGGCTTGTTCTCCCCGGAAGGGAATCAGGGAGACTTGGTCACGGTTTTCATAAGCTTCCGTCAGAAGCTGCATCACTGCTCCTTTTGCAGATTGCATCCGGTTTAGAGCCATAGACCCTGACGCATCTACTACAAAAACTACCAAGGAGCCAGCTTTTCGGGCTAAGCGCTTGGAGCGTAAATCCCCCTGTTCGATAATAACCCGACGGTTAGGATGACGTTGCCTACGAGCTTTTTGATAGGGGGCAGCAGCTCTGAGGGTGGCATCTACAGCAATCCGCCTTACTTTCCCTTTCGGTAGTATCGGTTTCACATACCGACCCCGGTCTTCTGAAAAGATAATGCTACGGTTTCCGGACTTACCTTGCCGTTGTGCCATCTGGGCAAAGTAGAGCACACTAGGGTCAAGGATCACCCCTTCTGGGTCAAAGAGAAACTCTTCCGGGATATTCGGAGCTTCCTGTTCTTGCTCCTCTGAGTCATTGTCGTCCTCCTTGTCTTCCTCTTGGTCTTGCTCTTCTTGAGATTGATCTTGTGGGGGTGGGGGAGGAGGTGGTGGAGCTTCTTCTGGTGGTGTTTCTACCATAGTCGCACGGGGGACAATTACCAATTCCACGGCCCGACGCAAATCCTCGGAATTAACTGTCTGACGACCATCTAAGGCTGCTGCAGCTTTAGCAACTCGAACCGCAAACAGTTCTGCGCGATGACCTTGGACACCACCTCGGATGGCTTCATTAACGAGATAGGTAATTTGGTCATGGGTAATCTCAACATCCTTGAGCCACTCTCGGGCTAGAATAATATCCGTCTTGAGGGTATCGAGATCCTCCTGGTATTCCTCCAGAAAGTGCTGGGGAGAGTTAGCGTATGCGATCGCTTGTTCTACTGCCTCCACCCGTTGCTCTAATGCCAAAACACCATCAGCAGAGAGGGTAATGGCAATTCTGTCCAATAAATGTTCCCGCAATGGTCCCTCGTCGGGATTGTAGGTAGCAATTAAAATTGGTTTGCAGGGATGTTGGAAACTAATGCCCTCTCGCTCAATTAGGTTGCGTCCTTCCGTTAAAACACTCAGTAGCTGGTTAGCAATTTGGTCATCAAGCAGGTTAATGTCATCTACATACAACACACCCCGATGAGCTTGGGCAAGTAATCCTGGTTGAAAGACAGGTTCCCCTTGTTTGACAGATTGTTCCACATCCACTGAACCCAGGAGTCGGTCTTCGGTCACTCCTAGAGGAATTTGGATGAATGGAGCTGGGATGATTTCGGTATCTGGAGAACCGTCAACCTGTAACTGTTCCTGTAACTGTTCCTGTAACTGTTCCTGTAATGCTTCCTCTGGAGTACAGTTACTCAAGGAACCCTTAACCACTTCAATTGGGGGGAGCAAGGTGTGGATTGCCCGTGCCATCACTGATTTAGCTGTGCCACGGCGTCCTGCGATCGCAACGCCTCCTAATCCAGGGTCAATAGCAGCGAGGAGGAGGGCGAGTTTAATGGCTTCTTGACCCACCACGGCGGTGAGGGGAAAGCTAGGGTTGGCCGGTTTTGTGGTCAGTGCGGGCATAGAGCAACTATTGTCAAACTTCCCTGAATCAAATCATAGTAGTCTAATAGTACTCTTTTACGACTCCCTATGGTTTATTTAGCCCGATGGGAAATTCTTGAGGGCGAGTTTTTCAAAACACTATCCGCCCTATCTAGGTATCCGTATAGGAATTGTGATAATTGTTGTTTCCTACTCCCTACTCCCTGCTACCTGCTCCCTTTCCTATAGCTGATAGCTTACAGTTGAGCTAAAGCTAAGTAGCTGGGTTTTTTTGCAACATTGCACTGATATATACTACTCGTCCGTCAACGAATCGGTTGTATAATTCTGTGCCTTTTACACTCGCAAAGGTTTTTACCATATCCAGTAGAAACCAAGGAACATAGCGTTGCATAATACTAAGCTTCAGGTGGTCAGTTAAATTAAGAGCATTGACGACGTTGCCTGTAATATTAGTCGAACGTATTAACTCTAAATCACACTCTGAAAGCTGTTCCTTGAATTCGTCAAGCTCCGTTCGCTCTCGATAGTCGGCTAAACAGAGATAGCCACCAGGTCTGAGCACCCTTTTAACTTCCTGTAGAAAAGTCCCAAGGTTAGGATAGTGATGGCAAGACTCAACATTTAATACGATATCAAAGGATTTGTCGGGGAAAGGCAATTGTTCAGCATCTCCCTGCTTAAAGGCTAAATTGGGAACTTTATGATTTTTGTTACAGAGATTGACTGCACTATCGGATAAATCAAGACCAGTCATTGAGCTGACATTCTGAGTGCGTGCGATCCACTCGCTACCTCCTCCTCTGCCAGATCCAATTTCTAGGATATCCCTACCGCTAAGTTCTACCTGACTTAATGTATGGGCATAAAGATGAATAAAGTAACGGTTTTTTTCATCTTCTGGTAAAAGGTTAAGCTCGTCTTCTGGATTATCATAGCCATAGTTCATAAAGAACCATTCGCTAGTGGGGAATCGCCAAGCCAAGAAATTATATATGGCTTTCCAGATTATTTTTTTGATTGCCGGAAATCGGCTTTCAAAGAAATTAAATAAATTGATCATGGTTATCTTCCATCCTGTTCATTAGCCACTAATTGTTGTTGGGTTTATTTTTAGGTTATGCTTTTTAAGTTTTTTATGGCTTGATAAGTCCCAAATAAACGATCCATAAGATGACCTGCCATTGGTCCACCGAAAGCATAATTCTTGCTATTCATGAATCTTTTCTTATCATAACTATGATGAATTTTATGTAATAGTCTGTCTTTCTTAAACCAATAGTATCGAGTTAACCAAGAATCTTTATTGCCATACTCAGCATGAAGATAATATACGGTTAGCATGTAAACTATGGCATCAATACAAAAAGTCCATGCTACCCAACTACTGAATAGTAATTGATATCCGATCAAGGAGCTTATGAAAAACAATCCCGATGTAACATGTTCACTAATCGCCCAATAGTAATCTGATTTTGAATACACATTATATTCTATACGATGATGGGAATTGAGATGAATTTTATATAAAGGGATGCCTAAAACGTTTTGATGGAACAAAAAGTGAATAAACCACGCTACAAATAAATTACAGAGATGAGCAACAACCACCACCCCTAAAAAATTAATAGGATTAAAGTCAATAGACAGCACGCTAGGTTTCTCTCTTTACAAAATTGGACGCCATCTGATCTCATAGACTCTCGGTTGGCGGAAGATCAGAATTTGAAAAAAATTCTGATCTTCCGCCAATCACCGTTTCGCTACCTAGATCTAAACTCTGCTCTGCACAAGACTAACATATCTCAAACAAAGTCTACTAGATCCTCTCGTCATCCTCAGCTAAAACAGCATTTTCGTAAGCATTTAGCTATCAGCGGTCAGCGGTCAGCTATCAGCTATCATGCAGACGTAACTCAGCATTATTCAAATGGTTACCTGCCTGTTGTAAGCATATGCGCTTAGCCCATTAGCTGACGGCTGAATGCTGACCCATCAATTCAAAATTAATCTAGGAATCTAGGTCTGACCACAATTATTCTATGGACTGGTGATCCTCGGGTAATTCTAAAACCACCCGATAGGCCGTCGCATAGTATGATGATTGGATCATGGTACCCGCTGTCGCCGCAAAAAGTATCCGGAACGTGCGCCAGATTTGTTCATTTGACTTGTCGATAATATCTGCTTTTTTTTCCATCCAGCGCTCATACATCCCCTTAGCCCAAAGATAATAGTTGCGACGGTCGTTATAGATGGCTTGGATCTGAAATAGTGATTGTCTAACAGCATCGATAAATTCCGGCATATAAACCATCCGAAAGGTTCCCGGCCAGATATACTTGGTAATAAAACTGTGCGTGACAAATGACTCTTTGTCTGAGGCAAAGTCGAGATATACTCGTCCGCCAGGTTTAAGATAGTTCAAGAGACGCTCCATCACGCGAGGATAATCTGACAAATCTTCGATTACCCCCATCATGACTATGCCATCATATTTCTGGCTAGGTTGGAAAGAGAAAAAGTCTTGATACTTGACCTCTGCCTCAAAGTTGTTTTTTTCAATTAAATCTTCTACATACTGTTTTTGGTGCTTAGATAAGGTAATTCCAGTCACACGGATATTTCGGCGTGCGGCAAAACGCAGGAAACCGCCCCAGCCAGAGCCAATATCCAGTACTGAATCATTCGGTTTGAGATTTAAGGATTGAAAGGCAAAGTCCAACTTGCGTTCAGCTCCAACCTCTAGGCTATCCTCATCTTTCTCATATATCCCAGGAGTATAAGTATTGTAATCGGTATCCATGGCGAACAATTGGATATTATTGGAGTCATAATGCTTCGAGATCCAATCTGGATTGCATTTTTCCCGCCCAAGTAAGATGGGCTTGAGTCGCCGACCTATCTTTAGCAAAATATGCTGATCGGATAACAGCTCCTGGAACGACATGGCGTTGATTAAGTTCCCTTCGAGATCAATATCACCCTTGATGTAAGCTTCCACTATCAGTAATTCGTCTAAAGACATGAGAGCTTTTCGACCAGCTGGATTTTTGATGTATATATCCAAGATCGGTTTCTCTTCTCCAATAGTGGTGAGTGACCCATCTTCCAAATGAAGTACAAAGCTAATTGGTAGTTTGCCACGTTTGGATAAGGAGGAGACGAAGTTGGTTACAAATTGGTTTCCAATCATGGGTAACTTAAGATTTTATTGGTTTTTATGGAATTAGCTTACCCCACTACCTGTCAGCTATCATGCTTAACTACGATCAATTGTCAATTTAGAATATTCTCAGACATTGTCCGGCATTTCCAACTGGAAGCATGCCGATTAACCCGCGTCCAGGAGTGATGGTGATGAATCCCAAGGCTATTTTAGGACTGCTTAAGGAAACATTTAAAGAATGGCAGGAGGATAACGCATCTCGACTAGCAGCAGCATTATCCTATTACATGATTTTTTCCCTAGCGCCAGTGCTCATAATTGCGATCGCAATTGTGGGGTCTATTTTTGGGGAAGAGGCGGCTAAAGGCGAGATTGTAGGGCAAATCCAAGGATTGGTTGGCGAACAGGGAGCACAGTTTATTCAGACAGCGATTACTAATGCCAATCGGCCCGATGCTAGTGGGGGGTTGGCTTCCTTGATTAGTATTGTGGTGCTGTTGTTCGGTGCATCTGGGGTATTTGGCGAACTCCAAGATGCCTTGAATACGATTTGGGATGTGAAGCTGAAACCAGGACGGGGCATCTGGGGGATTTTGAAAAAACGGATTCTTTCCTTTCTGACCGTGCTGGGTGTAGGACTTTTTCTGCTATTGTCCGCTGTGCTCAGTACTGTCTTATCAGCTTTGAGGTCTTATGAGAGCGAATTTCTCAAGGATCTGGGTTTACTCTGGCTCTACCAACTTGAATTTGTCTGGACAATTCTCGACTTGCTGGTGTCCTTTGGTATCGTTAGCTTGATGTTTGCTCTGGTTTACAAGTACTTGCCAGATGTCAAAATTGCCTGGAAGGATGTCTGGGTGGGAGCGATTATCACTACCTTACTGTTTAACTTGGGTAAATCGCTATTGTCAGGGTATCTCGGCAGAAGCAGTTTTTCCTCAAGTTACGGTGCTGCTGGTTCTCTGGTGGTTTTATTGGCTTGGGTATACTATTCCTGTCAAATTATCTTTTTAGGAGCTGAATTTACCCAAGTTTACGCTAAAAGATTTGGTTCAAAAATCGTTCCCGATGACCATGCTACCCCTCTCCCGGCAATAGGCCAGCTCCCTAGTGTTCAGAAAAGGGATAACCCAACATCACAGGATCAGTCTTAGCCTAGACGAAATCAATCAATGTTAATTGTGTGCAACTACTTAATTAATCTTAATTAATCGTAATTAAGATCTTAATTAATAATTAACGAATAATTTAGGTCAAATTGTGCTAAAGTACCTGAAGTTCCATCGGTTCTGGTGAAGAGCACTCACCAGAGGTAACGGGGAAAGTCCGGTGCAAGTCCGGCGCTGTCCCGCAGCTGTGATGAGGTCTGTGACCTCTAAGTCAGAATGCCCGCCAATGGTGTCAGTTGTTGTTAAATCTATCTGCGAGGTACGGATGATGTCTGATGTAGCATTTCCAAAATTAGTTAGTAGCCAACCACATTTCCCAATAACGTTTGTGATGCTCTTTTTGAAAACGAGTGGTTGACTAGAAAGTATTTAACAGGTTTGATCTGTAAGTTTTGTCGTAAGCGATCAGCTTATGGGCTAGGGCATGTTTTCAAAGTTTTCTGCAAGATTATGATCCCCCCCAGCCCCCCTTTTTTAAGGGGGGAGCAATACTCAAAGTCCCCCTTTTTTAAGGGGGGAGCAATACTCAAAGTCCCCCTTTTTTAAGGGGGGAGCAATACTCAAAGTCCCCCTTTTTTAAGGGGGGAGCAATACTCAAAGTCCCCCTTTTTTAAGGGGGGAGCAATACTCAAAGTCCCCCTTTTTTAAGGGGGATTTAGGGGGATCTCCGAGGCAAGAAGACACGCCCTAGGCGCACGCTAATTGATGTGCTTATGCGCTACGCGCACGCTACGCGAACAGCTCAGTTTAAATGTGCTACGAGACTACTTTAGACTTTTTCAAGATAGTCTTAGAAAGCCTATTCTGTCAAGGTCGTTAGCACTAAACTGTTGCAAGTATTTTTATCAGTTATTGACCAGCATTTACCCGATGTCTAAGAACAAATTTTACGCCAGCAATCGGTCTTATATCTCCCGTTATCAAAACCATAAACTTGGCTTTAATGCTATAGCTTTGTTGGTATGGATGGGGATTTTAAGTACAGCACAACAAGCCATGGCTCACCATCCCTTTGGTGGCGAGACACCCGATAATTTCATCACAGGATTTTTGTCTGGATTAGGTCATCCCGTGATTGGTTTCGATCATCTTGCCTTTGTCATTGCTGTTGGCTTAATTGCAGCCGGATTTACCAGTGGTTTCCTGATTCCTGGTGCTTTTGTCCTCACCACCCTACTCGGAACAGGTATTCACTTGCTGGGAATGGACTTACCAATACCAGAGATTGCGATCGCAACGTCAGTGGTGCTCTTTGGCGGGCTACTGTTGAGTGCCAAAATTCCCAAGATATCCGTAGTGCTAGGGTTAGCGAGCTTAGCTGGTATTTTTCATGGCTATGCCTATGGTGAAGCAATTGTAGGTGCTGAAATGAGTCCACTATTGGCTTACCTGATTGGCTTCAGTGTGATTCAGTATGGTATTGCCATCCTAGCCCTAGGGCTGAGTAAGAGGTTGATCAAACAATGGAAAGATCAACCCTTCCCACTGATGCGAATTTTAGGCTTTGGTATCTGTTCAGTAGGAGTCGTTTTCCTATCCTCTGCAATTTTTGGATAAGAAGAATTAAGAATGTAGAATGAAGAATTTAGAATTAAGAATTTAGAATTGATCAGAATTTATAATTCTGCTTTATGTATTCTGCTTTCAGCATTCACCATTCTTCATTTTGCCTTTCGCCTTAGAGGATATCTAAAAAGTTTTTTGATACTGAATTTTGCCCCCCTAGCCCCCCAATTATGCGGTGCGCACCGGTGGGGAAGAATCAATTTGCTGCTAAAAGTCCCCCAAGCGAGGGATCCCTCGCTTGGGGGACCAACGGGGGCTTGGATGTAGCAAATGAGACTTCTCAGACAACCTCTTAGGTAGCTAGTCCTTTAATTCTGTGTCAAAAACCGATGAAAGCTAACCAAGTTAAACAACTTAACTTTTCCGGTGCCTACATAGATGGGAAGTACGTTGAAAATGTGGAAAATTATCCCATTAACAGTCGTACTATCACCGTTAATCCTGAAGAGACAGATGCTTACCTGAGCGAAACGAACACCAGCATTATTCCGGCTTTTTCATCTACCATCCTAAAAGATACTACTGTCCAAAAAGCCAAATCCTTACTTTTGCTGGAGGTAGTAGAGAGCAAAAACATCGGCAAGATTGTCTTTGAGCCAGGGTGGGATCTCTTAGGGAATTTGATCGACTTCCCCAAAGATGTACCCCTGTGGAAATCTCCTCAAGATGAGGCTGGAATTATAGACGTCGATCCCTATTTTATGGCAAGGCAATCGAGTACACCCCATCAACAAGAAAAGTTCTCTGTTAAAGTTAACCTCTGGTATGCCCCTTCTCGTACCGATTGTGCCATCCATAACCAACATGACTTTCTTGAGCTTCACACCCAAGTCTTGGGACAGGGACGAATGCAGAAGTTCAAAGAAAAGGATTTTGGGACTCTCTATGAAGATCTCTTGATGACTGAGGGATACACCCAGATCGTTCCTTTTTGTGAAGTACACCAAAACCAGCAATATACCTATCCGTGGCATCAGTATTATTCAGATACGGATTGTATCTGGATGGCGATCGAATATCACCCGATTAAAAGTTCTAACTGAATCCTGAGATATTAATGTCTTACCTTCTTGACGGATATATATCCCAACCTTAAACCTACCCTAAACTGAACACCAAAGGCGAACAACAAAATAACCTTCAACCTTCAACCAACCTTCAACCTTCAACCTTCAACCTTCAACAAAATAACCTTCAACCTTCAACAAAATAACCTTCAACCTTCAACCAACCAACCTTAAACCTTAATTTTACTCCTTAACTTATTTAAAATGGCTGCAAAAATTCCTGTTACTGTTGTTACCGGATTCCTCGGTAGTGGCAAAACTACTCTCGTGCGTCACCTGCTCCAAAATAATCAGGGCAGGCGCATTGCTGTAATTGTTAATGAATTTGGTGAAGTAGGAATTGATGGGGAACTATTGCGTTCCTGTCAGATTTGTGATGAAGACGATGATGCGAATAATAATATTTTAGAACTAGCGAATGGTTGTCTGTGTTGCACGGTTCAGGAAGAATTTTTACCGACAATCCAAGAATTGCTGAAGCGTCGTGACAAGATTGATAATATCCTGATTGAAACCTCGGGATTAGCGTTGCCTAAACCTCTAGTTCAAGCCTTTCGTTGGCCAGAAATTCGCACGGGCGCTACCGTGGATGGGGTGGTTACTGTCGTAGATTGCGATGCCTTAGCCGCTGGTACTTTAGTGAGCGATATCAATGCTTTAGAAGCCCAACGTCAGGCTGACCCAACCTTGGAACATGAAACTCCCATCGAGGAATTGTTTGAAGACCAGCTAGCTTGTGCTGATATGGTGCTGTTGACTAAAGTGGATTTAGTGGATAGTCCTACTCAAACCAAAGTAAACAATTGGTTGCAACACCAGTTACCAACTAGTGTGAAGGTAGTTCCTTGTCACGAGGGAGAAATTAGTCCTGATTTACTGCTAGGATTTAATGCCGGAGTGGAAGATAATTTAGAATCACGTCCTAGCCATCATGATCATGAAGAAGACCATGACCATGATGATGATATTAATTCAGTTAACTTGATTTTAGATCAGGCATTTGAGCCACAGGTAATCAAGACAAAATTACGACAATTGGTGCAACAGCAAGAGATTTATCGCATTAAGGGATTTGTGAATGTTGCTAATAAACCCATGCGGATGGTGATCCAAGGAGTAGGCGATCGCATTGAGAGTTTCTTTGACCGTCCTTGGCAAGCTGATGAAAAGCGTCAGACTCGCTTGGTGTTGATTGGGCAAGGCTTGGAGCAGTTAGGAATTCAGGAGGTATTTGGGTAATCAAGGGAATAGGGAATCGGGAATCGGGAATCGGGAATCGGGAATCGGGAATCGGGAATCGGGCAAAAATCCGGCATTGCTGAGGGGCGGGATGAACATCAGTGGGGTGGGCATCCTGCCTGCCGGGGAATTGTAACAGGCAAGATGCCTGTTCCACCGATCAGATTACGGTGCAGTTTCCATGTGAGGTATGTACAATATTATTGTACAAGTCAGCTTCAGTGAAACGATGTTAAGTCGGGAAACTACCTATTCTCAAGCAAGAGCTAACCTAGCTAGCATACTAGATCAGGTTTACGATGAACGCCAAATTATGGTAATCAAGCGTCGTAACCAGAAAAATGTCGCGTTAATTGCTGAAGATGAATTGTCCAGCATCTTAGAAACCATTTATTTGTTGCGATCGCCAGAAAATGCCAAGCGCCTGTTTAGGGCTTTGGAATGGGCAGAGTCACAAGAAGCTACTCCTCAAAGTTTGGAAGAATTAAAAGAGGAATTGGGTATTGAGTCGTGACAAAGGTAAGAAAGACCGTGGTGTTTCCAATCCTGCTAACCAGAACCAATTAGCTGGGTATGTTCCGGTTTTCAGTCCTGATTTCAAAGCAGATCTTCGTTGGTGGTATCGCAACGATTTCAAAAAAGGAGATAAGATCCTGGATTTAGTAGCGGATAGTCTAGATGGTAATCCGTTCACAGGACTAGGAAAACCTGAACCGCTTAAGTATATGGGTTCAGATATTTGGTCACGTCGTATTGACTTGGAACATCGGTTGGTTTATAAAGTTAGTGGAAATCGAGTTTACTTTTTGCAGGCTCGGTATCATTATCAATCAGGGTAAAAGCATCTAATTTTCTGAATCCTATATATAGTGTTTTTTGAATTTAACAAACACTATATGTAGATAATGCATGGTCAACAAGCACGCGGATCGATGCAGCGCGGTCTTGGAGAGCTAGTGCTGTCTTGCTGTTTTGGGGTTTCCCTTATGAGCAACTGCATCAAGACAATCCATTGTCAACAAGTGCATTAAGGCAGGGTTTATTGAGAACTATTCCCGGTCACTCAACAACATGGGTTTACCCTGCATTATCAACCTGATTAGTGTCCGTTTTTAACTGAATATCGACTGATCTAAACAATGCTAAGTGACATCAGAGAAGTTGCTAGGATACTGTACGAACTAAGCGATCGCATCCAGCAAGCTCAAGAGGAAAAAAGTCAAAATATTGCCAATTACTTTCAACAAATTGAGCAATGTCTTCGAGACAGTATAGATGCCCTGGAAAATCAACAAGAACCTGTTGCTGAATGGGGTGAGCTTGCAGTCTATGCTAATAATTTCTCTAAAATTCTAGGTGATGAGATAGGTGACGATGAAGCCAATAGGCTATCTGGCAGTAGCCTTCTTCTGGCTGGATCACAGAGTTTACATTCAGTCAATCTATTACGAATCTAGCTACAATACAGCCAATACTCCCATTTTTAGTGCATTGAGGGTACTCATGGCTGAAAAGGGATAGAGGATTGGCTTTACCGTGAGGGGCTAAGGAGAAATTAGTTATGAGTGGCGATCGCAATATTCAAGCAGGTAGAAACTACTATGAAACAGGTAGAGATTACCGAGAAACCAACTTCAGGGACCAAGGTAATTACAAAGAGAAGCATGACAACAATAACCCAGAGCAAAAACAAAACCTCGCGGAAGCTGCAGCAGAGATTCAACAATTACTAGAGACCTTAGACAAAACTTACCCTACCGATACTACCACTGGAAAGATGAATGTGGCAGCAGCAGCAGTTGAGCAGATTGAAACTAACCCTGTTTTGAGAAATAGAGTAATCAGTGCCTTGAAAGCTGGTGGTGTCAGTGCTTTTGAGCAACTGCTGAACCATCCGGCTGCTAGTTTTATTATCGGTGCGCTGGAAGATTGGCAGGAAACTCAGCAGTCTTAACACCAGACTAAACTTCGATCACCCTAGCTTAATCAACAGTCGTGACTGAAGAACGAAAGCGGCCAGAGCGTCAAATTAAGACAGGACGTAATTACCGGGAGACTGATTTTGGTGACCACGGTTCGTATTCCGAAACTAATTACTACTATAATTCGGAGCAGCCAAGACATTTGCCAGCTCCCCTTTGGAAAGAATTACAACGCAAGCTAATTGGATGGCTCGACCGTGATCAGTATGCTGCTAGTCGCATTCGCAAAAAGTTACTAGAAGCAGTCAAGCGGGAGGTAACAACTCGACTCCAGGATTCTCTGCACCAAGACCAGTTAGAGATGAATCTCTATCTGGAATTACCCATGGAGGAGAGCAAGGGGGCGGTAGAACGTGCCGAGCGACAGAAAGTAATTCCCCTACCGCCTCAAACCTCAGCAATGGAGGTATTTGAACGGCCAGATGTGAAAGGTCGGTTACTAATTTTAGGGGAACCGGGGTCTGGAAAAACTACCACTTTACTAAGACTAGCCGAGGCTTTAGTTAGGCAAGCAGAACAGAATCATGTTGCACCTATCCCGATCATCTTCGAGCTTTCTGCCTGGAAAAATGATCAGCAACCCCTTGATCAATGGTTAGTAGCTCAACTCAAGGACAAATACAGCATTGACGAAAAAATCAGTCAACAATGGTTTAAAAACCATCAACTACTGCCCCTTCTCGATGGTTTAGACGAGTTAGGCATACCCCGTCAACGGCTGTGCGTCACCAAAATTAATCAGTTTTTCAAGCAAAACATCGAACGCCGTGGGGTGGTTTGCTGTCGCCTGGAAGAATATCAGCAGGGAAGAGTCAAACTACGTAAACTTAATGGGGCTTATTGCTTGCAGTCCCCTAATAAAGTCCAAATTCAAGATTATCTCCAGCGCCTGGGTAAACCGGAGTTTTGGCAAGTGCTATCCAGTGATACCCAGATGAGAGAACTGGCAGATAAACCCCTGTTTTTAAACGTAATGGTGACGGCATATCAGAGGCAGCCGATTACCAATAAAGCACAACTGTGGTCAGCCTATGTGGAGCAGCGCTTAAAGTTACCCCTTGATGAGCAAAAATATCCCAAGGGAGTTCCTTATGGAGATGAGGAGACTAGACATTGGTTGACTTATCTAGCTCGGCAATTAGTAGCCGATTCAACCACTGAATTTTTAATTGAAAATATGCAGTCATATTGGTTAAAAAAAGGTTTTCAAAGAAGTCTTTTTCGATTAATTTCTGGACTGATTATTGGTCTGCTTTATGGTTTGATATTTGGTCTGCTTTCTGATTTGATATTTGGTCTGCTTTATGGGCTGATATTTGGGCTAATTTTAGGGCTAAATTTCACGGATTTTAAAGACTACGAAAGACAAGCTAAAGCTTTTTCTGTAAGTTGGTATGGGCTGACTTCTTGTCTGATTTTTGGGCTGACTTCTTGTCTGATTTTTGGGCTGACTTCTTGTCTGATTTTTGGGCTGAATTTTTTGCTTATTTTTGGGCTGAATTTTTTGCTTATTTTATTTTTGGGATGGATAATTTTTGGGCGTTTTTTTTGCTTAAAAACAGAACTTGCTAAGGAAAACCCTAATCAAAGTATAAAAGAATCTTTTAAAAAAACGTTTATTATTCCCCTGTTTGCTTTTCCGGCTGGGGCATTAATTTTTCCCTTTGTCTCCATCTTTACCCCAACTAACTTTGATTTGACTAGCTCTTTAAGAATGGGTTTACTTGTAGGATTGGTTTCGGCAATAGCAAGTGGGGGTCAAGACTGGATACCGCACTTGACCCTGAGGCTAATTTTGTGGCAAAGGGGAGCAATTCCTTGGAACTATGCCAGGTTCCTCAGTTATGCCGCAGAACGGCGGTTGATTCAGCAAGTGGGAGGCCGTTACCGTTTTATTCATGATTCCCTGCGTCAGTATTTTGTGGGCAATGAACCTGTTCCAGCCCCCCTGATTGAAGGTTATAAAAACCCTGGGCTGGGCTATATTCTGTTGGGATTTTCTCTGTTTGTTTTTCTAATTCTTAGTAGCAGCATCTATAGGGTTGACAGTGGGCTAGAATCAACGGTAGTACCAGTAGTCCAGAGCGGTGATGTGGTTCTCAGGGATATTGTGACCCGTCATTGGCGCAAATTCCACCACGGAGATGTGATTGACTTTTGGGTTAAAAAAAATTTGGCGCAGCAAGGCTTTAATGGTAAGAAGTACATTATGCGGATTGTGGCGTTACCTGGGGAAACGTTTGCGATTAAGCAAGGAGAAGTTTATATCAATGGTCAACGGCTGCAAACTGACTACATTCAAGCAATTCTCATCCAAGATGATGACGAAGTAGACAGAGAAATCCCCTCTTGTTGCTATTTAGTTTTGGGTAAAAATCCAGATGATCAGGATAAGTTGTTGATGCGCTTGGTGCATAGGAAGCAAATTTATGGTAAAGTCTTATTCCGTCTTTTTCCCTTTGGGCGATTTGGTAGGGTGGATTAATATCATGTCCGGTTGAATACTTATACTAAGGGCAAAAGCAAGGCAGAAGGCAGAAGGCAGAAGGCAGAAGTAAACAAGTAAGCTTTGTCCTCACTCGTGATGAGAATTGCTATATCTGTTTTCAAGAGCACTTTGGCAAGCAGACTCTAATTCTTCTATCTCAGGATGTGTAGCTAAGTAATCATCAAGCCAGTTGCAACCTAGCTGCATCAAATTATCAAGATCTAGCTCCAAATTCCACAACTTTACCGTGTTATCAGACCCAGCGGAAGCGAGAAATTTACCATCAGGGCTGAAACTCACACTGTTAACCCAATGACGGTGACCAATTAAGGTTTGCAGTTCTTTTCCTGTGGTGGCATCCCATAGCTTTATCCTACTGTCAAGACTAGCAGAAGCTAAGAGCTTGCCATCAGAGCTAAATTTGATACTGGTAAGCTGGTTGTTGTGACCACGTAGAGTTTGCAGCATAGTGCCATCCTCTACACGCCACAGTTTGACCGTATGATCTGTACTAGCAGAGGCGATCATCTTACTATCAGGACTGAAATTGATACTCTTGACATATTTGCGATGACCAGCAAGAGTTTCCTCTAAGGTGCCATTCTCTAAATTCCATAGCTTTACTGTGCGATCATGACCCGTAGAAGCAAGAAGTTTGCCGTTGGGACTGAAACTCACAGTTGTTTCCACACCACTTCTAATTTGATTGGGATGAGCGGCAATAGTTTGCACCAGTATGCCTTGCTTAAGATTCCATAGCTTTACTAAGCCGTCCTTACTCGCAGAAGCAAGCATCTTGTCATCAGGACTAAAATCCACACTGGTTACCATGTGGTTATGACCGACAAAAACATGCACAAGTTGACTATTCTCTAGATTCCATACCCTGACTCTACGGTCGTCACTACCAGAGGCCATAAATTTGCCATCATGACTGAAACTCACACTGTTGACAGACTCAGCATGATCTCCCAGAGTCTGTAATAGATTGCCATCTTTGACACCCCATAGTTTCACGGTGCGGTCTGCACTGCCAGAAGCTATAGTGCTACCATCAGGACTAAAAGCAACACTCCGGACCTGATCATGATGACCAAAAAGGGTTTGTGGTTCAATCCCTTGTATTTCCCAAAGCCTCACGCTTTGGTCAGTACTAGCAGAGGCGAGCATTTTGCCATCGGGACTGAAACTGACATCCCGAACTTGACGGCGATGACCCCTGAAAGTTTCCGGCTCAAGTTCCTTGGTCTCTAAATTCCACAGTTTGATCGTGCCATCTTCACTAGCAGAAGCCAAGAGCTGAGCCTGAGCATAGGTGGGAGTAAAACTAACGCTCCGCACAGGAGTTCGATGACCCTCAAAGGTATGCACTAGACTACCATCCTCAATACTCCACAACTTCACTGTGTGGTCAAAACTACCAGAAGCGAGGAGTTTGCCATCTGGACTAAAGCTGACACTACTGAGCTTATTGCGATGACCTTTAAAGGTATGAATAAGGGTACCATCCTCAACATTCCAGAGTTTGAGTGTGTCGTCAAAGCTAGCAGAAGCAAGCAGCTTACCATTGGGACTGAACTGGACACTTAAAACTGGTTCAGTACCGTGATTGAGGATTCTAATCCGGGTGCCATTTTCCACCTTCAGCAGTGCTACCGTGCCATTAAAAGCTGCCGCCGCCAGGATTTTGCTATCTGGGCTAAAACTAATGCTAGCAATCTTAGGATTATGAGCAATAAACGTTTTGAGCAGGGTACCCTTCAAAGCATCCCACAGTTTTATCGTTCCATCCCAACCAGCAGAGGCAAGGAGTTTGCCGTCTGGACTAAAGGTGATGCTCAAAACATTATCACTATGCCCTTCGAGGGTTTTTAGTAACTTGCCCTTGAGATCCCACAGCTTGACGGTCTGATCTGCACTAGCAGAGGCAATCCTTTGACCATCAGGACTGAAGCTCACACTTATCACCGCAGCTTGATGTCCCTCAAGGCGATTGCGTTCTGTAGTAAGGTAAATTGCCTGACGGAGGGTATCAATTACCTGCTTACCTGTCTCTGGTTCCACTGGCTGCCACTTTTCCATGCCTCGTAGTTTTTGTCCTGCTTGCAGGGCTTTCGACAGAGACTCAAAGGGACTGGAGTCCAACGCTTTTTGGGAGTTGACACTAAGCAGTGATAGCTTTAATTCTGCAAGCTCTCGTTTAGCTTGTCTAACTTGCAATCCGACGACGGTGGCAACTAACAACAAAATTGCCAGAATGCCAGAACCAATACCAACGATCATCTTGGCTGTTTGTTTCGCTTTGGTTAATTCGGCTTTAGCTTGCTGTTGCGCTTTGGTTAAAGTTTGATTGGCCTTGGCTAAGAGCCGACTTTCTCCTTGTTGAATAACTAGATTAATTTCAACTTTTCGCTTCTCAAAATCCTGACTCGCCCCTAAAAAACGATAATCAATGGGACTTAAACTTTTATCACTCGCCCATTGCAAGGCATCTTGCAATGCTTGACCGTGCAATAGACGGGATTCATCTTGATAATCGGAAGCAACCCAAGCCGTGAAATTTTCAGAGTAAGGACGCAGCTTTTCTAATTGCTTCTCTACCCATTCTTGATTGAAAACTTGCTGGTAAATTCGGTTATAAACCCTTAATTTACCCTGCTGTTGTACCACTAATCCTGCTAAACGCAACTCTGTTTGTTCCACAGAAGAGTCAGCAATGATTTCTCCTTCCAGTAGAATCTGTTGATAGATACCGAGGAGCCTACTTACACCTTGAGGATTACGGAAGATGCGATCGCGGATTGTCCGCAAGTGTTCGGGTTCGTCTTGTGCTTCCCAATTCTCGATGATCTGCTTGCGTACTATCTCCTCAAGGGATTGGGAACTCACAATTCTATCTTTGTCTGCTTCTCGAACTACAAGCTGACATAGTTTTTGGGTCAGAAATGGCTGTCCTCCCGTCCAAGCGAGGATGTCTGCTAAAATCCCTTGCGGCTTGTCTACTTTTCCTGCTAAACCTTTAGCTAAAGGTTGGGATTCCTGTAGTTTAAATCCTTGTAGTTCTATGGCCTGACCAATATTAAAAGTAGTTTGGGTTTTATCTTTAATCAAATCGCTTGGGGTTGCCACTCCCAAAAGGGCAAAAGTCAGACGACGATAGGCAGGATTATCTACTCGCCGATTGTAAAAGAAGCGGATTAAGGCAAAAAAGTCATCTAACGAAAAATTTAGACTTAAAACGCGGTCGATTTCATCAACAAAAACGACAATAGTTTCTTGTGTTGCTGTTAAAAAAATATCCTCGATAAAGGAATGCAAGCGCTGTATGGGCGAAAGTAAATCTCTGCGTTCCCGCCACCAATAACGCCAATTAAAGTTTTCTTTGAGCGGGTGGCTACTAACAAGAGAATAGATAATTCCAGCATACCATTTTTCAGGAGTAATACCCTCTTTGCCAATCCCGGTCAAATCAACAAAAGCACAAACGATACCGTCTGCTTGTAGCTTTTGCATCACCCGCACGCGCAGGCTAGATTTACCCATTTGTCGGGAATTGAGAACATAGCAAAGTTGTCCGGCTTTTAAGTTGTGATAAAGTTCCCAGTCGGCTTGTCGCGTCACATAACTCGGTGCATCAGCCGGAAGACTACCACCAATATGATATTCGTAATCAGAGTTTGAATTGTCAGTCATGGCAGCACAGCACATCTACTGCGGGATATAGCTATGATGGCATAAATTTGCCAGCCCAGATCAATCTACCTGACTTTTTCCTATTTTAATTTTATTTGACCTGATTTAATCCTATTTTTATCGCTCAACTATCCTTGGAATTACCTGATTTTATTCCCATGGTTGTTTTTTATATATATCAAGATAATGATTGATATCAAGCTTATTTCAGGTTTGGGCTTGAGCAATGTACTAATTAATCACAGGTAAAAATCATGGCTAGAATTTCAGACTATAGCATTATACGAGACAGCAAGTTCACTTTGCAAGTTGGCGCAGATATCGATCAAGATTTTTCATTTTCTCTTCCCGGTGATGCCCATTTAGGTTCGAGATCTATTCTTGCCTTCATGGTTTATCCCACTAGCGAGCGAGTTAGCTTCAATATTTCTGTCAATAATTCTAATCAGGTCAGTTTTACTTTAGGGAATTCTGGCTTAAACACCATCCACGAAGTGATTAGTGCCAATTTACTCAAACATGGCAACAATCGGATCAAATTTGTGGTTACCCAGGGTCGTATGACCTTTGCTGATGTGGTTCTGTGGTGGCAGCGTGATGTGTAGCAGGTAGTGTAGACATTGCCTACACTGAGTCACCAAAAACTCATTACTACATTTATCGCAGTACGCACTAAGGTTAGGACAACTCTTATTTCTAAAACCTTGTTAGAGTCAACTTCTGCCTTCTGCCCTCAGCATAGCTGCCTTGCGCGTAGCGCTATACAACCTAAATCAAGAATAAATCCAAATGGTTTATCAATCCACTGAATGTATGAAAGAACAGTCATCTCCTGAAATATCCTGGATGCAGGAAACAGTGCAGATGCTCTGTAAGGAATGGAAAAGAAACATTTTTCGCTCTCGTCGTCCTCAAAGAGTTCTAGCAAACTTTACCAATCGAGGTAACAGCAATCTTGAGGTAAAAATTACCACGAAAAAGCAAACTGAACCTCTTACCCGGAAAATCAACGCTGGAGCGCCTTTTGTTGAAGAATTAGATCAGGTAACAAGCATTGAATTAATCCCTTCTCGTATAGATAATCAACCAGAAACTGCTGTTTTAATTCTTGATTCTATTCTTTTTTACGCAGAAGAACAAACTCAACCTTTTCCAACCCTTGTCGGGTTTTTACCAACCGCTTGCGTAGAAAATGAAGTATCTCGCCAACCGGATAGCTCTACTGATTGCCTTTGGGTACCCGACTTAATTTGGCAATCAGGAATTCGTCGCAATATTAGCCTAGAAATAGAAGCTACTGGCAACCACGATCTCAGGGTCGAACTTGAAGGCCCAGTGGGGATATTTCAAGTCTTTAATGTATCGGCTGCACCAGCTCTTCCTCAATTCCGAAAGTTAACAGGAGACTTTGAAGGCATTGTTTCTGTGCGCGTGCAATGTGAGAAATCACCTGTTAATTCTTGTTCGGCTTGTACATACAAATACAAGATTTGCTACCCCAGACAGTTTGGTTTTGTTTCTCCTAACTAAGGATTGTTGTAGGAACTTAATGACTGGATTTTCGTCAACTCGAATCTAGAGTGCATCTACCATTAGCCGCAACTAGCACGCAGAAGAGAGCAAATTGGCTAGTTGGACATTCACTCAACATTACATCTATGCATTCAGGTGAACAAAGATTATGAAACGAAATGCGATCGCATTCTTCCTAACACTCGGATTCACTTTACCACTATTGAGTTTAAATGCTACTGCATCGAGTCCAGTTTTCCCCGAATCTACTCCTCAATTGCAGCCTCTTTCCTCAGAAGCTAATCAACTAGAAACCACTACCAATACACAGATTGCTCTGACGGAAACCTCAGACACTACGCCTACCCAGTTTTGGTGGTTGCAAGGTGTGTCTGTTAACCAAATCAAAGCCAAGCTTAAGGAAGGTTATCGAATTATTGACCTGGAAGTAGAATCTACCTCTCCCTATCGCTTTAGCGCCGCAATGGTGAAAAACCAAGGTGCATATGCCAAGAAATGGTGGTGGTACTACGGTATAACGTCTGAGACCCTCAAAGAAAAACTCTCGCAAAATCGGGCTCGGATTATCGACTTGCAAGTTTATCGGGTCAATGGTAAAAAACGCTATGCAGTCGTTCTCGTTTCCAATACAGCTTCTGAAGCTAAGGCTTGGTGGTACTATACTGACCTTTCCTTTAATGACATCATGGCAAAAGCCAAGGATAATCAAGCACGCATTGTTGACCTCGATACCTATGTTGTCGGTGGTAAGCGCCTGTTTAGTGCTGTAATGATTAAAAATACAGGTGCAGACCGCAAGGCGTGGTGGGTTTATTCCAACAAATCACCCAGCTTTATTAGCTCGAAACTCAAAGAAAACAAAGCCAGATTAATCGATATCGAAAGGCGCGGCAACAATACTTTTACTGTCGTCATGGAACGCTCTCAAGGTCAACGCTGGTGGTGGTACTACGGTAAAACCGCAGCGCAAGTTAATCAACTGTGGCAACAAAATGGGGCGAGAATTTTTGATGTTGAGCCTTACACCGTCAATGGCAACAAACGCTTTGCAGTGCTGATGCTAGACAACTAAAGGGCGCTCACAGGTCGGATGCCGAGACTACTGGCAACTATAGCGCTAGCCGCAAGGCAAGAGGCAAGAGGCAAGAGGCAAAAGTTAACTACATGCATCGCAGGTGCGCTTTCCGTTGGCGAATTTAATTCGCCACGGGTCGCACTTTTTCAGCTTTTATCAATGTCCTAAGCTTAATCCGTACTGCTATAACCGGAAGGGTGGGACATAAGGTCTTTATCTCAAGGGAGTGAACGGTAACATTCTGGCATCGTCACAACGTGATTGTACTCATTATCCATCCACAGGATAAGTGACTGTGAAAAGGATGCATCTACCTCCACCACAGTAATAATCACAAGGAATTCAGACATGAAATCTCAAAATCCTCAATTTGAGCTAGGAACGAATGTAACGAATTTGGGATACTGACGAATATGACATTACCCTTAATAAAAATTTCCCCCATCTCCCTATCTCCCTATCTCCCTATCTCCCTATCTCCCCACCCTACCCACCCTCCCCACACTTCCCACGCTCCCCCTTCTTTTTTACAAATATGAGATACACCCGGTTAACTCTCTAACTGTGATGTCTCCCAGATTACCCTGTTGTGGCTCCTTGATTCACCCTTAACTTGCCAAGTCGTGTAATATAGAAAATAGAATCCAGACTGGTATCTGTGTCAGGGGAAACGCGAGAATCAATAAGGCGGCATTCTTATCAACAATATTGATATAAATATGCAATAGTGCTGAGAATCAAGGCTTAATATGGTCATAATTCTTGCCCTATATCGCATTTTGGCTCAATTTGTCTTGCGCTTACCCTGGTATCTGTGTCTTCATCCGAAACGACTCAGAATGAGTAACTTAGAATCAGGACTGACTTGGCAGCAGGCAAAAGAAATAGCAGAACAACTGCTTTTCCAAAAGACCCAAAAGCACCTTAATGATATAGAAATACTTGTACTTGAAGGTTCTTGGGCAGGACTAACCTATGAAGAAATTGGCAAACGAGCTGGCTATAGTACAGAGTACCTTAACAAAGATATTGGCAATCAGTTATGGAAAAAGCTGTCTGAAGCTTTAGGGGAAAAGTTAACTAAAAAGAATTTTAAAGTCGCTTTAGAGAGAGCTAAAACACAACTACAAACTAGTATCAACTTGCCCTCATATCTCCGTGTTTCAGCAACAGAATTCCCTTTTCCTGAAGGTGCAGTGGCACCGTCTTCTCCCTTTTACATTGAACGAGATGGGATTGAATCTCTTGGCTATAAAACAGTAGTTAAACCGGCGGCGTTAATTCGGATTAAAGCCCCAAAGTTAATGGGTAAGACCTCTTTGATCATGAAGCTGTTAGACCATGCTGCTTCGGAAAATGCTCAAACAGTGTATCTGAGTTTGAATAGCGTCAATAAGTCGATTTTGACTAATTTGGAGCTGTTTCTACGCTCGCTTTGCCTACAGGTTAGTCGGGAGTTAAAGTTAGCTAATCAGCTAGATAATTATTGGGATACGGAAATTTTCGGTAGCAACGATAACTGTACACTGTACTTTGAAGAGTATTTATTGCCCCAAATTAATTGTCCTTTGGTATTAGGATTAGATGATATAGATCGTCTATTTTCCTATAGGGAGGTCATTGAAGATTTTTTGGGTATGCTACGCAGCTGGCATGAAAAAGGAAAAATTGCTGATATCTGGAGACAACTGCGATTAGTCGTCGCCCATTCAACGGAAGTTTATATCCCCTTAGATATCAATCAATCTCCTTTCAATGCGGGAGTACCATTAGAACTAACAGAATTTGACCCAATTCAAGTAAAAAGTTTAGCTTGTTTCCATGGGCTTAATTGGAACAATAGTGAGGTTGAAAAGCTCATGAAAATGGTATGCGGACATCCTTATCTAGTACGTTTAGGAATATATGAAATTGCATGTGGAAAGATAACATTAGAGGAGTTGTTACAAGCAGCAGCCACAGAAGCAGGTATTTACAGCAACCATTTACGACGACATTTGCAAGCACTACGACAAGCACCAGAATTAGCTAAAGCATTGCAGCAAGTTGTCACTTCATGGGAGCCAGTCGAATTAGATTCACTCCAGATTTACAAGCTACATAGTATGGGATTAGTAGAGCAGCAGGGTAATCGAGTCGTACCTCGATGCCATTTGTATCGTGAGTATTTTAGTCGAGTTTTGGTTTGAAACCATGAACCTAGACATTATCGAGTATCCTAGTTTTTCACTTAGGCAAGTTGCTGTAGAGTGGTTAGCCCAACATTTTCCCTATTCCCTACGGGAGCAGGTCTTGCAATGCTTAAACATTAGTACTATTTTCCAGTAGAGCAAGCAATTACCCATGAGGGGGCTATAGATAATGTACAAATATTCATCCAGGACTAGCTCCCCTTCAGACCTATTACCTATTACCTATTACCCATTACCTATTACCTTAGTACAAATGTTCGGCAAAAGTGACATGCTCCCATTCCCTACTCCCTACTCCCGTCTTGATGCAGTCGCTCATGGGGGAAACCACGGCAGTTGCTCATGGGGGGAACCCCCAAGACCGCACTGCCTCCCCAAGACCGCGCTGCATCGCTACTCCCTACTCCCTACTTTCTCCGAGTTTGCGGATCCAAAGCATCCCTCAATCCATCCCCAATATAATTAATACTAAGCACTGTTAAAAAAATCGCTAATCCCGGAAAAAGTGCCATATGAGGGGCTATTTCAATATAATTTTGGGCATCAAATAGCATCCGTCCCCAGGTAGGAACATCAGGGGGAAAGCCTAAGCCTAAAAAACTCAAGGTAGACTCAGTAATAATCGCATTTCCCACCGCCAAGGTAGCCGCAACAATTACCGGACTAAACACATTAGGAAGAATATGAGCCAAAATCAATCGACTAGGTTTAGCACCAATAGAGCGAGCTGCGGTCACAAAATCCATCTCCCGCACTGTCAAGAAACTAGCTCGTACTAATCGCGCCACCGACATCCAATTCAAGCAACCAATTACTAGCACTATTAAAATAAAAATACCCAACTCTGGCCCAGCCACCTGCCGCATGACATCGCGGAATAAATAAATCACTAACAGTAACAACGGTAGCTGAGGTAATGCTAAAAATAAATCCGTCAGACGCATCAGGAAGGTATCAATTACTCCTCCATAGAAACCGGATACCGCTCCAATTAACGTTCCCAAAGAAATCGCCACTACCATAGCCGCAATCCCCACCGTTAAAGAGATGCGTCCCCCCCACAATACCCGAGCCAGTTGATCCTGACCTAAATCATTAGTACCAAAAGGATGTGCCCAACTCGGTGGCGCACTGGATAGACTAAAGTCAATTTTGTCAATAGGTGTTTTATCAATGAATGGCCCTAAAACAATGGTAATCACCATAATTAGAAGTACAATAGACCCGATTACAGCCATTCGGTCTTGGCGAAACCGACGCCATCCATCTCCACCAAAAAACTTCCACAGAACATTCATTTCGATACATCAGTTTTCAATTGGATAAGGTAAAAATTATTGGGTTTTAGGGAGCAGGCAAGGGTGCATCTCATTTTTGCCGTTTGGGTGGTGCGTTACGGGACGGATTGTCCTAACACTTGCTACCGAGAAAATAAGGGATCGCCCGTCCCTAACGCACCCTACGAACTTGGGTTTTATAAAAACACTATAATGAATTGTGATAATTTTTGTTCCCTACTCCCTACTCCCTACTCCCTATTCCCTATTCCCTGTTCCCTGTTCCCTATTCCCTGTTCCCTACTATATTATCTTAACTCTCGGATCTAGAATGCCATAAAGGATATCAGCGACTAGATTGAAGACTACAATTAAAATAGCGTAGATAAAAGTAATCGCCATCACTACTGGTGTATCGTTTCGATAGATAGAATCAATCAGCAAGGCACCAATTCCAGGAACCCGAAACACTTGTTCAGTGATTAAAGCACCAGTGAATACAGTAGGAATATCTAGGGCGACTAAGGTAACAACAGGAATCAGAGCATTCCGTAAGATATGGCGATTGACCACTACAAATTGATGTAATCCCTTAGCATAAGCAGTACGAACGTAGTCTTGATTTAGCTGTTCGAGTATGGATGAACGAATAAAACGCATCAATACTGCTGCTTGAAATAATCCCAATACCACGATGGGCATGATAGACTGCTTGACTTGGATAATAAAACTATTCCAATCTGTTACTTTGAGTGTGCTGTCGTAGATAAAAGGTAACCAATTTAGCTGGACACTAAACAAAATAATGAACAACAAACCAGTGAAAAAGGTTGGTAGAGAAAATCCTAGAAAGGCCAGGGTAGTGACAATTTGATCAAAGATTGAGTAACGTTTTAGTGCCGAAATTATTCCTAAGGGAAACGCCAGCAATACAGCAAAGATATAAGCAGAACCTACAACCCATAAGGTAGTAGGTAAACGCTGGAGCATTAGGGCACTAACGGGACTACGGCTAGTGAAGGAGTATCCCATATCCCCTTGGATAAATGACCACGCCCATTTAATATACCGAATTGGGATGGGTTGGTCTAAACCAAGGGAGCGACGAATATTCTCCCGCACTTCTGGGGTAATCGAGGGATTAGTGGCAAATTCCCCCATCGGGTCTCCAGGTGCTAAAGCCAAGATACCAAATACTACGATACTGATCGCAATCAAGGTGGGAATAGAGACTAAAAGACGATTAATTAGGTATCGCGTCATTGAAATTGATGATAGCGGTTTTCAATTTGGTAGGGAACAGGGAATAGGGAATAGGGAATAGGGAATAGGGGATAGGGAATAGGCAATAGGCAATAGGCAATAGGCAATAGGCAATAGGGAATAGGCAATAGGCAATAAGGAAAAAATCTTGTCTACCTCATAAGTCTGGAAAACGCTATAGTTAATTGAATCTTGAATCTTGAATCTTGAATCTTTTTAATTAACTAATTACCAATGATTACTAATATTATGTCAGGATAATTACCCTTCATAAAAATCTCCCCATCTCCCCATCTCCCCATCTCCCCATCTCCCCATCTCCCCATCTCCACATCTCCCCATCTCCCCATCTCCCCATCTCCCCATCTCCCCCTCTCCCCATCTCCCCATCTCCCCATCTCCCTATCTCCCCATCTCCCCATCTCCCCATCTCCCCACACTCCCGTTAATTATGGGTATTCAACCAGAGTTGATATAACTATCACTTTCCCTTCCAATCCATAATATTCCAAGTATTGCGATCCCATGGTGTTAAGTCATAACCCTCGAGCTGATTGCTAAACCCAGCTGGGTCAGCCCGATGGAGAATGGGCAAAACTACGACTTCATCTTTAACCAGTAAGTCATTCATCTGGATAAAGATTTTCCGACGTTTTTCTGGGTCTAACTCTTTTGTAGACTGCTGCCAAAGCTGATCGTATTTCGGATTACAGTAGCGAGAGACATTTTGCCCAGACCATTGATTCGCTTTCTGGGGAATTTCATCACAAGTATAGGTTTTCAGATACGCACCAGGGTCGGGGCTATCATTGCCTGTGGTGTACATTTGTAGGTCAGCATAGAAGTGCTGGGTAGTATCGGTGTTGGCTGGATCACCGGAGAAATAAATACTGGCATCAATACTCTTGAGTTCTACCCCAACCCCAATGGAGGCTAGGGTCTGTTTGACAATTTCCTGGGTCTTCTGGCGCACGGGATTGACTGATGTCTGAAACAACACGGTCATCTCCACCCCATCTTTATCCCGAATCCCATTACCATTGGTATCTTTCCAGCCTGCTTGATCCAACAAGGCTACCGCTTTTTTAGGGTTAAATTCATAGGTAGTATTAGGAGAGTTATATTGCTCTGGTAACACTAAGAAATTCCCTGTGGCTTTGCCCGTTGCTCCATAAAGCTGTTGGGCAATGGTTTCCCGGTCTAGGGCTAGGTTAAACGCCTGACGCACTCGCTTGTCTTTGAAGAACGGATGGGGAAATTTGACACTAGAACGTTCTCCAGAAGGGGCTTGTTGATTGGGGTCGGTTTGATTGATTAAAATCCGTTCTACCAACGCCCCAAAGATAGCCACGACTTTACCTTTACCCCCTGCTTCCAGTCGCTTCAACACAGGTGCTTCCACTTGCAGATTGTAAGCATAATCGCCATCGCCCGTTTGTAAGACTGCTCTAGCAGCAGAGGTAGCATCACCACCACCTTTTAGTTCTACTCGCTCGAAATAGGGTTTATCCCCTTCTCGGAAGTTAGGGTTTGGCTGATAAACTACCGTATCCCCTGGCTTAAATTCTACGACCTGATAGGGACCGGTTCCTACTGCCATCAAGTTGGCTGGCGCTTGTCGTGCATTAGCACCATTGAAATCTTGATATAAATGGCGTGGCAAAATCATGCCATCACTACCGGAAAAGACTAAAAACCAAGCTGGATTAACATCCTTGAAGTTGACTTTGACTGTGTAGTCGTCGATTGCTTCAACGCTTTTAATAGTTTTATAAGTATTAGCAGTGGTCGAACCTACGGCTGGATTGGTGATAAATTCGTAAGTGAACACCACATCATCAGCCGTGAAAGGGGTGCCATCGGACCACTTTACATTGCGCTTTAGTTTCCAAGTCACCGACTTACCATCAGCAGCAATTCCACCATTCTCTACCGTAGGGACTTCTGCGGCCAAGAACAGCACCATCTCCCCATTTTTGTCATAACTCGTCAGGGGTTCCAGGGTAATCCGACTGGCTTCGGAATCCTTGTAACCATTGGAAAGATGGGGATTGAGGATAGTGGGTGCTTGCCAGTACAGGAGCTTCAAAGTACTGTCTTGATTGGACTGTAAAAGGCCACTATCAGGAGAATTACAGCCAGTTAAACACAAAAGACTCAATAGAATCAGGATATAGTATCTAGTCAAAAATCGTCCCACCAACTTTTCTCGCTCACATACATTTGCCGCAATTGTTGCAATTCTGCCTCAAAACGTACACCTTTGACTAGACCAAGCAATTTTTAACACTCGGGATTTATAGTTGATTTAAGATACGGTGGTTACCGGTAAGTTTTGGCTAAGTATTGTTAATATAAGTAGTATTGCCTTGATGTTTCGTTACATCAGGTTTTTTGATGCGATCGCCCTGAGATAATTCTATGGTTTAAGGGCGATCGCTTCTCATAGTTTACGCGATTGAACTATTAAACTATAAACGTGATTAATTGTCAAGTATGGGTTTAGTCAGACTAAAAGTACGAGAACTAGCACAGGAGAAGGGCTGGACACTCAAGGAAGTTTCTGACCGTTCCGGAGTGATTTACAGCACTGTAAGGCACTATGCCCGCTGTCCTGGTCTAAAAACAATTGACTATACTTCTATGGATAAATTAGCGAGGACGTTTGATGTGATGGTTCAGGACTTAGTCGAGATTTTAGAAGAGTGAAGCAAACCAGCGCTAAAGTCTTAAATCTTTCTAAACGTAAGCTATCAGCTATCAGCTATCAGCTATCAGCTCATGCGCAATCCTTTTGAATAAAATAAGCTGTTCCCGTAGCGTGGCCAACGGCCAACGGCTGACCACTGACCGCTGACCACTGACCGCTGACCACTGACCACTGACCGCTGACCGCTGACCGCTGACCGCTGACCACTGACCGCTGACCACTAACTGCTGTTGGCGTAGCCTGCGCGTAGCGCATATGCGTAGCCATCTTAAGGAGCGGAATTGACGGGATTCTGTTCAAAGGCTCGAATTGTGCCAGCACGACAATCCCGCAGCCAAGTCTTAACCGCTTGACCAATAACACCATTAGTGCTTTCCCGTGGCGGTGTGGGAAGTTTGCCTTCTGAAACAGAACCAATACGGGAAAAAATCATCACTAAGCGCCAGCCATCAGAGCTTTTGGTCAAAAATAGCCAGTGATAATTCTGAAGCTCTACAGCTTTATCCTTGAAATACTTGCGCTCTAGGGTAGTTAGAAAGATTTGTTGAAGTGCTTCGCTATCCGTTGGGTTAGGTACGGTGGTCGATTGAAACGACTTAAGGGGCAGAGGTTCAAACTCTGGCTGTCCTGCCACGATTACATAACTGAAGTTGTCCACAGTGGAGTCTGAGCGCCGCGCCCTCTGAATCACTCGATTGGCATAGCTAGGTAAATCTTTAAGCAATAGGGAGGTTAACGTTTCCACCTCTACCGAACAGGTTTGATCGGGTGAAGGTTCAAGGTTGGCAGGTCGGAAGAACTTTGAAGGGTTAAGGTTGGGAGGTTGGAGGTTAGTAGATTGTTCGCGTAGCGTGGCCGCAAGGCCAAGGTTGGCAGGTTGAAAGTTGACAGGTTGTTCGCGTAGCGTGGCCAATAGGCCAAGGTTGACAGGTTGTTCGCGTAGCGTGGCCAATAGGCCAAGGTTGACAGGTTGAAAGTTAGTAAATTGAAGGTTGGCAGGTTGTTGGGCTTTGGTGTTCGAGTAGGGTAGGTTGAACAGTAGACCTCTTTCAAAAGTAGTTTTCTGATACTGTTCTTGATGCAATAGCGAGTGGGGGTTTCCCCCAAGACCGCGCTGCATTGCTTTTCGTGAATTCTTGTCCACTGTTCCCTGTTCCCTGTTCCCTGTTCCCAACTTCTGAAAGAACGCTAGTTGAAACTTTTCTGGGAAACCTTCCAGGTTCAACTTGCTAAGGTTCAACCCATGAATCTGTAATCCCAAGTAAGCCATTAGAAGTAATCCCGTCAGCTGAAAGCTATACACCAGTAGCAGCTAATTCCTTACAAATCCTATTCCAGGCAGCGACTGGGTCGTCAGCAGCGGTAATGGGTCGCCCTATGACTAGGTAATCTGCACCGGCTTGTAGAGCAGCTAGTGGGGTCATTGCCCGTCGTTGATCACCTTGTTCGGACCATTGGGGGCGTACTCCTGGACAAACCAGGAGAAAATCATCACCACACACTTGTCGTAGCTGTGACACTTCCATGGGGGAGCACACTGCCCCATTCAAACCTGACTCTTGAGCGAGTAGTGCCATTTGTAAGACAAATTCGGGCAACTCGACCGGAATTTTAAGGTCAAAGGCCAAATCCCGGGAATTGAGACTGGTGAGTAGAGTAATACCAATTAACTTCGGGGGGGGACATCCCCCTGCCAAGGCTCCCTCAACCGCCGCTTCAGCCGCTCGTTTAAGAGCATTGCGACCAGCAACAGCATGAATGGTGATTAAGTCCACACCATAGGCGGCTGCAACCCTTGTTGCTCCAGCTACCGTATTGGGGATATCGTGAAATTTAAGATCCAGAAATATCCGCTTTTGCCGATGTTTGAGAGCATGAATAATCTCAGGACCAGTGCTCACAAACAGTTCCAGACCTACTTTCCAAAAGCTAACCTCAGGCAACAGCTCCACTAATGCGATCGCATCTTCTTTGCTCGGCACATCCAAAGGAACAATAATCCGATCTTCAACCTTCAACCTCCTAACCTTCAAGCTTCAACCTCCTAACCTTGGCCTATTGGCCACGCTACGCGAACAACCTTCAACCTCCTAACCTCCTAACCTTGGCCTATTGGCCACGCTACGCGAACAACCTCCTAACCTTGGCCTATTGGCCACGCTACGCGAACAACCTCCTAACCTTGGCCTATTGGCCACGCTACGCGAACAACCTCCTAACCTTGGCCTATTGGCCACGCTACGCGAACAACCTCCTAACCTCCAGTGATACCTTCAACTAACTAAACGGGCAAACTTCTTTTTCCCCACCTGCAAAACCTTTCCCACCAATTGATCAGGGGAATCAAAGGTCTGGTCAACCGCTGAAATGCGATCGCCATCCAACTTAACACCTCCCCCTTGAATCTGTCGCCTGCCTTCGCCACTACTTTGGCACAAACCTGATTCTTTAAGGATATAGAACAACTTAGCGGGAAACTCCACAGAAGACAATGAAAATTCTGGGACAGAATCCCCCGTACCAGTAGTGCTACCCTTTACTAAGTTTAGTGCTGCCTGCTGAGCTTCTTTTGCTGCTGCTTCACCATGATATTGGGTCACAATAGTCAGAGCCAATTGCTTTTGCTGCTCCCGTGGCTTTGCTGGAAGCTCGTCCAATGGCACATTAGTCAACAGCTCAAAATATTGCTCTAACAGATCATCTGGTGTGCCCTCCAGCTTCGAGTACATGGTCAAGGGATCATCTGACAAGCCAACATAATTCCCCAAAGACTTAGACATTTTTTGTATCCCATCCGTCCCAATCAAAATTGGCAACAGTAAGCCGAACTGGGGAGATTGCCCAAAATGCCGTTGTAAATCCCGTCCCAAGGCAATATTAAACTTTTGGTCAGTTCCCCCTAACTCCACATCAGCCTTAACTGCCACAGAATCATAGCCCTGCATCAATGGGTAGAGAAACTCATGGAGGAAAATAGGATTTTGTTGTTGATAGCGTTCAGCAAACCCTTCCTTCGCCAGCATTTGCCCTACGGTCATAGTGGCTAACAAGTCAATAATCTCAGACAAATCCAACTGGTTAAGCCACTCAGAGTTATAGCGAATTTCTAGCCGTCCTGGGGTGTCAAAATCTAGAATAGGGCGCACCTGTGAAAGATAAGTTTCAGCATTTTCCTTGACCTGAGCTGGTGTCAACTGGCGACGCACCTCAGATTTCCCAGTAGGGTCACCGATTCTAGCAGTAAAGTCACCAATAATTAAGACAGCGGTATGACCAGCATCTTGGAATGCCCGTAGCTTTCTGACTGGGATACTATGACCTACGTGGAGATCGGCACCGGTTGGGTCTATACCTAACTTGACCCGTAAGGGACGCTCAGCTTGCTTGAGCCGAATAGCTAGATTTTCACTCGGGTCCTGAGAATCCGCTTGTAGGGGAAAAATTTCACTGGTACCTCTGTCTAGCCAAGCTAGCTCGTTAGAAAGGGGAATTTCAAAATTTGACATCGGTTGGGACTATGGTTGGGAATTCACTATCTTAGTACAGATGGTTTAAATTTATTCTAAGGATCCGTAGCCAGAGCGACACTTGCCATGAGCCATGTCAAAATGCCGCTAACTATTATACAAAACGCCGTTGAGAACCGTTACGAGATGCCGGTTAAGCCCACTCTTCTTGATGCAGTCGCTGGTAACATAGCGATTAAATGCCCCATTTAGCATCTAGAGGGTTCAATCAGTGGATGAATCTACCACAGGGACTGCATCAAGACGGGAAATGACCGTCTTAAAATACCAAATGGTATGAATTGGGTAGAATTAGCTTTAATTCAAAAATTATTATCGCTACAGTAGTTGAAGCTTAAGTAGAAGCTTACCTATAGGGCTTGACACTTATCCATAACGTCCTGGCATTATTAAGAAATTCGATGCTCAAGACTTGTAAGTAATCCTGCTCTGCCCACCAATCCTTGGAATTGTCTTATAGAAAGATACTTAGAGAAAGTAAAAAAAACACACCTTGCACAGCCCCTAGCTTACATGTCTGTTCTTTAGTAAGGAAATGAAATCACCGTGTCATCTAGCACTATTCCACAACCACAAGATCGGAAAAATCGGAAAAAAAAGCCTTCACAAGTATTGCAGTTTGTGCAAGGGGTGGCTCAGGTAACTGGGGGGACTATCCTCGGGGTTACCATGTTAGCTAGCTCGATTGTAGCTGGTGGACTTGTGGGCTTAGCGACTAGCTTCCGTAACCTGCCAGATGTGCGCATGCTCCGGAACTACACACCGACAGAAACAACTTACATTTACGATGTCAAGGGTAGACCCCTAGTTAGCCTTCATGGGGAAGCGAATCGAGAAGTGGTTGAATTTGGCCAAATCAACCCTGAACTCAAGCGTGCTGTACTAGCTATAGAAGACAGTCGCTTCTTTATGCACTATGGGGTTAACCCCAATAGCGTCGGTCGTGCTTTCTTAGCTAACTGGAGGCAGGGGACAGTAGTAGAGGGGGGTTCTACGATCACCATGCAGTTGGTGAAAAACCTGTTTCTGACTCGGCAACGCACCTTTAGCCGCAAAATTACTGAAGCTGTACTCGCTATCCGAGTTGAGCAAATCTTCTCTAAAGACGAGATTATGGAATTGTACCTCAATCAAATTTATTGGGGTCACAATAACTATGGCATTGAAACAGCTGCCCGCAGCTACTTTGTTAAGCCAGCCTCTGAGCTATCCTTAGCCGAGTCAGCGATGTTGGCAGGGCTAATCCAGTCCCCAGAAGAATACAGTCCCTTCAGCAACTACTCTAAAGCTAAAGAGCGACAAGCCGTGGTCTTAAGGCGGATGCGGGATTTGGGATGGATTACAGCAGCCCAAGAAAAACAAGCTAAGGAACAGCCCCTGTTAATTGGCAAAAGTACTTCCTGGACAACCAGTAAATTGCCTTTCGTCACAGAAGCTGCTGTGGTGGAGTTAAAAGAGCGATTTGGTCAGGAGGCGGTCACCAAGGGCGGAATGCGAGTTCAGACCACGGTTGACTACGACTTCCAAAAGATGGCAGAAAAGACCGTTAATCGTGCTCATTACACCCTGCGTCGCCGTGGACTTTACGATAATCAGGTGGCATTAGCCGCCGTTGACCCCCGTACCCATTTTGTGAAAGCGATAGTTGGGGGGTACAGCTATGAAAAGAGCAAGTTCAACCGTGCTACTCAAGCTCGACGTCAGCCAGGGTCATCCTTTAAGCCATTTGTTTACTATACTGCCTTTTCCACAGGTAAATATTCTCCCCATTCCACTGTTTACGATACCCCCGTCCGCTATCGAGATGGTAGAGGCTATTACAGACCCAAAAACTATGGTGGTGGCTACTCTGGTGCCATGAGCATTCGCACCGCAATTGTTCAATCGAGCAATGTGCCAGCGGTGAAGATTGGCAGGAGAGTGGGACTGGATAAAGTCGTTGATGTGGTTAAGACCCTTGGGATTAAGAGTCCCATGCAACCAGTGCTATCGTTACCCCTAGGGTCAGTTGGGGTAACACCATTGGAAATGGCAGGAGCCTATGCTACCTTTGCCAATAATGGCTGGCACTCTGACACTACATTAATTGTCCGAGTGACCGATAGTAAAGGCAATGTGCTGCTAGATAATACCCCTAAGCCTAAGCTGGTGCTAGATCAATGGGCGGTTGCTTCCCTTAACCATACCCTAACCGGTGTCATTAACGGAGGTACCGGAAAATCTGCCCACATCGGGCGTCAGGCGGCAGGTAAAACGGGAACAACCTCTTCAGAGCGAGATGTATGGTTTGTGGGATATGTACCCCAGATGGCTACCGCAGTTTGGATTGGTCGAGACAACAACCGACCCCTTGGACGAGGGGTAACAGGTGGTGGCTATGCCGCACCGATCTGGCGGAGTTTTATGATTCAGGCTTTGCGGAGGGAGCCAGCGAGATACTTCCCTCGACCCTCAAAATTTAAGCGTCCTCGATCTAAATAAATTCTAGATAAATTACGGATATCAGCCGTCATGATTGGCGGCTCCCTACTGACGCACTATAGGCATTCAGCCGAAGACCCTCAGTTATCAGCTGTCTTGGGGGATGTCGATGTATCCCCACCTCCACCAAAGGCTAACCTACTACGATTGCTTCTCTACGTCTGACTTCATCCGCTCCAATGTCATGTTCATCTGGTCAAACATCTGCTGAGGGGTGATCCCAAACTGACCTAACTGAGTATTGAGCTGCTCTATGGTCATCTGAGCCATGAAGTCATCAGATAATTCGAAGCGCTTCATAAAAATGCGATAGCGCTCCATCATCTGTTCCATCTGATCGATGAAAATCTTTTTGCCTTCACGGTCAAACTTGCCATAGTCGTTGCCCAATTTAATCAGGTCTTGGTAATCTTCAAACAGCTGTTTTGCCTCTTTTTGGACAATTTCCGAATCAAAAAAACCCATTGCTCTTACCTGTCAACCGGTTTGGTTGTAATCAATCGCCGCTTCTAGTCACATTTTAATGTAGCGTTAAACCTGGACAAAATTCGGTTTTCCGTATTAGTCCGTTGTTCGCGTAGCGTGGCCAATAGGCCAAGGTTTAAGGTTAGACCGTTGAAGGTTAGTCCGTTGAAGGTTAGACCGTTGAAGGTTAAAGCCTTAACAACTCAAAGCCAGATGTATAACTGGCAAGCTGTAACCTGTAACCGGCAACTGGCAAGCTGTAACCTATAACCTGTAACCTGTGAACCTTGGCCAAAAGGCCACGCGATCGCTGAAAGCGGGACTTCGTCCATCGCGTTCAACCTTCAACCTGCCAACTTTCAACCTGCCAACTTTCAACTTTCAACCTGCCAACTTTCAACTTTCAACCTGCCAACCTTCAACCTGCCAACCTTCAACCTGCCAACCTTCAACCTTCAACCTTCAACCTATAACCTATAATCTGTAACCTCTAACTTCCCAGTCCGAGATAAGTAATTATTATAGGAACATAGGATTGACAGTTTTTGGATCTCCACCAAGCTATTCAACGCGGGTCAAAGCAAGTATGTTGAGCAAGCCAAAAAGCCGCAAAGTCGCTTCCCTACTGGCATTGAGTGGGGTAGTGATCCCCGTTTGTGGATTACACAAATTTTATCTCGGACAACCCTTTTGGGGAGTAATGTACTTACTCCTGTGTTGGACACCTATTCCTCGAATTGCCAGTGCTATAGAGGGGGTGTGGTATTTACTACAAAGTCAAGATCAGTTTGACCTCAATTTTAACCTCGGTATTGAGTCTACAGTATCTTCCTCAGAGAATTCCGAAGCTGGTATTGACCCAGCCAAGGTAGGGGAAATTGCCGATGCCCTAAGACAGCTAGACAGCCTACGTCAGGAGGGACTAGTGTCTGAGTATGAATTTGAACAAAAACGTCGTCAATTACTTGACCTAATTGCTTGAGTTTCATGGCAATTTTTGATTGGCTATCACCCAAGACTCGACAAACCCCGAATCAGCAATCAATTCAGCAGAGGCTAAAGCGTGACCCCTACTATCGGCTACAATCTACAGAAGAAATTGCTGTAGCTGCTAAATTGGGGCTCACCATTGATGTCAATCAAGCTGGTGTGGATGATTGGCTGAGATTGCCAGGGATATCTATCCATCAGGCGCGGACGCTTTTTGAACTGACCAGCAGTGGTGTGCAATTTTGCTGCTTAGAAGATTTGGCAGCTGCCCTAGGTTGGTCCGTACAACGTCTGACACCGTTGCAACCAATTTTGAGGTTTTGTTACTACGATCCTGAGAGTTTAGTTACCCCTGAGCTAGTCAACCCTAACACCGCATCTCTAGAACAGTTGACGAAAATTCCAGCAGTGGACTTGTTTTTAGCTAGAGCGATCCTGCAAAATCGCTTTGATGGTGGCCCATACCGTAATTTAGCTGACCTTCAACGACGCCTTGAGCTTAATCCTCAGCTGACATCTGAGTTAATGTACTATTTAATCTTTTGAAATTAATAGTTTGGTAAGCATTCAGCCGTCAGCTATCAGCTATCAGCTAATGCGCTACTGTTCGCGCAGCACCTCAAGTAGCGCAATCGGTGCTAAAGGTCTGTGGCCACGCTATGGGAACAGTTTATGCCCATAGCGTACGTTACTAATGGTGCTTTTGAATAAAAAAGCTGACGGCTGACGGCTGATAGCTGAATGCTTACATAGTTTGAGCTTACTAGTTTGAGTCCTATCCAGTTGATTACTTATCATTCTTGGTTGAGAGTCAATTAAAACTAGAAACTAGAAACTAGAAACTAGAAACTGGAAACTTGTCAGTGGCGAAGTCAGAACTGACAACTGATAGCTGATAGCTGATAGCTGATAGCTGATAGCTGATAGCTGATAGCTGATAACTGATAGCTGATAGCTGATAGCTGATAGCTGATAACTGATAGCTGATAGCTGATAGCTGATAGCTGATAACTGATAGCTGATAGCTGATAGCTGATAGCTGATAGCTGATAGCTGATAGCTGATAGCTGATAGCTGATAGCTGATAGCTGATAGCTTACCACAAAACATAAAAAAGGAACAGACTATGAGATAATAGTCTAGTTCCTACACAGAAGTGGTTGAATCAGTTATGCCGACGAAAAAATCAGGTAAGCTTTAAAATTACTAGGTCATAGCAATTCCTTAGACTTGCGCTTTAATGATGTCACACTTAATCCCAGTAAGCCTAGGCTGAACAAGCCCATGGTCATGGGTTCAGGAACAGGTGTAGAATTAGAAGGATGGTTAGGATCAAGAGTTAGATCAACATTAATATCAGCCTTATCAAAAGTATAAGAACCCGTAGCACCTAACCAGCCAGACATACCAAAGTTAGTGTTTTTACCATTAGCTCCAAACCCAACCTGGAAGGCGTGTTTACCATCTCTAGGCATTTGGTAAAGATTCAGTTCTTTACCATCGTAGAAATCTACGCCAGTTAAGGTAGCGCGATCTTCATCCATGTTATAGTAGTACCAATCACTAGTATCGATGGAACCACCATTTTCTACATAATTAAACTTCGGTAGTTCCTTTTTGGGTTTTACCGTAGGTTCTGTTGTGCGATCGAACCAAATATCAACCTCCCATTTTTTAGTATCATCTAACTCAGAAACGATGGTGCCCAACAAATTAGCACTCCCATCATCGTATTCATTAAAGGTACCTTTAGGGTCAAATAGAAATCTCCCTGATTCCAACTCAGGTAACCAGAAAGAGTGTCCTGACCAATAGGTGTCTGGGTTGCTATGAGCTTCAGTGGCTATCCAGGACTTCTTGACGAGATCAGCTGCCTGGGCTTGTCCTACTGCTCCCAAAACTATAGACCCTAAAACTAATCCACTGGTTACAAATTTAGTTATGTTCATGTTATAGACGCCCTAGTTATTTTAATAAATTAATGAATTGACTGTAGTCTGTAATTAATTTTGACTAAATGTTTGACTAACTTGATCATAGCTTGAGCTGTCAGTAAAATTACTTTCAGTAAATTAACTGATATTTATAGTATGCCAATCTGATGGTTGCGATCGCGTTAGCGCTAACCTATAAAAGGTATAAATTTTGTATTTTTTTGTATAAATTCATAGCAAAAAAAAAATACCGTCACCCTTAAACTCGCACCCAACTTGATTTCATGACCCGGAGCTAATCTACAGAAAATAGCCCGTGCATTTTTTCCGTCCTCTTCAGGACTATCAAGGGGCCACTTCTAAGCAAGTCAGCTCAAGTGCCCACTCGCGCTTTGCCTCAATACGAATTGCTAAAACCTTGATGTTACAAGGTTTTTCATTCCCTGTTCCCTATTCCCTATTCCCTATTGCCTGGGGGCAGCGCTATAGCTTGACAAATTGCCCTTAATTAAGGGAAACTCTAGGTTGTCCTATGGGAGGGCGAAGCAAAAGCACATAAAACCTAGGGTTTCAGTAATTAATTACTTGCCCCAATCGGTCGCCCCTACCCAAAAATCACCGATGCCAGACTTTCCATCGGAGGCGTTCTATGCCGGAAAACACGATCTCAGCAGAAATTGAGTCATCCCCGAACCACTCTAGACAAGCTGCTTTAGCTCTACAACAGCTTGGGTTTCGGATCCTGCACATTGGACCGACTATAAGTGTACAAGCTCCGCAATCCCTGTGGGAATCAACGTTCAATGTTTCCTTCCAACCACAGCAGAAAACTCTGATCCAGGAGATAGATGGCAGTGACGTTACCTATCCCAAAGCTGCGGTTGACCATATACAAATTCCTGAGCAACTACAAACCTTGGTAACTGGGGTGATGTTTGTAGAGCCCCCAGAATTTTTCTGATCGCTCTTAGCGGAAGCTGAGGCCGTTGGCCACGCTACGCGAACGCTTCATCCCGTAGCGTGGCCAACGGCCAATCCAGTTAACGATAATCCGAACATTCTCCAGGCTAGAGGCACGACCCGATGCTGCCTTTACTGTTGAATAGTGAGTGAAAAATTTCGTGAATTATTATAAACTAAAACCGAAAAAAACAAAAGTACCCACGAGGGTGAGGTCAATATGTGATCACAGATACCAAACTAAAGAAGTAAACCAAAGACGTAAAGCATCTTGCTTTGTTGATTAACAACGACAGGGATAGTCATAAACCCCTGTCTAACTAGGATTTAACTAAAAAGCTAATTATGATACAACAACTACAGACTGGAGAACAGCGAGTTTCCTTTGAAGCCATTATCGCATCAGAAAGTGGCCAATCTATGTTCGCAAGTGACACCTACCTCCAACCGGAGAATCTTCAACAATTCGCTCCACCCCCTGGACGGGGCATTCAAGCTGCAAATGTTTTACAATCCCTTGGCTTTCGAGTGCAGCAAATCGGAACTTTTTCCATTAGTGCTGATGGACCACGGGAACTGTGGGAACGGGTCTTTAGCACCCGAGTTGAACGGGACAGCCAACTGATTAGCGAGGCTCATCCTGAACTGGGAGAAGTGACCTTCTTGCGCCATGTTGCTGGTGCTCCCTTTAGCATTCCCGAAGAGCTATTTGGGTTGATAGAGCGCGCTTATCCCCAACGTCCACCCATTTTATTTGAGTCGCCACTGCCTCCACGGGTTCGTTATCATCACCTCAATGTTCCCTCTGATGTAGCTATGGTATGTCGCTCGACCCCTGTCCACAAAGTCGGGGTAACCGGTAAGGGGGTTTTAGTAGCAATGGTAGACACTGGATTCTACAAGCATCCCTTTTACGACTGGCATGGCTACAACTACCAGGCAACCCTGGCACCAGATGCTCAAAACGTGGAGCGGGATGAGAATGGTCATGGCACCGCTGAAGCAGCAAATATTTTTTCCAATGCACCGGATATTGACTTTATTGGTGTCAAAATGGGGAGTAACCCCACCCTGGCCTTTAAGATGGCATCGGATTTACATCCAGCAGTGATGACCAACAGCTGGGGCTTCACTATTCCAGAAGGCCCTCTACCGAATTTCCTCAAGCCCCTAGAGGCAGCAGTTATTGAAGCAGTCAAAGAGCGTGGTATTACCGTTTGTTTCTCTGCTGGTAACGGACACTATGGATTTCCAGGTCAAATGCCAGAAGTGATTTCTGTGGGTGGAGTCTATGCCCACGATACTGTTGAGGGCAATGACTTTCGCTTAGAAGCTTCCGACTACGCCAGTAGCTTTGATAGCCAGATTTATCCAGGACGCCATGTACCTGATCTGTGTGGACTGGTGGGAATGCGACCCCGGGCTGCTTATATCATGTTGCCCGTTGAACCAGGGGACGAAATTGACCAAGGCTTGGGCGGTGGTGAGTATCCGAATCAGGACGAAACGGCTACTGATGATGGCTGGGCGGTGATCAGCGGTACTAGTGCGGCTTCTCCCCAAGTAGCCGGTGTTTGTGCCTTGCTTAAACAGGCGCAACCTGGGCTGTCTCCATCTCTGATTAAGCAGATTCTGCGGGCATCAGCGCGAGATGTTAAGCTCGGCAAGAGCGCCCATGGTCAACCGGCAGGAGAGGGACACGATGGAGCAACTGGAGCCGGTTTGGTGGATTCCTATGCCGCCTATAAGTTAGCTCGCTCCGTGACCATCCGCAATGTTCATGACTTGCCAGCACCTCGATGAGATAGCGCTTCTCAAATAGGTGAGCTATATTTAGGATTTTAGGGAGTCGGGAGTCGGGAGTCGGGAGTCGGGAGTCGGGAGTCGGGAGTCGGGAGTCGGGAATCGGGAAGACAAAAGAGGGAACTTCGGAATCTCACCACACTACCATATCTCCCTCTGTGTCCCTTCACTCCCCATCTCACCACACTTCCCACACCTCCCTATCTTCCCCTGCTCCCTGTTCCCGTCTTGATGCAAAGCGCGAGTGGGGGAAACCCCCTTTGGCCGACTGCATCGCTATTCCCTGTTCCCTTTCCTTCATATGCTGACCAATAAGATAATCGCTCATCGTGGAGCTTCTAATTGTGCCAAAGAGAATACTATTGAAGCCTATGAAAAAGCTATTGAAATTGGGGCTGACTTTATCGAATTTGATGTAAGAATCACAAAAGATGGGGTATTGATTTCCCATCATGATCCAATGATAGCTAATCAAGCTATCAGTCAGTTAAGCTTTGCTCAAATCAATCGTATTGCTGGTCAGCAAGGGTTTAGAGTGCCTACGGTTGCGGTGCGACCCAAGGGCGATTTACTCGCCCATTGGAAAGCGCACCGAAGAAGTTTTAAGACTGAGTCGTAACAGGATTAAACTAGCGGTTGAACTAAAAGAAGAAGGCTATGAAGAAAAAGTTCTGGCCTTAGTAATGGAATATATCAAGATAGATGACTTTGTTATTTTATCATTTAATGTTTCATCGTTAAGATGGATAAACTTAAATTATCCTAAGGTTAAAACGGGATTGCTATTAAGCAAAAAAAAGAATAATTTTCTGATTATATTACTCAGGTTTTTCGGAATTTTGGTGTTTCAGAAACTGATCAGACTTACCCCCGATATACTAGCACTACAGTGGGAAACGTTAAAATTTGGTTTATTGAAAATTGCTGCTAAACAGGGCAAACCGGTTTTTGTTTGGACTGTAAATGATCAAAAAATGATTGGAGAGCTTCTAAATGATAATCGGGTACATGGTATAATTACCGACAAACCTGACTTAGGTCGTAAGCTATCAGCTATCAGTTATCAGTGGTAAGCGGTCAGTGGTCAGCCGTCAGCCGTCAGCAGACTTAACTCAGATTAAACGAAGGCTTACCTGTGTTATTCAAAAGGTAAGCATTCAGCGGTCAGCGGTCAGCGGTCAGCCGTAGGCCACGCTACTTGAGATGCTTATTTTATTCAAAAGCACTTCAAGTAGCACCATCTGTACCCCATAAGCTGATACGCGACACGCTGATACGCGACACGCTGATAGCACCTCAAGTAGCGCATTAGCTGATACGCGACACGCTGATAGCTTACGAACCTATTCACTAATCTTGAATGTACTCTTCGCCATTGACCATCGCTATCTCGGCTCTGACAAATTCTCGTCCTAGGTAAAGGGCGTGATCGAAGCGACTTAAAGGACAGGGTTTAGTTTCTTCGGTAATTTTCATGCCTAGTTCCTTGGCTGTCCTACCTTTGAAAATAGCGGTGGGAGTACGGTTTAATTTAACATCGCAGGGAAATGGTTCTCCGGTTTCTGGATCAACTGCTAACCCTTTGTCATTAATTTTGTTACTGTAGTGTTCTGCACAGATCAGACTTGCATCTCGGTCTATGTAAATAATAAAGTAGCCCTCTGGATCGAGTTCAATAAAGCGTTTGGAGAGCTTATCATCAATAGCAGTAATGTCTTGGGCAGTGATCATCATGGGAACGGTCAAGGGCTAAAGCTGATGGCAAATTCCACTATTATAACTTTAACAAAACAATTAGACAAGGTCAGGGATGAGGATAACAGGTAAACCTCAGGGGGACGCGGCAGGTGTGGGAGGTGTGAGAAGTTACTTGGTCAGTTACTTAAAAAAGTTGATAAATTTAACAGCCATACTTACTCTAGATTTAGTATAGTAGAGCTTGGGAATTAAATAGTTAACCCTAGTGGTAGTGTTGTACCTTGGAGTTACCCAGCCATGGTGTAATATATCTAAGATTCTGAGCAACGAGTGAAAAGGCCACAAACCCTCTCGGCAAAAACTATAAGCCAAATCAATCCAGATTTAGTATAGTAGAGCTTGTGAATTCCATAGTTAACCCTAGTGGTAGTGTTGTACCTTGGGGTTAGCAAGTCATGGTGTGTTAAATCTAATATTCTGCCTAACCAGTGAAAATGCAACAAACCCTATCGGCAACATCCATAACTCAAAATCAAGGGAATATTAAGGTGATCAGACGGGATGGTTCTCTGACTTCCCTTGATATTTCCAAAATTCGTGCTGTTGTTGAGTGGGCTTGTGCTGGCAAGGATGTCAATCCGATCACTCTAGAAGCCGGACTCACTACCCGCTTGCGTGATGGTGTTACTACCAGAGAGATTCAGGATAACTTGATCAACTGTGCCCTGGAAATGTGTAGTCCTGATCAGCCTGACTGGCGCTATGTAGCAGGACGACTGCAGATCTGGAGTCTCTGGAAAGATACCCTGGTAAACCGTGGTTATGAGTACGGTGACTACTATAGAACTGTTCGCTCTAAAGTAGAGTCTGGTCAATATGACCCCAGTATCTTAACCTATACCACTGAGGAGCTAAACGAAGCAGGTTCTTGGATTAATCGGGATTGGGACACGGATTATGATTATGCAGGGGCTGTACTGCTAACTCGTCGGTATCTCCTGGTGGATGAGTTGCCCCAAGAGGCATTTTTAACTTGTGCTCTGCTGCTAGGGTCCGTGGAAGCCCCGGAAGATAGACTAGGTTGGGCAAGGCGATTTTATGAAGCGATCGCACAACGGAAAATATCTCTAGCTACCCCGATCCTGGCTAATCTCAGAATTCCTAAGGGGTCTCTGTCTTCTTGTTTTATCACTAGCATTGATGACAACCTGGAAAGCATCTTTGAAGGAATTACTGATACCGCCAGAATCTCCAAAAACGGTGGTGGTGTTGGGGTCAATGTCAGCCGGATTCGCTCAACGGGTAGCTGGGTGATGGGCAAAGCCAATGCTTCGGGCGGGGTGATTCCTTGGATTAAACTGCTAAACGATACTGCGATCGCAGTTAATCAAGGAGGGCGTCGGGCAGGGGCAGTCACCGTTAGTGTCGATGTGTGGCATCTCGATGTGCCAGAGTTTCTGGAGATGCAAGCGGAAAATGGCGATCCCCGGCGCAAGGCTTATGATATCTTTCCCCAACTGGTGATTCCCGATGAGTTTATGCGTCGGGTGGTTAATAAAGAAGACTGGACATTAATCGATCCCTATGAAGTACGGATCAAGCTAGGGATTGAGCTATCCGAACTTTGGGCAGAAGAGTTTGAAAGCGCCTATCAAACTATTGAAGCAGCTATCGGCGAAACCCTAACTCTCTACAAGACCGTGAATGCTCGGGAACTCTTCAAGACGATTATGCGATCGCAAGTAGAGACCGGAATGCCTTACTTGGCGTTCAAGGATACCATTAACCGCGCTAATCCTAATCAACACGAGGGCTACATCCCAGCGGTAAATCTTTGTACCGAAAGTTTCTCTAATGTCGAAATTGGCAATGCTGCTCACTGTTGCAATTTGGACTCAATCAATCTCGCCAATATTGAAGAAACTGAATTGCCCAATATATGTCGTCTAGCAGTGCGGATTCTAGATAACACCATTGATTTAACCACTCCTCCTTTTACAGCAGCCCATACCCACAATCACAAATACCGCACCATCGGAGTAGGTTGTATGGGATTAGCGGATTGGTTAGCTAAACGGTGGCTAACCTATAACAACCTCAAGGAAATTAGTAACTTATTTGAGGATATTGGCTACTACTGCACCCATGCATCTATGGAACTGGCCATGGAACGTGGTGCTTATGCTGCTTTCGATGGTAGTGAGTGGAGTAAAGGTAAGCTAATTGGCGCTAAACCAGTGGAATGGTTTGTAGAAAATTCCCAGCATCAAGAGCGTTGGATAGCCCTATCTCAGGATATTCAAAAATTTGGGATTCGCAATTCTCATATTACTGCGATCGCACCCAATACATCCTCATCCCTAGTACAAGGATGTACCGCTAGTGTCTTACCAGTTCACAGCAAATTCTTCTATGACAAATGGGCAAAAGGCACTGTACCCATTGCCCCACCCTTTATTAAAGACAATTTTTGGTTCTACCACGAAAACAAAAACTTTGATCAGAAAAAAGTTGTTAAAGCAGTCGCCACGATCCAGCAATGGATTGATACTGGGATTTCCATGGAATTGTTATTTAACTTAAACCAAGGAGTCTATTTCCCAGACGAACCTGAACGCACCCTTAAAGCCAAAGACATCTATGAAACCCTAGTCATGGCCTGGGAATTAGGATGTAAAGCCGTCTATTATATCCGAACCGTCCAGCGTGACAACTTCAAAGAATTAGACAACACTTGTATCGCTTGCGCTAATTAGTGATTCTGTGGAACAGGCTTCCAGCCTGTGAAGCATCGCTCAGCGGTCAGCATTCAGCGGTCAGTGGTCAGCGGTCAGCTTTGTAGAACAGGCTTCCAGCCTGTGAAGCATCGGTCAGTGGTCAGCTTTGTAGAACAGGCTTCCAGCCTGTGACTTCACTGAGATTATAGCAATTCTCTTTCCCATGAGGTACAAAGAGATCCCCCTAAATCCCCCTTGAAAAGGGGGACTTTGAGGTTGATAAGTGTGAAGCATCGGTCAGTGGTCAGTGGTCAGCTTTGTGGAACAGGCTTCCAGCCTGCGCGCGCATCAGCTGTTCGCGTAGCGTGCGCGTAGCGCTTAGGCTGAATGCTGATAGCTGATAGCTGATAGCTCTTGCTCCCCACACTCCCTGTTCCCGATTCCCGATTCCCGATTCCCGATTCCCGATTCCCTACTCCCTACTCCCTACTCCCTACTACCTATAAAAATGCTAACTACAATGCCAATTAACCCTATCTTTAATCCAGATGGGGATGATAAAACTGAACACCGTTCAATTTGGTTTGGTAATACCACTAACTTGATGCAACTCAATGATGTCCGTTATGCTTGGGCAATTGGGTTGTATCAACAGATGCGGGAGAATTTCTGGATTCCCCAGAAACTAGACCTAACTCAAGATGTAACAGACTACTCCAATTTAACGCCAGCAGAACGTTATGCTTATGATGGAATTCTCTCCTATTTAACCTTTTTAGATTCCGTTCAAACCTGCAACATTCCTCACATCAAAAGTAGCATTACTGCCCCAGAAGTTAGTCTGTGTATGGCGGAACAAATTTCTCAGGAAGGGATGCACAATCAAAGTTATCAATATATCATAGAAACCGTTATCCCTACTGAACATAGAAGTAGAGTCTATGAATTCTGGCGCACTGATACAGTGCTGAGGGATAGATGCGAATTTGTGGCCAGTTTCTATCAACGGTATGTTGATAATCCCACCCCAGAAAACTATTTTGTTTCCTTATTGGCTGACTTTTTATTAGAAGGAATGTACTTCTATAATGGGTTTATTTACTTCTACAATCTCGCCTCTAGGATGCTGATGCCAGGCTCAGCTGACATTTTTAAAATGATTAATCGAGATGAACTGAGTCATGTCCGGCTTTATCAAAAGTTAATCCCTATGGCCATGGACGTATTTCCCTATTCCAGGGACCAAATTTATGAAATGTTTGCCACAGCCGTGGACCATGAATGTCGCTGGACTAATCATATTGTTGGTAACGATATTTTAGGGATTACCGAACAGAGTACTGAACACTACACCAAGTATCTCGCCAATATCAGGTTACGTTCTATTGGATTAGAACCCCTTTACAAGGGCGAAAACTATCAAAAGAGTCCCTACAGCCACTTAGAGCGTTTTTCTGATACTAAAAAAGATGCTCATACTAAAGCCAATTTCTTTGAAGCTAGCGTAACCAGTTATGTGATGTCTTCTGGGGTCAGTGGTTGGGATGAAATTTAGGGAATCGGGAATCGGGAGTCGGGAGTCGGGAGTCGGGAATCGGGAATCGGGAGTCGGGAGTCGGGAGTAAGGTACACAGGATTTTTTCCCTATTCCCTGTTCCCTGTTACCTGTTCCCTTCCCCCAAAGCAGTAAACTAGAAACCAAACCATCCAAATCCACCAATCGATTCTCTGTGACTAGAAGCCGCGAACCATTTCCCAGTCTGCTGCTGTATCACGCCTTGAAGTGGTCAGTGGTTAGCCCCTTAATCCATACCTATTTCCGGGGTCGTATTTATGGTGCTAAACATGTACCAACCTCGGGACCCCTGGTGGTGGTGAGTAACCATGCTAGTGACTTTGACCCACCGATTTTATCCAATTGTGTGGGACGTCCAGTAGCCTTCATGGCCAAGCAAGAATTGTTTCGTGTCCCAGTCCTGAAACAGGCGATTGAATTGTATGGTGCTTACCCGGTTAAGCGAGGCTCAGCAGACCGGAGTGCCCTGCGTTCTGCTCTCGATTGCCTCGACAATGGCTGGGCGGTTGGTCTGTATTTGGATGGCACCCGGAGAGCCGATGCTCGTATTCATAACCCCAAGCTTGGTGCGGCCTGGATTGCTGCCCAAGCCCAAGCCCCACTGCTACCGGTTACCTTGTGGGGAAGTCAAGCAATTGTAAAAAAAGGTTCCTTGATGCCACGGTCTGTGCCCTTAACCGTGCGCATTGGTAAGCTGATTGATCCTCCTAGCTCTAGTAACAGAGACGAATTGCAAGCTGTGACCCAACAGTGTGCTGCTGCGATTAATGCTCTCCATGATTTGGGACGTTGATTATGTGGGAGTAGGGAGTAGGGAGTAGGGAGTCGGGAGTCGGGAGTAGGGAATCGGGAATCGGGAATCGGGAATCGGGAACAGTTGCGTAGGGTGTGTTAGGGACGGGCTCCCTCTCATTTTCCGCCTCGTAGTCAGCCTTGGAACAGCCCGGCCCGTAACGCACCACCGGGTCCAACAGCTTTAATGAGATGCACCCCAAACCCCACACCCCACACCCCACACCCCACACCCCACACCCTCAATTCTCTACCTAGCTTCACCAATAACCGTAAAAGCCGCCCAAGCTTTCGGGTCTGGATTACCATCTTCATCATTGAGCATCGATAACATGGCCTCTCGCATGGCTTTGGCTTTATCCATTTTGTGGGTGTAAATATTCGTATAAAACTCCCTCATCAACTTGGCCGTATCATCATCAGGCACTTGCCATAAGGACACCACCAAACTGGGTACACCGGCGGCAATCAAAGAACGGGATAAACCAACTACCCCTTCCCCTTTTATCTCACCCCTACCAGTATCACAAGCACTCAGGACTACTAACTTTGCGTTCAATAAGGATTTTCCCGGTAGTCCGTAACCAATCAGAATTTCACGACTGGTGAGAAAGCCATCATGGTCTGGTTCCTCAGGTGCTAATGCGATCGCACCTCGATAATAAATACCATCGACTAAACCATGGGTGGCTAAATGGATAACCGAAGCATTGGCCATTTTTTCTACAATGGTTGATTCTGTTGCTTCTGCTCCAATCAGAGCGGTGGTATTCAGCAATTTAGCAATGGTTAAGGCTTCTGTTTCTGCACCCGATAGAGCGGGTAACGGTTTTTGTTCCCGTCCTACATTAATTTTGGGCATGGTGGGATTACCCACAATCAATGGTGTTCCGTTGCTGTCTTGGACTCGATGCCAATGTTGACGGGTAAACGACAGAGATTGGATAGAAGGAGCAGTGAGAATGGTATGGTTTTCGATTAGATAATTTCCGTTATCATCTAGCAGAGCAGCAAAGGGAACCAGAAATAGTGCTTGATGGGGAATGAAAATAATACGGTCTGATGGGTTTTTTGGTAATACGTCAACAATGGGAGTAATCAGGAGTTGGTAGAGTTGGTTTAGTGGATGACTATCCTTAGGGTTTGGTGGTGAAGTAGGATTCTGATTACCTCTACCTCTGACAGCGACATAATCACGAGTGACTTTGACTAGTTCAGCTAGAGTGGTATCTTCGGGTAAGGTATGACTACGGAAGGTAATCTCACCTGTGGGAGCAATTACCCAAATATAAATTTGGCCACCAAAAATGGAATATTCCACCAAAGTGGCTTGTTGTTGTTGAGCAATCTCTTGAATGTCTTTAAGAGTAGGAGCTTTAGTTTTTTGAGTAGTTTCAGATAACTGTGCCCCTAATAAATCAATCAGAGCGCGGTTGCGACCCCGTTCGGAAATCTCTAAGGCTTGTTTTGGTTTACCTTGAGCAATCAAGACCTGTTGTAAGTTACGATAGCTGGCAGCTTGTGTTTCAAAAATAGAAATTTTCAAATCATCTTCATTATCGAGGTCTTGGCGGATATTTTCCAAAATTTTGATGGCATCAAACAGGTTAGTTTGGGCTGGTTTTAGTTGATTGTTTTTTAAGAAGGTAGCACCGAGATTATTTAGGGAGCCAGCTTCACCTTTGCGGTCTCCGATTTCCCTAGCAATAGCTAAAGATTGTTGGTAGTAATCAATCGCTTTTTTGTAGTCTCGCAGATTATCGTATGCAATACCCAGACTACCCAGGGAGGCAGCTTCACCTTTGCGGTCTCCGATTTCCTTAAAAATGTCTAAGGATTGTTGGTGGTAATCAATCGCTTTTTTGTACTCTCCCAAAATAAAGTATGCAATACCCAAATTATTAAGGGAGCTAGCTTCACCATAGCGGTCTCCGATTTTCCTAGCAATAGCTAAAGATTGTTGGTAGTAATCAATGGCTTTTTTCTAGTCTGCCAAATTCTTGTATGCAATACCCAGATTAGTCAGGGAGCGAGCTTCACCCTCGCGGTGTTCGATTTTCCTAAAAATGTCTAAGGATTGTTGGTAGTAATCAATGGCTTTTTTATAGTCTCCCAGATTATCGTATGCAATACCCAGATTAGTCAGGGAGGCAGCTTCACCCTGGTGGTCTCGGATTTCCGTAGCAATAGCTAAAGATTTTTGGTGGTAATCAATTGCTTTTTTATAGTCTGCCAGATTCTTGTATGTAATACCCAGATTAGTCAGGGATTTAGCTTCACCTTCGCGGTCTCGGATTTCCGTAGCAATAGCTAAAGATTGTTGGTAGTAATCAATCGCTTTTTTGTACTCTCCCAGATTCTTGTATACAAGACCCAGATTATTCAGGGACATAGCCTCACCCTGGCGGTCTCGGATTTTCCTAAAAATGTCTAAGGATTGTTGGTGGTAATCAATGGCTTTTTTGTAGTCTCCCAAATTCTTGTATGCATCACTCAGATTATGCAGGGAGTTAGCTTCACGTTTGCGGTCTCCGATTTCCCTAGCAAGAGCTAAAGATTTTTGATAGTAATCAATTGCTTTTTTGTACTCTCCCAGAGTACCGTATTCAACACCCAGATTATGCAGGGAGTTAGCTTCACCCTGGTGGTCTCGGATTTCCCTTTTAATAGCTATCGATTGTTGGTGGTAATCAATCGCTTTTTTGTACTCTCCCAGATGAGAGTATGCAATACCGAGATTACCCAGGGAGTTAGCTTCACCCTGGCGGTTTCCGATTTCCCTAGCAATAGCTAAAGATTTTTGGTAGTAATCAATCGCTTTTTTGTACTCTCCCAGATCATCGTATGCACTACCCAGATTACCCAGGGAGTTAGCTTCACCTTTGCGGTTTCCAATTTCCCTAGCAATAGCTAAGGAGTTTTGGAGGGAATCAATCGCTTTTTTGTACTCTCTCAGATGATAGTATGCATTCCCCAGATTACCCAGGGAGTTAGCTTCACCCAGGCGGTAACCGATTTCCCTAGCAATAGCTATCGATTGTTGGTAGTAATCAATCGCTTTTTTGTACTCTCCCAGAGTACGGTATGCATTCCCCAGATTATACAGGGAGTTAGCTTCACCTTTGCGGTTTCCAATTTCTCTTTGAAAAGCGATTGATTGTTGGTAGTAATCAATCGCTTTTTTGTACTCTCCCAGATGATGGTATGTAGTAGCCAGACCAATCAGGGAGGCACCTTCAACCTTGCGGTGTCCGATTTCCCTAGCAATAGCTATCGATTGTTGGTGGTAATCAATCGCTTTTTTATAGTTTCCCAGATGATAGTATGTAACACCCAGATTATACAGGGAGTTAGCTTCACCCTTACGGTATCCAATTTGTTTATAAATCACCAATGCTTGCTGCCAAGATTGTAATGCTTCTGGGAACTCACTGCGACGAACGTGACTCATTCCCTGCTGAAATAGTTTGTCCGCCTCGGCTTGCTTACTGTCTACTTCAACTATGGCATCACTAGGGGTTATAGTTCCTTCTTGCTCTGGGCTAACCGTGTTTTGTTCTTGAGCCAGTGCTAGTACAGTGAGGAAACTAGCCACAACAGGGAGTACCCCAGGGGTGAGGTAGACAGTGAGAAGTCCCAACCATAAGACTTGCTTAAGTTTCATATCGGATATTGAATTATTCCCTACTTCCCTATATCTGAGAGATTCCTGAGCCTATGCAATGATTCAGGGAACAGGGAGTAGGGTGTGGGGTGTGGGGTGTGGGGTGTCGGGAGTCGGGAGTCGGGAATCGGGAATCGGGAACTTTGACCCGGTGAGTGGAATGGGCATCAGGCTTAGAATGGGCATCAGGCGTGGAACGGGCATCTTGCCCGTTTCATTCCCCGGCGGGGGTTCCAACCGATGCCAACAGCGGAAAACCATGGCAAGCCCGGAAGGGTGAGAGCAAGAGTACCCTCGCGGGTACTGTGAAATTCCAGAGAGCTTTGGAAAAATGGTAGTTAACAGTTCAATCTGTCTGAAGTCCTTTTCTAAATTCATAGAAATTCACGATGACAACTAACAAGGAAGATTTAATGCAGTCAACCTGGGAGACAATTTTTTTGGCCTGGTTTAGTCCTGTAATTCCCTTGAATGAGCCTCCTTGTATGATCAAGTCATGTGTATGAAACAAAAATCCCAGGGATAGAATCCCGGGGAGTTTAAAAAGAGATTAAAAAGGATAATGCCTAAAGTAGACTTAGCAAAATTTGGTATTTTTGCCGTTTTACTGGTATTTCTGTTAGGTAGTTCATGGGTGCTAGCTGATATATTGCAAAATCAGGCTATTGCGGCTCCCTACGTGCAATTTTCTACAGGTAATTTCCAGTGGCGGAGTTATCGGAAGGCTACTCACCCCAAGTTTGGGAGTAGTCCTGACAGAGAAATCTTGTCGCCTGTGTCTGTCCCTAACTGCACTGCCGTAATTCCTGACCAAATTTATCGTTTTGTTGAGGGTATAGATAGCTGCCTTCAACCAATGACAGATGATGAAATTGAGCAGATGCTCAAGGATCCATTTGCTACTGGAATTCTCAGCAAAGGAACATTTCCAGAGAATGTAGATGCTCTAGCTGCTGCTATTGCAGACTCCCAACTGAACTTGGAATCAGCGAACTACTTCCTTGGAGAAGGCAGTCAAATCCCGACGACGATTGCATCCCGTGAAGAACCCCGTAACCTTCGTTATGTTCTTACTTGGGGAACGAGTCGCACCAGTAATGCCGATATTCTTGTGAGTACAGCTGCCGGTGGCAACTCTAGCTTTTTGCAAGTAATTGCCTGGGATGCACAAGCCAAAAAATACAACTTCTATGAATTGCGGGAACAGGTAGGTGAACAACCAGGTACATCTACCAAAGTTTGGACTTGGGCTGGGGATTCTGGGATGGCGCGGGCACAACCGACTATGGGAGTGGGCTGTTTTGATTGTCACCATAATGGTGTGGTGATTATGAAAGAACTTGCTCCACCCTGGAACAATTGGCATTCTCAGCGGGGGCCAATCTCACCCCTAGTAGTGCCGTTAAGGGTGACCCAAGAAACATTCTTTAATAACTTGCAAGGAGCCGAGGTGCTTGAGCAGGTAATTCGCAGTGGTTTCATTAACTACCATAAAAATTGGTTGCGCGATCGCTACAAAAGACAAGCAGGAGTTATTAACTTAACGGACGTCAACCAGATGCTACGTCATCTGACCACCAACACTACCATCAATTTGGCCTCAACGAATATTGAAAGCAACGGAGCCAATACTAGCCCAGCCAACCGTCCTGTTAATGGTATTCCCAATGACTTTTTTGTTTGGGATTCAGCCCTCAAGACCAGCTTAGGTCTTAACTACAATATCCCGCTGATTACCTTCGAGCGACAAGAGTATGACAATTACCTAAATACCCATCATTTCCAACTGGTTCAATCTGACTTCACCAAACCGGATGATTCTCCACTGTACGAAGAGGATGGCTCTAGCTACTTTTCTTTCTTTGTGCCAGTTCCTGCTGCAGAAGACCTCTACATGCTCACACGGATGCGAAGTGCCAAGATTTTGACAGATAAATTCATTGCTGCTGTCTTGATGGTGGACTTCAAAAACCCTGTCTTTTCCGAAAAGCGGTCTAGCTTGCAGCAGTACGCTGAGCAAGTCACAACAGGCACAATCATCAATGGGATTAGTAGTGTACCCAATGATTTTGCCGAGAAAGTTAGAGTTGCTGCTGCTAACCAGCCTCCCTGCGATCCTACTAACCTTGACCAATGCACTGCGGAACAAGAGTTTTTGCAAACATGGGAACTACCTGATAATCAGTGGAAATCTTTTGTCCAAGAGCAAATTCAGGCTTATTTGGATGAATTAAACACACTTTCTCCTAGGGAGCAGTTAGCTCAACTGATGGAATCAAGTGTCAAGCACCGGGAGCAGTTTCAATCCTGGCCAACAATTAGTAACCTGAATGAATTTAGCTTGTTACTTCCCCAGAGTGATTTAAGGTAAGCATTCAGCTATCAGCTATCAGCTATCAGCTATCAGCTATCAGCTATCAGCTATCAGCTATCAGTTATCAGCTATCAGCTATCAGCTATCAGCTATCAGCTATCAGCTATCAGCTATCAGCCTATGCGCTATGCGCACCCTACGCGAACAGCTTTTGAAGAAAATAGATGACGGCTGACCGCTGACCGCTGACTGCTGAATGCTTACCTATTAAATTCTCTCGTTCTAGGTTTATTTTAAGCACCTAGCGTGAGCTTTTATAGCACTACGCATTAAGGTTAGGAAATTGATAAAAGTTGAAAAGCTAATGCACGTCAACTTTTGCCTTTTGCCTCTTGCCTCTTGCCTTGCGCGTAGCGCTCTGACCGCTGACCGCTGACCGCTGAATGCTTACAAATTAACTGAAACAACAACAACTTAATTGCGATATCAATAACACTAAAAAACTAAGGAGTCAATCAATGGCTAAACTACCTCAATTTGATCCACCAGCCAATCAAAATGATTTTTGTGGAGAAGAAGAAAAGGAAAAAGCATTGCGCACTCGCTGGAGTAATAACATTAATCGCTATACAGAAAAAACCTTGCAAAACGATCCGTGGAGTTCAGTTAACCAACCACCCCTAAGCCAATATTTCAATCCTCTCAAAACTGATATTCCAGAAGGAACGAAGGGTGTACCGATTAAATGGACGGCGTTCCCGAACCGGATTTTAATGACATATCCCAATGTTGGGGAACGTACCCAGTGGCAATATGCTGACGAAGGACCACCCCCGGAGGATAACTATGGTCCGAGTGGTCCCCGTGGCTGGCAGGATGAATATTGTGAGTGGAGCGTCACCCGCAATGCACAGGGTAAGATTACCAAAATAATGTTCACATGTGAGAACCGAGAATACTGGTATACCTTGTGGGAAGTCGATCCCAATGTTGTCTTGGGCCTTTACCAGAAATTAGTCAGTCCCGAGGTCAAAATTGAGGATCTGTATCTGCGTAACCAACAAGGTAATTTAGTTATCGATCCCGCCACCGGGCGACCAGCTTATAACGATCGCAATGCCTGGAATAGCACCACGACGGCTGGAGCGGTTCACCTGATTAGCAATCCTAATTCCCTAAGTGCGGAAGTATTTCTAGCTGGACAAGCCACAGTCCTCCGTAGAGATGCAGCCGGTAATCCAATTACAGACAAAAACCAGCTGATCAATTGCAGTCGGTATGGTACCCCAAACCGTAACAGTGATCCCACCATTGGAGCGTCTGTTAACGGATTAGTGCGGGGAACAGGAGCACCAGGTTCTGGACTTCGGATATCCCTGGCAAATCCCGTCGGTCTGTACATCCAAGAACCTAGTTTTAACACCTACGAATTACCCTTTGATGCGCCTGTTGATGCTAAACCCTCAGACTACTGGAAGGTGATTCGCGGGCGTAAACGGGACTCTGGCGAGGAAATGGACTATATTCTCCATGCAGTTTATGAAGTGCCTGAGGAGTTAGGCTTTACGGTTAGCGATATTACCATCAATGGATTCAATATTGAATACGGGGCACAAATTGCTCAAACTTTCCAAATTGCTCTTGCAGGTCTGGGCTTGCCTCAGGTCAACCAAGATGGGCTTCTTTGTGCAGGGGAACCAAAGTTATTACCTCGTCCGTATGTCTTGAGAGAATTGGAAATGCTTAGTGTAGCGTTTCGTTCTAGCTTAAATATGCGTATTGAGCCAGGGACTACCGTGGAGAATGTTGTACTGTACGCATTTGACAGCGATTCACAATCCACTATTGAATTTACTGGTTCACCAGGTATTACCTTTGAACAAACAGATTTTCAGGATCTAGGTAGTAATCAGCAAGTGTTCATCCTCACCATCACTGCTGCTCCTGATGCTCCCTTGGGGAATCGTTCTATTCTTATGAAAAATCCCGATCCGGATAACCCCGGAAACTATTACGGTGGTCCTGCTGTTTTTGGTTTATTAGAAGTCGTTGCACCAGGTACACTTAACAGAAATCAGGATGCTGCTGTATCTGAGGTGGCAGAAACTGCTCCCACAGCGATAGCAGTGCCAGATAAACTTCTCTTAGCTCCCATTGAGTTATCCAAAAGAAGTAATGCTAGGTAATACTTAGATCTTGCACCAAGTTGAAAATTTACCTGTCAAACTAGGGAACAGGGAATAGGGAACAGGGAATAGGGAATAGGGAACAGGAATAGGCAATAGGCAATAGGCAATAGGCAATAGGGGCAAGAGTTCCGAACTTTCCCCACACCCGACTCCCGACTCCCGACTCCCGACTCCCCACACCCGACTCCCGACTCCCGACTCCCGACTCCCCAAATTCTCTACCTCGCTTCACCAATCACAGTAAAAGCCGCCCAAGCTGAGGGGTCTGGATTACCATCGGGGTCATTGATCATGGATAACATCGCCTCTCGCATGGCTTTGGCTTTATCCATTTTGTGAGTATAAATATTAGTGTAAAACTCCCTCATCAACTTGACCGTATCATGATCAGGTATTTTCCATAAGGACACCACCAAACTGGGTACACCAGCGGCAATCAAAGAACGGGATAAACCAATTACTCCTTCCCCTTTTATCTCACCCCTACCCGTATCACAAGCACTGAGGACCACTAACTTTGCTTTCAATAAAGGTGGTTTCCGGTGTTGGTCACTGATCAGAATTTCACGACTGGTGAGAAAGCCATCATGGTCTGGTTCCTCAGGAGCTAATGCGATCGCACCAGGATAATCAATACTATTGACATCATCCAGTAAACCATGGGTAGCGAAATGGATCACCGAAGCTTTGGCCATTTTGCGCACAATGGTTGGTTCTGTGGCTTCCAAACCAATCATAGCTTTTGTATTCAGCAATTGAGCAATGGTTAATGCTTCTGTTTCTGCACCCTTGAGAGGGGTTAAGGGTTTTTGTTCCAGTCCTATTTTAATCGTGGGCATGGTGGGATTCCCCACAATCAACGGTTTTCCCCGGCTGTGTTGGACTCGATGCCAATGTTTACGGGTGAACCACAGAGATTGAATCGAAGGAGCAGTGAGAATGGTATGGTTTTCGATTAGATACTTTCCCTGATCATCTAGCAGAGCAGCAAAGGAAACCAGAAATAGTTCTTGATGGGGGATAAAAATAATACGGTCTGATGCCGTTATTGGTAATACGTCAACAATCGGAGTAATCAGCAGTTGGTAGAGTTGGTGTAGGGGATGTTGTAGTAGATTACTATTGTTAGTATTTAGTGGTGAAGCAGCATTTTGATTAGGTAGTTGCTGAATTGAAGTATGAATGGGCGTACGTCTAGTTTTGGTCAAGCCCCCTAAATCCCCCAACTTTGGGGGACTTTGAGAGTCTTGTTCCCCCCGTCTAGTTTTGGTCAAGCCCCCTAAATCCCCCAACTTTGGGGGACTTTGAGAGTCTTGTTCCCCCCGTCTAGTTTTGGTCAAGCCCCCTAAATCCCCCAACTTTGGGGGACTTTGAGAGTCTTGTTCCCCCCGTCTAGTTTTGGTCAAGCCCCCTAAATCCCCCAACTTTGGGGGACTTTGAGAGTCTTGTTCCCCCCAAAATTGGGGGGTTAGGGGGGCGGAATCATACCCATAATCAGCAACGCCCTGATTACCTCTAGCTCTGACACCAATCTGCATACGACTGACTTTGACTAGTTCCGCCAGAGTAGTATCTTGGGGTAAGGTATTACTACGGAAAGTAATCTCACCAGTAGGAGCAATCACCCAAATATAAATTTGGTCATCAACAATGGAATATTCCACCAACGTGGCTTGTTGTTGTTGAGCAATTCGTTGAATGTCTTCAAGAGTAGGAGCTTTAGTTTGAGGACGTTCAGATAACCGTGCCGCTAATAAATCAATCAGAGCGCGGTTGCGACCCTGTTCGGAAATTTCTAAGCCTTGTTTTGGTTTACCTAGAGCAACCAAAACCTGTTGTAAGAGACGATAGCTGCGAGCTTGTGCTTCAAAAATAGAAACCTTCCAATCATCTTGATTACCCAGGTCTTGGCGGATATCTTCCCAAATTTCAATGGCATCAAATAGGTGAGTTTGGGCTTGTTCTAGTTGATTTATTTCTAAGAAAGTAGCACCGAGATTATTCAGGGAGATAGCTTCACCCTTGCGGTGTCCGATTTCCCTCGCAATAGCTATGGATTGTTGGTGGTAATCAATGGCTTTGTTGTACTTTCCCAGATTACCGTATCCAATACCGAGATTCTCTAGGGCGTGAGCTTCACCCTTGCGGTGTCCGATTTCCCTAAAAATCCCTAAGGATTGTCGGTGATAATTAATCGCTTTTTTGTAGTCTCCCAGATGACGGTATGCAATACCCAGATTATCCAGGGAATAAGCTTCACCCCGGCGGTTTTGGATTTCCCTTTTAATAGCTAAGGATTGTAGCTGGTAATCAATCGCTTTTTCGTAGTCTCCCAGATGACGGTATGCATTAGCCAGATTACCCAGGGAGCCAGCTTCACCCTCGCGGTTTTCGATTTCCCTAGCAATAGCGATCGCTTCTAGCTGGTAATCAATCGCTTTTTTGTAGTCTCCCAAACTCTCGTATGCATTACCCAGATTACTCAGGGAGCGAGCTTCACCTTGGCGGTTTCCGATTTCCCTAAAAATGTCTAAAGATTGTCGGTGGTAATCAATGGCTTTTTTGTAGTTTCCCAGATTACCGTATGCAAACCCCAGATTAGTCAGGGAGCGAGCTTCACCCTCGCGGTCTGGAATTTTCCTAGCAATAGCTATCGATGGTAGGTAATAATTAATTGCTTGTTTGTACTCTCCCAGATTAGCGTATGCACGACCCATATTACCCAGGGAGTGAGCTTCACCCAGGCGGTGTCCGATTTGTTGATAAATCACCAATGCTTGCTGCCAAGACTGTAATGCTTTTCGGAACTCACTGCGACGAATGTGACGAAGTCCTTGCTTAAATACTTTGTCCGCCTCTGCCTGCTTACTGTCTACTTCAAAAATGGCATCACCAGGGGCTAAACTCCCTTGTTGCTCTAGGCTAACAGTGTTTTGTTCGTGATCCAGTCCTGGCAAACTCAGGAATCTAGCCAGAACAGGGAATTGCCCAGGGGTAAGGCAGAGAGTGAAAAGTGCCAAAAACAAGACCTGCTTAAGTTTAATAGGATGTGGTATCATCGCCTATTTACCTAAATCTGAGACATTCCTGAGCCTAGGCAATTATTAAGGGAGCAGGGAGTAGGGAGTAGGGAGTAGGGAGTAGGGAATAGACCCTTGAGTTATACACTTCAAGCCCAGTTTTTTCCACAAAATGCATAGGCTCAGATATTTATCAGATAGGTAAGAATGACAGTTTGTTCCCTTGTTGGCCAGTCCTGTTGACTGACGTTAGATCATGGCGTAGGTTGGGTTGAGGCAACGAAACCCGACAAAAGTATTAGCAGGGTTCGGTTTCACTTTCACCATAGTATTTCCAACTATATCAGAAACAAACGGCTGATTTCCAATAACACCAAAAAATCCAGGTATTTCTTTCTTAATTTTCCCTATTCCCTACTCCCTACTCCCTATTCCCTACTCCCTACTCCCTACTCCCTGCTCCCTACTCCCTCATGAAAACCAGCTTAGCCAAATACTGGACACTCAATTATATTAATCGTTTGGGTCAACATCAAACTAAACCGATAGAAAAGGCTAAGGAATTTATCAGTGCCCAATCTCTGACCTTGTCTACAGGTGAAGACTCCATAGACCAAGCACTGATTAGCAGACTGTGGCAACTTTATCACAGCCAAGACGACGACCTTGAGCTGGCTGAGGTTTGTCTACGTTGTTTAGTTTCTCACCAAATCAAGGAAGTTTGTTATCAGTTAGTAGAGCAATTTGGTCAGCAGCATAACTTTACCATCAATGACCTACTGCCATTAGTCCTTGACCGTTATCCTGAGGGCGAGCAAGGGCATAAATTAGGGGGAGTTAATTCTATAACTAGCTATACGTTACAAACCTTTGACCCAAATAAAAGTAGCTTATTTTCCTGGACAAAAAGACTGGTTAAAACGAATAAGGATGTGAAACAATTTTTACTATACTATGGAATTGAGCAGGTAACGGATTGGTTATTACTGAAACAAACTACTCCTGGTAAACTACACCGTATTCTATCGGAGTTTCATCAGCTAACTGCACAGGAAATTAACCACTATCGTGAGTTATTAGAAAGTTATCAAACGGTTTATGTACGTCAACTGCAAGCAGAGCGTAATCAAATTAACCAACAACGACAACAACAAGGCTTAGGTAAACTCACCACTCCTTACCCAATTCCTAGGAAAGAACAATTACAGCTGATCACAACCTTGGGTTCATCCATAGGGAAACTATCTCCAGAAGCAGTACTTACTGATTTACAACGGTTAGCTCAGCTAATTCGAGACTATAAAAAGAATCGTGGCAGGAATGTTACCACTCAAGCTTTAGGAAAATTTGAGCATCAATTAGCAGCTGATGATACCAGTAACAATCAGGAGGAAGACGAGGTATTAGCTGCCTATGACCAATTACTACAGGATTGTTTAACTACTGCTATTCAAGACGTTATACAAAACCGCGTTGCTTATCTAAGTCGTCAACAAAAGCAGAGACATCAGCAATTTTTACAAGCACTAGATTTATTTCACTGTCAGCATGTTACTATGACCAAAATTGCTGCCACAATCGGCTTCACTGCTCAATATCAAGTCAGTCGCTTGCTAGACCTGAAAGCCTTTCGAGCTGATATTGCTAGACGCACTTCCGTAAGATTACATCACCAACTCGTGGAGTTAGGCCAAGCCTACGCTTCTGCACAAGAGGTTAAAGAATTAGAGCAACGAATTAGTCAGTTTGTGGAAGAAGAAATTAACCGGATTATGACTGCAGCTAGGAAGGAAACCTTTGTTAAAAACAAATACAAACTGTCTAGTAATTTTTCTAGGACTTTATGTGAAATATTAAAAAAGGGAGTGGGGAATCGGGAATCGGGAATCGGGAGTGGGGAATCGGGAATCGGGAATCGGGAGTAGGGAGTGTGGGGAGTGTGGGAATTTTATTGGAATTTTGGCGTTGCTTATTCCCTGTTCATAGATCCCCCCTAACCCCCCTTAAAAAAGGGGGGAATTAGATTCAAAACGCCCCTTAAAAAAGGAAGGTAAAAATTAGATTCAAAAGTCCCCTTAAAAAACGAAGGGAGTAATTAGATTCAAAAGTCCCCCTTATTAAGGGGGATTTAGGGGGATCTCAATCATGGTCTACTCCCGACTCCCGACTCCCGACTCCCGATTCCCGACTCCCGACTCCCGACTCCCGATTCCCGATTCCCGATTCCCGATTCCCTGTTCCCTCAATATATTCTCAACTGAAAATGCTAAATACATCTACAGAAATGATTTCCTTTCCAGCATTAACGGAAACCCTAACGCTGGAATTAGAACAACAACAACAAGCCCTGGATATAGCCAACCAGATGGCAGATAAACCAGGAACATTAGCTATCTATCTCCAAGAGTTAGCCTTACTAGTCTTTGAAGATTGGCTGGAAAAACGAGAGCCAAGTTTACGGCTAGAACGGGCAGCTAATGGGTTAGGATACTCGGGATTATATCAAGCTATTTCCCAAGCTATTAATCCTGTGTGTAATCTACAGGTAGGAGATTTCAAGATTTGCCTTATTCCTACCTTTGGATTTAGTGACCCCTTCGTAACGCTGCCTGAAGCAATTGTTACTATTCCCCAATTCACTGCTCATTTTTATGTCGTTATTGCCATTGATGATGACTTAGGTATTGCTGGGATTAAAGGGGTAAATCAATACGACCAGTTAGTCAGAGATATTAGTAATCTAGTTGTTTGCTCTGATCATAATTACGAGCTCCCTTTATCTAGGTTTACTATGAGTGGAGACGACTTACTACTGGATTTACAATGTCTCTCTCCTGAGGAAATTCCTTTACCAGAAATACCACAGCCCGAGCCTAATTATGTTAGAGACGTAATCGAAATCCTGAATCAACGGGCGATTGATGTGGGACAATGGTTATATAATCAAATTGATGACCTAGCTCAAGAATTATCTTGGCAGCTATTACCAGCACCTTCCCCAGCATTGCGGTTTCGTCGTAACCCAGCCCAAGAATTAGCTGAGATTATAACTATTATTGATATCGAAATTCCTGCTGCCGCTGTCCGTAGTTATCGAGATTTTCAACTAGCTGGAATTCCACTGCGCCTTTATGCTGTAACTTGGCAATTACCCCAGTCTGAACCAGAAGGGGATTGGAGTATATTGCTAATCCTGGGAGCTAGCCCAGGTAATACTCCACCTTGGGGGATAAAATTGCGTATTACTGATTATACCATGGTCTTGGATCAACAGGAATTGAGCACTAATGAGGACTATTTATTTACTCAGTTTGTGGGGGCTAATCATGAAAAGTTTCTAGCTACAATTACCACTGCTGACGAAACAGCACAAACGTCGATGTTGTTTGAATTTAAGGGGAGTAGGGAGTAGGGAGTAGGGAATCGGGAATCGGGAATCGGGAATCGGGATTTCATGTAGGGTGGGCAGTGCATCAGTTAGATTGATGTTTTTCTAAAGGGCATTGTTAGGCACTGCCCACCAGCAGATTAATCACTAGTGAGAGGTAAGTAAGATGAAAAGTGCATGTCGGTGGGCAGTGCATCAGACAGATTTTGAAGCTTGCAAAGGGCGTTGCTAGGCACTGCCCACCCTACGATTATAACTGACCGCTGACTACTATAAGTAACATGAAAAGTAAAATTTTTCACCTTAAAGTCATCAAAATAAAGTCAGGGTGTAACTTTGAGTTATCTTGGGAAAATGGTAAGACTATTTCTGCCATAGTAGATTATCCTCAAGAGCTTGAACAAAGTTACCAAGACTGGAAACAGGCTTACATTAATTGTTACCGATATTTGCGAGTTATTAAACTAAAAACAAGTGGTAGTATTTCATCCTATAAGAAGGATCATGCTGGATTTTTGCGGGAAGCAGAAGCTAGGTTTTTATCACTCTTTGATCGGTGGTTACGGGATGGAGAGTTATATGAAATTCGTGAGCAAATTGCTAATGCGGCTACAGATTCCTCTATTAATCGTCGCTATTGGGTTGATATTCTCCTGACCTGTAACTGTCATGAATTAACTCGCTTACCTTGGGAAGCTTGGGAAATTAGTACTACTACTACGACTAATTTATCCAGATTCGGAACTATCCGGATTGCTCGGGTTTCTAATATTATCCATGGTGGAATTAGTCATAATAAAATTATTCCTTCAATCCGTCGCCGAGCCAGAGTGTTGGCTATCTTAGGTGATGAAAAAGGATTAGACTTTGAAGAAGACCGCAAGGCGTTAGCTAACCTGTCTAAGCTGGCTGAAATAAAATTTATTGGTTGGCAACCAGGAAAAGACTCTACTAGTCTTAAGCAGGAAATTGTTAAGGAAATTGCTAATCCTAGGGGTTGGGATATTTTATTCTTTGCTGGACATAGTAATGAAACTGCCTTGACTGGTGGGGAATTACATATTGCTCCTGATGCTTCTCTAGGGCTTAAGGATATTCAACAATCCCTCCAACAAGGGATAGCTAATGGACTGAAGTTTGCTATTTTTAATTCTTGTGATGGTATCTCGATTGCGGAATTCCTAATTGCTTTAGGGTTACCTCAAGTGGCGGTAATGGCAGAACCTATTCACAATCAGGTGGCTCAAGTTTTTATTGTCCAGTTTCTTAACAGTTTGGCTGAGTATAAGGATGTTCATGAAGCCCTAAGGGATGCTTGTGCTTATCTCAAAGACCAACAAAATCTGACCTATCCGTCTGCTTACCTAATCCCTACCTTATTTCGCCATCCCCAATCAGTACTGTTTCGCTTGGAACCATTTGGTTTAGGGCACAGTCTCAGAAATTGGTTGCCCACTAAAAAAGAAGCCCTTTGGTTATCGGCATGGTTAACCGTTAGTTTAATCCCGGATTGTCAGGATTTACTGTTAGAATCTCGTCTGTTGTTACAAGCTGGTTACCGTCAGGTTACTCAGCAAGTGCAGTGGCAAGCTAATCCTTCTCCAGTTAAGTCTCCAGTTCGGTTAGTTCAAATTGATAATAAGTCCCTTAAACAGGACAACGTTAAATTGGTTGATGATAAGTATATGGACTATGGTTACTTGGCAAGTATATTAGATAAGTTAGTTACGAGTAAGGCTCAGATAATTGGGTTTGATTATATTTTAGATCAAGACAAACAACAGCCCGATAATAGTAAACGGTTACGGCAATCAGTTACTGAAGCGATTAAAAATAATACCTGGGTAGTTTGGGGAGCAATTGAAGCTGAGCATCCTGCTGATTATTATGGAGTTAGTGATAAAATTGCTAACCTCAATCAAACCATGGAGGGAGATATTACAACCTATGATTGGTATGTGGAGTTACCTAGCAATAAGTGTGATCAAAGTTGTCCGTTTAGCTATTTACTAGTCCTTTCCTATTGTTTACGTAATCAAGATTCCGGCACTACTCAATTAGCGATGGGATTACCTGAGCTTCAAGACAGTAATCAGAAATTTAGGACTTCAGTGATTGATTTGCTTAATGGTGCCGATACACAAGCCAATACACAAGCCCATACACAAACTAATACACAAGCTGATACACAACTGGCTTGGTTGGGGAGGGTAAAACGTCCTGCGATCGCATATTTCTTACAATGGTTTCAACCGATTATTGACTATTCCCTCCCTCCAGAGCAGGTTTATCAAAAAATTTCTGCTTGTGAGTTATTAGGCTCCTGTTCTGGAGATGCTCTAGCTGATGGTCTCAGCCTTAACCAGACCATTGTGATTGTTGCTTCAGGAGGATATAAAGAAGCAGGAATTGATCAAGAAGGGCAAGATAATAATCTGCTTCCCCTTCCGGTAGCCTTCTGGCGTCGTTCAGAGGGTTGGCAAGACTGGTTCGATAGCAAATCATCATTTACTGGTGGTGAAGCCCATAGTTACATCGCCCACCATCTTTTTTCCCAGCATCTGGTGATACCAATTCCTAATGCCTTGATGATTTTACTAACCGCTGTTTTAGGTAAGGGATTTAGGTTAATTAAACAGGATTATCCTAAACAAGGGAATAGGGAGCAGGGAGCAGGGAGCAGGAAGCAGCGATGCAGCGAGGTCTTGGGGGTTTCCCCCATGAGCGACTGCATCAAGAAGGTAAGAAAAATTATCACAATTGATTTAGGATCATTCTTGATCAATCTAGGTAATGCTTGGTTGATCTATTGGTTAGTTTATTGCTTGGTTTCACTACAAGTTTATATCTCCTTGAAGGTGCTGCTACCTACTGTTATGCCTTTAGTAGTGTTTATTACTTATACTGCTACGGGCAGGAAATAGGGAATCGGGAATCGGGAATCGGGAATCGGGAATCGGGAATCGAGAATCGAGAATCGGGAACATTATAGCAATTATTATACTCATGATTACAAAGCTTATTCTGTTAAGGCAAAAGGCAATAGAAAAGAATGGTTTACTGGAATCAAGTTACCCCCCTGATTAAGGGAATGTTTGAATCGAATCAGCTCCCCCCCTGATTAAGGGAATGTTTGAATGGAATCAAGTTCCCCCCTTATTAAGGGGGGTTAGGGGGGATCCCTAGTCAAATATAGCAATTATCATAACTGCGATAAATGCTTTATTTAATCATTAACTTATCAGTCAGGAAGCATATTATGCCTAAAATAATTCAGAACAAATCCACACTATTACTAACAATGGTCGTGCTAGTCTGTTCTTCTGCACTGCCTATTAATGCAATAGTAAAAAGACCTCAGTCTGATCAGCAGTTATCCCAGTCTCAAGGCCAGCTAATTACGTTAAAATGGGGTGATATCTGGGAGAGATTGCGACGTAAAAAAGGTAAAGGGGGCTCAAGAGGGAGGTCAAGATCTGAGCATCCTATTGAGCAAACTCTCTGCATGCTCACTCCTGGTCAGCTATCAGATCGTGACGGGAATTCTAATCATAAAGGAAGCTTAGAAATTTGGAGTGAGCAACCCCTATTCCTATGGCAAGGAGAAATGAAAGGTATTGAGGTGCGTGAAATGCGTACTAATCAACAATTGTGGGAGCAATCCTTAGAGCCTACTACTACTAGTATCGTTTATCAAGGGAAGCCCTTACAACCAGGTAAAGCTTACTTTTGGCGGAATACAATTCCTTTAAACGAACTTCCTACTAAGAGAATTTTTCGTTTAATGAATGACGAAAAGCGTAATCAAATCACCGCTGACTTAACTGCATTAGAAAGTAATCTGAAAGCTCAAGATGCGAGTGCTGATCAGATTGCTCTGAAACGAATTAACTATTTCATCAACAAACAACTTTGGTCAGATGCATTACGGGAAATTTATCGGATGCCTAATCCTCCAGCTGAGGTAACTGATCTTATTGATAAGATTAACAATAAGGCTCATGATTTTTGTAGGGAATAGGGAATAGGGAATAGGGAGAATCGTAGGGTGGGCATTGCTGATGAAGATCATTATTGAACGCCGAGCAATTACATGGGCAATGCCCACCAATCGACTTACCCACACGCAAACGAAATTCAGGACGACCTTTTAAGGATTTAATATCCAGCGTCGAAGGATTATAAATTAAGGTATCTAACGCATTAATAATCCGAATTTGATCATGGTTTGGCATTCGCATTAAATAGCGTTCAGCTTGTTTTAATAGAATATAGTCAATCAAAATTATCTCCAAATAACTTACGCTTTAAATCTTTAGATGAAATTCCTTTATCGTTACCGGAGCGATAATTTTCCCAAGCTTCTTGACTTTGAATAATTTCTGTAATTGGAATGGTTTCTTCCTCTCCTTCTACTTCTATCCCTTGATTAACTAAGACTTTTAATTCATCTAGTAATCGTAGTTGGTCAGAGAGACTAAGAGAATGAATTTGATTAAGTACCTGATTGTAATTTGTCATAGTTATAAGTTGTAGTGTTTTTGGCAAGGGTTATTGAATTTTAATATAATCTAAAAAAAAATTTGCTTTTTTGGAGATGTCTATTTTCTATTAAAACTTCGTATGTCTCTGGCAAATTTTTCTAAGTTATGACCTATGCTATATCCCTGAGAACGTCGCCAAGCAATATAAAATCTTAACCTGTCCCAATAATAAGGTATAAAAGGATTCCAAATATCAAATGCCATCTTATTGTGAATTGCTCCAAATCGGTAAGCAATAGAAATCTGATTGCAGAAACTCAGGAAAACTTTTACTTTAGTGTGCAATTCAGTATCTTCTTGTAGCTGAAGTAGGCGAGCATTATCATCATCTGAAGAGTCTAACCAAGCATCCACATCAACCCTTGTTTCTATCATTGAGGGATCACTCAAGTGCTGCATATAAGACATGGTTCTACTGAGCTTGAATTGTCTTAAAGAAACTAGGAAGCCTATTGCAGCCAAAAAAGCTCCGATAATTGATCCAAAATCTACAAGAGTATCAAGCTTCATAATCAAACTAATAGTTAAGTTTATCTTACTGAAACCTAACTTATATAACGGTTGGCATTTAAATAAATTATACTATAAAATTCCGTAAGATTGATTGTTTTACAAAAATTAACATTTACATAAAATTGATTACTGGGAATAAAACAGCGCTACCAAAAGTAAAAAAAAATAGCCGTATAAATACTATCCACGGCTATTTAAATGACCTATGTCAATGAGTTTCCAAACCCAACCTGATGTATTCGATGTAATTGGCCAAAAGCCAAGCTACAGTAACAGATTCGAGCCTTTGGTCGGGGGGAAAACCCCCCATAAATTTAGCGATGCAGCGCGGTCTTGGGGGTTTTCCCCATGAGCGACTGCATCAAGACAAGGTGTTATGGCAACAGCCAATACTTCATCATTTTAGTAATTACTTCCCCTGGAACCTCAGTCGGCTCAAGAGGAGTCCATTCCGCAATCTCTGCATAGCCCAATTTATAAAGCATTTGGATACTATAGATTACTGCTTCACGAGAGCCTTTCAGAGTGTGCTCAACAGGTTGTTTATTGAAGTTTGACTTAAAGTCTTTTGACATAGATTAACACTTGAACTCGTTCGGTTTTTTTTGATTATTGTAATGATTATAAAAATAGTTGTCAAGGGTTTTAAAAAGTTTTTTTTTTGGGAAGTTTTAGGGGGAATAAAAAAAAGCGATCGCACAAGCGCGGAAGCTTCGCTTCATCGCGTAGCGTGACCAAAGGTCAATCGCACAGCGTTTATTTATAATCGGCAGTCGAATCGTAGGGTGGGCATTGCTGATTAAGATCATGATTGAACGCCGAGCAATGAAATAGGCAATGCCCACCAATCCACAATAATGTAGGGTGGGCATTGGTTCAGAAACCAGCCATGGGTACCCTGGTTGGTGGGCATTGCTGAGATCAATTTGGGCAGGATTTGGGTAAGTAAACCGGCAATGCCCACCCTACAGAATGCTTTGGTGGGCATTGCTGAGATCAATTTGGACAGGATTTGGGTAAGTAAACCGGCAATGGCCACCCTACAGAATGCTCCCGATTCTAAATTCTCAATTCTAAATTCTCAATTCTAAATTCCCTGCTCCCCATAAGTACCCGCAAGGGTACTGTCAACCCTAGTGCAGCCTTGCGATTATGTACATGGAAAGAACATTCAATTGAGTTCTTTTTAGTAGTTAATTGTAAGGAGAATGGTTATGTCAGAAACTGAAAGAGTTTCCAATCAAACCAACCAAGCAAACAATCAAACCAACCAAGCAAAGGAAATAGAACTCGACGATCAGCAGCTCCATGAAATCACTTCCAGCGAAACTCAATCCCAGTCAATAGATTACGAAGACGAATTTGAGGGAATCATGGGTCGCGGTGAAATCGAAGCAGTACCCGGATTCAATAAATCCCGAGCTCTTAATGAGGGTTTGGATTTCGAGAAAACAATTGACGTCACAGAGGATTTGAAAAATCTTCCAGATGCTGGTGCTGAAGAATTCCAAATACCGGAGTCAGTAATTGGTAGTGACGACCGCATCCGCATTTCCCCAGCTAGTACTATTCCCTGGCGATGGATTTGCCAGTTAATCGTTACCAAAGCTAATGGGAAGCGGTACAAGTGTTCTGGCTGGTTGATTGGACCACGGACAGTAATAACTTCTGGACACTGCGTTTATAGCCATATTACTGGTGGTTGGGCCAAGAAAATTGAGGTTATTCCTGGTATGGATGAAAAGGAAGCTCCCTTCGGCTCCCAAGTTACCACCTCCTTCCGCAGTGTAAAAGGCTGGACACAAGAACAAGATGATGACTTCGATTACGGAGCAATTATTCTACCGGATGACACCCTAGGTAACCGAGTCGGCTGGTTCGGATTTATGAATCTATCCGACGAGTTACTGACAAATCTACAGGTAAATAACTCTGGCTACGCTGGTGACAAACCATTTGGCACACAATGGTTCAATGCTGGTCGAATTACCAGCATCAGTGGTCGCAAGCTCTTCTATATGCTCGATACCTATGGCGGTCAAAGCGGTAGCCCAATCTGGCGCTTGCAAGATGGTCAACACCATGTAGTGGGAATTCACGGCCATGCTGGCTTTGAGAACAGTGCTGTCCGCATCACTAAGTCTGTGTTTGATAACATCTCCGCTTGGAAAAATGTCTAATATGTCCGGGACTAATCAGCCGTAAGCTATCAGCTTTTAGTTATCAGTTATCAGTTATCAGCTTATGGGCTACGCCCACGCTACTTGATGTGCTATCAGTTATCAGCTTATGCGCTACGGGCACGCTACGCGAACAGTCAACAGGTGACGGCTGATCGCTAACGGCTGACGGCTGACGGCTGACGACTGACTGCTGACTGCTTACAAATCAACTAACAAAGGACAAAACCGTCAGATGAGTACTAAACTACAAATTCGTTTTAAATCTTTTGTTTTGAGCAGTCTTATCGGATTAAGCCTGCTGTTTTCTGCTTGTAGCGCTCCCCAACCAGACGTTTCACCGAAAAACAATCAGGGTAATAATCCAGATAATAATCCAATAGTTACTTCAACTGATGAACAAATGATTATCGAAGGTAAAATTGTCGCAGTTATGGAAAGTTTCCCTCTACAGTTGAAAGTAGAAACTAAGTCTGGTTCCTATAGTGTACAACTTCTTTCCGATACCAAAATCACTCGCCAAAGAGAAACTGTTGACCCAGGAAAATTAAGTCCTAACCAAAAGGTTCGGATTAAAGGTCAGAGTTCTGGTTCCAGTAAGTCGGCTATGACTGCTGAAACTATTGAAATCCTTTAGTAAGCTATCAGCGGTCAGCGGTCAGCTGTCAGCTTTGTGGAACAGGCTTCCAGCCTGTGAAGCATCGGTCAGCTATCAGCTGATAACTGATAAATAATAGCTGATAAATAATAGCTGATAACTGTTCGCGTAGCGTGCGCGTAGCGCTTAAGCTAAAAGCTGAATGCTGAATGCTGTTCGCGTAGCGTGTGCGTAGCACATATCCTGAATGCTGACCGCTGATAGCTTACAAATCACCTTTGTTTATCTAACAACGGAGCTGCCTCTAGCAAGGTTCTAGTGTAAGGATGCTCAGGATTAGTAAACAGGTCATGAGTTGGTTTCTTTTCAACAATCTGACCTTTATTCATCACGGCGATTCCATCACAGAAAAACCGTGCTACCCAGAGGTCATGAGTAATAAACAAATAGGTAAGATTAAACGCTTCTTTCAACTCCAACATTAATTCTAATACTTGAGTTTGGACACTAGCATCTAGCATACTCACTGGTTCATCACAAATCACCAAACTAGGATGAGTAATCAATGCCCGAGCAATAGCAACCCGTTGTTGTTGTCCTCCAGAAAGGTCAGCGGGATATCGATTATAGTAATCCTCTACAGGCGTTAATCCTACCCGTTCTAGCATTTCATTGACCTGGTTTTTAGCTGCTGTTGAATTAGCCGCTAATTTATGAATAAATAACGGATCGGCAATACTTTCTCCCACAGTCATTAAAGGATTAAGACAAGCATGGGGGTCCTGAAATACCATTTGGATTTTACGACGAATCTCTTGTAGGGAATGTCGATTGAGTGTAGCTAAATTTGTGCCTTCAAACTCAACGGTTCCAGCGGTAGGACGAACTAATTGTAAGATAGTGCGAGATAAAGTACTTTTGCCACAACCGGATTCTCCTACTAGTCCCAAAATTTCCCCAGGATATAAATCAAAGCTGACGTTATCCACAGCTTTGATAACGTTTTTTTCTTGAGATACCAGTTGCTGAATAAAATTGCTTTCTAAGGTATAATATTGCTTGAGATTAGTAACCCTTAGTAAAGGGGTAGGAATCCCAGAGCTGGAATTCCCCTCAGGGTCATTAGTGTCAGTGTCATTAGTGTCAGTGTGGTCTTTAACTGCCTGAAGATGTAGAGCTGCTTCTAAGAGCGATCGCGTATAGTCATGGTTAGGTTGCCACAGAATCTGTTGCACTGGCCCAGTTTCCACCATTTTGCCACCATACATGACCGCAATGCGATCGCAATATTCCCCAATCATGGCCAAATCGTGAGAAATCAGTAACAGTGCCATGTCCCGTTCTCGACAAGCCATTGTTAATTCTTCTAATATCTGTGCCTCTACCGTAACATCCAAGCTGGTGGTGGGTTCATCTGCTACAATTAGCTTGGGATTGAGCAACAACGCTAATGCGATCGCAACCCGTTGCCGCATCCCCCCACTAAATTCATGGGGATATTGAGAGAAGCGATTAGCGGGAATTTTCACCGCATCTAGAGTTTCTAGTACTTTTGCTTTACTCTCACGTCCTGATAACTGGGGTTGGTGAGCTTTGAGGGTTTCTAGGCAGTGTTCCCCTATACTCATCAAAGGATCAAGGCGAGTCATCGGGTCCTGAAACACTAGCGCTACTGCTTCTCCCCGAAACTGCCGCAGCTGTGCAGGAGTTAACTCAAAGACAGACTTTCCAGCGAACCTAACCTGTCCTGTTACTCGGGACCGTTGCGGTAACAACTGCATGATAGCCCGTCCGAGAGTAGACTTACCGCAGCCTGACTCACCCACTAATCCCAGTCGCTCTCCTGAATCTAGCACGAAGGAAACATCATCTACTGCCCAGGTGGGTTTTTCAAGGGATTGGCTGCTAGGATAGGCCACCTGCAAGTTTTCGACACAAAGTAGCGGTGCACTCATTGATTGAATTTTTCTCTCCTAAGGATATAAGAACTTTGATGCCATAACCATTAAATTTTTATTAAAATTTGTAAATCTAGAGTAATTCCTATCTAAGTCAACTGCTCTGATCGACTTAATCAGGCCAGCAGTAGGATTGACCAAAGTTATCCTATAAACATCTTTTTGACATCTTTTTGTCAGGGCATCACCATGGAACCTGTAAATCCCCAAGTGTCTAATCACTATCAGCCAGAGTCAAATTCCCAAAACCAGGAAGAAACCAAAGGCAAATCCTCTGCATGGCTACTGACAGTCCTCTTTTTAGTAGGAGGTCTAGCTTTGTTGCAAATCTCGACAGTACCAGAAACCCCTGTAGCCCAGACGAAAACCAAACAGACACCGCCGCGACCGGTAGAAACTATTCCCCTGACCTTAGGTAAAGGAGTTAAACGGATCCAGTTACTGGGTGAAGTAGAGGCAAGTGAAAAAATCACGATTAAATCTCAGATCGATGGTGTGATACAACAAGTCAAAGTCCGAGAAGGCGATCGCGTTACACCAGGAATGACCATTGCTATTCTTGATGGTGCTGACCAACAGTTAGCCCTCGCCCAAGCTAAGGCAAGGCTTGCTCAGGAAAAAAGTAATCTGGCTCGATTACAAGTGGGAACCCGTCCAGAAATTCTTGCCCAACGGCAAGCAGAACTGGATACTGCTCAAGCTCGGGAACAAGAAGCAAAGGACAACCTTGATGGTATGATAGCCGTCCAACCCAATTTAATTGCCCAACGGCAAGCAGAACTAGATGCGGCTCAAGCTCGGGAACAAGAAGCAAAGGATAACCTAAAACGCATTGAAGCCCTAACTCTGGAAGGAGCTCTCTCTGAACGAGCAAAAGTGGAAGCCGAAAAAGCAGCTGATGCAGCCACCAGTGATCGCTTACGGGCTGAAGCTGCCCTAAGTGCAGAACAAACTAAAACCCAGCAAGAGATTGCTGAAGCCAGAAGTACCCTTGATGCCACCACCAGTGAGCGGTTGCGCATTGCAGCTTTGTTAGCTGAAGCCCAAGTCGGACCAACCCAGGAAGAAATTGATGCCCAGAAAGGGGTAGTAGCAGCAGCTCAGGCAGCGGTTGACCAAGCTCAACTAGCATCAGAACGAGCCACGATTAAAGCCCCTACAACCGGGGTTGTGCAATCCCGCCAGGTTGGCACTGGCAACTATGTTGAAGGTGGCGATGCCATCATTACCTTGGTCAATAATGCTCAATTCGATATCTTTCTAGAAGTACCAGAAAAGTTTACTAATCAGGTCAAACCAGGGATGTATGTGGAATTAACTGCACCGCGAAGTTTACCTAACTGGCAGCAACGAGCAGAGATTACCAGCGTTATGCCTACAGCCAATGCCAACTCACGGCGACAACTAGTAAGGGTAAATCTCAACAATCCCCCAAAAGACTTATTAGCTGGAATGGGAATTCAAGCTACCTTAGATTTACCCATTGATGTAGATCCCAGTTTTGTGATCCCCCGTGATGCCATCATTAAACGAAAAAACCAATCCCTAATCTATACCATTTCCCAAGACAAAGCACAAGAGTTTACCGTAGAAATCTTAGTGGATATGGGGGAAAAACTCCTGATCACTAATCAACAATTACAAGCCAATCAACCCCTAGTTGTGTCAGGGGGTGAAGGTTTAAAAGATGGTTCACCAGTTAACATTACTAATCCTTAATTCCTAATTATCACACCTCTTCCAAACCTTAAAAAATAGTACCGCTGTGCGGAATTCAAAATTCAAAATTCAAAATTCAAAAATATTACATATTTACTGATTAAAGGTTTAATATATAAGAGTTTTGCTATTTTTGAAAACTATATTGATTTCCGCCGTGCTGTATTAGTCTCTAGAATCCTTACCGATTCTAAATTCCCAATTCTAAATTCCCGATTCCCGATTCCCGATTCCCGATTCCCGCATTCTAAATTCGCGCATTCTAAATTCTTTAGTTCCTAAGTTGCCAACTTCGGTGAAATTTGATGAAACTTATCGAAACAGCTGTCCGGTGGCGACACGGAACATTTGTTCTGTTCTGCCTCCTAGCCCTATGTGGCATCTTAGCCCTATTCCAGCTTCCCCTAGAACTTCGACCAGGAGGTGATACTCCAGAAATTACCATTAGCACCTCCTACGCTGGAGCAGGACCGACTGAAGTAGAAGACCTGATTACTAGACCGATCGAAGAACAGCTCGAAGAAGTCACAGGAGTTAAAGAAATTACCAGTAGCTCTCGCTCTGGACGCAGTCGGATTTCTCTCGAATTCAATTGGGGAACAGATATTGATGCTCGCTTAGTAGATGTCTTGAGCAAATTACAACGAGTGTCGTCTCTACCCCCAGAAGCGGGAGACCCCTCTGCTGAAGTGGTCAGTGGTGTTAGCCGTCCCATGATGTGGATTGTCCTAATGCCCAAAGAAGGCTATGATTCTGACCCAGACCATTACCGTGACTTGATTCAAGATGTGATTGTACCCAAGTTACGGCAAGTGGAAGGAGTGGGTCAGATTATTACTCCTGGGGGACGGGAACGGGAAGTGGAGGTGATTGTAGACCCGAAAGCCTTAGCTGACCGCAATCTAACCCTGTCTAATGTCGTCAATACTTTGCGCACTAATAACCGCAATATTCGCGGTGGACCGATGGTAGTGGGAAGACGGGAATACCGAGTCCGCACCGTCAGTCGCTCTGAGGATGTGAAGGAGTTGGAAGGGTTTGTGTTGCGCCGAGACCAATCAGGAATTGTCTACTTGGGCGATGTAGCTGATGTCAAAATTGGTCGCAAGCTTCAAAGTACAGTTCTTGTAGCAAATGACCAACCAACGGCTGGCATTGGTATCGAAAGACGAATTGGTGGCAATGTCCCAGAGATATCTAAGGGAGTCAGAGCCGTACTCAAGGAAATGGAAGCCCAACTGGAACAGCAAGGGGAAGCTGTCCAGTTCTTAATTAACTACGACGAGAATGGCTATATTAACCAATCTATTGCCTTAGTGCAGCAAAATTTGATCATAGGTGCAATACTAGCATCCCTAGTGTTGCTGTTGTTTCTGGGGTCATTGCGCACCGTAGCAGTAATTGCCCTGACTATTCCGGCTACTATTATTACCGTCTTTATTGTCTTAGCCTTGCTGGGTCGCTCTCTGAATGTGATCAGTCTGGCAGGATTAGCATTTGCGGTCGGAATGGTCGTGGATAATGCGATTGTGGTGCTAGAAAATATCTTCACCCACATGCAACGGGGAAAAAATCCGCTCCGAGCTGCTATTGACGGCACTCAAGAAGTGTGGTCAGCCATGCTAGCCTCTACTCTGACTACGGTAGCAGTATTTGCTCCCATTGTTTTAGTCACAGGGGAAGCAGGACAGCTGTTCTTTGATATTGGTATTGCTCTATCGACATCGGTATTGTTTTCCCTGTTTGCAGCTCTGACCCTAGTGCCGATGCTATCGGGACTGTTTCTTAATCAAGGGGAGGCGCAACAGATTTTGCAGGGGATGGGGGATGTCGGCACCCAAGGTTTAGACCCAAAACCATTGCGCCCAAAGCAGCGAAATAGAGGAGCAAAAATCCAAAATGTCCTGGTGCTAGCTGTAGCTAAAACTTCAGCAGTATTTAGAGTATGGCAAGGCAAGCTAGAGAGATTGTTATTAAAAACCGTGCGTTGGTCTCTTGGTGGCAAACGGATCGGAAGGCGTTTGGCTGTGTTGTTGATTCCTGTAGTATTGCTCTTTGTCAGTGTTAGGTTACTTCCCCCCATGGATTACCTACCAGAAGGGAACCGTAATTTAATTATGTGGTTAACGGAACCCTTTCCAGGCACCAGTATTCCAGAATTCCTACGGCTATCCCAACCGGCCAGAAAGTTCTTGGCACAGCAGCCGGAAATTGACCGAACCTTGGTAATAGCAAGCTCGCGACGGAAAATGATTTTAGTCTATCTCAAGCCAGACTTAGCTACTGGTAGGAATCTCGATGACATGGTGAATCGGATGGGAAAGGTAAAGTCCAATTTCCCTGGTTATCGCTTTGTGGTTGCTAGGCGCACTGCCATTTTTCGTAATCCAGGCAAATCCTATACCGTGCGTGTGGTAGGACAAGACCTGGATCAATTAAACCAGTGGGGTCAGGATCTTATTAAGCAATTGCGCCAACTGGATGGTGTGCGCAATGCTCGTTCAAGTTTTGTTACTGGTGCGCCAGAATTACAAGTAATTCCCAATCGAGTGCGACTGGCAGAAGTGGGCTTGTCAGAAGCTGACTTAGGGAGAATGGTTGAAGCTGCTCTCGGTGGGATTAGAGCCTCAGAATTCGTGGATGGTAAACGGGAACTGGATGTGACCGTTGAATTACAACATACCGTTGTCAAAACCCCAGAGCAGTTGCGTCAGTTAGTGATCTATACTCCCAATGGTCAGCAAGTACAATTGGCTGATGTCGCTGAAGTAGTAGATACCACCGGACCCGATCGCATTGACCGAGTGGATTTACAGCGTTCTATTACCCTAACCGTTAGTGTCGAGCGCTCTGCTCCCTTAGGAAAACTAGTTCAACAAACAGAGCAGCAAATTCTCAAACCCTTCCGGAAAAATCTACCTGCTGGCTATCGTGTCGAGTTAGCTGGTTCAGCAGATTTGCTATCAGAAACATTAGTTCAGTTGGGGTCAATCTTTATTCTGTCTTTACTGATTACCTATCTGCTGCTAGTAGCACTCTACCGTTCTTTTCTCTATCCCATCGTAATTATGGCAACCGTACCGATAGGATTAACCGGAGCTTTGTTGAGTTTGGTGATAGTGAACAGAATTCCTGGTGTAGTAGTACCGCTGGATATGATTACTGGGTTGGGATTTGTGATTCTGACTGGAGTTGTGGTGAATAATGCCATCCTTTTAGTAGACCGAGCCTTGCAATTACAGCGAGAAGGAATAGATTACGATACATCCTTGTATAGAGCTGTATGCGATCGCTTACGACCAATATTCATGTCTGCTGGAACTACAGTACTGGGAATGTTACCGTTAGCAGTAATACCAGGGAAAGGAGCTGAATTATATCAAGGATTAGGGATTACCTTAACTGGGGGATTAGCTTTGTCTACATTACTGACACCTACAGTAGTTCCAGCATTGATGGGATTATTAGGAGACTTTAGGGGTCAGAAGCCGAAACCCTCTGAGGTGAATAAGAAAGAAAAATCCCGTGAAATGGTTAGAGTTGATTAATCTGACCTTGCTGATTCAGCAACGCCTATTCCTCATCCTGACTAGGCGTTTGCTACCATATCAAATAGAAACCTGATAACGTCATGACTCTAGCAATTGCCATTGAACCCGCACCAATAGAGACAGATGGCTATGGTGTTGTACGAGTTGCCAAAACTCGCGTCACCCTAGACACTGTTGTGACTGCTTTTCTTGAGGGATGCACGCCAGAGGAAATAGCAGAGCAATATCCATCGCTACAACTACCAGATATCTACTTGGTTATCGGTTACTATCTCAGACATCAAGATGAGGTTCATACCTATCTGGTAGAACGTAAACGTCAGACAGATGCAATTCAGCAGGAGGCTGAACAACGCTTTAATCCCATTGGAATACGCGATCGCTTACTAGCTAGACGCAATCAATCCAGGTAATCCCAAATGGCTCGATTCCTGGCAGATGAAAATTTTAATAACCAAATTGTCCGAGGTCTTCTTCGCCAAAGTCCAGATATTGATATTGTGCGTGTTCAAGATGTGGACTTATCAGGAGCAGATGATCCAACTGTTTTAGCATGGGCTGCTCAAGAAGGACGAATGGTTTTAACTCATGATGTTGCTACGATGATAACTTTCGCATACGAACGTATCCAAGCAGGATTATCTATGCCTGGGTTGTTTGAGGTGAGTCGTCGTGTCCCAATCGGGCTAGCGATAGAGGAAATTATCTTGATTGCTGAGTGCAGCCTTGAGGGAGAGTGGGAAGGACAAGTAAGATTTCTACCTCTACGGTAAATAGGAGTAGTTGCTGCTACCATTACCGTTAAATTACTCAAGTTTCCGAACGGAACGGAGGTGCTAAAATCTCCAATGGTGCGGAGTGACGTGCAGCTTAGTTGGGTTTTTAGGTTAAAAACTGGGTATTTTTGTTAACTAGAATAGAATAAACTCTTTTGTGCGGGAAGTAGAGATCGCCATGAAAGTAGCAACCACACCTGTTGAAACCAATCCCATTGTGTTGAGGATGCCCCCAGCATGGGCTATGGATGATGATCAATTTTTTGAGTTTTGTCAGATTAATCGAGATTTACGAATTGAGCGCACATTAGACGGAAAAATAATTGTTATGCCCCCCACAGGAGGTGAAACATCTCAAAAAAATTCTAACATTAATTTTCAGCTACAGTTGTGGAATCGCCAAACAAAGCTAGGCAAGGTATTTGATTCTTCTGGTGGCTTTAAGCTGCCCAATGGTGCAGAACGTTCCCCTGATGCTTCTTGGGTCAAAAAAGACAGGTGGGAAGCCCTAACGCCTCAACAAAGGAAAAAGTTTATTCCTCTGTGCCCAGATTTTGTGATTGAGTTGCGCTCTCCCAGTGATAGGGTGAAGAGTCTTAAGGAAAAGATGGAAGAGTACAGGTCAAATGGCGCTCTGTTGGGGTGGTTGATTGAGCCAAATAGTCGTCAAGTATATATTTACCGTCCTGGGGTAGAAGTGGAGCAGTTGGACAATCCAGCTACAGTGAAGGGGGATGAATCAGTACTGCCTGGTTTTGTCATGGTCATGGAAGAAGTTTGGGAAGGGTGAACAACGCTTTAATCCCATTGGAATACGCGATCGCTGAAAGCGGGACGCGCGTCCATCGCCTAATAGCTAGGCGCAATCAATCCGGCGTTGCTGAATTAAGGAATGAATGCGGGATCATCTGGTTTTGGTCAAGCCCCCGTGGGTCCCCCAAATTTGCTATCCATTAGGCAAAAGTAGTCGAAACGGTGATAGAGACTAGGATGTAGAAGC
>NZ_MKZS01000001.1:6248056-6259160 GCF_001942495.1 Moorena bouillonii PNG
TCCCTACTCCCTACTCCCTACTCCCTACTCCCTACTCCCTACTCCCTACTCCCTGTTCCCTTTCCTCAAGGACCAATGACTAATGACAACTGAAACCCTTGTCATCGTAACCAGTATTGCACCAGGAAATATTAATAAGCAACAAGCAGCTATTAATAGTTGGCTTAATCTAGGATTTGAGGTTGTTTCATTAAATATTCTAGAAGAGATTGAGAAACTCCAGCCTTTATATCAAGACATTAAATTTCACAGAGTATTTCGGGATGGACGAGAGCATTATGGTAAGCCTTATGTTTACATTGATGACCTCTTATCCTATTTGCGTGAGTACGGTAGCCAAATCTGTGGAATTGTTAACGCAGATATTATCTTAAAAGCTGAGCAGGATTTTACAGAATTTATTCGAGAGCAAACTCAAAACTCTATCCTGCTCGCTTCACGAGTCGATGTTGATACTGCTGAATCAATCAACGGTGAGATTTACGATGTTGGGGTTGATGTGTTCTTTTTTGAAAAAGAACTGCTGGAAAAATTCCCATCCTCTGACTTTTGTCTTGGTATTCCCTTTTGGGATTTCTGGGTACCAGTGATTGCTTGGCAACAAGGGTTAACCATAAAAGACTTAGTTTCTCCCGTTGCTTATCATGTCAAGCACTCCACCAACTATAGCTACGAAATCTGGCAAAAATCAGCCCTTAATTTTACCAAAATATTTGCTCCAGCTCGGTATCATTATTATCAAGAAAAAGCTGATATCAACTTTGTTGATTATGACTTAATTGGTCACATCGATAACTATATCGTTCAGCAATTCTTGACAATTTATCAAAACAGTAAACAACCGATTATATATAAACCCAGATTACCTGATGCTCAGAATCCGGTCTATAGCCATACCAATACTAAAAATCACGATTATAATTCTTTGGTCTGGTCAGCCTGGAGCTCTTATCATGCTGGTAATTTTACCACTATGGCTGAGGAGTTAAAAAACTCTTTAAGCATTACCCCTTACCAGGCAACAGAAACGATTTCTGATTGGATAGAGCAGTTTACAACATTTTCAGCTGCTCATGGTTCTCCATTCAATTCTTATGGAGTCAGTAACCTACCGGAATGGCAAAATCTAATACGCTCTACTCTGCTTAATCGACCATTTAGTACCTATAAATGGAAACCAAAAGTATCCATCATCACATCAGTCTTTAAAGGGGATAAGTATATTGAACACTTCCTCAAGGATATTACCCAGCAGACTGTTTTTGCTGAATGTGAATTACTATTGGTTAATCCCAATTCTCCGGGAAATGAAGAGCCTGTGATTAAAAAGTATATGACCAGGTATCCCAATATTATCTATATAAAATTGGATGAAGACCCAGGGCTGTATGAAGTTTGGAACATGAGCATTCGACTAGCCCGTGGTCACTATATTACCAACGCTAATCTGGATGACCGCAGAGCTCCCAGACATATCGAAGAACATATGAGAGCCTTGGATGAGCATCCTGATGTGGACGTGGTTTGCGCTCCTCTGAAAGTTACGATGCAACCCAATGAAACCTGGGATAATAATACAGCTCATGCTGTCTGGTATGTGGGATTTCCGGAGTATTTTGGAACCGAAGACTTTTTTCAAGAAAAGTGGTGGGCTGAAGGGGAGGAAAAAGGTAAGATCGGCTCCCAAAATCTTCCCCATTGTATGCCGGTATGGCGGAAGAGTGTCCATGAAAAAAATGGCTATTTCGATGAAATTGAGTATGGCGCGAGTGCTGATTGGGAATTTTGGTTACGTTGTTCAACTAACGGGTCTAAATTCATGCTCTTGAGGGAACCTTTAGGAATTTACCTAGAAGACCCTCAATCCTATAACAGGCGGTTTGAATCAACGGTTGATTTTGAGAAAAAAATTTTACAGGAGTATTATGTACCGCTAACTGAGAAATCCAATGGTAATGGAAGCCTTGATGTCTCCCAAACTGAAGAGCAGGATTCAGGGTTTGAAGACTCTGGGGATTATCCGAAAAAACTCAATCTTGCCTCTGCTTTACAGTATCATTATGGGGAGCATCGCTCTGGATGGTCTTATGCGATGAATAGCTTGAAAGCCTTACACAATGATGCTGGAATTTTGGTGGATGGCTTCATAGAAAAGAAATTCGCCTGGGGATCGGATCCTGGAGATTGTAACAACAGCCCAACGGCTTATACAGAGCCTTGGATTGGATTCATCCATTGTCCTCCCTATGCTCCTAAATGGTTTCAAGAACACCTGTCACCTCAGAGAATATTTGAAAGTCAGTTGTGGCAAGAGAGTATTAAGTATTGTCAAGGTCTATTTTGTTTGTCTGAAGACTCTCGTCGATGGCTCCAAAAGCAGCTAGATGTGCCGATTGTTAGCGTTATCCATCCTACAGAAACCCCAGATGTTACGTTTTCCATGGATAAGTTTTTGGCAAATCCTGAGCCAACTATTATCCAAATTGGGATTTGGTTGCGGAAGATGCACTCTATCTACTATTTACCGGTAAAAAATTACAAAAAGGTGGTGTTACGTAAACCCTATGCTGGGGAAATGTTACACACTGAAAAACAAGTATTTAATTTACAGCCCAATTACAGTTATGTGCAGATAGTTGATTATTTGCCCAATGATGAGTATGATGAGGTCTTGTCAAAGAATATTGCTTATTTGGAGTTGTATGACACCAGTGCCAATAACGCGATCATTGAGTGCATCGTTAGAAATACCCCGGTTTTAGTCAATCCGCTGCCAGCTGTAAAAGAGTATTTGGGTGAAGACTATCCCCTTTACTTCCAGTCTAGACAAGAAGCAGCGGCCAAAGCTGAGGATTTTGCTTTAATTGAGGAAACCTACCACTACCTGAAGCAGCACCCGATTAAAGAAAAGCTGAGCAACGATTATTTCTTAAAATCAATTGTTAAATCGGAAATCTATCAACAGTTATCATGAGAATATCCCACAAGCATAAGTTTGTATTCCTCAGCAAACCTAAGTGTGCTAGTACTAGTATTCGCAAGGCATTGGATCCTTACACCGATATTTCCAGTACCGATAAGAAGCGACATTACCATCACCATGTGCCAGCATCTCTGTTAAAGCAGCATTTTGAGCGTATGGGTTGGAACTGGAACAGCTACTTCAAGTTTATTAGTATCCGAAATCCTTGGGATATGCTGGTTTCTCTGTACTTCTATGCCAAGCCAGATCACCGAGGTATTTATTGGTGGGAAACAGCAAGAGCAATCCGTGTATCGGAAGACATTGTCGAAAAATACCCCTATAACCCAAACACCAGGATGCCATTCAAGGAGTGGATTAAGACTGGCAAATCTTGGGACTTGAAGCAGCAAAAATTTATTGATGATTTGTATAGCTATACTCTTCCTTACTATGTTTTTGATGATCAAAATAATTTCCTCGTCGATTATGTTATTCGTGTTGAACACTTAGAGGAAGACTTAGCTTTTGTCGCTTCAAAGCTAGGACTAAAGCTAGATTCTTTGAAGATAAATACTAGCAAGCATGACCACTACAGCCAGTATTATGATAGTGAGTCCAAAGCAATAGTATCCGAGATGTTTGAGTATGATATCAACTACGGAAAGTATTCTTTTTAAACTAGGGAATAGGGAATCGGGAATCGGGAATCGGGAATCGGGAATCGGGAATCGGGAATCGGGAATCGGGAGCAGGGAGCAGGGAACAGGGAACAGGGAACAGGGAATAAAATTTAGATGTACCTCACGCTTACTAGGAAACGCTAGATAATTTTTGAGTGCTCAGTGCTCAGTTATCAGTGCTAATTTTTGAGTGTTGAACTATAAAATATAGTGTTGATAAGACCTATAAGATACAGTCAAATTTATTACTCCTACTCCCTACTCCCTACTCCCTACTCCCTACTCCCTACTCCCTACTCCCTACTCCCTACTCCCTACTCCCTACTCCCTACTCCCTACTCCCTACTCCCTAAAACCCAGGACTTTTTCCCTCATCCAATTAATAACTGCTATAAAATGAGACTATCACACAAGCATAAATTCGTATTCATTGGCAAGCCCAGGTCTGGTGATACTACGATTAGACAAGCACTAGATCCTTACAGTGATATTGTTAGTACAGATAAACCGCGATACAACCATCCCCATGTGCCAGCATCTATGGTTCAACAGCATTTTGAACGCATGGGTTGGGATTGGAATAGCTACTTCAAATTCACTTCTGTTAGAAACCCCTGGGATATGCTTGTCTCTGTGTACTCCTTTGGAAATCCTGATCACAATGGCTTCTACTTTTGGGAGAAACAACAGTACAATCCTAACAAAAAAATGCCTTTTACCGAGTGGATCACTAAAGGAAAATCATGGGATATCAAGGCAGGTAAGCACTTAACTGATTTGTCGGCTTACTCACTGTCTTACTCGGCACTTGATGAGGATAACACGTTTCTTGTGGATTATGTTATCCGTTTTGAAACTCTAGAATCAGACGTAACTTTATTGGAGTCTCTGCTAGGACTGAAGCTGAATTGTCCGAAGATAGAGCAAGACAAACATAATGATTACACTAATTATTATAATCAGGAGTCTATAGACAGAGTCGCTAATTTATTTTGGTATGACATTAAGTATGGCAATTATAAGTTTGGGATGGCGTAGTTGGCTAAGGCAATAGGCAATAGGCAATAGGTAATAGGTAATAGGCAATAGGCATGCTAGCAAGAGCATGATCGCGCTGCTGGCGTAGGGTGGGCAGTGCTTACCTTCGAGATTGTCAGGTTTTAAATTGGTATTATGCACTGCCGACCTGAGGATTAATTTTATTAAAAATGTAGACAATTAAGTACTATTTTATAATTAAGTTACTGTCGGTGGGCAGTTCCTATAAAAGCTATCGAGCCTACCGAAAACCCCGGTGAGGTTATGACCACCTTGATTCGATATTTATACGTAGACTAGGATAGGGTTTTGCCAGGGTTTGACGCCCTGGTGACTAGGAATTGTGGAGCTTATTTTTAAGCTATCAGCTTATGGGCTACGCGCACGCTAAGCGAACAGCTATCAGCCAATGGCTGACCACTGACCACTGACGAATGTATTAGTTGATCAGTAGTTATTCAGATTTGAATGCAGTTAAGCTGTACTTGTTGACGTTTACACAATAGAATTCGGTCAAGCATTGGGGTTAACCAAAACTTGACCGATCTTTTTTTTTATTAATATGCTGTATCCCTTGCTACACAAAGGTAGATACCAGTTATATTACCCTGTCAATACCCTTTCATGTAAAATTTTGTTGCAGAATTAATCATTTCTGGGAAACTGAAGCACACTTAAAGGTGTCAGAGAAAATCCTAGTGAAATTACCTGTCAAATTTGGCTGAAACCGATTGTTGATATTCTGGGAGAGGAGGTAATTTTGGCTGGAAAAATTACCGCTTTAATGGTTGCTGTCCACTTAGACGCTCTGTATCTGGAAAGCGATCGCGTTGTAGTAGAGGCGATGACAGATTTTAGCCGCCTTCCTTATTTTGATGGTAAGCGAGACGTAAATCATAATATTGCCAATATTAGTGAAGAGATTGTTTCTCAACCTTTTCAAAATCAGAATTTGTATCTGAAAGCGGGAATTCATTTACATTGGGCGTTGCCAGATGCTTTGACCAAGGGAATTCAAGTTACTGATGACAATAAGCAGACTAAAACAGTTTTTCCACCTGTTCCTAATCCTTGGTTAGTGACACGCAGTAACAAGGATAACCAGATTGAAAAGCAATGGGTGGTAGAGAGTGATTATCTCTATCCTGAAGGGAAAGGAAGTCAGGTGGGTAGTATTGCTTATCCCAACAAATTGGGTCAGCGTAGCTCAGAATTTATCAATCCGTCGCAGGGCACCAAGCTAGAATAGAATCGGAAAATCCTTACTGCCTAACGCACCCTACCAACTGAACTACAGGATCAAATATAGCACTACACATTAAGGTGTTTGACATGGATACAAGCAGCAAAAGCTGTTGTAGTCAACTTTAGCATGCATGGCTTTTGCCTAAAGCCCTTGCGCGTAGCGCTATACTGAGCGGAGTTTGCAAGATACACCTATCCTAAAGAGTAATGGCAACTGAACAACGATCGCAGCATCAGGAACATTAATATGGTGATTCAAACAGAAAAACGGTACTACACGCCTGAAGAATACTTGACATTAGAGGAGGAAGCGATAGATAAACATGAATATCGAGATGGAGAAATCATCCTCATGACAGGAGGCACGACAAATCACAATCAAATTGCGCTCAATTTCTGTCGCAAATTTCCTTTGACAATTAAGGAGCAAGAATATTATATCTATATCAATGATGTCCGCTTGTGCATAGCGCAATATCGCCTCTATACCTATCCTGACGTAATGGTAATTAAAGGAAAACCAATCTATGAAGGAATGGGTAAGACAAACGTAACCAATCCTTCACTCATTGTGGAAGTCCTTTCTAAATCGACGCGGGATTACGACTGGACGGATAAATTCATATATTATCGTTCTATCCCTGAATTTCAGGAATATATTTTAATCGATCAATATCGTTTTTATGTGGCTCAATATTTTAAGCAAGAGGATGGGCAATGGCTTTTCAATGATTATCAAGGGGGAGAATCAGTTTTAAAATTGGCTTCAGCTGATTTTGAAATTTCGTTTCCAAATTTGTATGAAAGAGTAGATTTTGAGTTGGATGAAGAGTGAATAATGATTCAAAATTACCCCATTTCCAAAACGATCGCTACCTTAGCTGACTTGAAGCAAAGGTTTAATTTATCTCCTACAGATAATGACCTTTTCTTTCAGGAATGGCAACAGGATTTACCTCAACTAACTGCTCAAGAACAAGAGAACCTAGACCAAATTCAAAGACGATTTTTACGTCATAGAGAACGAAGTCCTCTCCCAGAAGGTGTGATTAATCAATTACTAATTGGACCTTTACTTACTTTGGCAGGTTTATATGATGAACCTTTCTATGTCACTACTGAAACGACTGTTGAAGTGGAAGTAGAAGACAAGGATGAAATTTTACGAGGTCGAATTGATACTTTAGTTATTGCACAACAACTTTGGGTTCTCTTGGTTGAATCTAAATCTACTATTGCTTTTTCAGTAGCTTTACCTCAACTAATGACTTATATGATGGCAAATCCTAATCCTGAACGTCCTGTCTATGGTATGATTGGTAGCGGGGATGAGTTTTTGTTTGTTAAAATGTTGACCGAAGGTGTTCCCCAATATGATTTATCTAATCTTTTTTATCTGCTGCTACCTCGTAGGAATCAGTTATATGATGTCTTGCGTATTCTGAAGCAAATTGCTAAAATTATGGGTGCAAATATTGGGGTAATGAGTGATGTAAATTGAAGAGCGATCGCCTCCAAAACAGCTCTATATTCAATCTCGTAGGGTGCGTTAGACGGGAAAATTGTCAGCTTAGATCAGAATTTATCAATCCGTTCAGGGAACGGGAGTTGTGTTTTAGCCTTCAATGGTCATATTGTTGCCAAAGCTCAGATGCACCGGAAAAAACCAGGAAAAATGGACAAACAAAGACTACAAGCATACCTGAAGCTGATCGAACAAGTGCTAACTTGTCCCAGCGGTGAAGAATTCCAAATTCTTGAGAGCAACCGTGAGTCACTGGATTCAGAGTTATTGCAGGTAATGGCACAAGTAGCAGAACAACTGACAACAGAGGGCAAGCAAAACAGCGCTGAGGTTTTACTGGGTCTGAGGAGTGAGCTTTTAGACATGCTGGGAATCTCAGAAACCCCTACCTCAGCTAATCCCTCATCCCAAGACTATCTGGAATTTTTGACAGAGGTATTGCTGGCAACTGACAACAGCGATAGCGACCCCAAAGTGATCTACCCACTCCTGGCAGCCAACCTAGACAAACTTGATGATAAGTTGATCGATATCCTGGAAACCTGGGCAAGTCCTAAACTCTCAGAAGCTGAAGCAGAATACATCGCTAGAGTTATTTGGGAATTCAGCCACCTGATCCAGCAGTTTCCCCTAGGCAATAAAGCCAATAACATCGAAATCGCCATTGCTGGTTACAAACAGGTGCTAAAGGTCTTTACCCGTGAGAGTAAGCGGGAAAGTTGGGCAGGGATTCAAACTAACCTGGGGGAAGCCTACAGAAACAGAATCCGTGGGGACAAGGCTGAGAATCTAGAACTTGCCATTGCCCATTACCAACGAGCATTGTCAGTTTACACCAAATCAGATTTCCCTATCTATTGGGCAATGACTCAAACCAACCTAGGGGAAGCCTACAGAAACAGAATCCGCCACCACAGGGCTGAGAATCTAGAACTTGCGATTGCCCGATACCAACTAGCCTTGTCAGTTTACACTCAATCAGACTTCCCCTACCATTGGGCAGGGATTCAAACCAACCTGGGCGAAGTCTACAGTGACAGAATCCGTGGGGACAGGGCTAAAAATGTAGAACTTGCTATTGAAGCATTCCAACAAGCTTCGTCCGTTCGCACCAAACAAGACTTACCCATGGCTTGGGCAATGACTCAAAAAAACTCTCAAAACAACCTTGGTCTTCCTATAGTCACAGAATCCGTAGTTATAAGCAAGACAATCTGAAAAAAGCGATACAGTTGTTTGATTCAGCAGTGGTGCGTTACGGGTAGCAACCTAACCCTGACTACGAGGCGAAACATGAATGCCCCCCTAACGCACCCTACCCAACTTTATTATGCACTCCCCACCCGACTCCCGACTCCCGACTCCCGACTCCCGATTCCCGATTCCCGATTCCCTACTCCCTATTTCTTTTTAAGAGAAACTAATGATGGGACAAAAGCAGAGAGTCGTAGATGAATTATCTTCGCTTGATTAAATAAGCCATCTTTGATCAGGTGAGGCAGAGGCTGTGGTCTGACATTGTAAATATTGTTGTCTATGACCTTTACTTTGCCTCCTTCTTGCTCAAAGAAACCCGATTGTAATAACTGGTTGAAATAGTACTGGTCAGCAAAATGTCCGGCTCTCATATCTGAGTCATTTCGTTGGGAAATCATAGTAATCCAGCCATCAATCATTTTAGTAATGAATTCGCATTTTTTAAAAGCGAATACTCCTGTATTAATGTATTTATGGGATTTATATCCAATAAATTTATAGGGGTGTTTACTATAGTCAACATTAGGTTCTCTGGCTATACATAAATCACAGTCATCTAGTAAGGAAAATATCTCGGAAATATCAGCAACGACTAAGGTGTCTGTATCAAGAAATAGAGTTTTTTGATAAGGGCTATTTTTCAAGATGTCTACTTTGAGTTTATGAGGATTTTTATTTTCGTTTAAGGGATAGACTGTACAACCATCTAACTCCCCCATGGCGCAATCAGTAAATAGGGAGATGGGGATGGTAGGATTGGATTTATTGAAAAATTTATAAGCATTAAGAAATTCTTGTTTAAATTTTTCACCAATGGCTAAAAAAATGACACCACAGTCGTGGCTTGTGTCATTTTTTTGACTAGGGTTGCCTTGGAAACCTTTACTATGGTTTTTACTATGGTGTTTATACAGACCTTCTAATAAAGCTTCGCCAAAATTATCTTCTGACCACTGGAAGTTAGGGTTAAGGGACATCCCTAAGCGATACTCAGTTACTGCTTCAGCTGCCATGCCTTTTCGGGCTAGGGCTTTGGCTAAGGTGATATGATACTGATGGTGATCAGGCTTCAGTTCAATGGCTTTACGGTAAAATGCGATCGCAGATTCCAGATGACCTTGTTTCTCTAAGACATCCCCCAAGTTGTGATGAGAGGAAGATATGGTGGGATTAAGCCCAATCGCACGACGGTAAGCGATGATAGCTTGATCAAGCTGATTATTTGCTGTGTAAGCTTCCCCTAATTTATGCTGGAAGCCACAGAAGTATTGTGCTTTTGCTGGTACTGCCAGTACATCAATTCTCTCAGTGTTGAGGCTGGTCTTTGGTTGTATTGGTTGTAAATCGTAATCATGTCGCTTCAGAAAATCGTAAATCTCTTGTCGATTCCCGAGGGTTCGTTTAAATACTTTCTCGTTAATCTCAATCACCATCCGAGGTTGATGTTGATAGATAGTCTCTTCCGCTCCTTTGAGGGCTTTCAACTCCCAACCTTCTACATCAAACTTGATCAAGTCTAGCTGGCTAAACTCAAAGGAATCTAATGGAACAGCTCGAATGGTTTGTGAGTTCTCTGAATAGGAGCAAAAACTCTCTCCTGTATTCGGTCGAATCACCAAATTCAGGGTTTCTTCTTGGTCTGAAAGGGCATAGTTATAGGATTCTGCCCCTGGTACATTTAACGTGAGACATTCATAAGCTTCTGGCAGGGGTTCAAATGCTAACACTCGACCAGTTAGGCCAACTTTATTCAAGTAAGCAATGGTGTGATCGCCAATGTTGGCACCAACATCTATGGCAACACCACCCCTTGGTATATGGGGTAAAATCCCCCTCAGCAGTGATTGATCGTGATCTAAGCGTCCTACTTTTGGGATTAATTGAGTCCTGTAGGTATCATCTGCAATTAATGCAATACCATTCCAAAATTTGATTGCCATAGTTAGGTTTTAAAGGGAACAGGTAATAGGGAATCGGGAATCGGGAAAAGGGAGTAGGGAGTAGGGAGTAGGGAAAAGGGAGTAGGGAGTAGCGGATATGGGAAAAAATCCTGGGCTCTTCTAGAGTAGTTATGATATATAGCAATTCTACGACTTGTGAGGTACAAATTTCTGGGTTTTAGGGAGCAGGGACTTCGGAGCAGGGAGCAGGGAAGAGGTAAGAGTAACCCACCCCTAACCCCTCCCAGGAGGGGAAGTGAGGGAAGAGGGAAAAAATAATGTGTACCTCATAGCTACGAGAAACGCTATAGGGTTTTTATCTGGGTTGTAAACACACTTCTTGCCTTCAAACTTTAGCATGTATGCCTCTTGCCTCTTGCCTCTTGCCTGTTCCCTATTCCCTATTCCCTATTCCCTATTCCCTACTCCCTACTCCCTACTCCCTACTCCCTAC
>NZ_MKZS01000001.1:6259224-6347006 GCF_001942495.1 Moorena bouillonii PNG
GCCTATTCCCTATTCCCTATTCCCTATTCCCTACTCCCTACTCCCTACTCCCTACTCCCTACTCCCTACCTTGCCTTGTTTTTCCAAAACCCTGGTCAACTGAGCGTTTACTTCATAATTTTCGGGTTGGATCTCGAGGGCGATTTGGTAGAAAATAATGGCTTGGTCTAACTGATTTTGTTTAACTAATGTATTGCCTAACTGTAGATACAGTTCAGGATCGTTGGATTGTATCCCTAATGCCTTGTGATAATTATCGAGATTATCTGGATTAGTCCGAATGGCTCGACGATAACAGCTGATTGCTTGATCTAAATCTACTTGGACTCTTTCTCGAAGCACATTTCCTAATTTTTCGTGTATCTCGGGGTCATCTGGCTTTAACTGTATAGAGCGACGGTAAGACGCTACCGCCTGATCGGACTTTCCCAATTGAACCAATACACTTCCTAAACTACTGTGTAACTGAGGATGGCCTGGATTTAATTCAATAGCACTGCCATAGGCGGTAAGGGATTCATCCCAACGGTGGAGTTTGCTGAGGGCATTTCCTAAGTTTTGGTAAAATTCAAAGTACTGGTTGGGGGATAGGCCTATGGCTTGGTTTAAGGCAGCTACTGCTTCGTCTAACTTGCCGTGTTCAGTTAAGGCTAGCCCTAAATTATGGTGAGACCAGGGATTGTAAGGATTGAGTTCTATAGCTCGCTGGTAAGCTATTGCTGCTTCATCCCAATTCTGTTGTGTTAAGAGTAAATCCCCTAACCAATGGTAAGACTCACAACAGTTGGGATTGATATCGAGAGCATAGCGATAGGCTGCGATCGCTTCCGCTATTTTTCCCTGTTCTCGCAAACTATCTGCCCATTGGTGAGCCGCTAGCCAAGGGTCTTCTGATGGCGGTTCATAGTCTGGTTCTTGCCACTGTCCCAATGCTTCCAATGCTTTGCGCAAGGGGTAGTATAAATCAGGATTTTCTGGACTGAGGTCAATGGCACGACTATAAGCGATAACTGCTTCCTCCCAGTGCTGGAGTTGGGTGAGAGCTTCCCCTAATTTTTGGTAAAACTCAAAGAACTGGTTAGGGGATAGGGCTATGGCTTCTTGATAAGCAGCTACGGCTTCTTCTAGCTTCCCTTGTTGGGCTAAGGCTAAGCCTAAATTATGGTGAGTCCAAGCATTGTAGGAATTGAGTGCTATGGCGGATTGGTAAGCTGCTGCGGCTTGCTCCCAATTCTTGTTTTCTCGATATAAATCCCCTAGCCAATGGTGAGACTCAAACCGGTCGGGATTGGTGTCAATAGCATCGCGATAGGCTGCGATCGCTTGATCCAATTGTTTGGTTTCTCGCAGAGCATCGGCTAAGCTCTCTTTAACCCCATTGATGGTGGGGTTAATGGCTATAGCGCTACGGTAAGCGGTAATGGCTTCATACCATCGAGTTTGCAAGCTCAGACTATCCCCGAGATTTTGGTAAACCCAAGCTGGCTGGTCTTGATTGAGTGCGATCGCATTTTGGTAAGAGGCGATGGCATCGTCTAAATTTCCCTGTTGCTGCTGACATTGTGCCAAGTTAGGATATACTACTTTGCCATTTTCTGGGTCACACTGACTTGCTTCCTGGTAAGCGCAAACTGCTTGATCAACTCGATTGGTTTGCCTCAGAGCATCCCCAAGATTTTTGTAGATCCAAAACGGATGGCTAGGATTGAGTGCGATCGCATTTTGGTAGGATGCGATCGCATCGTCTAAATTTCCCTGTAGTGCTTGAGCTTGTCCTAAATTGTGATAAAAATCCGGATGGTCTGGCTCGAACTGCATCCCATTCTGGTAAGCCACCATCGCCTCATCCAGTTTTCCTTGGGCTCTCAGAGCATCCCCGAGATGTTTGTAGACCCAAAACGACTGTTGGGGATTGAGGGCAATTGATTTTTGGTAGCTTGCGATCGCACCTTCTAAATCCCCCTGCTGAGCCTGAGATTGTCCCAAAAGGTGATAAATTCCTGGATTATCTGGCTGTAACTCAATTGCTTCCTGGTATGCTGCAATTGCTTCACTCTGTTGTCCTTGCTGTCTCAATTGATTTGCAATACTTACAGAAGTTTCAACCATAGCTAGTTCTAGTTGGGAGCGCATCCTAATACTGTTTTTTTATACAATTATTTAACGATGGTTAAATAATTGTATTCGTTCTAGCAGTTTCTCATCGAATTGATTGTGGGATCTTAGGGATTTCGCCAAAACTTTATTATAGCTAATCGCTTATACCTAACCGATTCTATTTTCTTATCTAAAATAGCGTTTGTATTGGATATATAAACCTTTGAGGTCTTTTTTTCTTAGACAATAAAACTTCGGAGCTCTTTACCCTGTTGCCTTTTGGCTCTTGCATGCATGGCTTTTTCGGCAACAAGTGTGTTTACAACTCATATACAAACTCTATAACCATACCATCAATATCAACCATTAGCAATCAGCAAAATGGCGCAACCGTTGTATATCAAGCCAGATATTCGATCAACCCTAGGCATCAGCATTTTCACCATACCTAAGCCTTTTCTAGGTAACATTGGTATCATCCAGCACAACGCTATTACCAGCTGGACTTTGCTCAAACCCAAGCCAGAAATCATTTTATTTGGTGATGAAATTGGTACAGCTGCGATTGCTCAGGACTTAGGACTTAATCATGTTCCTGATATCGAGTGCAATACCGATGGCACTCCTCTACTCGATAGTGTGTTTGCCCAAGTCCAGGAGCAAGCAATTCACGATATCATCACTTACATCAACGCTGATATTCTTTTACTGAAGGATTTTACCCAAGCCATTGAACAGGTCTGCCAACACCTAGACACATTTTTAATCACTGGACGACGCTGGAATCTTGACTTGTCCAAGCCCATAGAATTTCAGTCCCCCACCTGGGAAGAAAGCCTGTGTCAACAGGTCGATCAGACCGGTTGTTTAGGGGCTCATGATGCTAAGGATTACTTTATCTTTCCTAAAAATTTATTTCCTACTATTCCTAAGTTTGCGGTAGGACGGGGATATTGGGATACCTGGATGGTCACTACTGCGGCTATGAAGGGTTATCCCATAGTCGATGCCAGCGAAGTGGTGATGGCAGTGCATCAAAATCATAGTTACGGTCATCTGATCGGGGGCAAAAATGAGGCTCATATGGGTAAGGAAGCGCAACAGAATAAAACCATTGGCAATGTCCAAGGACAAGGCACGATTGCGGACAGCACCTGGCAGCTAAAACCCTGGCGTAATAACTATTCACCACGAGTTAGTGTGATTATTATTAGACGTCTTTCAGACGTTGGGAACAGGGAACAGCAGGGAACAGGGAACAGGGAACAGGGAACAGGGAACAGTGGACAAGAATTCAGGGAAACAGTATCAAAAAACTACTTTGGCAAGAGGTCTATATTTGTTCAAAACAATAGCGCGATAGTTAACCGAGCAGTGGAGAGTGTGCTCGCTCAAAACTATTCCGACTATGAAATTATTGTGGTGGATGGGGCTGGTAATAAGGGAGTAGGGAGTAGGGAGCAGGGAGCAGGGAGTAGGCAGCAGGGAGTAGGGAGTAGGCAGCAGGGAGTAGGGAGTAGGCAGGGATCCCCCCTAGCCCCCCTTAATAAGGGGGGAACAGGAAGTAGGAACCTTAGTAAGGGGGGAATTGTTATTAAAGGGGGATGCGTTCGCGTAGCGTGGCCTACGGCCAATCGCAAATGGGGGGCGTTGTGCGATCGCGGTCTTGAGATGGCTCAAGGAGAATTTGTCACTTTTCTCGATAGTGACAGTGTTTTACTACCAGATGCCCTAGAGAAACAAGTAGCAGCATTTGACCGGGAATCCTCTACCCTAGATTTACTATTGAGTGGGTGGCAACTGGTTGAGGGAGACAAGATCACCCAGGTAACGCCATGGCAAGACTTACCGGATTTAGAAGACTTACACATCTGGAAGTTAGAGAAACTGTGGCAACCGTTGCGTCAAAGTAATATTATGTTTCGTCGCAGTCGTTTAGACCTAGTAGGAGGCTTCAATAGGGAATTAAATCAAGAGGCTGCGATAGTAGAAGTAATAATAAATCTAGTATTTTTGAGAGGAAGCCGAGCCCTGTGGTTGCCAGAAGCAACCTGTCGCTATTTTGGGCAAGGTAATACTATTGAGAAACAGTCTAGTCCAGTTGCTGAAGATATGAAAGAGGTGATTGATAGTATTTTTAAGCAACCAACTGTCAAGGGATGGATGCAAAAATTAAAAGCTAGAGCCTATCCTAAGGGAGTAGGGAGTAGGGAGTAGGGAGTAGGGAGTAGGGAATCGGGAATCGGGAATCGGGAATCGGGAATCGGGAATCGGGAATCGGGAATCGGGAGTAACAAAAAACATTGAACCTTTAACAACCTTATTGAAAAAGCAATGCAGCGCGCGCTGCATCGCTTTTTCAGTTGCTTCCTTGGGGAGAATTCCAGTAGCAAAGGCTAAGTTACTTCACTGCTGAGAATTTGCTCCAGACTCAACAACTTATTATTTGCAAGTCACTGGAAAAGAGTAATTTTGGCCGAAATCACTATCGTAACAAATATTGCCATAGTCGTCGATGCCACTGAACCAGATCTGGATCTCTTCACTACCGTAATAGCACTCAGGGGTAGTAAACACTCCAACCTTGACGTAACTCACTGCAGAGCGGCTAAGGGAATTAAGGCGGAAGTTAGTAACATCGCCGCTGTTATCAGACATCACGTGGCCTGTTACAGTAGTTAAATCATCAAACTTAGGACAACTTCGATTTGCAGGCGAAGCTAACCTGAGGGAGTCATAAAAAACATTAACTTTCTGCTTCGGCGACGATATCGGACCGCTTTGGAATTGAACAAAATCCCCTGTTCCGGGCTGGATTGAAAACTGGAGTCCAGGAATATATTCAGCAGCCTGTGCAGAAGCTACCGTAAAGGAAGGCATCCAAGTCAGAGCTATGGCAATAACTAATGCCAATAGCGCATTGCGTAGTTTTTGCATCATTAAATTTTCTTTCCTTATCGTAATGATTTGCTTGGCAAGTAATTAACCGAAAGGTTAAGCACCTCGTAACTATTTTTTCTGTACCCCTACAGAAGTTACTGCCCCAGCTTGTTTCTAGTAGGAGCTCAAGTAACCTCCGGTTACATAGATTAAAGGAAAAACACTTGTCAAGAGGAAAGAAAGGAAATCTGCGGCGGGTGGGAAGTGTGGGAATTTTACCGGGAATTTTTGCCAGCGGCAAAAGGGGGTTTCACCCACTGGGGCTTTGCATAAAGACCGTGAGATTTACCCGATAGGGAGTGGGAAAAACCTTAAACAAATTTTAAGAATGTAGAATTAAGAATTAAGAATTTAGAATTCTACCTTAACCATTCTTAATTTGGCCTTGACCATTCTTAATTCTGCCTTCTGACAGACCACCTTAATTCTCATATCCATACTTGATCAAAATAGCTTTAAAACATTCATTAAGCTGACCAATAGTGGCGGTTTGCAACTTTTCTTTATAATCTCCTGGGGTGACTTTACGGATGTGTGAAGCGGGATTTTCTTTAGTTGGAAAAATATCGTGTTTTTTAGCTATTTGCTCTATTTTGCTATCCTCAAGCTCTAATTCCAAAAAGCTAATAATATCTGCAACCCACTGACGCTTCTTGAAAACGATATCTTCATACCTAAACAGTTTGAATAACTGATCTTCAATCTTGCTGTACCTTTGAATTATTTTGCGAAATATAGGTGCTTGTTGAATCGCATACTGGTCTATATCCATCTCTTGTAGTCGCTGGCGATTTTTTGAAAGGGTATCACCTATCTTACCTGGGGGAATAACATGACTGTTCTTCATGGAAAAATAATGGGATACTACAATATCCCTGGGATCGCGAATCAGTAATATTTTTTTGAAACCACTCAAATCGAAATCATTAAGATAGGCAGGGAGATATCGAGAGCCATAAAAGCCATATCCAGTTTTGACAAAAAGGTCACATATATCCTTACCAAAGGCACTTTCTTCTACCCCTTGATTAAAGGAAGTTTTGGCAACACTAATCAGTGGTATTTTTAGGGTAAAACCGATATCTTCAATAATTTTGTCCTGCATCACACTCCCTGATTTGTGGAGCGCGAAGACGAAGAAACTAGGAAGATCACCAGGGGGAGGTACCTCAAGATAAACTTTCTGATTGTCTCGTGTATATATAATTTTTTCCATTGATCTAAAGCTACTAGATAGCAGTTCTCAAATCGGTTTTGAGAACTGCTATAGATATTTTTATTCCTAGAGATAGTTTTATTCTATTACTCGATTATGCCATTAGCCTTCAGCTGGTCCAATGGTAACCGACTTCACTAATAGGCTAGCTAATCTCGAATCAATAGATGATAACTTACCTACCCCTGGTGATTCGATCGATAGCACAAATGGAGCGTTTAAGGTTACGCGGCCAGAGGGAATAATTCCTTCAAACACCCAAGATTTATCAGATTGTTCTTGAACCTCTCCATCAATAGCGTTGCCATTTACCTTAACTAGCATATCGCTAATAAACCGTTTCTCCACCGCCATCATTCCTGAAACTCGCACTTGCAACGGCTTGATAGTATTAATACCGTCAATAATCACACTACCTACCTTCTCCATCCAGCGAACTGGTGTGCCATTTAATGTATCAGGTGATAACCAACCGATACCATTGAGATGGTCATCCATGAGGATGGATAATTGATTGCGTTCCCGCAACGGTTCCCAATCGAGTTGCTCTGTAAATGTAATTCTCTCAATCAGTACCCCTAAATGACGATTGGACTGATCAACATGATAGGTCTCGGTCTTCAGGGAAAATAAATTGAAGCCTTCAAGTAACGAAATCGGTAGGGTAAATACATTAACTTGATCGATCCCAGAGTGATGCACTGCCACCCGCAATAGTAACTTACCCTGTTGCCAAACTTCAAGGAACTGACCCTGGGAGACGTTACGGCAGGCAATGACTAGCTGACCTTTCCTGGGATTATCGGCAATGATGGCAAACTCTCCCTCTGGCCACAGTAACCACTGGCTGGGACGAAAAAGACCAATTTCTGGCAAGGGTTGTTCTAATGCTCCAAAACCCTGACGGGTATAACCTTGAATACCAACCCCAGAGATAATACTACTGTTGTTTTTGGGAATGCCGCTTTTAATCGCTAGGGGTTGAGTAAGTTTGGGAGAGTCTACTAAAAATTTACTTGCCCTGGGAATTTGGATCTGATCGACCCAACCGCTTTGGTCTAAGGCCACCATAAAACTGTGATAGCTCGACTGTAAGGAGAAGTGGTTGGCAATATACATAGCTGCGGTTTTCCCCAACAGGTCTAATTTGTCGGGGTCATAGTACAATTCTTTGATTACCTTAGCTAAGGCTTCTGGGGTTTTTTGGGTCACTACTCGTCCTGACACTCGATTCAAGATGGCTTCTTTGACACCACCTACTCCATAGCCAATGGCTGGTGTGCCACAGGCTGCTGCTTCTATAAAGGTTTGACCAAATGCTTCTTGAAGGGATGGCCCAATAAATACATCGGCAGCGCTGTAGTAACATGCTAGAATAGAGGGGTGGTAAATATATCCTGTACTCCAAACATTAAGGTTTTCTGCGATCGCAGAGCCATGACCAAAACTCACCAGTAGGATATTATCGAGATTGGCGATGTCTAGGGCTTTGAGTAAATACTTAAATCCTTTGCGCTGATCGTTTACAGATTGACTACCAGTGAGTATAATAAATTTATCGAGAGGTAAATTTAGCTGGCTCCGACATTCAGCCTGGTCTAAGGGCCTAAAGATATCTAAATCGATGCCATAGTAAATGCTCTGAAATTTACTTTCGCATTCTTGGAAATTCCGTCGAGGCTGGTGATAGTCAAAGGCATAACGAGCCCAATTAGTGGTCCAGTGACTATCTCCTAGCACTAACACAGTTTTATAGCTCCCTAAAAGCCGATGTTTTTTATGAAAAGCATCGGCTATTTTCTCTGATCCTAAGCTCGGGTACTCATGGCTAGTGGGACATTCGTGATCACATAGGGTGGTATAATTCTCACAATCCCCTACATAAGCACAGCGTCCGGTAAGTAACCACTGGTCGTGCATCACAAAGATGGTGGGGAAATGAGTGGTAAGTATTTCCAAAATGTCCAAGGGATTGGTCATATTATGGATATTTCCCACTACGACTAAATCCGGATTGAGACTAGCAATTAATTGATAAACCTCTTCTGCTGTGCAGTCTACGGGAGTCAATGACCAGTCTAATGTGCCTGCAACGGGAATTACTTGATGTCCTGCTAAGGCTAAGGATTTGGCAATGCGTTGGTGAGCAATCCCAGCCCCTCCCAGAAATCCGGTATCGTTGAAGCACACAATGCGGAGGCTGTGGCGTTGCCCAGGCTGTTCTGTCGCTTCAGACTTAGGACAGTTAAATTTAGTCCGTAGAGCCTCTGATACTGATAGTAATTCCGGCTCATACTTATCTTTAGTGCTAGTCTTTTGGTTTTCATGGATACGGTATTGAGCTACGGGATAACCAATTACTTGTAAGGTGGCTCCCTTAGCAGCAAATCGCGCCCACAACTCGTAATCCATACTGTAGAATAGGGATTGATCTACTGATGCACCACACTTTTCCCAAATGGTGCGGGTAAACATAACTTCTGGCTGATAAAAGAATTTCCCTGTTAGCCAATTCCTTTCTACATCTAAGATTTCTTCAAGGCATATCAGTCCATTAGCACAGGATGTCAAGTGTTGCTCTAGGGCTACGCCATCCTTAAACAGTTGACAGACACCGGCTACCACATCAGCACCACTGGTATAAAACCCTAGGGCTACCCTATATAATGCTCCTGGCGCTAATCGGTCATCACTATTAAGCCAAGTCAAGATTTCCCCAGATGCGATCGCAAATCCTTTGTTCAAGGCTTCACTTTGACCACTATCGGGTTCACTAACCACATAGGTAAGGTAGTCTCGATATTGATTAACAATGGTCATGGTTTCATCAGTAGAGCCCCCATCAATTAGGATATGTTCGACATTGGGATAGTGCTGATGAATCACTGATAATATAGTTTCTTCGATAAACTCACCTTGATTCAGCGAAGGGGTAACAATCGATATCTTTGGCCAGGGGCTGCCATCGGGGAGAGTTTGGGGGGGATGATAGGGTTCAATGAAAACGTGAGGCCACTTAGAGATATCGTCTTTTGTCCTAAGCTCTGGATTGCTATGTCCAGGGAGCAACCTAGAGTTATCGTCTTTTGTCCTAAGCTCTGAATTGCTATGTCCAGGGAGCAACCTAGAGTTATCGTCTTTTGTCCTAAGCTCTGAATTGCTATATCCTTTTCGTTCTAAGGCTTCCCCTAAATTCTGGTAGACGGAAACATGAAGACTGGGGTCAATATCAATGGCTTGTTCGTAACAGATAATTGCTTCATCCCACTCGCCAATTCTGGCTAAGGCTTCACCGAGATGGCTATAGGCGTTAGCAAAATTCGGGTCAAGTTCGATAGCTTTACGATAGGCTGCGATCGCATCAAGCCACTGTCCGGTTTTTGCTAATGCTTGTCCCAAGTTATAGTAAGACCATGGCCAATCGGATTTCACCTCAATCCCACGGCGATAGGCAATAATTGCTTCATCCCACTGCTCCAAGGCTTGTAGAGCATCACCTAAATTTTGATAAGACCAGGGGAAATCTGGCTTGAGTTCAATGGCTTTTCGGAAGGCATTGGCTGCGTCTTGCCACCGTTCTAACTTAAGCAAAGCATCGCCCATGTTGTTATAAGACCAGGAAAATTCTGGCTGTATCTCAATGGCTCGACGGTAAGCTGTTACTGCTTCTTCCCACCGTTGCTGCTTAACTAAGGTATCTGCCAAATTATGATGGGCTTGTGCAAGATTCGGTTGCAGTTGAGTGGCTTTGAGATAACAAGGGTAAGCTTGCTCCCATGCTTCTTGGTCTGTGAACAGGTTTCCTAAATAGAAGTAAGCTTTAGCATCTTGGGGATTGTTTTGAACTGCTTGCTGATAAAGGCTTAGCAGCTCTTGCTCTTGTCCTTGCTTTTTTAGCAAATCCCCTAGTCGATGGTAAGCTTCAGACAAATTAGGTTTCAATTGAATTGCCTGACGATAACAGGCTATCCCTTGGGCTAATTTCCCTTGGTTAGTTAAGGTATTACCCAAATTCAAGTGTTCTTCAGCCGATACGGTATTTGGTTCTAAGGTCAGAGCTTGATACCAATAATCCGCTGCTGCTTCTGGTTGATTGGTTTGAGTTAGAACTTTTGCTAAGTTACGGTAAGCTCCAGCAAAGCTGGGATTAATTGCGATCGCTTTTTGATAACATGCGATCGCATCTTGCCACTGCTGCCGCTGAGCATAAGCACTACCTAAATTTGCCTGGACTTTAGCTGAATCTGGATTTTGTTGAGCTGCCTTGATAAACGACTCAAGCTCTTGATCTAGGTCTAGATTAGACTGAGACGTTCTAGAGTTAGGAAGTTGGAGATGATTGCCGCCGCAGAGTCGTGGTGTGCGATCGCGAATTCTGTCCAATTGGTCTCGGTCTAATTGCTCTGGCTTTAATTGCTCTGGCTTTAATTGCTCTCGGTCTAATCGTTCTGGAGCAGTAGGGATAGGCTTTACGGTTGGATTGGTGGGATTAACGGTAATTTGAGATGGGCTAGGCACGATGGCAACAGTTGACGCTTTTATCGTCCCTCCTCTGTAACGTTTAGGGGGAGTAATTGACACCTGCTGCTGCTTCTGGTTGTCTACCAATTCAGGAACAATAGCCTGTTTCAGGGCATCAGAGGCGTTAGCTTGATTGTGGGTGTGACCATTGATCTGACTAGTTAACTGACCATTTATCTGATCAGCTGGTAACTGAGAAGCTGTTAACTGAGAAGCTGGTAACTGAGAACCGGTTCGATAAAATTGCAGTAATTTACGATAGCAAGCATTGGCCTCTTGCCATTTCCCCTGGCGATTCAATGCTTCTGCCAGGTTTTGGTAAGCTACCACCGACTGGGGATTCCGCTCAATTACCTGGCGGTAACAAGCGATCGCTTCTGTTACCAGACCTTCCTTAAATAACTGATTGCCTAGATTAAGGTAGTCCTCTGGTTTAGATTTATCCAACTCTAGCATCAGCTGATGATAACAGCATTTAAGCACTTCCTGTTGGTTTCCCACCTCAGTCCATACTTTAGCTAAGTTGCGATAAGCCCCAGTCAAATCGGGTTTTAGGTTAATCGCCTTTTGATAATAGGCGATCGCATCTTCCCAATCCTGCTTACCAGCACACAAGCTACCGAGATTAGCATAAACTTCGGCAAAATCCGGCTCAATTTCCAAAGCTTGGCCATAGTGACCCATAGCTTCAGTAGTCTGACCCATAAACTGTAGCGCATTTCCCCAAATCTTGTAAGCCTGAGCCGTATCTGGGGCAATTTTAATGGCTCGCTCACAGGCAGCGATCGCCTGTTGCCATTGTCTTTGGTTCAAGTAAGTCTGCGCCTGTTGTAGATAAACCGTGACTGCTTCCAAAAGACCTCCTGACTGATATTGTTTACAATCGCCCTCACCAGAGCTAGGAACACATTGATCTATAGATTGTTCTCTTGATTGTGACCGATCTAACTTGACGGTTTCTAGTCCAGCCAATTCAATCGCTTTGCGATAATAGGCACTGGCTTGTTCAAATTGACCTTGTTGCTTTAAAGTTGCTCCTAGACGTTGGTAACCCAAACTCGATTTAGGGTCTAGTTCAATCGCTTTGTGATACTGGGTCACTGCTTCATTTAGTTGACCTTTTGCCCACAGGTAATCCCCGTGATTAATACATGATTCCGCTGTTTTCTGTTCTCCTGCTAGGGGGATAGTTCCTAGTTGCGATGCTCCAAAAGAGCCGCTACGCGAATGCTGATTATTATTTTGATTATTGTTTTGTTCTCTAGATGCTTCTGATGTCGATAACCAGTTAACTAAAGCAACAGGGGGCAGATCACCATTAGTCCCATGCCAATGAGGATAATGGAGTCGATGGGGAGTGATCAGGGTATCTTCTGCCATTGAGGGCAACAGATGATGTTTGGGGGATGGCGAACTAATCAGAAAGTATCGTTTGAGTCGATGGAACATTTCCAAAGGCAACAGAGAACAGCTGATCTGGGAGTAGGGAGTAGTGAGTAGGGAGTAGGGAGTAGGGAGTCGGGAGTCGGGAAAGAGAGGAAAGAGAGGAAAGTGTGGGAGGTGTGGGAGGTGTGGGGAGATGGGGAGATGGGGAGATGGGGAGGGGTAATAAAATTGACTATATCTGACCCTTACTAGGAAACGCTATCCTCTCAATCTACAAATTAGATATCGCTAGGAATTATAGCTAATTTTTATTAAAAAATGGGTTAATCAGTTATTGATAACTCAGTTTTGTTAAGGAAATTATTGGCAAACAAAATTATTAGCAGATAACTCCAATTGTCTGTGTGATTTAATTGACAATTAAGCACACCTTTACCTAAGTTTTACACAAGGTTTACAGACGCTTCATACTATAGCATTCAGCCGTCAGCCGTCAGCCGTCAGCCTAAGGCTCATGCTGCTTGAGGTGCTTATTTTATTGAAAAGCACCTCAAGCAGCACCATTTGTAGCACATACAGCGGTTTGCACTTCAATTAGGTACAAATTTATGGGTTTTTAGGGAGCAGGGAGCTTCGGAGCAGGGAGCTTCGGAGCAGGGAGCAGGGACTGAGGCCGTGGGCCACGCTACGCGAACGGAAGAGGAAAGAAGGAGAAAATCCTGTGTACTTGATAGTTATGCAAACCGCCGTAAGCTGATACGCGACACGCTGATAGCTATCTTAAGAGTTACTTTATTAACAGTCTCTGAGAGTTAAATAAGCCATGAGAAAAATAGTGGTTGGGGTAATGGGGCCTGGAGACAAGGCCACTGCTACTGACATTAATCGTGCGTATCGTCTCGGTCAACTGATTGCTGAGAATGGCTGGGTACTGCTGACCGGTGGCAGAAATGTGGGAGTAATGGATGCTGCGAGTCGGGGAGCCAAAATGGTTGGTGGCTTAACGATTGGTATCTTACCCACCAAGGACACTAGGGCCATGTCTGAAGCGGTGGATATTGCCATCGTTACGGATATGGGCAATGCTCGCAATACGATTAATGTACTCTCCAGTGATGTGGTGATTGCCTGTGGTATGGGCATAGGAACAGCATCAGAAATTGCTCTGGCTCTCAAAAGTTGGAAAAAGGTTGTTTTGTTGAGTGACCATCGAGAGAGTCAAGAGTTTTTCTGTAGTCTGTCCCAGGAGAATGTATTTCTGGCAACAAGTCCAGATGCTGCTATTGAGTTGGTTAAAACTATTTTAAGTCAGGCTTAGATCTGGAGTTTAGACTATGACAAAATAGCCCAGTCTTCTTTTTGGGCTGAGAGTTTAGTCTGGAGTTCAGAGTAACTGAGGTTTCCCAAGACTGCGATTGCCTACCGCACCAGCTTCCGCTGATCGCTAATCGTGGCCAACGCGATCACTAATCCAGAAATGCGATCGCTAATTCAGAAACGTGATTGCCTACGGCACCAGCTTCCGCTGATCGCTGAGCTTAGCAACAGCGTGCTCACTCTTTGGGTCACCTGATCGCCAGAGGCTGGAGTGAGTCACGACTATCGGAGCCTTATCCGTTACAAATATTCATAAAAACACCCATTGTAAAAAGGGAGAAAATTGAAAAGCTAAAACAATAAAGTTACTCCCTCACTTATGAATACTAGCATAAGTAGACTGCAACAATTTAGAATTGATAGTTATAATTTACTGGGTCGGGCATCCGATGCTACAATGGATTTGATTGATGCAGTTTTAACTACAAGAACTGCCAATTCTTTGGCTGACTTTTCTCTGTCTCCAGTATTTAGAAGAGAATGGTCTTCTACCTATGAATCATTACAAGATTGTCGTCCATTACGACAAAAGTTAATGAAGAGGTATCTAGAATAAGTAGGAAAAGATACAGATGAATCATCCTATTTGATGGTAGCAATTGACCATACATCGAGTCCGAGAGTAGACTCCCCAACATTGAAAGACCGAGGTTACCATCACTCGCCATCGGCAGAGAAAAAAGTCACGACAGGACATAGTTATAGTACTATAGCATGGATACCAGAAGAAAAAGGCAGTTGGGCACTGCCGTTAAGACACGAGAGAATAACAAGTTTTGAAACTCCAATTAGTAAGGCAGCGTGGCAACTAAAACAAGTAGCAAAAAATTCAAAACAACCAATTTTAGCCCTATTAGACAGTGAATATGGCAATGCCTCTTGGGTCAACACAACAAAAGATATCGAAGCGGATTGCTTGATCAGAATTCGCTCAAACTGTTGCTTATATGGGTTACCAGGAAAGTATAGTGGTCGAGGGCGACCCAAAAAACATGGTGATAAATTTAAGTTAAATGATGAAAATACTTGGTGGTCAGCCAAGGAAACTATCGAGGTAAATGACCCAAAATTAGGTCTCATAAGAATCCGAAAGTGGTCAAAATTACACTTTCGTAACTCTTCATCTGTGTCAAGGGAGTTGATTTTAGTTGAGAGGCTTAAACCCAATAAACAAGGCATCTTACAAAAACCATTGTGGTTAGTTTTCATTGGTCAAAAAAGGCCGACATTAGAAATGATATGGAACAAATATTTAAGACGTTTTGCCGTTGACCATTGGTATCGGTTCATTAAACAAAGATTACATTGGACATTACCCTCCCTAAGTACACCACAGCAATGTGAAAGATGGAGTGATTTGATGCCATTAATGACTTGGCAGCTATGGTTAGCTAGGGATATAGTGAAAGAACACCATCTTCCTTTGAAGTTACCGTAAGAATAGTGGAGCCTTTATAGTTGATCGGCTATGGGTATCAGGGTTAAATCTCTTGCAGTAAGGCTCCACTATTCTAAGGTTTCGTCTCCGGCAAAAGCCCCAGTCAAATCTAACGCCTGGAAGAGTTGCACAGTCGATGTTAGGACTTTTAGTTGAGATTGGAACTCCAGCACAATCTCCCAAACCCCGTGGAAAATCAACGGGATGGAAAACTGGTAAAAAAAGAAACAAACGAACCCGTTATCCAGTAGTTAAAAAAGGAAAAAGTAACGACAAAAAAGCTAAAAACAAGAAGACTTAGACACTTATTTTGAGTCAATTTACTCAACTCTCAGCCCAAAAAGAAGACTGGGCTATTTTGTCATAGTCTAAACTCCAGTTAACCGTTACCTTGAAAAATTGACCAAAGACTATGGTAATGATTGGCGTATCAGTCAAGAAGAGTCCTTATTCGACTACGCTTCTGGTCAATCTACTCAAACCTTTACCTTGAATAACTTTCCTGATGAGTATCTTTCCCTTGAGCAACTTTCTTCCACTGAATTGAGAGATGCTAGGAAAATCTGTACAGATAGAAAAGTAGAACCAGAGCTTATGGAAGGTTGTATCTTTGATGTAGCTTTTTCTGGATATAGTGATTTTGCTCGCGCCGCTGCAAGACTATCTGAAGTTGCTAACCTTTTACGTGATATTGGTATTGATATTCCTGGTATAAAACCAAAGCCCCCAATACCAACAACACTTCCAGGGGGTATTAGAATACCAAAATTACCATTTTAATCATCATAGTGTGATATTGTTGCTTGACTCCATCGGTTTTACGGGATTAGCGTCCCGTTTTTTTTATGAGTCTATTAAACAGCTTTTTAAAGGACGCACTAGCTTAGTGATTGCTCATCGACTGTCTACTATTGCTGATGTTTAGTTGCCCACCTCTCCATAAATGCTATAATTGCCATACCCGATTAAGCTTTAATGGCTATGAGTTCTATCCAGATTACGATACCGGATGAGCGTTTGCAACAACTCCAAGACATTGCAGCTAACCTAAATGTTTCTATAGAAGAGTTAGTGTTGATGAGTGTTGAGCAATATTTAACTCAGTCAGAACTATCTTTTAATGATGCTACAGCATACGTTTTGCATAAAAATGCCGAACTTTATCGCCGACTGGCTTAATGCGTTATCTCACCGTCAGTGAAGTTTTAGAACTCTACTATCGAATTATTCACACCACCAGCGCTGGGACTTTACTCCCATAAACACCTTCAGTAGCGTGAGCCTAGGGAGTGTTTTCTTGCCTCGGAGATCCCCCATTATCCCCCTTAAAAAAGGGGGACGAGCGAGTATGGCTCCCCCCTTTTTTAAGGGGGGCTGGGGGGGATCATAATCTTGCGGAAAACTTTGAAAACACGCCCTAGCGCATTAGCTGATAGCTGACTGCTGATAGCTGAATTCTTACTATGATAGATATGCTCCTAGAGACGATATCACACTACTCTAATCAATGCCCACGCTGTTGAAATTGGCAATAATTGCCGCCCATCTATCGGTCTATCTGGTTGCTGCGGTTAACATCTGGATTTTTTCTTATCGGAGTCAATTCTATACTTCTGTTGTCAAGCTGCGATCGCTACCACTGATCTACTGTGGCTATGCTTGTTTTGCGATCGCTAACTCCTACGAAATTGCTGAACACATCGGGGATGACTGGATTTATGTCAGCCAAGTTTCTGATCTCAATCAGTTATTCTATACCTTCATTACTGCTGGCATGTGCTTGATTGCCCTAGGACTGAAAAAATCCCGCTTTCTGGATTTGATCTTAGTTGCCAGCACGGTTGCTGTTCCCCTACTTTATGGTGTTCAAGAGGGCAANTTTGAGTATGGCTCCCCCCTTTTTTAAGGGGGGCTGGGGGGGATCATAATCTTGCGGAAAACTTTGAAAACACGCCCTAGCGCATTAGCTGATAGCTGACTGCTGATAGCTGAATTCTTACTATGATAGATATGCTCCTAGAGACGATATCACACTACTCTAATCAATGCCCACGCTGTTGAAATTGGCAATAATTGCCGCCCATCTATCGGTCTATCTGGTTGCTGCGGTTAACATCTGGATTTTTTCTTATCGGAGTCAATTCTATACTTCTGTTGTCAAGCTGCGATCGCTACCACTGATCTACTGTGGCTATGCTTGTTTTGCGATCGCTAACTCCTACGAAATTGCTGAACACATCGGGGATGACTGGATTTATGTCAGCCAAGTTTCTGATCTCAATCAGTTATTCTATACCTTCATTACTGCTGGCATGTGCTTGATTGCCCTAGGACTGAAAAAATCCCGCTTTCTGGATTTGATCTTAGTTGCCAGCACGGTTGCTGTTCCCCTACTTTATGGTGTTCAAGAGGGCAAAGAATTAATGCAGTTGGTGCAATTAGTTCCTTCGATAATTTTTGTCTATAACTGGTACGTAGTTATGCGGGACTGGCGAGTTTTTCTATTCCCATTATTCTCAAATGTGATCACTGTTGGTTTTGGTATTGCCCTGATTGTTACCGGACAGCAGGCGCTTCATCTGTTCGTCGGTTCTGCTTCAGCGATTGGCTTGCTAATTCTTGGGCGAGTGGCGTGGGTAAAACCAAAAAGGCATTCCAAGGGATAGCTTTGGGATGTTAAAGAAAATGACTAAAAAAAACGACTGGTTACTTTACCAATAATTTGTTGAGAATCCACTAAACCAAAAGAGCGGCTATCGGTACTTTCTAATCGGTTGTCTCCTTTCAGGAAACAACGTCCATCTTCGAGCACCAAAGTTACCCGTTTCACCAATCGCAAGTGGTTTTGGTAAGGGTGTCTAGCAACAACAATGTCACCAACTTTGGGCGGAATGTGCCGATAAGCTCTCGGATCAATTAAGATTTCCTCTCCTGGTTTGAGCAGGGGAGTCATGGATACTCCTGTAACTCGGAAGCGCAACCGTTTTCGCAATATCAACAGTGCTAGCTCAGGAATACTGTTTTTGGTAAAAAGCATTTGAATTAAGAATGTAGAATTAAGAATTAAGAATTAAGAATGTAGAATTAAGAATTAAGAATGTAGAATTAAGAATTAAGAATTAAGAATTAAGAATTAAGAATTAAGAATTAAGAATTAAGAATTAAGAATTTTACATTCTGCTTTCTGCCTTCACCATTCTGCCTTCACCATTCTGCCTTCACCATTCTGCCTTCTACATTCTGTCTTCTAAATTCTGCATTCTACATTCTTAATTCACCATTCTGCATTCTACATTCTTAATTCACCATTCTGAGGTTTAGCTAGCCTTATACCAGACGATATCGCGATTCTTGGTTGCCCAGAAAATCTTGTGGATATTCTCTACTGCATCAAGTAGCTCATTGGCGTGCTCAAGGCTAACTTCCACCTTGCAGGCAGAGCATAACTTTGCAGCTTTCCAGAAGGTATCGTGTAGGTCTGGGAACTGCTCCAAGTGTACTGGCTTGAAATAGTCTGTCCACAGGATCAGTATTTCCTCTTTAGTCTTCTGAGCCTGCTCTTCCTTAATAGCAATGAACCGGGATAGGGTATTGTTGTAAGCAGCTAATGCCGGTTGATCATTACTCGCAGGTGGCTCAAGATCAAGGATCTTCTTGGTCATGGAGAGTACTGCCTCAGCGGTGATACGTGCAGCAGCTGGGTCATACACCCCGCAAGGTCCGTCGCAGTGGGCATGGACTTCTGGAGCAGGGAACCAGTCTTTGAGCTGGGCAATAACTTTTTTCAACATATTTTTTAGAGTTCGCTTGTGGTCAGAGCACATGGTAAATATCGGTAAGGGAGGAATAGCCCCAGGATAGCCAATGGCTAATTAGGGTTTTTGACAACCGACTAGACTAAGTTAGTTAACTAACTTAGTTAGCCCAATCTATTCCATCCCCCCCCTACCCATAGTAAGTTATAGCAAGTTGTGTTCTAAATGGATAGTAGATCTGAAGATATGGAATCGGGAATCGAGAGTCGGGAATCGGGAGTCGGGAATCGGGAGTCGGGAGTCGGGAGTCGGGAATCGTGGGAGGTGTGGGAAGTGTGGGAGGTGTGGGGAGATGGGGAGATGGGGAGATCTTATAGAGTTTTGCTTTCGCGTTTGGCCTACGGCCACAAGCGTGACCATTCGCGTAGCGTGGCCCAAAGGCCAAGGTCAATCCCGTAGCGGCTCCAAAGGAGCATCCCACTAAGTTAACTGATGTAAACCCCAGATATAGCACTAGGCATTAAAGTTAGGAAATTGATAGAAGCCGAAAAGCTAATGCACGTGAACTTTTGCCTCTTGCCTCTTGCCTCTTGCCTCTTGCCTTTTGCATTTTGCCCTTGCGCGAATTTTTATACCAGATAACTATTCTAATTTAAAATAAGTTTACAGTTATTAACATTACGTGTTACCTTATTTAAAAAATTAGACAAATTTCAAGTTAAATTGATGAATAGTAAAGAGTTAGCGCAATATATAGAAGCTACTGACGGCATCTCCAAACCCTGGTTACTCGTGCAACTGCGCCTGAAGAAGCTTCAGGAGCGGCGCGCCACCCTATCATCGGAAGCTTATATCAGAGAACTAGAAGATATTCACCAGGATTTGATGAATTTAGGTCAGTGGTGGGTAGGTAGAGAAGACGAAGTTTTTAATCCTTGAGGTTCGTTTAACGGTAGAATCTCACTGACTATTCTCTCGTTGCCATAAAAGAGCCTGATCAAGTGGGTTAACTCTGAGGATGATGGGTAAAGCTAAAAAGAATAAGTCTGAAGTTGAAAATATCCATTTTAAATTTACAAATAATACGCCTGAATTTGAACAGACCACAGCACAGACCACAGCACAGACCACCATTGAGCTTAATCTGAGTGACCCTGACTATTACTTCAATCGAGAACTGAGCTGGTTGGAGTTCAATAACCGAGTATTACATGAAGCAACGGACCCCCGAACGCCTCTGTTAGAGCGTCTGAAGTTCATGGCCATCTTTAGCTCCAACCTTGATGAATTCTTTATGGTGCGGGTGGCTGGTTTGAAACAACAGGTGGAAGCACAAGTTAGTAAACGGACATCCGATGGTCGCACACCCAGTGAACAACTCGATGCCATCAGAGTGCGGCTGTTACCGATGGTAACTCAACAGCATCAACACTGTGAGCAGGAACTGCGACCGCTGCTAGCCAAAGCAGGGATTTACATTCTCGACTACGTGGACTTGAACCAGAAACAGCGGAATTACCTGGAAAACTACTATTGCGAGCAAATTTTTCCAGTTCTGACTCCCCTGGCTGTGGACCCCAGCCATCCCTTTCCTTACATGTCCAATCTCAGCCTGAATCTGGCGGTAGTGGTCAAAGACCCGGAAACGGGAGCAGAATTGTTTGCTCGGGTGAAAGTTCCTAGGGTCTTAAAGCGCTTTGTTCCCCTCCCGGAAAAATTGCAGCAACAACAGAATGGAAAAACGACTAGTTGGACTGGTGTTCCTATCGAACAAATCATTGCCCATAATTTAGAGTCTCTGTTTCCAGGGATGAAGATTCAGGAGTGTCATCCCTTCCGTATTACCCGCAATGCTGATTTGACAGTAGAGGAGTACGAGGCCGATGACCTGCTGATAGCGATTGAAGAGGAACTACGGAAACGACGGTTTGGACGTTCTGCCGTGCGCATGGAAATTCCTGTGACCACCTCCAAGTTAGTCAGGAAAACCCTGATGCGAGAGCTGGAACTTGAAGAAACCGATGTCTATGAATTCGACGGTCTGTTGGCACTGGGTGACTTGATGTCGTTGATGGCATTGCCACGGCCAGAATTGAAAGACCCTGTGTGGGAACCAGTGGTGCCCCGACGCCTGCGCTTTCCGATCGGGGAAGAGAATGTGGAAGATATCTTCAGCGTGATTCGCAGTAGGGATGTGCTGGTACACCATCCTTATCATTCCTTTGGCGCAACGGTAGAGCGCTTTATTACCCAGGCCGCTCAAGATCCAGATGTCTTAGCCATCAAAATGACCTTATATCGCACATCTGGTGACTCACCCATTATCGATGCCTTGATTAGAGCAGCAGAAAATGGTGACCAAGTGTCGGTACTCATAGAACTAAAGGCTCGTTTTGATGAAGAAAATAATATCGTCTGGGCAAGGAAGTTAGAACAGGCTGGAGTCCATGTAGTCTATGGTTTGGTGGGTTTAAAAACTCACACTAAAATTGTGCTGGTGGTGCGTCGGGAGGGAGATAAAATTCGTCGGTATGTTCACATTGGAACAGGGAATTATAATCCTAAGACTTCCAAACTCTATACTGATTTAGGACTATTGAGTTGCCGTGATGATTTAGGAGCAGATTTGACAGATTTGTTTAATTCTTTGACCGGTTACTCACGGCAAAAGTCTTATCGAAAGTTGTTGGTCGCACCATTTAGTTTACGCGATCGCATGATCGCAATGATTCAGCGGGAGATTGAACATTGCCGCAACGGGGCAACAGGTCGTATTGTTGCCAAAATGAATTCCCTACTAGACCCCAAGATTATTGCCGCCCTCTACAACGCCTCACAAGCTGGTGTAAAAATTGACTTGATTGTGCGGGGAATTTGTGGTCTGCGTCCTGGTCTTAAAGGAGTCAGTGAAAATATCCGTGTGGTGAGTGTCGTGGGTCGTTTTTTAGAACACTCACGGATTTTTTACTTCCAAAATCAGGGTCAAGAGGAAGTCTATATTGGCAGTGCGGACTGGATGCGTCGTAATTTGGATCGACGGGTAGAAGCAGTGACACCAGTGGAAGACCCAGAGATTACTAAAGATTTGGAAGAAATCCTGGCAATTATGTTAGCAGATAACCGTCAAGCTTGGGATTTACAGCCTGATGGCACCTATATCCAACGACGGCCAGCTCAAGGGGTTAAAGAAGAATCGGCTCATCAGATTTTGATGGAGATGGCGTTGCAATCAGCAGGGATGGGATAGTGGGAGAATGTAGAATTAAGCCTTCAAGCCAATCTTTTCCATAAACACTGTTGATGATGGCAAGGATGGTATAGTCCACCAGGGCTGATGTTCCTCTAGGGACTTCTGGTCATATTTACCAGAGGCAACCGCAATCACACGAGCACCAATGGCTTTGCCACAGTGAATGTCATGGGGAGTATCGCCAATGACGTAAGTTTTTTCCGATGGAATCGCGCCATACTTCTCAGATGCGATCGCTAAAGCCTGTTGGGCAATATCAACTCTAGTTTCAGTTTTATCGGAAAATCCACCACCACTAAAGTAATCAGCCAAGCCATAATAGGTTAATTTTGCCTGTGCTCCTGCTTCGATATTTCCTGTCAGCAACATCGAAACCACATCAGTGCGATCATGCAAAGCATCTAGAATTTCAATTACCCCTTCAAGGACATATCCTTCTCGGCGGGGCAAACTCTGAGGCAAATAGTTAACGTAGTATTTCAGCAGTTGATCCACCAACTTTGGTTCTGGGGACAAACCGTACTGCTTGAGAATATTAGCGACAATTATTGGGTCTGTCATTCCTGCAGTTTCTATATTTGTCAGTGAAACCGTTTCACCAATTACTTCACTGGCCGCCTCTTCTAGGGCAAATATCCCGGCTCGTTTTGTGGTTAATAAAGTGCTGTCAATGTCCCAAAATAAAACGGTAGTCATTACACTTCTATGGTACTAGAACTTGAGGCAATAGTTGTTAGTTAATTGCCGTTATTATTATAACATTTATGTAAGCTATCAGCTATCAGCTATCAGCTATCAGCTATCAGCTATCAGCTATCAGCTATCAGCTATAGCAATTCTACGACTTGTGAGGTACATTTTAGGGTTTTTAGGGAGCAGGGAGCAGGGAGCAGGGAGCAGGGAAGAGGGAAGAGGGAAGAGGGAAGAGGGAAAAAATAATGTGTACCTCATGAGTCCTAGAAACGCTATATCAGTTTTCAGCTATCAGCTATCAGTTTTCAGCATATGCGCGTAGCGCATATGCTTAGATGTGCTTTTCCTCATACTTTCCATTCTGATTAATCTGGAACTATTAAATTCTCCCGTTCAAGGTTTATTTTAAGTAAGCTGTTCCCGTAGCGTGAGCTAAAAGCTCATGGCTGAATGCTTACCTTGCCTCTTGCCTCTTGCCTCTTGCCTCTTGCCTTTGCTTGAGGGAGTATATTCACAACTTAACTAAAAATGCTACATCATAGTTTTATTAATATCAAATGCTAAACTTTCAGCATCTAGCCCATGAGCACGAAGCACTTCCTGATTTTGACCGCATTTAGGAATATCAAATACTCCAAATTGCCTTACCTGTATTTGCCCAGACAATCCTAATTCTGCCAAACCACTTACAATCCGATCTCCCTGTCCTCCTATTACATAATGGTTATCCAGGGTAAACACCCAGGAGTAACCTTGGAGGATTTGCTCCAACCAGTCTAAATCTACAAAATTTAGCCAAGGCAAATTCACTACTTTTAGGGTGATACCGTGATTCTGAGCCAATAACTGGGCAGCTTGATAGGCTTGTGGCAGCAGCACGGGACCGTAACCAAATAAAATAGCGTCTTGCCCCTCAGTTAAGGCAATCCCCTGACCCAACTCCAACTGATAATCCTCTGGCAATTGATAGGGAATCTGACAGGGGATAGAGACTAGCCTGATATAGCAACTACTGATAGTTCGATGCAAACAGTAGTCTAGAGCTAGGGATACTTCTGCTTCATTAGCTGGTTCAATCATCACCATATTGGGTATTGCTCCTAGGGCAGAAATATCCCTTACCGATTGGTGAGAATGACCAGGACCACCAGGTAGCAACCCAGCTAGGGAGCCAACATAAATAATCTTAGTCCGTTCGGTAGCATTATTATAGATTTGCTCATTGGGTCGGGTGGATAGGAAACAAGCAAAGGAATGCACAATGGGCAGTAACCCTTTCAGTGCCATCCCCCCGGCCTGGGATACCATATCTTGTTCGGCAATGCCACACTCAAAGAACCGTTTCGGGAATTTGTCTTTAAAGGGAATCAACCCACAATCGAGCATTAAATCCGCATCGAGTACCACCAGGTCTTGATTCCGTTCTGCTTGGGCAACCAAAGCTTTGGAATAGGCACTAACCAGTCGTTGCGCTCCATCAACTACAGCAGGTTTGGCATAGGATAGCATGTCTACCGCTAAGGGGGATGCTCCAATTTGTTCCAACTGGGTATTGGCAGCAGCAATTAGTTCTGCCACTCCCTTAGTATAGGCTTCATGATCCGGTGCGCCACTATGGAAGCGATATAAGTTGTCTTCTGGGTTGTCTTCTGGTTTGATGGCCGTATGTTCCATAAAGGAGATTCCTTTTCCCTTAATGGTGTCAGCAATCAGGATTTTGGGCCCTTTTGTGACTGCTTTCAATTTTGCGATCGCATTCCCTAAAGCCTTGACATTATTGCCATCACAGCGGTCCACATACCAGCCATAGGCCGCAAACTTCCGTTCCAAGTCCCCTAAGTCACTCACTTGGGACACCCAAGTATCGGACTGGATTTTATTATGATCCACAATCACAGTCATCTCATGGAGTCCCAGATTTGCTGCTGGTTGGAGAGACTCCCAAAACTGACCCTCCTGCAACTCCCCATCCCCAGTTAAGAGATAAACATTTCCCTCTCGACCCATCAGGCGATTTGCTAGGATCATCCCCTTAGCCTTAGAAACCCCCATTCCCAAGGAACCGGTATTGGTTTCCAAGAACGGAATAGAAATATCTGGATGACCAGGAAGTCCATCTAGCCGCCTCAAGCTATGGATACGCTCAAACTCCAGCAAACCATGGCCAATCAAAACCGAGTACAAACCTGGTACATCGTGACCTTTAGAGGAAAAATAAATATCCCGTGGTTGATTAGAGTTAGTTTTCCTAACCCGTAATTCATTTAAAAACAGCCAACAAACAATATCTAAACTACTAAAACTACTACCAATATGCCCGGAACCCGCCTGTTTTATCATATATAAGGTATTGATTCGACAGTAGGTAGCAAAAAGCTCAGTATGAGTTTCGGGAGTAATGTCTAAATCCTTGAGGCGTTCAAACTCCCGAAACGGGACTAGAGATAGATTTGTCATTGGTTATTGGTTATTGATGATTGGGGTTGTTGGTTATTGGTCAGGTTTTTGGTTTTTGGTTTTAGGGAATCGGGAATCGGGAATCGGGAATCGGGAATCGGGAATCGGGAGTGTGCGGAGGGGGGGGGAGTGGAGAAAAATTCTGTGTACCTGATAGTTATGCAAACCGCCGTAATTCATGATTTTAATTAATTAAAACTAAATTGATTATAACTAATTTTTTAACCAATATATCTGTTTTCATAGTAACGATTGACCAAGTTTTTTTCCACTTACAACTTTCCTCTTATTTCTTCTCTACTCCCTGTTCCCTGTTCCCTGTTCCCTGTTCCCTACCTTGACTAAATTGGTTTCTGGGAAACCACAGGTAAGTGAGCTTCTCCTTGTGCTATTAAATAGTCCAGATACCACCAATCCTTCAAGTCATTAATATCTAATCCCTCATGATCATGGGTAATAAATGGCATAATCACCTTTCCAGCAATTGTATACTCTTTCAGTACCACTTTTGACCAAGCAATTTCTAAGCTAGCATTTTGCACATAGACCTCTGGCAAGGCCTGATACGGAGTACTATGCCAGGGGGTATGGCTGGTTGTTGGCCTTTGGCCTTCCCGTAGGGTAGGTTGGAGGTTGGGGGGTTGGAGGTTGGGGGGTTGGAGGTTATGGTTGACCTGAGAATTGCCTAATTCATTCGCGTAGCGTGGCCTTGTGGCCAAAGTGTTCTGCTCAAGCAACGGTTTCATCAGGCTGCCCTTGAGTACCCACATTTTACCAGGATGCTGCTGGCATTTCTCTACTGCCCGTAAGGAGTCTACTTGATTAGCTTGAGCCAAAAACGCCTGCCAAGCTCGTTGAATGGTCTGTGGTTGGCGACAAGGACTGGTTGGTCGCAGGATGCTGAAGCAATCAAATTCTCGCCCAAGATTATTCAAACGCCTCAGGGTGTAATCAATCCACTCAATATCTGGTGATTTGTCGCTAGCATACTCTGGCGGGCGCAAAAATGGTACCTCAGCGTTATAGTAACGAGCAATTTCCGCCACCTCCTCTGAGTCAGTGGAAACAATCACTGCTGAGAACACTTGGCTTTGGGTTGCAGCAGCAATAGTATAAGCAATTAACGGATGCCCTTTCAAAGGACGAATATTTTTACCAGGTACTCGTTTAGAACCAGCCCGGGCTGGAATCAGGGCAACTACTGTCGGAGTTTTATAATCCACCAATTTTACTGATCTTAGACAATAATCTTGCTGGCAAATTTTTGTTCACCACTTTATAGTTTACAGAAATAGGGAATAGGGAGTCGGGAGTCGGGAGTCGGGAGTCGGGAGTCGGGAGTCGGGAACAGGGAACAGGGAGTACTGCGTACGCTCTTGTAGGGTGGGCAAATGGATATGATAACTGATCTAATTGCCAAACTCTCAAAATTTGCCCACCCTACCCTACCGAATGCGATCGCCCTATATTTTAAAATAAGGGAAAAACCCCTGGGGGGGCGACATGAGAGCTAAAAAGTAGACTGTATAAGCTNGGAGTCGGGAGTCGGGAGTCGGGAGTCGGGAGTCGGGAGTCGGGAGTCGGGAGTCGGGAGTCGGGAGTCGGGAGTCGGGAGTCGGGAGTCGGGAGTCGGGAGTCGGGAGTCGGGAGTCGGGAGTCGGGAGTCGGGAGTCGGGAGTCGGGAGTCGGGAGTCGGGAGTCGGGAGTCGGGAGTCGGGAGTCGGGAGTCGGGAGTCGGGAGTCGGGAGTCGGGAGTCGGGAGTCGGGAGTCGGGAGTCGGGAGTCGGGAGTCGGGAGTCGGGAGTCGGGAGTCGGGAATCGGGAGTAGTAGGAAAGAAATAGGAGTAATTTTTGGTTTTATAATAAATCACCATTGCAGTTAATTAGCTATTAGTAAATATTAGATTTAATACTTGTCAATATTGATATTATTATTGTATAATTATTGTAGCAGTCATAAAATCGTTGAGGTACAATTTACTAGGTTTTATGGAGTAGGAATTAGGGAGTAATAATTTCCCATTGCTACCGTGAACTAAATCCCACATGACTTCCTTAATAAGGGAAGAAACTTGTTCGCGTAGCGTGGCCTTTTGGCCAAGGTAAATCATCTGGTAAATCATAAGTAGTAAAAAACCGTTCTAATAAAGCAATACTAGGTAAAAAATAACAATCACAGCTTGTAATCGCAAATCACACTATAAAAATCACACAATAAACAGAATCTGCACTAGCTACCTGTAGGGTGGGCAAAACCTTGCCCACCCTACAAATGGAGTCTGTGCGTAAGTCCTGAATCAGAAGGATAGCGGTGATACTACTTATGATTTACACAAATTTTTTATCCTATGCCCTATTCCCTGTTACCTAAAATCCAAAACGTACTTCAAGCAATTGATAACTGCTATCGTAAACATTCTATTGCAGCAAAACAAATGACAAACTCAGACCAGTTTGATACCCGTTTCAACCTTTTACTAACTGCCATCGAGCGGATCAGCCAACAGATTGAACAGCTCGGTCACAGAACCGATTCTAATGCTCGTGCTATCGATCAAACCAACCAAAAGATTGAACAGCTCGGTCACAGGATCGATTCTAATGCTCGTGCCATTGAAGCTCTAACCAATACTGTCCATGAGTTCAAACGAGATCGCGCTCAAGCATACTCTTTGATGGCAGATTTAGCTCAAAATCAATCCCGAATGTATGGCATGATGGCCAACTTAGATGAGCGACAGGAACAACTTTCTAACCGACAGGGTGAGATTGTGGAAATTATGAAGTTACTGGCTAAATCTAATTAGGATGCGCGAACCACTAGCCTAAGCATTTAGCTATCAGTTATCAGCTATCAGCTTTTGAATAAGCGATGCAGCGCGGTCTTGGGGAGGCAGCGCGGTCTTGGGGGTCTCCCCCATGAGCGACTGCCGTGGTTTCCCCCACTCGCTATTGCATCAAGACAACAGGTAAGCATTTGTTTAATCTGAGTTACGGAAAGCTGTTTGCGTAGCGTGAGCCATTCCCGTAGCGTGGCCTTTGGCTGACCGCTGACCCCTGACTGCTGACTGCTGACTGCTGATAGCTCTTGAAAAAACACTAAACACTGTTGCAGCAAATGACAAACTCAGACCAGTTTGATACCCGTTTCAACCTTTTACTAACTGCGATCGAGCAGATTAGCCAACAGATTGAACAGCTTCGTCAAAGAACGGATTCTAATGCTCGTGCCATTGAAGCCTTAACTGATACTGTTCATGAGTTCAAACGGGATCGCTCTCAACTGTATTCTGTGATGGCTAATTTAGCACAATCTCAGTCTAATTTATTTCAATCTCAGGCTAATTTAGCGGACAGTCAATCCCGAATGTATGGCGTGATGGAAAACTTAGATCAACGACAGGAACAACTTTCTCAGGGACATGAACAACTTTCCCAGCGACAGGAACAACTGTCTAACCGACAAGGGGAGATTGTAGAAATTCTGAAGTTATTGACTCAATCTAATTAGGATGCGCGAACCACTAGCCGTCAGCTATCAGTGATCAGCTATCAGCCTATGGGCTATCAGCCTATGGGCTACAGATGGTGCTACTGTTCGCGCAGCATGCCCGTAGCGCAATTGGTGCTTTTGAAGAAAATAAGCTGACGGCTGACCGCTGACTGCTGATAGCTTACAGATCTTGAGAAAACACTAAACACTCTTGCAGCAAATGACAAACTCAGACCAGTTTGATACCCGTTTCAACCGTTTACTAACTGCCATTGAGCGCATCGACCAACAGATTGAACAGCTTGGTCACAGGATCGATGCTGTTACCCAACAGATTGAACAGCTCGGTCACAGAACTGATTCTAATGCTCGTGCTATCGAAGCTCTAACCGATACTGTTAGTGAATTGAAACGCGATCGCTCTCGACTGTATTCTGTGATGGCCGATTTAGCACAATCTCAGTCTAATTTAGCTCAAAGTCAATCCCGAGTGTATGGCATGATGGAAAACTTAGATGAGCGACAGGAACAACTTTCTAACCGACAGGGGGAGATTGTAGAAATTCTGAAATTATTGACTAAATCTCAAGCAGGGTAAATCTAAGCTATCAGCCGTCAGGATTCAGCGGTCAGCTGAATCCTGACGGCTGAATCCTGATAGCTTAAGCAAAAATAGTGGGACGCTCATCATCGATAACTGTTAACATCCGAGTCACCCCTTCAGCTAACTGACACACAACTAAGGTGCCATAACGTTATCAGAAAACTGCCCAAGCACATTACCCGCAGGCCCATATTGGCAGACGACATAGAAGGCGTTATATTGTCTACCTTGAATAGTTTTGACGCCCTGGGCTGCACCACACCCTAATTGGGTACTCTTCTTCCACACCACCTGAGTAAAATGCCCGGTGCTCCCAGAAAACCCTGGATTGGCATAGTCATAGTTAGAAACCTCTTGGTACCAGTTAGTCACTGCTTGGTTCCCTAGGGTAGCTGTGTCTATAGACGATGCTGTGGTATAGGAGACAAAGAGATTTTCTCCCACATTATTGGTTTTACTGTGTTGGAAAATGCCATTGCTTGCCAGATGATTCGCCCAGCTTTGAGCACTGTTGTTGAGAGAACTACTCAGGGTCATATTAGGACTATGATGGGTGCTCCGATAGGTATTGTGCTTAGACAAACTTGTGCTGCGCAATGTACTTAAGTTTATTCCTGTTTGCCCCATAACTGAGTTACTATTGATTATCCCCAAAGGAATTATCGTTGCCAAGCCGAGATAAACAACCCTCAAGAATTGCTTCCGATTCATGGACTTACTCCTTACTAGGTAGGGAAAAAATTTTTATGTCTCAGATAACAAACCAATAGACTTCTGTGCAGCAAATAAAGTTCCACATTGTCGGATGTTTCTGGGGAAATATAAGTTAACATCCAAAACACTGATTCTGCCGTTGATTACGTTACAAAACTATAAAAAGTTTTTCGGGCTCTTCCGACTTTACTGCTCCCTACTCCCTACTCCCTACTCCCTACTCCCTACTCCCTTTCCTAATACCTTACTCACAAATCAGTTTTTTCCTACTGATAAGTAATTGAGGCTAAACCTTTTATTTAGATGGGGAAGGTTTCAGCTTACGTTTGATGGTTGAAGCTAAGCCGAGAGTGGCAAGGGTAAAGATACTTATACTATGAGTGGGTTCAGGGACAATCACCGGTTTGGCAGAAAAACTAATGGGCAACTCACTATCTTCTGGTCCCAAATTTTCAAAACCAGTGATCAATGGCGGTGCTGAAAAAACTTCAAAAAAACTAGGGGGCTGCAAAAAACTAGCGAAAAAGACATTAACAAAGTTTCCAGCTGAGGTGGAAAACCCAAAGCCGTCAGTTGTTAACTGATTAGCATCAAGACTAATTAAATTGTCAACTTCGAAAGGTTCGTTTCCCGGTGTAGAAGTACCAGTAGGTTGCAAACCAGTAATTGTTTCGCTGTTGCGCGTGCCAGTAATTTCAGAAATCAGGAAAAAACCCAAATCATCAGGAGTATCATTAGTAGTGAAAGTACCACTGGCTTCGATACCAGGAGCAGAATAACTCCAGTTCCAATTTAAAGCTGAAGCTGCCTGGGGTGCCACCAAAACTAATCCAGAGGTAGCAATCAGGAGTGTGGTAGATAGCAGAGTTAGATTTTTCATCGCCAATTTAGGGTTGAACAAAACTATACCAAAGGGAACAGGGAACAGGGAACAGGGAACAGGGAGTAGGGAGTAGGGAGTAGGGAAAAGGGAACAAAAATTATCACAATTCATTTAGGATTGGTATATCAGTTATGAGGTACGCTTTTCAACCTCAAAGTCCCCCTTATTAAGGGGGATTTAGGGGGATCAAGTTGTACCTTATCGGATATAGAATTAAATAATAACTCAATACATGAAGCCGCACAACATGATTATCCGAGATGCAGAAATAAGGGATCGTGAGAGCGTGCGCTCCTTACATATGTCGGCCTTTCCGATCGGGGAGGGTGATCTTGTGGCAGGTCTCGCTGATGACCTCATATCCAATATTACGGAGCCATGTACACTATCATTAGTAGCCGTCGATAACAATGAAATAATTGGAAACATTGCATATAGTCCTGTATTTATTTCCGAAAAACAAGATTTACATGGGTATATTCTGGCACCACTGGCTGTTAAGCCAGAATGCCAAGGTAATGGTGTGGGGAGTAAACTAATTGATGCTGGGATTAAGCGATTGCGTAGTATGAATGTGACTATTCTCTTCGTGTATGGTGATCCTAGGTATTATGAAAGATTTGGCTTTCAAGCAGAGTTGGCAACATATTTCATTCCTCCATATCCATTGCAGTGGCCTTTTGGTTGGCAGGCGCTATTACTTGGCGAGATAGAAGAGCCAAGTGCTGCTGTGAATATCAAATGCGTAAAGTCTTTAAACAATCCTAAACTATGGTGAAAGGTTGGTAATATCAAGTCAGGGTTTTATAACGCTACGCGAAAGGCAAGAGGCAATAGGCAATAGGCAATAGGCAATAGGCAATAGCGATCACTGCATCAAGATAAGGAATCAACATCAAAGATGACTGTATCTCATAACTGCGATAAACACTATAGTAATCTTATCTAATTCATGAATAATAGTGGTTTTAGGAATAGGTGTAACTATTGTAAAGCCATGATTTCATAGTTTTAATAATTTACAACTGATTTAGGATTTATATAAAAATAAATTGTTATTAAAATTGCGTTTTTAAATCACTAAAAGCGTTACATATTAAAGTTGATAGCAATTAGTTGATACTAATTGCTCATAGCTACCCTAGGAGATGAGTCATACTTTAGTACCACTTTACTTAAATAAGGTTTTAATTGGTGTTTTAGAATCAGTAAGGCAATCTTTCTATCTAAGACTTCATGTTTTTCATCAGTAATTTCGGTAGACCACAATCCTTCTGATCCAGTCAGATAAACATCTGGCTTAAAAACTTCAAAGGTAGCTTCTATATAGCAAGGTTTTGCCATTACATCTATTGTTCCCAGCTCGACTTCCTTGAGTAATCCTTTAAACACGGGTTGACCCGTTTTTACCTCAAAAACCCAAGCTGGAGTTTCCTCTGACCCCTTCGTTGTGATCTGAGGGTCAATGAACTGAAACTCATCGGTTGTTCCTTCTGTATTTTTTTGACCATGGTTACCTTTAACTCCAGGTTTATTTTTATTCCAAGAAGCCTCGACTTTACTGTGATTTTCCTTACTCTCTTGCTGCTTCCTCTCTTTCTCAACATCAGGGTCAAATGAGGCACTGAAGTTACGGGCTTCCCAAGGGATCTTGCCATTTTTCAGTCTTAGCCTGAGTTCTCCACCTTTGAGTCCGAACCTAACTCGACCGAATGGCATCTGCAGCCACTGTTCATTAAATTGAATAGTCAGGTATAGCTTCAATTGCTTTATCTTGGAAGATGAAAAAATGCCTGTCGAGACTGGCTCGACTTTAAGCTCCATCGTCAGACAATCTGGAAATTTATTTTCTTCAATTAGTAGGATAAACGGTTTCGCCACATCTGCGTATTGTTGACCCAGCAGGCGTTTCCTCAAATCTAAGGCTTGCTGGTACAGGGGTTCCGCGTCTTGGTAGCGCCCCTGACTATAGTACAGTAAAGCCAGGTTGTTGAGGCTGTTTGCCACATCTGGGTGTTCTTCACCCAAGCGCTCTCTAACCGTTGATAAGCATTGCTGATACCAAGGCAATGCTTGCTCGTAAGCGCCTTGACCTTTGTAAAAGCGGCCTAAGCCCACAAAAGGCCAGATTAAATCTTCGTCATTTAAGTAATCCTTTTGGTTAGTAGCAACTTCCAGCAGGTGAGGGATAGCAGGGGTAATTGCTAGAATGTCTGACTGAGTTGGGGTCTTAGGAATATCCTTTGCTATTGCTACGATAGCTGAACAAAAGCCCTGTTTTAGGGTTTCAATATCAGCTAATTGTTCCCCCTTGATACTCAAAAATTTTCTAATACGATCGTGAAGTTGGTAGGTATTATAATCCAACTGCTGAAGTAAATACTTTTGAACTAAGATATCCCGATTAACGACCAAATCAAAGTCCAAGCTAGCAGCTCTAGCCGCCTCGGATACTAATGACCAGGGAATAGGAGCCAAGGCAAACAAACTCAATAGACCAGCCATGGTTTGAGCTGAAGACTCTAAAGCATCCCAATTGAGTTCCAGTACAACATCTGTACCAGAGTCCCCTTCTTGAGATTGCTTTTCCTGTAGGAGTGATAAAATTTCTTCTAGCATCATGTACTCCCTGGCTTTGAGTGCTGTACCGGTATATTGTATAATCGTATCTGTGCCGCTATATTGTATAATCCTAGAGGTATACAGCTAACTAATTGACAGAGTTTTTTAGCAAATTCTAACTCTTGTTGAACCAACTCCTTTCCTAACAACTGTGCTAATAACTCTAGAGCCTCAGTTTCTGGTAATTCTCCCAGAGGAACTGATGGATAGGGTAACTGTGAGCTACGTGTAGTGATTAATACCTTGAATCGAGAACCCATGGGCGGTAAGTAGTCTTGGATTTGCTTAATATCAGTGACATTATCGAACACCAATAAAACTTTACCTCCTCGCCACTTTTTCCAGCAATAAGCAAGTTGGCTAGCAATGCTTAACTTTTCAGGAATCTTAAAATCATAAAATTCATTCACATATTGAAATTCCGAGAGCTGGGTGACAATATCTACTCCCTGGAGATTTAACCAACAACAGCCACCGGGATAATCTTCTAATTTGTACCAAGAGTATTGAATTGCTAGTTCTGTCTTGCCTACTCCCCCCTTACCTGTGCGATCAGTAATGGCTACAATATTGTTTTGCTCCAATAGCTGATCTAACTCTTCCAGTGGCTGGTGTCTATCCACAAACTTACGCGCCTGACTAGTAGGTATATTGTGGGCAACCTCAAAGGGATTAGGATGATAAACATCGATATCACCATCCCAACTGCGACGATAAAAATAGGTTGGTAGTTGTTGTTTATTTAAACTATCAAATTGTTGCTTAACGTGATCAGCAACTACTTTCATATCTGGCAGCCAGTCATGGTGCGCCAACGCTTCTCTTACCGCTTGGGAAAAGTATCCCGTTTTTTCTGAGGAGTTAACTCTGGCTTTCTCCCCTTCTCTCGTAGCTAGTAAGACAAACTGTTGACTGTTTTTCCTAGGTTTACCACTAGGAAACTGTTTCCCTCCCAAATTAGTTGGTCGCCCGTTTGACTCTAAAAGATAATTAGCACAAGCCTCGACTATACAAATCTGATGGGTAATCTTAAATGACTCTGAACCTAAAAGCAGTAACAGGGAATGTAAATCTAGATTTTGCCAATTCGTTTTACTAGCATCAGCACAAAGTAGCCTGCGATTCCGCTCTGAGGTAATCAAACCATGGCCTGCCCAAAACATAAACAGTAACTCTCCCGTTTTTTGGGATAGGTCATTGGTAATGATATCAAATAGATTCTGCTCCGTTGCTGGGGTTGACGTTATCTCAAAGTTATTAACCAGTGTACTATTTTCAGTTAAAGGAGACAAACAGAGCTTGATATTATCTGTTGGCACTCCTTGTGATAACAACCAATCAGCAAACTTGATGGCATCATGAACGGGACCATCAACATTCCAGTTTGTTGCTTGATAGTTTTCAATACCGACAATTAACCCATAGGTTTTTTCTGGCTTAGCAGTAATAGTCATGGTAATCGTGGGATAATTGCCTTCCAGGTAGCAGGGTTTGTCCAATAAGCACTATGAGCTTGGGGAAAGGGTTGTTTACTGTCCACCAAAACATCCTGGACTTTATTAGGGAATAGAGTAGCACCAATGTAACTAAGGAAATCGCGTAAATCATAAATATTCAACCACTCCGGAAAAAAGTCTGGCAGAGGTTGACCAAATTCTAGGCTAGATAAGGCATTAATTTCGTATAAAAAGGGAGCTTGAGAACCCACTGTAATTAATACTGTCACTTGTGCCATTGGTTGAGTCACTAATAAATCAACACAAGCAATCCCTCCTAAACTATGAGCTAATATAACAACTGGTGGTTCAGCCTCTTCTATGGTTTTCTGGATAAAATCACGTATTTTATGGCCGCGACTTTGATAAAGTATAATGTCACCAGGTGTAGGAGTATTTGCTTCAGTAATTGCACCCCTTTTATTCCTCACCAAAGCTGTGGCTGGACCTGCCAATAAGGAAAGTGGTTTCTGGAGCCAGTCACCCAATCCCAAGTCTTCCTCCTTACCCAAAGCATTACTTAGTAATTTCACCAGTTGATCACGCAATTCCGGATTAGGAAGTATGATGAAATCCTGATTTGGCTGCTGACAGTCAAACATTGCCTGAGCAATAATTGCTCTTGGGATCGCTCTAGTTATGATATCACCATCTTCACTATCTACATCAGAGACTTGGTTTAATACTTCTTGATAAACAGCACTACTGGTAACATGGCGTCGTGCCTGATCAAACCCCTCTGCTATGCCCGCTGCTTGTAATTTTTCTTGCAATTCTCCAGTAGGAGTCAAAGCCAGCAACCGGTCATGTAATTGATCACCTGGTTGTTCTCCAAAGGGATTACTATCACCACCAGTGCTAGGTTGAAACGACAACAATCCCAACTCATAAAGGGGATTCTGATATAACTGCTGCCAAAGAATAATTTCTTGATCCTCTTCTTCTCCCTGATCCAGAGCTAAAGTAGCATCATACAAGGGTATCGAAGCCCCTTTAGCATTGAGCTTACTCCCAAATTGCTCACCCCAAAAGCAAGGAACAACGGTAATGTCTGGACGTTGTTCAGTGACAAACCCCTCAACTATCTTAAAAGTTTGCTCATAGGCAGGTTGCCTAACCCCTGTGCCATGGACAAATACTAGCGTTGTCATAGTTTAGAAGATAGTTGATCAATATCTATATATTTTACTGTCAGCGGTCAGCGGTCAGCGGTCAGCGGTCAGCCGTCAGCCGTCAGCGGTCAGCGGTCAGCGGTCAGTGGTCAGCGGTCAGTGGTCAGCGGTCAGCGGTCAGCCGTCAGCTTATTTTATTCAAAAGCTGTTCGGTGTAGCTTGGCCTACGGCCAATGGCTGTTCGCGTAGCGTGCGCGTAGCGCTTAAGCTGATAGCTGATAACTGACCGCTGATAGCTGATAGCTGACCGCTGATAGCTTAAAAAAAAAAATCGGTCAAGTTTTGGTTAACCCCAATGCTTGACCGACTTCTATTGTGTAAACCTAATTGAGTACAGCTTAGCTTTACTCAAATCCAAACAAAAACTGAATCAAGGAATTCATTCTTATCAAGTTACTCAGTAACTGCTTTCCAGCAAACACATCCTAACTCTCTTTACATTATACCCCTCCACGTAAGCATTCAGTAGTCAGTGGTCAGTAGTCAGTGGTCAGTAGTCAGTGGTCAGTGGTCAGTAATCAGTTTTCAGATTATTTTATTCAAAAGCTGATAGCTGATAGCTGTTCGCGTAGCGTGCGCGTAGCGCTTAAGCTGACGGCTGATAACTGATAGCTGATAGCTTAAAAATAACCTCTGGAATTTTTGGCCGCCAGGGCGGCAAACCCTGGCAAACTCCTATCCTAGTCTAAGTACAAATACCGAATCAAAGTGGTCATAACCTCACCAGGATTTTCCGTAGGCTCCGGAGTGCTCCACTCATCAGGATAGGCGTATTTAAGGGCATAAATGGCATAAATAGTATGGCGAACTTGTTTAGGAGAACCGATCAAGATGTGCTTGACTTTCTTAGGTTTGCGACCTTGATTGTCAGGGTTCTGATTTTCATCGGAGTTGGGGTTAATGTTTTTGGTCATGACTAGTTTTTGTTTGAAACTGTTGACATGATTAATTTATCAATAAATAAATATATTGTCAAGGGGTTTAGAAAATTTTTTTTATTACGAAATATGGAGATTGTGGAGAGAGTGGGGAGTGTGTTAATTGTGGGTATTTTAGGAATATAAACTAGTTTTTAGTAAGTAATCGTAGGGTGGGCAGTGCATAAGATCAATTACAAAGCTTATATTAGGTTTAATCGGCACTGCCCACCGACAGTAACAGTAATCGTAGGGTGGGCAGTGCATAAGACCAATTCCAAAGCTTGTAATCGGTTAAGTCAGCACTGCCCACCGACAGACAGTAACTTAAATATAAAAAATAGTTAATTGTATTATTTTTTAATAATGTTAATCGTCAGGTGGGCAGTGCTTCATACCAATTAAAAAGCTGACAATCTCGAAGGTAAGCACTGCCCACCCTACATCTCAAATACTGCTCACCGACATAAAATTAATGGTGTTGCCTAAATGTGGGATGATATTAATAGCTTTGTGGAATGGGCATCTTGCCCATAGCTTTGTGGAATGGGCATCTTGCCTGTTCCCACTCTTATCATTATCGGGGATAAAAATTAGTGGACAGCCGAAAATACGCCCCAGCAACCCAGCGCAACCGGGAAGCAATTTTACAAGTACTTTTAGAGATATTACCAGCCACTGGCACAATTTTAGAAATTGCTAGCGGTACCGGAGAACACGCTATCTATTTTTCACAACAGTTAAACCCTCGAAAATGGATTCCTTCGGATATCGATGCTTCCCTCCGTGAAAGTATCATCGCCTGGGCTAACCATTCCCCTAGCGACAACCTTTATCAACCCCTTGATATTGATGTCAGTCAGCCAGTTTGGAAAGTAGAAACGGAAATACTATCAGAAATACCAGATATTGTAGCGATGGTGAATATTAATATGATTCACATTTCACCATGGTCTACGTGTTTAGGATTAATCGCAGGTGCTGGTCGTATCCTTTCATCAGGAGATATTCTATATTTATACGGTCCCTACAAACAAGGTAATAAACACACTGCACTTTCCAATGCTGATTTTGACTCCTATTTACGAGAACAAAACCCAGAATGGGGAGTACGTAATTTAGAAGATGTTGTAGAGGTTGCCAGTAATCATAATCTCATCCTTGAAAAAACTTATCAAATGCCAGCTAATAATCTTTCGGTAGTATTTAAACACACCTAAGTAAATAAAACTAATCGTAGGGTGGGCAGTGCCTAAGACAAATTACCAATGCTGTAGTAGCTTTGATAAGCACTGCCCACCAACAGTAAATAAAATTAATCGTAGTAAATAAAACTAATCGTAGGGTGGGCAGTGCGTAATAGAAATTTCCAAGCCTGTAGTAGCTTTAATAAGCACTGCCCACCAACAGTAAATAAAATTAATCCTATGGTGGGCAGTGCCTAAGACAAACACTAAAGCTTGTAGTATGCTTGATAAGCACTGCCCACCCTACATCTACTTATCTGTCCACCCTACATCAAATGAAATAATTGAAAATGGCTATAATAAAATTAAGCATTTAAACCGAATAATTTATGATTACAGTTACACGAGAAGAAATTGAGCAATTTCGGTATCAATTGGCAAATTATCCAGAGGCTTTGGCTGCCCTAAATGAGATAGAAGAAGAGGAAGGAGATTTGGAGTATGCGACTGAAATTATAGCTTCGGAAGCCGGAATAGAGAGAATAGATATACAAGAGAGTTGGTTGCAAAATTTAGCCAGGCGGTGTCGCCATATAATTTGTCAAGATGAATTTACAGACGATCGACTCGCTGGAGTAACTACTGCGTTGGTTGCATCTCTAGCTGCATCTGGTAATTTGCCCCTGGCATTGGCGACTCCAGTAGCTATTTATATAGTTAAGATTGGAGTCAAAAGTTTCTGCAATGAAGAGGAAACAATAAACCTTAAATATTATCCCTTAGCACAAGAATTAATTGCCGATAATCAAGGTAATATCCAGAAAGTAGTCATTAATTTTCAGGACTATGAACGTTTAATTGAAAGCTTTGAAGATGAAGGACTATATCGTGCTATGATGGAAGTTAAAGATGAAACCCCCTTAAGTTTGGAAGAAGCATTAGCAGAACTCGACAAAGAATGAAAACTGAATATCTTCCAACCTTGTCTTGATGCAGTCGCTCATGGGGGAAACCACGGCAGTGGGCAGAATCGTAGGGTGGGCAGTGCCTAAGACCAATCCCAAAGCTGGTAGTCGCTTTGATAAGCACTGCCCACCAACAGGTAAATAAAATTAATCCTATGGTGGGCAGTGCCGAAAACCAATTTCCAAAGTTACCATCAGTATGATACTTACTGCCCACCCTACATCAACTACTCCCTACTCCCTACTCCCGACTCCCTAATGATCAAAATTGCTCAGGATCAATATTAATATAGATATCCTTCAACTCAGAATAGACATCCAAGGCTTCTGTACCTGGTTCACGGGTACCATTACCAGATTGCTTGAGTCCACCAAAGGGCATATGGGGTTCACTGCCATAAGTACCGGCATTCACTACAGCTACGCCAGTTTGGACTTTCTCACAAAACCGTACTGCACGGTGGATGTTGCGAGTGTGAATCGAAGCAGTTAAGCCATAGGGAGAATCGTTGGCAAGAGCAAGAGCTTCCTTAAAGTCTTTGACCCGGTAGAGACTAGCAATCGGACCAAATAATTCACATTGAGAAATTTCCGCGTGGGGGTCTACATTCTCTAGCAGGGTCGGTGCCATATAGAAACCAGTAGCATGGTCAGAGTCTGTTAAGCGATCGCCTCCCACCAGCACCGTTGCTCCTGCTTCTTGTGCCTGTTTCACCGCTGCTATCATGTTAGTCAACTGTTGCTCATTAATCACTGGACCAAGGTCATCCTGGTCAGTGGGACCTAATTTTAATTCCTTAGTTTTCTCCACTAATTGGTCACGGAATTGATCATAAATGCTGTCAAAGACAATGATTCGACTAGCAGAAGCACAACGTTGACCAGCATTACTGAACACTGAGAGTAAGGTCCACTTGACGGCATTGTTCAAATCCGCATCATCACATACCACCAAGGGATTCTTACCCCCCAATTCCAGGGATACCCTGCCAAAGCGCTCCCCAGCTACCCGTTGCACAATTCGTCCTACTTCTGTAGAGCCAGTAAAGCTAACCACAGCCACGTCATTATGAGCAACCAAGGGAGCGCCCGCTTCTTCACCATATCCCTGAATAATATTGAGTACACCAGGGGGTAACCCAACCTCTTGAGCAATTTGTCCAACTATCCAAGCCGTGGCAGGAGTGTCTTCTGCTACTTTTAATACCGCGCTATTGCCACAAATCAGGGCTGGAAAGACTTTCCAGGCTACATTAGCAATGGGAGTATTGGCCGCAATAATTAATCCAGCGACTCCCAGAGGTTGACGCACAGTCATGGCATATTTATTAACCACACCGCTGGTAGTGGTGCGACCATACAACCGTTGTCCTTCACTAGCGTAGAATAATCCTAATGCGATCGCACCGCCAGTTTCTCCATAAGCTGAACCATAGGACTTACCCGTTTCTGCTGCTACAATCCTGGCAATCTCTTCCTGACGGGCTTTCATACCCAGGACAATCTCGTGTAAGATGTTTCCCCGTTGTACCGGAGGAGTATCAGCCCAAGCCGGTTGAGCCTGTTTAGCTGACCTTACCGCTTGCTCAATATCTGCTGCTCTTGAGCGAGCCACCTGACATAGCACTTGACCATTAGTGGGGTCTAGCTTATCAAACCATTCTCCTGCCACTGCTGTTACTTGTTGACCATCAATCCAGTTCAAGACTTGGCTCGGTAAATAGTCTGGTGCCATTATTTTTTCCCCCTTGGAAGTATCTCATGGTGAGTAATCATACCAAGAGAAGCTCAAACAATAGCAATCAAGATAGGGAACAGGGAATAGGGAACAGGGAACAGGGAACAGGGAGTAGGGAGTAGGGAGTAGGAAAGAGATCCAAAGAGTTTTTGATGTTATGAGAAAGCGATGCAGCGCGGTCTTGGGGAGGCAGCGCGGTCTTGGGGGTTTCCCCCATGAGCGACTGCCGTGGTTCCCCCCATGAGCGACTGCATCAAGACACAGCAATATTGTTCATAACCTATTTATATAGGCTATAGTAATTAAGGTAGGTAACTTCGGATTAGGAAACATAAAAAAGTAATAATAGTTGATTACTTCAGTACTTAAATTAAGTTTAATAGCGTTTTTTATAGCTCTGATATACACAAAAAAAATTCCCTGTTACCAGATCCGCTGTTCCCTACTCCCTACTCCCTACTCCCTACTCCCTACTCCCTATTCCCTATTCCCTATTCCATCTATTTAACTCCTAAAAGATATTGGTCTATCATTGAAGTATTGTGATTAACCAAGTGAGCATGGAGTGGTTTTCTAACCCACCCGAACCAGGGAAAATTGATGGCAAAGGGGGATATATATTGTAGTATAATCACAAACCTGGGTTTTTTTCCTGGTCGGCTACCGAAATGGAAACATCTGGATGTATCGGCAAATATCATTGTCCCGGACGCACCAGTGATCGAATAGAAATGTTGCGGATCAATCAAGCGACTGATCCACTCATCCGTTAGTCTTCCCCCTGGGTATAATTGGTAGATTCTTTGGGATTCTTGTGCTGGGATTAGGGTCAGAGGACCAGACTCTTCTGTCACATCCTCTACATGAATATATAGCTTGATTTGCCTAACGCCTTCCGGGTCTAAATGAAAAAATTGAGCTCCTCCTTCATAGAGTTTTTTATTGGGCGAGTAGAGTAACTTAACCCCATTGATAATTGGTAAGATGCCAATGTATTTTGTTACTATACTTACTAACGTTGGATCACAAGCTAGTTTTACTAAAGACTCCGTAAGTCTAGACTTATCTGGATGGATACCTCTGAGGTATTGTTCCTTTCCTTCACCTTGTTTGGTAAAAATAGATTGATCAACAGTAGCGATATAGTCCCGACATTCTCCAATCACTTCGCTAACTGGATCAAAAGTTTTGGGAAACCACACTAAAAATCCATCTTTTTTAGAGATACTAGGTAATTTACCTTGACAATTAATAACGCTAATTCCTAAATATTTGCGAATACTATAAGTAGGAAAGCTGAAAAATTTACTAATCCTTTCGTAAATCTTTCGCTTGCCGTAGGGATAGTTAAAGTGCTTCTGGTTTTCAATAAACAGTTTAGTGATCAAAGGGTGCATCTAAACGTTGTAACTCTATAACTCAGCGATGCAGCGCCGACCTGAGCAGGTTTCTTCCCTCAGGGACTGCATTAAGACAGTCAGATGCACCAGTTTAGTCTACCAAACGGTAAAACCGCCATCGACTCGGAGTTCGATACCTGTGACATAGGCAGAGGCATCGGATGCTAGAAACACCAATGGGCCAAGTAAATCATCAAACTCTGCCATCCGTCCTAGAGGAACGCGATCGCAAAATTGACCTTTGAATTCCTCATCTTGTCCACCCAATACTCCTCCCGGAGAAAGGGCATTAACCCGGACACCAAAGGGTCCCCAGTGGGTAGCAAAGTACCGGGTTAAATTCACCAGTGCTGCCTTCGATGCCCCATAGGCAGGGGGTTTCAAAAAAGGAGGGTCGCACTCCAGATGCTCATAAAACCGGGCATCTGGAGATACGCTCCCATACAACGAACCGATATTAATGATTGAACCTCGTCTAGCTTCCACCATCGGGCTACCGAAGACTTGGGTCACCTGGAATGCTCCCAAGACATTCACCTCAAACACCTTGCGGCAAATCTCTAGGGGGATCTCGTCCAAGCTGTAGGTTTTCACTGGACCAGGAGGTTGGTCAATCCCAGCATTGTTGACAATCACGGCAGGAATGCCAATGTCGCTCAGGATGCGATCGCGGATTGCGGTCATGGCAGTGCGATCGCATATATCACCCCGCTCCAAACACAAACGAGTCTTGGGATAATGCCCTTGAAGTGTCTCAAAGGAGCTTGGCACCTGAGCCAATGGTAGGTCTATGCCCACAACCGTTGCGCCAGCATCCAATAATGCCCGACTCCACACCGGTCCAAGTTTACCTAAGACTCCAGTCACAATAGCGATTTTGCCAGAGAGGTCAAAATAATTCACAAAGCCAACAACACCCTACAAAGCAACCTTTTCAACATTTTCCACCAACCCAGCCAAGGTAATTGACTCATCCACCCTTAGGGGTTTGGTTAAGACTTTACCAATTACATTGTCCAATTCATAGGGGTGCAAACCATCCCCTGGGGATTTCATCGCGATATCCTCTGCTCTTAAAACATGTCCTACAGGTAAATTATCCGCAGCCACCAGTTTTTTACCCATCTTCAAGTAAGCAGGACGTTCATTCAGGTGTACCTTCTTCACCCCATCCCCAAAAGCTTGGCGAGTGCGTCTGAGGTCTCTTACCATCTTGCGCAACCCTGTCGGTTCTAACGAGAAAGCATGGTCTGTTCCTTTCATCGCCCGGTTCAGGGTAAAGTGTTTCTCAATCACACGAGCCCCGAGAACATAAGCCGCCACTGCCATCGCGATACCGTTATCATGGCTAGATAGACCTATCACAATATCACTGAACAGTTCCCGATAGGTCTCGATCACCTTCAGGTCAAGTTCTTCAAAGTCCGCTGGATAGCTTGCCGTACATTGGAGGATACACAGCTGGGGGTTAATCGGCATGACCGCATCGTAAACCCGTTGCACATCCTCTAAAGTAGCTGCACCCGTGCTAACGATCATCGGCTTCTGGAATTGGGCAACATGTTTAATTAGGGGCAAGCTCTTAAGGTCTCCAGAAGCGATCTTATAGGCTGGCATATCCAACTCACCCAAAAAGTCCGCACTGGGAATATCAAAAGCAGTAGAGAAAAACGTAATCCCTACTTCTTCAGCATACTTTTTCAGTTCCTGATATTCGTAAGCACCAAATTCTAAAAACTCCCGATGCTCACCGTAGGTCAAACCAAAACTATTTTCATGGTCATAAGGTCTGTCAAAAGCTGCTTTCGTGTAAAGGGCACGATTGTCTCGTTTTTGTAGTTTTACAGCATTCGCTCCGCATTCCTTAGCAATCCGGAACATTTCTTTACACTTTTCCAAGCTGCCTTGATGGTTATTCCCAATTTCAGCAATTACAAAGCAATCGCTATCATCATTAATTTCAAAGCCATTAATAGTCAGTCTTCGAGACATTTTACACTCCTACAACCAATAAATTCCTATCGGTTTTTCACCACTGACCAATGGTTTACCATTAATTACCTGGGATTTCAATACGTATTGATCTTTTTGTCAGGATATGCGCTACGCGCACGCTACTTGAGGTGCCGTCAGCGGTCAGCCGTCAGCGGTCAGTTGTGGCACAGGCTTCCAGCCTGTGACCTAACCTATAAGCTGATAGCTGATAACTGATACGCGACACGCTGATACGCGACACGCTGATAGCTGACCGCTGATAGCTGATAGCTATTACGATAACGGCTCCACTTGAAATGATCTCGGTCGTAGATATCCTGGACAATGTTGAATTAAGTGATAACTTTTACCTTGGGTAGTCATCGGATCAGTGATACTAATATACCGACTGGTCATGATATTGTGCCAATCCCGAGGGATGAGATTCCAGAAGATCGGTTGGTCTGAATTGTAGTGTTGATCAAACCCGATACCTTTACGAAACAATGCCCAAAGATACTTTTTCAGTTGCCAGAACCAACCCCCTTTCGCATACTTTGAGTACCGTTCCGCATAAAGGGCTTTATACTGCTTTTGCCTCTCCATCATTTGGGCATATTCTGGAGTATTAGGATCCGAACTCCAATTGCGGTAATGATGAATAGCAATTTTTTTAGTATAAACAATATCATGCCCTGAATATAAAACTTTCGTGGTCAAATCCGGATCAATCCCATAATCTCGAAATACTTCACAGAATCCACCCACCTGTTTTAATACTGAAGTTCTCAGCACACCTTGGTTAACATTTAATACACCAATTACTGAGACCCCACCAATGTAGGGAGCACTCACGAAAGGCCCTTGTTTATCCCTTACTTTCAGGGCTACCATCCCGATCTTCCGCTTTTCCTCAAGTATTTTTACCGCCGTATCTAGACCCTGGTTAACGATTACATTATCATCACTGACCCAACACACATAGGGAGTATCTACCAGTCTGAACACATCATTATAGGCTTTAGCTTGACCAAGCTTTTCGCCCACCAAAACCGGAATCACCTGTGGATTTTCCGATGCGATCGCATTTAAGTACTCAATCGTGCCATCATCAGACCCCGCATCAGTCACATAAATTTTTGTAGGGGTTGATGTTTGTTCAATAATACTAGTAATACATTGCTTCAGAAGACTCAATCGATTATAGGTACCAACAACAACAGAAAGTTTCATTGTTCCTTCACTCCTCACCTTCACTCTTAAAAATTAACCACCCTAACGGACATACAAACAATGGCAGAATAATGGCTGTCCAGACTTAATAGAATTAATCTGATTTTTAATTCCTGCAAATCGGTAACCCAACTCTACCAAACAGTCATGTACCTCTTCAAACAATGGTTGTTCCTTATACAGGGGGACAAATGACATTTCTACCAGAACACATCGCCCTAGGGAAAATAGCTTTTTACCTCCCTTAATCACCCTATCCTCAACCCCTTGGACATCAATTTTTATAAAAATATCTTTATCAAATTTCTCAGACTCTAATTCTGACTGTAATAGGTCATCCAGGGGGCAAACCTTTACTTTAACCTCAGTTTCTCCTGATGTCTGTGGAAATTCCTTCTTACATAGTTCACTTATGCGTAACATCGAAGAAGCTGGCCCGTAAGAATTCTCATATAATAACTCTTCTCCTTCATAATCCGACAAAGCCACATTAAAAATTTTTAGATTAGGAATCTTAGCCGCTTTTCCTTCTAAATCTGATATATAAGATGGCAATGGTTCAAATACATAGGTTTGTTTAGCATTGAAGTAACAGGCTAAAAATTCCGCAAAATCCCCATTATTTGAGCCAATATCAATCACCGTCTTAATCGAATAATTTTCACGAACCCATCGCCATAGCTCCCTGCCTGGATCCGGACTCGCTTCCACAATTTGTTTGTAGTCTGAAAGCCTTAACAACTTTAAATTCATCGACGCTAACAGACGATTTACAAACCGAATTATTTTCTGTTTCAACGAAGCCATTTAGTTACTCCTAGACAACTTAATGAACTAAGTCCATAAACTGGTCTGCTGTTCTAGTTTTGTCCTCATATAACCTAGTTACTCGTCTCCGGAGATCCCGCTTATATCGATGATAATAAATTCCTTCCCATCGCTGCAAGTAAGCCTCTCGGTCATGATCTAAAACAGCATTGTTAGTTTGGCGAACCCCTTCATTTCGATCATAATAATGTTCAACATAAGCCCCTGGACAATCTACAATCTCATAATTAAGCTGCCACATCTTTAAACAGAGATCACCATCAGCTTTATAAAAGACATATCGGTCTTCATCCGCCCAGTCAACTGCTGCTAGGGCTTCTTTTAAGTACATACCATGATTAACAAACAGCTTGCCCCCAAGGGTATGTTGTACATAGTACTCTTTATCCTCTGGCCAATTCCGAAAATAGAAAGCTACTCCCCCTATTTTACCGCCAGCTTTTTCCACCTCTTCAAACTTATCCAGCCCTAAATTCACCGCATTTGGTAATAGCAGACAATCATCACTGATCATCAAAATGTATTTTCCTTTAGCGGATTTAAAGCCAAGATTCATAAAATACCCCCAACTGCGACGCTTGAGTGGCTTTCCTTGGAATTCCCCTCGGTTATGTTGGATGATAGTAATAATATCTTTCTGCTGAATTAGCCATTCTAAAGATCCATCCGTTGACCCCCCGTCAATCACAATGATTTCATAGGGAACGCGAATCTGATTATCTCGAACACTTTGAATCGCTTTTTCCAGTAAAGGTCTACGGTTATAACTCCCAATCACCACCGAGACCATGCACGTTTTCTCAGAACTAATTACCGGTTTAGCTAAAGACTTTAATATCTTAAAATGACTCAATTGTCCTGGATTAGCTTGTCCTGGATTAACTAGTTGAGTAGGATACTGAGTCAATGAGCTGTGATAAAAATTTTTGACTTGACGAAAAGGCTTAGCCAGAATTCTGATATAGTCCATAATACACTCCTGAACACACCTGTCTAGAGCCATCACCAAGCCATTTAGCTTAACTTGATGTGGCCGTTATAGTGGCACCCTCGGGGATAATGATATCAGAATATCCCATTGTTTATGTTATAATAGCAAGTCATTATGCATAGATAAATCTAAAAATTTTTAGATTATCAAACGGAGCAGTAGGGTGCGTAGGGTGCGTAGGGTGCGTTAGGGGCGCGCCTTGCCATCATATTCAACGTCGTAGCCAGTAACCCCGTAACGCACCACCAAAAGGCTCACCCTTATTTTTCGCCTTTTCTTCCCTGGTTGAGAAAGTCCGCTTGGGAATTGTAACGGGCAAGATGCCCGTTCCACAGATGCCGGAAATTGATAACGGGCAAGATGCCCGTTCCACAGATGCCGGGAATTGATAACGGGCAAGATGCCCGTTCCACAGATACCGGGAATTGTAACGGGCAAGATGCCCGTTCCACAGATGCCCATTCCACCAAAATCCTCATTCCAGCTTGATGCCCATTCCAGCAATCTAGACGCGATCAATTCCCAACCGTTCCGCTGGATAGATAAAAGGAGAACCAGACAAGATTCCATCACAGATAATATCCAAACCCCGATCTGCACCAGGAAGTAATTGCTCTAGGCTAGTAATATTCAGCTTCACGAAAGGATTTTCCGATAGCGGTTCCGTAAACTGTAGGGGAATCATCCGTCTAAAAAAGAAATGGTAGGCGTACATCCTCGCCCGTTTAAGGGCATTGGAATCCAAGCGTTTACCAAGGGGTAGCTGATCCAAGCACTGGAAATACTCCTGTGCTGTTGAAGGATCCATAGTGATGCCCTTATCTCGGATCCAAGCTTCACCACCAACGATCACCGGAATCCCTACACTGGTCAACTCTACTCCAGTTTTTGTCCCATAAATAATCACCGAGTCGCACTCCATCATCGCTGCGTAGGTACTCACAGGACTTTCTGGAGCAATGATGAAAATATTCTTAGGCAATTGAGGCCAGACCTTCTTGATTTCTGGCAACAAGGGTTGGCGAGAAGGCAACGTTCCCCGAATCTCTGCCGGATGAATCCGAATCAACAGTTGTAAGTCAGGACGTTTAGCAAAATACTCAATCGTTTGGAGTACCCACGTCAGCATATTGGGAAAAGCATTAGCCCGATAGTGCAACTGGGCATCCCACATTACATTAGTGAGCATCCCAATCACCGGCTGGTTCAGGTCAAGCCCCATCTCCTCAGCATTTCGGCTAAATTCTTCATCAGGTTTTTCATGAAACCAAATCCAATCCCGAGTGCCCTGCCATCGACTTTTCAAATACTGTAGGATGTCATCTGTCATTGCCTCAGTCCAAGGCATGGTTTCCCAGGCATGGAGAGGCTCACTGAGCATAGTGTGGTGATAAGTGTCTCCGTGGCTAAAAATAAAGCAACGCTTGCGGTAGGCAATAGTCCAGTTAACCACCCGCACTTGGCGTGAGCGACAGACTTCACCAATGATGCCATGAGGTAAGTAGATGCCATGATTGAAGCAAGCAGCCTTAAAATTATACTTAGACAGTAGCTTACTGATAGCATACGCAGTCAGCAAAGCCCCTTCAAAATACCGACGCACCACAATTTCACTGTTGGGTTCATTATCTAGATTCCCGCTGGTAAAATAGCGCAACGCCCCAGCATAGGCGTGTTCACCGATATTCCAGTTGCCCAGACAATAGTTTTCAATCTCTGATAGCGGCACGTGGGCTGCGATCTGTTTTGCCTCTAGCCTGTCGAGCCCAGTGAGCAGTTCACTGAATACATGGTTAGTCAAATGCAACGGTTGATAAAGATAACCACCGGTTGCGAAACACTTTTGGCATTTGATCCTTTCTAGATCATAGTTTTCAATCCTTTCTTGAGGTGTATCCAGTTTTTGAAGATTAAGGCAGGCAGGCAGAGAATGGTCACACAGGAGAGTATGAACCTCTGCTCCTCTGAGAGTAAGGGCTACTGCTAGTAGGCTTTCTGGTAGTGACAGTGGCGCTGACCCCCCTACGGCAGTTGCTATTAGCACCATTGGTCCGAAGTGAGACCGTTGCTTGGCTTCTCTCCAGAGGGAGGGGTTAGTTTCGATAATAGGTCGCCAATCTAACAAGTTACTTTGGCCTAGTTGCCAAGAAAGCAAGGGACTTGGCTCTAGTTCGTCAGCACTACTCACAGGCATATAATCAAGTCAGATACTAACTTCTCAAGGGATTATAGCAACTTCCTACTCGACAAATTTCCCTAAACTATGATAATAATATACAGACCGAAACAGAACGGGTGCGCGATGCTCCTTTGGAGCCGCTGCGCGAACGCGCCGTAACCAAAAGTGCGGGGTGGGAACACGACAGGGCGAATTTCTTCGCAGTATATGTTATGGTTCTAAAAATGCGCATCTACGAACCATTGGGGAGGCTCAATTGAATCCCTATATATTCGGTTCTATATACTCATATTCGGTTCTATATCTTCGGTGTATAAATTATGACCTTATCCCTCAAGGCTAACACCGCACGGTCGCCATTCCAGCGCTATTGGGAGTTGCTGTCTATATTAACAGAGCGAAATCTGAAGGGACGTTATCGAGGATCGCTTCTGGGAGTATATTGGTCTTTGTTAAATCCTTTGATTATGACAGGACTATATACAGCAATTTTTGGTGCTACCTTTGCCTCCTATTATGACAACTCAACCATTAACTATATTCTGGCAGCTTTTACTGGGTTGCTTGTCACTAACTTTTTCTCCGCTTCAACCAACCAAGCATTAGTCAGTATAGTTGGTAATGGTGCCCTGTTGAATAAAGTTCGCTTACCAATCAGTGTCTTTCCAGTTTCAACCATTGCTGCTAACGTGTTTCAGTTATCTGTTGGCAGCTTTCCTCTCCTAGCTATTGTCACGTTGCTTACGTCAAAAAGTGTAGTCAATTTGCTAGCGTTGAGTCTTCCGTTAATCGCTTTAATTTTGGTTAGTATCGGCATCGGTTTTTTCGTCAGTGTTCTCTATGTGTTCTTTAGGGATTTACCTTATTTCTACGAACTAGTATGCTTTGTGCTCTGGATTAGTTCTCCAGTCTTTTATCCAGCAGCAATTGTTCCAGAGGCGGTTAGACCTTTTTTGTTCTTAAATCCCTTATTGCCGATTATTGAAAGCATTAGACAGATTTCTTTGTCAGGAGGTTTGCCAGATGTAGGGTTAATTGGACACTCATGCCTAAGTGCCATAGTAATTGTATCCTTAGGCTGGACTTGCTTTCGAGTTTGGCAGCCGCACTTCATGGATTTGTTATAAATGACAGAAGAAGTTATTAGACTCGATCGGGTTTCATTGTGGCGAAGAACCCAAGAAGAGTTTTCCTATGACCTCAAGAAAACCATACTATCGTTTGTGGAGGGAAAATACCGCAAACCTTCCAAGAATTTAGTCCTTGATGACATTCATCTAGCCGTAAAAGCTGGGGAAAAAATCGGTATCATTGGACCCAATGGTTCAGGAAAATCAACCCTGCTTAAAGTTATCTGTGGAATCTTACAGCCCACAAGGGGTCAGGTATGGATCAGAGGTGAAATCGCTCCTCTGATTGAGCTAGGAGCTGGATTCGATCCAGAACTTTCCGTACTGGATAACATCAAACTCTATGGGGTGATGCTAGGTTTCTCTAAACAAGAGATGAAACGCAGAACCCCATCGATTTTGGAGTTTGCTGAGCTAGAAGACTACAAGTTAATGCCAGTCAAGGGATTATCCTCAGGGATGTCAGCGCGGCTAGGCTTTGCCATTGCCACTGATGTACAGCCAGATATCTTAATTTTAGATGAAGTGTTATCCGTAGGGGATCAAAGTTTTAGAATTAAGTGCCAGCGACGCATGGAAAGATTTTGGGAGGCTCATGCCACTGTTTTAGTGGTCTCCCATGATTTATCCTTTGTGCGCCATTACTGCAAGCGAGTGATTTGGTTAGACAAAGGCAGGATAAAGTTAGCGGGAGAAAGCAATGAGGTAGTCGATTCCTACTTGAATAGTGTCAAGGAAGTGGTTTAACCTTAAAAAAAGTTAAAACTTTTAAACAAAAGTTAAAAGCTTAAGGTAAATGAAAGATGGTAATCTGACAAGTTGGAATATAGTTAAACCTATAGTTAAACCAGTATTATCACCCTAATAGTGATAATTCCGAGGAGGAGTGTGTGAGGATTTCAATTATCACTGTATGTAAAAATGCTGAGCGGTTTATAGAGCGAGCGATCAAGAGTGTCGTCTCTCAGACCTATGAGGATATAGAGTACATTATTATTGATGGCAACTCCCAAGACAAAACTAAGGAGATTGCTCATAAATATAGTGATCAGATTAGCCGATTCATTAGCGAACCTGATGGCGGTATCTATGAAGCAATGAATAAGGGAGTTAGGTACTCCTCTGGTGAGTTTATTGGTTTTATTAACTCAGATGACTATTATCTTGATGATCAAGTTATCCAAGATACCGTTAACTTCCTGTTGGCAAATCCCTCCTGTGATTTTGTGTATGGAGACCTAGAGGTTAGAGAGCAATCAGGGTCTACCATTGTAGTCAAGCCTCCCTTGCCTGAAGATGTAGCTGATGAACTGATTTGTGGATGTTTGCCTCACCAAGCCAGCTTCTCCAGAGCTAACTTATTTTTCTCTAAGATAGGGCTTTTCAATGAACGCTACAGAATATCATCGGATTATGAATGGTTTCTGAGGCTAATCCAGAATGAAACGGTGAAATTGTGTTACTATCCTCGGAAAATGACATCCTATTATGCAGGAGGCATTTCTAGTCAGTTAAGACTATCCCTACCTGAATCCTATAGTATTCAGAACCAATGCCCAATGTATCAAGATTCCTACTGGTTGAACAGAAGAATCCTAAAATATCAGGAGTTCGTCATTAACCTAAGAGAATGGCTTCAAAATGTAGAAGACGGGAGAAATACAGTAAATCTCAACTATAAATCCCTTGAAAAAAAATATCAAGCCGTTGAAACGGAATACCATGCCCTAAAGCTTGAATTAGAGCAAGCCCGGGCGAAAATTGCTGAAATTGCGAAAATTGTTGAGATGGAAACCGGGATGAATCAGAATGGACAAAGTTCTAATCTAAAACTAAACTTTCCAAATTTGGAACAAGTATGATTAGGATACAACGTTATACTAATAGATTAGACTAATAGGTTATTAAATTAACAGCTTAGACGTTATATCTTTCTTGCCAAATTTATTGCAATGTTTTTTCAGGTGTGTGTGAGGGGCTGTTTAATATGCCAAGTAATAGGTCAGGATCCGAACTAGATTATGTAATTCCTCCTGAGATTAAAGACGACGATTTTTATAAAGCGATTCAGAGGATAGCTCAGGAAGAAGATATCAAGACGGTTCTAGAAATCGGGTCTTCATCCGGTGCGGGAAGCACCGAAGCGTTTGTCAAGGGGCTGCGAGAAAATCCTTCTAATCCAGTGTTATTCTGTATGGAGGTTTCAAAACCTCGTTTTACTGAGTTAAGGGAACGCTATCGCCAGGATTCTTTTGTCAAATGCTACAATATTTCATCAATTTCCCTAGAGCAGTTTCCTAGAGAAGATGAGGTTAGGGAATTTTATCATGCCCATCGCACCCCTCTAAATAACTACCCTCTTGAACAAGTCTTGGGTTGGCTTCGTCAAGATATCGATTATGTTAGGGAAATGGGAACCTCTGGAGATGGGATTGAAACGATTAAGCAAGAAAACCAAATCGAATATTTTGATCTGGTCTTAATCGATGGCTCCGAGTTCACAGGTGAGGTGGAATTAGATCAGGTTTACGGAGCCAAATACATTTTACTTGATGATATTTGTACCTATAAAAATTATACTAATCACCATCGGTTATTAAGAGATAAAAACTATAAACTGATTGAGCAAAATGCGTCTGTGCGCAATGGTTACTCCATTTTTGCTAAAGCGGGTAGTCACCACTCTGTTGGGAAGTCAGGTCAAGCCTCAACCCCTCTTCCCATCCATTTTTTTACCATTGTTCTCAATGGTGAACCCTTCCTTCGCTACCATATTGACGTCTTCAGTAAACTACCATTCCCATGGCATTGGCACATTATTGAAGGCGTAGCGCAATTGAAGCATGATACTGCCTGGAGTTTAGCGACGGGTGGGCATGTCAGTGATGAAATTCACCACAACGGTCGTAGTATTGATGGCACCACAGAGTATCTCGACCAACTGATGGAACGCTACCCTGACCAGATCACCGTCTATCGCAAACCAGATGGGGTTTTCTGGGAGGGCAAGCGAGAAATGGTGAATGCTCCCCTTGAGAATATCCAACAAGAGTGTTTGTTGTGGCAGGTAGATGTGGATGAGTTGTGGACAACTGAGCAAATCTGTAAAGCTCGACAGATGTTCATCGACCAACCTGACAAGACCGCTGCTTTCTTCTGGTGTTCGTATTTCGTGGGAGAAAATTTAATTGTTAGCAGTCGCAATTGCTATACACAAAACCCCAAACAGGAATGGTTGCGTCTGTGGAGGTTTAAACCGGGAGCTTTCTGGGCAGCCCACGAACCCCCAAGGCTTGTCCAACCGTCGTCAACTAATCAGTCAAATCAGTCAAACAATCATGAGCAAGATATAGCAAGCATCAATCCATTCCTACATCGAGAAACCGAAGCACAGGGACTGGTCTTTCAACATTTTGCTTATGTCACACCACAGCAATTGCAGTTTAAGGAGAGCTACTACGGCTACCAGAATGCTCTGGCCGAGTGGCAGGCACTACAGCAGCAGTCTGAATTTCCGGTTTTTCTGCGTCAACATTTATCTTGGGTTAAGGATGAAACCCTGGTTGAACCGGCGGATATCTGTGGTATAGTGCCGATTGCTCAGAAGGAGCCTGACGGCGAAAAATGGCAGTTTTTGCAACTGGAAGAATTTCAGCAACAAACTATGAAGATTGAAAGACCATTCCCCCAAATTGTGGTTGATGGGGTATTTTTCCAATTTTTTCCTAACTCTGGAATTTCCCAAGTCTGGAAGTCTTTGCTAGAAGTATGGGCAACTAATGGCTTTGGGAACCATGTGATTGTTTTAGACCGGGCTGGAACGGCTCCGAGGATTCCTGGAATTCGCTATCGCCCGATTCGAGCTTACGATTACAACAAAACGGGAGCAGATGCTGACTTGTTGCAGGAAATCTGTGATGAAAAAGGGACTGATCTATTCATTTCCAGCTACTATACCGCGCCCCTATCTACTCCTTCTGTATTTATGGCTTATGACATGATTCCAGAGGTGATCGGTGCCAATCTTAACGAAGCAGGTTGGAAAGAAAAACATTACGGTATCTTACACGCTTCACGTTATATTACGATATCCGAAAGTACGGCTCGAGATCTGATTAAGTTTTTCCCCCATATTTCCCGGTCAAAGGTAACGGTAGCTCACTGTGGAATCAAAAAAGTTTTTTCCCCGGCAAGCGATGATGATATCAATGAGTTTAAGACTGAATTCAATGTGACCAAGCCCTACTTACTATTAGTAGGAGAAAGAACTGGTGTTAATGGCTATAAAAACGCTATCTTTCTGTTCAGAGCATTATCTAAGCTGGTGGATAAGGAAGAGTTTGGGGTGATTTGTGTCGGTGGTAGACCTGAGTTAGAACCTGAGCTAGCTGCCCTGGCAGCAGGGATAACAACCCAGGTTCTGCCCCTGAGTGATGAAGACTTGAAAGTAGCGTATTCTGGTGCGATCGCTCTGGTTGTCCCCTCTCTGTACGAAGGCTTCGGATTACCAGTTACCGAAGCAATGGTTTGTGGTTGCCCTGTGATTACCTGTCGTCACTCCTCTCTTCCTGAAGCGGCTGGGGAAGCAGCATTGTATGTGGATCAATCTAATCTTTACGAGCTGATTGATGCGCTGTACAAAGTTCAAAACCCAGAGGTTCGTAAGCAGTTGATTGCTGATGGGTTTGAACACGCGAATAAATTTTCCTGGTCAAAGATGGCCGATACTGTGGCAGAGGTTCTGGTCGAAACTGCTAAGACAATCAAAAATGAGACTACTGGTATAGGTTCCCCCCTTTGGGGAGAATTCAGGAAGTTACAGGCTCAAATCCAACAAAAGCTACCCCCAAGTCCGTCCCTAATTCAAGTTCAGCCAACTCAGCTTCAGTCAGGGGATCTCGAAGAGCAATTGAGGTATGCAGAGGCTCAACTTCAGCAAAAACAGCGGGAACTTCAAGAAGCGGGGTCAACTCTAGCTGCAATGCAGTCCAATCAATTCTGGAAATTGCGGTCAGGCTGGTTTCGACTAAAACCCCTGTTAGTTCCACTAGTTAGTCTAATTTTAGGGATAAACTTACTACTGCTATCTACCGCCATGTATGCTGACAGGACTCTTCTGCAACTAATCTCATTCGTTTCTCCTGTCCAAGGAAATCTATTCTTTAGTCTTGGCGGTAGTTTGTTGTCCATTGCACTAATGTTAGGTATGGTGGGCTATCTTGGCTATATGAAGCCTCAGGTTCTCCGCAGGGTCAGAATTGTCATGGGTAGTGGGGGATTAGCGTTGATAGGTTTGACGGTACTACAAAACATTAACCTGTTGTAGATAACTGCCCAGTTTTCCAAGTCTTAATTCTTAAGACCCTTTATTTTTATTCCCTTTAGCCAAGAGGAGGCTTAGGTGGTGCTTCAACAAACTTTCGTCCACCTCCGGGGACTGAATTAAAACAAGGGTTTTCAATCTGGACTTGTGACCAGACTTAAGTTCGAGCTAATTTATCAACACCTGGGTGTAACAACAAGATGACACAAACCTTTAGAGATATCTGTTGGTGTGGAAATACTGAGCTAACTGAATTTTCCCCTGACTACTTGGCGTGCTCTAAATGTGGCACTCTAGTGTCAAAAACTGGTTTGAGGTCTGAGCAGCTCCGTGTACAGGATGATAACCATGACTTCTACGGTAAAGAATACTGGTTGTCTTATCAGACCGAGCATTATGGTTTTCCTGATATTCGTCAACGAGCCCGTCAAGATTTACCAGAGCGATGCCTCCACTGGTTGCGTACACTGATGGCTTATAAACTACCACCAGCCAAAGTGCTTGAGTTAGGTTGTGCTCATGGTGGCTTTGTGGCAATGATGGGTTGGGCAGGTTTTGATGCTATGGGTCTGGAGCTTAGCCCTTGGGTGGTGGAATTTGCACAACAGACATTCAAGATGCCCATTTTGTTAGGACCGATTGAGGATCAGCAACTAGGAGCCGAATTGTTTGATGCCATCGTACTCTACGATGTCCTAGAGCATCTACCTGATCCAGTGGCTACCATGAGCCATGGGGCATCTCTTCTGAAGGAAGATGGTATTTTCATTGTCCAGATGCCAAATTATGAAGAGGGTAAAACCTATTCAGAGATGGTTGCTCAAAAGGATAATTTTTTACAGCTAATGCAACCTATTGAGCATATCCATCTTTTGAGTAGGCGAGGGGTGTCGCAATTCTTTAAGAACCTCGGTTTTGAGTTTCTGCAATTTGAACAACAGTTGTTCGACTATGACATGTTTTTCGTAGCTAGTCGGCAGCCTTTGGTGCGCTATACTGATGAGCAAATTAGTTACTATCTTCTCAAGAGTCCATCTGGGCGAATGGTTCAGGCATTACTGGACAAATCCTCTGAGTTTAATAAACTCAAATTTCAGTATCAAAACATGCAAGTTCAGTATAAAACTAGCGAGACTAGGCGTGCTGAGCTTCTGAAAATTATTGAGCAACAGGATCAAGAGATAGCTTCCTTGCGATCTCAGGTTAATGCAACTGTCACAGACCTCCAGCAGACTAAATCACAATTAACCCAAGCTCACTCAGACCTTCAAGATACTCAGTCACAATTGACCAATGCCCACTTAGACCTTCAAAATACTCAGTCACAATTAAATCAATACCACTCAGAAATTCAATATAATCAATCACAATTAACTCAGATACACTCAGAAATTCAACATACTCAGTCACAATTAACCCAAATACATTCACACCTTCAGCATACTCAATCACAATTGGCACAGTCACAGGAAAAAATTCAGGATTTTCAGCAAAATCAATTACAGCAGATTCAGAACCAACTGAACGAAGCTGAGGCTAAGTTGAAGGTAATTAATGTAGAAATTGCGGCCATGAAGACCAGTAAGTTTTGGAAACTGCGATCGCTCTGGTTCAAATTTAAAGGGTTTGTCGGTCTCCCTACAGATAACGAATAAAATTTTAAATAATTAACCTCAGCTAAAATAGGAGTGTAATCATGGTTGATAGGGTGCTCGATCAAGTTGTTACTGCTAAGGAACCATTCAACAGTTATGAGACGGTTAAAGACGCTGTTGAAACCAATGTTATAGGAATGCTGCCCCAACTCCCAAGTCCTACGGTCATTACTCACTATCGAAGGCTCAGGGATTTGCATCCACTTGAGCACAATTGTTGCCTACGCCTTGTCATCTAGGTCAAACCCGCGAAAAAATCGTTGCAGTCGTTTGTAATTTGACTCGGCCAGAGCCTTTCCCTCACATCCCAATGCCAGTTCACTCAGGTTCACTGTCTTTACTTTCAGCAATGCCAGCTTGAACTTGGCTAGAAACGAAACTCTCGCTCCGTGCCATCCCACATGGGGTTGGAGGGCTTTCTTCAATTCGCCCTTATTAGTTCATGGGGTTTGATATCACTCTCTTAAATTCGGATGAAACCCCATCCTGCTCTTCTTTTCAACCTTTTTGTCCTGTACTGAGGTTAGGGGTAGACTTTTTGCAGGAAAACATGTACTCTAATCTATTAGTTTTTCATAGTCTGAGAGAAAATAAATGGGACTCTCAAAGCTCTCACCGCCAAAACAGTCTCTAAATCAGTCTCTAATTACTGACTTGACTGATAGGAGAAATCTAGTCATTGTCATTCCTTCATTTAATGACTGGGAAGCTCTGGAAAAGCTACTGCTGCTTATTGATGAGATTATTATTCCTCAAGGCACCAATTTAGAAGTTGTCATTGTTGATGACTATTCAACTATGCCCATCCCAGATTCACTGACTCATCAAGAACATCTCCAGATTCGAGCAGTTAACATCCTTCGACTTCGCCGCAACCTTGGTCACCAGAGAGCGATAGCGGTTGGCTTGTCCTATGTATATAGCCACTCAGACTGCGACTGGGTTGTGGTGATGGACGGTGATGGGGAAGATAATCCCTTTGCCATAGAGCACCTCCTGAATGTCTCAGACAAGACAGGTAACAATAAAATAATTTTTGCTAAGCGCAGTAAGCGGTCTGAAAGCTACACATTTAAGTTTTTCTATTTCATTTACAAAAAGCTTTATCTCCTGCTTATAGGTAAAGAAATTAGCGTCGGTAATTTCAGTTTATTACCTGCTTATTTATTGAAGAACGTCGTAGTGATTTCAGAAATTTGGAATCATTACTCATCAGGAATTTATCGCTCTCGAATTCCCTATCTTGAAGTAGATGTGCCCCGGGCGAAGCGACTAGCTGGACAACCCAAGATGAACTTAGTGTCCCTAGTGACACATGGCTTGAGTTCTATTGCAGTGTACGGAGATATTGTCGGGACGAGAATCTTATTAAGTATTGTAGTTTTGTTAATTATTTTATTGTTGCTCTTAGGCTTTGTTTTGCTGATTAGAGTCTTTACCGATTGGGGGATACCAGGCTGGGCGACCTACGTTTCGGGTTTATTAGTTCTATCTATGTTGCAACTTGTCTTAATCGGCACTGTTTTCAGTCTGATAATCCTGTCAAGTCGCAATCAGTCAAACTTGATTCCAGTTCGAGATTATAAATATTACGTTGATGATTTCTTTACTTTAAAACCATGAGCCAGTTTACCTATGTCGGGACAGAGTTAGAGCTGTTTGCTCAAGCCAAGAATTGGAAAAACTATATAAGAGTTTTATTAAGCAAATATATCCAAGGTGATGTCTTAGAAGTTGGGGCGGGGATAGGAAGCAACACCCGTTTACTCTGTCGCTCCCCATATAGTCAGTGGTTGTGCCTAGAGCCAGACAATCAGCTTTTCCATGCTCTAGAACAATCGATTGATTTAAATGGTATCATCAACTGTTATGCCCGCAATGGAACTATTGATAGTTTGAATAATGAGCAATTCTTTGATTCAATTTTATACATTGATGTTTTAGAACATATCCACAATGATAATCAAGAAGTCATCAAAGTGTCTCAACATCTAAAAGCTAATGGAAATTTAGTTATTTTAGGTCCGGCTCATCAAAGATTGTTTACTCCCTTCGATGCAGCTATTGGTCACTATCGTCGCTATAGTCAATCCAGCCTTAAAGCAATAATACCAGATAATCTCAAGATTGTTAAATGTCTCTATTTAGATAGTGTGGGTTTACTAGCTAGTCTAGCTAATAAACTGATACTTAAGCAAAGTCAACCAACTTTAAAACAAATACAAGTATGGGATAGCTTAATGGTTCCTCTTTCTAGAAAGTTAGATCCTATCTTAAGATATAGATTAGGAAAATCAATTCTGCTAATAGCAAAAAAAATATCCTGATCAAAAAAATAATTGTCAGGGTTAATTTTATAGTTTAAAAAATTAACCCTGACAATTATTTTTGGATAGAACCATTTCCTAATTCATTTGGGAGGGCTATAAAAACTTCTAAAACCTTTCCACACTTTACCACCTTGTTGAATGTTTTTATTAGCTAAAGACACCCAATACTCGTGAGACTTACGTTCAAAATATTCTATAGACTCTAAATCCTCAAAAGAATCTTGAGATTCTTTTGAGATTACCGAAATTTGAGCCAACCTTTCTCTAATATCTTGATAATTATCAATAGCTACTTTCTGAAATTGAAGAACTATAGGAGTAAAACAAAGCATTATCCATAAAAAAGCTATAATTATATGAATTTTAGCAAAAATTTTTGAGATTTTATACCCAAGCCAAACAAAAGCCAAAGGAACAAGTGAGATTGAAGCTACCCATTGTCTTGGTAAAATCCAATAGTTACTCCGAAAAGAGACATAAGATAAAAATATAGATATTCCCAAGGCTATAATTATTAGAAAAATAGGACTGATGAGCTCTTTAAGATAAACTTTCCTAAGTTTTGGATAAACTATAATAATTGAGAAAATTACGAAAATGGTAATAAGCAATGGTTCTAAAAATTTTTGTAAGAATTCAAAATGACTGAAGCCTATAAAAGTGGTGATTAACTCATCCTTTTTGCTCCAATAAAAAGGATCGAATGTAAACTCTGGCTGCCCTCGTAACCAAGTTAATAATCCCAAAGTAAAATAGACTATTGTGCCGAGTACACAAAGAGGAATATTCGTATGTTTAATGACAGAGTTAATGGAAATTTTTTTGCCAATTTTAATTAATTTTTGCAAGTATGTAAATACAATAATTGCTAACCAATAAACATAAAAGTAAGGGTGGAATAGTACGCCCATTAAAATAGAAAATAATCCAAAAAATGTCAAAATCGGACGGGTTCTTTGGGGCAAAGGGGTACTGTAATAGGCCAAGGTACAAACCGTAGCAGTTACTAAAGGCATATAAGGGCGGGCTTCACCCACAAAATACATTAGCTGAGTTTGATCAAAAAGAGCAAGAATACCAATCACTTGCCAGAAAAAAGGCATGCCCCAAAGACGGAACAGATAAATTGCTGCTAAAAACAAGACCAAACCAGAGAAAATACTGGGAAATCTTAGCCAAAAGATGTTAGCACCAAAGAGCTGCATTAACCAGTAGTTAATAAGCATATAAATGCCTGTCTGTCCATGATTAATCGTTAGAATAGACTGACTGATAGCGTTCCAAGCTTCAGCCGTTGTCTCATAGCTGCCGAAAGCAAAATGTAAAAACTCATCAATCCAAATTGGCCGACCAAAAGATGAGTGTAATGCTACGCAAAACAGAGATAGTAGTAACAAGCAAATATTAGAAATATGGTAATTGATTAATTTATTTTTCATCACCCTCAATAACCATTGATAAAAAGACCCTTAAAACGGTATTAATATGAAGATGTTAAAAGGTTAGCACTAAAAATATTTCAGATTGTAATAAAACTTTACATAGCGGTACTTAGACAATTATTAAAGCAAAAATCAGGTATAATGATTGCTCTAGTTAGCAGCTATTATGTCGTTATGTTTAGGGGATCGCTCCCACGAGAGAAACTCCCCCCGCAGCAATGCCTCCCGTTTCGCTTAAATGATGTAGTACTATGGGTAATTTGGGAATTAGCGATCGCCCGTTTCTGGAATCATACCCCCATTCAGGAACGCCAAAAAGTTTTTTTAGATTGGCATCTTTTTTAGTAATTGATCCTACTTAGTCTAGGAGAGCCACAAATGACTTAGGATTGCTAGAGTACAATATACCGTGCTTGATAATACCGTGCTTGATAATAACGATAGACAGACATCAGGGATTTTTGTAAACTTTTATTACTGGATTCAACACTTCTGTTCCCATTGCTTATAGTATATTCTTGGCTAACACCGATGAAAGGCTAGCAGTCGTTGCAATTCTGGATTCGGTCAGAGACTCTCACATTTATGGAGACTTTGGTTTTCTCGGTAACTCGTGGGCATTGCCAATGCACCAACAGACCCAAAACCCCATTCAAGCAAAGATAGCCAGCCTACTTTACGCTGGTTACTTCGCCGTCACTATAATCAAGATGTCTTAACTTTTCAGACTGTTTCCTCTTCCCTTTAATTTCACAGTAAGTATTCAGCCGTCAGCCGTCAGCCGTCAGCTAAAAGCTCACGCTACTTGAGGTGCCGTCAGCTGAAGTAACTCAGCATTATTCCAATGCTTACCTGTTTTCTTCAAAAGCACCTCAAGTAGCGATGCAGCGCGGTCTTGGGGAGGCAGCGCGGTCTTGGGGGTTCCCCCCATGAGCGACTGCCGTGGTTTCCCCCATGAGCGACTGCATCAAGACAGCGTGCGCGTAGCGCATTAGCTGATAGCTGATAGCTGACGGCTAAATGCTTAGAAATTAAGATTATTGAGAATCAGCCTTGGGGGAAATCTTTGACTGAAGGGATTGTCAGAGATGCCGTGAAAAGTCAGCTCGTGTATTAGAGTATTGAAACCACTTCACAGTAAGAAGATGGCTGTAGACCTTTTAAAGTTGAACTAATACAGTTTATGTTTAAATTATGTTTAAAACTCTAAATAACCGCAAACTATTAAGCAATTTTATTGTATTAGCATTGATGCTAATTACTTTTTTTAGTATAGCCTATCAAACCGGACTAATTACCTCTGGTTTTCGTTATTTTATTGACGATCATCTTATCCCTCAAGTCTCTTACGATTTAAGCACTAAAGGATTTTTTTAAACTGTATCTACTTGGATAAATATTGATAAAAGCTTAAATAGGTTTAGGCCTTTTTATATCATTCATTTAGTCACGGTAACCAAACTATTTGGAGTTAATTCAACCTTATGGTATTCGTATATTACTCTCTTAGCAACTTTGACCACTTTTTTTATTTTTCTATTTGGGAGATTATTGAACTTTTCATTGTTAATTGCATTTGTTTTTTCGATATCAACTTTGCTAGGAAGGCAATCCGACATATGGACAAGGCCAACACTTCCAGAGGCTTATGCAATGTTTTTTCTATCGGTATCACTAGTATTTTTGGGACTAAGTTGTAAAGAGAAATATAATGAAGCATTTACTAATGTAGTCTTTGTTATATTGACTATTGTTATGTCTCTTTGTAAAGAATCTTTTATTATTTTTATTCCTACATTAATGGTTGGTAAACTTTTTTTATATAAATATGAAAGACAACATTCCCTTTGGCAAACTATCAAGCATAATAAATTTCCTTTACTATTTATAGCTTCTACATTTGTCTTAGAAATTTATTATATTCTTTTCTCTTTGGGAACTGCTGGGATGGGATATGCAGGAGTAGATGAAAGTAGCTTTAAATTTTATTCAATTTTATCAACCAGCAAGGTTTTTTTTACAGAGAGTCATTTAGTCATAGCTTTTATTGGTTTAGGATTATCTCTAATTTTGACCAAATTAAATCGAGATTCAATCTTAATACCACTCAGGGAGTTTGCCCCTTTTTTGATACTCCTATTGGTTTCGGCAGCTCCTCACATTTTGCTCTATTCTAAATCTGGAATAAATCCTGGTTATTATTTATTTCCTGCCATTGTAGTAGCTTGCCTTTTTCTGGCAAAAGTTTTGTCTTATATTGCTCGTTATTCTCAATGGTTAAGTCTTTCCCTAGTAGCCATATTAGTTGTGATTCTGTTAAATAGAGTTCCCTTAGTTTGGAATATGTACTCTCTACAAGCAAAGGATAGTAAGTACATGAATAATTTCTTGAAACAAGTTGAATTATGCACTCCTAATAATGACAAACTTTTAATAGTTGCTAATCCGCGCGTGCGTTATGAAGTACTTGCAGGAAGTTTACCAACAGTGCTTAAACACGTTATTAACAGAGACAAGTTTTTAATAGCAACCTATGGGTTATAAAAGACTAATTTTTATTCAGATACACTAAAATAAAGTGAAAAAATTTGGGAATTTATCAACCCGGAAAGCGTTCTTGGATTATATCAAAACAAAACTATTTTGAATACAAAAAATAAAAGTGATATTGAAGCCGTTATAATTTTTGATGGTTTAGATAATGATTTTATAAAGACAAATAAAGACTGGTTTAGCCCTCAAGACTATAAGTTACATGAATTTAAAATTAGCTTTTCTCTAGTTCATTTATATTGTAAACAATAACTTAGAACGCAGAAATGGTGAATGTATTAATAAAACTTTACATTTACAAAAAGTTGATTCCTATTGACAGGCGATCGCTTCAAAATCCGGTAGTGGTACACAGGTAGTGATTTTAGCTCCCGTTAAGCTCTTAGGCATTTAAAATGCCTAAGAGCAAGGCAGAAGCCAGAAGCGATGCAGTCGCTCATGGGGGAAACCACTCGCGCTTTGCATCAAGACACTGGTTGGATTCAATTACTTTTTCCCAGGATCTGGTGCAATAATTGCTCTGTTTTTCTTTTCACAAACCCCCCGATTATCTTAAAGGGATGAGAGTTGCTTTCCTTTGTCTCCCCCGCAGCTCTAGGAGGAAAACTCACAATTTTTTGATAGTCTAAAGGGTTAAAAAAACGCTCAGGAGTAAAGGGAGGAGAAAAGGCATCATTTACTAAATCTTCACGGACATAAAATCCATTGGCAGAATATAATCCGCAACCTACTAACACCATCCCCTTACTGCGAGCTAGCTTCTCTAAAGCTACAAGAGAAGCTCCATAAGCACTAGAATTACAATCCCAGCGAAAATTAGGGTCATAGGGCATGATCCATTCTTGAGGTGGTGGATAGGAATGATTATGCTCTAAACAAACAACTCTAGGTTGTATAACCGAAATAGCCTCATAAACGTAATAGTCATTACTATCAATATCCACTGAAAGAAAATCAATTTCTCCAGTAATACCACCCCTTTCAATTAAATCATTAATATTTTCGGCGTTAACTACCGCTTCGATAAATTTTAAGCGACCTTCCCCAATGGCATCTTGATAATTTTCTCTAATAGTTTTTGCATAGTCTGGCAAGGATTCTATCCACAATCCTGTCCATCCCTTTTCTAAAAGATAATGACTATTGTTTTCTCGCCCTGTTTCTGCTCCAAACTCCACAAAAATTCTTGATTTTATCCCAATTCTATTAAATATTTCCTCTATAATGCCGTCTTCATCCGATTGAGAGTGTATCTTAAACCCAAAATGCTCTAACCTTCGTGGATCATCCCCTGCTCGAATCTTGCGGTCTTGTTTAATTTGTTCTATAACTGAATCCTGTTTATTCATGACTGTATTACCTCACACCGATCCAAATATTACCGTCTTCGGGGTTTGATTAGCAACTGATACTGCTGACAAACTTATAGCGGTGTCCAGGATTCATCAGCTAATTGAACGATAGCCATCCCAAGTCAGTTGAGCAGTCTTTTGCCACGTGAAAAGCTTAGCACGTTGCCGTCCTTTCTCAATCATAGATGCCCGCTGTTCTGAGTCTTCTACAACTATCTCCATAGCGTTAATTAGTCCATCCACAGAATCTGGCTCAAATAAACTAGCTGCATCTCCTACTACCTCAGGCAAGGAAGAGGTTAAGCAGCAGATAACTGGACATTGGCATTCCATTGCCTCTAGGGGCGGTAAACCAAATCCTTCATAGCGGCTGGTATAAATTAGGGCTTGGGCATTACCATATAGGGTTTTGAGTAGGGCATCATCACCCCTAAGATAGATGAAATTTTGCCGCATATTATGCTCTTCCATAACCCTTAATTCGGATTCCAAAAAATCACAGGAACCCCCAAAACACACTAATTTTAAATTATCCCGTAATTTAGCACTAGCAGCAAACGCTTTGAGGACTATTTCAAAATTTTTATATTTTGAACGAGTTCCCACATACAGGAAGTAAGGCTGACTACGGCAATCCTTTGGTAATTCACATTCGTTAGCGTCTTTAATTCGACTTGCCCAATAGGTGACTTTAGTTTTTTCCGGATTAACTCCCAATAATTCTACTAAATCATTTCGGGTATTTTCGGAAGCTACAAAAATTAAATCAGCTTGTTCAACTAGCTGTTGCTTATTTTTAATTAATGGCTGAAACTTAGCTTGTCCTGAGAGAAATTTTTCCGGAATCATATCATGGATCGTGATCACAAGTTTCTTAGGGTTAACAATTTCTACTAAGTCAGCATCATAGTAGGTAGGATGATAGATATCATAATGTCTACCAAATTTACGGACAAACCATTGAAAGGATAGTTTATTGATAGTGTCATTAATAGCCTTACCTGTTGGAAAGGGCAATTTTGGTATCACCCCATATCCGGTGAGTTGAGCGCGATACTCTGAAATATCATACCCATCGGTCTTGATGCCACGATGCCAATGAATTGAGCAGTCAGAGTTTGGCGATAACTCTCGCATTAACTCAATAAAAATTCGGGATATACCACCAAATTTCTGGATAGCAAACATCTGATGGTCGTAGAGAATATCCATGGTGACTTTTGAGTTGTAAACAGACTACCTTATGGGAAGGCAATAGGCATGCTAGCAATAGGCAAGAGTCAAGAGACAAGAGCAACCCACCCCTAACCCCTCCCAGGAGGTAAAGGCAAGAGGCAAGAGGCAAGAGGCAAGAGTTAATTAACTATATAGAAAATTTTGGTAACCTCAAAAACTCTAATCCTTAGTTACTATGCTAAAGGCTACTATATTTCCAGTTGACTAATGATCATCTCTGAAATTGGCTTAGGGATTACCGATTACCCAACCACCCTTGTTAAATGCTTTTTAGAGAAAGAATATAGCGTTTGTATTTGAGATGTAAACCTGTATGGTCTTTTTCTATTGTCAAATGAAACTCCGTATTTTTTTACCCTTTTGCCTTTTGCCTTTTGCCTTTTGCCTTACTAAAAATTAGTTTAAATTAGTTTGATCTTATAGCAAAGATATCAGGTTCTTTTAGTTTATCACTATCTTCCTTTGTCTCTAAATTATGATAGACTTTACTCAATTGATGTTCACGCTCTGAGCCAGAAACCATTAGGAATAAATTAGCGCTTGTTGCACTCCCTAAGGTTAGTGCTGCTTCTGGAGTTGGTATAGATTTTAGTACTCTTGGGTTAGAATCTACGATCCAGCCCCGGAGGTTTTGATTGTAAAGATTCACAAGAGAGGACATCAATGCTTCACGTCTGTGCTCATTTAGATTCTTGGCACTCACTTCCATCATGATCACTAGATTTGGTGAGCGCTGAATGGTTTCCATGGCACCATTTAATACGGCAAATTCGTATCCTTCTACATCAATCTTGATGGCATCTATTTGGGATAATCCCAACTCTGGAAGTATGGAATCTAGACTACGGACTGGAATTGAGATCTTTTCACGCAAGGCAGACCGTTTAGTATCATCCATACCACTAAATGCGGATTCCTGGGTAATATAAAAGTCTGTTTCTCCATCTTCACCACCGATGCATAGGTCATGGCAAGAAACTAACTGTTGTAAGTGGTTAACTTCTACATTTTGTTGTAAAAGCTGGTAGGCATCTGGGTTAGGTTCAAAGGCATGAACACAACCGGTGGGAGTTAATTTTGTAGCTGATGAGACGGCGTAGTAACCAAAGTTTGCTCCTACATCTAGCACAATGGAATTGGCATCGAGCAGACCTAAAAAGAGTTGGGCATCAAAGTATTCTTGGTAATGGCCGTAGTAAAAGTCGCACCCCAGTCGATCTCCGACATCAACGTGGAATGTCAAGCCTGATGGCAAATTCACTGCTTGGATATCCCGGACCCCTACTGGATGGAGTTTCTCTCGAAGCGATCGCAAAAACAAGGTGTAGGGTACCGCCAAGTTGGGAAAATCCATCGCCTGAGGCAGAAAATGATGGAATACCTGAAGATAAATCTCCATCTTCTCCAACTCATTTATGGACTCATGGCTAGGTAAATGCTCTTCCTGACTATCCATTAATTCGTAAACTCGTTTAGTTATTGTTTAGCAAAATTATACTTTGGCGTGACAATCTCAGGTGAGGGAACTAAATCACTGACTTGTAACTCAACTGTAGATGCTAAAAATATTCGGCGTCTTTGGTGCTTGGTTTCCGTTTCCCAGAAATCTTCATGGTCTACATAACCATGATAGTCGTATAGATAAGGAAATCCTGAAACTTGGAGCATTTTAAGCAAGCCACTTCTGCTAGGAATCATGGCATGGTAGGTTAAGCCCTGAGTTTCGTTTTTGCCTTCTTCAACTAGATAGGTAACTGGTTCATCAAAAGGAACATTCATACTTTCAATAAATAACATTTTTTTGGTTAATAACTGCAAATTACGAATGACTTTGAAGGGATTTTCTGTGTGATAGAGCAAGCCGAAACAAAACACTAAGTCTGCTCCAGCAAATTGAGACATCTGTGGGGTAGATTCAACATCAACCTGATAAAACTTAGCTTCAGGTACCCGTTTACTAGCCTCTTCAACAAGTTCTTGTCTCCCCTCTAAACCAATTACATTTACTCCCCAATTCACCAGCTTTTTAGAAAACCAACCAGGACCACATCCCACGTCAAGGCAAGTGGTAAAACTTAATCCCTGATTGAGTTTAAGCTGATTGAGAACGTTTTCTGCTACAGCCCAGCGGGCTTGATTAATCGCAATATAGTAAGGTTCATCAAATAACATGATTCTAATTTGACTAAAATTTCGATCACAAACTTATATAGCAAAGGGAACAGCGGATCTGGGAACAGGGAGCAGGGAGTAGGGAGCAGGGAGCAGGGAGTAGGGAGCAGAGGCACCCTCCCCACACTACCCACACCTCCCACACCTCCCACACTTCCGACACTTCCCTAGATTATGGGTATTCAACCGGACTTGATATCAGTCCCAGGGGCAGCAGTCGAACTTATGGCAGTTTTCCCTGATGTGATCGCGACAGATTCCGGTAAACTGAGGGGTGGTTTATCGTATGATCTAGAGCAATGAAAATCGGGCAACAAGTAAAAGTGTTTCGTCTAAGAGACCGGGTAGGCAAGGACATCGCAAATAAACTGGGGAAAGTAGGCACGATCACAGATTATAAAATGACCGATGGCAGTGGAGTTGGCGTGACAGTGAAATTTGAGGACAACAGCTCTACCTGGTTCTTTGAGGATGAATTGAAAGTCGTAGACTAGATTTTAATAAACGCGATCGCACCGAGGCACGAGACTTGCACTATGGCACGGATTCTAACATTTCTGGGTAAAGGCGGCACAGGTCGCACTACTGTGGCAATTGCTGCCGCTAAGCAGCTGTCGAGCCTCGGTCAACGAGTGCTACTGGTAGGACAAGACCCAAGTCCTAGCTTTGGACTGCTGCTGGGGCTATCCCCAACGTCTGACCCGGTGGAAATAAGTCCTAACCTCCGGGTAGTACAGCTAATGACTACAGTACTACTGGAACGCAGCTGGGAAGATGTCAAAAAGCTAGAGGAGCAATATTTGCGATCGCCTACCCTAAAAAATGTCTATGGTCAAGAACTGGGCATCTTACCGGGGATGGATCATGCTTTAGCCCTCAACGCCCTTCGGGAGTACTACCAAAGCGGTCAGTATGACGCGATCATCTACGATGGCACCGGCTCTCAAGCTACCCTGAGAATGTTGGGAATGCCAGAAATTATCAGTTGGTATAGTCGTAGATTTCGCCAAGTCATGGCAGATTCTGACCTGGGCAAAGCCATTTCCCCCTTTATCCAACCAGTCACTAGCGCCATCCTAAATGTGTCATGGACGAGTGAGGACTTTGCTGGTGAACCAACTAATCAGGCCAACAATATGTTGGAGGAGGGAAAAAATGCGATCGCAGATCCCAATCGGGTCGCATCCTATCTGGTCACTACCGATGACCCCCTAGCCATTGCCACAGCCAAGTATTTGTGGGGTAGTGCCCAACAAGTGGGTGTTACTGTCGGTGGTGTGGTGGTAAACCAAACCCCGGTAACCCCAGCAATAGAATCGGAATTTGCCCCTCTAGTCGTTAATACTCTTCCCACTTCCCCACCAGGGGAAGATTGGCAATCCCTGATCGATGCCCTGCCAGATTTTAAACAGGCATCCCAGGCACCCAGACCCATGACTATCGACATTCCTGGTCGCAACGTTCGTTTATTCTTACCAGGTTTTAACAAAAAGCAGGTGAAACTCACCCAATACGGTCCAGAAGTCACCGTTGAAGCGGGGGATCAACGGCATAATATCCTGCTTCCCCCACAACTTAGTGGTCAATCCGTCAAAGGGGCTAAGTTTCAAGATGGCTATTTAATCATTTCATTCTAGGTAGTCATTATGACTGAAGAAAATCTAACTGAACAAAGTGCCAAAACCCGTCAGCTACTGGGTATGAAAGGCGCAGCTCCTGGTGAAAGCAACCTCTGGAAGATTCGCCTGCAGTTGATGAAGCCAATTACCTGGATACCCCTGATGTGGGGGGTAGTGTGTGGTGCTGCTTCCTCCGGTGGCTACACTTGGACACTCGAAGACCTTCTGATGGCAGCCGCCTGTATGTTGCTTTCTGGTCCGTTGATGGCAGGGTATACCCAAACCCTGAATGATTTCTATGACCGCGAAATCGACGCCATTAATGAACCTTACCGTCCTATCCCATCAGGAGCCATCTCTATCCCCCAGGTGATCACCCAGATTGTGGTGCTACTCCTAGCAGGTATCGCTCTTAGCTACGGACTCGATGTTTGGGCTGGTCATGAATTTCCCACACTCACCTGTCTTACCCTAGGCGGTGCCTTTCTAGCCTATATCTATTCTGCCCCACCCCTGAAACTGAAAAAAAATGGTTGGCTGGGAAACTATGCTCTCGGTGCCAGCTATATCGCCCTTCCTTGGTGGGCAGGTCATGGCTTATTTGGTCATCTTAACCTGACTATTATGATTCTGACCCTGTTCTACTCCCTGGCAGGGTTAGGTATTGCAGTAGTTAATGATTTCAAAAGTGTGGAAGGCGATCGCGAATTGGGCTTAAAATCCCTACCAGTCATGTTTGGTGTTACCACAGCAGCTTGGATTTGTGTGGTGATGATTGATGTCTTTCAAGCAGGGATTGCTGGTTATTTAATCAGCATTGATCAGAAGCTCTACGCTGCTATTCTCATCCTATTAATAATCCCCCAAATCACCTTCCAAGATATGTACTTTCTTCGTGACCCCCTGAAAAATGATGTCAAATACCAGGCTAGTGCGCAACCGTTTTTGGTACTAGGGATGCTGGTTGCTGGTTTGGCTTTGGGTCATGGAGCCATTTAAAATAGGGAATCGGGAATCGGGAATCGGGAATCGGGAAAAAATCCTGTGTACCTAACTAATAGCTATGAGAAAGGCTATATATAGGGTTAAACCGGACTCGATCTGAAGGCTTATATGATGTTCAGCTAATCAGTTATGAAACAACGTAGCTTCCTTCTGGTAGGCAATCTCCCTCCTAATTCCCTGTTCCCAGATCCGCTGTTCCCTGTTCCCTATTACCTACTATTTATAAGTGTTCAACCGAGCATGATATTAGTACTTACAGTGAATCGGTCAACCAGGGTAAGAAGCAATCAAATCAAGGTTTTTTGGAAGTTCTCCACCATCAGGTTTGTCTAAGACTTGAATCTTGTAGCCTAAAGATTCTAACAACTGACAACATTGCTCATAGACAGGTCGTCCATGGATAGACAAGAAAATGGTAGGATGAGCACTTTCCAACAGAGATTTGGCACCAAGTAGAACGAACTTCTCATGGCCCTCCACATCAATTTTGATGCAGTCGGGCACAGGAATTTCACCACTGGCAATCAGTTCATCTAAACTAACCATCTTGACTTGAAGTGTTCCTTGAGAAGAAATACCCCCCTGATAGCTGCCAGAGGTTTCTCTAAAGGATGCCATACCAGAGCGGTCTGAAAGCGCTGCTGCCATAACTGTTGCATTGGTAATGCTGTTGATAGACAGATGTTTTCTTAAGTAACCAAGGTTTTGGGGTAGGGGCTCAAAGGCAAAAACTTTTCCATTATCACCAACTAGCACCGAAGTCAATAGTGTAAAGAAACCAGCGTGAGCTCCAATATCAAATACAGTGTTTCCTAATTTCAGAGTTTTCTCAAGCACCCGTTGGTTCTCATACTCATAAGTCCCTAACCAACAGCCGTTTCTCCCAGCACCAACTATCCATTTTTTACCCGCGAGCTTACCTAGCCAGATTGGCATTGTCATCTCAGGAGGAATTAGCCTTAAGGGCAAACGTAAAACCTGACCAAAGAGGCTTTTTCGGGAAATCTGTTCCAAATCCATAGTTTGATTACCTGATGAAGCTGAAAACTATTAGAGTTTCTATTGATACAATTCCCGAAAATTATCTTCAAGTAACAGCTTTACCATTTACCGTTAGCGGTCAGTGGTCAGCCGTCAGCCGTCAGCCGTCAGCCGTCAGTGGTCAGCCGTCAGCCGTCATTGGTCAGCTTATTTTATTCAAAAGCTGTTCGCGTAGCGTGTGCTTAGCATATAAGCTAATAGCTGATAGCTAATAGCTGATAGCTAATAGCTGATAGCTGTTCGCGTAGCGTGCGCGTAGCGCTTAAGCTGATGGCTGATAGCTGATAGCTTAGAGTTTAAGACTACCAGTATTGACCACAGGTTGTATATTTTGCTCAGCCGTCAAAACCACTAGCAAATTGTTAATCATTGCTGCTTTTGTTTCCTGGTCTAGCTCGATAATTTGGTGATCGTTTAGCCGCTTGATGGACATTTCCACCATGCTTAAGGCACCTTCGATAATTTCTTGACGAGCTGCGATGATTGCTTGTGCTTGCTGACGCCTTAGCATCACTTGGGCAATTTCCGGAGCGTAGGCTAAATAGGAAATACGACTATCTATCACCTCGACACCTGACACCTCCAAGCGAGCCTGTAACTCTTCCTTGAGAGCTGCTGCAATCTCTTCGGGGCTGCCTCTGAGTGAGGCTAGGTTTTCTTGATTAGTATCGTAGGGATAGCGACTAGCTAAACCACGGATAGCAGTCTCACTGTGACTACTCCCACATCAAATCAAAGATTATGATGTGGGCTTCTCAAACTCACGTATGAGACTTGCTGCTCCTCGGCGGAGGCCGACGCTACGCGAACGACATCCTGTGTCGATTTACTACAGCCATCAAGCGGTAGTCCAACCGCCAATAATCCACGATTCAAAATGTTGATACCACTGTTCCAATCACGATCAATTTTGACATGGCAGCTAGAACAGCAATGAACACGATCGCCTAAACTTTTTTCGACCCTAGAGCCACAGTTGAAACACTCAATACTTGTGCCACGTGGGTTAACTTCCTGAACTAACAAACCGCGTTTGACCGCCACTGCTTGCAATATTTCCAAGAATGCTCCCCAGGCTGCATCATGTATTGATTTTGCTAAATTAGTTCGTGCAAGTCCTTTGATATTTAAGTTTTCATAAGCTATTAAGTCATATTTGTTGCACAGCCAATGAGCAACCTGATAATGAAATTCTTTTCGACAACGGGCTAAATGAAGGTGTAATAAAGCGCCTTTATTTTTAGCTTTTTTCCAGTTACTAGACCCTTTAACACGACGTGACATTACTTTTTGAGCTAATGCCAGTCTGTCTTGAGCCTTCCTATAGAACTGTGGAATAGGTACAGCTTCACCGTCAGACGTAGTTAAAAATTTTTCTAAGCCAACGTCAATCCCAACAGCAGATTTAACCAAATTTATAGGCAATATTTCAGGTACGGTGTCATCCTTCATTGAGATGCAACAATACCAACCGTCAGCTTTTTTGACTATAGAGCATTGCTTGAGAGTAAATCCATCAGGTAATGGTCGATGCATCACCACAGGGATTGAACCAATTCGGCTTAGTTTTAAAACCCCATCAATTAAATGCGCTCCGGCTTTAGGACTGTTAATTCTAGGAAAGACAAACGATTGACCTTTGGTCACGCTGCGCGATCGAAGTTCGCCAGCCTTCTTGAACCGAGGTCTACCTCCACGTTTGCCGCTAGCATCAGGTTTTCGCCACCTATCCCACGCCTTGTTAAGACGTTGTAAATTAACCTGTTGGGTTTCTGCGTAAATTTTTTTGTATTCAGGAAATAGTCGTTTTGTTTCTTTGAGAGCTGCCTGTTGAGTGTAGTAATTTACCGTTTCTGGAATTTCACCAATCGGCTCACTTACCAAGCTGCACCTGTCAATCGGACAACGAGTCCGATGAAGCCAATCAAGTCGTTGTCCCAAAGCGTAGTTCCAATGACGACGCAACAATTCAAGCCATTTTTCCATGATGGCGATTTGTTCAGGGTTTGGCTTGATTCGGTAGCAATAAGTGAGTATCATGGTTTTATTGCAATATTTATCGCAAAATCATGAAAGGCAACTATACAAGAGAGAACAGGTCGGTTGATCGTATTACTGTACATATTGTACTAGTAACCAAGTACAGACGATAAGTCATATCATAACAAATTTTGATGTGGCCTACGGCCGACGCTGCGCGAACAGGTTAAAGCAAATTTGCTCTGACACTTGTGTTAAATGGGACTGTAACCTAGTAGAATTTAACGGAGAGAAAGATCACATTCACTTACTTGTTGACCTTAACCCTAAAGTCGCTCCAGTTAAACTAATAGCAAATATCAAGACTGTGACTAGTAGATTAATTCGTTACTGATTTTCTGATTACTTAAAACGGTTTTACACCAGACAAAAAGGTTTTCACCGACAGGATATTATTTTGTAGCCTCTTGTGGCGGCGTAACGATTGAGCAACTAAAGAGTTATGTCCACGCGCCAGAATACCCCGTCAGGTAATTCCCAAGGGGCTGTGTGCGGAACCTGCGTCCGCACTTTATACGCCCCGTCTCCCGCGCTTCATGCGCGGGTATAACGGGAGACCCCTTACCTGTTTAGTTGGAAAACCCCACAAGACCTTTACCTAACCACACACCAAAACTAGCGATCGCAATAATCCCTACCAGAGCAGCAAAACCATTAACTTTAAAGGTAGGAATTTCCTGAATACGTTCCATTTGCATGTATCGTTTGTGTATTGCTCTTTTTTGTTTTAGCTAATTGGCTGATACATCTATTTTGCTTGGTTTATCGGGGATTTGACAGTACCCGTAGGGGTACTAATGACTAATTTGACGGTAAACCTGAATCATTTGTTGTGCGATCGCATTCCAACTATAGTGCTTTAAAGCATAGTCCTGAGCCTTGACTCCCCGCAGTTGGCATTCATCCTGATTTTGAAGGGCTTCCCGTAACTGTCTAGTCAAAGCCTGAACCTCGCAAGGACTGACCCATCCTGCTTCAGCATCTTTGACGTTTTCCCAAATATGGACTTGGTCAGAAATCACCACTGCTGTCCCAGCCACCATCGCTTCCGCTACCGCAATCCCAAAGTTTTCGTAGTAAGATGGCAGGACAAATACGTCCGCATCCTTTAACAATGCTGCTTTCAAGTCACCGGTCACGAAACCAGTAATGGTAGTATTTGATGATAGAGTTGAAGCCTTGATCTGGTCTATGATAGTATTTTCATAATTTGGGTCTTGAGGATTAGTTCCCGCCAAGACAAAGTGAAACTGGAATCCCTCGTTTAATAGCTTCTCTAGAGCTGGCATAAGTAAATTCAATCCCTTCTTCGGGTCAATACGAGACATAAACAACACTAAGGGTTGGTCATGGGGAATCTTTAATTCAGTACGTGCTCTCCCTTGTGGTTGCTGGAGTTGTTGCTGGATTGGCGGCGTTACTCCTAAGGGAATCACGATATCAGGGGATGCTGTCCCAAAACGTTCCGAAATCTTAGCTTCCTGTTGACTGGTAAAGTGTATACCAGCTGCTCCAGCTAAATTCGGTTTCTCCCACAGTGCGGCATAGATGCGCTTTAGCTGTTGTTTCTTCCGCAAATCCGCTGGGTCAAGGGTACCTAAGGGACGCAATAGGTAGGGTAATCCCCGTTTTCGGGCGATGGTAGCCGCTGCTGTACTGACTGGGGAAAACAAGGCATGGATATGGGCAAGGTCAAATTCTGAGGCGTGTTGCCATAGCCAGCGTAATAAGCCCAGAGAAAATTTATAGCGGCGAAAGGGAGAGCAACGGAAGTATCTGATCTGATAACCATCCTGTTCTACTGGTTGATCCAGGGGTACATCCAAAGGGGGTTGACCAGCATCCCCATTAGAGTTAGTAGTTAGTACTGTAATTGCTACTCCTTGAGATGCCAGAGCCTGAGATAGTCCCTTTACCATTTGACTCGGACCACCATATACCAGGGAAATCGACGGGACGATTTGTAAAATTCGCATGGGATATTTCTTAATACCAAGTTGGGTCAAAGATAGCACTATTCCTAATCAACCTTAGGAGCAATCACGAGCTTACGCCATCATTGAGCAACCTTTAGGTAAGCATTCAGCCGTCAGCTTTTAGCTCACGCTACTTGAGGTGCCGTCAGCCTTGTGGCACAGGCTTTGGCCACGCTACGCGAATGGCCACGCTGTGCGAACGACGCTGGGAGGTAACTCAGCATTATTCCAATGCTTACTTGTTGTCTTGATGCAATAGCGAGTGGGGGGAACCCCCAAGACCGCGCTGCCTTCCCAAGACCGTAATGGTGCGTTTTCCGTAGGCGAATTAAATTCGCCACGGGTCGCACCTCTGCATCGCTTATTCCAAAGCTGGTAGCTGATAGCTGATAGCTGATAGCTTAAGGATTCCTGTTCCCTATTCGGAAGTTGAACAGTTGTGACGGTTAACCTTCTTCAAGGTCACCAATATCCCGCTTCAGAGGTCGCTTGTAGGTAAAGGTGAAGGTATCGCCACTTTCAATTACCTGGCGGATTTCGCTATACATGGGATAATCACCCACTCCACTGACACTTGCCCAGCCCCGCGCCCTAGTTAATGCTACAAATAGCTGGTTACGCAAACTCACATCACTCTCGTTCCTGGCAACATTATCAATACCGACCACATACACCATATCGGCTTCATTACCCTTAGCACGGGGCACACGAGATATAGTTACCCCACCATCTTTCCAGAAGCGATCGCGATCAACGTGGGGCCATTGAGGCTTTAGTTCATTCAACTCTAATGCTGTGGGAATATAAATATCAATGTCTTGCTCCATCAAAACAACAGCGACATGATTTTCTAATTCAATTGCTTCAGAACTGGAGCCTAAAACTAGCACTAAGATTTCTGTACTCGCTTTAAGGTCATCATCAACCAGATTATGCATAATCTTATCTGCCAAAGCACTCATTTCTTCCTGACGAGAGCCATAGGTTTCAAAGTCTAATACTGGTGCGCTCCACAATTCAGGAACGGGATTGGGGGAGTTTTCTTTTGGACGATGGATGGTGATTTGTTGACCGGGAATAAAGTTTCCTTTGACTTCATAACCAATTTTTTCCCAATCTTCCTTTCTGGTAATTCCAGTTAGCATGCCCTCAGGACGTAGCAACCCCATTCCGAGCCCATGAGCAGCGGTGAGAATTGAGCCAGGAGTGCGGTAACAGCGCCGCATAACTTCAGATTTTTTAATACCACCGGGGTATTGTGGTCCTTGTGACAAAAGTCGGCTGAGATTTTCACCTAACAGTTCTTTTGTGGTAGGGATTTTTAAGGTGTCTAGGCTTTGAGCTTCGTCATAAGCCCAGATTAAGCGCCGTTGTTCTGGCTGTTCTGGGTTAACGGGTCGTAAGGCTTGATAAGCTAGCCAATAAATTGCTTGTTTGCCCTGGAATTTTAAATAATCTTCAGTAACTAAGTCTTGTCCTTCATCAATTAAAATAGCATCAAAGCAGGGTTCAATGTTGATTTCTTCCGATAGCCGTTTACAAAGTTCTGCTAAACCACGATTGGGCTGTCTTTCCCGAGTATCCCGAGCGGATTTGGCTCTAGCTCCATTTAACTGGCAAATTGTGCTGTACAAACCAGGCTGATCCTTAGCACCCCAAGCATGAAGCACTCGCAGTTTGTGGTTAGTCTTGTGGTCATACTGGATATCGCCATTGCTGAAACGACGCAGCCATCGATCCACTAACCCAATCATTAAGTCGTAGAGGGTGCGACTAAAAAACACTAACCCAATCGTCCAGTCTGGGTGCTTCAAGTGCATATGAGCAGCTTTTTGGCATAGCAGCACTGTTTTTCCTGACCCCGCAATCCCCCGCAGCCGCTGAAACCCAGGAGGGATTTCTTTACCAATGTGTTCCTGCTGCATATCTAATTCGTAGAGTTGTTGGGAGTAAGCGGCTACAACATTAGCGCGCGTTTTGCCTTCGGTAGAGACTAGGCTACGCAGAGGTTTACGGAAAATTGGTGCTCCGCTGATCACGGCTAAAAGTAACTTCCACTGCTGATCATCTATGTCTTCTCCTGGTATCACTGATTCAGTTTCTTGAATACACTCTAGGAAGCCAACTTTACCGAGTTGGTCTTGGAAGATAATGGGAGGACAGTCTGGCAGTTGGTCAAAACCGTGGTGTTGCCATTGTTCTTGAGTAATTAGAGGAAGAGCAATCATCGCCCTACCGGTAACTTTGCGCCAAATAGCAGGTTCGCGATCGCAAAAGGCGAGTATTGCTTTTAACTGATGTTCAGCTTGTTGGTAGGGATGTGCTTCAGTGGTGGAACAGTTTTGGAGTTGCCACTGATCACCATCAATAGTAATGATTTGATCAATGGTGATAGATTGGATTTCAATTACTACTAGACCAAGGTCTTGATCAGCAATTAAAATATCAGGCTCTTTAGAGATTTCCCCTACTTTATAAAAAATAGGATAGCGCCAGTAACCAATACAATTGCGTTCTGAAAATGCACTGCGAGTGGCATCCCACACTCTTTGTTTTCCTGTTTCTTCACTTTCTGTGATCGGTTCAGTGGTAATAAACTTGCGACCCTGATCTGTATCGATAACCGACATTTGGGCTAATTTCCTCTGGTAAGATTTACATCGCTTTTAAGGTGAGGTACACAATTTTAGGGAACAGGGAATAGGGAACAGGGAACAGGGAATAGGAACCCAGCCCTACTCCCTGCTCCCAAGCTCCCTAAAACCTAAGACGAAAGTACTTCACCTAATTGAGAACTGCTATACGGCTTTATACAGTCCTAAAGCTAGAGTTCCCAAATTGTGAGCTATGGAATACAGGGTGCAGGGAATTCCAATGAAACGAAAAATTCAGGGTTTAGGCCAGGAACAGAACAAAAGGAATAGGGGAGATTCCTGTTTCCTATTCGGAAGTTGAACAGAAATCTTGCACCATTGTTATTAATCCTAGGGTGGGCAGTGCTTACCAACGCCCTTTGCAAGCTTAGTTAGCGGAATGTGGGTTATAATGTAAAAGGGTTAAGTAAAAACAGGGGCGCAGAAGAGCAATGAAGACAGCACTGATACTAGTAGATATTCAGAATGACTACTTTCCTGGTGGTTCTATGGAACTAGTGGGTATGAATTTAGCTAGTCAAAATTCTCAACATTTACTAGAGCATTTTCGGTCAAACAAGTTGCCAACGTTTCACATTCAGCACTTTTTTGAAGCTGATTCTAATGCAGGCTTTTTTATCCGAGGTACTGAAGGAGTTGAAATCCATGAGAGTATTAAACCCCTTCCTGGTGAAACTGTAATCCCGAAAAATTATCCCAATAGCTTTCGGGAAACTACGTTGCTGGATCAACTCAAACAAGCTGACATTGAACAGCTAGTTATTTGCGGTGCCATGAGTCACATGTGTATTGATGCTACCACTCGCGCTGCTGCTGATTTGGGTTTTAAGTGTCAGGTAGTTCATGATGCCTGTGCTACTAGAGATCTGGTTTTTGGCAATCAGAAGATTATCGCTCAAGATGTACATGGGGCGTTTATGAATGCTTTGGGTTTTGCCTATGCTGATGTGATTAGCTTATCGGATTTTGTGTAGGAATTGATCCGAGATAACCGGGTCGCTACAGTTAAGAAGCGATAGCTGACCTGTCTGAAGATCTACTTTCAGAACTTGATCAGAAGTCGGTATGTAAGCTTTCGAACCAGATTCATCGAGACTAGGGGGTCCCGAGAGCCACCAGCTTCCACCGGTAGCTCTTTGCACAATCTCTGAAGTTGGAACATCCAATATCTCTTGAACATTGTCAAAATCATGTTGGATAATCAATTCATTTTGTGGATTCAAAACCACAATTGCATACTTGCTTTTAACATTAATCCACTCATCGAGCATCAACACCTCTCCTTGTTGGCCTACTAACAAGTAGCGAGGTCCGTATTCTTGAGGTAATTTATCTTCCCAGATTATCTCTGATACATTACCCATCAGTCGTACCAATCTACCGTATCCTTGCGTAGACTTCCATTTGTCTGGCGTTGATACAGTGAAGCGGAAGTCCCCTTGTGGCGAAAAGAACTCAGTTTGTAAAGGTGGTAAACTGATTCGATCAACATCGGGAGCATTTTCCGGTTCACCCATAAGATCTTTAGGTGTAATATTCTGTTTCTGAATCATTTGAGTTGGATGAGCCCATGACCCTCTGGGAACTGCTACTACCAATATTGCGAGAATAACGATCTGGCAGATCAATAGGAAGTATCGCATTAGCACTTCACTACGTTTCAATTAAACTACACTGTAAGAAAACGAACTGCATCGAACTTAATGGTTAATTGCAGTTCGTTTAGGATTTTGCCTAATTACTCGCCGAGCATAGGTCTCCCCTAACTCTATTATGAACGCTTTCTCCTGTAACAGCAGAGACCGCCCAGCCCCATAAGCAATAGAGCGGTTGTATTCTGTGATTCAGGTACTTGCTCTGGATCAGGATCGTCAGTGATTCTCCCCGGTGGGATTTGAGGACCTCCACTAGGTTGCCCAATGAAGGGCAAAATATTCATTGGCTCGATGGAGCTTGCTATGAGATCATTTTCTATTTCTGCCTGAGAGCCAAAGCCATCACTGAAGGTAAATGAGAACAGAGTCCCGATCAATTCCTCCGGCATTGCACCAAACCCATCTATATTGGAGAAAAGATCGATATCGATGCCGAATCTGAACGAGTCGCCTACGGTAAACGAGTTCGGCGCGAAGTTCAGAGTAAGCTGCTGGCCTCCATCCAGAGCAGTATTGCCACCAACGAGGGTAATGTCACCTGCGTCGATCCCGCTCAGGTTCGACAGGGCAAAGGGTGAGCTGTCACCGCCTGGGAATTCCCCAATCGGAGCGTTGTTGACTGAATCAAAAAAGGTGTTAACTGGCGTGAGATCCATGGTAAGACTTGTCAGAAAGACCCCAGCAGGTCCGTCCATAAAATCGACGAGAAAGAAATCATCAGTATTAAACGGTGTGGAACCATTGGTATCCACCATAACTTCAGGTACTTGATTGAGCAGTGGGCTGCTACGAATCTGATCGATCTGAGCCATCGTCAGTTGGCTCAGATTAGCACCGTCAGGAAAAATGTTAGCCAGTCCATTCGGCACGCTGCGAGAGCCACCCTCCGTCATCAGATTATTGGCTGCGGCTGCTCCAAAAGTATCGTGCTCGAGACCAAAGTTGTGTCCAATTTCATGGGCTAACGTGTCCCTGCGACCGTTACCGCTATTAAAGTTTTGGACGGCGGTTCCGTCAACTACTACGCCGTTGGCATTAATCCAAGCTTGACCATATAAGATTCCTCGCGGCTCCACCAAATCCTGTACAAACCAGGTGTTGATAGTGGTGGGATTAGGATGTTGACCATTTCCAGCTTGATCAATGTCGCGTATCCCAGTTGTCATGGTGAGAAGATCGGTATCGCTTAGTTGAGTTGTCGGCAGAAATACCGGGGCTACCCCAGCCTGTTGATAAATCTTCGTCACTTCATCTGGAAAAATGGGTGTCGGCGCACAGTTAGCCCCTGCGTCATTGCACACTTGGATCGGATTAATCGTAAAGTACCGATCTATCACTTGAGCGTTAGCAGCATTGTCGTTAATTGATACCCAAGCCAAGCAGGCGAAGACAAGTGCAGGAAATCCCACCTTCTTAGAGATTTTCATTTTTACTATTTCTTTAGTGTTAATAATTTACTGGTACTCCCCGGTGCTAGTTTACAGGGTAAGGGCAAGAAAAAATCGCTGATAATTTGCATTGCCTGGATATCGGTTAATCGTGCATCCAAATCCCTATAATCTCCTAGAACTTTACTCGCATTAATAGAGTTAATTCGCTAAGAATAATGCGGTTTTTTTATCAATAATCCTAGGGTTATTGATTCTTGCGCTTACCCTGGGGTATAGGGCAAACGCATTTTGTCAATAAACTGGGTATAGTTATCAATCAACCTGGACTTATTGTACTTGTTGACCAGATACCCGATATTTTATACATGTAGTGTTTATTGAATTCAAACAACATTATATTAGTATGTATATGACGACTCAAAAAAATAGATGGATTTCCCTTGGAGTGCAAGTTAAACACATCTTATTTTGAAATGCCTACTGGATCTGAAATTCATAGGATATGAATTTTGAAATTTTTGTTAGGTGCGCTTTCCGTTGGCGAATTAAATTCGCCACGGGTCGCACCTCTTGATGCAAAGCGCAAGTGGGGGTTCTCCCATGATCGTACTGGCTCGCATTTAGCAGTGCTGCATAGGTTTTTAGTAAGGCTTCTAGAATTTAGATGCATTTGTCCTAGGAATAATTGGTTTACTTTGGAACGATAATATTCATACTTCACCCACTAGAATCATGGAGATTATTTCAAACGTGATTAACTCTACAGGCTCCTATTTGGAGTTACCCATATCTATAATCAAGTTTTGGGATAACCAAAGATTATAAAGATTCTAGGGAGTTTTAAGCACCGTGTTTAACCTGGCAACCTCAATTTGCAAGTAAGGGTACCATGAATAACGCCAAGACAGATATCTTAGGGATGGGGGCATAATTACATTTGCCACCTATTTTTTCTATTCTTTGGATATTCTAGTAATTGATTGACTCAAAAAAATCAAGTCCTATGAAGTATTAATTCTAAAATGAAGTAATTATAAAGGATTACAGATCAATTATTAAGTAAGGATGAAGGTAGCAAAAATTATGAAGGATGCCACATTTCGTACTTCATTTCTTCGAAGCATAAAAAGTTACAGAATGGTAAGGATTTAGGTGTGGGGGGTAGCTGGTTGACTGACAAAACATTTCATATCGACTGCTCAATAAGGGTTTCAGCACTATCCGAGCGAACCCTGCGAAGCCCTTTAGTGGCAAGGCTTGAAGGCAAATGATCAAGCTGAAAATCTGAAGCCCAAGACGATCAATGCACAAGTGCATTTCCTGCCAGCCCTATAACCCTTGTCTATAGAGAGTTTCAGGGCTTTGCTCGTAAACTTTTGTCAGTCAACCAGTGGGGGTAGTTGAGATAGGTAACGTTGATGGCAGAGTAAGCGCAAGAAAAATGGTTTTTCCGTACCTTTTATGATAAATTTCAAGTTAAAAAACTCAGAAAGTTTACTGTACAAGGGTAATGAGGCTATTTAACTAACAAAATTTTCTGGATACGGCCTCTTTCCTACTATTCCCGATTCCCGATTCCCGATTCCCGATTCCCGATTCCCGATTCCCGATTCCCGATTCCCTGTTCCCTATTCCCTACTCCCTACTCCCTACTCCCTCAAAAATCCTGACCCAGACTAATCTGATGTTGACCGGAATAAATGAGGAATCGGTTCATTTGTTCGTCAGGTATATTGCCTAGGTCAATGGAGAGAGATTTAACATAATTCACACCTGGAACGGATTCGATTAACCGATACAGGTCTGATTTATGGGGCTGACGACCAAAAGGCCAGCCTTGACCTTCCACTCCACCAGTCAGGGGATGTAAAAAGTGGTTCAGGGCATCGTTGACCCCAATTACAACTGCTTCGGCAAGGTCTAAGGAGAGGGGTACAACCTCTGCTGTGACTGTAACTTCTACCCAATAGGGTCCTGTGACTCGCAGGTCTAGGGTGGGGGCACAGCGAGCCAGGATGTATTCCTCTACTAAGTCCAGCAAAGCAAGACTGGGAGTAGGTTGCCGTGCTGAAGAATCTGGTATAATAATCAGTTCCACTTGACCGACATCGTCTCTGTCTAGATAAGGGCTATTGTCAGCATGGTCACTTGTGGTCTTGGGCGGTAGGTTGAAATTTCCTGTCAGAGAACCATCAGGGTACTCGATGGTGATATCACCGCTAACGTTAACATCGCCCAAGTTGACCATAGTCACGTACCATTCGGTTCCAAGACTGAATTGGCTGGGTGTGACTGGGTAACTCAGTTCGCGATCGCTAGATTGATCAGAGGTAAAGATTTTTTCCTCATAGGCTATGGTCTGTCCTGGACCATTAATCTTGACCTGTAGCTGATAGGTGGTTGGGGGATCATTACCCTGGGACCATAAACTGACCGTGATCGTCCCTGATTGCTCCAACGGCAGGTAGTAGTTTGGCAACCACTGTAAGTCTTTTGGGTTAAATTTGGGAGTAATTGCCCATGCCCTGGCTACATCGGTAGATGCTTGGTAGACCAAATCTTCAATGTCTTCGGCAGTTACAGCTTTGTACCGATGGCGCAATGTCTTCGGCCCTTGTTCCTTAACCCACTCTAGAGACTCCTGATTGGATCCACCACTGGCAGCTTCTAGGTTAGTGACACTATCGACATAAGGCACTGTGGTCTTGAGTTCGGTGATAGTCTCAGCTGGTTTGTTACCCTGTTTACCACCACCTGTGCGGTAGTAAACCATACGGATATTGTTGCTACCTAGGGCAGGTATCCTTCCCTGTTGGTTGTTGCCAAAGCTTACTTCTCCGGTCAGGTGATTGAGAAGATAGTGACGGTCTTCCGGTCCGGAACCATAGAAATCTGATACTTCTTGCCAAACTACCCACACCTCCTCTTGTAGATCCGTTTCTTCCTCTTCCCGGACCTCTAGTTGTTGACCCTCTAACACAGGAAATTGGAGGGTGGAGAAGGTCTGATCGGGATTCCCATTACTCGAACCAAGGATTTCATTCTCAATGGTGCTTGCCTGGGTTGCCCAAGTTGTATTAAGCAGCAACTGCTGTAGTCGGGGTGGCACTCTAAAATCACCCCATTGCCAGCGAATTCGCAGCCAATATAATTCCCTACCAAATTCTGATTGCTTTGTCAAGTCAGTTGGTCCAATAAACCGGACTAAACCTGGTTGACTCATGGCAGCGGTTTCATCAACTTCCACACCTAAACGCACCCAACGGTCAGGGCTAGCATATTCTGGTACGATTACTGCTTTCTGAGTAATCGTCGGACTTGTGGCTAATTCTCCTGGTACTGGTGGTTCTACCTGGGCATAGATCGTGACAGGGCGGTTAGCAAAGGGGGCATCAAAGCCTAAATAAAGAGTGGGTCGGAGGTCTGGAGTGGGAGTAAAAGGCTCAAAGGGGGAGCCATCCTGGTTAGCGTGAGTGGTGCAATCTACATAGGTGAAATCATTGTAGGTCAAGCAAGCTGAGAGTGGGGAATCACCTGAGTTGTAGGTATAGCTTAGGGTGAGGGATTTTACCACTGGTGGCGCTAAAGCTGAGGCTGGTAGGAGTACCACACTGGTTTCCACTGGATGAGAGTCAGTGAGGTTGCTGGTCAGGGTGAGGGTATTCTCGTTGAAATTGATACTAACAATCTCCAAGTCTTCCTGATTGTTAGTACCTGGATCAATCCGGATGCGATCGCTAGGCAAAAAACCTCTAACACTATCTACCTTGATGATGTTGATACCACTACTGACCTCTTGTTCAAAAAGTTCCACTGTGGCCCCACTGGCATGGTCAGAATTGATACTATTGGTCAGAGTTAGAGTATTAGAGCTAATACTACTAATTTCCGCATATTCCGGTTGACTAGTGTTTGCCCCAATCAGAATAGAGTCATTAGCTTGAAAGCCACTAGCACTACTGAGCCGTAGGGTATTGACTCCACTGCTAACAGCTTGAGTGAGTGTGGTGCTAATGGCACGAGATGGCTGGAGTGTGGTACTGGTAGTTTGTTCTGCGGTAGCTTCCTCAGTACCATAATTACCCCTGATTATCCGAGCACGAAGCCAATAATTACTTTCCCCATTCACTGGCTGGGATTCCATCTGGTCAGGGAGAGTGAAAGTAAATGCACCGCCAATCGTGAAGTTGGCAGCAGACAGACCAGAACTATTATGTTTAACTACCTCCCAACTACTACCATTCCAGGCTTCCCAGCGGACTTCCACACCCCCATTAGTATTAACGGCTGGAGCATCACTACTTAAAACCAAAGTAACGGTAACCTCGGCTCCAGGTTTAGAGAAAATTTCCTGACTAGCGAAATAAAAGGTATCGTTGAAACCAGGTTCCTCACCAAAGGGGTAGAAATCTTTGCTCAGATCCAGTTCATCGGTATCGAAAAAGCACAAGTCTGGTGCTATATCACTGCCATGAATCTCCACACTGGCACTAATGTGATTGACCTGAGGCAATGATTGAGGTGGAGGTAAAGGAGTATTGGTAAGCTGAGCTTTAAGCCAGGCAGCATTGATTCCATTAATACTATCCTGACTGGGGACTGGCAGATTCTCAATGGACACCTGCCACTGACTGTTACCTGAGTTGGTCAAGCTTGGGAAGGACTTGCTAATTTGGTTCTGGTCGTCAATGTCTAGACGGGCCAAACGGATATGAGTATTAGCTGGCTTGCTAGTATCCGTCTCAGCAATTAGTTCCAGGACTGGTTCTGATTCACTGTAGGAAATTACCACTAGCCTAGTTTGACTAGAATTAGGACTCCAAGGCAAGGAGTCTCTATCACTGAGATTAATCTCTCGACCTTGATAATCTATCGCCTTTCCAGGTTGGACGATAACCTGACCATAGCCAATTTCAACCTCTAAGCCCTCAATAATTCCTAGTATTGGTTTCCAAACCTCCCCATTCCAGTAAGACCAAGTGATCGGTACTGCTGCTAACCCAACTGCATTAGGAGAGTCAATGGTTAGGGTGAGCGTTTTGGATTCAGGTAAGGTCAGCAGGTGGTCACAAGCCAAATAGAGGGAATGTTCAATGGGCTGATCCCCTGCAAAGGTTAGAAAAGCAGCATTTTCTTGACCCGTCCCTTGCTGTGTGCGATCGCTATAGCGGTCTTGTTCCGGTTCCCGCACAAACACTGCTTGCAGCTGCACATTGGTCAAAACTAAATCACGCTCGGTCTCGAAAATGACCTCTTCTTCCTCTCCTTCTGTGGGCGGTGCTGCCACCTCCGTCTGAGCCGGAACCAAGGCTTCTGTGCTACCAGTTGCCAAATAAAAGGTCAAGGGTACTCGCGCTGGTTGGGGTGGTCCAATGCTAGTGCCAATCAAATCCAGAAAGGCCAGGAAATTTTTATCCGGGACTTGATTAAGGCGATCGCCGACAATCGTTGCCAGATGACCAAAAATACGAATTAGTGACCGACCACCATCCGGCTTGTTATCTGCCAAAGGACGCCACTCTGTGAACGCCTTAGCGCACGCTTCCGTATAGGCAACGATGTCTTTATAGCTACGTTGATCAATCTTTGGAGCTTGCATAAGAAAGTAGGGAGTAGGGAGTAGGGAGTAGGGAGATGGGGAGATGGGGAGATGGGGAGATGGGGAGATGGGGAGATGGGGAG
>NZ_MKZS01000001.1:6347106-6364513 GCF_001942495.1 Moorena bouillonii PNG
AAACGTTATACTAAAAATAGTAGGGAAAACAAATTAAGAGCTAACCGCCACCTACGTGCTTAAAAATAGAACTTATTGTATTGTTCCGGCTCGGAGACGAAACCTTAGGATAGTGGAGCCTTAATCATAAAGTTTTAACCAAAGGTGCGCTCTTCTTCGTCGAATTAAATTCGCCACGGGTCGCACCTCTTTTATGCATAGCCTGCTAACCATTTTGGCTCAACTCTTTAAGCGGTAACTTCTGACCGTGTCGTTAATAAAGTAACCCGTGTATCCGTTCGCGCAGCGTCGGCGAAAGCCGATACTGTTGGGTGGAGTTGGTAAGAAGCCCACACTGTAATCTTGGATTCAGTGTGGGAGTATGTCACGAGATGTACCCATTGCGATCGCGTCAATAGGGGCTATAGCAATATTAAGCGGAATTGCTAAAACCTTTGTGTTGCAGGCTAAATCATTTCCTGTTCCCTATTCCCTGTTCCCTATTCCCTGTGCCCTATTCCTTGGGCACAGCGCTATAGTTTAAAAATTTTGGGTAGAAATAATAGGTATTTCTTGAACTTCACTGCCATAATACAGGCAAAACAAGATTTGGCCAGAAATTATGAAATTCAGAATCTTAGGAATTAGTGTACTGCTAGCCTCCTTAGGGTTAATCGCTCCTATCAATGCTCAACAGCGCGAGCAGTATCTACAACTCCTGCAAACTAAGGAATGTCGAAGCTGTGACCTGGTAAATTCTGACCTAGCCAGAGCTGATTTGAGGGAAGCAGACCTGAGATATGCTAACCTCCAGGGAGCCAATCTCAGTGGCGCTAACCTTTCTGATGCCATGCTCGAAAGTGCAGCAATGAGAGTTATTGATGGCACAGGGGCAACCTTCCGCAATGCCAACTTAGATTCAGCCTACGCCACAGGGGCCAACATGAGTCGTGCCGACTTCAGTGGTGCTAGCGTAGTGTGGGCAAATTTCATCAGTGCTGACCTAAGTGGTAGTTCCTTTAGGGGTGCTGATCTCAGTAACACCACCTTTCTGAATGCCAACCTCAATGGTGCTGATTTGAGTGGCGCTAACCTCAGTAACGCTAATTTCATTAACGCTGATTTAACTAACGCTAACCTTGATAATGCTAACCTTACTGGTGCGCAACTTCCTAGGTAAATTAGGGACTGCCAAAGTGAATTAGCAACTATAGCAATTCTCAATGGGGTGAGCTACAAAATCTAGGATTTTAGGGAGTAGGGAGTAGGGAGTAGGGAGTAGCTGCATCGGGCACAGATCGGGGGTGAGTTAGGAAAACTTCTGTATACCTCATAAACCTGGTAATTACTACTACTTCATTATTTTTTCCCACTTCCCACTTCCCTGCTCCCTGCTCCCTGCTCCCTGCTCCCTGCTCCCTAAAACCAGGCAGGAAAGTACCTTACCCCATTGATAATTGCTATGGGTTCTTATTAATGCACCCTGGTTTCTGAACATACTGACAAACGCGCTGGTAAAGGATAGCTCTTGTTCCTACTGGTCCGACTTTAAAGATGACTCTATCCTCTACTTGCCCTCCTGGTATGATCTTGACACCACAGATAGGACAGACTTGTGGATTTTGTTCAGACATAGCTGTTGGTAAATGAACCTGATGAATTGTTTCTTAACCTAATATATAGCTCTGGGCACAGGGAATAGGAAATAGGGAATAGCTCCATTACCTATCCCCTGCGTGGCACAGGCTTCTAGCCTGTGACATACTGCATGAGCTGATAGCTCCGTTACCTATCCCTTACGCTATCGCTTTTTCCTATCAAACCACTACAAAGTTTACCAATTTACCAGGTACGACAATTACCTTCTTAATCTCCTTACCCTCTAGATATCGCTGTGCTACCTCAGATTCCCGAGCATAGGTTTCCAAAGCTGCCTTATCTGAGTTAGCTGGAACTTGAATAGTGCCGCGAGTTTTGCCTTTGATTTGAATAACTAAGGTAATTTCATCGGCCACTAAAGCATCAGGATCATACTCCAGCCACGGTTGATTGTGTATGGATGAGCTATGACCCAGACTATGCCAAAGTTCTTCAGCAATATGGGGAGCAAAGGGAGCAAGTAATGTAATCAAGGTTTCAATGCCTTCTTTATAGACCGGGGAGTCTTTACACTTAGCATCAGTAATCCCGTTACTTAGTTTCATCAATTCCGAAACCGCCGTATTAAATTGATACTCCCCTTCTAAATCCTCAGTTACCTCTTTAATCGCGATATGAATTGCTCGTCGTAAGTCTTTTTCCGGTTTAGTTAAATCACCATTAGACGGGCTAGGTTTAGTGCTACCATTAACGGCGAAATCCGATACTAAACGCCAGACACGATTAAGGAAACGGAATTGCCCTTCTACATCAGCATCATCCCATTCCAAATCTTTTTCTGGTGGTGCTTTAAACAAGATAAACATCCTAGCGGTATCGGTACCGTATTTAGCTACTACATCTTCTGGTGCGACACCGTTGTATTTAGACTTAGACATTTTTTCATAGAATACCGCCAACGGTTCCCCAGTCTCTGGATCTTTAGGGTCATTGGGATCGATATCTACAACAGCGAAATATTTACCGGTTTTGGTATTTTTGTAAGCCGTATTCTGCACCATCCCCTGAGTTAACAGACGTTGGAACGGTTCATCAATGTTTAGTAAACCGCGATCGCGCAATACCTTAGTAAAGAATCGCGAGTAGAGCAAGTGCAAAATAGCATGTTCGATGCCCCCTACATACTGATCCACTCCCATCCAATCATTGGTTTTGTTGGAATCAAACACAGCGGAGTCATTCTTGGCATCGGGATAACGTAAGAAATACCAGGAGGAATCGATAAAGGTATCCATAGTATCGGTTTCCCGTTTAGCTGGTGTACCGCAATTGGGACAAGGTACATTCACCCAACTGTCTAATTGAGCCAAGGGAGAAAGACCACGTCCGCTAAAGTCCACATCTTCTGGTAACTCTACTGGCAGGTCTTGGTCTGGCACTGGCACTGTGCCGCAGTTAGGACAATGAATCACAGGGATAGGGGCACCCCAGTAACGCTGGCGAGAGATTAACCAATCTCGGAGGCGATACTGCACTCGGGCTTTGCCCCAGCCCTGTTGTTCAGCATAGTCAATAATTCCGGTCTTGGCCTTGACGGAATCCATGCCATTGAATTGGTCAGAATTCACGACAATGCCCGGTTCCGTGTAAGCCGCTTCTAGAGGAGTGTCATTAACTGTCTCGACATCATCTGAGGTTGGGACAATCACCACTTTGATGGGTAATTGCTTTTCTTTGGCAAACTTAAAGTCTCTGGCATCATGAGCTGGTACTCCCATCACGGCACCAGTACCATACTCATACAGCACATAGTCAGCAATCAAGATCGGGATTTCGTCCCCAGTGAAGGGATTAATTGCTTTACCACCAGTGGGAATCCCTCGCTTGGGCTTATCCTCCGCTGTCCGTTCCAATTCACTTTGGTTACTGACTTCCTCAATGAAGGCTTCAACTGCAGCCTTTTGGTCAGGGGTAGTGACTTTTGCGGTCAAGGGATGTTCCGGTGCTAGCACCACATAGGTAACGCCATAAACCGTATCTGGACGAGTGGTGAATACACCAATTTTGTTATCTAAGCCCTGATCTGAGCTGTCATCTAAGCCCACAATGGGAAATTCTAGATAAGCACCAACAGATTTACCAATCCAGTTGGCCTGCATCAGCTTCACCCGTTCTGGCCAACCGGTTAAGGTATCCAAGTCCTTGAGCAATTCTTCGGCATAGTCGGTAATTTTAAGGAACCACTGACGCAACAGTTTCCGTTCGACCTTGGCACCAGAACGCCAGGAACGTCCTTCACTATCTACTTGCTCATTGGCTAGCACGGTCTGATCGACGGGGTCCCAGTTTACTGCTGCTTCTTTCTGGTAGGCCAGTCCAGCGTTGAAGAACTGTAAGAAAATCCACTGAGTCCATTTGTAATAGTCCGGCGAGCAAGTGGTTACTTCACAATCCCAGTCATAGGACAGTCCGAGGCGCTTCAATTGCGATCGCATTTGGGAAATGTTTTGGTATGTCCACTTAGCCGGATGAATCCCGCGAGCGATCGCAGCATTTTCTGCCGGTAATCCAAAGGCATCCCAACCCATGGGGTGAAGTACGCGATAGCCTTGCATCCGGCTTTTCCTGGCAATCACATCAGTAATTGTATAGTTACGGACATGACCCATGTGCAGGTTACCCGATGGATAGGGGAACATGGACAGAGCATAGAATTTCGGCTTGTCAGTTTCTGTGGGGGTTTGGTACAAGCCTTGCTCTTCCCAAATTTGTTGCCATTTTTCCTCTATCTCGGTGGGGTTGTATTGTGACTGCACAAGTGATACTCCTCAGGTATGATTTCCGAAAATGTGGCGTTGAAAGCCCCTGGCTTCAGACATGGGGATGAAAACGCCACCAACAAACAACATTCTGATTAGTCTATGCTACAATCTTTTGTCGTAGATGACAAAGATAAACATGATCATCTATGAGATGAAGTTATAATTCAAAAAATACCCATACAAAAGCTTGGATTAAGTCATCTGTACTGGTAATTCCTGTTCATGTATTTGAGCAAAATTTTTTTTTTATCGCCAGAAGTAATTAATTCTCGTTCAAACTACTTTTTCGGAGTTCGGTAAGCTCCTCTTTTAAGGTGACGGCATGTTTACTCAGTAGCGTCGGAATATCCCTCCCCATACGGATAAAAGCAGCGATGGCGATGCGTTGTTCTCCCAAGGCTTCATAGACAATATAATGTTCTCTAACAGGAAATAAACACAGAGAGCTATCCCCTGTCAGCTCCTGGCGTTTCGCAACTTTTTGATGCTTAAGGGCGATAAACTGTGCTGCTTTTTTGAAGATAGTTTTTCCTAGTCACAATCCTGATTATCTTCTTCTCAAATATCGAGGATAGATTCCGGGACAAATTCTTGATTCCTAATTTCCCCTAGCCCTTGGATAATGTCGGACACAATCAAATAGTCCTGCATATCCCGACGAATCAAATCCCGGATGTATTCGCTAGGGGTTGCATAGACATCATTATCGCTTGCCCGCATATCAACATAGCGGCGTAGTTTATCGGTGAGCTGGATATTCAGGCTGCTGCTCATTGCGATTCTTTGTAAGCGAAGAAACCTTTCAACACTCTAGCATTAATGGCATTAAACAACAATATTTGCCATTTGCTATATTCACACAAAATAAACAACATTCCAGGGCGCACAGCGTAGTAGGGTGCGTTAGGGACGGGCGAGCCCTCATTTTTTCGGTAGCCAGTGTTAGGATAGTCCGTACCGTAACGCACCACCGGGTCAAACTGATAGCTGATAGCTGATAGCTGATAGCTGATAACTGATAGCTGAAAGCTTACCACTAGATTTTTTTAGCAATCTGAAGAACAGAGAGATAAGACGTTTCGAGACTATTACCCACTTCTAGCTCTAGTATTTCCTTCACCCCTTGAAACAAAGACTCTCGCTGCTGGTGGTCTAAAGCTATATAAGGTGATAAAGTACTCAAAAGCGCTAGATAATTATCAATACTATAGGTAACGTTACATACCAACTGTTCCGATACTAAGTCTTGGAATTTCCCGGAATTAATAACAGTTTCTGCAATTTTGCTGAGGTTCTGTTGATGAGTTTCTATCTCTTCACAGGGTTTCAGAGAGGGAGCGTAAGTTTGATAGACCTGATTCAACAGTTGGCAAACTTCATGGTTCGGTTGAGGGGGAGTATTCCATAGCAAAATCAGAAACCCATTCTCTTTTAGAGCATCAGCTGCTTTTTGATACCGGATCTCTTGGGAAATCCAATGAAAAGAAGTGGCGGCTAACACAGCATGGAATTTACCAGTTTCTAGCTGCCATTCTTCAAAGGTACTATTAATAAGTTCTACATCTGGATATTGGCTACAGTTATGTCGCGCTAGCTGACAAGATTCCTGGCTGGGTTCAATAGCAACTATAGAGAAGCCCAAGTCAGCAAATGCTGTCGTAGCAATCCCCGGACCGCATCCCACTTCAAGAATAATGGCATCGGAAGGAAGTTGGGCTAACTCCACGGCACGGTTAATCAGTTGCTGAGGATAGCGTGGTCTAGCCTGGTCGTAGGCTTCTGCAACAGAAGAATACCAATTTTTTTTCTCTTCCAAGTCTTTAGACTGGATAGCATTAAGTAGTTGTTTAATATCTTTCATCGTAAGCATTCAGCTATCAGCTGTCAGCCGTGAGCTGAAGCTCACGCTACGCGAACAGCTTAACATAAACCTCAAAAGGTAGAATTTAATAGTTCGAAATTAATCAGAATTTAAAGTCTCGGGAAAAGCCCAAGGCTGACGGCTGACGGCTGACAGCTGAATGCTTAAATTTACTATCACCCTAGTCCAACTAACTTTTCGCTCAATTCCCACAAGCGCTTAGCTTTAGAATCATCCATTGCTTCATTAGAAACTTCTTGAATAAAGGACTTACGACCTTCTTTTTGTCGATTACCCCAGCTCCAGTAAACACCGGATTTATTATAGTTAGGATCAGCAACTACTGTTGCTAGTCTATCCCCTGCTAATTCCTGGGACACATAGCCTCCAGTAATGTTTTTCTGGAACAATGGGAATAGTTTCTGGAACAGAGAATAGTGATTGCGGAATAGAGCGGTTTCAGCAACACATCCTGGATAAAGGGAGTTGAAAACTATTCCGGTAGAGTCATGATAGCGGTGGTGAAGCTCTCGCATGGTCAGCATGTTACAGAGTTTGCTGTCCTTGTAAGCTTTGCCAGATTTAAAGGCTTTGCCATTAATCATTGAGATCGGGGGTTTGAATCCTTCTTCAAAACCCTTGAGGTCTCCCAGGTCTGGAGGTGCTGGAATCGGAATCTTTCCTCCCAATTCCTTGGGATTAGCAGTGACAGTTCCCACAATCACTAGCCTTGGTTGGGAAGAGGATGAATTCTTCAAATCCTCTAGCATCAGATTACACAGGAGGAAATGACCGAGGTGATTGGTAGCAACGCTCAATTCATATCCCTCGGGATTTCGCAACGGTTCCTTTAATAACGGCAGATAGATGGCAGCATTGCACACCAAGGCATCGAGGGATCTGCCGGTTGCTCTGAAGGCATTCACAAACTGCCGGACACTAGCAAAGCTAGCTAAGTCAATATATAGCGCTGTATAGCTGTCTTTTGGTATTCCCACCTCTTGGGCAGCTTTTTCAGCTTTATCCAGATTCCGACAAGCCATCACCACATGCCATCCCCAGGTTTGGGCAAGAGCTCTGGCGGCTTGCAAACCAACTCCCGAGGAGGCCCCTGTAATAATGACCGTTGATTTATGATCGTTTTCCATTTTGTTTAAAACTGGCCTATTGATCGTAACTTTATTAGGCTCTCACACTAAGTTGCGATCAAAGATACTATCTTCGGTTAGAGTTTTAAGCTTACAGGTAGCCAGTTACAGGTTGAAGGTTGAAGGTTGAAGGTTACAGGTTACAAGGTTGAAGGTTGAAGGTTGAAGGTTACAGGTTACAAGGTTGAAGGTTGAAGGTTGAAGGTTGAAGGTTCCAGGTAGCCAGTTACAGGTTGAGGGTTAACAGGTTGAAGGTTACAGGTTACAGGTAGCCAGTTACAGGTTACAGGTTACAGGTTCTAAGCTTCAACCGCTTAACTTTAAACCCCTTAACCTTCAACCGGTTAACCTTCAACCGGTTAACCTTCAACCGCCTTCAACCGCCTTCAACCGCCTTCAACTTTCAACGGTGAAAACCCTTCAAGCTGTTGCAACTTGACCACATTACCAATGACTGCGATCGCAGGAGCAGAAAACTGTGTTTCCTCAACCTGAGCCACAATGGTCTCTAAGGTTCCAACCAACTGTTCGGAGTCAGGTCGTGTGCCCCAGCGAATCAGCACTACTGGTGTCTGGGGATTTAATCCTGCTTCACACAATTGGGTGACAATCCGAGGCAGATTATGAACTCCCATATAAATCACAATGGTTTCTGAGCCATTTGCGATCGCATTCCAATTCACCTGAGGTCGATACTTGCCCACTGACTCATGACCTGTGACAAAGGTAACGGAAGAACTATAATCCCGATGGGTCAATGGAATACCCAGATAGGCTGGTGCTGCAATCCCGGAGGTTACCCCTGGTACCACCTCCACTGGCACCCCTGCCGCGATCAAATCCCCCATTTCCTCACCACCACGACCAAACACAAAGGGGTCTCCCCCTTTCAGCCGTACCACCACGGCATGAGAGTGGGCCTTTTCAATCAACAGCTCAGTTGTCTGTTGCTGCAACATCGAATGACGACCCCTGCGCTTTCCGGCATTAATCTGTTCCGCCTGGGGATTAATCATCTTCAACACTTGCGGACTGACTAGGGCATCATAAACTACCACATCTGCAAATTCTAATAACCCCTTTCCCTTCAAAGTCATCAATCCGGGGTCTCCAGGACCTGCCCCAACCAAATATACCTTACCCAAACATTGATTGCTCACTACCTTCGCGTCCTTGATGTCTTCGTGGTTCATTGCTGCCTAATCCCATCCATAATCAAATCCACTAATCCCTCACTCACACCAATCGGTTTCCCGAGATTCAACTGTACTTGAGGGAACTTTTGCTGTATCTCCAGTAACATTTGTGCGATCGCATCGGTAATTCCTCCCTCAAACAGAAAATATGCCAAAATGGCAATCCTTTTTGCACCAGACTCTGTTAGTATAGAGACCTGCTCCCAAAGGGACGGCTGTACTGACCAGTAGGCCGCCACAGCCCCCAACTGGTTAGCTACAGCCCCCGTTTCTTCTTGACCCCCAGGGCGGCTCGTTCCATGGGACAACAAAATCTTGGCATCGCCATCTAGCCTTGCCCATTGATTTGTCAACAGCCTCACCAAAGCCGGATTAGCTCCCAAATGAGGCAGTAGATGAATCACAATTTCACTACCTACGTTATGTTGCGCTAGAGATACTTGCCAAGGAATATCCTCCATGACATGTACTCCCCGCAATAGAAATAGGGGCAATAGTTTCAATTCCTTACAGCCAGCCCCTTTAGCGAGCTGAGCAAATCGGACAATTTGCTCATGTAGGGGTATATCAGCTAGTTCTAAAGTGGCTGTACCTACCAAAGGTTGACTAGAAAGACCGTTAGCGGTTAACAGATCACCGTCACCACTGCTGCCCTGTGGTGAGATTGTCGGTAAGATTGTCTGTGTAGCCTTAGCTTGCTCAGAGGAGGCTAGTCGAATTCGCAGCAACTGAGCCAATTGTTCCATAGCCCGCTGGGGACGTAGGTCATTGCTGCCGTGGGAGATTAACAGATACGCAGATGAGGGTGACAACGGTATACTGAACTACCTTGATCGAATGTGTTAATTAATACTATCTTCCCTAGAGAGACAATTTTGTATAAACTATTTCTTAAGAATGTTGCATTGTGCTAATTTCCCTGCTAATGCACCAGCATGACGCCACCAGTCACGCAATCAAGTCCCAAAAAATCGGGATAAAACGAGATTTAAAGTCATAATTCGGACATTGACATTTCATTAGCGCTAGAGTATAATTGAGACATAGGATACACGAGTTTTGTGACGATGCCAAGAAAAGTAGGAGCAACAAAAAGGATATCGACTCAAATCGTCCCTGTGGTAGGGATGACCAAGTCGGTTGAACTTGAATTGCTGTCTACGATGAGAAAGCTAGGCGTCGTTAGGGCTGAGTCTTACAACAAACTGGGAAGCATTAACCATTGGGGACTGGACTGGAAAAAGGCCATCCCGGAAGTAAAGAGCTTCAGGACTCCCGATACCCTGGGGCTGCCTGCTAAATTAATGGATTGGACTATCAATGATGTAGCGAAAGCTATTACAGCTCAGCAAGCAGCCTGTATCGATGCGGTAACAAAGAAAATCTATAGAAGGTTTACAGGGATTGAGAACCAAAAGACCAGAAAAGAACTTTGCAAACAGATTAAGACCTTAGCTTTTCTGGACAATCCACTTCTTCACAGACTTGTTAGGAAGGAATTTCAGAGAGGGCACTCTTGGGTTAAAAATCAAATAGTCTATCAACAAGTAGGATATAGCTGTAAGCGACTCTCTCGTAATACTTATCAGCTAGAAGTAGCAGGACGAATAAGAGGAAAAAGAAACAAAATAATTGTCAGGTCTAATCGTAAAATAAAAGGGCAGATTAGACTGATTTACAATCAACTATCGCCAAGGTTTGAAATTCATTTCCTTGTAGACCATGGGACTGTAGAAATCCCCGCTGAACGTCGCTCTGTAGGAGTAGACAAGGGATACACAGAGGCTTTCTATGACTCAGAGGGGCAGGCGCACGGGAAAGGCTTGGGTAAAATAGCTACCAGAAAGTCCGTTCGCGTAGCGTGGCCTTTTGGCCATCGTATATGTGCAAAAAACCGCCACAGGGGAAAACTCTGGGCGCTTCATAGAAAACTGGAAAAAATCGACCCAGCTAAGTCTGCTCGAATACTCCGCAATAATCTAACCAGAAAGACAGAAAACAAGCGCTACAGGCAAAATCAATCAGAGATTACGGCTGTCATAGGAGCGGCATCAAAGTCTCTTTTTAAGGGAGAATCATTAAAAGTATTTGCTGTTCGCGAAGCGTGGCCTACGGCCTCAGATTTAACACGACCAATAAAGAACAAACGTCAGTCCAAAACCATGTCTCGCAAGCTTAATAGTTGGATGAAGGGTCAAATGCGGGACTCCTTACAAAAATGGGCTGATTGGACTGGTTCAGTCGTGACAGAAGTTCAGCCTAGTTACACGTCGCAAATTGACTCCAGGAATGGAACCCTTTTAGGGGAAAGGACTGGGGACAGTTTTACCGGATTTGATGGGGTCGTGTTACAGGCTGACTATAATGCTGCCAAAAATATCCTTGACAGAGGTACGGATAGGGAAATTACTCGGTACATGAGTAAGACCGAGGTTCAGGCAGTATTGCTGCGTCGTACCGCGCGTTTCTTGGTTAGAAGTTACCGTCAGAATAAGGCAGCCTTTATGGTTTGTCGGCTATGGGTAAAAGGTTTAAAACTTTATGATTAAGGCTGCCTTATTCTAAGGTTTCGTCTCCGGAAGGGATGGGACTGAGTCTGCTTGATGCAGTTGAGCTTGGTTGGATTGATTGTAAACATAGCAAAACTCAGGCTTTCAAGCAACTCCTGGTCGAGATGCCAGGAACGTCCAGACAGATGGGTGGAAAGTTCAACTCCAATTACTGCATGACCACTCCTCACTTGGACAACAATAAATTGCACCTTGACCGTTTCATACTGGATTATCCCGATTAATGACGGTTTAAGAGTATCTCTACTATCTAATCATCTATGACCAGGGAAACAATACAGTTTATTTTACAAATTTTCTCGATAGCACTGGCTGCTTTAGCTAGTGTCTTTGATGCGGTTTATGCTCAACCAATAGCTCCTCAATGCCAACCACCACAAAACGGTGAGTACATTTTGTTAGTGCTTAGCCGAATTAGGAAAAATCACCAACAAATTCAACGAATTTTACCAAGTAGCGCAAAAACTGATTTTTGTCAATATTTGGAAGATAGAGTAACTCGGGTTGGGGGTTTCAGAGGGATTAACGATGCTAAAGATTGGGCACGCTATCTGGATCAGGTAGTGGGATACTCAGCTTTTGTAGTTCAATCTCCACCGTCAAGCCAGCCTAATACTATACAGCCTACTACAATACCAGGTTATACTCCTCAGGGATTGGGTGATGGTTATGCAGTTCTGGTGGACTACTTCAATCAACCAGAAGTGGCATCCCGACTAGAGCAACTACTGGGCGTCAATGTTGGCTTGGTTTCTTATGCTCAGCGACCTTACTTACTGACAGTACACACAACTAGTGAAACCCAAGCTAACTCAATCTTAAGGCGACTGAGCGCAGAGGGTTTTTGGGCAATGGTTGTTGATAGTCGCCGAGTTACCCTACTAAAACGTAAGGTGGTTCGCTTTTAACTAGTTCCGTTTGAACTAGGTAATGGCAAATTACTAATTAAAATTACTAATTAACACGATCAATAAGCCGTTGCTGCTATACAAGAAATAGCGATACCTAATACCAAACCAACAAGCACCTGAAAGGGTGTATGACCTAATAATTCCTTAAGGCGGTCTTCTTTCAACTCTTTGTCTTCGCTAAACAACTCATCGATAATTTGGTTGAGAATTCGAGCTTGCTTACCGGCAGCTTGCCGGACACCAGCAGCATCATACATGACTATGATCGCAAACACTAAAGCGATCGCAAACTCTGGAGAAGCCCATCCTACTGTTTGTCCTACACCAAATGCCAAGGCAGTGACTAATGCTGAGTGAGAACTAGGCATTCCACCAGCAGTCACCAGTATCCGAAGATTAAGTTTGCGATTTTTGGTTAGATCAACCACAAACTTAAATAGTTGAGCCACCAGACAAGCAATGAGCGCAACCAGCAACACCTGGTTGTTTAGGATGTCGCTAAAGTCCTGCATAATTATTTATTTTAAATTGGTCATTGGTCATCGATAACTCAGCATTGGGGAAACGATGAAGTATGAAGGATCAAGTATGAATTATGAAGTATGTTCCCCCGATAGCGTCCCTTCTAGGGTATAATCAAGGGTAAAGTATGTTTGTTTTTGGTGTTCCTGTAGGCTAGGATTAAACACTTCATCCTTTAACTGTCGTTGGCCTTACCCCAATACCAAGTACCTTAATGAGTGCGATTCACAATAAAGTCAGCGATCGCAATCAGGGGTTGAGCCTTTTCCCCAAAGGATTCAATTTGAGCTTTTGCTTCATTCACCAGCTCCTGGGCTTTGGTTTTTGATGCCTCTAGCCCCCAGAGGCTAGGATAAGTTGCCTTTTGTGCTTTAACATCCTTACCTGCCGTTTTACCCAGTTCCTCCTGGGTAGCAGTGATATCTAGGATGTCATCGACAATTTGAAATGCTAAACCAATATTTTGGGCATATTTGGATAGCCTTTGTAAGTTAGCTGTCGTTGCCCCTGCCAATATTCCACCACAAACTACACAGGCTTCTAACAAAGCACCAGTTTTATGAGTATGGATAAAGGTGAGCGTTTCTTCTTTAATATCCGATTTACCTTCTGATTCGAGATCAAGCACTTGACCCCCAACCAATCCGGATGCCCCGACTGCTTTACCCAACCAAGCAACTACCTGCAAAACTTGGGGAGCTGGTACATTTTTAGTTTGAGCCGCCGCATATTCAAATGCATAAGCTAATAAACCATCACCTGCGAGAATGGCAATGTCCTCACCAAATACTTTGTGGTTAGTTAGTTTACCCCGACGGTAATCGTCATTGTCCATTGCTGGTAGGTCATCATGAATCAATGACATGGTATGGATCATTTCCAGAGCGCAGGAGGTTGGCATTGCCATCTCCACCGTGCCACCCATCAGCTCACAGGTAGCTAGGCACAGAATCGGGCGCAAGCGTTTACCTCCAGCCAAAAGAGAATAACGCATTGCCTCGTAAATTTTGTCGGGCTCCATTCGGGGCAGAGCCTGGTCTAAAGCTGACTCAATTAGAGCCTTTCGGTCTTTTAAGTAAGTTAGTAAGTCTAAACTTGGGGATTCCCTCTTGGGGGTAGGTCGCCCCTCCGTCGCTACCATGCCTTGATTCCTTGATTATCTGATTCCTCTAACAATTTTACGGGGCTGGGGGTCTTCTTGAAACTCCCTTGTCTAATTCTCCTGCTTCTCGTTTGATGGACAAAACTCTATTACTGATGGTATTTACGATTGTCGAGTTGTGAAATTTATCAGTAGCGCTAAACTAAAGTCTAACCCTGTCAATCCCCACATTTAATATGTTCATAAAACTTACAACACAGATTTTTAATATTTTTATGGGGTATATCAAAAGCAAAACCAAGAACCAAGAACTGACGAAATAGGCTGCCAGCAAAGTAAGCACTGGAAACAACATTCCCCAAAGCCATATTTTTATTGATTCCTTTACACAAAAAGCACCTGGACTTTTCATGTGCAACATCATTCCCTGAGCAAAAGCATAGCCTGACCTTGTCATCCTTTTCCACCACTGTGAAAAAGAAGACATACAAGAATCATGAACCGCCATTTCGTCTCTCACTCTAATAATTCGTTTGCCTGCCATTTGAAGCCTAAAACACAACTCAGGCTCTTCTCCAGCAATAACCAAATTATTAAAACCGTCAACCTGACTAAAATACTCAACCTTGGCCATAAAAATACCGCCGCAGTTATTTATCTCGCCTGCGTCACCCCACCACTCAATATCCCATATGCGATTATATATGGAATAATCTTTATCCTTTTCTCGAAGAGAGCCACGAACAATCGCAACATCTTTATTTTCCTCGTTAGAAAAAGTCGATCGCGCTTTCTTGAACCAACCATCCTGAACTTCGCAATCACCATCGACAAACTGTACATATCTTATTTTCGGATAATGCTCTTTAATTTTCTGAAACCCTGAATTTCTGGCAAAAGCAGCAGACAATGGAAGTGACGAATCCAGTTGAATAATATCAGACGAAAACTCTCTTGCTATTTCAACGCTATTATCTGAAGATCCAGAATCTACATATATCAACAGGCCGTCATGACATTTTCGTACTGACTGAAAACAACCTCTTAATCGAGCCCCCTCATTTCGCCCTATAACAACCACCCCTACATCATTCATAAGCGCCTCAATTCAGCTTTTTTCCGAAAAGCCTTAAAGGAAACAAGATACAAAAAGTCACCTGCCAATAAATCCCAGAATAAGAGAGATGGTTCTCCGTTCTCTTTTCGGTACTTCGTTTTATAAAGAATAATATTACGAAGATAAAAACCTATGCGACCTAGAGCCCAAAACACATCTACTGCAACTAGCCCCCAAACGCCTAACGTTTTGATTAAATAGCGCCTTCTTGACTCGAACCAGTAACTTTTTTGTCTACCTTGCTTATTGATGCCTGTTGCAACACCCTCTATATGTACTACCGTCGATTTTGGGTAATACCATATTTGAAAATTACTTTTTTTCGCTCGATAGCAATAGTCAACCTCTTCGTAATATAAAAAGTACTGCTCATCCAAAAGCCCAATGGCATCAATCACTTTATCCCTAATAATCATCGACGCGCCAGACACCCAGTCACACTCATGAGGCGTATCACTTTGTGGCATGTGGATTTTATGTTTATTCAAAAATCGACTGACAACACCTAACCTAGCTCCTTGCTCAAACTCACTCAAAACTGTTGGAAACCTTCTGGCTATATGGTGCTTCTCTCCATCCGGATAAATGAGCCCTGTTCCAGCTATACCCACTTCAGGGTTTTTATCCATAAAACTCACCAAGCGATATAGACCGCTATCTAGTATCAGTGTATCCGGATTTAACAGGTACACATACTTCAGTTGGGGGCGATCTCTATACGCCATTTTGATGGCTCTATTATTACCGTAGGAAAAACCACCATTTCTCTGCATAGCGGCAACAGTGACCCAGTCGCTCCAGCCTCTTTTATGGACACAATCTTTTATTTCTTCAAAGGAGTTATCGCCCGAATTGTTATCTACAACATACACATACATTCCAGGCAAGAGTGGCCTATCTGAATCAATTGATTCAAGGCACTTCATTGTCATCTCTGGTGTTCGATAATTGACAATGGCAACTGCAAATTCTGTTGTGCTTCTCATATAAAAGGCCTTGGCAGTATTTCCACTACCTTTATTCCGAACACCCTCTCCACCAACAAGGTCTTTTGTTGGTATGCATCAGGGCTCTCCACTTTGGCGAACTGGGTTGGGTAATATACTCAAGAGCCCCCCAACTACCATGCTTACCAGGAATAGAGACATCGACAAAGTGCATAAACAACCCTCCGCCAGCCTTCTTCCAGCTCTGGAAGTTTCTCTGATAAAGGTTATACATTCGCTCATCACGATTTAGGCGAATATGTAAACCAATGAAATTCTCATCATCTTGAGTATCATGAAAGTTTCCTGTGATGTGCTGCCCCCCTTCATAAGCAACCAACTGAAGTCCTAATTTTTTGGCCACCCCAGCGTGATACTCATATACATCCTGCATTGTTTTTGCACTATATTCACATTCAAAGTGGCGGCTATCCAGCGCTTGTTCATACGCTTTTTGCATCCCCCCATCCGGCTCTTTAAGCCATTTCTCCACTTCACGGTTGCCAGAGTCATTTTCATAATTATTGATGCAGCCAGTGAAATAACCCGCTATGGCAATAGAATCTATACCATGCTCGTAACACGCACTCTGCCTTTGCTTCCATAAAGGGCACTCCAAAGCAGGCGTTTCCAGGCCAAACCATGATGCCTGCGCCCCCAGAACACAATTTACTCTATGAGAGTCATCAATGAATACTTCTTTTTTCCATATGTCGCAAATGCCGGCTGTTCTCATACCATGCCATTGCATGTAAGCATCGCCCTCCGCTCCCCAGAGTTTTTTACTTTCTGAAAGCGCAAAATGAGTCTGCGGAAATATCCAGTTCCACACTTCATTGGAATGTTCAACATAGGCTGTCAATTTATTATCCAGCCGCTCTTTCACCATAACCGCAAAATTGTGAATATAGTTTGAATTTGCCTTGTGGGGCATATTGAACCAGGGGTCAGCTCCAACAATATTTGCAAGCAACACCATATACTCTAATGGAACACCTTTTTTTGCAAAGCTGCGATCGTTTATGGTAGGTCTATTCTCCCACTCCTGTTGCTCCGAACCATTGGTAACCATCCAATCCATAAATCGCAAAGCACGGAAAACTTTAACCCGCTCTATAAAGTCTGGATTGAAAACTGCCCCACGATCAAATGCCTGAATATGCTTTTCTGGAACTATCGTGATATCTCTAAGTGGGTCTTCACTATCAAACCCAACAACTCGAATAAAACAACTATCGTGCCCTACTTGTATTAAGTCACCACCATACGCCTTACTAACTTCTTTGACACACCCGCCATAGTCAAGATGCCCTTTGCCCTTCCACCTAACTACATAAGAGTTATATACAATAGGCATTTCTTCAATGTTAGTTAAAAAAACAGTGCCCGCAGTCACTCCTGACTCCACACTCTTTAACCACCCATAACGATCTACCTCTATTCCTTCAGATGTCCGCCGATCCCAGTCATACCATTCCCTCGACCAATGCATAACATTAAGAAATGGAAACTGTGAAGACCAGTCGGCTAAACCGTTCAAGCCAACACCAATAGAACTGCTTTGCTTCAAGTTTGATACATGTACAACTTCTTC
>NZ_MKZS01000001.1:6364613-6398947 GCF_001942495.1 Moorena bouillonii PNG
CTCCCTGCTCCCTGCTCCCTGCTCCCTGCTCCCTGCTCCCTGCTCCCTGCTCCCTTTTACCATCACTCTTATGTTTACATTTTTAAAAAAATGATCAATCAAGAGGTTATTAAACAATGGAAAAACTATAACACTATAGAGAATTAGTCAAAAAAATAATCAATGAATACGGGCAATATAAGCCTAGATATGGAGATATTGAAGTCCAAAAAATCTTTGATGTTCAAGGAGATCACTATCAACTGATGAACGTGGGGTGGCATGGAAATCGGCGTTTAAGAGGCTGTGTTCTCCAAATTGACCTTAAAAACGACAAAATTTGGATACAACATGATGGCACAGAAATTGGCGTTGCTAATGAATTAGTAGAATGGGGTGTTCCCCCTGAAGATATTGTCTTAGCTTACCATGCTCCTTATAAACGTCAATATACTGGATTTGCTGTTGATTGATTAAATATAGCAATTCTATTTTCCATGAAGTGAAAAGGGATCCCCCTAAATCCCCCTTAATAAGGGGGAATTTGAGGTTTAAAAGTGTACCTCATAAATGCAATTATCGCTATAAATAGGAGATTTTAACAATGCATAGTTTAACAGTAAAAGATTTAGAAAAACTACAAGCTGAACATCCTGATTATCAGATGGAACTAGTGGATGGAGAAATTCTTGTTATGAGTCCTTCAGGGTTAGAATCAGATGAAGTAGCTGCTGCTATTGTTACCCAGTTATCAAACTGGGTACGACCTCGTAGACTAGGCAGGGTAACTGCTTCTAGTGGTGGTTTTCGTTTACCAAACGAAGATGGAGATGTCCGCGCTCCCGATGCTTCTTTTATCCTAGCCGAACGCTTACCTCGCACTACAGAAGGTTACGCGGAGTTAGCTTCATCCGCGAGAAGCCCCACATCTCAATGCTACGCCATGAGTGTGGGATGAATCGCGGACAGGATATGCATGGATTGGCCTACGGCCTCCGCTACGCAAACAGGGAAACGAGCTATCAAACTCCTAATCAACTCAGATGAGTTCATTCCTCTGTGATTGGCTTCTTGTTCCAGTTGTTTTTTTTTCAAAATCGGTAATAATAATTTTTAATTGTTTATTATTAAATTAGTATATATCCATTGCTATATGACCGGACGTTAAGTATAATATTACTAGGTCGATAAACAAGAGTAAATGTCAAATGAGAATCGCGTATCAGTACCGGTTAAAACCGACAAAATATCAGCAAACTAAGATAGATAACTGGCTATCGATGCTGTGTGCTCAATACAATTACTTGTTGGCTGACCGGTTTTCTTGGTACGAACAAAATCGCTGCTCAATCAATGCTTGTCCTCTTGTCTGCCATCTTCCCGAATTAAGGGACAATCCAGATTACTACTCCCAGAAAAAGACTTTACCCAATCTCAAGAAGACTCATCCTTGGTATAAAGAGATTCACTCTCAGGTACTCCAAGATGTAGTTAAGAGAGTAAAACTAGCTTTTGACAGGTTTATTAAAGGAGATAGTAACGGCAGGCGAAGCGGAAGACCTAGGTTTAAAAAATGGCACCGCTACCGTACCTTTACTTACCCTCAAATGAAAGAAGGGTGCCTAGAAGGTAATCTAATTAACCTCCCCAAAATAGGTAAGGTCAAGGTTGTACTGCATCGCCCTATTCCTGATGGGTTTAAGATCAAGACCGCTTCGATCACCAAAAAGTGTGATGGCTATTACTTGGTATTATCTCTAGAAGATAATACCGTCCCCGTTCGCGCAGCGTCGGCTTCGCCGAAGGTTAATCCCGATATTAACCCTGATTCAATAGTTGGCATTGATGTTGGTCTTAAAGAGTTTTTGACAACTTCTGAAGGGGAAACAATAGAGATTCCCCAATACTACCGAAAGTCGCAAAAAAGGCTAAAAGTTATTCAAAAACGGGTATCCCGACGGAAAAAGGGAGGTAGTAACAGACTCAAAGCTATCAAGCAACTTGGGTTACAGCACAAAAAAGTAGCTGATAAAAGGAAAGATTTCCATTTTAAGACAGCTAATTATTTGTTATCAAAATACGATGTAGTCGCTCACGAAAAGCTAAATGTCAAAGGACTTGTCTTATCCAGATTGGCTAAATCTGTGTTGGACGCCGGGTGGTCAAGCTTTCTGACAATCCTGACAAACAAAGCCGAAAATGCTGGTTTGTTAGTGGTTCCAGTAAGCGCCCAAAATACTTCGCAGAATTGTTCCAGTTGTGGAAAGAAAGTTCTTAAAAAGCTGCATGTACGGTGGCACGATTGTCCCCATTGTGGTTGTAGTTTGGACAGAGACCACAATGCAGCAATAAATATAAAAAATAGAGCGGAAGGGCAGTCCGTTCTTAAAGCCCAGCGCCTCCTAAGGGATGCCCGGATTGGCTGGGAAGCCTACACTGAACCTGTAAGGTCAGTGTAGGAGCTGTCACTTCCTGACTTGATGTTTGAAGTTAAATCTAGAACTGATAGTTTGACTAAATTACGCCGGAAGATCCAGGAATTTCTGGAATTGGGAACTAAAATTGGGGTGTTAGTGGATCCGAGAACTCGCACTATGGAAGTTTATCGCCTTAATCGAGATAAAGTTGTGCTGGGAGATGGGGATGTGCTGCAAGTACCGGAATTGCTTCCGGGTTGGGAATTGTCTGTGGTGGAAGTTTGGGCACCTGAGTTTGATTAGAAAGGGCGATTAAGTAAAAAAGTCAGACAATGTCAGTGTTTGGTTCAGAAGGCAATTCAGACGGTACTTGCTGCAACTATACAAGTTTAATCAATATTTTAGTTCTTACGATTACCGGTGACATCATCCTGTCATTGGTAGCTATAAACCCAGTAATATGATCGAAGCACTGCTTCCTGAACTCAATGGCTCAAGCAAAGTTGGGATAATGTATCCAGCAAACACGACCGGCCGTTTCGCCATGATTGCTTACGGTATGAGGTTCTTTAGCCGGAACCATAATTTCTTGACCAATTTCAAGATTAGAAACCTTACCTTGGCAAGAAACTTTCATTTGTCCTTCTAAGAGAACAAAAAATTCATCAGTCTTATGACCTGGATCTGACCAAGAATCTCCTGGAGATAACTCCCATACTTCACAAATTAATCCTTGCTCTTGCAACTTATTTTTTAGTTGTTCTAGATCCATTTTTGACTTAGAGTAAGACATAACTTTATGTTAGTAAATTTGTCAAACTATTTGCTCAGAAAGCATTACAGCAATATAGTTTTATGTGTTCAAACTATTTTGAGTATAGAATTCCAATTTTTTGAAGCATTATAACCGTACATATCCTGGTAGTAAGTATCGATTAAATACTCATCTTGATGCTTCATTAACCAGTTTCTTAAGTCATCCATTTTACGACATCCTCGCTGGATTAATTCCTGGTCTTCCCAATCATCCCACACTTCCCACATAAACTTATTGGTGTCTTCAATAATCAGGTAATCTCCACTTTGTAGACCATTCTGGTGAAAATGTTCGAGGATACCAACTAGGTTGTCATGAACATCCTCGATAACTAACCAGGGATGAGGCAGATTATCAAGCAATTCCACAGATAAAACAGCACTAACTTCTCGACAATCACCTTCTAAAAAATGAACTCTAGAGTCTGCTTTAGCTTGATCATCAAGCTGAAAAAGATCGCTATCGACACTGTAAACTTTACCTTCTATCCCCAATAGTTCCAAGTGATCTGCTAACCAAATTGCACTTCCTCCCTTCAGGGCACCAAGTTCAATAATTGTCTTCGGTTGTAACTCGCGCAACAGCATAGGATACGCTGCAATTTGCATCGGGTCTTTTTCCAGAAGCACCCCTTTCCAAGTCTGTAAATAGGCATTGTCTGTCAGAGGTCTCCAAGCCGACTTGGGAATATCACATCTATCTTCTCGCTCGGAGATTTTAACGAACCTTTTATTATCAGATATTTCTTGTTCAGATAAGTTTGATTTGACCATCAGGCTTTGACTACTAATTCATTTAATTAATATCTGTGGTAATTTTTTTTATGCCACTTGATAGTTCTCTAGCTTATGATAAAAAAGTGCAGAACTACCCCTAGGATAATCGAATAAAACTCAACAAACCCCGAAAGTAATTCCTAAATCCTTGAGCCATCGACGGTAAGCTACAGATGCCCGATCGCACTTAACATGTACTTCTGGTAAAAATTGCCTATCAATATTATTTGAAGGAACTAGAGGCAGACATGCTGGACGTTGCGATTCTAAGAGCAAAGCATCTTCACGAGCAATCTTGTCTTGGATAGCTTGCATCTCTGATTCTGGTATTTCTTGTCCATAGTTCATTATGAATGTTACCCAGACCAAACATTCTTCCTCCTCTATTGGGGTAACATTCATAACCCAGTGCATAGTTCTGCTGGTATTGTATATATGTTTAAGTGCGTGTATCTTCAGGTGAGGATAGATATTTATGAATGGATAGTTGGTTAAGGAACCATTACCAGTAGCAGTACAATCAGGATCTCGATGCCATTGGCTAAGGTTGCCTATGGTGAGTTTCTCTTGGTTAAATTCCACTTCATAATCTCCAACTGTAGGGTGACTTGGATCTCCTAAAGAGCTGGAGTGTGCAAAAGGAAGATGAGAGAGATCGAAGGAATTTTCGATGACACGAAATCCACTAGTCCGAAAGTGGTAAGGACCAACCAGCAGTTTACGATACTCCAAATTGTCCCATTCTGGAAATGGCGGAATGTTTTGAGTAGGGTTCCCTAGGCTAACCCATACATAGCCGAAACATTCTTTACACTTATAGGTCTTTACGCAAAAACTTGCTGGAGGTGCCTCCCCAGGAAGAGATGGGATAATTACGCACTTGCCAGATTGATCGTACTCCCATCCATGATACATACAAGTAAGGCGATCGCCAACTATCTTTCCCAGATTAAGATAAACACCCCGATGGATGCATCTATCCTGCCATGCGAGAACGGGAGATTCAGGAGAGTTGCCGCGCCATAAGATTAGTTCTTCTCCAAATAACTTTTGTTTCTTCTTACTACCTGGTTTTATGTCGTCTATTTTACCAACAATATACCAGTTGTCTAGCATAATTTCATTGGACATAAATCCTAAATCCTCAAGATATAGTCGGTATTTCAATTTTATAAATCATTAATATCACTCCTTTTTAAAAGCCAGAAGATACATCAACTTGGCTTCGTCATATATAGGAAAATCCTCTTCACTGACTAATGTCCAGGGTAATTGCTCTAAGGCTGTCTGCATTTCACGGCGATAATCTTCCCGTATAGTCAACAAAAAAATTCCCTCCTCCTTTAACAGGCCGAATAGATTATTTAAAACCTCAACCCCAGCATGAGCATAAGCAAAAACTCCTGCTGCAATAATAGCATCAAAACTTACTGAATTGCTAAAAATTTGGGAATCTTCTAAATTACACTGATGGAGAGCCTTGTAGACTTGTCTTTCTTTAGCGATCGCTAACATTTTTTCTGACAAATCCGCAGCAGTAAGATTAGTATATCCCTGTTGGGCTAAGGCTTCACCCACTAACCCTGTCCCAGCACCAGCATCTAGGATTGTGGCATCTTTATTAGGAAGCAGTTGGCTTAATGTCCGTGCTATGTTAGCAGGCATAAAAGACCAATCTTCTTTTATATCTGCATCATAGGTATTTGCCCAACTATCGTAATTAGTTTTTAATTCCTCAGTGCTTTGGCTATCACAAATTCCAGATAACCAAGGTCTTGTTTCTAAAAAATCCTTGGCTTGTTCTTCGATCATCGTTAATCACTCCCTCACTACTTCAACCAAAGTATCAGGAGATAAACGTTGCAGGTGCCAATTAGTAACTTCTTCTCCTGGTATCAAAATTGGACTCCCTGGGGGAACTTTCTTGATACAGCAACTACTTATTTTACCTAATGCTTGGCCAATAGGTAATTTTACTTTCCGGCTAAAGAAAGCATCTTTAGGTAAAGTCCTCATTTGAGGGCGACGGCAAAAGTAACTGTCAGGTAAACTCTCTTTTGGTGCTTTTTCGCTCAGAATCGGCACAATCGCTGCTAAGGTTTCTCTCATAAATTGGAAATCCTGTGGATTGTGATGGAAAGAGAAAATTAATAACAATCCCTCCTCACCAGCAAATTCCCCATCAATCCCGCTTTCGTACAACAGCTCTGCTAACTCTTCCCCTGTAGTGCGATCGCTTTTTAAATAGATTTTCAGAGGATCGCTAACTTGGGCATCATAAGTTAACACCTTGCCGTAATTATCCAATTGACTGCGCAGGCGATCGCATTCACCAATAGCTTGCCAATATAACCCTTGACCTGACTCAGAATACCCCTTGTTGATCGCATCTTCAATACTCAGCATTAACAGGTTACTGCGGGTAGTGGTTTCAAATAAAGGCAAAACCCCCATAACTTGTTCAACAGTAAACCGAGAGTCAGTTGGTAAATGCAATAAAGCAGTCTGTACCAAACTCCCAGTATATTTGTGCATACTATGGGTTACGATATCAGCCTTAAATGCGATCGCTGATTGCCATTGTTCGTCCAGAAAGGGAAAATGACTACCGTGGGCTTCATCTACTGCTAAAGCCAGATCGCTATCGCGACAGTAATCAGCTATCAATGCCAGATCCACAGTTACACCTTCATAACTCGGATGAGTTAGTAACAAAGCCGATACGCCACTGGTTTCTAATGCAGAAATCACCTCGGAGGTAGTGGGCATCAAAGACACAGAAGGAATAAAATAAGGCTCTAATCCTGCTAAGATGATACCATTAATTGTAGCAATATGACTGTTAAGAGCGATCGCCACTCGTTTGTACTGAGTACCCAATAAAGCACAAGCCGTTAAAACCCCTTGAGTCCCTCCCCCAGTTAGCCAAAACGTATGTTTAGTGCCATACATTTCAGAGAAATGTTTTTCTATGCTCTCAGTGCGAGGGCGAGTGAGAAATGGTGCATCATATTGATAGATTTCTTGACTGAGGCGTACGCTATTTTGAGCAACTCCTTGGTGGGCAGGAGTATAAAGACTCACCTGCACATCCTGATTATGAGATGCGATTAGCTTATAAGTGGAAGAAGGTTGAGTCATAAGCTACATAAAAATCGGCTGAAGTTGTGGTATTGGGCGAATTGTACTTTCAAAGGTTACAATGACTCTCAGCGTCGTAACTTATGAGGCGTGTTGACGGTGTATCGTGGCTGTTCACCTCGTGCGTAGCGTCTAATGTTATCAATCACCACAGCCGCCATACCATCGTAACTTACCTCGGTTGTGGCACCAATGTGTGGAGTAATAATTACGTTTTGCTGACGAAGAGAATCTGTGGGGGAGTCAACGAAATCAAGACCAGCTCCTGCTAAATCTCCGTTCTCTAGTGCTGCTTCTAAGGCATCTGTGTCCAGTAAACCACCCCGTGCTACGTTGATGAGAAATGCTCCAGGTTTGATTGCTGCCAGTGTGTTCTGATTAATCAGATGATGAGTGTTTTTAGTATACTCGGCACACAAGATAATATAGTCAGCAATTGATAACGCTTCAGAAAGAGCATTAGAGCCGTAAACTTTTTCTATCCCTGTTTCTGGTAACGCACCACGTTCTGGGTGTTGCCGAACCGCAACAAGACGCATTCCAAAAGCTTTTAGGCGTACCGCTAATGCCGTACCAATGTCACCAAGTCCAACGATACAAGCTGTTTTTCCCAATAAGGCAATACCTGCTTTTGCACTCCAGTCTTCACTTTTAGATGATTGCTGTGTGGTTGTCATGTGTCGTGAGAGCATGAGCATGAGCATGATGGCATGTTCGGCAACGGAATCAGCATTGCCAGAAACACGCCCAGGTACATGTGCTACCCATACTCCAGCACGAGTAGCTGCCTCAATGTCTATGGTTTCTATACCGACACCAAACTCTTGCACTAAACCAAAGTGTCCAGAGGCAATGATTGAAGCATCAATGTTAGCCATCCAAGGTATCACAACATCAACACTATCTAAATACTTGATAATAGTATCTGAGGGACAGGTGATAATTTCATGGTCTGATAGTTGTGATGCTAGTAAGTTCACTGCTAGTGTTGCGCTATCGCTACACAATAAAACTTTCATAATTTAGACTGAAAAACAGCATCAAGTAATCCTTAGCATCAACCCCCTATAATCTTCATAGCTGCATTATGCCCTGGAATCCCACTAACACATCCTCCCCGTTTAGCTCCAGAACCACACAAGAAGATATTATCAAAGCCAATCTCCACACCCCACATTCCCCGTTCTTCTTCTGATTCTACAAAAGGCCAGGAAAGAGATTGATGAAAGACATGACCTGTGGGAATGCCTACTTCTCGTTCCACATCCACTGGAGTTGCTACATCAACACAAAGTTGACCATTTTCATCCCGCGCTATACAATCTTCTATGGGATCTAATAAATATTGATTTACCCCATTAAGATACCTCTCCAATACTTTCTGTTTCTCTGTTTCATTGTCTTTAACAAATAAGCTATAAGGCATTTCCAACCCAAATAAAGTTAGGGTCTGGTAACCTTCTGCTCTCAGAGATGGGGAGAGGATAGAATCATCCGTTAAACTATGACAATAAAACTCGCCAGGGGGATGTTCTGGGATCACTCCTTCACAAGCCATTTTGTAGCTATCGATGATGTTTTGATAACCCTCGTTGACATGAAATGTTCCAGTAAATGCCTCTACAGGATCGTAATCTGCCTTCAAACGGGGTAACTTCCTTAAAACCATATTAATTTTGATAAACGATCCTTCATCTTTGGGATCGTTGGGAGGATTATACCCACTCAACAGTTGGGAAAGTTTTTTCGGAGCAAGATTAACTAAGACATATCTTCCACTGACATAGCTTTCTTGGTTATTATGTTGGAACTTTACGGTTGCTTGCCCTTCGTTTGGCTCTATTTTGGTGACTTCAGCATGGTTGAGTATCTCGACACGATTTTTTTTGCATTGAGCAACAAGTTCCTCTGTCAGCTTCCCCATACCACCCACTGGAACACACCAATCCCCTGTACCATTGGCAATAATATGATAGAGAAACGTCCGATTTTGTTTTAAGGACGAGTCATGGGGATGGGTAAAGGTTCCAATCGTTCCATCTGTGAATACTAAACCCCGCACCAAATCGCTTTGAAAGAATTCTTCAATAGCAACTCCCAAAGGTTGCTCTATAAATAACTGCCAAGCTAGCTTTTCTTCTTCTGTTTGAAAGCGATTTTTAATTTCATCTCTCGTCTGCATCGGTTCAAGCAACGAAGGCCAGATGTGCTTTCCTAAAGACTTTTGCAGTTGATGAAACTTGAGATAGCTTTGGTATTCCTCTAAATTTCCGGTGAGTTGCTTAAAGGAATGCTCAGTGACTATTTCAGATTCATTACTAATCAATAAACCCTGATGTTTTCCATTCTTCTCAAATGGACTGAAGGAAGCCGGATTTCTTTGTCGGAATTGAAAATTTAAATCTAGATCTGAGATAATTTTTGGTGGGAGCATTCCCACTAGATAGGCATACACTGAGAGTTTCGCTTCGATACCTGGAAATAGTTGTTCTGAAACAACTGCTCCTCCTACCTTATCTTGTCGTTCTAGCACCAAAACTGAGCGACCAGCTTTGGTAAGATAACAAGCAGCAATTAGTCCATTGTGTCCACCTCCGACGATAACGACATCGTAGTTTTTTTGTATATTTGAAGATGACATGATTTTTCCTAGGGTAACTTGGCTGGCAGTATGTCAATATAAGAGGGATCGAGCCGATCGAGCAAACGGCGATTAGCTTCCCATACACTCTGGAATTCTCGGTTGTTCTGGAGGAATGGACCCTCGAACTGCTTTGCTGTATGTTCGCAAATCTCAGGTGGTGGTATTATCGGCTTGGCGTTGCTACTTAACACATTAACCTGAATCTCGCACGCCTTATTCAGGTAGTACATGTAGTAGAACGCCTCTGCCACTGTTTCACCTACAGTTAAAAGACCGTGGTTACGGAGGATTAAACATTTCTTGTTTCCCAGAGATGCCACCAGCCTTTCTCGCTCATCCAGGTCAAGTGAGATGCCCTCATAATCATGGTAGGCAACCCGATTATAAAATTCCATGGAAATTTGGTTAAGGGGCAACAAACCCTCTTCCATAGCAGCAACAGCCATGCCACTAACAGTATGGGTGTGGATGATTGCATGGGCATTAGGGCAACCTAAATGAATAGCACTGTGTATTGTAAATCCAGCAGGATTTACTTCCGCGTCTGCCTGGTCAATTTTGTTGCCATTAGCATCCACTGGAACCAAATTTGATGCACATATTTCGTCGAACATCATACCATAGGGATTAATCAGGAATATTGGTGGTTCCTCTTTAATGCGCACGGAAATATGGGTGTAGATCATGTCTGTCATCCCATAATAGTGAATCAAGCGGTAAGCAGCAGCAAGATTTATGCGCAACTGTTGTTCTTCTTGGGAATAAAAGGTAGTTATGGGATTATTTGGATAGGAACTTTTTGTATTTACATTCATGTTTTTTTATGTTTTCATTAGTTTAGTCTTCACAGGAAACCGTCATGAATGCTACAAAATTTAATTAGCATGAAACGAATTTACTTTTAGAAATTAAATCACCATCCTTAAGGTCAGTTAATTTATAACCAAAGGAAGTTAAAGTATCATCACCTTTAGATTTTATCAGGGAGTATAGACCATCAAGTAAAATTTTTGAGTAGCGGGCTTGGGAATCTACAAAACGCATCGTGTATGCCATTCTCGATGGTAATTTTCCTTCCAGGAGGGGGACACTTCTATGCCAAACAAATTTGTCTAGTAGAAGGGCATCACCCACTTCAAAGCTATCTTCTACTTTATTTTTATCTAAAACCATCTCTTCAACTTTAGAAGCATAGAAAAACTCAAAATAATTAAACTCTTCGGTTTGACAAAATTCTGCAAAATCTTTGTGTTGTATTAGTTCGTACCGGAGGGCATAGTACCCAGAGGTTGGATAAGCCTTTCGTGGTACATATGCCATGCCTCCATGTTGCTCTTCGGTATTAATGGGGACTAGGGGTATCCAAATAGAATAGGCTAAATCTTCTGGTTTAATGAAGTTGAAGCTAACAAGATCGAGATGAAAATGAAATCCTTTTCTGTTTGGTTTTAATTCAAATCCCACACCTTGGGTGAAGATTAATTTATGTTCGATTAATTGCTTGAGGGTATTTTTAAAGTTTTCGTGGGAATAGATTGTTTTTGTTACGGCATTTGCTAGGTCATACCCCACTCTGGAAAAATCCCCACTGTAAGATTCTGGAACTTTTTTTACTTGATGGGATTGGGCGATTAAATTCCGTAATTTATCGATTGCTTCATCCGTAAATAGTTTTTTGAGTTTGACAAACCCATTCTCAGCAAAAGAGTTTTTTTCTTCTGGGGATATAGTGATTTTGTTGACTAGCAAAGACATAAGCTTTTAATAAATCAGGATGTAGGATTTAGCATAAGTTAGAGCTATAAACAAATTTACTCTTAGAGATTAAATCACCCTCTTTAAGATCGGTTAATTTATAACCAAAGGAAGTTAAAGGATCATCCCCCATAGCTTTCACCATGTAATTAAAATCATCAAGAAAATTTTTACCATAGCGGGCTTGGGAATCCACAAAACGCATTGTGTATGCCATCCTCGATGGTAACTTTCCTTCCCTCAGGGGGGCACTCCTATGCCAAACGAATTTGTTTAGTAACAGAGCATCACCTACTTCAAAGTCATCTTCTACTTTATTTTTCTCTAGAATCAATTCTTCCACTTTGGAAGCATGGGGAAAGTTAAAAAATTTAAAATCTTCAGTTTGACAAAATTCGGCAATATTTTCGTGTTGTACTAGTTCATAAATCAGGTAAAAATACCCAGAGGCAGGATAAACGTTTTGAGGTACATATGCCATCCCTCCGTGCTGATATTTGGTATTAATGGGAACTAGGGGTATCCAAATAGAATAGGCTAAATCTTCTGCTTGAATAAAGCTAAAACTAGCTACATCCAGGTGGAAATAAAATCCTCTTTTGTTGGGCGTTAATTCAAATCCCACACTTTCGGTGAAAGTTAATTCATTCTCGATTAATTGTTTGAGAGTGTATTTAAAGTTTTCCTCAGAATAGATCTGGTGGGTGACAGCATTTTCTACACTGTAACCAATTCTGGAAAAATCCCCAGTATAGTATTCAGGAGCTTTGGTTATTTGCTTAGAGTTGTAGGTTAGCTCCCGTAATTTATCTATAGCTTCGCTGGTTAATAGTCTGTTTAGCTTGATAAATCCATTGTCCCAAAAGAATTCTTTCTCAGCTTGGTATAAGGTAATTTTGTTGACTAGTGAAGACATTTTTTTGTTAGGTAATTCATAGCAATCAATAAAACCATACTGTGTTAACAATCTTACTTTTATGATTTAACAAGTTATATCAATCATGGTGTTAGATTCTAAAACTTTGAGATGCCAATTAGTCACTTCTTCTCCTGGTATCAAAATTGGACTTCCTGGGGGAACTTTCTTGATACAGCAACCGCTTATTTTACCTAATGCTTGGCCAATGGGTAATTTTACTTTCCGGCTAAAGAAAGCATCTTTTGGTAAAATATTCATTTGAGGGCGACGGCAAAAGTAACTGTCAGGTAAAGTATCTTTTGGTGCTTTTTCCCTCAGAATCGGCACAATGGCTGCTAAGGTTTCTCTCATAAATTGGAAATCTTGTGGATTGTGATGGAAAGAGAAAATTAATAACAATCCCTCTTCACCAGCAAATTCCCCATCAATACCGCGAGCGTACAAAAGTTCTGCTAACTCTTCTCCTGTAGTGCGATCGCTCTTTAAATAAATTTTCAGAGGATCGGTAACTTGGGCATCATAAGTTAACACCTTGCCGTAATTATCCAATTGACTGCGCAGGCGATCGCATTCACCAATAGCTTGCCAAAATAACCCTTGACCTTCTTCAGAATACCCCTTCTTAATCGCATCTTCAATGCTCAGCATTAACAGGTTACTGCGGGTAGTGGTTTCAAATAAAGGCATCACCCCCATAACTTGTTCAATACTAAACCGAGAGTCAGTTGGTAAATGCAATAAAGCAGTCTGTACCAAACTCCCAGTATATTTGTGCATACTATGGGTTACGATATCAGCCTTAAATGCGATCGCTGATTGCCATTGTTCGTCCAGAAAGGGAAAATGACTACCGTGGGCTTCATCTACTGCTAAAGCCAGATCCTGCTTGCGACAGTAATCAGCTATCAATGCCAGATCCACAGTTACACCTTCATAACTCGGATGAGTTAGTAACAAAGCCGATACGCCACTGGTTTCTAATGCAGAAATCACCTCGGAGGTAGTGGGCATCAAAGACACAGAAGGAATAAAATAAGGCTCTAATCCTGCTAAGATGATACCATTAATTGTAGCAATATGACTGTTAAGAGCGATCGCCACTCGTTTGTACTGAGTACCCAATAAAGCACAAGCCGTTAAAACCCCTTGAGTCCCTCCCCCAGTTAGCCAAAACGTATGTTTAGTGCCATACATTTCAGAGAAATGTTTTTCTATGCTCTCAGTGCGAGGGCGAGTGAGAAATGGTGCATCATATTGATAGATTTCTTCATTCAGGCGTACGCTATTTTGAGCAACTCCTTGGTGGGCAGGAGTATAAAGACTCACCTGCACATCCTGATTATGAGATGCGATTAGGTTATAAGTGGAAGAAGGTTGAGTCATGGTTGATCTGTGCCCAGATTTGGAAATGCTGATTGTTCAGATTTCAAATAAAATTCCCATATCAGATATGGAGTACTCATATAAATAGGAACCTACGCTAACGTTACTTGTTCATTACTTGTTTCTTGTAGAACCCTGTTGTAGCCAAAACGATCTTCACCCCTCAGTAGCACAGCTTTCCACTTGTCCAACTTAATTTTTTTTCCACCCAAAATTTCTACGTCATAGCCCTCCTCAAGCATCTTCTTAGTGTAAACGCGCGTGTCTGGTCTGATTATACGACCAACGACAGCCCATCGATCTTTGTTTGTTATATTATCCGTTGAGGCGTGAACTGTTCGCTCGCAAAAGATTATGGCCTGTCCCGCTTTTGCTTCTAGTAAATTGACATTTTGCTGATCAATTGGATAATCAAGTTCTACTCCGTATCTACCGAATACTCTGTCTCCTTGACCAACCTGGCTTGCGTGTTTAACTGGATAAATTTCCCGTCGAGAACCAGAAACCATTTTCAGGCAAGACCTTTCTTTCGGTGCATCAGTAAGCGCGATCCAACAAGTGACCTGAAAAAGATCTTCCACGTCTGGCGGTTGTAGCAATGACTCTTTCATATCAGTGCTGAGCCAAGTACTGGTTTGATGCCAAGGTGTGCCACTGCTAAAAGAAGGTGTGTGGAAAAAATAAGAGCGCCACAAAAGCAGATTTGGTCCCAGTATTTGAGCGCAACGTTCGGTAATCGCTCGATTCTTAAATAAATTCATTAAGGTGGGACTTTCTAGATGACGGTTTACCGTATTCAATTTACTGAACACTGATTTTTCAGCTTCACTCAACGAGTTAATATCGCCCCCTTTTCTATTGCCTTTCTGTTGAGTTTCAATTTCGTAATCGCCTCTGGTATAGGAAAATATATTTGATTCCTTCTTGGTAGCTAAGTCTACTAAATCTTCTTTCAGTCGTTCCATCTCTTCTTCTGAATAGCCCAGATCGAAAGGACCTATATAACCTTTTTCATGGAAAGCGTGAAGATCTTCTTCTGTCAATTGATACTCGGCATCAACGATCGCTTTTGACTCATAAGATGCTGGTTCTCGCATCTTGCAGTAATAATCAAAAAATAACTTTTGTCCACCTGACTTAAATGCCACCCAAAACATGTAATTATTCCACCCTGTAGGCAATTTATCCATCAAACTTTTAGGTAACAAGGGCTGAATAAATTTCAGTTTGACCAGCACAAAAACAAATACCAGCTTGAGACGATACAAAAAGTGCGGTTGGTAAATCATGTTTTTTAAACTTTTGATTTGACGAATGGACTAAGTTTTATATTTAATTACAAAAAAATCGGCTGAAGTTGTGGGATCGGGCGAATTGTACTTTCAACTGCAATACCATTACGTAACGCTAATAGCAATCCCGCCGCCTCCATGTAGCTATTGACACGATATATCGGGTTGCCTTTAGTTTCGATTTGCAATCTTTCAGGAGTAATATCGTATTTAGTGGTATTATCTTTAACTAAGATTACCGGCACACCTTGGTCTAAAGATGCTAAGAACGGAATATTTCCCACTGTTGTTTCTGGCATTACCACCGCCGAAACATTCTCTACGGATATCCTGGTTTCCCCTGCTGCTACGGGAGTATCAAACCTTACCGGACGGGGAGAGTTTATTAAACCATTGAGGGGCGAACAAACATAGGCACTGGAAATTAATTCTGCTCCATCCCTAGGGTCTACTAATTTACCAAATCCCGTATGTTCCCACTCCAATAATAAGGGAGCATGGGCAGCAGTAAAGGGATAAAAATTAGTGAGCATGTGGGTCATAATTGCTTCCGCACCGCCCCAAGGATTGGGGATAGATTCCCCTCGGTAGTAAGCTTGACGGATTTTATCGTCTACTTCCAAAGTAGTCATTAAAGCCACCGCCCTAGCGGAAGAATTTTCCACCACATCTAGAGCCTTCATCAACTCGTCCATACCTTTAAATTCCCCGGAAGCATTACCATACTGGGAATAGGTACAGGCGGTTTCCACTGGGCCACCCGTTACCACTACAGGGTCGATATTAATTCCCCCTACAGCGCGCAAGCCATTGAGCGCATTAATCACATTGTTTAAAAATCGCTCATCTCTTGGCTTTTCTATAATTGCTGCAATGTTTTTGCGCTTTTCTGGAATCACTCCAATATTACCCAGGAGTAACTGACAAATCAGATTACCTTCCAGATAAAGAACATTATCCTGACCGAAATAGATATCCGACGCAGTAACGGCATTGGGATTAGTGACCAGATAGTCACAAGCGGTCGCTAACAGATTGGTACTGGGAGTAGCATCTCCGGCAAAACCACCAATTTCTGCTCTGACTCCTGTGGGAATAATACTAACTGCGACAAACGGTTGGTTAGAAACCCGTTGACGAATATTAATGTCTAGTAACGATGACCAAACCGGCTCTCTGTCTGTATCGATAAAGCTGGATTCAAAGGTGAGTGTGTCTCCTTCAACCTTGGTTAAAATCAAGCGAATGGGAACACCTGGTAAGGGAAGCGCAGCAATTTTTTGGGAAATTTCTCTCCAGGTGCGCTGTGGGGGAGGGCATTGGATTTCAAAATCTTTGGTATAGACTTGGGTCATTCTCTGTATTTACTTACTAACAACTTATTCAGCCAACGGGATGAGTTTTACACTAATCATCGACTGCCTTACGAGCTAACAACTCAGTAGGTCTAATTTCCAGAGATTCAGCAAGGGCGAAAACCTAGAGTAATCCATCTTTGATCGTTCATTTCCTTGCCTCCTAAGTTTTCCACTTAGCCATAGTATCGTAAGAATTACTTTTCATGGTATAAAAAAATGTTAAATTTTGTTAAAAGCCCAGTATAGACCGGGATCCATCGCTTTTGTGATAATGGTTTCGTCAATTTTTATTCCCTGCTGCTGCTGCTGCGAATTTTACAGAGCCAAAGTTTCCGACTTCTGCACTAATTAAAAATTGCTTATATATTGTTAACTATATCTATAATTGGTGATAAATTTTATAGCATAGCATCTTTTTTGAAGGAAACCGGGACTAGGGAATTGAAAAAAATAGTTTGTACCTCATTACTATGAGAAACGCTATAATTAATAATTAATCCTTAAGAATTAATCTTTTCCATTAAACACTTAGCAATCCGAGCTGCTGCCCCTGGTTGACCAAGGCGTCGCTGACCATTTTCTGCTATTAGCTGTAACTTGTCTGGGTTCTGCAATAACTGTTGGGCTATGCTTGCTACAAATTCTGGTTGCTGTGCTATTACTAACGATGGACCTAACAAGCGAGTTTGGGCTTCGGCAAAAGCAGGGGTATATTGGGGACCAACTCCTGGCATGGCAATGGCTGGTTTTCCTAACCCGACAAATTGCTCTGTGGCTGTGCCTGCCATGGCGATACAGAAATCCCCTTGGAGCAGGCAGAGGTTATAGTCGTTCTGGGTTAAAATCAGAGTGCCATTTTGCTTGGTAAAGGCCAAAGCTTGTTTGTCCTTGAGCTGGAGATTGAATGGATGGGATGCCAGGGTGACCTCACTCCAACTATGAGCGACTAAAACCTCCCGTAAAGGATCTTGGCTTAATCCTGGAGCAATGGCAGCGAGAAATAAAAGCGATCGCGAAGCAAAAGTATCCAGTAACCCTGATGCTGCCAAGATGATTTGATGCCAATTGTGATAAGCCTCGGGTATTCTCGAACCCGGTAGTAAGGTAATGGTTAGGGTACGCTTAGTTTCCTTCAATTCTGCATCTTTGTCATAAACCATCGGTGCTGGATAGTTTGGATAAATCCCATCCATCATCGGATTACCCAGATCAAAAGCTGGGATAGACCACTGCTTCAAGATCTCTGTGGTCAGGGTATCTCTAGGAAAAACCCCTAAGCAACGGCGATTAGACATCAGCCAACGCTCCCAAGGCAAATAAACCGAGCCTGACCACCCTTCCCAACGGGGTCGATTGGCTAACCATCCCGATTCATCCCGCAAATAGTATTCGGATTTGGCAGTACCAACAAAGCCATAGGGTAAACCACTCCACCAGGCAAACAACAGTGGTACGATATCTCCTACTGCTAGGATAAAGTCCCCTGATTTAGCCCAACGGCGAATTGCTTTTAATTGGGACCAAATCAATTGCACTAAGCCTCCCTGCACATCACGCCACACTTGCTGTTGGGACATATAGATAAATCCACCCGATGGCATCTGCTCAACGGAGCCGATAATGGGGATATCTAATGGCACATAAGCCTTTCCTTGCCCAACTAAGGGTAACGCGGCTAGTTCTGGACAAGTCGAGTAATGTTGTAATTCCTGTAGAATCTCGACAGCAATCACATCCTCTCCATGACCATTGCTCAGGCATAGTAAACGCATAGTTATTCAGGTTTTAAGATAACTAGGACTTGGGTCGGTTGAAGGTTTAAGGTTGAAGGTTGAAGGTTTAAGGTTGAAGGTTTAAGGTTGAAGGTTGAAGGTTGAACGCGATGGACTTCGTCTCGCTTTGCTGCGAAGCGCGTAGCCTTTTGGCCAAGGTTCGAGGTTCAAGGTTCGAGGTTCAAGGCAATAATGTATAGGGTTTATCATAGTAATGATGTACAATTTTGGAGATGCCGCACTTTATTTTTAAAGATTTAATAAAATAATTAGTATAATCTTACTTAGATTTAAGATAATGTTTTTTTATATCAAAAATTTCAAGCATAACTAGTAATTAATAAGCGCGGTTTTATACACACTCTGTTCGGTAAATAACGATTTTTATTATTACTATAATAACTGGTTATCGGGTTGATTATGTCATCACTAAATGTTGATAAAAATCACCGTAATTAATTACTATATAGTCTTACACAGTTAAAGTGTACTAAATATTACTGTTCTAAAACTGTATCGGTTTTCTCTGGGTGATCTGACGGTTAAGGGTTGGGGCTTGATAGTTACTTGATAGTTAACTGTTATACTTAAAAGTTGGTTGATTTTTACTTACGTATCTTATATGGCAATGGATATAGACTATCCAGACATTGATATTGCTCCCCTAATCGACCATGCCCTGCTTATTCCCACGGCTACACCAGAGCAGGTGGAAAAATGGTGTCAAGAGGCAGACCAATATAAGTTTGCTACAGTGTGTGTCCCGCCAGTTTACGTTAAACAAGCGGCTGAACTCCTCCACAGTAGAGTACCAAAGGTTTGTACTGTCATTGGTTTTCCGATCGGTGCTACAACACCCACTGCTAAGCTTTACGAAGCCCAAGAGGCAGTGGAAAATGGAGCGACAGAGCTAGATGTAATGATTCACCTCGGTGCTTTGAAAGTGGGTAAAACAGAGGAACTTTACCAAGAAATTGCCCAAATCTGTGAAGAAACGGGTAAAACTGTCAAAGTAATCTTGGAAACTACTGTGCTGAGTGATACGGAAAAACGTCTTGCTGCGGAAATCTGTATGGATGCTGGGGCGCAATTTATCAAAACCAGCACTGGCTGGAATGGTGGTGCCACAGTTGATGATGTCCAATTGTTGAAAAAAGTCACCAAGGGGCAAGTTGGAATCAAGGCATCAGGAGGTATCCGAACCATCGAGCAAGCTTTCGATTTAGTCATTGCTGGAGCAACCAGGCTAGGCACCTCTCGTGGTCCTGACTTGCTGCGACAACGGGATAACCTAGAGATTAAAAATTAAAAATTAAAAATTAAAAATTAAAAATTAAAAATTAAAAATTAAAAATAGGAAATTGAAACTTAAAAAGTTAGCATATGCGCACTTATCACAGGCTAGAAGCCTGTGCCACGCACGCTAGGGGAACAGCCCCAGGCCAACGGCTGAATACTGATAGCTGATAGCTGACATAAAAAACAACAAATTAACAAGTAAACCTTGCTCTATTTATTGTTAGCCTAATGAGGTACAAATAAAGGTTTGTCCTTTTCCCTATTATCTCTTCCGTGTTTCCGATTCCCGATTCCCGATTCCCGATTCCCGATTCCCGATTCCCGATTCCCGATTCCCTGTTCCCTGTTCCCTGTTCCCTAAAACCAAAAAATTTGTACCTCACAAAATTGAAAAACGCTATAATGAGTCAAACCTACAAAGCCACTGGAATTAATCTCAAAAGTATACCGCTGGGGGAAGCGGACAGGTTGCTGACAATTTTAACTAGGGAGTTTGGTCTGATTCGGGTAGTGGCACCAGGGGCAAGGAAGCAGAAATCGAAATTAGGTGGTAGGAGTGGCTTGTTTGTGGTCAATCAACTACTGCTGGCAAAAGGGCGATCGCTAGATAAAATTATCCAAGCAGAAACTACAGAATCCTACCCAGGATTGAGTCAAGATCTCAGTAAACTGGCAGCTAGCCAGTATCTGGCAGAATTAGTTCTGTGTCATGCTTTGAGTGAGCAGCCTCAGGAAGAACTCTACGAACTACTTAATGAACATCTACGGCGTCTGGAGCAGTTACCTAAAATTACAGCTAATCCATCAGGGTTGTCTTTAGTTTTAGCCCATTTGTCCCATGGTGTCTTTCACCTGCTTGCCCTGGCCGGAATTGCACCTCAAGTACAATTGTGTTGTATCACACAACACAGTTTAAGACCAGATTTAACTGACCCGAATTGGCGGGTTGGTTTTAGTGTAGAAGCTGGTGGAACTATTAGTTTAGTCAGTAATCAGTCCAATCGGAACCATTTACCGAATCAAACTATTCCAAATCAAGCACAGAGCTTGAGTGAAACCATTGACAACCCTGATACTGATATCATCCTACCCCCTCCTCCACGAGTAAATCATAAGCTGAATGCTCTGGAGTTAACTCTGCTTCAACAACTGGCAGCTGCTGAATTACCTCAGCTGAGTACACTATTAAAAGACCAATTGGCAGGGTCGAAAGCGGCTGAGTCTGTAGATTCACTCTGGGTGAAGCTGGAGCGAATTTTGCGAGACTACGCTCAGTATCACTTTGGTCGCTCAATTCGTTCAGCGGCTTTAGTAGATTCGTTGTCGTCTGTTAATTAATACTAATAATGACTATCGAAAAAAGTTGTTACTGATAATAAAAAAGCCTAACCTAAAAAAGCCAGAATGCAATCATCGGAGACTGGAAAAAACCAAAAACACTCCCCAGACCCCACGTCTGATTTCACCAAGTCTGATTTGGTGGCAAACCCCTCATCGAGCAGTGATGATCTAAGGGATCAGGAACTGGATTCATCACCGGATAAAGGATTTATACCAGTTCTAAAAAATTCCAACTTCTTAGCCCTATGGAGTGGTCAAGTCTTCTCTCAGCTAGCAGACAAGGTTTATCTGGTGTTAATGATTGCCTTGATAACCAGTCGCTTTCAAGATGCTGATCAAACTATCAGTGGCTGGGTATCAGCGGTGATGATTGCCTTTACCATCCCAGCCGTTCTATTTGGTTCCTTGGCTGGGGTCTATGTGGATCGGTGGTCAAAAAAAGATGTGCTGGTACTAACCAATCTGTTGCGAGGGGCACTGGTGTTGTTAGTGCCTGGGTTATTGTCTTTAACTGAAGGCTCGACATCACTCTCCAATCTGCCACTAGGCTTTTACGTCTTATTAGTGATTACGTTTCTAGTCTCTACCCTGACCCAATTTTTTGCCCCAGCAGAACAAGCGGTAATTCCCTTGATTGTGAAATCGCAGCACCTACTGTCGGCTAACTCCCTATATACTACAACCATGATGGCTTCCTTAATCATTGGTTTTGCGGTGGGTGAACCGTTGTTAGCCTTAGCGGATAGGTTGGGAGCTCAGCTACATTTCGGGAAAGAAGTTTTGGTAGGAGGGTCTTATGCGATCGCAGGATTAGTATTGTTGTTACTGAGAACAGGAGAAAATCGGGCAAAGTCTAAGGCTGAGCAACCTCATGTGTGGGCAGACATTGCCGATGGTTTGCGTTACGTACAACACAATCGAAGTGTCCGCAATGCTATGATTCAGCAAGTTATCCTGTTTTCCGTTTTTGCTGCTTTAGCGGTTCTGGCGGTAAGACTCGCGGAAAACCTCCCTGGGATCACAGCTGCCCAGTTTGGCTTCTTGTTAGCAGCAGGTGGGATTGGGATGGGGATTAGTGCAGCAATCCTAGGAAACTGGTTTGATGACACCTCCCATGTCAATTTAAGTCTGTCTGGTTCTGTGGGTATGGGAGTAGCCTTAGTAGGGTTGTCCTTATTCACTAATAATCTCTGGCTGGCTTTACTCATGACTATGGTATTGGGGGGGTTTGGGGCTTTGGTCGGTATCCCGATGCAGACTACCATCCAGGCAGAAACACCAGAAGAGATGCGGGGCAAAGTTTTCGGACTACAAAACAATGCTATTAATATCGCCTTGAGTTTACCATTAGCCCTAGCGGGGATCGCAGAAACTTGGTTGGGTTTACAACTTGTATTTCTTGGTTTAGCAGCACTTGTGTTCTTAGGTGGGTTCTTAAACTGGTATATTTCCGGTAATAGATTAAATAATTTAAATAAACCTCATAATATAGAGACTTAACTACCAACCGGAATGCATATCGCCTGGCTCGGAAAAAAATCCCCTTTTTGTGGTAACGTCACCTACACTCGAGAAGTCACCAATGCTCTGCTAGACCGGAGCTACCAGGTCAGTTTCCTCCACTTTGCCCAAGAAGAAGAGGACCGGACTTGGTGGGGTTGTCAGGAGGTACCACTGCCTTGCTTGTACAAGTCTCAGATGTATACCATTCCAACCCTAACCGCCAGTAAGGTTTTGAAGCGATCGCTACAGGAGCTCAAACCTGATCTGGTCCATGCTTCCTTAACTTTATCTCCTTTAGACTTCCTGTTACCGGAAATCTGTACCGAACTCAATTTACCCTTAGTGGCGACCTTCCATCCGCCCTTTGATGGTAAACGACGCAATTTGCAATCGGGAACCCAATTGCTGACCTATCAAGTTTATGCGCCGTTTCTCGCCCACTACGACCGAGTGATTATCTTTTCTCAACTCCAACGGGATGTCCTAATCCGGGTTGGGGTTCCTGATCACAAGCTAGCAGTGATTCCCAATGGAGTTGATGTCCAGAAATATTCTCCAGGATACTCCCAGTTTACCTCTGACTTGACATCCGAGTTCAAAGCGGAACGCCTGTTTGTTTATCAAGGCCGCATTGCTACGGAAAAAAATGTGGAAGCGCTGCTGCGAGCGTGGAAACAATGTAACCTGGGTGAATCCAGTAAGCTAGTGATTGCTGGTGATGGACCGTTATTAGCTTCATTGAAACCATTTTATGGGGAAGAACACAATATCATTTGGCTAGGATTTGTGGCTTCCGAGCAACAACGGATTGAGATTTTGCGGGCAGCGGATGTGTTTATTTTACCTTCTCTATTGGAAGGGCTGTCCTTATCATTACTGGAAGCCATGGCTTGTGGTGTGGCTTGTGTAGCCACAGATGCTGGAGCTGATGGGGAAGTGTTAGAGGATGGTGCTGGGGTAATTCTCAATACCCATGGGGTGACATCCCAACTGAAAACCCTATTGCCCCTATTGCGTGACCACAGAGACTGGACTACTTTGCTGGGTCAGAAAGCTAGGGCAAGGGTTCTAGAGCGCTATACCTTAAGTGGGAATATTACTCAGCTCGAAAGGCTTTATGAAGAGGTTGTAAAAATTAGGCTTGTGCAATTGAGTCGTCGTGCTTAGTCTTAGTTTTTTTGTTGTTTGGGAATTTACCCTCATGCTCAGTTGCCCTTATGGTGAAGAGGGTATACAAACTTAATCTACTCCTCAATAACTTACGCACTCAGTCCTGTTTATAACTTAGAACCTACCCATAAGAGCTGAGTATTTCGAGTTTTGAAGGTTTCTTGCTACCCTTTGAGGAATAAGAAAGATATGCTTTACCGAAAAATTTGGGTTTAAAGCCCCGTCCTTCTAGGAGACGAAACCTGTTTATTGTGGAGCCTTATAACAATAGCCTTAACCCTTTTCTGCATAACCTGCCGACCATAAAGGCTCCACTATCTTACGGGAACTTTAACGGACGGCTTTTTTTTTGGAGAATATTTCGAAATTTTTATATTAAATGATGTAGAATAAAATAGAATGTGAGGTCGATACCGATGATTATTCTAGAGTTCAAAGCCTACGGCAAACGAAACCAATATTTAGCTATAGATGAAGCGCTCAGGACAGTAAAATTTATTCGCAATAGTTGCATCCGTTATTGGATGGACAATAAAGGAGTGAATAAATTTGACTTGAACAAATATAGTAAGATTTTAGCTAAACAGTTTCCGTTTGCAAATCAGTTAAACTCTACTGCTCGTCAGTCTAGTGCTGAAAGAGCATGGTCATCAATCGCCCGTTTTTATGAAAATTGTCAAAAAAAGGTACCTGGCAAGAAGGGTTTCCCAAAGTTTCAAAAACATTGCCGCTCGGTCGAATACAAGCAGTCTGGCTGGAAGTTGTCTCCAGACAAAAAATGGATCGTATTCAGCGACAAGAAAGGAATCGGAAAACTCAAGCTCAAGGGTACATGGGACTTGTGGAGATTTGACAAGAAGCAAATCAAGAGGGTTAGGATAGTTCGTCGAGCTGATGGATACTATGTTCAATTCTGCATCCAGGCTGATAATAATGAACAGTTAAAACCTGCTGATGCAACTATTGGCTTAGATGTTGGACTGAAGGATTTTTATACTGACTCTAAGGGAAATACTGAACCTAACCCTAGATTTTATCGAACGGGAGAGAAGAGACTGAAGTTTTATCAGCGACGAGTATCCCGAAAAAAGAAAGGCAAGGCCGTAGGCCACGCTTCGCGAACAGCCAATCGTCGAAAAGCCATTAATAGACTAGGCAGGACTCACCTCAAAATAAGTAGGCGGCGTGAAGAGCACGCTAAGAGACTAGCGCGCTGCGTAATCCGGTCTAACGATCTGGTTGCTTACGTTCGCGCAGCGTGCCGTAAGGCAAGATTTGAGGATAAAAAATCTGGTCAAAAACCATTGTCTAGCTAAGTCTATTAATGACGCAGGTTGGTATCAATTTAGAAAATGGTTGGAGCATTTTGGTGATAAATTTGGTAGGGTAACTGTCGCAGTCAACCCTGCTTATACTAGCCAAAACTGTTCTAATTGCGGCGAAGTGGTCAAAAAATCATTATCGACTCGAACCCACATCTGTAAGTGTGGATGTCAGTTAGACAGAGATCACAACGCCGCAATCAACATTCTTGAACGAGCTTTGAGTACGGTGGGGCACACCGGAACTCGGATCATAGATCCGAACGCTTGTGGAGAGGAGACCTCTACTGTTCTTGGTTCCGGCCTGGAATAGCAAGTCACCTCGTTGAAGCAAGAATCCCCGTTCTTATAGGAGGGGGAGTGTCAATTGGGTCGTCCCGGGCCAGACAATGATTCGTCTTAGTTGCGAAGCAATTGCTAGATATATCTATAAGGGATAACTTGAGATTTATCCATGAATACCCTTCCGATCAACATTCCTCCTAGCCTCAGAGTTACTGACGAGCAGTTTGAACAACTTGCTGCTGCTAATCGAGACTTGCGCTTAGAACGTAGTGCTACAGGAAAATTAATTGTCATGCCACCCACTGGGGGGAATACTGGAAAACGCAACATTGATATAGAAGGACAACTTTGGTTATGGAATCGCCAAAGCAAACTGGGGGTTACCTTTAACTCCTCTACTGCTTTTCGACTTCCCAATGGGGCAATTCGTTCTCCTGATGCAGCTTGGGTTAGTCAAAAACGATGGAATGCATTAACCCCTGAACAACAAGAAACTTTCCCACCCCTTTGTCCTGATTTTGTGCTGGAGTTGCGTTCAAAAAGTGACAATATGGAACCGTTACGTCAAAAAATGCAGGAGTATATTGATAATCAACTGCGTTTGGGTTGGTTAATTGACCCTAATCATAAGACAGTTGAAATTTATCGAATTCATCAACCTGTAGAAGTCTTAAAATCTCGCAGAACATTATCCGGAGAAGATGTTTTGCCTGGCTTTGTCTTAGACTTGGAATTTGTCTGGAATTAGCAGGATTTTAAGCATTCATCTATTACCAATCATCACATTAGGCTTTGACCACCCTAAGCTAAAACCCATTTTACATGCGTTTTAGCTCATTAGCTGGAAAATTTCCTTAGCAGCGCGATCGCATACGCCCACTTCACCCAATAACTGGCGCATTTCCTGATAATTTTTCAGAGTTTGCTGACGCCGTTCTTGATTAAAAAGGAGTTCTAAGGATTCCTGGACAATATTCTCTGGAGTGGCTTGCTCTTGTAACAACTCCGGCACAATGGAACGCATTACTACTAAGTTAGGGGGAGACATGAAGGGAATCGAAAACTTCAAGAAGGTGCGAGCAAGCCAGTAGGTAAAGGGATTAACTCGGTAGAAAACCACCTGAGGCACATCTAGTAGTGCTAGTTCCAAATTCACTGTACCTGACTTGGTAATGGCTAAATCAGCAGCAGCCAAGATTTCCTTAGTTTGACCAGCTACCACCTTAGCCTGTAAACCATAGCGCTTTACTGCTTCTTCAATGGGATGGCGATAGGCTTCTAAGGATAGGGGAATCCAAAATAGTGGTGAATCAGCTTGACTTTCCCTTAACCCTTCACCCTTTGACTGGCTAAGCTGGCCGGTTTGCTTAGTATCCAACAATTGTGACTGTAGCTGCTTGGCGGCTTCGAAGACTACAGGCATGAGATACTTAATTTCTTGTTGTCTAGAGGCAGGTAAAAGTGCGATCGCAGTTTGTTCTGGAGCTATGCCTAAGGTAGCACGAGCCTCCTCCCGGCTTGGGCTAGATTCCATCCGATCTACCAGGGGATGACCTACCCAACTAACTGAAGCTCCCTTTTCCACAAAGTAACGGGCTTCTTCTGGGAAAATTGCCAACATTCTATCAGTCATCTCCACAATCATCCTGGTGTTGCGCTTAGAGATAGACCAAACCCACTCTTGGGGAGCAATATAATAAACTACCGGTACTTGCGGTAGTTCACGCTTGAGAAAACTACCAATACTCAAATTGGGTCCCATGTAGTCAATTAGCACCACTAGGTCAGGGGGCTGCTGCTGGAGATACTGTTTGGCACGACCTTGGACTTTCAGGGTAGGCAGCACAAAGGGTAGAGATTCCAGAATTCCTACAGAACCAATACTGGTGGTATTACCCAACAGCTTCGCACCAGCTTGGGCCATTTGATCACCGCCTAGAGCAACAATCTCTAACTCTAAGCCAGCTCCTGTTCCCTGACGTTTCAATGCTTCAATCAGTAGAGCCCCTTGTAAATCACCAGATACCTCGCCAGTACTGATAAAGATGGTTTTGAGAGTCATGGTTAATGGATCGATAGGGATTAGGAAAATAGGGGAGTAGACAGTAACCAAATCTAAATTACCTGACCACTGAAACATGGTATCAGTGCCCGGCTAGGGTAAACTGTCACACATTTAAATTGTGAATAAATTGTGAATAGGGGCGCTTTGGGGAGATGGGGAGATGGGGAGATGAGGAGATGGGGAGATGAGGAGATGAGGAGATGGGGAGATGAGGAGATGGGGAGATGGTATACCGGCTTTTGCACAAGTGGATTGACCGTAGGTCACGCTACGGGAACGGACATTTAAATCCATATTATAGCGTTTTTAGGACTCATGAGGTACAGACTTCTTTGACGTTGATTCCCTGTTTTAATCCAGCGCATCCCTATTCCCTCTTATCTCTTCCCTGTTCCCTGTTCCCTGTTCCCTGTTCCCTAAAATCTAGAAATTGTGTACCTCACAAGTCGTAGAATTGCTATAGCTTAATCACTAATTATGTAAATTTTTTATACTTAAGTATTTTCTTTTAAAAGATAATTTTTACAATCTTATGGGTTTTTAAAACCTTAAGCTAAACTTCATAAAAACTAGTCATTTAATTCATCCAATTTTCATATTTGTGAAAGCAAAATAAAAACAAATGAATGAAAAAATACGTGATTTTACTTAATTAGCGCAAGCTAAAATCACAATTTTTATACTATAGGGTGCAATTAAAAAGTATTTTTGAGGAGAAATAAACATGTCTACTAATTCCACTAACACAATAGTTTTGACTTTCGATGAACTGCCCTTTCAACCCGTTGATGATCTGAGTTTCATGGGGGTGACATTTGATTTCAAAGTAGATGGGGTAGATTCAACGGATGCCAATTATGCTGACGTCGGTCCAGGCTCAATTTTCTTTGTACAGGATCCGAGTTTGGAAGGTGATGCCGCCGGAATCCTAACCCTTGACTTTGATGCACCGGTTTCCGAGCTTGAGTTTGGGGTGGCGCTGAGTACCTTTGGTACTCTCACACCTGGTTTTACAGTGGAACTGTTTGATGGCTCTACATTGGTAGATGAGATCGAAGTTGATACTAGTTCACTGCCAATCTTTACCGAGGGTCTGTTCTCCTTTTCTGATAGAGATACACCAATAGACCGGGTTGTGATCGATTTTGATGATGCCGCTGCTTTCCGCTTCGCCCTTGACAACCTTAGCTTCGAGGAAGCTGGTGTTACCCTAATCGGTACTTCCAACAATGACATCCTCGAAGGTGGCGGAGGTGACGATATTATCAAAGGGCTTAACAGTAAAGATCTTCTTATAGGACTTGCTGGAGAAGACTACCTCGACGGTGGTGACGGTGACGATAAACTGTTTGGAGGGGACGGTCATGACACCCTCAAAGGTGGCAATGGTCAGGATACCCTCGAAGGCGGAGATGATGACGATACCCTGATCGGTGGCCCAGGAGATGACATTTTAACTGGTGGCAGTGGGCAAGATACCTTTGTCTTGTCAACAGTAGGCAAACTCACCATCACTGACTTTACCGATGGCGAAGATATGTTGAAGTTAGATGGTCTGACCTTTGGCCAGATTTCGATTGTTGGACAAAATGACGATACCTTAATCAACACCATCAATAATCAACCATTAGCTGTCTTGACTGGTGTAGATTCTGGTGATATCACAAACGCAGATTTTGTGTTTTAATCTCCTGTTTTCTTAATTGAGAATCCCTAAAATCGGCTAGGAAAGGGTAAAGGTTAAAGGTAAAAGTAATTTGAAATAAACCTTAAAAACCTTTACCCTTTTCACCGACGACCAGGAATTAAACCCCGACGTCCTTCCATTAGAGACAACTGCAAAAACTGATGCAGGTGCTCAACATGGGGGTTATCTGGTGGCAATTCCAGAGTTTGGAGGGCTTGAGTGAACGGTTCTCCTGAAAGATAGAGCTTCCGGAAGACATTTTTTAGCTGTCTAATCTCACCAGTTGTCAGTCCAGCCCGTTTAAGACCGATTAAGTTAAGCGATCGCACTCGGGATGGATTCCCCTCAACTAGCATATAGGGTGGAACATCCCGGTCAATGCGACTCATCCCACCCACCATAGCTAGACGTCCAATGTGGACAAATTGATGAATCCCCAACACCCCACTAATTCTCACCTGGGACTCAATATAAACATGACCCGCTATAGCAGTGCCATTAGCGATAATTACAGAATCTTCAATCACGCAATTGTGAGCAACATGACTATAAGCCATTAGCATATTGCCATTGCCAATTACGGTTGCTTCTCCGGCTCCGGTGGCTCGGTTAATGGTGACGTACTCTCGAATTAGATTATTATCACCAATTCTCACCCAGCTAGGAGCACCATCATACTTAAGGTCTTGGGGTTCCGAACCCAGTACTGCTCCTGGAAAGATTTTATTCCTGGCTCCGATCTCCATCGGTCCAGAAAGAACCACATGGGCACCAATGGTTGTTTCTGGGCCAACTTTCACATTATCTTCGATCACCGCGTAGGCACCAATCTGAACTGTCGGGTGTAGTTCAGCACCAGGATGGATAACAGCAGTAGGATGAATAAGTGTTGCCAATTTTCCAAACACCAAAGTGACCAATGACTAACAATACTGGCAGGTTGCAGGTTGCAGGTTGCAGGTTGCAGGTTGCAGGTTGCAGCTTTAAGGTTGCAGGTTGCAGGTTGCAGGTTGCAGGTTGCAGGTTAAAGGTTAAAGGTTGCAGGTTGCAGCTTTAAGGTTGCAGGTTGAAAGATTAAGGTTGACTGTTGCCGGTTTAAGGGTTAATGTTTAGTGTTCCAGGTTTTAGTGCTAAAATAGAACATTAACGTTTAACCTCCAAAGCCAAGTATTTCAACAAAATAACCTACCCTGAACCGAAGGCCAAAGGCAAACAACTAAATAAACAACTAAATAACTTATGCGCTACGCGCACGCTACGCGAACAACCAAATAACCTATCCTAAACCGAGGGGCAAAGGTGAACAACCCAATAACTTTCCTTTGCTCTTACTAATTATGTTTTAATCCACTATAGAAAACATAAGTTCGCCTTCTGCTGCTTTCTTACCATCAACAGTTGCAACTGAGTGCATCTTACCAAAACGACGGCGCTTGATGGACAACAGTTCCGCAGTCATCACCAGTTGATCTCCTGGCACTACGGGACGCCGAAAACGAACTTTGTCAATCCCTGCAAATACGAATAATCCATCAGGACTATCGGGAATTTGGGTTAATACAATCCCCCCAACCTGAGCCATAGCTTCGACTATCATCACCCCAGGCATCAACGGTCTTCCAGGAAAATGTCCTTGAAAAAAAGGTTCGTTGAAGGTAACATTCTTGATACCTACAGCTCGTTTACCTGGAACATAGTCAATAATCCGATCAACTAATGCGAAAGGATACCGATGGGGGAGTAGTTTATGAATGTCTTCGACGGTTAGAACTGTTTTAGTCGATGAGTCATCATTGAGCTCCTGGGTACTTCCGGTAGAGTTATTTGGCGTGTTAACATCAGTCAGTGTGGACATAAGCGTACTTTAATATAATTACAGATTGCAGGTTTGTTTACTAATTTTTAAAGGTTCAACCTTCTTTGTATTTAACTTGCAACCCATGCGTTCAGCCAGCTTTTTGGCAAGTTGGACATGGAGATGGTGGCTAGCTTTATAGGCCAGGATGTGAGCGACAGGAAAACGTCCTAATAAACTCAAATCCCCTACTAAGTCTAAAAGTTTATGACGCACTGGCTCATTTGAAAATCGTAAGGGGGGATTAACCCATCCCTGTTGACCACAAACCAGAGCATTGTCCAAGCTACCACCTTTAATTAAACCGCGATCGCGCAGCTGGTCAATTTGATCAGCCAAGCCAAAGGTACGAGCTGGTGCGATCGCATCGGCAAAATTGTCCTGTTCTGGAGTCCAACTATACCATTGTTTACCAATAGCTGGTAACGCAAAGTCAATGCCATAGGTCAATCGAGTTTTGGGTGCTGGTAGAGCCGTTACAAAGGCATCTCCGTGATAAACCGAGACTGGCTCGTTTAATACAAAAGGAATAGGTGTTCTTCCTGAGGCAGTTAGGAGGTGAGGGGGTGTTAGGGTACCTCGAACTTGTCCGGGGGTAAAACTATCGTATGGTTTACCGTCGATGCCTTGAACCCCTGCTGCTACTAATCCCACCTCCTGGATAGCTTCCAGCCAAACCTTCGCCGAACCATCTAAAAGAGGCACTTCTGGACCATCAATCTCAATTTGAGCATTATCCACACCACTACCAGCCAGTGCAGCTAAAAGGTGTTCCACCGTACGAACGGTAGCGTTTCCATACTGGGTTGATGTGGAGAGTTCCGTAGACAGTGTGGTACCTGAAACTGCATCTATGTTTGCTGGAATAACCGGTTTACCTGGTAGGTCAACCCGCACAAAATATCGCCCAACTCCCGCAGCTGCTGGTAGTACCCTTACGTAGGTTGAAATACCGCTGTGCAGTCCGACACCAGAGCGTTCAAACATACCAGCCAAGGTGTAATATACTGAAGACATGTTTTTTGGTCAAGTTTCTATCAATAAATGCTGGAAAATTGAAAATTGAAAATTGAAATTAACCAATCACAAATCCCAATTAACAATTCACAATTAACCACTAACAATTCACAATTAACCACTAACAATTCACAATTAACAATTAAAACTTCTCTCCAATACCAAAGTGAAGACGACTGTCCCCTTCGGTATTCAAACCAAAGTCTACCCGAATCGGACCAAGTGGTGACTGCACTCTAACCCCAAGACCGTAACCGAGACCAGTACCGGGTAAATCTCTCTGCTCACCGGGTTCACCAGGAACAGAACCAGCAGAACCAAGGTCAGTGCCAGCGTCAACAAATAGAGCACCCCCTATGACTGAGAAAATTGGGAAGCGATATTCTGCAGTAGCCTGAAGGTAGCTACGTCCTGATGCTAGGTCTCCCTCAGCAAACCCCCGCACGGAGTTACTACCACCAACAATAAAAGCTTCATAGGGAGGTAAATCCCCCAAGATAGTGCCCCCTTGAATGTTAAAGGCAAGAGCCTGAGGTCCTTCGGTAAAGTTGGTGAATTCCACAGGGATATAGAAACTATAGCTACCTCTTAACCGATTCATTAAGATGCTGCCACTACCAATAGGAATAGATTGTTCCATGCCCAACCTGAGTAGGGAACCGTTAGTAGGTTGGGTTGTACTATTGCGTAAATCCCGCACTGCCCCTAACTGGACAGTAGTTAGGTCATCTTCACCACTGTCACTAAAGCTCAACAGTTCTCCATCTGTAGATTCAGGTCTAACATCCCCATCACTATCTTCAATGGCAACATGTTGATATTTCAAGCCTAGGGATGCTGTCCATTCTGACCGTTTAAATACATCTTGCGATAAAGGACGGCGAAAAGTCACTCCACCACCAGTGCGCACAATCCGGGGGCGGTCTCCATCATCATCATCATTAGGAACTTTAATATTATTCTCACCGCTGCCCCCATTAAAGACCAAGGAAATCGAGCGCCGTCGGAAAGCATTGACGGTGTAAGAGGTGCGGAAGGGGTCTCCTGCAATCCAAGGGTCTGTAAAGCTCAAATCGAACAATAGCTCTCGGGTTCCCAGCTGAAATTCTCCCCCTAAGGTCTGATTATTTCCCCCTAGATTTTGCTGTTGATAGCTCACGGTACCAAAAAAACCACTGGCAGAACTCAGACCTGCACCAGCCGCAATCGAGCCACTACTCTTCTCAATCACATCTACTACTATCACCACCTGGCGTGGGTCAGTACCGGGTTCAAAGGAAAACCGTACATCATCGAAAATGCCTAAACCAAAAACTCGCTGTAAGTCCCTTTGGGCTTTCTTGCGGTTAAATACACTACCGGATTTTAACTCCACCTCCCGGGTAATAATAAAGGGGCGAGTATTACCCCCAACCGGTTCTTCCTGGTCAGTCATTGATGGAAGTGGGTTGCCATTTTCATCTACAATCGGGTTACCATCTTCATCGAGAAAACGCACCTTGACAGCTTCAATCACCCCTTCTGCCACGACCAAGGTGACTGTGCCATCCGGTGTGACTTGCTCAGCATCAATGACTTGAGCTAGGTCATAACCTTCTTCCTTATACCAATCGTTTAATTGTTTGATTCCCTCTTGCAGGTCTCGTAGATTCAGGATTGAGCCATATTGCTCACTGAAGATTTCATTAATTTTTTCCTGGTTTACGATTCGTTGCCCTTCCCCTGGGGGTTCTGTTTTGACTGCCACCTGACGCAATACTGGGTTAGCTCTGACAATAAAGCTAATCCTAACTCCCAAGGGAGTATCTTCTGGCTGAACATCCACACTGGAAAAGAAACCTGTGGCAAAGATAGCATTCACATCTTCCTGAAGCTGAGAGCGGGTGGTTGCTCGTCCTGGTCGGGTTTTAATCACCCGATAAATTTCCTCTTCCAGTTGGGGAGGTGCGCCAGTAATCAAGACTTCTGCTACCAGTACTCGTACCTCCTCCGAGTCAGAAGGAGGCTCAGTTGAAGGGGGCTCGAGTTGAGTGGGTTCCGGAAGTTGCGATAGTTGATCTGTCCCAAAAGGAGGTGTTAATTGAGCACTCCCTTCGATGCTATCGATTGATAAAGGAGGTTGAGTTGAAGGGGGCTCCAGTTGAGTGGGTTCCGGGAGTTGGGACGGTTGATCTACCCTATTCGGAGGTGTTAGTTGACCAATCCCTTCGATGCTATCTGGTGATAGTTGGGGTGGGTTTGGGCTAAAGGAGGGTAACTCTGCTGTTGAAGAATCTACCGGAACCACTACTTTAGTTGGTTTAGTTGGTACTGCCACCTGGGTTGGTGAAGAATTCGACCCTGAGAGAGTGGTAGGTACAGACTGCACAACACTCTTGGTCGGTACTGCGATCTGGGTCCGGGAAGAGTGAAGCACCGAGGAAGTCGTTGGTTTTGCCTGCACAGCAATTGTTTCAGGAAGCGATGCAGCGAGGTAGCGCGGTCTTGGGGAGGCAGCGCGGTCTTGGGGGTTCCCCCCATGAGCGACTGCCGTTGGT
>NZ_MKZS01000001.1:6399087-6437836 GCF_001942495.1 Moorena bouillonii PNG
ATTTAATTCGCCTACGGAAAACGCACCATTACGGTCTTGGGGGTTCCCACGGGGCTTACAAGGTGCGGACGCAGGTTCCGCACACAGCCCCTCCCCATGAGCGACTGCATCAAGAACCGCTTGTTCAGAGGTAGCGCGGTCTTGGGGGTCCCCCCCATGAGCGACTACCGGTGGTGTTTTTAAGTCACTGGAATTCTGTTGAGGTGCATCCGGTAGGGACTGAATGGTTTGCCCACGGCTTGGTTTGGATACACCAATACTGGCAGTAGCAGCGATCATTGCTGCTAACAAAGGAGATAAACGCATTGTGTTGTTTGTTTTTGACACTTCCACACACCATTCCTATTGGGTCATTGGTCATTGGTAAACTCTCAGTAAGCCATTGATTACTGGTTGACGGAGGGCTAACAACTCCAGTGCCATAGGAGCAACTATTATATTAGTTATTAGTTGTCAGCCACAGTACCATGACTGAACACTTGACCTAAGCAAGCAATGCGCATGCCTGTTGTCTATTTTCGTTCGTCTGTGGTTATTTTTACCAATGTGCTGAATTTTTTTGGGTTACGGGTTAACGATGGCATCAATCCCGTCACTTGTTGTCAACCTGTCACGTCTAGTCAGAGGCTGATTAGAGTTTGCTCTCAAGAACTTTTTGTAGCACTTGCTGATAGGCTTGTTCTACATTGCCCAAGTCCTTGCGAAATCGGTCTTTGTCCATCACTCGACGCTCCGGATCAGTTTCAGCTTGGTTCCAAAGGCGGCAGGTATCAGGACTGATTTCATCGGCTAATAGTAGTTCTTCAGACGGGGTTAAACCAAACTCCAACTTGAAGTCTACTAGAGTAATGCCACACTGATAGAAGAAGTCAGTCAGAATTTGGTTGATTCGCAACGCTTGCTCAATCAGTTGTTTCAACTGCTCAGGCGTTGCTAGTTCCAGCAGTAGTAAGCGATCGCGTGTTAACAAGGGATCTCCTAAGTCGTCATTTTTTAAATAAAATTCCACTAGGGGCTTCGGGAGTACCCGACCTTCTGGTATTCCAGTTTGTTGACATAGACTACCAGCAGCAATGTTCCTGACTACCACCTCCAAGGGCACAATTTTTACCTGTTTGACCAACATTTGGTTGGGAGTAGGACGGTCAATGAAGTGTGTAGCAATTGCCTTCTCTTCTAAGACTTTGAACAAATGAGATGCGATCGCACAATTAATCTCACCCTTACCAGAAATCTGACCTCGCTTTTGGGCATTAAAGGCAGTGGCATCATCTTTAAAGTGAGTTAGCAGAATCTCTGGGTCATCGGTAGTATATAGGATTTTCGCTTTACCTTCGTAGAGTTTTTGATCAGGGGACATAATCAGTAAGATGATGGTTCACTGACAATATCTTGACAGATAGATTGAGCTATATCCGCGATTCATAAGGGGCTGTTTGCGCCACCTACGGGCGCACTTTATAAGCTCCGTCCCAAAACCGGATTGGGAAAACATGTGGCGCGTAAGCGCGGATCTAGCTCAAGTTTGTCACCAAAACCGAATATGCCCTTGTGTTTTGCGTAGTACAACTAAAACCTGATGTCTATTACAGCAATCACAATCATGCAAAATCAGAAATTTTGCTAGGAAGTTATAGTATGATCAGTTAAGTTAAGGTTAGGTTAAGAACGTCTGGTGCAGGCAATAGCTATGGTAGATCCATCTGATTTTTTATACCCTCACAGTCCCTATCACGGTCAGTTCAAGCCAGAAAACCTGGTTTTTAACGCTAATTTACAGGAATTTGCTCAAAAAGTAAACTACATCTGTAATCTCGAAACTGCTGGTAAGCTGCCTCCAGAAGAGGCTTACCAGCAGATTAAACAACTGTGGAAAGACTTGAAACAAAGCAAAAAGAGCCTGGGTATATAGGTATATAAAGGAAGAAATAGTTCATACTTCACTTCGTGGTCATCGTGTAAACTCCATCCCAGGAATCATCAGGAGGATGATCACAATAGTTTTTAGCTCGGTTAATATGGGTCTTGACAGGCCGGTCATTTGGTTGTATGTCTAGTGCATCAGTAAAATACTTGAGTGCCTGGTTAAAGTCTCGTTTGATGTAAGCATTACGCCCTGCTTGATACAAATCCAAGAACCGTTTTCTTTTATCGGTAAGGGATAGGTCGGTTTTGCCAATTAATTCATAAATCCTAACCGCTTGGTTTTTACCTTTGACCCGGATTTGATCTAACTCCCGCACCACAATGCGATCGCGGCACAAATTATAGGTAGACTCACTCAAGATAATATCGCAGCCATACTCTTTGGTAACGCTTTCGAGACGAGCACTTAGATTCACCCCATCTCCAATAACCGTATAGTCCATCCGTTTTTGGGAGCCGATATTGCCGGAAACCACTTCTCCAGAACTAATTCCCATCCCAATCCGGATTTCGGGTTGGTTGTTACCCCTGCGATTGGAATTAAATTTTGCTAAGCGTGAGCGCATATCTAGAGCTGATTTGACAGCCTTCCAAGCATGATTTGGCAGGGGTAAAGGTGCTCCAAACACGGCCATCAAGGCATCTCCAATAAACTTGTCCAAGGTGCCATCGTGATTGAATACAGCCTCTACCATGGTTTCAAAATACTTATTGAGCAACGATACCACCTCTGTTGCTCCGAGATGTTCTGTTAGGTTTGTGTAGCCCCGGATATCGGAAAATAGAATTGTTACTTCTTGCTTCTTGCCCTGCATTAAGGTATCTTCCCCGAGGGCTAAGACTTGATCAGCAACCCGTGGAGTCATGTAGCGATACATGGCTGTCTTCATACGCTTCTCACGAGTCATATCTTCTAAAACCACCAACCCACCCCGCACACTTCCCTCTGGGTTGAGCAAAGGATTGACGCTTAGGTTTAGACTGCGTTCAATTTCCTGAACTTGGTATTTTGACAAATAATAAGTAGATGAAGATTCTGTGTGGGGTATTTCATTCCAGGGTACATAAACATTCGGATCATCCCACTTTGGCATTGCCAGGACCATCGATGGTGATCCTAAATCCCCTTGAGGAGCTTTATACAGACCAATCTTCAGAGTTTGTTCTGGCATATAATGCCGAGTCCCCGTAGCCAAGCTATCTTGCCAACGCCACTGGAGATTGTCAATCGGCACTATATCCCAGATGTATCGACCAGTGAGCTTAGACTGCCACAATTTCCAATCGGGACTGCCTTTTCTACGATTAGGACCACCTAGGAACTTGATGGCTGCATCATTGATCATCACAATTCGTCCCTGCATGTCAGTGGAAATCACTGCGTCGGTTAGACTTTGCAGGATATCTTGCTGATATTGCTTTTCAATCAGGACGCTTTCAAACAGCTGGGCATTTTCCAGAGCTATGCCTGCCTGAATATTAAACGCCCTCATAAACTCTTGATCAGAGCTGGTAAAGTAGCCTTGGTGCTTGTTGATTAACTGGGTCACACCAATTAATTTATTTTTGGAGTTAAATACCGGCATACAAAGAATACTTTCGGTGCGATAACCGGTTTGTTTGTCAGTGGTCGGGTCAAAACGGTCGTCTTTATAGGCATCTGGAATATTGAGCGGCTTACCAGTGGATGCTACATAACCAGCAATACCTCGGTTGGCTGGTATTCTGATTTCTATGGTGTTTTGTCCATCCGCTGTAGCTACCTTACTCCACAGTTCGTTGCGATCTTGGCATAGTAAAAATAGCGTAGAGCGGTCCGCTTGCATTAGATCCCGAGCCTGCTCCATAACTAAACTTAGGGTTTGTTCGAGCTTCAGACTTTTCCCCAGAGACTCAGTTGCCTTGAGTAGAGCAATCACTCCCCGTTGGTTGCGAGCTGCCCGTTGAAATGATTGGCAGGCTTCGAGGATGATGCCAAGGTCGTCGGCAAAGTCCCGAAATTGCTTTTCGTCGGTACTATCGAAGGGCACACCGCCAGTTTTATTCAAAAAATTTATTACAGCAATCACCTGGTTATTGCGATTAAAAATTGGCATACACAGGAGGCTTTGGGTACGATAGCCAGGGATTTCGTCAAATTCTGGGTTAAATAGGGGATGATGGTAAGCAACTGACGTATTGAAAGACTTGCCAGTGGCGGCAACATGACCGACAACACCCTGATTGTGGGGAATGCGGCGTTCTATTGTTTTGTTCGTGTGACGTTGGGGAATGTTTGCCCATAGTTGACCTGTGTCGGTGTCAACCATGAAAATAGTGGCTTGGTCTGCCTGTAGGACTTGACCAACTTTTAGGGTTAAAGCCTCTATCACCTGCTCTAGCCGAGTTTCCAGAGCATCATTGTTGATCAGTGCGATCGCTCCCAGAAACTGTTGGAAATCAGCAGCAAAGAAATCTAACCAGCCGCTAAATTGAGGAATGGATAGGGTTTTGATGCGATCAATCAGATTACTGGTTTGTGAGGGTTGAGTTAACTGAGATAGTGTAGCGGTAACACTACTGGTGTTCTGTCTTGTCATACTTCGTCTGCTCCTGCCTTTGGAGGCGCGTGAGGGCAAGTCAACTGGGCAGATAAGAATTGCTGCGTTGATAAGTCTTCTATCGTCTTTGACTTCAAAAACATGACTTGACACCCTGGTTATCAGTAGATCTGAGGATATATCTATCCTGATTACAAGTTTGACATATCTCTCCAGTAAAAATCAGTACCCTAAGGGGTACTTCAATAGTGGATAGATTTCCCTAAAACTGTTAAGGATTCTACTATTACAATAGTAAAATTTTCGATAAGATTTTCTAAAAAAGTCAGTAATCTCAACCGGATTAGGAACGCTTAGACCCTGAAACGCTTACCTTTCACGCTCCCAATCACCCTAGCTTAAACCGTTGAATTAGGCACAGTTAATTAGGCCTTAGGTTACGAAAACTCCAAACCTAACACCTAATATCGTTAATTGTGGGGTTAATTGTGGGTCAGACCTGCGGGATGCTTAGGCAGCGGAAGACATGGATTCGGAAAACACGATTGCCTGGTAGTAATTTTGCAATTGGCGTGTAGCAGCTGACCAACTCCAGCGTTCAGCTTCTGCTCTAGCATTGCGGCGCAGAGTTTCCCGTTCCTGCTGTTGTGCTAAGAGACGCTGAGTTGCTGCGATCGCTCCTTGCTCATCTGCTGGATCGTATAAATACCCATTCATCCCATCCGTGACAATATCGGGAATTCCTCCAGAGTTGGCTGCTACCACAGGACAACCTGCTGCCATCGCTTCTAGTAAGACTAGTCCTAAGGTTTCTGTCCTAGAAGGAAAGATAAATGCATCAGCAGAGGCAAAGGCAGACCCAAGTGTTGTACCGGTAAGGTAACCCACGAAATGAGTCGGGGTTCCAGCAAAGTGTGCTTCTAGTTCCTTACGGTGCGGTCCATCTCCTACTAATGCTAGGCAAGCGTTGGGAATTGCTTCTAGCACTAGCTTGATCCGCTCAATTTCTTTTTCAGCAGAAAGACGGCCTACATAAAGGAGTATGGGGCTGTCTGGATTTCCTTGGGAAAGATGCGATCGCATTTGGGATGAAGCTAACTCTGGTTGGAACGTTTCCGTATCCACACCTCGCTGCCACAAGTCTACTCGCTCAACACCATGGTCTCTTAATTCCTGTACCATAGCATTAGAGGTACACAAATTCAGCTCAGCTTGATTGTGACTAACCTTAATTAACTCCCACATCACTCCTTCGAGCATACCCAATCCGTAGTGCTGGAGGTACTGAGGTAAATGGGTGTGGTAGGAGGCAACCAAGGGAATATTCATCACCTTGGCATAATATAGACCTCCCAACCCTAATACTGCTGGGTTGACAACATGGATCAAATCTGGTTGAAACTCTTCTAATACCCCACCAATCGAGGGTCGTGGCAGGGCTAGCTTTAATTCGGGATACAAGGGTAGGGGAAAGCCAGAAACACCGTAAATTTTGGCTCCTTTGTAGGCTTTGAGTCCCCCTTCTGGGCATATAACTAGCACTTGGTCACCGTTACGCTGCAAATGTTCCACCGTATGGCGCAACCGGGTCACGATGCCATCAACTTTGGGTAGAAATGTTTCAGTAAAAAAAGCAATTCGCATAATTAGTGATTATTGATTAGTCATTAGTTATTATTGATTAGTCATTAGTTATTAGTAGTTTATAGTCCGTTGATCCAACTTGCGTGACCTTACTCGCTAAATGTATCAGGTTTGGGGCATTTGTTGAACATGACATTAGTTTATAGGTATTAGACCATTGGTGATGGTGTTTAGAGATTCCACCAAGCCCTTGACTCTAAGCTGATCGGTTTCGCTATAATCGTTGTTTATATGGAACCTTTTTTGAGGTCGAACCGCCAAGGTTAGAGTGAATTCTATAGTTCAGTAAATTCTGGGGTTGGGATCAGCACTTCTGACGCGAAGCTAGTCCTAGGTGCAAAGTGAAATGCTCCAGCAATCGAACCCCAAACTAGTTCATCGGTTTGGGGGTCACGTCCCCTATCAAGACTAATCAATTTTTCTTCCATTACTTCAAAGCTACTATCGAGATAGGTTTCTTTACTATTCCGTACCACCAAGCAAGCTTTACCTGGTTCTACTTCGGCTTTGAAGCTATGACCAGTCCAGGTAACATTGAACGTGCAACCAGGAAGCTTCTCTAACTGTTGGGCACTCAGGGATTTTAGACGTTCTAAATCACGGGAAGCTCCGTATAATAGTTTTTCATCCTGAACCTTGTAATTTTCGATTTTGATTTGCCCGTCTAGCTCAACAATCTTTAGCACCCGCACTCGGTAGGGGGTGTTGAGCATATAGTCATAGGCTTGCTCAAGGAACAAGCTACATCCATCTAGCACTGACCAAGGTAGAGGACGCATGCAGACGCGGATGTGAGCATACAATGGTGGATTCTCAAACGCCTGCTGTTGGTTACTAAAATCAGCTGCCATCCAGCGAGCTAAAGTAGCGATATCCGTAGAATGAGTCATTACCAGAAGTGTTGAACTTAGAATAGCGGGAACTTCGGATGAAGTAGTGTTTGATGCAGTTGGTATCTTTAGAATACATGGTATTGATGCAGTCCCTTATGGTTTGGGTTCTGCATCAATACCAATTGCTAAAACCTTTAGTTGACAAGCACCCATGATGACCCTGATCCAAAGTTCCCTATTCTGTATTTCCTGCGCCCAGCGCTATAGCTGATAGTTTACTGGCGAGAGCTTGGGAATCCCTCTGGTTTCTTTGGGCTATTTTAAACCTTTAATCCCAAACAACAGAAACTGTGTCACCTGAGCCTCACTAAAATTATTATCACTCACCAAAATTAAACTCTGAGTGCCATCACTCAAGCGCGGACCAAGGGTCATTCCCTCTAAATTATCTAAGTAAATCCCCAATTCACTCAAATCCAACAACAACTTTTTTTGCAGTGGCTTAATCTTGGCAATATTACCCTTGAGACTAGCAATTTTGGTGGTATCGGTTGCTCCACCGGTCACCACTTGATAAAGTTTGGCACTGAATCCAAATAAACCATAGGTACGCTCCAAACTCAGAAAATGTCCTGCAGTATCCAATGCTAATAACTCAGTCAAACCGTGAGCAATGGTGTTAGGGGGGTCTTGGTCGAGTAAGTAAAGATGTTCACTAACCAGCATTGGAGGAGTAACGTCTCCAATCAAATAGTGCAACCAACGAATTCCCGCTGCTTGTTCGGTATCTGTTTCTGGCTGGTCTTGGTGTAGGGAGTACTCACTGGCACTAAATAAGCGAAATGACTCTTGCCCACTGGCTGCAGCTAGGCTGATCGGTTCTAAGGTTAATGCTTCAAAGCCTAAGTTATCTTGGATACCATTACTGACTGTTTCTAGGTCAGTATCATTCGGTAGATAACGCTGGGGAATTTTTAAATTTTGCAACTGTTGTCCTGTTGCTATATCAAACTGCCGAATGAATGGAGCAATGCCTTGATTAGTAGCCCCTTCACTAGAGATAAATACAGAATCTTTTCCAGACCAAGCAATCCCTTCTGGATCTAGGGTACCCCTTACAAAGGTTTCACCATTTTTATCTTTGAGGAAAGTGACATCTTCCACTTCTACGTTTTCAATCCCTATGTTTCCTGTATCGGTGGGATTGAAGGTTAGTTTCAGGGTGTAGAATCGGGCTGGAGCTAATCGAGAACGATCATCAGAAACAGCTAAAAAGCGATCGCGTTCCCGATCATAGGCCAATCCTGACAATCCTCCCACTACTGTATTTTTGAATTCCGTTTGGGGGAGTTGATACTCCCCTAAGAAGTCCACGGAAAGGTTGAGGAAGGTGCGTTCTTCTGCTGTGATGGCTGGTAAAAAGCTACAGGTAGTGGTGAGGCTACTCAGGAATATTATTACCACAACCCATAGCATCGTTGATAGTTTTTTAGGTTTTCTTAACATTAGGTCAGTCTACGAGTACCTTAACTTACTTGTATTATTACGTGGTTCGACCAGAAGTGTTGATTGTTATAAATTAGGTCTGAAAAAAGCACCAAGCTGTATAATAATTGGTGCTGTATAAAGAATAAATTAGCGCGTCTTTTTTTTTGACAATCAAAAAAGACGCGATAGTTAAAAAAAATGATTTATTCGTTAAGTATTTTTAATTTATCTAATTTGTAAGAGATACTTGTTCAATTGTGCAGTTAGACCCTCAACTTGGGGGGCTTTCATAATGGTGTAATGGTCTCCAGTAATAGTGTGAGTTTGGAGATCACCATTAACTAGAGAACCCCAGCCGTGGGTTGGGTCTTCAATTACTGCTGGGGAAGTTTGACTAGCATTTATAAGGAGAAGTGAACCTGGATAAGCTTTTGGTTGATAATGAGAGTTTGCCATCATATTTGCTTGAAAAACTTCCCATAAAGACCGCATTTGCTCTATTTCTAGGTCTGATGGCAATATCCCTTGCTGTTTGCCTTGCTCAAATAGATGCTTGACTTGCATCGGATGTTCAAGTTGTCTAAGTGTTTCATGGGATATATCTAACTCTTGGCCATAGAGACCTCCCAAATCTTGAGCCAATTGATTTACTATCATGGCTTGATCTATTTCTGAAGGTTTCCGCATTACAGTGGGTGCATAACTGTCTATTAAAGTTAGAAGAGCCACTGGAGTATTTTTAGCCTGTAATTGTTGTGCCATCTCATAAGCAATTACACCTCCCATAGACCAGCCTATTAGGTGTAATGGTCCTTGGGGTTGAATTGGTTTTATTGCCTCAATATAATGGGATGCCATCTCCTCAACAGAAGTTAAGGGTTGCTGTTGTCCATCTAAACCGAGAGATTGTAAACCATATACTGGATAATCTTGAGCTAAATGACGAGCTAACTCTGCATAACACAGGACATTACCACCAACCGGGTGAATACAGAATAATGGAGGTTGGTTTCCACTGGTTTTAATGCCCACTAAGATGGGATTTTGTGTATTTACTGAAGAACCCAGAAGGCTGGCTAGTTGTTCAATGGTGGGACTTTGGAAAAGGGTGGCTAAAGGTAAATTGATTTGGAATTGTTGTTGAATTTTTGACATCAGACGGACAGCATTAAGGGAATGACCGCCCAGTTCAAAGAAGTTATCTTGTACTCCGACAGAGGTGAGATTCAAAACTTCTGACCAGATTTGAGTCAGTTGAAGTTCTATGGTTGTACATGGTGCGACGTATTTATGTTCTCGGGTAATTTTCCCATCAGGTGCGGGTAGGGCAAATCGGTCTACTTTGCCGTTTGGTGTCAACGGTAGAGTCTCCAAAATCACTAAGGCACTGGGCACCATGTATTCTGGTAATTTCGTTTTGAGGAAGCTAGATAATTGTGAAACCAGATGGCGATTCGATTCTTGCTTTAAGGGATTGTTGGCATAAGCACTCCAGGCTTTGATTGGAACAGTTGCTTCCAAGTTTGGAATTACCCTTTGGGAGTCACAGGCCGATTCATTACGTATAAAGATGGCATCATAGCAACCATTGCCGCCAGTACCAGACCAAGTAATATGTACCGAATAAGGTAATTCATCCTTCAAATTCCATAAATTGTCCGGCTCTACCCCTATGTGTTTTTTCTCCTGCAAAATCTTACGCAATTGACCTACAGTTTCGAGTTTCCTGAAGTCATCAAGCTCTTGAACAAGTGTGACTTCTTCTTGCAAACGAGCATTAGGGATGTGCTTAATACCAACCACCTCTGGCTTCTTATCTAGTAAAATTCGTTTGATAGCTGATAAGTTTAAACCCTCTTGATCATAGTCAAGCCATTCGGGGGTGACTGTGGCACATACTTCCTGGCCAACATGAAGAATTACATCGTAACGGAACTTAGTTAGCTCATTCTGATAATCCCCAGGTTTCAACTGGATTTGAACTTGTTTTATTTCTGGGATATATTCCCTTAAAGCTAGAAAGAAGGCTGGGTCGATCACCAATTCTTCTTCTTGCTTAACAGCTGTTTTTACCTGCTGCCTCAATTTGTCTATGGTTAATGAATCTGAGGCGCGATCAAACTTAGTTGCGGTATGAAACGTTTCTAATAATGGCAAGCTGCGAACATCACCGACAAATAGGAAACCTCCTTTCGTTAAACTATTTACTGCACCTTTCAAAACTTCTATCAGGTAATCGATGCTTGGAAAATACTGCACAACTGAGTTAAGGATAACAGCATCGAATCGGCCTTTTTCAATGCCTGTAAAATCATCAGCCAGTTTTTGGCTTAGGCTTACATGTGAATAGCTATCTTCAAACGGTTGGATTTGCTGCTGAACATAATCTAAAGCTACCTTACTAAAATCGGTACCATGGTAACTCAAACAATGAGGAGCAATCTGGAACAGCAACATGCCTGTGCCACAACCGATCTCCAACACATGTTTGGGTTGCCAAAAGATAATTTTTTCAACAGTGGAATCTACCCATTGACGCATTTGCTCCTTAGGGATTTGGTTACCTGTATAGCTGCTTTTCCAACCTAGAGTGTTGTAACTGGTTTGTTGAATTTCTACTGCGTCACTGTAGATATTATTATATATTCCTTGCCATTGCTCAATCTGTGATGATTGTAATGGATTTTCGACAATGGATTGATTGTTTTGCTCACAAACTACATAAGCAACTAAGCGTTTGTTACCAGGAATATCTTCTCGGGCAATGACTGCAGCTTGTTGGATGTGGGGGTGGGTGGACAGGACTGCTTCGATTTCTCCGAGTTCAATACGGAAGCCTCGAATTTTGACTTGGTTATCGATCCGACCGAGAAATTCAATGTTACCGTCTGGTAGGTATCGCGCCAGGTCTCCGGTTTTGTAGAGTCGTTCTGTTTTGGAACTACAGAAGGGGTTGGTAATGAATTTTTCTTTCGTTAGTTCTGGGCGATTGAGGTATCCTCGGGCTAGTCCATTACCTCCTATGTATAATTCTCCAGGTACTCCTATGGGTACTGGTTGGAGGTGGCGATCTAGGATGTAGATTTGAGTATTATTAATGGCTTTTCCAATAGGAACAAAATAACCACTAAAATTATGATCTAATTGAGCTAATGTAGACCAAATAGTTGCTTCTGTCGGACCATATAAATTCCATAAATGTTGGCTATTTTTAATTAATTCACCGGCAACCGTTTTATCTAATGCTTCTCCACCACATAGAATTTTTAATTGTTTGTTTCCTTTCCATCCTGCAGTTAACAATAATCTCCAAGTTGCCGGAGTGGCTTGCATTGTAGTTACTTGGTAGTTGTCTAGAATTTGTGCTAAAAGCATTCCATCTGTGGCAATTTCTCGGCTTATAACAACTAAGCGTGCACCGGTAATTAAGGGAAGATATAATTCTAATCCAGCAATATCAAAAGATAAGGTAGTAACTGATAGAAAAATATCCGTTGATTCTAATCCTGGTTTTTGCTGCATTGATTCAATAAAGTTCACCAATGCTTTGTGGTTAATTTGTACACCCTTTGGTTTACCAGTAGAACCAGAAGTATAAATCACATAAGCCAAATTATCCGAGTCAACCCCAACTTCAAGATTATCTTGACTATATTCCTCAATTGCTCCCCATTCACTATCCAAATAAACCATCTGTGTGTTATGTGAGGGCAAAGATTCTACTAGAGACTGTTGAGTCAACAATACTTCCACACCTGAATCTTCTAACATATAACTCAGTCGTTCTGAGGGATAATTAGGATCCAGGGGTACATAAGCACCACCAGCCTTGAGTATCCCCAACAGTCCTACCACCATCTGTACAGAACGTTCAACACAAATACCTACCAATACTTCTGGTCCTACTCCTAAGTTTTGTAGGTGATGTGCTAATTGGTTAGCCCTTTGATTTAATTGACGGTAGGTCAACTGTTCTTGCTCAAACACCACAGCTATAGCATCGGGTGTTTTTTCTACCTGCTCTTCAACTAACTGATGAATACATTGATCGATAGGATAGTCACTGGCAGTATCATTCCACTCCACCAACAGTTGATGGCGTTCCCTTTCACTCAACAACGGTAACTCTCCCACTCTAAGTTGGGGATTGTCCACAATTGCTGACAACAAGTTCTGGAAATGAGTAGCCATCCGTTTAATAGTAGACCTATCAAACAAGTCCGTGTTGTACTCCCATGTCCCCACCAATCCCATCTCTGTTTCCATCATTGACAGGGTCAAATCAAACTTAGACGTAGTACTCTGTTGATTTAACTCACTCAAACTCACACCTGGTAAGTCTAATGTCCCCATCGGTGCATTCTGCAGCGCAAACATCGCCTGGAACAGGGGAGAATGACTTAATGACCGTTGGGGTTGCAATGCTTCGACTACCTGTTCAAACGGTACATCCTGATGTTCATAAGCTTTGAGTGTGGTGTCCCTGACTTGTGTAAGCAACTGAGAAAAACTGGGATTATCGTCAAAATGGGTTCTCAATACCAGGGTATTGACAAAGAAGCCAATTAGTGGCTCTATGTCACGGCGATTGCGATTGGCTATAGGTGTACCAATTAAAATATCTTCTTGACCGCTGTAACGATGTAGTAAAGTCCCAAACGCCGCTAACAGAGTCATAAATAAGGTAGTACCACTATCTCGAGACAGGGTTTGCAACTTCTGGGTTAATTCAGTATTTAAACTAAAACTTTCAGTCCGACCCTGATAAGTTGGCGCAGTTGGGCGAGGGTAGTCAGTAGCTAACTGTAATAATTTGGGAGCACCCTCTAATTTCTGTTTCCAGTAATTAAGTTGGGTTTCTAGTATTTCTCCACTTAACCATTGTCTTTGCCAAAGGGCAAAGTCAGCATATTGAATCGGTAATTCCGGTAACGGGGATGGCGCTCCTACACAAAAGGCTTGATATAAACTTGATAGTTCTTCGATTAATATTCCCATCGACCAACCATCCGATACGATGTGGTGCATGGTCAGCACTAACACATACTCACTGCTGTCTAGTTGCCATAATTTACAGCGGATTAATGGTGCTACCTCTAAGTCAAAGGGAGTTGTTGCTTCACGTTGTACTTCTTGCTTTAAGATAGTCTCCCGTTCTGGTTCTGGGTATTGTTGTAGGTCTACTACATTGATGTTAATGGTGCTGTCGGAATCAATTACTTGTATTGGTTTGCCATTAATAGTGGAGAAACTTGTCCGTAGTACTTCGTGACGATTGATTATTTCTGATAAGGCTTGTTCTAGGGCTAACACATTTAGGTTACCGGTGATTTGTAAAGCACCGTGCTCAATATAAGGAGCTTTTGACCCTTCAAGTTGATCAATCAACCACAGTCGTTCTTGACTAAAAGATAGGGGTAATTTTTGGTCTCTAGGAATAGCTTTAATTGGTGGGTAATTAGTATTATAACCTTGACCATTTTGTTGCAAAAAAACTATAATTTCTGCTTGACGTTCAGCTATTTGTTGGCGTAGCGCAGGGGTTATAGTTCCTTTATTAACACGACAAAGGAGTTTTTCACCGTTGGTTGAGATATTAATCCCCTGGTTGTGAAGCCAAGATATAAATTCAACTATATTTACCTGGTTGTTATTCATAATTAAATCTCTATTATTTCTTCATCTATTGCCAGATTATCTGGAACTTGTAATACTCTATGATCTACCTCTAGATACTCAGTTACATTCTTAAAGCCCATAAAAGCGCTAATCAACTCTAATCCAGAAGGGTATAACAGTAAAACTCGTTCTCCTTGCCATTGCTGGAGATGGGCTGCGTACGCTGTTGTTTGTCTATCTAATTCGCCGTAAGTAAGACTCCCTGACTCAGTTTCTCCGTTTTCCAGAAAGATATAGGCTTGCTGATTAGGCATCGCTTGCGCTCTGTTGCCTAATAAATCCACTAAACTCAAGAATTTCGACTCCCCATTGGGGAAATAATTTACACAACTCGTCACTATGCTATTCCCTTAACAAGCAGTTCAAAAAAGTCAGATACCAATAATTATTTAATCAAGTTGTCAGTCCACAGTCAAGCCAAAGAACTAGTTGAATTCCTTAACTTACTCACGGCTCTTAACTAGCCTGAGTTTGTGCTCGAGCCAGGTGCTTATTAGGTCAGGGTATTCCCACCTTACTAAGCGCGATAAGTGAGTGATTGTGCTTTGAAAGTGAGAGCCTCGATCAGGGTTATATAGTAAGACCACACGATCAGGCAAGTTAATCGACCAATAATGCTTTCAGCGATCAGGCGGTTGGGTGGCAAATCCCTAGTTTTCGTGTTCTGCGATCGCCCTGATTGCCAAGTTGTGGTAAAACCATAGTTATTCTACTATATATCTCTGGGACAGGTGTGAATTTTTGAAACAAAACTTTACAAAATTCCGCCCATTTTTCCGATATTTATAGGGCTCTTCCGGACTTAACTATGCCGTCATGTTAGTTAAAACAACGAAGGATTGGTAAGACTGGGAGGAGCATCTGATGATACTAGAAAAACTCCATTCCTCAGGTAACTATGATGGGGTTAAATACCAGGTAGTTTTTCGATTAGTTGATGCCGCCGATTATGGCATTTTTTAATCCTGGTAACGGATGTTAATTGTTGGGATCAGATAATATTTAATTATCCAATATTATTTCCCGAAAAAACAACACTCGATAGCTTGTCGATTAGATTAAATTAAAAGCAAAAAAAATAGCCGTAGATATTATTTCTACGGCTATTTCAGTGCTGCAAACGCAATTGTATTGTCTATCAGTTTCCGAATCAATCCGGATGTAATCCTACCGGATCTGATCAGGGGGGAAACCCCCCCAGAAATTTAAGGTATTAACCCCAAGTCTTCGACTTGGTTGCAAAACTAATTACTTGCCCTGGAATGCCGGTCGGCTGCAAAGGGCTCCAGTCGGAAACCTTAGCATACCCCAATGCACAAAGGCCGTAAATAGTATTAATTACTGCTTCAGGAGAGCCCTTAATGGACTTAATACGTTGTTTCTTTGGGTTATTGTCTTGATTCGGAATAAAGTCTGTAGACATGAGTAAAAAACTAAATGACGTTTGCAATTATTATTGTAATGATTATATTTTTAATTGTCAATAATTTTGATGTTTTTTTTGAGGTATTTTGATGATAAATATAAAAAAAATAATTAAAAAGTTAGCTTTTTGCGCCGTGTTACCAAAGATTTTTTATGGAATTTTATTTCATAATATATAATTAATTATTTATTGTAATATCTGTATTTTAGCTACCTAATTTATTTATTTTATTATTGTATTTTTTCGAGAGTGACACCAGATAAATAGACTTCTTCTGTCACTCCTAAATCTTGGTAGCAGGAACAAACTTAGTCCCGGAAGCAGTCAAACTAGTGCAGGGGGGCAGAAATAATACCAATTCTTGAAAGTAGGACTACAGATCCAGATGGCAAAATGTCAATTTGAACCGAAAATCGCTACCCTAACTGGTAATAACCTTCTTTAGTTTCCTTATGGCTACCTTGCGCTTACATCTTCTCGGACCCAAACTAAGCAAGTGGATGATCATAGCATTATCCGCTGCTATACTCCCGTTATGTTTTGCTAGTGTGACCTTGTCCCAATCAAGTGATAATGATAATCCGAATCCATTGGAACTGACTGCTCCTGATCCCCTCCTTCCTTCGTTATCCCCAGAGGAACCTCTCAACCCTTCCGAACGTTCTAGACTCAACCAAGCTTTGGATGAACTGAATGCTGAAGCTCAAGCTGAATTCAAAGCTGGTAATCAATCCAAAGCCTTTGACATCTGGTATCGGGAAATCCGACTGCGGCGAGTGCTAGGGGATCCAGTGGCAGAAGTGCAAACCTTGGGCAGAGTAGGAGGAGTTGCCTGGAATGAAAATAATAAGCAGTCAGTGCAACTAATTACTGCACGGTTGGAAGAGATTCAGCAGGAAAATGAAGCAGAAGACTCGATCAATCTGCCACTCTTAAAAGCTTTGGGTAAGGCTTATGAACAGATCCGAGTGCCAGGACAAGCTTTGACAGTCTATGAGCAAATTCTCGCTGATGCTCGAAACGAGGGCGATATGGCAGCGGTTGAGGCTACCTTGAAGACTATGGGTGAATTGCACATGGCTTGGTTTGATTATCCCAAAGCAGCAGAAACCTATGAGGAATTACTGGCTCAAGCTCAGAATCAAGCTCAGAATCAACGCGATGTTCCTTTGGAACCGCTTCGCGAACGCATAAATGAAGAAGTGGCTTATTTACAACAGCTAGCTTATATCTACGACCAAGACCAACAACCAGACCAGGCATTGCCCAAAAAGCAGCAATTAGTGGACATTTACCTCAATCAAGGCAATGATACCCAGATTCCAGCCCTGAAAATTGCGATCGCATCTGACTACAACGCCCTCAATCAACCAGAAAAAGCTAGTCAAACCTATCAAGAAGCCTATTCCTTAGCCTGGTCTCTACAGCAGTTTGCCCATGCTAGCGAAGCACTACAACCTCTAGCACAACTTTACCTTACCTCTAAGCAGCCAGAGTTTGCCTTGCAAGTTTATGAGGTTTTGCTTCAAGTTGAACAACAGTCCTATAATTATTATGGCTTGATGAATACTTACGACAAAATTGGTCAAGTTTATCTGGATATGAATAACTATCCTCAAGCCTTAGCAGCATTTCAAAAGGGGCTAGACTTAGCTGAATCATTGCAGCATCGAGAAGCTTATTTTGTCAATAAAATTCAGATAGTGAATCGGCAAAATTTGTAGTATAATTTGATTTCGATAGTTGTTAAACTAACGACTATAGTACAGGGAATCGGGAATCGGGAATCGGGAATCGGGAACTTCCGATGAAGTAGTTATCGATTAAGTTGGTATCTTTATACCAATGGTGGAAATTAGGACTAAAGATCAATTTCATTTCCGTATCTCCCCATTTCCGTATCTCCCTATCTTCCCATCTCGGGAGCTAGACAACCGCCTCACTCTTCACCATTATCTGAATCATCAGAGTCGATCAACAAATACAACAATACACAAATAGCAGCAACAATACCTAACAATGGAGATTCAGTAGAGAGGGTTAGAACTAGTAACACAATTTCCAGAAGGGTTTGGAAGCTTTCGAGATTGTTCATGAAAATTGTTTCAGGTGAACTACAACTTCATCAAACCCTGAGGCTAAAGCAGTTCAGACCTTGGAAGCTATTGAGATCAGGTGACTTATGGCCAACTTATAATTGATTGCCGACTTGTACCTGAGTTGTACCTGAGTTGGGCTGAGTGACTATAAAAGATAGTTATAGTTTGAGTAGTTCATCGAACCGACAACTATGTCTCGCTCACTCAGAGTTCATCCAGAGTCTATTGACCAGGTTAAATTAGCTCTTAAGCGCAACGGTTATCCTCGCCAGAAAGACTTAGCTGAGGAATTGGAGATATCTCTATCAACCCTCAATAATTATCTCAATGGCCGACCTGTCGATAACCTGAATTTTCAAGAAATTAGTGAAAAATTGGGGCAAGACTGGAAAGCGATCGCTTTTCTAGATCAAGAAAGCGCACCAAGCAATAGCAACGTTAATCCAGATCCGTGGACACCGGATTTAGATCAGGACGAGTCTATCCCTGACGTTGACTATTATGTTGAACGCCCTCCTATTGAAACCACTTGTTATCAAACACTGTTACGTCCAGGTGCCTTGGTGAGAATTAAAGCACCAAGTCTAATGGGGAAGACCTTACTCATAGCTAGAGTGCTGAGAAAGTTGGTTGCCCAGCAGGGCTATCAAACTGTGTATATTAATCTGCACCTGGCTAACCACACTGACCTTGGCAATCTTAATTCATTACTTAAGTGGTTTAGCTTCTGTGTCAGTGAAAGTTTAGGATTAGCTAATCGATTAGCTGATTACTGGTACGAAGGATTATCGACCAGTAAAATGGCTTGTACCAACTACTTTGAACGGTATTTGCTAAGGCAGGTTAACAGGCCAGTGGTCTTATGTTTGGATGAGGTTGACCGAGTTTTTCCTCACCGTGATGTGGCATCGGACTTTTTAGGAATGCTAAGGGCTTGGCATGAGAAAGCCAAGATGGGTAAACGTTTAGAACGGCTCCGATTAGTGGTGGTTCATTCCACAGAAGTTTATATTCCCCTTAACCTTAACGAATCCCCGTTTAATGTTGGTGTTCCGATTGAGTTACCGGAATTGACCCAAGAGCAAATTATTGAATTAGCGCAACAATACCAACTTGATTGTACAGCATCTGAGGTTGAGCAATTGCAGGGCTTAGTAGGCGGACATCCCTATTTAATTGGCGAATGCTTTAACCATCTCAAATTTAATGGTACTGGTTCCCTCGAGAAAGTATTAAACAATGCTGCCACCGAAGCTGGGATTTATCGCAACCATCTACGACACCTCTGGCAGATGCTACAGCAACACCAAGCTTTGGCTGATGCTTTTAAAGATGTGATTGAGGCCAGTTGTCCTATTCCCTTAGAATCCCGATCAGCTTACAAACTACACAGTATGGGATTAGTTCATTTACAAGCACATCAGGTAACTCTCCGTTGTCAGTTATATCGGGAGTATTTTCAAGCGCGATTCCAGGAGACCCAATGATTGAAACCCAGACTATGCAAATCTATCAAGTAGGCGGCGCATTACCCCTTAATGCTAGCAGTTATGTCAAGCGTCAGGCCGATGAGGAGTTGTATCAATACCTAAAAGCAGGGGAATTTTGTTATGTCTTAAATTCCCGTCAGATGGGAAAGTCTTCCCTGAAAGTTCAAACAGTAAAACGGTTGCAACAAGAAGACATTGTTTGTGCTTCTATTGATATTACCATGCTGGGGTCGCAACAGATTCCCCCACGGGAATGGTATGGCGGTTTGATTAGTGGGTTGGTGTCTGAGTTAGAACTCTACGACAGGTTTGATGAATACCATTGGCTTCAACAGCACCAAAAGATTTCTCCGGTGCAGTGCTTTGGTAAGTTTATCAAAGAGGTATTGTTTGAATATATTGCTCAACCAATTGTTATTTTTATTGATGAAATTGATAGCGTTCTGCAATTAAGCTTCAAAGATGACTTCTTTGCCCTAGTTCGAGCCTGTTACAACAAACGGGCAGAAAATTCTGCTTATAATCGCCTTAGTTTTGTGCTTTTAGGGGTGGCTACACCGGGGGATTTAATTGGAGATAAAGACCGAACCCCCTTTAATATCGGACGGGCGGTGGAGTTACATGGCTTTCAACGCCATGAAGTTGAGCCGTTAGTTAGGGGATTGGCGGGACAGGTCAGCAACCCCCAGGCTGTTCTCCAGGAGATATTAGACTGGACAGGAGGACAGCCCTTTCTTACCCAAAAGCTGTGTCAGTTGGTGGTGAGTTCTGCCTCGGTTTTCGATCCCTTAAAAAAGGGGGAGAAGGCATGGATTGAGAAATTGGTGCGATCGCATATCATCTCGAACTGGGAAGCTACCGATGAGCCAGAACATTTGAAGACCATACGCGATCGCATCTTGAGTAATGAGCAACGGTCTGCCTACTTGTTGGAATTGTATCAGCAAGTGTGGCAACAGGGAGAAGTTGTTGCCAATAACAGTTTTGAGGAAGGTAAGTTACAGTTATCTGGATTAGTATTCAAGCAGAGAGTTGGAGCTTTTCCAGTTCTTAAAGTCTATAACCGTATCTATCATCAAGTCTTTAATCAGGACTGGATTGAGCAAGAATTAGCTGGATTACGTCCCTATTCGGAAGGGTTTAGGGCTTGGGTGGCCTCGGGATGTCAGGATGAGTCGCTGTTGTTGCGGGGGAAGGCTCTCAAGGATGCTCAAGCTTGGGCGAAAAGAAAGAATTTAAGTTATTTAGATCAACAGTTTTTGGCGGCTAGTGAAAAGAAGGGGATTGAGGAGCAAATCGCTCAAGAGAAGCTGGAAGCAGAATTAGACAGAGAGAGGAAGGATAGGGCAGCGACCCAGAAGATAAATCAGGTACTAACTGAGGCGAATCGGAAGGCTCAACGGCGGATTCAGATTGGCGCTGTGGTGCTAAGTATAGCTGTGTTGGGAGCAATTGTTTCAGGAGTAGTGGCAGGTAAGGAAGTGATCAGAGTACAGCAAGCTAAAGCTGCTCATAAAATAATCAAAGAAGATATCGAAACCATTAATCTGCTCTCTGAACTTGCTGCAGAACTCCAAAACAAGGGGCTGTCTTCTGAAGCACAAGAGGCATGGGTTCAAGTCAGTCAGTCTACACTAATCCGAGAAGACAAGCGCAATCTCAAGCAAGCCATGCTGTTAGCTTCGATTTCTTTAGCAAATCAGCAACTTAGTCAGAAGTATCAAGAATTTGAACAGGATAGTAAAGCAACGGAATGGCGGAATGAGGCTAGGCAAAGGATTAAACAGATCAAGAAAAACAATCTCTTACCCTCACCACCAAATTCAGATTTCCCCGAAGAATGGGCAATTCAGGTTCATGTCAAAAGAGTAGAAGGGAGCTTGTTGAGAACAGAAGGGAAGATAGAGGAAGCCTTAAAAGCTTACCAAAAAGCCTTTGATATCCTTGATAATGCTTGGCAAAAGTTTCCGAACGTTGATATCGATACAGAAACTCCTATACCTAGCTTTCTTCCTCAACAACAGTCAATACTCTCAACGAATGCCGTAGAAAATTTCCATCGAGAATACATTGAGTTACTATCTGAAAACGGTCAAGACTCTCAAATGGTCAAAGACTCTCTGTTGAATCACTTTCTCGCTGAACTTCACTTCTTTATGAAGTCGGGAAACTGGAAAGATGCTGAGCTAAAAAATGTTCGTATCATGCTTTACATCGCTGATCGAGAAAAAGAAGGTTGGCTCGATCTCAAACATATTGAACAATGTTCCTGCCAAAAGCTACGTACTCTTAACACCCTTTGGTTAAAACACTCAGATGGAAAGTTTGGCTTCAGTGTACAAAAGCAAATCTTGGACAAAATTATTGCTGAGCGTGGCTTACCCAAGGGAGAGTATGATGAATTATTAGATGAAACATGGTACGAGTGGTGGGAAAAAGTAAACTGGTATGCAGAAATTTTCAACAAAAACAAAGCGGAGGAAGGACACTTACCCTTGGCACCGTGGAACACCAAGGAAAATCGTACTGTGACTTTCCGGAGAGAAGACCCAGTGACGGATTGGCGCAAGTCTTTTCTTAGTGATCTATTCTCCCGTTGCGACTGGTAAACTTTAACATCCTGTAGCTAACCGCTCAAACTATAACCTTAAAAATTATAATTTTAAGGTTAACTTGGCGGTCATTTCATCTCTAATTATCCCATTCTTCCGGATCATCAATCATGCCGGGATTAATTAGGGTAATATCATACTCATCGACTTGATCTACTGGATCAGTTGGCGTATTCTCTCGCTTCAGTAGATAATATTTAGCACTGACCTTAGGGGCAAAAATTACCTCATCTTCATCTTCGAGATCATGGGCTTGAAGCTTACGACCATTGATTAAAATGCCATTGGCACTAGTCTTACCTTTGAGGTTACCATCAAAAATTCGGTAGTAGGGACTGCCATCAGAACGTCTACGCCTGACTAAGGTGGCATGTCGGCGAGACACAAACTTTGAAAACAGGCGGATATCAGACTCTGGATCTCTACCGATAGAATATACCTCCTCTTCCAAAGGAATCTGCTTGCTTCCTTTGTCATCCTCAATAATCAGTAAATGGTTGTGGTCAGATTGTGTAGCCATGAATCGCTCGTGATCAAAAGGGTAATTGCTTGAGAACAATGCTCTTATTTACTTACATTGGCACAGGTCTCAATCAGCTTGCGACTGACTTAGGTACTGATTTACCTAGAAAACCTCTCCTGAGTGGTGAGCATTACCTGATTATCTGTTATTCAACCATTGAATCAATAAAAGTCAAAAACTAGACACCAAGCTGACTCTATGGTGGTTGCTTCCAATGACCCAGAGAAGTATAGCTTTCTGAAACCTTGCTGCTGTGGATGGTTTACTATAGGTATTCAAGCGGACTTGCACTAATTCCGTAAACGGGTTAGCAACAGTGAGTTTGTGACAACACTAACTGAGCTGAAAGCCATGAAGGCACCAGCAGCAGCAGGAGAAAGTACCATCCCAAATCCTGGTAGTAGCCCACCAGCGGCTATGGGAATACCCAATATATTGTAACCGAATGCCCAAAACAGATTCTGGCGGATTTTGTTGAAGGTTGCTCGTGATAGGTCTATGGACTTGACCACATCGAGCAAGTTATTACCAATCAGAATAATTCCTGCTGTTTCCGCTGCCACATCGGTTCCCCCATGCAAGGCAATCCCAACATCAGCTTGTGCTAGAGCTGGACTGTCATTGATGCCATCTCCCACCATAGCGACACAGTGTCCCTGGTCTTGGAGGTTTGCGATCGCATTAGCTTTGCCATCAGGAAGCACCCCAGCGATAACATCTTCTGGCTCTATTGACAAAGTTTTGGCCACAGCAGCCGCTACTTCCGGTCTGTCACCAGTTAGCATCATCACCCGCAATCCCAGGTCTTTGAGGTGTTCTACTGTTTCTTTAGCCTCGACTCTCGGAAGATCATTCACACCAATTAATCCAGCTAGTAGCCCATCAACGGCTACATAAACTACTGTTTTACCCCCATCTGCCAAAGCCTTGACTTCAGCTTGAGCAGTATCACTAATCGTAACATCCTGCTTACTCAACCAGTCTGCACTGCCAAGCACTACCCGTTGGTTTTCTACTAAAGCTGATAGTCCCAATCCTGGTTCTGTGTAAAAATCTTGAGCCCCTAATATCGGTAACTGTTGCTGTTGAGCTTCGGTAACAATTGCGCTACCTAAGGGATGGGATGTGCCACTTTCTGCTGCTGCTGCCAGTTGCAGCAATTGGCTAGCAGAAGATACAGCAATGGTTTTCGTAGCAATCCCGCTCTGTTGATCATTCTCTGTTTCAGGTTGAATCAGCAGGCAATCGGTAACCGTGGGTTGACCCTGAGTTAGGGTACCGGTTTTGTCAAAAACCACAGTATCCAGCCGATGCACCTGTTCTAAAATGTCACCACCTTTGATTAATAAGCCCCGCTTTGCCCCCAGGCTGGTACCGACTAGAATGGCGGTAGGTGTGGCTAGACCCAAGGCACAAGGACAAGCAATCACTAAAACTGCGATCGCTAATTTCAAACTCAACAGTAATGGAGAAGCCGCCATGGTTGACCAGACCTCCGGCCAGATTCTAGTTCCAGCCACGTACCAAAATAGGAACGTTAAAAATGCGATCGCCATCACCCCATAGGTAAAATACCCTGCTACTAAATCTGCTAACTGCTGTACTGGCGCTTTCCGAGTTTGCGCTTCCTCCACTAGTGCTACAATTTGTGCCAAAGTAGTTTCTCTACCAGTACGGGTTGCCTTTACCACCAGCACTCCCGATTTATTCAACGTGCCACCAGTAACCATGTCCCCTGGTTGCTTCAATACTGGTAGAGATTCCCCAGTCAGCATTGACTCATCAATCGATGAGACTCCCGTAATCACTTCCCCATCGACAGGAACTTTTTCCCCAGGTAATATCCTTAACCATTCTCCCACCCGGACTTGCTCCACAGGAATTTCGATCCCCGCTTGATCACCTTCTTTACTGTCTAATGTTCCAATCAACCGGGCTACCTGAGGCTGTAGGGATAGCAAAGACTCAAAGTCAGCAGTAGCTTGATATCTTGCTCCTTGCTCTAAGGTCCGACCTAAAAGAATAAAACCCAGCAACATCACTGGCTCATCAAAGAAACATTCCCATCCCAGGTTAGGGAATAGTAATGCCACACAGCTAGTGGTGTAAGCCGTCACCGCCCCCAGTCCGATCAACGTATTCATATTGGGAGCACCGTGCCACAAACCGCGCCCACCCTCTACGATAATAGAGCGTCCCGGAAGTAGTAGCGCTAGAGTTGCCAATGCCCAATGGAACCACAACGTACTCAATACTGGCAGCATTGGTCCATGGAACCAATGACCGATATGTCCTAATGTAGAGAAGACAATCAGGACAGCAGCAATCGCTAGTTGTTGGCGGTATGCTCTGGCTTCTTGCTCATGTCTCTGGGCTGGTGTTAACCTATCCTGGCTCTTAGTTCCCTTTTCAGTTTCAGGTAAACGGGGTTGACTAGGAAACCCTTTTGATGTAAGCAACTCAGCTAGGACAGTTGGTTCCACCTCACCAGCTTGATACTCTACCACAGCTACCCCAGTTACCAGATTCACACAGGCTTTCGATACCCCAGGGTTACTGCTCAGTTGCCGTTCCACCACACCAACACAACCAGCACATTTCATGCCAGTTACATCTAATGTGATCGTTTCTACAGGCAAACCTGGTTGGTTTAAAGTAGTCTTGGCGGAAGTTGGGATAGATTTTGGCATAGATTTGGTGAACAGCTTCAGGAATATTGGCAATGCCTAGATGATTAAGAAGAACACATGCCTCTTATTTCCAGCTTAGGCTAAGAGCTGCTCAACTAGGCTACAGGTTTTTGTTAATGGTTATCATTATTTTGGTGTTTATGTAAATGACGACAGCAGGAGACTTGGAAAAAAAAAGCTTCCCCAGCTTAGATAATTCAGATCGCACTAACTTAAGGGTTTCGACAAGTTTTGGACGTGTTAATAGTTGATAAAAAAAGCCCTAAATAGATTAACTGTGCCAGTAGCTTAGTCTTGAAATTGCGATTGACCTTGGCCTTTTGGCCAAAAGGCCAGGGAATTATGAAGGAGAATATCAAGGAAATATGAAGTAAATATGAAGTATTTCAAGAAACGAGCACTTATGATTTTACTCTCATGAAGGGAATTTCCTTGAAAATCTAGTAAGTCTGACTTGTAAGTCTCAACTTAGACAAACAAAATGACACAAAAATATACAGAAGCGGACACAGAAGCGTTTTACGATCACGAAGACAGCATGTATCGTAGCTTCTGGGATTCTGAAGGCAGTTTACATTGGGGCTATTTTGACAACTTAGCCGACGCTCGTGCTCAAGACTTTGTCCCAGCTTGCCATCGTTGGAATGAATATATGCTCGCCTGCAGTGGGCTGACTACTGAATCTCGGGTACTTGATATCGGTTGCGGCAACGGCAACACCGCTATCTGGCTAGCCCAGCAGACAGGATGTGAAGTTGTCGGCATTGACATCAGTGCAGTCCGCGTTGACAATGCCAAGGCATTAGCTCAGGAGTATCCCTCCCTACACCTGTCCTTTCAGAAAGCATCAGTATACTCAATCGAGTAGAGTTTAACATCTTTGAAACAGAACCAATGGTTGCTCTAGTGCTGAAAAAGCACTAATTGCTGATAGTTTAAGGGGAAATCATGGCTACACCATGCAAATACTATGACGTTCCATTAAAAAAGCTGAACTCAAAAAATGCTGAAGGATTAGGAAATGTATTTACAGATTTTGAAGATGTTGAAGTAGAGTTGTGTAAATGGCCAAACCCAGGAAAACGACCTCTTATTTCTAGGGGGGGTTATGGCACATTTATTGAAGACGAGTTCAAAGTATATTGGCGTGGTTCTACAGTGCTTTCCGGTGACCATAAAAGTGCTCGCGGTGGAGCAGCAGGAAAGGCTGTAGTTGATCCTGAAACTAACTCTAACTATGTGCTAGTGCATTGGCTTAGCGCCCATCTAGATGCAGGAGAGGCTTTTATTCCTAAAAATGGTGAACCTAGCATCTTTCTATTAGCTCCTCCTGGGGACAATGTCAAAGCAGAAGATTTTGTAGCGCTTTACTCCGATGGTAGTTACGGCATATCAATTCATCCTGGAGTATGGCACACAGCTCCCTTACCACTGTCTGGAGAAGTAGTCTATAAAAATAAACAAGGCAGTATCTATGCTACCGTAGATTGTCTATTGTTGAAGGAGCAAGATACTTGTCTAAAGATTCCCCTTCGTAAACCTGAAGAAGACTGAGAAGATAGATAGCAAACACAGCACGGAATGGATAGAAACAGATGATTTTATATAATTTGAAGTGCAAGTATTTCCCATAGCCGCTTCTAAAGGAGCTAGAGCGCCAGTTAAGTAACTGTTAAACTGGCTATTTCAATGGATAGAAAGGGATAGGGCGGGAGGGAGAAAGGTAAATCGATGTATTTTCCGGAAAATAGTGATGTATCAAAAAATGTGTTAACTTCGATTCGATGACTAGATAGCTGCTAAAAAGCGCCTATTTAGTCATAATTGTGAACGAAAAAAGAATCCTATTTCGAGACTTATAAGTCACTGATTAACCGAAATTATTCAAAACCGAAATTACTTAGGTTTTAGGTTTTTGGTGATTAAGGGAGTAACGGTATAGCAATCTCAAATAGAGATCGTAAAATGCCAATGGCTAAGTCCAGAAATAGGCTCGTTCAAGTCAATTGAATTTTAATTCATTCAACTCAATGGAGGAGAAATCATGGCGACCATCAAACTAATGCACGCCAAGCTACATCGGGTGCGTGTGACTGAGGCAAACCGCCACTATGTGGGCAGTGTCACCATTGACTCCGACTTGCTGGCACAGGTAGGGATTTTACCCCTCGAAGAAGTAGAAATTGTCAACATTGACAATGGCAATCGCTGGTCAACCTATGTTTTGCCAGGAGAAGCAGGTTCAGGACAAATTTGTCCCAATGGAGGGGGAGCGCTACTGTGCAAAGAGGGAGATACCTTGATTATCTGGGCAAACGAGCAATGCGATCGCGCTGAAATTTTGAGTAGCGGACACCAAGCGCGGGTACTGATTGCTGACGAAAACAACTGCTGTCAGGAAGTGTTTTACCAGACTCTGACCCCTACTCTCAGCCCTAATGGAGAGACACTGGAATACAACGGCTATCAAACCACTAACGGCAAACAATTGACGTCTAAGTCAAAGGTAATGGTGGGGGCTGAAGCCTAGTTCTCAAATAAATGGAAACCAAGTAAGACAAAGGATAAAGGTGAAACATGACAACCCTACTTCGGCAACTCAAAGCCGCTTTTCGGATCGAATCAGTTGCAGTGACCAACAACGGTGTACAAGTCACTTGGAAAGATGGTCATCACAGCTTTTACCATAATCTCTGGCTGCGGGATGCTTGCCACTGTCCCGAATGCTTCCAGCGGGATACATTGAGCCTTAACAGCTCAGAAGGGGAAGGACATGACCCCCTGAAAATGCCACTCAATCCCATCACTGAAGCGGTCAAGATCGATCGTGAAGGCAATTTGGATATAGTCTGGGGCGGTCAAGAACCTGGACATCACAGTGTATTCGATCCATCTTGGCTGCGAGTTCACTGTCAAACAGACCCCGCCCTCAAACAGCGACGAAAACCCCAACTGTGGGATTCATCAGTGTCCATCCCTCATTTTGATTACCACGAAGTGATGAAAGACGATTGGGCACTGTTGCTGTGGTTGGACAAGATGCTGGAATTGGGAGTAGTCATCATTGACAACGTGCCCAAGAATCGAGAAAGTTTTCAGGCACTGATAGAGCGGATTGGACCGATCCAAGAACGATATCATCCCACCCATATCTTTACCTTGGATACAGCAAACAAACTGGCAGGGAATATTCACCACGCCTATCAGTATATGAAACGTTTAGATAATCACACAGACCATGTATCTTACAACGTTCCTCCCAGACTGCAATTTCTCGGATGTATCCAATACGATAACCCAGACAATGACAAACAGGCTTATTCTACCCTAGTGGATGGGTTCAAAATTGTCGAAGTTCTCAGAACCCAACAGCCAAAATTCTTCGAGTTGCTGACCACAGAGTATGTGCCAACAGGTCGCCGTCGCCTTGGTGTAGAAGAAAAGGTATCTAAGCATGAAATTGGCACCAAGAAGTACCAATGGGAAACTTATCATCGCCAGCATGTAATTAATTTGGATGAAACCGGTGAAGTCTACCAGATTCGTCACCATGAAAAAGACCGAGTGCCACTAGAGGTTTCTCCTGATAAGATTCAAGACTTATATGCAGCCTACCAAGCATTTACGGCACTAGCTGAAGCTCCTGAATATAACGCCGAATTTCTGATCGCTCCGGGACAAGTATTAGTTAACGACAACTGGCGATTACTCCACGGGCGTACCGCCATTCATAATCCTCAGCTGCGACGAGTTTTACTGGGAGCCTACATGAAACCAGAAACATTCCGTAGCAGACGGCGACTGTTACTAGGCAAAAAAAGCGGTATGTCAGATATCTGGTTAATGGGATGCTCAGACCGTGCTTTAGAAATTCTGGCAGACCGCACCACAATCTAAAGAAACCAAATACATTAGGAGCTTGATAAATAGGAGCTTGAAATTAAAATGACCACGCTACTTCGACAACTCAAACCTTCTTTTCGCATCGAATCCATAGCAACCCATGACAATGGTGTAGAGATCACTTGGAAAGATGGCCATCAAAGCTTTTACCATCATCTCTGGCTCCTAGATAGCTGTCGCTGTCCTAAATGCTTTCAGCGAGATACCTTAAGCCTCAATAATAGTGGACATGACCTCCTCAAAATTCCTTTAAACCCAACTCCTCAAGAGGTGACAATTGATCCTGAAGGCAATTTGGATATTGTCTGGGGTGGTCAAGAAACAGGGCATCACAGTGTATTCGATCCTTCCTGGCTACGAGTTCATTGTTACGATGACCCAGCCCTTAAACAAAAATCAAAACCTCAACTTTGGGATGCATCAGTATCTATCTCTTATTTTGATTATCATGAGGTGATGAATGATGACGACGTTTTATTGTCCTACCTGAATCAGCTCGTCGAACTAGGGGTAGCAGTAATTGAGAATGCTCCAAATGACGAACAAAGCTTTCGGGCATTGGTGGAACGGGTGGGGCCTTTACGACAACGTTATCATCCCACCAATGTATTTACTATGGATAGAAAGAACGCAGTTGCTCAGGCTATCCAACATTCTTATCAATTGGGACGTTTAAGAAATCATACAGACGTTACTGCCTACGATATTCCCACTGGAATCCAATTTCTGCAATGTACCCTCTACGACAACCCGGATAACGACAGACAAGCCTATTCCACCGTCGTTGATGGTTTCAAATTAGCAGAGGTAATCAAAACAGAAAACCCCTACTTCTTTGAGCTACTTACCACAGAATATATACCAGCAGGTCGCCGACGACTGTCTGTGGAGGAGAAACTATCGGAAAATGATTCCAGCGCTCGGAAATACGAATGGGAAGCTTACCGGCGTAATCATCTAATTAACTTGGATGAAAATGGAGAAGTGTATCAGATTCGGTATAACCACAACACCAGGATACCCCTAGAGGTTTCCTACGATAAAATTCAAGACCTATTGACAGCCTACCGAAGATTTGCCCAACTCTTACAAGATCCTGACTATAATGCCGAATTTCTACTGACTCCCGGACAGGTATTAGTAGTTGACAACTGGCGAGTGCTCCATGGACGTACCGGTATCTGGAGTCCTTTGCTGAAACGAAGCTTGCTAGGAGCCTACTTGGAGGAAGAAACCTTCCGCTGTAGACGGCGAATTTTGCTAGGGGAGAAAACTGGGATGTCAAACCTGTGGTTAATGGGATGCTCAGACCGTGCTTTGGAAATTCTCGCAGATCGCTATGTTTGAGATCATCGAATAATCTTAATTGATGGGAAGCGAAGCGCTCTCAACAACAGACAGCGCTTGCATCAGAAGATTAACGCTATTTTTAGGGCGCACAAACGTGCGCCCTAACTATTATAATAGTTGCTGAATATCACAAATTAGTAATTTGTTACTAACTAATATGCCAGTTATTAAACTGGCACAAGCAAAAAAAATTTTTACCCTCTGATTTTACTATACCTTTCCGAGGAATTGTTAAAGCAGACATAATATGACTTAAGGGTGAGATGCTGATTGCATTAACAGGGATTGGGCATGGTAACCCAGTCATTAGCTGTTTCCTGTCGAACTAACCAAGGACATTAATATCCTCTTGACTCTAACTGTTATAAGCGGAGGATTCTGCCCAATTTTGTCAAAGATTTGGCCGTAATCCCAGGCTCTAGTATTGAATATGAATATATAGTGGAAGAGTCTTGAGCTTGGTAGGGCTAACAACAGCTAGCTTGAAACGTCCTAATCACTCCTCCTAGGCAGGAGTGTACTTGAACTAACAAATACCAATCACGACTCACCAATCACGACTCACCAATCACGACTACTGCCACCATTTCATCTATGAGGGAAACTGATGGTCTTATCTTTGAAAATCGTACATGATACCTTCCTAAAACAGCAACCCGTACCCAGCCAGAAGATCGAAAATGAAGAGGATAAAGTTTGGGTCAAAAAAGGCAGGGAACTAGAGCTGCACAGCTGGGTAGACCTCAAAGAAGAGAAGTCTTACCTGCGGATTGCTTTGACCAAAGATGAATTTAATGGCAAGAATACCTGGTACGTCTACGAACCCCATGTGGAGGTTTGGGATGATGACAAGCAGTTGTTCCCTAAGAAAATATCCATCAAGGTCAGGAATGTTACCTCCTGCTCTACAGAAGTGGTTCGGGGGCTAGACAAGCAGATTATTGATGAAATGAACCGACTGATCCCGAATGTACTAATCAGCTTTGATGATTTAGATGTGCAACTAGGTCCTGCTGTCTGGGCTATGCTCCAACCCGCTGCCAAAAGAGCCCTCGAACGTGCTATTCAAGACCGGGGCGTTCCCATGGTAATTAATTCAGCCTATCGGACCATTGCGCAGCAATTAATACTATATAACCACTACAGAAATCGCCGTTGCGGTATTCCCATTGCTGCCCGTCCGTCTCGCAGTAATCACCAAAGTGGTCTAGCCATTGATATTTCAGATTACCTGAGGTGGCGACCTTACCTCCAGAAGTACGGCTGGCGATGGCTCGGTTGGGGGGACCCAGTTCATTTCGACTACGTAGGCAGAGGTACCCGAGACATTCGCGCCCTAGCAGTGCGGGCATTCCAGCGAGTTTGGAACCGCTATAATATCAATGACCGGATTTCCGAAGATGGTTCCTACGGACCATCAACCGAGAGACGACTAAACAATAGTTTTTCAGAAGGGTTTTCGATCTCGGTACCCTCCAAGAAAGAATCTGAGAAGTCAATACAATTTCGGGTACTGCGCCTAAGCCAACCTTACATGAAGGGAGAAGACGTACGTGCTATTCAACAAGCCTTGGCCAAAGCAGGCTATAGTCTGGATGTGGATGGTGTCTATGGACGAGGTAGCGAGGCAGTTGTAAAGCAGTTCCAACAACAAAACGGTTTAGATGTAGATGGAATTGTCGGCCCAGCAACCCGTGCCAAAATGGGACTTTAATTGAACACCATTGACCCTAACCGAATGGTAATGGTCAATGGCGAAACAATCTATCATTCATTCATTCAGAAGTTCCAGAGGTATTCATCATTCCTAAATCATCATTGATGGTTTCATTTATTATTTCTCCGTAACTGACAATTTAAATGCGAAATGCGTAAGCTATTAGCACGATTTTTTAAAGCAATCTACCGAATTATTTTCCGACCAAAAAACGGTAAACTAAGGAGAAGAAACCCACCCATGGCACGTATTATAATTTCCGCTGGTCATGACCTCAAAGACCCGGGAGTAGTGGCTTTAGGCACAACAGAGTCTCGGGAAATGATACTTACCCGTAATGAAATTGTTAAAGAGCTGGAATTACGGGGAGTAGATTGTATAGTTGTTCCTGACTCTCTCAGTCGTCGAGACACAATTCGATGGATCAATGCCAATGCTGTGCCTGGTGACGTAGCCTTGGAAATCCATGGTAATGCCTTTAACGGTTCCCTGCGAGGGGCTGAAGCCTTTTACATCTATGGTAACGATGAAAGGCAGCTGGATGCTCAGCTCTTACTGAATGCCTTACTCCAAGAAATTCCTGAACTTCCCAGTCGTGGCATTCAAGCGGATATCCACTCTCCCAATCGGCGCGGCTTATCCTTTTGTCGTCAGGTAGCAGTCTCTTCCGTACTGATGCAGTTGTGTTTTCTCGACAATCCTCAAGACCTAGAGTTACTGCAAAATCAGCGGGAAAAATTTGCCAAAGGGATTGCTCAAGGATTAATTAAATGGAGCGGTCAGACTCCAAAAACTCCTGAGTTTCCTACTATCAATATCTTTATTAAACAACAGAAGTATGACGAAAAAGGGATTTTAATTAATAGCAATGCCTTTATCCCCGTTGATTTAGTGGAAATGCTCGGGATTAGCCTAACTGATCGAGAAAATATTCGCCAAATCAGTTATGGAAATGTTGTCTATGTCAAAGCGGTAGACTTACAGGAGTTTAATATAGCTGCATCCTGGGAAAATCAGACAAAAACTGTTATTTTAAATTCACTTCCCCGCACCTTACTGGAAGATGGTGATCAAATTATGGGGATGGGAAATGCCACTGAAAGCCAATTGAAAAGCTTTCTTGAGAAAAACAATGAAGACGGTTTAAAACAATTTCCTGACTTACCCAGACTTTACATAGAAGAAGCGGAAAATGAGGGAGTGAACCACGATGTTGCTTTCTGTCAGATGTGTCTGGAAACCGATTATTTACGCTTTGGAGGTAAGGTCAAACCTGAGCAGAATAACTTCTGTGGATTGGGTACCGTTGAGGCTAGTGCTGCTGGTGCTACGTTTCCTGACCCGAAAACAGGAGTTAAAGCTCACATTCAGCACCTGAAGGCATATGCCAGTACTGATATGATTAACGAGACCCCGATAGTAGACCCTCGTTTTGAATATGTGCCCAGAGGTGTTGCTCCTTCAGTTTATGACTTAGGCAGACGTTGGAATCCAGATTTGGAGTACGGGAATCAGATTATGGTATTTATTAAACAGCTTTATGGTGTTTTTTGAAGGATGAAGAATGTCACACGTCATACTTCACACTTAATACTTAACACTTGATACTTGACAGTTCATACTTACAGCGTTTTTCATAACTATCAGGTACACAGGATTTTTTACCTCTTACCTGTTCCCTGTTCCCTGTTCCCTGTTGCCTGTTCCCTGTTCCCTAAAAGCCAGGAATTTGTACCTCACCCAATTGTAAACCGCTGTAATTCTTAACTACTCCCTAAAACAAACAAACTCAGAAGCGTACCACTATTCCAGAGACTATGGAGCAGCATGGGAGCTAGGAGATTACGCGATCGCGTGTAAACGAATCCCAAGACAATTCCCAATGTGGCTAGGGGTAGGACTTCTGAGAGACTCAAATGAGCGATCGCAAAAATCAGACTACTTAATGCGATCGCTCCCCAAACTGGTAGATAACGAGTCAAAGAGGGCAACAAGAACCCTCGAAAGATTATCTCTTCAAACAATGGTGCTGCCACAGCTGCTGTCAGAAAGAATATGATCAAAGCTATGCTGTCCTGTCCCTCCAAAGCTAGGGGCAACAGTGGGTTACTACCGCCGTTTCCTTGCCATAACTGTTGGTTAATCAGAGATACCACAATCACCAAGGGGAGTGCTATCAAATAGCCACCGACTCCCCAGACAATCCAGTTGCTGCGCCACTTGAAGCTAAACCAATCCTCTGGCAGGGGCAAAAAGGGCTTAATGGAAAGATACATCACTAACAAGCCCCCAAATGCCATGATTAGGTAAGTTAGCAACACATAGAAAGCACTCATCTGTACCGTAAAATTGGCTGGGTTAATTCCAACAATCCCCAGTGACAAACCAATTAAAACCGGTAACAGCAGTTGACCGATAGCGAAAAAACCAAAAATCAGCACTTGCCAAATAATTTCCCCATCCCAAGCTGTTTTCCATGGGACATTATGATTGGTTGCTATCAGGGATTGCTTACCTTGAAACAACAACTGACCAACCAAGCACACTAAGATTAGCAAACCCAATAGGGTATTAAATCCTGGCATGACAGCGATAACGAATAATTTGACAATTGCTTGTTCAGCCGTTTCTTGTTCTTGGGTTTGGAGTGACAATAGGTCATCTTGGCGCTGCTGCACTTGATACAGCTGACTCAACGCCCGATAGCGGAACCAATTATCTAAATTTTGTTCAATTTTTTCCTCAGCATCTGGTAGTACCAGGGGTGGCTCACTCCATAGACCCATTAATACCCCAGCAGTTTCTAATGAGCCATTAGAGTATGTCTGTTTATCCCAGGTTTCAATAGCAGCATCGGTTTTTCCTTGTTGAGCTTGGAGAATGCCAATACGCAAATCCAGCCGAGCAATCAGCTGTTCGATGTCAGACAATGACTGTTGCAATTGCTGTTGCTGGGAGGGATAGGCGTTTTGGGTCAGGGGAGTAGCTGGTGATTGTGATTGCCCTCTATCGTTCGGTGTGGTTACCTTCCCTATGGAAAATTTTTGGAGTTTGGTCAGAACCTTTGACTGATTGGTCTGAGCCAATTGACGGGCTGTTTCATACTGTTTTTGAGCAGATTGAAACGGCTCAGCACCAATCAAAGCATTTCGAGCCACAGTCCAATCTACCTTAGACTCCTGATTAGACTGCTCAGATGCAGCAGAATCAGGGTTTGTGTTCTGCCACTCCCAGCCATGGAGTACTAGATTGGTTTGGCGAAGTTCCAGACTAGTTTGAATCTGGGGCTGACCCCAGCTTTCTACCAGAGAAAGGCCAATTCTAGCGATCGCAAAAATCGTCAGTACAATCAAAACCAACCGTTTTATAGTCATCGAACCCCCCAACACACAAGCATTTTGCTTATTAGTCACTAGTTATTTGTTGGTAGTCAACGGACAAGTAACCAATAACTAGTCACCAACTGTACACTGCCACTTTAGGGATAATCTAGCTAGGTTAGAATGACCTTGATGATTCGGAATCATCTGAGTATACCCAGTATACATTTGTCACCCTAGCTGACCCGGCTGAACCACATACCTGCTCATGGAGGAATAAAAGATTGGCTACCCGCGTCGTTATTGTCCGTCACGGTCAAAGTACTTACAACATTCAGCAGATCATTCAAGGACGCAGTGATCAGTCAGTCTTGACCGACAAAGGTCGTGCTGATGCCCAAAAAGTTGGTACTGCCCTCAGTAGCCTCAGCTTTGATGCCATCTACTGCTCCCCTTTACAACGGGCAAAGCAAACCGCAGAGATTATCCTATCCTATTTGCCAGACGCTCCCCAGTTACAGCCATCAGATCAGCTGATGGAAATCGATTTACCCCTTTGGCAAAATCTGCAAAAGAACGAAGTTTTGGAAAAATTCCCAGAAGACTACCAGCACTGGAAAGAACGCCCCCATGAATTTTCCATGGTCATTCCCACAGCGGTCGGGTCTAAAGAACACTTTCCCGTGCTTGAACTGTATAAACAAGCAGAGCAGTTTTGGCAAGAGGTTATCCCCCTCTATCAAGGAGGTACGATTTTAATCGTAGCCCATAATGGTATCAATCGCTGCTTAATTAGCAGTGCCATTGGGGTAACTCCTGCTCGTTACCATAGTATCAGGCAATCCAATTGTGGCATCAATGTGCTAAATTTCACTGGTGGTTGGGGAGAAACCGTACAATTGGAATCCCTCAATCAAACCTCCCACTTGGGGGAAACATTGCCAAGAAGGGGAGATATTGACCAAGGGTTGCGTCTGTTGTTGGTGCGCCATGGTGAAACCGATTGGAATCGTGCGTCTCGCTTTCAGGGACAGATTAATGTGCCTTTAAATGACAATGGTCGTAAACAAGGACAGCAGGCGGCTGAGTTTCTCAAAGATATCCCCATTGATTTTGCAGTCAGTAGCCCCATGCTGCGTCCTAAGGAAACTGCTGAAATTATTCTCCAGTCTCACCCCAATGTCAATTTGCAACTTGATGATGGACTCTGGGAAATCAGTCATGGCTTATGGGAGGGCAAATTAGAGTCAGAGATAGCCCAAGAGTATGGTGAATTGCTGCATCAGTGGAAAGTTGCCCCAGAAACGGTACAAATGCCAGAAGGAGAGAACCTACAGGATGTTTTGGAAAGAGTAGTGGCATCCTGGAATGGGATAGTTAAATCAGCTACGGCATCTGGTTCTGGATTTCAGACTGGCTTAGTGGTGGCTCATGATGCTATCAATAAAGTAGTACTTTGTGACATTCTTGGCTTGAGTCCAGCATTAATTTGGAATATCAAGCAGGGAAATGGGGCTGTCAGCGTCATTGATTATCCCCAAGGCTTAGACAAAGCGCCAGTATTGCAAGCGATGAATATCACCACACACCTATCTGGAGGTGTATTGGATAAAACAGCGGCTGGTGCGCTGTAGCTAAACAATAGGATCAAGTCCCATGCTTTGGGGTAAGTATGTTGAAGGTTGGTTGAAGGTTGACCCTAAGCAAAGCGTGTTACAGTCAACCTCGCCGACAAAGGATGCTTACGGCGAACAACCTTCAACATTAACTTGATGTAGTCAACAGCAAACTGCTAAATGCAAAACTCATCAACACCACACAAGCAAATCCGCACCCATGTTTTCATTTCCGGAAGAGTTCAAGGAGTTGGTTATCGCTACGCCACAATGCTTCAAGCTAAGCATCTAGGGGTGAACGGCTGGGTCAGAAATCTTCTTGATAAGCGTGTGGAAGCAGTGTTTGAAGGGAACACCGCAGCAGTAGAAGCTATGGTGCGTTGGTGTCATAGCGGACCGTTAAATGCTGTGGTTGACAATGTGGTGGTTAAGAATGAGACACCGGAAGGTTTGCAGGGATTTGAAATTACCCACTAATCGGTATAGTTGAGCTTGGTTGTAAATCCGTTTTCGTAGCGTGACCGTAGGTCAATCCCATTGATAACTAAAAATTAACATCTACTAGTCTAGACTAGTAGATTCTAGACTAGTAGATGTCAGGATTATGGAATTTCCTATGTCTACAGAAGATGCTCCCATCAATAATGCTGTCTTAGTCACCATCATTGGTGAATCAGTAATTAGAGAAAGCCTTGTCAAGCTAATCAAAAGCCACGGGGCTACTGGTTATACTGTTAGTGATGTACGGGGAGAGGGGGGTCATGGCAGACGTCTAGGAGATATTCCGGGCTACAACACCAATGTTGAAATTAAGACGATCGTATCCCGGGAAGTGTCTGATGCAATTCTGCGTGCTATAGCCGAATACCGGAATCGTCACGCCTTAATTGCCTACCGACAGGATATAGAAACGTTAAGTAATTAAAGCAGCGATCAAGTTATCACAAGTAATTACCAGTAAGTTAATCTAACCAATCATCGATTTTCTGGCTCCGATACACACGCCTAGACTTTGGACTTCCCTGACTCTTACTGCCAGTGCTACTTTCACTAGGTTCGGTGGTTACAGGATTAACTTCCCGTTTATATAAATCTGACTTACGATATTGGTTCTTTAATGGTGATTGCTTCTGGGGTTTAGGCTTGGGGTGTCTATTTTTCCAACCGAGAGTTCTTTGTAAAGAGCGCAATTGGGCATGAGCTTCATTGATTTGTTGCAACTTGCAGTGAGCTTTCTGTTGTAGCCGGGGATTACCAGAAAAACGGTCAGGATGCCATACCCAGGTCAAATCGAGGTAGCCCTGGTGAATCTCCTCCTGTGAAGCTCCAGGCTCCAGCTCCAAGATTCTGTAGTATTTCTCTACCTCTAACATTTACAATATCCTCTTCCGACAGTGACAGGAAAATCAATTAGTAGACACAAATAAGCCCAAACAAACTTGTTGGGGCAAATGTCAGCTATCAGCTTAAGCGCTACGCGCACGCTACGCGAACAGCTACCAGCTATCAGCTAATAGCTGACACTTTTATAGCTACTTACTTAGTTCAGGATAAAGGCATCTTATTTTGAAATACCTACTCGATCTAAGAGTAATACGATAAGTATTTTTGCTTATTATTTTTGTTATCTTATCTGAGTAAGGCTTCTAACATTTAGATGCTTTTGTTCTGCTACTTAGTCAAATAAACAATAAATTTAAGTCTGAATTAATTGCAAGTAAATTGCAGCAAAAAAACACATCAATTTAAGAAATATATAGTTTCTAGTCTTTAGTTAACGTAAGTTCATAGTTTGACAGCAAACCTCTACAGCATTGATTAGCCCTGATTAGGTATAGCAGAAGTCAGAAGTCAGAAGTCAGAAGTCAGAAGTCAGAAGTCAGAAGTCAGAAG
>NZ_MKZS01000001.1:6437936-6466243 GCF_001942495.1 Moorena bouillonii PNG
TTATAGCCACTTCCGGCGCCGGGCGCCGTGGCCCGGCTACCAGCGGAACTCGGTGCGGGCGGTGGCCAGGGAGAGCCGCTCGAACAGGCTGCGGGCGCTCTCCGAGAGCAGGTAGGGAATCCGGATTTTCCGGCCGGTCTGGGAGCCTCCGGCGGTGTCGACCCGCAGGGCGGCCATCCGGTAGCGGCGGTCGATCGGGCTCTGGGTCAGCTCGACCACCTGGACCTTGGAGAAGCGGGCCGCCAGCACCCGGCGACTCCACCAACCGCTGCGATAGGCCACGAACTGCTCTCCCACCGCCCAGTTCATGCGCCGGTACGCCGGCGGCGCGGTCCCCAGCAGCAGCACGACCAGGGCGGCCCACAGCGGAACCGCCGGCCAACCCAGACCGTAGATCGCCGGAGCCAGCGGCAGCAGCGACACGAAGAAGCGGCGGCGCATCACCCGGCGTAGTCCCTTGGGGGCCAGCGCTTGCCAGTCCAAGCCTTCGAGCTCGATCTCCGGCTGGATCTCCCGCAGGACCGCCGGAAGCTGGTCCATGCGCACCAGCGGCGCGATGAGCTGGCGGTTGACATCGGGGCCCTCGCCATCCTCCTCGGACCCGCCGGCCCCGGCGGTTTCGACCCGCACCTCCGCCCGGCCGAACCACCGGTGCAGCAGCGAACGGCGAATCTGGATCAACTGCACCCGGTTGCGCGGCACCGTCGCCGAGATGCGGGTGAACAGGCCGTAGGAGGTCCGCAGGTCGTCCCCCGCCCGGGTCAGGGTGAAGCCGTAGAACTTGATCACCGCCCAGGCGACCGAGAAGATCCGCAGCAAGGTCAGGGCCGCGACGATCAGCCCGATCCAGGAGCTGATCATCACGGCCGGCGACGCCAGATGGTCGGGCATCACCCGTGTGAGGAGATCGCGGCTGAGATCCTGGGACCAGCGCGCCACGTCGCTCCAGGAGTCCTGAGCGTAGGACCAGGGCCCGGGCACGAGCCCCATGTAACTCGCCTGCCACCACAGGCCGAAGGCGGCGGCGACCAGTGCCATGCCCCGGTTGGAGATGAAACCGTAGACCGCCAGGTCCTTGAGCCCGAGGGCCAGCACGTCGTGGCGGCTCTCCCCTTCCAGCGAGGCTCCCGGGGCGTCGGCCGGCGACCCGGCCGGGCCCATGCCCGGCATCGATGCCGCTGCATCGAAGCCCGGGATCGTGGCGGTCTCGAGACCCGCTGAAGCGTCTACACCCGCGGCATCCGGGGCGCCCTCCAGCACCGCCAGCCGCTTCTGGCGGAACACCTGCCCCCGCAGTTCCTCGACCGCATCGAGAGAGAGCACCTTCATGTTTGCTTCCGGCTCCTGCCCGCCGGCGGTCTCGATCCGCACCTCGGCGACCCGGAACAGGCGATGGATCGGGTTCTGCGAGGTGTCGATGTTCTGGATACGGGTGTAGGGCACGTGGCGTTCATTGCGGGTCAGCACCCCCTCGCGAATCACCAGCTCATGCTCCCCCATCCAGTAGCGGAAGGTGAAGAAGCGAACCAACGACATGGCGATGACCGGCACGACGAAGATGCCGAACAACGCCTCGTAGTTGTTCCCCCGCGAAAGGAACAACACGAGGATGGCGGGAACCAGCAGGCGCCAGACCGCCGAGAGCGCCGCCAGCAGCGGCGAGAGGATGTGCAGCCGCCGTCCCGATCCTTCGGGTAGGGACTCAGACGGCATCGCCGCCGCCTCCCTCGGCGATCAGGTGATCGCGAATCGCGTAGGCGTCCTTCTCGGTCAACCCCGATAGGGAGATCGACGCGTGCTCGGTGCCGGCGGTGTAGATCACCAGGGTCGCGATGCCGTAGCTGCGTTCGATCGGCCCGCGATTGACGTCGGTGTGCTGCACCCGGGAACGCGGCACCTGCATCACCGAGCGCCAGACCACGCCCCGGCGGATCTCGATGCGGTCGTCGTCGACCCGGAAGAAGGTGTGGCGGTAGCGCAGCCTGGGCCAGGCGAAGGCCCACACGCCGAGCAGCAAGACGAAGCCGAGCCAGATCCCCGGGGGCAGCAGGCTCCACAGCCCGGGCGTGGCGCCGCCGAAAATCAACGAGATCACCACGATGAAGCTGATCAGGGAGAACACGCCGGCGGTGATCGCCGTACCGATGCGCCAGGCGGGAATCGCGCGGGGATCGAGCTTGTGGTCCTCACCGTCGAGGACGCCGGGCAGAGTCGCGCCGGCTGCCGCCGCTGCGGGATCCAAGGCGGGAGCGGTCTCTTCAGGCGGAGTTGGCGTGTGTTCGTTCAAGGCTGGCAGTCTACGCCGCCGGGCCTCGGAGCTTCAAGCCGGGGGGGGTCCCGAAGGGGTCGGGAACAGCAATCAGTGGCTGGTCATCATCTGGTCGAGCTTGACCGAGTCGTTGTCGCTCTGGGGGTAGAAGATGCCGCCGCAGACCGTGGTGTCGCTCTGGGTGGTGAGGCGCATCACGACCACATCTCCCTTGATCGCCAGGTTGCCGATGCGCAGCACCACGTTGTCCAGGTTGGTGCCGATACCCAGGCCGGGCAGCTCGTGTTCCAGCTCGAAGGAGATTCCGCCGACGCTGACGTCGCGGACACGCATCCGGCACTGGTGATCACAGGGACGCGGATAGCCGAACTCGATCCAGGCCTCGGACGCATCGAACTCGAAGCGGGGGTGCTGGCGGCGTTCCTTGGGTGCTGGCTGCATCTCGTACTCTCCGTCGTGTCCCTGGACGCAATATGGGGCCCGGGTAACAGGGAGGCACGCAGGCACAAGCCGACAACCCGGAAAGGGCCGCGAAACTGGCCACTTTTTCCGTTATTCCAGTCGTTTTTCGCGAATCCGGGCCGGTTCCGAGCCCTGATTCAGCGCTCCAACAGCTTGTCGATCGCGTCCTGGGAGAGCGGGTGATACCGCTCACGGGCCTGGTCGTAGATCTTGTCGGCGAACGCCTTGCCCTCGTCGGTCTTCACCAGGGCGCCGTACAGGGTGCGCAGGTACCAGGCCCGGCCGACCTCCAGCAGGAAGGCCTCGATCTTGGGGTAGGCCGGCTGATAGTTCGACTTGATCGCCCGCTCGTACCAGCGGAAGCGGATGTGCGGGTTGCCCGCGTCGGTGAAGCCGAAAGCCGCGTCCAGTTCGGCCAACCGCTCGGCCGGGATATCCGCCGGCAGGTCGCGAATGAACTTCAGGGTCTGGAGCGCCGGCCAGTCGGGAATCGGCAGAGCAGAGGTGGCAATCTCCCCGGCGAGCCAGCCGTCGAGGGCCGCCTGCACCGCATCCAGGGCGGCGGTGTTGATCTCGGGCATCGAGGGCAGCCCCGGCCCGTAGACCCAGGCGTCGACATCGACCTTCTCCGCGATCGACGGATCCTTGGCGATCAGCTCGGTGTTCATGTAGTCGAGGAACTTCTCGGTGGTCATCGACTGGAAGGCGAACTTGTCGAAGTAGCCGGCGAGGAACGGGTCGAAGGCGTCCCGGCCGGCGGCCTCTTCCAGGGTGCGCAGGAACAGGTAGCCCTTGGTGTAGGGCGGCCCGCTGGGAATCGCCTCGGGGTCCCGGCCGGCGAGCTCGGGACGCAGCCGGGTATCCGGGTTGTCCTCTCCCATGCTCTCGAGATCTTCGAGCAGGTCGTAGACATCCAGCTTGACCCGGGCCTCGGCGAAGTCCTTGCCGTAGACCCGTTCGACGATCCGCGCCTCGAAGTAGGTGGTGAATCCTTCGTTGAGCCAGAAGTCCGCCCAGGTCGCGTTGGTCACCAGGTTGCCCGACCAGGAATGGGCCAGTTCGTGAGCGATCAGCGAGTTGTTGGAACGATCGCCGGCGATCACCGTCGGCGTCAGGAAGGTCAGCCGCGGGTTCTCCATTCCTCCGAAGGGGAAGCTCGGCGGCAGCACGATCATGTCGTAGCGGTCCCAACGGTAGGGGCCGTAGAGCGATTCCGCCTCGACCATCATCTGCTCCACGTCACCGAACTCGTACTCGGCGGCGTCGGCCAGCGGCGGCTCGGCATAGACGCCGCTACGCGGTCCGAGAGAACGGAACTCCACGTCGCCGACCGCCAGCGCCAGCAGGTAGGCCGGAATGCGCTGCGGCATGCTGAAGCGATAGACCCCGTCGTCGGCCTTGATCATCGGGTTCTCGGCGCTCATCAGCGCCATCAACTCGACCGGCACCCGCACCGTGGCGTTGTAGCTGGTGCGCACTGCCGGTGAATCCTGGCAGGGAATCCAGGTACGGGCGAACACCGTCTGGGACTGAGTCAGCAAGAACGGGTGCTTGCCCCCTGCGGTCTGCTGCGGCGCGACCCAGGCAAGCGCGGTTGCCCCGGGGTCGCTCACGTAGTCGACGTGAACCACCTCGGTATCCGATTCGATGTCGACCACCAGCGCGGCGCCCAGGTACTCCCGATCTTCGCCGAGGGTCCAGGTGGTTTCGGCTTCGGCGGAACCGAGGGTCACCTTCTCGATGGTCAACTCATCGGTATCGAGCCAGAGCTTGTCCGCACCCGACTGATTCTTGATGTGCAGGGAAGCTCGTCCGGAGATCGTCTTGGCGTCGAAGTCGACGGTGAGGTCGAGATCCATGTGGTCGACCACGACTTCATCGGGACGGGCATATGAGTGCGGATCCGGCCCCGGCTCGATCGTGATCGACCCGCCGCAGCCCACCGCCATTGCCGTCAACACCAGAACCAGAATCCAGGACGCGTAACGCATGCTCGATCTCCGTGATTGATCCCCGAACCCTCGGATTCAAGCACCAACCGCCGACTACGGCAACCTGATTCCTCTCTGCGCCCGGGCCCGCGGGCGGGAATGCCCGGAACCCGCGACGGATTGCCTCAATTGCACCGTCTCGGGACCAGGGTTAGGCTGATTCGAAGCTTCGCGATCGTTCCCTCGGCAGCAGGGAGACAGTGGATGAACAGAGCCTCCGGCAACCGCACGTTCGAGGGGGACATTCGGCCCAGCCGGGTACCGCTGTTCCGCTTCGGGCGGCCGTCTCTTCCGTTCCCGCACTTCCTGAACTACCGCGAGCCGATCCGGATCCTCGACACCTTCTTCTGGCGCACCGACGCGTTGGCCGGCTCCGCGCGCCACAACCGCTACCTGGACGTACCCGGTTTCCCGCTGGTGCTGGTGACCCGCGAGCCCGCGGTGATCCGGTCGGTGCTTTCCGACACCGGCGACAAGGACGGCCAGTTCGACCGGGACACCTCCCCCTCCGCCGGGATCGCACGGGCCACCGGAGAGGACTCTCTGCTGTACGCCAACGGCCCGCTGTGGCGGCAGCAGAAGAAACTCGCCGCGCCTTCCTTCAGCCACTCGAGCCTGTTTCAGCCCGAGAAATTCCACGAGTTCGAACAGACCTTCCGCAAGACGGTCTCCGATCGATTGGACCTGCTCCGCGAGCGCCAGGCCGAAACCGGCGAGGTGGTCTCGCGAATCGCCCTCGAGCCCGAGATCAGCGTCGTCATGCTCGAGATGCTGATCAACAATTTCTTCGGAGGGAACACACGCTACGAGGAACTGCGCGATCGCTACGTCCCGTCGATGCTTCTGCTGATCGATCACATGGTGCGGGACACCATCGCCCACCGCCTGCGCCGGCCGTTCCACGTGCTCAGCGGCCGGGCGGCGAAGCTTCGACAGGCCCGGGCCGATTTCGAGGAGTTGACCGACATCGCCCTCGCCGGCCGCAGCGATGGGCTCGGCCTGTGGGCCCAGTTCAAGTCCGACGCGTCGGACGAGAAACTCCGCAGCAACATCCGCGTGTTCCTGGCCGGGGCGCTCGAAGCGACCACCTCATTCGCGAGCTGGGCGCTGTCCCATCTCGCCCGGGCGCCGGAGATCCAGGACCGGATCTTCGAAGAGGTGCGCGGCATCAACGTCTACGATCCCGACAACCTGGCCCAGGCAGCCACCCTGGGCCGGGTGCTGGAGGAGACCCTGCGACTCACGCCGTCGCTGTACTTCCTTCCCAGGCGCGCTTCCGTCGACACCTGGGTCGAAACCAAGGATGGACGCCGGCTGCGGATTCCCCGGGGCACCCACGTCGTCCTGGATGTGTGGCACGCCAACCGCTGCGAGGACTTCTGGGGCGAAGAGGTATCCGGAGCCCCGGCCGAAGCCTTCGCGCCCGAGCGCTGGGTCGAGCTCGCCGCCCGCGGCTATTCACCCAAAGACATCCTTCACTTCGGATTCGGCTACGGCCCGAGAGTCTGCCCCGGCAAGTTCCTCGGCCTGCTCGAGGTCGGGCTCGTCGTCGGCGCCTTCGTCAAGATCTTCCGCTTCACCGCCCCGAACCACCGACTCCAACCCAAAGCCGGCGTCTCGACCAAACCCGCAGACGGCGTCCTGGTCGACCTACAAGTAAGAGGCCACATCCTCTAGAAACCAACGCCCCTCCTCACGACCCGCCCCCCGCTTCTACCGAGCAGCGGCCTGTTCGAGCATCACGGTGCCGAGTGCCGCCGCGTTGACGATCAAATCCGCCCCGCCCTCGATGTAGCGCGCCGCCGACTGGGCGCCTTCGATCGGGAAGCACCCCATGCTCTTCACCCCGACTTGCGCCGACGCCTTCGGCAGATAGATCGCCTTGGTCGGTGAACGGGTCTCCTTGACTCCGGCGAAGAACTGCATGTCGAGTCCGTTGCCCAGGCCCACCTTGGATGAGCCGAGGCAAACCGAGACCCGGCCGCTCTTGTCCAGATCGAGTCCGACGGTGGCGAAGAAGTCGATCACCGCGTCGGTGCCCAACTCCTTGTTCAGGCCCGGCAGCTTGTTGGTGGCCATCGCGCCCTGCACCTTGAGGTTCTTGAGGCCATAGGCCGAGACGCGGATCTTGCCCTTCTTCGCGTTCGCCTTGGGATCCCCCTTGAGCATGCCGTATAGCTCGGTGTTCTTGACTGTGTCTACCGGGACCACCTCGTAGCCCCGCTCGGTAAGCATCGAGACGTAGCGGTCATAGACCGCGTCGACGATGAACTGGTAGATGTCGTCGTTCCCCAGGGTGAAGGTTGCCTGGGAGGTCTCGGTCTCCTTCCACCAGCGGTGCTCCCAGATCCAGCACTCCTCGGGGAAGCTCCCGTCCGCCCGGCGATCGTCATCGCCGCAATCCTTGCGATATCCCGAGTCAGCCATGTGGCGCACGCTGGTCACCGCCTCGTTGGAGGTCTTGTCGAACCTCAACTGGAAGTTGCCGATGGCGACCCGGGTCGGCATCGGCTCCTTGCGGCCGATGCCCTGGTTGTTGATGAAGAAGCCGCATTTCTTGCCGGCCTTGGCGATCGAACGATCGTCGCCGCTCCAGTCGACGCTGCAGCCCCCTTTCTTCCCCAGCTTGCCCAGCTTCTTGAGCAGTCCGGCTTCGGCAACGCCTCCCGTCCCGATCAACAGCGACAGGGTCAACGTCAGATGCATCCATCGTTTCATCGCGCTCTCTCCTCGATGCGAATCGGCCGGTTGCGGCGAGGCCATCCCCACGTTGCCGAACCGATGGTCGGAGAAGAGCTAGAACAAGATGAATGCCAACCGGCGTGGCGCCCGAAACCGCCTGTTTCGGCGCGTTCTCCGGCGGTCCCCGTTCGCGGGCTGCGGCTTTCCGGAGTTCGCCGGCGGCCGGACTGCGGAAACCCGGAGTCGAGCGGAGATCGCGCCGCCCCTCAGTTTGCGCGGATCGCCGCGACCCGCTTTTCGTAGACTTCGGCGGTCGCCGAATCTCCGAGCCTCCGCATCAGGAGGGCGTACTCCTCGAGGTTGATCGCGACGTAGGGATGGTCGGCGCCGAAGGCCCCCTCCAGAGAATCCTGAGCCCGCTGGAACAACCGCCGGGCTTCCTCGAGGGCTCCGGTGTCCCGCCGCAAGCAGGCCAGGTTATGAGTAGTGAACGCGGTATCCGGATGATCGGCGCCGTACAGCTCGGTCTTGATCGCGATGGTTTCGACGAACAGTGCCTCGGCCGGATGCCAGCGCTCCATACCCCGGTAGAGTTCGGCAAGGTTGTTCATCGTGACCAGGGTGTCCTGGTGGCGAACGCCCAGCTCCCGGCGTTGAAAGTCCAGCACCCGCGCGAACAGCGGCTCTGCCTGTTCCGCCTTGCCGAGTTGCCGGTAGATCTCGGCCAGATTGCCCGCTGTGCGGATCGTGTCCGGGTGATCTTCACCGACCACCCTGCTCTGAGACTCGAGACAGGCAGCATAGGTCTCGGCTGCGGCGGCGAATTCTTGCTTGCGGTACTGAAGCGCGGCCAGGTTGTTCATCGAACGCAGCGTGTCCGGGTGATCCTCGCCGAGCACCCGCCGCCGGGCGGCGAGCACATCGACATAGAGCGACTCCGCGGGTTTCAACTCACTGCGAGCCAGTTGAGCATTGGCCAGATTGTCCATGGCCAGCAGCACCTCGGGTGCGTCGGCGTCGAAGACCTCCCGGCGCAAGCGCAGGCTCTCATCGAAAACATCTCGCGCATCATCGTGGCGTCCGCGGGCCATGTGCATCAGGCCCAGGTTATTGAGTGAACTCAGAGTGTCGGGGTGCCGGGATCCGAGAACCCGACGACGGGCCGCCAGCACTTCGGTCAATACCGGCTCGGCGCCCTCGTAATCGCCGCTCTCCCACAGCATCACACCGACAGAGCTCCGCGCCTCGAGTGTGTCCGGATGGTCGTGACCGAATCGTTCAAGACGTTGAGCGAACGCCTCTTCGACCAGCGGCAGCGCTTCGCCGGGCAGGCCGAGCTTCCAGTAGGCGCGCCCCATGGCGTCCTGCAGGCTGGCCCGCACCTCGGGCTGTCCGGCGAGTTCCTGCTCGATGCGCTCCTGCCCACGGTCCAGCAGGGTGCGGGCACTGACCGACTCTCCCTGGGCGTTCTCCGGTCGTGCGGCGGCGAAGAGCTCCACCAGGAACTCGGCAACCTCGCTGCGGGCTGCTGCCTGCTGCTCCGCCCGGGCCTGGGCCCGCTGTGCGCGAACCGCCCAGTAGGTCGTACCGGCCAGGCCTATCAGGAGCGCCACCAACCCGGCGGCGACCGCCGCGACCAACGGGCGATGGGTCGCCGCGTAGCGAACCAACAGGTAGCGCACGGAAGGCGGACGAGCCTGAATCGGCTCCCCGGCGAGAAACCGGCGCAGGTCCCCGGCGAACTCGTTCATGCCTTCGTAGCGCTCTCCCTTGTCCTTGGCCAGGGCCTTGGCCACGATCCGCTCGATGTCGTCGTCGAGGCTTGCGACCTTGCGAGAGAGCGGCTGCGGCACCTCCTCGGCGATGCGGCGCAGCATCTCCGGGATGCTGGTGCGCTCGAAGGAGTGGGGCAGTTCGCCTGCGAGCAGCTCGTAGAGCACAACACCCAGGGAGTAGACGTCGGAACGGGTATCCAGCGCTTCGGGATCGGCACGCACCTGCTCAGGGCTCATGTAGGGCAGGGTGCCCAGCAGCTCTCCGACCTCGGTGCGGCGGGTCACCTGGAGTTCCGGATCAACCCAGCGAGCAATTCCGAAGTCAACGACGACAGGTCGGCCGTTGCCGTCGACCAGGATGTTGGCCGGCTTGAGGTCCCGGTGAAGAACCCCTCGCTGATGGGCATGCTGCACCGCTTCAGCGACACGAGCCACGAGCTGGAGCCGCTCCCTGATGGAGAGTCCACGCTCCCCGGTATGATCGACGATGCTCGTCCCTTCGACGTACTGCATCGCGATGAACGGCTCGCCTCCCGGCTCGTCCACATCGAGGACCCGGCCGCCGGCAGGATCGAACCGTCCCGCCTCGTAGACCCGGGCGATTCCGTCGTGCTCCAACCGCGCCAGCGTCCGCGCCTCGTGAACCAACCGCGCCCGGGCGTCGGCGTCGGCCGCCTCGGAGCGCAGCACCTTGAGCGCCACCGGACGGGTAGGCTCGGCCTGTTCGGCGAGGTACACCTCGCCGTAGGCGCCTCGTCCGAGACTCTGTAGAATGCGGTACGGTCCGATCTGCTCCAGCATCGGGCGGATTATCGTCGGTGGTGCGACCTTGTCAAAACCCGGATGGCTCCCTCAACTGATCCCCGCGTTGCGTGCGGTGCTCGCCGGCGGCTCCGACCCTGCCGAGATGCTGCGCCTGATCCTCGACGCCGCCGTGGAACAGACCGGCGCCAACCGGGGGGTGTTCGTCGAGGTCGCCCCGGATGAAGCGCTGGATTTCCGCGTCTGGCACCGGATGAAGCCGGAGTCGATGACCGGCCCCACCGGCGATTTCTCCCGCAGCATCTTCCGGGACGTGATCCGCCACAAACGGGCGGTCCTGCTGGACAACGCCGCGGAGACCGAGCGCTACGCCGACGTCGAATCGGTACGCGCCCTGCGGCTGATCTCGATTCTCTGCGTACCGCTCGAGACGGGCGATCAGGTCGGCGGCATCGTGCACCTGGAGAGCACCACCCCGGGGCATTTCACCGGAGAGCACAAGAGCCTCGTCGAGGCGATGCTGGAGGCCGCCGGGCCGGCCTACGGAGCGCTTCGCGCCGGCAGCGCCGTGCTCGAAGAGCGTGACGCCTTGCGCTCCTCTCTGGAACAGGAACGGTGTGACGCCGGAAACGTCTGGACATTTACCCGGTTCGTCGGTCGCGCTCCCGTGGTGCGCAAGCTGGAAGAACAGGTGCAGAAGGCTGCCCGCAGCCGCTTCCCGGTGTTGATCACCGGAGAGACCGGCACCGGCAAGGGCATCATCGCCCGGGTCCTGCACCACCAGGGAGCAACCGCAAACGGGCCCTTCGTCACCGTTTTCTGTCCGTCTCTCGAGAAGGGGCTGATCGAATCAGAACTCTTCGGCCATGTCCGCGGCGCGTTCACCGGAGCCGATCAGGATCGCCAGGGCAAGCTCGCCGCAGCCGAGGGAGGCACGCTATTTCTCGACGAGATCGGCGAACTGCCGGCCTACGTCCAGCCGAAACTACTACGCCTGCTACAGGAGAAGACCTACGAGCGGGTCGGCGAGACCCGGGAGCGCACCGCCGACGTGCGCATCGTCGCGGCGACCCATCGGGATCTTGAACAGGAGATCGAGCAGGGCCGTTTCCGCCGCGACCTGTTCGAGCGGCTGAACTTTCTGCCGCTGCGTTCCCCCGCCCTACGGGAGCGCCCGGAGGACATCCCGCTCTTGCTCCGCGACGCCCTCGACCGGATCGACGGCGGCCGCTGGATCGACTGGAACCAGGACGTGGCGGAGACACTGGCCTCCCTGGATCATCTCTGGCCCGGCAACGTTCGCGAGATCGAACAGATTGCCGCCCGACTCAGCATCGAAGACCACACCGGCCCGCTGGACTGGCCCACCCTGCGCAACGTGCTCGATGTAAAGGAAGACGCTCCCACCACACCAGAGTCGAGCGAGAGCGACCATCTGGACAAGGGCCTCCCCGAACTCATGCGCCGGACCGAACGCCAGTGGCTACAACGCGCCCTCGCCCAATACCCCGACCTCTCCCGCAAGGCCCTCGCCGACCGCCTGAAGATCAGCGAAACCACCCTCTACCAAAAACTAAAGACCCACGGCCTGACCTAGCTGCCTCCCACCCGCGAGGCTCCCTGCCCTTAGAAGCGCAAGGGTCGGGCCGGGGCGGTGGCCGTAGGGCGACTTCGAACAAGCCCCAAACTCACACTGAGACCCGGCACCGCCGAGGCGCAAACACCCCGCAAACCCAAACCGCCGAAAGAGCGAGTTCGTCGGAGCCCGTAGGCGACCGCCCCGGCCCGACCCGCCCGATCACTAAGGACAGGTCCCGCCGAGCACCTGGGGCAGATAGCAGACACCAGGGCCTGCTGCCGGAGCCGGACGCTCACCACTCGCACCGGCCCCCAGCGAACCCTCGCTGTAGCCGTCACGGCCGGCCAGCAGGAAGAAGCGGTCGCCGGTGCCGGGATCGAAGGTCATCGACCCGCTGGTGCCGAAGCCGCAGCTCATGGCGTCGGCCAAAGCCATGAAGGCAGATGGGATTGATGTTTGTAGTTTTAGCGCCGGAGAACCGGATTTTGACACTCCCGCTCATATTAAAGCAGCCAGTAAGCAAGCCCTGGATGAAGGAAAGACTAAGTATGGTCCAGCCGCTGGGGAACCGAAGCTAAGAGCTGCGATCGCAAATAAACTGCGCCATGAGAATAACCTGGATTACGATACACAGAACGTTATTGTCACCAACGGCGGTAAGCAATCCCTATTCAACTTGATGCTGGCTCTGATTGAAGTGGGAGATGAGGTGATTATTCCTGCTCCCTACTGGCTTTCCTATCCAGAAATGGTAAAGCTGGCTGGGGGCAAACCTGTGATTGTTCCTACAGATGCCACTCAAGGGTACAAAATTACACCGGCTCAGCTCCGTTCATCCATCACACCCCAAACTAAATTATTTATTCTCAACTCTCCGTCTAATCCCACCGGTATGGTTTATACTCCCGCAGAACTAAAAGCCTTGGCGGAGGTGGTGGTAGAGCAAGATATTCTGGTGGTTTCTGACGAAATTTACGAGAAAATTCGCTACGATGGGGCTCAACACCTTAGTATTGGGGCAGTAGGCTCAGAAATATTCAAGCGCACTATCATTAGTAATGGGTTTGCTAAAGCTTTTGCCATGACCGGCTGGCGTATCGGTTATATAGCCGGTCCAGTAGAGCTAATTAAAGCAATGACCACGATTCAAAGTCATAGCACCTCTAATGTTTGTACCTTTGCTCAGTATGGTGCGATCGCAGCTTTGGAAGGTTCCCTTGACTGTGTAGAACAGATGCGCCAAGCTTTTGCCCAACGGCGACAGGTGATGTTAGAGCGCCTCACGGCCATGCCTGGACTGACTTGTCTCAAGCCAGATGCTGCTTTCTACTTATTCCCTAACATTAGTCAAACGGGTTTAACCTCTTTAGAATTTTGCGATCGCTTACTCAGTTCCGAGCAAGTTGCTGCAATTCCTGGTATTGCCTTTGGTGCTGATGATTGTATCCGTCTGTCCTATGCTACGGATATGGCTTCCATTGAGAAGGGAATGGATCGGTTGGAAAAGTTTTTGCATCAAATCAATGGCCACGGATAAAATCCCGAGGCTTTTCATAGTTTTGTGATCACAATTTTGTGATCAGTTGTTGCCATTCTCGACAAACTTTGATATCTCTGTTCTGCTGTGCATCTAGCAACTTAGGTTTCAACCACGAGCAGGAAAACTACCACCGATGAAGTGAACATCACTGAAGGTTTCAATCCACAGACGAGCGCCACAAGCCAGTGGAGTGTCTGGCTGATATACAATCCTACACGGACCGAGGATTTCTACCTGGTTGCCGTATACATTGTTGCCACTTCGTTTTACTGAAATCACTGGCTTGCGCTCTTGAGGACTTTTGTTGATATTCGAGCCAATATGATTGCGGTTGACATTAATCTTGGCTAGAGCCGGAGTACGACTGGTACGCCATTTTCCTTTTGGTCCTCTAGTGCCTTTAATGATTTGGGGCAGATTGTTGAACAGGGGAATAATCCAGAATTTTCCACTTTTATAGGCACCTCGGACGCGACCCTTCTCTAGGAGTTGGCGCAATCGGCGAGGAGAAATACCTAAAAGAGATGCTGCTTCAGTAGTACAAACGCACTTGTTCATTTCTGGATTTGAAAAACTATACCTATAACACTATTATAATTTCAAAGCGCCCTTAGTGTCAAACGTCTAGTAAACTCAGCTATAAGTAATGGTTAAGTAATGGTGATTATTAATAACTAACTTTAACGGTAGAGTTATAGCCTAAGTCGCTCAGAATGGATATTAGTGCCAAACTTCAAGTAAACCCATAAGCCCAATACCACTAAGCGGGTCAGTATTGGGCTTCTGAAGTTAATTAGTTTGGATTAATGTCAGAATACTGTAAACACTCAAGCTAATCGTTGAGTCCAGCTCAACAAGCGTGAGACAATCCCTGTGGCTAGGTTATGGCTCGACTCTTGGGAATCGTCGGGAAAAATATAACCCACTGGTACCACAATCAGAGTAATGCCCCGCCGACCAACAACTGTAACTGGGTCTTCAGGTTCAAGGGTGACTTGAAAATCGGAGCATACTTCTGCTGGCCAGTAAGTTGCTTTATACTTGACTCGTCCTGGCTTATGAGGGGTAATTGTCTTTTCTACCTTGCCAGTGCCAGGCTCTGAGAATAGGTTCATCTCTTCCATGGTGGGGTTTTTAGTTGATTCCATTTGCTGCAAGCTCCCTCAGCTTTACCTTACCTTTAAACTCTACTTTCCTTCTTTAAAGCCTGGTGAGGTATCCCATGCCACTATTTAAACCTGTACACAATTCCGTGGTAGTTAGGGTCTGAGCAAGATTCGGCTTTAATCCTAACTCTGTCTACTATTGAACCGTGCTATGCCTAAGGTGATAGGTCCTTCTTTCCATAGACAGTTGCTTAACTGGCAACTTCTCCACCTAAAGAATTAGGGCAAAAGCTTCCAGGTATGGATGATAGCGAGTTGCATTCAAAGAGATTAAATTGGTTGGATAGGGAGATGGGGAGATGGGGAGATGGGGAGATGGGGAGATGGGCGGAAGAGAAAGTTGTACCTTTGACCGCAACTTGGTATGAATATAGAAAATTCAAAAGCGATGCAGCCCAACTCCCTGGGAGTTGAGTCCTGTGCCCTTTCCGCATCTAATTATTAAATTCGCCACGGGTCGCACCGCTCCCTACTCCCTACTCCCATTAACCCAAGACTAAAGTACCTGACCCTATTGAGAACTGCTATTAATGATAAATGACAAACAAGAATACCATATATCTTTTGTAGTCCTGATTTCCGCAGTGGCTGCCATTGGTGGTTTTTTATTCGGTTTCGATAGTGCAGTGATTAATGGCACCATTACAGCACTGCAAAAAGCCTTTAACTCCACTAGCGTCGGGACAGGATTCTCAGTATCTTCGATGCTGCTAGGTTCTGCAGTTGGGGCGTTTTACGCTGGACAGATGGCAGATTGGTATGGCCGCAAAAAGGTGATGCTAATGACTGCTGCTTTATTTACGATCAGTGCCATTGGCTCTGGTATAGCAATCGGTATCTGGGATTTTGTAGTCTATCGACTGGTGGGTGGCATTGCTGTGGGTGCCGCTAGTGTAATTAGTCCAGCTTACATCGCAGAGGTTTCTCCAGCTCACCTGCGGGGAAGGTTAGGTTCTCTGCAGCAATTGGCCATTGTTATTGGTATTTTTATTGCTTTTGTCAGCAACTACTTGATTGGTATGGCTACCGGTTCAGCAGAAGCACCACTTTGGTTTTCTATACCGGCTTGGCGCTGGATGTTCTGGATGGAGCTTATTCCAGCAACTGTTTATTGGGTGGGGGCTTGGTTTATTCCGGAATCTCCCCGCTTTTTGGTCTCTATTGGCCGCTTGACAAAAGCTGCTGCTGTTTTCGCCAAGATTGAGAGTGGTGATGTCCAAGCCAAGGTCTTGGAAATTCAGCAAACAGTTCTCAAGGAGCGCAAGCCTAAACTGTCTGATCTGATTGGTAAAAATGGTATGCTGCTTCCCATTGTCTGGCTAGGCATGGGGCTATCTATCTTCCAACAGTTTGTGGGCATTAATGTAGTATTCTACTATGGTAATGTGTTATGGCAAGAGGTAGGGTTTTCAGAAGGGGATTCCCTGCTAATTAATGTGATTACTGGCGCTATTAATCTTCTTACTACCCTTTTAGCGATCGCATACATCGACAAATTTGGACGCAAACCCCTTCTGCTGATCGGGTCTATTGGGATGACCTTGACTTTGGGGATAATGGCATTTATTTTCACTTTTGCCCACTTTGATAGCGCTGGTGAATTGATTCTGACTCACTCTCAAGGGATTGTCGCCCTCTTAGCTGCTAACCTCTATGTGTTCTGCTTTGGCTTTTCCTGGGGACCAGTAGTCTGGGTAATGCTAGGGGAAATGTTCAACAACCAGATTCGAGGCTCTGCACTGTCTGTTGGTGCTTCTACTCAATGGCTGGCCAATTTTTTCATTACCATGACCTTCCCCATTCTCCTGACTAGATTTGGTTTAGGTACTGCTTATGGTCTTTATACCGTTGCTGCTGCTATCTCCTTTTTCTTAGTTGTTTTGGCAGTTCGGGAAACCAAAGGTAAGGAACTTGAAGCAATGTGATCTTAAGTATTCAGCTATCAGCTATCAGCTATCAGTTATCAGCTTATGAGCTATGAGCACGCTAATTAAGCTGCTTAGGTTTCTTTTATTCTGACGGCACCTGAAGTAGCGTGAGCCATTCGCGTAGCGTGGCTCAAAGGCCAATGTTCACGGCTGACCACTGAATGCTTACAATAAAACAGGTAAGCATTGGTTTAATCTCAGTGAAGTCACAGGCTGGAAGCCTGTGCCACAAAGCTGACCGCTGATAGCTGACCGCTGATAGCTGAATACTATCAATATTACTCCTCCTGTTGTTGCTCCTGGTCATCTTCTTGTTTTAGCTCCTGTTCTTTATCTTGTGTTTGCTCCTGCTCATCTTCTTGTTTTCCGTCCTGTTTGCCCTCCTCTTCTTCCTTCTGTTTTTCCTCATATTCTTTCAGGAGTTGAGCAACTCGCTTCTGAATCTCTAGGTGCTTTTCTACACCTTCATAGGTATAACGGTTATAACCATTATTGTCGATTGTAGCTTCCAAATTATTAATCCGTTCTTTAGTTTCTGGGTGGGTTGAAAGCCAAGGAAATAATGGTTTTGGTCCACCTTGATCATGCAGGGTAATCATCAAATTGCGCAATCCATCTGCTGCATAACCACTAGCCGCAAGAATTTTAGTTCCTAAATCATCAGCCTGACGTTCCATATTCCGGCTATAGTTAAGTACAATTAAATTAGCAGCAGTGCCACCATAGGGGATAAATTGGGCAATGTTAGCAGTCAAGTTACCTTGAGTGACTAACTGGAAACCGTGGGATAACACAGCATGGGATAGTTCATGAGCCAGTAAACCAGCTAATTCTGCTTCGGACTTGGTTTTTAGGATAGCCCCAGCGTTGATAAATATTTTACCTCCTGGTAGAGCAAAAGCATTGAGTTGGTCATCCATAACTACATAAAACTCGTAGTTAAACTCATCGCGACCTGTTACCTTGGTAAGTTCATTTCCCATTTCCCGCACATACTCCAGCACTTCTTCGTCTTCTAGCATCGGTAATTGCTTTTGTGCTTGCTTAGCAATTCTTTTCCCAATGCCTGATTCTCCCTGAAGCATTAATACAGTTGACTCTATTGCCGACAGGGGACCAAAGAGATTACCAGTAAAAACATAACCTAATGTTCCAGTAATCACATTCATTATTGTATTACCGGTCATTTCATTCCGGAGATGGGAAATGTGGCGGTCTAGATGCTGATCAGCGAGCTGAAGAAACTCTTCCGATTGAGGATTATCAGTATTAAACAGGGCAAATTCACGAGCTACCAGAGATGCTTCAAACCAATTTTCTGAGTCTGCTAGCATTGCCATAGTTACCTTGATTAATTCCGGCTCATTGGGATATAGATTTTTAGCTTGCGTTAAAACTACTAAGGCTTCATCAAGTCGCTCATAATCTTTTAGAGCTTGAGCGTAGCGTATATGACCGGGAATAAATTCTGGTTGCCGCTCTACTAAAAACTTGAGGGGAATCAGAATTTTACTTTCTAAATTCTTTTCTAACCCTGACTCATAGTTACGCCAGTACACTCCACCAGCGGGAGAGAGTTGAGCGGTGTCGTAAATTGCTAATGGTAGCTCTTGAACTGGTTCTGGATTATCAAAAGGATTCTTTACTTCACGATATAGTTGTTCAGCACCAATTATATCTCCACTTAGATAAAGTCTATCCGCTTCAATAAGTTTTTGCTGTTTGGCCAGTTCTTCTGGGCTGAGTTCTTCAGCTTCTGCTTCCAGGTCGTTTTCTTCAGCGTCAACAGCCGTTGTGGTTTCTTCTTTCTCTACCTCTGTATCTTTGGTATCTGTATCTTTGGTATCTGTATCTTTGGTATCTGTATCTTTGGTATCTGTATCTTTGGTATCTGTATCTTTGGTATCTGTATCTTTGGTATCTGTATCTTTGGTATCTGTATCTTTGGTATCTGTATCTTTGGTATCTGTATCCGCAGTTTCTGAGTCTATTGTAGGTACTGTTGTCGTAGAAGTGTCTGTTTCTGGAAGCTCCCTATCTACTAAGGTATGTTGCTGCTTAGTGTCTTCAGTGGAATTATCCGGTAATGGCACTTCTATATCTATAGGATTTCTAGGTATAGGTATACCAGTATCGGAAGTTTCGGTAGGGGCATCGGTAGTCGGTGATTCAGTCTCAGATATATCCCTTGACCTAGAAACATCTGTATTATCTGACATGTCAGAAACCTCAGTAGCCCCTAAATGTGAGACAGTTAGAGGTTCACTACTGTGTTGGGTTGGTTCCCATTCCCCGGTTTTGGGAGACTCAGCTAAGGCAGTTGAAGGTTCACCCGCCATTAGGATTCCTGACAAAATTAGCAGTAAATTTCCAAAACGTTTCATAATTAAATTGTCGGTATTGACTAGAACGGCATATGGATAGAACTAGAAACTAGACGGGTGCATCTCCTAAAAGCTGTTTGACACCGTGGTGCGTTACGGGCAGCAACATAACCAAGGGCATGAGGCAGAAAATGATGCCCCCCCTAACGCACCCTACTGGCTAGATTTTAGGGAACTAGAGGTCTAATATACCCAAGCTTAGATCAGGTCATGGCGTCAGGTCATGAGCGGGTGATAGGTAAGCCTCTCACCACTTGTTATTGTTCACAAATAAATTCTCATTGCTAGATAGTATAAATATACGTTATTTTACTGATTACCGATACTCAGAATTGGGCTATGTTCATCAAATGAAATAAATTCCGATAGGGAGTTATATAAATCCAGTTCAACACGGTGGCTTTTTACTCGGCTACAAGAATACATTTAAATACATTTACTGTTAATAACCTAAGACTGGTCTCCTCAATCAGATCGTGTTAAATTACTTTAGTAGTGTTATCGGTAGAGTTATTGGTAGTGTTTATAGTCCAGTAGTTATCGCTCGATAGTAATTATAGTTACCAATTACCAATTTACCTATACCAATAATCCTAAAATAATTGCGATAATTTTTGTTCCCTTTTCCCTTTTCCCTACTCCCGTCTTGATGCAAAGCGCGAGTGGGGGAAACCCCCAAGACCGCGCTGCATCGCTACTCCCTGTTCCCAGATCCGCTGTTCCCTGTTCCCTTTGGTTTAGCTTGACAATCCCCATGCTCTCAAACAAGATATTAGTTATCTGATTTTAACTAGTCTATCAGTAATTTCTCAGGTTGTTCTGTCAAACTGATAATCAGTAATATTAATATAAATAATCCTACAAAGACTGATGAAGTTCCCCAGCCGTTTGCTGGAAAAATTCTTGAATAACTACTACCATTATCTTGATTTACGTTCCCTACGGGTAAGACTAACCTTAGGAATTGCCGCTGTTTCAGCCTTAGGTATGGGGAGTTTGGCAATTTGGACCAGCTGGAAAATGCAGGATATTCTGGTTTCCACTCACAAACAGAGTATTAGTTATATTGCAGAGCGCTTCCCCCAGGATGTGGAAATCTATAGCGATATGGTTACCATGGAAACTGGAATCCAAAAAGCAATTGATAAACTCAGCAATAGTAACACCCTACTCTGGGTAAAGCATCCCAAAGATGGTATTGTTGCTCAATCTGAAGCGCTAGAGGTGATTGAAACTCTGACTTCTCCAAAGTATTTGCCACAGATACCGCCCATGCCGGAAGTCTTGGAAGTAAATGGCAGCTACTGGGTGGTTTGCGGCACTACTTTGGAAGTTAAGCAATCCAATCTTGGTAAGTTTTACATTGCCCAAGACATTACTAGTGATCAAAAGATGTTTTTGCAGCTGATCCGGAGTCTGGGGATTGCTACAGCATTTGCTATTGGAGGAATGTGTATTGCGATCGCATTCTATATTAAGCGATCGCTCCAACCACTACAGATGATGAGTCAGCTAACTGAGAGTATTTCTGCTGATGATTTGGGGGATGTGCAAATACAGCTCGATAATGCTCCGACTGAAGTTAGAGAATTGGCACAAACCTTTGAAGAAATGCTCGTGCGTCTGAATGATGCCTTAGAAAATCAACGGCAATTTGTTAGCAATGTATCCCATGAATTGCGCACTCCTTTAACCTTAGTCTCTGGCTATGTCCAAAGTACCTTACGTCGCGGTGCTAATTTGACTCCACCTCAGCGCGAAGCCCTAGAAATTGCTTCTTCAGAAGCTGACCGCACCGTGCAAATGTTGCAGGATTTACTGGATTTGGCACGTGCCGATAGTGGTCATATACACTTCAATCTAGAAACCTTTGTCCTAGATGACTTGGTCCAAGAGGTGGCTGAGATGGCAAGACAATATAGTAAGCGAGTAATTAAAGTTGAGAGTAATAAACCTGGGATTTGGGTAAAAGCTGATATCAATCGCCTCAAACAAGTCTTACTGAATTTGATTGATAATGCCGTCAAATACTCTAGTGTCGATAAACCAGTCACTGTTAAGTTAACTCAGGTGGATGGCCGTGGCAGAATTGAGGTCTGTGATCGTGGTATTGGTATTCCTTTAAAACAACAAGCCCGTATTTTCGACCGCTTCTATCGGGTCGATGAAACTAGAACTCGTTCTACCGGTGGCGCGGGTTTGGGTCTATCCATTGTCAGGACTTTGGTCGAGGGGATGGGGGGGAGTGTCAAAGTGCGATCGCAGTTAAACCAAGGCAGTATATTTACGGTTTGTTTACCCTTACAGTGCTAGGAGATACTGCCGGGCATCAGGAATTTAGTATAGCTATTTTATTATCGGTAGAGTTTTGCTGAAGATGTTGCTATTGTTGTGATTTTTAGCTGTACCAGATGATATAGGATTAAGCATTAAAGTTAGGATATTGTATCAACTTTTGCACCCATGCCTCTTGCCTATTGCCTTGCCCATGATGACATGAATTTGCCCACCCTACCCCGATTCGAGGGATTCTACGCAAGCTTAAGTAGGGTGGGCAAATCGACAGTATTCGAGTACTAATGGTCAGATGCACAGTATTTGCCCACCCTACCACTCGCTGAGTTTGTTTATAAGAGGTCGCTGCGCAATGCGCCCAGCGCCCAAAAAAAGTTCTATTACAATCAATGGCTCTACAAATTACGACTGTCGAGTTTACCACTTATTTATGGATTTTCGGTGGTTAATTGGTCCCGTACCCGGTGAAATTCTTTTCCTTTAACCGGCTTTGCCTTCGGTTTAATTTATTTGTTTAAGATACTGCCAAGGTCAGGGTGATGTTATGGATAATCAACCCCCAATCCCCATCCCCAGTTGGTCTTTCGGGGTGTTACCAATTGCGGTGCGAAAGACGATCAAGAGTGAGGAGATGGCAATAAGGGATTGAGGGTCTAAATACTTACGAGGGCTTAAATAAAAGAAACAGAGTTTGCAAGCCTATCGATATCGTTAGTCCATAGCTGCAGGCATAGCGTTGTATTCATCGCAGACGTCTGGCCGTTGTGCGGCTGTTACGTTTGGACAGATAGCATCAAAACACATCATCCATTCATTCGTGCTCCCAGTACAGTCGGCATCAGCACTTTTTATGGTGAGTGTGGTATCTACTTTACTAGGTTTAAAGGCTTCGTTCGGATAGTTAGAGATTTGTGAGGCATATACGTATTGTTCTTTCTGCTCCGTAAACCCACTAACGTCGATTTCTGGATCCTTCGGATTAGTGAAAGCAGCAGAGACCCCTAGGGGAGTCTGACCAAGTACGTTTTGTAAAGAAATAGCGGACAAGATTTTCGGGTTAGTAGGAACGCCATGGCGTAAGAAAAGGATGCATTTAAACGGTTCAGTTCCGATATTCCGCAAGTAGTGTTGAGCACCAGTTGGGAACATGAAGATCTCCATAGGATGAATGAAAATTTCCTGAACCATGCGATCGTTTACATAGCCGCTACCGTCTGATGAGGGAAAGGTGTCCTTATCGACAATCGCCCCGACCTTACCGTAACCTTGGTAACAGAAACCGGACTCTGCTTCCGTCATATGCCAGTGTGGGGCACGAATAGTATCGGGCATGATCATGATATCGCCCCAAACACCACCACCGAGAGCGGGAAACGTGTCGGCGGATATAGTATTGAGAGCACCGAGGGGATAATTGACGTTTTCTTCAGTATAATAATGTACTTTCCTAAGTTTGTGGTGACCTAAGCTATCTATAGTTAGAACACCCTGATCAGGAGCATAGTCCTGATCACTTTTGTCTAAATGCACAAAAGGATCCCCAAGGGTCTTAAACCCCGACCATAATTCCAACGAATCATTTTGACTAGCAAAGACATGTATAGGACAGTTCCCCAAATTTTGAATGTAGGCTTTGGTGACGTCAGTTGGTGTGTTAATTTTAAACTTCCAATCAGGCTGAAGGGGATAAATCTCCTGAAACCCTTGTTTACAACCCTCCCCTGGGCATGGCTGGGAATCTACTAATTCATGTTTTAAATTATTGGCACTCTCAAATTGAATACCGAACAGAACATTTTCCGTTAGACAGTCGGAGAGGTCACCCCCGTTTTTTTCTGCATTTGGAAATGGGTCAGGTGTATCATCTACCCATTCCGTATAAGGTTCCACTTTTAGGTTATACAAATACCCAGAGGTTTTATTGTCTGTGATTTGGTTCAGATCGATAGTTAAACTATCATTCTTGTTCAGTAATGTACCATATTTCACACTGGTTTTCGGAAAAGAATCTAGGCAGTAAGTGGATACACAGTTTAATTCCCCTGCACCATAGGCTGTTCCGGTGTTAATAAGCAGTATAAAGGAACAAAATATTAGGGATAAAAAGGACAGAAAAAAAGGTTGCCCGAATAAGGAGAAGCGGGTTCTGAGGGTATGAAAGTAATTTTGTTTCATGGTAATGGGAAGCGTGGTGGGGAGCATGTCACAATTGCAGAACATTTGAACTAAATCTCATGCCCCCTCGTGGGTGTAAGCTGGCTCTGTTCTTAGATAGTTCATTTGTTCAGCAACTTTGACCTGTTCCCACAGCAACAGATTGGTTAGTATGTGCTAGACATGCTTGGGCATGAGTTTTTTTGATCATAATCACAACTCGTAATTGTATTCAATCAAGGAAAGTTTACTTCCTTGACTATAAAGATTAACTCTAATTAAAAGTATTTTTCAACTCATAAACCTCATATCAAACCTCATATCAAACCTCATATCAAACCTCATATCAAACCTCATAAACCTCATATCAAACCTCATAAACCTCATATCAAACCTCATAAACCTCATATCAAACCTCATAAACCTCATATCAAACCTCATAAACCTCATATCAAACCTCATAAACCTCATATCAAACCTCATAAACCTCATATCAAACCTCATAAACCTCATATCAAACCTCATAAACCTCATATCAAACCTCATAAACCTCATATCAAACCTCATATCAAACCTCATAAAACTCATAGAAAACCTCATAAACCTCATATCAAACCTCATAAAACTCATAGAAAACCTCATAAACAGGGTAAACACCTGTATTTTTGTATTTATTAATACTGAAATAAATACAAAAATAGTATCAAAAATATATAATCACCCGGAATAATATCCATAAGCCCAAAACATTGCTCAATTATTGGCCGTGTTATCCTTGGTCGATTTGAGAGTACTCTAAATTCTGGTTGCGTACGCAAATCCGACTTTGATTTTTGTTCAAAGTCAGGGTAAAATTCGTTGACTTTGAACAAAAAAACTTCTTTAGGATGGGATTTATTCGAATTTAAAAAAAAATTGAGTGAGTGCGTTCGCGTAGCGTGACCTGCATGTCAATCGCTCTTGTAGGGTGCGAAGCATGAAATGTAACGCACCATTGGTATACAAATTGAAACCAAACCATTCTCAAGCAATACCATGGTGCGTTACGGCTTCCACCCTTGGTTATGTAAAAAAATAATATCCCCCAAACCGCATAACGCACCCTACAAAATTACCAAATATTATTCATAATATATCCAAAATCAAACCTATTAAATTATACAATTTGAGCTTTATTTTAAGCATTATATTAATAGCTGATAACTGACCGCTGATAACTCACCTTTATTTCAATTACTCCTCAACAAATAAAATTATAAAAATCCTTGACAAAATATTTTGTAATCATTATGATTATATTTATAAAACTAAAAACAATTATTCGTTTATGTCTCAAAACTCTCAGCCAAATTCAAACGATAATTCAAACGGATTCGTTGTTCCGTACATTTTAAAAGGGTCTCGCGAGCAAATAACCCATACTGTATATATCCTGAATGGCCTGGGCTACGCTCAACTTACTGACTGGGGTCCTCTTCAACCGACGGGAAATCCAGGAGAATTTATTACGATTATGAAGAGGTATTGGATTTGGCGTTAACACCTTAAATTTCTGGGGGGGTTTCCCCCCTGGACAAAGGCTCCGGTCTGTTCGCTACGCGAACGGATAGGTGAGAAAATTGAGTGCATAAGCGAAAATTCCTAGCCGTGGAAAGTATTTCTGCGGCTATTTTTTTTGGGGTTATGAGGTTGAAGGTTAGTTGGTTGAAGGTTAGTTGGTTGAAGGTGATCAGGTTGAAGGTGATCAGGTTGAAGGTGATCAGATCACTTTTGTAGTGCGATCGCTTTTGTAGGGTGGGCTGCATGTTGATGATCACTGATCAAAGGATGAAACTCTCATGACGCAGCCCACCCTACGGCTAAATCTGCTGACTGAGTGCGTACGCCGATCTTGTAGGTTGGGTTGAGGGTATGACTGATAAAGATAAAATAGAAAAAACCAGCAAATGATCAAGAAAGCATGCTCAAAACCTCAGCCTTTCAGCAAGCGATTGAAACCGTTGAAAAATTGTCCTTAGAAGAGCAAGAGATATTACTCGATACTCTTCTGAAACGATTCCATCTACAACGTAGACTCATAATATCCCAAGAAATCCAAGAAATTCACCAAGAATTAGCAGAAGGAAAAGTAACATTTGGTTCAGTTGATCAATTCCTAGAAGAACTCGATCAACCATGAAAATTGCTTGGACACCCCAATCCCTAAGAGGTTTTAAACGAATAATTCGTAAAAGACCAGATTTTAGACCCCTAATTGAAAAAACCGTGCGTCAGTTAGCAGAAGATCCCTTTCATCCTAGCTTACATACCCACAAACTTAAAGGTGATTTATCCAATATCTGGTCATGTTCAATTGACTACAGCTACCGTATTTTATTTGAATTTATCGAAAATTCAGAAGATCAAGAAGAAGCTATTTTGTTGCTTAATTTAGGTACTCATGATGAAGTATATTAGCGAAGCCCTAGTCAGTAGGGTGGGCAAATGGATATCATAACGGCTCAAATGGTGAAACTATCATGACGCAGCCCACCCTACACCACTTGACAGGGATTTGAACAATATCCAACAGTTTTAGAGTAAAAACCATGACCCCAAATAATCCACAGCAAGATGAACGTCCTCCTATTTGGATCGGGCATGTTAGCATAAATGTTTCAGACTTCAAAAAATCTCTCGACTTCTTCGAGTTTGTGGGGATGCGAAAAGTTGCTGAATTTCAAGAGTTAGCAGTACTGGAATTGAGAGGTGGAACCCATCTCGTGCTTAGAAATAAACCTGAAGCAGCACCAGGACAAGCGAGTTTTGATCTGATGGTGGATGATTTAAAAGCTCAACAGGTCGCCCTGCAAGAGGCTGGCTATGCACCGAGCGAAATTCGCGAAGGCCGAATTCACAGTGTCTTTGATGTTTCTGAACCTTCAGGAAACACAATTAGTTTTTACGATAGTCATGTGGTGGGGCCAGTCTAGAGCTTAGTCAGTAGGGTGGGCAAATGGACATCATAACTAATAAAAAGGTGAAACGATCATGACGCAGCCCACTCTACCCAACTCATAGCTGACAGCTGACAGCTGACAGCTGACGCTAAATCTGCCGACGAAACGCTCTAATCGCTTCTCCCGCATCGGTTTCCGCCATCAAAACACAGTGTGTAAACCAATCAAGATCTAGTTCACTCAGTCCGGGTAGCAAGCTACGCTCGATTGGGAAATAACTACCATCAGTAAGATGATAAAGCTTTAGTAATCCATCTTCCCAAAACCAAACCTCAGGAACACCTAAAGCTTGATAGCGTTCTAACTTGCTGATGCCACCACTACTAAAAACCACTTCAATGGATAAATCGGGAATCTGTTTGACACTACCGATGCAATAAGACTCATCAGCTTGGGCAGAGGCGACGCCTTCTTTTTCTTGAGTCATGGAGCGAGTTGGCTGAAAGAAAATACCCTTTTCCGTCAGAAAAGTTGTGATTAAGTAACCGATGATACTGGCAAAAATTTCATGTTCTCGTCCTGGCATGAGAATCTCGATTATTCCATCAAAGTAAAACAGCCGTACTCCAGGAGAACCATCAAAGCCCTTCTGGATGAACTTAAACTGTTCCCAAGTGCCATCATGGACAATGCGTTGATCGGTGGTTTGGTCGAGTAGTGGGAGCATCCCTCTCACCTCGGGCTATCCTTACCAACAATTGTGACACAGGGTTGGTAAGCCAGCCGAGTCAGTAGGGTGGGCTGCATGTCGATGATAACTGTACAAATGGTAAAACTATAATGATTGGCCCACCCTACACCTAGCCGATCTTGTAGGTTGGGTTGAGGAAAGGATGCTATGGGCAAATGTGCTACAAAAAATAATACAGAGAGCTAACTAGTCACCATAAACTAGTAACCATAATGAACTATTCCCTAATCAGAATTCTTACTAATCTTCTGACATCTCTGATAGTTGCTATTTGGATTGGCGCGATCGCTATTTTTTCGATCCAAAATATCACGGAAGTATCGGTGAAGTTTTTAGTCTTCGAGTCGATTGATCTACCAATCGGTGTTGTCTTGGCTATTAGCGTTGGTATTGGTCTTCTTGGGGGAGCGATCGCACCTCTAGTGTGGCAGCTTTTGGGACAATCCTGGAAAATCCTAGACTATGAGGATGACCTATACTACGATGAGTAGACTTGGAGAATTTAATCGTAGTCCATCCGGTCATAAAGTCTATCATCATATTGATGAGACATAAACTCAGAGCGCCGTCTAGCTGGTAGGGAAGGAGGAACACCAGAGTAGGGGTGTTGCACCACATAAGTTGTACGAGGAGGACGCTGTGGTCGTGAGAGCAAGGCTAACCCCCCAATCACAACGGCACCACCACCAATGGTTACTGCCATACCGCCAAGTCCCCAAAGTATCCCTGACATCAGGGTATTTGCCGTCTCATTATTAGTTTTACGATTAGGGATTAGTTGCTCAGGAGCCCTGATCACACTGGCATCAACCTGAGCAGTTAGATTGTCTAGCAGTAACTGCTGATTGTGAAGTTGGGCTTTGAGCTGTTCAGTTTCAGCTCGTTGTTGCTCAACCATAGTTTTGAGCTGCTCAGTGTCCCGCCGCTGCTGTTCAACATTGAGGATATTATTTAAATTATTATTTAAGTTGGGCGAAGCTAGAGCCTGGTTTGGCGGTTGATCTGTGTAAGGAGAATTATAGGGATTGTTAGGGGAAATTTGGAAGGGTTGGGAAGAGGGAAGGTTATTCGCCACCATATTGCCTCCTCCTTTGAGGAGAAACAATGCTGCCATACCGGCAAAGGCAGCCCCCGTCAGGAATGCCATACCATCACTCATTAATATTGCCTCTCAACTGGAACCGAATTACAACTAATTGCCACTACTGCTAAGGTCGCATATTTTTTAATTAATTTCACCCTTAACGTGGGGCAATAAGCCCTTTGCCCATAGTTTTGGGGAATTTTCGTGTGTCAATGGCGACCTAACCCTAAATTGAAAACTAGATTGCGGCCAATGTCTACCCTAGCTCATTTTCAAAATTTTGCGATTTCTCGATGAACTTTCCTTAATGGCTATGGATAATGGTGTGGGCAAATCGTTTCAGCCCCCTAGGGTAACCTTGGGATAGTCTTACCCAGTAAGGGATTGAGTTACATGAGGGGTCATACCCTTTAGCCAGTTCTCCATGCTTTCATAGCATCTTCGATAGATGTTAAAAGCAAGTTATGAAACCTTGACATTTGAGTTGGGAGTCGGGAATCGGGAGTCGGGAATCGGGAATCGGGAGTCGGGAGTCGGGAGTCGGGA
>NZ_MKZS01000001.1:6466343-6470686 GCF_001942495.1 Moorena bouillonii PNG
AGCAATCAGCAATCAGCAATCAGCAATCAGCAATCAGCAATCAGCAATCAGCAATTAGCCAAAGGCCTGTGGCCAAGCTACACCCAACAGCTTTTGAATAAAATTAAGCTGACGGCACCTCAAGTAGCGTGAGCTAAAAGCTGACGGCTGACGGCTGACGGCTGATCACTGACCACTGACCGCTGACCGCTCTGGTTAATCACTTGCCAAATAGTGCCTGGATTTTTCGGTTATGCTAATAGGTGATGGGTAATCGTCAACAGGGGTTTCTAGCCTAATCAGGTACAGAGCATTTTTTCCCGACTCCCGACTCCCGATTCCCGATTCCCGATTCCCGATTCCCGATTCCCGATTCCCGATTCCCTACTCCCTATTCCCTTTCCTATTGCTGTATTTGCCGAAGCACTTCCCTAATCACATCAGTTGGCACCTGATCTGTCAAGGTTACTTCACCAATCTTGGTAGGCAAAACAAATCGGACCTTACCGTCTTTAACTTTCTTATCCGTTTGCAGGGTATCAATAATGGCATCAATATCTAGGCCACTGGGTAACTGAGTAGGTAGTCCAGCTTTTTTGATTAAAGCATCCTGGCGTTCGGCATCTTCTGGCTGCCACATCTGGAGTGCCACAGCAATCTGGCCTGCCGCTACCATTCCAATCCCTACGGCTTCCCCATGATTGACTAACTTGTAGCCAGTTAAGCTTTCTACGGCATGACCAATGGTGTGACCATAGTTCAAAATTGCTCTGATCCCAGCTTCTTTCTCATCCTGACTGACCACATCCGCTTTAGCTTGACAAGACCGAGAGAGAATTGTTTCTAATAAATCCTTCTTCAGGTAACGCAATTGGTCAAGTCGCTTCGATTCCTCTAGTTTCACAAACAGCTCTTCATCCCAGATAATCCCATACTTAATCACTTCTGCCATCCCTGCTCGCAATTCTCGGGCTGGCAATGTTTTTAATACCGAAGGGTCAATTAAGACAAATCGTGGTTGATGGAAGGCACCAATCAAGTTTTTGCCCTTGGGGTGATTGACCCCAGTCTTGCCACCAACTGAAGCATCAACCATGGCCAACAGCGATGTGGGTACCTGAACGAAATTAATTCCCCTTAGCCAAGTGGCAGCTGCAAATCCTGTCATATCCCCAATTACCCCACCGCCCAATGCCACTAGAGTCGAGGAGCGTTCTAGGCGGTTTTCTAGGGCAAGATCATAGATCTTTTGGATAGATTTGACAGTTTTGTATCGTTCACCAGCAGGGAGGGTAAGGCTGGATACCTGATATCCCACTAACTCCAAGGCTGCGATCGCTCTTTCCCCATATCTTCGGAAAATCGCTGGATTCGATACCACTAAAACTTTTTTGCCCAACTGTAGACGGCTCATCCAAACCCCAATATCATCTAAGCCACCTGTGGTCATTTTGCCATCAGGAAGCTGTTGTGCGATCGCAATATCATAGGAATGTTCTGGTAGAGCAACGGGAATAACTAACTTCATGGGGGGGAGCCTTTTTCCTTGTGAACTATGGCGCTGTATATATCTACGTCTATAAAAGATATGTAGATGTAGATATATCTTAGAGGGGTTAAAGGCTACCCCTCTACAGATCCAGGCTTTAAAATCCAGGCTTTAAGGAATTTTGGCATCACTACTTGGCACTAGCAAACCCCAACTGGTTGCAGCAGCTTCTTTTGAGCGTTACCAGATAATACGGTAACCTGACCGTGGTCATCCACATCAACAACTGCTGTATCACCCTCTTGAATCTGACCAGATAGCATGGCTTCGGCTAAGCTATCTTCTAGCAGGCTCATAATTGCCCGTCGTAGAGGTCTAGCACCATAGCTCGGTTCGTAGCCTGCTGTGACTAAGTGGTCTTTGAAAGCCTCTGTGACTTCCAGAATAATTCCTTTCTGTTGTATAGAGCTAGAGATTTCCTGGAGCAGGATGTCAGCAATTTCCTTAACTTCATTCTTCTTGAGCTGACGGAAGACAATTATATCGTCAAGGCGGTTGAGGAACTCAGGACGGAAATAGTCTTTAAGATTTTCATTGACCTGAGTGCGGATCTGGTTGTACCTAGACTCATCTTGGTTATTTGATGACTCAAAGCCAAAAGCACTACCTCCTTTTTCAATCACTTTAGAACCAATGTTGGAGGTCATGATTAAGATTGTGTTCTTGAAATCTACAGTACGACCTTTAGCATCGGTTAAGCGACCATCATCTAACAATTGCAACAGTACATTGAAAACGTCAGGGTGAGCTTTCTCGATTTCATCAAATAGTACCACCGAGTAAGGCTGGCGTCGGACAGCTTCAGTAAGTTGACCACCTTCGTCATACCCCACAAACCCTGGGGGAGAACCAATCAGCTTGGAAACAGTGTGGCGTTCCATATATTCCGACATGTCAACGCGAATCATCTTGTCTTCTGACCCGAACAGGTAAGAAGCCAAGGATTTAGCCAGTTCTGTCTTACCAACTCCAGTCGGACCAGAGAAGATAAAGCTAGCAATCGGTCGATTGGGATCCTTTAATCCAACTCTTGCCCGACGAATTGCCCGAGACACAGCAGTAACAGCTTCGTCTTGACCAATGATCCGCTCGTGCAAGGTTTCTTCCAAGTGCAGCAGCAGAGCTGATTCAGATTCCGTCAGTTTATTGACCGGTATCCCAGTCCAAGACGCTACAATCTGAGCAATGTCTTCTTGATCCACAATCGGAATAGTTGGAGATGGGGATAACTTACCTTCAATTCCCTCACTCTCCCACTCTGATTCTGCTCTAGCCTTTGAGGAAGGCTTTGAGTGCATCAAGTGAACCCGACTCCCAGCTTCGTCAATCAAGTCAATGGCTTTGTCGGGTAAATAGCGGTCGGAGATATAGCGGTCTGATAATTGAGCTGCAGCCAGTAACGCTTGGTCGGAAATCTGGACTTTGTGATACTCCTCGTAGGTTGAGCGCAAACCATGGAGTATGTCAATGGTATCCTCTACAGAGGGTTCCGAGACCATGACTGGCTGGAAACGACGTTCTAGTGCTGCGTCTTTCTCAATATACTTCCGGTATTCATCCAGAGTAGTAGCTCCCAAGCACTGGAGTTCACCTCTAGCGAGAGCAGGCTTAAGGAGATTAGCCGCATCCATACCCCCTTCTAAGGAGCCTGCACCGACTAAGGTGTGAATTTCGTCAATTACTAGGATAATATTCCCCGATTGCTGGACTTCAGACACAACCTGCTTGAGGCGTTCTTCAAAGTCTCCCCGGAAGCGAGTACCAGAAACCAATAAAGCCATATCTAGGCTAATCACTTGTTTGTCTGCCAACAGGTCTGGAACATCTTGAGATACAATCCGTTGGGCTAGACCTTCTGCGATCGCAGTTTTGCCAACTCCCGGTTCCCCCAGTAAGATCGGGTTATTCTTGCTACGACGACCTAAAATCTGAACCACCCGCTCGATTTCCTGCTGACGACCAACCACCGGATCTAGTTTGCCCTCTGCAGCTAACTTGCTCAGATTAGTTCCAAATTCTTCTAAGGTAGCTTTCTGGTTTTGAGTATTCCCCATAAACGAGGAACCTTTTCCCCTAGCAGTTGTTGCTGCTGTTAATTCTGCTATCGTACTAATGACATGGGTGCGTAATTCTGTGAGGTCTACACCCAGGTTTACCAGTACTTGAGTGGCAACGCTGTTCCTGTCTTGAATGATAGCTAGCAACAAATGTTCAGTATCGATGTAGTTGTGTCCAAGTTGCTTAGCTTCCTGGAAAGATTGCTGGAAAACTTCTTTGGCTTTGGGGGTGAAAGGGAGTTCTGAGCTAAACATTCTCGAACCCCTACCCACAGTATTTTCTACCGAGTAGCGAGCATCTTCGAGGGTAACACCAAAATCACTCAGCACTCTGGCTGCCACAGCTGTTCCTTGTGCAATCAAACCCAACAGCAGTTCCTCAGTTCCTACGAGGCTGTGTCCCAAGCGACGGGTTTCCTCCTGAGCCAGCATGATGGATTTGATCGCTTTATCTGTAAAATGTTCAAACATCCCCGGTTCACCTTACGGAATTTAAGCAGTGGGTGACATATCACCCTGGTGTAAAGTTTTATGTACTTTACTTCCACCAATGTACCCATCTGTGCTTAGATTCAGCAGTCGGTAGAACCGTAATCTTGAGGAGTGGTTGCCGCCAATGGCAGCAACCAACACCATTAGCGATCGCTTATACCGAGTTGCATTCAAAAAGAGTAGATTGCTTGGATAGGGAGATAGGGAGATGGGGAGATGGGGAGATAGGGAGATAGGGAGATAGGGAGATAGGGAGATAGGGAGAT
>NZ_MKZS01000001.1:6470786-6535100 GCF_001942495.1 Moorena bouillonii PNG
AGCTGATAGCTGATAGCTGATAGCTGATAGCTGATAGCTGATAGCTGATAGCTGATAGCTAACGCATTTTGGTCAAGCTTTCAGTCTTATCCAAAAACATCTCGGTGAAAATACTCATCACTGTTCGCTTACGCACCCGGATATTGGCACTGATAGACATACCCGATTGCAATGGCACTTCTTTGCCATAAGCTTGAATGAACTGTTTATCCAATTCGATTTTGGCAGGGAAAGTATAGTCTTGACGCAATTCCGCAGGATCCGGTGGTAGGGCATCAGAACCAATAGATAGTACCTTCCCTTTTACATCACCAAACTCACTAAAGGGAAAAGAGTCAACTCTGACTTCGGTTTCCATACCTGCTTCCACAAACCCGATGTCTCGGTTAGTAAGATACACCTTAGCAATCAGAGAGCTACCCGGAACAATTTTTAGCACTGGCTCAGTGGTATTGGCAACAAAACCAGGAGTTGAGGGTTGCAAATCAAAGACTGTTCCATCAACAGGAGCTCGTAGTTCTTGATAGCTTAGGGTTAGTTGAGCCTGCTGCAACTGGCTATCAATTTCAGCCATCTGCTTATTGTTATCAACAATACGTTGATTTAATTGACTTATAATGCTAGCTATTTGGGTGTTTATGCTATCAATTCTTTCATTATTCTGAGCCATCAAATCCGTCAGTTCTCGTTGAGAAGAGGCAATGGTATTGAGTAGATTTGCTCTGACCCCAGCAATTTCTTTTTGCAAGCGTTGTTCTTCTTCAATCCTAGAGTTTATCTCAGTTTGGCGATTTTTGACCTCATTTTCCTGCCTCAAGAACTGAATCTTAGAAAAGCCCCCTTGTTCATACAGGGGTCTGAGATCTGCAAGAATACCCTGCTCAACTGTTAGGATGTCTCTGCCATTGGCAAGTTGAATCTGATTTTGTTTGAGCTGTTCCTGTAGGGAGCCAATTCTACTCTCAAGTTCAGCGATCCGAGCGTCAAGTGCTGAAGTACCATATTGTAAACGAATTCGTTGTTCAGGGCTAAGATTAGCGCTCTTAGAACCTCCACTCAGTTGAGCGCGATAAAGTCGAATTTCTGCCAGTACCGTGTTTCGACTAGCGATCAGAGAAGGCAGTTGTGAGGACAGTTGTATGTCCAAACCTGGTGGTGGTACAGGTGGATAATTAGGATTACTAATTGCAGCTTGATAAAACTGGTTTTCTCTGATTAAGGTAGCCCGGCGTTTATTGAGAGAAGTCAGTTGAGCCTGAGTAGCCTTAGGCTCAAACGAAAGGAGCAAATCCCCTTCTTTAACCCGCTGTCCTTCCTTAATATGAATTTTTGTTACCACTCCACCCACAGGAGCTTGGACTTCTTTAACTGCCCCTTGTGGCTCTAGCTTGCCCCGAGCGGGAACGGCATAGTCAATTTTGGCAAAGTAAGCCCACACCATACCAAAAGTTGTTAGACTCAACAGTGCCCAGAGAATGGCATGAGACCAATGGGGCGATTGTTCTAAAATAACTGGCTGGTCGAATTCGAGGTGACTATTAGAAGCACGATGTCTGTCCCTGGTGTCTTGAGGCACTGTGGTTTTGCTCATAGTACCCACAGAACCTAAGTTGATTTTTGGATTTCGTTTGGAACCATTGCCATTACCATTGCCATTACCATTGCCATTACCATTGCCATTACCATTGCCATTATATTGGCTCATCGTTATTAGCTCCTGCTATTTGTTAATACTTGGGTATTGGATGAATGATCAAGGATCAAAAAGAAAGAATGAAGGATAAAGGATGACGAATTAAGGATAAACAAGAAATAATGAAGGATAAAGGATGACGAATGAGATAATTATCGGGTTTAATAATTAAATTTAGTAACTAATAAAAAAACTGACTCATTGATCATTTTTATCACTTACTATAGGGGGAGTTAGCCAAAACTTCTCGCTCTCAATTAAACGCTTGCTGTAAAAGCAACTACCCGACCACTAGTATTTTTTTATCCTTGAGCCTAGTCTATCCGACACCAAGGGTTAAACCAAATAGCAAATACCGAGACAATACAAACTTCATCCTTCACCCTTAATCCTTAATGCTTAACCCTTCATGGTTAATCCTTCATCCTTCACCCTTCATAGCTACATTTGAGCATCTTGTTGCATGTAGAGGCAATAGTAACGACCTTTCTGAGCCATCAGTTCATCATGAGTGCCTTGCTCTACTATTGAACCCCGATCCATCATCAAAATGATATCAGCGTTGCGAATGGTTCCTAGGCGGTGGGTAATGAACAATACCGTGCTTTGTTGAAAAGCTTCCGCTAGATTTAAACACACTTGCCGCTCGGTGTCATAATCGAGGGCGCTGGTGGCTTCATCTAATATCATTAACTGGGGTGATTGCAAAATCGTTCTGGCGATCGCAATACGCTGTCGTTGTCCCCCGGAAAGACCTGAACCCCTTTCGCCAACGCTGCTATTGTAACCCAAAGGCAAGCTCATGATAAAATCGTGGGCTACTGCTATTTTTGCTGCCTGAATAATTTCCTCACTGTCTGCATCAGGATTGGTCAGAGCAATATTCTCTTGAACGCTGCCCTCAAACAACAGGGTTTCCTGAGGCACAATCCCAATCTGACGCCGCAGGGAATAGAGTTCGACTTTCGAGATATCGTAACCATCCACAATGATGCGACCGGACTCTGGACCATAGAGTCTAGCCAAAAGTTTGGTCATGGTACTCTTACCGGAACCACTTTGACCTACAATCCCTACAAATGAACCAGCTGGAATCTCGACGTTAATGTTATTCAGTTGCATTGGTCCACTCTTGGCAAAGCGGAAGGAGAGATTTTCATAGCGAATGTCTCCCCTGATAGAGGGCAAGGGGATATTACCCTGGTCTGCTTCAGCCACTTCTTTCGGTGTATCGACAATGTCACTGAGGCGTTCGAGAGATAGGGCTGTAGACTGGAAGTTTTGCCAAAGTTGGGCTAAACGCAGCAAGGGACTGGTAACGTAGCCCCCAATAATCCGAAAGGCAATCAACCCCCCTAAGCTTAATTGTCCATCTAGTACTAGATAGACCCCTACCCACAGCACAAGTAAACCAGAGAGTTTGTTCAAGAAGGTGCTCATAGAACTGGCGGCGGTAGAGGTTAGCACATTCTTGAAGCCTTCACTAACATAGCGCCCATATTTCTCTTGCCATTTCCAACGCGATCGCAATTCAATATTCTGGGCTTTGACGGTGGAAATACCAGATAATACCTCTACTAGATAGGATTGGGTTTGAGCATTCCGTTCTGCTTTATTGCGTAGCTGTTGCCGGACAATTGGGGAAACGATCAGGGTCAGGAGCATGAACAAAGGAATCACTGACAAAGTCACCACGGTCAGCACCCAACTAAACATGAACATGACCACGATGTAGATTATAGAAAAGACTGAATCTAACACCACGGTTAGGGCTGTCCCGGTCAAAAAGGAGCGGATATTTTCTAGCTCATTGATGCGGGTGGACAACTCCCCAACGGGTCGTTTCTCGAAATAGTTTAACGGTAAGCGCAACAGGTGGTCGATAATCTCGGAACCGAGAGCCATATCGATACGGTTGGTCGTATCTACAAACAGGTAGGTACGCAGGGTGATTAAAACCCCCTCAAAAACCGACACCACCAACAGTAAAATTCCCAGTACTTGCAAGGTATCGGTACTGTTTTGGGATATCACTTTGTCAATGAGTACCCGGATAATCAAGGGATAGGCTAGACCCAACAGTTGGACAAAGAAAGAAGCAATTAAAACTTCCGCCAATACCTTGCGGTAACGAACGATAGAAGGCCAAAACCAACTCAGACCAAACCGCTGGGTAGGGGTGTCTTTGGTCGGTTTTAACAGAAGTACCTGCCCGCCTTCTCCCCAGTTTTCTTCAAAATCCTTGGGTTTAAGCTTTTGAATTCCCAGCTGTGGCACCGCCAGCACTACTTGCCGTTCACTGGCTTCATAGAGAATAGCTAAGCTATCGTGCCACAACAGTATCGCTGGGGTCGGTAAACGTTTAATAGCGTTAGCTGGTATTGTTGCGAGTTGGGCAGTTAATCCCATCAGTTCTGCCACTGCACCACAGTGCTGAAGGGAGATTTGACCGGTGCGAGCATGCTGGTTTTTTAGCACCTTCCGTATACTATCTTTGCGGAAAGGCATTTTAAAGTACTTACTCAGCATTTGGAAACAAGCCAAGGATTCCTGCACCGCTCCTTTACCCCGTATAAAGGGGAATTTTGTAGGAGTAGTCTGGTCAGTGTAAATTGTCTCGGGAGCCTCATCCGGTCGGTCTGGAGCCTGGGGAATATCGTCTTGAGGTATAGTGCGAATTGTATCGGTAGGCTCAGCCAAGGTTTCCGAGTCAGTAGCGGTAGCTTCTGAGAAAATAGCTTCTGGAATTCCCACCAAGCGCGTTGCACCATGACCATTGACCTGTAAGCTAGACAATGCTTCCGAACTCAGACAAGACCCTACTGGTAAATTGGCGGCTGCTCCTCCACTCACAAACCATACTCGATTGGGGTCGAGTTGGCTTGACATTTGCTTGCCCCGAGGTAGGTTATAAACTAAAGCGTCTGACCAGGCTAACAGGGCAAGTGCTTTGAGGTCAGTCTCTGCCTCAGCCCGACGCCCCAACTCTGTTCCCAAAAGATCAAAGATTTCCACTAGACCACAACGGGCTTTGAAGGCATCTGAGAAAGATTTTTCTGTATCTAGCAGCCCTAAGAAGTCAGCCACATTGATGGTGACACAAACCGCTTCCACCGATGCGATCGCAGTTTCACACGGTATGCCCCTGACCAAACTGACCCAGCCAATAATCGCCCCTGGTTGTAGTAATTTGAGGGTTGTGGGGGTTTGACGGCGTTGGTCATAGCCAATTAGACGGGCTTTGCCTTGGAATAAAATCGAGATTTGGCCTGGCATTTTATCCCTGACCACAATTGTCTGGCCCATGCGGTAGCGCAACAGTTGGCAACTAGTGGACAGTTTTTGCCGTGCTGCCCTTGACAATTGATTGAACGGCGAAATACCAGCTAGAAACTCTTGAATTGTTGTTGTATAGGTCATTGAGCCTCTTAGGATTTGAGATTAGTTTGCAAGAGCGTGAGATTAGTTAGCTTAAATTTAATAACAGCTTCTCATGGGGTATTTATGAGGATATGCTATAAATATTAGGTCGGTTTTTTATGTAAAGACTCTGCAGAGCACCCTAGGACTTGCTTAGCGCTTCTTTCATTAAGAAATGTAACTAGTTGGCTATGCTATGATGGTGCATAGGGAAAATCTATTGAGACTAGCCTTAAACAACAAAAATTTACCCGATCACCATAGACTAATGATCATTTAGCCACGGCACAGTTTCAGGATTACCATAAATGCCAAGCTAGACGGGTTTTTCGGAATCTTCTCGATCTGGCGCGAGATAATCATGCCGAGAACGACCATACCCGCCCATGTTCCCCCAAATCCGGAATCAAAGCCGCTGTCTAAGGTTTCTTGAGTTTAGTTTCATTTCTAGAGTTTTGTTGTTAATCTAGCGCTGCTAATTGCTGATTCAGTTGCTCACTGAGCCAGGTGCTGAAACATTCATTCAGCAGTCGCTGGCGCATCGAATCATCTAACTGGGCTGGCATAAACTTCTCCAAACGCACGATTAACAGCCATTCTCCCAAGCGAGTCGGTGGGAACAATTGTCCGGGTTGGCTCAGGCGAAGCATTTGGGCTAAGGCGGGGTGAGGTACGCTCAGTTCAACTGGACCGATTAATCCCCCAGTTTGAGCTTCTGGTCCTTGGGAATATTCCCTAGCTAGGTCAGCAAAAGACTCTTCTCCTTCTTGAATGCGGAAATATATTTCTTGGGCTACCCCTGGGTCTTTAGTCCGAATCAGGGAATAAATCACTCGGTCTAATTGTCCCTTCCGTTCCAGAAAATAAGATTCTAGTTTGTGACTCCAGGTTTGTTGTTTGTATTTCTCAATCAGAATACTTCGTACCGCTAAGGCTTCTAATTGAGCTGGATTCATCCCACGCTGCTTTAGCCAAGCCTGTTTAGCCGTCTCGTCAATGAGCTGATTTTTTTCCAAGAACTGCTGATAGGCTTGAGCCTTCTCCTCTGGTGTGCAGCTTGCGGTAGCCACTGCCTCGTCAATGATAATCTCACGGATTAACGGTGGCAGCAATTGGTAACCAGCTAGCAGGGGAACAATTTCTTCTGCACTAATGACGCGATCGCCTATTCGTAAAACTGTAGTTGTCCCCATAAGAAATGTTTGGCTTTGTGGTAGCGCGGTTGTGGATATGATTTAGATATCGCCCACTGTATATTATAATTCCTAACTCTAAAGCTTCAACAGTACAGTTTTTGCACATTTACGAAACTAGGGTATGGGGAAAACGCTTTCTCGGGTTTTTGCTACTGGGTAACTGACTACTGACACCACATTACTTGATGTCATTCCATGGGTTGCAGTAATGGGGTTGATTTTGCCTTGCCCACGGAGCAAATGGCTTATTGGTTGAGGCTCGGTTCTGAGCAACTGGGCTGACGGCTAATAGCTGATACCTGAGTACTCGCCACTTGGTATCACTATATATTAAGTTTTAAAAAGATTTGGGAAAGCCAAATAAATCTAATCAAAGTATCTCAAATAACAAAACCAGGATCACAGACCCTAGAGCACCGAGCTATTACAAGGGTATTACAAGTTGCGGAGATTGATTTTACCTTGGTGACTGATTAGCCGAATAGCTATCATTTCATAATAACATAATTCTGATTTTAGAGCATGTGTAACATTGTTAGTCTGTCATTGATAATTAGTCTAAGCTAAGAGATTGTCCTGCCGTTGGGATAAGCGTGAAGCGTAACTATTGCAGAATATAAATCCGACCTGGCATTCTGTCATGATTATAATTACTGAGCAACCAAAACTCGCTGCTTATCGCTCTAGTTCATTGGTCTGAGTCTGTATTTCATTTTTCGCGGGTTTCCCCATTAGCTAGGTCTGTGTTTTACTAGTTCCCTCACATTTTTGTTTGTGTTTGTTCAACTGACTTCTCACCCCTAAAACCCCAATGGCTAGTAACCCCAATACAGAGGTTGGTTCTGGAACTGAGGTGGGATCAGTGGGTGTTGGCACTGAGGGGGGATCAGTGTGTGTTGGCACTGAGGGGGGATCAGTGGGTGTTGGCACTGAGGGGGGATCAGTTGGTTCCAGTCTGACTACATTGACATTATCGATTAGTAGTCCTGAATCAAAGGCACCATCCCCAACATCTGTTACACCTATGGTCACAGTGTAGGTTCCAGAGGCAGCAATTTTCTGAGAGTAGGTCTTAAAACCAGTTTCATTAACAAACGGTGTCATGGAATCAGCTAATACTGAGAAGGTATCAGCCAAACCATTCAACTGACCGGAAATTCCCACAAAAGCGAAGTCATTAAAATATTCAGAACCGAAATCATCTGTGAGGAAGTTGTAATCGAAATTAAGAACATCTCCTGCAACTGCTGTAAAGGTAGTTCTGATTGCTGATCCTTCAAACACCTCCCCCTTTCCTTTGCCGATCTGATCCAGCACTGTAATGTCCAGCTCTAGAAAATTGGCTAGCTCCACGAAGTTTTCTTGTTCCTGGGGAAGGAATGTATCTAGCTGGGCATAGAAACTGCCGTCAGTAGGTTGACTACCAAAACCTGCAGTGCGCACAGAAGCACTACCCAATGTTTCCCAGCCCGTAAAATAATTTTCAAAACTACCATTAGTGATGATGGTGGCTGAGGCAGGATTAGTATCAAATAGACTGGCCACACCGATCAGGCTGACAATACCTGTTCTCAAAGAGAAGCGCTTGTAGTTTTTAAGGTCAAACATATTGATTATCTTTGTTGAGAACTAGAGATTAGTCATTGGTAGATGCTTCCCAGTTCCAAAGTGGATATTTTTTCCGAGTAGACACTCTTAACCCATCTGACAGTCTTAGGTTGAAGACTGACCAGATTGCTGATTGGTTCCACACCTAAACTCGAAGCTGATCGTGAAAATCCGCGCATCACCTGTGGTTAATCATGCGATGATAAAATCGCCATCAACTATATCTAGATTTATATCGTTTTTATCAACATTTTTTAGGATAGCTAATGTTCTGAAGGGGGTGTACCCTTGAATACCATCTGGATCTACTCTAATATAAGTATCTGAACCAAACTGCTCAATTGTCAACCAATCTCCAACATTGGCATCTGAATTCAAACCTTCGTTGTGAAAAAGATCCCAAAAGAAACCAGAGGTTATAACCACAACATCTTCATCGTTGGGATCGAAATCTTCAATGATGTCCATCCTCTCGGAAAAGTTACTATACCAGGTCAGATCACGATCATCATCATAACCAAGGTTGATAAAGTCACCTCCACCACCTCCAAATACAGTGTCAGCCCCCCCTTGAGCGTCGATATTATCTGGCTCTGGGGTACCTGTGAGCCAGTCCCCTTTGTCTGTGCCATGTAGTGGATTAACATTTCGTGGATTAATATCTCGGATTTTCATAAGTGTTTAGTATGTGCTAACTCTGTGGTTTTTGATTGTTTTAATCATTTCCTTTAAGTCATGAGCAGAGGCATATTTTTCTCTATTAACGAGAAAATAATAGTTACTGCTACTGAGGGTTTAGAGTGGCAGCACACCCAGGAATTACTCTCCTAAAAGAGAAAACTATATTTTTCTCCTTGTCCATAAAAACCAGATAAATCCTAACTCATTTTTTCAGTATAAAATTGGTTTTAACACTAAAAATATTTCCCATAAACAATCTTTACTAACAGTTTAAAAATAGTGATAGTTTGTGTGGAGAATGTGAAGAATTTGATAATAATAAGGAAAGGTCAAGTGATGATGCTTATTCTTAGTTTTTCAATCCACTTAGAGGAAAATCCGGAATACTTGTCTGACAATTTTTCTGGTTATATCACAAGTGTTATCACAATTGTATAGACAAGATGCAGCCACAAAGGGAGGTAAGGCGCGCAAAAGCTATTAAGGGATTAAAGGGATGAAAGGGCTAATAGCAGGAAGAGGGTTAAGAGGGAGAAGAGGGGGAAGTTATAGCACTACGCATTAAAGTTAGGACATTGATACAAGCAGCAAAACCTTGTGTAGTAAACTTTTGCCTCTTGCCTCTTGCCTCTTGCCCTTGCGCGTAGCGCTATATACCAATTTCATTTATTCGAGCTACAGATGCTGAGCAGGTATAAGTTACAGGTTGCAGGTGATCAGCTTACAGGTTATTAAGCTAGTGTGCATTTAATGGGCATATTTTATACTTTCGGAATTAGGGAAGGTAGACAAGGGGGGATAAAGGGGCAGTGTTGTCTTTCCACTCTTGTCTCTCTTCCCAGTCTTCCCCCAGAAAAGTATTGCTGATCAAGGTGTCCTCTACTCCAGATTGAGTGTGCCATTCACCGATAACCCAAGCCTCGATGGTGATGATTTTGCCAAAAAAGCCGTCTCATTCGTCTATCCCCTGGTTTAGCATTGGCATGACTGCCATTGTTTTACTGTCACTCGCCCTGCGATTTTGGGGGTTGGGTCGATTTAATCGCCTAGTATTCGATGAAGTTTACTACGCTATATTTGCCAATAACTACTTAACCGGTACTTCCTTTTTCAATCCCCATCCTCCCCTAAGTCAGTACATCATTGCCATTGGCATCTGGATTGGCTCTCATCTACCTTTTGGACAGGATACAGTTAACGAGCTGACTGGTTCCTTACGCTCTACCTGGAGTTACCGATGGCTGAATGCCCTGACCGGTTCTTTGATTCCGATCGTAGTGGCGGCTCTGGCTTATCAACTCAATCGACGTCGCAGCTATGCCTTGATTGCTGCTCTGTTCGCAGCTACTGATGGTTTATTCCTGGTAGAATCCCGCTATGCCCTGAACAATATATATTTAGTGATCTTGGGATTACTGGGTCAGTTGTTTTTCCTTCTGGCTCTGAATCATCAGGCTGCCAAATCCTGGCTGATGCTAATCCTATCTGGTGTGTTTTTTGGTGCTTCCGCAGCGATTAAGTGGAATGGCTTGTGGTTTTTGTTAGGGATTTATATAGTATGGGCTGTGGCTTGGGTATGGCAATTATTTAGAACCTATTTTGGGCAGACAACCCGTACTCGCTCCATACCATCGGGACGCCATCCATTACAAAACCTGACCCAACTGAATGTCGGGCACATCGTGCTAAACTTGGTGATTTTACCAGCTCTGACCTACAGCCTGCTGTGGATTCCTCACTTACTGATGAATCCTAGCCCTGGATTCTGGGAGTCTCAAGTCAAAATTTTAACCTTCCATCAAAATGTGGGCAGTGGCACTGATGTCCATCCTTACTGTTCCCGGTGGTATACTTGGCTGTTAATGTGGCGTCCGGTTGCTTACTTCTATCAGACTGCTAGTCACAGCCCTGAGGCTGTTCCCACTGACTCCCTCTTATCGGCTGATGCGAGCAATGTAATCTATGATGTCCATGCCATGGGCAATCCTTTCCTATGGTGGCTCTCGACTACAGCTATTTTGTTGCTGCTGCTGCTGTTAACCCAACGCATCTTAGAAGGGGTGGGCTGGAAACTCATACCAACTTCCTATACCTGGATTACCCTCTATTTGATCGTAAACTACGCCGCTAACCTATTGCCCTGGACGAAAGTGACTCGCTGCACGTTTCTTTATCATTACATGGGAGCTTCAGTGTTTTCTGGATTAGCACTGGCGTGGCTAGTTGACCGCTGGCTACACAGTGAGAAAAACCAGTATCGTAGTGCTGGTTTCACTGTCATCTTGGTAGTTGTACTAGCTTTTATATTCTGGTTACCAATTTACTTAGGTCTACCCTTGTCTGAGTCAGGTTATCAGCTGCGGATGTGGTTCCGCTCCTGGATTTAGGGAAAATTTATTAATATCAGGGTTCAGCACTTATTGATGTTTTAGATAATGAAGAATGAGAAGTTGATCAGCATTTATTTTGCCGCCTGTGGCTAGTCAATAAGAATGACATAAGCCAATATAGGGCTGAGCAATTTCAGAATGATATTAGTAAAATAATTCAAATCCACAACCATCAATTATTCAAGAATGATACCGGATCAAAACGTTATATCGATGATTTTAAATCACATCTAATGAAACCGAAACAGCCTTAATAAAGTGGCTTTAAAAGCTATCAATTAAAGCCCTTTAAAATTGGATATTAACAATTAACAATATTCCTTTCGTTTCCAGAACAGTTTTAGTCCTGCGACTAAACCTAAGCCAAGGACACTCGAGGCTTCTGGTACTGGCTCTGGTTCTGATGGTGTGTAGTCGTAAGTAACCGTAACATCCGCTTGGGCTTTTGTTGCGATCGCATTGACGATATTAGCGATCCCGGTAACCATTGATATGGTTTCCGCAGAGAATAAAAAGTCTACGGGGTCAGTGCCTAGGAATGCATTAAACACTGAATCATTTGTGAAGGTTTTTTCACCGGATACATCACCGGTTAGTCCGATGAATGAAACTGCAGACGGACCCTGAAAATCTGTTGTGCCATCATAGGCAGCGACTTCCGCTGAATCTTGTACTGTTGCTGTTTCTGTGAACAGGGTTGTATTATTTGGTCCGACCAATGTGAATAAGCCTTCCAGATTCCAAGTCAGAGTTGCTGGCTGTGCGTCTAGGCTTTCACTCCGTGCGTCTCCTGACATTCCCCCGTTAAATTCTATGGTCACGGAATCAAGGGTACCAAGACTAGTGTCGAAGGGGTTGATAACAGGTGTCAGAGGCTCGTCAGTGATATTTGTCGGCATCAGTGGCACTGATGCGGATTGAACAATAGTGGCACTTTTAGCAGCAGTAGTAGTTGCCACAATACTGCTTAAAACAGAAACAGTAGCTACGCAAATCAGATATTTGGTTTTGATTGATGTGAAATTCAATCTTCATTTACAAGTTAATCATTTTTTTTTAAAATGGCAATTTTGATTGGGGATTTATGGGCTGATAAAATAAAATGAATTATCCGAATTTTTTCGGATAGAAATTTTGATTATTTGTGGTAAGGTGTTAGGTTTTTAAAATTTAGATTGTTTTGATTATCAAAAAAAGCCAAAACACTATTTCAGGGGATAATAACCACCGAATACCTTGCCGATCAACTAAGGAAAGCTTATCTAAAATATGGTTTGGTTAGAAAAGTTTAAACTTTACTATTGTCAGTTTTAAATTAACCATTAAGCATTAATCATTAACCATTAAAGAATTTGGAAACTGAGCTTTCAATGCTGGCAATACTGGACAGGGTTTCTTCTGCTGCAAGTTATCTCCTTTACCACTAAAGGTATTCCACCGAAATGGTCCCAAATCAGCTGCGGCCATCCACAGCAACCGTTTAGCTCGGGTCATGGCTACATAGAGCAAGCGGAATTCTTCAGCAGTCTTAAGCTGTGCGGCTTGTTCCCAAGCTTCAGGTGCCATGGGTAAGGGTTTCCCGTGAAGGTAGGCACGAATTTGAGCTCTGGCTACTTCTGCTAGGGTAAATTCTCCCAAAAACTGAGCGGCAGTAGGTACCCACGGATTACCTGGAAGGGTGTCTTCATGGAGAAAGGGCAAGAAAACATAGTCCCAGTCTAATCCTTTGGCTTTGTGCATGGTGATTACAGTCAGTTGATGGGAACGCAGATAAGGGGAGTCTGTATTGTCTGGGTCTACAGGTTCAAAACGTTCTGAGGTAACGATTTCCTGAAGTACTGTTAGAGTTTCACTGATAGAACTGTTAAAGGTCTGTTTTGCAATCCGTTCGGCTAATTTATCTGCTGTGGCTAGCTCGCATTGGTCATAGTTTAAGGTCTGAGCTAGGAAGGAAATTAGGTGATAATTGGGGAGTTCTAAACGAGCACGCAGTAAATCACAGCAGTAGCGGCGAGCTTTGATAACTGCTTTTGTCTGGGGTGGGTCCAATGGACCAGGATAGAGGAATTGTTCAGGATAAGTCGATAGAGCATTGAGGTCTTGGGTGGGAATTAACTGACGTTTTACCAAGACATCTAGGGCAGCTTTTAGATAATCCGGAGAATGGGGACGGTCGAGAAATTGCAGCAGTGTTAGGATTTGACTGGGAACGTGGGATTCGCGATCGCGTTTTTGGACATCATACACTTCAATCCCATGCTGGCGTTTGAGATACTCCAGTTGTTCCACCACAAAGGTTCCTTGTCGATTCTCCCGCACTAACACAGCAGCGTTATGGTTTTGGTTTTTGGCAAATAGCTCTACTACTCGCTTTCCAATCAGCTCGACTGTGTGGTAAATGTCCTTAGGAGTGTAAAGTTCTAAGCCTCTCCCTTCTGGATTTGGGTTGGCATCTAGTTGAGGATCATTGGCATCTACTCGACGAATGGTTTGAGGACGAAAGGGTAGCTCGGTGGATGGTTGGGTTTGGGGGATAGAGTCTGGCTGTGGTACTGTTTCGGTAGCGTTTTTGCTGCCATAGGTGCTATTGACCCAATTCACGATAAAGTTGGCAGCATCGATGATAACCTGGCTACTGCGACCCGCTTGATCCATTGTGGCTAAACGTCCTATTCCCTGACAGTCTTGGCAAAACCAATTGAAATAAATCGGGTCAGCTGGGGTAAAGGTAGAGTTAATGGCTTGATTGGGGTCTCCAACTCGGATCAGATTTGTTAAAGGTTGGGAGGTTAAAGGTTGGGAGGTGGAAGGTTGGGAGGTGGAAGGTTGGGAGGTGGAAGGTTGGGAGGTGGAAGGTTGGAAAGTTGAAGGTTGGGAGGTGGAAGGTTGGAAAGTTGAAGGTTGGGAGGTTGAAGGTTGGGAGGTTGAAGGTTGGGAGGTTGTTCGCGTAGCGTGGCCAATAGGCCAAGGTTCAAGGTTTGGTTCGGAACTAGCTGGGAATGTGGCTAGGGTTTGCAAGAGTCGGTATTGTAACGGTGTGGAATCTTGGGCTTCGTCTTCAAAGACGGCAAAAAATTGATTTTGCCAGAGCTGACGGATGGCATCGTTTTCTAGCACTCTCAGCGCGGCTAGAATCATGTCGTCGTAGTCGATGAATTCACGCGATCGCACTATGGTTTGATACTGTTGATACAGTCCTGCTGCGATCGCTAATATCCCATATTCATCGGTTGTCTGTTCACTGAGGTGCCACAAATCTGCTGGTAATAACCCAGAACTTTTGGCTTCATGGATAACAGTGTAGGCCAGGTTAGGTAACACTTCTGTTCGCAATACGGATTGTCGGCGCAACCGTTCTGTTTCTTCTCCATCAAAGCTTCGACCTTCGAGCAAGGTCAGATACCGGCGTGGATAATTAGCAATCCACTGTTCCACACAGGCACGGATTAAGCGATGACTTTGATTTGGAGTTACTAGAGTACTACTGTCTAGATTCAGTCCGGATAATTCTGGATGACGGTTAGCAATGTAGAGGGCTAAACCATGTAAGGTATAGACTACAAAACTATTTTGTGGGACTTTAAGCGCTTTTAGGTCATCGCGGATTTTAGCGCGAATACTGGCAGCGGCAGAGCGAGTGAAGGTGACTACCAGCAATTGATATCTGCTATGGAGTTGGTAATTTGCGATCGCAATTGCTGCAGCTTTTGCCATGCCAGTAGATTTCCCAGCACCAGGGACAGCGGAAACTGCTAAGGTTCCCCCTTGCCAGTCGGCCATTGGTTGTTGTCCCCTTCTTAAACTATTGCGGAGTCGTTGTAGTTCTTGGGCACGCCAAGCTGCGAGGGGGGTTTGCTGTGAGTCTGACTTGGTATCTGTATCCTCTGACATGTTGAGATGTGGTGCAACTGACTATTTGTTGGTATTTTAATTAGCCCAGGTTGCAAATCGCTATAGCTTTTGGTTAAGCTAGTTGCCCATTCAACCATTAGACCTCGCGAGTAGGGACAGATTTTCACAGGGCACTGAGAGCTTAGAGTAGCTTAATGATTATTCATAAATTGGTAAAGTAATCAGTAATAACGCAACAATAACTTAACAATTTCTGCGTTTTTTTTTTCATAAAACATGCCAAAATTACATGGGCAGTGTCAGTTCTGCTCAGCATAGTTTTAGTAAGGTTAACTCTAAAAGACTTCTTTCGCTTTTTTCATTTCACATTTTAAGGAGGAAATTATGAAGCGAGTTGCGATGTTTTTGATGTCTTTGATGGCGGCACTGGTACTCATTGCTACCCCAGCTCATGCGTCCATCATTCAAGCAGGCATTATTGAGCTGTGTTCACCAGGCCCAGTGGTAACAGCCTCTAAAGACACAAGCACATTTAAAGAAGTGTTCTTCGCACAGCCATTTCCGGAAGGCTCAGATGTGATCGTGATTCCAATGGTTCAAACCTTTAATGGAGCAGATACCCCTGGTGTCAGGATCGCAGATGTAACCACGAAGGGCTTTAAGTTCAAAATGAACGAATTAGTTCGGGGTGGTCCAAGGCAGGCTCTGTCAGATGGAGGACATACAAAAGAAACCATAGGTTGGATGGCTGTCGGTTTCTAATCACTCTTAGGGGTTTTTTCTGACCCCTGTCCCCTGTGCCCCATCCATGGGGCACAGGGGATTTAAGTATTTGGTAATGAAAGTGTGACAAAGGCTGTTGCTTAAGCAATCATTTCATAATTTCATGATTTATCGGAGTTGGTGGAAGTAATTGTTAAGCTAGGCTCATCTGGCAAGGTTATAATCATCACAGTCTATGCACTCTGAAATTGAAGATTTTACTGTTTGCCATGTTTGTGGTTTTCCTGAAGCTAGAACTCGCTACGGATCTCGAGCCTATGGGAAAGGAAAAGATCTACTGGTGATTGAAAATGTACCTATGGTGAGCTGCCCTAGTTGCGGTACGAGTTACTTAACATCATTTACTCTCAAAGAAATTGACCGTATTAAGCGCGATCGCTTGACAGTAGCACTAACAAAATCTGTGAAGGTTGCTAGTTTCTCAGTTTAATATTAACGAGTCCACTACACACAGGGAATTTCAAGATCATGGCAAATGGTAAATCCAAAGTTGCACTTATTACCGGGGCATCATCGGGTATGGGCAAAGAAATGGCCAAATCTCTGCTGAAGGATGGTCTGACCGTGGTAGTGGCGGCACGTAGTGTCGAGAAAATGGCTAACCTTAGAGAGTTGGGTGCTCACCCGCTGCGTATGGACATCACCGATGAGGCAAGTATCCAGGCTGCCGTGAATGAAATTCAAGATACTTATGGCAAGGTCGATGTTCTAGTCAATAATGCTGGTTTTGGCTGCTATGGGACAGTGGAGGAAACCTCTATTGATGATGCCCGCTACCAGTTCGAGGTCAACATCTTCGGCCTTGCCCGACTGACCCAGTTGTTGTTACCAAAGATGCGAGAAGCTCGCTCCGGCAAGATCATTAATATTAGTTCGATGGGTGGCAAGATGTATACACCCCTGGGAGCTTGGTATCATGCGTCTAAGCACGCCCTCGAAGGTTGGTCAGACTGTCTGAGATTAGAACTGGCTGCCTTTAATATTGATGTTGTGATCATTGAACCTGGTATCATCCGAACCGCATTTGGGAATGTACTTATGGGTCCAATGCTGGAGCGGTCGGGAAATGGCCCCTATGCTAAACTGGCCAACAGTGTTGCCAAGGCCACCGAAAAATCCTACAACAGCGGTAGCGGTTCTTCTTCAAAGGTGATTGCCGATATTGTCTCGAAGGCGGTTATTGCACGCAAACCAAAAACTCGCTATGTTGCCGGTCAATTTGCAGCACCAATGATCTTCATCCGAAAGTGGTTTGGCGACCGCATTTTCGATTGGGTGATCATGAGTAGAGTCAAGTAAAGTATGGTTGTTTGCTTCTCTTGCAAACTCCTAATCAGATTCCGATGAACGTTAGACTTTGCTGAGTATCAGTAGATGGTCTTGCAGAAGTGTTAACATTGACTTTGTCTTTGGGATGTGCTTCCATTGTCAAGCACCAAATGCACTACAGTTGCGTGTACCTAAAGGTGAGAGCGATCGCAACATTGGGCTAGACAAATCAATATGGATCAAATCATAGCAAAGGTTTTCTTAGAATGCGTTCGCGCAATCGATGCCAGCGAGTTGATAAGTCGCGTTTCTTCCACGGACAAAGAGTTTAGCTTTCAAAATTGGTTTGCTGTTCGTCTTGAAAGGCTTTCCTTGAACTTCGATGAACCTTCAAGAAATGCTTATCCAGACTTCAGGCTTGTTGATTTCCCCCTTGGCTTCGAGATAAAAGGATTAGGATTTCCAGGCAGGGAAGCAAACTATGACTGCAATAGTCAAGTGCCCTCAGGTCTGCATAATGGGAGGACAATTTACTATGTGTTTGGACGATACCCAGCAAAAACCAAGGAAAAGAACTATCCAGTCTATGATCTTGTCATGTGTCATGGCAATTTCTTAAATGCAGACCATTCTTATATCCATAAAAATAAGAATCTTAAAGGTTTCGGTAGCTATGGAGACATTATGATTCGTGACCGAAAAATGTATGTTGCACCTACACCATTTGCCCTTACGGATGGCACAGAACGCCAAGTTACTCTGATTGCTCCAACTGGCTTTAAATTTGGTATAGATTTAAAACACTCGGGTACTATCACACGTATAGAGACTCCAAGGCTGATCAGGGGTTATTACTTTGATATGATTGAACATACGCTTACACCTTCCTATATAGATAATCCAAACGCAGGAAAGAAACACACATTTGAAGTTTTTCGTGCAGCAAAATCTTTAGGACCAACAGTCACTCTTCGTTGATATGGAACTTTCATTCACAAGTCTTTTTTCTGGTGCAGGTGGCTTAGATATCGGCTTTGAAATGGCTGGTTTTAAACATCTATACTCCACAGATATTGATACATGGAGCGTTAAAACACTCCGTAATAATCGACCTGAGTGGGATGTTGAAGAAGCTGATATTCGAGAACTATCAGAAAGAGATTTACCTGATAGTGATGTAATTTTAGCAGGCGTTCCATGTCAGGGCTTTTCACTGGGCGGGAATCGAAAGGAAAATGACGAGAGGAATTTTCTGTTTCAAGAAGTTGTCCGAATGGCAAAGATCAAGAAGCCTCGCTTTATCGTAATTGAAAATGTTCTCAATCTCAGGACAATGAAAGAACCCAAAAGTGGAAAGCCTTTTGTTGACGTAATTTCAGAGCATTTCAAGAGTCTTGGATACTACATAAAATATAATGTCTTCAGAGTATCTGGTTTTGGAGTGCCTCAAACGAGAAGAAGATTTATTTTTATTGCCAGCTTCGACCGATTTCCCTCAGCTTTTCACTGGCCCACGCCAGAGCCAGATACACCAGCATCAGCATATTTAGCTGATCTGGCTGCCAATCCATTCATTTCCCTTCCTAATCATTGTCCTGAATGGGGGTTCAAAAGCCGTGTTCATGAGGAGACTGGAAAGGCATTTGATCCTACTGAGACCCCTGTACCATGTAGATTCTCTCGAACTGGATCTGACGGACATCCAATAAGATCTTTGGATGCCCCATTTCCTGCTATTGATACTGGAACTATTTGGGGGTGGGCTCAGGGAAATGTGGTGGCAGAAAGAAAGGAAAAAGATCGCGTCAATGGGCAATTTGTAAGGAATCCAAATATTAACTTAAAGCTATGGCGTATCAGTGCAAGCCGTCTTCGACGCTTTACTAATCGTGAATATGCCCGACTTCAAACTTTCCCAGACTCATGGGTATTTCATGGAGGAAATAAACGTCATGTCCACCAGCAGATTGGCAACGCTGTTCCTGTACAATTTGCCTATCGAGTTGCCTGTTTTCTTCAAGCAGTTTACCAAGCACAGTGTTTAGGCCAACCAATGAATTTATTTACTAATAATACGGTATTACAACTGGAATTGAATTTATAACTCAATAATTTGGTATGATCAAGCCGATTCGTAGGTTGGTTTGAAGGACAAAGCCCAACAAGACCCCGGGCAATCCCTAGGGGTGTTAACAGGGTGACAATGAGCAAGTCGAAGCTGGAGATTATTATAGGGATTCCCAGTTAGGCTCCCATTTACCACCTTTTTCCCCCGCTTTACAAATTGGTGACCATTCGCTACTGTAGCGGTAATTCTGTCACCCCAGCACTAGGCTAGAGTAAACTTTACTATCACCGTTATTCAGTTGTCACAAGTCCGAGACCTTGCCGCCCTTCTTTGAGTTTGTTAGCCTAATGGATAACGAAAGATTCCCACACTGTTCACCACAGCGAATAGTGATTGAGCTTTGCTCACGCTACGCGATCGAAGGCAGCAGCAATCGTGGCATATTCCTTGCTATGACCTGTACTTTAGAATTGTGTGATCAGGTTTTAAAGGTTGATTTAAGCGTGAAATTATTAAAAGAAACCATATTAGTTCTTCGTGATATCATTACAGGTGATGGAAATTGTTCACCCTCTCGAAGTGGTCCCCAATTGGTTGAATTTTTTAACCAATTTGGTTCGAACGATGAATACGGTCCAGGTTTTCCTGCACGTAAGAAATACGCTGAGGATAAGTTAGGTGAGTTTAACAATAGGCCAATCATGAAAGATATCCTGCTCGCGGCTATTGATCCTCGTGATTTTTGGGACAAAGGAAGTGAGAATAAAGAGGCAGTAGAACATCTTAATAAATATCTTGAATTTGATAATTATAAACTACAATGTTCAGAAAACAACAAATGGGATGTTTATAAATTGGATAGTTCTCAAATTGAATTATCACATCCTTATGGAAATTCGCAGGAAGTAACACATAAATTTATTGATGAGCAAATCAGTAAATGTGACGATAAGATTGCTAAAAGTGATTTTGATGGTGCAATCACTAACGCACGCTCTCTCGTTGAGGCAGTTTTGTTGGCAATCGAACAAGAGTTTGATCCTAATCCATCGGACTATAAGGTAAACTTACCTGAACGGTATAAGAGAGTTCAAAAACACCTTAATCTTTCTCCAGGACAGGAAAACCTTGCAAAGTGTTTAAAGGAAATTCTCAATGGTCTAACAAAGATAGTTAATGGCTTGGCTACTTTGCGAAATAACATGAGCGATGCTCACGCCAGATCCTATCAACCGTCGGAACATCATGCCAGACTAGCAGTTAATTCGGCTAAAACACTATGCCACTTTCTATTTGCAACAAAGGAGTATCAAATGCAGAAAAACAACAAACCTAACAATTAAAACCCAATGCAATAGCTAATTAAACTCAGTCAGAGAGTCACCCCCGACCCCTGGCTGCAAAAGCAGACATGAGACGATCACCATCACCCGCTCTTCAACATCCTGGTGCCTGACAATCACACCAAACCCCAACCATCCCTAGCCATGTTAAAAGGGTGACAATGGGCAGGTAAAACCTGGAGATTATTAACGAGTTACAACACCTAGAGCCTTGCCATCTCTCCCTGAGTCCAATAGACTCATTTAGAATCAACGAATCGCACCCTAAACTATGCATCGCATCGCCGCAACTCCGGGAGGATGGAACCCTGAAGCTGAAGGGGTTATCTTCATCGAACAAACCCCAGCACCGATTATTTTCCTGACTGCTGCTGACACGGATATCCAAACCCTAGCCGCATCGGTATCCCAACTTCCGCCAGATTTCCCAGCTATTCGAGTTGCTAATCTGTTGCAGTTGCAGCAACAACTAACCATTGATACCTATGCTGAGGATATCTTGGCCAAAGCACGGATTATCATTATCAGATTATTGGGGGGACGCTCCTACTGGTCTTATGGCTTAGAAGTGGTGAAAGAGACAGTAGAACAAACTGGCGCTAGGTTATTGGTTTTACCAGGAGATGACCGACCAGATCCTACCTTAACTAGTCACTCCACAGAAACTATTCCGATAGTGAATCAATTATGGCGCTACTTTACAGAAGGCGGTGTTGAGAATTTCACTAACGCTCTTAAATTTGTGGCAGATGTATGCTTGGAGCAAACTAATAATCCACCACCACCCAAACCTGTGCCTCGGGTTGGGGTTTATCCATGGCAATCGGGGATAACTGAAGAAGCTACTGACAATGTTACAACAAATTTTGCCCCCCTAGCCCCCCAGCGAGCAATCCCTCGCTGGGGGGAAATTGAGGTAAAGTCCCCCAGAATTGGGGGATTTAGGGGGCTTGCAGCTAAAGGTAGTGAGGTCAATTCATCTGAAAACGGCTGTAAAGGCAATCTTAAAGTAGGTATCCTGTTCTACCGTGCCCATTACTTAGCGGGAAATACAGCACCGATTGATGGGTTATGTCAGGCTTTGGTAGAACGGGGCTTGGAACCGGTGCCAGTATTTGTCTCTTCTTTACGGGATCTAGAGGTACAACGGGAATTGTTAGGCTATTTCCAAAATCCCGATAGCTCTAGTAGTGCGATTGAGCTTTGCTCACGCTACGCGATCGCAGTGTTGCTGAATACGACTAGTTTCTCGGTGGCTAAGTTGGATGCTGAGGTACATCAGTTGGAGTTGTGGGAACGGCTGGATGTGCCTGTGTTACAGGTTATTTTAAGTAGTGGCACGGTGGAACAGTGGGAGTCTGGGTTTCAGGGATTGATGCCGAGGGATACTGCTATGAATGTGGCGTTGCCGGAGGTGGATGGGCGAATTATTAGTCGTGCGATTTCCTTTAAGTCGGCGCAACGGTGGAATCCTGCTCTGGAAACGGATGTGGTGGTTTATGAACCGGTATGCGATCGCATTCAGTTTGTAGCAGATTTAGCCATGAATTGGCTACAGTTACGGCAAACCCTACCGAATCAGAGAAAGGTTGCTCTGATTTTAGCTAATTACCCCAATCGAGATGGCAGGCTGGCCAATGGCGTAGGATTAGATACCCCGGCCAGTTGTGTAGAGATTTTAAAAGGGTTACGGGATGCTGGGTATTGGGTTGAGAAGATTCCGGAAAGTGGGGATGAGTTGATTGAGTGGTTGACCGCTGGGGTGACCAATGATCCGGAAGGATGGCAGTTACGTTTGGTACGACAAGAGTTGAGTTGGCAGGACTATTGGGACTATTTTCAAGGGTTACCGATAGGGGTTCAAAAGGGAATCCGTGAGCGTTGGGGAGAGTTTGATGTTACAGCAAGTTTCGCCCCCCTAGCCCCCCAACTTTGGGGGGAAATTGAGTTAAAGTCCCCCAGAATTGGGGGATTTAGGGGGCTTGTCCCTAAAGGTAGTGAGGTCAATTTATCTGAAAACGGCTGTAAATTCTGATTGACAAACCGCTTTACCTGACGGTAGATTCGATTCTTTTTATCCTCTACTTTGCAGATAGAGATATGGTCAACATCCATCGGCACAGGAATAACGTTCTTAATACCAGGGTCAGCACTGGTTTGATTCACCACTAAAATCCCATTGGTAGGTCTGGTTTCGCAGTAAACCAGCATCGGGATTTGGCTAAACTGGTGGTCATTGCGATACAAAAGATTCAGTTCCCGTAAGCGAGAATGGTGCGCCTCCAATTCGTCAACACTGACAGTGGTTTGTAGAATCGTGCCAATGTGCTTAATCCAACTTGCCAAATCAGAACCAGAATGAGGGGTAGACAGGAAAACAATTCCCCTCGTCCCAGATGCGATCGCTTGCCATTTGCCAAAATCCCTAGCACTGCGCAGCATCTGTTTCACCAGCAGTCCCCCCATACTGTGAGTAACGAAAATTATTGGGCGATCGCCTATCTCATAGCTATCCAGTAGATCTAAACTATTAGTCGCCCGGTCTACCAGAGGCATAGAATTACCCTTCCATCTAAACGGTTCTACCTGATAAGCCAGAGACCAAATTCCCAGATCTGATAAATCTTCCCCCAGCCAAGCAGGCCAAAAATTATTATCATCTCGCCGTTCTTGCGGGTGCCAAGTACCCCGGGCATCACCCCCAAGTCCATGGACAAAAATGACATCCCCACGGCGAGAGGGGTTCTCAGTACCAGAAATTTCAATTAAATCGTTACGATCACTCACAGACTAGCTCTCCAGGAATGAAGGTCATTAGACTTCTTGCAGAAGTCGGGAACAGGGAACAGGGAACAGGGAACAGTGGAGAATAATTGAGACAAACAATATAGCACTACCCATTAAAGTTAGGACATTGATACAAGCAGCAAAAGCTGTTTTAGTAAACTTTTGCCTCTTGCCTTTTGCCTCTTGCCTTGGGCGTAGCGCTGTAACCCTGATCCTCAGCTAGGGTGCTGGCATCGGAGGAATTGACACCGATGGGTTTAATCGCCATGCCCTTACCAGATCTTGCTATCCAATAGAATAGCTACCAACTGACTGAGTCCGGAGAAATCCGGAAAGTGCTAATAAATTCTCTGTCTACCCATTATTCCGCCGCTCCCTACTCCCGATTCCCGATTCCCGATTCCCGATTCCCGACTCCCGATTCCTCTATTTTTATCCGGATAAAAAATAACTTATTTTTTTGTTATCAGAGAAAATAAAATTTTTTAAGAAAAGTAAAAACTTTCCGGATAATCAATAATGATGAGTTTTTACTTTAACTCAGTATTATCTCTATTTCTATAACTACATAATAGTTATGTAGTTAATTTTTTTCAGTAGTATTTCTAATTTACAACCATCTTTATAGGCGGTTACTTTAGAACTATGAAACGAGTTAAACACTAACTCAATTCCAGGATAAACTATCAACTCACAAAGCTCGAAAAACAATGAACAACAACTCTCTTTCTCTAAGCAAAACTCTCATCAACACAGGTCTCATTTTTGCGGGCTTAACTGCTGTACTGGCCACATCAGCTAACGCTGAATCAGCGATTCGTGGATCTGCCGTAGAGACACGGGCTTCTGGGAGCTCTATCAGTGTTTCTGGTGAGCTGATTTTACCTGAAGCTCTCCACTTTTCTGGTCCATTGACTGTTACACCAACCTACGCCGATGCTGGAACAAGCACTGCAACTATCGTTAACCTCACCCTAGATGGAACTGGAGTTGCGGCAGTCTCTACTACTACCACTAGTAGCTCAACAAATGCATTCCTTGCCGAAGCTGCAACGGCTCTAGGTGCTGCTACCACCGTTGAGGATCAAGCCGCTTTAATCCGTGCCGGAGCAGGTAATGAAGGCTTGGGTGCTCTAGAGTAAATTAACAGTAAGCAGGACTTACGCCAGGCACCCCGAAATCTCCTAAACGTGGTCAGGGTTGTAACATTGCTCTCGAATAAATTGTCAGGTAAATAGGCGTAAAAGGGAGTTGGGGTGCTGGGGAGAGGGGTTTTTCAGGTTAAACATACCTTTTTATTAGCTTTAATCCCCTCTATCTCCCCACCTCCCCACCAATCACATTTGAGTCCAACTTTGAAACAGCCCTGGGGGGTGAGGGAGGATTCCTGTTCCCTGATCCGAAGCTCACAGCGCTATAACTAGTTACCTAATAACTACAGTTGAATTCTAGTTTTATCCGGATAAAAAATAACTTATTTAGTTTAAAAAAGCAACAACATCCTAGATAAGCTTATCGTAAGCATTCAGCTATCAGCCATCAGCCATCAGCTAATGCGCTAATTGATGTGCTACTTGATGTGCTTATGGGCGATTAGGAAGCTACGGAACTTTTGAATCAAACAAGTAAGCAAAAGTTTAATCTGAGTTATGAAAAGCTGACTGCTGACCGCTGACGGCTGAATGCTTACAGCTTATCTGCCTTTAAATTGTTTATTTCCTATTCTCTGTTCCCTGTTCCCTGTTCCCTTTGATTAACTTATATATCCCAAATTAAATTCTGAACAGATTAGTCAATAAATACTGATCAAGTTTCCACGTAATTCAGTATTATCCCTAGTTTACTGACTACAAACTAGTTATAGATTTCGATAAGTTAAGTGTTCTCTCGGATTTACTATAGTCTTCCCATGAAGTTACTTTATAACTATGAAACGGGTTCAAGGATGACCTAAGTTCAGGATAAACTATCAAGGGACAAAGCTCGAAAAACCATGAATAATAAGCATCTAAATCTAGGAAAAATTCTGATCAACACAGGTCTCGTTTTTGCGGGCTTAACTGGTCTACTAGCTACATCAGCTAATGCTGAATCAGCGATTCGCGGATCTGCCGTGGAGACAAGGGCTTCTGGGAGTTCTATCAGTGTTTCCGGTGAGCTGATTTTACCTGAAGCTCTCCACTTTCCTGGTCCATTAGTTGTTACACCAGCATACACTGGTGCAGGAACAAACACTGCAACTATCGATACCCTCACCCTAGATGGCGGTACAGCTGCGGCAGTGTCGGCTACTACCAGTAGTAGCTCAACAAATGCATTCCTTGAGGCAGCTGCAGACGCTCTCGATGCTGCTGTTACTGCTGCTGTAGTTGAGGATCAAGCCGCTTTAATCCGTGCGGGAGCTGGTACTGAAGGCTTAGGTGCTCTAGATTAAATTAACAGTAAATTCATCCTGTTAAATCAGGGAAAACGCATCTTAATTAAGAAACCCTCTATTAGCCTCAACACTCAGCATTCAGCTATTAGCTATTGAACAGTGCTATAGAGTCATAAGTTTTCCGTAATCCACATCAATGGTTTACTGTCAAGACTAATTTAGATGCGTTTACCCTTTCTCTTCAATTACGTTTTATTGATCATGCCTCCTGGGATTTCTGTGTAGAGAAATGCTAGGAGTATTTTTTATGTTTGTATATAAAAATAGCAAAGGTAACAGGGAGCAGGGAGCAGGGAGCAGGGAACAGGAAACAGGTGATATGGGAGTAGTAAAAAAAAATTGCATTAATTTAAAAATTTATATATCCATAATTTAGGTAATTCTAGGAATTTACGAGAGCATCAATACCATTAAAAAGCGACGATATTGAGTTTTATTAAACTATTAATAAAAAAATATTTTTATGAAACAACTGTATACAATTAGGGGACAACAATGGATGCACTAGCTTTATTTTTTATAGCATTTTTTTCTGATAAAACACCAACGTTTCCTACAAATTTTAATCATTACAAAATTTCTGAAAGCGTACAATTTGAAATCAAAGAGGCGGATTTTTTTAGGTCTAATCCTGATCAGGTTAAAGACTTTATCATTTCTAAGCAGCCAGAGGCTCAGCCAGAAAATCATCTAAATGTATTGGAAACAGAGGTTGCTGAATCTAGGTCACCTGAAGCAGAGTCAAGCACCTTAGCAGCACAAACCCAAAATCAAGAAAATTCAAAAAAAACTCCCATCAGTGATGTTATAACTCAAAGTGCCACCAAGTATCCTTGGATTATTAATCCCACCGATAAGTTAACCTTTGAGCCCACATCATTTAGACCAAATAAAAACGAAAATTATCTAGAGACAGAGTTAAGATTCGCTGACGACAATCCCATTCTGGATAGATTTACCTTTGCTAATTTTCCTAAAGATCATCAATTCTACTGGGTTCTTGATGGCAATACTGTTGTTATAGAGACTCAAGGATTTCAAGGTGGTCTTCTCTACCAAGGAAAGTCAAGGGATACTCAACTCACCCAAACAGCGACTGTAGAGCAATCCTTGTGGGGGCTACAATTTATCTCAGCTTTGCCCACTAATTTTGAAGAGTTAGTTGGAGACGTTGAGGTTAATGACTTGACAGTAAGGGTAATCTCTGGAGAATTGAGAACTCCACAAGGAATACGGGCTGGTGAAGTAATCATTAATAGTGGAATTGATCCTGATGATCCTAATGTCACTGTTTTGGAAAATAGGGTAATTAATCTTGGCAGTGGCTCAACTTTGAATAGTAGCGGTGGAGGCTCTTTATTCCAATTTTTAGATGCAGATAATGCTCCCCAGATTTTGCAAGGTTATCCAACCACAAATCTACAACCTTTGTTAGATAATGGTAATGTCAAATTGGAAGAAGGGGAAATAATTCCTCAAGAGGCTCTACAAGCAGCGGGAATTACCTGGGGAGACCCTTTGACAGGAGAAGGTCTTAATTTCACGGCTCCTTCCACATCTATCCCTGGGGTTAAGATTGCCCAACCAGGGGGAGGGATGACCAATGATTTATTGAATTTATCTGTCAATCCTTTCCTAACTGAAGAGGAAAGAGATTTTCATTATCTAAATTCTTTACATTGGATTCCCCTTGGTCAAAGAGCTACTGAAGTTGACTTGAATCTTGATAGTCAAGACAGTAAGCATTGGTACAGATTTTATATCAGTAAATCTCACAACCGAAGCCTGATTCAGTATGACCCAGTAGATATCAGTGCCAGTTACTCAAGTATTTTTTCCAACCCAGGTATTTCCCTAACCCTATCCTTTGATGGCGACCTGGATTCGAACCAAATTGCCAATGCGACTCTGGGAATGGTACTGGGGATAGTTTTTGAATTTATTGATTTTAATAATATAGACAACAGTATTAAAGACGCTCGACAAAAATTTGACAATAATGAAGGATTTGCTCGGTTACAGACTAAAGCTACTCCCCAACAGCGACGTCAAATCAATCAAAGACTTAATCAAACCTTAGCTAATACTAATCGCTCTAGTCGCCTCAATCAGGTATCGGGTAGGGTGACGTTTCCTAGTAAAATTAGCCCTAACCACTCTAGGATAGTCCAACTGAGAACAGGGAATCATCAGCGAGCTATTGATTTTATTCAAAGAGATATAAGTGATTGGGATCAAGGAGAGACGTCTTTTTCTGAACTAAGACTATCTAACCAAGATTTTGGTCCATTGGGTTTTATTGCTGGAGTAGTTCCTTTGAATAATACTGCGATTACTCCTAGTAACCAATCATCAGCGGTAGACGTTATTTTGACTAGTCCTGATGGCAGACAATTTGTGCAACAATTTAGGTCTTTTGATAATACTGTTGTACCAATCAACAGTGGCCGAGCATTTGATATTGCATTTGATCGGATTACACTCACCCAGACTTCTCAACGAAGTATTCGAGACAAAACCTTTGCTGGTTATGTATCTCTACCGACTATAGAAGTATTAGTAGCTGGTACATCGGAAAATTTTAACTATGGTGTCAGCTTAGGAGGTTGGTTTAATCTGGCTCCTAATTCAGCACCAGGGGTTGGAGAAAACAATCCTTCAGATGTTTCCGACGATAATGGATTTACCAAAGAACCGACTGTGGGAGTCTATAGCCACGCTCAGGTAAATTGGATTAATCGACATGTAGCGGTTGACTCAAGCAATAAACCAATCGCCATCATCACTCACGTGCCATTTTTTAGTATTAATTGGAATAGTTCTGCGAATCGATTGAATCCTTTCCAAATCACAGCCGCTTATTCCTTTTCACGTCAGGGAAAAAGCGTAGGGTATTCAGTTACTCCTGCTATTCTCTATACTCCAGAAGGTCTGAATGCTTTTATGCCAGAAAATAGTCAAGGGGAAGTTGTCGGATATGTTACTGGAGACTTAGGAACTGTCGGCGGTTTAAAATCCAACCTTAATCTAGAGATAGGTAGAAAGGTGTTTTATGATGTAGAGCTTTCACAACGAGTGATCGAGAATTTTTCTCTAGGCGCTTTTGTCAGAAATTTCACCACTACCAATGTGGGGCTTGACAGTCGAGTGTCAGGCTTTAACTATGGCGCTATCTTGAAGTACCATTCAGATAATGGTTTATTTATAGACGCTAAACTAGGTACAGGTGACGAGGGATTTGATGCTAGAGTCGAAGCAGGTGCTCAGTTCAAATTTTAATAGTTAGGCATTGAAGATTAGTTAATTGCAACATATTAAGTTTAAGGTTGTTGAAAGTTAAAGGTTAGTTGTTTGAACGTTGAAAGTTGAATCTTGGGTTTTGAATTTTTAATTTTGAATTTTGAATTCCTAATAATGAGTGATACTTTTTAATAAAGCTTATTCAACACTTGGTAGAGTAGAGTTAACTCGCAAGAAATTATCTAATTTTTCATAGGTTCCAGCGTAGGTAATAGTGGAAGTATCATAACCTTTGAGATTGACAGTGTGTTGCTTGAACTTAAGCTCAGACTTTCGGATTTTGGAAAGGTAGCGGTATGTATCCTCCCCTAGGGCAATATCTAAACCAAGTTCCTTGGTGGCAGATTCGAGGCGAAAAGCGGCAATTACAGTATCCCCAACCGCAGTGTATTCTGGGCGATCGCCACTACCAGTAGTGTTACCAACAATAGCATAACCGGTGTTGATTCCAGTACCAATTCGGAGTGGGAAGGGCAGAGGATACTCCTTAGACAGATTGTTAGTCATTTTGTTCAGGTCATTGACCGCTTGCAAAATACTCATGGCTTCTTCATCACTGACCCCTTTAGAGCCATGAAACCAAATCGCCATAATTGCGTCACCGATATATTTATCTACCCAACTGCCACACCTTTTCAGAATTTCTCCAGACTCCCGGAACCAGCTGCCAATTGCCACTGAGAGGGTGGTTTCATCTAACTGGTGGGTGAGTACGGTGAAGTTCCGGATGTCCACCACCATCACAGAAATCAGGCGGCGCACGTGCAATATTGAGGTTTGGGTATCTTTATGTATAGGTTCGGATGGTTCAGTTTTATGAGCCTTGGGTGGGCAATAAAACTCCAATTCTGTCTGACCAAAGGTAAGATGATCGCCATTGCGCAAGGTCACCGGAATACTGACTCTGCGTCCATTGACAAATGTACCGTTACGGCTGCCTAAATCAATAAGATAGAAATCACCGTTTTCGGTACACTGCAACATCGCATGGTTTCTGGAAATCCAGCGATCTGAAAGTACAAAATTGTTATCATAACTACGACCGACGGTCCAGCAATTACTACCAACTAATGGCATATACTGATCGTCAGAGCCGGTAGGCATAAGTAGGTAAGGGGTGGATCGCAAAGTCACCACAGATATAGGAGCAACAACAGGGTTAATTGAGACGTTGATCATTGCATCAATTTTCCAAGATTTCCCCTGATCAGGGAAGGATAGCGCAGAAGTTGGAGAAACAATAGCAGCCATAAGTTACTAACCAATTACTGCTAATCGAGCTTGAGTTTGCTGCTGTCAAAGACCCAGCAAGACTCAGAAGCTGACCCTAGTAGATGGATTCAAAGGATGATCAAGTCATTTCGGAATGACAACGCTCAAAACTAACCTAACCTAATATAAATATATAAATCACTAAATATAAATAAATAAATGACGAAGGCTTCCGAAGAAGCCCACACTGTACCCTTTAGGGTCAGTGTCTGGAGTCATCATGCTAGGTTAGCTGCCAACCAAAAAAGACTATCTACCACGATTGTACTCAACACCGCTCCACTAAACGTCCACCAATGAGGCTGTTCTTTTGTCAATGACCAAAGACCAACTATTCCTAGCGTAGCAACCAAAACCACTGCCCAGCTAATTCCCCAAGGGGTTTGGACTTGTGCGATCGCATTTTGAAAGATTGGTTTTGCCAGTACTGGCTCTACTACCATCACCTGACGCCAGTAGGGAATTAGATGGGTCAAGTAGAAATAGATGTCGGTCATGGCTGTACCGAATAACGAACCCAAGTAAAACAGATTTCCTACCTTTCCCCAACCCCGCCACAATCCCCACAGAGCAAATGGTAGACCAATCGCCTCTACCGGTAAATGCCATAGAGGTTCAGTGCGCAACCAACCCCAATATAATGAACCAGCCAGCCAACTCCAGCTAAATCCCAACAGCAAGTCACCCCAGACTTGGGTTGATGGACGTTGGAGCAGTTTTACACCCAGCCACACCCAAGCTAGGGTGATGGCTAAACTCAACAGTGGCAAAAGCCGCACTAGGGGAGCTTGGAAGAACACTGGCACAGAAACCAGGAAGGAGGCGGCAGCAAATAATAGCCATCCTTGAGGATTACTAACTCCCCTAGGGGGGATAGATAGAAGTAGTTGCCCTGACTGATGGGAATTCCTTAGGCCTAGATGAGAAAACCAAGTATTTTTAAACAAAATTTTGTTATTTATCGTTAATTATCTTTATTGAACTTAATATATCATTACCAATATCCCCCCTGGGGGCATATTGGTAAGAGTAGTTGAATGTAGTGGTGTATGGCAAGGGTAGAAATATCTAATCTCAAGTCTGAACTCAAAAACTCATGAAAAATTAAGATTTGCCAAGCCATTGGTGGTGGGCTACGGGTAGGGCCATGGCTATAGCGCTACGCTTAGCGTCAGAAGTCAGAAGTCAGAAGTCAGAAGTAAGCTATGAATAAGTTTCGGAGTTTAGGAGCGATGCAGCAAGGGAACAGGGGGTTTCCCCCACTCGCTATTGCATCAAGACAATGTCCTGACCTTCATGGGTAGTGCTATATTGCTAGACTTTTTCCCGATTCCCGATTCCCGATTCCCGATTCCCGATTCCCGACTCCCGATTCCCGATTCCCGACTCCCGATTCTTGATTCCCTAAAACCCAATCGACAACTGGGCTAATTGTGAAATAAATCCTATAATTCCCCCGATTAACACTAACCATAGGGAATTTACCTTAAATCGAAATACCAGCACCGCGCTAGTTATTGCCACTATAACGGTTAACCAATCTACTAAAGCAGTACGTGCTAAAATATATGTTACTCCTGTCATCAGTCCTAAGGAAGCCGCATTAACACCGTCGAGGAATCCACTTGCCCAAGGGGATTGCCGTAGCTTGGGCACCCAAGGATTGATGATTCCCACTAACATAAAGGCAGGCAAGAAGATTCCAACGGTGGCAGCGATTGCGCCAACATTTCCATTCAGGAGATAGCCAATGAAGGTAGCAGTGGTAAACACAGGACCGGGAGTGACTTGACCGATTGCGATCGCATCAAGCAGTTGTTGGGAAGTAAGCCATTGGTGACGCTCTACTAAATCTTGCTGTAGAAACGCCAGCAGCACATAACCACTACCATATAGAACGGAGCCAATTTTTAGGAAGAATAGGAAGACACTAGCAGAAGATATAGAAGCGGCGGATGGTACACCGGTCTGGGCTAAAAGACTAGAGAAAGGCACAAGTAAAGCACCTGTGATGTTATTTCCTCTACGCCACAGGGTTTTGACTAGCATTACCGCAGCTCCGACCAACAGCAGTAACAGAATTTCATGGGTGCCTAAGAAGAAAGCGATAGTAGCTGCAATTCCTGCTACTGTAGTGGGAATATCTTTTGCTGCTTTTTTCCCCAACTTCCATAACGCTTGTAAAACAATGGCGATGATAACTGGTTTGATACCATAAAGGAGCCACTCTACCTGGGGCACACTCTGGTAACGGGCATAAATTGCTGCCATTATCCAGACAATCACCATTGCTGGCAAGATAAAACAAGAACCAGCAACAAACAGCCCTCGCCATCCTGCTCGCTCATAACCGATGTGAATCGCTAATTCTGTAGAGTTAGGGCCTGGAAGAAGATTGGTAACGCCCAGTAGATCCAGTAGCTTCTCATGACTCATCCACTGTCGTCGCTTTACTACTTCATCATCCATCATGGCAATGTGAGCAGCTGGGCCACCAAAGGCAATTGTCCCCAATTTAAAAAAGACTAGTGCTAATTCTTTTAGTCGTTGCCCCTCTTGTTGTGGGGACAGTTGAGCGTCAGAACTGTTGTGTTGCTCAGGCTGAATATCGTCTATTTCGTTAGACACTGGCTTGACTCGAAAGGTGTCAAGGTTAATATACCAAAGGGAAGAGGGAACAGGGAATAGGGAATAGGGAGTCGGGAATCGGGAATCGGGAATCGGGAGTCGGTAGTCGGGAGTCGGGAGTCGGGAATCGGGGTAATAAAATTTAATTTATAGTTATTTGCAGATAACTTATTATAGATAGTTCAGCAGTTATCTTACAGCTATCAGCTATCAGATAACTGCGATGCTCTTTCAGAGCCGCTACGCGATTGGCCGTAGGCCACGCTACGCGAACGTGTTTTTTGAGGTTATTGTATTGGTTATTGAGCAATTCGTGTAGGAATTTTAATAATTTTTGATGCCCTATTCCCTACTCCCTACTCCCTACTCCCTACTCCCTACTCCCTACTCCCTACTTCCTTTGCTATTATTTTGGTTATTTTTATGGTACAATAGTCCTAGAGTAATCTGGTGTAATCTATGGCTAAGTTTTACTCAGAAATCAATCAAGATTTAAGAGAGTTTATTGAGGAGCAAAAGATATTTTTTACAGCCACAGCTCCCCATCAAGGTCGTATTAACCTATCCCCCAAAGGTATTAATACCTTTCGGTGTATTGATAGTAAAACAGTGGCTTATCTAGATTTAACCGGTAGCGGTAACGAGACATCGGCTCATTTGCTGGAAAATGGCAGAATGACAATCATGTTTTGTAGCTTCACTGAAAAGCCATTAATTCTCCGCCTTTATGGTCACGGTCAGGTAATTCGACCTAGGGATAATGAATGGGGAAAATTTTACTCCCTATTCAATAGCCTACCAGGAGAAAGGCAGATTATTGTATTAAATGTAGAATCTGCCCAAACCTCCTGTGGTTATGGTGTACCTTTGTATGACTTAAAAGCAGAGAGGGAAACTCTGCTCAAGTGGGCCAATAACAAGGGAGAAAAGGGAATTCACGAGTATTGGCAAGCCAAAAATATTGAGAGTATAGATGGGTTGCCGACTAAGATTTTAGAAGATTAACCAGAATTAATAATTAAGAATTAAGAATGTAGAATTAAGAATGTAGAATTAAGAATTAAGAATTAAGAATTAAGAATTAAGAATTAAGAATTAAGAATTCTACATTCTGACAAAGAACCAAACTAACTTATTTTTTAGTTTGGTCTAGATTAGCAACAGTGCTATTCAACCCTATGGGATTTTCCTGGGCTAAAGCACTATTGATATGTGATTGCTCTCCCGTAATCAAGGCAGTTGCTTGCTCTAATGCCTCGATGCGATCGCTAACTCGGTTTCTTTCTGGTAATAGTTGCAGGATTTTCAACTTTTCCAGCCTTTGATTAACCCTACCAGTCGCACCTACGATAAACACATCACGACGTTTGTCACGAGCCTCCTTAACCATAGTCTCTATCGCTAAAGAAGCGGTCACTCCCAACAAGGGAACATCGCTGAGATCTAAAATCAGGACATCATACTTTTCTACCATCCCCATCCGCTGAGAGATACCCTTGGCTGCACCAAAGCTCATTGGTCCGCCGAGACGGAATAGGAAAATTCGACCACGAGCTTGTTTCAGAAGTTGTTTTTCTTCATAGCTCAAACTATTTTCACCATCATCAGGAGCAGTAATTTCCTTGATTTGATTAATTTGTAGCTCACTGAGGTTTTTGACAGTCAACAGGTTGGCAATGAACACCCCAACGGCAACGGCTGTAATTAGGTCAACAAATACAGTCATGAATAACACTAAATACATTAATGCTGCTGCCTTGAGGGAGACTTGATGGGCTCGTTTTAGGAAGCTCCAGTCAATAATATCGATTCCTACTTTAATCAAGATGCCCGCCAGGACAGCATGGGGAATACTTTCAGTGAGGCTTCCCGCCCCCACAACAATCACCAGCAGCACTAGGGCATGAATCATGCCTGAAAGGGGGGTTTGACCACCAGCCTTAACATTGATTACCGTCCGCATGGTAGCACCAGCACCAGGGAGCCCACCAAACAAGCCAGCAATCGTATTACCGATACCCTGACCAATTAATTCCCGGTCAGAGTCGTGCTGGGTACGGGTAATATTATCAGCAACCATGGACGTTAACAGAGAGTCGATAGCTCCCAAGGTGGCTAACATTAGACCATAGCCAAGCATGTCTTTGATTTGACTGAACTTAAAGACTGGCAAATATAGCTTGGGTAAGCCTGTGGGGATGTCTCCAATCCGTCTGAGCTCGCTGTCTGGCAGGTCTGGGAAAAAGACAACCGATATCAACGTACAGACTATCAGTGCTAGCAAGGGGGATGGAATTAATCGACTCAGCTTCCTAGGTGATCCAAACATAATCACCAGAGTCAGGATTGCTAGACCGGTAGCGGCAAAATGGGGATTAGCCACAAAGGTAGGAAAATTGCTGACAGATTCCACCACATTCCCAGAACTAGGATGCCCGAAAAATGGACCAATCTGTAACAACAGAATGATCACACCAATCCCTGACATAAAGCCAGATATAACTGTGTAGGGCATCAGGGTAATATATTTACCCAGCCGCAACACCCCAAATAAGATTTGAAATATCCCCCCTAGCATGACAACAGTAAATGCCATGGCTAGACCATTCTCTGGGTTTTTAGCAACTAGCGCCGTAAACACCGTTGTCATCACTACGGTCATCGGGCCAGTGGGACCAGAAATCTGAGAGGGAGTACCGCCAAACAGAGCGGCAAACAGACCAACAAAAATAGCGCCGTAAAGACCATGAATTGCCCCAGCACCGGAGGATACTCCAAAGGCTAGGGCTAATGGTAGTGCAACAATGGCAGCAGTCAGGCCGCCAAAGACATCACCGCGCAAATTACGGAAATGTAAACCATTAACAAATTGCATGAGTGGGTAATTTAGTGAAAGAATAATACTTGCAAAGTGGCCCACATCTAATTGATTCTTTCCATATCACTTGGAATTCCTACCATGATGGTATAGGAAAATCTAAGGGGTAGAGCCATCCAAATATAGAAACCGAGATTTACCTGGGCAACACTAAAGTATATGGAAGCTAGAGTTGCTTATAGCAATAATTGCTATATAAGATGCCATAGAATTTTACACTAGAATTTTACACTGCCAGAGGTGAAACTGTTTAGAGTTTTGGTTAATCGATAGAGTTTTAGCATTAAATCAATGGATGACTAGCACCAGAGACTCTAATCCCCCCAGGGCAAACGGAGCTAAATTATAGAAACCTTACTCAGAAGCGATGCAGAGGTGCGAACCGTGGCGAATTTAATAATTAGATGCGGAAAGCGCACCTAAGAAAGATTTAACACCTAACAAAGATTTAACAATTAATAAGCAAAAATACTTATATTATCAATCTTATATCCAGAGGTGCGACCCGTGGCGAATTTAATAATTAGATGCGGAAAGCGCACCTATAGGCACTTCAAAATAACATAGGTTTACCCTAGTCATCTCCCCAAAGAATAATTGAGCAAGGTTAGTGGGAGTATAAAGAAGAATTGGTGGATTATTTCGCAAATTCTGGTTAAAAATTCCTGGAAAATCAATTACTCTCACTAGAGATTAGACAGTCTCTGACCAGACACGACTCAATGGGACAATAGTTGCTGATATCGAGCTCAGGTTAAATCAGATTGGGATAGTCCTGGTAAGATTGGGCTAATTACTGGTAACCTATCCTGCTGTTGACGAGAAAGCATGCAAAAAATCCTGAGTTGGGCAATACTAGCTTCTGTGATTACATTACCTGTTTTACCTGTTTCGGCTGAGCAACCCCTTTTCCTGGCCTATCCCCCCCGTGAGCATAAAACTACTGCAGAGAAAATTTTCTTGATTGGTACTGCAGCCCCTACTTCAGAGGTATTGGTCAATGGTAGACCTATCCCCCGTAGCCAAAGTGGGAATTTTGCTCCTAGTTTCCCTTTGCAGCTGGGAGAAAATCGGTTTACCTTGCGCTATCTAAACCAGAAAATTCAAGTTAACGTAACCAGGCTGTCTACTGAACCACAGTTACCACAAGGTTTGGGATTTTCCAAAGATTCCCTGACCCCAGCAGCAGATATTGCTAGATTACCTGGAGAACAGATTTGTTTTGGTGCGATCGCATCCCCTCGTGCTAGGGTTTCTGTGACCCTGGGCAATCAACGGATTTCCTTACTCCCTCAATCCCAAGATGTCCAACTTCCGTCTAATTTTGCCGTATTGACTGGTCAAAACCAACCTACACCTCGTGCAGCTATTAATAACTACCAGGGATGTGCCGAAATTTCACAAGCTGGTAATTTTGGCAACCCTGTGTTTCAACTAAATCTCAATGGCGAGAGAGTCAGTCAGCGGGGTACAGGTACAGTGGAAATTTTATCTCCTAACCGCTTAGAGGTAATAGAGGTAATAGAAGAGGCTGGGGTTGCCCGCACTGGACCGAGTACTAACTATTCTCGCTTAACGCCTTTACCAAAGGGAACTAGAGCAGCAGTTACTGGTAAACAAGGAGACTGGTTACGTCTTGATTATGGTGCTTGGATTCGCCAGAAGGAAACCAAGGTAATTTCTGGTGCAACTCCGCCGAAGTCTATTATTCGCAGTATCACCTCCCGACAGGTACCTGGAGCAACAGAAATTCTCTTTCCCCTAGAGATACCAGTACCAGTGAGTGTGCAGCAGTCCGATAAAACCTTTACTTTAACGCTACATAATCTAACGGCTCAAACGGATACGATTTTCTTGAATGATGACCCAGTGATTAAGCGCCTAGACTGGTACCAAGTTACTCCAGACCGGGTGCAGTATAATTTTAGACTCAAATCTGAGCAGCAGTGGGGGTATGACTTAAGGTATGAAGGCACTACTCTAATTCTGTCTCTAAGACATCCACCAAACTTGAGCAGTAGAAGCAGACTGGGTGTATCGACTCAGCAGTTAGCAGGAATTAAGATACTGCTCGATCCCGGACATGGGGGAGCCGAAACAGGAGCGAGCGGACCGAATGGGTATCCAGAAAAGGATGTTAATTTAGTAGTCTCGAAACTGTTGCAAAAGGAATTGGTACAACGGGGAGCAACGGTATATATGACACGGGAAACTGATAAGGATGTGTCATTACGAGACCGCATGGATATGATTCACGAACTAGAACCAACGATTGCCCTTTCTATCCATTACAATGCGCTACCAGATTATGGTGATGCTATTAATACTGCTGGGATCGGAATGTTTTGGTATCATACCCAAGCCCACGATTTATCAGTGTTTTTGCATAATTATTTAGTCCAAAAACTCCGACGTCCATCCTACGGAGTATTTTGGAATAATCTCGCCCTAACCCGTCCTCACAAAGCTCCTTCGGTGCTATTGGAATTGGGATTTATGATTAATCCGGTGGAATTTGAATGGATTAGCAATCCCCAAGAACAAAGGCAATTGGCTAATGCGATCGCAGATGGGATTACTGAATGGTTGGCTACTGTGGAGTAATGCACGCTTTGTGGAATAGGGAACAGGGAACAGGGAACAGGGAACAGGGAACAGTGGACAATAATTGACGCAAAGCGATGCAGAGGTGCGACCCGTGGCGAATTTAATTACGGGTCAAACGCACCATTAAGGTCTTGAGAAGGCAGCGCCGACCTGCGGGGGTTTCCCCCACTCGCGCTTTGCATCAAGAACACTATTAGAAAACTACTTTTGCGCATAGGTCTACTATACCTTGAGCTCAAAGAGGAATCTTAGCAATTCTGTTGATCCATTCTTCAGCACTTGATGCTAACCCAATTAAAACCAACTCCTCAATAACAACTTCAATCGCCGACTTCTTGGACACAACGATAACTCCTGCGCTTTTGCGACTCACAATAAACTCGGCAAAATGCCTTGGCATTGTCTTGCGGTCGTGGGTCACAAGAATGCGTCCTTGCTGTGCTGCTTTTGCAAGTACTTCTAAATCGCTTAAACCTTGCAACTGGGCTTCCAAAGCAGTTTGGAAATCTATTGAAGGCTCTTGTCGTAGAACGCCAGTAACAATTATCTGATTGAAATCAGCATCAGCTTGGTAGCAGACGTTCATTCTCCTAGCCTCTGTTTTTTGGCTAATCGTGACCTAAGTTTGTTATACAGAGACGGATCCGTGTTTTGTAATGGTTGAGCCATGGCATCAAACTCTTCCTCTTCCACAGCGAGGTAAGTATCAATCTGATCACGATTAGCTAAGTAGAAAGCGATCGCTCCGTAAACTTGTTCAAGGGTCAACAGTGGGAAAGATTGAACAATACTTTCTGGTGATAATCCGTTGCGGAAATTATACACAACGGAGTCGAGAGAAATTCGTGTGCCTGCAATCCAGTAACCATGGTCTCGATACTCTACATAGGTTTTAGCTTCTAGAACTGGCATAAATTTACCTTGAATATATCTCCGATCGATCATACTGCGGGTCGCACCTCAGGTACACAGGATTGTTTTCCCACTTCCGACTTACCTGCTCCCTGCTCGCTCCTCCCTGCTCGCTGCTCCCTAAAAACAAGGATAGGTGTGGGTGGGATACAAAGTACCCGCAAGGGTACTGTAAAGTCTCCTAAACTTTGCCTATCATAACTAGTATAAAGCCTATTTATAGTAATCCTTGCATAAAAATCCCAACTCAAGGTGATAAGTAATTAAGGAGTAAAGTTACCCACTCCTAATTAACTTTATAAAAGGTTCTAACCAATCGGTAATTTCTGGAAATTTATAGGAGTCAGATCATCATGGAAAAACATCAACCAATAGAATTTTCCCTAGAACAGGAGTTCAATCTTAAAGTTTTTGAGACGCAAATTCAAAATCTCGACCTTGAACAAGCCAAGAATCTTCTGTGCGAGCTCTATAGACAGATGTCAATTCGTGAAATTCATTTCAGGAATTTCGTTAAGCACAGTTTAATCGGAAATCCTCCACCTTGGAGTGAGTAAGCTCAGGGGGCAAGGGATGAAAGTAAGCTTATGCGCTATGCGCACGCTACTTGAGGTGCTATCAGCTATCAGCTATCAGCTATCAGCTTGCATAGGTAAACATTCGTTTAATTTATTGCGAATCGGCGCAGCTACCCTGGGTTTATGTTAAGCATGATAGCTGACGGCTGACCGCTGACGGCTGACCGCTGACCGCTGACCGCTAAATGCTTACTTTTGCCTCATACGGTAAATTTGCCAATTAAATTCTGATTAGCTTAACCCAATTATCCGGAATCCACAGCTAAATTACTGAAGAAACAATAAACAAAGCAGTTAGAGTCAAGGCGACTGAGACACAATAACATTATTAAGTGCATCATGTAGGTAGCTATAAATACATTTAAACTGAATTGCTAAATTATCGATGAATTCAGTAACTCAGCAATTCAGAGTAATTTATCACCTACTTACTGTTCACAGGGTCAGTTAACCAAGGCTCTCTAGCTTTAATTCACAATCAAGGAGTATCCCATGGTAAAACAAATGTGCTGGTTATCGAGCTTTGGTAGCAATGAACCAAAAATGTTGCACTTGCGGACTTCCCCTTATGAGGCTTGGCGTCCGTACACAGCTTTTCCCCAATATGCTGTCCCAGATTATCCAGTACCTGGCGGTTCTAAAGGCTGGGCAACCTATCAGAAACTAAGACTCTCAGACTGGGTTTTGGTTCCTAGTGACAATGAAACTATGGATTATAAAGCAAGTTAATAATTTAGTAATAAATGAAGAATTAAGAATGTAGAATGTAGAATGTAGAATTCTTAATTCTTAATTCTTAATTCTTAATTCTTCAACAGTTAAACTAATTACTTGACTAGATAAGGACTGGTTAACTTATCTAACTGTTGCACTAACAAGCTAAGGAATAAACCGACATCAGTAACAACACCAACAGATTCTACTGAACCGCGATCGCTTAATTTTGTCACTACGGCGGGGTTAATATCCACACAGACCATCTTCACTCCGGCTGGAGTCATATTCCCGACGCCAATAGAATGGAGCATAGTAGACAGCATCAAGATCATATCTGTCCCTTCCAATAACTTGGCATAGTCTTGCTGTGCTTTAATCAAATCCATCTGGGTATCTGGCAGAGGACCATCATCTCGGATGGAACCAGCTAGGACAAATGGTACGTTATTGCGGACGCATTCATACATCACCCCTTTAGTTAATACACCCTGTTCTACAGCTTGGGCAATACTACCGCAGCGACGGATAGTATTGATTACCTTGAGATGGTGTCGGTGTCCACCATGGACAACTACTCCTCGTTTCATATCCACACCCAAAGAGGTTCCCATCAGGGATTGCTCGATGTCATGAACTGCGATCGCATTTCCCCCTAACAGCGCCTGAACATACCCTTGTCGAATCAAACGGGATAAATGTTCACTACCGCCAGTGTGAATTACCACAGGTCCTGCTGTCACTACTACTCTGCCCCCTTGGTCCCGGATTTGGCGCAGCTCCCAAGCAATTTGTTCGACTACTAATTCTACCCGGCGCTCACTAGAGACCCCAGATGCCATAAAACTAAATTCTTGCTGATTGCGTTGTTCACGGGATTGAGTTTTGCGCACCGTGCGGATTCCTTCTACTCCCACGATCACCTGCTCTCCAACTTCCAAATCCCGCAGCACTTTACAACGAGCGATTACACCGTCTGGGGTTTCAGTTATTGCGATCGCACCATCCATGCGTTGATGTTGCACCTTCAGCCACTCACAATTTACCCGTACTTCCGTCGGATAAATGGTAGTAACATAAAAGTCATCAGGAGCAACCCCTGCTTGAGTAACAGGTTCCAAGTTAGCATCACACACCTCTTGGGCAGGAGTGACAGCTCCTAGATCAATCAGCTTAGTCATAATCTCTGCCATCACCTCATGATCTGGTGCAGAGACTTTCAGTTCAGCATTAGAGGTGCTTTGCCGCTGTGTTCCTAGGTCGAAGTTAAGTACCTGGAAGCTACCCCCACCTCCTACAATTAAATCCAAGGCACGGCTGATGATACCAGAATCAAGCAAATGACCTTCCAAACGAATAATGCGACTTTCAACCGGTTGATTGCCATGGATTTCACTGCGGACTGGTTCAGTTACCCGTAAGGTTAGGCATTTAGCAGCACCACCAGCTTTGAGAAATTCCGTCAAGGGGGTTTCAATCACCTCAAACCCAGCTTGACCGAGCCGATCTTTCAAGCGATCGCTAACTTTGTTCATCACTACAAGTTGATCAATATTGACCGCATTGCAAGCAAAGTTCACTGCATCAGCTTCCTCTATGGCGATTCGTTTTTCCGGTGCTACCCGCATTTCGATTAAGCGGTTGGAATAGGCATCAAATGCTGGGGGATAGTAGAGTAAATAGCCACCACTCAGGGGACAGAAGCAAGTGTCCAAGTGATAGAAACGTTGATCCATTAGGCGCAGGGACACAACTTCAATATCTAGCCATTTAGCAAGGTATGGATGGGAATCAAGTTCTGAGCGGAAGCCATAGCCAGCCCACAGCCAACGCCCTTCCCGGTCTAGCAGAGCATCCCCAGCTCCTTCAAAGGGTAAGTCTTGAGGAAGTTCATAGACAGTGTAGCCATTGTCATTAAACCATTGCTTGAAATAAGGTTCTTCTCCCTGGCGCTCTTTGTGGAGGAAGCGGCTAAGCACTACATTCTTGCCCAAGACTAATCCAGCATTGGCTGTAAATACCATATCTGGCCAACCGGATTGAGGAGAAACTAAATCGACTAGGGCATGCTCTTTGATGACATAGTGCAGTTTTTGCCACTGTTCTACAGCGCGATCCCTCGATGACTTGTGAATATTTCCCTCCATCCAGGGATTAATCACATAATCCACATCGTAGTGGTCAGGGGGACACATGAGGAAGCGAATTGATTCTGTCATAGTCGATTTCTGATCTGGTAGATACCTACACGACCAAGGTAAGTCAGCAATTAAACCAATGTCACGACAATTTGCCATTGACAGGGGAGTAGGTTAAGTTGGTGGATTGGTCTTATATATAAAGGCTAACCCTTAATTATACCATGAAAAAAATATTTATAACTAGACTGAAGCGAATTCTGCTTACCACCAGCATCAGTATTGTGAGCGTGCCACTGTTGATCTATGGCGGATTGCTGGTCAAGCGTCCGCTTCCCACCGACAAGCAGCAACAACTGTTCCAAGGCATCGTATATCAAAGAGATGCTCGCAACTCACCCCGTCCGCTGATGGTACATACTGTTACCATAGACCTAACCGCACCAGGAATTAAACTGTTAGTAACACCAGGAAATAAAGTCGATAAAAATGAATTTGCTGCCCGGACTACTTCGGAATTTGTGCGGGAGTTTAACTTACAATTAGCTATTAATGGTAGTTTTTTTTATCCTTTTCGCCAGTATCCACCGAACTCCTATCCTAAACCTAGTGATCCGGTCATAGTACAAGGCCAAGTTATCTCTGAGGGGAAATCCTATGCTCCTCCAAAAGCAACTTCCTCAGTGCTTTGTATTTCAAAGTTTATCCGCGCTCAAATTTATCAAAACCGTTGTCCTATAGGTACATCTGAGGGACTAGCCGGTAGAGAAATTTTACTAAAAGAAGGAAAGCCAGCAGTATTGGGAGGTCGTGGAGGTGAGAACCTATTCTCTCCCCGCACTGCTGTCGCTATTGATAAATCAGGCAAAACTTTGTGGTTAATTATTGTTGATGGTCGCCAACGGTTTTACAGCGAAGGAGTTAGTTTGGCTGAGTTGACTACTATTATTCAAGAATTAGGAGCCGATAGCGCCCTAAATTTGGATGGGGGTGGTTCCACCACTCTGGTAGTAGCAAATAAGACTAAGTTACGGGTATTAAATTCACCGATTCAGACTCGTATTCCTACCCGCCAACGTCCAGTTGCTAACCATCTGGGCATCTATGCTTTGCCGGTAGATAACAGGGAGTAGGGAGTAGGGAATAGGGAGTAGGGAGTAGGGAGTAGGGAGTAGGGAATATAAAAAAAATATCACCATTAATTGATGATTTTTATAGCTATTTTATACCAAAAGATAGTAGTTAATAAACCCCATTAATATAATACAGTTTAAATGCACAATATACCAATCCTAAATGAATTGTGATAATTTTTGTTCCCTGTTCCCTGTTCCCTGTTCCCTTTGGTATAGCTTAGAGCATGAAAAAATTAAATATAACTAGAGTTAAGCGAATTCTGCTTACCACCAGCATCAGTATTGTGAGCATTGTGAGCGTGCCACTTTTGATCTATGGCGGATTGCTGCTCAAGCGTCCACTTCCTACCGACAAGCAGCAACAACTTTTCCCAGGCATTTTGTATCAAAGAGATACTCGCAAATCTCCCCGTCCGCTGATGGTACATACTGTTACCATAGACCTAACCGCACCAGGAATTAAACTGTTAGTAACACCAGGAAATAAAGTCGATAAAAATGAATTTGCTGCCCGGACTACTTCGGAATTTGTGCGGGAGTTTAACTTACAATTAGCTATCAACGGTAGTTTCTTTTATCCTTTTCGGGAGTATCCACCTAACTCCTATCCTAAATCTGGTGATCCGGTCAAAGTAGAAGGGCAAGTTATCTCTGAGGGGAAATCCTATGCTCCTCCAAAATCAAAAAATTATTCAGTGCTGTGTATTTCAAAGCTTCTCCAAGTTCAAATCTATCAAAACCGTTGCCCTCTAGGCACATCTGAGGGATTGGCGGGTAGAGAAATTTTACTAAAGGAAGGGAAGCCAGCAGTATTGGGAGATAGTACAGATGAAAAACTATTGTATCCCCGCACTGCTGTGGCTATTGATAAATCAGGCAAAACTTTGTGGTTAATTATTGTTGATGGTCGCCAGCGCTTTTACAGTGAAGGGGTTACTTTGGCTGAATTAACTAGTATTATTCAAGAATTAGGAGCCGATAGCGCCCTCAATTTGGATGGGGGTGGTTCCACCACTCTGGTAGTAGCAAATAATACAAATAAGCTAAGAGTATTAAATTCACCGATTCAGACCCGTATTCCTACGCGCCAACGGGCAATTGCTAACCATTTGGGCATCTATGCTTTGCCGATAGATGTGTTGAACAGGGAATAGGTGGATGTAGCATAAATGGGATAAAAAAAATGTCTAGTCTGATCGAATGGTTTCCATAAAAGCACTATAATATCTGACTCGGAAATTAATTTTAGGAGTACTCAAACATGGTAGACAAAAAAAAGATTCTAGAAGACACCATGACTTTATTGATGTCAGTAACCCCAGATACGCCTTTGGGTAAACTGTTAAACCTTTGTTTAGCAGCTAAGGCAGATCCGAGTATCAGCAAAAGTGCCCGTGAATTTGCTGTAGAACTTCTCGAAGATCCTAGCAACATTTACTCTTGGACCATGGATGTTATTGGGAGCGATGCCAACTATACCGATGCAGAGTGGGAAGCTTTGAACGATATGAAATTGGATGATACTGAAGCCTTTGTAGCAGACTTCCAGTCGGAATTGGAAAGTCTGGACTTGGATTGAGATCACAGGGTATCGACGCAGGGTGAAGGGTTAAGAATTTAGGTGGGGAGAGGTCTAATCATCAATAATAATGTTGACTATAAACATATTATCAACACTCAACCTTGGCTTTTCGGCCACGCTACCGAAACAACCTACCCTTCACCGAAGGCCAAAGGCGAAAAACCTTCAACCTTCAACCTTCAACCTTCAACCTTCAACCTTCAACCTTCAACCTACACCCTTCACCATTACTTTACCCTAACAATCATCCCTTCTTTGACTATAAACGCGCGATCAAACACTTCTTTGACTTCCACTGCTAGGTTGTCGAGAAAATCATCACAGTGATTGGGTTCGTGGTGGAAGATAGCCAGTTTCTTAACACCAGCAGCTTCTGCGAGCTTCACCCCTTCCTGCCAGGTGGAATGTCCCCAACCTACTTTGGGAGATTTGGGGTTGTGGTATTCTTCATCGGTATACATAGCATCGTAGATTAACATATCAGCATCACGGGCTAGATACACCACATTTTGATCAAGGCGGTCGGGAAAATGTTCTGTATCGGTGCAGTAGCACACGGAATGCCCTTGCCAGGTTACGCGATAGCCAATAGCACCATTAGGATGATTTAAAGGAGCAGTTTCTATGGTAATATCTTTTATGGTGATAGTGTTATGACCTGCTTCTAAGTCATAGAACTTCAAATCTGCCTTGACTTTGTTAGTAGGAACTGGAGCATTCAAGTGTAAGACCCGCTCCTTGAAGTGTTTCTCCATGCACTCCCCGGGGGGAGCTGCGCCATAAATATGTAAAATGTTCCCTTCCACAAAGACTGGAATGAAAAATGGCACGCCTTGAATATGATCCCAGTGGTAGTGAGTAAAAAACCAATAAGCTTCAATGGGTAACTGCTGCTTAAGGCTTTTTCCCAGCAACCGCAAGCCAGTACCACCATCGAAAATCAGGCGTAACCCAGCCACTTGCATCTCTACACAAGACGTATTGCCGCCATATTGAATTGTGTCCTGTCCAGGGCTAGGTATACTGCCTCGGACTCCCCAAAATTTAACCGAAAACTCGGAGGAAGTGCTTATCTTCATTGGTAAGTTAATGCTTCAAAGTACCGCACTGACCCTGATGACGCAACAGGTGATCGCACAATACCAAAGCAACCATTGCTTCTACCATAGGTACGGCCCTGGGTAAAACACAAGGGTCGTGACGTCCTTTAGCAGCTAGAATGGTTTCTTCACCAGTAGTGGTGACAGTACGTTGTTCTTTGCGGATGGTAGCAGTGGGTTTAAACGCTACTCTAATAATAATAGTCTCGCCATTACTAATGCCACCTTGAATGCCACCGGAGCGATTTGTAACAGTGCGCACTCCACCGGTTTCGTCTGTGTAAAATTCATCATTATGCTCACTGCCGGTAAGTAGAGTGCCCCCAAAGCCAGAGCCAATCTCGAAACCTTTACTAGCTGGTAGGGACATCACCCCTTTGGCTAAATCCGCTTCTAGCTTATCAAAGACTGGCTCTCCCAAGCCTTTGGGTATATGGCGAGCCACACATTCTACTACACCCCCAACGGAATCACCGCTACGTCCAGTTTCTTCAATCAGTTCAATCATCCGTTCAGCACATTCTGAATCAGGGCAACGAACAATATTACTTTCTACCTGGTCTTGAGTAACGGTGTTGGAGTCTACGATACCTTCTAAGGTTTTGATACGCTTGACGTAGCCAATGATTTCTACACCAGCAGCTTGCTGGAGAATTTTTTTTGCGATCGCACCCGCTGCCACTCGCCCGATGGTTTCCCGGGCTGAAGAACGTCCTCCCCCCTGCCAGTTCCGAATGCCATACTTAGCATCATAGGTAGCATCAGCATGGGAAGGCCGATACGTCTTTTGCATCTCGCTATAGTCTTGGGGCCTAGTGTCTTTATTGCGCACCATAATCATAATTGGTGTGCCTAGGGTTTTGCCCTGAAATACTCCTGAAACAATTTCACAAGTATCAGTTTCTTTACGAGGAGTAGTAATCTTACTCTGACCCGGACGCCTGCGGTCTAAATCTACCTGAATTTCTGCCGCAGAAATTTCCAATCGCGGTGGACAGCCATCAATGACTACCCCAACCCCACCCCCGTGGGATTCTCCGAATGTAGTGATTCGAAACAGATGTCCAAAGGTATTGCCCATAGTTCCTGCTTTAGTAGTGCTCTAATGGTAGTACTTAGTTATTTTATGAAACCACGACTTGCTATGCCTTTAGCCTACTCGAGTCCATTCCCATCCCCTGTCGGTTTGAACACTGCCCAAACCTCAGATCACCTCCGTTTCTTTCCCTGATCCGACCTTCTCTATTCCCTACCTGCAGCGCTATAAATTTTAACTAACTTTTCAACAATCCCAATTTTTCCTGCAGAGCGTGACGCATAATATCCACTGGTGGAGTTTGTCCTAACCAAATTTTGAAAGCTGCTGCTCCCTGTTGCACCAGCATTTCCAATCCATCAATAGCGATCGCGCCCTGTTCCTTGGCTTGTCTTAAAAACTGAGTGGGATTAGGAGTATAAATCAAGTCATAAGCGATCGCATTTTCTGGCAACCTAGCCATGGTTACCTGATCCACAGGAGACTGCTCGACCTTGGGATACATTCCCACAGGAGTAGCATTAACTAACAAATTGGCTTGAGCCAGGAGTTCCGGTAGTTGTTGCCAAGGATGAGTATGAATAGTAATAGCAAGGTCAGAATTAATCCAGCTTTGCTTAAATTGACCTAACTTGTCCTGATTGCGGCCAAGCACATGAATCTCAGTACAACCGAGTTCGGCACAACCCACTACTACGGCTCGTGCTGCACCACCACACCCCAAAATGACTACAGTAGTTTGACTCCAATCCCGGTTATACCGTTTCAACGGGGAGATAAATCCTTCGATATCGGTATTCGTACCAATCCAACCGATATCGGTGCGATACACAGTATTCACTGCTCCCACCCCTTGAGCCACTGTTGAAATTTCCGACAACAAGGGGATGATACTCTGCTTGTGGGGAATGGTGATACTGAAGCCCACTAGACCAATCGCCTCAAAACCAGCGATCGCATTTTTCAAATCTGCTGATTTTACCGGTAAGGGTAGGTAGACATAATCCACATCCAAGGATGCGATCGCTCGGTTATGCATCAGTGGTGATAAAGAATGTTCCACTGGATCACCAATCACACCCAGTAACTTTGTTGTTCCTGTTATTTGCACCATCACCCACGTTCTACGCACATAACTTTATAAGTTTAAGCCTGAAATAGTTAATAATTGCGACCTTAATATTTCTTATTAACTATTTTTGATTAAGATTGCTGCCTTCGGTTGACAATTCGTTTACAATTCACCATCAACCGTCCACAATACTTACCCCAAGCATCACATTTGAATGAACTCTCATTTTTCTGATGGTGGCTAAAATAGATCATATCGAGCCAATTCTAGTGCCAATTATAATACTAATTAACTAGGCAGCAACGGCATGAACCCAACTGGTATTCAAAAGAGTGGAGCCATGAATTCAATCATTTGTATGAAATGTGAGCAAATCAATCCCAGTCGGGCAAGTTTTTGCTCTCGTTGTGGTGCCTCTCTACTCCCTCCCAGTAGCAGTCTCTTAGACACTAATCTAGACAATAGTAATCTAGACAATAGTAATCTAGACAATAGTAATCTAGACAATAAATTAGAGACTGGAAGCCGATTACGCGATCGCTACATAATTCAGCGCACCTTAGGACAAGGGGGATTTGGCAAAACCTACCTCGCCAAAGACACTGGACGCTTTAATGAACTAGTAACCCTAAAAGAGCTGACTCCAAGAAACCAGGGCACCCAACCCATTGAAAAAGCCGAAGAACTATTTCAACGGGAAGCAACCATGCTGCACAAGCTTTCATCCCCCCAAATTCCGAGATTCTGGGAATTTTTTCGGGATGGCAAACGGTTGTTTCTCGTCCAAGACTACATTGAAGGAAAAACCTATCAAACCTTACTCGAAGAACGAGTAAGCAAAGGGGAACGGTTCAGCGAAACCGAAATTCTCCAACTGTTTCAGCAATTGCTCCCGGTCTTAAGCTACCTACACCAATTAGGCATAATTCACCGAGATATTGCTCCGGACAATATTATCCGTCGTGCTTCCGATGGACTACCAGTATTAATTGACTTGGGTGGTGTCAAACAAATTGCTCTAGAAGTCAATACCCCCGTAACCAGTGGGCAAAACTCCGCCATCTACGCTGGTGGGACTTGCTTAGGTAAAGTTGGCTATGCACCTGATGAACAGCTACGCTTAGGGATTGCTGCTCCCCATAGTGACCTGTATGCTTTGGGAGTAACAGCACTAGTACTAATGACTGGTAAACAGCCCCAGGAACTGGTTGACCCTTATACCCTTAGCTGGCGAACTGAAGAAGAAGTAACTTTATCTCCAGATTTTAATACTATCCTATCTCGTTTGCTGGCATCCCAACCCTCTGAGCGATTCCAATCTGCTGAACAGGTTCTAGACCTAATCCAAACCGATGATTCTGATGATTCTAAGGTTAGAGAAACAGAAATCAAGGGTACTGTGGCTGTAACTCCCCAGTCTAAATCCTACCCACCACCTACTCCCATCAATAATTCCGGTTGCAAGCAAGTGTTTGACGAATCTGTTCCAGTGCCAGCAGAGATTCAAGGCTGGAACTGGGGTGCCTTTTGTCTACCAGGTTTGTGGTGTGTCACCAATCAAGTTTGGATTGGACTGATTGCCTGGACCGATCTATCCTTAGTGACTGGATTTCTTGCTTGGCCAGTGATGGGGATTATTTTGGGCATCAAGGGCAATGAGTGGGCATGGAAAAGTCGCCGTTGGAAGAGTATCAAAGCCTTTAAGCGCCATCAACGGGGTTGGGCGATCACATCCTTCGTCATTATTGGTATGATAGTTACCCTACTATTGTTGTTATTTTTAGTATTCTTTATTGGGATAACCTCCCTAGTGCCGTGGTGAATCACCGATTGCTCAACTGTAGCATCCGTGTGTTCAGTGCGTTGCATGCTAGTTTCAGGTTAATCCCAGGGGCATTGCTATTACTACCATCACTATCTAAAGGAGAATAAAAATGACTAGCTTTCCTGCCTGGACTCAAATAATTGTCGCCATGTCAGAATCACAAGTTTTTTACACAGAAGAAGCAACAGGCTATGACAGCATCAGCTTGATTTTACCTGGAAAGCCCTTCGATCTAACCCTTTCCTTAGAAACCTATGAAGACGCGATCGAGATAATTTTTGAAATTTATCCAGACCAAAATGCTTACCGATTAAATATGCGGAACAAGCAGGAAGGAGTAGACCTCCAACAGAAAAGTACTGAAGAAAATTTAGATTTAACTGGATTAGACGCACGGCAAATTGGAACCTACAGTGAATTTTGCCGACATTTAGAGGAATTGTATGGAGTAGCTCAAGAAGTAGGTTGGTAATCGTAAGCGATCAGCTTTTGAAGAAAGAGCTAAGCATTGGTTAATGTCACAGGCTAGAAGCCTGTGCCACAAATCTGTTCCCGTAGCGTAGCCATAGGCCAAGGACTTTTATCAATACTTTCACTTATCATTAATCTATCAATATTAAATTCTCCCGGGTTTATTTTCAGCTGACTGCTGAACGCTGACTGCTGTTCGCGCACCGTGCGCGTAGCGCATATGCTTTGCTAACTAATTACCAGGTTTTACAGCTTGTCTTTTGATATTTTAAATGACATGATATACACTACCATGGGCAATTTAGCAAAGTCCATGGTTAAAACAACAACTGTCGATCGGATGAGCAAGACCTTATTCACTTACCGACCCAAAGAAATCCCACTCAGCCCTCAGCACTTAGCACTATTTTCAGCACTTAGAACTATTTTAAGATTAGCATCAGCCAGTTTGCTAACTATCAGCTTACTAGGTAGTGGTTGTGGAATGGCTAGCCATGAAGATCTAGATTCTGAACAGACCCATGCTCAGGTCCATGGTGATAAAACTGAAACCGGTAATCACCATAGTAAAGACATGGAGCATAATCACCATAATCACAAAGTCGGCAGCAGTAGTCACCATGGTGAAGATATGGGTCATCATCATGGCACAATGGAAATTCCTTCTGGTCAACCTGTTCCAGATGTTGACATAGTGGTGTATCCAGATCCGATGACAGGATGGAATTTGGAAATAAAGGTTTCTAACTTCCAATTTTCTGCCAAGAATGCTAGCAAAGCCCATCAACCAGGAGAAGGACATGCCCATCTATTCATCAATGGCAAAAAAATTACCAGGATTTACGGCAATTGGTATTATATTGGCAAGCTTGAACCTGGTAGAAATGAAATCACGGTTACCTTAAATTCCAACAACCATCAGGATTTAGTTCATAATGGTGAATTGATTTCAGATACTGAAATTATCGAGCTTACCTCAAATTAGGCTAACTATAGGGTGATGATTGATGGGGGAAGCTAACACATCACTGGAAACTTCGGATCAGTAGTAAACAGGGATATATCGCTTTTTAGTAGTGTTTTCTTTCACTACTGTTTCCGCCAATTCTTCTTCCCTTGTCTGAAGTTACGCCGCCCGCCCGAAGTAACTAGATCTGAAGTTACTGATAACTGGAGGGATGTCTATTGTGTTATGGCTATGTGTTGTGGCTACGAGGATGACCCGGAGTCCACGCCTATCGTAAGCATCCCGTATTGCTGCTACCTTCCGGTCCTGACAAGGTTTGGGCGTTGCGATCGCGTCGATCCGAGCCACTTATTATAATAGCATCAATTTGGCAAAATGGGAAGGAAGATCTCAGTTTTGATCTATTTCGCGAATATCCCCACCCCGTAATAGCATGAAGAGCTTACACAGTGGGGCATACCGACTTTAACCATAAATTTCCCACTGCCGCGAGGGGTAACTTGAACAATCGGATATTGACCATAGTCAGTATCATAGTCAACGGTTTGGCCATTGTTATCATACAGACCTAGGTCAATATCGAGACAAGCATCATCACAAAAACTTACTAAGGTATAAGATTTACCAGCTTCTAGATCCAGGGTAAATGCATCGACTTGGTTCCGGGAAAGTCTATTTACTACCGGTCGATGAGTTGGCATATAATCGCGGTCTCTTAAATACTGTGCTGCTGCGATTAATTTATTTTCAACTTGCCCCTGACGAGGAGAGCTAGCCAAACCAGCAGTGGGGGTGAATAGTAAGCTACTAGCTAGGAGAGCTAGGCCATTCCGAACTATCTTAGTATTAATCATATATAATAGCAATAAGCGTTTGATTTAATGTTGACTTAAGAGTGATTTTTAGTTATTCCAATTCTCAGCAATGCCTGCAACCAATAAATCTTACCTTTTGGTAATTGATAATTGGAGTAGGATTACCGATGGCTCGAACAATCTTATGTTGCAGGCTTAAAAAGCCTTCTAGGATAACAATCTAGTAATCTTAGTGTCACTCATGGTTGATTAGTGCTTGTTGTGCCAATCCAAAATCACCAATAATGTAGAGGCGCACACACAGCATTTTCAAACGAGTAGCAGATTCTTGGGTAGTCAATAGGATTCACTATTAACAGTTATAGCAGTCGCCAGGGCAGGCGCGGACATGACAAAAGTCTCAAACCTAAGTAAGCGCAAGAGTTTGACTTCTGACTTCTGACTTCTGACTTCTGACTTCTGCTATATCACTAGAATCTTGATTACTGACTAGCTCCTCTAGGTGGCTTATGTTATGATTATCGGAGACTAATGTATGGGATAACGTATACTAATGTATAACTTATGTATGATTACCCTCAAGGATTATCAATCTGGCAGGTAATTAAAAATTAGCTATTAGCCATTCCAGAAGCTGATAGCTGATAGCACCTCAAGTAGCACCATCTGTAGCGCATTAGCTGATAGCTGAGCAATAAGTCCCATTAAACTGACGATACTTACCAAAAAAAATACTCCGCTGGTGAGCGAAGTAAGTAAGTTTAAAGGAGCAATGATAAGCTTTGCTGAACTAAGGAATGATATGAATTAGACTTGGGTAGTTAGCAAATAGTGAATTACCAATTATCCATTACTATTATCTATTACCCATTACCCTAAATCATGCCATTAATCAGCAATGTCAAATCCTTAGGTACACAATATTAAAGCTTGGTGCCGCACTCAGGACAAAAATTGTTACTTGCTACATTCTTGGCACCACAGTTACTGCAATAGATTAGCTCCGTAGCATTCTTGAGTATTGGTTTTTCTGGTAAACCAATCATTTGGGCATTACTCTTACCAGGGGCTACCATTGGGTAACAATTCTCGTCTTTGGTTACATGAACATCTAACAACACAGGACCATCGTAGGCTAGCATTTGTGCGATCGCATCCTGTAGTTCATCCCGACTGGTAACTATCATGCCCTTAACCCCGTAAGCCTGAGCCAGTTGCACAAAATCCGGCATCCCGACTTCCATATTTGACGAGGAATAACGCTGCCCATAGAACGCTTGTTGCCACTGGCGTACCATTCCCTGCCAACCGTTGTTAATAATCACGGTCTTAACATTGATGCCATATTGAGCCAGGGTACCCAGTTCCTGGATATTCATCTGAATACTGGCATCACCGGCAATACAAATCACTTGCTGATCTCGGAATGCTACCTGGACTCCCATGGCTGCTGGCATTCCATAGCCCATAGTGCCCAATCCCCCACTGGAAATCCACTGGCGCGGTCCATTATTAAGAAATTGCGCTGCCCACATTTGATGTTGACCGACATCCGTGGTGTAGTAAGCTTTAGGTGCTTGACGCCCTACCTCTACAATCACTTCTTGGGGAGATAGACTATCGGGGTATTGAGGTACCTGCAAGGGATAGTCCTGACGCCAACGGTTAATCCGTGCGAGCCACTCCTGGGTTTGATTAGGTTCTGCTGAGATATTCATTTCCTGGTAACGGCGCAACATATCTTGCAAAACCCGACGCACATCCCCTACAATCGGTACTTGGGGATAGCGGTTTTTACCGACCTCAGCGGGATCAATGTCGATGTGAATGACTTGAGCGTGAGAGGCAAACTGATCCAGTTTCCCGGTCACCCGGTCATCAAATCGCGCCCCTACAGCAATCAGCAGGTCACACTCACTAACAGCAAAGTTAGCATAGGCAGTGCCATGCATCCCCAGCATTTTTAGGGATAGGGGATGGGATTCATCAAATGCTCCCTTACCCATCAACGTGGTAGTTACCGGAATTTGGAAGATTTCTGCCAGTTGGCGCAGTTCATCATGGGCACCAGCAGCAATGGTTCCGCCACCAACGTAAAGCAGGGGTCGTCGTGCTTGCCGAATTAAATTTAGGGCTTGGTTAATTTGGCGGGGATTGCCCTTTAGTGTTGGACGATAGCCCACCAACTTGAGTTGATTAGCTTCCACCGGTACATAGTCACATTCCTCTAAACCCACGTCTTTGGGTACGTCAATCAGGACTGGCCCAGGACGTCCGGTGCTAGCGATATGGAAGGCTTCGGCAACAATCTGCGCCATATCAGCAGGGTTACGCACCACATAAGAGTGTTTGACAACCGGCAAGGTAATCCCAAAGATATCGGTTTCCTGGAAGGCATCAGAACCAATAGCAGCACGGGCGACTTGACCGGTTACACAAATTAGGGGAATTGAGTCCATGTGAGCAGTAGCTATACCGGTAACTAGGTTAGTGGCTCCCGGACCAGATGTAGCAAAACAGACACCGACTTTGCCAGTAGCACGGGCATAACCATCAGCAGCGTGGGATGCTCCTTGCTCGTGTCGGACTAGGATGTGCTGTATTTTACCAGCATCTTCCCAGTGGTATAGTTCGTCATATATAGGTAGAATTGCACCACCGGGATAGCCGAAGATATGGGTCACACCGTGACGGTGGAGACTATCCATTAGAGCAAATGCTCCTGTGCGGCGAGTGGGGGTAGTTGATGAGGCTGGGGTTGTTGAGATTACTTGGGATTGCACGCTTATCACCTCTAGTGGTAGATCAGGTCCTTTGGTGCGACCTGTGGCCAATTAAATTCGCCAAGGTCAAGAACACCTATGCTGTTAAGGGTGTTAGATTGCTGATAATAGCTGAGCAGAATTTTAGAATAACTGTTAATTTTACTACAGTACGGGTTTTGTATTTCAGTTTACTCTTAATATATGGAACTGTCCAGACAACTTGGCAGGATTTTTCCTTTGAGCACTCTGGGTCTAGTTATCAGCTAGAACCATAAAATAGATAAATCAGTCTACGATTGTATGCTAGTGGTAACTCTAACTAGTTATGCTTTAGGAAAAATTTATAATTTATGGTATTATTTTTGTTGAGTGCTAAATAAGTAAGGACTAATTTTAATGGTGAATAAAGTCCCAAATTAAACCAAACGGAATTAGTCTACTACACCGATACCTAATTGATGATCAGGGGGATGTTCCCCCATGGCATAGAGTACCCTACGCAAGTTAACCAACCCTTGACGATTTAACTGTAATACTTCTACAGTTGCTCTTCCTATAGTTGTTAACCCGATTACCAAAGTATAGTCATCATTCCAAGTAAAATGATCTAACCACTTCTGTTTTCTTGGGTTGTAAAGAGGAACTATGTCCTTACTAACTGGATCAAGCCCTTCTGTCTTGGTATATTTATGATTATTACAGCCTTGACAGGCTAGGGCTAAGTTATCGAGTTCAGATTTTCCACCTCGACTTAGAGGTTGGATATGTTCGATCGAAAAAGATTGGGTGGCAAAGCGAGCTTGGCTCCGACAATATTCACAACATCCTTGAGCTCGTGATTCAACTGCTTGTCTATGTTTTGCTTTAATTGATTTATCAGACATTGCCAGGGAAATGAATATCCAAATCTGCCATCAGGGTGCTTAAGGATATTTGGCGCAAACGAGCTAATTCTGCCATGGCTTCGACACGTTTAGCTTCGATGGTTTCCACTTGATCACTTAAAGCCAAAAGTTCCCTATACTGATCAGGTGTCAGCATCTCCATTCTTCGTTTTTCAATCAGTTCATCGTAGCGGTTTTGAATGTCTGCTGGTATACCTTGATTAATAGTAATTAGCAACCTAGCCTGATCTGAAGAAAGCCTGGGTGCTTTGCGTTGTGCCTGGAGGGATATGATGTATGCTCCAACGTTCTCCAGTTCAGATAAACTAAGTTGCTCGACAGCTTTAAGTAACTGCTCGTAGGAGAGCTGAGCTTCGACTTTAAGATTTCCCATTGGTTGTTCGTCGATTTTAGCGCTAATTTAATTATAAAAAAATAAATTATAAAAAAATAGGAGCGAAGCATTGGGATAACGCTAAACACTCCAAGCTAGATTTTATGTTCAAATGTTTCGCGATAATTAGGATAAAAAACCCTTTGATAATCCAGTCCTTGATTAGGGTAGGAAAGTTGCTCGACGCGCGACCTAAGGGTCGAAACAACCCTTAGGTAGACTAAAAAACTTAATCAGCAGTGACAGGTAATTGGGTTTTTCCAGACAGCAACGCTTTAGTTGTGGATTCTCCTGCTTGTCGCAATTGTCGTCCTAGCTGTAGGTTCAATAACGCTAGGGCTAGGGACTGACCAATGATGGCCAAGAAAACACTTCCATTAGCATAGGGCAAAATACCCCAATGAAATACCGAAAATAGCCATACAGCAGGAGTCTCATAGGTAGTCATCGACCCAATCGCAAACAGGATGGGTGGTAAGAGAATCAATCCTCCTACCGCTATTACTGCACCAGCGGCTCGCTTCTGTGTTTTCATCAACAGCATCAACTGAGCAACTGTGGCGTAAATCATGATCAGACTGCTATTGAGCAACAGTGTGAACAGGGCAGTTATCTTGTAATCATTGGCAGGCCAAAGTAATATCCACGTCAGTAACATCGCAGATGCGATCGCACAATTTATTGCCACTGCCACCACAGCCGGACTTTTGTCACCCCAGATTAAGTCAGCTATCAGCCCTCCTTTTTTGCGGAAAGTCCGATCCTGATGTCGGTAACGAGCCCAATCTTGTAAGGTTTGTCGATGGGGACTCAAGGCAGCAATCAGAGCTAAAAACAGCACCACGTTGAACAGCAGCAGCATCTCTGAATTCTCCTCCAAGCCATGGGTATAACCACGCCAGTTTTTGACTTGAGGGTTGAGGGCAAATCCTAAAATCGCTGCTTGCAAGCTAGCGGTCAGCCAGTAACTTTGTTGCTTGTTAATCAAGGTAGCTTTAGGGTTATGGAAGCAACGATTTAGCCCTTGCCCAAACCAGTAGGTTCCAACACCGTAGTTGAGGACAATAAAACCAGCCATACTCCAGAAACTGGCACCGATCTGGATCCCAAACCAGCGCAAATCTTGGAAACTACGCTCAACAGGATAAAAACTATTCGGATCAAAGGAATTAGAATCAATCAGGTACGGTAAGACAATGGTGGGATTAAACAAAGTCAGCCAGTCGGCTGGGTAATGGCTGACACCAGCGTCATCAATTACCATGGTCGTGATCCACAAGAAGATGAGTACAGCTCCTGCACCTAACCAAGCTTGGAAACCTCCTAGAGATTTGCCAACTAAACCAAATAGTAGCGCCATACTATAGCAAAATAGGCAACTGGTACCAAGAACGATGTAAAATCCTATAAGCTCAATCAAAGGGATTTTACCGGCAATAGCTGCCCAAAAATGCAATGGTAAGGCGAAACCAATTGCTAGATAAAGCAATGCTGGTACCCCCAGTAGTTTGCCACCTAGGATGCTCCGGCTTGACTGAGGTGTCAGGCGCAGAAAGTTCAGGGTGCCACGACTTTCTTCTTTGGAGAGGTCACTGATTAGCATATAGGTGCCAACCACCAACAAGCTGAAGATACCGATAAGACTCAGCAAGACAAATACATTTTTCCACCACAGAGGCCAGTTAATCTCAGCTCCCAAGCTATATGGTAGCTCAAGTCCCAAATCGATCAGCATCACCAACTGACCAACCAAGGATATTGCCACTGTAATCAGGACATTGCGCTGTTTGAAACGGCCTTTGACTTCTCGAAACACCTGGGGATTCAATTCCCCAAGTTGGTTAACTAAATTATTAAGTGCCATATCGCTATTAGTCTCCTTTTACTCGCCTAGTTATGATGCAGCTATGATCGAGCTATGATGCTTGCTGATGACCTAATTTGAGGAAAATTGTTTCTAAGTCTTCTTGAGAGCACTGGAATTCTGTCAAGGGAATCCCAGCATTAACCAGCGATCGCAATAGCTGTGCACAATCCTCTTGACCTCCTGAAAAATGAATCCGCATCCGACCTGGTTCTGGTAATATCTCCCAGTCTTCTACAAGGGGATTATTTTTCAATTCCCCTTTAAGTACATCCAGCTGACCTAGGCTTGACAACAGAATTTGCTGGCGACCAAGACGCTGGTAAAACTCATCTAGGGGTGCGCTTTCTACCAGATACCCTAATTCCATGATGCCTACGGAGCTACACAGTTGGGCTAAATCACTCAAGACATGGGAAGAAATCAGAATCGTCATCCCCGCTTCTTGGAGAACCTTAATAATTTCCCGAAACTTCATTCTAGCAATGGGGTCAAGACCAGAGACTGGCTCATCCAGCAGCAGTAAAATCGGTTCATGAATAATAGTTCGAGCCAGGCTAAGGCGCTGTTTCATCCCCCGGGATAGGGTAGAAATCAAACTATTACGCTTGTTGGTTAATTCAATCAGTTCCAGAACATCGTATAAGCGTTGTCGGCGTTTTGAGTCTCTTAATTTATATAGACGTGCGAAGTAGTCTAGGTAGTCCCAAACCGTTAAATCTTCATAGAGGGGAAAATCATCAGGTAGATAGCCTAAACGCTGTTTTAGCCTAGGATTGCTTTGATCTCTTAGCAAACGCTGACCATTGATGTAAATCTCACCAGTGGTAGGTTCTTCCGCTGCAGCTAACATCCGGATCAGGGTGGTTTTTCCAGCACCATTCGGTCCAATTAAGCCGTAAACTTCACCGCTTTCCACTTGCAAATCCACCTCATGCACAGCCACATGGCGGTCGAATTGCTTGGTGAGTCCACGGATATCAATAGCCAATTCTTTTACCATCAGAGTCTGGTTTTAGCTGTTTCAATTACCTAATACTAAGGTCTGTCTGAGCCAATAGAGGATAAGAGCAAAGCCTCCTCTTGGTGGGCCCTAGCGCTTTCAAAAAGGGCGGGGTCGCACCACAAAGGGAAATTCATAGTTTCGCTTAACCCATTAAGAATTAAATTCGCTACGGGTCGCACCTGATGTTGGTTTTTTCTCCAGCCTAGCGCTTTCTTGTTGATCTATGGGTTGACCTAGGGCGGTTGAGCTTGCCTAGAATTATTTTAATTATTGATTTTTATCAGTTATCGCTAGCTTAGGGATTCGTTCCGGACTGTTACCTTGTTGCGAGGTCTGAGTCTATCAGTTACATCGGTGACATCCCTTAACCTATCCCTTGCCAGCTCTGCTGATCAAAAAATTACCCTGATACACCGGCCAGATGCTATAGTATCGAACGCTGCAACTTTGACCCACGACACCTATACTTACTTAAGCATCGACCAAACTAACTATGACTTACTCCTACCGCATTACCCTACTCCCTGGTGACGGGATTGGCCCAGAAATCATGGCAGTAGCTGTAGATGTGTTGAACTTTGTTGGCAAGAGATTCGATATTAATTTTAAATTTACTGAAGCCCTAATTGGTGGCGTAGCTATTGATGCTACTAATGAACCCCTACCTACTGATACGCTAGAACTATGTCGCAATAGTGATGCCGTTTTACTCGCTGCCATTGGGGGTTACAAGTGGGATAATCTGCCGCGCCACCAACGACCAGAAACCGGATTGTTGGGATTAAGAGCAGGGTTAGGGTTGTTTGCTAATCTACGACCAGCGACAATATTCCCCCAACTGATTGATGCCTCGACCTTGAAACGAAACGTGGTTGAAGGGGTGGATATTATGGTGGTTAGAGAACTCACTGGTGGCATCTACTTTGGACAACCTAAAGGGATTTTTTCTCAGGAAACTGGCGAGAAACGGGGAGTCAATACTATGGCTTACACCGAAGCCGAAATTGACCGCATTGCTAGAGTAGGGTTTGAAACGGCTAAAAAACGCGGTGGTAAACTTTGTTCAGTGGATAAAGCTAATGTGTTGGATGTCTCCCAGTTGTGGCGCGATCGCATTACAACCCTAGCAGCGGAATATCCCGATGTGGAACTGTCTCACCTATACGTGGATAATGCTGCTATGCAATTGGTCAGAGCTCCGAAACAATTTGATACCATTGTTACCGGTAATATGTTCGGGGATATTTTATCGGATGCTGCTGCTATGCTTACCGGTAGTATTGGCATGTTACCCTCTGCAAGTTTAAGCGAATCTAGCCCTGGAGTCTTTGAACCCGTTCATGGCTCGGCTCCAGATATTGCGGGTCAAGATAAAGCCAATCCCCTAGCGATGGTACTCAGTGCTGCGATGATGTTACGTTATGGCTTAGACCAGCCTGAAGCAGCAGATTGCATTGAACAAGCAGTTGTAAAGGTTTTAGAAAAAGGCGATCGCACAGGAGATATCATCTCAGAAGGGATGAATCTCTTAGGTTGTCGTGCTATGGGAGAGTCCCTAATTAAGTGCCTAGAACAATCTTGATATTATCCCTTGATATTATTCCTTGATATTATCGGGTAAACCTGCTGTTGCTTATTGTAAACTCAGGAAAATCTGTTGGTTTCCCCTGGTTAATCAGTACCCTTTTGCGGAAATACCCCCTTGCCGTGAAGGCGTGATTGCATTAAAGTCAAACTGAAATAATAGGGTAAAAAGTGTGGTGTATACATCACAGCAAACACAAGAAAACTACCAAACTCGGCTTGAGCTACCGAAGCTGCTAGACCCTACGGTTTTGAAAGCAGCTAAGCACATCTACCGGGTTTACTACGAAGTTCATCCATACCTTGATGAACAGCCATCTGGTGTAGCCATTGACAGATATACCCTCAGAGGAAAGTTAATCTTTAGTGATAGACCTATCCTTCTACCAACTGAATGCTTTGTGCCTTTGAGTCAACTAGAAGGGGACTTTTATTAATAAATATTAAGTAAATCTGTTAAACGGCTTAGTTTTATGGTAGTAACCAATAGCAATTAGCAAGTTATACAGGATATGGTTGGAGTATCCGCTGCCTTGACAACGTCGATAGTTTTCGCAATAGTTTTCGCTATCGGTGCATCTATTGGCAGTTTTCTCAATGTAGTCGTTTACAGACTACCTGCTGGTTTATCCATCCTTTGGCCCCCCTCCCGCTGTCCCCATTGTCTACATAAGCTGGGAAAGCGAGAGAATGTTCCAGTAATGGGCTGGCTGTGCTTAAAAGGACGTTGCCGTCACTGTAATACCAAGATTTCCAGCCGCTATCCCCTAGTAGAGGCCATAACCGGTTTACTGTTTTTACTAGTTTTCTGGATGTATGGTTGGGGTTGGCAAACCCTAGGGTATTGGGCGTTTTTGAGCTGGTTGTTGACTCTGGCTCTGATTGATATCGATACTATGACCCTACCGAATGCCCTAACTCAGTCTGGATTAGTGGCTGGTTTAGTATTTCAAGGAACTACTGGTTTTTTGCAGGGGTCTCAACCCATAGCAATAATTCCTCAATTAATGACTGGGGTGGTAGGTGCAGTCTTAGGGATTTGGTTGTTTGACCTGATTGCCTTTGGGGGTTCGATTGCCTTTGGTCAATCTGCTATGGGGGGAGGAGATGCTAAACTAGCGGCGATGATGGGAGCTTGGTTAGGGTGGAAGTATTTGCTCTTGGCTAGTTTCATCGCTTGTGGTGTAGGGGCGTTTGCTGGTGGCGCAGCCATTGCCCTGGGTTGGATGAATCGCAAACAGCCAATGCCATTTGGTCCTTTTCTAGCCTTGGGAGCAGGATTGACCCTACTTTGGGGTAAATTAATAGTGTCCACTTACCTAGAACTATTTTTCCCATTTAGCTAAACATTATCGGTTGAAGAATGCTCCATCTAGGTTTTAGGTTTTAGGTTTTAGGGAGTAGGGAGTAGGGAAGTCAGAAAAGGGATCCCCCCTAACCCCCCTTAATAAGGGGGGAACGGAAGTGGGAAAAAATCCTTTGTACCTCATTGCTATGAGAAACACTATATAACAGTAAACCTATAACAGTAAACCTATAACAGTAAACCTATAACAGTAAACCTATAACAGTAAATTTACTATCTTAATCTTAACTATAACTAACTATCAATTATAAAGCATAACCTACAAATATAAATAGAACTATATAGCGTTACTTATAATTATTATGAGGTAAATTATATGAGGTAAATTAAATTTTAATCAACGCCACTCCCGACTCCTGACTCCCTAAAACCTAAGACGAAAGTCCCTCACCCACTTGATAAATGCTATATAGATAGATGAAATTGAACGGCTCTGAAAAATCTTTGGAATCCTATTGGTATAGCAATCCGTGTAGGAATTATGATAATTATTGATCCGAAGTTCCCAGATCCGCTGTTCCCTGTTCCCTTTGCTATATTAGGCTGTGTCTTGGATAACAATCAGAACTACCAATCTTCGCTGGGAAGCCGAGCTGATGCAGCAGGTGCTAGCTGCTCATGATATCCCAAGTCGGATTCTTGATATTGGGATCATGTCTTATTTAGGTGCAGGTAGTCCTGCGGCTTTACAAGTTCGCTCACCAGATCAATGGACAGCCTTACTCTTGTTGAGTTCCCCAGAAGAAGAGCAGGCAGGACAATCATAAAAATCAGACTATAGCTAAAAAAATTTAGATAGTACGTTAACTTAATAATTTTTATGTCTCTATTCGATTGGTTTGCAAATAGACGAAAAATTGAACCAACCCCTAAACAACCTCAAGAACGGGAGATTGCTGATGGGCTATGGAAAAAGTGTGAAGCTTGCGGAGTTCTATCCTACGCCAGAGACCTGCAAGCTAATCAAATGGTTTGCAGTGAATGTGGCCATCACATGCGAGTCCCTAGTGACGAGCGGATCCGCCAGCTGATTGACCATCAGACCTGGATATCACTGGATGAACACCTACATCCGACGGATCCCCTGAAGTTTTGCGATCGCAAATCCTATAGTGATCGTTTGCGAGACAGCCAAGAAAAAACTAAGCTCACAGATGCCGTACAAACCGGCACCGGTAAGCTAGAGAATTTGCCGATTGCTTTGGGAGTAATGGATTTCCGGTTCATGGGCGGTAGTATGGGTTCGGTAGTTGGGGAAAAACTGACTCGTTTGATAGAACAAGGAACTAAGCAACAGGTACCCGTTATAATCGTTTGTGCATCTGGTGGAGCCAGAATGCAGGAAGGGATGTTAAGCCTGATGCAAATGGCCAAAATCTCTGGTGCCTTGGAACGCCATCGTCAAGCCAGACTACTCTACATTCCAGTGCTGACTCATCCTACCACTGGTGGGGTGACTGCCAGTTTTGCCATGTTAGGGGATATTATCATAGCGGAACCGAAGGCATTAATTGGATTTGCTGGACGACGAGTGATTGAGCAGACCCTCAGAGAAAAGCTACCGGATAATTTCCAGACCTCTGAATATCTGCTAGACCACGGCTTCGTTGATGCCATTGTACCTCGCACCCAGTTGAAAAAAACCCTAGCCCAGCTGATTCGCCTCCATCAACCCCAGGCTACTATACCGGTAGCGGTTTCCCTGCCAAAAGCAGTAGGGATTAGGGAGCAGGGAGTAGGGAGTAGGGAGTAGGGATTAGGGAGTGTGGGGAGGGTGGGGAGGGTGGGACCCACCCCTAACCCCTCCCAGGAGGGGAAGTGTGGGGAGATGGGGAGATCTCACAGGGGTAGGTTTTTTACAAACAGAGGAGTAAACGCTCAGATGAAGAGGTA
>NZ_MKZS01000001.1:6535200-6647520 GCF_001942495.1 Moorena bouillonii PNG
CCGATCAAATTAGAAGTACCCATTGTGCTTGACCTAGCTGTCGCTGCTAAGCGTAAGTGCTTTACTAAGTATGAGGAAATGGAGATCGAAGAGAACGGATCGGTTCCTGAGTCAGCTGAACAAACCACTTAGTCTCTTTAGTTACTTTTGACGGCTGGCTTTTAAAATCTGGGCATAAATTAAGTCCTATATTTCCTCTTTATCCTCCATTCTGAGCTCAGGATGGAGGACTTGTTATTTATTGGATAATTACAGCCCCGTAGGGTGGGTTAGGCGGCGAGTATTTTAAAAGCTCACCTTTCCACAGATCTGTCCGCCGTAACCCACCAATAGTCAGCGACTTAAGCCGTGATTAGATTGACTTGATCAAGAGTAAATTATCCCGTAATATCATCAGTTTAAAAAAGGTACCCTCAAGGGTACTGCCAAGGCAGAGCTAGATTTGACATTATATAAATGTGTTGATTGAAATTAATTACAGCAAGAGGTAAAACCCATGCCTTACAAATACGATAAACCCTGTGTGTTCCAAGTTCCGATCAAATTAGAAGTACCCATTGTGCTTGACCTAGCTGTCGCTGCTAAGCGTAAGTGCTTTACTAAGTATGAGGAAATGGAGATCGAAGAGAACGGATCGGTTCCTGAGTCAGCTGAACAAACCACTTAGTCTCTTTAGTTACTTTTGACGGCTGGCTTTTAAAATCTGGGCATAAATTAAGTCCTATATTTCCTCTTTATCCTCCATTCTGAGCTCAGGATGGAGGACTTGTTATTTATTGGATAATTACAGCCCCGTAGGGTGGGTTAGGCGGCGAGTATTTTAAAAGCTCACCTTTCCACAGATCTGTCCGCCGTAACCCACCAATAGTCAGCGACTTAAGCCGTGATTAGATTGACTTGATCAAGAGTAAATTATCCCGTAATATCATCAGTTAAAAAAAGGTACCCTCAAGGGTACTGCCAAGGCAGAGCTAGATTTGACATTATATAAATGTGTTGATTGAAATTAATTACAGCAAGAGGTAAAACCCATGCCTTACAAATACGATAAACCCTGTGTGTTCCAAGTACCGATCAAATTAGAAGTACCCATTGTGCTTGACCTAGCTGTCGCTGCTAAGCGTAAGTGCTTTACTAAGTATGAGGAAATGGAGATCGAAGAGAACGGATCGGTTCCTGAGTCAGCTGAACAAACCACTTAATCTCTGACAATAATCTTTGACGGCTGGCTTTAAATTAGTTCATAGAAATTAGTTCCTCGAATCCCCCTAGACTTATCAAGTCAGGGGGATTTTCTTAACCAGTCTCTTGCTAAGCTTAACGTAAGCATATGCGCTACGCGCACGCGTGCGCGTTCAGCCGTCAGCTGTCAGCCGTCAGCTTAAATAAACCTCGCACGCGTGCGCGTTCAGCTTTCTGTAACTCAGATTAAACGAATGCTGACCTGTTTTATTCTTAACGGTTTCCTCCTTAACCCTGCCGATAGCGCATATGCTTTTCACGTAGCGTGGCCAAAGGCCTTTAGCTGATAGCTGATAACTGATAGCTGAACGCGTAGCGTGCGCGTAGCGCATATGCTTACAAGTTAACTAAAAGGTACCCTTAAGGGTACCGCAACCTGTTAGTAAATTATGAGACCATTGGGAGAGATTAACACTACCTGCAAAACTACCTGATGGAGGGCAAATCATGCCTGACGAAAATATCCACGAATCCGCTTACAACTGTGAGTTTGAGATTCCGATCAATTTTTTAGTTCCCTTCTCATTCAAGCCCACATTTGCTCCACAAAAGTGTACTTTCCAACTTTGCAATCACCCTGGTGCTAGTGCCAGTCCACCACCCTATGGCTTGCGTCTTGATGGACTGCTCACTGGTAATCCCAGAGATATCTATACCTTTGATTTTGAGTACGAGGGGGCAGAGGTATTCCTCGACTACACCAGCACAGGTGAGATCCGCATCTACGGAAAAGCCTTTGGTGGACAAAAACAAGGGAGGAATTACAAACAAGGGACAACTGACTACTGGGATATCAACTTTACTTACAAAGTTGTGGGACATAAAGACAACGATGCCTATGTCACGGAGAAAGCCTATGGCAAGTACAACATTGGCATGGGTAAGGGGACAATCAAGTCTAAGAAGTTCAAGTCCTTTGATTTAGTAGACTACTTCGGTAAACATGAATACTCCTTCCGGTTTGGTGATGATACGGAGCACCGGGGCTATAAAGGTATCTCTGGCTGGGGCTGGCTGAATCATAGTGGTGCCAAAGATGGTATCTATGAGCACCTAGATTACTCTGACTGGCTATTCGTTGCTAAAATTCCTAAACTATCCATGGCTAAATGGAAGATGATCTGCTGGAGTGGCTTAGCCAGTGCAGTCTGGTCTGAGGATGATCATAAGAAGTCCGATTATTAGCGATTATTTATAGCGCCGCGCCCAGTGTGGGGAGATGGGGAGATGGGGAGATGGGGAGATGGGAAGTGTGAGAAGTGTGGGAAGTGTGGGAAGTGTGGGGAGATGGGGAGATGGGGAGATGAAGAGATGGGGAGATGGGGAGATGAAGAGATGGGGAGATGAAGAGATGGGGAGATGGGGAGATCAGCAACTGACTCCCCAAGACGGCGCTATCTCCCGACTCCCGACTCCCGACTCCCGACTCCGGACTCCGGACTCCCGACTCCCGACTCCCCACTTTGAAGCTCCCTAAAACCAATAATGACTAACCACTAACAAATTTCTTGATCTGTTCCAGTTTGTCTTTGTAGGGAGCATAGCGCAACTGCAAATCCAGCCAGAAGGACTTCTTCAGCACGCTTTTTTGGTGAGAAAAGGTATCAAAACCAGCTTTACCATGATAAGCACCCATGCCACTATCACCAACTCCACCAAATGGTAAGGAAGGAACATTTAGATGCATAACTGTTTCATTCAAGCAAACAGCACCAGCAGAGGTCTGTTGCAAAACCTGCTGTTGCTTTGATTTGTCTCTGGAGAAAAAATATAGGGCTAAGGGTTTTGGTCTTTGGTTAACTATCCCAATCGCTTCATCTAAATTACTGTATTCAATCACAGGTAGAATCGGACCAAAGATTTCCTCTTCCATCACTTTATCCTCTAAGGAAATATTGTCGATGACCGTTGGAGCAATATAGCGGTCTTCTGCATTAGTTTGTCCACCAATTATAATCTCACCATCGTTGAGTAAGCTACTCAAACGCTGATAATGTTTATCACTGATAATTCGAGCATAATCTGGACTTGTGGCGGGATCATCTCCATAAAATTTATGGATACAGGCTTTGATTTCCTGGAGTAAATCAGATTTAATCTCCCGATTGACCAGCAGATAGTCTGGTGCAACGCAGGTTTGACCGGCATTGATAAACTTACCCCAAACAATTCGTTTTGCTGTAGTCTCTATCGGCACATCTGTCTCCACAATGCAGGGACTTTTACCCCCCAACTCTAGGGTGACTGGGGTTAGGTGTTTGGCAGCAGCAGTCATGATAATTCTGCCAACTTGGGTGCTGCCAGTGAATAAGATATGGTCGAATTTTTCTGCTAACAGTTCCTGACTGGTTTCTACTCCCCCTTCCACTACAGCAATATAGCTAGGGTCAAAGTTTTTCTGGATAATCTCTGCGATCGCACCAGAGGTGTGAGGGGAGATTTCAGAGGGTTTGATCACGCAACAGTTTCCGGCTGCGATCGCACCCACTAAAGGAGCAATGGCTAGAGCAAATGGATAGTTCCAGGGACTGATAATCAGTACTACTCCCAAGGGTTCGGGATAAATTTGACCCGAGCCTGGAAAATTTGCCATTGAGACCGGGACTCTTTTGGGCTTGACCCAGGATTTAATATGCTTGAGGGTGTGATCAATTTCCTGCACCAGGATAATTTCGGTAGCATAAGATTCAAATTCCGCCTTGTGCAGGTCGGCTTTCAAGCCTTCTAAAATGGCAGCATCATTTTCTAAAATAACTTGCTTGAGGCGCTTGAGTTGGGCGATCCGGAATGCCACATCTTTGGTTTTACCGGTGCTGAAAAAATTGCGCTGCTGAGCCAAAATATCTTTGACTTGACTGGTTTGTAGTTCAAGCATCTTAAAATTTAACCCCTGAACGGAAAAAAAAAATCATTTTCTTCTGGTTCAAGGTTAGCAATTATTTGATAGGATAGTTTATTGCTAAAGACTTGCAAGAGTTGAATCAATTCAGCTCCCTGAAACCATTAAGTACATGACTTACCCATTGCCCCCTAAATCCCCCAACTTTGGGGGACTTTCGTGACTTTGTCCCCCCCAGATTTGGGGGGTTAGGGGGGCAAAACCAACGAAACTTCGTAAGTCCTAAAGTAATCATTACGTCTGAAAACTCCCGATGCCACTAAAAATTTCAGCACTATTGAGCGGTAACAAACCATGGCATCGTCTGGGTTTGCCTGGTTGGACAGTCTCGGTAATTGCGATCGCACTCCTAATTTGCGCACCAGTCCTATTTGTGCTGGGCAGTATGTTCTCCGATTCTTCAGAAGTATGGAGTCATTTAGTCTCCACTGTCTTAGGCAGTTACATTGCCAACTCCGTTTGGTTAATCCTAGGTGTAGGTAGTGGAGTATTAATCCTTGGGGTTTCAACAGCATGGCTAGTAACCATGTGTCGCTTCTGGGGAAGCCGGGTGTTTGAATGGGCGCTACTACTGCCTCTGGCAGCACCAGCCTATTTACTTGCCTATACTTACACCAATATGCTGGACTTTTTTGGACCCGTACAGACCTGGCTGCGGCAGCTGTTTGGCTGGACTAGCGTGCAGGATTATTGGTTTCCCAATGTCCGGTCTCTGTGGGGTGCGATCGCAATGTTGTCTCTAGTACTCTATCCCTACGTTTACCTGATCACCAGGGTAGCGTTCCTAGAGCAATCCGTGCGTACCCTAGAAGCTGCTCGTTCCCTCGGATGCAGCCCTTGGCGTGGCTTCTTCACCGTGGCTCTACCCCTAGCTAGACCAGCGATCATGGCAGGTTTGGCCTTAGCACTGATGGAAACCCTAAGCGACTTTGGGACAGTAGAGTATTTCGGTGTCAGTACCTTCACGACAGGGATATATCGTACCTGGTTAGGTATGGGTGAGAGGTCAGCCGCTGCTCAACTAGCCGCCTGTTTGCTACTATTCATAATTGTTTTAATTCTACTAGAACGCTGGTCTCGTAAGCAATCTCGCTACTATGAGACTGGCAGTAGTTACCAACCAATCAAGCCATTTTCACTAACTGGGGGTCGAGGTATCCTCGCGCTGTTAGCCTGTTTGCTTCCTATTGCTCTTGGATTTTTAGCACCCGCAGCATTTTTGCTGCACATGACCATTAAAAATGCTGAGGAAACCTTAGATGATAATTTTTTGCAGCTAGCTACAAATAGTTTACTATTAGCCATTACAACAGCTGCCATTGCCATGGTCTTAGCATTAGTCATGGCTTATGGGCAACGTCTAGTGCCCAAACTAGGGATGCGCTTAGCAGTACGCACTGCTGCCATGGGTTACGCTATCCCTGGTTCAGTGATTGCAGTTGGTGTCTTAATGCCCTTAGGTCAGTTGGACAATACCATTGACAGCTGGATGCGGGCAACCTTTGGCTTATCCACTGGTTTACTTTTCAGTGGCACTATCATTGCTTTAGTATACGCCTATCTTGTACGCTTCCTAGCAATTTCATTTAATACCGTTGAATCCAGCCTAGGTAAGATCAAGCCTAGTTTAGATGATGCCTCTCGCAGTCTCGGTTATGGACCTACGCTGACCCTAATTAAAGTTCACGCCCCATTAATGTGGGGAGGATTGTTGACAGCAGCCATGTTAGTGTTTGTGGATGTCATGAAAGAGTTACCAGCAACTCTGATCATGCGACCGTTTAATTTTGACACCCTGGCAGTACGAGTTTACCAGTATGCCTCCGATGAACGATTAATACAGGCATCAGCACCAGCCTTAGCGATTGTTTTAGTAGGAATTATTCCAGTAATTTTATTGAGTTTAAAGATTGCTAAATCTCAGAAATAATTTTAATGCAGAATTCTAAATTCTAAATTCTAAATTCTAAATTATTCATGGTGTTGGAATCAAAAAAAAGGGAACAGGGAACAGAGAAAAGAGGAGTTTTTGCTTTCTGCGCGCTACTCCCGACTCCCTACTCCCTACTCCCTAATACGACAGTACTTCACCTAATTTACAACTGTTATACCCAACCAGCAATATCCATCAGTTGAACTGCTGTAGCACTATTGGGACCATATTGGGAAACACTGGTTGGATCTTCCTTAAAAGGAAAACCAAAGCCCGCAAGTACCGGATCAATCGGTGTTCCAGGAACCACTGGATATTCGCTATTAGCTTGAGCAAAGAAGGTCTGAGCCGTAGGGCTAGTTAGATACTCTAAGAATTTGATAGCATTTCCTGGATTAGGAGCTGTTTTCACCAAGCCGCCACCACTGATATTAATGTGGGCACCCCGGTTTTGCTGATTGGGGAAAAATACACCAACTTTCTTGAATATCGCCTGCTTGGCAGGTTCATCGGATTTAATATAGCGAGGTAGATAATAAGTATTTGCGATCGCAATATCTGCAATCCCAGCAGCAACCGCTTCAATTTGGGCTCGATCATTACCCTGAGGCTTGCGAGCAAAGTTACCCACAAAGCTCTCGACCCATGATTTTACTGCTGGTACACCCAGGCTAGCAATCAGTGACGCCACCAGAGACTGATTATAGACGTTGCTCGATGAGCGGATAGCAATGCGACCTTGCCATTTGGGATCAGCCAAATTTTCGTAGGTTGACAGATCCGCAGGGTTGACTCTGTCTTTGTTATACATAATCACCCGCGCTCGCTTAGTGAAGCCAAACCAGTGATTGTCAGGGTGTCGCAGGTTAGCGGGAATCTTGGAGTTGAGTTCCGATGAATTAACCGGGGCAAAAATACCAGCCTGGTCAGCTTTCCACAGACGACCAGCGTCAACAGTGATTAAGACATCAGCAGGGCTATTGGCTCCCTCACTTTTAATCCGTTCTATTAATGGATTTGCTTTCCCCTCAATCAGATTCACTTTAATACCAGTGATGCGGGTGAAGTTGTCGTACAAGTCATCATCCGTCTTGTAGTGACGAGAGGAGTAGACATTGACTACCTCATTCTGGGCGACTGCTCTACGAGGTTTACCCAGTTCACCCAAGGTGTAAGCCGCCATGGCTGTACCACCTGCTAGTAAGATATTTCTTCTATTGATGTTCATCAGCAACTACTACTTTCTCTCCTTAGGATTATCGCTAAACTTATGCAGTAGGTATGGTAATCCAGCACCTGAGTTACCATACCTACTGCTATCGAAATAAATTATCGATTAGTTTGGGAATTTTGTAAACTACCTTAGACGGTCGAATGCCAGATAAATCCTTTCAATTACCTGATTTGACTATATACTTGACCCTATAGTAGATGATTAGGTCAGTGTGTAGAAGAGGAACTTTACTCATTATAATAGAATATTTTTAATGGCTTATCAGAAATTTATCCAAAAATTTTTCAGAGGAATAGAGCTGAAAGTTATAGCGCTGCACCCAGGATGGAACTTCCGCCCTTAGGAAACAGGGACTGAAAAACCTTTTGAGATAAAGGGTTTAGCAATTCTTCGTGCCTGAAATTTGGCAACACCCTTACCAGCCTTACTACAATTGATAAGATTTAGCGGCTACTGACTACTGAGCGAGTCGGGAGTCGGGAGTCGGAGTAAGAATGTGGGGAGTGGGGGGAGTGGTAAAAAATCCGGCGTTGCTTAATAATGGAATGATTTTAAAAGTTTTGTGCAATGGGCATCTTGCCGTAGAATGGGCATCTTGGTGGAACGGGCATCTTGGTGGAACGGGCATCTTGCCGTGGAATGGGCATCTTGGTGGAACGGGCATCTTGCCCGTTTCCTCTCCGCGCGGGCAGGATGCCCACTCTACTCCTATTCATTCAAAGATTCAGCAACACCAAAAATCCTGTGTACCTCACTCGTGATGAGAATTGCGATATCTCAAGTTTAGTTAATAACTTCGTTTATGACCGCTTGTTTTTTGTTATTTATTATTAACTGAAGTGTGTTTTATATCACCGATATGATAACGTTTATGATAACGTTTATAGTCACATTATAGGGTTTTAATTTGAGATGTGAAACTAGGATTCATGGAAAAAGCGATGCAAGGCGATATAGCATTTATAAAAATATCATGAAAACCAATGCTAATTTCTGATCACATCAAAAACTCTTTGGATCTCTTTCCTACTGCTCCCTACTCCCTACTCCCTGCTCCGAAGCTCCGAACGCGCCCCGCGTGGCCCACGGCCTCAGCTCCCTGCTCCCTTTCACCATCAATCCTATGTTTACATCTCAAATAAAAATGCTATAGCGTTTTTCCTAGCTATGAGGTACACAGAATTTTTGCCCTATTCCCTATTCCCTGTTCCCTATTCCCTGTTCCCTATTCCCTACCTATTTCGTGAGCGCTGCCCTATAACCCGTCGCCGAGTCTGAAACCACATAGAAATACCTGTAATTGCTAAGGTTAATAAACCAAAGGCATTGAGAAAGGGATAAATCATTTGTAAGTTAATGGCACCAAATTTTCCTTTGTGCAGATCCAAAAGCCAAATAAATTCACTACTTTTATCAGTAAGAACTGCCACCTGAAACAAGGAACCTGTAATCACAGTCAACAACACTGGCAATACCATAATTGGGGCAAACCAAGCGTGCAATTGACGTAAACGGAATCTATTAATAGTCATAGTAATTATCAATTATCAGGGCACTTTAAGTACAAATATCTGGGTTGTAGGGAGCAGGGAGCAGGGAGCAGGGAGCAGGGAGCAGGGAGCAGGTAATAGGCAAGAGGCAAGAGGCAAGAGGCAATAGGGAAAAAATAATGTGTAGGTCATAGCTATGATAAACGCTATCTAATAGTAATATAATAGTAATCTAAATTCTAGAGAGTAGCTCAATGAATTGTGATAATTTTTGATTCCCTACTCCCTACTCCCTACTCCCTACTCCCTACTCCCTTTGTTATAGTAATAGTATTAGAATAATGGTTGCCAAGTTTTGCCGCTATCTTTAGATTGTAAAATTCCATTCTGATCATTAGCAGCGTATAAAAAATCGGGATTAGACGGGGCGATCGCCATATACAAAAATAAGTCTCCTGTTTCTGCGCTTATGGCTTCCCAAGTCTTACCCCCATCGGTACTTTTAAAGAATCCTCCGGAATCTTCTGAAAGGATGTGAAATCCATAAATTACTGTTTTTTCTGCTTCGGATTTCAGAGCCAGACTAGCAACCAGTGACTCTTGAGAATTGGGGACTAAAATCCAGCTTTTTCCACCATCCCTACTCTCAAATAATCCCAGAGTTGTAGCGGCAAACACCTGATCAGGATTGCGCGGGTCAACTACTAAGTTATGGGGATTATCTTCCAGTCCCTGGGCTGGTAATTGATTCCAGGTTTTGCCACCATCCTTTGAAACCAACAAGCCTTGTTTTCCAGAAACCGCCCATCCATAAATTACTTTGGGGTTAGCTGGTGCGATCGCTAAACTCAGAAAATCTACCCCAAGCAGGGATTGGAGCTGCCAATGTTGCCCTTGATTGTAGCTAGTCAGAAAACCGAGCTTGCCTCCTGATGGTGGATGTAAGCTAGCATAAAAGCGTCCGCTATCCTTGGGATGAGCCACAAAGCTGGTGAAATTAGAACGAGTTTTGCCAACTTGCAGCCATTTCCCTGCTTCAGAACGCTGGAGTAACCCATGATGGGTGGCTACGTAGAGGATTTCTGGATTCTCTGGACTGACAGCCATAGCGTGAATATTAGTCTTCTGCCACCAGTTATCAGGAGCATCACTAAGAATAACGTTGTTATTAGTGACATCATTGGTCACTCCTGTTATGGTTGACTGAGTGATATTGGTTTTAATTGTGGTGGGTTGACAACCCATCACCGTAATAGCGACAATACTGTAAATAAACCAATTTTTAACCATATCGTTTATCTCTACATTCATCTATACATCAATTGCTTGATTGAAGCGGGTACAAGTGGCCCTACCACCAGTAATCCTAAGATGAATTCTCCCAATCCCACGGGTGGACTGGTAATTTCAAATCTGGTAGTTAACGTTTTACTATCCACTGTTGCTGCTTCGGAAACTGTAGCGGTTGCCACAGGAAGAGTTATTGGTACTGATACAGATTCTAGACCAAGCCGGTTTGATGATGATGGCGTAGTTGCTGCTCCTGGGGTTTGTTTAGCTATGGTTGTTGGTTAGAATGTCCGGTGTGGGCAAACAAAGGTTCTTTAATGTATTATAGGTCTGGTGTATAACTCCATTATTTGGGAGTTGTCGGTCAGGAGTGGCGAGCTACAATATCTTAAAATATTAGTTAGACATTCCTTGTCTTTCTGTATCCCTTAGGATACAAGCCATGATCGAAATCCGGCAGACCGAAGCTTATTCCAAGTGGTTCAGTGGCTTGCGCGATCGACAAGCAAGGGCACGTATTGATATTCGTATTCGTCGTTTGTCGATGGGCAACCCCGGTGATGTGAAACCAGTGGGAAGAGGAGTTTCGGAACTGCGTATTGACTATGGACCTGGCTACCGGGTGTATTTCTTGCACCGTGGGAGTTGTGTCCTGGACAATAATTTTCCCGACATAGTTGACATTTCCCGACATTTTCTTTGATGATGTAAGTGTAACAACCAAGGCACGCGCTAATGAATGGATCAGTCAACTATGTCCCTCCAAGGGTCGCTGCCGCTAGACTTGGGGTCAGTACAAAAACACTCGAAAGATGGCTCAATGAAGGCAAGATACAAGGTATCAGAACCCCTGGAGGTCAAAGACGATACGACCTGGACTCGGTCGTCTCTATTCCTTGCACAAAAACAACAACAGACAACAGGGCGACAATTCTATATGCAAGAGTTTCAAGTCGCTCTCAAAAAAATGACCTTGAGCAACAAGTACAGTTTCTTAAGTCTCGTTACCCAGACGCAGAAATCATTCGAGATATTGGAAGTGGACTCAACTTCAGCAGAAAAGGTCTTCGTACCTTACTGGACAGAGTTCTCGACGGTACTTGCAAATATATTGTCGTTGCCCACAAAGATAGGCTTTGCCGTTTTGGGTTCGATCTTGTCTCATGGTTGTGCTCTAAATTCGAAACTAAAATACTGGTTCTCGACGAAAAGAACCTCAGCCCAGAACAGGAGATGGTTGAAGATGTTCTGGCAGTCATCCACGTCTTCAGTTGCCGATTGTACGGACTTAGGAAGTACAAGCTGCATATTATTAAAGACTGTGAGTTACCAAGTTTACCCAAGCAAAGAACTTGAGGATATTTGGAAGAAATGGATGGCCGCTGTTCGTCAGGTGTATAACATTTCTATTGAACAATTAAACAAGAACCAAGGTTATACAAAAGTAGGAAAAAAAGGGGGAAAATATGGTTTTAGAACTTGGTTAAAACAATCGGGACTTATCCCACAATGGTGTAAAGACCTAAATGTCTCCAAAATTCTAGACAACGCTTCCATGGAAGCTTATCGCGCTTGGAAGGAAACGGCTAAACTGCCCTTATTTGTGGGAAAAGGGAAGAAACGCAAACCATTACCACAAGCTGGACTAAAGATAGCTAAATTTCGCAGTGTACGGGATCATAAACAGACAATCCAGTTTGATCCTACGGCTTACAAGGCTGGCAGATGGATGGTTTCTACGACCAAGCATTTACCAAAACCCGAATTCAAAGGTCATGACTTCTGTATACTTACCGATGGTGCTACAGAACTTACTTATAACAAGGGTCGGTGGTTTGCGCACTTTCCTGTAGAATTTGACCTTGAGCCTACTGAAACTAAAAAAGTGATAGCTCTAGACCCCGGAGTCAGAACCTTCATGACTGGTTTTGACGGTACTGAATTCCTGGAGTTTGGCGACAACGATTTTCAGCGAATAGCTAAACTTTGTTCGCATTTAGATAAATTAAAAAGTAAGCATGATAAATCGAAAGGACATATATACAAACATCGTCGATACAAGTTAAAAGCAGCGATGGAAAAGCTTAGGACTAGGATTAAAAATCTTAGAGCTGAACTACACAAACAAGTAGCTTCCTATTTAGCAAGGAACTACGATGTGATTGTTTTACCAACTTTTAACACATCACAAATGGTTCCACGAAAGAAGCGAAAGTTAAAGACTAAAACAGCTAGAGCGATGATGACCTGGGGATTTTATCAGTTCTCTCAAATATTGGAACACTTGTGTAACCGTTATGGTTCCAAGTTAGTGAGAATAACTGAAGAATACACATCTAAAACTTGCACAAAATGTGGCCATATTCATAGAAAACTTGGTAGTTCTAAGAATTTTTTGTGTCCACATTGCGGTTATGAGATCCCCAGAGATTTTAATGGAGCCGTCGGGATTTTCCTGTTCGCGTAGCGTCGGCTTTGCCGAAAGGCGATGTGGGATAACACCTTCCTCAATGCAGTTGGGGATGTAGTACTCAGCTTTTCTGACTCGGAAGATATCCCAGATCTCGAAGATGTCACGATTTGTCCGGGTTAAAAGTATCAGTACCTTGATAATCCTCCTTGCAGGTGGTGACAAGCGCACCCAAGACCGGGACATCAAGACAGCCCTAGATCTAGCACAAAAGTTATAGGAGATGGTCATGACCAACATCAAAACCCATCCCTGGGATGTGGCAGAACATCTGGAGACCAAAGAAGATATGGCTGCCTATCTTGAAGCTGCTCTTGAAGATGGGGATCCTGCGTTGGTCGTGGCTGCTCTAGGAGATATTGCTCGTTCCAAAGGAATGAGACAAATTGCTCGCGAAACCGGTCTCGGCCATGAAAGTCTTGATCAGGCGTTGTCGATGGAAGGTAATCCAGACTTGGCCACTGTTCTCAAGGTAATACAGGCACTTGGTCTACGGTTGCGGGCTACTCCAATATGAAGTATTGCATTATAAGATGGGTTTACCCTGGATCAGGCACGAGATAATAGGTCTTGACCCTGCAGCTTGCTTATTTCCATGGAAACCACCACTCAAGATATGCGTTCGCGTAGCGTCGGCTTAGCCGAATCGCTTCCATTGCCCCCTGGTAATGTCTGTTTACCCATTATCGGTGAAACGATCAGCTTTTTAACCGATCGAAATTTCCACAAAAAGCGGTTAGACAAGTATGGGCGCATCTACAAAACCCACATTTTTGGTAGCAGTAGAGTGGGCATCCTGCCCGCTCGCAAATATTGATAACAGGCAAGATGCCCGTTCCACCAAGATGCCCATAGCACCTATCGGGTCAAACCGTAAAAATGGGATGCACTCAACCGGGATTGATGATCGTGATATTTTTGGCATCATGGAAATAACTCCTTTTTAGGAGGGAGGAAAGCTGCGCTGGTCGTGGTTAACAGTTATTACCAGCGCAGCTATTAGTTTCAGTCGTCACCTTCTATACTATACATAACTATTCCAAAAAATGCAAGGGTTAATTAAAATTATTTACATTTATTTACAACTATTTTTTTTAGCCATTTATGAACTAAATTATGTATACTATTTATAGTATTTTTTATTGGATACTTTTTATATAGCAGACAATAGTTAAGTTTTAAAAAACGGTTTATCTGATAGAACATCTAAGCTTTTTTTGAGTTAAATTGGATATTAATCAGTTATCATAAAAAACTCACACTCTATCTCCAAAATCCGGACTTACTGCTCCCTTTACTAAAGTACATCGCCGAATGGATAAATGCTTTAAAATAGTTAACTATCAATATAATTCAATAAATAATCATCATGAATTGGAGAGAATACATTGATTCCAATCCCAACATTTTATTAGGTAAGCCAGTCCTTGCTCACGTGTTTGAGATTGGTGAAGAAGAAGATTTTGACGAGGAAATTAAACTAACTCGTCAGAATCTGGAACTGATGAATTTTCGCCATGGAACGTTCCGCTAATGTCAAACCTGGTGCAGGTATCTCCATCGAAGAGATTAGGCAGCACCTTGATGAATAATTCTGGTGTATAACTCCATGATTGAGGAGTTGTGCGTCAGGAGTGGTGACATCAAGACAGCCCTAGATCTAGCACAAGAGTTATATAGCAATCCGTGTAGGAATTGAGATAATTTTGATGCCATATTCCCTACTCCCTGTTCCCTGTTCCCTGTTCCCTTCCAGTAGGCATTTCAAAATAAGATGGGTTTACCCTGGATCAGGCACGAGATAATAGGTCTTGACCCTGCAGCTTGCTTATTTCCATGGAAACCACTACTCAAGATATGCAATCGCTTCCATTGCCCCCTGGTAATGTCTATTTACCGATTATCGGTGAGACCATCAGCTTTTTAACGGATCGAAATTTCCACAAAAAGCGGTCAGAAAAGTATGGGCCCATCTACAAAACCCACATTTTTGGTAGTCCTGCGGTGACGATGAATACTGCAGAAGCGAATCAATTTCTGTTTACGAATGAAAATCAGTATGTTGCTTCTATCTGGCCCAAAAGCACGCAAATCTTACTTGGAGCCGCCTCACTGGCCAACCAAACGGGAGTTTTCCACCAGAAGCGCCGTAAGTTAATGTCCCAGGCGTTTCAACCGAGAGCATTAGCTAGTTATATTCCCACCATGGCCAACATTACTAGCAATTATCTCAAGAAATGGGAAGAGATAGGAACCTTAACCTGGTATCCTCAACTGCAGGACTATACCTTTGAGATCGCTAGTACCTTGCTGATGGGAACTGATGGCGGTTCCGAAACCCCTCTGGCTCAACTATTTAATAACTTTTCTGAGGGAGTGTTCAGTATCCCGATCTCTCTACCTTGGACAAGGTTTGGTAAAGCCTTGCGTGCTCGTCAAGGATTGCTGACCTATATCGAAACCATTGTCCAACAGCGACAGCAACAGAAAAATCCCGGAGAGGACGCCTTAGGATTATTGTTAAAAGCCGAGGATGACCAGGGGAAGTCCTTGAGTTTGGATGAAATCAAAGACCAAGTGCTTCTGTTGTTGTGGGCAGGCCACGAAACCTTAACCTCTGCGATCGCATCTTTTTGTCTGTTGACAGCGCAGCATCCAGATGTTCTTGCCCATCTCCGTGCTGAACAACAGCAGTTTTCTGGTTCAGAACCCCTAACTATGGAACATCTCAAGCAGATGACGTATCTAGAGCAAGTGCTCAAAGAAGTGCTGCGCATAATTCCTCCTGTTAGTGGTCTTTTTCGGAAGGTTATTCAGTCTTTTGAATTTAATGGTTACTTGATTCCTCAAGGTTGGACTGTACTGTGCCAAATTACCCAAACCCACAAAGATCAGGAAGTTTATCGAGATCATCAACGCTTTGACCCAGATCGGTTTGGTCGAGATCGGACAGAAGATAAACAAAAAACCTTTGGATATATCCCCTTTGGTGGTGGTTTACGGGAATGTTTAGGCAGGGAGTTTGCCAAATTAGAAATGAGGATTTTCGCGGCTCAATTGCTCCGGGATTATGAATGGAAATTAGTGCCAGGTCAAGATTTAGAAATGGTGGTGATTCCAACTCCCCATCCCCGGGATGGACTTAAGGTTAAGTTTAGCCGTAAAGTAGGCTCTTAAGGTAAGCATTCAGCCGTCAGCCATCAGCTTATTTTATTCAAAAACTATTCCCGTAGCGTAGCCACAGGCCAAAAGCTGATATAGCGCTACGGGAAAGGCAAGAGGCATGCATGCAAGAGGCAAAGGTGCGCTTGATCCATTAAGAATTAAATTCGCTACGGGTCGCACCTTTTGCTGCTTGTATCAATGTCAAACACCTTAATGCTTAGTGCTATATCATCACTTTCTTAAGTTAAGCTTAAATCTCAGGTTATTTAGACTTGATGTGGTAATACAATGTAGTTTGTGTGCTTAAAAATGGCTAGTCTTGCCTAACCATTGCCATGGAGTGATCCAACACTGAAGATTTTAGTTTCACTGATGATCAATTCAATGTCGAAAGCTGACCATAGCCTTTCTACGAAAAATTCCGGTGATTTATGGTATTCAGAGCAAGAACTTTTGGCTCCATATTTATATCTCGAAAAAGATGGATACCTGGTTTATGTCATGGGTGTTAATGACCAGACTAAAAATTGGACTGAACAGGTTCGCGAAGTGCATAAAATGCACTTAAAAAAAGCAGGATATGATGGATTTAGTAATCGAATCGACAATGAATATCATTTAGTAGGAACCTATTTTTTTGTCATCAAAGACAATGAAATAGTACTAACATCACGAATTAACGATAGAACCAAGTCGAGTAGGTTCCCTTTTGAAATGGGGCAAAGACCTAATGGTGAACATTACGTTTTTCAAGACAAGATTCCGGCAGTCGATATCAATACATACAGCGTGATGCTCAGACACTACAGGCGAGCCATGCCATTACTATTAGCAGCTTTTGGTAAATATATTGATGACTTAGGAGCTAAAAGGGCTTTCTGTTTGGTTGATCGTGAAAACAAAGTTACTCAGAGGATGTATCATGATGATTTCCACTTCTTATACTCAACTACATTTGAGGAGCCGATAGTGTTCCCTTCTTTCCTCAATGGATTGAACCAGCAGCCAGTTGAATGGAAGATGATGGAATGGAATGAACAAACGATTAAGTATTATTCTGAATTGCACCGAATGATAACTATAGAAACGAAATAAAGCACCTAATAGTAAGTATTTATATGGCGGTGGTGCCCAGAAAACATCGTAAGGATTCAGTTCAATAGCTGTAAGTATATCCCTGACGTATTGTTCAATAATTTGCTGAATTTGAACTCAGCTGGTAATGCCATCGATGTAGCACAAAGATTATTTTGTGAAGGCAAAAAATTAACGAGACTATGGTAGTATAGTTTTGTCAGCTAAAGGTTTAGAAGTTCTTTATGCTGAACAGTAGCAATGCTGTTGTGTAGTAGTAATTTACCTAGCCTTGAAGCTACCTTGGTGAATTGCACCAGTCAAATATTACTTTTTTATTGATGGAGATTAGCCAACATGCTTACTGAATTTCAAACCAAGAAATGGACGCATTTGTTTAATATTTATGATACTAATAATGATGGTGTTGTAACCAAAGAAGACTTTGAGATTAAAGCCCAGACAGTGGCTAAATTACATAATCTTGAGCCAGGCTCAGCTGATTATGACAAGATGTATGCCGAAGTCATGGCTGATTGGGATCATCTCCAAAAAGATGTAGATAAAAACAATAATGGTGAAATTAGTTTAGATGAGTGGCTCGAACATGGTTACACTCGCATTACCAGCAACGAAATGTACGAGACTGTAAAAAAAGAAGCTGATGAGGTTTTCGAGCTGTTTGATCAGAATGGAGATGGTGTTATAAGTCCTGAAGAATTTTCTAATTTGATCAAAGCCTGGGGAGTTAGCGATGAAGAATTAGAGATTGCTTGCTCTAAGCTAAATCTGAAAGCAGGTAACACTTTGTCTAAGGATCAGTTTAAAGACTTACTTGAACAATTTCACAAAAGTGATGACCCAGATTCTCCTGGTAATTATCTTTTCGGTTCTTTCTAAGTTCGATTATTTGATATTATAGATATCGTAGGGTGCGTTAGGCGAAGCCGTAACGCACCATTATTTTTTGTTCTACAATCTAAGCTCGATTATTTGATATTATAGATATCGTAGGGTGCGTTAGGCGAAGCCGTAACGCACCATTATTTTTTGTTCTACAATCCCCTCTCCCCAAATGAGGTGCATCTCAATGCATGCTGTTTGACCCAGTGGTGCGTTACGGGCCGCAACCTAACCCTGGCTACGAGGCGGAAAATTACGGCTCCCCTAACGCACCCTACGGAACTTCCGGATAAAAAATCGATGCTAAAATTCTACTACAATACCCTCTCGCCCAATGTTCGTCGTGTCTGGCTCACGTTACTAGAAAAAAACCTTACCTTTGAAACAGTATTACTTAAATTAGATGGCGATCAATTTGAACCAGAGTTTTTAGAAATTAACCCATTTCATCACATTCCAGTTCTGGAAGATAATGGGTTGCGGTTAGTAGAATCCTTGGCAATTATGGACTACTTGGAAGCAAAATATCCCACACCTGCGCTGCTGCCAACTTCACCAGAAGCATTAGCCAAGGTACGCATGGTACAATTGTTGACTGCTAATGAGCTATTTTCCCCAGTAGTTCAACTAATCTGTCAAAAGGAAGATTCACCACAATTTAAACTAGCCAAGCGGAAGCTAGATAAAGTACTCAAATTTTTCTCCGAGTTATTAGGAAATAGCCCTTACTTTGCTTCGGAGCAGTTAACCTTAGGAGATATCGTTGCGGTCGCCGCAATATCGTTATTGCCGAAGTTAGAGATTAATCTTACTGATTATCCTAACATGGATCAGTGGTTTAAAAGATTGATGCAACGAGAACCATGGCAGAAAACAGACATGAGTGCAGAGGATTTTGAAGAATTCAAGCGGCGAATCAAATTTATCGTAAAACTGCGTGCTCGTGAACTGATTGGAGAAAATAAAACACAGTAAACGTAAGCTATCAGCGGTCAGCGGTCAGCGGTCAGCGGTCAGCGGTCAGCTGACCTAACAGAGATTAAACAAATGTTTAGCTGTTTTATTCAAAAGCTGATAGTTTTTAGCTTGTAGGGTGGGCAAAAAGCGATGCAGCGCGGTCTTGGGGGAAACCCCCACTCGCGCTTTGCATCAAGACACAGTTTGGTTGAAATGAGTCTTCTAGATAATATTACTTTGCCCACCCTACTTGAATTGGTATTTTTTTTACACGCAAGTCCCTAAGCTGACGGCTGACCACTGACCACTGACCACTGACTGCTGACCGCTGATAGCTTACCCACTAAAACTCATCCCCTTGACTCTCCACTATACTAGAGAGTTTATCCTTTAACCATAGGGTGAGGATAAATAATGACACAACAAAACTTTCGTTTACAAGGAATGAGCTGCGCTGGTTGCGCCAGACGCATAGAAACGCTGATTCAAAGGGTTCCAGATGTAGTAGAGTGCAGGGTCAATTTTGGTACAGAAGAAGCTAGTATTACCTACAATACCGAGGAAACTAACCCCGAAAAAACTAACCAGCAACTAACCAAACTGATTGAACAGACAGTGAGTGATGCTGGCTACCAAGCTTACCCGATCGAGGATATCAGTGATCAGCCTGATGATATCGAATCGCAACGTCAAGGGGAAACCCTTGACCTAAAACGAAAATTCATTGTCGGTGCCGTGCTTAGTACTGTGTTAGTGATTGGTTCACTACCGATGATGACAGGATTATCTATCCCCTGGATTCCATCTTGGTTACATCACCCTTGGCTACAGCTGGTATTAACCACACCGGTTCTGTTTTGGTGTGGACATTCCTTTTTGATTGGAGCATGGAAAGCCTGGAAACACAAAACAGCAGATATGAATACTCTAGTCACCCTTGGGACTAGTGCTGCCTATGTCTATTCTCTGTTTCCCACGATGTTGCCCCCGGTTGTTTTGAAATCTTTCCTACCCCAAGGGGTAACTCTCCCTGTGTACTATGAAACCACTGCTGTAGTGATTACCCTGATTTTGCTAGGGCGATTGCTGGAACACCGGGCTAAAGGACAGACATCTCAAGCAATTCGTAAGTTGATGGGATTACAAGCTAAAACCGCTCGTGTGATTCGCCATGGTCAAGCCCAGGATATTCCCTTGGCTCAGGTGCAAGTTGGAGACGTGGTCTTAGTGCGTCCAGGAGAAACTATTCCGGTAGACGGCATAGTGATGGAAGGGGCTTCTAGTGTAGATGAAGCCATGGTCACAGGAGAAAGTGTTGCGGTCAAGAAACAGCCGGGGGATGAAGTGATTGGAGCAACGATTAATAAAACCGGTAGCTTCCAGTTCCAGGCGACTCGGGTCGGGAAAGATACCGTACTAGCACAGATTGTTAAATTAGTACACCAGGCTCAAGGGTCTAAAGCACCGATTGAAACCTTAGCGGATCAGGTGACAGGGTGGTTTGTGCCGGTAGTGATTGCGATCGCAATGGTCACTTTTGGGGTTTGGTGGATGACCACAGGAAATCCTACCCTAGCCATGATTAATATGGTGGCGGTGTTAGTCATTGCTTGTCCCTGTGCTTTAGGTCTAGCTACTCCAACCGCAGTGATGGTAGGAACCGGTAAAGGCGCAGAAAACGGGATTTTAATTAAAAATGCCGAGAGTCTGGAATTGATTCATCAACTGCAAACTATCGTGCTAGATAAAACCGGAACCCTAACGGAAGGGAAACCTACGGTCACCGATTTTATTACAGTTGGAGGCATCTATGACTCCTCGTCAGAACTGGGCAGCTTTACCGGCAGCAATGAAATCAACTTGCTGCAACTAGCGGCAGTGGTAGAGAGTCATTCGGAACATCCCTTAGCTGAAGCAGTGGTGCGCTATGCCCAATCTCAGGGAATAAAATTGCAGTTACCAACACCAGAGAATTTTACTGCTGTTGCTGGCAGTGGGGTACAGGCAATGGTTGATCACGATCATCCCCTCTTCTCTCCCGAACCGGCGGGAGGTGGGCTTACAGCAAGTTTCGCCCCCCTAGCCCCCCAATTCTGGGGGGAAATTGAGTTAAAGTCCCCCAGAATTGGGGGATTTAGGGGGCTTGCAGCTAAAGGTAGTGAGGTCAATCCATCTGAAAACGGCTGTAACGGTAAAGACCGCAAAAATGGCCAGGGAGAGATAACCGAGATTTCGGGATTTCCCATTTCAGGGATTCAGTTGGGAAATGTGTTTGTAGGGATTCAACCGTCTCGGGGTTATGATCTTGACCCAGCGTTGAATTATCATGCTCCCGATTTGGAACCCACTGATGGGTATTTGGCATTTTATTATTGGTTGCGGAAGTGTTTTGGTGCCCAAGCAATTGTTCATGTGGGCAAGCATGGGAATTTGGAGTGGTTACCGGGTAAGAGTTTGGCCTTGTCAGAGTGCTGTTATCCAGAAGTAGCCTTAGCAGCCATGCCTCATTTGTATCCATTTATTGTCAATGATCCGGGGGAGGGTGCTCAAGCAAAGCGTCGCGCTCAAGGGGTGATTATTGATCATTTAACCCCTCCCATGACTCGTGCTGAACTTTATGGTCCTCTGCAACAGTTGGAGGGATTGGTTGATGAGTATTATGAAGCGCAGAGTTTGGATTTGTCTCGGTTGCCAATTATTCGCGATCGCATTGTTAAACTTATCCTTGAGGAGCACTTGCACGAAGATTTAGGGATTGCGGTAGACGACATCGAAGCTGGAGAATCGGAAATTACTAATCAAATTGATGCTTATCTTTGTGAATTGAAAGAAGCTCAAATTCGAGATGGATTACATGTATTTAGTCAATGTCCCCAAGGACGTCAATTGCAGGATTTAATAATAGCAATTGCTCGTCATCCTGGAAAGAATCGCATCGGCTTAACTCGTGCTTTGGCTCAGGATTTAGGTTGGGATTTTGATCCCCTAACGGAAGAGTTTTCAGTGGTTAAGGAGATAGCAAAAAGCAGTATAGAAAGGGAACAGGGAACAGAGAATAAGGAACAGGGAACAGAGGAATGCTATAGTGGTAAATATACTGTTGGTGATTTGGTTGAAGTATTGGAAGAAAAAGCGTCTAAATTAGTAGAACAAATCATCACGAATTCCCCAATAGCGATTACTGATGATCGATTACCGATTAGTCAAACAACAAAACAAGAATTAGATTGGATACGCGATCGGCTTTTACCAGCACTACAACAAACTAATCAGGAACTCACCCAATTGTTAAGGGGATTAGATGGGAGATATGTACCCAGTGGGCCATCTGGTGCGCCGACTAGAGGACGACCGGATGTTCTGCCCACAGGTCGCAATTTTTACTCTGTTGATATCCGTGCCATTCCTACAGAAACAGCGTGGGATGTAGGCAGAAAGGCAGCTGAGGTGCTAGTGGAGCGCTATACCCAGGAAAATGGTGAGTATCCCAAAACCCTAGGAATTTCCGTATGGGGCACATCGACCATGCGTACCGGGGGAGATGATATTTCCGAAGCTCTAGCGTTGTTGGGAGTGCGACCGATTTGGGATGGGTCCTCACGGCGGGTAGTAGACTTTGAAATATTGCCAGTGTCTGTGTTACAACGTCCTCGGGTGGATGTGACCCTGCGCATCTCTGGCTTCTTTAGAGATAGTTTCCCCAATTTAATCGACCTATTTCACAATGCAGTAGTTGCTGTGGCAAGCCTGGATGAATCACCATCAGACAATCCTCTAGCAGCCCAGGTGAAACAGGAAACAGACTATTGGTTACAGGTAGGGTTGAGTCAGTCCCAAGCCCAAATGCGATCGCACTACCGCATCTTTGGCTCAAAACCAGGAGCCTATGGTGCCGGGTTACAGGGTTTGATTGAATCTCAAAACTGGCAAGATGAGCAGGATTTAGCTCGCGCTTACATTAACTGGAGTAGTTACGCCTACAGCTCATCTTCCCCCAAGGGAGCCCCAGAAGCCTTTGAGCAGCGCCTCAAACAGATGCAAATTGTATTACACAATCAGGATAATCGGGAACATGATTTACTTGATTCAGATGATTATTACCAGTTTCAAGGGGGGTTAACCGTAGCGGTGCGGGGGTTAACTGGCAAAAATCCTCAAACCTACTTTGGTGATAATTCTATCCCTGAAAAGCCCAAAGTTCGACAGCTAAAGGAAGAGATTGCCCGAGTGTACCGTTCTCGTGTCGTGAATCCTAAGTGGATTGAAGGAGTGATGCGCCATGGTTACAAAGGAGCATTTGAAATGGCAGCAACAGTAGATTATTTGTTTGCCTATGATGCTACCGCTAATTGTGTCGCAGACCATATGTATCAAGGAGTAGCTCAGGGGTATTTATTTGACCCAGACGTCCAAGAGTTTGTCCAACAAAAGAATCCATGGGCATTGCGAGATATGGCAGAACGCTTACTCGAAGCCAATCAGCGGGGATTGTGGCAGTCAGTTGCACCAGAGACTTTAGAGAAATTGAGAGCGATCGCATTACAAGCAGAAGCAGTGATTGAAGGAGAAAATTTTGGAATTATATAGCTAGGGAATAGGGAATAGCGGATCTGGGAATAGGGAATAGAAATATGTTTTAACCTTTACTTCGACTGCTATAGCATTTCTATTCTAATGAGGTACATAAATTTTTTTACCACTTCCGACTTTCAACTTCCGACTTCCCTCTTATGAATTGATTGCTCCTTTCGCGTAGCCTGGCCTACGGCCTCAGTCCCTGCTCCCTGCTCCCTAAAATACAAAAAAATTTGTACCTCACCTAAGAGGTTGTCTGAGAAGTCCCATTTGCTACATCCAAGCCCCCGTTGGTCCCCCAATTTTGGGGGACTTTTAGAAGCAAATGGACTCTTGTTCCCCCCAAAGTTGGGGGGCTAGGGGGGCAAAATTCAGTATCAAAAAACTTTTCAGATATCCTCTAATTAAAAATCGCTATATAGCGTTTATGCCAGTTATGAGGTATAGTCTTCTTTGACGTTGATTCCCTGTTAGGTGCGCTTGACCTATTAAGAATTAAATTCGCCACGGGTCGCACCTCTTGATGCAGCCCATCGCTATTCCCTATTCCCTATTCCCTATTCCCTATTCCCTCTTCCCTCTTCTTTCTTCTCTCTTGCCTGTTCCCTGTTCCCTGTTCCCTGTTCCCTAAAATCCCGAAATTATGTACATCATACCTATGATAAACGCTATATGAGCTTACGTCTATTTAACATAAAATTGCTTTAACTTAGAAGCTACATCTTCTGGATTTGTCCGATCAGGAAATACTAAAATAGCCTTAATTTTGTTGTTAGCTACTATTTCTGGCAAGCGATGGAATTGTTTATCAGTAATAGCAATTCCATCATAGGTTTCGGCATAATCTACTTCTTTGGTAAAATTTTTATCATTATAAGCTTGAATAAAAACTCGATCTACATTCCATTTTGGCCAGTCAGCAGCAAAATATTTTTTAGCCCAATAAGGATTATGATGACAAAGATCAAAACTAACCTTTGGGTTAGCTTGTTTCATAGCACCGATCATTTCTTGTGAAAAAGCGGTTAGCTTATTAGTGCGATTTACTTTACCTGGCAACTCGGCATGGTAACCCAGATAATCGTCCCATTGGACTGCATCAATTTTAGGATATTTTTGGACAAATTCTACTAAAATATCTCTAAAAAAATTAGCAACTTCAGGAATTTCCACATCAAGAATATAATGCTCGATTCCTGGATAGGTGCGGTCAACACCGGGTACCACCCATTTGCGTTCAATAGCTAAATCAAAAATCGGGCTATTTTTATCTATTTTGATACCTTTTTCAAAGTAAGCATGAACTTCCATGCCGTGTTTGTGTGCTTCATCAATTAGCCAAGTTAACCAGCGGTCGCGAAACAGATTGGGACAACTTTTATAACCAAACGTTTTTTGCATCACTTCACTAGTGTACATAGGACAAGCATTACCCCATACACCATGAATAATCGTATTAATCCCTTGAGAATGATAATGACGAACTTGTTTTCTAATCTTTTCTTCACTGGCATTATTAGTTACGTTATAACGACCGATATAAATTCCTCTGATTGCTTTTTTCTCCCGAGGAATTTGAGATTTTTGAGTTGTTTGAGGTGTTTGAAGTTTTTGAGCTGTTATTGATGTTGGTGAAGCTGCCCGATGATTAGGTTTAACAATTGGTGTTTGAGGTTTTTGAGCTGTTTGAGGTTTTTGAGCTGTTATTGGTGTTGGTGAAGCTGGCTGATTATTAAGTTTAACAATTGGCGAATTTGGTAAGGAAGGTGCAGTGGTTACAGGAGGCTTAGTAGGAGCCGAAGGTTCTGCTTCGGCGGTCCTCGAATTTAAACCAGGAATAGTTATTGGTAGATTTTGAGGAATAGCTATGGGGAGATTTTGAGGTAATTTGCTAATCATGGATAAACCTCCTTGATGGTTCAACCACCAATAGCCACCTCCTAAAACCAGTAAGATTAGAGAAATAGGAATATTTGCGCATCCACATCCACTGTTTTCATTCTTATTATTCGACATAGTAAAATTGTTTCCTAGCAAGAGTTTGGTAAATTATTTTAATTTAGTATAAGCGACTGAAGCAAAACATTTAGGTATCCCTGGCGTTTTAGTCGCTTATAGTAACAGTATAAACAATAAATCCAGAAGAGCCATAAATTGAAACCTCGTACTAATTCAATAACCACTGATTTGTACCACTAAATAAAGTGTAAAAATATTTTATTTACTGGAATTGTAAGCTTATGCGCTACGCGCACGCTACGCGAACATATTTAAGCTAGATAACGGGTAAATTAATATCGGCGAAAAGAGAATTATATCAAGTCCAGTTAATCATTTTTAAAATAGCCGATTTAGCAGCAATAGCAATCAAGAGGTTTGATTTTCCGGAATAGACCCACAACCTAACGAAAAAAGATTTAACCAAGGAATTTAACTGGGCTTTCCCTAGGTCGAGCTTAGATTAAATCCAGTTGACTAATCATCCTATGGCTGAGTTTGACCCGGTGGGTGGAACGGGCATCTTGCCTGTTTCGGGCATCTTGGTGGAACGGGCATTTTGCCCGTTACAATCTTCCGGACAGCAACCTAACACTGGCGGTGCGTTACGGGGCGGACTATCCCAAGGCTGGCGGTCGAGGCGAACAATAAGGGCAAGTCCGCCCCTAACGCACCCTACGCACCCTACGCAAGTAATTACCAACATTTAATAACAAGAAATTATGTATCAGCGCATCAATAACACCGTTTTCTTAGCTTTAGTGTCCAGCATTATGGCACTGACCAATCCAACTAAAGAGGCTTATCTTGATCATGCGGCATGGCACTTACACGATACTTACTGCCAGCAGAAATCCCTTCCTGTTGGGGTAAAAGCAGCTTGTTTTGTCGGTAAACCTTTACCACCTGATGCAGTTAAGCCAGTAATCGAAAGCTACACTCGTCACCAAAACTATTTCCTTTTCAGTATCTATACCACCAACTTCTGGGGTAAAAAATTCCACACTGTTGGGCTAGGGGGGAAATTTTTGGTGTTTTAATTATATCAGCTAATGCCCGTAGCACATTAGCTGTTTTATTTAGTTTTATTTAGCTGAAAATTATCGTGGAAAATCTTCTATATCAACGGATTCATAGTCTAATTCAGAAACTGTAAATTTATATCTTTTACCTCGTTCTAAACTCCTGGTTTTGATAGTACATTCTTTAGCATTGCTTCCATCCTTTGTTACTACAGAGCAAGATTGAAACTTTAGGTTTAAAAAGTTATTGGTATAGATTCTATCGCTTCCTGATGACAAGTTTTGTATCCTATCATTGATCCAATACTTTACCGAGTAGAGAGTCTGATTGGATATAAGTGTACCAACTTCAGTGGTCTTTGGCTTGAGAAAGCTTCGGATAACGCCGCTCCCACATTTGTACTCAGTAAGAGTCCTGATATCAGCACACAAAGACATAGGAACTTCTGAGTTCATACAAACTGATTTCGTAATAGGATAGGAATCTCTTTGTCTGACATCAACATTTCTTTTAATTACAGCAGTGAACACTCCAGACTCAAGTACACGATCGCGTTCTTTAATCTCGTACTCAAATGTATTCTCGCCGTCTAAAACATGAAAATATTTACTATGATGTCTTTTTCCAAAACTCATCTCTGTCCCTTCTGAAGATCTGCCTTCATAGTACTCTCTGTCAGTGTAAGGATATGGGTCACTAGCCACTCCTCTGGTAATATTTCTAACAATTACACGTCTTTTACGAGCTGGTGGAGTAGTACTGGAAGTAAACCGAGCCTCCCGAGAGGACCAGCTGTAACCTGGGCACTCACCTTTATACTTAGTTTCGTTAATTTCTACTTGATTGAGTTCTCGGCTACCTAAGAACTCCCATCCGATTTCCGGTGCAGGTTCTGTTTCCAAATCCTCTTCAATTCCGATTTCCGGTGGAGGTTGTATTTCCAAACCCTCTTTAATTCTGATTTGCAGTGGAGGTTGTGTTTCCGAACCCTCTTCAATTCCTGTTTCCGGTACAGGTTGTGTTTCCGAACCCTCTTCAATGGGCAATTGTTTTAGTGGCGGCAACTGTGCTAGTGAGGGTGCTCTAAAAAATATCAAAATCACACTAATGCTCAAAGCAGCGAGCAAAACAAATTTGCTAGTTGATGTAATTTTAGGAACTATTTTGTTCCAGGATAGCTTGAAGTTAAACATAAGAACACATTACTTGAATCAAAGTATTTAAGTTGTCATCAAAGACTTGTTAGATTGTGCAATTAAATTAATCGGATCAATTGGATATGAATTTGGATCTGGATAATTTTCCGAGCACTTCGGATCAGGAATTGATCCGTTTAGGGAGTAGGGCTATTGATTCTAAACAAGTCCTTGAGTGTATTAAGGTGAGAACCAATAAGAGGCTGAACCTGAGTCATAGGATCAAATCTATGCTGATGATAGAAGTTGATACCAGAGTTTCGGGCAATGGCTCAAATCTTTCCCAGTGCAATACTAGCAAGGCATATCACTAACGAAATCAGAATGAAATAGCCCTGAATGATCAGCACTAGTGAGGAAAGTAGTTTACCATCTTCCTGACCTATCTAATCGTTAGCGAAGACGATGGTAAGTAATTTGCTTGAGGAGTTATCTGTTGAGTGCTGCTATCTTCTTTTTGGTTTAATTCACTTATTGTACCTCCAATTAAAATCATAAATAAAAATCATGGTTATCCAAATGATACATGGGACATTATTTGTCCTAAATAACTCCTAAGGGCTAGAGCCTGTTTTCTTGCCTCGGAGATCCCCCATTATCCCCCTTAAAAAAGGGGGACTTTGAGTATGGCTCCCCCCTTCCGCGCGGGGGGCTGGGGGGGATCATAATCTTGCGGAAAACTTTGAAGACACGCCCTAGCCCGAACCTAGGATCAAATCCATAGTCAATATGCCAATTACCTTGGTCATCTTGATAGACGTCTTTAACTTTAATAAGTTTCCTTACTCATCCAATAAATTATAAAAATAACTACAAACCTTATAGATAAAATTCCGCACTCCAAAGCAAAAATAGTTTGATAAATACCAGGAAAATATAGCACTAACCATTAAGGGTATGACAACGTCCTAAGTACAGGACAAAAAATGTAAAGATTGCCGAAAGTCGAACTGATGAAGGGATTGAGGATTAAGGATAAGATGACGCAGATGGTCAAAACCTAGACGGAAAAGACTCTTGGCCCTACGTCCGTGATTCTTAATGGGAATAGGTTGAAACTGATGAAGTACGCTTTCCGGTGAGCATCGACCAACACAAAGCTAAGGTTAAAAGAGCAAAAAGTTTTCGCTTTCGTTCTGGCACGGTCATTTGAGTAGATTCGAGACAAAAGCCACGAGTCTTGAAAATGCCAAAAAGAGTCTCAATGCCCCAACGGGAAGCATAATCTTTTACAAGCTCTTCACTCGCATCAGGACTGATGACAACGAGCAACTTGCCATCATCAAGACGTAGAGCTTCCACACTAACGGGGCACCCCCAAACTCGACAGAATCCCTTGAGTCTTTGAGATTGACCCTTCTGTAGATGAGCAAAAACCACTCGAGCAGCCAAGGATACCCCATTGCGTTCAATCCGATCTGTAGCTCGAATCCTCAATCGGAAAGCCATTGATGGTTCTAGTAGCAGGTATCGCACCCAGGCTTGTCCCACGAACTCGCGATCCCCACACACAAAGGAAATCCTAGCATCAGGAAAGATTTGGCAAAATTCCTCAATGAACCTCATCCTCTCGTCACTATTACTGTTCCCTTTCTGATCAAGAATCCACCACAGCACCGGAAATGCCACTCCTTGATGGACTATCCCTAAGGTCAGAATATTGTAGCAATGTTTGCCCAACTCCCAAGTGGTACGGTCATTACTCAATATCCAAGGCTCGGGGATTTGCATCCAACTGACCACGATTTTCCCAATCGCCTTGTAGTCCAAGTCAAACCCACGAAAAAATCGTTGCAGTCGTTTGTAATTTGACTGAGGTCGAACCAATACTCGAAACCCAATGCTAGTTCACGCTCGGTTGACCGTTTTCACTTTCAGCAATGCTAACAAGAACAGAGCAAGAAACGAAACTCTTGCTCCGTGCCATCCCAAATGGGGTTGGAGAGCTTTCTTTAATTCGCGCTTCTTGGTTCATGGGGTTTCTGATGGCTATCCTCAATTCTGATGAAACCCCATCCTGTTCTTCTTTTCAACTTTTTTGTCCTGTACTGAGGACAACGTCTAACCCGATGTAATCAAGCTACAAATGCAATCTAGGAATTGTAGTTTATTTAGATAGCAAAAACCCAAGACTTACAAAGTGTTTGTACCCTAAACTTTAATCGCTACCCTTTAGTGTCTCAAGGTTGATACCTATTAAGAGCTACAGGTAGTTTAGTATAGCACTACGCATTAAAGTTAGGACATTGCTAAAAGCTCAAAAGCTTTTTTAGTAAGCTATTGCCTGTTGCCGTCTTGATGCAGTCGCTCATGGGGGAAACCCCCGCATGAAGGCGCTGCATCGCTATTGCCTGTTGCCTTGCGCGTAGCGCTATATATAGTCACTGAGCTACTCCCCAAATTGATTCGTTAACCTCTATTTACTAATCAGGGCTGGCTCAGAAATTTATGAAATCGGATATTTTTTGGGTAAGGGCAGTGGCCAGGAATGCCTTAGCTTAGCGGCTCCTAAGTCCCATCCCATCCGCGTTGACTGATAAGCTGTGTTAATTGTGTCGCTGTTAATCAAATCACAATCATGGTGGCTTAATCATCAAAAATATCCAACTGCTCGATGGTCACCTCTCGGTCTGTCAACTTTTGGCCAGTTGTATTCCTAGCTGACAATTGTTTGCCAATCCCCTTGCGCAACCCCAGGGCAATTTTACTGTGCTTCTCAATTTGCTTCATCACCTGTTTCGCCCGATTAATCACTGAGGTTGGTAAACCCGCTAAACGTCCTGCCTCAATCCCATAAGAACGGTTAGCTCCTCCTGGCTGCACCTGATGCAAAAAGATGATTTCATCGGCTAACTCTTTTACCGTCACTTGATAATTAGCGACATTGGGCAAAATCGACGCTAACTCATTCAACTCATGATAATGGGTGGCAAAAATCGTCCGTGCCTTAATTTCCATAGCCAGATACTCCCCCACCGCCCAAGCGATGGAAAGACCATCAAAGGTTGCTGTCCCTCGACCAATCTCATCCAACAACACTAAAGACTTATCGGTAGCATGATTGAGAATATTCGCTGTCTCGTTCATTTCCACCATAAACGTAGACTGGCCTGTTGCTAAATCATCCACTGCACCGACTCTGGTAAAAATGCGATCGCATATCCCCAAACTTGCTTCCGATGCTGGCACAAAACTTCCCACCTGTGCCATCAACTGAATCAATCCTACCTGACGCAAATAACAACTTTTCCCACTCGCATTCGGTCCGGTCAAAATAATCAAATCAGGATTATCCGTTTCGGTTGAAGGTTGAAGGTTAGCAGGTTGAAGGTTAGCAGGTTGTTCGTTATCGGGTTGTTCGTTATCGGGTTGAAGGTTAGAAGGTTGAAGGTTAGCAGGTTGTTCGTTATCGGGTTGCTCGTTAGAACTTTCAACCTTAAACTCGGAAGAACCGTCAACCTTCAACTCCCCGTCAACCTTCAACTCCTCTTCAACCTTCAACCTTCCAACGTTCAACTCCCCTTCAACCTTCAACTCCCCGTCAACCTTCAACTCCCCGTCAACCTTCAACTTGTTTTGACCTAAAGACGCGGAATTCGGCACAAACAAGCCACTGGGCAAGGACTGCTCCACCACTGGATGCCGTCCATCTATAATCCGAATTTCCCGGCTTTGATCCATATCGGGACGACAATATCCCTGATAAACAGCGACCTCTGCTAATCCACACAACACATCCAACGCTGCTACTGCCCGAGACACACCCCGAATCCTGTCAGCTTCCAGCGCTACCTCATGGCGCAAACCTACAAAAATTTCATACTCTAAACGATTCAAATCCTCCCGCGCCGTGAGAATTCGTGCTTCCCGTTCCTTCAGCTCTGGGGTTATGTAGCGCTCTTCATTAACTAACGTCTGCTTCCGAATATAGTTATCTGGTACCTGAGCTGTTTTAGCACGAGGGACACTAATGTAATATCCAAAAGTCTTATTAAACCCTACCTTCAGCTTGGGAATATCTGTCTTTTCTCGCTCCGTCACTTCCAAATTGGCAATCCACTGTTGATCCTCCTCGGCTTGAGCACGCATTTCATCCAACTGCTGGTTGACCTGAGGCCGAATTAATTTCCCCTCAGTCAGATGCAACGGTGGTGACTCTACCAGATGCTCCTGGATTGTGTGCCCTAACTCTTCCAATTGTGGCGGTACATTCTGCATCACTTTCAGATAGGGAGAAGAGCCATAAGCCGCTAGGTCAGCTAATTCCGGTAACCTCAACAGAGAATCCCCTAAGGCGACTAAATTTCTGGCATTCGCTCTACCAGAACTTGCTTTACCTGTCAACCGCTCCAAGTCATAAATTTTCCGAAGCAGCTGCTGTAAGTCCTGGCGCAGTCCAGTATTTTCCACCAATTCCGCGATCGTATCATGTCGTGCCCGGATTCCCTTAATCTCTAGTAATGGTTGCAGTAGCCAGCGCCGCAATGCTCTACCTCCCATGGCTGTACTAGTTCTATCTAAAGCCCAAAGCAGGGAACCATTAAAGGTGTTATCTCGGACAGTAGCAGTAATTTCCAGATTGCGGCGAGTCTGGTGGTCAAGAATTAAATAATCAGCAATGGTATAGGTACGTAATATCTGTAACGCTACATAATTTTCTTTTTGGGTATCTTTGAGATATTCCAACAACCCACCAGCAGCACGGACACCAAGGGGCAGATGTTCACACCCTAACCCTTCTAGCGATCGCACTTTGAACTGTTCCAACAGTCGCTGTCGGGCTTCGGCCAAGGTAAAGTGTCGTTGGGGACGGAGTGCATAACAAAATGAATTTGGTAAACAATCCGGTAAACTCTCAGAGGTCTGACCAGGTCGTAGCATACTCCCCAAATCGGGAGCATTGGTGGGAATTAATACCTCAGAAGGCTGCAAGCGCATCAATTCCTGAACCAGCAGGTCTAACTCTCGGTCTTGAGTAGTCAGAAATTCCCCAGTGGAAATATCTGCATAGGCTAAACCCCAATGATTCTTAGCAATCACTACTGCTGCCAGGAAATTGTTACGACGAGCATGGAGCATCTCCTCTTCCATCAAGGTACCGGGGGTAAGGACACGGGTGACTTCCCGGCGCACCTGACGTCCTTCTTTGGCTGCTACTGAGGCATCTTCCACTTGGTCACAAATTGCGATCGCATAGCCTTTTTCCACGAGCATGGTGCTGTAGCGGTCCAAAGCATGGTGAGGAACCCCCGTCATTGGCACCCGTCCCACTCCCTTACCAGCTTCTTTGCTGGTTAAGACCAGTTCCAGGGCTTCAGAAATTATCCTGGCATCCTGAAAGAAGGTTTCATAGAAGTCCCCAACTCGGTAGAGCAGCACAGCATGGGAATACTGGTCTTTTAGTTCAGCAAAATGCTGCATCATCGGTGTCAGCTTACTGCGGTCCACTGTCCGATGGTCAGTATTCTCAGGCGCAACTTTCCTTGCTGCTTCAGTTGCCCTTTTCGGAAGGTTATCGTTGGATTCGGGAGTAGATGCTTGAGGGGATCTGCTCATTTACTAAGCTAGAAATACCAATATTCTATCCTAATCGGTAAATCTAACTTACCCTCGGTTTGTTAGATTCATTTCCACTGGGCTTCTATTACTATATCGCCATAGTTTTATTAAGACTAGCTAGTTGAATACTCTAGTCAAAAATGCCACTTAGGTTTTATAATACTCCCGAATTAGGGTACATACTGCTTTGATCCTCAGGGTGCATCTATATTATTGGATTTTCTTTGATCTTATTGGTCAAGTTTTTGGATCTGAGTCTCGTCAGGGAAAAAACATCAAACAGCATTTAACACAAAAAAAAAGCAAATTAACAGCAATTAGGGAGCTTGATAACTACTTTATCTATGTCTGAACCATCAATCACTGTTACAGTCAAGCTTTTTGCTGCCTATCAAGAAACCTATGGCTTGCCAGAACTCCAGTTAGGATTTCCTCCTCAAACATCAGTATCAGCCGTGCTAGACCGTTTACTGAGTGAACACCCAGAGCTGGAGCAATGGCGTGAAGTGACGCGCTTTGGCATCAATCTCCAATTCGTTCCCCCCGATACCCCCTTGCAAGATGGGGATGAAGTGGTTCTGATTCCTCCTGTTAGCGGTGGTTAATCGATTATTGTGCCTGCAAGCCTTTTGCCTCCAAGGGTTGTGTTTTTAGTCAGAACTCAGAACAGGATGCCTCGCCAAAGGGCATTGCTTAAAGTAGGAGTAATTTTTCGGTGGCAAATAGCTGTTCGCGTAGCGTGCGCGTAGCGCATTAGCTGATAGCTGATAGCTGATAGCTGATAGCTGATAGCTGATAGCTGATAGCTTACTTAAAAAATAAACACAAGTTGCAGCTGCCATTCTTTTACCTGACGCAGGATGATAATTTTTTGAATAAACTCCCGAAAGTAGAACCGACGCTCTGATTCTGATAAATCAATCCAGAATTGAGGAATGGATACTGTCTTAGCGATCGCTTTTAAATTCACTGGCGGCAAAGCAGCTAGCTGCTGCTGTAATTGGGAAATTTCTGTCCGTAGTTTGTATGCTCGTAAATCAGCCGTGTCTTGATCAAGCACACCACTAGACGTTAACAGGGGTAGCTGCTCTAAATTATCTTTTTTTTGAGTAATTTTACCCTTAAGGGATTCCTTGACCCCATCCAAGCTGGGAGCATTCATAGCAGCAACAGCACGGGGTAATTCCTGACAGATCAGTTGAATAGTCTGCTCCAAGACCTGTTCATAACTAAGAGCACGGCATTTGGGATGCTTAGGACAATTGATCGGACGTAGGTAGAGATATTGTTTGTTTTTACGATATTGAGTAACACTAACAACGGTCATCCCCGACTGACATTCCTGACAAACCACCAACCCGGCCAAAGAACGGGGAGCACTGGCGGTACGAGGAGGTAATTGTCGGTTGCGCCTGAGCAGTCGGTCAATCTGTGCCGCTTCTTCCCGATTCAAAATGGCGCTATGGGTATCGGAAATAACCTCACCATTTTTTTGATAGCCAAGGTCTCCCCGATAAACCGGATTTGTGAGCCAACGACGCCCGGTAGTCACGGAAATCCGTTTACCATATTTTTGCTCTAAATACCGTACTGCACCCCGCAAGGAACCATAAAGCAGAAACTGTTCAAAAAAATCCTTAACCACCGGTGCAGTACTGCGGTCAATTAGATAGCGGTCTTTGCCCCGCCGATAGCCATAGGGGGCTTTTCCTGGTGGGGGTAAGGCTTTGAGGCGATTACGAGCGTGCCCTTGCCGAAGGCGGCGGCTGTTGACTTCCTGCTGGATTTCGTGTAAGAGCTTCAGTAAACTAGCGCGAATCGTAGTGTAGTTGGTAGCATCCGTTAGCTGAGCAGAATTGTAAGATTGCTCTGTGGCAATCAAACAAATACCGAGGGTTTCAATTTGGGTAATGCGATCGCTAATTTCAGCTAAACACTCTCCCAGTTCTTCCAGACGACGAATTAGCAAGTAATCAGGGGGTTGAGCTTGGCAATCCGCAACTAACTGCTGCCACTGCTGACGTCCTCCCAAATCTAGATAGACCTGATCCACCTCCAAACCCCAAACTGCTGGGTCAGGTACCGGGTCAAGTAGGGGATTGCTGTACAGGTAGGCAATGGTTTTCATCTATTTTCCCGAGCCCTACCTTAAACCCCTAACTGCTAATCTGACTAATCTGACTAATCTCAATAATATTACCATCTGGATCTCGGGTAAACAATGCCGCACGACCAGATGAGCTCAATTTAATCGGGTAACCATGAGCTTGTAGAGATTCCTTAGCTTCATCTAAATTTACGACACTAAAGGCAATGTGGGGATTACGACCCCATTTTTCAGGATTTTTTAGGTCAACTTTAGCATTAGGATTAACCATCAAGTGAATTTGGAATTGACCAACTTGGTACCAAGCACCAGGAAATCTCAGCTCTCGTTCAACTTTAGATAATCCCAAAATCTTACCGTAAAAATCCTCTGCCTTTTCCAAATCAGAAACTAAAACAGCAACATGAAGACACTGATTAATTTCCATAATCTTTTAATTAAAGTTACAGGTTATGCTAATAGCTATCAGCTATCAGCTATCAGCTATCAGCTATCAGCTTTTAAATAAGCGATGCAGCGCGGTCTTGGGGGTTTCCCCCATGAGCGACTGCATCAAGACAACAAGTAAGCATTTTTTTAATCTTTGTTACATCAGCTGTTCCCGTAGCGTGGGCCTTTAGCCCACGGCTGACGGCTGACGGCTGAATGCTGACGGCTGTTCGCGAAGCGTGCGGTATGCGCATATGCTAACCTTCAAGGTAGCCAACGAGCATTAAATCCAGTTAGGAGTGGTTCCGCTTCCAGCTTCACTGGAGTATCTGAAGATGTATCATCCACTAAAGGTAATAGCCAGAGTCTAGCATTGGCAATTATTTGTCCTTCATCAGTGATCAAACCTTCATCAGATGACCGTTCAGGGACTATTTGATCAAAGAGTATACCTAAGTCATCTGGGGACAAACTCATATGAACTTCCTGTTGCTCCGGTAAAAGTACCAAGCGCTTTAAGGTATACTCATTCTTGTCATTAGGTTTAAGGCTAATCGCTGCTAGGAAAGGTTCTTCTTTGAATTCTTCCCCAGCAATGAGTTGGCTGAGCAGACAATAGAGAATCTGGTTTTGCGCCGAGAATTCACAACTATGGACAGAACCAGTGGTGCGCAGTATCTCTTGCTCAGAGCCCTGGTTTTTGACTAAAAATAGCGATCGCGTATAGTCACTATTAAACTTCACCATCACTGCTGCTGAACCATCCTTAGCAAAGTTTAGAACCATGCCAAACTTCGGTAAAAAGTCTAGGGGTTGAGCATTTGGTGTCAAGGGTAAAATGCCCACTCCCTGACCTTGAGCCATGGCTATTGCGTTGCTATCAGGAGTAATTATAAAATCTCCTCCTGGTTCATGGTCTAATGGTTTCGGTTTAGTACCAGTTTGTATGGTCCACAGCCCAAATTCCGAAGGATTACTGCGACTGACCCGCTGTACCACAATCGTTTTACCATCAGCAGACAAATCAAACTTCAGATTCTGGTAGTCTTTGCTATCGAGAACCAGCTCAACTTTACCACCAGAGTCTGAGGATACGGTCTCTTGAGCTGGGGCACGAGTAGATATGCCCGTGGTCACAGTATATAATTTTGCAGAGAGCAAGTCCTGTTCTTTATTCTGACTTCTAACAGCAGAGAAAAGAATTCGGCTGCCATCAGGATAGAACTTAAAGTCCATAACCAGCAAATCTGGAGGCGTTAAGATAGTTTTTTGTTGGCGAGTGAGATTATAGAAAATTAATCGCCCCTGTTCTTCTGCTTTAACACCCACATAGGCAAAGGCTCGGTCACGGGTACGGAAGGATGCCTTAAACGGTTCGATGGCAGTCTTATTGCCAGGCTTAGCGAATTGCTCTACTGCCCCAGTGAGCTGGAATTGATACTCGGTGCCATAGGGTAAAGGGAGCAGCGGAGTATAAGCCATTTTGCGTCCAGCCCAGCTAATTTTGCCCGGGATTGGTGGAACAATGTTCAGATTCGCTTCCACACTAGTCTGATCCATAGGACGGCTGAAGGTTAGGATAAATGCTTTATCCTCCGCACCGATTTGTTTATCTTGCCAGGAAAATTCCCGTACCCTGGGGGCAGTGCGATCGCCAGTCCACAGTAATATACCAATCAGTAGACTCAGTATAACTATGACTACCCCAGCAGTACGGTCAATGGGTTGAAGAAAAGTTTGAATCTTCACGGTTTGAGCTGCTACTGATAGTTTAATCGGTTGAACTCTACTACCTCAGTCATTGATTTCTATGGGGGGCTTTACCCCCAATTTTATTTACCAACCGTATCATAGATTTCTTGCCTAGGTGCTGACTAAATAATCAGTATAGCCAATCTGTCATTGTAGCCAATCTGTCATCGCCTCACGCCAATACCCCAGTATTACTCAGTCCAATCCTCACTAACAGGCGGATTGACCCAAAAAATCGGGTATAAGTTCAAAAATTGGTAATTTTCGACTTATAGCATTTTCTAGTCAAAGTAGAAAAACAAAAGTGCTATCACTAATCTTATCAAATGATTAAACTCTGATTAATTGCAAATTAACTGAGAAGTTAATTTATACTGACTTGAAGCTCCTCACTCGAAGCTCCTGATTCCTGAGGTGCGCTTACAGTCGTCGAATTAAATTCGCCACGGGTCGCACCTCGATAACGTTGCTTATGTCGAAATCACCTTGGCACGATATCGAAGGAAAACCATAAGTAAAATTACTCAACAGTTCTAGCCTATAGTTTCCAAAGCCAATCCCCTTCAATTTATACAGTTAATACTTTATCTAGCGGTTATAATAGTAATTATGGATACATTTTTTTACCTATTCCCTATTCCAAAGTTTCCTACTCCCTACTCCCTGTTCCCTTTTACCTGATCCAAATTTACCTTTGCTATAACAATACAAATCGTCAAAGTCAGATAAGACAAATTGTCAACATTTTTGGCTTTGTAATAAATCTTAAAACTTCCTGAAAAATCTACTAATACTAAGGGTTAGCTGGCTATAGTAAAACCAGGTGATATATCTAAAGTCAGGTATCGCTATCCTTGCTATATATAGTTTATATCTACTAACTGGAGCAAGCTGCTTGCTTTGTAAACCCTGTCATTTGAGTCAATCAATTTGACAAAGTTAGTTGTTTGCTTAAAAATTAGCAGTCACTAACTAGATATCTGCTCAAGTCTAAGTAAATCCTCAGTTAATGAGGATTTATATCTAGGTAAAAACTAAAAAATAGGAGAATCGCAGTGTTTTTTTTAAAAGGAATAAAGCCCCAACAATTTTATGTTATTTTATTGCTGATCAGCCTGAATATAATTGTTTTTATGGCTCTAATGTCAAAGATGCCTAATAATTTGATACTAGCGTTTTAGTTAGTATATTATTTTACTATTATTTGAGTAGTATAATTCAAACTTAGTAAGTTAGTGGTAAATATGTAGTGATTTTGCTACGGTAAGCGTGAAGGTTTCGGATGTTAAAATCACTACTTGTTTACCACTACCAACAATTCCTCATTGAAACCTCATTGAGAACAATATGCTAGAGTATCTCCCCCCACTCAACGATCACAACTTGCCGTATCCCGATACCATTCATCCGATCGTGGTTCATTTTGTGATTGCCATGGTATTGTTTGCTGTTTTGTGTGACGCTATCGGCTACTTTAGCCGTAATTATCGCCTGTATGAGGTAAGTTGGTGGAATTTATTTTTTGCGACTATTTCTATCTTTATTGCTGTTATTTTTGGGCAAATTGAAGCCGGATTAGCAGAGCCTTACACAGCAGCAGAGGGAACATTGAACCTGCATACGCTGATTGGTTGGTCTCTATCTGGCATCATTGCAGGGGTGACAGCATGGCGCTACATCATTCGTTCTCGCAATCCCAAAGAGTTACCCATACCTTTTTTGGGGGTGGGGGTGTTGTTAGTAGGGTTAGTGTTTGTCCAGGTCTACCTGGGTGACTTACTCGTTTGGGTCTATGGATTACATACTGTTCCGGTAGTAGAAGGGACTAGGGAGGGCTTGTTGCAATGAGTTCAAACCTAATTGACCAACTAGGGAGCCAATTGGGAGCCAATGGCTTGCCTTACCCGATTCCGATTCATCCCAATCTGGTACATCTAACCCTTGGGTTATTTATCGTGGCCATCGGCTTTGATATTGTTGGGGTCTTGTTTCCCCTGGAAAAGCCAGTCTTTAAGATACTGGCAATTCCTGCCACAAGATCCAATTTTTTTGATGTCGGCTGGTACAACATGCTGGCAGCAGCAGTGGTTACTTTCTTCACCGTTGCAGCCGGTTTCTATGAAATCATGCTGGCAGACCCACCCACAGAGGTTAGAAGTGCCTGGGGATTACAAGCCATGGAAACCATGCTTTGGCATGGAGTTGGCGGAGTCTTGCTGCTGCTGCTGATTGTAGCAATGACAGTATGGCGCGGATTTCAGCGATTTGTTTGGAATAAGGATAGGGCCAGACAAGTACAATGGACCTATTTGTTAGCGGGACTAGGGATTTTTGCACTGATGTTTGTTCACGGTACCCTGGGAGCGCAACTGGCGGCAGATTTTGGCCTACACATTAGCGCTGATCGCCTGTTGAGACTGGGAGAAGATCCAAACTTACTGTTGAAATAGATAGGCTTATGAATATTCGCAGGATTTTGACCTTGGTTGTCGTTGCGATCGCATTAGCCGGGATTAGTCTGTGGATGGGTCAACAGGCTTACTCTTGGTTTCCTCCCCAAGCTTCAGCTGAATCCCTGCTAGTTGACGATTTATTCAGTTTCCTAGTGACACTGGGAACCTTTATTTTCTTAGGAGTAGTAGGAACCCTAACCTATTCAGTCTTGTTTCAGCAAGCAGGCAAGTATGACTTAAGCGATGGTCCAGCAATTGAAGGAAACATCACCCTGGAAATCGTCTGGACAGCAATTCCCTTAGCTTTAGTAATTTGGATTGCAGCCTACAGCTACCAGGTCTACGACCAGATGTCGATTCTCGGTCCGATGGAGCATGTTCATCTAGAAATGGCAACCGCTGAGGCTGCACCAATCGAACCAAGCCCTGACTCACAAATGCCTGACTCCAACGAACCGATAGAGCGTATTGAAGTCTTGTCTCGTCAGTGGGCGTGGGAATTTCGCTATCCCGAGCAAAGTATCAGCAGCACAGAACTGCATTTACCCAACAACCATCGCATCAAGCTTACCCTCAAATCAGAGGATGTGATACATGGGTTTTATATTCCAGCCTTTCGAGTTAAGCAGGATATTATCCCAAATCAGGCGATCGAGTTTGAATTTACTCCCATTCGCGAAGGCAACTATCGGTTGCGGGATTCTCAATACAGTGGGACTTACTTTGCAGCAATGCAGGCGGATGTGGTGGTACAATCCCCGGAATCCTATCAGCAGTGGCTTGCTCAAGCAGCGGTTCAACCCCCCAAAGCAGCCTACAATCAAGCCTTCGAGGAATATCGTCGAGCCTCTGAAACAGCAATTAATGCAGGCTGGAAAACGGTGGTTCCAGCTGCGCCTCCTATGGTTAATTACTCTGGTTCAAATCAGCAAAACAAAGGGTTATGACCAATCTTTCTTCGGTTGACGCGATCGCATCCTTGGGCAAACAGCCCTCGCCAGGTACCCCTGAAGACTGGAAACGGTTTTTCAGCTTCAGCACCGATCACAAAGTGATTGGGATTCAGTATATTGTCACCTCTTTTTTCTTTTTTCTCATTGGTGGAATCTTTGCCATGATCGTCCGGGGTGAACTGATTACCCCAGAAGCCGATCTGGTTGATCGCACCGTCTACAATGCTATGTTTACCCTCCACGGAACAGTAATGCTGTTCTTGTGGACCTTTCCAGTGTTGGCCGGGCTGGCCAATTACCTAGTACCCCTGATGATTGGCGCACGGGATATGGCATTTCCCCGGCTGAATGCCCTGGCCTTCTGGATGGTGCCCGTCTTTGGGGTTGTCCTGATGGGAAGCTTTTTAGCTCCAGGAGGCCCAGCCCAGGCAGGTTGGTGGTCTTATCCACCCGTGAGCCTGCAAAACCCTACTGGTGCTTTGATTAACGGTCAATTTCTCTGGCTACTAGCCGTGGCGCTTTCGGGGGTATCCTCTATTCTAGGAGCTGTCAATATCGTAACCACCATTATTCGGATGCGATCGCCCGGAATGACCTTTTTCCGAATGCCTGTGTTTGTCTGGGCTGTACTCAGTGCCCAGATTATTCAATTATTTGGCTTACCTGCCCTGACTGCTGGAGCCATCATGCTGTTGTTTGATTTAACCCTAGGCACCAGCTTTTTTGACCCTGCCAAAGGGGGCGATCCCATTCTGTTCCAGCACTTTTTCTGGTTCTACTCTCACCCAGCCGTTTACGTAATTATCCTGCCGATTTTTGGCATTTTTTCAGAAATATTCCCAGTTTACGCCCGCAAGCCCCTTTTTGGTTACAAAGTAGTTGCTATTTCATCCCTAATTATTGTTGGGTTGAGCGCTATAGTCTGGGTGCATCACATGTTTGCTAGCGGCACCCCCGGATGGATGCGGATGCTGTTTATGTTCTCCACAATGCTGATTTCCGTGCCAACTGGCATCAAAGTGTTTGCTTGGGTAGCAACCATTTGGGGAGGTAAACTCAGACTCACCAGCGCCATGCTTTTCGGACTAGGTGGCTTAGTGATGTTCGTATTTGCGGGCATTACTGGCATTATGTTAGCAGCCGTTCCAGTAGATATTCACGTCAACAACACCTATTTCGTTGTTGGTCACTTTCACTACGTTATCTATGGCGCAACAGTTATGGGAATTTATGCCGCCTTCTACCATTGGTTCCCCAAAATGACAGGGCGGATGTATAATGAAGGGTTGGGTAAACTGCACTTTGCCCTAACCTTTATTGGAGCCAATCTCAATTTCTTCCCCATGCACCCATTAGGACTGCAAGGAATGCCCCGCCGAGTTGCGTCCTACGATCCCGAATTTGCCTTTTGGAATGTGGTTGCTAGCATTGGAGCCTTCCTGTTGGGCATGTCTACTTTGCCCTTTATCCTCAATATGGTCGGTTCCTGGGTACAAGGAGAAAAAGCACCAGCCAATCCCTGGCGGGCGATCGGGATAGAATGGCTTGTCTCCTCCCCGCCCAGTCACGAGAACTTTGAACAGTTGCCTGTGGTGATTGCCGAACCCTATGGCTATGGCAAATCTGAACCTTTGGTGTCTAACCCTGATGCGCTAGAAGTTACCCATGAACCCAACTGAAATCGATCCATCACTCACCTCTGGTGTAATACCGAGTCAGACCCATACCTCTGATGGGACGGCAGAACATAGCCATGATGAAGCAGGCAACAGCATGTTTGGCTTCATCATTTTCTTGCTTTCGGAAAGTGTGATCTTCCTGAGCTTCTTTGCTGGATACATTGTTTACAAGACTACCACAGCCGACTGGCTCCCTGCCGGTGTCACAGGGCTAGAGATCAAAGAGCCAGCTATTAATACTGTAGTCCTAGTGTCTAGTAGTTTCGTAATTTATATTGCTGAACGATATCTCCATGCCAAAAATCTGTGGGGCTTTCGGGCATTTTGGCTCTTGACCATGGCAATGGGGAGCTACTTTTTATATGGTCAGGCAGTGGAATGGAGCAGTCTCCCCTTTGGGTTTACCGATGGCGTATTTGGCGGCACCTTTTATTTGCTCACCGGGTTTCATGGTTTGCACGTGCTGACAGGAGTCTTGCTGCAATTGATTATGCTGGGACGCTCCTTCATTCCCGGTAACTACAACAACGGTGAGTTTGGGGTTGCTGCCACCTCCCTGTTCTGGCATTTTGTCGATGTGATCTGGATTATTTTGTTTGTGCTGATTTACATCTGGCAGTAGCCTTATTCCTAGGTTGGGTGAGCAGGAGCGTAACCCAACCAGGTAATGCTTTCGTCATGTTTAGTGAGATTTCCAAGAACAAAATGCTCTATGAAACTGACATCATCAAATGGGTTGAACAACAAGTTTCCCTGATCAAAGAACAACGGTATAGTGAAGTAGACTGGGTTAATCTCCTAGAAGAGATTGAAGACTTGGGTAAACGAGAGCGAGACCGCTTTTTATCTTCTATTCGTTTAACGATTCAACATCTGTTGAAATGGGAATATCAACCTGAAAAACGGTCTATATCTTGGGAAATCACCATTAAACGAGAGCGCAATAACCTTAAACGCTATCTCAGAGATACTCCTAGTTTAAAGCGATACTGGGCAGATTTATCAAAAGTTTATGGTGATGCGAGAGCCGACGCTGCTAATGAAACCGGAATTTCCGATTGGGACTTTCCTGACAAATGTCCCTATTCCCCTGAGCAAATCCAATCAGATTGGTTTCCTCCAAATTAGAGGTAAAACAATGGATACCCAAACGACCTATCGAGAAATAATAAAACAAGTTATTCTAAAATACGCTCAATTTCGTCCCTCTCATGGAGACATCCGACTTGATCCCATTTTTGACGAAACACGAGAGCACTATGGATTAATGCAGGTAGGATGGTCACAGGGAAAAAGAATCAGAGGAAACCTAATATATATTACTCTAAAAAATACGAAAATTTATATTGAATATGATGGAATAGAAACGGGTATCACTACTGATTTAATTAATGCTGGCATCAAGAAAGAAAATATTGTTTTAGCTTTCTATCCTCCCGAAATGCGTCAGCAAACTGAATTTGCCGTCAATTAAAATTTATTCGTGTTTGATAAAATCAAGGCTATAACAAATTTAATTTTAAATGACCATGGATAGAAAAGACAGGTTACCGCTTCTAGGAGTAGGGTTGACTATTAGCTTAATCTTAATGGGTTGTAATCCCTCTGATGATTCGTTAGAAAAATCTCGTTATCAACCCTTGAATCTAGCTGAGATAAAAGGTAAGGGAATAGGAGATGATCCGAAAGCGATCGCATTAGACTTATTTGGTAACAAAGAAACGGTCGAGAGTGAGTTTACTGAAGAAATCAAGGTTATAGATCAGCAAGCTTTTGAGAAAATCGTGATTCTAACCCAGATGAATCTACCTGATGACAAAATTAGGGGCAAGCGTTATCGACTTGAGTTTCAATTCGATCAATCTACCGGTAAATGGAATTTAAAGGAAGCAGGTCGTCAACAGTCCTGTTATAAAAGTGAGAAACCTAAAGATTGGACAATTGAGCCTTGTCCCTAAACTTGTCGATAGCGTTAACTCCTGTAACTTCTGAACTCCTGTAACTTCGGACTTTTACTATGATTATCGACGACCAATATTACGACTTTATTATTATCGGCACAGGGGCTGGCGGCGGAACCTTAGCCTATAAACTTGCGCCAACAGGAAAGAAAATTCTGATCCTAGAACGAGGCGATTTTATGCCTCTAGAAGAGCAAAATCGCAGTAATGTCGATATTTTTAAGCGAGAACGCTATCACGCTCCTGAAATTTGGTATGACACTGCTGAAGAACCCTTTTTCCCCCAAATGAATTACGCTATCGGTGGCAATACTAAAATCTATGGTGCAGCATTGCTACGACTGCGGGAGCGGGATTTTGAGAAAGTGCAACATCAAGAGGGAGTGTCGCCGGAGTGGTGTTTGAAATATTCCGACTTTGAACCCTATTACACTGAAGCGGAACAGCTTTATAAGGTTCACGGTCAGGCAACCAGCGATCCCACCGAGCCATTTCATAGTCAAGACTATCCCTTTGAAGCAATCCCCCAAGAGCCTCAAATTGCGGAAATTTACAATGCGATCGCTCAGCAAGGTCTGCATCCATCTTACCTACCGTTAGGACTGACGCGCCAAGACGACGACCCAACCAATGATTCCGAGGTCAGCGGAATTGTGCCAGCTTTGAAACATTCCAACGTGACCTTAAAAACCAATGCGAAAGTGGTCTGTTTGCACACTAACCCCTCAGGTTTAGCAGTTAAAGGGGTCGAAGCCGAAATTGCAGGACAATCCTACTTGTTTATGGGGGAAATTGTCGTGGTTGCTTGTGGTGCCGTGAATTCAGCAGCATTACTATTACACTCTGCCAATGATCGACACCCCCAAGGACTTGCTAACAGTTCGGGGCAAGTGGGACGGAATTTGATGAAAAGCCTAATGACTGCTGTAGTGCAACTGAGCACTAAGCCCAATTCAGGTGCTTTTCAAAGAAGTATTTATCTCAATGATTTTTATTGGGGTGATCCCGATTTTCCTTACCCAATGGGTCACATTCAAAATTCCGGTGGATTGCTGACAGATATTATTTTTGCTGAAGCACCACCACTGTTATCAGTTCTGGCAAAATTTATGCCAGGATTTGGACTGAAGCAGTTAGCTACTCGTTCCATTGGCTGGTGGGTGCAGACGGAGGATTTGCCCGATCCCAATAATCGAGTACGAATTGATGGAAACAAGTTGTATATTGACTACACTCCCAATAATATCGAAGCCCACGATCGCCTAGTTTATCGCTTGACTGAAGTGCTAAAAACCATTGAAAAACGGCTGGATAGTTTTCAGAGCGGTAAAATATATCCTCGTGGGGAAGTACCGATTCAAGTAATGGCAAATCAGTGTGGCACCTGCCGTTTTGGGGACGATCCTGCTACTACTGTGCTCGATCGCAACTGCCGCACTCATGATCTGGAAAATCTTTACGTAGTCGATGGCAGTTTCTTTCCATCCAATGCTAGTGTTAGCCCAGCTTTAACCATTATTGCCAATGCTCTACGGGTGGGGGATCATCTGATTGAACGGTTTGGGTAAGTGCTAGTGGTGCTTCAGGGGCGGGCTTGCCCTCATTTTCACAGTCGCCAGTTTTAGGTTGCTGCCCCTAACGCACCACTGGGTCAAACAGCAAATGGGTTTCGATTGCCAAAGCGCGATATTAATTATTGTAACTATACGTCAAAATCTAAGACTTGATCCCAGTTAACTTGGTACTATAATTAACATAAGTCTCAAAAAAGAATATATCCTGGACTAGGCTATAATACGATGGGATCCTATGGAATTCCACACCAGCCCTAACCCTTGTATTATCAGTAATATCCTCAGTAAATCATAACAACAATGAGCGACTTGATCCCTCCTCAGGGTAGGAAAACTACTGAACAAATAATTTCCGAAATCTTAGTCAACTATCAAGAGTATCATGATCGAGATAATATTCAACATTTTTGTAAGGATGTTATCGAGAAGCGTCAAGGAATAAAAGACAAAACCAAAACCCTTACTGATCTCAACAATGCGTTAGATACTATCGACCTGATTGATAGTTATCATCAAAGCTTAATCAGTGCTCAAGAACAAGGTAAATCAAAAGTAAATTGGCTTGAATCTACCCTTGAAGAAATCACCGATAGAGAAAGTGAGAGAAAAAGAGGTGAAATTGTTCAAGAGATTCAAGAAGCCTTAGTTTTAGCCAATAATCAGCAATTAGCGTCATTGTCTGGTGAACCAACGGGCGTATATACTCCTCTGAAGGAAATTGAAGTTGAAGGCATCAACAAGCCTAGAGTTATGGAACAACAAGTATTAGATGATATTCAGAACAACTCCATGCTATCTTCAATTTCCATGGCCCAGCAGTTTGATACACTTTTAGACCCTTTAAATCTAGATTATTTTAATAATTTTTCCTTTCTGGACGTTGCTGATAATTATTTAAATCAATACCTTGAGCCCTTAGATAATACCTTCAAACAACTAGTTACCTTAGGCACAGTAGTTGCTAAAGAAGAGGGTCACTTAGGCATACTTGATGAAGTAGATATAGCCCAAATTGCTGCCATGATTGATATGGGACTGACGCTTCCCCAAATCGGCTATAAACTTGGCAAAGGCGAGATTACACTGATTGAGGCTGTAGAAGATTTATATGATAGAGAAGTTGCAGCTACCTGTACCTTAGTGAGTCTAAACACCAAGGCTGTCGGTTGGTTATCCGGTACAAGTATCGGAGCTACTGTTGGAACTGTATTTGGACCAATTGGCACAGCAGTTGGAGGGATGCTAGGAAGCTTTACAGGTAAAATTGCTGGAAAAAACATTGGTCAACCTATTGCCACTGGTATCAAAAAAGTAGCCAATTTTGCTAAAAAAGCAGTAACCAAAACAGTAAAAAAAGCCTGGGCAGGAGCAAAATCTTTTGGGCGAGCTTTTACTAAAAGTAAATTAAATCCATTGAATTGGTAGCCCTTGACAGCCAAATTAAATTATTAAAATTAAATTATTGAGGTGGATAAAGATGGCAAAGACAATTAAGTTTAGTCTTATTTTGGATAATACTCCAGTCAGAGATTTAGATGGTGTTAGGGAAAATTTTAATATCGATGATATCTTGGGATATTACAAAAGTGGTCTATTGCAAAAGTGGCTTGCTGTTAGGGGATTTACAGATATCTTCTCAAAAATAAAGGATATCTCAGCCGAAAGTGACCTAGAGATTAGCAAGGAACTAGTGAAAATTTTCGAGATGGAAATTGAAGCAACTAAACTAGAGGAATCCTTGTATAGTATCCAATTCCATGAAGAATTCCAGAACAAGGTAAATAATTATGCTAAGAACAATTTTAATCGCAAAGCCATTATTAAGGATTATCACCAGGGTTACTATAGAGTATTGACAGGGATGTTGGAGGATCCCGATAATATTGCGTTGATTAAAAGTAGTGTAGCACAAATTGCTAAAAACTATTTCTGGATATTTAAGTTTCACTTACCAGGCTTGTATGATGAATTTTTTGACAAAGTCCCCTTATCTCTTTTTGTATCATTCATGAATCCCACTTTGAGAAGATTAGTGTTAGGGTCTGACATGATGGCTGAAAGAATAGAAAATTTGACAAATAAAATTAATCCTAATACAGCCAAAATGTTATCTGAAGGATTTTTAAAACATCCTGATATACTTAGTCTAAAACCTATTCAGCATAAAGCAGACACTAATCGTAGGTGGCAGAAACTTGTTACTCCAGAAAAAAAGTGTTTAATTCTGGATTTAACTGAGAGTGATGATGTGATGGTATCTCATTCAGAACCAAGTTTGAGGTCCGATCAATTTAAAAAAGAAGATGCAGTGGGAAAAATCATGAATGGTTTAATGTTTTATTCTGATAGTTCTAATGATTATGTGGAATACATGATATTTCCTTCCGAACAAAATTTGGTACTTTCAGAAAAAGAATTTGCAATTCATAAAATGTTTTATTTAGTCAGGAATCATCTAAAAATATTTAAAGGTGAGACAAAAGAGTTTTGGAAAGATATTGAACCCAAGGGTAAGCGTTTTATGATTTTAGGTATGAACGATGGAAATTATGTAAGAAACTCTGGTAAACATGGTGAAGAGTTATCAGCCGATGATGTTAATGGTAAATTTGTCATTCTAGATGGGATAGATTACAAGAGTAGAAATCCTGACCATGTAATTGGTTATTTGGAAGTTTGAGATTATATAGCATTTCTCATGTTAGCTGTCAGCTGTCAACTGTCAGCCGTCAGCTTGTGAGTGATAGCTGACTGAATGCTTACCTTTCTTCCCCACTCCCCATTCCCGATTCCCGATTCCCGATTCCCGATTCCCGATTCCCGATTCCCGATTCCCGATTAACAATTATCATGAACAATACAATTCATAAACTTTCTTCCTATGTTGATTCCTTAAGACCAATCATTTATATCAACGATTTTGATTTCCATTCTACTGATTTGCTGATTAAGGAGATTGCTACAACAGCTGACGTTTATGAATATAATGATGCTGGTGGTCATGTTGATTTTGAGACCAAAAATTCTAAGTCTAACTTTGACTTAGAAACGTTTTTGTCAGCTTTTGATAATAATGAAAGTGGGGATAGTTTTCTGGTACTCAAGGATATTCACTTTTATTTAGATAATCCCAAAGTCATTGCTCTGCTCAAATCAATTGCCCTCAAGACCCTATACAAGGATAATTTTTATACCACTAGTTTTATTGTTTCTAGTCAATTAATCATTCCGGCTGAACTTGATAAATTTATTACGGTCTTTGAAGTCCCTATTCCCAATCTTAATCAAATTAGAGGAATAATTAAACAATTTTTGCAGGATTTACAATTTGATATGACTGACAATGTCATTGAAGAATTATCCTTATCCTTTAAAGGATTAAGTAAATTTGAAATTATCCAGATCTTAAACCTAGCCTATCAACAGGGTGGCTGTATAGACAAAAATGATAAGCACCTAATCATCCAAGAAAAAAAACAAATTATCAAAAAATCTGGCACCCTTGAAATTCTTAATTTCAAAGAAACACTAGATGACGTTGGAGGGCTTGATAATCTCAAGTCCTGGCTGACTAAAAAAGCTAACATATTCAAAAATCTCGACCAAGCTATCAAATTTGGAGTGGATATACCTAAAGGTATTATGCTAATTGGGATGCCTGGGTGTGGCAAAAGTTTAGTGGCCAAAGCTACTTCTCATCTGTTTGAAGTTCCTCTACTTCGGCTAGATATTGGTAAACTACTTGGTAAGTATGTGGGAGAGAGTGAAGAAAACTTAAGTCGGGCAATTAAAATAGCTGAGGCGGTTAGTCCTTGTATTTTATGGATAGATGAAATTGAAAAAGCCTTTGCTGGCATTGGCGAAACTGGAGGCGGAAGTGATATCACCACCAGATTATTTGGTAATATTTTAACTTGGATTCAAGAGAAAGAAAACACTGTCTTCATTGTGGCTACCTCTAATGATATTGCCAAACTTCCGGCTGAATTTCTCAGAAAAGGAAGATTTGATGAACTGTTCTTTGTAGATTTTCCTAATGGGGATGAGCGCAAAAAAATATTTGAAATCCATCTAAAAAGGAGAAATAAATGGAATAGGATGATTGATATAATTAGCTTGCTAAAAGAAACCGATGGTTATAGTGGTGCTGACATTGAAGCTGTTGTTAAAGAAACCATAGAAAATGTTTTCCTTGATCCAGAAAAAGATACAGTGACAACAGATGATTTGCTTGCTGTTATTAAAACCACCAAATGTCTTTCAGAATCCCTCAAAGATAAAATAGATAAAATCAGAAAGTCTTTATCTAAGATGAATGTCAAGCCAGCAAGTGAGATTAAGAAAGTAAAGCCAGGAAGTAAAAAAAAATAATCCCTGATTACCTATATAGCGCTACGCGCAAGTCAGAAGTTAGAAGTTAGAAGTCAGAAGTCAAAAGTAAGCTAGAACTAGGTTTGCTGAGTTTAGGAATGTCCTAATCTAAATCCGTAGTGCTATATAATCATAAATGAATTGTGGTAATTTTTGTTCCCTATTGCTAGCATGCCTATTGCTAGCATGCCTATTGCTAGCATGCCTACTCCTTACTCCCTACTCCCTGCGCTATATTACCAAAAACCCCGCTTACCAGTAGGGAGTACTGTTGTCCAATTAGTCTTAGCTTGAGCCAACTGTTCCTTAGTAATTTTAGCATTAGCAAGATTGGCTCCACACAAATTTGCTCCCCGTAGATTAGCATTTTCGAGATGAGCATAACTAAGATTTGCCCCACGCAAGTCTGCTCCTGCCAAAATAGCTTTTTTCAGGTAAGCTCGACCCAAATTGGCATTGCGTAAGTCGGCTTGATGGAGATTCGCTTCACCAAAATTAGCACTAGATAAATCCGCTCCCTTCAAACTAATATTTAACAGTTTGCCCTGGCGGAAAATTATCCCAGATAACTGGGCATTATTAAGGTTAAGTCCCCTCAAATCTTTAGCCGCAAAGTCTCTTCTGCCAGAGCCGTAAGCTTTTAATAACGTTTCCGCCTCCAACTTGCCATTACCCTTCGACTTGCCTGTAATGCTATTCCTACTACCGCTCACAGCTGTAGAATCCCTGTTGGTAAAACCTCCACCGTTTTTAGGTTCTGATCTTCGACCATTGCTCAATCCCCGACGCTCCCGCCATTCTCTAATTTGCTCTGCCATTCTTCGGGATTGAACTGACGACGGGGATGAATAACCATTCACAGGACCCAAATTCTCTGAGTTGAAGTGAGAATTAGCGTCATCCATCCGTTGCGACACTAAGCTTTTGTTTAAACTCTCCAGATATGGCTCTAGGTCAAGAGCTCTCAGGATGTCTTCTGAGCACTGATAGCGATAACGGACAGAAGACTCCAGCATTTTTCTTAAAACCTTAGCAAAGTGGTCACTAACGTTGACATTAGTCTGCCAGACTATTTCTCCGGTTGAAGGATTATAATCGAGGTCTTTGGGAGATTTACCCGTCAACAGATAAAGGCAAGTAACCCCCACTGCATAGATATCGCTAGCAATTACAGGTCGCAATGCCATTTGTTCAGGAGGGGCAAAGCCTGGAGTTCCTATGGCATAGTTGGTCAATACTGTGTCTGAGGAATTGGAGGGATTGGTTTGGCTGTTTTTCACAGCCCCAAAATCAATCAGTACCAGTTTGCGGTCTTGGTCACGACGAATTATATTCGCTGGTTTAATGTCCCGGTGAATTACGTTTTTCTGATGAATATATTGCAGGAGTGGTAGAATTTCACTTAAAAATTGTTTAACTCCCTCTTCCGAGAATGAACCAGACCGTCTGACTTGCTGTTGCAGTGTCAAACCGCTAATGTATTCCTGAACCAGATAAAAATGCTCATTGTCTTGAAAGTAATCGAATAACTGTGGGAATTGGGGATGATTCCCTATTTCTCCCAAGGTTCGGGCTTCTCGCTCAAACAGATCCCTTGCCATCGGTGAAATCTCTGAGCCTTTGGCGCTTGGGCGGAGTTGTTTGATTACACGGGTCGGCTTACCGGGCAAGGATTGATCTGTTGCTAAGAAAGTTGCTCCAAATCCGCCTTGACCGAGTGGTTTGATCACACGATAGCGGTCAACTAATAATAATTTAGAACTGCACGCCTGACAAAAGTCGGCGTGTTCTGGGTTTTTTGCCTGAGTGCAGGTAGGATTTAGACAGTAGCTCATTCAGCCTTACTGATGTTCCTTTGCCCATACTGGAACTAAAACTTTTGCTCGGAGCACCTGAGCAGGAAAGATGATTTATAGTCTTTTACTTTTCTTTATTTTATGCAAAATGCCTCTTACTACCCCCTTAGTTAGACAACTATTCCGGTGAAACCTGATCCTCAACCAGGATACCTTATTTTTTGTATCCACCTAAGGGTACAAAGGACAATTTTGAGTTAAGTAAAGGGTGATTAAAGTAAAACGTATATGAAGCTACCTATATTTTAGAGCGTTTATTTAGCATTGACCATAGATAGTGTACTTTTGTCAAGCGTTAAGGGGTTAGGCCCATCACAATAGAAAAATGTTTTCGTGGAAGTAACGGGCAACTTGCACCTTATTTATTACCTTATATTAGAGTTCAGCAAAAAAATTTAGGAGTCCATGCGTATATCGTTAAACTGGCTGCGAGAACTAGTAGAGGTAACTCTGACACCAGAAGAGCTAGCTCAAACCCTAACTATGGCTGGGTTTGAGGTAGAAGATATTGAAGACCTGGGAACCCTGGCCGATGGCGTGGTGATTGGCAAGGTTCTGGAGGTAGAGCCTCACCCTAATGCCAATAAGCTTCGGGTCTGTCAAGTTGATATTGGTGGCAGTGACCCATTGAATATTGTTTGTGGTGCGTCCAATGTCCGACCAGACATTTACGTGCCGGTCGCCACCATCGGAACCTACCTACCAACTATTGATTTGAAAATTCGCGCCTCAAAACTGCGCGGTGTTCGCTCAGAAGGGATGATTTGTTCCTTAGCAGAAGTGGGCTTGGCCAAGGAATCCGCTGGCATTCATATTTTCGAGGCAGAAACTATACCCCTAGGCAGTGATGCTCGTCCCTTACTGGGGTTAACTGATATCATTCTTGATGTTACGTCTACGGCTAATCGGGCAGATGCTCTAAGTATGGTGGGCGTGGCCAGAGAAGTAGTCGCCTTAACTGGGGTATCCTTAAGCTTGCCAGAAGCTGTTGAGGTGTCTATTCCAAAAACAAAGGCCGTAGGCCACGCTACGCGAACGGATGCCTTGACCTTGAAAGTATCTGAACCGAAAGCTTGCCCCGCCTATATTGGCACTGTGATTGAAGGGGTGAAGATTGCTCCTTCTCCCGATTGGTTACAACAGCGATTGAAAGCCGCTGGAGTGCGACCGATTAATAATGTAGTGGATGTCACTAATTTGGTTCTCTTGGAATGGGGTCAGCCCCTCCATGCTTTTGACCGGGAACGCTTGCAAGCTGTTGCTGGGGTCGAAAACCTCACCATTGGTGTCCGCTTTGCTAACAGTGGGGAATCCCTGACTACTCTTGATGGTCAAACCCGTTCCCTGGAACCACAAGCGTTACTGATCACAGCTAACGACCAACCCGTTGCTATGGCTGGGGTTATGGGTGGGGAAGCCACAGAAGTGAACGACAACACCCAAAGTATTGTTTTGGAAGCAGCACTGTTTGATCCAGTGACTGTTCGTCGTTCTTCCCGTAGTCAAAGCATACGAACAGAATCATCTACCCGTTATGAGCGTGGTGTTAATAAAGCAGAATTGGATATTGCTTGTAAAAGAGCGATCGCATTAATTACTGAGTTAGCTGGTGGTACCCCCATAACCCAGAGTATTGCTGACCAGCGCCCTGACCCCTCTACTTGGGCACGTTCCATTGAGTTACGTCTTGACCGTGTCAATCAGATTTTAGGACCAGTTCATAAGTCAGAGGAGCTTGGGCAAATCCTGCCAGAAGATGTGGAACGAATCCTGACTGCCCTCGGATGTCAACTACAACCGATAGGATCGGAGGATTCTTCCCAATGGAAAGTGACTGTACCCCCCTACCGCTACCGGGATTTAGAGCGGGAAATTGATTTAATTGAGGAAATTGCCCGTCTCTACGGCTATGACAACTTCTGTGATAGCTTACCAGACAAGACTGAACCAGGTTATCTATCTGCTGAGGAATTTTTAAAGCGAAAACTGCGATCGCAATTCCGTGCAGTTGGGTTGACCGAATTAGTCCAGTATTCCTTGGTCAAGCCAGAGGAACAGAACCAAATTTGTCTTGATAATCCCCTGTTTACAGAATACTCATCCCTACGCACGGATTTACTATCAGGGCTTATTGATGCCTGTCAGTACAATATCGAGCAAGGCAACGGTGTACTCAACGGTTTTGAAATTGGTCGGATCTTCTGGCGAGCAGAAGAGGGTTTCGCAGAAGCTGATGCTATTGCCGGGATTTTAGGGGGAAATATCACCCAAGGTAACTGGGTCACGGGAGGGCGTTCCGAACCCATGACCTGGTATGAGGCTAAGGGAGTACTAGAGAGAGTGTTTTCCCGTTGCGGTCTGACAGTAGAATACCAACCAGACCACAGCGATCCCCGTCTTCACCCAGGACGCACTGCATCCTTGTGGTTGCAAGGTGAGAAATTAGGAAAATTTGGGCAGTTGCACCCCCAGCTACGCTCAGAAAGAGGTTTTCCCGATCAGGTTTATGTATTTGATTTGGACTTGGATCTAATTCTAGAAGCTCTTGATCGCGATGAAATTCTTACTCCCCGGTTCCAAGTCTATTCCACCTACCCAGCCATTGACCGGGATATTGCGTTCTTTGCCCCACTACAAGTCTCTGTGGCAGAAATCGAACGTTCAACCCGGAAAGCTGCGGGGAATTTGTTGGAGTCAGTGCAATTGTTTGATGAATATAAAGGAGAGTCTGTTCCTGAGGCACAGAGAAGTTTGGCATTTCGGCTAATCTACCGTGCTAGCGATCGCACTCTTACTGATGCAGAAGTCGAGCCAGTGCATCAGAAAGTGCGAGAAGCCCTAGAGGAAAAATTTGGGGTTAGCCTTAGAAGTTAAACGGAGAACTTAAACGGTTGAAGGATGAAGTATGAATACTTCATCCTTCATTCATATCGTCATAAAGTTCATCTAGGGTCTGGTGCTGAGTACGGCGGGAGCGACGGCGGTATTTTTTTGTTTCTAGCTTTGGTTCGTATTGACGCCGACCAGAAGCTTTAATTTTTAACTTCATAGTCGATTCTATATCAGCTTTTTGGTTCAAAGCCTCTTGTCGTGCAATCACTTCTGCTAAAAAATCCAGATAATGCTGGTACCGTTCCCAATCTCCTCGCACAGCACAGTTTGGCTCATTCCGATGTAGGCAATTACTGAATTGACAGCGGTGTTGGGCTAAACGCTCTCTTGCTTCTGGAAAGTAATGGATTAAATCCTCAGGAGAACAAGTCAAGTCAGGCTGATTGAATCCGGGGGTATCTGCCAAAAAACCACCTTTAGGCAACTCAAATAATTCCACGTGCCGAGTGGTGTGGCGTCCTCGACCCAGTTTACCAGTCACTTCTGCCACCCGCACCCTTGTTGCTGGAATCAGATAATTAATTAGACTGGATTTCCCGACACCGGAAAGACCAGCCATAACGCTGATTGTCTGACTCAACAGGTCAGTCAATTGTGCTAAACAAGTACCATTATGAACGCTGATCAAGACTGGCTGATAACCCCATGCTTCCAGACGCTGTTGCCAATGCTGCTGTTGCTGTTGTGTTACTAAATCACGTTTATTCAGACACAAACATACCTTGAAACCAGTAGATTCTGCCTTCACCAAAAACCGACTCAGCTGATAAGCATCCAGGGTCGGTTCTTCCAGAGCAAAAACTACCAGAATTTGCTGAGCATTGGCGATTGGTGGGCGGTCGAGCTGGGTTGTCCGGGGCAGCACTTCAGCAATCACCCCTCGTCCACCAGCCCAGTCAGGTTCATCTACTACAACCCGGTCTCCCACCATCACCTGCTGGCCAATTTTTTTTAACCGGGCTCTACGGGTACATAAGAGGGTTGAAGGTTGTAGGTTATTTGCTTGAAGGTTATCTTCACAACCTACAACCTCCAACTTGTCAACCTTCAATTGATCTAAACGCACCTGATAGAAATTTGCCTGAACCGCCAGCACGGTACCCAGCCAACGGGTTGACAAGTTTGACGAATTAGTGTATTCTAATTCAATCATGAAGATGCTGGTGTGGACGACGCACCTTCATAGCAAAATAGCGATCGCGTTCTTCAACACCCTCTATGGGGTAACCCTCCATAGTCAGACTATCAGGAACCTGTTCAATGGGTTCTCCTGGGTCGAGCCACACTTCTAATAGGGCACCTGGAGCCATTTTCTCCAGATAGAGTTTAGTGCGAACAAAGTTAATCGGGCAAGGGGTGCCGCGCAGATCCAGCTGCTCATCAGGTAATGAACTCATCTGCGAGGAGGCTAGTTTACTCATGAGCCAAACAAGCCTCCCAAGAATCCTTCTATACCACCTTTACCAGTGCGCTCACCCTTTATTTTCGCTAGCTTCTCTAGCAATTCCCTTTCGTCAGGGCTAATCCGAGTGGGGATATCCACCAAAATCGTGATTAGGTGATCGCCCCGACTGACTGGGTTACCCAATTTGGGGACACCGTGATTCTCTAAAGTTAATACAGTATTGGGTTGAGTACCGGGTGGAATAGTTAATTCCACTGGACCGTCTACTGTCTCTGCTTCGATAATACAGCCTAAAATTGCTTGTAAATAGCTAATTTTCATTTCAGACAGAATGTTAATGCCATCCCGCTGAAACTGGCTGTCTTCGTTTACAAATAGATAAACGTATAGGTCTCCTGGTGGACCAGCACGTAATCCTGCATCCCCTTCTTTAGAAACCCGTAGCCTGGTGCCATTATCCACCCCTGCTGGAATGGTGATTTTCAGTTTTTTGGTTTCTTGTTTACGACCAGCACCACCACAGGCTTCACACTTATCCTCAATGATTTGACCTTCACCGTTACAGGTAGGACAGACTGAGACTTGGGTGAAACTACCAAAAGGGGTACGAGTAGCACGCCTTACTTGACCTGTACCGTTACAGGTTGGGCAAGTGCGGGCTCGAGTTCCTGGCTTTGCCCCTGTGCTGTTACAGACTTTACAAGTTTCTAGGTGAGGAATGCGGATTTCCTTTTCACCACCGAATATAGCTTCCTTGAAAGCCAGCTTCAAGTCTAGTCGCAGGTCGTCACCACGCACCGGGCCACTACGCCTACGACCAGTTTGCTGACCCATACCACCAGCAAAGCCGCTGAAGAAGCTTTCAAAAATATCAGCAAAGCCCATATCGCCAAAATCTGAGTAGGCTGCTCCCGCACCTGAGGAAACACCAGCTTCCCCAAAACGGTCATATCTTGCTCGAGTTTCTGGTTCTGAGAGGACTTCGTAAGCCCGGTTAATTTCCTTAAAGCGCTCTTCAGCTCCTGTTTCTTTGTTAACATCTGGGTGGTACTTCCGTGCCAAGCGACGGTAAGCACGTTTAATTTCATCTTTGTCGGCATCACGAGAGACACCAAGCAGATCATAATAGTCAGCCATAGAGCGCTGATCGGTCTTCCATTTATATAGTGGGGGCTCTTGTTATTCCTCAGGTTATTGCTATAAAAGCACAAAGAGCGCATTCCAGCATTACCTGCATCCTATATCATTGTCTATCAAAAAAATCAGCTGATTGCCACCTGCTTATGTGACCATAATCTCAAGGTTGGCTTGAGCTAGTCAAAGCAAGGAATTGAATTATCTATCTTTTAGGGAGCTGTTGCCGTAATCAACTGCTTCGTAGTCAACATCTACTTCTAAGGTTTCATTCTCAAAATCAACCACAAATTCTCCTACAGCATCCGGTTCTATTTGGGTGGAGTCGTTTGAATTGGACTCTTGAACTGTTTCGTCAGACGCGATAAATTCCGGGTCTGACCCCAGGCTGGCACTCGCGTAAATGATCCCCCCAATTTCCAAGACAGTTTTCTGCAAAGTTTCAATAGCTTCTTTCACCTCCTCGACCTCAATTGAGGGGTCTGTCATTATGGTGTCTAGGTGCTGCTTTTGTTGATCTGCTTGCTCCTTTAGTCCTTGAGCCTGAAGGTTAGCGCTAATCAATTCCCCATGGTCTTTGATAGTAGATTCATAGTTATATAGTAAGCCATCGGCTTGGTTTTTCAGTTGCACCAATTCCATGCGACGGCGGTCTTGGTCAGCATAGTCTTCTGCCTCACGGCGCATCCGTTCCACTTCCGCTGGACTTAATCCCCCCGTATTGGTAATCACAATACTTTGCTCTTTCCCAGTTCCTCGATCACTGGCAGCGACTTTAAGAATGCCGTTGACATCGATTTCAAAGGTAACTTCAATTTGAGGGACACCACGGGGAGCTGGGGGAATACCAGTGAGCAGGAATTTTCCCAGGCTTTTGTTATCTCTAGCCATTGCCCGCTCCCCCTGCAATACGTGGATTTCTACGGAGGTTTGTCCATCAGTAGCTGTGGAAAATACCTGGGACTTACTGGTAGGAATAGTAGTATTGCGCTCGATAATTTTGGTGAACACTTCTCCTAACGTTTCTATACCCAGGGAAAGGGGAGTAACATCCAGTAGCAGGACATCCTCTACTTCCCCGCCCAAAACACCAGCCTGAATTGCTGCTCCCAATGCCACAGCTTCATCGGGGTTAACCGAACGATCGGTAGCCTTACCATTAAAAAACGTTTTAATAGCATCCTGCACCGCCGGGATACGGGTGGAACCCCCTACCAGCAAAATCCGGTCAATGTCCTCTGGCTTGAGGTCACTATCTTTGAGCGCCTGCTTTACCGGTTTTAGAGTTGCGTTAATCAGGTCCCTGGATAGTTCTTCAAACTTAGCCCGGGACAACTCCATCTCTAAATGTTTTGGTCCTGTTTCATCAGCAGTAATGAAGGGCAAGTTGATGGGGGTGGCTACCATGCTAGACAGTTCAATTTTTGCCTTTTCCGCCGCCTCTCGCAAACGCTGAAGAGCCATTTTGTCTTCGGTGAGATTGATGCCCTCTTTGGCTTTAAAGTTTTGAACCATCCAGCGGACAATCACATTATCGAAGTCATCTCCCCCCAAGTGATTGTTCCCAGAAGTTGCCTTTACTTCAAAGACCCCATTCCCCAGTTGCAGAACTGAGACATCAAAGGTCCCACCACCCAAGTCAAACACCAATATAAGCTGGTCTTGATCCAGCTTATCTAAACCATAGGCAAGAGCAGCAGCAGTGGGTTCGTTTATAATGCGCAATACTTCCAAACCAGCAATGGTACCCCCATCCTTGGTGGCTTGCCGTTGAGCATCGGTAAAGTAGGCAGGAACTGTGATCACAGCTTGAGTCACTGACTCCCCAAGAAAGGTTTCAGCATCAGCCTTGAGCTTTTGTAAGATCATGGCCGAGATTTCCTGAGGGGTATACTCTCGATGCCGAATCTTTACATCTACCGTCTCATCACGACCCTTAACACAGGTATAGGGGACACGGGAACGCTCTGTAGCGGTTTCATCCCAACGACGTCCGATAAAGCGCTTGATACTGTAGACACTGTTTTCCGCATTGGTCACTGCTTGACGCTTGGCCAGTTGACCCACCAGGTGCTCCCCTGACTTGCCAAATCCCACAATACTCGGTGTAGTTCGCCCACCTTCCGAGCTGGAAATGACTATGGGTTTACCCCCTTCTAAGACAGAAACACAACTATTGGTTGTGCCTAGGTCGATGCCAATAACTTTTCCCATAGGGTTGCGGCTTAACGGTTATGTTAAGTTATTTTAGTTTGATTTTTTGTTGAGTTGTTGACACTCCCCACGGCGCTTATGCCGGGGGATTCTTGGTTCAACGAGCTGACTTGCTCAACCAGACCGGAATCAGGAAGAGTAGAGGCCAATTCTCCCCAAGCGTTAAGTAAAGTTCCCGTGTGCCCCACGGTACTCAAGGCTCTAGTTAGGATATTTTTGGCGGCATTGTGGTCGCGGTCTAGCCGACACCCACACTGACAGACATGGGTTCGAGTTGATAATGACTTTTTGACCACTTCACCACATTTGGAACAATTCTGGCTTGTATAGGCAGGATTAACTGCAACAGTTATCCGACCAAACTTTTGCCCAAAATATTCCAACCATTCCCTAAACTGGTACCAACCTGCATCATTAATAGACTTAGCGAGACAGTGATTTTTAACTAAATTTTTAACCCTCAAATCTTCGTAAGCGACCAGGTCGTTAGACCGGATTACGCAACTTGCCGGAGACGAAACCTTAGAATAAAGAAGCCTTAATAACAAAGATTTAACCCTTTTATGCATAGCCGACTAACCATAAAGGCTTCTTTATTCTTACGGTAACTTCTAACCAGTCTCTTGGCATGTTCTTCACGTTGCCTACTTATTTTAAGGTGATGTCTACCCAGCCTATTAATTGCGCGTCTTAGGTTAGTAGAGCCTTTCTTTTTTCGGGAAACCCGACGTTGATAAAATTTTAAACGCTTTTCACCTTTTCTGTAAAATCTTGGGTTAGGTTCAGAATACCCATCAGAGTCTGTATAGAACTCTTTTAGCCCAACGTCCAAGCCAACAGTAAACCCAGTTGCTTCTAATTGGTCATAATTATCTACCTTGACGCAAAACTGGACATAGTACCCATCGGATCTTTGAACAATCCGAACTCGCTTAATTAGCTTCTGGTCGAAGCGCCACAAGTCCCAGTTACCTTTGAGCTTGACTTGCCCAATGCCTTTCTTGTCGGTGAATTTTATGGACTTCTTATCTGGGGATAACTTCCATCCAGATTGCTTATATTCGACTGACCTAGAATGCTTTTTGAAACGGGGATAACCTTTCTTCCCAGGGATTTTATTCTGGCAATTATCAAAGAAACGTTTGATAGCGCGTTCTACGTTCTCAACTGATGCCTGACAAGCATGACTATTGAGGTCTTTAACAAACTTGAATTCGTCTCTTAGTTGAGTGTTGTAGCGATAGAGTTCTTTTTTCCCTGTACCACGATTGTCCATCCAGTACCGAAGTACTTTATTGCGGACAAAGCGAGCCGTTCTAATGGCTTCATTTATTGCAAACCTTTGAGGCTCTTTGAGAACAGCCTTGAACTCCATGACCAACACCTAAAACCACCTCCTTGGGGTTAATACATTGCTTACTATTATAGTCGATATATTGAAGCAAAAGTTCGGATCGCAGTTAGGGAATAAATTCCTGTTCGGGCTAACCCCATGGATAGAATCGGTGGGGCGTTGCGCCCTCAGGGTCTTCGGTCAAAATAATAGAACTTCCCTTGGTGCGTTCGTCCCTTTTCGTAGGATGGTCAGAGACTGACACCAAAGGAAGGTTAACCACTCAATGGCAGCTAATTTTCTGACTCAGCAGATTTCTGAGCTTCCGAGGTTTCCTGTGGTTCTGCCGCAGCAGCTACTTTCACCATAGCGTGACGTAACACCCGCTCCCCAAGTAAATAACCCCGCATTAGCTGTTCTATGACTACTCCTTCTGGATAGTCATCCGTTGGTTCTCGCATAACCGCTTCGTGGAGATTGGGGTCAAACTCTTGCCCTTCTGGTCGCATCGCAGCAACCCCAAGGCGCTTGAGGCTATCTACCAGCTGTTTATAAACACCTTGATAGCTTTTGTGAATTGACATTTCCCCATCATTTTGAGGCTTAATTTGGGTGCGCGCCCGTTCAAAGTTATCTACTACTGACAATAACTCAGTGATGGTGTTTCCTTTAACTTGATGTTCCAAGTCTTCTTTCTCTTTAGTTGACCGTTTGCGGAAATTCTCAAAATCTGCCGCAATCCGGATGTATTGAGATTTAAAGGAGTCACATTGCTGAGTTCGCTCTTCTAGTTGAGCTTTCAGGGCCTCATTTTCCTGCTTGATGGTTTCTAGAATTTTGGAATCGTCCTCCGTAGGTGATTCATCGGTAGCTGCTTGAGCTACCTCGGTCTGGGCTTCTTGGTCTACCGACTCTGACTCAGATGCTTCCGCAGCAGAGGATTCAGTTGGTTGTGCTGCTTCAGAGTTGACCTCTGAGTCAGAGGCTACGGCTACCGCTTCCACCTCAAGATTGTCTGCGAGTACCGTAGTGGACTCTTCCTTTGTCTCCTGCGAAGTGTTATCTGACTGTTTTGCTTCGTCAATCATGCTCCACTCATCCCAATTCAATAGACTGCTAGTTTATCTATAATTTCTTACTAGCCAACCAATTTTCCAGCAAATTTTTTAAACTAACCACGTTCAGTCTAACGACTATAGCATCGGTTTGTGACAGCTCCTATACTGACCTTACAGGTTCAGTGTAGGCTTCCCAGCCAGTCCGGCTATCGCTTAGGAGGCGCTGGGCTTTAAGAACGGACTGCCCTTCCGCTCTGTTTTTTATATTTATTGCTGCATTGTGGTCTCTGTCCAAACTGCAACCACAGTGAGGACAATCATGCCACCGAACATGCAACTTTTTAGGGACTTTTTTGCTGCAACTGGAACAGTTCTGTGAAGTGTTCCGAGCACTTACTGGAATCGCCAACAAGCCAGCATTTAAGGCTTTGCTTGCCAGGATTGTCAGAAAGCTAGACCACCCAGCGTCTAACACAGATTTAGCCAATCGAGATAAGACAAGTCCCTTTACGTTTAATTTTTCGTGAGCAATTACATCGTATTTTGACAGCAAATATTTTGCTGTCTTAAAATGAAAGTCTTTTCGCTTGTCCGATACTTTTTTGTGCTGCTTTCCAAGTTGTTTGATAGCTTTGAGTCTATTTTTACCTCCTTTTTTTCGTCGAGATACTCTTTTCTGAATAACTCTCAGCCTTTTCTGAGACCGTCGATAATATTGAGGAATGCTTACTGTTTCCCCTTCAGAAGTGGTCAAAAATTCTTTAAGGCCAACATCAATCCCAATTATAGATTCAGGGTTAATGTCGGGCTTAACCTTGGGAACCGTCTTATCTTCTAGAGACAATACCAGATAATAACCATCACACTTTTTTGTTATTGAAGCTGTCTTTATCTTAAAGCCATTCGGGGTAGCCGACGCTTCGCGAACAGGGATAGGGCGGTGTAATATAATCTTTACCTTACCTATTTTGGGAAGGTTGATTAAATTCCCTTCTAGACACCCTTCTTTTATTTGAGGGTAAGTGAAAGTACGATAGCGGTGCCTTTTTTTGAACCTAGGTCTTCCGCTTCGTTTACCGTTACTATCTCCTTTTATAAACCGATCGAAAGCTAGTTTTACTCTCTTTACTACATCCTGTAGTACTTGAGAATGAATCTCTTTATACCAGGAATGACTTTTTTTGAGATTTGGTAAAGTCTTTTTCTGAGAGTAGTAATCTGGATTGTTTCTTAATTCGGGAATATGACAAACGAGAGGACAAGCATTGATTGAGCAGCGATTTTGCTCATACCAAGAAAATCGCTCAGCCAATAAATAATTATATTGAGCACATAGCATTGATAGCCAGTGATCTATCTTAGCCTGTTGATGTTTTGTCGGTTTTAGCCGGTACTGGTAAGCAATTATCATTTGACTTGCTATGCATGTTTATCGACCTAGTAATATTATACTTAACGTACAGCCACGTCTCAATTCAAAATGAAAAATAAAAAATTAACAATTAGGATTACCAATTTTGAAAAAAGACAGTTAGCACAAGAGGCAGAGCGACGCGGAATGACTCAATCAGATTTAATAAGAAGCTTGATAGCTCGTTTCCCTGTTCGCGTAGCGGAGGCCGTAGGCCAAATCCGGAAGACTCTGTGCAAAATTCATCCCACACCTATGCTACGCATAGGTGTGGGATGAATTTTGCCGGACAGCTAAGCTTATTGAGAGTTGTTACGACCTGACACTTACCTCAACTGTGTGGTCTTCCACGGCCTCCATCAGCAAGAATGCGGGTCTTGGGCAGGGTCGCCGATCAGATCCTTATGGCCTGTACGCTTACTGAGCCACCTACTGTGGTTTTTCCACGGACTGTCTTTGATGGTGCTACTTGAGTTTGCTGGTCTTGTTGCATACTTTGGCTGGCCTTGTTGCATAGTTGAATGTTGTGATGATAAATCGGTCATTAACGAAAATCTAGTAGCATCTGAGATGGTAACCAACCTTGAGCGAGTAGGACTTGATAAGAATTATACAGCAAATGAGTTGGCTTAGTTTTTATGATGTATACTGTGATATTTAGCTAAGACAAATTATCCTAATCCGTCAATCTAACTAAAACGTAAAAATAAGGGAGTGGCTGCCACTCCTATGTCACTTAACATAAGGCTTTTGGGAATACTGTGTAAAGTAAGGAGACTTCCTATTCCGTCATGACTTACTCCTCATCTCAACGACGCGCCCTAGTAGTCCGTAACGATTTTTCTCCCTTTGGTAATAAACTTATTCAGGCTGGTTACGTTAATGCTGACCAGATGCAGCAAGCTTGGCTGGAAACTCGCAAGTCCGGAAGACCCCTGACGGAAGTCATCGAAGCAATGACCGGACGTCAGTTACCACCGGACTTGATCCGCCAATACAAGAAGCAGCAGTTGTTTGAACTGAAAGTTCTGTTTGGTGTTGAGTCTCTAGATCCGGAAATTAGTGATATTTCCACTCAGCAAGTCGGTGGCTTGATCGAAACCCTGATTCCCATTGATATTTGCCGTCGCTATCACCTGCTCCCCATATCTAAGCATGAAACTGAGCCGCCATCGGTTTTGGTGGCAATGGTTTCTCCTGATGATTTAGAAGCCCAGGATGATTTGAATCGGATTCTACGACCTCAGGGAATCAAGTTGAAACGGATGGTCATCACTAAGGAAGACTATCAGCAAATCATTAGTCAGTATCTTGACGATCAGTTGGCACGGCAAAAGCAACTAGATCAACAAAAATCCGTAGATGTAAAGGAGGATTTAGAAAATTTAGGCTCATTTGAGAGTTTACAGGATGCCCCAGAGGAAGCGGAAGCAGACCTAGATTCTTCTTTGAATGAGGCAGGGGGGGCTCCGATCATCAACCTGGTCAACAAAATCCTGGCTAAGGCTTTACAAGAAGGGGTTTCTGACATTCACATCGAACCCCAAGAGGATCAGTTGCGGGTGCGCTATCGCAAAGATGGGGTACTGCGTCAAGCCTTTGATGCCTTACCACAGCGAATACATACAGCAGTGGCGGCTCGTTTCAAAATTATGGCAGATCTCGACATTGCTGAAAGACGCTTACCCCAAGACGGTAAAATTCGGCGTATGTTCCAGGGGCGGAAAGTTGACTTTCGGGTCAATACCTTGCCCAGTCGTTATGGGGAAAAGGTGGTTCTGCGGATCCTAGATAACGAATCCACCCAGTTGGGCTTGGATAAGTTGATCACAGACCCAGACACCTTAGAATTGGTCAGGGAAATGGCTAAGCGTCCCTTTGGATTAATCTTGGTGACGGGTCCGACGGGATCGGGGAAATCAACCACCTTGTATTCAATTCTGGCAGAACGTAATGACCCTGGGGTGAATATTAGTACTGCAGAAGACCCGATTGAGTATTCGTTACCTGGGATTACCCAAGTCCAAGTTATCCGGGAAAAAGGCATGGATTTTGCCTCAATTCTACGAGCCTTTCTGCGCCAAGACCCGGACGTGATTCTGGTGGGTGAGACCCGAGACAAAGAAACAGCTAAAACCGCGATTGAAGCAGCTTTGACTGGTCACTTGGTCTTGACTACTCTACACACTAATGATGCGGCTGGTGCGATCGCTCGTTTAGATGAAATGGGTGTTGAACCCTTCATGGTTTCTGGTGCCTTGCTGGGAGTGTTAGCTCAACGATTGATGCGGCGTGTTTGTTCCAATTGCCGCATTTCTTACCAACCAAGTTCTGCGGAACTAGCGCGCTATGGTTTATCATCCTCTAGAGAAGGGGGGATTACCATCTATCGCGCCAATACCCTGACACCGGAGCAAATTGCTGAAGCTAGGGCACAAGGTACACTCTGTAAAACCTGTAATGGTATTGGTTACAAAGGACGGGTTGGTGTTTATGAAGTTATGCGCATCTCTGAAAACCTCCAAGCCTTAATCAACGAAGGTGCCCCCACGGAGGAGATTAAGGAAGCTGCTGTAGAGGAAGGGATGATCACCATATTAGCCTATAGCTTGAATTTGGTACAGGAAGGTTACACCACCTTTGAAGAAGTGGAACGAGTAACCTTTACTGATTCCGGCTTAGAGTCAGAACTGAAAGCTAAGCGCAAGAGTTCTCTGACCTGTGCCACTTGCTCAGCTCAATTACAGCCGGAGTGGCTAGACTGTCCTTACTGTATGACACCGCGTTTTCAAAATTAATTTAGTTATTAGTTTATTGTTAATTTGAAAGTAAAAATTAACAATTGGCTATTTTATTTTGAGTAATAAGTAATCACTAACGACTATTGACGTTTTTAAGGGAGGCAACATTATGGAACTGATGATTGAAGACTTGATGGAGCAGATGATTGAGATGGGGGGGTCAGATATGCACATCCAAGCGGGTGCGCCAGTCTACTTCCGCGTCAGTGGTAAACTCCAACCCATTGATGACGAAGCCCTAAACCCTCAAGCCTGTCAGCGATTGATTTTCAGTATGCTTAACAATTCCCAGCGTAAGGAATTGGAGCAAAACTGGGAACTTGATTGTTCCTATGGTGTCAAGGGGTTGGCTCGCTTCCGTGTCAATGTTTACAAAGAACGGGGTTGCTATGCGGCTTGCTTGAGGGCGTTGTCTTCCAAGATTCCTAATTTTGACAAATTGGGTTTACCGGATGTGGTGCGGTCGATGAGTGAACGACCAAGGGGAATGGTATTGGTCACCGGACCGACCGGTTCTGGGAAAACCACTACCCTAGCAGCCATGATTGATTTAATTAACCGCACAAGGGCAGAACATATTCTGACAGTGGAAGACCCGATAGAATATGTGTTTCCTAACGTCAAGAGCTTGATTCACCAACGTCAAAAAGGTGAAGATACTAAGAGTTTTGCCAATGCCCTGAAGGGGGCACTGCGGGAAGACCCGGATGTGATTTTGGTGGGTGAAATGCGGGATATGGAAACTATTGGTCTAGCTATTTCCGCAGCTGAAACTGGTCACTTGGTATTTGGAACACTACACACTAACTCAGCTGCTCAAACTGTAGACAGGATTATTGATGTGTTTCCATCTGGACAGCAAGCTCAAATCCGAGCTCAACTGTCTAACTCTTTGATTGCAGTATTTAGTCAATGTCTAGTACCAAAGAAAAATCCTAAACCTGGTGAGTTTGGTCGGACTATGGCTCAGGAAATCATGGTAGTGACACCAGCTATTTCTAACCTGATCCGGGAAGGAAAAACGTCTCAAGTTTACTCTGCTATCCAAACCGGTATGAAATTGGGAATGCAGACCCTGGAACAAGCTTTAGCTTATCAGGTGAAATCTGGCTTGATCTCTTTGGAAGCAGGACTTAGTAAAAGTTCTAAACCGGATGAATTGCAGCGTATCCTTGCTGGTTCTGCAGGGATGAATGCTAAGGGCGCTAGAGCAAAGGCGACTCGCTAGTCTAGAGAAAGCACTGACTCGTACCATCAAACTTGCTATTAGACTTAATCTAGAAAAAAGCCATGCCTACTTTTATTGCTCAAGTTCGGGACAAATCAGGGAAATCCAAAAAAGAAAAAATTGACGCTGCTACTCCTGAACAAGCCCGCACCATGCTAGAACATCGGTATGCTACTGTTGGCAGCGTCAAGAAAAGCATAGATATTGACTTTAGCCTATCAAGCCTTTCTGAAAAATTTACCAATGTCACGATCAAAGACAAAGCGGTCTTTTCTCGTCAGTTTGCCGCTATGGTTAATGCTGGTGTGGCTATTGTCCGATGTCTTGGGGTATTAGGGGAACAGTGTTCTAATCCTAAGCTGAAAAAGGCGTTGATGAACATCAGTGCTGAGGTCCAACAAGGAACTAATCTATCGGATGCCATGCGTAAGCATCCAGATTGTTTTGATGATCTTTACGTGAGTATGGTTCAGGCTGGGGAGGTTGGGGGTGTGCTTGATGAAGTGCTCAACCGATTAGCCAAGCTGCTGGAAGATATGAATCGCCTGCAAAACCAAATCAAATCAGCTATGGCTTACCCTAGTGTGGTAGGATTTTTAGCCCTACTGGTTTTTCTGGCAATGACGATGTTTCTGATCCCAATCTTTGCTGGGATATTCCAAGATTTAGGAACTGAATTGCCACTTTTAACCCGATTTATGCTATGGTTGAGCGGCATCCTTAGAAGTTGGAAAGTTCTGATTCCTATTGTTGTTGTAGCTGCTTTATATACAGCTTTCAAGTATTACTACAAAACCCCGATGGGTAAGTTACAAATTGATGGCTTGCAGTTGAAAATGCCTTTGTTTGGTGAGTTGAATGAAAAAGGCTCTGTAGCTCGCTTTTGCCGAGTGTTTGGCTCCTTAACTCGTTCGGGAGTACCGATCCTGAATTCCTTAGATATTGTCAGAGATACAGCGGGTAACCAGGTAATTTCTAATGCTATTAACTCAGCGAAGAATGAGATTCAACAGGGTGGAATGATTAGCCTCGCTTTACAACGAGAAAATATTTTTCCTCCTTTAGCAATTCAAATGATTAGTATTGGTGAAGAGACGGGGGAGTTGGATTCTATGGTGATGAAAGTTGCTGACTTCTATGAAGATGAAGTCGAGCAAGCGGTTAAAGCACTAACTAGTATCTTGGAACCAATTATGATTGTAGTTTTGGGAGGCATGGTTGGTGTGATCTTGGTATCTATGTATTTACCAATGTTTAAAGTGTTTGACACTATGGGCTAATTCGATGCCTGTTCAGAAATCTGATTACGAAGCTTGGCTAGCAGAGTATAGTAACCATGATGGTGCGATCGCACTCCTGAAATCCTATCGACCTTACCTGGAAATGATTCCTAGTATGCGCCGACCTTACGAGAGTGTGATCACCATTCCCTTGCCAGTAGTGAGAATTCGTCACTCGCCATCCTCCTTAGGGCATAAAAGTGTTAGCCATGGCACTGTTACCGAAGCGGTAGGTTTGCCCTGTGATCTAGCTATGGTAATGTGTGATCCGGAATGGAAAGTCAAGATGGAGATAGAGATTCTCCTATTCATCCATCGTCCCCATGAAGACTTTTCTGACTTGCTCAGTCGCTGGCGTCAGACCCAAGTTTTACTAGACAAAGACTATGAATGGCTAATGCCTCCTGGCTATCAACACATTCTCAGTGATGGCGTCAACCGTATCTATCCCCTGTTTGTGGTTTTCCCAGAGACACCCCAACGGATTCAGCGAGGCTTACTAGGGGCTAGTCTACCATTTGTGGTACAAACGACCGATACCATTAATCTGGAACAGGATGAAACATCAAGCTTAGTTGAAGAGGGTAAGCAGATGGGGAGATGGGGAGATGGGGAAATGGGGAGATAGGGAGGTGGGGAGATGGGGAGATGGGGAGATAGGGAGATAGGGAGATAGGGAGGTGGGGAGATAGGGAGATAGGGAGATAGGGAGATAGGGAGATAGGGAGATAGGGAGATAGGGTAATTATCAGGAAATTATTTCAGTATAGCGTTTTTCTCAGCTATAGACAGAAGAGGGCTCGCCCAAAGGTGGTGCGTTACGGGGCGGACTATCCCAACCCGGGCGTTGAGGCGAAAAATCATGGCAAGTCCGCCCCTAACGCACCCTACGCACGATTCCCGATTCCCGATTCCCTACTCCCTACTCCCTACTCCCTACTCCCTAAAACCGACTATTTCACAAACTGCGGCATAACTTCAGCAGCAGTCAATAGACCATAAATCCCCTTGTGATGTAGGGAAACTCCTGCTTTTAGATAGCCAAAGGCGGGACCACAGACATTAGCCGCCATACTGGTTTCATCACCAAGGGTAAAGGTGTGAGTGGAAATCCTACCCTCAAAGGTGCGACCTGTGATTTGGACATTGGTACTGAGGGGTTTTTTAGGATTGCGGGTATCCACGACACCACCAACAGAAACGCGATCGCGTGAGCAAATCCCTGCTAGTTCCAGCATCACATCATCAGCATGTTCCATATTCTCTAGGCTGATGATGCCTTGGGTTTGATCTAATAACGCTTCGACTTCAGCATCACTCATGGCTTTGGCTCGTTCTACATCATAACCGGGAAGGTGAGCAATATCTTCTCGAATGGTGGCTCGATAGGCTTCCCAGTTAGCAATCCCTACCCCAAAGGTAATGTTGACACTATGAATCTCGGCATAGCTTTGAGATGCGATCGCAGCAGCAGCGGTCAATAGTCCTGGTGTAGCACCGCAGCCAGTCATATAGGTAATTCCAGCAGCTTGCAATTCATCTTGCAGTTGCAACAGTTGCTCTACAGCACTAGTGCGCTTGAGAGCATCTACTAACACTCCCTGCCAACCCGATTGAATAAATTGCTTAACCACCGATGCCATAAAGGTATTCGGTAAATTTGGCAGTGCTAAGAAATATCCATCTACTGTCGCGTTTTGGATTAAGTCTTCGATACTGTTGCTACTTAAAGTGCCACCTGGTTCTACATAACCCAATGAACCTTGGGATTGGTAGGTCTGGATACAACGGTCAGGATTTAAGCCAGCTGGGTCATAAACATAACCTTTCCGGTCAGCTGCTGCTACCCAAAGCATTTCTCCCTTAGGAGCTAAAACTCTGGTAGCGGCTTGACCTAATCCCCCAAAGCCTAAAACCCCTACTCGTATTCGCTCTAATCCATTGGGATTGGCGGTTTTGGGGTTATTTACACCTCTGACTTGCGTTTCACTCATAACTTATAGACTGTTTAGCCGAACTTTAATAATTCATACTTCATACTTCATACTTTGCCCAGTCCCCAGGGTAAGGGAAAAAATCAATAAAGAGGAATTATTATCAATATTATTGATATAATCATGCAATAGTGCTGAAAAATCTTGGCATTATATAGTCATAATCCTTGAGCAGTATCACATTTTGGCTCAATTTTTTTTTGGCTTACCCTGGCCTAGTCCCCTAGGTTTATATATAGCCGTTTATAGCTTGTGGCCCACGGCCTCAGTCCCTTAATTAAAAAACCCTATATTTTTTTTAACAAACCACTTTTGGGTTATACCACCCCTTGACGATTCCCTAAAGTTACGAGAAACTTACAAAATATTAAAGTAAACACTCGATTTACTATAAACTTATGTTAATGTTGTTTGCGCCATGATCTAAATTATTATCATTTGATTAATGACCAGCTATAGCACTGGTCAGTGATCAGTGATATAGCGCTACGCGCAAGGCAAAAGGCAAAAGGCAAAAGGCAATAGTTTACTAGAACTACTTTTGCTGCTTGTATCAATGTCAAACACCTTAATGCGTAGTGTGATATCAATCCGGGATTAGATACTCCTGGACTGGTGCAACAACCGGTGCCACAACCTGTAAATAGGCATAAACCGAGCACTAAGGCAACTATGGAAACATTAGAGTTTGTCATTTATCCAGATGGTCGAGTCCAGGAAAAAGTCACTGGGATCATCGGAGCATCTTGCGCAGAGGTAACAGCTGCTATTGAAGCTCAGCTAGGACGAGTCGTATCTGTTGAGAAAACATCAGATTACTTCGACCAAAAGCTTGAACTGTCGGCAACAGCGACAACTCAAGCTACGGTTAGCCATTGGTAAATTTTTCAGGACTTAGCCATTGCCCCCTAAATCCCCCAATACTGGGGGACTTTGACATAATTACCCCCCAGTATTGGGGGGCTAGGGGGGCAAAACTAACTAAACTTCGTAAGTCCTATTTGTGTTCCAGTTAGTAAATTCGTTTAATTACCAAACATGTCTCATTTCAGCACTATCAAAACCCAAATCCGTAACCGTTCATCCTTGGAAACTGCTTTAACTGACTTAGGGATTGATTGGGAATCTGGTCCTAGCTCTGTGCGCGGTTATCAAGGTCAAACTCGCACTGCTGAAGTAGTGATTGAGCAAGAGAATGACTACGACATCGGTTTTAGTTGGAATGGTAACGCCTACGAACTTGTTGCTGATTTTCAGTATTGGCAACAGCCTTGGTCTGTAGATGGTTTCCTACAACGGGTAACCCAGCGTTACGCTTACAACACAGTAATTAAGGAAACTGCTAAGCAAGGCTTTGAGGTTGCTGAGCAACAAGATAATAAAGATGGTTCAATTCGTTTAGTGGTACAACGCTGGAGCGCATAATGTCTGAGTTCTCACCGACGCCAGAGCGTTCGGGTTTAGAACCAGAGTTAGGGGGTGTCTTTCGAGATGCTCCAGAGCGGTCTGGTTTTGAGCCAGAGCTAGGGGGTATTCTGCGACAAAAAGGTGTTTACGTTGATGAAATTACCTGCATTGGCTGTAAACACTGCGCCCACGTCGCTCGAAATACGTTTTACATGGAAGCCGACCACGGTAGATCCCGGGTTTTTCGGCAAGATGGCGACCCAGAAGAGGTGATACAAGAAGCGATAGACACTTGTCCAGTAGATTGTATCCACTGGGTTGATTACACTAAGCTTAAAAATCTAGAAGAGGAGCGACAATATCAGGTAATTCCTAGAGCAGGATTGCCTATTGAACCAAGTGTTGTTGCTGCCAAAATTAAGGAGAGGAAGCTGGCAAGGAAGCGTAGGAAAAAACGTACCTAGGCTGAATGCGATCGCTAATATTAATTAATCCTCGATGGCTTAGAGCTGTTGAGGGTTTTATGTTGTCTTATCGCAATGGTTGGATTTTAGGGAATCGGGAATCGGGAATCGGGAATCGGGAATCGGGAATCGGAAAATGCGATCGCATCCTTGATCGCATCCAACAACAACAATACTTTAAAAATGGATAGTATTATATTATAGCACATAAATCTCTTGATTTATCACAACATCAAAAATTCTTTAGATCTCTTTCTTACTACTCCCTACTCCCTACTCCCTACTCCCTATTCTTCGCCTACGACCAAATCCCACAGCGCATCAATACCACTGCCCACATAGTCAGAATCCTGGTGTTGTTCAATCCATTCAATCACAGTAGGGAGAATATGATTGGATGTTTTGCCCAATTTGCCCAAGGCATTGGCTGCGCTCCTACGCGCAAGAGAGTGCCGATCTTGAAGCCGTGCTAGGAGAGCGTTGACTACGGTTTCTGAGCTGTTGCCCAATCTGCCCAAGGCATAGGCTGCGTTTCCATGCCAAAAAGAATCCTCATGCTGAAGCCATTCTAGGAGGGTGCTGACTACGGTTTCTGAGCTGTTGCCCAAGTCCCCCAAGGCCAGCGCTGTCCACCCACGCACATCAGAATCCTCATCCATTAGCTGTGCTAGTAGGGCGCTGACTACCGTTTCTGAGCTGTTGCCCAATTTCCCTAAGGCATAGGCTGCCCTCCAACGCACATCAGAATCCTCATCCATTAGCTGTGCTAGTAGGGCGCTGACTAACGTTTCTGAGCTGCTACCCAACTCGCCTAAGGCCAACGCTGCTTTACTACGCACATCAGAATTCTCATCCATTAGCCGTACTATAAGGGCCTTGACTACGGTTTCTGAGCTGTTGCCCAAATTTCCCAAAGCTGAGACTGCGTTCCGACGCACCTCAAAGTGCTTATCCATTAGCCTTACTAGAATGGCGTTAACTACAGTTTCTGAGCTGTTGCCCAAACTGCCCAAGGCATCGGCTGCCGTTCCACGCACAACATAATTCTCATCCTGAAGTCTTGCTAGCAGGGCGTTGACTACTGGTTCTGAACTCTTGCCCAATCTGCCCAAGCCATAGGCCGCCTGCCTACGCACATCAGAATTCTCATCCTGAAACCTTGCTAGCAGTGCGTTGACTACCGTTTCTGAACTGTTTACCAAATTGCCCAAGGCTCTGGCTGCCATCTCACGCACATCAGAATTCTCATCCTTTAGTCGTGCCAGCGATGTAGTAACTACTTGATCTTTATCCCCTAAGTCATATCGATATTTCAGCAATCTTATCTCATTAATTAAATCTGATTGCTCCTTCAACATCTCCAGAGCTTGCCCCTCAAAATCCGTTTCATACAAACTACAAATTATCTGAAAAACCTGCTCGCGAACCCTTTTGCCAACTCGCTCCTCACTACTCACCTCTAACTCAACCAAGCGCTCTAAAATCTCTTCCACCAAATCACTATCAGCACCACGCAAATTTTTCGGGTCTTCTGCTAAACACTTACCAGCAAATAACAAATTTATATGTAACCAATTCTCATAGTTACTATTATTAGTAAATACTGATCGAATTGCCTTCGCGGCATTTTTTGGTTTTTGTTGTGCTATCAGCAATAGTAACACTTGGAGCCAGTGGGAGTCATGCAAATGCTGCCGAATATGATTCAAAACAATTCCAAAATCATACTCATTCTCCGCTTGATAGTTAATCTCCTGAGCACACAAATATTCCTGAAACGTCTTATGGACAAAAGCATAACAATCTTGCCCCTGCTCATTCAATAAACCGGTGCGATCGCGAATCAAATTTACAAATACTTCCGCCTCTTCTTTGGCTTGATATAAATGCACCTGCTTCAAGGTTTTAATCTGCTGACTCAACTGAGCAATCAAATCATTTTGGTTAATCAAGGTGCCGCCTTCGTTATCTTCACTATTTCCTTGGCTATGAATCCAATAAGCCAATAATTCCATCAATCGACGCAAATCATAGAAATCTAGATACTTAAATATTTTCTGATTGCTGATTTCTTTATTAGCATCCCAAGATGTTAACAAGGTTTTGACGGCGCAGTTATAAAGCTCAAACCGTTCTTTGGGCAATAGGGCTTGATACCGATGAATTAATGCAATAATTGTCAACAATAAGGGATTCCGTGCCAACAAGGTAATCCGGTCATTATCATTCAGCGCTCTTCGTAAACTTTGCTTGCGCCTTTCCGCTTCTGCTTGGTCTTGAAAGCGACTGTTATACCAGTTATCAATAAATGCTGAAATCTTCTGGTCATCAAAGGGTTGGATGTGATAGTGGGGAAATTCCTCAGTGCGAAAAAAGTCCCGTCGATAACCAGCGGGTCTAGATGTAATAATAGCGCGATTTCTGTCAAACTGTCCTAAAAAATTCTCGATGCGCTTGACTACATCATGGCGTTTAGCCTCTTCTGCTACTTCATCCAAACCATCCAGCAATATCAAGGCTCTACCATCAGACAACCAATGCTCAAAAAATCCCACTGGTAAGGGTTTGACTGCCATGGTGTTTTCTGCAAATATCCGAGCATAGTCGATCAGGCTTTTATCGAGATGTCTAGCAAAGTCTCGCATCCTGATTAAAATCGGTAGCCAGTCAGTATCACCATCTAATCCTAAAATGTCAGGATTTTGCTGAGCTAACATTACCGCAAAATAGCTCATCAATGTGGTTTTACCAGAGCCTGGGGCACCCAAGATTACCACTCGTCTCCACTGACTTTGGCTCAATAACTGCTGAGCCAAGAATTTCCGGCCAGTTGTCTTTTCCAATAGCAGCTTTTCTGGCTTTTCCCCACTACCAGCTGCTAACAACTCCCGCTCCCAAGCGCCAGCAGTTGATACGTCTTCCACTACATCTGGCATTACAAAAATTTGGGCTAACTTCTCGGATTTTTCTACTTCTTGCCCAGGCACAGCAATGCCAGCAAATTTAACATCATCAAACCAGTTAGCTAACTGTTGATTATAATCCCCTTTAGCTACCTGAAATTTTAGATAAGTATCTGTGTGCTGAAAATACGCATTAATAAATGTCTCTACCCAAGGCTTGAGACTGTCTTGATTTAGTTTAATAGTCTTGGCTTCAGCTTCTTGTTGAAATACGGTGCTTAAAATATCCCGGTCTGGTTTCCCTTGATTAAGTAACGGTTTCTGTAATTCCGCCAAAACTGCTGAATGAGTAAAATAGCCCTGCAAAAACCGATTAACTCCATTCCAGCCATCTGGGGGAGCGTGAAAAAATAAGCGCTGTTGACTATCCAGTTGTTTGTCCCATTCATCAACGGCTTCTGCTCCAGCTTTGATGGCTTTTTCGATATCGCTTTTAGTCAAGGCTTGAGTTAAGCGCTTCCCAGCTTCTTTAGCAACAATACTTAACAATGGTGGCGCTATTTGCGATAGTTCCAAACCAGCGAAAAGGGACACGGGTTCCATAATTTATAGGTAATTATGTTGGATTGGTTTAATTATAGCAATTTCGGGAGCAGGGAGCAGGGAGCAGGGAGCAGGTTTTTTGCATGGGTTGTGATCCCCCTAAATCCCCCTTAATAAGGGGGACTTTACAGAGCGATTTCCGGACTTCCCTCTTATTAAGTAAAGGGAGAAAAAGTAGATAGATTTCCGGACTCCCCCCTTATTAAGGGGGGCTGGGGGGGATCGTACTAGAAAATGGCATATAAAGGGTTTCATCCCCGATTATATCCCGCATGAAAGGGAGAAAAAGTAGATAGATTTCCGGACTCCCCCCTTATTAAGGGGGGCTGGGGGGGATCGTACTAGAAAATGGCATATAAAGGGTTTCATCCCCGATTATATCCCGCATGGAATGGGGAAAAAGTAGATAGATTTCCGGACTCCTCCAATCTAACACCATTACTCTAATTCATCATCCCTAATTCATAATCCCTAAAAAAAGGCGATAGTCTGATCCGCTAAACTATCCCATGATTACAGTCTCAAATTAAATGCGATGCTCTGAAAGAGCCGCTACGCGATGAAGCGTTTCGGCAAAGCCGACGCTACGCGAACGCAAAGCGTGGCCTTTGGCCTCAGCTTCCGCTAAAAGCGAACGCTAATTAAAAATATCAGCCAAAAAATACTAATCTAGTTTTTTTATATATACCCCCTCCCGAAAAAAAATCTAAAAAAAATGTTGAAAAATACTTGACAAACTAACTAATTATTTATTAACATAAAAATGTCCCAAAAACAACAGCAAAAAACATTATGGACATCGAAAACTTTCTCCCAAATTTTGAGTATAATCCCAACAATCCTAATTTCCATGAATTATTTGGCCAACCCCAGCCAGGACGGGAGCAAATCAAACATATATTGATCGGTTCTCCCAAAACCGTGCGGGTCACAATCTATAATCTTTATAGCCGTGGCTACGCCCAAGTTCATGAGTGGAGTGCTCCTCAACCTACCGGAAATCCTGGTGAGGTTATCAGTATATTGATTCGACATCTGTTGGTAGATTAAGATAGCAATTTGCCAGGGATGCCAATCCCTGGCTACAGGAAAAAACTCAGGAGAAAGTACGACGTCTTAAGTCTGAAATCTAAGTTTGTCTGTTGTTGATTTGGTGAACACATAGTCAAGGACCATAAGGCTCTTGACTATTACAAAAAATAATTCGGTCAAGGATTGGAATTAACCAGAACTTGACCGAATTTTTTTTGTTGAGGGAACAGGGAACAGGGAACAGGGAGTAGGGAATCGGGAATCGGGAATCGGGAATCGGGCAGTAACGCACCACTGGGTCAAGCAGCTTTAATGACATGCACTCACATCACCCACAGCACCCATAGTGATAATGCAATAGTTTTTCTAACTTCCCACGCTAACCACTCATATCACCCCTGGTGTTAATGCAATAGTTTTTCTATCCGACCACCCTCATAACCCTCATAACCCTCATAACCCTTTCGATGCTTCTCACCCACCTCTTGCCTCTTTTCGGAAATCCTGTTACAATAACAATATCGTTAAAGCAATGGTTTTGCCGCCATTATGATTTCTACCGCACAAGCTGCTGAATTACTAGGTATCTCTGCCACTCGCGTCCGTTTCCTGTTGAGCAAGGGCAGAGTCAAAGGAGCTTATAAGGTGGGTAGAACTTGGGTAATTCCTTTATTTGATGGCATGCCAGTAGTTACGCCTGGCACTCGCGGACCGAAGCGGAATTGGTCAAAGCGTACAAATTACACTAAAGCTGTGATCCACGTAAATCAGAAAGTGATTCGCCAAAATCTCAAGACCGGCGAACGCAATCCCGTGATTACCGTTAAACGAGGCTCTAAAAATACTTACGGTCATACTGTGGAAGTCAATGGCCCTTGTCGGGTCATGTATCGCCCAGATGATCCCCTACATTGTGGAGCACGGGTATGGATTGAGACGATTTCTGATTTTAAGGTGATCGCCTAAGCGGTCAGCGGTCAGTGGTCAGCCGTCAGTTCATGTAGGGTGGGCAGTGCAGCAGAATACAGATAATTAAGCTTGCAAACCACATTGCACTGCCCACCATACGATTAATAGACCTCTTGCTGAGCAAGGGTGTGGAAAGTGTGGTTGGTTTGGGGCGAGAAGAGGAAAAAACAGGAGAGTTTAGGTTACAGAGCTAGGTTTTTAGTATTTAGCTATTTCCTTTTCATTGGAGAGAGCGAAATTATCTAGAGAAACCTTTGCTGAATAGGCAATCCCATCCCGCTGATACAAAATTAATAGGCTATTTGCTTTTAGAACCTTGTAACCCAAAAATTTATCTACTCCACTTAGGACTTCCTGATAGTCATTACCATTGAAATGGGTAAATGCTATTGTGAGCAGATCATTGTTTGTTAATCTTCCATCACCATTGGTATCTTGTTTAATAATTTGGTATAAAACGGCTATAACTGGTTTCGATTTAAGCCTATTATTCTCTTTATCATTAGTTCCTGAAATGAAGCGATCGCTAGCAATTAAATAGTCATTCTTAGCAAAGAGCCATTTGCTATTACCTGTTTCACTATCCAAAAACAAATAGTTTCTAGTTGAGCGTGTAGACTTGCTATAATAGGATTGGGTATAAGATTGGTCTGAGTGAAGCGGCACCATTAGATAGGTTGTGCCTGACCATTAAAACGGTATAAAACGGTATTTTAGGCAACAAAATAGACACTTGACAATTTTATAGCGCTAAGGTATCATTAAAGTACCAAGATAATTAACGACGATGGCTAAAAAAGTAGGAGTAACTAAGAAAATATCAACTCAAATCGTCCCTGTTGTGGGGACGACTGAGGCGGTTGAGTCTGAGTTGCTGTCTACAATGAAAAAGCTTGGCATCGTCAGGGCTGAGTCTTACAACAAGCTGGGGAGTATTAGCCACTGGGGGCTTGACTGGAAAAAGTCATACCCAGAAGTCAGAAGCTTCAGGACTCCCGAATCATTGGGACTGCCCTCTAAGTTGATGGAGTGGACAGTCAGCGATGTCGCCAAAGCGATCACCGCTCAGCAGGCAGCTTGTACTGAAGCGGTGATTAAAAAGATTTACAAAAGGTTTCCTGGGAAGGACAACCAGAAGATAAAAAAAGAGCTTTGTAAACAGCTTAAAACCTTAGCTTTTCTGGACAATTCACTCCTACATAGACTTGTTAGGAAGGAATATCAGAGAGGCCATTCTTGGGTAAGGAATCAAATAGTTTACCAACAAGGAGGGTACAAGTGCAAGCGACTCTCCCGTAACACTTGTCAGCTGGAGTTAACCGGGTTAGTAAGAAGAAAAAGGAACAAGATAATTGTCAAGTCTAACCGCAAAATTAGCGGGCAAATTAGGCTAATATACAATCAGCTACTACAGAGATTTGAGGTTCACTTCTTAGTAGACTACGGAACTGTAGAGGTATCTGCTGAACGCCGTTCTATAGGGGTGGATAAAGGATACACAGAGGCTTTCTACGATTCAGATGGGCAGGCTCACGGAGAGGGGTTGGGTAAAGTAGCGACCAAGAAATCCGATAGAATCTGTGCTAAGAATCGTAACAGAGGCAAGCTATGGGCGCTTCATAGAAAATTAGAAAAACTTGACCCAGATAAGTCAGCTCGTATCCTTGAAAACAACCTGACCAGAAAAACAGAGAATCGCCGTTACAGGCAAAACCAATCAGAGCTTGCAGCTATCATAGGAGCTGCATCTAAGTCCCTTTTCAATGGGGAATCGCTAAAAGTATTTTCTGTTCGCGAAGCGTGGCCTACGGCCTCAGATTTAACCCAACCAATAAAAAATAAACGTCAGTCCAAAACCATGTCTCGCAGGCTTAATAGCTGGATCAAGGGTCAGATGCGGGACTCCTTGCAGAAATGGGCTGATTGGACTGGCTCGGTTGTCACAGAAGTTCAACCTAGTTACACGTCGCAAATTGACTCTAGGAATGGAACCCTGTTGGGGAAAAGGACTGGGGACAATTTTACCGGATTTGATGGGGTCGTGTTACAGGCTGATTGCAATGCTGCATTGAACATCCTTGCTCGCGGTACCGACTTCGAAATAACTCGGTACATGAATAAAACCGAGGTTCAAGCAGTGTTGTTGCGTCGTACCGCGCGTTTCTTGAAAGGGTTGGGGCTTAGCCTGCTAGATGCAGTCGAGCTTGGTTGGCTTGATTGTAAGCATACCTTGGCTAAGGCTTTCAAGCAACTCCTCAACGGGATTTGAGGAATGCCTAGAAAGACGGGTGGTTAGAAGTTACCGTAAGAATAAGGCAGCCTTTATGGTTTGTCGGCTATGGGTAAAAGGGTTAAAACTTTATGATTAAGGCTGCCTTATTCTAAGGTTTCGTCTCCGGCAGGTTCAACTCCAATTACTGTATAACCACCCCTCACTCAGGCAACAATACATTGCACCTTGACCGTTTTGTAAGGGTTTATCCCGATTAATTACGGTTTAAGAGTATCCCATAATAACAATAGCATTAAAGCGCCACACAAAACGAAAAAATTTATTTTCTTCCATGTTTGTTCACCTTTGACGGTTCAAGGTTCACTATTGACGGTTGACTATTGCTCTGAGTAATAAGACTCAATATGAGGTAAAATTAGGTAATATTATTAAACTATTGAATTTTCGGGGGATACTATGATCTCTGCAGCGATCGCTTACTTTGGACTTCTAGCTGGTGCCACTGTTGTGGCTCTGACTCTATTTTTTGGACTTAGAGCAGTTAAGTTGATCTAACTACTGTTGTTTCCAAGATCATCAAGGCAGTATGGCGAGTTAAAACATTTAATTGTTTTGACTATCGCCGCCTACTGTAGCGCTATACATAAAAATCTATCGTTATCAAGTTATAATTAGCAAACTATACTTATAACTATCTATAATTAGCCATATCGTAAGCTATCAGCTATCAGCTTTGGGCTGACGGCTGACTGCTGACTGCTGATGACTGAATACTTACCCATATCAACTCTCTAAGCCAAACACGCTTCAATTGTTGCTACCACCGACTGAGCTAGAGCAGTGAGTTCATACCCGCCCTCTAAACCAAAAACAATCCGACGAGTTAGTTGCAGACAAGAGTTGGTAAATAGCCCATAATCTTCTGGCTGCAAGGCAATATTTGCCAAGGGATCGGCGGCATTAGCATCATAACCAGCACTGACAATCAATAAATCTGGCTGAAATTTGGTTAAAAAGGGCATCACTTTCTGTTCAAACATAGGCTGGTAATCTGCTAACGTGCTGCCTGGTGCCATGGGAAGATTGAGGACATTATTGTGAAACCCCTGTTCACTGGCTTGGCCTGTACCAGGATAGCAAGGGGATTGATGAAGGGAGATGTAGGCAATGCGAGCATCTCGTTCGACAACATCTTGAGTGCCATTGCCGTGATGGACATCCCAGTCTAGGATGGCAACTCGTTCTACTCCCGATTGCTCTAAGGCATAGTAGGCTGCGATCGCAGCATTGGAAAATAAGCAAAACCCCATCCCTCTCTGACGTTCAGCATGATGACCAGGGGGACGGGCTAGAACAAAGGCTGAATTATTGGTAGTGAGGACTTGATCTACCGCATCTAGCCAAGCACTAACGGCGAGTAGGGCAACATCGTAACTGCGGGGGGATATCCCTGTGTCCGCATCTAACCTGCCACCATTACTCAAGGCGATTTCTTCAACTGTATCAATGTAGCGCTGGCTATGAATTTGTTGTACTAGGGGCATCACTCGACGAGTTTCCACCGCTGTCGGTAACTGCCACTTAATTTGGTCAGCCCAAGGTGCAGCTTTGATGGCATCCACAATGGCAGTTAAACGTTCTGGTCGTTCTGGGTGAAACCGACCGTTATCGTGTTCAAGAAACTCATCGGAGTAAATGACAGGAAACATATTATAGCACGATTCAGCCAAAATGATGGAAAAACGCTTTAGGTCAAGGTAATTGTAAATAAATTAACCTTACCGATTACTTCATCAGGTGATCCCTAAACAGACCAAACACGACACCAAAGGCGATTATAGCTAGAGCGAGGCTGATAGGGATTAAATCTGGTCTCAAAACGATGGCAAAAATAGCTAAGCCGATCAAAACATAGGATAGTTTCATCAAAAACTCCTTAGTTGTTGGAAACCTCTGACGTTTGGTCAGGGGAGGAAAACAACCTGGTGGCATAAACCGCCAGTCAACATGAACAAGAACAGGTGAATTTTCTAAGCTACCCTAGGAAATTTTCTGTCTTTTTCCCATAATTTTTGCACAAGAACCGCGAATCTGCTCATTGTCTAAGCCTTGCCTGTGGTTCTGTTAGCGGCTATAGTATAGATTTTGTGTTAAAATTTAAAAATAACCAGCCAAATTTGAAAAAAAAACGTGTTAAAAGCCTCTTTTGAGAGATTTTAACCGATTTATTTAGCAAAATCCTCGATAATAAGGGAGTTTGTCCAACTATGAGTACATCCCAAGAACGCATTGTCCCGACAAATTTGCGGAACGAAATGTCCCGGTCTTATTTAGAATACGCTATGAGCGTTATTGTAGGTCGGGCATTACCAGATGCTAGGGATGGGCTCAAGCCAGTACACCGAAGAATTCTCTATGCCATGCATGAGCTGGGTTTAAGCCCAGACCGTCCATTCCGCAAATGCGCTCGTGTGGTAGGGGAAGTGTTGGGTAAGTATCATCCCCATGGGGATACTGCTGTTTATGACGCTTTGGTGCGCATGGCTCAGGATTTCTCCATGCGATCGCCTCTAATTAATGGTCATGGAAATTTTGGCTCAGTAGACAACGACCCCCCAGCGGCAATGCGTTACACAGAGTGCCGCTTGCAAGCGATCGCTACCAATGCCCTACTCCGGGACATTGAGTCAGAAACTGTAGACTTCGTTGATAACTTTGACGGTTCCCAGCAAGAACCGACTGTCTTACCGGCACGGATTCCCCAATTACTGCTCAACGGCTCATCGGGGATTGCTGTGGGTATGGCAACCAATATCCCCCCTCATAACCTGGGAGAGTTGGTGGATGGCTTAGTTGCTGTTATCCATAATCCCGAAATCACCGATAAGGAGTTAAGGCGGTATATACCTGGTCCAGATTTCCCCACTGGGGCACAGATTTTAGGCACATCGGGTATTAAAGATGCTTACACCAGTGGTAGGGGTTCTATCACCATGCGAGGTGTGGCAGAAATTGAAACGATTGGGCAACGAGGTCGTCCAGACAAGGAAGCCATTATAATTACTGAGCTACCTTACCAAACCAATAAGGCAAGTTTAATCGAAAAGATTGCTGAATTGGTTAATGATAAGCGCATTGATGGCATTTCCGATATTCGGGATGAAAGCGATCGCAATGGCATGCGCATCGTAATCGAACTAAAGCGCGATGCTTATCCCAAAGTTGTCCTGAATAATCTCTACAAGCAAACCCCTCTCCAAACCAATTTTGGAGCGAATATGCTAGCCCTGGTGGGCAATGAACCCCAGTTGCTGACCATAAAGCAGTTCTTAAACGTTTTCCTGGATTTCCGCATTGAAACCATTACCCGACGGACTCAATATCAATTGCGCAAAGCTGAGGAACGGGATCATTTACTGCAAGGGTTACTAATTGCCCTAGATAGCTTAGATGCTGTGATTGCCGTGATTCGGGGGGCGGCGGATACGACTACAGCACGAGGACAATTAGTTACAGAATTTAGTCTATCTGAAGCCCAAGCTGATGCTATTTTGCAAATGCAGCTGCGCCGTCTGACTGCTTTGGAAGCCCAAAAGATTCAAGCTGAGCATGAGGAATTACAAGTTAGGATTGCCGATTTAAGGGATATCCTAGCTCGCCGAAGTCGCATCCTGGAGATTATTGAAACTGAAGCGCAGCAACTGAAACAGAGCTTTGCCACACCTCGTCGCACACAAATTCAACAGGTTGAAGGGGAACTGGATGATACTGACCTGATTGCTAATGAAAAAGCTGTGATTCTGCTGACTGAGCAAGGGTATATCAAACGCATGCCTGTGGATGAGTTTAGAGCTCAAGCTCGGGCAACTCGTGGTAAAGCTGCTGCCAGGATCAAAGATGATGATGAGGTAGAGCATTTCTTCACTTGCTGCGACCACGATAGCATTTTATTTTTTAGCGATCGCGGTGTAGTCTACTCTCTACGTGCCTACCAAATCCCCGCTGCATCTCGCACCGCCAGGGGGGTACCGATTGTGCAGATGTTACCCATTCCCCACGAAGAAAAAATTACTTCTATTGTACCGGTATCTGAATTTACAGATGATGAATATTTAGTCATGTTAACCCACAAGGGTTACATCAAGAAAACTGCTCTAGATGCTTTCAGCAAAATTCGGGCGAATGGATTAATTGCTATTTCCCTCGGGGAAGGAGACCAGTTGCGGTGGGTACTTCGTGCTAGGCAAGAAGACAGCATCATAATTGGGTCTCGTCATGGCATGGCAATTCACTTCAAGTGTGACAATGATCAACTCCGCCCCCTCGGTCGTGCGACCAGAGGAGTTAAGGCTATGAAACTCAAGGGTGATGATGAATTAATCGGTATGGATATTTTGTCCGGTCAAATCATCGCTAGTCTAGCTGCTGCTGAGGATTCAGAGGAAGAGACAGAAGACCTTAGTGATTCTGAGATGGTGGAAACAGCGGCTCAGGGTCCTTGGGTATTAATTGTTACCATGGGAGGCTATGGCAAGCGGGTACCGGTATCCCAATTCCGGCTACAAAACCGTGCTGGTATGGGAGTTCGCTCAACCAAATTCCGTTTACCCAAAGACCAACTGGCAGCACTACAGGTAGTTAATGAAGGGGATGAATTGATGATAGTCACTAGTCGAGGGATTATCATTCGTCAAGCTGTTGATGCTATTTCTCCCCAATCTCGCATGGCAACTGGGGTCAGAGTGCAAAAGTTAGATGATGAAGATGCGATCGCAGCGGTTGCTTTGGTCCCCATTTCAGATCAAGAGCAAGAAATCGAAGAGCCGGAAATCGAAGAGCCAGAAACCGAAGAGCAGCAAGAGTCAGTAGATCAATAGAAATAGGCCACTAGAAGTTAACCAATAGGTTTTTGTTGACGGTTGACGGTTAATCGTCAACAAAAACCACCTTAACTATACTAAGAAACCAGTGCTCTAGGAGGCAAATCAAATGATTCAAACTGCCAAAAAGTTTTACACATTTGAAGACTATCTTTCCTACCATGATGACACTGACTACAAGTATGAGCTTGTTAATGGAGAGCTTATTGCTATGCCACCTGCTAGTGGACTACATGCCCTGATTATGCTTTTTTTATTCAAGCAATTTGATAGAGAAATTGAGAGGGTTAGTTTAGATTGGGTGGTTATGCCTGGTAATCTTGGGGTTCGCACCGCTGAGAATAAATCTAGAATTCCTGATTTAGTCATTATCTCAGAAAGTCAGCGGCAAGCTATCCGTTCCATGTCATCAGCGGTGCTGGAATCAGCACCACTACTAGCAGTAGAAATTGTCAGTGCAGGTAATCCCCAAGATGATTACCGCTACAAGCGTTCTGAATACGCAGTGCGGGAAGTGCCTGAATATTGGATTGTTGATCCAATTAAGTCTAAGGTCTCGGTTTTGCGTTTAGTTGATGGGTTTTATGATCTGACAGAATTTACAGGAAATAAAAAGATTGAATCACAAACATTTCCCGAGTTAGCTTTGACAGTTGAACAAGTATTTGCCGTTTAAACTAATTGTTAATGATTAAGTATTAAAATCAGCTCTTGAACCAAGTTTAAAATTTATCTGTTTTTATATCAATCATAAGTTTACCTATCAAAAAATGCTATAGATATAGCGGACTTAGTATTACTTCTCCACCCGATATCCCAACTCTAATAACCGTAAGCGAGATTGTCGCCATTTCGGTTTTACTTTCACAAACAATTCCAGGTAAACTTGACCAGCAACTAACTTTTGAAGTTGCTGACGAGCCGCAGTACCAATTTGTTTGAGCATAGTACCCTTTTTGCCAATCAAAATCCCTTTTTGGGAGTCTCTCTCTACATTAATCGTAGCAAAAATACGGGTAATTTTTGGTTGCTCCTCCACTAAATCAATAGTAATAGCAACCGAGTGGGGCACTTCCTCACGAGTTAGGAGTAAGATTTGCTCTCGAATCAATTCCCCCATGATAAACCGTTCTGGCTGGTCGGTTAAGAAGTCAGGGGGATAATAATATGGCCCTGGTTCTAAGCATTCAATTAATTTCTGCTGCAATAGGTCTAAGTGATTACCTGTTAGGGCAGAAAATTTTACGACTTCCCAGCCTTGAGCAGTAGCTAGTTTAGCGTAACTAGCATCGATTGATTTTCCCCTACTCTGGCGAGGTTGTATATCTGATTTGTTAACACCCAAAATTACTGGTGTCTTAGTATTACTCAGTAGATCAACAATAAAGCGATCGCCTCCTCCCGCCTCTACTGTACTATCGACCACCAAAAGCACCACATCCACTAACTCAATGGCTATTTGGGCATTTTTTACCAATACCTTACCCAGTTGATGATGAGGTTTGTGAATTCCTGGCGTATCCACAAAAATCAACTGAGCTTGCGGTGTGGTCAAGATACCTCGCAGCCGATTTCGGGTAGTTTGAGCCACTGGCGAAGTGATGGCAATTTTTTGCCCTACCAGTTTATTCATCAGTGTGGATTTGCCCACATTCGGGCGTCCCACAATCGCCACAAAGCCAGACTTAAAGCCCTCTGGAGCAACCGGAATAGTTTCTATAACTGATGGATTGATAACTTTTTCCTCTAGGTTATCTTGGGAAGAGTCTATGGTCGAATCCTCTTCCGAGTTTTGTTCGTCTTGGATTTGAGAATTGTCAGTCATTGAAGCAATCGTAGTTTTTATGGTTTTCTTATTAAATGTATGTTACCAACGTAGATAGGGACTATGTTGAGGATGTTGTTACATGGGATAACACCCCGGTTAATTGACCAACAGTATCATAAATACAATTGATCGTGGGCTTGAAATAAAAAATTCTAAGTTAGTTGCCCACACTAAAGCAGTTTAGACTAAATACTACTGATGACCAATACCGCTACTTTCCCTGACCTGGAAAATCATTGGGCGAGAGATTGTATCAACCAACTGCGGGAGCGTAAGTTGGTCAGTGGTTACCCGGATGGTAAATTTCGTCCTAATTCTAGAATTACCCGTGCTGAGTTTGCCGTCTTAATGCTGAATGCGTTTCCCTCAGCGCCGATTCAACGAGGTGGTATTCGTTTTCTGGACGTACCTAGTAATCATTGGGCCAAAAATGTGATTCAAGATGCCTACAAGCGGAGATTTTTTTCGGGCTATCCTGGCAGACGATTTAAACCGAATGAGTCGATTTCACGAGTGCAAGCGATCGCGGTCTTAGCAGGAGCCAAGAATTTCCCTATCCCGTCAGATCCCGATGGAACTATCAGACGGTATTTTACTGATGCTAGCCAGATTCCCCAATATGCTAAAAATGCGATCGCATCCGCAGCAATTAATACTATTGTGGTTAACTATCCCAATATCAAACAGGTCAAGCCAAATCAGAGTGCTACCCGTGGTGAAGTAGCGGCTTTGCTGTGTCGGGCCTTAAACATCTATGCTGTTCCACCTCAGTATATTGCTGGAGTGGACGTTTCTCCTGATGATGTTCGTAGTTTACCAGGACAGTTGGATCAGGTGCCTGTCTTTAATAGCAATAGTCCAGAACTAGTCAGAAGTGAGGGAATTTTGCTGTCTACGTTTTCACCGGAAGGGAAACAAGTTCCTTCTGGCCACCTTGACTATGGCTTTAATGGACGGTTTGATATTTTTACCCACCATATTGCTAGAGCAGAGACTCAGGCCGAAACCCATCCCCTTTACCAAGGATTGATAGTTTATAATCCCAATGACACACCTGTTACAGTGGAGGTCTTGCAAGGGGCGAGTTATCTGTCTACCCCAGATGCACCGTTTATCTCGTTGCCGGATATGGTGGATAATCCCAATGGTACAGTCTATGCTGGTCCTGGCAGTCGGACGATGAATGATGTACTCAGGGGAATTCTCCAAGAACTATTTTCCGCCAAACTGGTGCTGAAGGCAAAACAAAGCCAGATGTTAATGAATCAGCCAATTCCAGTTAAACGATCACCAGCTTCCAATGGTCGTTCTACCATGATGCGCTTACGGAGTGATGGAATGGTTTATCTGGCTAACTTAGCGATGAAAGCCCCTCGTGATGGCAATGGAAACTATCGGGAACCTACGGTAGCAGAATGGCAACACTTACTGGATACGGGTGGCTTAGCTCAACCCCGTGGACCGATACCCACTCCTCTCGAACCACCTCAAGAACCGACGGTGTTTGGTCGGGTGGCTGGTGTTTCCCAAGGTTCTAAATGGCAAGTGCTGATTCAAGATAATCCAAATGTTAACTATTTGAGTATTCCTCAGCTAGGGCAGGCGTTTTCTTATGTGCTGGGGACTCTACATCTGATTACTCTGAGTACAGGGCAAATTCAAAGTGCACCGATGTTAAGGCGCTATCCCGATACGGCCTACTTTGCTCACAGTAATTATGGGGTAGAATACAATCTAACTTTGCCATTGAAGAATACTACCAATCAACCCCAAACGGTGACGGTATCGCTGCAAACGCCATTGAAGGATGAGGGGGGTACTGATCGACTGCTGTTTTTGAACCCACTGGTTGAAAACGTGTTCTTTCGGGGTACACTCAGAATAAATTATGATGATGATGATCGAAAGGCTCAGACGCGCTATGTGCATTTAGTGCAGCGACGAGGACAGCCAGGGCATCCATTGGTGACGTTGAATTTAGCCCCTGAAGAAGTTAGGCAGCTAGAGGTGGATTTTCTCTATCCCCCGGATTCGACACCACCCCAGGTGCTGACAGTTCGGACTTTGGAGGGTTAGTAAAGTTGGAAATCGGCTCACAAATGCAAGGTCGCAATTGTGCGATCGCACGATCAAATATTGATCTCAATTCTAGTAGTCTGACGGATTTAGCCTGAATCTGCTATTGTTTAACGTTAGCAGCATACTGAACTTTATCAAAAATAGCTGATGCCAGCAAAAGCGATCAGTATTAACTATTTAGGAGTTTATTTATTGCTGACGAAGTTTTGCCTAAGATCATCAAACCAGCAGAAATGCTTACTCTAGATGATAGAGATGATCTAGTTACGGCAGCCAGTGCCTAGGGATATACCTAGAATTGCTGTCGGCACCAGAACAACTATATCACACTCAGGTTGCTTGATAACTTTTGCTAGATAACTATTGATATCTTGACCACTTATGCCTTCTCAAACCTTTATCGTGCGTGCTCACACTCGTACGATCCATACCCGTCCAGTTACCTTTTTTTGCCCCAAATGCAATCATATGACTACTCGTGAGTGCTATCCTGGTAAGCCTCCTAAATACTGTCTCGAATGTAGTCCGAGACGAAAACGTCAGCAAGATGAGCTGTATATACCCGAAAAGGGGATGTTCAAGCCAACACACAACTTGGTGAATCTTACCAGTGGGCAGAAGACACCAGTATGTCTGGAGAAGTCTCCCCAAGCTGGGTGGCTTTTTGTGAGGACAGCCCTAGATTGGTTTAGCGGGGAAAGCATCATCAAGTATCACACAACTAAAGGGGTTTACAGCCAGGAAGTGCCGTTGGCAGATTATATCGTCGAAGCTCTCCCAGCTGACGATGTCACTACAGCATTTCCATCAGCTACCTCTGGAACTAATACACAAAAGAAGATTACTCCTGCTAAATCTTCATCAGAGCTAATTTTAGTAGAACCCTACAGTGTGAAGAAGATGTGCGATCGCTTCCGGTGTGGGGACAGGTTACTCAAGAGGATGCGCACTGACCCAAACTTCAGCCAGTGGAGTCGCTCTCGAGATCCCGAGGGCATCACTTGGGAGTATCGGCAAGGAAAATATTTTCCTTTAGTTGATCAGCTTAATCAGGTTAATCAGGAATCATCAGCCACCTCTGAACCTGAAATAGAGGATACTACCCCCACTACTAATGGGTTATCGCAAGGTTTTTTAGTAAAACCCTACAGTGTCAAACAGATGTGCGATCGCTTCCGGTGCGGGGACAGGTTACTCAAGAGGATGCGCACTGAGCCACACTTCAGCCAGTGGAGTCGCTCTCGAGATCCCGAGGGCATCACTTGGGAGTATCGGCAAGGAAAATATTTTCCTTTAGTTGATCAGCTTAATCAGGTTAATCAAGAATCATCAGCCACCTCTGAACCTGAAATAGAGGATACTACTCCCACTACTAATGGGTCATCCCAGGGTTTTTTAGTAAAACCCTACAGTGTCAAACAGATCTGCGATCGCTTCCGTTGTGGGGACAGATTACTCAAGAGGATGCGCACTGAGCCCAACTTCAGCCAGTGGAGTCGCTCTCGGGATCCCGAGGGCATCACTTGGGAGTATCGGAAAGGAAAATATTTTCCTTTAGTTGATCAGCTTAATCAGGTTAATCAAGAATCATCAGACACCTTTGAACCTGAAATAGAGGATACTACTCCCACTACTAATGGGTCATCCCAGGGTTTTTTAGTAAAACCCTACAGTGTCAAACAGATCTGCGATCGCTTCCGTTGTGGGGACAGATTACTCAAGAGGATGCGCACTGAGCCCAACTTCAGCCAGTGGAGTCGCTCTCGGGATCCCGAGGGCATCACTTGGGAGTATCGGCAAGGAAAATACTTTCCTTTACTTAATCACCAATAGTTCATTAATCTCAAACCAAGTCAGCAGATGCGCGCTTCGTAGCGCCGACGCTACGAAGCGCGCATCTGCTTTATTATTTCTGGGATACGAGAAAGTTTGGTCTTTCCCAACTTGGGGTATCTTCGAGTCTGTTCTGCCTCTTCCCCTTCTCCAGTTTCTAGTCAGGGAAAGTAGTTAGTGATTTTTCCTTTCCCTGCGCTAGCTGCTACGCTCGACCTAACCTTTAGCTGCCATAGATAAGATTAGGTCAATCATCCGGTTAGAGTAACCCCACTCATTGTCGTACCAACAGACAACTTTAAAGAAATTAGAATTAAGTTCCATTCCCGCTCCAGCATCGAAAATGCTTGAATGAGGGTCGCCTTGAAAATCGGTGGACACCACTGGCTCCTCTGTATAGCCCAAAATTCCTTTCATCGCCCCAACTGACGCTGCCTTCATTGCTGCACAAATCTCTGGGTAGCTGGTTGCCTTTTGAGTCCTGAAGGTCAAATCTACCACTGATACATCCGGTGTTGGTACCCGTAATGCCATGCCAGTAAGTTTACCTTTCAGTTCCGGTAACACTAGCGTTACAGCTTTGGCCGCACCCGTAGAAGCGGGGATAATGTTCTGAGCAGCACTTCGCCCCCCCCGAAAGTCTTTCTTACTTGGACCATCTACCGTTGGCTGGGTAGCAGTCATAGCATGGACTGTAGTCATTAACCCTTCCGCTAGCCCAAAATTGTCATTAATCACTTTAGCAATGGGAGCAAGACAGTTAGTTGTGCAACTGGCATTGGAAACGATACTATCTTTACCCGGGTCATAGGTATCATGATTGACACCCATCAACAGAGTGGGAACCAAATCAGGGTTTTTAGTAGGAGCAGAGATTACCACCCGCTTCGCTCCTGCTTCTAAATGCTTAGATGCCCCATCATAGGTGGTAAATAGACCAGTAGATTCTACTACATATTCCACACCGAGTTTCGTCCAAGGCAGTTCCTCTGGGTTTTTAATTGAGACACAGGGGATTTTCTTGCCATTGACCACAATTCCATCAGCTTCAGCTTCTACGGTACCTTTGAAACGACCATGGGTTGAGTCGTATTTGAGTAAATAGGCGATAGTCTGTGGTGGAACTAGGTCATTAATGCCCAGCACTTCGATTTCTGGGTAGTTGAGGGCAGCACGGAATACGAGTCGTCCGATACGACCAAATCCATTGATACCCACTTTGACAGTTGCCATGGACAAATCTCCTTTAAGAGGTTTACAAATTTACGTTGGTCGATAATTAATAATCCTCATCCAGCGATGCAGAGGTGCGACCCGTGATGGCGAGCAATCCCTTGACCGTAGGTCACGCGGGGCGCGTTCGCCATTACGGTCTTGGAGAAACTCCCATTCGCTTTCTGCATCAAAACAATGTCAACAACAAAGAAAGATTAATTCTTCCTTTGTTGTTGACAGCTGGGAGCATCAAAACTATCATGAACGGATTGCAAAGCAACCAGATGTGACTCAATGATTTTTGCTAGGCATCCAAGCTATTGTTTATAGCTCACTCTACTCATTATTTGTTAATCCTTTAACTTAATTTAAGACTGTGGTAATTGGTGTCAATCTCTACCACTGCTCTGTGTTAAACTCCAAAGAAAGAAAAGAGCAGGTAAGCATTTAGATGACCGCTGATAGCTGACTGTTAAATGCTTGCCATAAAATTAACCTTTTCTTTAAACCTACTCTTTAAATTTTTATCTACAATTTAATTAAGCTGGTTTTGGCATTACCTCTATGAAAGTCGCTGTCTTTAGTACCAAAGTCTACGACCGACAGTTTCTGGAAGCTGTTAATTCCCAATACGGTCATGAATTAACTTTTTTTGAACCGCACCTCGATACTCAAACGACTATTTTGGCATCAGGATGTCCAGCAGTATGCGTTTTTGTCAATGATTCCCTCAACGGACAAGTGTTGGAAAAGCTGGCGCAACAGGGAACTCGTCTGATTGCTCTACGCTGTGCTGGTTTTAATAATGTGGATGTCACAAAAGCGACAGAATTGGACATGACAGTAGTGCGTGTTCCGGCTTACTCCCCTTATGCGATCGCTGAACATACGATTGGCTTAATGCTAGCCCTGAATCGCAAGATACATCGTGCTTATTCTCGAGTACGAGAAGGAAATTTTTCCCTAGATGGACTCTTGGGATTCGATATGCATGGTCGAACTGTAGGCATCGTGGGAACTGGTAAAATTGGTGTTATCGTAGCCCAAATTCTCACTGGTATGGGGTGTCAATTAGTGGCATATGATCCTTATCCAAACCCGGAGTGTCAAGCTTTGGGGGTCAAGTATGTAGAGCTAGCTGAACTCTTTGCTATCTCTGATATTATCACGCTACACTGTCCCTTAACTCCTGAAAACTATCATCTGATTAATTCCGAAGCTCTAGAGCAGATGAAACCAGGTGTGATGCTAATTAATACTAGCCGAGGGGGATTGATTGATACCAAAGCCATTATTGGTGCGCTCAAGTCTAAGAAAATTGGCTATCTCGCTCTGGATGTCTATGAGCAAGAATCTGCCTTGTTTTTTGAGGATTTGTCTAATGAAGTCATTCAAGATGATATTTTTGAACGTTTACTCACGTTTCCTAATGTAATTATTACTGCTCATCAAGCTTTCTTCACTGAAAATGCCCTCGATAACATTGCTGAAACTACACTATCTAATATTACTAACTTTGAGAAAGGTGTTCCTTGTCCGAATAAAATTATTATTAATAGAGAATAGGTCATAATATTAAATCAGCTTGAATACCAAATCTTAACAACTAGTGACCTCGGCAAAATTCAATCAAGATTTTAGTAATTGGTAATCCTAATCTAATTACAATTATCAATTACCAATTACTAAATTAGCCTAAAGTAAGCATTCAGCCGTCAGCCGTCAGCCGTCAGCCGTCAGTGGTCAGTGGTCAGCTTATTTTATTCAAAAGTACCGATTGCGCTACGCGCACGCTGCGCGAACACTAGCCTGACCATTTCCGTAGCGTGGCCATTCGCGTAGCGTGGCCCAAAAGCCAAGGCCAAGGTCTTTGGCTGATAGCTGATAGCTGATAGCTGAATGCTTACAGTCTAAAACGCACTAGGAGGAGGGGCAACAAAGGAACGAGGAGGGAAGACTTGTAAATCAATATGCTGCTCTGGACTGAAATTAAGACCTGCTTGTAGTTGAGCAAATTGTTGCTCTTCAAAGGACAGAGCACCTGTAGTTTTATTGTAGGAGATTTGATCAATATCAAGTTCCCCAAAACTAACAATTTCAATCCTGTCTCCCTGTTGGATATTGAAATCGGTAATCCTGTCAATTCCGCTTTCAGGTCGTGGAACTTCCGAGTCAGAGTTACTCGATAATAGAAAACTATCAGTTATGTTGATTCCCGTTGAAGGTTGTAGCGGTTGTGATGGAGGCATTGAAGGCGGGAAGATGGGTAATGGACGATTTGTAAATGTGAACTTAAAGATATCAGCTCCGTGACCACCAGTCAGGGTATCGCTTCCTTCGCCACCTACTAGAGAATCATCACCATTGCCACCAATTAGAGAATCATTCCCACCACCAAAGACATTTTGATCATCACCATCACCAATTAGGGTATCATTGCCAGTGCCACCAATGAGAGTATCACTGCTACCTCCACCTTCGAGGACATCATTTCCCTCTCCACCATCAAGGATGTCACTACCTGGATTATAGTTTATGGGAATTCCAGTCAAACGCCTACGAACATCACCTAAAAGGGAATCATCACCAGCTCCGCCTTTTAGGACATCATTCCCATCTGCTCCGTTGAGAGTGTCATTTCCTGTTCCACCATCGAGGAAATCATGATCAGATGTCTGTTTAACCTCAAACAAACTCAATCCAAAGCTAGGACCCGGTCCACCAGTAAGGACATCATTCCCTGAGCCACCAATCAGGGTATCATTACCCTCTCCACCATCGAGAGTATCCGAATCCTCCTCCCCTTCAAGACGGTCATTACCTCCTCGACCATTGAGAATATCATCCCCAGCTCTACCTTTGAGGGTATCATCCTGTGAGCCACCGTTGAGAGTATCGTTGCCACTGCCACCTATGAGAATTACACTAGTATTTGTAGTATTTGTTTCCAACCCCACGAAGTTAAAGTTAAACATTTCTTCGAGCACCTATTCCTATCCAACTCCGACCTCCTTTATTGTCTGGTCTTAGGTATGGTAACGGTAGCCAAATTGGCAGTATTTGGCCAATTTGACCGATTTCTTGGTGCGCGTTCACGCTTCTCGGGTTTCCCGAGCGGGGTCGCACCGCAAAATACCGTTAAAAATGCTCAATAACTATTGACGTTTTCCGAAAATTTTGCTCCCTAGGCGAATCATCGTTGCCCCTGCTTTAATAGCCTGCAAATAATCTCCCGACATTCCCATTGACACTTCTTTTAAATTTAAATGAGTTGTTTGATTAAGCTTTTCCTGGAATTTAGCAACTTCTACAAATGCATCAAAAATTTCAGCTTCCGATAACCCCAAGGGAAGAATCGTCATTAACCCTTGAATATCTAAGGAATCGCAAGCTTCCAATTCTGGTAACGTTTCTAATAACTGCTCAACAGACCAACCATATTTATTAGGATCGGGCAAAATCTTGATTTGTAAACAAACCTTAGGTCGTTTATTTAACTCATTGGCACGCCGATTTAAACTCTGGGCTAACTTTAAATCATCAACGGAATGAATCCAGTCCATTGTTTGAACAGCAAGTTTGGCTTTATTCTTTTGTAAGTGACCGATAAAATGCCAGGAAATACCCTCTAAATCTTGTAACTGTTCCTGCTTAGCACAAGCCTCTTGCAAGCGATTTTCTCCAAAATCACGAATTCCAGCACCATAGGCTTCCCGCATTTTGTCTACAGATACGGTTTTGCTCACCGCAATTAAACGGACATTAGGTTTTAACTGTTGACGAATCTGCTGGATATTATCAGTAATACGTGTAGTCATAGTGAAAGGTATTTTTTCCATAGTCTTCCCTATTCCCTTTTTCCTCCATACCTTTAACCACCAATCACTTTGGACAAATCTTGCAGGATTACCTCAGCTGACTGGTATCTATCAGCGAAATGATAGCTTACCATCTTTTCTATAATTTGGGCAAATTCTTCAGGTACATCTGCCAGGTTGCGCCAGATCACTTCACCAGTTTCTGGGGAAATGGGCAAATGATAGGGACGAATTCCAGTTAATCCTTGAATCCCAATCATACCTAAAGCATAAATATCACTATTGAAACTGGGGTGTCCCGCTAATTGCTCTGGTGGGGCATAACCACGAGAGCCAATGGCAACCGTATCATTTTTTTCCTCACTTTGCTCTGGGCTTTTAATCTGTTTAACTGCTCCGAAGTCAATTAGTACCAGTTGACCATCAGTTTGACGACGGATAATATTGCCAGGTTTGATATCCCGGTGGATGACGCCGTATTTGTGGATAAAGACGATAATTTCTAAAATATCTTTCAGTATATCTGCGACTTCCTTCACTCCAAGCCGTTTATCTACTGGTAATTCGTCACTAAGGGACTGACCGGGAATATATTCTTCCACTAAGTAAAATACTTGATCTTCTTCAAAATAAGCTAGTAGTCGAGGAATCTTTAAATGATTACCCAAAATTTCTAATATGTCTGCTTCAGTGCTGAATAGGCGTCTGGCAATTTTCAAGAATTGCGGATCGCTACGAGCCGGTTTCAATTGCTTGACCACACACTGGGGTGAACCAGGTCGCTGAGTATCTTCTGCTAGATGCACTAGACCAAACCCACCCGAACCCAGAACACGCTTGGTTTGGTAGCGTCCAGCTAGGAGGTTATGTTGGGGTCGGTACTCTACCGATGTGCCATCAGGGTCTGCACCTGCTGTTGGGTTCCAAATTGCTGTGGCATCTTCTTGAGATAAATCGGTTTGTGGTATCGGTATAGTTTTGGTGTTAGTGCTGGAGATGGTTTCGTTTTTTTCTTTCAACAACGCCTGTAACAAGGCTAAGTTCTGTTCCTGTTCTTGAGCTTTTGCTTCAATTTTGCGGCGCTCTTGCTCTGCTTTTATGCTCTCCTGTTTAGCTTTGTAACCGGTGTAAGTCATTACACCAGTACCCGAAAGGATTAATGCCAACGCAGGTGCCACGACAGGTATCCATCCTGAGTTGAGAAATAGCAGGTAGGATGTTCCTACCAAAATACCTAAAGCAATACTCTCAGACAGTACTAACTGTCGAGTGTTGCGGCTTACCCCAACTAACACGCCCCCGATTAGTGTCCAACCCCAAATCCACAAGCCTTCTGTCCACTCAGACCAAAACCAAAACTGTTCTCTTCCCTCTCCAAGTGCGCCACTGACCAGTTGACTCACAATTTGACCATGTATCATGACTCCTTGCATATGCTTGCTTTCTTTTTGAGCAAAACTGTAGGGTGTTAAGAAGTCATCATCTTTGATACTAGGAGCATTCATACCGATTAGGACAATCCGGTCTTTGACCAAGTCCGGTTCAATCTCCTCATTCAGCACCTTACTTAAGGTAACGGTATCAGCAAGGTGATCAGCAGAGCGGTAATTCAATAAAATTTGGTAGCCTCCCGTATCTCCCTTTTGGTAACCTCCAGCAGTAGGAGATATCTTGTTATAGACTGTTTTTCCTAGCTTCATCTGTTTTGGGGAGATGTTTTCGGGCTTGATTCCCCGCTGTTCCAAATAGCTTCGCGCTAACTGAAAGCCAAATGCTAATCTGGTGGTGCAACCTGGGATGCTGGTATTCTCAAAATATAATGGAGCCCGCCGGACGATTCCATCCGGATCTTCAAGTAGATTAACAAAGCCTACACGATGCTGAGAAATGTTTGGGGGGGCTGCAACACTGGATGCTTCTGATTGACCCCGATAGCAAATTGGAATTATGCGATCGCTACTTTGCAGTAGTTCAGAAAATTCAGCATTACCCGGTTCTACCGGACTGTCTCGAAAGATATCCACACCAATAACGGCTGGTTGATGTTGCTCCAGCTTCTGTAATAGCTGATACATTACAGCATCTTTGATTGAAGACCCTCCTGGAGCTGTTGTGCCTTTTAAATCTGGCTCAGTTACCTCTACTACTAAGAGGCGCTCATCTGGTGGTAAAGCTGGTCGCAGCTCTATCATCCGGTCGAAAGCCTTTAACTCAAAAAACTGTAACATTCCTAGGTGCTTAGAGCCTAGCATTAAACCAGTTACGGCCAAACTCGCTACCAATGCTGGGTTTATCCCAACATATTGCCCCAAGCGTTTCAGCCGCGACCAAGCTTTCGCTGATTTTGGTGGCGGGGGGGAGGGATTTTCCTCTTGGGGGCTAAGTTTTGATTTTTTTGGTGACTCTTCTGTCGCCACTTTTACCAGCTGAGCACTCATATAAAATAGTTATCACTAGAAACTATCACCATTGATGATTCTATAAATAATACGATCAACGGTTTGATCACCCTGCATCGTAGTGACTCATTCCTTGATTCTTAGCCCTGACCTAAGTTGGAAACGTTGCTGTGAGTATTTTCCCGATCGATTTAATCGATTTAGGAAAAGCAATGGAAGCCTTGTTGCTTACACTACCATTTTGCTTTTTCTTGGTTAGGAAGCAAGTCGTCCTTATTCTGTCAAGCTATCAATCGGAGCATATTAAATTTCTCTTCCAGTTCGCCGTGGTCAACCACCCTTATGCCAATTATTATTGATGCCCACCTGATTCATATATTGGCTAATTCCACGTTGATAGTTTTGACAGCAAAAACTTGCACTTAGCTTATACAAACAGCTTTCTGTATTTTAGCTTAACAATCAGTGGATAGTATGTATCCCAGATATCGGCAAGCTTTACTACTCACAGGATACCCTACTACGAACGTTCCTGTTTTTGATTGCTTTATCCACACTATTCGGTTCAATCCCTGGTTGATATTTCCTACAGGCGCACTATTAATCTACACCATCATCAACCCTGCCAACTGATCATCCCACCATGACCTAAGGGGTTCATAGGTGGGATGAATCGTAGGGCTTATTGATTACGTAGTCTTCATCACAGACAAAGGTTGGTCAGGTATTGAGGTTACTTTCCCACAGATTCATCCGTCGGGTTTGTACTACTCACTTCTGACACAACCTAGAGCTTTTTGGGAGATATGTCTAAATTTGTCAATATTTATCGATCAAACCAACCCCTAGAGCCAAACCGGTTTTCTAGCGGGGCAGAAGTTTACCGGAAACCCACGGCGGCTTGCCAGACAAAGGCTAGCAGCAAGAAGAACACAGGGATGACTGGTAGAACGTCCACCACTGGACCAAAAATAGAGTAAGCTTCGGGTAATGTTCCTAACAGGAGTGCAGCTTCCATATCTTAAATCTTCCTTTCCAACACAGATTTAATAATTGACATGTATCTTAACATGAAGTGAACAGCCATTGACATACTCCCACCGCTAAATCAAAGATTATAGCGGGGGATTCCTAAACCTCACGATTTAAGTTTCTGCTTCATAGCAACAGCCTCCACCCTCAAGGGGTTTTCTGGTCTTACGCTCGCTCCACAGACTATCCCCGCAAGCCCTGCGGTTCTCATGTGTCGATTTTTGACAAAGTAAAGTATTGATGTACTTTTTGATTCAAGGGTTGGACTTCCATTGCCCCATCCTCTTTTCCCGGTCTACCGATTTTGCTGCGCCGCCAGGTTACTGGACTTCGCTCGTATAGGCTGTCTGAATCCATCGTCTCGGGTGGGTCATTGACCATTCTAATTTTAGCAAATTTATCGTTAAAGACGCAATTCCTGAGGGGCTGTGTGCGGAACCTGCGTCCGCACACAGCCCCGTCTCTCGCTAACCCTACAGGTATAACGAGAGTCTCCTTGCTCTTAAGGATGAGCAAATTGTGTAGTGAATTGATCACTTAAGATGGCTGCCCTGATCGCTTGAGTAAACCGAATTAGCTCAGTCACATTGTGGTGAGAGAGTAACATATAGCCTAGAGATTCACGCGATCGCACTAAATGGTTCAGATAAGCACGACTGAAATTCTGACAGCAATAGCAAGGACAACTGGCATCTAAGGGGGAAAAATCTTCCCGAAACCGGGCATTTTTCAAGTTCCAGCGTTCCCCCTGCACTAAGGCAGTACCATGACGTCCCAGGCGAGTGGGAATAACGCAGTCAAACAAGTCTATGCCAGATGCGATCGCTAAAACCATTTCCCTGTAGGTACCGACCCCCATCAGATAACGAGGCTTATGCCATGGCAGTAATGGAGCGGTTGTCTGGACAATTTGGTGAATCAATTCAGCCGGTTCCCCCACACTGACACCACCAATGGCATAACCTGGTAAATCCAACTCAACCAAGGATTCGGCAGCCTTTTGACGCAAATCTAGGTATACCCCGCCCTGAACTATACCAAACAAAGCTTGTTGATCAGGGCGATTGTGGGCAACAATACAGCGTTTGAGCCAGCGATAGGTTCGTTGAGTTGCTAATTCCACCTCAGTGCGCTCAGCTGGATAGGGGGGACACTCATCAAATGCCATGATCACATCTGCTCCCAAGGCATGCTGAATTTCCATACACCGTTCTGGGGTTAAATCAATCATCCGCCCATCCCGAGGAGATCGAAACGTCACCCCCTCTTCAGTAATAGTACAGAGCTGGCTTAAGCTAAACACCTGAAAGCCACCAGAATCAGTTAAGATTGGTCCGTGCCAACCCATAAATCGATGCAGCCCACCGGCTTGTTTAATGATGGCTTCTCCCGGTTGCAGATGGAGATGATAGGTATTAGCCAAAACCATTTGGGCCCCAGCTACCTCTAACTGGGCTGGTGTTAGAGTTTTTACCGTTGCTAGGGTGCCTACTGGCATAAACCTGGGAGTTTCCACCACACCATGGGGGGTCACAAACACCCCAGCTCTTGCTTTAGTGTGGCTACAGGAAGCCTGACATTGAAATGAAAAATTATTTTTCTGTTGATTCAAGTTGATCTAGGTCTTGAACTATCGTTAACTAGACCATACCGTCTAATTCAGTTAACCCAGTTGACACTCCCCGCCCTGGAAGGACGGGGATTCTTGCTTCAATGCGGTGACTTGTTTAACCAGGCCGGAGCCAGGAAAAATAGAGGTCGCCTCTCCACAAGCGTATTTGGTCTTCGACCTAGGTTTCGGTGTGCCCCACCGTACCTTTTCAAAATCTATTTAACTAGATACTTTTTTATCTAAATGTTTCATAGACGTTTAAGTCGTTAGACCAAATTACGCAATATGTATCTCTTACATATTTTTTACGTTGCCTACTTATTTTTAGATAGTATTTATCTAGATTTTTAGTTTATTGTAATGGTTTTTAACTTAACACGCTCTGTGAAAACTGTCAAGTTTTAGCTGAAAAAGAAAGCCGTCCTATCAGGACGGGGCGCGATTACCCAATTTTTTCGGTAACCTGTAACCTGTAACCTTCTAACCTTCTAACCTTCTAACCTTCTAACCTAAAAAGGACAATCTCCATCATCATCAATTTGCACATCCCATTTCGCGCTTAGAACCTGTGTGAGCATAGCTTCAAGGGCTTCCGCCTGAAGTTGTTCAACACACTCTTGTTGCAAGGGATTCAACAGGGGAATCAGCCGCAACTGACGATTTTCGTGAATTAGGTCAAAGTAAGCTTCTTGCTCTGGAGACTGACTCAGTTGTAAATAGTCAAAACTATGGACATTGATGTAAAGTGTCCGATTAGCAATCAGGGTAGAGCAATGGGGATCAGCAAATACTTCCTGAACTAACCCTTCCCCCTGGTTTTTTAGTTGACCATCGAGAGTGTGAATGTAACGGACGCAACCTAAATCACCAAGCAAGCGTTTCATATCTCGCTTGTTGATGATAATGCCAGTTTCAATGATGCAAGGAGCTGGGAGTTGGTGTCGAGATTGGTGTTGACTCATGGATAAAAGCCTATAATGCTTTTCAGGGCTGATATTGACATGCAACTGGTTAATTTAATTGATTGGTGAGGCAACCCTAAAGGTGAAACCAATTGATGAGAACACAGCTACGGCAACGGGTTAAAACCAACAATAAAGGTTAATGGTGTTAGGTTTTGGGTTAATGGTTATCGGACTTTATACCTAATCTAAGCATGCTTAATGGTTAATACAAGGGTATAAGCATGTAAGCGTGCGGCGTTGCGCAGCAACAGATAATTCCAATAGATGCAGGGAATAATCGCGTGTTAGGTGTTTATCTTGAATTAGTTCACAGTCAACTAGTCAAATCTAGACAACTAGATTACTCCTTATTGAGTAAACACCAACAGCTTATATCCCAAATGGGATCAACCCATTGCCAACTACTTTTCGACCAAGGAATGTTGATTGAGCCGTTTTGGTCGGCACGAACTAACTAGATTAGTAGCCCGTTGCTGTTGAGACCTAAGCCATAGGGTGAGGTAACTTGCTGCTTATAACAACAGCTTATGACACAATACTATCTCAATCTTTCGATGGTGCTCAAAGGAAAATTCCATAAATTTCAGTAACAGCAGTTACTCATGAAGTATTTCACTGGACAACAATTTAGGCAATGGGGACGTCAACTTTTCCGTTCTTTGAGTAGTGCTGTAACTTTTTATACTATTATCCCCCTACCAGCTAGCTGGGGAATGGAGTTTCGGGGCATTGCCCGTTGGGCACCGATGATCGGATTGCTGATTGGGGGGATACTTGTAATATTAGACATCTTATTGCAACAGTTAGGGATGCCAGCACTCACTCGCTCTGCTGTAGTTGTGGTCAGCTGGGTTGCCCTGACTGGAGGATTACACTTAGATGGGGTGATAGACACAGCTGATGGTTTAGCAGTTCCAGATCCCCAGCGCCGTTTAGATGTAATGGCAGATAGTGCTACAGGAGCCTTTGGGGCAATGGCAGCCTGTACTCTATTACTGATCAAAACCGCTGCCCTAACTGATATCGGGGCTTATCGCTGGGCAGCTTTGATGGGAGCAGCTGCTTGGGGACGTTGGGGACAAGTAGTAGCGATCGCATTTTATCCCTATCTCAAACCCACCGGTAAAGGGGCATTTCACAAACCATGGATACGTATTCCCCAAGATATTCTCTTGGGATTATTCGTTGTCTTAAGTTTATCTCTAGTGCCAGTGTTGCTAGATCCCACAAATACTTGGTTATCCTTAACCATGGCCATGGCAGGATGTGCGATCGCTCTACTGACTGGCGGCTGGTTTCACCGCCAGCTAGGGGGACATACTGGAGACACTTACGGAGCAGTGGTGGAATGGACAGAAGCCCTGTTTCTGTGCTTACTGACCCTCATCCTTCACTAATTCTTTCACTCATTCTTTGCCAAAGACCACCTGTTGCTTACTTGACCACTGACCCCCTCGACCACTAACCCCCTAAATTGGTTTAAGTCTGGTTATCTTTAATCTGAACTTGCCACCGCCGGTTGAGCCAAAGGCACGCACCCTGATAATGTACTCATCTGTCTCAGTAATGCGAGCAAATAACAAGGAGTTAGTACTGCCATCTGGTCCATCATCATTTTCCGCTACCGTAGAACCATCAGAAGCGATCACAGAGATCATCGTGTCAAAGTTGTCTGAGATTAGGTCGATGGCAACTTGGTCTCCCGCATCAAGAGTTACTACATAGTCTCGGGCAAAGCCACCATCCCCGATCGGAATATCTTTCTGAGTCAGGGTGTCAACAATTTCTTTGCTATGAGAAATCGGCTGCGGATTGTACAGGTTTTGTGCTCTGGCTACCGGTGCAGTTACGCTCGTTGCCAACAACGTTGCTGCCACAGGCATAACCCAGCTAAACCAAGCAGCAAAAGCTTTACTCATTTAAATATATCTTTACGTTAGTAACATTTCTAACACTGTACCCTAACCCCCTTAAAAAATGAGGGTCATGTTGAATATGGGCTTAAAGCAGACCCAGGCTATCCCCTGACAATACAACCAGCTTACTCTACTGCTGACAGGATGTCTCACCGCCAAATTTCTGATATTTTCCGTACTTTACTCTAGTTATTTCACCACAAAAAAGCATACATTCAAAGCGATCGCTATTTCCACCTCACTTCGATATCACCAACTTTATCCAAATAATTAAAACCTTCGAGTCAGTTCTCCTCACTCCTCAAAAAAAACTCCAATTTCTGACATCAAACTGAGGGTATTAAACTCAATATTTTTTTCGGAAGAGTTTTTTTTACTAGCACTTGTCAATGATTCATTTTTTCAATATAATAGTAGTGTCGGAAGAGTTAAGGAAAAAGACAAATGAACAAGTGTGTTTGTACTACAGAAGCAGCATCTCTCTTAGGTATTTCTTCTCGGCGATTGCGCCAACTTCTAGAGTCTGGGCGAGTTAGGGGTGCTTATAAAAGTGGGAAATTCTGGATTATTCCCTTGTTCAACAATCTCCCCCAAATCACTAAGGGCACTAGAGGACCAAAAGGGAAATGGCGCACTAATCGTGCTCCGGCTATAGCTAAGATCAATGTCAACCGCAATAACATTGGCTCGAATATCCACAAAAGCCCCGAGGAACGGAAGCCAGTGATTTCCGTAAAACGCAGCGGCAACAATCTATACGGCAACCAGGTAGAAATCCTTGGCCCGTGTCGGATTGTCTATAATCCAGATAATCCACTATCTTGTGGTGCTCGTCTATGGATCGAGACCTTCAGTGATGTCCACTTCATTGGTGGCAGTTTCCCTGCCACTAGCTAATGGTGGATTTTGGAGCGTCCGCTCACCATAGCGCAATAATCGTTGGATCGTTTCCAGACGGTTGTCCCATACCTGGACTTGATACGGTTGCTCAACCGATTGTCCAAACATCCACGTTTGAAAGCGAGTACGGAAGGATGACATGGACAATTGTGCTGATAGCAAGCTCATCATGGATGGCTTGTCCGCTAGTCGATTCAGCAACAGGGAAAGGGTATCGGCTTGTTGTCCCCACTCTGAAAGGTCTGGTTCCCCAATTACTATTTGATTATTTGCTAACATAAAACTCCATTCCTGTTGCAGAGCCTGATAACGTTCTGCTGCAGCTAGGAACGGTTGACGGTAAGGTACTTGTACTTCAGTGGTAGGCTCTTGTTGTCCTTGAGTGCGAGTCAAGATGCCCCTGAGATTATCATTGAGATTTTCTACTGCAAATAGGGCATAGCCAGGAGCTGGTAAATCTCGCAGCAGTTGAATTTGGTCAACAGCTACAATATCGGGCAAATTCAATAGGCGAATTCCTGGCAAAACTAACGCTGAGCTGAGGGAGGATTTTTTTAGCCATGGTTGGGCTAATTTTTGTAACTCTTCCGTTTCCAACGCATAAGTCATCGGTACCATCAGGTCAATCTCACCCCGAGACGCCCAATCTTCCCAGTTTTGTTGGATTTTTTGCAATCGGTCTTCCCTAGGCATGGGAAATACAGCAGCAGAGATAATCAACTCGGGACGTTTCTGCCGCAGCATTTGTGACACTGACTTGACTAAAGTGTCGATTTGCTCTATACGAAAATCTGTCCACTGTCGCCATAAGTTCTGATTCTTTGGGTCAATCTCAATGGGGTCAACACCGGTCAATTCCTGGAACTGTTCACGGGCGGCCTTACCATAGCCAAAGGTATGACCAGCTTTGGGGTCTTGAAACGGGTAGCGAATATAGTCGAGCTGAATCCCATCCACTTCATAGTTGCTGGCTATCTCTTCCAATAGCTTGGTTAGATAATCCCGCACTTCCGGATTAGCGGGGTCAAGAAATGCCTTTCTAGTTCTCTTGTGAAACACACGTTTTTCGTTATCCAAGATTGCCCAGTCTGGATTCTTCGATAGCACTGGTCCGAGATAGTCTGCTGGTTGATCCAAAACCGCATTGTGACGCTGGTTAGCTGCAGCAAACATCCAAACCCAAGCGTGCAATTCCATCCCTCGCTCATGGGCTAACTTCACTGCCGCTTTTAGAGGATCCCATCCCTCAACCAGGGGATTTTGCTCTGGTGCGATCGCACTCGGGTAAATCGTATAACTAGCGTTAACCGTTTCAAAAAAGATGGTGTGAAAACCAGCTGTAGCCAATTTGTCAAAAATCTTAGCTAAATCTTTTTCAGACTTCGCTTTAACAATAGTACCCCGGTCTAGCCAAATTGCTCGAATCTCTGACTGGGCTAGTTTACGATCAGTTGGGTAGTTTTCCCATAGGGTATTTCGTGCTGTCATCCACAGCTGACTTGCCTTTTGATACTCTCTGCGAGCCACTGCTCGACGGAAATTTTCCAAACCCACTCTGGCCTGATGCAATGCCTCAATAGCTGAGTCAGTAGCTGAATCAGTTTCATCCGTTTTACCCTCAGAGGTTTCCTCGGAAGTTTCCGACACTTGCTTAGTACCAGCAGTGACAAATTGTTCAATAGCAGTGCCTGTAGATAAATTCAGATTACTGTTAGCTGCATCGGCTCTTAGCAAAGCACTTTCAAACCGACCAATCAGATTTTCCAACTCCCGCTCCATCGCAGTAGCTTGCTTTAGGGTTCGAATTCGTCTTCTATATCGTGGTGGTGGGGCTTTTGCTGGCTTGGGTGACGGTGCTAATCGGGAATTAGTAGGCTTGGCTGAAGCATCTGTGTTATTGCCAGACTCTGCATCTTCTGTTTCCACCTGTTTCTGGGCAATAGTAGTGTCGATATCCCGACAATGTTGTGGTGAGTGATCAGAGGATTCAGACGATGTAGATGAATTAGTGATGAGTTGGACATCAGTAAGTTGGACATCAGTGACTTGGACATCATAGCGACCAAGAGCCGCTCGTAACCAAGCACTATCGACTTCTGCCGGAGCTACCCGATCGATACCCCAGCGCCAACCAAAAAACGTAGCATTATTAGAGGTTACTACAGCAGGGGGCTTGTCAACCTGACTCCAGACCGCAACAGTAGTGGAATTAAGATCAGCAGGAATAAGAGTGCCACCCTGGATGATACCTGTAATTCCAGTATCCTGCACCCATGTTTGGTTACTGTCTGGGGAAGGATGGAGGATAGAGGGTTGGGTCATCGCAAACCCCCAATAGGCACCCAAAAGCTCACGCAATTGTTTGCGGATGTCAGGTTTGGAAAGTAACCCAGTAGGACCGCTAACAATAACTTTTCCTCCTTGTGCGATCCATTCCTGTAACGCTTGGAATTGTTTGGGGTGGAGGAACTCGACATTGGGCAAAAATAGCAAGTTAGTGTTCTCGAAGTCAGAGGCTTTCTTAACGTCAGTCAAGTCAACAATACAGTAGTTAACTCCAATTGAATGTAAGCGTTCGGTAATGCCAGACCAATGCCCTTGATTATCTCGACTTTTAACTACTCCCAGTTGCACCGTTTCAGCTCTAGCAGCTGGTAACCATGGTAGACAATTGAGCAAAAGCCCAATCAAGGTACTAACTACAATAGTCTTGGGCTCGATAGGATTAGATTTGACTCTGGTTAAATCTCCGATCAAGGGGGTTAGCTGCTTGGACAGATACCACTGCCAATTGGAACTATCGCTACTCCTGAACACCGTTCACTCCTTAAAATTAGTTATCAAAATCCTAACCCCTCTTGGCAATTAACAACGTTAGCTAGAAGTGCGGATTTAGATCAGTGCGATCGCAGTAGGTATAGCGCTACGCGCCAGGCATGCTAGCAATAGGCATGCTAGCAATAGGCAATAGTGAAGAAAAAAGCTTACTAATCAAGGGATTGAGCGATTTTAATTTTTCTTCATTTATCAAACACCATAGTGCGTAGTGGTATATTGGTTTAATTGTAGTTTATGACTTGTATAACCTATATGGGTGTATCTTGTCTGGTGGGCAAAAACCGTTTGATTGTTTTGAGTATTAATGATTATCTTACTTTGCCCACCCTACTTTAATTACTCTGATAGCTATCAGCTTGTCTGGTGGGCAAAAACCGTTTGATTGTTTTGAGTATCAATGATTATCTTACTTTGCCCACCCTACTTTAGAGCTTGTCTATCTAAGCGAATAGAAATCGCTTTTTTAGTAATCGGTTTAACCATTTTGGCATTTTCCCAGAAATTATCGTCTAACTCAGGTATATCTGAGGTATCAATTTCAGAGTCAGGAATATTTTTGATTTCTTCAAGTCGTTTGGGCGAGATACTCATAATACTTTTTCCTTGTCTTGGAGCGGTCAGCGGTCAGCGGTCAGCCGTCAGCTTTCCATAACTCAGATTAAACTAATGGTTACCTGTTTTATTCAAAAGCTGTTATCTTTGCTTACCCTATGCCCATAAGCATCTCAAATAGCCTGTCCATACCCCATAAGCTGATAGTTGTTCGCGTAGCGCATATGCTTAGCTACGGAGTAGGAGTATGAAGTAAGGTGAAGCAAATTGGATGGCTCTAATAATTATTAAAAACGCTAGAATTATTTGTGTATAAAAATAAAACGTAAATATTCAGGTAAGCTTATGGGCATAGGCTGATAGCTGATAGCTGTTCGCGTAGCGTGCGCGTAGCGCTTAAGCTGATAGCTGATAGCTTACGATAAACCCTACCGAAATTAATATCCTAGATAGGTTGGGCATCTCCCATGAAAACTAATAACCATCGGTCAGTCTGTGGGAAATTAAAGCAGCAGTTAAATAACAGAGTTAAACGCTGGTTTAATTCCCCTAAAATTCGTCATAGCAGCATCACACAACCAATAACTGTTACTGTGGCAGAGCCTTATGCTCCCTACAAACCTCCCTCAACTCCTCAACAACCTAACCACGGCAACGACGTAAGTCATCTTACCTGGCCTCGTGGTTATCGGCTACATAAGGGTAAGTACAGTATCGAAAAAAAACTAGGAGAAGGTGGGCTGGGTATTACCTATTTAGCCCGAACTAAAACAGGCGATCGCATTGTTATTAAAACTATCCTTAATCATGTACTACGCCAAGATAATTTATTAGAATATTGGAAAATTTTTGCCAACGAAGCAGTAAAGTTAGCCCAATGTAGCTGTGGGAATCCTTATCTAGTCCGCTTATCTGAAGAAATCATCCGAGAAGGTGAATTGCCCTGCCTAATCATGGAATACATCGAGGGGGAAACCTTGTCGGATCTGGTGAAACGGCAGGGTGTGCTTTCGGAAGATAAAGCTTTGCTTTACATCGGGCAAATTGGTAGCGCCCTCTGGGACATTCATCAGCAAGAGTTGCTCCATCGGGATGTTAAACCTAATAACATCATGGTCCGGAACGATGGTACTGGTGCGGTGTTGATTGATTTGGGTATTGCTACTAAGTTTGTCCCTGGGGTTACCCAAACTCATCTTTGTGCTGTGACTCCAGGCTATGCTCCGCTGGAACAATATGAGTTCCGAGCGCAACAGGGTCCCTACACCGATGTTTATGCTTTAGCCGCTACTTTGTATGTTCTGTTAACTGGGAATGAACCACTACCAGCTGACGAGCGGATTGAGGGAGCTGAATTACCACCACCAAAGGATTTGAATCCTCAGATTAGCGATCGCACAAGTCAATCCATTCTCCATGGCATGAATCTGGTGGCTAGGGATCGCCCTCAGTCTATACCAGAATTTTTAAACTTACTGGGTATTGAATTACCAAATAATAATAGCACAAATAGCACCAATAATCAACTACATACAACGGCTCAAGTTGGAGACTTTTATATAGAACGTCCCCAAGATGCTGAGTGTTATCAAAAGATTTTACAACCAGGGGCACTAGTTCGGATTAAAGCACCGAAGCTGATGGGTAAAACCTTACTCAGTCATCGGATTCTTGATTATGCTAAGCCTTGGGATTATCGCACAGTTTATTTGAATCTGAATGAATTCCCTTGCCATGACTTGGATATATTTTTACAGTCTTTTTGTGTACGGCTTGCTCAAAAATTGAAATTACCCAATCAGTTGCAAAATTATTGGGAAGATATTTTTTTTACCAGTGAAGTCAAGTGTAGCACCTACTTTGAAGAGTATTTGTTGGTTTCTTCAGAGAGTCCTTTAGTTTTATGTCTCGATAACCTGGAGCGAGTTTTTCCTCATCAACACGTTGCTGAAGGGTTTCTTACTTTGCTGCGGAGTTGGCATGAAAATGGCCAGTTTTATGATACTTGGAAAAGACTGCGCTTGATAGTCGTTTATGCTACGGAAGTTTATATTGAATTGGCTATCAATAAGTCGCCTTTCAATGTAGGATATCCTGTAGATTTAACTGATTTGACTTTGAATCAGGTTCAGAATTTGGCTAGATTTTATGGCTTAAATTTATCAGTTAATTCATTACAACAATTAATTGCTATGGTAGGAGGACATCCTTATTTATTACAGTTAGCTTTCTCTACTCTTAGCAAAAATTCCAACATCACCATCGAGCATCTTTTAGAAACCGCCCCGACAGAATCAGGGATTTATCGCCATCATTTGCGAGAACTTTTAAATAATCTCATGCTCCATCCCAACTTACTAAAGGCTTTCAAAAAATTACTGACAACTACTCAAGCAGTGCGCCTGGATTATAAAGAAACCTATCTGTTAGAAAGTCTGGGATTAGTCAGAGCAATCGGTAATGATTGTATTCCGAGATCTAATTTGTATCGTGAGTATTTTAGTAACAGACTTTTGTAGTTAGGGAGCAGGGAGCAGGGAGCAGGGAGCAGGTAAGAGGCAATAGGCATGCTAGCAATAGGCAATAGGTAAAAAATCCTGTGTACCTCATAGCTATAATAAACGCTATAAAACCAAATACTACTCGAATATCTTCACTACTGTTCCCGATTCCCGATTCCCGATTCCCGATTCCCGATTCCCGATTCCCGATTCCCGATTCCCGATTCCCGATTCCCGATTCCCTACTCCCTACTCCCTACTCCCTTTCCTACCATGAGCAACCAACCAACAATCTATCAAGTTGGGGGAAGTTTACCTAACGATGCTGCTACTTATGCAGTCAGAAAAGCTGATACGGAAATTTTTGATGCTTTGATGGCTGGGGAATTTTGTTATGTGCTCAACTCGCGACAGATGGGTAAATCTAGTTTGCGGGTAAAAACCATGCAAAGACTAATAGATAGGGGAGTAGCTTGTGCTTCTGTGGATGTTACCCAAATTGGTAATTACGTAACGTCAGAGCAATGGTATGCTAGCTTAATTAAGAGTCTGGTAAATAGTTTTAAGCTATCAGATAAATTCAAGGTCTTACCTTGGTTACGAGAGCGTAAGCAACTCTCCCCAGTAATGTGGTTGGGTGAGTTTATTGAAGAGGTGCTGTTGTCAGAGATTCAAGAAAATCTTGTTATCTTTCTGGATGAGATTGATAGTATTATTAAAGTAGAGTTTAAAGATGATTTCTTTGCCTTTATTCGCAGTTGTTATAACCAAAGAGCAGAAAATCCTGTCTATAATCGGCTGAATTTTTGCTTGCTGGGAGTAGCAACTCCAGCGGATTTGATTCAGGATAAACAGCGCACTCCCTTTAATATTGGTCGGGATATTGAACTGACTGGCTTTACCTTTGAAGAAGCCAAAAAGCCTCTGCTCCCTGGTTTAGTAGGGAAAGTGGATAATCCTGAACAGGTGTTAGCTGAGATATTGACCTGGACAGGAGGACAACCGTTTCTGACCCAGAAGTTGTGTAAGTTAATGGTGGAGCATTCTCAAGCTTCCCCCTTATTAAGGGGGACGGGAGGGGGATCCATCCACAGCAGTTCAAGACTGGGATCCCCCCTAACCCCCCTTAGCAAGGGGGGAACTTCTGGAGGGGGATCCATCGATAGCACTCCGGGATTGGGATCCCCCCTAACCCCCCTTAGCAAGGGGGGAACTTCTGGAGGGGGATCCATCGATAGCACTCCGGGATTGGGATCCCCCCTAACCCCCCTTAGCAAGGGGGGAACTTCTGGAGGGGGATCCATCGATAGCACTCCGGGATTGGGATCCCCCCTAACCCCCCTTAGCAAGGGGGGAACTTCTGGAGGGGGATCCATCGATAGCACTCCGGGATTGGGATCCCCCCTAACCCCCCTTAGCAAGGGGGGAACTTCTGGAGGGGGATCCAT
>NZ_MKZS01000001.1:6647620-6676005 GCF_001942495.1 Moorena bouillonii PNG
TGAGCAACGGGCGAGTAGGCTGTTGGGATTGTATCAGCACGTATTAGATCAGGGTTATATTGCCGCTGATGGCAGTGAAGAACAGACAGAATTAAGGCTATCGGGGTTGGTAGTGGAGCGGGATGGGTATTTAAAAGTTAACAACCGGATTTATGGCAGTGTTTTCGATAGCAATTGGGTTAAGCAAGAATTAGCGAGACTGCGTCCCTACTCTGAAGCATTTACCGCTTGGGTTGAGTCTGGGTGTAAGGATGAATCCCGTTTGTTGCGGGGGGTGGCGTTAGAGAATGCTCAAACTTGGGCTAGGGGTAAAAGTTTGAGCGATTTGGATTATCAGTTTTTGGTGGCTGGTCAGGAATTAGACCGCAGGGTATTGGCAGAAGAAAGTCGAATATTAGCTAAGGCCAATGATACCTTAAGTGAAGCCCAAGACAAAGCCAAGAGAACTATACTAATAGGGGGTATTACTCTGGGTTTGTTCTCAGTTGTAGCAATAATTATTGCTATGATAACTGCTAAAAACATACAAGAAGCTAAAACAGGTACCCGACTAGAACAACAAGGGATTACTATTTTACGACGGTTACCAGGGGATAATGGTTACTATGGCGATCCAGAGCTTTTATACTCAGCTATGGAGACTGGGCAAGAGCTATTTAATATCGTTAAAGATGGTCGCCCTTTGGATAACTATCCTGCCATCAGTCCTCTCTATGCTCTACAGCAGAGTCTTAGTAAATTCAAAGAAAACAGACTATTTCGAGTACATCGAGAAAGCTCGGTCTTAAGTGTAAGTTTTAGCCCCGATGGTAAAGTGCTGCTGGCTACGCCATCAGACTATCATAATGTCAAACTCTGGGATTTAGAAGGAAATCAATTAGCACTCTTTGAAGGACATCAACAACCGGTATCAATTGTAAGTTTTAGCCCCGATGGTAAGATGCTGGCTACGGCATCAGATGGTATGAGCCTGACTGAGGGCAGAACAAAGGACAGAACTGTCAGAGTCTGGGATTTACAGGGTAATCAATTAGCTGTGTTGAAAGGACATCAAGGCTGGGTAAGGAGTCTAAGTTTTAGCTTCGATGGTAAGATGCTGGCTACTGCATCACATGATAATTTTCTGACTGGGGACAAAATAGAGGACAAAACTGTCAGAGTCTGGGATTTACAGGGTAATCAATTAGCTGTGTTGAGAGGGCATCAAGACTGGGTAAATAGTATAAGTTTTAGCCGAGATGGTAAAACCCTGGCTACGGCATCAGAGGACGAAACCGTCAGACTCTGGGATTTACAGGGCAATCAATTAGCTGTGTTGAGAGGACATCAAGACCGGGTGTCGAGTGTAAGGTTTAGCCCCAATGGTAAAACCCTGGCTACGGTATCATGGGACACGGTCAGACTCTGGGATTTACAGGGCAATCCATTAACACTGTTGACAGGACATCAACACTGGGTAACTAGTATAAGTTTTAGCCGAGATGGTGAAACCCTGGCTACGGCATCACAGGACGAAACCGTCAGACTCTGGGATTTACAGGGCAATCAATTAGCTGTGTTGAGAGGACATCAATCCTCGGTAAATAGTGTAAGGTTTAGCCAAGATGGTAAAACCCTGGCTACGGCATCTTACGACAAAACCGTCAGACTCTGGGATTTACAGGAAAATCGATTAGCACTGTTGAAAGGACATCAAGATAGGGTAACTAGTATAAGTTTTAGCCGAGATGGTAAGAGGCTTGCTACTGGATCCGACCTTACTGTGATACTTTGGGATTTAGAAGGAAATCAATTAGCTCTGTTGAGAGGACATCCATCCTCGCTATTAAGTGTAAGTTTTAGCCCCGATGGTAAAAGGCTGGCTACGGCATTATCGGACAAAACTGTCAGACTCTGGGATTTACAGGGAAAGCAATTAGCTCTGTTGAGAGGACATCAAAAGTTGGTAAGAAGTGTAAGTTTTAGCCTTGATGGTAAAACCCTGGCTACGGCATCAGACGACGCAACTGTCAGACTCTGGGATTTACAGGGAAAGCAATTAGCTCTGTTGAGAGGACATCAATTCCGGGTAAATAGTGTAAGTTTTAGCCGAGATGGTAAGATGCTGGCTACGGCATCATACGACAAAACGGTCAGACTCTGGGATTTACAGGGAAAGCAATTAGCTCTGTTGAGAGGACATCAATCCTCTGTATCAAGTGTAAGTTTTAGCCGAGATGGTAAGATGCTCGCTTCTGCATCAAAGGACAAAACTGTTAGACTCTGGGATTTACAGGGCAATCAATTAGCTCTGTTGAGAGGACATCAATCCGAGGTAAATAGTGTAAGCTTTAGCCTTGATGGTAAAACCCTGGCTACGGCATCAGACGACAAAACGGTCAGACTCTGGGATTTACAGGGCAATCAATTAGCTCTATTTCAAGGACATCAATCCTCGCTATCAAGTGTAAGCTTTAGCCCCGATGGTAAGATGCTTGCTAGTGCATCATCGGACAAAACGGTCAGACTCTGGGATTTACAGGGCAATCCATTAGCTCTGTTGAAAGGACATCAATCCGAGGTAAATAGTGTAAGCTTTAGCCCCGATGGTAAGATGCTTGCTAGTGCATCATCGGACAAAACGGTCAGACTCTGGGATTTACAGGGCAATCCATTAGCTCTGTTGAAAGGACATCAAGAGTTGGTATTTAGTATAAGTTTTAGCCGAGATGGTAAGATGCTTGCTACTGCATTATCCGACAATACGGTCAGACTCTGGGATTTAGAAGGAAATCAATTAGCACTGTTGAAAGGACATCTTGACTGGGTAGAAAGTGTAAGGTTTAGCCCCGATGGTCAGAGGCTGGCTACGGCATCAAGGGACAAAACTGTCAGACTCTGGGATTTAGAAGGAAATCAATTAGCACTGTTGAAAGGACATCTTGACTGGGTAGAAAGTGTAAGGTTTAGCCCCGATGGTCAGAGGCTGGCTACGGCATCAAGGGACAAAACTGTCAGACTCTGGGATTTAGAAGGAAATCAATTAGCACTGTTGAAAGGACATCTTGAGTCGGTAAATAGTGTAAGTTTTAGTACCGATGGTAAGATGCTTGCTAGTGCATCATCGGACAAAACGGTCAGACTCTGGGATTTACAGGGAAATCCATTAGATGTGTTGAAAGGACATCAAGACTCGGTAAATAGTGTAAGTTTTAGTCCCGATGGTAAAATGCTGGCTACGGCATCAGCCGACAAAACTGTCAGACTCTGGGCTGTTGAAGATTTAGGTGAGATGCTGGCTAGGGGATGTAAGTTGCTTGAAGATTACTTTGTGGATCATCCTGAATCCTTAGATAGCTTAAAGAAATGCCAAGATTAAGATGGCAAAATAGCTGCAGCTTCTGGTTTTGTTAAACAAGGTGAGGAGTTAGCGAAAGAGGGGGATGTGGAGGTTGCTATTGCTAATTTTAAAAAAGCCAAAGAATGGAATCCAGAGCTAGAATTAAACCCAGAGACAAAAGCAAAACAACTAGCAGGACCCGCTAAAGTTGAACAAGGTGAGCAGTTAGCAAAACAGGGTGAAATAACCAAAGCCCTATCTCTCTATAAAGAAGCACAACAACTAGATCCAAACCTAGAAATTAATGCTAATTATTGGCATGAAATTTGTTGGTTTGGTAGCCTCCATGGATATGCTGCTGAAGTGATCGATGCCTGTGAAAAAGCAGTAGCCAAAGCATCTAAAAATGTACTATTTTATAAAATAAAAGCACGATTTAAGCAGAGTCGTGGTTTGGCTAGGGCCCTGACTGGGGATACCGCAGGAGCAATATCAGATTTTCAAGCAATTGTAGACTGGACCGGCAATGATAAGTGGAAAGCAGAACGGCAGAAATGGATAGATGAGCTGCGGGCTGGTAAGAATCCTTTTACAGAAGAGGTGTTGAAGGTTTACTTGAGGAGGAAGGGTGGCAATAGGCAATAGGCAATAGGCAATAGGCAAGCATTCAGCGGTCAGCCGTCAGCCGTCAGCGCCTGGAAACTGTAACAGGCAAGATGCCTGTTCCACCAAGATGCCTATTCTACCAAGATGCCCCAAACAGGCAAGATGCCCGTTCCACAACATTCCCGATTCCCGACTCCCGACTCCCGACTCCCGACTCCCGAAAAATTTGTTACAAAAATTTTAAAAATATGTTATAATAAAATATTTTTGTGCTATAGTATAACAGTGGGCGCTGAGACGCCCAGAGTCAAGAGCTAGCCCGGGGACAGTGCAATATCTACGGGCTAGCTCTGGCTCCCCTAAAAAAGGAGATAGTTTGATTATGAGTTATTCGGAACGCCTTCATCCATGGGTGGTCATTAGGCTATTACCACAAATGCAGCGAGTTGTTGTTGCTCGCTTCCGCAATCGGTCGGATGCTGAGGGACATTTGTGGGCCCTGAAACGATTAATGCCGGATGCGGAATTTATAATTGTTTTTGATGTTGGTAAGAATCCAGTAGAGAATAGGGAATAGGGAACAGGGAACAGGGAACAGGAGTCAAGAGAGAGATTACCTAGGACAATGTTGCTATGTTTTTTGATAACTGATTGTAGTGTTTCTCCTGACTCCTGACTCCTGACTCCTGACTCCTACCCTTACCAAAGGACTTTTTCAGCAAGCCCTACTTAACTCTTTCATTCACCGGAAAGCGGTCAAGTAACTGAGCAGCACGAATCGCATTAGCTTTTAAAGACTCTGATAGAGGCAACACATGGGGAATTTGGGATAATATATCTAAGGTTCGACGTAAGATTCGCACCACGTCCCCTTCATCTAAGCTGGTATTACCGCATATCTCCCGCCAGGATTTGCCTAATGACCACTGTTCTATTAGACCAATTAACCTATCCTCTGACCAAACCGGTAAGGCGACATGATATCGACGCTGTAGCTGAAATACTTGACGCCGAATCCTCCTGAGGTTTGTCAATGCTTCTAGCACTTCCTCACTTGGTTGATAGTTTGTCCAACTATCCGGTCTAGGGGTTTCGGTAACTAAAGCAGAGCAAGCTGCTGCCAGTTGGTGGGGGTCTAAATCATCTAATTCTCCCGACAGCATGGCTAAGGCTAGCCACAACTCATTTTCTCCCCGAAGCGAAGCAGCCGCTTGCCCCAGAACAGTGGGAGTTAAGTCCTCCAAAGAACCAGATGCTTTTAAAATTTCAATCAGGTTCAGAAATTCGTGCCAATGCTGAGCCTGGTATTCTCGGAATTTAGCTTGACGTTGGTTAATTTGCTCCTGCAAAAACAACCGTTTTTTGTGGCGTTTGATCAGTTGAGAAGGATTACCCCACTGACGAAGAGCATGGGTTTCCATTTGACCCTCTAGATCAGCAACAACACCTTCTTGCTCCCTGACTTCTGGAGCAACCCAGAGTTGAGCAATGGTGGGAACTTGGTTAGCCAAGGCTTCAGTATCTTCATTTCCGCTTTTGACTTGACCTGGTTTAATCTCAAGCCCCTCTAAAGGCTGGAGAGTTCCAATATCAAGGCATCGAAGATTAATAATGTGAGAAGAGTCACCTTGAGTTGAGCCGGTTGAGTAATCTTCCGTAGAGCCATTGGATACTTGGTCATCGGCCACTTCAGGAAAGCCATCTAACCCCATCACATCAGCAGTTGTTGCCACATACCATCGGTTAGCAGCACTTAAGCACACCAGATAGGGGAATTGACCGGAACCCTTTTGTTTAGACACCAAAACAGCTGGAACAGGAGAAGACACTGGCACATTCTTGCCCTTCAAATAAAGAATGACTCCCGGTTGCACCTGTTGTAGTAATTGGGATACGGCTTTAGAAACAGATGCCTCTGCTTGGTGTTGCAGGTCTTTAAGGATGCGGCGCTCTACTTTCAGGTGTTCCTTCAGTTTTTGATAGCCTTCCATTACTGCCACATCTACCGGTGCCAGTTGAAAATCAATTCTTGTCAGTTCCGCAGTCAGTTCAGTAATTGCCTGTTGTTGAGGTTTGAGGTACAAAGTAGCTAGATACTGAGCAAAGCTGCGTTCAACTAATTCCTTGGCTTGAGGCAGAGAGTGAGTTTGCAACAAATTCAGTACCATACCATAGGTAGGGGTAAACTGACTGACTAGGGGATCAGCACCAGCCGTTGCTAGATAAGCCGCCTCTTTAGCCCCTTCAAAGGGGGTTTGCACGGTAACCACATAGCCATTGGTATCCATCCCTCGCCGTCCTGCTCGTCCAGCCATCTGCAAAAATTCAGAAGCAGTCAGTAGCCGGTGTCCTCGGTCAGTACGCTTAGATAGACTGGAAATAACCGTGGTACGAGCAGGCATATTAATTCCTGCTGCTAGAGTTTCTGTAGCAAATACCACCTTCACTAGTCCTTGTTGGAATAGTTCTTCCACTAGACCTTTCCAAGCAGGTAAAATTCCAGCATGATGGGCAGCTATACCTCGGTAGAGGGGCTCAATTTGTTTGGTACGAGCTGCTTCTGGATTCTTAGTGATAAATTCATCAATCCGTTTCTTGAGTTGAGCTGCTTCTTGTTCATTGACCAGGGATAGTGGACCCATCTCATCTACTGCCTTATCACAGCCTCGGCGGCTAAAGATAAAGTAAATAGCTGGTAACATCTCCCGTTTTTTTAGTTTGCTCACCACAGTGCTAATGCTGGGGCCTTCCGGACGTCCATGTTTGTCCTTGCTTTTAGGACGTCTGGTTTTGAGGGAGTTGTTAATCTTGGTGTGGTCGTCATTCAGCAGGGAGACAATTCCCTTGGGATGGGCAAAGTAAAACTCTAGAGGAACAGGTCGGAAGTTAGAGTAAATCAGCTGAGTGGAGCCATGAACTTGATTCAGCCAGTCGGTCAGCTGGTCAGAATTGGCAACAGTGGCGGAAAGGGCAACAATTTGAATATCTGGCGGACAATAGATAATTGATTCTTCCCAAACCGTGCCTCGTTGTCGGTCATTCATATAGTGACATTCGTCTAGGATGACCGCCTCAACCCCTAGCATCGAGGCTCCCACTTGACCAATTGGGGTACCATAGAGCATATTACGGAAAATTTCCGTAGTCATCACTAACACGGAAGCCTCCCGGTTGACCGAGGAATCACCGGTAACTAGACCGACTTTGTCTGCGCCAAATTTTGCCCGAAAATCCCTTAGTTTCTGGTTGGAGAGCGCTTTGAGGGGGGTGGTGTAGAAAACACGTCCCCCTTGAGACAAAGCACGGTAAATGGTATATTCTCCAATTAGGGTTTTCCCAGAACCAGTCGGAGCACAGACAACTACTGATTGACTATGATTGAGAGCCTCAATTGCCTGTTTTTGGAACTCGTCGAGTTCAAAGGGAAATAGGTTTTTCGGGTCAAGGTCTACTGATGAAGTAGCAATATTCACACAAGGTTTTTCCAATAAGGTATATGATCGTTAGGTGTTGCTTGTAATTACGTAGTCCTTTGGTTGTATATATTGTATGTTAGTTAATTAATTGAGAGGGTGTACACCATTTTACTCAAGATACCCCTGGTGTATTTATAGGGATTTGTTTCCTCTAACAAAGGGCGAGACAAACTTGAGGTGCTTTAGGGTAGGGTGTTTGAGCCTATTCCTAAAAACTATTCCGATAGGGGTTCAGGTATTTGCGGGGACTCTGGTCGTAGGGGAACCTTGGCGACTGGACGGCTGGTACACTGGGGCATTGCTGTGTTCGGTAGAGTTGTTGCTGACCATGTCTCGATACTATTCCCTTGATCATCAAGAGCACGCACCACCACAGTCACAGCTGGTTCCGAGGTACCGTAGTCTGGGTGAGTTGCGATCGCACTCAGGTAATCTCCAGGCTCGACATTACTAAGACTAATCCCAAACTTCCCGTCTTGATCTGCTTCGGCTGTAGCAATCTTCTTACTCAAGGGACCTATCCCATGGGTTTTTGGGGAAACCTGGTCTACAAGATAGATATCTACCTCAGAACCAGGGTCAGGTGACCCATCCAAACTCACCTGACCATCCCGTTGAAAAAACTCTACCGCTAACCACCGAGGTGTATTCACAGCATTATTACCAGTGTCTAGCCTACGGTTAGGAGAGTCTCGCTTAGGGTTTGGTCCATCACCTACTTGATAATGCCTTGCTCCGGTATGGTTTCTAGTGACTAGGTCAATGCTCAGTCCTTCGAGAGCCGCAAATTGATTATCTTGGATGATATTGCGATCGCTTTCTGGATAAGCAGCAACCACCACTCCTGGTCCTGCTTGGTGAATGATTTAGTTAGCAATTACTTGATGGTCATCTCCGATCACATATATGGCAGCCCGACTTGACACTCCCCGCCGAAGTAAGAACGGGGATTCTTACTTGGCCTATGGCCACGCTACGCGAACAACGAGCCGACTTGCTCAGCCAGGTCGGAACCAGAAAGAGTAGAGGCCGATTCGACCTAAGCGTTTTGATCATAGATAATGGTTTCGGTGTGCCCCACCGTACCTTTACTTTTTTTTTTAGAGATAGATACTTTTTTAGATCTAAATTTTTCATAGACGTTAAAGTCGTTGTCTTGATGCAAAGCGCGAGTGGGGGAAACCCCCAAGACCGCGCTGCATCGCTAGACTAAATTACGCAATATGTATCTCAGACATATTTTTTACGTTGCCTACTTATGGTTAGATAGTATCTATCTAGTTGAAAAGTCTATTGTTTAGAATTTTATAGTAGCACACCTAGTACAAACTGTCAATAAAAAGTTAAAAAAAAAAGCCGTCCTAGAAGGAAGGGGCGCGATTACCCAATTTTTTTGGTAACTCCTGTGCCATTCAACACCCATACCCCAAAAGCTGACATGGTTGATGGTATACTCTTTTAAGCCTAGGCTTGATAATAAACTAGGTAGATACTGTTTTTTTTTGATAACTATAGGTGGTTTTTTTTAGTTTTTAAAAATGAAATTAAACTAGAATAGTAAGTTTTTTTTATCATAGGTTTAGGTGAAATTTTGACTTTAAATTATAAGGAATTATATGGGGATTCATAGCTGCTTAATTTTAATAAAGTTTGCTGAAAATATTAAATTAATTAATTAACTTTAATAAAAAAAAGTTAAATTTAAACTAAATAATTTTGATAATTAATACTAATAAATTTGTCATTATTAATCGGCAATAATACTCAAATTGCCAATCATAAATTACCGGAACACACTATTATTTTTCTGTTCTTCTTGCTTGTGTGTTATCCTCTTCTGATTTGTCGTTAGAAAGGGGTTTACTGTTTTCTTCTAGCCCTTCTTCAACCACAGGTTGGTTAGTTTTATTGGGATTTTCTTGCTTTTGGTTATCTTCAACAATGAATTCAATTTGAGATTCCTGCTGCTGGGGTGGTGCTACCTTTTGATTGCCAAAGCCGCCAAATAAATTACCAATCAGACCATCAAGTTTGACAGTAAGTCCTAAATACGGACCACTGGCGGAACGAGAGCCACGGAAGTCGTAGTCGTCAATATTACCAAGAGCGTATCCAGCAGCAAGGCGCAGACTGGGAGTCAGGTAGTAGCCAGTTTCAATCAGGAAGCCATTTTCAAAGTAGTCTGCTGAAGGTTGAGAGATCAAGCGAGCTTCACCGACTATATCCCAGTTGTAGCCTAGACGATAGGATGCTCGGAGTTGACCGAGATGAATGGTGCTATCTCCGATTAAATCATTGGATAAATAGGATTTACTATAACGCAAAGCATATTTACCGTAAAATTCCCATCGCCAGTTGGGAGCATATATCATTTCGCCGGAAAATAGATGTTCGTTATAACCAGTACCACTGCCCAATAAAATCGTATCGGGAATAGTAGCGGGATTCTGGCGAAATTCATAGCGCATTAAAGCGTTAAAGTTATCGCTTGCGGGATTACGGTAAGCAACACCTAGCCTGAAATTGATCGAGTTTCCTAATCGGCTCCTAAGCCTTTGATTAGCAGCATTCGCCTGTCGATAACTAAACAAAGCAGTTATAGCAGGAGACAATTTCCCAGAGGCGGCACCAGTGATGACAGTGTTGTTGCCACGATTAGAAGAACGATGCTCCCATTTGAAGCTGGCTTTGAAATCGGGACTGTCAGTGTATTCAAAACCGATACTGTAGCTTTCTCCACTCTCAAATCCAAGGGCTGAGGCTCCTTGACCAAAAGCGTAAGGTTGACTGAACTGATCAGCAGCAGCGTTTTCTCCAAGGAAATTACCTAATACCCGCTCATAAGCAAGGTTTAGTCGCATGCCAGGGAAAATCGTCCAGCCCTGCTTCAATCCGATAGCGCCCTGACCGGTCATCTGATCTAATCCGCCAACAATGGAGTAACGTCCAGAGATAGTGGTATCAGAGCCAAGATTGTAATCGCCACTGATACCAAGATGGGTAATTTCCTGTCCCTCAAATTGCCCTCGGGTAAACCATTGTTGTCCGATATTGATGGTAATTCCTCGATATACTCGCCAGTCTAATCCGATCGCAGTGCGGTCTGAATACACTGAATCGGTTTCGCTAGATAAGGTTAGTTCATTGAGAGCCTGAAAAGTGAGCCTATCAGTTAAGGGCATCTTAAAACGCGATCGCAACTGATTGGATGTACGACTTCTAGAATCATCTTTACGGTCTTCGCGATCGCGAAACACCCAGTCGAGTTGGAGGCTACCCGGACCAATACGTTGCTTAATCCCCGCAATTACAGTAGTTAGAGAATTATCCACCCGATTACCAGCCTGGGGTTCGGTACGGGGGTCGAATAAATCACCAAAGCTAGTAACAACTCGGGGAGCTATACCTCGGTTAGTTTCCCGGTCTACCTGTACCCGAAAACTAGTCGTATCAGTTAGTTTGGCCAGAAACTGAGCACCATAACGGGTTTGACCAGGAACAAAGCTAACGGTAGCGTTATTGGCAAAGCCAGTTTCAGTGGAGCGCAAATAAGCCTTACCGGAGAAAGCATCACCAAATTTGCCGTCTAGTTGGACGCGGTAGGCTGAACCGCTGACTAAGCCTAATTCGTCAGAATCATTGGTAGAGTGAGCGTATTCTGTGATTAATTGAACATTCTCCCCAAAGGAGAACAAACCATCAACACCATAAAGTTCAAAGTCCCTAGCTCCCTGATTTTCCCGTAGATAGCTAGCGCCGAGCCAACTCTCTTGATTAAGTTCCCGAGAGAAGTTGTATTGAAACCGACCTGCGTAAATATTAGTATCTTCGCTATCCCCATCAAACTGATAAGTAACAACAATCCGCCGCACTAAGACTCGTCCTTCTTGATCCAAGTCAGTACGTAACATCGGTTGGTTGAACAATAAGGTGCCACGGTCATAGTCAATTTCATAGTCACTGACCCGACTCAGACGTTCTCGTTGAATTACAGTACCAGGTCGCTGTAGTTCTTCTAACTCGATGTAAACTTCTTCTGAACCAGGAACCAATAGTCGCCGAGACAGAAAGTAAAAACCACTAGTACCATCAGGGGCAATCGTATCCCGCTGGAAGCCTTCTACGTTATTGGCGAACAATCCAGTAACTTGAAACTTACCAAAGTTGTAGTTAGTCTTGAAGCCATGGAGTTTGCGCCTTGTGGAAGTAAATAGCTGAGAGCGTCTAGAAAACTCCTCAGTGTTGTAATCCCCCCACATCAAATAGTCCGCTTCTATTCCTACTTTTGTACCAGAGCGTTCTAGCCTCAGATAGACATTATCGATAGAAGGAGTAGTTACATCCACTGTCGAACTATCACCGTAAACGGGATAGTCTTGTTCAGAGGATTGGTACTCGCGAAATAACCGATTACTATCATTACAATCACAGCCTTTGTTCAAAGCATGGTCAGTATTAAATGACCCAGTGATTAACCAATCGCCAAGGCTTCCAGTGAAGAAAGCAGCGGATCGGATGTCAAATTTAGTGTCATCATCTTCATCCTCTGGTAAAAAGTCCCGAAAGCCCTTGAAAAAGTCTGTCCCTTCAGTTCCCAAACGCATATCGATCACGCCAGTTATTAAACTTGGGCGCAGTGCGGTTTCAAACTGCATTTGGGTAAAGGCTTCTAAATCATTAGTAGCAGCGCTAATCCGAATCGTTTTAGCGTCTAAGCCTGAGCGCAGTTCAGTAGTAAATTGCCCCTTTCGAGCTTCTACCTGAAATCCCAGTTGGTCTGGGTTTTGGTCTACACCAACGAACTCACCGTCACTAGTGTATAAGGTAACAATGCTATCGCGGTGAGAGACATTACCGAATTTATCCAATAACCGACCCTGAACCGTTGCTAGAGAACGTCCATCCGCTGGGATACGAGCCTCGCGGGTTTCCACAACCAGTTTATCGGGTGTTCCCCTTACTTGTACCGGTATAGAAATTACATTATCTGACCCAGCGATAGTGGCAGTGATCGTATTCTCCCCTTCCCTAAGGACAATACCATACCAAGTCCGAGTTATAAGATTAGTTAGTGTATCTGTTTCTGTGCGTCCAATGAAGGAGGGGTCTATCAGTTCACCATTGACCCGAAGTTCCACCTCAGCTCCCAAAGCATATTGTAAAATAATGCTAGTTGCTGGGATATCTAATACCTTATCCGAAGTAGGGGCAAGTACTTTTAAATAGGATGATTTGGGTTTAGAGGTAGGAGATGGAGTCGATTCTCTTATTCGTTGTTGGCGTCTTTGTCTGCGGTTGCGTCTTCTTTGCCGTATCCAGTAGTTGGCGATTTCGAGAGTGTCTTGGTACTCTTCTCCTAATTCCGCAAAAGCAATGGTTGGGAGTTCAACCGGTTTTAGGTCAAGGTTGAATGATGTCTCCTGTGTCAAATCCAGGCTTATAAGTTGTTCATCTGTTAGGTCAAAGCTTGCTAATTGTTCCTGTCTTAGGTTAAAGCTGATGAGTTGCTCTTGACTCGGTTCAATTACTGCTGGTGATGCTTCTATCTGCTGGATTGGTTCAGGATTAACAGTAGGATTGAGACTAACGGTTTGCTGGGATGGCAACTCAAGGTTGTCTAATTTATCGTTAGTTAAATCGATCTTAGGTAATTCATCATTAACCTCAAAGTTGGGTAATTCTCCAACTTGGATATCAATATCAGGTGCATACGCAATCTCTTGGTCTAACTGAGTTTCCGCGTTCGGTATAGTTTCTCTAGCTTCATTATTGATACTATTAAAACTAACCCTTTGGGGGGTACGCAGCTCAAGGTTATCTAACTTATCGTTAGTTAAATCGATCTTAGGGAATTCACCATTAACCTCAAAGTTAGGTAAGTCTCCCACTTGGATATCGAGATCAGGTGCGTAAGCAATCTCTTGATTTGACTGAGTTTCTGGTATCGGTATAGTTTGTCTAACTTCAGGATTAACAGTAGGATTGAGACTAACCCTTTGCTGGGTACGCAGCTCAAGATTGTCCAATTGAGCGTTACTTAAATCTAAGTTAGGGAATTCACCATTAACTTCAAAGTTAGGTAAGTCTCCCACTTGGATATCAATACCAGGTGCATAGGCAATCTCTTGAGGTGACTGAGTTTCCGCGTTCGGTATAGTTTCTCTAGCTTCATTATTGATACTATTAAAACTAACCCTTTGGGGCGTACGCAGCTCAAGGTTATCTAACTTATCGTCACTTTCTAAGTTAGGTAATTCACCATTAACCTCAAAGTTAGGTAAGTCTCCCACTTGGATATCGAGATCAGGTGCGTAAGCAATGTCTTGGTCTAACTGAGTTTCCGCGTTCGGTAGAGTTTCTCTAGCTTCTCGATTAATACTATTAAAACTAACCCTTTCGGGCGTACGCAGCTCAAGGTTGTCTAATTTATCGTTAGTTAAATCGATCTTAGGGAATTCACCATTAACCTCAAAGTTAGGTAAGTCTCCCACTTGGATATCGATACCAGGTGCGTAAGCAATCTCTTGGTCTAACTGAGTTTCCGCGTTCGGTATAGTTTTTCTAGCTTCATTATTGATACTATTAAAACTAACCCTTTCGGGGGTACCCAGCTCAAGGTTGTCTAACTTGTCGTTACTTAAATCGATCTTAGGGAATTCACCATTAACCTCAAAGTTAGGTAAGTCTCCCACTTGGATATCGAGATCAGGTGCATAGGCAATCTCTTGATTTGACTGAGTTTCTGGTATCGGTAGAGTTTCTCTAGTTTCATTATTGATACTATTAAAACTAACCCTTTGGGGCGTACGCAGCTCCAGGTTGTCTAACTTATCGTTAGTTAAATCTAAGTTAGGGAATTTACCATTAACTTCAAAGTTGGGTAAGTCTCCAACTTGGATATCGATTTCAGGTGCATACGCAATCTCTTGATTTGACTGAGTTTCCGCGTTCGGTATAGTTTCTCTAGCTTGAGGATTAACCGTAGGATTGAGACTAACCCTTTGGGGCGATTGGCCTACGGCCACGCTACGCGAACGCAGCTCAAGGTTGTCTAATTTATCGTTACTTAAATCGATATTAGGTAATTCACGATTAACCGCAAACTCAGGTAATTGTCCCTGTTGGAAGTCGATACTAGCTGCAATCGCCATCTCAGTAGGTGACTGACTTGGTGCGTTCGCGTAGCGTGACCATAGGTCAATCGCGTAGCGTGACCATAGGTCAATCGGTATAGTTTCTCTAGCTTCAGGATTAACTCTCTTGTTGAGACTAACCCTTTGGGGCGTACGCAGTTGAAGGTTGTCTAACTTATCGTTAGTTAAATCGATCTTAGGTAATTCACGATTAACCGCAAACTCAGGTAATTTTCTCTGCTGGAAGTCGATACTAGATGCGATCGCGTAGCCTGACCTACGGTCAATCCCGTAGCCTGACCTACGGTCAATCCCGTAGCCTGACCTACGGCCAATGGCAATTTCAGTAGATGACCGACTTGTTGTGTTCGCGTAGCGTGACCATAGGTCAATCGGTATAGTTTCTCTAGCTTTAGTATTGATATTGGGATTGAGACTAACCCTTTGCTGGGAGGGCAGTTGAAGGTTGTCTAATTTAGCGTTACTTAAATTTAAGTTAGGGAATTCACTATTAACAGCAAAGTTCGGTAATTGTTCGAGTTGGATATCGATACCAGGTGCATAAGCAATCTTAGTATCTGACCGACTTGGCGCGTTCGCGTAGCGTGACCGTAGGTCAATCGGTATAGTTTCTCTAGCTTCAGTATTGACACTATTGTTAAGACTAACCCTTTGCTGTTGTTTCAGGTCTAGATTAGCAAGTAGAGCTTTTGGTGAGTTCAGCTGAGGTAGTTGACCAGGCAGTAGAGCAAAACTAGGTAGCGAACCTTTACTCAAGTCCACTACAGGTGCGAGGGCGATGTCTGAGGAGAGCTCTGTCTGTTGGACTGGTGAAGGAGTCAGAGTCGAGTTGAAACTAACGATAGGTTCTCGTTTCCAGTTGAGCCTAGGGACTTGATCTGACCTGAGATCAAAGCTAGGAAATTGTCCATCGTTGATGTTAAAACTGGAACGCTGTCTTAGACCAATTGTTGTTGATCGCTCATTTTGGTTTAGGGAGGGAACCAGACCGGGATTGAAGCTGAGGATTGGTTCTTGTTTGAAATCAAGGCTAGGTAGTTGACTTGGCTTCAGGTCAATGACTGGTAAATTTTCCTCTGCTGCTTGGCTTGATTCAGCTTCAGCGATAGCAGGATACAGCACCATGGTAACGCTACCAGCGATCGCTCCCATTAGCTGTAGTTTACAAGATATGTTATAATTATCAATTAATTTCATTGCTGATCCTCTTCGTTGAAGGTCGGAGTGACTGCAAAGTTCATGCGTGCCATACCACCAGGCTCTAAACGCACGAGTCTCGATTGACTGTTGCCTTCACTGAAATGGGTATTGGGAGCTAGGGTGTAACCTGGAAGGCTAGTCAGGTCTAAAGCTCCAGTGTGGTATCCCGGTAGAACGTTTTTCACCGAGAACAGACCATTGGCATCAGTAGTAATTCGGTTACCGTTTTCCATAAAGATCACCGCATTAGGAACTCCCGGTTCTCCTGGTTGCTGATGACCATCAAAGTTTTTGTCTACAAATACTCGACCTAGTAAGGTGCCGCAGTCGGAAATAATGCCGGGATCAACTCGTACTCGATGAACCACTGGCCCATCTTTGATATCCCAACCGTTGTCATCCCGTTCCGCAGCAACAATTGCTGAGTTCTCCCCGTCACCCCGGATGCCATCTGGGGTAACTTGCACCCCATAAGCAATGTTCAATACTCCACCTTCTGGAATTGGCTCTGTTGTCGTGAAAGTAATTGTTGCGCCATCTCGTGTGGTTTCAATATCCACTGATTCTTGCTGTAACTCGCCCCGGACAGAATCTTCAAGGAATTTAAATCCTAGGGGTAAGTCGTCAGTGACTACAATGTCTTGCACAGCACTACTGGCTAGATTGCGCAAAGAGAGGCGATAGATGATAGTATCTCCTGGTTCAGCCGTAGCTCGGTCTGCGCTCTTGGTAATCCGAATCGATTCAAGGTCACAAATACCCGTATCTACATTCAACAATCCCAAAACCAGACCTTCCCGTTCCGCATTCCGAATCAGGAATTCACCCTGTATTTCTGTGGGATTGGCATCGGTACTAATCGGTAAACCATCTAAAGACGTAGCAGTATAGGAGACTATACTTTGCGCTTCATCAACATTAGTGATCGTCAGTCGAATCCGTCGTTGCAGGAAATTGCTATTAGCGGGTGGATTAACCACCAAAATGTAGCTTCGACCGAGGTCTAACTGACCTCGGTCTCGATCAAACAGAAAGCTGTATCTACCTCGGTTTTCATTGTCCTCATTGCTAAGGAAAAAGGGATTGGCATTGGTAGTGTTAGGTTGAATCCCTTCCGGAATGGTGTTATTGGGGTCATCGGGAAATTCAGTGGTGGTGAGTTCTACAGCATTCAAGAATCCTGTGGGGTCATTGGGGTCTGGATCAAATAAGCCAACGCTAAATCCGGTATAGTCATCCAACAGTTCATTGTCACAACCCCGGATTTCCCCAAACGGGTCAATCAGTTCTAAGCTGGGGTCTGGTGTAGGAGCTATAGTAGCTATGGTCTGTTGTGCGGTTTGTAGGGAAGTATTGTCTTGACCACAATTACTGCTAAATCCTAGAGCTATAGTTTGTTCATCGTTGTCTTCAGCCGCATTAACTGCCACTTGCACATTCAGCACCACCTCCTGCCCAGGCTCGATTGTCAGGGTTTCCGGGGTTTCCTCCAAACCCTCAACAGTTACATTGCCAATCGAAGCTGACCCCACCAAGCCACTTTGAGCAATCACATTAGCTTGGGGAGTTTCTACTTCAATTGCTGCATCTCCGGTATTAAGCAAGGCATAACGGAAACTCACAACATCTCCCGATTGCACCCGCGACCCTTGACCAGACTGAATGTTTCCTAGGTCTTGCTCAAGAGAGTCTTTAGCTTGGCTCAAGAGTTGTTGTTGTTCAGGGATAGCATTGAGCGCTTCATCAAATGCTTGCTGGCGAATCTCGGTAAAAGTAGTGGTACTTAAGTCAGTTGGAATTAAGCCAGCGGCAGTATTTTCAGCAGTTGCGGCATCGGCTTCAGCAATACCAATCGATTCTAAGCCCTGTTGAGCTAGTCCAGTAAACACTAGAGCTATGACTTGATCCGTCTGACTATTCTCCCCATTTAACAAAGCAGCTTTATTCGGTATCGCTTCCTCAATAGCTGTTTTGGCAGCAGTGATCACTTGATCAGCGGTAGTGTCAGTGGATGAATTAGCAAAACTCATTACTGCTTTGATACTGGCATTGCTGGCTTCCTCTGAAGTAAAACCTAAGGTTACTAGTTCATCCTCCAAGGCATCAGTCATAGCACCTAAGCCAAACACCAACTGGCCTTCCCCATCTTGAATCCCCTGAGATACCAGATTGAGAGTTCCTTGTTTAGAGGTTTCAGTGTTCACTTTTCTAGAAGTACCAGTAATGAATAACTCACTAGGTCGAGAGAATCTTCCCCTCGGACCACGAGGCATTTGGTACCGATAAGTGACTTGATTGATCACAGTTGCTTCTACTGTTTCAGGAGCTGTACACTGTAGCGGTGTCTGACCAGTTGTTGCTGAAATTTCAGCTGTCTGAGTTTGCGACAGTACTGGTGGAGATGTGGGTAAGATACCTGCTATTAAAGCTGTTGCTAGCAGCTTTGGGAAACGCTTCTTCCAGTCAGGGGTTGATTTGCACATTTTGATAGTAAATCACTGGATAGTTTTGTTTAGTTAAATTCGGTGTTTTTATAAAATTTAAAATTTCGGTTATTTTTTTTATTTAAAACTATTGTCGTTTTTTTTATATAAAAAACGTAAATTTAAGCAAAAAATAGCGCAGATTGCGCTGATTATTTCATTATCTATATCTATGTATTTTTAATACTTATTATGCTATATTATTCTGACCTATTATGTATCGAAATAGCTACAAGAACAATGCTGTAAGACGCTTTTTACTAAAATCTCTAATTCCTCTAATAATCAATACTTATTATTCATTAAAATATAAGTATTAATACAGAATTTTATTTAGCCCTATAAAAACTGTTACAACGGACAGAATGAGTAATATTGGCTATTCAATAAATTATTTAAGTCCCTGTACTTACGTTATAAAAATAAATAACATAAGTATCATCTTAAGTGATTAGTCATTAGTCATAAGTAAGGATTCAGCTATAGCGCTACGCGCACGCTACTTGAGGTGCTAAAGGCCTTTGGCCACGCTACGCGAACAGCTTATGCGTCACGCTACGGGAATGGCTGAGGGCTGACGACTGACAGCTGAATGCTTACAGTCATAATTTATGAGTCTTACTTTATAAGTCACTTGTAATTAATAATAGTTTATTTGTATTTACAAATGACTAATTGCTAATGACTAATCACTAATCGCTAATTGTTAATTACTAGCGAACAGTGACATCATAAGATGCTTCTAAAACTGCTTTAGGATCGAGGGCTTCTGGAAACTCAAAGCGAACGTGAGTGTAGGCTGCAGCAGGGGCAGGTCTAGTTTCTACTGTGCCATCTTCAAGGGTGACTTCAATAGTAGGTTTGTCTATAAAAGTCTCTCCATTATCAATGCTGTAAGTTATCGTTGCTCCATTGCTGTTGCTAGCGGAATCAAGGATATACATGGTAGCCCGGGGAATGGGTTGGGTAACCATCAGATTGTCAGCTTCCACTTCCCCAGAATTTTCACCTTTGACAGTGTAACGAAGGGTATCTCCTGGTTTGACAATGGCTTTGTTCTCTAGGGCTTGCCAAGTAATATTTTCTTTACCTTCAGTATCAACTTCTACTATCTTCTTCTTAGCCACTAATTTCAACTGCACTTTGGGGCGCATGATGTTTTGGACAATCACTTCCCCAGCTTCCTGTAAACCAGCTAATACAGGAGTCTTACCTACAAAAGGCACAGCAACAATTAATGCGATCGCACCCAGACCGAGAATTGATGAACGTTTCATTTGCAATAAACCTCTTGATAATTACAACAATTTTATAGAAGACTGAAGCTTTAAGGCTGAAGTAGGAAGGCTGTTCGCCGGATAGGGTTCCCGCAGGGTAGGCTGAAATGACTTGATTAGTGGCTCACTAAAGGTTGACTCAAAACGTGGTCAACAACCAGGAGTTACACCGGTGTATCTCACTTTTGCTGTTTGATCCGGTGGGTGGAACGGGCATCAGGCGTGGAACGGGCATCAGGCGTGGAACGGGCATCAGGCATGGAACGGGCATCAGACGTGGAACGGGCATCTTGCCCGTTTCCTTCCTCGGGCGGGCTGTCCCCTGGGGACCGAGAAAATCAGGACTCACCCTTGGGTGGTGCGTTACGGGGCGGGCTGTTCCAACACTGGCGCTCGGTGTTAACATGATAGCAAGCCCGCCCCTAACGCACCCTACTGGACTGACACATCTAAAATGGTGCAATAAGCGTAGGTTGGGTTGAAGAATGAAACCCAACACCAGTAACGCTTTGTTGGGTTTCCCTACCGCTCAACCCAACAAACATTTTTAGGTGTGCCACGCCACTACGCACCCTAAAACCTTGTTAGAGTCAACTTCTGACTTCTGACTTCTGACTTCTGACGCTAAGCGTAGCGCTATACTTACTACTTCAGAGCATTAAAGATTAGTCCACCTTACGACGGAAGACAAAGGATCCATTGTCGCCAGGAGCAACAGTACCAACTTCATTGACGTACCTAGTCACTTCCTCACCGCTAGCTGGGTCAGTATTTCCAAAGGATAAGGTATTATTGAAGTACTCCACAGTACCCTGAGATGGGTCAGTTCCTTGCTCGTGAGTGGTGACAGTAACCCAGTTGTTAGGAGCTGCAGTACCATCCTCAGTAATGGTGAAGTTCTCAGCATCCAAAACTACGTTACCAGCACCCACTAGTGGTTCAGAGATATTGGTGTAGGTAATTCGGTACTCGATAAACTGACCAGGCTTAGCCCGTTCCGCGAGGGTACCTTCCTGATCACCTGTGGGATCTCCGCCGGAGAAGTCCTGAATCACTGTTACACCATCAGTATCCAGAATCCGAGCTTCTTGCACCATCTGCATATAACCAGTGTAGGGACGGTCAACAGTAATGTTGAAGACGGTGTCTTCAGTGACATCAAAGTTTCCGTCCGTGGTGTTGTCCACAAAGGCAACAATCGGAATCCCGTAACCCTGAACTTGAGCTGTCTCAGGTAAGTCAACAATTACCTCGTAATCCAATTGCTGACCTGGTGTGAGAGTACCAACATTAACTGTTGTACCACCAGTGAGGGTAAAACCACCAGCTTCAGTGTAGGTGTAAGTCGCCTCAAGAATTGGACCTGTCTCTGGCTCGTACCTGATCGTGACCGTAGTGTTATCAGGAATCTGGTTATCTGGTCCAAAGTCTACTGGAGTGGTGAATTGAGGATTAACTTGAGGGTCATTAGTCGCCGCATTACCGACTGAAGGCGCAATTGGCAACAAGGTTACGTTATCTAAATTAGTAGCATTGGGGTTCTCAACGGTATTGTCGAAGGTCACCGCACCTGGGTCAATGTCGATACCCTGAGCTGTTCCAGCTGGAATAGTTGTGGACTGGTTAGTGAAGTCATCATTGTCATTGGTTGGACCAATGGCGTTGGGTCGATTCTCTGGACCATTGAGGATTTGACTGGTAGTCTCAATGTCTGCAGTAATGGTAACTACAGTGTCTTCACCCTTAGGTCCTTCACCTGTGTTGTCATTGTCTTCATCAACACCATCAGCACTGGGATTGGCAATACCAAGGTCTGTAGCTGGGTTGAAGTCGGTACCAGTCTCATCCGGTGGTGTACCATCATCATTGTAGTTGTTGGGATTTTGGTCACCGGATTCATCGTAGACCACTTCATCCGTTGGGTCACCGACAGTTTCACCAAATGCCTGAGCAATGTTAGCGACTTCACCACCAGCAACCGGTAACCCACTGGTGATCACACCAAAGCTGAAGCCATTGGCATCAGCTTCAGTGGAGGTTCCTGCAGTAATAGGACCGTCAGCAATAAAACCAATGCGCTTAACATCAGCTGGGGGGGTAGCAGACCAGTCTACGCTCAGGGCGTCACGACCAGTTACCGCTGGATCGTCATCAGAGTAGACCACTGTCCAGCCTGCTGGGGCAGTAGGCGCTTTTGCAGGGTCAGTATCAAATACTGTACCTTCGGGAATGACATCAGAAACCAAAACCCGCTGAACTGGCGCACCATCAACGGTAATAGTAGTTCCTTCGAGATCCGCAGCTTGGAAATTAATCGCTGGGTTAGATGACTCAACCCGGAAGTCTAAGCGATAAGTAATTTTATCATCGCTAGCACTATTAGGATCGTCACCGTTATCAACTAGATCAATATTATTCGGACCTATGATTCGCTTGAGAACAGTGATGGTGGCTAGTTCCTTAATCTCTGTAGAGAGTAAGACCTCTTGGAACGCCGAACCTTCACGCTCACCATTGACCGGAGCTTCGGTAGGATCAGCATCTACGGTAGTAACTTCATTAGGATTGGAACCATCATCAGCATCCGGCTGGTTATCAGTAGCAGGACTATTGTCGTTAGGTCCGGTATCACCTAACTGGACATTAATCGGAGCCCCTGCTTCATCTACAATAACCGTACCTTCAACCCGTACCTTAATGCTGCCATCAGCAGCAATGGGAGTGGTTGTGGTAAAACCAGCTGCTGGAATAGTTGTCTCGAAATCGCCATTCCCATCCAAGTCAGCTGTCACTGTAATAGGAGTAGGAGCAGCAGGATCGGGATCTAAACCAGTGATGGCGATGTTATCAAGACCAGGAATCGCAATATTGGTGTCTTCGTTACCAATGTTGGTAATCACGAAGTCAAATTGCAAGGTATCACCAGTAGCAATACTACCTAGGTTGACGTCATTAACACCATCAGGTTGAACCAGCAAACCAGCCACTTCAGCGACCTCAACGATCACAGTGTTTGAGGTCGCGTCGATGGTAACCCCTGGATTGTTGGGGTCTTCATAGGTAGCTTCCGACTGGTTAATAATCTGTACACCAGCATCAGTTCCATCCGCAAATACAGGTACTGCTAGCTGAAACAAACTACCGAGAATGAGGGAAGCACTGACTAATGGTCGTAAGTATCTACGACGAAGCTTGATTGACTTTCGTTGAGCCATGGAGGATTTTCCCTAATTGAGAACACAAAGATATATAAATAGTCCCTGGGTCTAGGATGATACTGACCCTGGTTGTTAGCTAGTAGCTTGTTTGTAAGCTAGGCTAGCCTTCAATATCTAGGAAAACTCACCTAAACTGCTTTCGGCATTCGAGATTTAACGGATTTTCTAGAGTAGTCATCCTGAAGTGCATATGTAAAAATACGTAATAGGTCGTAAACTATCAGCCATAAGTACTAAATATTTCCTTTAGTTGCTTTTTTTTTCTAATAGCAGGTTATAGTACTGGAGTCATTGCTATAACTAGCTAATCAAAGGGGGTTACAGCAGCAGATAGGTATGACTTATAGGTATGACTTCAGGGTCAAGGTGGGTGATGTTAGCTATATCGAAGGGCGTAAGTAAACTAACTATAACGTATCTAAGCTAAATTAAGTGATTATGCCCATACTTATTTAGTCATACGGTTGATGCGCTAATCCACCACTTCGGTAACAATAGATTAATTAATAACTAATATCGTGGTTTAGGTGTGAGGAAAATTATAATGATTAACTCTATGAGTTATTGGAATAAAAATTACTTAAAATTCAATAATTATATAGCCAAAATAAATAGGTTGTGAACGATCAGACGGACAATAGACCAGCACTACAATAACTTTTGGCCTTCTGGGTGTTTACAAATCGTTTATAAACCCGCTTAGTAAGCTTAGTAAGTTGTTAACCATCTAATTGGCACAGCAAAAGTTACAGGGTGATGTTGAGGCTTGACTGAGGGTTAACGGTTAACCGCGCTTCGAGCTTGGTTGCGGGGCAATCAGGGTGGATCCCTGCTTAGTGCTAATGCCTATTAATCAGCCTCTACATGAAAAGCTATCAATTTAAATGTGCCCTGTGAATGATTATCATAGTATTTATATACCAAATTCAGCAAAATTATGCTGAATTATAGTCCAATTATCCCATAAGTTTTGATCAAACTACCGGATGGATAGCTCATAAATCTTGACGGCTGATTAATCGCTAATTAATCATAATCGAATTTAATTAAAATACTTTCAAATACTTACACGTGCTTTAACGCATTGTATGCAAATGTTTATTGACACAAGCTAGTGATAAGGTTGACTTTTTTTTTAAAGGTCGAATAAACGCCATGCTAGGGATAGTTATTCATTAAGTAGTTTTATTAAAAACTACTTAATAAATGTGAAGTTTTTGTGAACATCATTATAATTGTTAATTCTTATACAAATCCGCCCCTATATTAGCCCTTAGTTATCAAAGATAAGCATGTTTTTTTATTTCAATAAAGAAAATTTTCTAGTAAATTAAGATACCAATATACTCAGTTAATAGCTCCAAATAACTACCAACAGAAAACAATCATGAAGTATCTGCTTACCTCATTACTGATACCAAGTCTAGGTAACATACTGCCAATACTACTGAGTTAGTAACCGACACCCGTACCGAAACGCAGCTACACCAACGAAACCTGGTGTTCTTACTGTGCTCCGACTGTGGGCGATCCCTTGCAGTATTGAAATACCTCGTTCTATCTTTACGCTGTTCCTTCGCAAAACCCTGTTCAAGGTCACCTTTTATGTCCACTACACCTGATTTAAGTCCAAACCAGTATGAATAAGATTCTAGTAATTGAAGACGAGCCAATAATTCGGAAGAACCTCCTCACCCTGCTCAGAGCAGAAGGGTTCGAAACGATTAGTAGTGACAACGGTAGCAGTGGAGTCAAGCTTGCTCAAAACCAGCAGCCAGATTTAATTATTTGTGATATAATTATCCCTCAGCTAGATGGTTATGGTGTTTTAAAGACTCTACAGCAACATCCCATCACTGCTGCGATTCCCTTTATTTTCCTCAGCTCCAAAGCTGACTGGTCAGATTGGCGTATGGGCATGAGGTTAGGGGCTGATGATTATCTGATCAAGCCTGTTAACCGCCAGGAATTGCTAGATGCGATCGCTACTCGACTACAAAAACGACTTTATCAAACCAAGTGCCATCATCTTGAACTGAAAAAAGTGCAAGCTCAACTGGACTATCTACTCCGTTATGACCAGGTTACTAACTTACCGAACCGACTTTTGCTAGAAGAGCGATTTAATCAACTACTGATACAACGACATGGACGTTATCGTCGTCTGCCAGTGCTGTCTTTAAGCTTTGACCAACTTAATCAGATCTACAATATCTTAGGCCCTGTTAATGGTGATTTGTTACTTCAGGCAGTGGCCAAACGACTTCTTGGTAGGGTTGGACCTCTGGATACGGTGGCTCAGTTAGGGATGGATCAATTTGTGATCTTGCTAGCTACTACCATTAACCAGATAGAGATAGGGCTGATGGCGGAAACACTGATCGATGCTTTATCCTTACCCTTTACTATAGGAGAATATGAGATTGTCCTGACCCCTAGAATCGGGATTGCCTGCTTTGGTAGGGATGCTCTTGATCTAAATACCCTGATCACCCATGCCAACCGAGCCAGAGAAAATGCTGGACAAAAAGGACAGAAGGCTTACGAATTTTATATTGCTTCGATTGGTGACAAATCCCAACAAGCCCTATGGCTAGAATTACAATTGCGCCAAGCATTGCAAAAGGATGAACTTCAAGTTTACTATCAGCCCAAAGTAAATCTCAGCACTGGAGAAATCGAGGGGGCAGAAGCCTTAATCCGTTGGTATCATCCAGAATTGGGAGCAATCTCTCCAACTAAATTCATTCCCCTAGCCGAGAAAACTGGTTTGATTGTGCCTCTAGGAGAGTGGGTACTCCGAAAAGCCTGTACCCAAGCCAAACTCTGGCAAACTCAAGGCTTGTCCCCAGTACAAATCGCTGTAAATTTATCGGGACATCAGTTTAATCAACCCAATCTCAGTGACTCCATCGTAGCAATTCTTGAAGAAACCGAACTTGAAGCGAGATATTTGCAATTGGAATTAACCGAAAGTACCCTGATGGAGAATCCAGACCATGCGATCGCTACCTTAAAACGGTTAAAGTCCTTTGGTATTCAGATCTCCATTGATGATTTTGGAACCGGTTACTCTTCTCTGAGCTATCTGAGACTATTTCCCTTTGATGTGTTAAAAATTGACCGTTCTTTCGTTTGCCAACTTACAGAGGATGTCAAAAACGAAGCCATTACGACTGCGATTTTGCAAATGGCTCACAGTCTCAAGTTGAAGGTGGTGGCGGAAGGGGTCGAGACAGCTAGCCAACTGGCTTTCCTGTGTGGTCATAAGTGTGATGAAATTCAGGGTTATTGCTTCAGTCCTCCATTATCGGCTCCAACCTTCACAGAATTGCTTAGTACTGGTAAAAGGCTTTCACTCTCTTCTCTGGGATAATTTATTAGTTTAATTTATTAGTTTGTTAATTTCTTAAATTGATTAGCAATTAGTAATACGTCCTATAGGATTTTAAAATTAATTGTTAAAAAGAATTACAGTGATTTGAAATTACCCAAAATCCCTATATACTTCCCTATATACTTTATTATATCTTGCCTTTTTCCTTTTCGATGTAAGGCTTTCCCTCAGGGATTATATTAACAAATACAATGGAAATGTTATAGCGGTTAGCAATGGTTTGAAAGACAGATATTTTGTAGGGACACGATCTGAGCGTGCCCCTACTGTTTCCAATCGAAATCAGAGCAAGTATAATCGCCTAAAAACTCAGCACTCCGCAGTAATTAACTGAGTATTCCGCTTAGATTACTTGCTCAACTTCAAGGATTTCAGGGATAAATTCCTTTAAGCGGCGCTCAATCCCCATTCTCAGGGTCATGGTAGAGCTAGGGCAAGACCCGCAAGCTCCCTGGAGTCTTAATTTAACAGTCGGACCATCTAACTCAACTAGCTCCACATTCCCACCGTCAGCGATCAGGTAAGGACGCATCTCATCCAGGACTGTTTCAACATTTTCTGGAGTGAGTGCCATTGTTTCTGACATAATAAACCTCAACTAAATTTTGACACTCCCCGCGAAACGGGGATTCTTGGCTCAACGATCCGGCTTGCCATGACTGGTTTTCACCAACCACAGTAGAGGCCAAATCTCCCCCAGCGTTCAGATCTGTGATCCAGGTTCCGGTGTGCCCCACCGTACCTTTTTTAGAAGGAGATGGGAGACATTGACATCCTCCCACCGCTAAATCTTTGATTATAGCGGGGGATTCCTAAGACTCACGACTTAGGTTTCTGCTTCCTTCTCCCTTTTTTTGGAGTTTTTCGCACCAGCCCTCCGAGACTTACTCTCTTGAGGTCTTACGGTCGCTCCACAGACTGACACGGCAAGCCCTGCCGCCAAGATATTAATTGATGCATTAATATCGCGATTAGCCCGAAGGGCTACGCTACGCGAACGTGGTGAGTATTACAAGATGGGCAATCCCACTCCCGAATACTCAGGGGTAAAGATTCGACGCGATTGAGGCATACAGAACACAACTTGCTACTGGGAAACCATCTGTCAATAGAAATAGCTTTACGGCTGTACCACTCTGATTTATATTTGACCTGACGGATTATTTCCCCCCAGTTAGCATCACTGATCACCTGAGCTAGTTTTTGATTTTTGACCATGTTTTTCACCGCTAAGTCTTCAAACGCAATCAATTGGTTTTCTTTGACCAGTTTAGTGGTTAGCTTGTGAGTAAAATCTTTTCTAGCGTCCTTGATTTTTGCGTGTATTTTAGCTACCTTTAATCTGGCTTTGTAACGATTATTGGAACCTTTTTGTTTTCGTGACAAAGCCTTTTGATATTTGGCCAGTTTTTTCTTGAGTTTTTTGAAATGTTTGGGATTAGTGATTTTATCCCCGTCACTGGTCGTGATTAAACTAGTAATTCCTAAATCAAAACCAACTTGTTTATCCGTCACAGGCAAACTCAAGTCTCTATGATGATTAAACCTGATTGAGATATGCCATCGATTAGATGGATCTAAGTTAACTATAACGGTAGTTGGTTCGCAGTTTATAGGTAATTGACGACTCCAACGAATAGGCAAAGGTTCTTGGCATTTAGCAAGATAGATCTGACCATCTTTCCATTTAAATGCCGATTTGGTAAATTCTGCACTACCACCGTTGCGTTTTTTCTTGAAGTTGGGATATTTGGCACGACCTGCAAAAAAATTAGTAAAAGCAGTTTGAAGATGTCTTAACCCCTGTTGAAGTGGAACACAACTGACTTCATTTAGAAAAAACAAGTCATCCTGTTTTTTCCATCCTGTCAACATTGAGGAAGTTTCTTTATAACTGATTCGTTTTTGGTGTTCATACCATCCTTTTGTTCTAGCGCATAAGGCTTTGTTGTAAACAAGTCTTACACAGCCTAGAGTTCTCCTCAACAGATTGTCTTGTTCAGGATTTGGGTAAAAACGGTAACGGTAAGCTTTTTCAACCATGCTTACATTTTAAAACATTCCATGTGAATTGTCAACTGAACACAACTGCTCGTCCTCCCTTTCCTCTCACCGTTAAGCCTTCGGCTATAACGGGAGTCTCCAGGGAGGCAGAAAGATGAACTACAATACAATATCGACCTTAATCGTTTCATAGACGACCAGGAAAATCTAGGAGCATCATTTCCAGGCAGTTCCTGGTAGGCTCTGGCAGA
>NZ_MKZS01000001.1:6676105-6767028 GCF_001942495.1 Moorena bouillonii PNG
CCTAGTTGGCGATTTCCGGGAATTGCCGGGAATTGCCTAGGCTTTGACTAGGAGTAGGTTAGACTGGTTTACGCACGTATCATTCTTTTAACACGTTTTTACGTTGTCTACTTATAGTCAGGCCAGTTAGTTGTCTGACTTCCTATTATATAGCAAAGTGCTATAAAGAGCGATCCAGCCCCTTAATCAGGGGGTTTCCCCCATTTGCAACAGCATCAAGACAGGTATTGCCGACAACAGAAGAAAAAAATATCCATTGACGAATAAATTCGTCAAGCACGCTTATATACCCCGGATAAATCACGGGTGCTAATCGCATCACGTTGGTAATTTCATGATAACTATGTTAATGCTAGCTTTCTGTGAGAAATGACTAATGACTAAGGACTGATGACTGATGATCGATATCATGGTTAAGGTTTAGGATAGCGATCGCACCATGTCTCATCCTCTATACGTTGCCTTTATCTGGCATCAGCACCAACCGATTTATAAATCCCACAAGGGTGCCTCGGTGGCATCAGGCGAATATCATCTACCTTGGGTACGCCTACATGGCACGAAAGATTACCTAGATTTGGTGCTGCTCCTAGAGAGCTACCCTAAGTTGCATCAAACGGTGAATCTAGTACCAACTCTAATTTTGCAACTAGAAGATTACATTGATGGTACTGCTTTCGATCCTTATCTGACCCTAGCGCTAACCTCCACTGAACAACTGACTCAACACCAGAAGCAATTTATTATCGAACATTTCTTTGATGCCAATCACTACACCCTGATTGACCCCCATCCCCGCTATCGGGAACTGTATGAGAGCCGCCAAGATCAAGGGAAAGAGTGGTGCCTAAACAATTGGACATTAGAGGATTACAGCGATCTACTAGCATGGCATAACCTAGCGTGGATTGATCCGTTGTTTTGGGATGATCCCGATATTGCTAGATGGTTAGAGCAGGGGCGAAACTTCACTTTGTCAGACCGACAGCGCATTTACTCCAAGCAACGAGAAATCCTCAGCCGCATCATCCCCCAGCACCGGAAAATGCAAGATGCTGGTCAATTGGAAATAACTACAAGTCCCTATACTCACCCTATTCTACCGTTGTTAGTGGATACGAATTCTGGTCGTGTGGCTGTTCCTGAGATGAGTCTACCCCAACAGCGATTTCAGTGGGAGGAGGATATTCCCCGACACCTCCAGAAGGCTTGGCAGATGTATACAGAAAAATTTGGACGAGCTCCACGTGGGCTATGGCCTTCCGAACAGTCAGTCAGTCCTGAAATTTTACCTTACATTGCCGAAGCTGGGTTTAATTGGATCTGCTCTGATGAATTAGTATTGGCTTGCAGTATCAACCACCGTTTCCATCGGGATAAGAGGGGGAATGTTACCGAACCAGAGTTACTTTACCGCCCTTATCGTCTACAAACAGAACACAAAGACCTAGCGATTGTGTTTCGAGACCACCGCTTATCAGATTTGATTGGCTTTACCTATGGGTCAATGTCGCCGACTAAGGCAACGGCTGATTTGGTAGGACATTTAGAGGGGATTCGCGCTTCCCTTGCGATCGCAGAGTGTAACCCTGACACCTCGAAACCCCAGCAATCTGAGGCTTGCAGCGGTTTAGAACAGCCTTGGCTAGTCACGATTGCTTTAGATGGGGAGAATTGCTGGGAAAACTATTCCGAAGATGGTTTACCCTTCCTCCAATGCCTCTATCAAAGTCTGAGTGATCATCCTCATATCAAACTCGTAACGGTTTCTGAGTTTATCGAACCATTTTCCCCTACAGAAACTATTCCGATCAGTAAACTACATAGTGGTTCCTGGATAGATGGTAGCTTCACCACTTGGATTGGTGACCCAGTCAAGAATCAAGCTTGGGACTTACTAAGTGCAGCACGACAAACCTTAGCCAAGCATCCAGAAGCCACGGAAGAAAATAATCCAGAAGTTTGGGAAGCTTTGTATGCAGCAGAAGGTTCTGACTGGTTTTGGTGGTTTGGTGAGGGTCATTCGTCCAACCAAGATGCCGTCTTTGACCAGCTGTTCCGGGAACATTTGTCGGGGATTTACCGAGCACTGAATGAGCCAATGCCACCTAATCTCAAACACCCCTTAGTATCTCTTCAGGTACCTTGATTGAACCGGCTAACTAATATACTATTATTTGTGGCTGTCGTGCCCGATAAATTGGGCTGCCATTAGGCTGGCTGGTTTAATCGGCAAGATTAATCAGGCTAGTTATGTCAAGGAAAATTTCAGCAGTCCAGAAACCAACTATATCCAAGCCGTGAAGCTATCTATCTACCACACCCCGGAAGAAACTCCGAAAGACACCTTACCAGACTGTGCGATCGCAATTGACGTCCTGCGAGCCACGACTACCATGGCTACAGCTTTAAATGCTGGTGCTGAAGCGGTGCAAGTGTTCAGTGATATCGACAAGTTAATGCAAATCAGCGAACAATGGCCCACTGACAAACGGCTACGAGCTGGGGAAAGGGGTGGTAAAATGGTAGAGGGCTGTGATATGGGTAACTCGCCCTTAATTTGCACACCTGAGCGAGTAGATGGAAGGCGACTATTCATCAGTACCACCAACGGTACCCGTGCTTTACAGCGTGTCCAAAATTCCCCAGTAGTCCTAGCTGCTGCCTTAGTGAATCGTGTCGCAGCAGTGGAGTATTTGCTGACCCACAAACCAGATACTATTTGGCTAGTGGGGTCAGGTTGGGAAGGAGCCTACTCCCTAGAAGACACCGTTTGTGCTGGGGCGATTACTCAAAGACTTATGGAAGAAACCGGAGACTCAGTGGATGACATGGCTGGTAATGATGAAGTAATTGGTGCGATCGCACTTTACTCCCAGTGGCAAGATAAATTATTAGAGATGTTCTATTACGCTAGTCACGGAAAACGCCTGCTGCGGCTTAATGGTCATGAAGATTTAAAGTATTGCGCTCAAACTGATGTATTAGACGCTTTACCGATTCAGAAAGAACCAGGGGTTTTGGTTAAAAACCCAGTTAACAGGTAACAGGCACGCAGCTAACGACAGCTTTTTTCCTTTTGAGTTTGCCTAGGCAATTATTTTGGATTTTTCAGCTAACCTCTAATGTGTTGGAATGAACTCACCAGAATTTAATTCACTTAGCGAATTTCTTCAAGGACTAAGTGAAGAAGACTTAGCTAAACGATTAGGAGTAGCACCAGCAACACTCCAAGAATTAAGAGATAAACCTGATTTTTACCAGTGGAGTCAGGATAAAGACCCAGAATCAGTTTCATGGCGATATCAAAAGGATAAGCAACGCTATATAGTCAACTTATCCTTTGGATGATTCTGGTTTACTTTGTAATTGTTTTTTTTGATTAATCATAGTTTCGTCGAATCTATCAGTAAGGCTAATCAAAACTAAAACTGCTTCAAAAAGCGCAAATCACTGTTATACAAGCGACGAATATCATCAATCTGATGCAGAACCATGGCAAAACGTTCTACTCCAAAACCAGCAGCGAAACCTGTAGAAATTTCAGGATCATAGCCTACAGCCTTGAGTACATTGGGGTCAACCATACCGCAACCCATCACTTCTAACCATTTCCCTTTCCACTGCACATCCACCTCTGCTGAAGGTTCAGTGAAAGGAAAATAACTGGCACGGAAACGCACTTCTAACTCTTCCCCAAACATTGCCTCCAAAAATTCCTTAAGGGTACCTTTGAGGTCGGTAAAGGTTATCCCTTCATCCACTGCCAAAAGTTCTATCTGATGGAACACTGCCGAGTGGGTAGCATCTACCGTATCCCGTCGATAAACTCGACCAGGTGCCACAATCCGAATCGGTGGCTCATGGTTTTCCATGTAGCGAATCTGTACCGAAGAGGTATGGGTACGCAGCAAATTACCATCCGGCAAGTAGAATGTATCTTGCATATCCCGAGCCGGATGGTCAGGGGGAGTATTCAGGGACTCAAAGTTATAGTAATCTGTCTCCATCTCTGGGCCAGTAGCAATGGTGTAGCCTAAACCAACAAAAATATCTAATGCCCGATCAATGGTGCTATTGAGGGGGTGAATTCGACCTTGGGGACGATATACCCCTGGCATAGTCACATCCAGGGTTTCTGAACGCAATTTTGCCTGAATTTCAGATGCTTTCAGCTCTTGCCGCCTCTGCTCTAGGTTCTGCTGGAGGGTTTCTTTGACAACATTTGCGATCGCACCAATCTGAGGTCGGTCTGCTGGTGCTAACTTACCCATTCCCCGCAATATCTGAGACAGTTGCCCTTTCTTGCCTAGGTAATTAATGCGCAACTGTTCCAAGTTTTCCAAGGTATCAGCAGAAGCGATCGCAATGGTTGCTTCTTCTTTGAGTGTAGCTAGTTGGGTCTCAATCTCGTTGAGGCTTGTCATCAGTAATTTTAGGTTATTAAGAGAAGAACCGGAAACCCCTGTCATTTATGCAGGACTGTTTCATTTTACTGAAAAAATTGTCAGCTGAGTGGGGTAAACGGTCTTAGAGTATATCAATTTCAGATTAAAATCGAACAGCGACTTTTATCTTTGGCTGCAGTATCCTATCTCATGAAATTGCTCATCAGCAACGATGATGGTATTTTTGCCCTTGGTGTACGTACCCTTGCCAACACCCTCGCTGAAGCGGGGCATAATGTTACCGTAGTATGTCCTGACCGAGAGCGATCAGCAACTGGTCACGGTTTGACTCTCCATGAGCCGATCCGTGCTGAAGTTATAGATAACATCTTTCATCCCAAAGTTACTGCTTGGTCTTGTTCTGGAACCCCTTCAGACTGTGTAAAGCTGGCTTTGTGGGCATTAATGGATAGCGCACCAGATTTAGTGCTTTCTGGGATTAACCACGGCTCTAACCTGGGTACTGATGTCCTCTACTCTGGCACTGTTTCAGCCGCTATGGAAGGGTTAATCGGAGGGATTCCCAGCATTGCCTTCAGTCTAGCTACCTACACCTCAAAGGAGTTTCAAGTAGCGGCTTCATTTGCGAAAACTCTCCTAAATCAGCTGTCAGAGCAACCTTTAGCAAAAACAACATTACTCAATGTGAACGTGCCAGCTGTTAAGCTCTCAGAAATAGCTGGTATTGCCATCACCCGTCAAGGGATTCGTCGTTATATCGAGAATTTTGAGAAACGAGTTGATCCCCGAGGTAAAATCTATTACTGGTTAGCTGGTGAAGTTATTGAGGATGTGGAACAACCCGATCATATTCACTTACCTCAAGATATCCCTACTGATGTTCAGGCAATTCGCAACAACTACATTACCATCACCCCTTTACAATATAACCTCACTGATACCGCTAGGGTGTATCACTTGAAGCAGTTGAAACTGGGTCAGGATGAAGGATGTTCGCCGTAGGCTTTCCTTGTAGGGTTTCATCAAGGATGAAAAATAAAGGATGAAGGATAAAGTTTGGCAAAATTTACCTGAATTTATATTTAAAAATGAGGAGATTTACTGCTTTTATACAGAAATACAATTGACCGTTTAATCATCAAAAATAAGGTAAAAAGCACCCATGCTGCGACAACTTTAGTCAGCGGATTTCTATAACCATTGAAGCAGGCATTGATGAGATACTTCGTAATTGTAAGACCTGTTGGCAATAGCTTAAGAAAGAAAAAGGTGAAACCAACTAGTCAACTCTTTTTTGGTTAAACTTTAAACCTTCAACTTTAACCCTTTGACATTTAACCTTCAACCACCGCCTCGATAGTACAGTTCAAGAAAGCGGAAAAACTTTTCACAGAGTTCTGGATCTCTTGCACCAACGTTTATTTCTTTGGTAATTTCTGCTACCGCCTGTTTCCAGTAGGGGCGAATGCCTGGGGGATCACTACGGTTACGATATAGCCGCTTGCTGATGATAGCATCTGCCGCATTCACCAGCTGAAAGACCTGAACAATGTAAGGAATTTTCTCACCACGCAACCCATCCGGATAACCAGTGCCATTCAGCCTCTCTTGGTGGGTACGCACTAAGAATGCAAACTCCTTCAGGAGCGGATACTGGTTACAAATCAGTTCTGAAACTTCAGGATACTCCTTAACTTTTGTCCACTCCTTTTCTGTCAGCGGTCCTGTTTTGAACAGGATCTGATCGGGAATGCTAATTTTCCCTAAACCGTGGCAATAGCACAAAAAAACCAGCTGACGCATTGCTTCTGGTTCTAAGTTTAACCAGCGGCCAAAATGCATACACATAGTTCGCAGACGATAGCACCTTAAGCCAATGGGTACGTTGCGAGCCAACTGGATTTGTTCAAGGAAATTTAGGATATCGGCGTCCCCAGAACGAAGCATCAAACTTTGAAGTTGGTTTTGATTTTAACAATTAAATTATCCCTATCTATTAGCTTACAGATGTGAATTTTTTATGAAGCTAATCCATTTGATTAAGTCTTTGTCCCATAGTGGTACTCCTTTAGAAGTAGTTAGAAACGTTAGTAAAATCCACTCCTATAGCAATCCTAAATCATTGTCTTGATGCAGTCGCTCATGGGGGTTTCCCCCAAGACCGCGCTGCATCGCTTGTAAAATCAGCAAAATCTGGGATTATTGCTGGGCAATGCTTTTAGCGATTCGGCGAGGCCGACGCTATCGCGAACACTTTGGCAAATATATTTCACGAATCATATAGGACTGCTATAGCAAGAAATAAAACTGCAATAATACTACTTATTTAAAAGTAGCTAAATCCCGATTTTGGTGAATTTTTCATGACCCTGAGTCAGTTTATTGAGTTGCGATCGCATAGTGAACTAACTCAACTAGTTTCTGACGCAATGTCTCCAGTCCAAGACGTTTACTAGCAGAAATAAACACTCCTTGAGGAAATTCTTCTTTCGCTAACGCTAGGGTATCACTATCTACTTGGTCAATTTTATTAAATACCACTAAAATCGGTCCTGGTGTAATGGGCATATCCCTTAGAATTCCCATTACAGAACGAATGTGACTAGCCCAAGCTGAATGGGATAAATCCACTAAATGCAGCAAAGCATCTGCTTCTGTTACTTCTTCGAGGGTAGCCCGAAATGAATCTACTAAGGGTGGGGGTAACTCGTGAATAAACCCTACCGTATCGATCAATAGCATAGCGCCAGACTTACCCGTTACTGAGTCAACAATAGGTAAGCGTCGTGTGGTGGGGTCAAGGGTAGCAAATAACTGGTCAGCGGTATAAACCTCAGCATTGGTTAGGGTATTCAACAGGGTAGATTTGCCGGCATTTGTATAACCAACGACCGCCACTGTCGGAACATCCTGTTGCTGACGCCGCTGCCTTAACCTTGACCGATGAGCCTGTAATTGGTTTACTTCTTGTTGAAGTCGGGTAATTCGACGCTGAATGGAGCGGCGTTCGGTTTCCAGTTTGGTTTCACCGGGACCACGAGTACCAATGCCACCCCCTAACCGGGACATCGCCTGACCCCGACCAGTAAGGCGAGGCAACATATATTCTAGTTGTGCCAGTTCCACCTGCAATTTACCAGCACGGGATTGAGCTCGTTGGGCGAAAATATCGAGAATCACTTCAGTACGGTCTACAACTCGAACACCAATTTGGGATTCTAGGTTGCGAGCTTGTGCTGGTGATAGGTCGCGGTCAAATACTACCAGATTAGCGGCTAGAGTTTGGGTAGTCAGAGCAATTTCCTCTACCTTACCGCTACCAACTACTGTTTGGGGATGGGGATGCGATCGCTTTTGCTGGATTACCCCTAATACTTCTCCACCAGCGGTTTCCACCAACCGCCCAATTTCTGCTAAGCCATCTTCAAATCGCTCTGGGCTGATTTTTTCAGTCATTAACCCTATAATCAGCACCCTATCTTGGTCAACATCAACTTGCTGAGCCACAAATTGCCGTCGAAACTCAGCTTCTAGCTCTTCGACCAATTCCTGGAAATCCTGCTTGCTCAGAATATCCAGACTCATGGGTGATGATACACTCCAATTTAAAAGTTGAGAGTCTACCTTATTGTTTCCTTCTGAGTTACTAGGAGGGAGTAAATGTGCGAGATAGGTTTCTTTGATATAACCTGTTGCTCCACCACCCCGCCTGATCATACCTGACCCAGTAATTGTAAGTACCACCAATGCATCCAATCGCTGAATTGCCATAGCCGTGAGGGTAGATTCTCTGGGGATTTCTGATTTGAGCTGAGTGGCGATACAGCGAATCCCGCACAATCGTTCAGCACCGTAACGGGGCAATTCCAGGGGAGGAATTTTGGTCTGAGTAGGGGTACCTACAGCCACACGAATCACTTGTCCCCGGCGATTGATGTAGGTGCATAGGGGCTGTTGGATGTCTGTGCTAATGGCCGCAACACGTTGAGCAAACTCCGGCGTAGTCAAGTTATCGCTGGGTAAGCGTTGGTGATACAGCCGTTTTAGTTGCTTGAGCTGGCTAGGCTTAAGACCTTGAAGATTACCGTAGATAGTATCGATAGGCGCTACTGACCAGTAACCTGGTTTCCAAGACTACTCTATCTATTTTAAGACTTACCCAGTGAAACCAAAAATCCGGCTTTACTACGGGTATAGGGTGATGGGGTGGGTGACCGGTTAACCGGGTGTGGGGAGCTTGGGGTGACACCGTTAGCCAACAGGACTTACGCACCAAGACCCTTAAAACCCAGTTTCTGGTTATAAATTAAAGATGCTTGCTTCCATGGCTTTTACCTTTTATATCAAATCCAGATAATTGTCCACATTTACGATATCCAGACAAAATCTTTCTCTCCCTGTTCCCCTGCTCCCCTGCTCGCCTAAACAGGAAGTATGCTTATTCAACCGGATTTGATATTACCTTTTGCCCTAGCTAAACCTTCCCCTACCTGTAAGACTAATACTGATTCACCAGCCCGAATCAAGGTTTTACCAATTGGCACCAACGCTAGACCATTGGTATAAGCAAGATTAATCAAATTACCAGAACTATGACTACCACTGGCCAGATGAAATTCGTAGGCACCAGCTGCATCTAAACACAGTTGTCCCCACAGGTAAGTTTCCCGGCGTCCACCGGCATGTAAGTCATTAGATGCGATCGCTTTGACAAAAATTGGTTTCGAAACTTCCTCCGGTAAACCAGATAGTTTTAACAGTGCTGGTTTAACAAACCGCCAACAACTGACTAGTGCTGAAACGGGATTCCCAGGTAGACCAAAGTAAAGTACTGGACGTTTTGAACAGGAGGGAGTAGTAGAAAGATCACTTTCTTCTGGGGAATTAGGCAAGGGGGAGGTAAAGGTAGCAACTGTTAGGGGTTTACCGGGTTTAACGGCAACCGAGTGGATGTGAATCTCTGCCCCGAGCTGGGCTAAGATTTGGTCTACATAATCATAATCTCCCACTGATACACCGCCAGTAGATAGAACCATATCTGCTTGGGATATAGCGTTTGCGATCGCATTTTTTAGATCGTCTGGCTGATCGCGCACAATCCCCATAGGTATGGGTACTCCTCCCAAGAGGGAGACAAAGGTAGCCAAGGCATACTGATTAGAATCCACAATTTGACCAGGTTTTAGGGGTTGGTCAGGGGTTACTAGCTCGTTGCCAGTGGAAAAAATTGCCACCCGAGGACGCCGATACACTGTCAATTGGTTACACTGAGCTGCAGCTAAGACGGCAATTTCTGGAGCACCAAGCCTAATGCCTGGTTTCATAAGACTTGTTTGGGCTTGGTAAAAAGATGCCCGATGACGGACAAAGGCTTGGGGTTGGGGAGCCTCCAAAATCACCACCTGGTTATCCTGGAGTTTGGTGTTTTCTTGGATAACCACCGTATCAGCTCCTTTTGGCATACAACCTCCAGTAAAAATCCGTGACGCTTGTCCGGGTTTGACTTCACATTGGGGTTGATATCCAGCAGGGATTTCTTCGACAATAGTCAAAACTACTGGTTGTTCGCGATTGCAGGATTGGACATCGCTATAATGCACGGCATACCCATCCATGGCTGAATTATCCCAGTGGGGAAAATCTAAGTTACTGGTCACTGTTGCTGCCAGAATTCTATTAGTGGCAGCGGATAGCTCTACCACCTGTGTTTCCAGCCGTGGGTCAAAGGGTTGAACCAAATTGAGAATGATTGACTCTGCTTCTTGAACTGGTAGCATTGCCTATTAAGTATCAAAGATGAACGATGCAGCACTATTGCATGAAGGACACAGTGAAGGACTTGCGCTGTGGTGGGCGTGAAATCTTCCCTAATTATCCTCTTAGGTGCGCTTTCCGCGTTAAGAATTAAATTCGCCACGGGTCGCACCTCTTAATCAATGGTAGGTTTTTAGCTTTCATCGGAAATTTCGATTCTGATGCGTTCATTTTCTGTTGCGACTCTTTCATCCACGAACAACTTTTAGCTTTCATCCCGTGACTAGATCAATTATCGATAGATTACGATTAGGGTTATCCGTAGGCATTGCCAAAACCGTCACCGCTCTGGTTCGGTTATTAAACCTAGGGGCAGCAAGTGTTCTGCCTGGAGCAATTGCCCGTCGTCTCCAGCCTCAAGTGCTTCCCTTACTCTTGGCTCAGGTCAGACGAGGTGTGATTCTAATTGTTGGTACTAACGGTAAAACTACCACCTCTCTACTTCTATGCACTATCCTGGAAGACCTTGGTTGGCAAGTTGCTCACAATAGTACTGGGGCAAATTTGATTAATGGCTTAGTGACAGCACTCCTAGTTCATACCAATGGCATTGGTCAGTTGGATGCTGACTACGCCCTTTTGGAAGTGGATGAAAATGTACTGCCCTTGGTATTGCTTGATTGTCAGCCTAAGTTTATTTTGGGCTTAAACCTGTTTCGTGACCAGCTGGATCGTTATGGGGAAGTGGATACCATTAGCCGTCGCTGGCAAAATGCGATCGCTCCGTTACCTGAGGAAACCGTTGTGGTTTTAAACGGCGATGACCCTACCCTTGCTTACCTCGGTCAACAGTTACCCCAAAGAGTCCTTTTCTTTGGGTTAAGTGAGCCAGATGTCTATCTTGATGAAATTCCCCATGCCGTTGACTCAATTTACTGCCCAAGTTGTGGACATCCCCTGGACTATGAGGGTGTTTATCTGTCCCATCTAGGAGACTATCACTGTCCTCAATGTGGCTTTAGTAAACCTCAACTCGGAGTCAATAGTAGCCAGTGGCCACAAATATTAATTGGTATCTATAACAAATACAATACATTGGCAGCGGGATTACTAGCCATAGAGATGGGAATTGACCGGGATACCATCTACAACAGTATTAAAAGCTTCCGCGCTGCCTTTGGACGAGCAGAAGAATTAGTTGTGGATGGGAAGCGGGTTCGGATTCTGTTATCCAAAAATCCAGTAGGGATGAATGAAACGATTCGGGCTGTAAATGACTTGCAAAAACAAGGTGGAGCATCCACTAAGCTAGTGGTACTCAATGACCGAACCCCCGATGGCACAGATGTGTCTTGGATTTGGGATGTGGATACAGAGAAATTAGTGAACTCAGGGGGAACTGTAGTAGTCAGTGGCGATCGCGTTTATGATATGGCACTCCGTCTACAATACAGCCAGAATCAAGACCAGAATCAAGACCAGACTAATTGCCAATTGATTATTAAAGAAGATTTATCAGACGCGATCGCTACCGCTTTGGACGAAACTCCAGCTGACGAAACCCTTCATATTTTGCCTACTTATTCTGCCATGTTGGAAGTGCGGGGACTTTTGACTGGGCGCAAAATTTTGTAGGTATTTTTAAGGGAGATAATTGGAAATTATATTAAGTCCTGACGAGCGCAAAAATTCTGCAAAAATAAATCTATACCCCCAGTAGAAGCCGATCAAGAAACCATGACTCAAAGTATTGACCCGGTTGTTTTACCTCCTCCTTTCCCAGATCACACCCAACTACCAGAATCAGATGGAAGTTTTGTGAAGAATTTTCAGGAACACCCCCAAAGCATCTTACTTACAGATTCCATTGGACCAGTTTTAGAGCAAATTCATCCCGATGGACACTATGCCATTGGACAAGACTGTGGTATATATTGGCGAGAAACTGACCCACCCGAAAAAGGAGCAGAAGCTCCTGACTGGTTTTATGTTCCCAACGTTCCCCCTAAGTTAGATGGTGAAATTCGCCGTTCCTACGTTATATGGCGAGAATATATCGCTCCTTTAATTGCTCTTGAATTTGCCAGTGGGAACGGGGAAGAAGAACGAGACCAAACTCCTCTATCCCGAAGTGAGGAAGGAAAAGTCACTAAACCAGGCAAATTTTGGGTTTATGAGCAGATTATACGCATTGCCTATTACGGCATCTATGAAATCAAAACCGGTAACTTGGAGGTCTATGAATTCCTTAAAGGTTTCTATCACAAAATGAAGCCCAACCAGCGAGGTCATTATCCCATTGAACCATTAGGAATCGAATTGGGACTGTGGCAGGGAACCTATCAAAATCAAAACCAACTCTGGTTAAGGTGGTGGGATAACCAAGGTAATCTATTGCTGATTGGTAATGAGCGGGCGGAAGTAGAACATGCACGAGCTCAAAAAGCTGAACAGGCAATCTTCGAGGCTGTGCCCCGTTTCCTGAAGATGGGACTAACAGTGGAACAGGTAGCAGAAGCCCTGAGCTTGAGTGTAGAACAGGTACTAGAACAAGTTGAGGGTTGAATAACTGTAACCAGACAATCAACATGAGCGTTATCAAACACACTACCGAATGGTTAGAAAGCAACTGGGTTAATCCCGCCTATGGAGGTTTGCTTTTAGCAGTTATTGCCATCTGTTTCTTTGGCGCTGCCACCAATACCATGGCAGGATGGCTCTATGTGATCAGTGCGATTATTTTTGCCCTACTGGTAATTGCCGCTATCTTGCCAATGCGATCGCTTAACCATCTATCAGTACGCCGACGTCCGATCTCACCGGTCAGTGTGGGAGACCAGTTAACCATTGAACTAGAAATCGAAAACCCCACCCTCCGGCCTCAAACCCTATTACAAATTCAGGATATGCTCCCACCGGAACTGGGAGCAATGACCAAAACCCCAGTAGCCAATATTCCAGCCCAAAGTGTCCATCGCTGGGTTTATTACCATCCCACCCCCAAACGAGGAGTCTATCGGTGGCACCAGGTACAATTGAGAACTGCCACACCCTTGGGATTATTTTGGTGCCGTCGCCGTCGATATGTCAGCGCTAGGGCAGTAGTTTATCCCACTGTACTGCCCCTTACTCGCTGTCCCCTAGTGGATGAAATCGGTCAAGAGGAGAGTATGCAAGTCCAAAGCGATCGCAAGTCTCAATCAGTTAGCCAAGACCTCACCAAAGCACTACGACCTTACCGAGTTGGTGACCCTACCCGTCTGATTCACTGGCGCACCAGTGCTCGTTACGGTGAATTACTGGTACGGGAGTTAGAAGTATTAACTGGTTCTCAAGAAATTATCATCTGCCTCGATAGCTCCAGTCAATGGCATCCCGAAGACTTTGAACAAGCCGTGATTGCTGCTGCTTCTATGTACTCCTATGCTTGTCGGACTCAGCCAAATGTCAAATTATGGACACCGATAACAGGGTTATTGCACGGTAACTCAGTAGTGTTAGAAGCCCTTGCTGCCACCCAAGCCGGAGTTGATGGCAAAGCCGAAGAGCAACCCTACCTACCCCCCTACCTACCCTTGATCTGGCTGACTCAAAATCCTGTTAGTCTTAACTCCCTACCCCCTGGAAGTCGTTGCTTACTTTGGCCAAAAGATGTATCCGTGGGGAAGCCAGTCCAACAACTTAAGCGCGATAGTTTGGGAATTGTAATTAATACGACTGAGCCCCTAAAACCCCAGTTACAGCAACCGATACGATAGCAAATAAGCTGTGGAACGCAACGGATTATTAACAGAGGTAAGGTCAGGTTTTTTGCAGTCATGTCTGCTGATTTAGGGTAAAGCAGAGGGTTTTGGTATGTCTTAACACCAATTCAACCCCATCAAAACAATTATCCTACACTATGTATCGGTATCCCAACGATCAACAACTATCCGATTTACGTTTAAGACAGTACGATACAATGCTAAAAACTGTTTCACAAGTCAATTTTCCTAAATGACTACATCACCAATAGCTAATCAAGCCAGTGATAGTAAACTGGAGGCGATGCAAAACTTTGCTCAGACTTATGCTCAGCGTACTGACACTTACTTCTGTGTTGACCCAAGCGTAACTGCTGTGGTTATTGAGGGACTTGCCAAAAACAAAGAAGAACTCGGTGCTCCCTTATGCCCTTGCCGCCATTATGAAGACAAAGAAGCAGAGGTGAAAGCTACCTTCTGGAATTGCCCTTGTGTCCCCATGCGGGAACGCAAGGAGTGCCACTGTATGTTATTTTTAACCCCGGATAACGATTTTGCCGGTGATAAGCAAGAAATTTCCCTAGAGGAAATTAAAGCTGCGCGAGATAGCATGGCATGACAGCCATAGTACTACCTGAAGAATTTTGGCAGGGTGTCGATCAATTTAATCAGCAAGAGTTTTACGCTTGTCACGACACCCTTGAAGCTTTATGGATAGAAGCAGTTGAGCCGCAAAAGCGGTTTTATCAAGGCATTTTACAAATGGCTGTTGCCTGCTACCACCTAGGTAATCTCAACTGGCGTGGTGCAGTGGTATTACTCGGTGAAGGGATCGGACGTCTCAGTAACTATCAACCAGACTATGGGGGGATTGATGTCACTGAGCTACTATCTCAAAGTGTTAATCTCCTAGAGGCATTGCAAAACGTCGGCTCAGAGCAAGTTGCTGATTTTGTTAGACAGTTAGAGGCGGCTGACAGCAATGATGTTGTAGTTGGTGCCGAAGGGGTTAGGGGTTTTCCAAAACTTAAGGGAATTGATGGTTAACCATTAACTTGTTAACCATTAGTTCTTAGGACATGCTTTGAAGGGATGAGAAACTTTGTTGGTGCCTAGTCGTCAAAACTAAAACACTTGCCTTAGAGCAAAAAGCCCATTTTCATTCCCAAGCTATGGCTGGATTTGCTTAAACTAGTAGGCAGAACAGCTTATTGGTATTCGATATCAGTCATCACACACAACAGCATGAAGTCCGACCTTAAATATACTAACCGATTAAGGCATAATCTAGGTCTAAGATTATTCTTGCCAGTTACCTTGGTAGGTGCGATCGCATTACCAACTTTCCTTAACATCCCCCAAGCACAAGCCCAAAATAAACCATCAGCTGCTGATGGAAGTGCCTTGACGGTTCGCTCTGATGTCCAGGAAGCTAACTCCAAAACTGGCGTAGTCACAGCCCGTGGCAATGTCCAAATTAACTATCCCGCTCGCCAAATACAAGCAACTGCAGCCCAAGCCCAATACTTTAGCCGTGAGCGCCGTCTGGTTCTCAATGGCAATGTTTTTGTGTTGCAGGAGGGCAATAGTATTCAGGGTGAAACCATTACCTATTTGATTGATGAAGGACGCTTTGTAGCCCTGCCTCAACAGAACCAACAGGTAGAATCAATTTACATCGTTACTGACTCAGACAGCACCACATCACCGGCTCCAGGGCTTCCCTAGCTAAATCAACCCCTACCATCAGCCATTATGGCTTAAAAACTAGCTCTTAATTGATAGAATAGCCTGCAACCACTTATGGTCATTTCCTGGTCATTGGTCAATTCCTAAGGATATAAGGATTATGGACTATTGACTAATGACTGATTAAAGGTGCTATCTGTGAAAATATTATTAGATAATATCCATAAGTCCTATGGCAGGCGCAGTGTTGTAAGTCGCGTTAATCTTTCCGTTGCCCAAGGGGAAGTTGTAGGGTTGCTTGGTCCTAATGGTGCTGGTAAAACTACAACCTTTTACATTGCCACTGGTCTAGAAAAACCTAATCTGGGTACAGTTTGGCTAGATGATCAAGATATCACTGCCATGCCGATCAATCGGCGAGCCCAGCTAGGTATTGGTTACCTGGCTCAGGAAGCGAGTATCTTCCGCCACCTTAGTGTTCGGGACAATATTCAATTAGTCTTAGAACAAACTGGTGTGCCTCGTGGTGAGTGGCGATTAAGAATGCATTACTTACTCCAAGAGTTTCGTTTGGAAAAAGTCGCCAATACCTTAGGTAATCAAGTCTCTGGAGGAGAAAGACGTCGAACAGAACTGGCAAGAGCGTTAGCTGTTGGTTCACTTGGACCGAAGTTCTTATTCTTGGATGAGCCATTTGCTGGTGTCGATCCCATTGCTGTCTCAGAGATTCAAAAAATTATGGCTCGATTACGCGATCGCCAAATGGGAATTCTGGTGACTGACCACAATGTAAGAGAAACCCTAGCGATTACTGACCGCGCCTACATTATGCGAGAAGGACAAATCCTGGCTGCCGGAAGTGCTGAAGAACTTTATGATAATCCTCTAGTACGTAAGTATTACTTAGGGACAGGGTTTCAACGATAACAGAAGCTATTAAAAATTAATTTAGTGATTAGCAAATCGTAAACAACTCACCGCTAACTCACAACGCGAGTATAGCGGGAGCTTTTAAGCTCAAAGTTTACCAGTCTAAGTTCTATAAGAACTACGTTATTTCTAAGTGTTCAAGTTCCTACCTGGGGATGCGTAGCTAGTCCCCAGCTCTAGAACCCAGTTATTAAACAGGTGTAATTGAGTTAAGCCAGTGTAGCTGGGAAAGTACCGAGAAATAACTTTGACTAAGCTAACTTTACCCTAGCAATAGGAGGAAACACAGTTATGCGTGTATTTGTGCTCAACAAAAATCGACAACCTTTAGATCCATGTAGACCAGCAAGAGCTAGGATTCTACTTTCAACAGGTAAGGCTAAAGTCTATCGTCGTTACCCGTTTACTATAATCTTGACAGAGGAAATAAAAGAACCTATAACTCACGGGTCACAAATCAAAATAGATCCTGGGGCAAAAACAAGTGGTTTAGCTATCGTCCAAGGAAATCGAGTGGTTTGGGGAGCAGAGCTTACCCACAGAGGCTTTCAAATTCGAGACGCACTAACTTCTCGTAGGCAATTAAGGCGTGCCCGACGCAATCGTAAAACTCGATATCGTAAGCCCAGATTTCTTAATAGAACTAGATCAAAAGGTTGGTTAGCTCCTAGCCTGATGTCTAGAGTTAAAAACATTTTAACTTGGGTTGAAAAGCTGACTAGAGTATGTCCTGTGACTGGTATCTCTCAAGAGCTAGTTAGATTTGACACTCAAAAACTACAAAATCCTGAAATATCTGGGATAGAGTATCAGCAGGGCACACTTTACGGTTACGAACTTCGGGAATATTTACTTGAAAAATGGAATCGTAAATGCGCTTATTGTGGGGCAACAGGTACTCAGTTAGAAATTGAGCATATCAAACCCAAGTCTAAAGGCGGTTCCGATTGGCCTTTGGCCACGCTACGCGATCGGGTTTCTAACTTAGCTATTGCGTGTCACCCATGCAATCAAGCTAAGTCTAATCAAGATATTGAGCTTTTCCTGTCTAATAAGCCTAGTGTCTTGAAGCGTGTATTGAGTCAAGCGAGACGCCCTCTGGCTGACGCAGCTTCTGTTAATACAACTCGCTGGAAATTATACCACGATCTAAAGTCAACTGGAATACCAGTCGAGGTTGGCAGCGGCGGATTGACTAAATTCAATAGATGCCGTCAAAACCTGCCAAAAACTCATTGGCTAGACGCAGCAAATGTCGGGAAAGTTGAAACATTGATCATTGAAGTAACCCATCCTTTGCTGATTACTGCCAAAGGTCACGGAACTCGTCAGCTTTGTCGAACCAACAAGTATGGATTCCCTGTCCGTCACTGTTCAAGAACTAAAATTCACAAAGGCTTTCAAACGGGTGATATTGTCCGAGCTGTGGTAACTAAAGGCAAGAAAATCGGTACCTACGTTGGACGAGTTGCAACTCGAAAATCAGGATATTTCAATATCTCAACTAAATCAGGACTGGTGCAAGGAATCAGTCACAAGTATTGTCAATTTATTCACAGGAAGGATGGTTATGCCTATACAAATTAAAGCCTGTCCTCCCTTTCCTGAGTGCCTGTCACCTGGGGTAACCCCAGGTGTTTATATGGCAAGTCTCACCGCTAAATCAAAGATTATAGCGGGAGACGACCGGGAGGCGGACAGATGAAATTTGGTAAATCCAAGTCCATCATTGCACTAATGCCTGGCTTATCAGTGATGGATCGCTACATCGTATTTGAGCTAATCCCACCACTGCTGTTTGGTATTGGTGCTTTTTCATCACTGGGTGTAGCTATTGGAACCCTATTTGAGTTGGTTCGCAAAGTTACTGAAGCAGGATTACCACTGGGAATTGCACTTCAAGTGCTACTGTTGCAGATACCCCAGTTTATTTCCTATGCTTTACCAATGTCGATGCTCCTAGCTGCTCTGATGGCATACTCTCGCCTCAGCAGCGATAGTGAGTTGATTGCCATGCGCAGCTTTGGGGTAAGTATCTACCGACTGGTAATACCTGCTGTAGTGGTGAGTTTGCTCGTTACAAGTCTGACATTTGTATTTAATGAATTAGTGGTTCCTGCGGCTAACTACCAGTCCAAAATCACCTTAGACAAAGCGCTTAAAAAAGAAAGACCATCCTTTCAGGAAAGGAACATCTTTTATCCCGAATATCAAAAAGTAAAGCTACCCAATGGCAAAAAAGTTAACAAAATTAAGCGTTGGTTCTACGCCGAGCAATTTGATGGTAAGCAGATGAGAGGCTTGACAATTTTAGACTTTTCTCAGACCGGTCTAGAACAAATTGTCACCTCTCAATCTGCCGTTTGGAACCCAACTGAAAATCTCTGGGATTTTCTAGATGGCACCATCTATATTATATCTCCCGATGCTTCTTACCGCAATATCCTCAGATTTCAAAAACAAAAGCTACAACTTCCTAGAACACCTTTGGATTTGGCAAAAAAAAATCGTGACTATGGTGAAATGAACATTGCTCAGTCTCTAGAGCGTTTGGAGGTATTACGCCATAGTGGTAATGCTAAAAAAATTCGTAAACTTAGGATCAGAATTCAACAAAAAATTTCTTTTCCCTTTGTTTGTCTAGTTTTTGGTTTAGTGGGAGCTTCCTTGGGAACTCGTCCTCAACGTACAGGTAAAGCAACCAGTTTCGGAATTAGTGTTTTAGTAATTTTTTCTTACTACTTATTAGGGTTTATCACCAATGCCCTAGGTCTAGTTAACATTTTCTCTCCTGTTATGGCAGCCTGGTTGCCCAATTTATTTGGACTAGGTGCTGGAGGATTGTTGTTATATAGAGCTGCGCGATAAGTAGGCTAGATAGACAGGTGGTTATTGTTGCTAATTGTAAATTGCTAATTGTAAATTGCTAATTGTAAATTGCTAATTGTAAACCTGAATCGGTTGATTAGAGGCTAGCATCAAGTTACAGCGAAGCTGAAATGTCTAACATCGTTGAAACGTGCCATGTCTTCTCGTCATCAACCTCCTGCCTACCTCCGCTATTGGAAAGCTCAACTACAACCTTTGGGACGACCAGCATTTTGGGGAGCAGCTGTCTTGTTATCCCTAATGTTGTGGTTTCTCCGGGAATACTGGAACCATCCAGAATTGTTAAGGGCAATTGGGATCAATCAAGTGGCTGAAACTGATACTCCCACCGTTGAACCAACCCTGTCTTCTGAAGATGATGAACTAGCGGCAAGGTTGGCTGATATTGATAATTCTGCCGTGCTATTAGCAGAGCTCGAAGCCCTAAGTGCTATATCAGTACCACCACAGCAAACCAAGAAAGCCAAAAAGTCTAAAACCAAAAATTCAGAAGGGTTATTTACTCAAGTTATTCAGCAGACAAAAGCTAACTCCCAAGCAAAATCACCTTTGCTAACCCCAAACGTCCAACCTCAGCAGTCCTCAAAAGCCAGACATCCGTTTGCTACATCTACAAACGATTTGTTTAATATCCCTCCCGTTCCTGGGAGTGGCTTACTGACCAATCCTAACTCTGTTAATCAGAGATCTTTATCCTCAAGCACACTGAACCAGACTAATTCTGTCTTGGGGTTGGGTTCCCCCAATTCCCTCTACACTAATCCAGCAGAGTTACCAGTCAGCCCTTTACAGGAAGCCTTGAATAGGCTGAATGCTGCTAAGTCTGCTACCACTAATAGCAAACCTCAACTACCTGCTCACATCTTGCCTTCAAACATCTCCTATGGAAACAGGGCACTTCAGCAACAAGGGAACTCAGGAACTCAGGAAATCAAAGCTAGGGGGGGAATACCGTTGAGGGCAACTGGGAATCAAGCATTACCGACTCCCTCCTATCCAGGACAAATTACCTATCCTGGAGCAATAAGACCAGGTGTAACCGGTAACAGGACTTTCTCGACCACACCGACAACCGCTCTTTTTTCGGGACAAATTAATTATCCTGGAGTCAATTTACCTCGAACAAGGAACGATAGAACTTTTCCGACAACACCTACAGTTTCTATCAATTCCAACACCTACTCTACTCCATTCCGGCAAACTACCGGTGTACCAACGGCAGCACCGCTTACACCAGTAGCACCACAAGGAACTAGTAAATTGGAGCAATTTTCTACCCAGTCTACTAGTCAAAATCAGTTTTTCAATCAGCCTCGCTTAAAGTCTAAGCTTGAACCAAGTCAGCTTAGGCGACCTAAAATTATCATTTCCAATCCTTGAAATTCCCCGGTCTCCCATACGGGGAGATTATCCCTTAGTAGATTTTGGTTAATCGACTCGTCCTAACCTGAAAGCTTGACAGCAACCAAGGGCTTAGGGCAAATTTTCCCAAGGATTGCCCTTAAATGTAGACTTGCACGTTCGGTTAATCGACCCAGTTTCTGGCATGGCCTGTCGTAACAAGTTTGCTCAAAACCTCTGTTGATCGGGTTACCAACTTAAGACACTCAAGTGTCAACTAAAATATTTAATGATTGCCTCAGCAAACTCAGAACACTTCAGGGGAGGTTCTACGGGTGGAGTCATCATCCGGGCTAGGTCATAAGTAACTTCCCGGTTAGCGATCGCATCTGATATCCCCTTCTTAATCAAATCAGCAGCTTCTTGCCAACCCATATACTCTAGCATCATCACTCCTGATAAAATCACAGAGCCTGGATTTACCCGGTCTAGACCCGCATGTTTGGGAGCTGTGCCATGGGTGGCTTCAAAAATCGCACAGGTGTCACCAATATTCGCTCCTGGACCCATACCTAATCCACCAACCATAGCAGCAGCAGCATCAGATAGGTAATCACCATTGAGATTCATTGTGGCTAGAATAGAGTATTCCGCTGGTCGAGTCTGGATTTGTTGGAAAATGCTGTCCGCAATCCGGTCATTTACCATCACCTTATCTTGCCATTGACCTTGCCCATGGCTGTCCCAGATGGAATTAAGGACATTTTCTACTTCCTGGATCACTTTCGCCTGTTTTTCTGGGGTCAAGGCATCATAACCCGGTTCAATCGCGCGAGCATTCTCTTCCAGGGTAATATCAGGATTTTGCTCTTTGTTGCTGAGAATCCAAGATTCCCGCTCAGTTATACATTCTGCTCGAAACTCTGTGGTTGCTAGTTCATAACCCCAGTCCCGGAACGCGCCTTCGGTGTACTTCATAATATTCCCCTTATGTACCAAAGTCACCATCTGCTTAGACTTAGGTAGCCTGAGGGCATGTTGGATGGCGCGGCGTACTAAACGCTGGGAGCCAGTTTTACTGATGGGTTTAATCCCAATACCAGCATCTAAGGGAATCTGTTTTTTGCCATGTTCTGGAGTGGCTGGGATTAGATCCTGATTGAGTAAAGTAATCAATTTTTCAGCAACTTCGCTTCCTTTGGGCCATTCAATACCCAAGTAGATATCTTCTGTATTCTCCCGATAGACAATCACATCCAGTTTCTCTGGAGTTTTGTGGGGAGAGGGGGTTCCTGGGTAGTATTTACAGGGACGCACACAGGCATAGAGGTCATTAATTTGCCGCAGGGCTACATTTAGAGAGCGTATACCACCACCCACGGGAGTTGTCAAGGGTCCTTTGATAGCAATGCCGTATTCTTTGATGGCATTGAGGGTGTCTTGGGGTAAATACTGATAAGTACCATACTTTTCGCAAGCTTCGTCACCCGCGTAGATTTTAAACCAGCTGATGCTTCGATCGGCACCATAGGCGTATTGGACTGCTGAATCAATTACCTTCTGGGCAGCTGGCCAGATATCGACACCAGTACCATCTCCGCGAATAAACGGAATAATTGGGTTGTCAGGAACAATGGGTTGACCATCCTTGTAGGTAATGGCAGAACCAGTCTGGCAAGGGGAGATTTTATCGTACATAAAGTAGTTTCAATGAATGTCAGATGGAAGTTGGCAATAGACCTATTGTCAGAAAACTACCAGATCTCCTGCACTGGGCTTGAGACATTAAGCTTTTTTGCTGATCAACCCCAGGTAGATGGTAGTTGAGGTAAAGTCTATCCATAGGGGGATGGCAAAAAATCTACCCTAGTTAATCTTCTCATTAAGATTATTACTACTTGACAGGGCAAGAGTCGCAGAAAGAGCAGGTAGTTGTTGATCTTTCTTCCCGAAAATTCCCATTTCTGGGTATTAGCATGAGTGAACGTAGTTCAAGTTCAAAGCTTTGATGAAGTTATTACACCATGGCTCAACTGTTTGAAATCAGCCTTTATGCTGAAATAGGGGTTCTATAGCTTAAGTTCTCCTGTAATAGGAAGGTGTTCAACTGTTTTACAACAGTCAGCCAAGGCTGCTTTGTGCAGCGCCATCGCTCCTAAAAAATTGCTTGGGTGATGTGTCAATAGTTAGGGCTTCAACACCGAAACTTACAGTGTTATTAGCATAGATGCTGCCTATGGTCAACCGAATTCCGTTCAAAAGATATGGTGTATTGTTTGTCTCAGTGGGCCTTTCATAGACTTCCAGCCAGATGGCAGCAGCATCAATTCATGACCAATTGGCAGGAGTGTTTTTAGAAAAGGTGGCTCCAGAAAGAATATGAAAAAGATTTTAGTTGTTGACGATGATAAAACCCTGCTAACTCTTTTGAAGCGCTACCTGGAACATCGGGGATACCAGGTAGAACAAGTGTGTTCGGGAACTGAAGCCTTGGAAGCTTGTCTCAAAAATCCACCTGATTTGGTAGTTTCTGATGTGCTTATGCCGGAAATGGATGGTCTAGAGTTTTGCCGTCGTCTGAGAAACATTCCCAATGGTAGGCTGATGCCATTTATTTTTTTGTCTAGCAAAGCAGAATTAGAAGACCGTATTAATGGTCATTCTATGGGAGCAGATGATTATTTAACTAAACCAGTTGCGCCTAGAGAACTAGAGGCAAAAATCGAAGCACTGCTAGAGCGCTCGCACCGTATCCATGCTGAAATTGTTCGGTTGATGCAGCAAGCTACTGCTATAGCTCCTGGCCATCTAGCTAACCAATTCTCAACACCAACAGCTGTTGAGAATTCTAAGACTTTTGCTCCGGTAGGGGCAAAACCTCAACCTCTACCCTTGACACCAGCAGAAGAACGAGTATTTTGGCAAGTTATTCAGGGGTTAACCAACAAAGAAATAAGCGATCGCCTATTTATCAGCCCTCGTACTGTTCAGACTCACCTCAGTAGCATACTCCATAAGTTGAAACTACATAATCGTAGCCAATTGGTGCGCTTTGCCTATGAGCAGGGATACAAAAGGCCTAAGGAGTAGACATGGGGAAAAATCGGGTTTATTGGTCAATCTTCGATTTTGACAGAGCTGCCTTGTATTTATAATTCCAACAGACATCAACTGAGCTTTTATTCTACTATCAGCTATCACCCATCAGCCAATTTTATGACTGCTTACTGACGACAAGCTAACCCCTTAAGCTATAAGGTATCAACTTTCAACTTCTTCCGCAATCAGTCTTCGGTCTACCCAGCAAGTCTCATTTTGGGCAATAGGTGTTCAAATTGGCAAAATTCCTGTACTGTATTAGACCTCTTGCAAAAGTATTTTTTTGATAGTGTTTGCGTCAATTCTTGTCCACTGTTCCGGTGATCCGCAGATTCGCTGTTCCCGACAACTGCCGCAAAGTCTATTGATATCCGGATCAGCCAAGAGACTTGAAGTCACACCAGACCACCAGGGTTGTTCGACACAATAGTATACCTCTTGCAAAAGTCTTTCGTGGTATGATAGAAAGCTTAGTGATTTTTGATTTAGTCTACGCTTAAGACTAACCAATTTGCTTTGTACTCTCTTTATATATAAGCCTAGTACACAATAGACCTAATTTTCCCAAAAATTTCTATTGTAACTCAAAATATTTTTGCAAGAGGTTTAGTGAGTGATCTTCCCTCCTGGCTGAAATCGCTGACAGATAAGCCCAAAGGCAAATGGTCGAGTAAGATGATAGGCACCCTTTTGGGATCTTCAAGATCTAGGTTTTGGCTTGTCGATGCCGTTGTGCGAAATCCCCCAAAGCATGCTAAACCAAGTATCCATTCATTGTTCTCATGATGACTATAAGTAATACTACCCACAACTGATGTCGTCTTCCATCAATGGTTCGAAAATCTTTTACCGAAAATAATGGGTTTAAAGCCCCGTCCTTCGCTGGATAGAAACCTGTTTATTGTGGAGCCTTATAACAATAGCCTTAACCCTTTTCACGGCCTGCCGACCATAAAGGCTCCACTATCTTACGGTAACTTGGCCTATGGCCACGCTGCGCGAACAATGGAAGGCTTTTTTTTGAACTCATAATTGACATTTTTATAAAATTATGTTAGTATAAAAATATATAAAATTAGGTCGATATTCGGTGATTATTATAGAGTTCAAAGCAAAAGGTAAAGACTCCCAATATTCAGCCATAGATGAGGCTATCCGGACAGTTAAATTTATTCGAAACAGTTGCATTCGTTTGTGGTTAGACAACAAAGGGAAAGGAAAAAGTGACCTTAGTAGGTATTCTAAAATCCTTGCCAAAGAATTCCTTTTTGCCAATGAACTGAACTCTACTGCCCGTCAGGCTGCCTCTGAGAGGGCATGGTCATCGATTGTTCGTTTCTACGATAACTGCAAGAAGAAAGTTCCAGGGAAGAAGGGTTTTCCTAAATTCCAAAAACGTGCTCGCTCTGTCGAATATAAAAAATCAGGATGGAAGTTATCCCCTGACAAGAAGTCTATAACGTTCACGGACAAGAAGGGGATCGGAAAACTCAAGCTTAAAGGTACCTGGGAATTGTGGCGTTTCGACAAAAAACAAATCAATCGGGTCCGGATAGTCAAACGAGCTGATGGGTACTACGTTCAATTTTGCGTTGGAGTCAACGTAAAAGAGGAAGTGGAGCACACAGGCGAAATGATCGGATTAGACGTAGGGCTCAGAGAGTTCTATACAGACTCCAACGGTCATTCTGAACCTAATCCCCGATTTTACAGAAAAGGTGAAAGACGTTTAAAGTTTTATCAACGCCGGGTTTCCCGGAAAAAGAAAGGCTCATCCAACCGGAGGAAAGCGGTTAATAGGCTGGGGAGACAACATCTTAAAATAAGTAGGCAGCGTGAGGAACATGCAAAGAGACTTGCACGTTGCGTAATCCGATCTAACGATTTGGTCGCCTACGAAGATTTAAGAGTTAAGAACTTAGTCAAGAATCATTGCCTTGCCAAGTCTATTAACGACGCAGGTTGGTATCAATTCAGGAAATGGTTGGAGCACTTTGGGACTAAATTTGGCAGGGTGACTGTTGCAGTAAATCCTGCCTACACCAGTCAAAATTGTTCTGACTGTGGCGAAGTTGTCAAAAAATCTCTATCTACTAGGACTCACGTCTGTGAATGTGGATGTGAACTAGACAGAGATCACAATGCCGCCATTAATATCCGAAATAGAGCTATAAGTACGACGGGGCACGTCGGAACTTGGGTCATCGACCCGAACGCTTCAGGAGATTTAGCCTCTACTGTTCTTGGTTCCGACCAGGTTCAGCAAGCTGAGTCGTTGAGAGAAGAATCCCCGCTCCTTTAGGACGGGGAGTGTCAATTGACCAATTTTAGAGGATATGGTGAAGGTTTATCATACAGAACAATAAAACCACCAATAACCACCACCGCCAAGGCTGAGGGGACTAATGGTACCCAATAGCCTTGTTTCAATAGACCTAAGCAGGACCCGTAGAGAATCGATAGAGCCAACAGCAACACACCCAAACGTATGGATGATTTACAGCGCCAACACACCAGACCAACCGTTAGGCACCAACCCCAAATCCACACTACTTCAGCCCATGCGGGCCAATCTTGTATCAGGGGTCGCTGATCTAAAACAGCACTGAGAATCTGACTTACCATGTGGGCATGGAGAATTACCCCTGGTGTTTGATCCTCTATATCATTCCCTTTACTATAGGGTGTAAAAAAATAATCCTCACGGCTGGGAGCAGTAACGCCGATCAGAACAATTCTTCCCTTGAAGGCATCAGGATTGATCTTACCGTTTAGAACTTCAGAGAGAGTGACTTGGTGAACAAAATCCTCTGGAGATTTGTGAAAACGGTAATTCAGCATGATTTGGTGTCCCCAATCATCCAGGTTATGATAACTGCCAGTATGCTTGGTTAAGGGTGTAAAGACTACATCACCTAGCTGTAAGTATTCTTGATCGGTGTACGTGGGAAAGATGTCCTGTGCCACTAGATACCGCATGGCCAACTGGGTACTCAGAGCATAAGAAGCACTACAAACTGATGTTGGATCAGGGTTAAAGGCCAACAGATGGCGACGAATCACCCCGTCTCGGTCAGCTACAACATCACTAAAGCCCAAGTTGTGTTTCGGAACTTCTGGCGGTGGTGAAATTCCTGGATCGTCTTCATTACTGGCTTTGCACACTGCAACCAAATTCTCGCTTTCCTGTAGGAGCGTTCCCAAATCTTGGTAGTCTGGCGCTACAGAAAAATCACGATGAATATCTAGGCCAATGACTTTGGCTTGAGAGGAATTAAGTATCTCTAACAGTTGTTTGAGTGATCGGTCTGATAAGGAGGTACCTAGTCTTAAATCCGACTGCTGAGCTTTAATATCTTTTTCAGTAACCTCTACCACTATCAGACGGGAATCGGGAAACTCCGCTGGTCTTCGATTCATCAGGTGGTCGAAGGCTTTCAACTCCAAACCTTGCAGTAAACTAAGCTGCTGTATAACTACCAAAAAGCATGTAATTACCAAACTGCTCACTAATACCTTGACGAAGGTCAGGGGTGGGATTGGAGGTGGGATTGGAGGTGGAGGTGGAGGTGGAGGTGGAGGTGGAGGTGGTACCGGAACACTTTCCCTCAACTCTTCCCAAGTCGGTGGCTTGGCGGCGGGATTCTGACAAATTATCGGTAACCAAGTTGCACAAGGAAACTCATCTTCTATCCCTTGTAATCGTTCCCTAGCTTCCCGCACTGCTAAATAGAAAGACTGCCCCCCAGCAAAAGCGGTTAAAAAATATTTCAAAAATTCCTGTGAAACCCGGTCGGGTACCGGTTCTCGCATCACAATAATTTGGGGAATGTATAAATTAGCCAGATTCGAGGCTAAACCCAAGCCATCACAAGAATTGAAAATCGCTATTTTTAAGCCTTTTACAATTGCTCTGTTTAAGCCAAACTTTAACTGATTAATGGTTAAACTATCGGTTTTATTAATATAAATGTGACCCGTCTCTCCATCGTTTTTACTGGAACTATGTCCAGCAAAAAAGAGGATATCCCAGGATTGCTCCCAAAGGGCTTCATGGACTTGCTGGCGCTTGGGTTCTATAAGGAACGTGAGCTGAGCATCAGGTAATTGCTGTAGCAACTTCTGATCCGCTTCGGTATCAATACCAATACTATTGCCAATAATTGCTAAAATTCTCACCTTGGCGTGGGGCTTGGGATTTCCCTTGGCTGGTTCAAACTTTAAGGCACTTAAAGCAATTTCAGCCTTGGAATAGCGTTCCCAAAAATCCCACAGATGCCAGGGCAGTCGCCGTAAACAACTGTTCTCGGTTTGAATAATTAGACGGATTTCATCGGAGGGTGATAGTTGTTCGAGTAATTTCTCCTTAATCGGTCGAAATGGCTCTGAAGATAGCCAAGCATTTAAGCGATCGCCTAAGACTTGGGCAGCATTGTAGCACCGTTCCAGTTTAGATACATTCGTCACTTGTACCACTGATGCTTCTAGACGGGAACGTAACCCCAAACTGTGATAACTCGTTGTCCAACTTTGGCACGATTGCAGAATTTCAGGAGCAGGAGGTAGCCTGCCAGTGATTTCCAACAAGGGTCTTTTGCCCTCTTCCCAAATCTGTAAAGTGACTGGAAACCCTTTGTCAAAACAACCATCTCCTATCTTTAAGACAACTAATTTACCAATACTTCGCGTGTTATTGGTCATTGGTCATGGATCACTTGTGTTGCAGATGTGATTTGTCTCCTAATTTTACCTATTTATAGAGGTTTATATAGGTTTATAGAGGGTGTATCGGTGTCTGAGGATTGACCACTGAGTGATATCAAAACTGATATCAAACAAGACACCAGATAACCGATCTATTCCCGAAGGACTTTGAATTATAACGCTTTCAGTGGTGTGTCGATGGCTAAATTCGATAATTCCTAGATTGGCGGTAGGCCACACTATGGGATCAGATGGTAAAATCCTCAATAATCCTGGCATCGCCAAGGGCAACTTCGACACTAAATTGCTCTCCTGGTACACCACTAAACTGCAATTGAATGTAATTATCGATTTGTCTGGCTTGGGCTTCAAGAAAAACTGTTCCGGATGCATCCAGCACAGTGAGGGTGAGGTTGGCAGGCAAATAGGTTTTACTGCCGGTGGGATATACCTTGAGGCGAATATTTTGCTTGAGTTCAGATTCTGGCACAAGTTCCACCACCAAAGCCACGGGGGAACCAGCTAGCAATAGCCCTAAGTCGATTAACTTAGCCCGCCTAATGCCCACATCAAGATTTTCCTCTAGGGGTAACGCCTCAGTTGAGTCTAGACCAGCAGAGCGGAAAGCGAAAATTGGTTCGGGTGGGTTTAACAAGTTTTCCAAGCTTTCGAGAGTTTGCCAACCAGTTTCAACCACATTGTCTAACCATTGACTCAAGTTTACCCTTGTTCTGTGGGCAACAGCAGCAGGCTTGGGGGTTACCTGTGTCATGGGTGGATGAAAGCGATCGATTAAATCGTCAACAGGTCGTAGTTGACTAATGGGTAACTCTTCGGTATCAGCAGTTGGAGTAAATCCCAACACTGTTCCCTCCGAGGATTGTTCATCAATCTGAACAACTACATACCCAATCCGATCAGACCAAACTTCCGGGGGAATATGGCAAACGGAATCTTGGGATTTGATTGCTCGGCATTCGATACGACCGATACCGGATATTTCCAAGTCTGCCACATTAGCTAACAGGCGTATAATAGGGTTCCAGCTGTCTGAGGCTTTTAAATCTGTAGGCATGCCCATCATTTGCATGTAATCATTGACAACCAACACAGCCAAGGTGTTGAGTCGAACTTGCTCAGCTTTTTGAGGGGTAGGCTGCTGCCTAGCAAATTGCTCAGCACGGCTGCGTGCATTGTTAGTAATGGGCAGAGGAAGGGCAAATTGTTCTAGGTTATGGGTGTTGTAGGTCATAGGAATTGTGTTTCTGTACTGATGTGAACACCTTGACTCAAGCAGGTTAAGGTTAAGGTAAGTCTTTTTAAGGAACCTCCTATTATAGATATCCCTCCGATTCTCCAAATTTACGCAAACGGGGCAAACATTGTCGCTGATAAAAGCTACTTAATGTAGAAATTGATACATTAAACTCTTCGGATAGGGTTTTCCAGCTAGTTTCTGGAGGCAAGCGTCGCAAAATTAAGACTTGGCAGGTGACCTCTTGATGACCTTTAATATGGGTAGTGCGTAGATCACTATCAACAGCCGCCGTTTCCACCCATTCCCTTATATCTTCGAGTAACGTAGGCACGTCCGGTGGAGCTGCCACACTATTGATCGGGTCAAGGTTTTCACCATTTTTACCCTTGCTAGCAGATACTGTCTTAGCTTGTCCGTCTATGGTCTTGATGCGAAAGTCTTGGAGTCGTTTCTTCAAGTAAAAATTGAGCCAAGTGACCACACTGCCACGGCTAGAGTCGTAGGGATTACCGGTTTTGCCTTCGCAAATATTCTGGCAAAAGTAAATCCAGGTTTGTTGGAGTGCGTCTTGATAGTAGGGACTATGTTCTTGCCAAAGTTTCTTACTGATTAAACGAATAATTTTTGTTAAGTTTCTTTGACGGTGAGCGCTTCCAGGTGGATGACTACATGCTGCCGTCACTAGCTGGTTGAGCTGCTCATAGAGTTGAGTCATAATGCGTCCGCTCCGCCTTTGCTGATATTGCCTTTTTCCGAAAATACTATGTTCACATCAGTATGTATATCTTAGGTCGGGTCAGCTTCAGGTCTGTAATCTGAACTACTCCAGGATACTCGGAGTTTTGGTTAAGACTAAGCCAGTCCAGTATTGATCTATTGACAGTAATGGTATGATGTGTTAAAAACGTGCGGCTCGTTCTAGCTAGGAGCCTCCAGTTTCTGGAGGGGTATGAGCTAGGGGATTAGCGAGGAAAACTCCCCAAAATCCTAACTATCTACCGGATGATGGTGAAAACCCATCCCTTGAGGAGACAAGTGACTCTCTATCTGGCCACACCGAGTAGGCGGCAACCTACAGAGTGACGCTGGCACCAGGGCGGGATTAGGACTGAAACAGATAGGTTCCCTACCGCTAATGAGGAGATGACACGGGTAAACAAGTCCTAAAAAAGTGTCTTAGCACACCAACACAATCTGAACAAAACATGTGTATGGCATCCTCTCATTCTCACGGTTGTTTGTTATTGCAAATCGTAATCTCCGAGAAGAGGATAGGCAAAATGGACTGTCCTAAATCATCAAAATAATCTGGAAGATGGAACGAGTAAAAACGATGGTCAAATATGGGTCTGAGGAACGGTCGAAACCTCGGTAAGCTATGCCAAGCCCAATCCCCACCATCGGGTAAGATGTGCTCAAAACTGGGCACGGGTATTCAGAATACACAAACCAATGGAGAGTATGGGTAGACACAGACAAAAATCTAGTGACCTTTGGAAAGGACAAAACTGGAAGCAACTCCGGAAGAACCTTTTCCGCCTACAAAAGCGCGTGTATAAAGCGGTTCAAGTTGGTGACTTGAGGAAAGCTCGGTCTCTACAGAAACTGATACTGAAATCTCGTTCAGCACAGATATTGGCCATCCGTCAAGTAACACAACTCAATCAGGGCAAGAAAACCGCCGGTATCGACGGAAAAACTGCACTGAATTACAAGGAAAGATTAGAGGTACTTGAAACCATGAGGCAAAGCGCCCTCGACTGGCATCATTCCAGTCTTCGTGAAATCCCAATCCTTAAAAAGAATGGGAAAGTAAGAATGCTCAAGATACCAACAATCTCAGACAGAGCATGGCAATGTAAGCGCAAAATTTGCTCTCGAACCAGCACACGAAGCCACATTCCACGCCCGAAGTTACGGGTTTAGAACCGGCAGAAGCGCACACGATGCCCAAAAACATGTATTTCAAAACTTGAACGCCCATGGGAATGGCATCAAAAAGAGAGTAATAGAACTAGACATTAAAAAGTGTTTCGACCGCATTTCCCATAAGTCCATCATGGACAGGTTAATTGCACCAGCAAGTTTGAAGACTGGGATATTCAGATGCCTTAAGGCCGGAGTTGACCTGGAATTTCCTGAGCAAGGAACCCCACAGGGAGGTGTAGTCAGCCCACTACTCGCCAATATCGCACTTGACGGAATAGAGGATATACACCCAAGCGTCCGATATGCGGATGATATGGTCATATTTCTCAAGCCAAAAGATAATGCCGAAAAAGTATTGAATAAAATCAAGAAATTTTTGGCGGAACGCGGGATGGAAATCAGCGAAGAAAAGACCAAGATAACCAAAACGACAGACGGATTCGATTTTCTGGGATGGCACATGCGTGTCAAACTAAACGGAAAGTTCCACTGCACTCCCTCAGTGGAGAATCACAGAGCTATCCGTAAGAAAATCAAAGCCATAGTCAACAACTCGAATTATGGTGCAGAAGTAAAAGCCAAGAAACTAGCCCCTATCGTACGTGGATGGAGGAATTACCACAAATACTGCGACATGAGCAGTTCCCGAGATAGTTTATGGTTCATGAACAACACCGCAAACCGGAAATTCCGTAGAGAAAAGAAGGTAAACCGGTATCAGGCCGATAAATTATGCAAGAAAGGCTTCCCCGCAGTGGGGTATGAACAGAACAAACACGTAATGGTAAAAGGGACTAAGTCCCCCTATGACGGAGACCTAGTCTATTGGAGCCAGAGAAATTCCCAACTCTACTCCGATGCTACATCAGAAACTTTGAAAAAGCAGAACCATTCCTGTGGATATTGCGGACTGAGATTCATTGATGAAGAAAGAGTACATCTCCACCACATTGATGGAAATCACAACAACTGGAAGAAAAACAACCTCATGGCTGTTCACCAAAGTTGTCACCAATATATTCACGGGGGCAAGTCGTTCGCGAAGCGTCGCCTTTGGCCGTAGGCCACGCTGCGCGAACGGCGATAAGACTAGGATATCTAGGAGCCGTATGAGGGGAAACCTTCACGTACGGATTTGAAGGAGAGGTGCCCCGGCTAATCCCGGGCATCGACTCTAATTTACTGATGGCGTTTAAAGCGATGCAGCGCGGTCTTGGGGGTTTCCCCCATGAGCGACTGCATCAAGACAGCGATCGACACCTGCTTCCCTTCTACCTATCCTACCTAGGGGCTACTGGGGGAAGAATTTTCCGGTTTTTAACAACCCATTTAAGGCCGCTTCAGGTGCTAGACACTTTCACCGAAGTGTTTCTACGGCATTAACCAAGTGGCAAAAGATTTGAAACGTCGTGCTTAGGATTGTTCGCGAATCATGCATCTGTTAGAATATCAGGCTAAAGAATTATTCTGTGAGATTGGCATTCCGGTTTTGCCTGCTCAACGCATTGACCATCCTACCGACATCAAGGGATTACAGATTCCCTATCCGGTGGTGCTCAAATCTCAAGTATCTACTTGTGGAGATAGCCCAGCTCGTCGGATCCGGTGTGTAGAGAATACCATCGATGCGATCGCAGCAGCTAGGGCAATTTTCAAACTCCCGATTCTGGGTAAGCATCCTCAAGTACTGCTAGCAGAATCCCGTTACAATGCTGAACAAGAATTTTATCTAGCGGTGTTCCTAGACTACAACTTGGCCCGTCCTGTCCTATTGGGTTCTTCCCAAGGGCGTATGGACACCAAAACCTTGATCAGCGATATGCAAAAGGTTGTGGTCGAGCAAAACTTTTCACCCTTCTATGGGCGGCGTCTTGCCATCAAAATGGGACTTTATGGTAATCTGATTGAGTCAGTGAGTGGGATTATCAATAAAATGTACCAACTTTTTGTCCAAAAAGATTTGGACATAGTGGAAATTAATCCCCTCGGTGTTAGCCCGACTGGTGAACTCATGGCTCTTGATGGCAGGATTGCTATCAACGACAAGGCTCTGAGACGTCATCAGGATTTGATCAACTTGACATCGACCATGGCTGAGAGCGGTTCTTACCAACAGATGCTCACTAACTCAAGCCATAATTTCAATGGTTGTGATCTCAAAGGTCGTGATCTCAAAGGCAACATCGGGATTATATGCAACAGCATGTGTCTAGCTGCAACAACAGTTGATCTGGTATACCAAGCAAAGGGTAAACCAAGACAGTGTCATCTCGTTCCAACGATCAACTCTAACCAATACTGGCCAATAACTCCTGGTGCGATAGAGGAACTGCAAGAGGCTTTACGAAAACTAACGACATCCGAAGGGATTAAAGTGGTCTTAGTGAATATCTTGAGCAATAGGGCTACCAGCAATGCCGCAGCTGAGATGATTGCCAATTATCTACTGTGTCAAAGTTGGGAAACACCTGTACTCAATTCAGAGAACCAGGAGCAAAATTCCACCAGTCATCCCCTTAGCTCCCATCACCAAGACCTGTTATCTAAGGGCAAATATCCTCGATCAGCCTCTGGGATTGAGAGACCTCACCTTGTGATCCGTTTAGTTGGGACAAATTTTCACTCGATTCAACAGCGTTTGGCTCAGCTCCCCGTATACTTTACAGACAACTTAGATCAGGCAGTAAAGCAAGCTGTATCTCTTGCCAGGAAGGGGTCACGACGTCCTAACCTAGTCATCTAGCTGAGTGCGTCAGTGCTCAGTTACGATTCTTTTGTTCCTTGTCCTTTTTGATTAGCCAGAGTCTTCTGGCAACTAAAAATGATCAATGATCATTGATCATTGACAAACAACAAAAGAATAAGGATCAATCACCAATGAACTTGAGTACCGATAGCAAAGTTTTAGTACAAGGCATTACACAACCTCTAGGTTTGTACTACGCTGCCCGGATGAAAGCCTATGGCACCAATGTCGTAGCTGGAGTTAGTACTGGTCAGGGAGGGCAAACCTTGCATGGCATTCCTGTATTTGATTTAGTAGAGCAGGCTTGCCATCATGTCGAGGCTGTGGACACAACCATTATTTTTGAAGAATCCTACCAGATAAAGGATGTTGCCTTGGAAGCGATAGATGCTGGGATCAGGCAAATTATTCTCTTTACTGGTGGTATTCCTCCCTTGGATATGGTAGAATTACTAGCTATTGCCCAAGCTACTAAAACGATTATTCTTGGTCCGAGCAGTTTTGGGATTATTGTTCCAGGAAACGTTTTGCTAGGGACTCACGAGAGTGAATTTTACAGACCTGGCTCAGTAGGATTAATTACCCGTGGTAGTTATCTGATCTACGAAGTTGCTTTAGGCTTAACTCAAGCTAACCTAGGACAGTCAATCGCTATTAACCTTGGCAGTGAAGCAATTGTTGGTTCTTCATTTAGCCATTGGCTGGAGGTTTTGGAAAAAGATAAAGCTACAAACGTTATTGTCCTAGTTGATCAGACTGGCGGCGGCTACGAAGACGTGGCCGCTGCCGCGTATATAGCCCAGGAAATCCATAAACCAGTGATTTCCTACATTGCGGGACGCTATACACCAGAGACACAACTAATTTGTAACCCTAGTGCTAGGCTATATACTCACCTACCAGAGGCTATGAGTAATATGACTAAAATGTCTACGGCACAGGAAAAAGTGGCAGTATTTAAGCAAGGGAGAATCCCAGTAGCTGAACGCCCTTCCCAAATTCCCATCTTGGTTCAAAAGGCTCTCGACCATTGACAGCAATTGATTCGTCACCCCATCACCCGTTGGTCGGATTTATAGCGCTACGCACAAGTAAGAAGTAAGAAGTCAGAAGTCAGAAGTAAGCTAGACTCACGTTTCGGAGTTTAGGAATGTCCTAATTTTAATGCGTAGTGCGAGTGCATCATAGTTTGCATACTACAAACTGACATCTTGAATGTGGGTTATAACCTGTAACCTACAACCTACGAGCTGTAACTAAAAGCCTACAACTTGTAATATACAACCTATAACCTACAAGCTGTAACCTTGTTGAGCCTAGTTTTTTGCAAAGTATCGTTAAGCGGGCTGGAATTTAGTTGAGATTGTTTACTAGAAAACAATCCTTTCGGAATAAATCGATAAAATAGAGGATGTAGGGTTTATGATAAGACCCAACTAATCGTCCTTTTCAACTGACCTAGTTTAAATTTCAATTAATTTATGGAACTTAGTGGCTCATCTGCCAACTCTTCTGACCCTCACCCATATAGATGGGCAGAAGTCTTGGGTACGGTAATTGCGCTGTTGACCTTAACATTACCTTTGTTGATCATCGCTTACTACTCTTCTTCAAATAACTACGTTAATGTTTTGCCACAAACCACCTACTCACCTACGAGATTAGAAGATTGACATACAAGTTTTTTAGATAACCAAAGAAGGAAAAGTATGTGGGTGCGCTGATTTAAAAACCTTCAATAGCTGAGGTTTAATAGAAAATCCCAGCGTCATGTCCCCTAGGGACTGGCGTAAGGGGGATTCTGTGAAATTTCAGCTTTATAGAAAGTTTGAGTTGAATGGTATACCACTTGCCTTGGCTCCTTGATGATAGTTAACAGCGGACAAGGAAAAGGAGAAAGGGGAATCAGAGGAGATTGGTGTCGTCTCTTTCACCCAGGCTACCTCTTATCAAGCAAAGGGAAGGCAGACAAGGAAAAACCATCAACAATGAACAACAATGAACAATTACCAGTCTCCTTCGCTATAGGCTAGCTTAAGTAGATAGCCTTCACCCATAACCTTTCACTTTTCACTTTAACTAAATCTCTAGCTCAAAAAAACCTTTAATTTAAAGAGAATGAAAAAAATCTAACTAGAAAATAAAAGAATTTGTAAAGTTGCGGAATTTACCGGTTTCTGGATTGAAAATTATGTCAATGTGCGTAAAGATTAATTTCGCCTAACTCCATCTTTGGGCGTATTCCCAAAATGATTTTCATTGCAAAAGGATTCTGGCAACACTCAACCAATGTAGGTTTAGTGACTTTGGTTTACCTTGGGCTGGCAAACTTAGTCCATGGATTGATTGCAGGTAATACATTAGTACCACCAGTTTGGTCTCCCGCAGGATTTACCCAAGTAACCGTATTACTAATAAGGGAGAATCTTTGGTGGTTAACCGAACACCAAGGAGTTTTGCCATCGGTTTCTTGGGAACAATTTTTCTCGACTGTGTCGCCTCAGAGGTTCTGGCCAGTTTCTGGGATAACTGCTTTAGGGTATATCTTGTCAGTATTGCTCTCGATAGGATTAGCACGGTTGTGGCAGCTTCGTCCTTCCCTAGAACGGCGACGAGATGTATTGGGGTTCCTAGGGGTGTCGATGCTTGCCACACTAATCGCTCCGACTGTCACTCTAACTAACTTACACCTGAGTGGTGAATTTGATGGTAGGAATTTCGGCGGGATGTGGTGGCAATGGTGGTTAGGGGACTTAATGGTGGTTTTAGTCGTAGTACCAGTGTTTTTAGTGTGGTGCTACCTAGTGAAGGAGTTGAAGGTTGGCAAGTTGTTCGCGTTCGCGAAGCTTGGCCAATTGGCCAAGGTTGAGAAAGTTGAAGAGTCAAGCCAAACTAACCTGCAACTGTCTAACCAACAACCGTCAACCCCTCAAGCAAGCATAAAGATAAAACAATTTATTTTGGCAGCTATCTGGCTGATTTCACTCTTGACAGTCAGTTGGGGAGTGTTTGGGTCGGACATTGGGCCAAAAATGGCAACCTATCCCCTCGCCTGCTTGATATTTCCCTGGCTGATTTGGGCTGCCCTCCAATTTGGTCAACGCCTGACCACCCTAGGCTGCTTGATGGTATCGAGCATTGCCATTGTAGGAACCAGTTTGGGTACCGGACCGTTTCTTGCCAGCACCGGGAACTTGAGCGAAGCAGTTCCCCTACTACAGGTTTTTATGATACTGATGGCGACAATCCCTTTATTCTTGGCAGCGACTACATCAGAACTAAACGCGGCGGCAAAATTGTTGCGCTTAAGCGAAGCCAAATACCGCAGCATCTTCGAGAATGCGATGGAGGGCATTTGTCAGACCACACCTGACGGACACTATATCAGTGCTAACCCGGCACTAGCGAGAATATATGGCTATCAATCATCGGCAGAACTCGTAGCAAGTGTCACCGATATTGCCCACCAACTTTATGTTGATCCTCAACGACGGGCAGATTTGCTTCTACAGCTACAGGAAGATCTTGTTGTTTCAGGGTTTGAAGCACAGATTTATCAAAAAGATGGTACTATAATCTGGATCTCCAAGAATGTGCGGGCGATCCATGATAGTAGTAACTTTCTACTCTACTACGAAGCTACAGTAGAGGATATCACAGAGCGTAAGCAAGCTCAAGAGGCACTCCGTCAGCAGAATGAACAGCTGGAACATCAATTTCAAGAGCGAACAGCTACCCTGAGGCAGCTCAATCGACAATTAATCGCGGAGGTTCTTGAACACAAGCGCATTGAGGATGCGCTTAGGGAGAGTGAGGAACGGTTTGCTCTGGCTATTCAATCCAACACCAACGGACTCTTTGAAATCAACCTGAAAACCTATGATCATTACTACTCGCCCCAATTTCTCAGCCTGATTGGCTACCCATTGGATCAAGATAGACCGACCATTAATGAATTACTGGCACTGATTCATCTTGAGGATATTGATGAGGTGAAAGCCATCCTAGATAACCTATTGGCTGGACGAAGTTCTCAGCGATGCAGCGCGGTCTTGGGGAGGCAGCGCGGTCTTGGGGGTTCCCCCCATGAGCGACTGCCGTGGGTTTCCCCCATGAGCGACTGCATCAAGAAGTGGAAACACAAGTTTCGTCTGCTGCGCACAGATGGCTCAATTTCCTGGATTCTCTCGACTGGCCTGGTGATCAAAGATCATAACGGTGAAGTGGTTCGTCTAGTTGGTACCTTTACTGACATTACTGATAGCCAGAGAGTTAAAGCCTTGTTAGCTGGACAAAATCGTATCCTGGAAATGATTACCCAGTGGGAGAAGTTGCCAGATGTACTAGACCGACTAGCTCGGTTGATTGAGGAGCAATTGCCCAAGATTAGGTGTGCTTTCTTGCTGGTGGACAAAAATGGGGTTAATCTGCATCATACTGCCGCCCCCAGCCTTCCAGAATCCTACATTCAGGCAATTGATGGTATGGTGATTGGTCCATATATGGCTTGCTGTGGCACTGCCGCCTATTGGCGAGAACCGGTCATGGTTAAGGATATTGCTACTCATCCCCTGTGTGGAAATATAAGGGATTTGGCACTCTCCCACAATCTCAGAGGGTGTTGGTCTATCCCCATTTTGTCCACTGAAGGGACGGTGCTAGGCACCTTCTCAACATACTACACTGAACCTCATACCCCAAACCGCGAAGAGCAACAACTGGCGGATAAGGCCACCCAACTCGCTAGAATTGCCATTGAGCGCTCTGTGGCACAGGAGGATGTACTCCGTACAAATGCCATGCTCAAAGCACAACAAGAAGCTGCCATTGATGGAATTTTAGTGGTTGATGAAAATTTTAGGGTGGTTTCCTACAACCACCGTTTCTGTGACTTGTGGCAGACTCCAGAACAGTTGTTTCAAGCCAATGATATTAAAGAATTGCTCAAGCAGCTGAGTTCTCAACTGAAGCATCCCGAAGAATTTCTGGCTCAGGTGGACTATCTCCAGGCTCATCCCAAAACAACGAACTACGATGAACTGTTAATGAAGGATGAGCGTATTTTTGACTTTTATTCAGCACCAGTGCTTACCAGTGGTGGGGATTACTATGGTAGAATCTTCTGCAACCGAGATATCACTGAACGTAAGCTATCAGAGGCAAAACTACGGCAGGCGGAACAGAAGTATCGCAAGTTAGTTGAGTCAGCTGGTGATGCTATTTTGATGGCAGATGCGGAAACCGGAATCATCCTGGAAGCCAATCAGATGGCGGAACAGATGCTCGGTCGTGGCAGAGATGAAATTATTGGGTTGCATCAGAGTCAGATTATTCCACGAGAACGATTCAAAGCCTACTCCCAAATTTTCCAGCAACATGTGGAGGCAGGGGGTGTATTTCAAGTAGAACTGGAATTACTGCATCAAGTTGGTACAACCGTGCCTGTAGAAGTTAGTGCGACTACTTTGGAGCTGCAAGGCAAGACAGTTGTGCAGGGAATTTTTCGAGACATTAGCGATCGCAAACAGGCAGAACAGGCGTTGAAGCAGGCTAAAGTTGACGCGGAAGTAGCCAATCGGGCTAAAAGTGAATTTTTAGCCAACATGAGCCATGAATTACGTACCCCCCTTAACGGCATTTTAGGTTATGCCCAAATCCTCCAAGAGGAACCCAATCTGAGCGCTACGCACAAAGAGCAGCTCAGTATTATTCAGCAAAGTGGTCAGCATCTGTTAACCCTACTCAATGACATCCTGGATCTATCAAAAATCGAAGCCAGAAAAATGGAACTTGATGTCAGAGATTTTCAGTTTCCCAAGTTTCTCGAAGGTATTGTGGAAATTGTGGTGATCAGTGCTAAACAAAAAAACATTTCATTCCGTTACGAATTCCTTTCGCCTCTGCCTGAATTTGTCAAGGGTGATGAAATAAGACTGCGACAAGTTCTGATGAACCTTTTGGGAAATGCTGTCAAATTTACAGATACTGGTGAGGTAACGTTTAAAGTTGGTTATTTGGGGTGTTCAGAGTTGAACGTTGATCGGTTGAACCTTGTTCGCGTTAGCGCAGGGTCGGCCGAAGGCCACGCTTTCGCCGTAGGCGACGCTGAAGCGTGGCCGAAAGGCCAAGGTTGTCAAGACAACCTACCCTACGGTAACGCCCAAGGCGAACAACCTAAAAACCGTCAAGCTTTAACCGAAAAGCAAGGTACTCAAAAAATGCGCTTTGTGATAGCAGACACTGGCATTGGTATCCCACCAAAACAACTAGCAGAAATATTTTTGCCATTCCATCAAGTGGGCAATACTGACCGTCAGGTTAATGGTACAGGCTTAGGATTATCGATTAGTAAACGTTTAGCCGAATTAATGGGTAGTCAATTAAATGTGAAAAGCACTGTCGGTCAAGGTAGTATTTTTTGGCTAGATTTAGATTTACCAGACGTTTCCGATGAACAACAAGGAGGACAAGGAATTGTAGAATCCACTAAGGAAGAGAAAGCTGAAGACGTTATGCCTGTAGCTCCATCGCCAGATAAAATCTCCGTTCTGTATGAACTAGCAATTATGGGTGATATTCGAGGCATCCAAGAGGAAGCTAATTTGATTGAACAGTTGGATGATAAATTCATCCCCTTTGCTCAAAAGTTGCGTCAATTATCAAAAGGCTTTCAAGAACGACAAATACTGGAATTTGTGGGGAAGTATATGGATAACAAATACCGCGAAGCTCCTTGAAAATAAAAGATTTACAAAAAACTGATAAAGTTAGGGAAAATAAATTACATAGTCTTTAAAAAAAATAGATATTTAAATTAGTATTTAAACCAGGAAGAAGTTATTATATTTTTAAGGTTTATTGTTTAAGGTTTATTTTGATTAAATGGCAATATATTTTGTGAAATGATACTCACGGGGTGACAACAAAGCTCAAACCTAGATAGGTGGCACGGTTAATGGTTTTAGGTATTGGGTAAAATGAGCGCATCGGTGTCATTTGTATTTCCCAGCAATTGAAGCAATTTTCACGCATACTTCGTCAATGATAGTTTTAATCAATCCATCCCGCTTGACAATTTTACCATTAACCTAACCCCTGTAACCTAACCCCTGTAAGATTTTCAATTAGCTTGTCACCCCCTGAGGAAATGATAAGAACCGATTGTTTTGAATTTTATTAATTAGCCATTGATTAGCGACAAACCCCAATAACGAGTTCATGTGATTATGAATATTTCCTCAGTAACTCAAACTAATCATCATTCCTCTTCCAGGACAATCCCCCTAACTGAGAGCTATAACAAAATTGGCTATAAAGGTGTAATTGTGATTGTTGATGATAGTCCGACTAATTTAGGGGTGATGTTTGAGTTGTTGAGCAATTCTGGCTTCAAAGTCTTAGTCGCTCAAGATGGCTATAGTGCGCTCCAGAAAGTTAACTATGCTCAACCGGATCTAATCTTACTGGATATTATGATGCCCGGAATTGATGGGTTTGAAACTTGCCGTCGCTTGAAAGCTCAAGAGTCAACTAGAGACATCCCAGTTATTTTTATGACCGCTCGTACTGATACTCTCGACAAAGTTAAAGGTTTCAGGCTCGGTGCAGTAGATTATCTCACTAAACCAGTGCAGCACGAAGAAGTAAGAGCGAGAGTAAACACTCACTTGAAACTCGGGCGTTTACAAAAGCAACTACAAGCACAAAATTTTCAGCTGCAACAGGAAATTAAGCAGAAACAAGAAGCTGAGCATAAATATCGCAGTATCTTTGAAAATGCCACTGAAGGCATTTTTCAAGTTACACCAGAAGGACAATTTATTACCGCTAATCCAGCACTCGCACGTATTTTGGGCTATCAGTCGCCAAAAGAACTGATTAATCAAGTCACGGATATTGGTCAACAACTCTACCTTGCACCGATGCGTCGTGACGATATATTAGCCCTAATCCACAAAGAAGAAACGTTATCAGAGGTTGAGTCCGAGGTCTATCGGAAAGATGGTATAGTAATTTGGATTTCGGAAAATATACGAGCAGTCAGAGACAATTTTGGTGATTTACTCTACTACGAAGGCACACTTAGCGACATTACAGAGCGCAAAAAAGCTGAAGATGAACTTCGTCGTGCCCGAACCGAAGCTGAGCTTTTGCTGCTTAATATTTTGCCCCAACCGGTCGCAGAACAGTTAAAAAAAGGAGAACGTACTCTGGCAGAAAGTTTTGAAGATGTAACTGTTTTGTTTGCTGATTTAGTTGACTTTACCAAACTCTCAACCCAAACCTCTCCCACCGAACTGGTCGAAATTCTCAATGTAATTTTTTCAGAGTTTGACCAACTAGCTGAGGAGCATGGTGTCGAAAAAATTAAGACGATTGGTGATGCTTATATGGCTGTTGCCGGTCTGCCAAAAGCCTGCAAGTATCATGCGGATGCGATCGCTAAAATGGCATTGGATATGCAAAAATTAATTGCCCAGTACAATGCTCAAACGAATCACAATTTCCGTCTCAGGATTGGCATCAACAGTGGACCAGTGGTGGCTGGGGTAATTGGAATCAAAAAATTCAGCTATGATTTGTGGGGTGATACCGTAAATATGGCTAGCCGTATGGAATCTCAGGGTATACCAGGTGGCATTCAGGTTACAGTTACTACCTATGAGAAATTAAAAGATAAGTACCGGTTTGAGCAACGGCAACCGTTTGAAGTCAAAGGAAAAGGGAAAATGACTACTTATCTGCTCACAGGTCCATTAGCAATGGGTAATGGGTAATGGGTAATGGGTAATGGGTAATGGATAATTGACCTAACTATACTTGATACCAAGTTGCGATCAAACGTACAACTTTCTCTTCCGCCAATCTCTTTATTTCCCTATCTCCCTATCTCCCCATGTCCCCATCTCCCTATCCAAGCAATCTACTCTCTTTGAATGCAACTCGGTATGACTTGACCCTTGACGGATTTCTTTAGTTCAGCAGTTCAGCAGTTTAGCAACAGCGTAAATTAAACTAACCCATGGAAAAAGGACCCAGAGTGAGCAACCTGTGCTACTATCTGGGAAAATCCTCCTAGCTGAGATCACCAATGGGTAAGGTTCTGGTGTTAAACGCCTCCTATGAGCCGCTCAACATCACCAACTGGCGACGGGCAGTTGTCTTGTTGATCAAGGGTAAGGCAGAGCGTATCGAACATAACGGCAAATACGTTTACGCAGATTTTCCACTGCCTACAGTGATTAGACTGCGCCATTACGTCCGGGTACCCTACAAAGATATTCCCCTTACCCGTCGTAACATCCTGCACCGTGATGGTCACTCTTGTCAATACTGCGGTTACAGTGGCGATGACTTAACGTTAGATCATGTGATTCCTCGTTCTCGCCATGGAGGTGAGTCCTGGGAAAATATTGTTACAGCTTGCGTGCGCTGCAACGTCAAAAAAGGGAATCGCACCCCTAAAGAAGCCAACATGATGTTGCAAACCCAACCCCGGAGACCTTATAGTAGTCTCCACTTTGAAATTGCTAAACACTTAAAAACTGGACGGCATCAGGAGTGGCGGAAGTATGTGATTGGTGCCTAGTATACTAACTCATGTCACGACTAATCAAGCCAAAAGGGGATTAACCAATGGCTAATGACTAATGGCCAATGGCTAATCACCAATGGCTAATGACTAATGACTAATAACTAATGACTAACAATTTACTTAACAGTGGTGCGTCTAGCTTAGATTCAGAACAGGTTGATGCTCAAGGGCAACTGTCATCTACTCAAGATGTAAATCCTTCGGAGGGAAATTCCCAAACAAAAAGGCGGCAGTCGGCTACATCAGGTTCAAAAGTACATTCAAAAGTACAACAGTTGCAGGAGACTCTAGAGCGTCATCAACATGAGCGGCAACTGATTATCCTACAAGATTTCCCTGACCCAGATGCTCTCTCTAGCGCTTGGGCTTACCAGCTGATTGCCGAGCAGTATAATATCCAATGCGATATTGTCTATGCTGGTACCCTCTCTCACCAGGAAAACATTGCCCTGGTTAAGCTGACTGGTTTACCAGCCAAACGCTGGAGTGTGGAGACGACAAAAAATCAAGATTTATCGGTGTATCAGGGCTATGTGCTGATTGATAATCAGGGTACAACCACCCAGCTATTACCGATTGTTACCGAGGCGAATATTCCTCTAATTGCAATATTTGATCATCACAGTAGTCAAGGGGAGTTGAAAGCAGAATTTATTGACCTTCGTCCTCAAGCAAGAGCCACCGCGACGCTATTAACCCATTACCTTCAGGCTGGGTTACTACAGCTTGATAGTAGCATTAGTGAACATATCAAATGTGCGACAGCTTTGATGCATGGTCTGCGCTCTGATACTAATATGCTGATGCAGGCTCAGGAAGAGGATTTCTTGGCAGCTGGATATCTCAGCCGCTTCTATGACACTCAACTCCTTAACGCTATACTCAAGACATCTCGATCTCGTCGAGTGATGGATGTTATTGAGCGATCGCTTAAATATCGCATTGTCCAAGATAACTTCTCTATGGCTGGTGTCGGCTATCTTCGCTATGAAGACCGGGATGCTATTCCCCAAGCTGCTGACTTTTTAGTCACTGAAGAAAATGTTCACACTGCTGTGGTTTATGGGATTGTTTACGATGAAGACCAAGAATTAGAAGTGGTGATTGGTTCCTTGAGAACCAATAAGTTAACCCTCGACCCTGATGAATTTATCAAAGAAGCTTTCGGTCAAGACAGTCATGGGCGTTTCTTTGGTGGTGGACGCATGATGGCTGGTGGCTTTGAAATTCCGACGGGATTCTTGAGTAGTTTTAATGACAAATCGGAGTATGCCAAGCTCAAGTGGGAAGTGTTTGATACCCAAGTCAAGCAAAAACTACTGCGGTTAGTTAATCCCCAGGATACGGTTATCTAAAACTAAGTAATACCAACTGATGAACTCAGGAGTGTTTTCAGTGAGCGCGATCGCATTTTAAGCGAATCTCAAGAATCAGCCCATGGAACTCTACTTAATTCGCCACGGTATTGCTGCTGAGCGAGGCACCTACAACAACGATCGAGAGCGGCCACTGACCAAAATTGGCCATGAAAAAACTAGTAAAGTAGCAAAGGAGCTCCATAAACGAGGGCTAAACTTTGACCTAATCTTGACTAGTCCATTGGTCAGAGCTAAGGAAACCGCTGCTATCCTGCAAGATGTTGGTTTAGGCTCATTGGTTGAAGAGTCGGATAGTCTCGCTCCTGAGGGTGACATTCACCAATGGCTCAGCTGGCTACAGCAGAGGTGGAGAAAGACTGATGTTCAAAGACGTTTGGCTCTAGTTGGTCATCAACCGGATTTAGCTAATTGGGCGGAAATGTTGGTGTGGGGAGTATCCAATCAAAAACTAGTGCTCAAAAAAGCTGGAGTAATTGGGTTAAAGCTTCCTAATACTGGCAAGCCCTTCGGTCGCAGTGAGCTATTCTTGCTGACCTCACCTAAGTGGTTAGTATAGCCATCTTTCAGGGTTGATGGTGTTCGGAATCTCCCCCCATTCATGGGTCAGAGAAGTCAAAGAGTGCTATAATATAGTCTCGCAATCAAGTACCCAAAAATCGGGATGAAGTAGGATCTAATATCATAATTCGGACATTGACATTTACTTAGCGCTAGAGTATAATCGAGACAATTGACACAGAGTTAAGTGACGATGCCCAGAAGTGTAGGAGTAGCAAAAAGAATATCAACTCAAGTAGTCCCTGTGGTGGGGATGACCAAGTCGGTTGAACTTGAATTGCTGTCTACCATGAAAAAGCTGGGCGTCGTTAGGGCTGAGTCTTACAACAAACTGGGGAGCATTAACCATTGGGGATTGGACTGGAAAAAAGCTATCCCGGAAGTAAAGAGTTTTAGAACTCCAGATACCCTGGGAATTCCTGCCAAGTTAATGGATTGGACTATCAATGATGTAGCGAAAGCCATTGTAGCTCAGCAAGCAGCCTGTAGGGATGTTGTAACGAAGAAAATATATAAAAGATTTCCCAGTAAAGAGAACCAAAAGACTAGAAAAGAACTTTGCAAACAGCTCAAAACCTTAGCTTTTCTGAACAATCCACTTCTCCATCGACTTGTTAGAAAGGAATTTCATAGAGGGCATTCTTGGATTAAAAACCAAATAGTTTATCAACAAGAGGGTTATCAATGCAAAAGACTTTCTCGTAAGACTTACCAGCTAGAAGTAGCTGGTTTAACAAGAAGGAAAAGAAATAAAATAATTGTTCGGTCTAATCGGAAAATAAAAGGGCAGATTAGATTAATATACAATCAATTATTGCCAAGGTTTGAGGTTCACTTTTTAGTAGACCATGGCAACATTGAAATCCCGACTGAACGTCGAAGTATAGGGCTAGACAAGGGATATACCGAGGCTTTCTATGATTCAGATGGTCAGGCTCATGGAAAAGGGTTAGGCAAAGCAGCTACCCAAAAATCTGATCGTATCTGTGAAAAGAACAGAAATAGAGGAAAGCTCTGGGCACTCCATAGAAAGCTAGAAAAAATCGACCCAGCTAAGTCGGCTCGGATATTAGAAAACAACCTAACCAGAAAAACAGAAAACAAGCGTTACAGACAGAATCAATCAGAGATTAAAGCCATAATAGGAGCAGCCTCGAAGTCTGTTTTTAATGGTAAATCACTGAAAGTATTTGCTGTTCGCGAAGCGTGGCCTACGGCCTCAGATTTAACGCAGCCGATAAAAAATAAACGTCAGTCCAAGGCCATGTCCCGTAAGCTCAATAGTTGGATGAAAGGAGAGCTTCGGGATTCTTTACAGAAATGGGCTGATTGGACTGGGTCGGTTATTACAGAAGTTCAACCTAGTTACACGTCGCAAGTTGACTCCAGGAATGGAACCCTGATGGGGAAAAGGACTGGGGACTGCTTTACCGGATTCGATGGGGTCGTGTTACAGGCTGACCACAATGCTGCCAAAAATGTCCTTGCGAGGGGTACAGACTTCGAAATCACCCGGTATATGAGTAAAGCCGAGGTGCAGGCAGTATTGTTGCGTCGTACCGCGCGTTTCTTGGAAGGTATGGGACTGAGTCTGCTAGATGCAGTTAAGCTTGGCTGGCTTGACTCCAAACATAGCAAAACTAAGGCTTTCAAGCAACTCCTGGTCGAGATGCCAGGAACGCCGAGAAAGATGAGTGGGAGGCTTGACTCCAATTGCTGTATGACCACTCCTCCCTCAGGCAACAATAAAATGCACCTTGACCGTTTTGTACCGGATTATCCCGATTAATTACGGTTTAAGAGTATCTCATTAAACTATAAACTAATAATCTTTGTAGCACGGAAGACTAAAGAACTAATCTCTGGTAAGTTAGCCTGAGATGACTGAAGATTCTCTAGGTAATAACATGATAGCTTGCGAGTACCAGCCAGGTTTAGAAGGCATTCCAGCAGCTCAATCCAGTATCAGCTACGTTGATGGGCAGAAGGGAATACTAGAGTATCGTGGCATTAGGATCGAAGAACTCGCATCAAACAGTACTTTCCTAGAAGCCGCGTATCTACTGATTTGGGGTGAGCTACCTACTAAGAACGAACTTTATGAATTCCAGGAGGACGTTCGCCTCCACCGACGGATCAAGTACAGCATCCGGGACATGATGAAATGTTTTCCAGAAACTGGTCATCCGATGGATGCTCTACAAGCCTCTGCTGCTGCTTTGGGTCTGTTTTACTCCAAGCGGGCTTTAGACAATCCACAATACATTCGGGGAGCCGTGATTCGCCTGTTGGCTAAGATACCTACCATGGTAGCAGCATTTAAACAGATGCGCAAAGGGGACGATCCAGTACGCCCTCGGGATGATCTTGGCTATGCAGCTAACTTTCTGTATATGCTCAATGAGGAAGAGCCCACTCCCCTAGAGGCTCATGTCTTTGATGTTTGCCTGACACTCCATGCCGAACATACTATCAATGCCTCTACTTTTTCGGCTCTGGTGACTGCTTCTACTCTTACTGACCCCTATGCAGTAGTGGCATCAGCGGTGGGAACTCTAGCTGGTCCGTTACACGGAGGGGCGAATGAAGAAGTGATTACCATGTTGGAAACCATCGGCTCAGTGGAGAATGTCCACCCTTACTTGGAGGAGCGCTTGCAGCGCAAAGAACGAATTATGGGTTGCGGTCACCGAGTCTATAAGGTAAAAGACCCGCGAGCAACTATACTTCAGAACTTAGCGGAACAACTGTTTAAGGAATCTGGCACAGACAAGTACTACGACATTGCTTTGGAGTTGGAAAAAGCAGTGGAGGAAAAACTGGGTCACAAGGGGATTTATCCTAATGTGGATTTCTATTCCGGCTTAGTTTACCGGAAGCTGGGTATTCCGAGTGACTTGTTTACACCAGTGTTTGCGATCGCACGGGTTGCGGGTTGGCTAGCTCACTGGAAGGAACAGCTAGCCGTCAATCGAATTTTTAGACCTACTCAAGTCTACACTGGCACTCACGATGCTCCCTATATTCCTATGGAAGCTCGTTAGTCGTTAGTCATTAGTCGTTAGTCATTGGTCATTGGTCATTGGTCATTTGGGCGTTGGTGATTCTTGAGGGAAGTCCCACGAATAATCATGTACTCGGCTCCCTCGGCCAAATGCCTAAGTTTTGGTACCTAGTTTTCGTCCCTTCAAAAGCTGACTGCTGATAGCTGATAGCTGTTCGCGTAGCGTGCGTGGCACAGGCTTCTAGCCTGTGATAAGTGCGCATATGCCTAGGAAAATAATAATTGCCAATTACCAATTACCAAGTAACTAATGAAATTTCCATTAACCAAAAAATTCAATAAATTTATAATTTGGATATTAATAGGAGTGGTGCTATTGGTAGGATTTAACACTATCATTCCTGCCCCTCGCCATACCCCAAAAACCACAAATAAAATTCAAGGAATTTGGGTAACTCATGTCGGTAACAACTTTCTATCCTATACAGGACAAACTGACAATGTATTTCACGAGTTATCTGGTCTTAATTTTAATCGAATTTACGTTGATGTTTATAATGGTGGAACTACCTATCCTAGTAACTATTCCCTCAAAAATAACTGGATTACCTTACCCTTAACCGACCCCCTAAAAGCCGCTATCAAAGAAGGTGAACGTCAAGGATTAAAAATCTATGCTTGGTATGAGCATGGCATGATGCTTCATCTTAATTCAAAATTTGCTAAACAGCATCCCAATTGGCTCCTGAAGACATCAACAGGAGAAAAAGCTATCGATCAACATCTGTGGCTAAATCCAAACCACCCAGATGTTCAACAGTACTTCATTAATTTATTTACTGAAGTGGCTAAGAACTATCCTAACCTCTATGGTATTCAACTAGACGATCATTGGGGCATTCCAACTCAATTTGGAAATCACGCCAGAGTGATGACGGAATTAACCCGTAAAATTTACCAAGCGGTTAAAAAAATTAACCCTAATTTAATTATATCTCTTTCTCCCAATTCCCCAAATTTTTCCTACAGAAAATACTCTCAAAATTGGTTGTATTGGGTACGCCAAGGCTTTATCGATGAAGTGATCGTCCAAATTTATCGCAAGACAAGCCAAGAAGTAATCAATACTCTAAGATCTTCTGGTTTACGAGAAGCTAGTTATTACGTTCCGGTAGCCGTAGGTATCTACAGTGGAGAATTCTATCGCCCTAAGCCCATCAATGAACTCAACAAGCAGATAAAAATAGCCCAAAACTCTGGTTATGGTTATTCTCTTTTCTGCTGGGAATCTACCTATAGTCCTTTTCGTAATATTAAACCAGAGTACAAAGAAGCGTTTGTTAAAACTTACTTGAGCATAAAGAAGCTTTTTTTAACTTTATAAGTTTTTTGTAACTATTAGTTTAAGTAGTTAGGTATAGCAAAGGGAACAGGGAATAGGGAACAGGGAACAGGGAATAGGGAACAGGGAACAGGGAATAGGGAACAGGGAACAGGGAATAGGTTATAAGGAAAAAAAATTTCTGTACCTCATAGCTATCAGAAACACTATAGATGAGGCGAAACTATTTACTTAATTTACCTGTTTTAACCCATTAATCCTCTTTATCCTCTTGCCTTGTCTATAGATACAGGACTTACGCACATAATCCATGGGTAGGGTGGGCAAAACCTTGCCCACCCTACAGGTAGCGTTAAATTGAGGGATTTGCGTAAGTCCTAAGATAAATCCTCAAAACCAATTAAATTTTAAATTTAGTAAACTTTTATTAAGTTTAATTAAGGCATGCCCTACCATGAAGCAAAACCTGATTGAAGGGAAGGTGAGCTCCCAGCTAACCCGACTAACGATACCGATGATTTGGGGAGTGTTTGCAGTTATTGCTTTCAACCTGATTGACACCTATTTTGTCGGACAACTGGGAACCAAACCCTTAGCAGCTATGAGTTTCACCTTTCCCGTGGTGATGACTTTAGGTAGTCTAGCGATGGGGTTAGGGGTGGGAGCATCCTCTGTGATTGCCCGTGCCATTGGAGAAGGGGATCTCCAGAAAGTGCGGCGACTGACAACAGATAGTCTAACCCTGTCTCTGCTAGTAGTAGCACTGTTCACGTTCCTAGGATTAGCCACTATCGATCCCCTATTTACCGCCTTAGGAGCTGATGCCGATTTGCTACCACTGATTCGTAGTTACATGCAGATTTGGTATTGGGGAATGATTTGTCTGGTTATCCCGATGGTGGGTAACAATGCTATCCGCGCTTCCGGCAATACTGCTATTCCCAGCGTGATAATGACGGTTGCTGCATTCGTCAATATTGCCCTCGATCCAGTATTAATCCTCGGACTGGGAGGATTTCCGCGATTAGAACTGGCAGGAGCAGCGATCGCAACAGTCATTTCCCGCGCCACCACCCTAGTTGTAGCCTTGTGGTTTCTCAACAATCGCCTGCAGATGCTTTGCTTCAACCTGCCCAAGCTGAGAGTAATTTTAGAATCCTGGAAAAAAATTCTCTATGTGGGTTTGCCTGCTGCTGGAACGAGCATGGTATTTCCCATATCTATTGGTGTGATCACTGGGTTGCTAGCTGGTTACGGAACTATAGCAGTAGCAGGTTTTGGCATTGCCTCACGAGTAGAATCCTTTAGCCAGATTGTCCTAATTGCAATCTCTGCCAGCATTGGACCGTTTGTAGGGCAAAACTGGGGGGCGAAAAAATACCTCCGTGTCCATCAAGCCTTGCGTCTAAGTTTCCTATTGTGCTTATTTTGGGGAGTGCTAGTAACAGTGATTCTTGCTCCCACAGCTCCTTGGTTAGCCTCCCTGTTTAACAGCAACCCAGAATTGACACTCCCTGGTCTAAAGACGCGGGGATTCTTGGTTCAACGACTCGGCTTGCTGAACCTGGTTTTCACCAAGAACAGTAGAGACCAAATCTCCCCGAGCGTTTGGATTTAAAATCCAAGTTCCGGTGTGCCCCACCGTACTTAAGGCTCGTTCTAAAATATTGATCGCAGCATTATGATCTCTATCTAGCAAACAACCACACTGACAGATGTGGGTTCTAGTTGACAGAGATTTCTTGACTGTTTCACCACAATTAGAACAATTTTGGCTCGTATAGGCAGGGTTAACTGCAACAGTTATCTTGCCAAACTTAGTGCCAAAATACTCCATCCATATCCGAAATTTATACCAACCGGCATCATTAATAGACTTGGAAAGACAGTGGTTTTTAACCATATTATTAACCCTTAAGTTTTCATAGGCTACCAGGTCGTTAGACCGGACTACGCAACGTGCAAGTCCCTTTGCATGTTCTTCACGCTGCCTACTTATTTTAAGGTGTGTCTTGCCAAGTTTATTAATCGCTTTTTTACGGTTAGTAGAGCCTTTCTTTTTCCGAGAAACTCGACGCTGATAGAATTTTAGACGCTTTTCTCCCTTTCGGTAAAATCGAGGGTTTGGAACAGTATTGCCATTAGAGTCAGTGTAGAAGTCTTTTAATCCAACATCTAAACCAATACTGGTTCCTGTTGGTTCAACCGACTCAATAATGTCAGTTTTAATGCAAAACTGAACATAATAACCATCGGATCGACGGACTATCCTAACCCTCTTAATTAGTTTTACATCTAAACGCCATAAGTCCCATGTTCCCTTAAGCTTGAGTTTTCCTATTCCTTTTTTGTCGCTAAAAATAATCGACTTTTTGTCTGGACATAGCTTCCAGCCTGTGGTCTTATATTCTACTGAGTGACAATGCTTCTTGAATCTAGGAAATCCCTTCTTGCCGGGAACTTTTTTCTTGCAGTTATCGTAGAAACGGGCTATCGATGACCAAGCTCGCTCAGCACTGGCTTGACGAGCCATAGAGTTCAATTCATTTGCAAAGGGAAATTGCTTGGCCAAAACAGTACAATATTTGCTGATATCTGATCTACTAACGCCTTTATTATCCATCCAATACCGAATACAGCTATTACGAACAAACTTGGCTGTTCTAATCGCTTCATCTATCGCTGAATATTGTTTTTGTTTGCCGTATGCTTTGAACTCTAAAACAATCATTAGTATCGACCTTTAGCTACTACTTTAGTATACATCGGCCAGGGTAAGATTCCGTAATTCTAGAAATATTTTTTTTCATGGCTAAAAGCGCGCTACCAACCTTCATCCCCACTTTGAAAAGACGGGAGACGGGGGACGGGGCTTTCGGTTTCTGAATCCCTCGTAATATCAAAACTGTCTTAGCCTTAAAGAAAAATTAAGTGTCTGCTGGCATGGTTCAGCTTTGAAGTAAGCGATCAGCTTTCAGGTTTCAGTTATCAGCTTTCAATTTTCAGCCATTCCCGTAGCGTGGCCAAGGCCAATGGCTGACCGCTGACCACTGACTACTGACTACTGACGGCTGATGGCACCTCAAGTAGCGTGCGCGTAGCCCATAGGCTTACCTTCTGATTTCACTGCTTCCAGCTCCCAAGCTCCCTAAAAACATGTACCTCACCTAATTGCGCTATATAAAACAAGAGTGTTCGGCAGCTTGCAAAACCTTTTGGATGTCAATACCAATGATTAATTTCTAATCCTTTTAACCGATATAGCGCTACGCGCAAGTCAGAAGTTAAAAGTCAGAAGTCAAAAGTAAGGTACGACTAGGTTTCGGAGTTTAGAAATGTCAAACATCTTAATGCGTAGTGCTATATATAGCGTTTATTATAGCAAGGAAGTACACAGTATTTTTTACCTCTTGCATTTTCCCTGCTCCCTGCTCCCTGCTCCCTGCTCCCTAAAACCCAGAACGAAAGTACATCATGAGTTTTATTATTGCTATAAACTATGATAGTTACTCAATCGTCTTACCAATAAAAAAGTTAACTACTAGTTACTTAAATATCTAACACTATTATTTGTAAATAAATGTAAATATATTTAATTAAGCATTGCATTTTTTCTAGAATTTATCTATACTATAGAAGGTAAACACCGATACTAATAACCGCGCTGAGCATGCCAGTTAATCATCACCAGCGCGGCTTTCCTCCCAACCAAGTAGGAGTTACTTCTATGATGCAAAAAAAAATCACGATCATCAATCCCGGCTTTTAAGCAAGTCACCTGATCTCCCTTGGGAATACTGAATTCTGACCTCAAAGATTGTAAGCATTCAGCTTATGGGCTATGGGCACGCTACTTGAGCGGCCATTGGGTGCATCTCCTCAAAGCTGACAGGAAAGCCCACCGGACTGTTTACTGCATTGATTAAACACAACTTGGAGTTCTTCGTAATCTAAATTAATCATGACTCTTCTGATTGCTGAATAAGAAGAAACACGAGCATGCATGAATTTGAAGTCTACTAATTAATTCGGGCTCGGTGGCGTTCCACAAATCTACCCAATTGTCGATAACCCCAATAACCACTGATCATCCCCATAATGATAATTAGAAGCACTAGCCATAGAGGATGACGAAGACCATGAGGATCAAGGGTGATCAAGTATTTGCAAGAGAAACGTCGATTAAGCTTTTCTCCAGGATTTGGGTATATTATGGGAATTATGCCATTTTTTCGGGCTATTGCTTCACTATAAACCTTTTTCCTCTATAAGCGATGCAGAGGTGCGACCCGTGGCGAATTTAATTCGCCTACGGAAAGCGCACCTCAGCGGTCTTGGGGGTTCCCCCCATGAGCGACTGCATCAAGAATGGAACAGCCCTGCCACTGGCGAGGGGATTGGCCAAAATACCGCCGGAAATCTCGACTAAACTGAGATGGGCTAGAGTAACCCACTTGATATGCGGCCTCAGCAACTGTAGAGCCACTCACAATAAGCCTGGATGCATCATTGAGGCGATGAAGCTTAATAAACTGAATAGGGGAATAAGTCGTGATTTCCTTGAACTTGCGGTGAAACGCTGCGCGGCTCATGCCTGCTTCCTTGGCCAATTCGTCAATCGAGATAGCTTCATGAAGATTGGCTCTGAGGAAGGTCAAGGCCCGCGATATTTTCTGCATTCCTCCACCAAATGCTTGGTAAACCGAGCACCCAGCCTCGCCTCGAAGAACGGCAAACATCAGTTCTTTAAGCCTACCGTTGCCGAGTATATTGAGGGCAACAGGATCATCTAGCAATTCCAGGATGCCCTGAAGTGCCTTCGTAAATTCGTTATCCCATTTGGCCACAGTTAGCCCAGGTACTATTTCGGTACTGGAGGTGCTGGAACTGTCTATAGCTGCCATGTCAATAACAGTTTCAAACATTGTAGGAGTCTCAATGCCCAACCAAAGACCAAGTAGGGGTTTTTCCGGTGATGCCTCGATCACTTCTGCCTCTACAGGAAGAGGCAGCGTACAGCACAAGTATTGGTTCTTATCATAGATTTGCGTTGTGCCGTTCAAATATGCTCGTTTCCTACCCTGGACAATGGCGCAAATGCCAGGTTCGTATACCCCTGGCAATCGTTCCACAAGGTGACTCGTTCGAAACAGTTGTAATCCCTCAATAGGGGTATCGTTTACGCCCTCGGAACTTGCGTGACGATTAATAAGATGGACAATCTTACACATATTCATGAATCTAGGATGACTTATTTTGACTATATTGATCCTTCTCTGAGATAAATAGGCAAAAAAATGAGAGGAATAGGCTTGTTTTAGAAGATTCCAAGGGATTAATCTGCAAGTAGACGCAGAGCGCTTGGGGCACATTCTAAGGTCATAAATGCTCTGTGGAGAAGTCCTGAAAATCGTGCTGAAGACTCTGCTAACCAAACTATGTAGATAGGAATAAAACATGTTTAATCTGATCCTTAATCCCGGAAAAAACGAGATTTCCTTTAAAAGCCAGGGATATACTCTAGCTGCTAATCTATATGTTCCTAGAGAGTTTGATCCCTCTAACAGCTATCCAGCTGTTATCTATTCGCCTCCCTTCAATCAGGTCAAGGAACAGAGTGGTGCGATCTATTGCCACAAGCTGGCCGAGAGGGGCTATGTTGCTTTAGCCTTCGACCACGTTGGCTATGGTGACAGTGAAGGTGAAATTCGCAACTATGAGAACGCCAACATTAAGATGGAAAGCATCCGCGATGGGATTAGTTTTCTGGGCACCTTACCCTTTGTTAATCGAGATCGCCTTTTTGGCCTTGGCATGTGCGCCAGTGGTGGCTATATGGCCCTGGTGGCAACTACGGATAAAAGGCTCAAAGCCATCGCAACCGTCTCTGGCATGATGAGTAATCAAACAAGTTATTTCAAAACGATGGACCGTGAAACTGTTTGCGCTGCCATCGCAACAGCAAATGCGGGACGGCAAAAGTTTTATGAAACGGGTAAAGTCGAATACATGGATGGCCTTGGTATGGAAAGTTTGGATCTCGACTCCCTCGACAAAAAATCAGCTCAGTATGAAGGCTATGAGTTCTACATGACCAAACGGGCTGGAGCTGAAACCTATCCTAACTACTCTCACAAGTCGCCAACTTTTCTGCTGGAAACACCAATGCTAGCTGATGCTCAGTCCTATGCACCTTATCTTTACACACCCTACATCGGTATCTACGGTGAGAAGGCATTACAGGATACTGGCTCATTGACAGTAAAATTTTATGAGGCTGCAAGCGAACCGAAAGAGCTGGTTGAGATTTCAGGTGCAAGTCATGTATCGCTCTATGACATCAATGCAGATGTAGATCGTGCTATCACAGCAATAGATACATTCTTCCAAAAACATTAAAAGCTAATTTTGCCTTGAAATTAATACTGATACCAAATCCTGTTGAGATAGGTACCTTATTATCAATTAAGACTTATGTAGATCAGTCTTTTCTCAATAAGAAAGGGTTCTCTGTAAGCCGGATTTGGTATGACATGGCTGAGGGGGTGACATGAGCCATGAAAAGCTTGCTGTATAAGGCTTTGAGGCCAATTAACTAAGGAAAGATACAGTCCCAAATTAACTCTCGATTCATTGTCTTGATGCAGCCGTTCATGGGGGAAACCACCATGAGCGGCTGCATCAAGAAGCGCTGTAGTCTTTTTCTTTTACTTTCAAACTTTATTCCAAGAGGTAAAGCATTGGCTAACTTTTCAATGGCTAACTCTTTTGATTGATTGTAGCATAATAACTACAATATTTACTAAAATAGAATTACGATCCTTTAGTTTAAATTTTAGATGCTTTTGATATAATAAGGGTAACATTTTCAGCAAAAATCCGTATGGGGGCTAGGGCGTGTTTTCAAAGTTTTCCGCAAGATTATGATCCCCCCCAGCCCCCCTTAAAAAAGGGGGGAGCCATACTCAAAGTCCCCCTTTTTTAAGGGAGATTTAGGGGTATCTCCGAGTTTGAAAACACGCCCTAGTGACGAATGGATTACGCTATCAGTTTGTTTATCTGCAGCAGGAAACTTCCCCAACTTATCAGCTGATGCCATTACTGAACTTGATGGAATCTGAAAGTTCTATTAAATTGCTACAGGTTCTTAAAGCTATCTGTAAACTCTAAAATATGATATCCTAATGTGATATTATCAGCAGGGAAGCTTGTCCTAGTCATTCTTGTTTCCCGGTCCCAAGGAAAAGTAGATACACCCTGCATTTAGTTAATCTCTCCAATTCTACGATTACAGAAACTGAAGCCTCAAAATCCTGAGTATCCTTTATCAAGACCAATCATTGTTTGTGACGACGATGGAATCACAATCAAATTTTATTATTTCCCCATTGGTGTAAGCATTCAGCTATTGGTAATATCCAAGACAAAAGCCGCTTTATTGATATCAACTTTTTAGGTTTTAGACAATGCGGCGTGTCCCAGCTAGACCTACAGCGAATAAGCCTAATCCCAGTAGAGTGGAGGGTTCCGGTACACTAACTGGTTTGGGGTCAGAGGGGCGGATAACTTTTATAGGGGATATTGCTGTTAGTTTACTACTGCCTTCACGATTAGACCCTACACTTTGCAGACGCACTCCAAACTTTTGCTCCTCAAACATATCGAGCGTTAAGGCTTCTGTAGCGTGAGATAGGGTAAAGCTAGTGGATTGAATATCATCAGTTCCGATACCATTGGTGCCAATCTTTAAACCAAAATCGAATGAGCCAGGGTTGCTAGGACCACCACCGTTCAGATTGACACCATTGCCAAGATTGCTAGTATTGGTTACCAAACTCCCGGTTACATCATTGCCACTAACACTCAAATCATTTGAGTTCAAATTGAAAGTGTCGTTAATATCGAAGAATACCCCAGTGATGTCGGCCAAGGTATCAGTCACTTCAAAGTTAAACTTAACATCATTGCCAACTTCCTCTAAAGTAATGTTGACTGTAGCGGGATCACCGGTAAACGGAGAAATATCGAAGTCAAGAACAGCCGCTTCGGCAGAGATGGCGTTCAATGTAGAAGCAGCGATTGTTACAGTAGCAGCTGCCATTAAAGAGGGCTTGATGTTCATGAGTGGTAATCCTTAACTGTTCTTAATTATCAGGATTACAGGCTGATGTTTGCATTCAGGTTAGTTCAATGTATCCGTAGTTGATGAGTTACTGTATCACTTCCGCAGATAGCCTAGGTCTAATCCCATAATGACGATAATTCCAATAATCCCGCAAAATTTTGTTGTGGTCAAAGCAGAGATTAGATGGCACTTCCCAAGGGTGAAAAATGCCCAGATTTTTAGCATCATCAGCGGCTTTGGGTTCACCAGTTGCTGTAGCTAAAAAGACAATACTAATGGTATGCTTACGGGCATCACGATTAGGGTCAGAATACACCTGGAATTGCTCAATTAGTTCAACCTGTAAGCTGATTTCTTCCTTAGCTTCCCGCACCGCTGCTGTTTCTACGGACTCGCCGTAATCTACAAAGCCACCGGGAATTGCCCAGCCTAAAGGGGGATTCTGCCGTTCTATCAAAATAATCGGTCGATGGGGTCGGTCGATTAGTTCAATAATGATATCAACAGTGGGAGCAGGATTACGGTATTGAGTAGAAGTCATGGGTTAGATAAAATATGCTTGAGTATTTATCATATAGCAAAGGGAGTAGGGAGTAGGGAGTAGGGAGTAGGGAAATTCCGATCAAAAATTCTCACAATATTAATTGTGAGAAATGCGATGTGTCCGATTAGCCTGACCCAAAAACTAGAGACTAGACGGAATTTTCTCTCTCGCCTGAGTTAAAATATTCTTTTATTCAGCATCACCACGATAGACTCAACTTGCCGACGATGCTTTACTGTTAAAGCTTTACAGTCAAAGCTTTATCGTCAAATTTCAAATTTTTAGTTACCAGAGGCAGTTGACTTCGGTGCTGTAACTATCCCACTGAGGGGAAGGTGCTATGTTTACGCTCATCAATGCTTTATTTGCTTTGATAATGATCGGGATTCTACTCCTGATCGGCAGGTTTCTTAAACAGAAAGTTCGGCTGTTTCAATCCCTTTATCTACCAGAATCGGTTATTGCTGGGGGAGTAGCATTGTTACTCGGCCCAGCAGTATTGGGTGCGATCGCATCTACCCTATCAGGTACAGATTCATTACTGGCTGGGGGTCTGTTTCCAAAAACCATGGGAACAGTTTGGTCTCAGTCTCCTGGTGTCTTTATCAATGTTGTCTTCGCCGCCTTATTTTTAGGTGAAGCGATCCCCAGTCCCATAAAAATTTGGCGCAAAGCGGCACCTCAGGTCGCATTCGGTCAAACCCTGGCCTGGGGACAATATGTGATTGGACTGCTGCTAGTTCTGTTAGTGTTGAGTCCGATATTCGGTGTCGATCCCATCGCAGGTGCATTAATCGAAATTGCCTTTGAAGGCGGTCACGGCACCGCTGCTGGCATGACCGATACCTTTAGAAAATTGGGTTTTAACGACGGTGGTGACTTGGCTCTAGGCTTGGCTACAGTCGGTATTCTCTCAGGGGTGATCGCAGGTACCTGGCTAGCAAGCTGGGGCAGGCGCAAGGGCTACATCCAGGCCAGCCCTGCGACCAGCGACCTACAACAGTTTCGGGATAAAATTCAAAATACAATTCAACAGACAATTCAAGGAGAACCTACTGAAGTTAGGTTAGCCAGAGCGAGATTAATGGATGGTTTACTGATCGATCCCCTGTCATTGAACCTTGCTTTTGTAGGAGTTGCGATCGCAATCGGCTGGCTAATCCTGGCAGTGCTCAAGTTCATTGAGTCAGTGACTTGGGGAGCCGGTGGCTTTCAAGTAATTGAGTATGTGCCTCTGTTTCCCATGGCACTAATTGGTGGTTTGATTGTCCAAGTAGTAACGGTGCGTCTAGGACTGGGGTCACTAATTATTCGACCCTTGCAGGAGCGCATCTCTGGGGTAGCGTTAGATGTGGTAATTGTGACCGCATTAGCGTCGATTTCCCTAAGAGTGCTGGGAAACAACCTCCTGCCATTTTTAATTCTTGCGATCGCTGGCATCATCTGGAACATCTGGGCATTTCTGTTCCTGGCACCCCGTATACTCCCCAGATACTGGTTTGAGCGTGGCATCGGGGACATGGGACAATCCATGGGAGTGACAGCAACTGGTATCTTGTTGATCCGGATGGTAGACCCAGATAACCATACCGGTGCTTTTGAGAGTTTCGCCTACAAACAGTTGTTCTTTGAACCGATAGTAGGTGGTGGCTTGTTTACTGCTGCTGCACCAGCACTGATTGTGCAATTTGGCCCATCGGTAGTGTTACTGCTAACCACAGGATTACTAGCGTTCTGGTTAATGTTTGGTCTGTGGAACTTTAAGCGGATGAGAAAGACATTCAGGCAAGCTAATCTTTAAAGGGTTAGTCCGTGATCCGGCAAGGGAAGCGTGCTTCTCTTGCGCAACGCTGGGGGAGATTTGGGCTCTACTATGGTTGGTGTAAACTAAGCTGGTGAAATTTTGTAAGCAGCTATGACCCAGTCGATCCCAAGGATTGCCCTCCGAGAGTTTCTCACTCAACCCAATATTGAGGCTTCTCCGGCATGGGAATTAATTGATGGGCGAGCAGTCCAAAAACCAATGCCAACCCTCTTTCACTCGCGCCTACAACGCAATCTGGTGAATTACATCAATGATCGTACCAATGGATTTGAAGCGGTACAGGAGCTACGCTGCATCATACCTCCCTACTCGCCAGTACCAGATATTGCTATCGTTGCCTGGGATCATCTTCCTGATCAAGACGGACCCCTTGATGGAGCACCCGATTGGCTGATTGAAATTCGTTCCCCTGACCAAAGCACTTTAAACTTGCAAAACAAGATTCTTCATTGCCTCAGCAATGGAACACAATTAGCCTGGTTAATCGATTTTGCTCGTCAGCAGATTTGGGTCTGGCAGGGAGATGACCTACCCATAGTCTGTTCAGGAGAAGACATTCTGCCAAGCTTAGGCATTCTACCCGAACTTACGGTCAACGGGGTAATGGCTATGACTCGGCGATCATAGATCGTTGCCCCTTGCTTAATTTTCTGCTATTTGTTGCCCGAGAGTGATGATGTTGGGTATTGAGGTTCCTTGCATTAAATGAAACACTGCTTGTATACTTTATTCGTCTACAAATCCCTATCTTAGTAGTCATAGATACCAACATTAATTTGATGAAAGAGATTTTTCCAGGAGAAGTTTTTGCAGACACTGCCAACTTCGATAGTGGCATTCGCCAGTTAATGCCTCGCTATGAGGAAATTCTGGATGTTTTAGCCCGTTGTACTCCTCCTTCTGCCCAGCGAATTCTGGATCTCGGTTGCGGTACTGGCGAGACCAGTTTGAAAATCCTTGATCGCTGTCGGAATGCTGAAGTAATTGCGGTAGATTATTCCCCCCGAATGCTAGCTTTTGCCCGTGCAAAAATTGAGGAGGCTGGATATAGCAATAGATGGAAAGCGTACGAGGGAGATTTTGGTGACTGGGCGAATCATAACTTATCATTACCAGAACAATTTGATGTCTGTATTTCCTCTTTTGCCATCCATCATCTTAGCGATGAGATGAAGCTGAAGTTATTTCAGCGAATTCGGAAAAGTCTCAACCCAGGGGGCGTGTTTTGGAATGCTGACCTGGTTTTGCCAGAATCACCAGCCCTCAAGCAAGTTTACCAGGAAAGGCAAGAGGATTGGGCGCAAAGTCAGAGAACGACCCTAGCAGCAGTTCGCGCTAAGTTCGGAACGAGTATCTCTGAGGGTTATTCTGGTCCTGATCGCTTTAGCACCACTTATGCCCATTTGCAAATGCTGACAACTGCTGGATTTGCCTCGGTGGCGGTGCCTTGGAAGTATTATGGTATGGCAGTATTTGGAGGGATAGTGGCAAAAACAAAGGAACCTAGGCAGTAGAATCAAGTATCTGGGTCAAATTATTGTGATCTTTCCGCTTACCTGACAACAACCAATCATTAATAAGCAACCATTTATGCAAGATTTGTCACAAGACGGAAACTGGTTCAAGCTAGTAGCAGATATCAGAACGTCACAACAAAACAAGACCTGGTTTAATTCAGTAGCAGATGCCTACAACAAAACCAGACCAACCTATCCTCAAACGATAGTTGATCGGGCTGTAGAGTTAGCCCAATTCCCAGATGATGCCACAATTTTGGAAATAGGATGTGGACCTGGAACTGTAACTAAAGCCTTTGGGCAATTAGGCTTTAGAATGGTCTGTATAGAACCAAGTCAGTCTGCTTGTAAGCTAGCGCGACAAAATTGTGCCCAGTATCCCAATGTAGAGATTAAGAATACTACTTTTGAGGAGTGGGAGCTAGAGTCCCAGAGATTCGATGCGGTTATAGCAGCAACGGCTTTTCATTGGGTTGCCCCTGGAAGTGGGTATGCCAAAGTTAATGCTGCTTTAAAACAGAATGGTGTACTCATTATACTGTGGAATACCAGACCCCATCCTCAGCCTGAACTTTACCAAATGTTGGATGAGGTCTATCAGATCCATGCTCCATCTCTGAGACGATATGCTGAAGATACAAAAACTCAGTTAGAAAAGCTGAACGAATTTGTAGAGAAGGTGATAGACTCCGGTTATTTTTATGACTGTAAATCGGAATATGTACTCTGCGAACCTACCTATAGCATCGATGATTATCTGGCCTTGTTGAGTACTTACTCAACCTACATTAACCTAGAGTCGCAGCAGAAGAATTCTTTATTTACTGGTTTGAGGGAAACCCTAGAGAAGAACTGCGGCAATAGGATCCAACTTTCATATGTGTCAGCTTTTTGGATTGTCCAAAAAGGGTGAGCTGAAAACTTTCTATCTAAGGATGGCTAGTTGTGGTTTATCCTGGGTCAATCAAAACCTTTGAAGACATATCAGAGGGACTACACCCAGAAGTACCTGAACCGCTCCAGCAAATGATCTGGGTTAGCCTGCGCCTCAAAAAGTGGACTGCTGGAAGTGGAAGTGAACTACAGTAATAATATTACAGAAAAAGGACGGGAGTAGGACACGCCCTGGATCTATGGGCGAGGGTCAGGCAACGTCTACAGGGCAGCGCGAACTTACGGTCTACGGGGTAATGGCTATGACTCGCCGATCATAGATCGTTGCCCCTTGCTTAATTTTATGCTATTTTTCTCCAGAGATCGATGATGTTGGGTTTCGTTACCTTAACCCAATCTTGTCGATTGGGCAAAACAAATATCTTTAACAATTGAACTGATAGATTGCCCATTTTTGCCCACCTCAAGTTACGGCTAGTAGCGAGGGATTGCCTACGGCACCAGTGTGATCGCAAAAAGCTGGCAACCATCACATAATCTGTGGGAGCATGGCATCTGTGCAAATAGCTCCGATGTTTCCATGCCAAAGAATAACTCTGAAGTAAAAGACCAAGCACGAAGAATCTTGGACGCAATAGCCTTCACTCCCTTTGACCAATGCCAACTCTTGAACCGTGATTTTAGCCACATCCCTGCTCGTCCTGGCATCTATGCCATCAGGCATAAAACTGATGGACTGCTTTACATTGGTAAGACCAAGAGCTTGCGAGGTCGCTTCAGTGGTGGACACAAAGCTTTTTTGTGGGCATGGCTCGACAAATATAGCGACGAAGATGTTCGTATTGCTATGCAGACAATTTCCTACTGGCAAAACCCTGCGCTACTATTGGAGCTAGAAGCTATCATCTTGAGGGCTACCGAACCTCCCTATAATGTCAAAATCCCAATGGAGCAGTAAACTTATGCAGGTAGAACTTTTGGGGCGAATCTCCTCCACTGATGCAAAGGTCATCTTGGAACGCCTGCCCGAACATATTCAGGCTGCTCTCGTTGAGCGTGCTGCTGAAATTGAGTATCCAATTGAAGCAGTTATTGAGATGGCAATTGCCAGCTTTCTCGATACCGAAGCATTAAGTTTTGTAGACTGTAAACCGGGGCGTGGACAATAAGTCCAGCCAGTTATCATCGGTTGCAGCTAGGCAAGGCTAGGGCTGAGGTCTTATACCAAATCCGGTTACTATAGGACACATATCTTATTGATAAAATTTTGATATATATGGATTCTAATTGACTTGTTTGTGGTCTGGCTAAACCAGATTTGGTATTACTCGTCAAAACCACCGACACTTGAGAATCAGACAACATATAGGCTAAACGTTCTTGAGGATAGCCCAGATCAAAGGGAATGTAAGCTCCCCCAGCCTTTGTAGACTTTTTCAGCAAACGCTAGCTACACAAAATTTAAGTTTTTCAGCTAATACCTGAACGTGAGGTTCACCATCAGGACGGATCCCTTGATGGATCACCCGATTGGCTGATTGAAATTCGTTCCCCTGACCAAAGTACTTTAAACTTGCAAAATAAGATTCTGCATTGCCTCAGTAATGGAACACAATTAGCCTGGTTAATCGATTTCGCTCGTCAGCAGATTTGGGTCTGGCAGGGAGATGACTTACCCATAATCTGTTCAGGAGCAGAGATTCTGCCAAGTTTAGGCATTCTACCCGAACTTACGGTCAACGGGGTAATGGCTATGACTCGCCGATCATAGCTCGTTGCCCCTTGCTTGATTTTATGCTATTTGTTGCCAGATATCAGGGAATAAAATATAGGTTGGGTTGAGCTTGGTGAAATCCAATCAATCAAGATAATGCGTTCGCGTAGCGGCTCCAAAGGAACATCGCACTTTTAAGATGATTTTGGTAAATTGTGGGTAGCATTTTTATTTATATCATGTCGGCATAATTACCCTTAATAAAAATCTCCCCATCTCCCGATATCCCCATCTTCCCACACTTCCCACACTTCCCACCCTCCCCTTAATTATGGGTATTCAACCAGACTTGATATTAGAGGCCTTTTTGTCACTCCCCCCGGAATAACTGGCGATAATGTTCTAAACACTGCTCATGTGAATCAAACAGGATTTGATCATGAATGTAATCTCGAATAGGAATATTAGTATTTGGCCCTTTAAAAACACCTATAGAAATACGTTCCTCATCTGGTATGCGAACTCGATGCATACTTGAGTTTATCTTTCCACCTAGCATTTTTTATAAGGTTTCAGACAGAAATAGCACCCCATACCCTGGTTGGGGATTAACGTCATGCCATTGATCATCCCAAAACACTTCTAATCCTGGCTTGTCCATCAAAATTACAGTCATCAAATCATAGTCTTTATGAGCTTTCATTCCACTATTGCTTTTCTTATTTGTATTTACCTTAGCAGGATAATAGGCAATTGAAAATGATGAAGAGAGTTCACTATCACTCACAACCTCATCGAAATAGTCTTCAATACCAAAGTTACTAAATATCTATTTTTACAGAACTATAATAATACGCTATTCACAATAGTTTGAGATTTTTAAAACTGAATTGCGACACTATTTAAAGGGTCCAATTGGATTATTCAACCTAAATACAAACTGTTGAAGCGAATGTCTTATGTCAAGGTAACGGTCGATATAACCTTCAAATTTACCATGGGCTAACCATTTTTGTTTTTGGATTTCGTCCTGATTTAAACAAGCTAAAGCCTCTTTTTTGATAATTTTAAAATGTTCAAAAAAAAATTTTTCGGGCATTCTGACATAGCAGCAACCTAGATTACCAAGGGTCTTTATTTCTTCTCGGGTCACTCTATCTACAGCATTGATGGTTGGTAGTTCCATGATTCAGAAAACAAAAAAAATAACTCAACTCAGGTAATTATACCAGGATTCTGGGAAGTTTATCTAAGTCGCGATCGCCCAATACAGTATAATACGAATTGAGCCGCCGAAGAGACCAGTATATAGTGAACTTACAAGAGCGAATAGAATCTCTAGAAGCGAGAATATATAGTCCTTCAGACTTTCCTCTTGCCCAGTTGAGTCAACCCGAACTCGACAGTTTACTCACATTAATTAACTATAGGAATCTAGAATCAATCTACCCCTTGTCGCCGATGCAAGAAGGGATGCTGTTTGAGAGTCTCTATGCTCCTGAATCGGCGTTGCTGAATATGAAAATGGTTTAACCAGAAAGGGGGATTTTATGATCTCTTAAATAAGAGCTGATTCGTAAAGTAAATCTTAATAAGTCTGAAAGCCTTGCTATGATTGTCTTTTGGTTATTAAATAGTTCAAATGTTCTATTTGATCGCAAGCCTTATCCTACAAGGATTACAGCGAGTTTACGAATCAGCTCTAATAAATAATAAGCCTAATTGATAACTCCAACATTTCTTCAGATTTAGAGTAACAAAGAGTTCGTCGATGTAGTCTGGCTAAATAATGTCTCAATCTTGTATTTTTATTCGGCGTTGCTGAATCAAAGAATGCTATAATGAAAATAAAAACATGACATGCGCGGGCATTCCATAGTTTTCTTTTTAGAATACCATTTTTTTATTCAGCAACGCCCTATTTACCACTAATATTGCACTCGGTTAAGGGCCACAATTACTAACCAAGATTGCTGCTCACAGGGTAAACCAGGTGGGCGGTAGTAATAATCAAAAATCTCAAATCCTGCTTGTTCAACACAGGGAGCCAAGCTTTTATATTCCCAACCTACAACATAGCGATAGCCGCTTGGACGAACACTATAACCCTCATGATCACCACGAATCATTGACATAACTATGGCACCATTGCTAACAAGCGATCGCTTTAAATCCTTAAGTACCCTCACCATCGCAGCACGAGGAATATGAATCAGGGATGCATTGGCAAAGATCCCATCAAAGCTCTTTGGTGGCAGCTTGAGGTTCAGAAACGATTGCTGCCAAACCTCGCATCCTGAAATCTGTTGCGCCATATTCACAAATGCTGGTGTAGCATCGAGACCAATCACTTGATGACCCTGGTCTTTAAAGGCAACCAAGTCTCTACCAGGACCACAACCTAAATCCAGAATCTTGCCTGGATTACGGGGCATAGCATCAACCAAAGCGTTGCGATTTTGAGACACATCGTGATTCCAGGTGCCTTCCCGGAAAGATTCTGCTGTTGCTTGATACTCAGCAATTGTTACTATTTCGTGTTCTTCCACAATAGTTCAAGCTTGATGATACTCAACCAAATTCTACTATCTAGCTAATTACTTAATTAGAGCTCTTGCAAAAGTATTATTCTGATAGTTTTTGTGTCAATTCTTCTCCACTGTTCTCTGTTCCCTGTTCCCTGTTCCCTGTTCCCGACTTCTGGAAGAAGTCTATTGAGTAAATCACCAATAACTCGATAATAAACTCAGCCGCAGTTATATAAATTCGTTGTGGGGGTTGCTCACCTCTAGGCACCTGAACCCACCAGCCTTGGCATCTGGGCGATCGCCACAAGTCCAAATGGGCTATTGGTGGTGAAGCATAGAAACTGTCTTCCCCTGCCCCCAATAGGGCTGAACTCCAGTGGGTAAAGTAATCGTGACTAATCCGGTGGATGGGAAAATTGCCATACAGAGGCACACCCCAGCCATCAATAGCGATCAATGCTTGGATGTTTCCTCCCAGTAGCTGCCAACCCCAAGCTGCTGCGATCGCACCCACTACCCCAGCACTGAAACCGATCAAGACTATGGGAGTCTTGACCAAACCAATGTGACGTTGCAAGAACTCTAAAATATGAATAGCTGAGTAAGCTGGGTAGTCCTGAGCTGGAAAAATTAAGACTTTCTCAGTCCAGGGACTTGATAGCTCCAAACTTGCTAAAAAATCCTGGGTCAGTTGGGGCTCATGGATACCAGGGCAAATAATTAAGTACGGGGACATGATTAAACGCTAAAGAGGCAAAGAAGGGAAATCAGCTGGATGTGTAAGACAGTTAAGATGAAGAAATGACTATCAGGACTTACGCGGTTAAGTTGATTTCGCCCCCCTAGCCCCCCAATTCTGGGGGGTAAAGATGTCAAAGTCCCCCAGAATTGGGGGATTTAGGGGGCAAATGGGTAAGTCCTGACTATTGAGAAATGACTAATGACTAATGACCAATTGTCCCAAATGCCATCAACCTATCAATAGCAAGGTGATTACCTGTCCCCATTGTGGAGCAATCCTTAAAGCCTATGGTCATCCGGGGATTACCTTACACCAAACCACAGGAGATACCCCCTTGTGTGAAACCTGTACCTATCATGCTGATGATACCTGTACCTTTCCCCAACGTCCCTATGCTAAGGAGTGTACCCTTTACGAGGATAGTTCTGAAAATACCTCAGAGCCTGAGCAGATTTATAATCCCCAGCGTGGCTTACTCGAATCCGTCAGGCTTTGGTGTCAAAGAAACCCAGCCTTACTAGGTCTATTGGTATTAATCGCTGCTAGCTTTTTGCTAGCCCTGATGGCAACTAGGTGAAGTCAACTAGTATTCCGTCAAAATTTAATCGACTAAACATGATAGTATTAGGCGCTACGAAATTGACAGATTACTAGTAGTGGCTGAGTCGGTTGGTATTGTCTGTGAGGTGTCTACTTGCAAATGTTCTTTAACCGTTATTTTTTGTTCTTCACAGACCTCTAAATCAAACCAGAATGTTGTCCCAACTCCCACTTCACTAACTAAGTTTACTCGGCTATGATGTCTTTCGATAATGTTTCTGACAATTGAAAGCCCCAATCCGGTCCCTTCCAGGGTATGAACTCGGTTTTCTACCCGGAAAAATCGGTCAAAAATCGCCTTTTGGTCTTCTGGAGCAATGCCAATTCCCGTATCAGAGATTTCAATTCGCACCCTGCCTTTTCCTTCTTGGGGATTGAGTTCTGGTTCTAATTGATAAGCACGAATTACCACTCGTCCACCAGGCTGAGTGAATTTCAAGGAGTTGCCCACTAAATTAGCCAAGACTTGGAGCAACAAATCGTAGTGACCCATAACTGGTGGTAAATCTGGTTCAATCTCCTGGGCCAGTTCAATAGTTTGGTCACGAGCGTTGAGCTGATAAGTGCGCAGGGTTTGCTCTATAGGTCGAACAATGTCAAAGGGTTCAAGTTGATAAATTCGACAAGATTCCAGCCGTGATAAATCTAGGACATCGTTAACTAGACGGGTTAGTCGGTCAGTTTCCCGATTAGCCGTGTCAAGAAACTCCTTCCGCTCAGCTTCGCTAAGTTCTTCGCCGTAGTCGTGGAGGGTTTCGATAAATGATTTAATGTTAAATAGAGGTGTTCTGAGTTCGTGGGAAACATTGCTGATGAAATTGCTTTTTGCTTGATTAAGTTCCACCTCACGGGTGATATCCTGAACAGTGATAGCAATTCCCTTAATATTTTCCCGGGATTGGTTGAGTACCTTACTTAAAAGAATGCGAACTGTGCGAGAGACCGGTTTGGTCAGAGTAATACGAAACTCTTCACCTTCGCGGGATTCCTGTTCTGTTTCTGTCTGTTTCTCCGCTGTAGCCATTTGATAAAGCGGTCGTGTTAGTTCCATTGTGACCACATCAGGAAGATGGTATAAGACATTTTTACCGATAATGTCTTCCTCCTCCCAACCAAAAATCCGCCGTGCTGTCGGGTTGACTAACATTACCTGAAAATTGGTATCAATCAGTACAGCACCATCAGCAATTGTGGAAACTAGAGTCTCTAACTTAGCTTTTTCTGCAGTAAGTTCTTCAATATTTTGCTCCTCATAGCGTTCTAAACGCTCTGCCATGTCATTGAAGCTAGACACCAATTCCTTCAGTTCGACTCCCAAAGGCATCTCAATCCGCTGCTTGAAATTACCAGCAGCAATATTTCTCACCCCTACTAGTAGTTCTTTAATGGGCTTAGTGATAGTCAAGGCGTTGCCCACTGCACCTAAAATCACCATCACCCAGATCGAGATAAACACAGCAATAGTCACATCTCTGGTTAAATTGGAGGAAACCACCACCGTAGGGTTAGGGTTAATGCCCACAGCTAAAACCCCTAAGTATTTGTTTTCGTCAATTAAGGGAACAAACACATCAGTGACTTGACCATCAGGAGTCAGGTGCTGCCGTGCCATGGGCTGATCAGAGTTTTTGGCGTAGCCCTCGGGTAGCTCAATCCGACGCTTAATAGTTAAAGAATTCTTTACTTCTGCTGCGGAGAAAGGAATACCAAAGATTATTTCCCCATCCTCGTCAGCATAGATAATGTAACGCACACTAGAGGTACTACTGTAGAAGCGGCTGGAAAAGCGAGCTAGTTCGTCGAAATTATGTGCCGCAACATGAGGTTCAACGTTGGCAGCCAGCAAGAGACCGAGATCACGACCAAAGCGAGTGTCGTTCATCCTAGCATCCTGCTGAATTGTATTCACCGCCCAGAAGGTCAAGCCACTCATGAGCAATGAGACAACCAGAGTTGCTGCTGCCATTAGCTTGGTCTGGAGGGTAAACTCCGACCACCAACGCCTGATAATGTCGATAAGGGTTTTTAGCAAAGCTAGCAAGGTCGGTTCAACTCTCTCAACAGGGAAGACAACAACACTCCTTCCAAAGGTAGATGCTTTGATTGTGGCAAAGCATCTACTTTTGGCTATCCTCCAATTATAAAGCCAGAAAACCTTAGCTCTTGATTGGAAAATAAAGATTATAGGTGTTAGGTGTTAGGTGTTAGGTGTTAGGTGTCGGGTTTTAGGACATCAAGCCTAATCCTAACCCAAGCAATATGATGCTTAATGCTTCACTATTAAAGTTTAAAACTTTATTAATAAAGCCTCATTTCACTTTTTTGATGCGTTAAAACATAATTATGATGCGTTAATACTCAATTATGTAACATAAAACTTAACACCATTAGCCTCAAGCCTGATGCCTAACACCCATCACCTCATGACTCTTCTTGCCCAGATAGGACAAAATCCCAAGACCTAAGCCCACACTGCTAGCAGTCACTAACCAAAAACCACTGGTAAATTCTGGAGATTGATCCAATGCCCAACCTCCTAAAGACGGTCCAATAAAGTAACCTACTGCCCAACACTGAGATTCAAGAGAAAAGTAAACTCCTCGCAAAGATTGTGGAGCTAAATCCCCCACCAAAGAAGAGGCAGAAGGGATATAAATCACCTTAGCCAAGGCTAAGAGTAACAAAGCACAAAGTGCTGGAATAACTGCCAGATTATCAACAATTCCTGTGAGCCACACTAACACAAATCCTCCAGACCACAGCAGTAAAGAAACCATCAAGATATTGGTGCGTTTAAACTGGTTTAGAAAGCGGGCAACAGGTAGTTGGAAAATGGCACTAAAGGCGACATGCCAGAAGAAAATAAGACTAATCGTTTCTGGAGCTAATCCGGTTTCTGTTCCTCCTCCTGGAACAAAATTGGCAAAATAAAGGGGCATAATGCTATTGAGTTCAGCATCATAGATAGTGAAGAGAGTATTCCCTAGTAACCAAATCATCAAAAAGCGATCGCTTAGTGCTTGTTTCCAGGATTGGGTAGGGGATTGAGGCACCTCTTGAACGTTATTTGTTTCTGCGATCGCTAAATAAATCACAACGAAGAAAATAACATAAAAAATACTTTTGAGCACAAATAAAGTACGGTAATTCCCAGAAGCAGCAATTAACTGCCCTGCCCCAATAACTCCCAATCCTAGTCCTAAGCTATCAGCTAAACGAGTAACTGAAAAGGCTTCATTACGCTGAACAGGAGTGGTTAGATCGGTGACCACTGCCTCAGTAGGAGGCCAATATAGACCAATCCCTAAACCCATCAGTAAGTTAGCAATAACCAGAGTTTGAAAATTATAGGTAAACGCTAAACAAAGGCTTGCTAGAGCAGAAACAGCTGCCGAGAGTAGCAAAGTTTTCTTGCGTCCCCAAAACTGGGAATCAGCCAAAGTCCCTGATATCAAGCGTCCTAATACTCCAGAAATTGAAGAACTCCCTAGAGCAATCCCAACTTGGGTGGCGGATAAACCAATCTGATTAACAAAAAAAATCGAGGCATAAACTAAAGTAAACCCTTGACCGATATGCAATAACAATCGACCGGTTGCTAGAATCCAAATCTCCTGCCTTAATGCTGGGAGTAAAGATAATAATTTATTGAGCAATTTCGGTAAGGTTAAAAGGTTGAGGGGTTGAGCCATTGAGCAGCATTTACAATTCTTTACATCTAAGTAAATAGTATAGGGTAATCGCAATAATCAATCAGGAAGCATTATGCTAACGACTATTGATCAAGACGTGCAATAGTGCTGATCATCAAGGCTTAATAGGGTCATAACTGCCAACCTTAAGATTCTATTGTGACAGTTGACGGGGTGGAATGTGGTATCTAGCAAGGTTCCGGCTCTTTAGTAGACAATAGTAACTACCTGTATCCTAAATCAGCCCCCCTTGCATTCCTATTTCACTAGGAATATTGCCTATGTCATCGCCACGGGAGGGTTCTATCACTATTGCCCTCAACACCAATACTTCTCAGTCTAAACTGTTGGAAGCTTTAGCCCTATGGCAAGAGTTAGGTTTACTCTCTGAGACTAGCATCGATATCATATTTAAAACTAAAGCTTCCCATCCCGCCCTTTTAGAGGGATTAGATGCTTGGTTACGTTTGGGTTTGCTCCAGGAAACCTTTGTAAAACGGTTGTGTCGAGAACATCTCACCTGTGCTTTACCAGAACCTAGTGTAACTCCAAAGGTTTCTGCTCTACCAGTCTCGAAACCAGCGCGTCAACTAGTCTCACCCTTAGCTAGTAATGACTTTGCACCGGAGACACCCAAAGCGAAGAAACCCAACTCGATTGCTCAAATGTGGCAATCCCTTCAAGCAGAATTCAGTGTCCGCTGGTTGCTGTTTCTGGGTATGTTTATGGTGGTGGTATCCTCTGGGGTACTGGCTGCTAGTCAATGGGACAATTTCCCAGCTGCTGGACAGTATGGAGTATTGCTTGCCTATACCTTGAGCTTTTGGGGGATTAGTGCTTGGACAACCAAACAAGGGAATTTACCGTTAACGGCTCAGACCTTGCGAGTTGTCACTCTGTTGCTCATCCCAGTCAATTTTTGGGCAATGGATGGCTTTGGCTTGTGGCGTCATCCCTTAAATTGGCTAGTGGTAGCGGTGGCGACAGTAGCACTAAGTGCGATAGTACTAAGTTCGATACTCTTAGGTCGCGGCTACGGGAACGGATTTTTACGATTACGACAACAACAATCATTTCCCTTACCCATTATTAATTATTTAGGTCTGAGTTACCTAAATTGGGGTTGGGGTATCCCTGGATTTCCCATAGGAGCAGTCTATTTGGGTATCGGTAGCATCATCGCTACCTTATATATAGAATCGAGATCGAGAAAGCAAAATTCAGCGTTTATTTTTGATGTTGCTGGCTTCCGCATCTTAGTTTATGGCATCGGCATCCTGCTATTTAGAGCCATTTTTGTCATAGGTGTCGATATTGAACAACTGGGGTTAGCTATTGGGATGTGTGGTTGGTTTCTCTACTGGCTATCCCAAAAGCCTCAGGCACCATCTCTCCCCGTCTCCCCGTCTCCCCGTCTCCCTATGATTTGGTTAGGGGGTAGCTTGCTGGTGCTGGGTTGGCTAGTTTGTGTAGCAGCTGAGTTTCCTTGGCAAGCCATGATTGTCAGTGGGCTCGGGGTGTGGTTATTTGTCAATCGTTTACTAAAATTTTGGCGACGTTCCGATTTAGCCGCCATATTAGCCATTGGTTTACAGATGGTTTGGCTTTCATGGCGATTGATTCCGCCATCAATACAAACCTGGCTACTGGAAACAGCAACTACGTTAACCCATTCCCAAGAAACTCCCTATGTATTGTTGAGTTTAGTACTGTTTCCCTATCTGGTTTTAATTGTTGGGTTAGCAGATTGGTTATATCAGCGCAAAAAACATGATCTGGCAGAATTTGCAGAAGTCATTGCTCTAGGAATAGGAGTTAATCTGACTACTCTGTGTTTTTCCAATCCCCTGTTACTCACGATTAATGGTATTAATTCTGCTATCACTTTAGGGATTGTGACTCAGCGACAGTGTAGCTTAGGGATTAAGCATCATCTGCGCTTAAGGGTCTACCTAACCCATAGTACTGCGATCGCAACCGTTATCAGTGCCATTAACTATCTCTTTCCCAACCTACATCTAGGCGGCTTTTCAGCAATTTTATTAGCCCTGATGCTAGCAGAATGGAGCTTGAGTTTAAAGATTCCCGCTACTTCTGACTATGTCAAGATCTGGCGAGAGAGTGCTTGGCACTTAGGTTTAAGTTTAGCTGGTCTGAGTTATCTATTATTGTGTGTTAACTATAGTGCCTACGACGTTAACCCAGATAGTTACCTGAGAGCATGGGGTCTGTTGTGGCTAATCACTCCATTATCTCTGACTGGAATAGCACGTGGTTATCGCAGTTGGCAACCCCCTCAAGACAAGTTTGTGATCCGGTTGAGTGTAGTTGCTGTCATCCTATCCCAATTCCTGATCCTAGGAATACCAGAAATGCGGTTAATCAGTTTAGCGTCCGCTACAGCACTGATGTTGGTTAATACCCGCTATTTAAAGCAATTAACATCAGCAGCAATTACCGTAGGATGCGGCATTAGCTTAGTAGGATTCCTGCTTTGGGATGGCATCCTTGGGTTTCCCCAACCGTCCGGACAAGATTGGTTTGTTGTTGGAGCGATCGCTATTTTAACCTTATGGTTATGGCGAAGCTGGTTACTTCGTATTAGCAAGATACAGGATAACCAATCACAATTCAAAACTTCAAATCAACAAGCCAACCTACCCGAAGGGAACGCCAAAGGCGAACAACAAACTAACCTTCAACCTTCAACCCTTCAACCTTCAACCCTTCAACCATCCAACCTTGGCCAAAAGGCCACGCTACGCGAACAACCATCTAACCTTGGCCAAAAGGCCACGCTACGCGAACAACCATCTAACCTTGGCCAAAAGGCCACGCTACGCGAACAACAAACTAACCTCCCAAAACTCTATGCACAAGCAATGGATGGGTGGGCGATCGCACTGTTTATTTTTCAGCTAATTCTGCTGACTTGTTATTCTCTGATAGTCTACATTGGTTTTGGGTCACCAACATGGTTTATGCTCATTGTAAATGCAGTGACCTTAGGAGCGATCGCGTATCGCAGTTTTCCTTATCCATCCAACTGGGCTATTTATGGGATTGGTTGGAGTGTGGAACTGTTAACTACAGAAACGCTGGGCTTAACAGAAGCGCTGGGCTTATTTGAGCATTCACTGATCAATTTAGCCGTTGCCAATACAGTATTAGGACTAATTGCTCAATTGTTAGGAGATTGGTGGCGACGCCGATCTAATCTCGACAAACTACCTAGTAGCTGGCATATTATTCCCCTGTTATACGGTAGCTTAGGAGCGCTCTTACGTTGGGGAACCTTTACCAATTGGACTGGTTTATTCTTTTTTGCCCTTGCAATAATTGCCATTGGGGTAGGGCGTCGCCGTGCAGAATTTAAACCTCTAATTTACCTTGCGCTATTTGGGATATCGGTTTCTGCCTATGAACTATTGTTCTATCAATTATCCCAATTAGGAGGAGGAGCAAAAGGGGATGGATTGATTATAATGGCAGTGCTTGGCACTAGTATTATGTACGCCTATCGAGTATTGTCTCCTTGGCTGAAAGCATATCTACATTTTACCCCCAAAGAACTAAAGGTTATTTCCCATTTCCATTGGGTATGGAGTAGTTGTTTGTTGATAGCAGCAACAACTGAGCCCATTGAATCCGCCATGATGCTGGGATTTAGTACTGGTGCGTTTTTAGTTATCTATGCTATTTCTCAAGGACGGAATCGCTCCAATCGCCTGCTTGGAGAAATCTGGGTTTATTTAGGTTTTGTTGAAGCATGGGGGATGCGGCTGTATTGGATAAATACCCCTGTGGCGCGTCTGTTATCGGGACCATTAGTGCCTTGGAAAGGTGCGATCGCATCCTTAGTCGCTTACTTTTTGTATTTCCTACCTTGGGAAAATTGGGGTTGGTCGAAACGTCCTTGGCAAATCGCTGCTTTCTTAATCCCTCTGATTGCCATTGCCGAAAATCCCTATAGCGGTAATTTAGCTAGTTTGCTGATTATCGCAGCTTTCTATATTATTCTCGCAATTTTTAATCAGCAAATTCGGTTTACCTTTATCAGTGTAATAGTAATTGACTGGATGTTGCTCCGTTGGTTTGGACAACTACACTTAACTGCTGCTCTTTGGTATGTTCTCCCCTTGAGTTTATCCTTACTCTATATTGCCCAAGTCGATCCCTATCTAAGCCAACCCCCCCAAAAACAAATACGTCACAATCTCCGGTTAATCGGGACTAGTATGATTTGTTTGGTTTCCTTTTGGACTGCTCAATGGCTTGGGTTATTAACTGGGGCAATTAGTGTAGTGCTCATTTTTGCTGGATTGGCGATGAAAGTAAGAGCATTTCTTTATGTTGGGACGGGAACATTTTTAATTAATGCGATCTACCAACTACTGATTTTTAGCGTTGATTATCCATTTTCTAAATGGGTGGTAGCGCTGTTTGTAGGAATTGGGTTTATTTGGATTGCCGCTACCTTTGAAACTCGCCGTGATCAGATTACAGCTTGGATGAATCAATTCCAAAGTTGGGAATAGGTTTAAGGTTTAAGGTTGAAGGTTGAAGGTTGAAGGTTTAAGGTTGCAGGTTGCAGGTTGCAGGTTGCAGGTTTAAGGTTGTAGGAACAATGCTGCATGAGGTTGACCAAAAAATCACTGATGGTGATGTTTCCGCGATGCTCTGTTTATGATGACTTTTTCGCCCTTAGTCCCAATCTAGGATTTCCAAATAGATCCTAAAAACCAATGCTGATTGATTGGAAACCAAAAAATTTCACCATCAAGATAATGATAAATAGAGAGACAGCAATGCTATCTCCCTATTTAAAACTATTATTTAAAACAATGCTTTTAAAAATAGTTAGGCATCATTTAAAGCAGCAATTCCAGGTAGAACCTTGCCTTCGAGTAACTCAAGGCTGGCACCACCACCGGTGGAAATGTGGCTCATTTGGTCAGCAACACCAACTTTTTCGACGGCAGCTACTGAGTCACCACCACCAATGATAGTAGATGCACCTGTCTTGGTCAGCTCAGCCATAGAGTTTGCGATCGCTTCTGTCCCCTTAGCGAATTTATCAAACTCAAACACTCCCATCGGACCATTCCAGATCACAGTTTTGCAATCTGCCAAAGCCTCCTGAAACACCTTGACAGAATCTGGACCAATATCCAAACCCATCCAGCCATCGGGAATAGCTTCAATACTGACAGTCTGGGAATTAGCATCAGGGGCAAAATTATCTGCGATGACCACATCGGTGGGCAACAGCAATTCCACACCACGCTCTTTGGCCTTAGCTTCTAAAGATTTCGCCAAATCGAGCTTATCGTCTTCCACCAGGGACTTACCCACACTCATACCACGGGCCTTGTAGAAGGTAAAAATCATTCCACCGCCAATTAGCAGTTTATCCACCTTCTCCAGTAGAGTGTCAATCACCCCAATCTTACTGGACACCTTAGAGCCGCCAATAATTGCAGCTAGAGGCTTTTCGGGATTTTCTACAGCGTTTTGTAAATACTGCAGTTCTTTCTCAATCAAGTACCCAGCTACAGAAGGACTCAGGTAATGGGTGACTCCCTCAGTAGAGGCATGAGCCCGGTGGGCTGTTCCAAAAGCATCATTGACATACAAATCAGCAAGGGATGCCAACTGTTTGGTGAATTCTGGGTCATTCTTTTCCTCCCCAGCGTGGAAGCGGAGATTTTCCAGTAAAGCCACTTGACCATTTTCCAAAGCACCAACTTGGGCAGCGACCTCGTCCCCAACACAGTCTTTACACATGGTCACCGGTTGACCCAGCAGTTCCGAAAGACGGTTAGCAACGGGGGTTAGACGTAAACTTTCCTTCACTTGTCCCTTGGGTCGTCCCAAGTGGCTACACAGGATTACCTTTGCCCCTTTCTTAAGTAAATCTTGAACAGTGGGTAAAGCAGCACGAATGCGAGTATCATCGGTGATGGTGCCATTGTCATCCAGGGGTACATTCAGGTCTGCTCTGACCAATACCGTTTTTCCGGCTAAATCTGATTCACTTAAATTGGCTACACTTTTCTTGGACACAGTATTAATCTCCTAATTGCTATTGCCTGCTAATCCCCGACTATCAGCCGTCTTGCCGGATGATTTGACGTCAGAGAGTTCGCTGTACATTAACTGGTAAGTCACCAGCTGAATGACCAGGACAAAAGGTATTCTTTTGTTAAGACCGTTCACATTTTACCGGAGTCCGGATCCTGGAGGAAATCTGTGATATGTTCAATACCGTTGTATTTCCGATTGACTCAAGTCGAGAAAGCCGTGAAGCTGCTGAGGTTGTTGGGAACATAGTGCAAAAGTACGGCAGCAATCTATATCTGCTGTCAGTGGTTGAAAAACCTGACCCTGGCCAGGGTACAGCTGCTGCTCCCGAGGCAATGACATCCCCTGAAGCAGTAACAGAACTGCTTAACGGTGCCAAAGCACTATTTGCTCAGGAAGGCATTGAAGCCAAAACCCTGGAGCGGGAAGGAAAGCCTGCCTTCGTGATCTGCGATGTGGCTGACGAAATTGGGGCAAATTTAATTGTCATGGGCTCTCGGGGGCTAGGCTTGACAGATGAAGGTATAGCTAATAGCGTGGCCGATCGAGTGATTAATTTGTCCCCTTGCCCAGTTTTGATTGTTCCCTAATTTGTGATTAGTCATTGGTCTAATAGAATTGCTGGCTTGTTAATTGTCAATGGTCAATTTTCAATTAACGAATGACCAATGACTAATGACCAATGACTAATGACTAATGGCTAATAACTCATGACAATCCAGTGGTATCCCGGACACATTGCTAAAGCCGAGCGAGAACTCAAGGAACAGTTGAAGCGAGTGGATGTGGTATTAGAGGTGCGGGATGCTCGGATTCCCCTATCTACCCATCATCCTCAAACCGACCAGTGGGTGGGTAATAAAACTCGGGTGTTAGTGATCAATCGGGTGGATATGATTGAGCCAAGGATGCGCCAACTTTGGGAATCGTGGTTTCAACAGCAGGGGGATATCCCTTATTTCACTAATGCTCAACAGGGTAAGGGTATCCGCGCTGTGGCTAAAGCCGCCCAGACAGCTGGGGAGGAAATCAATCAACGTAGGCGCTCACGGGGAATGCGACCTCGTCCTGTCCGAGCTGTGGTAATTGGATTTCCCAATGTCGGTAAATCGGCTTTAATTAATCGACTTTTGGGACGTCGTGTGGTAGAAAGTGCTCGTCGTCCTGGTGTGACACGCCAATTGCGTTGGATACGTATTTCTGACCAACTCGAACTACTTGATGCTCCTGGTGTTATTCCTGCCAAGTTAAACAATCAGCAGCAGGCGCTCAAGTTAGCTATCTGTGATGACATCGGTGAAGCATCTTACGACAATCAACGGGTAGCAACAGCACTGGTTGCATTCCTGAAAGATTTAGATAAGATGAAGGAGTACACTTTTTTATTAAAGTCTTCTTTACAAAAGAGGTACCAACTAGACCCAAACCCATTGACCGCTGAAGATTACTTACATGGTCTAGCCGACTATCGCTATCAGGGAAACATCGAACGTACAGCGCGGCAACTATTGGGTGATTTTCGCAAGGGTTTACTCGGAACAATTGCATTGGAAGTACCACCAGAAGTACTACCCTAAGTACCACCAATGTAAATCCTTAGCTAAACCGCTCTTATGCCCCACGTCTCAACCCGTAGGGTGAGCGTGGGATGAATGGCGGACAGCAACTTTCGATTCATATTGAATATTAATTGTCGGAAATAGTAGAATGGTAAGGGAGGTGATTTGCCATGAGAACAGCCTATCAGTACAGATTGCGCCCGACTCAGCAACAAGCAGCATTAATTGACAGATGGTTGTCAATGTTATGCGCTCAATACAATTACTTATTGGCTGATAGATTCAACTGGTATGAGCAAAATCGCTCACCTGTTAATGCCTGTCCTCTGATTTGTCACTTGCCTCAACTAAGAATCAACCCTAATTACTACTCTCAAAAGAAGACTCTGCCTCAACTTAAGCAAGATCGACCTTGGTATAAGGATATTCATTCTCAAGTTTTACAGGATGTAGTTAAGAGAGTTAAGCTAACCTTTGACAGATTCTTGAAGGGAGATAGTAGCGGCAAAAGAAGTGGCAAACCCAGGTTTAAGCCACTCAGTCGTTACAGAACTTTCACCTACCCTCAAATCAAACAATCCTGCTTGCAAGGTAATCGCATTGACTTACCAAAACTGGGTAAGATTAAGGTTGTGTTGCATCGTCAAATTCCTGACGGGTTCAAAATCAAGACGGTTTCTATCAGTAAAAAAGCTGACGGATTGTACGTTACACTTTCTCTTGAGGATAAGACCGTTCCTGAAATTAAAACAGATATCAATCCTCACTTAATCATTGGTATTGATGTTGGTCTAAAGGATTTTTTGACTACTTCGAGTGGTGAAACAGTTACAATACCTCAGCACTACCGTAAAGCTCAAAAAAGACTGCGGCTTATTCAGAAAAAAGTATCACGTCGAGAGAAGGGTGGTAATCGTAGACTCAAGGCTATTAAGTTGTTAGCTAAACAACATCAAAAAGTAGCTAACAAGCGTAAAGACTTCCACTTCAAAACAGCTAATCAATTGCTGTCAAAGTATGACGTTATTGCTCATGAGACTTTGAATGTCAAAGGTCTTGCTCGTACCAAATTGGCCTTATCTGTGTTGGATGCTGGGTGGTCAAGCTTTCTGTCGATACTGACAAACAAAGCCTTAAATGCTGGTTTGTTGGTTGTCCCAGTAAGTGCTCATAACACCTCACAAAATTGCTCCAGTTGTGGAGAGAAAGTACCGAAAAAGCTGCATATTCGCTGGCACGACTGCCCTCATTGTGGGTGCAGTCTTGACCGTGACCACAATGCAGCGATCAATATAAAAAATAGAGCGGTGGGGCATCCCGTTCTTAAAGCTCAGTTAATGTCCGACGGGATACCGGGAGTCGCTGAGAAGCCCACACTTACCCGATAGGGAAGTGTGGGAGTATGTCACCATCTACAGCATCTACACAAGTAAAATTGCAAGCCCGATTCTACTAGTGAGTACTAGCTAGTGAGCGTCCTACTAGGGAGTATTACTAGGGAGTCTTTCTAGATAGTCTTTCTAGGGGGCCTAAGTTCCCTATGGATATGTTTGTCTATAAAAGGAAAGAATTTAAGTCTTATTGAACCAATATTGTCAATATCTATTGAAAAAGAAATACCAGAACTTAAGCGAGGAAGCGAATTGAGGAGCTAAACCTAACTTGAGACAGATGACTTGAGCTAATTAGCGTAACCAACTTCAGTAATATTGCCGAGGGAAAAGTTTTTCAATCAGTCCTATAATCAGTATTGAGCACCGAAACAGCTGATGCAGGGCTTACGCAAGAACTCTACAGGTAGTGTTAACAGTTACCCTTTAACCCCTACAGGTAGTGTGTCGATGGCTGAATTGCGTAAGCTCTGTTTACCTGTATTAATAGATACTGCTATAAGCATCAAGATTTATTAACTAAAGTTTGTATTTGTTTAAAGTTGAAGGTTAAAAGTTGAAAGTTGAAGGTTTTTAGCCTTTGGCTTTGCCGTAGGGAAGGTTGTTCGCGTAGCGTGGCCAAAGGCCAAGGTTGTTCGCGTAGCGTGGCCAAAGGCCAAGGTTGTCTTGATTAGGCTTCTTGTCAATGTATTGTCTTGATGCAAAGCGCGAGTGGGGGAAACCCTCTCATTAAGGCGCTGCATTGCTTTCGTGATAATGTTTTTCTCAATTATTCTGTGCTGATCGGAAGTTCCCCGATCTGAATTTACCGACAACTGCGATAAAGTCTATTGTGCCATTTGTTCCAAAATTATCCTAAAATCAGCCAAGATACTGGGCAAATTGTCTCGATTCAGCACAGGCACATGAACAAAGATACAAGAAGTATTGAGGTGATGCTCTCCAAGATACTTCAACACTTCGTAATAGAGTCCTTCGCAGACAAATTTACCAGCATCATGGCTAATTTCACATTCACTCAATGCAGCTACTAGTTGTTCTAAGTTCACTGGGGTTTGAAGGCAGGCATCTTCACGAGTAGCACAGGATTCCACGGTTAATTTTTCCCGCTTAGTAGCCATGCCACAACAAATAATCCGATCGGGTTGTATTTGATCAATTTTGGCAATTACCTGAGCACTAGCTTGGGCAATATCGACGGGCAACTGTCTAAGAAAAGTCAGGGAAGCAGATAAATCATTGGTTTGAGCAATTTTCCCTAATAAATCATCAGAGGAGTTAGATACCTGATCCGGTAGCCAGGTTTGAAAGGATGTCAAGAGGATTTTTTTGTTCATTCAACAGAACCAATTAAAATAAAAATAGCTTGAATATTCCAATGTAAATGTAAGGGAAAGCAGGTTAATGCCAGTAATTGCGGTTGTAGACTACGACATGGGGAACCTGCACTCTGCCTGTAAAGGGTTACAGAAAGCTGGTGCAACTACCTTAGTGACAGATTTAGCAGCAGATATAGAACAGGCGGATGCGGTGGTACTACCAGGAGTGGGGGCGTTTGACCCAGCGATACAACATTTGCGATCGCGTAACCTGGATCAACCGATTAAACAAGCCATTGCCAGTGGTAAACCTTTTTTAGGTATTTGTCTAGGTTTACAAATTCTGTTTGAGGCAAGTGAAGAAGGCACCGAACCTGGATTAGGGATTGTGCCTGGGACAGTGCGCCGCTTTCGTCGAGAACCAAGTATTACGATTCCCCATATGGGTTGGAACCAGCTAGAGTTTACTCAACCAGATTGTCCCGTTTGGCAGCATTTATCGGGCAATCCCCGAGTCTATTTTGTCCATTCTTATTATGTTGACCCAGTTGACCCTGGGATTCGAGCCGCAACTACTACTCATGGGAGTCAAACCGTGACGGCTGCGATCGCTTACAATAATGTCGTAGCAGTACAGTTTCACCCGGAAAAGTCTTCTACTACAGGACTGCAAATTTTGTCTAATTTCGTGGCTCAGGTCAAGAGTTACTGCCATGATCGTACACTTGTCACCAAAGCCTGAAAATTATTATTCTTCTAAAACTCTTTTTCTACTACTACTGATTTAATCAGCACGCTCCCCACTGTCCTGTGTTTGGATGAGAATTTACGGCAATCGCCAACTTAAAACTTTGCCAGGACAAATTACCCGCCCGACGCCAGCACGGGTGCGGGAGGCAGTATTTAATATTTGGCAAGGCAGTGTAGAGAATTGCCGATGGCTGGATTTATGTGCTGGTAGTGGTTCAATGGGTGCTGAGGCTCTATGTCGGGGAGCTGCTGTGGTGGTAGGGATTGACAAATGGGCAAAAGCTTGCTCAATTATTCGTCAAAACTGGCAACAGATGGCTCAGGCGCAGCAAGAATTTCGGGTGTTGCAGGGGGATGTGGTCAGACGATTGAAAACCTTGGCTCCTCAGCAGTTTGACCACATTTATTTTGACCCCCCCTACGCTAGTGATTTGTACCAGCCAGTGTTAGATGCGATCGCTCAATACCAGCTCCTCGACAGCCATGGTGAGTTAGCTGTTGAGCATAGCTCTAACTACTGGCAACCACAACCAATCCCCAATTTAGAAATTTGTCGCCAGAAGGTCTATGGCAATACTGCCTTGACCTTCTATTGCCCATTAGTTTAAGTCAGGGGTAATGGTCAGCTCATGGGAAGGAAAAACTAACCCCCAAGTTGGTTACCCCGTTGGTATTGCATATAGGCAGCAAAAAATAACCCCAATAGAGTAACAGGTATTAAGCCAAGGACAATCCCAACAAGCAACGGTTCTACCACACTAAGTCTCCTAATTAAGTTTTTTTACCTGTTTCTCATATTACTAGGTCTGATCAACCTTAGGGTGCTGCTGGTCGTCAAACACTAATTTATCAAGCATCCTGAGTTCCATGGGTTGAGATTGCTCAGTCACACTTAGGAGGCTCTGACCTAATGACCTAAGCCCTGACTTGACTTGAGTACTTTTTCCTATATCCCAGCTTATATACTAAAATGTATACCTTAGATCTATTCCCTTAGTATCAGGTATATAGAGGGAGACACAGTGTAGCATATAATACAAATACAACACAAGATCTTGATTAATGACTCCATAAATTTTAAGCTATGTTTATAAACAAAAATAATACTTAGTCTAAGTATTTACTTATCATTGCTTAACACAACTTAATCAATGGTTCAGTTTTATCGAGATTACAAGCGCTTTATCGATAGTCAACTTGACAGGAGATCCTTTGGAAAACCAGCTTGTCCAACCTAGAGTTCTAGTGCGGCGAGTCACCTTGATAGTACTAGTGGCTTTGCTTGCTATAAGTCTTAGCCTGATCGGAATTCCCATGATGCAGGATTCGGATCCTTATGTACAAAAGGTTTTGTCCCTGAACGGTGATCCAGTCCGAGGTAATGCTATTTTTCAAATCAACTGTGCTGGGTGTCATGGAGCCAACGGGGATGGTAATGTAGGACCAAGTCTACTGAATATCTCTAAGAGAAAGTCTGACGTCAGCCTGATTCAGCAAGTGATCAGTGGTAGAACACCACCAATGCCTAAGTTTCAACCTCAAACTGGAGATATGGCAGACCTGTTGAGTTACCTGGAGCAATTGTAACCAAAGGTTGAAGGTTAAAGGTTGAAGGTTGAAGGTTGAAGGTTGAAGGTTGAAGGTTGAAGGTTGAAGGTTGAAGGTTGAAGGTTGATGAAGAGCGCTGAAGAAAAAATATGCCAGTTAAATGTTGATTAACTTATAATATTTCCGGCGTTGCTGATTGATTTGTGATTTAGCCTACGCTAATTTTGCTAGTTTAAGATTATACCTGAATTCAGGAACGCCAATCCCTTTTGCTATCAATTAAGTTTCACATCTCAAATGTAAATTATAGAAATTAAAATCACTGATTATAGCTATTCAACGGATAGCTAGTCAACGGGGTGCAACTTGTTTTCCTTCCTGAATTTGCTCAGTGGGATGCAAGATCACTATTTCTCCTTCTCGAAGTCCTTGTTGAATCACTGCTTCAAGATTACTGCGCTGACTAATTATAATCTGACGTTTCTTGGCTTGGTTGTTTTCCACCACAAATGTACACCAAGTCTGGAAGTTGGAGCGCTGGATACTCCTTTGATGATCTGAAAATTGGTTACTTCCCTGTTTTCCCCCTGTTCCAGACACGGACAAATCATCCCTATTTTGTGCAATCGGGTCCAAGGAGCTATTTTGTTGTGAGTCACATCGGAAAATGGCACTTAAGGGAACGACTAGCACATCTGAGCTTTCCCAAACTACAATCCGTGTTTCTACTCGGTAGCGATCACCTAAAGGAATTGGGGAATCTACAAAATTAGCGATCGCATTCACTCGCTGTTCTTCTACCCCAAGAGCTGAAATTTTAGTAAAACCTGAGGGTTCGACGTACTTCACCTGAGCGTTTAGGGTGCGCTCTCCCCCCCAATGTTCAATGAACATTTTTGCTCCTGGCTTGACTTTGACCGCATCAGTAGAAAGCAAATCAACGACAATCTCTAGGTCGGCAGGATTCCCTAGTTCCAACAGGGGGGTGCCGGCTTCTACATATCGAGCACTTTCCTCATTGACTCGTAGGACATAACCATCAATTGGGGAGTGAATTTCAGCACGGGCTGCTTGATCAGCTAGCTTAGCAAGTTCAGCTTGAACACTGGCAATGCGAGCATTGTAGACATCAAGTAAATAGTCAGGGTCTCGCTGTTCAGCTTGGAGAATGGCACGGGCTTCTTTGGCGGCTACTACTTCAGCGGCAACACTATCCACTTCCCGTTGCGCTGCTTCTAATTCCCTCTGGCGGGTAGTTTCTAGCAATTGAGCTGTTTCGAGCTCTTTACGAGAGATTGCGCCATCAATGTGTAACTGTTGGGAGCGTTGGCGATCGCGTTTTGCTTGCTCTAGTGCTGCTAATGCTTGCTGGACACGAGCTTGAGCTTCTTGCTGTTGGGCTGCTGCTGACCGGATGCGGGCTTGAGCCTGGAATAAAGCTTGTGGTTTTGGTCGCTTGGTTGCTACCCCATCACGCTCTGCTTGCCATTGCCTTAGCCGTGCTTGAGCTTCTCGGACATCTGAATCTAGAGGAAGGCGGTCAATTTGGGCAATTATTGCCCCTTGTTTAATTTTATCTCCTTCATCTAGTTTTATCCTCGCCAGCCGACCGGCAACAGGAGCTGAAACTACGAAGCGGGAGCGGATACGGGTCTTTCCCTCTCCATCCACTGTTACTTGCAAACTACTGCGTTTAACTTCGGCTAGATCAACCCGAATCGGTGCAGGACGAAATCCTAGGACAACTACTGTGATGATGCCAACTCCAACCATAAGGTAAGTTAGCCGTTGAGGAAGGTGCTTCATGAAGTGTCTCAAATCGCGGAATTGATTGTGCGATCGGCGAAGCCGCGCCAAAGGCGATCGCAACAGTATTTAATTACTACTATTTAATTATTACTATTTAATTACTACTATTTAATTACTACTGTAAGCATTAGCTGATAGCTGATAGCTGATAACTGATAGCTTACTAACTATCACCATGTTGATGCTTATTCCCTGGTTTTCAAAACAGCGATTAAGTCCAGACGATTCAGCTGTCTACGGATAATTAACCCAGAACAGAATGCTGCTACTATTACGATAACAAATGTAAAAGCATAGGTATATTTAGTAAGAATTAAGGGAAAACGGTAAAGTTCAGAATTATAGGCAAGAGACATTAAAGCAACTAAACCGTATCCGAGTCCAAAACCAATTGGAAGGGCGAGTAGGGTAAGAATAACTTGTTCACCTAGGAGAATCAAGGCAATTTCAGCACGAGTGAATCCCATAATCCTGAGACTGGCTAATTCTCGTCTTCTTTCTGATAGGGCAATCCGTGCTGAGTTGTAGACTACGCTAAAGGTAATAATGCAGGCAAAAATTACTAGTACTGCTGTGAAGACTTGCAGAGGTTTAGCAATAATCTCCTCAAAGCTTTCCAGGCTAGCTTCACGGGTGCTAATACCGGTAATAGCCGGTAGACGTTTGAGGCGATAGTAAAGCTGACTAGCAAGGTGAGGATCAACACAGAGGTAAGCACCAGAAATAGTTTGTCCTTCTCGCATCAGTCGGTTGAGGGCATGGATATCCATATATACTGAGACACCGAGGAGTTCATCCACCAAGCCGACTACAGGAACTTGACGCACGGGACGGCTTCCTTCCAGGACTTCCACGGTTAGGGTATCTCCAGGAGTAACACCTAGGATTTCGGCTAGTTTGGTAGTCATGACAACTCCGTCTGGGGGTAGATGCACGGTGTACCAATTCTTGTCTAGCAGACGGCGGAATTCTCCGGCTGGGTCGATTCCAGTTAAAGCACTGCGATAGGTATGATGGTCAAAGCGTAAACGTACTGGTACGATGCGGAAGGGTTCGGAACGAATAACTCCTGGTAAGTGAGTGATTTCGTAACGGGTACGTGCAGGACGGGGTTGATTAAAAATAATGGTGAGATCTTCCCGTTGCACTTGGCGGAATTGAAAATCCACCAGGTATGTCAATGCATCTGAGATGTACAACCCAGTCAGGAGAATTGCTACAGCAACAGCTATTCCCATAATGGATAGGAAGGCTTGGATGGGCTTGCGTTCCAAATTACGTAGGATAATGCGACCGGCAGGGGAGAAAAACTGCTGTAGACCTAGTCGTTCAATAATGGTAGGTTTGAATTCAGCTGGGGGTTCGGGACGCATGGCTTGGGCTGGAGGAAGGGAAATTGCCCGACGTACCGCCATTAGTCCACCAATGGCTGCTGCGGTAAAGCTGACTAAGATTGCGGTGGCGACTAAGTCTGAGCTGACGTCATAGCGTAGTAGGGGAAAGCGAAAAAATTCAGCATAAAATTGGGTTAGTCCATTACCAAGCCAAAGACCAACTATGGTGCCAAGGAAACCTCCTACAATGACAATGGCAAGGACAAATTTAAGATAATGGATACCGATGGTTACGTTACTGTAACCAAAGGCTTTGAGAACGGCAATTTGCTCCCGTTGGGTTCCGATCAGGCGAGAGAGGACAACATGCAGTAGGAAAGATGCGATCGCTAACAAAATCGAAGGCATAAAAGTAGCAGAGACTTCCAAACTGCTGAGTTCATCTGCTAGAATTTGATGGGATAATTGATCTTCCCTTCCATAAGCACCTAACCCACCGTAGCGTTCCAGTAATCGATCCAAACGGCTAATAATTTCCCTTTCTTGAGCCCCTGGACTTAAAGAAAGGCTGACATCGTTAAAGGCACCATCAAGGTCAAAGGCTTTACCCAAGGCTTCCCGACCTATCCAAACCACTCCGAATCGCCGATTATCTGGGAAGATTTCTCCAGCACCTCGCACTTCATAAACGTATTCTGGTGATAGCGCCTTTCCTACTATTCGCAATTTTTCCCAACGTCCATTAATGATGGCACCCATAGTATCACCCAAGTTGAGTTGATTGGCTTGGGCGAAGGCTTCACTGACGATTACTTCATCTCCTCGTCCTGGTTCAATATAGCGACCCTGACGAATAAATAAGTCATTGAGTATGGAAATACGACGCTCAGGAATTGAGATTAGTCTTCCTGTGGCTGGTTCTGTCAAACCAGGGATATCAAGGGTGACATCAACCACAATCCGAGTTTGGGTTTGGGCAATACCGGGAATAGCAGCAATTTGGGATTTGAGGCTTTCTGGGGCGCGTTTGAGGGAAGCGAAAACTTGGGCAAAATGGTAGCGGTTGTAATATGTGTCTTGGGTTAGTCGCAAAGAGCTATAGGCACTCCTGGCTAGGACGAAGCTAGCAATGCCACAGGCTACTACTAATGCGATCGCTATTACCTGACCTCGCAATTGCCATAGGTCACGTAAGAGTTTACGGTCTAGGGAATTCATGAAAGTCTAAGACCAACCGAAAATATCAGGAACAGGCAAGATGCCCATTCCACAGGTGCGAGCCCGTTGGTGCGAATTTAATTCTTAATAGGTCAAGCGCACCTAAAAACTCTTAAAATCATTCCATTATTAAGGAACGCTCCATTTTTTATAACTGCTGTTCTTCTTTATAAAACAAAGCTTCACACACTAAGGTCAAGGCGAACAGACAGCAAACGAACAAAGTTGTTAATAATATTGCCATCATAGCTGACACCTCCTTGGGAAGTCTCTTACTTTCTGACTCCTTCTAGTTCTTTTATAGCTCCGGTTTTCTATCGAGCTAGGTAATTTGATTTAATTCTTAACATACTCAATCGTTGACTTACCACTCTAAATCTTCAGGAGCAATCTTAGTCTGATTACCATGTACAGTAATAATCTCACCACTACGCATGGTAATCACCCGATCTGCCATAGCCGCAATTCCAGCATTGTGAGTAATTACAGCAGTAGTTGTTCCCAACTCCTGATTCACTCGCTCCAATACATTCAATACTAGCTTACCCGTCTGAAAGTCTAACGCTCCGGTTGGTTCATCACATAGGAGCACTTGAGGACGTTTGGCAATAGCACGAGCGATCGCAACCCGTTGTTGTTCACCCCCAGATAATTGAGCGGGAAAATGGTTAAGACGATGGTCTAGTCCCACTAGTCCCAAAGCTTCCCGAGGACGCATCGGACGAGGAGCAATTTCGGTCACCAGAGCAACATTTTCCTGAGCCGTCAAGCTGGGAATCAAATTGTAGAATTGGAACACAAAACCAACGCACTCCCGACGGAAGCGGGTAAGAGCACGATCATCAGCACTTGATAGATCACGATTATAGAATTTGACTTGTCCGAAGGAGGGAACATCAAGTCCTCCGAGAATATTCAGCAGAGTGGACTTGCCACTTCCAGACGGACCAAGCAATACTACAAATTCTCCTCCATATAAGTCAATAGTAACTGATTTTAGTGCCTGAACATTCACCTCCCCCATCTGATAGGTTTTAGTCACGTCACGCACTTGGAAAATAAGTTCATTGTTCATATAGCGGTTGGCGACTTTATTCAGTACATCTTGCTAGGTTTTTAGGGAACAGGGAACAGCGGATATGGGAACAGGGAACAGCGGATATGGGAACAGATTATTTAGCATTCAACCTACGTTATTTATTATTGCCAATTTTTAAAAACAATTATTTTTTTGTCCCATTTTCATAATTAAAATATCTGGTGCTATAAGTTATGATTAATTATTTCAATAGTAATTACTAGATATTAAGTAGTCGGACAAAAGTTTTGGGTGCTGTATAAAGTTTTGTAAATATAGACAA
>NZ_MKZS01000001.1:6767128-6788279 GCF_001942495.1 Moorena bouillonii PNG
AAAATTAACCCAGGTTACAACAATTTTAGAGCTCGATTAAAATGCGATTACCCTGTCGAAACACCAGTCAAAACTGTTCTAATTGTGGGACAAAAGTACCTAAAAAATTAAAAGACCGTATTCATTCTTGTCCTCACTGCGGGTACACAGAAGATAGAGATGTAAATGCGGCGATCAATATATTAAAGTTGGCGGTGGGGCATCCCGTCGGTAATAAAGCTTTCCGAGTATCCGAACCAGTAGGTGGAGTTGGAGTGCGGCTCGTTCTGAGGTAGGAGCCTCCTGAAACAGGAGGGGTATGACCCAGAAGATTCGCGGGGTAAAAACCCCGAATCTTAACTATCAGTTGGATGGTGGTGAAAACCCACCCCATTAAGAGAATATGTGACTCCTTATCTGGCCACACCGAGTAAGGCGGCAACCTTACAGAGTGACGCTGGCACCAGGGCGGAATCAGAGGTGAATCAGATTATCCACACTGCCGCTAAAAGGGAGACGACATGGGTAACAGTAGTAAAAGTCCTGAAAAAGTGTCTAACCACCAAGCCGCAATCTGAAAACAAATGCGAGACTACATCCTTTTATTCTCACGATGCTCTTTCAACAGTAATCGTAATCTCTGAGAAGAGGATAGGCAAATTGGTTAGAAGTTACCGCAAGAATAGTGGAGCCTTTATAGTTAGTCGGCTATGGGTAAAAGGGTTAAAAATTTTGTAGTAAGGCTCCACTATTCTAAGGTTTCATCTCCGGACTGCCCTAAATCGTCAAAACAATCTAATTGATGGAACGAGTAAAAACGACAGCAATCTTTAGGTCTAAGAAGTAGTCGAACCTTAGTAAGCGTTTGCCTTGCTTAATCCCTACTGTCGGGTAAGATGTCACCGGAAACTGGTGACGGGTATCAAGATAAACAAACTAATGAAGAGCATAGGTAGACACAGTGCGGCTTGTTCTAATCAGGAGCCTCCCGTGGTAGGGAGGGGTATGGATTAGGGGCGCGTGAGTTTAACTCACAAACCTAACTATCTGACGGATGCAGGTGTAAGTCCTGCCCATGAAGAGACATGTGACTCCTGATCTGGCCACACCGAGACAGACGGCATTCTGTCAGAGTGAAGCTGGCGACAGGGCGGAATCAGAGATGTAGTTGGTCACATCACACTGCCGCTAAGTAGGGAGGTGACAAGGGTAACAGTAGCAAAAGTCCTGAAAAAGCGTCTTAAACTACCAAGCGAAGAACCATCTATAAGCATAAGCTGGCATCCTTATATTCTCGCGGAGTTTCTTGTGTCGATATCCGCCATCTCTGAGGAAAGGATAGGCGAAATGGACTGCCCTAAATCACCGTAACAATCTATCAGATGGAACGAGTAAAAACGACAGCATTAAAATGGGTCTGTAGGCCGGTCGAACCTACGGTAAGTTATGCCAAAATTAATCCCCACTGTCGGGTAGGATGTGCCTAGAAACTGGGCACGGGTATCCAGAAAATACAAACTTTAGAAGAGTATGGGTAGACACATGTCAAAACATAGTGACCTATGGAAAAGTCAAGAGTGGAAGAAACTCCGCCAAAACTTATTCCGCCTACAGAAGAGAGTATTTAAAGCGGTTCGAGCAGGCGACTTTAAGAAAGCTAAGTCTCTACAGAAACTGATTCAGCAAATCCCGTTCAGCGCAGCTTTTGGCTGTCCGTCAGGTCACACAGCTAAATAAGGGTAAGAGAACGGCGGGAATAGACGGAAAGTCAAGCCTCAATTACCGTGAACGCATGGAACTGGTTGAAGCATTGAACCACTATGGTCACGACTGGCACCACAGCGGACTTCGAGAAATCCCAATCCCTAAAAAGAATGGGAAAGTAAGGATGCTTAAGATACCAACCATCGCTGACAGAGCATGGCAATGTAAGCGTGAAGCTAGCCTTGGAACCAGCCCATGAGGCGACGTTCAGCGGAGATAGTTACGGGTTCAGAACGGGCAGGTGCGCCCAGGATGTCCAAAAACGCCTATTTAGTCATTTGAACTCAGGTTCTAATGGAAAAACAAAGCGCGTCATAGAACTAGATATTGAAAAATGCTTTGACCGTATCTCCCACACCTGCATCATGGAAAGGCTTATAGCACCAGCAAAAATTAAAACGGGAATATTCAGATGCCTCAAGGCAGGTGTCTCCGTCGAGTTTCCAGAACAGGGAACCCCGCAGGGGGGAGTGGTAAGTCCTTTACTTGCAAATGTGGCTTTAAACGGAATAGAAAATATTCATACTAGTCTAAGGTACGCCGACGACATGGTATTTATACTAAAACCAAAAGATGACGCCGAGAAAATCCTCAAGAAGGTATCTGCCTTTTTGGCGGAAAGAGGGATGAACATTAGTCAAGAAAAGACCAAAGTAACTAAAGCGACAGACGGGTTTGACTTCCTTGGCTGGCATGTCCGAGTTAAGAAAAACGGAAAATTCCGATGCATTCCCTCAGAGGAAAACCACCGGAACATACGTAAGAAGATTAAAGCCGTAGTCAACAGCTCGAAATATGGTGCAAAAGTAAAAGCTAAGAAATTAGCCCCCATAGTGCGGGGATGGCGAAACTACCACTCAAGCTGCTACATGGGTAGTAGCAGGGATAACCTTTGGTTCATGGCCAAAACAGCAAACCGAAAATTCCGAAAGGAAAAGAAGATAAATCGCTGGGAAGCAAATGAACTGTGCGACAAGGCTTTTCCATCGGTAGGATACACACAAAACCAGCACATAAACGTAAGGGGGACTAAGTCACCCTATGACGGTGACTTAGTCTACTGGAGTAAAAGAAATAGCCGACTTTACTCCGATGCTACTTCAGACGCCTTGAAAAAGCAAAACCATTCCTGTGGACACTGTGGGTTGAAATTTACCGAAGACGAATCTGTACATCTCCATCACATTGATGGAAACCACGACAATTGGTCTAAAAGTAATCTTTTAGCAGTTCATCAGAGCTGCCACCAACAGATACATTGGAGCATTCCGAAAGGAAAGGATATCTAGGAGCTGCATGAGGGGAAACTTTCACGTGCAGTTCTGAAGCGGAGGTGCCCCGGATAATACCGGGCATCGACCGTAACTGTCAAACAGATATAGTGACCTCTGGAAAAGTCAAAAGTGGAAACAACTCCGCCGGAATCTTTTCCGCCTCCAAAAGCGAGTTTATAAAGCAGTTCAAGCTGGCGACCGTCAGAAAGCCCGGTCTCTACAGAAACTGATAATGAAATCCCGGTCAGCACAGTTATTGGCTATCCGCCAAGTGACACAGCTCAATCAAGGAAAGAAAACCGCCGGAGTAGACGGGAAAGCATCCCTAACCTACAAAGAAAGGTTCGAGGTACTTAAAAAGTTAGGCTCCAATGCGGAAAACTGGACGCATCAAGGGTTAAGGGAGATACCAATACCCAAGAAAAACGGGAGTACGAGAATACTAAAAGTACCAACAATCCAAGATAGAGCATGGCAATGTAAGCGCAAAATACGCCTTAGAACCAGCTCATGAGGCTACGTTCAGTGCCTACAGCTACGGATTCAGAACTGGCAGATGTGCCCAAGACGCACAAAAAATGCTATTTCAAAATCTGAATTCCAGCAAAAAGGGCATAAATAAAAGAGTAATTGAACTAGACATCAAGAAGTGCTTTGACCGCATCTCCCATAGCTCTATTATGGATAGATTGCTAGCACCTGCGGGTCTGAAGACGGGGATATTCAGATGTCTAAAAGCAGGCATCAATCCGGAATTCCCAGAGCAAGGAACACCCCAAGGAGGCGTGGTCAGCCCACTAAAGCGCCAACATCGCACTTGACGGAATAGAGGAAACAAACCCCAAGGTCAGAAGTATCAGATATGCCGATGACATGGTAATAATCCTCAAGCCTAAGGATAACGCTGAAAAAATCTTAGGGAAGGTCAAAGACTTCTTAAAAGAACGTGGAATGGAAATCAGCGAAGAAAAGACCAAGGTAACCAAAACGACAGACGGATTTGACTTCTTGGGGTGGAACTTCCGCGTCCAAAAAAACGGAAAGTTCCGGTCAATTCCCTCAGAGGAAAACCACCGGAACATACGTAAGAAGATTAAAGCCGTAGTCAACAGCTCGAATTATGGTGCCAAAGTAAAAGCCAAGAAATTAGCCCCTATCGTGCGCGGATGGAGGAATTACCACAAAAGTTGCGACATGAGCAGCTCGCGAGATAGCTTATGGTTCATAGCAAAAACTGCCAACCGCAAATTCCGAAAGGAAAAAAAGGTGAACAAATATAAAGCTAACGAACTATGTAAACAAGCATTTCCCGCAGTGGGGTATGAACAAAACCAGCACATTAACGTAAAAGGGACTAAGTCCCCCTATGACGGAGACCTAGTCTATTGGAGTCGAAGAAATTCCAAACTATACAACAATGCTACATCCGAGGCTTTGAAAAGGCAAAACCATTCCTGTGGATACTGTGAAATGAAGTTCATTGATGAAGAAAGGGTACACCTACATCACATTGATGGAAACCATGATAACTGGAAGAAAAACAACTTAATAGCTGTTCACCAAAGTTGTCACCAACAGATTCACTGGAGTCAAAAAGATACTCAGGAGCCGTGTGAGGCGAAAGTTTCATGCACGGTTCTGGAGCGGAGGTGCTCCCCGTAATAGGGGACATCGACCGTAATAAGAAGCCCACACTCAACCTGAAAAGGTGAGTGTGGGAGTATGTCACAACGGCTTGAAGGGTTTGAAGTTACCGTAAGATAGTGGAGCCTTTATAGTTGGTAGGTTATGCGTAAAAGGTTGAAGTCTGTTGTAGTAAGGCTCCACTATCTAAGGTTTCGTTTCCGGAAATGCGCTGATTGTGGTCTTACTTTCAAGGATGGAGATTTATTGGAAATACATCATATATTACCGCGCGCTAATGGTGGAAGCAACAAGGATGAAAATCTGGAATTATTACACCTACATTGCCACGATGCCAAACACGGAACTAAAGTTAACCCCAACGAGTTAGATGAGAATCCGTTTTAGAGGTACCACTGTCAAGGATAAGTCCTATGATGAGGAGCGGTATGATGCGTGCATTGTCACGTACGGTTCTGAAGACAAGTCAGTGGGGTGACTCACTGACTTAGTTTAATCACAATACTGCGATTCGGCGTTCGCGAAGCGTGGCCTTCGGCCTCAGCCGACGCTACGCGAACAATATCCTAAAGACTGAAGTTCCCCTTTGACAAAACGGCACAACCTATGCTGGATTTGGGATTAGAGATTTTCGGGAAGTTACTTACTGGGTACAAACAGGGAAACATTAAGCAAATCCAAAGCTTTTTGTTGGACTTGTGTGGGTTGAGTAACCTTGGAAAAAGTTAGAGAATTTCCCTCTAATTTAGCAGTAATAGTGTTGAGAGTAATTGTCCCCAGATCGGCCATCAAAGTTGAAAAGCTATGTACGGGTAAGTTCTCTGATGTCTTCTTCCTACGAGCTTTGGATAAAGCCTTTTTTGAACGTTTGACAGGAGTTACTCCATCCCAATCCATAGGAGTGTCATCCTCATCCTCAAACAAAATCGGCCCATTAGCTTGTTTCATGTGCCATTCCACATAATAAGCCAGCATACAAAGAAAAACGTGAGATTTAACTCGGCTTTCAAGGTGATGATAAATTGGACGGACTTTTAAATCCACAGTCTTATAAGAGCGAAAAGCTTGTTCCACTTGAGAGAGACTTTTATAAGCTTTTACAGTATTTGGAGCATCTAAAACTTCTGCCTCTACAGATGTACGAATCACAGACAATCCATCCTTAGCTGCGGCAACTTTGAGTTCTTGTGACTTGCGAGAGTAGGAAAAGCTATTGTCACCGATTTCCAGATTAAAGAATTTCCCGAGCAGATACTTATTAATTACCTTTCCGACTCGGATGCCAATTTGGTCAGCCCCTTTTAGGGGTCTTTTATTTCTTTGAGTAGCCCGGACAATTTTTTCTAATTCTTCTTCTGTTTTCTGTAAGAGTTTTTCTCGTTTTTGGGCGCTTTGTTCGGCGGTTATTGGGTTGCGACAAGCGATTAATCTTTCTCTAGGTGCGCTTTCCGTAGGCGAATTAAATTCGCCACGGGTCGCACCTCTGGATAATCTCCCGATTCGACCTCGACTAAATTTTGTTCATCAAAGAGTCCCAGTTGAATGACTTTTTGTTCGGCTAATTTTTTAATTTGAGGCGCTGTTAAAGCGGTAATCCAGTCTAGGTCTTCGTAAGAAGAGAACTCTTTGTCTATTCTGGTCTGAGTAATCATTCCTCTATCTCCGACCCAGATGATTTTTGAGATTCCAAAGCGATGACGGACTTTTTCTATCTGTTTTCCCAAGGTCGTCGTATCGGATTTATTCCCTTCAAAAACTTCTACCGCTATCGGACATCCTTCTCGATTACAAAGTAGACCAAAAACAATTTGTAGCTTTCCTCTCTTTTTGTCTCGACTATAGCCATAGTTAGCCAGAGGACAGGATTTTCCTTGTGGCCTACGGCCTCCGCTTCGCGAACAAAATAGGTAGAACTGACATCATAAAGAACTAACGCTCCCTCTTCTAAATGCTTTTTAGCCAGTTCATTTTCAATATTAGCTTGTCTAACTAGCCGCCAATCCAAGGCTTCATATAAGTCATCTTCATCTGTTGATTCAAGTCCGAGTAGCTGACTCATTGATGTTGAACAAGTTTGAACATTAAATCCCCTCGCCGTTGCCAATTTTGAACGGGGCTCAATAATTCTTGCTACGAGCATTGCTATGATTAAAGAGCGATTTCGAGAGGCTTTTGAATCTATCAGTTCTGGCACTCCTAATTTCTGAAGAGTTCCTAATACCGCAGATACATGACCATGAGGTAAGCTCCTTTGAATCTCAAAAGCCTGCTTGAAGTTTTCAACAGCGACTCCTCCTTTGAGAACAATACGTAAATTTTCGATGACATCATCAGGTAATTTAGACAGAGAACGCTAGGGTGCGTTTACGAACTTTATTTCCCTCTCGGTATGATTCCCTGAGAAGGACAGCAGGTGGTGAATTTCGATTGGGAACTCGTTCTATATACATGACTACATTATCGCCGAAGTTACCCAACTTTAAATCTTAATAAAATTGGAAAATTACATGGGCACACAAGGGTCAGGCTAAATAAAGCTTATCCCTGATGGGGATAGCCTTTCCGTGACCTTGTAGTACAAATGTACAGGGGAACTTCAGTAAAGAGAGCTTTGAGTACGGTGGGGTTTGAAGTTACCGTAAGTAGAGTGGAGCCTTTACAGGGGACTGGCTATGAGAAAAAGGGTCAAAACTTATTAACTAAGGCTCCACTCTACTAAGGTTTCGTTTCCGGCACACCGGAACTTGGATTGACCGTAGGTCACACTACGCGAACGTCGATCCGAACGCTCGGGGAGAGGCGGCCTCTACTCTTCTTGGCTCTGGCCTGGAAGAGCCACGCTGCCTCGTTGAACCAAGAATCCCCGCGCCTTTAGGCCGGGGAGTGTCAAATCGCCTGTATGTATAATAGTATTGGTAAGTAAACTGCCCTAGTGAGTAAAAGCCAAGACTTACCTGGTAGCAGAGCTTAGAAAATCTGTCAAAACCCCTGACTCTCCTGGTAAAAAATCCAATCAATATGGTAGACGGCAAAGTAGAAATCAGCTCCTTCGGGGCGAGGGAAGTAGCCTTGGTAGTAGACAAACCTACTACCGGAGTAAGTCCTTTTAACTCAGGATTGTCTGCCTGACGCACTCAGAACTATTTTCAAGTGAGATGACTGGAATCTACACTGCCGATGAATTACAACAGCTGATGACCCAGGAGTCAGAGCGATGGCGACCTCTGGTATTTACTAATGGCTGTTTTGATATACTACACATTGGTCATGTGCGTTACTTAAAGATTGCCAAATCCTTGGGTTCAGCTCTAGTGGTCGGGCTAAATAGTGATCAATCAGTAAATCGCATTAAACCATCACAGCCAGGATATCCTTCCCGACCACTGGTTCCTGAAATACAGAGGGCAGAAATTCTGGCAACTCTCAAACCCGTAGATGGGGTAGTGATTTTTGCTGAAACCACAGCTAATCGTTTAATTGAAGCACTGCAACCAGAGGTGTACGTTAAAGGGGGTGACTACACTTTATCCACTTTACCAGAAGCCCAAATTGTTCAATCCTACGGGGGGCGGATTGAGTTAGTCCAGGTTGAATTTCCTACCTCCACTACTCAAATCATTAACCGCATTCTTCAGGCTCGATAAGCACGTGAGAATAGAGAATGGTTAAAATTTGGTAAATTGTTGTGGGTGTAAATTGATTCTTTGTCAATTTTGGAAAAAACTTTTCATACCCTCGGGTGTTGTCTCTTCCTAGCTGGTGTCTCCCTATATACAGTATAGGCACGCTACATTAGGCATGATAGCAGGCTTACATTAGGTACTAAGCACCCTTACACACTTAACTATTAACCATTAACCATTAACCATTAACCATTAAACCAACACCTAACCCCCAACCCCTAACAATTAACCTGCAAGTTAATTGTTCAAGCAGCGATTAGAGTGAAGCACCGAAGCGAGACAATTGACGGACTACGATCGCACGAATTTTGGCACAAGTTGTTCATCGTAAAAGGTTTAAGGTTAGACAATTATAAGCTTGAAGGTTGTATACAAGCGGTTCCTTGCCGTAGTCTAGGTTAAAAGCATGAACTTGCTTGACTCTCGACTTTAAAACCTATCACATTCAATCTTCTTGAGTGCAACCTCAAACCCTACCCTTCATGAGCGATCAAACGGCCCGGTTACCAGCAGAAGTCTCTAACACAGTTGCCGAACTCCAGCGCCAGCTAAAGTCTAGTTCTGAAAAAAAACAACAGGCTTTGATTCAGGAACTTGCCAACACTGGCACTGCCGGGTTAGACGTGTTAATGGAATTTTTACAGGAGCAACATGCCAACCCGACTATCCTCAGTGCTGGTTTTGCCTATCAAGCCCTCCATCAAGCCAATATGCCCAAAACCAATGAATTTTTGCAAACCTATTTTCCTACTGGGGTTGTACCCCTACGTTCTGAAGCAGGCATTGATTACACACCCGTGCAACAGCTGTTAGTTAAACAAGATTTTCTCGCAGCTGACCGTCTTACTCTCGAAAAACTCTGTGAGTTAGCAGGAGCTGCTGCTCTACAGAGAAGATGGCTGTATTTTTCCGAAGTAGACAATTTCCCGATTACAGATTTGCAAACTATTGATATCTTGTGGGTTATTCACTCTCAAGGCAAATTTGGATTTTCTGTACAGCGGGAGCTTTGGTTGTCTTTGGGCAAGAACTGGGAAAAACTTTGGCCAAAAATTGGTTGGAAAACTGGCAATCGCTGGACCCGATATCCCCATGAGTTTATCTGGGATCTCAGTGCACCAAAAGGTCATTTGCCTCTTTCCAATCAGCTCAGAGGTGTTCGGGTATTTTCCTCTTTGCTTTCTCATCCAGCTTGGTCTACTCGGATATGACTGCCATAAGCGGTCAGGAAGGAAAAAAACACAAAAATGCTTCTGATACCAAAAAAAATGGCATGATTTAAGCATTTATTTTCCTGAGAATTTGTTGACTTCACTACTCTATCTGGGAACCTTAAGTGTTGTGGGTAGTACTACAGTAGCCAGTAGACTGTGGTGCTACCAAAGGTAACCATGGGAAATGGGTTGGTTATGGCAAAAGAAAATCAACTTTTTTGTACTCTGGATGGTTTGACTCCTAAAGAACGGGAAAAAAAACGACTGAAAACTCTTCGGGATTTAGGTCTACTCGAAGCAGAAACAGTACCAGTTTTCGACGAGGCAACTCAAACTACTGCCAGATTTTTAGATGTGCCTATCTGCATTTTGGGCTTTATGGTACAAACGCAACAGCACATCAAATCAGCTGTGGGATTATCTAGAATCGGTCTAATGAATCGAGTGGCACAGTCCCGTCAGTTGCCCCGTAGTGAATGCTTTTGTAGCTATGTAGTAGATAGTCATCAAATGTTGGCGATTAATGATACAGTCGCCAACCCTGTCTTTGCTAGTAGTGTACTGGTTCACCACTACGGTATCCGTTCTTACTTAGGTGCACCACTGTTAACTGCTGACGGAGAGTGTTTAGGTACCCTAGCAGTTATGGATTTAGTACCTCGCAATTTTACCACCAAAGATTATGAGTTTTTGGCAATTACCGCTCGTTGGAGTCTCAGTGAATTTGAGCGGAATCATTTTTTGAAAAAAGAGCGTGACCGGTTTGTTAACTGGCTACCTAACTCTTCCACAGAGGCTCAGCACTCTCAGGAAGTGGAGTCTGATCGGGAAATTTATAGCCCTCGGAATATCTGTCTAGATGGAATAGCTGGTTTTAACTCAGTTCACACCATTAAGTACAAATTACTAACTCAGCTGACACAGGAATTGCGCACACCTCTAACATCAATTATGGGAATGGCTAGTGTATTAAGTCGCCAAGTTTATGGGTCTTTGACTGATAAACAAAAAGAATATCTAGAAATTGTTTATTGCAGTGGTCGTCAGCTGGTCTTGATGGTTGATGAAATTCTTTGCTTGGGGATTTTTGAGGAAAACAGCGAACAACTAAATTTAACTGCTGTAGATATTGAAATGCTCTGTCAACAAGCAATTAACAATTTAGCACAGATAGCCCAGCAACATCGACAAAAGTTGCATTTATCTGTAGAGCCAGGGAATCGCATCTGGTTTCTGGATAAAGAAAAGGTCAGACAAATGCTATATTACCTCATATTCAGTGTGATTTACTCGGCTGAAGCAGGGGGTGAAATACGCATCCATGTCTCTCGAAAAACTGATTTGGACAGGGCTAATGTCGTGTCTTTGAAAATCGCGGTTTGGGTTTCTCACCCCTGGCTCGGAGATGGTCTACCTCAGATGTACGGGCAAATTTCTGAGTTACCGTTACAATCTCCCTCAGCAGCAGCAGCAGTTGCTAATGCTTTAGAAACCCCATTCATCAATGAACGACTCGGAATAAGTGAACTACCTTCGAGTTCTAACTTCCTCTGTGACAATCAGTTTTTATCCAGTTCTTTTGACCCAGAAAGCACTAGTTGGAGTTCTGAATCGGAAAAAATACCTCAGAATAGTGAATCTCGTGAAAGTTTAGGGCTATTACTAAGCTGCCATTTAGCTAAACGCCATAGAGGAAAAATTTCTGTTCAAGGTTTGCCAGAGTTAGGGTACCGCTACGTGATTACTTTACCTAAATTAGAGTCTTCTGATCAAAACTGTTAAACCACTGTTCCAATTCATTGACTGATATGTTAAACTAATATGGGCAACGGTACTGTAAAGGTGATACAGCCAGCAAACATAGACCGTGACCGTATTTATCAAAAACAACTCATAAATAGAAGACTAACGGCTGATAAGGGTTGCTCAGTTAAGAAATTGTTGAATTTTGCGCGCGTCTTTCTGAAGTGGTCGATAGCAAAAGTCCTAAAGACCCCCTGAGAAGGCCAGATTTTCGGGAAGCGTCGAAACGTTTTTTAGTATTTGGTGAATGAATCCTGATCTAAAATCAAAGATTATAGATGGGGTGGTTTCAAATAAAACATAGACAATGAATTCAGCTTGGCAACGGTTTACTCTCTCAAATTTGCAGCTGTATCGGTGGCGAGGAACTAGCTATTTGTATCGCCTCGTGGGACTCCTAGATTCTTGGCGTCAGAGTAGCTTGCTCCTACAGTGGTCTGACCCAATAGGAGCGATGATAGTTGCTCTGGTGTTCGGTTTAGCTCCTTTTGTCTCCAATGCTCTAGTAGGCATCTTGTTAATTGCAAGTGCAGGGTTCTGGGTATTGCTAACCTTATCCGATGATATAGGAAAGCCGAAGGTAAGCCCCATTCATCTGTTAGTTTTTTTGTACTGGAGTGTTGCCACTATAGCCACCGCACTCTCTCCGGTGAAAGGGGCTGCCTCTAGTGGTTTGGTGAAATTAACCCTTTATTTGTTGTTTTTTGCCCTGATCGCAAGGGTATTGCGTTCCGGTCCGCTTCGTAGCTGGATTATTACCCTGTTTCTCCATATCTCACTAATTGTCAGTATTTACGGCTTGCGGCAGTGGTTTTTTGGGGCTGAAGCATTAGCTACCTGGGTAGACCCGACTTCAGCAGCAGCAAAACTGACACGGGTCTATAGTTATCTGGGCAACCCGAATTTACTAGCTGGTTATCTGATCCCAGCAGTATCATTGAGTTTGGCAGCAGTATTTGTCTGGCAGGGTTTGCTCCCCAAAGCCTTAGCACTGACGATGGTGGTCGTGAATTCAGTTTGTCTAGTGCTAACCTTTAGTCGGGGTGGATGGATTGGTTTTGTTGTTTGTATTTTCGTCTTCTTGATCCTGCTGGTGTATTGGTACAGTGTGCAGTTACCCCCTAAATTACGCCCTTGGGCAATGCCAGCCTTATTAAGCAGTTGTGCTGGGGTGATGCTTCTCGCAGTCATGTTTGTTCCAGCTATACGCGATCGCATTGCTAGTATTTTTGTTGGTCGCGAAGATAGTAGTAACAACTTCCGCATGAATGTTTGGTCTGCTGTGGTGGACATGATTCGTGATCGCCCCATGATTGGCATTGGTCCAGGTAACAACGCCTTCAACAAAATCTATCCCCTTTTCCAACGCCCGAAATATACCGCCCTCAGTGCCTATTCCATTTTCCTAGAAACTGCCGTAGAAATGGGTTTGATCGGGATGTTATGTTTCCTTTGGTTGCTGATAATCACCTTCAACCAAGGTATGCAACAACTGAGTCGTCTGAGAAATTTAGGTAATCGTCAGGGATTTTGGCTGATGGGAGCCATTGCCACCATGTCAGGAATGCTCGCCCATGGTCTGGTAGATACCGTTTGGTACCGTCCTCAAGTACAGACCCTATGGTGGCTAGTCGTTGCCATTATTGCCAGTTTCTATGTCAATCCGAATTCTGAGTCCTCAAAAGTTTAGAATTTGCAGGTTGCTTTGAAGGTTGCAGGTTACAAGTTACCAAGGTTGAAGGTTGCTAGTTTTTTGATGTTGACCAAACAACCTTGGCCAAAAGGCCACGGGTGGGCGTTCAACCTTGGCCAAAAGGCCACGCATTCGCGAACAACCTACCAAGCAACTAACCAACCTTGGCCAAAAGGCCACGGGTGGGCGTTCAACCTTCAATAACGTTTGATAGCCCGTGCCATATCTCGCTGATCCTGACGCCTCTTGATCGTCTCGCGCTTATCATGGAGCTTTTTCCCTCTGCCCAAACCAATGCTGACTTTAACTAAGCCGCGCTTCAAATAAATCTTTAAGGGGACAAGGGTTAAACCTTGCTGTTCTAATTTACCGGTGAGCTTATTGATTTCCTTACGGTGCAGCAGTAGTTTTCGGCTGCGACGGGGGTCATGATTAAAATATTCGTTGATATTTTGGTACGGAGAGATATGGACATTGAGCAGCCACGCTTCCCCACCACGAATCAACCCATAGCCATCCCGCAAGTTGACCTTGCCAACTCGGATAGACTTCACCTCCGTTCCCTTTAACTCAATCCCAGCCTCGTAAGTCTCTAAAATTTGGTAGAGAAAACGAGCTTGTCGATTATCACTAATAACTTTATAACTTTCACCTTTATCACTCATAGTCTTGCCACTCCCACAAGCTTGCAGTTATTTAACTGTAGCGCCTGAGGTTAGAACTGGCGACAACGGGAAACTATTAACTTTTATGAAGATATTGAGATTTACCTGCAAAACAGTTACAATAGATACAGAAATTACAAATCGTTCATCTGTTCATGACTTAACCATAGGTGATCAAGCTTCATGGAGAGACGGAAGTAAGGATAAATCCTGAAGGAACGCGCCTCTTATCACTACACTGACATTATGAGGCGAAGACTATGAAACTTTCTTATCGCGGTGTTAGCTACCAATACCATCCTTGCGAAGTTTCCACCACAGCAGTTGACTTGACTGGCAAGTATCGGGGAGTGAATTACCGATTGGGTAGTGCCCATCCGATACCACTTGTGCAAGACAAAGTCAACCTCAAATATCGTGGCGTTTCTTATTAAGTGACATACTCCCAGACTGACAAGCACGGTTCAGTGTGGGCTTCTTGCCAACTCCGCCCATTGGTTAGGATACTCAGCAAGCTTTATTAACGATACGGGATGCCCCTCCGCACCGGAACAATACAAAAAAGTTCAATTTTGAGGCAAGTAGGTGGCGTTTAGCTCTTAATTTGTCTTCCCTACTATTTTCAGTATATCCCTCTTCTGTCACTCTCCGAGAAGTAAAATAAGAGAATAAACAGATTGGGTAGCTCAAAAGTAGATAGGGCAATGGATGTAGAGTTACAGATTCTCAAACATAGTGCCAGAGATGCACAACCAACAGTTTCGGTTATTGATCAATATTGTGAGGCTTATAAAGACCTGTTTTCAGAAGTAAGAAGTTATGAATGTTTCAAATATTTACATTTAGGAATAATCTCACCGATAAAGAGAAAGTCGCTACCAGAAATAGCTAAGGTAGTAGGCATAAAATCTGCTCAGTCACTCCATCATTTTTTAGCCAATTCTCCTTGGTCAGCGACTGAAGTAAAATCCCGAAGATTAAGTCGGATGCTCAAAGCATTAAACTCCGAAAAAATCACGGTAATAATTGATGAAACCGGGGATAGAAGGAAAGGAAAAAAAACGGACTATGTAGCACCTTACAAGGGTACGTTTTTAAGATTCATCCAGAACTAAAGACATGAACTTGTGCTGGGGAGGCTGAAAAATCAGGGACAAAACTCCCGATGGGCAAAGGTTCCCCCTTAAATGCCGCCGCTAAAATTCTAATTAGTCCTCGCCGGAAACAACTGAGTTTTCGAGGTGCACTGGTCTTCAATGATTTAGGAGATGAACTTTCCTCAGACTCCGATACGAGATTGACCAGTGCTATTGTCCATAGGCTGGGCCAATTGTAAACTGCTAGCTAATAGCTTGTCGTCAGCTTTTCCGCCGACACTGACTAACCATAACGTCGCTACTGCTATCGCCAACCATACTCGTTCTGCTCGCTTGGGATCACTGATCCTGGTCAGATGCCACTGTAGTCCGCCGCGCTTGATATCTTTGAACATACACTCAATCCAACTGCCCATGCCATACCACAAGATTTCAGCTTGGTCTGGCTCTAAGTCTGTCAGAATTAACCATGGGTCGCTGTAGTCTTCATCCCACCGAGCCAAAAGGGTGCATTGGAGTGAGTTATTTTTGAAACAAGTGATCATCCCTGCCCAAGACTGACCCAGTGCAGTGATCAATCCTTTGAGTGGCACAAACCCACAGGAGAGCTTGCTCTGATAGTAACCTTGAGCATTGATGCCCATGAACGGATGCCATTGCAGGGCAACAATTGCCTCATAGAACCACCGGAGCATACAAGCGATTGTCAGTGGTGACAACCACACACCCTACTGAGGGAATCCCAGGCTGAAGATGCTCAAATAACTTCAACCAGTAAGGTGGCCAGCAACATGTGTTTTTGGCAACGATTACTTTCCACGCCACTGGTATGCCACAACCTCTATAAACCACGCAAACCACTAACAAGGTGAAGCGATCTCCCAGTGTTGAGGCATCTGCAGCTAACACGATGTTTTTGTGATCCGTTGGCCACCAACTTAATAGCCATTGCAACAATGGTGCAAAACTCGCGGTTACATCCAGTTCATTACGTTTTCTACCACCTATATCACTACGCTCCTTATACCATTCTCGTAATTGCTGTCTGACCGTGAACTCTTGCTTATCAAGCAGTTGTGCCAGAAAAGCTGATACGGTTGATAACCCACAACAATGGGTGATAGCGTACCCATTGCGACCCATACTCAACACTGCAGCTTGGGGTTTGGTTAAATGAGGCATTTTGCTGGTTACTATTCAACGCCCGTCCTTGTAAGCTATTGGGCAATCAGTCATAGCTTATATTCGATCACTATTATGATCGGAAGCCATTACCCCTTTGGTGCAATGTTGACCATCCTACTCCCTGGATTCTTGCAGCTGTTGCCCAAGCCAGGTAAGGATTTGATTTGAATCAGCCATCCCTACTCATCACAGCTTGACTCCTAGGCATGATTAATTCTCAATTTTAAGGCAGTAGCTCCAGAAATCTTAAAAACGTACCCTTGTAAGCTATGTAGCACAGGGTAATTGCAGCTATTTTGTATAAATTGTACTTGACAAAATAGGTATTTAACATAGTCAGTGATAGGACTAGACAACTCTTCTGGAATGAAGGACACTACAGACAGATGGAATCAGTCCCTTTCACATCCTTTCAATCCTCATGTCAACAGGTTTTGGTGCTCCTAGCATATCCCCTCCTTCGGTTACGCTGAAAAAGCTCAGACGTAGTGTGCTTAAGGAGTTTGAGAGATTGGATGAGCCTCGGGTGAAACGGCAGCCACAGCAAAAACTGGTCGACATCGTAACTATTGCCATCCTGGCCACCCTATCTGGGGCGGATAGCATGGTAGGGATTGAAACCTATGGAAAAGCGAAACGGCAATGGTTAGAGACATTCTTGACATTGCCTCATGGTATTCCCTCACACGATACCTTTTCGAGAGTCTTAGGGTTGATTGACCCCCAGCAGTTGCATGAGTGTTTTTTGAGTTGGGTCGGACATATTACCGACCAGCTGGAGATTAAGCTGATCAACATAGATGGCAAAACAGCCCGTAGCTCCTATGACCGAGAGCATCAACTTAAAGCCTTACATACAGTCAGTGCTTGGGCTTCAGAACACCATCTGGTCTTGGCCCAACAACGGGTAGAGAGCAAGTCGAATGAGATTACAGCCATTCCAGAGCTACTGAATCTATTGGATATTCAGGGTGCGATTATCACCCTAGATGCAATGGGTACTCAGCGCGATCTTGCTGCCCAAATCCGAGACCAAGGTGGGGAGTATATCCTGGCACTCAAAGGGAATCAAGGCAAGCTCCACAAGGCAGTGAAGACATTCTTTAAGGCGGCTGAAAAAAAGCATTGGGAGGGGACCCACGTATAGCTATCACGAGCATACAGAAGCAGGTCATCATCGGACCAACGCATCGACAAGTGTGGGCGGTGCCCATCAGCCAATTGCCCGATTTGCCCAATCCTTCGAAATGGCAGGGCAAAACCTGCGTGGTGATGGTCAAACGAGAGCGACGTCTTTGGAATAAAACGACTACAGAGGTGTGTTTCTACATCACCAGCTTAGGTGCAGATGCTAGGGTTTTAGGGCAGGCGATCCGCTCCCACTGGGGGATTGAAAATAGCCTCCATTGGATCTTAGATGTCACCTTTGGCGAAGACCATAGCCGTATTCGCACGCCTTCATGGACCAATGAATATGGGACTGCTGCGACGCTTATCGCTGAATTTACTCAAACGAGAACCCTCTAAGCAAAGTATTGCCCAGAAACGCTACCGAGCGGCCATGGATAATGACTTTGTCATAAACCTGTTGCTCAGCAATCATTCCTGTTAGGTTTTGCTAGACCAGCACAGTGAGGACTGCACAACTTCTTAGAGGAAACCACAACAAAGCACATCCCAACCCCATCATGCCGCCAGATTGTTCCGACCCCGTTGGCATGCTCCTTTAACCAACCAAAAATGAGAAATATTGTGGAAAACAAGTCCAATCACTTTAGCTTCTAGGTTAACCTGATTTAGATGCGATTGCCCTGCTATGTAGCAAGGCAATATCTAGGAAGTATCGGAAAAGTAGATAATGGAATAGTGTCAGTTAATGCCTGATTGACTGACAAAAGTTATTCCGGAACATATTGGTACGTTAGTACTTTGAACTCTAGCCTATAAATTCGTTTCTCGTGTTGTTTGCGCGATGCCATAACAGGGTCAGGATCACGGTTGGAGGTGAAACTGACGTGACGAATCAGTCGCCATCCGTTTAACAGAGCAGTTTTGACCCAATCCCAGCCGATGCGGAAATAGCTGTTGCCACGAAACCAATGGGTGTCAACCCACCGTCGTTTCCCCGTTTCCACAACCAATGTGCCTTGTGCCGTAACATAGAGTGTAGCCAATGCCAAGATGAACCAAAGTCTCGAAAGGGCACATACACAGCGAATCTCAGACTTCTGGATGTTCCAGCCGTTAGACTGGTCGTCCAAAAAAGCCTCTTCAATATCGAATCTTAATCCGTATTCATAGAATGTTTGTAAGGTGGTCGGTTCATCACTGACGATGGCCCAAAACTCACCATTGATGTTGTTGCGCCCAAAGGCTATGTGGACCGAGCCATACCATTGGTCTTTATGCAATCCCACGTTGTGAAAACACAGTGCTTCGCCCCGTTTGAAGTGAAACTGTTTAAGTTGACACCAACCTTTGCCAGTGCGCCAAATCCAAGCATCCTTTTTCAAACGGATACGATAATGCCAATGCCATTGCTGAGTCAGGGCTTGAATTAAATCCTTATGGACAAACCCTCGATCAGCCAATAAGACAATTTTTACGTCTTTGGGTAGGCACCGAGCTGCCTGATCCAACACGTCTCGGTAGTCCTTGAATGAGACCATCGCACTACTGTGATGAAGCACTCGCCAAGCCACCGGCAAGGCACGACCCCGATAAACCACTGCCACAAGGGAGCTGGCAATACTCATCCCAGAACAATGACGTATCCAAGCTCAAGTAAAGACACTCCTGTTGCCAGTCCGCCAAGGCGGCTTGGATCAATGGTTTATACAGTCGATGTATATTGATACGAGGGTTATTGAGCCATCGACGAACCCGTCTGTGCTTACTGTGAGCATACTTTCCTCGGCAGGGCAGATAGGATATCCAGCGGGTCAGATTAACTTCACCACTATGGATCAAGGCCACCACCATCCATATACAGACCGTTAGGTGAGCTTTGTGTGCCCAGGGACTGGCTTGACCGAGCCAGGTATTCAGGGCATTGTAGAGGCGGGAGTTTTTTTTCACAGCGTTCTTATGGTTTTGAGTGGCATCGCGCATCTTAGAACGCTGGCTCCCACTCAGATTTTTTTAATCCCTCAAGCATCCATCTGACAAACAGTTTGACAAAACAGTGACCGCCTTTTGTCAGTCAGTCAGCGGGCTTAGGTACGGTCGTATTTTGCCACCATTGAAGATAATTCTCGAAAGCCTTGTTTACAAGCTGTCGCTCAGGACATTCGATGTTATCCCAAAATGCCTGTTGGAAATCATGATCGTCCCACCGATCCTGGAGATTAATCAATGCGGGGTCAGACTGATCTGGTCGAACCAGGTCGTGGTTGCCAGGTACAGCCAGAAACTTTGGCTCAAATTCCATCTCGCCAAACTTTTTCCAGAACTTATTTAAGAGTTTGTCTACCTGTTGGAATTCCGATTCATTGCCCCTCTGGGTGAGATCGCCAGTAAACATTACCAAATCAATTGGGCCTACCGTTTCACAAAGGTATTCTAAATCCTTAAAGAAAATTTCTTCAACATTTGGCCAGAGAGTTTTTAAGCCTTTCATACCCATGTGAAGGTCTGTCAGATGTAACCACCTAACGATCACCTCCGTGTGATCATACATTTTGATCAAGCTAGTTGAATCACTCACCGATTAACTTCCAGTTAACTATATATTATTAACTGGCAGATGCTTGAAACCCAATTTTGATTCAGTCTAACACAGGAAAATCAGGGAACAGGGAACAGGGAACAGGGAACAAAATTTATCACAATTCATTTTATATACCTATCACAATTTATCTGATATATTTCAGTTTTTTTAGTTACTGTTGCCGATGATATCAGTAAAGTTAATCCAATAAAAAATGCCATTCTCTGAAAGAGATGCTACGGGATTGGCCGTAGGCCACGCTACGCGATCGCATTCCCAAATTTTTACTCTCTTACCGATTCCAGATTCCCGATTATCATTGGGTCTTGGTGGGCATTGCCGATTTGATTAATCGCCGTTCAATCATGATCTTTATCGGCAATGCCCACCCTACGATTCTAACATTTTTATTCTATTCCCGATTCCCGATTTCCGATTCCCGATTATGATTGGGTATTGGTGGGCATTGCCCATTTCATTAATCGCGGTTCAATCATGATCTTTATCGGCAATGCCCACCCTACGACTCTAACATTTTTATTCAATTCTCAATTCTACATTCTTAATTCTACATTCTTAAGTTTTTTTGTACATTTTATTTCCATACCATCTCACAAAAAAAATTATAAAACCCCTTGACAAAATAATCTGTAATCGTTATGATTATATTTATAAATCTCAAACACGAGTTTAATTATGACTGAAGACTTTGTCCCAAACGAAAACAACAATCCTGAAGAGACTACTCCTGGTAATACTCCTCAGGAACCTTCCCAAAAAAAATACCCAGTTAAGCACATTTTGAAAGGATCACGTAAAGCAATACTCAATACCATGTATGCCCTTTATGGACTGCGTTACGCGGAAATCTCGGAGTGGAGCCCCCTTCAGCCCACTGGAATCCCGGGGGAATTCATCACTATGATGACGAAGTATTTAATTATCGGTTAAACTAATCGACAGGGGGTTTTACCCCCCTGGCAAAAAAATTAGGTCTGATGTCAGTGGTCAGCGATCAGCGGTCAGCGGTCAGCCCTTGGCCTTTGGGTAATAGCTAATAGCTGAATGATAATAGCTGATAACTGTTCGCGTAGTGTGCGCGTAGCGCATAAACTGATAGCTGACAGCTTACGGTCTGATTAAATCGGATGATGTCTGGTTTGGTTTACAAAGTTGAGTCATAAAGATAACTTCTAGCCGTGGAAAGTATTTCTGCGGCTATTTTTTTTGGGGTTGAAAGTTGGGAGGTTGAAGGTTAAAGGTTATTCGGTTGAAGGTTTAAGGTTGGGATGTTCAAGGTTTAAGGTTATTATCCGGAAATTCCCCTTAATAAAAATTCTCCCCATCTCCCCATCTCCCCATCTCCCCATCTCCCCATCTCCCCATCTCCCCATCTCCCCATCTCCCCATCTCCCCATCTCCCCATCTCCCCATCTCCCCA
>NZ_MKZS01000001.1:6788379-6842923 GCF_001942495.1 Moorena bouillonii PNG
ATCCATCTGACAAACAGTTTGACAAAACAGTGACCGCCTTTTGTCAGTCAGTCAGCAGTTAATGCTTACGGGGTGTATCAAAATATAACATTTCCATTGGTAGGCAAAATCTTCAAACCAAGAGGAACATTAAAAGGGCAAGATAAGTACAAAACTAAAATAGAGTTAGCCTCAGAAATCCTAGAATAATTAGTAGAGGAAGGATTAAATATAGAACGAGTATTAGCGGATAGTCTCTATGGTGAAAGTAGCCAGTTTATTAGAACATTAGAGAAAAATAAATTGTCTTATGTAGTAGCAATTAGGAGTAATCATGGAGTCTGGATGCCAAGCTCACAGAGGGTTAGAGCGAATAAGTGGTGTAAATTTACCAGAACATTTAGTAATCAAAAATCAGAAACTAGATACATTAGAGAAATAGTCTATGGAAAAAAGAGAGCCATAACTTACTGGGAAATAACCACAGACCCAAAAACTATGCCAGAGAAGGGAACATCTTTTGTGATGACTAATTTGAAAGGTAATCTCAAGAAAATCTTGGGAGATTTGTATGGATTAAGAACATGGGTAGAGTATGCTTTTCGTCAGTGTAAACAAGAATTAGGATGGACAGATTCCCGTTTTACTAAGTTTAAGGATATCGAAAAATGGTGGGAAATACTTTTTTGTGTGTACACCATGATTAGTTTAAATTCTCCAGCTTTTTTATCTTTAAAGAAATCGACAGAAGTGGCCAATAAGGTGAGAGATGCTGATGATATCCAGGTGAGTAATCATCAACAATGGAATCATAAGGGTGGATGGAAGAATGTGTTAAACAATTTTCGTTTACTGATTCAACCCATTATGATGTTATGGATTATTTTTCCCTGGTTAGATATTTTGCCGAATAGTAACTTATTGCTGGGATTGAATCAGCTAATTAGTGAGATTAATCAATATCAATTCTTTTTTAATTCTGGATAATCTGACTTATTTGTTAATCATTGAATTCGGAGAGTGACAGAAGAGGGATATACTTGATCAGGCCATAGACTTAGCTTTTTTCAAAGGTTATACTGAACACAACCGTTGAATCCGTTGTGAAGCACTTGATTAACTTAACCTTTACCCCCAGCGATATTGAAGCCCTACACTATGAACGCTTCCATCACCCCCATCCACGAGTGCAACGGAAAATGGAAGCGGTATATCTCAAAAGTCAGGGCCTGGGCCATGGGCAAATCGCTCAATTGCTTCGGATCAGTGAACCGACTTTGGTGAAGTATTTGCGTGAATATCAAGCGGGTGGGATTGAGCAACTCAAACACTTGAAGTTCTACCGCCCCCAAAGTGAATTGAAGCAGCATCAGAAGACCCTCGAAGCGCACTTTTGGGAACATCCGCCCCTTACCCTGGCCCAAGCAGCCGCTCAAATTAAGGAATTGACTGGGATTGAACGCAGTCGCGAGCAAGTGCGTAAGTTTCTTTTGTCTATGGGTATGAGTTGTTGCCGAGTTGGAGTTGTGCCAGCCAAAGCTGACCCCCCTAGGACAAGAGGCATTTAAAAAAAAGAACTTGAGCCTCGTAATGAGGAAGCCAAAGCAGGGAAACGAGCCGTTTTCAAAGTGGATGCAGCCCACTTTGTTTTGGGAGCCGATCTGGGATGGGTCTGGTGCAAAGAGCGAAAGTTTGTCAAATCAGCGGTCTTTCGGCAACGGTTCAACGTGCTCGGTGCCCTCAACGCCATCACCCATGAATTAATTACCGTGACCAATGAGGCATACATCAATGCTCATAGCGAAAGTGAACTGCTCTGACAATTAGCTGCTCTCAACTTAACGGTCCCGATTACCTTAGTACTCGACAATGCCCGATATCAGAAATGTGCCCTTGTTTTTGAACGAGCCCAATCCCTGACTGCCTGACACATCTGTGTGAAAACTAGGCTGATCAGGTTCTACACGCTCCATGACCGGATGCGCGAAAACCAGATCTGGTCGTAGTAATCAGACTTGGCTTGATGGCTAGCAAAGCATGGTTGTGGATCTATTGGCAACAATGGTACTGGCGTTAAAAGTAGCCGACCTTTATTGACTACGCCCTTGAGCCAACGCAGACCAATTTTGAGATAGCTGAGGCCTCGAAACCAATGGGGATCTACCTGTCGCCTATCGCCAACAAGATTGAACAGCCATGCCTTGGGTTGTGGCGTAAAGCAGGGCCACAGCAGCCACGGGCATAAGCCGCTAAGCGTGCAACAGCTGAGCGAATGCGAGAGTCTTCGAGCTTCATTGGCTCCTGATTTGCTATCTAAAAATAGTTCCTCTACCCTAAACCGCAAACCGTATTGCCACAAAGAAAGTAAGGTGGGAGGCTCATCGGTAATAACGGCCCAGGGCTCGAAGACCCCTTTGACGTTGGCTAATACAAGATTACAACGATGTACCCCATCAAGCCATAGACCAACATTACGATAAAAGACAGCAACTCCATATGGTGGCCACAGATAGCTGACTTCAACGGGATAGCGATGGGGGCCATGAAGCAGTACATCACAGGGCAATCGTAGGCAGTAGTGCCAATTGCTAGCTTGTAACCAACTGATCAGATCGTGGTTTGCTTTGCCCCGATGGGCTTTCAACATCACATCAGGATGTTGACTTCATAGCCACTGGCTTCGACGTAACTTGGGTCGATATGTATCGAAGGCTACGGCCGCGCTGTTGTGTTCCAGTACCCGCCTAAGAAATGGTACGGCGCGACCACAACAGACCACCGATAGATGAATCATACAGAGCGCGATTCCATAAGACTGTGGTATCGAGGGCAAGATATAGACGGTGGGACTGCCAATCAAATAAGGCGAGTAAAAAAGCGCGGAAAATAAGCGCGAGTTCACACAAATGGCGAGTATTGCTCAAAAAGCGCTGCCAAGGCGCGTTCAAAACTTTGGGCAAGTTTGGCACGACTCGGCACATAAGGCTCCCAGGCCGGTTGGCAAAACTGGCCACTACAGATTAAGGCACTGGCCAAAAGGCCACGCTACGCGAACACCATCCAAGCTAGAGCTTTGATATGACGCAGATCGCGGAGCGCGGCTGTATTGACGCAAAAAGCTCATTAGTTGATCATGAAATTGGGTAGAGTAAGACATGCTCAAATTGCTAGTTGTGTAATGGCTCTAGCGTCAGCATAACACTCTGCCCTTTTTCTCATAAACCATGTAATTGCGTGCTTTGAGCCACTTGTGTCAGGCAGCCAGGCCCAATCCCTCTTGATTTAATTACTCTATCTTCGACCCTATTCACCCAATCTAAATCTAATCGAGGGATTGTGGTTCTTTGTGAAGAAGCAATGTTTATACTCAATTTACTACCCTGATTTTGGAGCCTTCAAAGCCGCCATATCTGTGTGTTTGGAGCAATGTCATACAACTGATCACGAAACTCTTAATTCTCTGTTGACTTTACGATTCCAGTCCTTTGAAAAAGTAAAAGCTATGACCTGACGAAGTATAGCATTTTTCAACCTATGCAACACAGTTCCTGTGCGCGATTCATCTCACACTCATGGGGTAGCATTGAGATGTGAGGCTAAAGAGCGGATGACGCTAAATATCAACTAAGTATTCTAGCCTACAAATAAGGTGTCTCTAAACTTATAGCCAGTGGTGGCGATATGCCCTAGGCATCTGCCCTGTAAGCAATCACTCTCTTGGTGTGCGTTCCCTACCGCTTTGAATAAGCGCGGGGTTCCACCCCATCTTTAATTTGGCTGCCTGATTGGGTGACAACCCAGCGGGATAGAGAAGTACTAGATACAGAAGTACTAAATGCACCCTGACTAATTCCCTCAGCCACTGACAGAGGACATTCTCTGTCAGTGGCTGGTTTTTTTTGTGTTGATATCAGTTTTTAAAGAAGATTTGTGATATAAATATTTATAATATTTAACATAAAGTAACAAGAGACTACCTAGAGGCAGGAAAAATTAACTATGGGACTCTTTGGCAATTTGTTCAACTCTCAGACCAAGTACGTTGATGAGGACCGCCAGGATATGGCACAGTCTATAGAAGCTAACCAGTCCAAAGAGTATTTCTTGGACACAGATCAAGCCAAAACAATGGGAAACATTGACTACATGCGCAGCAGTGTTAAGGTCAAGAAATCCTATCCCAAGACCAAAACTGCTATTTTAAGCGGTGAAGTGGTAGAGCAGATCTCTGCTACGGATAAAGCAACCCTTTCCCAAAATCAGACACCTATGGCCACCTCTGAGCCTGGTTCCCAGTCTGGAGCTAAATTAGAACAAAACGGTCAGGTAAGCTCTCAACGCCGTCGTCCTGACTCAAGCATGGATCAGTTCCGCAAAATGGCTCAGGATCTAGGAAAGGGTTAATTTACTGCTGTGTAGATTGACTCCAATTCTACAAGGCATGATCAAATCTTAACTGCACCAGTGGCAAATTTGATTTTGAGATAATCCTCTTCCATCTTGGCTCCTGAAGGTTTTAGGGCTGCTAAAGCTTGGGGGAGGACTAAATTGCGCCGATGGTTACCAATGCGAACATTCAATTCATCTCCTGTTTGAGTAAGCTGTATTTTGTCTTTGGGTATACCAGGTAGATAGAGTTCTAGGCTGTACTCATTTTTATGCTGTATTACTCTAATGGTGTTTTCTTGGTAATACACTTGAGTGGGATCTTCTGAACCATAGAGGGTTTCTTTGAGACGCTCCAACGCCTCAATACCGCACATTTCTTGGGAATAGAGGGGAACTTCTTTAATGGGTAAAGGGCGGAAATTGTCGTGAATTTCTTGGCGGTACTGTTGCTGATTTTCTTTCCAGCGTTGGAAAAATGGGTCAGTTACTTGGTCAGGAATAATCCGATTCGCAACAACTAGATCAGTGGCAACGTTGTATAGGCTTAAGTAAGCATGAGCTCGTAAGGACTCCTTAATCACCATTCTCTCAGGATTAGTGACCAGACGCACTGATGTTTGTTGGTTGTCAGTGAGTACCTTCTCTAGGGCTTCAATTTGTTCATAAAACTCATAGGGAGCATCCATGACCTCTTTATCTGGTAAAGAAAAGCCAGCAATGGGTTTGAATAAAGGTTCAACCAAAGGTCTCAGAGCAACTGACATACTTTGTAGTGGCTTATAAAAACGGCGCATATACCAGCCACTGACTTCTGGTAAGCTCAGTAACCGTAGCGCAGTACCAGTAGGAGCTGAATCAATAACCAGAACATCGTACTCGTCTTCATCGTAGTGACGTTTCATGCGGACGAGACCGAAAATTTCATCCATACCAGGAAGAACGGCTAATTCTTCTGCCTGTACCCCATCTAAGCCCCTAGCTTGCAGCACTTGGGTAATGTAACGCTTAACCGCTCCCCAGTTTCCTTCCAATTCCATCAGAGCGTCAAGTTCTGCTCCCCAAAGGTTGGGACGGACTAATCGGGGTTCGTGACTGAGTTCAATATCGAAACTATCTGCTAGGGAGTGAGCTGGGTCAGTACTCAGAACTAGAGTTTTGTAGCCTAACTCGGCACAACGCAAGCCAGTAGCAGCGGCTACAGAGGTTTTTCCTACTCCTCCTTTACCGGTCATCAAAATTACGCGCATGGTATGCTCCAGCTGTTCTGAGAAAAGTTTACATTTATTTACTTTACATTACTCTACAAAAGCTGCTTAATTACGTCCAGGCGTGAACAGTCCCAATAATCTATATGAGAAACAATTAACCCCTCAGCATTCAGCTTTAACTCGCTCCAGCCAGGAATAGTCATGCGCGGTTTCCAGGGTAATGGGGTAGTCCAGCTGAGAATCCAGCGGGTTTTAATTGTATCTCCTGACTGGGAAATGTGTTGCAAATCTAGATTGGGCTCGAGGAACCAGCGATTGATAAAGGCAATCATTTGTTTGTAACGCTCAAGCCCGCGAAACTGGTTGAGGGGGTCTTTAAAATAGACGTCTGAGGCGTAGATGCTATAAGTTTGGTCAGCTGGGAACCTTTGATAGTCTTGTTGGATAATTTGGGCTATAGGACTGAGAATCTCTTGGTAGTAAGGGTCTTGAGTGTTATTATACCGATTTGTATTCATACGTTGTATTCATACAGGTAATAATAACCTATTATATTTCGTTATTTAGTTGTTAGTCCTACTGGCTTGTTCAAACAAGGGTTTTTTGGCAATTGGATCTAACCCGACCGAAGTCAGCAGTTTGTGCCAAGCTTCTGCCAAGTTCTCGTCATTGGGGTGCTGCCTTCGCAACTCTACCAGAGTCGTTAATGTTTCGTACCAAAGCCGATGATTTGCGTAGATCGCAACACGCTGTTGGGGGGTTGCTTGCTTTAGACCCTGCACAAGGTTTGGATCTTCTTTAACTCGCTTGATCCCACCATCAATATAGATATTTTTTGACGAGTCGCCGGGATCAATCAATCTTACCTGCCAGTCATAGTTCTGATTAACTTCTAAGGGAGGTAGGTTAACAAAGGTAGGAAGCGTTATACTCCTAATTCCAGCATTTACCCTATGGGGTAAGGGATACTTGACTGAGTAAAGCTCCTTTCCATAGGCATCTTTCAGCACAAACTTTAAATATAGCCCTGATGCTGATTCCATACAGGGCATATACCAAGAGAAAGTGGGGTATTTAGCAAGCGTTGTTCCGATCCCAGAACTGGGAACCAACGCTACAGGATTTTTGAGGTTTGATTTCTGGCATTTGGAATCCTTAGTTCCTCCAGGACCCCTAGTTCCTCCAGGACGTCCGAGATCCGAGGGTTCGCCTGTAGGAGGTGGATCAAATTCAGATAAATATATACTTTCCCAGTGGTTCGGTATCTTCTCAATCAGTTCCCTCCCTAGGGAAGAACTCGCCTGAGCTTGTACCTGGGCTGGAAGATTGACTGCCAGACTGAAAGCCAAAGCAACCGTTAAGACCGTAAATTTTGATGAACGTGTTAACCAAGCCATGATAAAACTATTCCCTGGTAGAGCCAAGTTTCTCTTAAGTAAGCAGGATAAGTAACAAGTATGGCAGAACAACAGCCCTTCGAGGCACCCGTAACCCCTCTAAGAGGATCAGGTTTTCAGACCTTACCTGCATCATTTTAACAATAACTTCAGGTATTTGAGACATCGCCACTATAAGCTTATAATCTTGTCGAAATCTTTATCTGTTCTTCATCTGATTTACTCATGATTCTGAATTCAGCTTCATTTTTTAAAGAACGACAAAAATTCGACAAAACTATCCGACCAATTGGAGCATCTTCCTTGCAAGGGATAGCATTTTGGAAAGAAAAAATAATTGCTATCGACTCGATTAAGGGCTATCTCTTAGAAATTGAACCCTTCACAGATAACACAACAATTTTGAATCCAGAACGGGACTCGGATTTGGTCGGTGTGACTGGTTTAGCCCTGGCAGGAGAAACCCTATGGTTAACACTACAATCTAGTGTATATTTTTGCCAGATAAATGATAATTTAACCCTACAACACTTTGTTGATTTGCCTTACACCGCTAACGGAATCGCTGTTAAAGATTCAACTGTTTATGTTACCTGTCAAAAAGTTGGATATATTATTATTTATAGCAGCAATACAGGTCATGAAATTACCCGGTTGCGTTCTCCCGGAGTTGGCATTGAACATATAACAATCCGTGATGAAGAACTGTGGGTATCGGATGACCAAGAACAGACAGTTTACTGTCTTGATCGAGCAACTGGCGAAATTCAGTTCAGTGTACTCACCCCCTTTGAAAATCCTACTGGTTTAGCGTTTTGTACTGACCCCCAGACGGGAGACGATACCCTCTATGTTGCTTATGCAACTGAGGAGGCTTACATCCGGGATAACCCTAACGCTGATCCTAATTATGAATTGCAGTATCGCGATCGCACTTTTATTCATCCGTTACACTTTACCTACAATCCGGAAGGTCGCTATGCACTCTCCAATGGCTATTTAATCGAAATGTCCTACGTGGAGGAACTTGATCCCCTCAAGGATATCGAGTTGAATGATTTGGAATGGCGAATTGCCTTGCCATCGGAAACTGACCGACAAAAGGTCTCAAAAGTCGAACCCGTGGGTATACCCTTTACTATAGACGTTCAAGATGGTCAGCAAGTTGCCGTCTTTAAGTTTGACAACCTCAAGCCAGGGGAACGCCATATCTTTGGTTGGAAGGCACTCCTAGAAGTTTGGAGTATCAAGTACCGCCTGACACCACGGGATATGGAGGGGTTGCCTGAGTTACCGCCAGAATTTCAGAACCGTTATTTGGTGGATGATGACAAGTTAGCCATGGATACAGAAATCATCCGCCGTTCGGCTAAAGAAGCAATTGGTAGCGAAACGAATCTGTTGCGGCAAGTCTACAGTATTCGCAATTATGTCTACGACAAACTTTCCGACCACGTGACCCCTAAAATAGATACTCCAGACATTGTGCTACGACGGGGTGTGGGGTCTTGCGGGGAGTATTTGGGAGTATTGCTAGCTTTGGGACGCCTTAATGGTATCGCGTGCCGCACTGTTGGTCGTTACAAATGCCCTCCCCATCCTGACCAAATCGGTATTCCTTTGGTACCAGATTTTAATCATGTTTGGATGGAATTTTATATCCCAGGAATTGGCTGGCTACCGATGGAATCGAGTGCTGATGATACGGTTGAAGGGGGTCCTTATTCCACTCGGTTTTTGATGGGTCTTGCCTGGTACCATATAGAGATCGGTAAAGGAATTAAGTTTGAAATCCTGAAGAGTCAAGGGGTGCCTGTGAAAAAGGAAGATATTTCCATTGGTGAGTTAGCCATTAATCATGTGCGGTTTAAGATTGTGGCAGAATTGCCCAGTGGTAGTGCTTCAATCGAACAATAAGCACTACTGCTAGCAAGGGTAGCCGGAAAGAAGTGGCTTGGAGGGGATCTAAGAGCAAATCGAGGACGTAACTCCTAGACTTGGGCTACCCCTGTGATGTCAGAAGCCTACACCATACCTGCTGGGATTGGTGTGGGGTAGTTCACTATAGGTTAGGGGGAAATTGAGTCATGGATGTTATTCCAGCTATAGACTTACTTGAAGAAAAATGTGTGCGGTTAGTCCAGGGAGACTACCAACGTGCGCAAATATTTAACGATAACCCAGTCGAGGTAGCGAAACAATGGGTTGAACAAGGTGCATCAAGGCTGCATGTCGTTGATTTGGATGGTGCAAAACTGGGTAAGCCAGTTAATACTAAGGCCATCGAAGCAATTGTGCAGGCGGTACCTGTGCCAGTGCAAGTCGGTGGTGGATTACGCTCCCGCTCCGGAGTCACTCAACTGTTGACTCTAGGCGTCGATAGAGTCATTATAGGAACGGCAGCGGTGGAAGACCCTTCCCTAGTGGAACAGCTTTGCACTGAATTCCCAGGGAAGATTGTAGTTGGTATTGATGCTCGTCAGGGATGGGTGGCCACTCACGGTTGGTTAGAAACCTCAGAAATTGCAGCAATTGACCTAGCTGAACAAATGACTCAGCTGGGCGTAACTACGATTATTTACACCGACATTCACCGGGATGGAACTCTGTCTGGACCAAACCTAGACGCTCTAAGGGAACTAGCAAGTCATATATCGATCCCCGTGATTGCCTCTGGGGGTGTCAGTTCAATCACTGATCTGTTGAGTCTACTTACTCTCGAATCTCTAGGCGTTAGCGGTGTAATTGTTGGTCGTGCGCTTTACACCGGAGATATGTCTCTCAAAGAAGCTATTCAAGCAGTCGGTCCTGGAAGGTTACAAGATATCCCTCTAGATATGGGCTTTTCTAGCTTTGCTTGATCACTCGTCAATGGAAAAAGGGAAAATTGATCTGATTCGAGCCAAATACCCCATGATCAGTTTTTCATTGTCAGGGGCAATATTTTAAGAGAATAATTTGTATAACTGCTTCCTGATTACACTGTAAAAGTTTAGTAAAGGGGGAAAGGGCAAGGAATTATAACCATTGACCTTTTCCTTTTTATATTTATAACTTAAATTCAAGACCATACTACTCAACTCAATTCCATTCTTCAAGTGTTATTTAGCTACACAGGAGGATAAGGGAATGGGGAGATAGGTAGATAGTGCTACCTATGAATGTCACTTGGTACCAGCAAACACTATTGCCCTAACTTAACCATTCCTTCATTTTATCCGGATATTTGATAAGTTTTGCGTAAAATTTTCCAGTTCTAGTGTCAAAAACTAGTTTGTTAACACAAACTAACTACAGAGCTGATGGTTAGTGGCAACTACCGAAGGTATGATAGGGGAGCGATTAGCCATAGCTTCAGTTACTCTTGAACATAACTTAAACCAATAAATCAAAAGGCACATATAGAGATGGGCAATAAATCAGAGCTTTTCCCACAGGGGAATGGTAAATATATCCACTCACAGCCCGTCATCTACCACACTAGAAACTCAAAATACTATCAGGATGGGCGTAAGCTAGAGGAGATTTGGACGATCATACGGCGTCGCTTTTTAGTGGCTGCTGGTGTAGCAATTACGATAACAGCTAGTATTTTTTTATGGACCTCTAATCAGAAACCTCTGTACGAAGGCAAGTTCCGACTCAGTCTGGAGCCTCTGACAGCACAGGATGATGATGAAAATCAATCGACACCAGCTTTTGAAACCTTGGCTTATAAAACCCAAATGCTGGTACTGCGTAGTGAGAAACTCATCACTCCCGTGATTGAGGAAATAAACAAGCGCTATGGCAAAACTAGCTACAAGTCTTTAGTCAAGAATAATCACCTGAGGATCAAACATATTGAAGGAACTAGTGTCTTAGAAGTTCGTTACCGGGATAGTGATCCTCAAAAAGTTCACTTTGTTTTAAAGCAGCTTGCCGATAATTATATCAATTACTCCCGCCAACAAGAAGCAAGTTACCATCACAAAGACCTTGAGCTAGCAAATAGAGAGTTGCCTCAAGTACGCCAAGAGGTAGACAGACTGGAGGAAGAACTGCTGAAGTTGGAGCTAGGGTACAAGTTAATCGACTATGATCATCAAAAACAGCAGCTTTCAACTCAGATTAGCCAGATTAAGCAACAGCAATTAGATACTGACATCCAGCTTAAGGAAGCTCAGTCCTTCTACCAGATCATTTCTCAAAAGCTAGGATTGTCATCAAATCAGGTCAAGGACTCTCGCGCCTCGGAGTTAGCTCTGGCTCAAGTGACTTTGGCTGAAAACCCTTACTACCAAAAGATGCTCAACCACCTAGAAGAGGTTGAGGCTGAGATTGCTATCGAGTCAAGCCGCTATACTCCAAACAGTCCCACCATCAAGACCCTACAGCAGCAAAAGTATAATTTCTTATCCCTGTTACGCTCTGAAGCTGAACAGGTACTGGGGATCAAACTTACAGATACAGATGTTCCTAAGGTATCACCCAATTCAATTCACCAGCAGCTCACTCAACAACTGGTAGATCAAAGCATCCAAATATCAGTTTTGCAAGCACGACAAGAAGCTCTTGCTGAGGAAGAAGAAAGTCTTGAGCAAGACATGAAACAGATGTTGGTGATAGATCCAAAGTACACCAGTTTACGGCAGAAACTTACAGAGACAACCCAACGATTAGACACTCTGTTGGCGCTTAAGGAAAGCTTCCAGCCTTATTCTTGGGAACTTATTCTCAAACCCAAACAGCCTCAATATCCGATTCCGCAACATCAGGAACTTCAGATTATTTTGGGAGCGATCGCAGGTATATTACTGGGTGCAGGAACAGGGTGGTTGATGGAGCGCTTAGACCATGTATTCCACTCTCCCGACGAACTTAAACATCACACCCAATTGCCTCTTATTGGTGTTATTCCTTACCATCAAGCACTTAAGCCCACCAAGTCATCAACAAGCCGCAAAGGTATACCTTTTGTTCCAAGCTTCCCTAAGGTACAGAAAAATAACTCAACGCCAAAACTGCAACAAGCTTCTCCCTTTTTAGAGGCGTTCCGGTTCCTCCATCGCAATATCGGCTTACTGGGCTGCGATAAGCCAATCCAATCTATTGTGATTAGTTCAGCTAGACCAGAAGACGGGAAATCTACCGTTGCTGTCCACCTAGCTATAGTGGCTGCTGCTATGGGTCGGCGAGTGCTACTGGTGGATACAAATCTGCGCCGTCCCCGGGTACATAAAATTTTTGGTTTGAACAATCAATTTGGTTTGAGTAATGTCCTTAGTAAGCGGATCAAAGCTAACCGAGCCATCCAGCAAGTGCCCATGTGGGATCATCTTCATGTGCTAACTGCTGGTTCCCCAGCACAGGATCCGATTCGGTTACTATGTGCACCAAAGATGGGAACTTTGATGGAGCATTTTAATGCTGTTTTTGATTTAGTTATTTATGATACGCCTCCCGTGATCGGACTTGCCGATAGCCGCCTCCTAGCAGCTAACACGGATGGTATGGTCTTGGTAGGCAGATTAAACAAGACTGACCGCTCAGTTCTAATGCAAGCCTTGGATGAACTCAAAACCTCTAGGACTAATCTTTTAGGTATTGTTGCTAATGATGTTGAAAACTACGCAACTAGCTCCTATTATCATCATCAGGACTACTATACAACCGATTCAGCAACCATGAAGGTGAAAAAGCTTCTAGATCAGAACATGAGATGATATGAAGTCCGGTTAATAACTTCTAATATGGTTGATTGCTTTTTTTTAATGGTTAATGGTTAATCGTCAATTAACCATTAACCATTATAGTTAGTGAGCAGTAGCTGGGGATGAAAATACGTATGTTAACAAAACTAGCATCACCCTTGACACCATCAAGGTTAGTGTTAAAACGACTAGGGAAACCTGGACAGTTAAGCCTAACCGTTTACCCTTACGATACAAACGTTTATCCGGTACAGGGTGAGCAGTTTTAGAAAAGAGTGTTAATGGTTGATTAGGCTGATAAGGATTCCAAAATACATGGGCACATAAATTATGCTCGGCATAGGGTTTCATAGTTCAAAATTAGAGGTAGTGTGTTGAGAGTGAACCAGCGTTTACTCCCTGTGGTGTAAACGTTAGTAGTCAAACTGAGATAGTTCCTGTCTCAGTCTTGATAGTGATGTTTAACCCTGTCCAAATTGCTTTGGAGTGGCTTGTGGTGTTCAACCAGGGATTAGGTATTTGTTTTAGTTTGTTTTAGAGTAAGGGGACAGACAGAGGAAGGATAGAGGGGAATGATTTTGTTTGGTTATTTTGTCTTTCTTCCAAGTCCACCTTGTATTCCTTGTCTTCCTTTTTCTGTATTAGATACAGAGCAAGGTTTTAGCCCTGAGATAGGTAGGGTGCTGATGGCTTAATTTGGTAATTCCTGCTACAATGGAACAATGGACTTTAACAACAATTTAGGGCATCTAACTAAAATCTTGAACCCAGTTGTTTGAGAACACTTGAGGGGTTTAACCCCCTAATTTATTGAGTTTTGTTTTTTTGGGTTAGATTGATTCGGTGAAGAATGGGATGCGATCGCTTTTTAAAGTAATGATGAAAACCAAGAGTTAGTGTCATACCCAGTAGCGTTCAGGGCTGGGATCACCTAAATTGCTAGGGTTTGCCAAATTATTCATTACCCATTAAATAGGTAGGCATGATTAAACTGACTAATGGAAGGGAATGATGTCAAGTTTTGTAAAATATCTAGAAATTCAATCTATTCCCTTAAGCCAGCATGTTTAGATAGATTTGTTTACATATATTTACATAGCTGCCAGCTTGATTTGGGCTTACCTATTTAACTGTTACTAGTTATCGCAAGACATTCGGTATCCAAAACCACAACCTCCTCTGTCTCGAAAACAGAACAGGAATCGATTACGTTAACAATTGCCGGAAAAATGGCTTGTTTGAGTCGAGCTTGAGCTTCTGCTGCTACTGGTTGATACTGCATAATCCAGCGATTGTCAGCTATATATTCTGGATTAAATGCTTCCTTATCTAACAACCAAAAATCAATGTTGTACTGCCTAATAAACTGTTTAACTTCAGCTAAGTTTGGACTGTACTGGGCTTGAATTAAGTCAATCGCTCTGTTGCGAAATTGGTTGTAATAGTTAGTATGATAGGGAATACCGTATTCTCTACTCACTAAGACTGACCTTCCAGAAAAGGTTGGCAAGAAATCGGCTTCCTTTGATAGTGAAGCAATCAGGATATCGTTTGGTTGTTTAGCAAAGAATTCATAGAGGGCATGTTCCCTCCCAACCTCATAGTTGGTTTTGGGAAAATTATGGAAACCAAGAGGAGACAAGATTAGAGCCATTCCTACGAGTGTAACGATCGCTCTTCCCAACACTGGTTTCCCTGGAATTGGAGGAAAGGCTAGCCTCTGGCAAGCTTGAATAATAGCATCGAGTAATAGAGTTATAGCGATCGCAGCAGCTAAGACTAGCACAATTCGCAGACTATGCTTACTGTAACGGCTGGGTAGATGCAGTCGGAACAGGACAGCATGAGCCATAACGAACATGCCAAGGGATACTAGAGCCAGTTGAGTCAGGAGTACCGTTTCCCCTTTGACTTTCTTCACTAACGGTAGCCATGAGGGAAATCTTAGCAAGATCGGCAATAGTAAACCAGCACAGACAGCTATAGGTAAACGCTTTCTTCGGGGAAATATACCACTGCGAGCATCTTCCAACCAGAAATGCCATGGGTTGTGATCGAAAAAAGCAACTCGCCCTCCTGGTTGGAATTCTGGCATGGTTTTGGCTTGCTGTGCGCTGATAATTGGACCATAGTCAGAAGTGGTCAAAGCATAGGGCAACAGGACAATGAATGCCATACCTAACCCAGCTGCACAAAACCAATAGTCATTCTTCTGGGAGGATAGTCTGATTTTACCCTCTCGCCAACGCAACAGTTTCAGCACCAGGACGCCACAACAGAGGAAAACGCACTGAGGATAAAATAAACCCTGGAGGGTGATCACTACGAGACAGGGGATCAATGAGCGCCGTGATAGGTAGTACAAAAATGCTAGCAGCAGGGGATAAATGAACGCCCTAGGGGTTGCTGATACTAAATCATCCAGCATCCATAGGGTTTGATTTAGGAGCAAAGACGCGATAAACCCTGCAGCTGGGATGGGCAGCATTTGTAGACAAAGCCGGAAACAGTAACTAGTGGTAATCAACCCTAGCACCATCGGTAGTAGCTTATTCAATAAGAGGGGATGAATTCCTACAAATCCTATCAGCCGATAGAGGGTAGTATAGCCAGCGGGTGCTACAGATTGGAAGTAATTGGCAATCAGATCATCGGGAAATAAGCTGGGATCAAAAAACCGTTGCATCCAAAATACATGCTGTCTGGCATCATCTTGTACAATGTATTGATTACTAAAGGCTTCTTCGAGGGCGATCAGGCTGTAAACCATAGCAAATGCTAGGCTCAAGCTAAACCAAAATATTACTTGGTTTTTAGGGGGATTCGGGGCTGGGGGATTCATACTTTTTTGTGTTTGGGTAGAGACACTTAAAATAGAATAATGGGGTGACGGTTATCGGTAAGTTTCTAGATTAAGTATTATTAGCAGTGAAATATTATCCTTAACATTAATCATGAAACGGTCAATAAAAAGCGATCAATTACAATATCAAAATTAAACGAACACTAATAAATTTCCTTTGTACTTTTCGGTGTACTTTTTTGTGTGATGGAAACCAAAAGATTAAAGCTAGGGAAATTACCTCAACCTCCCTTGCGACTATTATGCATTACCCTACTGCTCTTAGGAATAGTCTTTCGCTTAGCCAATCTCGACAGCAAAGTCTACTGGGGGGATGAAACTTTCAGCTCCTCTAGAATTGCTGGCTATTCAGCGGAAGAAATTATCGGGGATATCTACACTGGTCAAGTGATTAGCGCTACAGAATTACAAAAATACCAGACCCCTAATTCTGACCGTAGCCTCGCCAATACCTTACGAATTATAGGGGAAGAAGCGCCACAACACCCGCCAGTTTACTATATTTTAGCCCGATTCTGGGAACAATGGCTTGGTAGTTCCCTAGCACTCAAGCGCACTTTACCTGCTCTAATTAGCTTGCTGGGATTACCCTGCCTGTACTGGTTGTGCTTAGAACTATTTGGAGCATCATTGACCCCATGGCTTGCCCTGTCCCTATTCGCTGTTTCACCGATCCATATTTTGTATGCCCAGGAAGTTCGGGAATATAGTCTGTGGAATGTGAGTATCTTGCTATCGAGTGCTTCCCTGTTACGAGCGATGCGAGTCAACACTAGGATGAGTTGGTGCATTTATGCCCTTTTTGTAGCGCTAGCCTTCTACTCTCATTTATTTTCAGCACCCATTATCCTAGGTCACGGCATTTATGTCCTGATCATCGCAGGTTGGCAAGGGCGTCAACGGGTAATTGCTTACATCTCAGCGGTCACAGCAGCACTGTTGATATTTTCACCTTGGTTAGCTGTTTTCTTGGAAAACGAACCCAGAGCTAGCAAGGAATGGGGATGGGTGATTAAAGAATTACCCCCCCTGGATCTGGGTCGATATTGGCTGAAGAATCTACTTTACGGCTTTTTTGATGTACCCCTAGGCAAGGAGTACCCGTTTGACCTAACCTTTAGCTACACCCAGCCGAGAACTTACCTAGTGGTACCAATTGTGGTGCTAGTGATTTATGGGCTATATTCTCTCTGTCGCTATACTCCAAAACAGGTTTGGCTATTTGTTTTGCTCCTGATGGGATTTACTAGTCTACCCTTAGTGCTACCAGATGTGATTTCAGGAGGCATGCGCTCAACGATTGCTCGATATCAACTGCCAACCTACATCGGGATTCAACTCACTATTTCCTATTTACTGTCCAGGAAACTCAGTAAGTTTTCGATTGGTATTTGGCAAAAACGTTTATGGCGATTGACTACAGTTATATTGCTCTGTTGTGGTGTGATATCTGGTGTGCTGATTGTCCAAGCTGAAACTTGGTGGACGAAGTACAGCGACTACTATAATGCAGACGTTGCTAATATTATTAATCAGTCTCCTGCTCCCCTTGTACTCAGCGATAGTACTCACAATCGAATTCTATCCCTGAGCCATAAGCTTGAGCCCAAGGTTCAATTACAACTCATCAAAAAAATCAAAAATATTTCAGAAATACCTGAAGAAAAATTACCAAAAATATCGGGTAAATTTAGTGATGTTTTTGTTTTGGAAAATATTCCATCACCATCCTTGCTACGCCCTAGTATTGAAAAACATCATAACTATAAATTTAACCTGATATACGAAGGAAATATTGGCTTTAAAAAACGAAAAGTTCTGTTGTGGAAAAAAAATGATTAGATGGATTAGTCATTAGTCATGAGTGATTGGTCATTGGTCAAGTTTCTTTTGCCTTTTCACTTTTGGTTTCACTGCACTAGCTTCCAGAGATGCTTGCGTTTATGAGCTGGTTTAACGTCATAAGGTGACTCCTCTTCAAATTTTTGTCGCAGTTTTGGAGAAGGTCTATATAAGAAGACGTCACTGAAACTGGAAAAAACTGTAGGAGAATCCTTAGTTTTGATTAACTGTAAGGTCACGTTGGGCTCAAGTAAATAACTCAGAGACACTAATCGCATGATATCACTACTAATCACCAAGGGACGATTGGCTTCATTAATAATATGAGCTTCCTCAGGCGTGTAATAGTTACTGTATTTATGCCACCACGTTTCTGCTTGAGAACTAATGGCACAAGAGAGCACACCTCCTGAAATAACTGTAATAGCAACTAATCGCCATAGTTGTTGTTGTTTTATTGTCTTACCATTCAGAGGATTAATTTTTTTAGCAAGGAGGTAAGCAACAGCAAGTTGTATACCCAAGTAACAAGGAATGAAATAGCGCGCCATGCTGGAACGCTGTCCTCCTAAAATTAAATCCTGACCAATGGGAAACATTCCGACAACTGTGATCATGATCAAGATAAATAACCAAACCCGTTGCTGACTATTACGACACAGAAAATAAATAGAATAGCCGACGATAATTAAAATTAGGATATCGAAATAAATCAGGAAATGGTCGTAGTTAAATTTTAGGTCTCGACCTGACCGCACATCAAATAAGGGATTGTTATAGCCAATCTGGATATCGAAAAACACAGAACTCAGATTAATAAGCCAGCGGGTGATCAGTTGACCGAGTGGAGTCTCTTTATCCGCCCAATCCCCCAATTCAATACCGTTTTCAATTACCAATCTTAACCAAGGAATAAAGGCGATAATCCCGAAAAGCGAAGCTAATCCATACCTAATGACTTGTTTACTCAAACGAAATTTTTCTGTAAAAATAACATAGATGCTATGTCCAATAAAAACTAATCCAGAAAGCAAATAGCTGTAGAGATTTAGAGAAACTGTTATGGCATAGATTACCCAACTCATCATTGTGCTAAGACGCATCGCCCTCAGCAAGGCTATGCTGGAAAGCAATGTGGTCACTGTCCACAAGCTATATTGTCGAGCTTCCTGGGCATACAACACATGGAATGGAGAGACACAGAGCAATGCGATCGCAATCCATCCCGTTAGGGGAGACTCGAACAACTCCAAACACAGCCAATAAATGCACGGCAAAGTCAAGAGACTAATCAAGGCTGGTAAACTTCTCATCACCGTTACGGAATAACCGAACAATTTTGCCCAAAAGTGAGCCATCACAAAATATAACGGTGAATGTTGTGGTTCATATAACGCTAACCCTTGGATCGTGTCACCTACATCTTTGTTATCATTAGGACGCTGATACTGCTGTAAATCTTTAACATTAATTTGACGACCATCAATTTCTTGGATAATTTCTGCTTTGGTATAGCCAGAAATTCGCAACGATGTATAGGCTTCATCAATCCAATAGACTTTTTTGTCAATATTGACTAATCGAAAACCTATCCCCAGGAGTAAGATAATAAGAATTAAATACTTAGACCATTGACCAAATGTGGGTCGATAAAATTTTAGATTATTTCCCATGACTTATCGGGGTAGGGGTTATTAATTGGTGGCCTTTGAGCAGAGGTTAAGGATTGGATAAGCGTTGGGAAAATTAAGTTAGCCGTTTCAGGGAACACCAAATAGTAAAGCTTACCCCTCAGGAGCAGTATGGCAAGACTAAATTCATGGCCAGCACTTTCAAACCGTAGCCGAATCGTGATTTAAGACTGAAACTCGGAATTTAGGGAAGGGACCAGTGAAGGCAATACCAAAGGCGGGATATGACGACTGGTAGTTCTGCCTTAGTTAGAAAGATTATCAGCCAACGACACCGGCTTAGCCATCCTATTGATCAGTCCCTTACATATCTTTACATAAATTCGTTCCGTTCAATCAACTCTACCAACTTACCTGTATTATGGAAGAGAAAATCCATAAAGGTAACCCTGGGGAAGCATGGGAGGATTTATTGGATGAATGACATGGATCAACGAAAGCTTTTATCACTGTTATGTCATGGCTCAATATTTTTTAGCTCTTTGGTGGTCTCTATTGCCATCCCGATAGTTATTTTTTTGATCACCGAAGACTCAGCTTTCTAGCAAAAGGAGCCCCACATCTCAATACGTAGTATGAGTGTGGTCAGAAGTTACCGCAAGAAGAGTGGAGCCTTTATAGTTGGCAGGCTATGCATAAAAGGGTTAAAACTCGTGGAATAAGGCTCCACTCTTCTAAGGTTTCATCTCCGGGAGGAATTTTGCACAGAGTCTTTTGGGAGAGGAAGACGAGCTATGAAGCTTCTGAGTAACTCGGAGTAGGTCATCCCCCTCCTGTCGGCTTCTTCTTGTAACTGCTTTTTCTCAAATTCGGTAACTCTAACTACAAGCTTTTGATTTTTCATATTAGGTTGACACCTGTCGCCACAACTGCTAACCTAATACTAGGTCGAAAAAAAGGAGGAGTCAATGCGGACAGCGTACCAATATCGGTTGAGATTGACTAAGATGCAAGAAGCAGAAATAGAGAGGTGGCTAGATATGTTGCGCCACCAGTACAACTATTTTCTTGCTGATAGATTCAATTGGTATGAACAGAATCGTTGTTCCATTAACTCATGTCCTTTGGTTTGTTATTTGCCTGAATTGCGAGACAATCCCGACTACTACTCTCAGAAAAGGACTCTACCTCAATTAAAAAAAGACAGGCAGTGGTATAAGGCCATCCATGCTAATGTTTTACAGGATTGCGTCAAACGAGTTGATCTTGCTTTTAAAAGGTTTTTAAAAGGTGATTCTAATGGAAAAAGAAGTGGCAGACCTAGATTCAAAAGTAAAAGCAGGTATAAATCTTTAGTTTTTTCCGCTTTCTCTAAAAACCCTATCCGGGGCAACAAATTTAACCTTCCCAAGTTTGGATGGGTCAAGATGATCTACCATAGGCCGATTCCAAAAGGGTTCAAAATTAAAACTGCAACAGTTACACGCAAGGCTGATGGATACTATGTAACATTATCGTTACAGGATGATTCGGTTCCTGAACTAATTCAGATAGAACAAGTGTCAAATCCCATTGGGATAGATATGGGTCTTAAGTCATTCCTAGTCAAATCTGATGGCACAGAAGTCCCGATTCCTAAATATTATATAAAAGCTCAAAAACGACTAAAGAAAATCCAGAAAGCTGTTAGTAGATCAAAAAAAGGCAGTAATAATAGGAAAAGGGCTGTCAAGAAACTGGGTAAGGCTCATAAAAAGGTAGCTGATACCCGAAAAAACTTTCATTTTAAAACAGCAAAAAACTTACTAGATGATCACGATCTAGTTGCTCATGAAAGACTAAATATCAAGGGACTGGCTAAATCTAACTTAGCTAAATCTATTCATGATGCTGGCTGGGGACAATTTCTGTCGATACTATCAAACAAAGCCGAGAATGCTGGTTTGGTTACAGTCGCAGTAAATCCCAGAAATACCAGCCAGAACTGTTCCAACTGTGGAAAAAAGGTACCCAAAAAACTAAAAGACCGCATCCACTCTTGTTCTCATTGCGGTTATACCGAGGATCGTGATGTAAATGCGGCAATTAATATATTAAAGTTGGCGGTAGGGCATTCCGTCGGGAGTAAAGCTTTCCGAGTATCCGAACCGGTAGGTGGAGTTGGAAAGAAGCCCACACTGAACTTGTAAAAGTCAGTGTGGGAGTATGTCACTGGTCAAAGAAAATGCCAAAGAAGCTCTGAATTTTCACATTTGCCTTTATATATATGGGGTGATTTGTTTGATACTGACTGTGGTGATTATTGGGATTCCGCTGCTAATTATATTAGGGCTTGTCAGTCTAATTATGTCCATAATTGCCTTAGTCAAGGTGCTGGAAAATCCTAATCAGCCCTATCGCTATCCGTATATTTTTCGGGTGCTTTGACATGCCATGGCATAATTGCTCCAACGTTTGGGAGATGACAGTATTGATAAGTTAGGGTAATTTATCGTCAAAGATTTTACTCAATATCTTGAATCATGAAGCGATCGCTTGTCCGTATTTCCCTATTCATATCATTACTAGGGTTTACTCCATCTCCTGGTATAGCAGCTCCCCCTAGAACTCCAGACCAAACCGAAACCTGTGAAATCTTAGTGATTGGAGGTGGATTGGCTGGTGCAGCGGCTGCCTATGAAGGCTTATTGGCAGGGCAAACAGTGTGCTTAACTGAGATTACCGACTGGGTAGGGGGACAAATTTCTGCCCAGGGAACCTCTGCTCTGGATGAACGACCAACTCAGCGATCGCGTTTATTCTATCCTAAGGGCTATCTAGAATTACGCGATCGCATCAAACGCTACTACCGTCAACTCAATCCTGGGGACTGCTGGGTAAGTGAATCCTGTTTTCTACCCCGTGATGCTCACCAAATCCTGTTTAATATTTTACGAAAGGCGGCCAAACGGGGAAAAGGGAGATTAAAATGGTTTCCCTCTACTGTAGTTAAGGAACTAGAGATTAGCGCTGATGGCAAAACCATTGACAGTGTGATTGCTATTCAACACAAAAGTACTGCTGATGCTCCTGCCCTGAACACCTTTGCCCTATCTCAAACTATTGAAGATTGGTATAGCTACGAGAATTCCTCCCGGTTTGAGAAAAGCATTTTGCGCATTGTTCCCCAACAGACCCAAGACAATAGTTCTAATTGGTATATTATCGACGCAACAGAAACTGGTGAAATTATTGCCCTAGCTGACGTTCCCTACCAGTTGGGGATTGACTCCCGCTCCTACCTAAACCCTTCCGCATCTAGTGCTACTGACGACCCCTATTGCACCCAAGGCTTTACCTACACCTTTGCCATGGAGCAAACCAAGGAGCCTCAAACCCAAGAAATGCCTTCGTTTTACCCGCAATACCAACCCTACTACAGCTATGAATTACAGCGCCTAGCGGACTTTGAAGGAGTATTCACCTATCGGCGAATTTGGAGTTCTAAGCGGGGTAAACGGATCCGATGGGGGGTTACTGCTCCCACTCCAGGGGACATTTCCATGCAAAACTGGACATGGGGTAATGATTATCGTCCTGGCACTTCAGAAGATAATCTAGTTTACACCCGTCGCCAATTACGAACTACTGGTCAACTGGCTCCCGGTGGCTGGATGGGAGGCTTGCGTACGGAAAGTCTACGGAAAGGAGAAGAAAACGCTCTCGGTTATTACTATTGGCTAGTGGCAGGGACTACCGACTCCCAGCTTGGGGATGGGGTAAAAGAGCCTCATCCCAATCACCGCTATCTAACTGGGTTAGATTCTCCGATGGGGACAATGCATGGGTTGTCTAAGTATCCCTATATACGGGAAGGGAGGCGGATTATTGGACGCCCTTCCTTTGGCTATCCTCAAGGCTTTACTATATCAGAAGTGGATATTTCCCGCCGTGACTACCAGGATGAGTATTATCGGCAGACCCTCTCACCAGACGAATATCGCCGCTTATGGGCAGTACTGGCTGGATTAGAAGCCCCCTCTGTGATTCAAGGTAAAATCCAGCCAGATCAAGTCAGTCAACGCAGTCGCTCTACTATCTATCCTGATTCTGTGGGTATTGGTCACTATGCCATCGACTTTCATCCCTGTATGACCTTAAGTCCAGCAGAAACCCCAGGAAACACCGAGCGTCAAGGGGAACGGCGGGGAGCAGGTCAAGCCTATCCGTTCCAAATTCCCCTGCGAGCAATAATTCCTCAGAAAATTGACAACCTCTTAGTAGGAGGTAAAAGTATTGCTACCAGTCACATTGCCGCTGCTGCTTATCGGGTGCATTCCTTTGAATGGTCATCCGGTGCTGCTGCTGGTACAACCGCTGCTTTTTCCTTAGAAACTGGGATAGCACCTTACCAGCTTCTAGAAGAACCCCTCCTGCAACAAACCCAACTCCAAGCTCTACGCCAGCAGTTAGAAAAAAACGGTAATCCCACCGCTTTCCCAGACACGTCCATCTTTAATCAGAATTGGGAGGATTGGCGTTAAATTAACACAGTTTACTAATAGTAACTATCGATAGTAATTATCTTTAGTATGCTACGTCTTACCATACATTTATAATGGCTCTTCCCTAGATATTATGCTAAATAACCACCCAAATCTATTATCGCTTACTGGGTAATAATTTGACTTGATAAACACATTTTTAACTGTCAAAGTAATCCCCAGTAAAGCTTTCAGCATAAGTGAACTAAAAATTAGCATCAACTTTTTACGAAGAGCCTTTAGTATCTGTTTCTAAATAGTCATAAGTCATGGTTGTGGCATAACTTATGACTATTTAGAAGAATTAGCGATAATAATACTAAAGATAGTTAGTTAGTAATTGATAATTGGTAATTAGATTACTATTCCCTATTCCCTATTCCCTATTCCTAGTAGGTATTCGTAGCCAACATTATTAAATTACCTTCAGGTTTAGATATTGATTCTAATCATAATTTTTAACTCTTATAGCATGCTGATTCAGCTGAGCTGTGGTAGTCATAAAATCAGGCAATTAGTTGGTAATTAAAGTTCGCTGACAATTGACGGGGATGCAGCAAATGCTAACCGTGGTATTAGAAAGATTCGATTCAGAAGCCCGATGGTAGTTTTGATAGCGGGTTGATTAACCAGACTTAATATTATTTCCCCACCAACTTCACCATTCCAATCCCACCAAAATACAGACCAAGTACAGCACCCCCCAGTAAACTTTGAGTGAGAGGATCTGTCGAAGGAGTCAGCACTGCTCCCAAGATAGCTGCTCCTAGGACAACCGTGCGCCAACCAGAAAGCATTTGCTTGGAAGAAACAATTCCCAAAAACCCCAGTAACATTTGAATAACTGGGATTTGAAATGCCAAGCCAGTACTAAACATCAACAGTAAGACAAATTCAAAATACTTATCAATTGACCACAACTGCTCTACTACATCTGCTCCGTAACTGATAAAGAAATTCAGAGCGGCAGGAATTAGAGCAATGTAGGCAAATACCAAGCCTAGAAAAAACAGAACCGTTGAGCCTAAAACCACAGGTCCGATGAAGCGTCGCTCCCGGCGAGTCAACCCTGGTAAAACAAATAGAAGGATTTGGTAAAGAATAAAAGGACTAGCCACCAGTAAGCCACTATAGCCAGCCACTTTCAAGGACACAAAAAAGTATTCCCCTGGAGCCAGTTGCAGAAACTTGACCCCCCTAGCTGGAATTTCCAGCAACTGAACAATCGGCTTAACTGCCACAAAGCAGCCAGCCATGGACAAGAATACAGCAATCAGCGAGTAAAAAATCCGCTTTCGCAACTCCTCTAAATGGTCGAACAGAGACATCTCGACATCATTAGGTACCTCGTCGAGATAGGTCTCAGGGTCTTTGAGAGTATCCAAACTTTCCTGGGGAGCAGTATCTAACTCAGAAGGCGTCATGGATTTTGATTGGCTTAGGGAACGTTCTCTATTGTATCTTCTTGTATCTTCCCAGGATTGTGTGGGGAGATTTCAAACAGGACGATAGACGCGATAGTTAATCTTGGGAAAGATATTGTCAATTTTCTCGACTTTCTCCAGCCAGCCTGCATCAATCTTGCCCAGCTTGATATCATCGTAAAGCTTATTAAAGCGCATCAAATGCGATCGCGTTCGTCTAACTGCATAAGGTACCATTGTCTCGGTGCGCATAATAAATGCCCAGTCTGACGATTGCGCTAGTAGTAACTCTCGCGCTGCTTGATTTAATGCCTTCCACTCCAACTCGTCGGTAGCTTCCAACGTTGACAGCTCAATCATCCGTTCTGTGGCTTTGTGCAGATGAGGGTAAATCCAGGTATTGGTTTCATTGAGCCAGTATTCATGAAACCCCTGATACCCCCAGCTAGATTGAGAAGGTTTACAGACTTGTTGGATCGGATGATTCCGCAAATAATCTGCCAAATGAGTCATTTCATAGGTGTTCTGGTCATACCACGACTTACGGAGCAAGACATCCAGAAACCAAGGACCCTCGTACCACCAGTGACCAAATAACTCTGCGTCATAGGGAGACACCACAATTGGAGAACGCTCTATCATTGCTGCTAGATGTTTAACCTGCTGCTGGCGATTAAACATGAAATTTCCAGCATGTTCCGCAGCTTTGTCTTTTGCCCAATACGGATCATACAGTTGTTTTTCCCCTAATCCTGTACCACGGTCTGTAATTTTGTGATACTTGATACCCGTATTCTTCCGCTGTCCATGGGGCATAATATATGGTTTAATGTAATCATAATCTGCTTCCCACCCTAAATCCTTGTAAAATTCCCGATATACTGGATCCCCTGGATACCCGACTTCCGAAGACCACACCTGCTGGGATGACTCATGGTCACGACCAAAGGCAGCAACTCCTGTCTCAGTATAAATGGGAGCATAGGTACCAAACCGTGGTCGGGGACGAGCGTAGAGAATACCATGACTATCCATCAGAAAATAGCGCAAACCAGCATCTGCTAGCATCTCCTCAATCCCTTCGTAGTAAGCGCATTCCGGTAACCATATGCCCTTGGGTGGACAGCCAAAGTTTTGCTCATAATGTTCACAAGCCACCCGAATTTGAGCCCAAACTGCTTGGGGATACATTTTCATCAAAGGAAAATAGCCATGGGTGGCACCGCAGGTGATAATTTCCAGGTTATTACTGTCTAAAAATTGTTTAAATGCCTTGACTAAATCCCTTTCATAGTGTAACCATGTTTGGCGAATAGTGCTGAACTCTTGAACATAATGTTGCGCTAGGTAACGGATATGACCATTATGCTGATTATGCTCAACCTCCTTCTTGGCTAGTTCTTCAAGCAGTGACAGATGGCGCTCATAACGTTCTTGTAGTAGTGGATCCCGTAGCATCGACACCAAAGGTGGTGTCATACTAATGGTTATTTTGAAGTCAATCCCATCCCGCTTTAATCCCTCAAAAACATGTAGTAGGGGAATATAGGTTTCAGTAATGGCTTCAAATAGCCACTCTTCTTCTAGAACATAATCACTTTCTGGATGCCTAACAAACGGTAAATGGGCGTGAAGGACAAGAGCAAGGTAGCCAATAGCCATGATCAAGTAGCAGCCGTGGGTAGATTATTAAAGGAGAATTGACGCAATCCGCGATAATGTTACATTATTTTAAGATTTTAGTCTCAAATAGACTGGGAAAGTGCCAGAAAAGGGCTGGTTAGTAACGAGACTATAAAATAATAAAATAGACATTAAATTGTAAGGAAGCACACATCACCAACAAAAAATAACAAATCTTAGTCTTATTCCAGCCTTATTGGTTAAGAGTGCTAACACCAAATTGCATGCAGGCAGCTACACAAACACACACTAACTCCCCAACCTTTCTACAACTGCTGCTGTTTGTCGATGAACGTCCCGGTTCCCGTAAACAGCTCCAGTCTATCCACCATTATCTGGAAACTCTTAAGACAGAGTATCCCTTTGAACTAAAGGTTGTGGATGTTGGGGAACAACCCTATCTAGCTGAACACTTTAAGCTAGTAGCAACCCCAGCACTGATTAAGATTAATCCGAAACCCAAACAAACCCTTGCAGGTAGTAATCTAGTTGCCCAGCTGAAGAGCTGGTGGCCCCGCTGGCAACGCTCTCTAGAAGAAAACCAAACCCAACTTACCCAAGGATTGCCTTTACAACCAACTGTTCGCTCATCTAACTCCTCGGCTGAGACATTACCAGAGACAGCTGGTTCCCTAGCTTGTGCCTTGGAACTGATTCGACTCTCTGACGAAGTGTTTCGCCTGAAGAAAGATAGAGAAGAATTGCTTGAGCAGCTGCAATTTAAAGACCAAGTCATATCCATGCTAGCTCACGACTTGCGTAGTCCTTTGACAGCAGTATCCATTGCCTTGGAAACCCTACAGCTAGAACAACCAGTAGCCAAGAATGGTAGAAAAGCTGGCCTGACGCCACAGCTAAAGGAACGGCTGTTTGAGCAAGCTCGTAATCAATTGCGCACTATCAACCGGATGGTAGTGGATCTGCTGCAAGCTAGGAAGGGAAGTAATGCTGAATTCAACATCCGACCTCATAAACTGAATTTGGGCAGACTTTGCCAAGACGTTCTAGTTCAGATGCACGAACAGTTTCAGCTCAAGGCTCAGGTTCTGCAAACCGACATCCCACAAGACTTGCCTCCTGTCTACGGCGATGAAGAATTGGTGCGTCAGGTGCTAATTAACCTGCTGGATAATGCCATTAAGTATACTCCCAAAGGAGGGAAAATTGCTGTGTCTAGCATCCACCGTACTACCCAGAAAGTTCAAGTCAGCGTTTGCGATGATGGTCCTGGTATACCACAAGAAAATCGCGATCGCATTTTTGAAGACCACTTCCGCCTTAAGCGAGACGAAGCTATAGAAGGCTATGGGTTGGGCTTAGCCCTATGTCAAAAGATTATCCGTGCCCACTATGGTCGCATTTGGGTTGACTCACCTATCAAGGGTGGCAGCTGTTTTCACTTCACCTTACCGATTTATCGATAGGAAATGGGGTTGAAGGTACAAGCTTTAAGGTTTAAAGCGCTTTATCAGTTGAATCGATCAGGTAATCGCGCTTTACTGCATCTAATAATTATGAGAAGCGAGCTAAGCTACTATCAGGGATTCAGTCTCAGAGTTCCAAAAGTTAAATGCGAGAAACCTTAGCTTACACTTTACCCACAACTCGCAGTGACACTTCATACTTCATACTTTCTCCCCTCTTGAGAGCGCAAAGCCGCAATAATCTGAGTATTGGCTTTGGGGAAGGGAAACTGATCTACTTCATCTAAGGTGACCCAGCGAATCTCATCACATTCAATAGGTTGCGGAACACCACTGAGATGGCGACAGTGGTGTACACTTAGCACCACACGGAAGTGGCTGTAGGCGTGATTGATTGTGATCAGGTGTTCCCCAACCTCAATCTCAATGCCCAATTCTTCCTGAATTTCTCGTTTAATACATTCCGGGACAGTTTCACCAAGCTCAATTTTGCCACCAGGAAACTCCCAAAGACCACCCAATAAGCCTTTTGCAGGTCGGCGGTCGATTAGAATTTGTCCCTGGTCGTTCCAGATTACAGCAACACCGATATTTTTTGTGGGTAGGGGAGAAGATGGTTCACGCATAGGTATTTCAGATTGAATACCTAGATTGTAAGCCTGACAGTAAGATTTCCAGGGACAATCAGGGCAATTGGGAGTTTTCCGAGTACAGATAGTTGCTCCCAAATCCATTATTGCTTGGTTAAACTCTCGAGGATGTTGATGATCTAGTAAAGCTTCTGATAGCTTCCATAATTGTTGAGTGGCTTTGGCAGGTGGTATCGGCAATGCTACCAATCGTGCTAGTACTCGTTTCACATTACCATCGAGAATAGCCACTGGCTGATTGAAGGCAGCGCTTAGAATACCACCTGCTGTTGTTTTACCAATTCCTGATAAGGCTAAAACCTGGCTCAGCTCTTGGGGAAAAACACCACCATGAGACTGCATAATTAGTTTAGCGCAGGCGTGCAAGTTGCGAGCACGGGAGTAATATCCCAGACCCTCCCAAGCTTTGAGGACTTCCTGTAATTCAGCAGATGCCAGATGTTCGAGGGTGGGAAATTGCTCCATCCAGCGGTGATAGTAGGGAATGACCGTTTTGACCTGGGTCTGCTGTAGCATAATTTCAGACACCCAGATGCTATAGGGTTCCCAACTTCGTCGCCAAGGTAAATCTCGACCAGCTCTGGCATACCAGTCCAAGAGTGATCTTCTTTGGTCCTCAATAATGGAAACCGACAGACTCAGATTATGATCTGCCGATATTCGATTGGGCATTTTCTCGCTTAAATCTATAGATTCAGCCCTTTTAGGCCAAGGTTTGACTAATCTTCCTCCAGAGATTGAGATTCAGCTATTTGCAAAGACTTGTCAAAAACCATACGTTGTTCAGCGTTCCTAAGGAAATAGCCGCTAACCATGGCTGAAGCCAAAAGGCGACCTAGATTCTCACGGCTAGTACTGATAGTTACGCCAAAGTCTTGGGAAGGCAAGTTTCCCAACATTCCCATAATATTGTTTTCCATCACCTGATAGACTTCCGAAGACGTTGGTCTAGACAGCTGGGTAATGGTTTCTGGACTCATTGATTGAACATACTGCCAAAGTAAATTATTGTCAGAATCTTTATCAAAGAATTCAGGAACATGATTGGGATTGGATGCGTTATTCACCGTTTTACCTCCTAGCGATGGCTAATTCCGGTTTTTCTACTAGAGTTGGCAGCCAATGATGGTGTTTATCTGTTTAGCTCTACTGCTTCGTATTTGTAATTACTTTAACAGGCAAGTGATCATGGCAAAGTAGGTGGAACCGAACCATCTAGGATCTGATTTTCTCACCTATTGGTCATTAGTCATTGGTGATTGTAGCTAATGACTAATGACTAATGACTAATGACTAAACCGACTCAGAAAAAATTAACTCGCTGGGATATATTCCCGCATATCCCCTTGACGCTTACGAAGTTTAGCGATCGCTTCTCGTTCGATTTGTCGCACTCGTTCACGGCTGATGTTGAGGTGTTGACCAATTTTGGCTAATGTCATTGGTTCTTCCTCTGCCAAGCCATAACGAAGTCTCAACACCTGCCTCTGCTGCGGTGTCAAATCATCCATGAATTTCTCTAAGTCTAGCTGCATTAACGATTGAGTCACAAAGTCTTCTGGTCCAGGACCGGTGTCTTCGAGCAACTCAACCAATTCTGTATCTTTGTTATCCCCCACTCGCAACTCCAAAGATAGGGGTTGACGTGCTTGCTCGAAGTACTCCCGCAATTGTGATGGTGTTAGGTTCAACTCAATTGCCAATTCTGAGATAGTAGCTGTTCGTCCCAGCTTTTGGGAAAGTTGGCGCTGGGCTTTTTTGATTTTGTTTAACTTCTCGGTAATATGGATAGGAAGGCGAATCGTGCGCCCTTTTTCTGCGATCGCACGAGTAATTGCCTGCCTTATCCACCAGTAGGCGTAGGTAGAAAAACGATAGCCTTTGGTAGGGTCAAATTTTTCTACACCCCGCTGCAAGCCGATGGTTCCCTCTTGAATCAAGTCCAGCAACTCAAGATTACGCTTAATGTATTTCTTTGCCACTGCCACCACCAATCGCAAATTGGCTTCCACCATCTTGCGTTTAGCGGATTCACCAACAGCGATGCTAGACTTTAACTGAGAATCCGTTAAGCAAGATGCTGTTGCCCACTCAGAAAACGTAGGTTCACGACCCAGCTGTTGGACAAGGGACTCTTTCACTTCCTTTAAGGTTGTTAACTGCTTAACCTTTTTCCCGTAAAAAATTTCCTGCTCATGGGTCAGTAATGGTACACGACCGATTTCCTTTAAATAGGTACGAACTAAATCTGTAGAGTCCTGAGCGGTTTTCATTGGATTCGATGGCGTTATCAGTGATATTTAAATTAAGAAAATTAAAGCAAACCATGCTGGTTTTCCAAACCAGATGATAAGCTTTGTGGGATTTGAGTTAAATTATTTTAATAAATTTAACATAACTTAACTAAATTCCCGAAGAGGGTGTAAGGTAAGATGACCCAAACAGTTTGGATTGCCAGACACGGAAACCGCCTTGACTTTGTTAACCCCGAATGGTTCAACATGGCAGAGCGACCCTATGATCCACCGCTTTCAGTAGATGGGGAACTGCAAGCAGCGCAACTGGGTCAACGCCTTGTAGGAAAAGGAATTAGGCATATATTCGCCTCACCGTTTTTACGAACTGTCCAAACGGCTAACCAAGTCGCAGAAATTCTGGATTTACCTATTAAGCTAGAGTTGGGTTTAAGTGAATGGCTCAATCCTGAGTGGATGGCAACTGAACCAGAAAGACTGCCTAATGAAGTATTGCACAAGCAGTTTCAGCGAATTGACACCAGTTATACTTCCTGTGTAATCCCTGAATATCCAGAAACAAGTGTTGCTTTACTCAAACGAACAGGTGAAACGGCACAACGTATCACCGCTCAATTTTCAGAAGATTTACTACTGGTTGGTCACGGACCATCAGTAGTTGGAACCACTCAGGGACTAGTGGGTGCCACACAAGACATTAAAGCATCCTTGTGCTGTTTAGTTAAACTAGTGCGCCAAGAAAAACAGTGGGTGATGGAACTTAATGGAGATACCTCTCACCTGAGTCAGACAGAAGATGTCATCCGGTTTAATTGAAGGGTATAAGCTTCCTTAGCATACTAAGGTTATTTTGTCAAAAGTCTACAGCCATAGTCTCCTTTGACTCATCATCTCACACTTCCTTTCGCCCAAGGGGCGACAGTGGCGCGAACGGGTAAGACCTAGGGCTAATCTGGCTGAGAAACGCGCTTTGACCCATAACCAATCACCAAAGACCAATCATACACTAACTGTTCGTAAATTTACAGGTTTCAATATAGACAAACTAGCTAAGACACCGTAGTTTCCACGAGGGCTAGAAATTAAGACTGTGCAACAATTTAGGCATCATAGGGTGGTGTAATATCTTACCATCACCTAAGGTTGGGCGGCGAGTGTTGCCCCTATTTTCTTGGTATGGGCATGAATCGACGCCTTGCAATGGTCAGTGGTCAATGGTCAGTTGCATGCATGTAATTAGCACTTAGCCCATAACTAAAAGCTAGTAGCTGCAAAACAACTGACAATGGACAACTGACCTCAAATCCCCCGAATTGATTGGTGGGGATGGGCTGAAAATTATGGTACAGCGTTGAGTTGATGGCTGAATCTATGTCCAGTCTAGGCTAGACAGTTCCGCTCTTAGCTAATTTTATTGGTTATGTTACCTGAGCATGCACCCATGGAATCGAGCACTGGACATCAAAGAGTGGACTATTACCTCTTGAAAGTCCAAGCGGAAATGATTAACCAGATTGCCCAGGTTACAAGGGGGACGTTAGTCCTCAATGAATTGCTACCTACCATAGCTAATCAATTACATCAAATCTTGCAAGTGAGTGGCTGTTTAATGTTTCCCACTCACGACCCTCCAGCTATGGCAACTCATCAAGTTAGCTTTCCCATTACCCAATCAGTGCACAGTACAGCCGAGCCATGTCTGATCGAGGTATTTCGCCACCTATTTGAGAGTTATCACTCCTGGCTAGCTCAGGGCAAACCGTTGATTATTCCTGAATCAGAGGGAAAACTCCCACCAGAACTGAGGCAATTAACCTATCCATGTGACCTGCGTGCCATCATGATGGTGCCACTGCTGCATGGGCAGTCTTGTCTGGGTAGTATCACCTTGTATCAGTGCGATCACGAACGAGAATGGAGAATCCAAGAAATTGCCTTTATCCGAGAGATCGCCGATCATTTTGCCATTGCCCTAACCCACCAAGAACTCCAGCAACTCTATCAAAAACAAAGCCAAGAACTTAAACAAAAAGAGTCTGCACTAAAAGTAAGCGAGGCTAGAAACCGAGCCCTCTTAGAAGCCATACCAGATGTAATCTTTCGTGTCAATCGGGATGGCTTTTATTTGGATTGGAAAGCGGCCAAAGAAAACCCTGTGCTGTTTCTCACCGATAACTGTATTGGGAAACATTTACATAACTGTTTACCCACTGAGGTAGCAGGATTAATTTGGGAGCATGTGGAAATAGCCCTAGAAAGTGATGTGATGCAAGTTATTGAGTCCCCAGTCAGACAAGATGGTAAACTCCGCTACTTTGAGGCTCGTATTGTTAAAAGTGGGTTAGATGAAGTTGCTGTTATTGTCCAGGATATCACTGAGCGTATTGAAGCACGACTCACCCTAGCACAAGTCAATGATGCTTTGGAAGTCAGAGTTCAACAACGTACCGCTGCTCTGAGGAAAGCGAACCAAGCACTCAAGGGGGAGATTATTGAGCGCCAGAAGGCAGAAGAGCAGTTGCGGCAGAGTGAAGAGCGGTTTCGTAATGTCGTAGAAATTAGTAGCAATTGGATGTGGGAGATGGATGAAAATGCTGTCTATACCTACGCTAGTCCCAAAATCTGGGATTTACTCGGTTATGAACCATCAGAAGTAGTGGGCAAAACTCCGTTTGACTTAATGTCACAGGAAGAGGCAAAACGTGTGATGGAAATTTTGGCTTCCTTTACCGTTTTAAAACACCCCTTTAGCAACTTGGAAAATACCAGAATTCACAAAAATAGTCAGTTAGTGGTTCTGGAAACCAGTGGTGTACCAATTTTTGATCGTCTTGGCAAGTTTTGTGGTTATCGAGGGGTTGATAGAGATATCACTAAACGGAAACAAACAGAATTAGAAATTATCAATGCACTGGCTAAAGAAAAACAACTTGGGGAGCTAAAATCTCGGTTTATTACCATGACATCTCACGAATTTCGTACCCCTCTAACAACGATTTTTTCATCAGCAGAGTTACTGGAACATTACGGTAATAAATGGTCAGAATGTAAAAAAAATAATCACCTACATCGCATTCAAAACATGGTTCAACATATGACCAGAATTTTGAATGATATCTTGCTTATTGGCAAGGTAGAAGCCGGTAAAATAGAGTTACAGCTAAAGCCGATAGACTTGGAAAGTTTTTGCACCGATTTAATTTATAAAATCCAGCTTAATGACCGAAATTATCACACAATAAAATTTACTTATAGCTTAGAAAATTTTGAAAAAAAATTAGGTAGTAATCATGGAAAAAATAATGCGGCTAGTTCGTTCTTATCCGCCCGACCGTATATGGATGAAAAATTGCTTAGGCAAATTTTGGATAATTTGCTGAGTAATGCACTGAAGTATTCTCCCAAAGGTAGCACGGTTGAGATTAAACTCACTTGCTCTGCCAATCAGGCTATCTTTAAAATCAGCGATCAAGGTATTGGTATTCCTGAAGAAGACCAAGGACTACTCTTTGAGACGTTCCATCGAGGTACGAATGTCGGGACAATTACCGGCACTGGCTTAGGACTGGCAATTGTCAAAAAGTGTCTCGATATCTACCAAGGTCAAATTGATCTAGAAAGTGAGGTAACTGTCGGTACAACGTTTACTGTAACCCTGCCAATATATTACTTGCTATCAAATTAATCATGAGAAAAATATTAGTGATTGAAGATGAAGAGTTTGTCCGGGAAAACATTATAGAACTCCTGGACGCTGAAGGGTTTGATGTCATTGGAGCAGAAAATGGTCGTGTTGGTGTTAATTTAGCTAAAGGAACTATCCCAGATTTAATTATCTGTGATGTCATGATGCCGGAAATGGACGGTTACAGTGTCTTAACATCCCTTCGTCAAGACTCAATGATGGCAACAGTTCCCTTTATTTTTTTAACGGCAAAGGCGGCTAAAAATGATTTTCGTCAGGGTATGGAACTAGGAGCAGACGACTATATTACCAAACCCTTTACCAGAGCAGAACTTCTAGGGTCAATTGCCAGTAGACTCAAAAAAAAAGCTGCTGTTCATAAGCATTACAATACTGAACTTCAGGAAGCTAAAAATAAACTCAATTACTTGATCCACCATGACAGCTTGACCAACCTACCTAATCGGCTGTCGTTGCGAGAACGGTTTAAGCAAGTAAAACAACACATCGACGATAATCAAAAACTGGTTACCTTTCTGTGTTTGGGTTTAGATCGGTTTAATCAAGTTAACAATAATCTCGGTCATTTTTGGGGGGATTACTTACTAAAATTTGTTGCTCAACGCCTCACTAATTTTGTGGATAGTCAGGGTACAGTTGCTCGTTTAAATGGCGATCAATTTGCTGTTATTATAGCCACAGCTCAACACAAAAAAGATGTCATCAATCTTGTCCAAAGCATTCTTGACAGCCTCTCTCAAACCATCGTTCTGGATGATCAAGAAGTTTTTATCACCGCCAGTATTGGTATTGCCATTTATCCCCGTGATGGTGAAGACGTTGAACAATTACTCAATCATGCCAACCAGGGGATGCTTGAGGCAAAGCGTCACGGTGGTGATCAATATCAGTTTTACACCAGTGCATTGAATGTCAATTCTTCAAATCATCTTACCTTGCAGAGTAGCTTACGCTATGCTTTGGAACGGGAAGAATTTCAGGTTTACTATCAACCCCAAATCAGTCTTGAGACAGGAAAAATTGTTGGTGCTGAAGCTCTATTACGTTGGCATCATCCAGAACTCGGTTTGGTTCCCCCAGCAAAATTTATTCCAATCGCCGAAGAAACGGGTCTGATTCTATCCATTGGAGAATGGGTATTACAGCAGGCTTGTCAGCAAGCTAAACTCTGGCAAAATGATGGATTTACCTCTTTTCGTATAGCAGTAAATTTATCAGGTCGTCAATTTAATAAACCGGAATTTTACCATAATTTAGTAAAGATTTTGCAGTCAACTGAGTTAACCTATCGAACTCTAGAATTAGAACTAACTGAAAGTATACTAGTAAAAAACACTGAGACGGCTATTCGTCAGTTAAATGAGTTTAAAAACCTAGGCTTAGAAATTGCAATTGATGATTTTGGTACCGGATATTCTTCATTAAGCTATTTACAACAATTCCCCTTTGATGTTCTCAAAATTGATCAGTGCTTTGTCCGTAATATTGTGCATAAGCCTAACCAGGCTGCTATTACTAAGGCAATTATACAAATGGCAAAAAGTTTAAATCTACAACTGATTGCTGAAGGAGTAGAAACTCAAGAAGAATTGGCTTTTATTTATTATCATAAATGTGATCGAGTTCAGGGTCATTTGATTAGTAGGGCTTTACCAGCGCCGGAATTTAAACGTTTACTCAATAACGGTATTGGCTTCCCACTACCTCAAGTCAATTAGATTAGTTTCACAAAGCGCAAAAAAATGGTAAGAACAAAAATTCTGTTAATTGAAGATGAACCTTCAGTACGAGAAAATATACTGGAGTTACTGGAGGCTGAGGACTTTGAGGCGATTGCTGGTAGTAATGGTCGGATTGGTATTGAGTTAGCCCAGCATGAATCGCCGGATTTGATTATTTGCGATGTCATGATGCCAGAAGTTGATGGTTATGAGGTATTGCAGACGTTGCGCAAACATCCTCATACGGCAACCATTCCTTTTATGTTTCTCACAGCTAGAGCTGAAAAAACTGATCAGCGCCAAGGAATGGAATTAGGAGCAGATGATTATCTGACCAAGCCATTTACTAGAGTAGAACTACTAGGAGCAATTACTACTCGATTGGAAAAGCAAGCTGCCCTTGAGTTGCAAAAAGATAAAAAACTGGATGATTTGCGCAGCCATATTACACTGTCTTTGCCCTATGAAATGGATAAACCCCTAAATCGGATTCTGGATATTTCTAAACTAATCATGGAGAAATGGGAAAGTTTGGAACGATATCAAATTAAGACTATGGCAGAAGATATCCATCATTCGGGTGAAAGGTTATTAAGGTTAATTCAGAACTTTTTACTTTATGCAGAGCTTGAAATAATCGCTACAGATTCCAATAAAATCGAAAATTTGCGAAAGACTACCAGTAAATTGCCTAATCCGGTTCTGGCTAATTTGATTCAGAATCTTGCTCAAAAGACAGGACGGGTTGCGGATTTGCAATTAGATTGGCGAGAGGCTACTATTGCTATGTCGCAAAACCGACTTAATAAAATGTTGGAAGAGTTAATTAATAATGCCTTTAAATTCTCACAAGAGGGAACACCTGTTTGGGTAAATAGCTATTCAGAAAATAATACGTTTATCTTGTCAGTCCACGACAAGGGACAAGGGATATCTGAAGCTGAAATGGCAGAATTGGAAGCGGACTTACAGTTTAAAGGTAACCTCTACGAACAACAAAGCTCAGGGTTGGGGCTAGTGATTGCTAAACGTCTAGTTGAGTTACATGGTGGTAAATTAACAATACATAGTACACTAGGAGAACAAACTACAGTGCAAGTAATGCTACCCCTAATCTCCAAAGGGCTACTCCCTTGACCAAGAACCATTTAGGATCTACCATTTACCATGGACTTTCTTTCCTTAAGTTAGTACCTATCCTAGCAGAAACAATATTATATTATATTATGGAATGACTTGGGTAGGTTATATGCTTAAACCAAGAATTGGAGGTATTTTGTAACTTGGGTTGTAATCAACTTAACCGTTATGGCAGGACATAGTAAATGGGCAAATATTAAGCGTCAGAAAGCGAGGGTTGATGCAGTTAAAGGTAAGACCTTTGCTAAAATCTCTCGGGAGATTATAGTAGCTGCTCGCAATGGTATCCCGGATCCGGAGGGTAATTTTCAGCTTCGGCAAGCGGTGGAAAAGGCTAAGGCAGCAGGGATTCCTAATGACAACATTGAAAGAGCGATCGCAAAAGGAGCCGGTACCCTAGGCAATGAGAGTGACAATCTTGAAGAGATTCGTTATGAGGGGTATGGTCCAGGAGGCGTTGCGATCTTGATAGAAGCTTTTACTGATAATCGGAATCGGACAGCAGCTGACCTGCGCTCAGGATTTACTAAAAATGGTGGTAATCTGGGTGAAACAGGCTGTGTTAGCTGGATGTTTGAGCAAAAGGGTGTCGTTACGCTTACCGGTGATATCACAGAAGACCATTTGTTAGAAGCATCCCTTGAAGGGGGAGCTCAAACTTATGAGTTGAACGAGGATTCCGAAGGTGTAACGGCTGAGGTATTTACAGAAGTTAGCAACCTGGAAAACCTGAGTCAAATTTTGAAAAATCAGGGCTTTGAGGTGAGTGAGGTGCAGTTGCGCTGGATTCCTAGTAATACGGTGGAAGTGACTGACCCAGATCTGGCGCGGACGCTTTTAAAATTAATGGATGCTCTGGAAGACTTGGAGGATGTACAAAATGTTACCGCCAATTTCGAGATGTCCGATCAGCTGATGTCCCTGAGCATGATCTAGCAGATAGAATATTATAAACCACTATAGGTAATTTTAAATGTTTCTATCTGCCAAGACAAAGCAAAAGCGAACAGATCACCAAAAGGTCTTAATGGCTAGATGCCCAGGCATCGCTCCCCCCCGATTGCGCAAGAGGAGAGTTTTAGCTAAGTCCGGTGCTTTGTCCCAGGATGGATACAAGCCAAACCATCTTATCTTCAAGCAGTTCTTAAATAACCAGCCTCTCAAACTCACATTTAAGAATGGGCAAACTGCTTGTGCTATTCAAGTGGATCATTCTGTGGACTTGTCTGGTGCCCTGAACCAAATCGGCCTTGACGGCTCCCGTCCGGTTCTAGTGGTAGTCGGTGGGGCAAGTAAGATGAGTGATCAGAGTATGGCTCGTCTGCGCCTGTTGTTTGTCAATGTACTAGCTCCCATTGCTGAAACCCTGGGAGCATGTGTGGTGGATGGCGGTACCGATACTGGCGTGATGCAGATGATGGGGCAAGCTCGTGCTGAGATTGCTGGCACCTTTCCCTTAGTAGGTATTGCCCCAGTGGGCAAGATTGCGCTTCCTGATGCACCCCCCTCATCTTCTGGTCAAACATCACTGGAGCCAAATCATACTCATTTTATGCTGATTCCTGGGTCTACCTGGGGTGATGAATCCCCCTGGTTGGCTCGTATAGCTACTACCCTGGCAGACGGAAAGCCATCAGTCACAGTAATGGCTAACGGTGGGGCGATTACCTTGCTAGACTTATTTGAAAACAAGAAAGCTGGACGACCATTGATAGTTCTTGGGGGCAGTGGTCGGTTGGCAGATGAAATTACTATGGCAGTACGGTATCCAGAACAAGAAGCACGAGAATCTGTTACCGAACTATTACAACCAAATCACTTGCAACAAAATCATTTGACCTGTTACGACCTCTCACAACCATTCAGTGAATTGACTAAAATCATCATGGAGGGACAGACCAGACAGTCAAGGTACACAGTCAAGAGTACATAAGCTAAAACGCATTTTAAATCCGTTTTAGCAATGGCTTTAAAATGCATGGCTATTGGCAAAAGGGGACTGAGATCTATCTTTTTTATGTGATTTCACGCGCTTATACAGTTTAAATGCACAACAGCTTAGACTGCCATGACGTCAGAAGTTGAGCCTACATACTCCCCTGGGCCAAGCCCAACCCTCAAACGTGCTTGGGAACGTCAGCGTACCTATAGCAAAAATGCCACAGCGGCTCAGAAACGTTTCTTCCTGCTGCGGATAGGAATTCTGGTATTGAGTGTGTTGGCTACCTTGCTAGCTGTGGTCCACTCAGAGTTGGTAGACGTCCTTGGTGAGTCACACCAGACGGTCAAAGTAATTCACTACGTTCTTCTACTAGTGCCAATTGCTCTCAGTGTACTACTAGCAGGTGCAGTTAAGTTCGACAAAGGTGGCAATTGGATTCTGTTACGGGGTAGTGCCGAGGCAATTAAAAGGGAAATTTACTGTTACCGTGCGCAAGTTGGGGAATACAGTGATAACACCTCGCGGGATGCTAAGCTGGCACGTAAGGTCAAGGTGATTAGTCAAAGGCTAAAGGGAACCACAGTTCACCACACTAGTTTTAGCCCCTACGAGGGGGAAGTTTCCCGTAGAAAACGCTCATCCTTAAGCAAAGACAAGAAAAGCAAGGACAAGAAACATCAGGAAGCTCAACAGCATCATCAAGACGATAAGTTTTCTGACCTCACCCCCGAAAACTACCTAGTCTGGCGAGTGGAAGACCAGTTTAAGTGGTACCGAAAGCGAACTAGGAAACTTGATATACAATTGCATGGCTACCAGTGGGGGGTATATATCTTGGGCGGTGTGGGTTCATTTCTGGTAGCGCTGGGTCAAGACACCTCGGTGGCGGTCACTACAGCCTTAGCTGCGGCATTTTCTAGTTTCCTGGAATTGAAACGGGTTGAGACAACGCTGATTGCCTACAACCAAGCAGCTGATGATTTGTACGATATAAGCACTTGGTGGCATGGTCTCTCAGACCAGGAAAAATTGGATAAATTTGACTTATTGGTGATCAGTACAGAGAAAACCATCCAAAGCGAAAATGTAGGCTGGGTGCAAGAGATGAATGATGCACTAGCAGAACTCTATGGTGAAACCCAGGAGTCTGAGGCTCAGGAAAAAAACACCTCTCCGTCTAAGAAAGTCGATACTAAATGAGATCATTTATAATATCATTTACGTGCTTGACAGACTGGCTTTCTTGTGGTGTAAATTCATCCGATGGGCAGAGCACCAGAGGTGACACCTCAATCCTAACTATTCTTCAGCTGCTCCCCATTGGTTATATCCGTTACCTATCCGTTACCCATCTGTTGCCCCTATTTCCTTGTCTTGATGCAAAGCGCGAGTGGGGGAAACCACGGCAGTCGCTCATGGGGGAGACCCCCAAGACCGCGCTGCCTCCCCAAGACCGTAATGGTGCTTTTTCCGTAGGCGAATTAAATTCGCCTACGGAAAAAGCACCTCTGCATCGCTCTCACAACTCTTCAAGCTTGCTCGATTTACGAAATCCAGGGTGTTACAAGTGTAGTGTTAAGTAGATCTCCTCACTTAGACCCCTGGACAAATGACTATATTTTTCGATGCCTTTATCTCCTACGGACGTGCTGACAGCAAAGCCTTTGCTACTAAACTTGAAGCTAGACTAACACAATTGGGCTTAACGGTCTGGTTTGACCAGAAGGACATTCCGCCTGCTGTAGATTGGCAGCATCAGATTGATAATGGCATTGAGAGAACTCATAACTTCATTTTTATCATTTCCCCCCATTCCGTTAATTCAAAATACTGCCTCAAAGAAATTGAACTGGCTATTAAATACAATAAACGCATTATTCCTTTAGTGCATGTTAAATACCCTCGTGACAAAATTCCTACGATTATCCGTAAACTGAACTGGATCTATTTCCAAGATAAAATCAACGATTTTGAAGCGTCCTTTAAACAATTAATGAATTCCATCCGTAAGCATGCTGATTATGTAGAACAGCATACTCGGTTTTTAGTTAAAGCTCTGGAGTGGGACAGAAATCAACAACAAACTAACCACCTGTTAATCCAGTCAGAACGGATTCAAGCTGAATCTTGGTTAAAGGTACGGTTTAAAAAAGAGCAAGCTCCTTGTGTGCCAACGGATTTACATTGTGAGTTTATTTGTGAAAGCACAAAAAATGCCAATAATTTAATGACCCAAGTGTTTATCTCTTATTCTGATAAAGATCAAGATATCAAGGATAAACTTAGCAAAACCCTGATGCGGGAAGGAATCACAATCTGGAAACCTGAAACGGATATTAAAACCGGTATAGACTTCCAAGCGGCAATCAACCAAGGAATTGAGGAAGCTGATAATCTCATTTACTTAATTTCACCCAATTCGAGTCAATCAAAATACTGTCAGCAAGAACTTGAACACGCCTTTGCTCACAATAAACGGATTATATCACTACTGATTGAAGACACGGATATTGACCAAATACCACCAAAAATTAGTTCATTACAATTCCTAGATTTTACTAAGTCTAACCATGAAGGAAACTACCGCTTAATGGCTGCTCAATTATTAAAAGAATTAAATCAAGATGCTCTCTATTACGAAGAGCATAAGCTTTTGTTAGTCAAAGCGATCAAATGGCTGAGCCAAAACCGTAATTCTAGCATTTTATTGCGGGGTCACAATTTAAACTATTACGAAAACTGGCTGAAAGTAAATCGGCAACGCCTGGAACATCCACCCCTAGGATTACATGAAGAATTTCTGGCGGCTAGCAGGAATCAACAGCATGAATCTTATCTAGACGTTTTTATTTCTTATTCCCGTACTGATTCAGATTTGGCTAGGAAGTTAAATGAGGCATTGCAGTTACAGGGTAAAACTACTTGGTTTGACCAAGAAAGTATTCCTCCGGGCAGTGATTTTCAAGAGGAAATCTATCGTGGAATTGAACATTCTGATAATTTCTTATTTATTATTTCCCCTGCTTCGGTAAATTCACGCTACTGTGCTGGGGAGGTAGACTATGCTCAGACATTAAATAAACGGTTTGTGACTGTGCTTTCTTCACAGGTACCAGCAAAAATGCTACATCCTGGATTAGCTAGCATCCAGTGGATTGATTTCAACCGGCATGGAGGAGATTTTTATCCCAATTTCAGTGAATTGGTCAGAACCCTTGATACTGACCGAGAGCATGTGCGCAGTCACACTAAATGGTTGCAGCGAGCTAGGGAATGGGAGCAGTCTAACCAAGATACAGATTTGCTGTTGCGTGGCAGCGAATTTTCTATTGCCCAACAATGGTTGCTTGATGCCGAGACCAATGATAAACAGCCGACTGCGACACCTTTACACAAGGACTATATTGCTAAAAGTCGGGATGCCATATCGATTTTGAGAAAACGGGAAAAGCGTCGATTAGTTATCTTACGGTTGTCCCTTACTTTGATGAGTGCAGCATTTGCAGCAGCTGTTGGCTTTGGCTTGGTTGCTTTCATGCAATGGAAACGGCCAGAAACGGTTAGGGAAGGTCACATTAATGCTCTGAGTCGATATTCACTGGCTCTGAGAGAATCAAATCAGGAATTTGATGCCCTGATCGAAGCAATCAGGGCTGCACGGCAACTGCAAAAACAGATACGTAGTGTAAAACCTGAAACTGAGGGTCTGGTTAGGACAGCATTGCACGGAGCAATGTCTTGGGTTAGAGAATACAACCGTTTGGTAGGCCATAACAGTTGGGTTACTAGTGTTAGTTTTAGCCCTGACGGTAATCTGATTGCTTCTGCTAGTAAAGACCATACTGTCAAACTGTGGAGCCGCAAGGGTAAGGCACTCAAAACCTTGAAGGGACATAACGGTACCGTTTGGAATGTTAGTTTCAGCCCAGATGGCAAGACTATTGCTACAGCTAGTCAGGATAAGACGGTCAAACTGTGGAGCTTAGACGGGAAAAACCTCCAAACCTTTAAAGGACATCAGCGTGGAGTGCGGAGCGTGAGTTTTAGTCCGGACGGCAGGATGCTGGCTACGGCTAGTAACGATAATACTGTCAAGCTGTGGAGCCTCAATGGCAACCAACTCCAAACCTTTGAGGGGATTGCGGCTGGATATCGCAGTATCAGCTTTAGTCCGGATGGCAAAATTCTGGCTTCTGCTGGAAGTAACAATACTATCAAACTCTGGCAGCTGGATGGGACAAGTATTGCAACGTTTAAGGGGCATAAGGCTGAGGTTTATAGCGTCAGTTTCTCACCCCAAGGCAAGATGATTGCTTCTGCTAGTAGGGATAAGACTATCAAACTCTGGAGCCTTGATGGTCGGGAACTGAAGACTTTTCCAAAGAAATTCGCTGGAGTCAGAAGCGTCAGGTTCAGCCCGGATGGCAAAACCCTCGCCTCTGCTAGTCGGGATAAAACCGTCAAACTCTGGAGCCTTGATGGCTCGGAACTCCAAACCTTCCGAGGGCATCAGGCTGGGGCTTATGACCTTAGCTTTAGCCCAGATGGCAAGACCCTGGCTAGTGCTAGTGAAGATAAAACCATTAAACTCTGGCGCTTATATGCGAAAACACCTCGCACTTTCAAGGGTCATAGGAGTAATGTCTGGAGTGTGAGTTTTAGCCCAGATGGCAAAACCTTGGCTAGTGCTAGTGAAGATAAAACTGCTAAGCTATGGCATTTAGATTATACCTGTGGCAAGGAAGGATTAGGGGAAATAAGGTCTAGTAAAACTATCAATGTGCTGGATTTTTGTTTGACTCCAAAAGTTCTAGACAGCCACAGAGATGCAGTGTTTAGTGTTAGTTTCAGCCCCGATGGCAAAACTATTGCTACAGGTAGCCGGGATAGTAAGGTTAGACTTTGGAGTAAGGATGGTAAAAAAATCCAAACACTCCAGGGGCATCAGGCTGGAGTCTTTAGCGTTAGTTTCAGCCCTGACAGTCAGACGATTGTATCTGGCAGTTGGGATAAAGCTGTCAAGCTTTGGACTTTTAAAGGAAGAGAACGCCAAAGGTTTAAAAAGCTTAGGGCTGCGGTTAGAAGTGTTAATTTTAGTCCCGATGGTATGATGATTGCTGCTGGTAGTGATGATAATACTATCAAGCTTTGGAGTCGGGGAAACTTATGTAATGGTGAATTAAAATCAGCAAACTTAAAATCAGTAAACTTAAAAGCAGCAAACTTAAAACCAGCAGTTGGCTCAGACCATAACACAAATTTTTTGCCTTTTTGCTTAACTCCTACTATCCTCAAAGGTCATGATGATGTAATTTGGAGTGTCAGTTTTAGTCCCGACAGTCAGATGCTTGTCTCTGGTAGTGAGGACGAAACAGTTAAACTTTGGAGTAGAGACGGTAAAGAAATCCGAACTCTCAAAGGGCATAAGGGTAAGGTGTTTAGCGTCAGTTTCAGCCCAGATGGCAAGATGATTGCTTCGGCTAGTGGTGACAAAACGGTTAAACTCTGGAATTTGAAGGGGCAAGAACTTGAAACTCTGATTGGACATAATGATGGCGTTTTTAGCCTCAGTTTCAGTCCCGATGGCAAAATCCTGGCTTCATCTGACTCCAGTGGCAATGTGATTATGTGGGATATGGATCTAAGTTTAGATTTCAATGACCTTCTGGGTCGGGCTTGTGATTGGGTAGGGGATTATCTCAAGCACAATTCTGCAATCGATGAAAGCGATCGCACTCTTTGTGATGGTATTAAACCCAAATCAAAATAGACTGGATTAAGGAAAGGCAAGAGGCAAGAGGCAAGAGGCAAGAGGCAAGAGGAACCCACCCCTAACCCCTCCCAGGAGGGGAAGGCAAGAGGCAAGAGGCAAGAGTTAATAAAGTAAGAGATAAATTGGGTATAGAAAGGGAGAGACACTTGTGGAAAAAGCATACACAAAAGATTTTAATTCCTGGACACAACAAACAGCACAGTTGTTGCGAGAAGGTCGTTGGCAAGAGATTGACTTAGAAAATCTGATTGAGGAGGTTGAAGACTTGGGCAAGAGTGAAAGGCGGGGAATTACTAGCCAATTGATTCGCCTGCTGTTGCATTTGCTCAAGTGGCAATACCAGCATCAGCGTCGCTCCGATAGCTGGCTGGATTCGATTACTGACGCTCGTACTCAGATTGAGTTAGCTATTGAAGATAGTCCCAGTCTCAGGAGCTATCCCGCTGAGCAGCTGGAACAAAGCTATCAGCGGGCTCGCCGTAAGGCAGCCCAGCAAACAGGAATGTCTGTTTCGGTTTTCCCAGAGGCTTGCCCCTATTCTCTTGAATTGATTTTAGATCAGGATTGGTTACCATAATCCTAAAATTAAAGCCTATTTTAGCATAATATAGTGAATATTAAATTAATTGATATTGGTGTGATTAAACCCATAACTTGGACTGAAAAACTCAAGGCACTAGAGGCACGGGTTGATAAATGGGAAACGGATAACCCCTCATACAATTAAGCTGTATTTTTAAAGTTAAGTTATCATGACCCTGATCAAAACTAAACGCTTTAGCCTAGCTGACTATCATCGCTTGATTGATAATGGTTTTCTAACAGAAGATGACCGGGTGGAGTTGATTCGGGGAGAGTTAATACAAATGGTGGCGAAGGGTACGTCCCACTCGGTTTGCAACACTAAGTTATGGCGAGAGTTGGACAGACTAGTAGGCCACCGTGGGGTGGTACGGGGACAGGAACCAATCATCCTATCGAACGACAGTGAACCGGAACCGGATGTTGCGATCGCATGGGGTCAGGCGGATGACTACTTGCCAAATCACCCTTATCCAAAGGATATATTGCTGGTTATTGAGGTGTCAGATTCAACCCTGGAGTATGACCAAACCGTAAAGCTATCCTTATATTCAGAAAACCAAATTCAGGATTACTGGATTGTTAACCTGGTGGCTGGTCAACTAGAGTGCTATACTCAGCCCTATCAAGATACTCAAAGAAATTTCGGCTATCGCGTCAAACGGGTGGTGTTGCCCAATGAAACGGTTACTATTCCTGCTCTTGGCGATCTTTCCCTAGAGTTAAGTCGTGTGTTTCCAGCTTGAGGAAAATTGGATCAGTTGATGGGTTGATCTAAAAGCGTCAAAATTAAAAAGAGTATATATTCCTATTTACTGAGACATTTACAACTATAGTTATGGCGCTGGAACTGCTGATTCAAACTACCTCAGCAACCCATCAAAGTTTTGATTACGACCTAGCCATTGTGGGGGGTGGCATTACTGGTTCTACCCTGGCCTGTGCGTTGAAACATTCTGGGTTGAGCGTATTACTCATAGAAGCCAAACCGAAGTCAGTGGCAGCTGCCAGGGTACAAGCTTATGCCTTGTCTATCCTCTCAGGGCGTATTTTCGCAGGTATTGGGGTTTGGGATAAAATCCTGCCACAGATTAGCACATTTCGGCAGATCAGGCTTTCCGATGCTAACCATTCCGGTGTGGTGCATTTTTCCCCTTCAGATTTAGGTACCAACGCCCTAGGGTATGTGGGAGAACACCGTCCGGTGCTAACGTCGTTGCAAGAATTTTTGACAGATTGCCCCAATGTTGACTGGCTGTGTCCAGCAGAAGTAGTGGATGTAGACTATCAGGAGTCTGGGGTGGAGATTACTGTCAAGGAGGGTGATACTCAGCATCGAATTAGGACAAGGCTCGTGGTGGCGGCGGATGGAGCGCGATCGCAAATTCGGACTAGGGCTAGGATTACGACTCGTGGCTGGAAATACTGGCAATCTTGTGTGACTGCCCGGATTAAAACCGAAAAGCCCCACAATAATACGGCTTTTGAACGCTTCTGGCCTAGTGGTCCGATGGGGGTGCTGCCCTTGTCAGAGAATCGCTGCCAGGTGGTGTGGACAGCACCCCATGCTGAAGCCAAAGCGTTACAAGCACTAGACGAAGATCAGTTTCTCGCTAAGCTGGAATACTACACTGGTGGTCTGTTGGGTCGCTTGGAGTTGGAATGCGATCGCTATTTGTTTCCAGTGCAATTGATGCAGAGCGATCGCTATATTCAGTCACGATTGGCACTAATTGGTGATGCTGCCCATTGTTGCCATCCTGTCGGTGGTCAAGGACTAAACCTCGGCATTCGCGATGCTGCTGCCCTTGCCCAAGTCTTGAGTGAAGCACACCAAGCAGGGGAAGATATTGGAGCTATAGAGGTTCTTAAGCGCTATGAAAACTGGCGCAAGCAAGAGAATCTGGTCATCTTAGGGTTTACCGATACCCTGGATCGGATCTTTTCCAACAACTGGTTACCAATAGTCGGGATACGCCGTCTCGGGTTATGGATGCTGCGCCGGATTCGTCCAGTGAAGATTTATGCCTTGAAGTTGATGACTGGTTTGAGAGGAAATATTCCTCAAGTTGCTCAACAATAGAGCAGTGGCTCTCGCACTCAATTGCTGCTAGAGAGCGCTGCGATCAGAATTCTGGTTAAGGGTTCTAAATCGGTTGGTACCCGGTAGAGAGTCAATATTTGGGTGATTAATTTGTCTTGACGGTGCAGAATACCAAACTGCCAGATTGTTCCAGTTGAAACCGCTCCAAATAGCTGTGGCTGTTGCTCAACCGATGGGCATTTCTCCCACTGATCGAGGGCAATCAGTTCCACTGCCATCTGAGTGAAACCATTGGTAAGATCCTCTTGCTTTGCCTCAACCACTAACAGATTAGTCGTTGTCCTGAGCAAATAGTCCAACGCGCCTTGAAGCTGATTGCTTACCTTGAGTGAATACTCAATTCGCAACTGCGCCCTTGTGTAGTGAATCAAATCTGCCATCACAGGTGCAATTAACATCTCCCGCCGGGATTGTTCGTTGCTCAGATCCAGGTAAGGTAAAATTTCTTCGAGGCGTGATTGGCGCTCCTGCAATCGATCTAACTCACCCCGATATTGCCGTAAATCCAATAAGCTACGTTCTAGTGAATAGCCATATTCTGCCAAGATTTCATCCGTCGGAGTTTTCAGTTTGGCTATTTCACTGAAGCTATAAGAACGGTTGGGGTCGAGCAGAGGCATAGGATGGAAACCAGAAATCAGCGATTAAGGGGAAATATTCCTCAAGTGGATCAAGACTAGACCATTGCTTAGGTAAATTTATTGATGATCGGGGGATGGGGTGATTAGGGAATCGAACTATCTAGAGTAAGTGGTTGCTGGATTGACTGACTTGAGCCACTTATTGGTTATTTGATCAACTTCTATTACTTGACGAGCGTTCTAGAAGGAATTAAAGTTATTATAATCTACAGCCTATATCATAAAATTAATTAATTAATAATAGAACTTACGCATGGGTGCATCTCATATTTTAAAATGTTGCGTAGGGTGCTTCAGGGTGGGATGCTATTGGCGAAATATTTCTTAAGACGCTGAAAGCCTTGATATTCCGTGTAATGGTCGCAAAACCTTTTATAGTTTTGTAACCTAATCAACGGCAGAATAAGTGTTTTGGATGTTAACTTCTATTTCGCCAGCAGCTTCACCCCGTAACGCACCACTGGGCCAAACAGCAAAAATGAGATGCACACCTTACCCATTGACAAAGTGAACGAGATGTCTAGATAATTATTCTCTTCTAAAATTTTGTAGCAATGAAGGATTTATTGACAGCTTTATTCAGTGGATTAGTAAAACAACCACCCTTATTTACTCAATTTATTTCTCTTGCTTTAGGGGCAATGTTCCTTGTAATAGGTGCCGGGATAGAATTCAATATCAGAAACGGAGAGATTAAAACTGACAATAGCCAGAAACCAATTCTGATCGTAGTAGGTCTAGTTCTTATAAGTTTTTATATCTTTATGGTTTTGTTCAAGGAAATAAAGAATCAAAAATTAGCTGAAAAAGATAGGAAAATTACTAAAATGCAAAGTGATTTAAATAAATGTCAAGAAAGATTAAAACTCAATAATCTTAAACAATCTATATCAGTATTCAAAGACAGAAATGAAGTAAACAGTTTTTCTGAGCCTGTTTTAGAAGGAGTGGAAGGAATGAACGAAAGTCTTAAACAACATGAATCTACATCTACAGATGTAGATCGTGAAACTGCAAAAGAATGGGTCACTCAAAGGATTAATCAATGGACTGAAGAAATAAAGTCAAAAGACTATTCATCCGATGGTATTTCTCGCAAAAATATCAATAAGTTTAAAAAAAATGTAGCTAAACTTTTAGAGCTTTTATGCCAAAACATAATTGATGGTACAGATAACGCACCTCTTGGAGTTGACCCCCAATTTTATCAAACATTAGGTGATAAGGTTATTGCCCATAAAAAGGCACTTGAATTTATTAAAAAGCAAATGTCTGATGAGCTTGATCAGGACGTAAAAACCCTGGGTAGAGAGACGATTCAGTACGTCAAGGACAGAATGACTGTGCTGGTAGAATGCACAAATTACAAGCCTTATTAGTGGTCTGTTTACATTCAGGACTTATTGATCCGTTGCCAAGTTTTTGGAATTGGACCAGATTTACCCGGAATCGGTCGTTCTCCCTTTAGTTTTTCATTGCAATGATCAAGAACGGTACAACAAGCATTATATACATCAACTAAACTGTTGTCGTTTCCTACTTTTGGTCGTAGATTCCTCGCATGTTCTTCGAGATCTTTTGCGAGTTTATAATTTGGGGACATAATTTTATGATTTGGGGACATAAGTTCACCTCTAGAGCTAATGGGAATGGCTTACCAAAGTGGAAAAACCTATTCAGTAAACACACCTTAATTTTTGAGACTATTACTTTGACTCCAATAATTGCTCATCAATCAAAGTAAGTTTAGTATTTGTTCATTAAATCTGCCAAAGGGCAATTTTAATTCAGGCTACTCTACTAAAGCATGTGCACAAAATTAATTACACATTTTACAAAACTCAAAGCCTTACGATGTAAGGGTTACAGAGATTGGTAGTAGGAAATTAATTTTGTTTAGGTGCTGAAGGGGTGACGAAACAAGCTGAAATGGTTGGTATGTAAAGGTAGTACCATTTTATGGTAAAAAAAAGGTAGGTGTTCTATTTGCAACAAAACCTACCTATTGACAATGTTACCCACATTATACCAAAACCACCTAAAAAGTCAATTTACTCTAGCCGAATATATTTTCTTAAAAATTTTCGTCAATCTCTTACAGTCAATTAAAAAAGTTAGTTTGGAAAAGTTAGCCAATGCTCTTCCTTTACCTATTAAATTTGAAAGCAAAAGAAAAAGAATACAAAGATTTTTATCGCTGCCAAATCTAACCCTTGAAAAAGTTTGGTTCCCAATAGTTGAAGAAGTTTTGAAAACATACTTTACCTCGGAAGAACTAATTTATATAGCAATCGACAGAACAAGTTGGAGTCGTATTAATTTATTCATGGTTAGCCTAATTTGGGATAAAAGAGGGTTTCCAATATATTTTACTTTGTTGCCAAAGTTAGGTAATAGTAATTTAACAGAACAACAAAGGATATTATCAAAGGTTATACCGATTTTTAAAAATTATAAAATCTGCCTGTTGGGAGATAGAGAATTTTGCTCTGTAAAATTAGGAAAGTACTTACAGGACTTGGGCGTGTATTTTTGTTTACGCTTAAAAAAGAACGAATTTATTGAATATAAAAAAAATAATTGGCTTCAACTTAATGATTTAGGTTTAGTACCAGGAGTTTCTTTATTTATCCAAGGAGTTAAAGTTACCAAAACCCGTGGATTTTCAAGTTTTAATGTTGCTTGTAAGTGGCAACGTAAAGTCAAGGGAATAGAACCCAAAGAAGGATGGTTTATACTCACAAACTTCGACAGAATCGAGTCAGCTATTTCCGCCTATAAAAAAAGATTTAATATAGAGGAGATGTTTAGAGATTTTAAAAAAGGTGGCTATAATTTAGAGGTGACTAAAGTTGATGGTGAACGGTTTATTTCTCTAGTTTTATTAATAGCGATAGCTTACACTTCCGCAACAATTCAGGGTCAGCAAATTAAACGTAAAGGAATACAAAACTATGTTGGTCGTGTCAAAGAATCTGGTCGAATAGAGCGGAGACATAGCAGTTTTTACATTGGTTTATATGGCCAAAATTGGGGAATTTTCAAGGATATTTGTCTAGAATTAGCAACCGAATTAATGAAACTAAATCCTAATAAACGAAAGTATTATCAACGAGGTCTAAGGGCTAGGTCGCTTATAGAGTCTGCGTTTTAACTTATTTCGTCGCCCCCCCAGGAAATTAACCGATTATCTGAAACATTAGTGTCTTCTAAGTTATAGCCACCTGTTTTCAAATCTCTAAACATTTGCTCAATATTAAACCGTTTTTTATAAGCAGCAATTGCCAAGTCTAACGACTTTAAATTTGTGAGAATAAACCAGGGGTCTTTTGGGGCAAATCCTGACCCCTTTTTTTTCCATTTTGCGGCCAAATTAAAACGGGGTAATCCCTTAGTTTTCGTTACTTTGATTTCTTTAAAAAATCACGAAGTTCCTGGGACTAATTCTCAAGAATCTAACTCTGTCCAAATTTGTTTTTCAATTTCAATAAATTCAGTTTTTTTAAGACGTAGACAAAAGTCTGTATCCTTTTGTGACAACCAGTTTGCCAGCCTCAGAGATGAAACCTTAGACAGTTGAGCCTTTATAGCGGCAGGCTATGCAGAAAAGGGTTAAAACTCGTGGAATAAGGCTCAACTGTCTTACGGTAACTTCAAAACAGAACAAAATTCTCTATCTCCCAATAGGCCGATTCTATAATCTTTAAAAATCGGCATTATTTTTGAGATATGAGTTGTTTGTTCCTTAAAATTACTACTGCCTAATTTTGGCATCAAAGTCAAGGAAATTGGAAAAGCTCTTTTGTCCCAAATCAGGCGAGTTACTAAAAGGTTTATTTTACCCCAATTTGTCCGATCAATTGCTATATAAACGAGGTCATTTTTTTCGGCGTTCGCCGACGCTACGCGAACAAAATATGTTTCTAGCAAATTAGAGAGAATAGGAAACCAAATAGTTTCAAAATTTTTGGCAAAGATAAAAAGCGCTGTCGTCTTTTTCTTCTACTTTCAAACTTTAGTCCAAGAGGTAAAGCATTGGCTAATTTTTCCAGGCTAACTCTTTTAATTGATTGTAGTAGAATAACTACAATATTTGCTAAAATATAATTACGATCCTTTAGTTTAAATTTTAGATGGTTTTGATCTAATAAGGGTAACATTTTCAACAGATAGGTCTTATTGACAATGAAAGACCTATCTTTTTCTACCACAGATCGTTACACTCTTGACGTATCAATCGTTTCAATCGCTATCGTCGCCCCCCCAGGGTTTCATGAGCAGTAGAATCTGGGTTGTAAAGTCATCGATTTCCGAAAAAGGCATGCATGCAAGAGGCAAAAGGCAAGAGGGGCAAGAGAATCGTAGGGTGGGCAGTGGCTACCAAAGAAATTGGCCAGCGAAGGTGAATCTATGATCAGCCACTGCCCACCAGACAATAACTACTTTTTTTTAGTCTATCTGTAAAGCATTGGTAGATGCGATGAAGCGTTTCGGCAAAGCCGACGCTACGCGAACGCGAAGCGTGGCCAAAGGCCTCAGCTTCCGCGCTTATGCGAACGCTTCCATCTTCTAGGCTAATTGTAATATCTGTGGAATTGGTAACTCTTTATTAACTTGCCTATAGGCGTACACCAAATCCTCTAAAACTTCCTTAGCATTCTCAAGAGCTTCCTCATAGGTTTCACCATGTGTCCGAGCCTATTGACCCCATTCCGGTAAACTAGCAACATAAGAGTTATCTTCTTCTGACCATTGAATTAAAATACTATATTTCATGATTCATCCCCCTGTTCTAACTGCGACCCTTGTTTAAGTACTGCTATCACATCTTTTTCTTGATAAGGTTTGGCAGCGATGCAGCGCGGTCTTGGGGAGGCAGCGCGGTCTTGGGGGTTCCCCCGGAGACGAAACCTGATTACGTTGAGCCTTTATGGTTGGTAGGCTCTGCAGAAAAGGGTTAAAACTTATTGATTAAGGCGAGCCTGTCTTACGGTAACTTCGGCGTAGCCGACGCTTCGCGAACAAACCATGAGCGACTGCCGTGGTTTCCCCCATGAGCGACTGCATCAAGAGATCGTTACTATCTTTACCAGACAGGACTACAGCATTTGTTATCAGTGGATGCACCCAGTAATAATGACTACCTTTTCCTCGCTTAGGCAAGAGGGTAAATTCTGCTTTGGTGCAACATTTGTTTTAATTCTCTTACTTTTTTCGGCATCTTACAATCATATAGGGATCCTAAATGAATTGTGAAAATTTTTGTTCCCTGTTCCCTGTTCCCTGTTCTCTGTTCCCTACTCCCTACTCCCTATTCCCTATTCCCTATTCCCTTTTCCCTTTTCCCATCACTTCTGTATACTTTAGTAGCAAACAAATTTTCTAATTGTTTCATGAACATAGGGATTTTATACACAGGGGGCACCATTGGTTCTGTGCAGGGACCCGATGGGCTGTATCCACTAGATACTGTTGGTTTCCAAAAGGCGTTTGATGAGAATATTTTGCCGATAATTCAAAGTCAATATCCCGATTGTACCATTGGCTATATTGATATCGGGTTTGGTCCGAATAACAGCACTCTCGACAGTACCAACTTGCAGCCGAAAGACTGGTGTACAATAGCGATCGCAATCCTGGAAGCCTACGATAGCTATGAGTCTTTTATTGTCAGCCCTTTCAACGTGTACAGATGTACTATTGAGTGACATGGGCTTTTAAGAGTCGAGCTGTTGAGAGATGACGATGTTTGCGATCAATAATGAGGGCTCCTCGTTTCTTTAATGGTCCGCGAGGTGTTTTGACAAAACGTTTGAGTTTAACAAAACTAGCAAACTGCTGGTTTGAAGTTACCGTAAGATAGTGGAGCCTTCTTAAAAAAGATTTTACCCTTTTGTCCATAACCTGCTGACTATAAAGCAGGGTAATCGCATTTTAATCGAGCTCTAAAATTGTTGTAACCTGGGTTAATTTT
>NZ_MKZS01000001.1:6843023-6850643 GCF_001942495.1 Moorena bouillonii PNG
ATTCCCGATTCCCGATTCCCGATTCCCGATTCCCGATTCCCGATTCCCGATTCCCTTTTTTTATCAATCCTATGTTTACATTTCAAATAATATTATGTCTGAATTTACTCCAGAAGAATGGGTAAAAATCCGAGAAACTTTGGCTGACGATCCCACTAAGTATGGATTGCCTAAACGGGAATATGGCTCGGTGGTTTTGGGGTCATTTAATATCAGAAAACTGGGGAGGGTAACTAACCGCAGTCCTCAAACCTGGGATTTTTTGGCTCATGTGTGTAAGCACTTTGATTTGCTGGCTATCCAAGAAATCATGGATGACCTGAGTGGTTTCCAGGAGTTGAAGGGGCGGATGGGGTCAGAGTTTGGTACGATTGTGTCTGATCGAACTGGGGTGTTTCCTAATGAACCAGGATTAGGGGAAAGACTGGGATTTATATATAATTGGTCGATGGTTCAGCGGGGTGAAGTGGTCTCAGATATTTCTTTTGACCGTACTAAGGTGTTAGAAACCTTGGCTCGTAACTATGATCAGATCAATCAGGCTATATTACCCTATGTGGACTATCTAAAAGAACTGGATCAGTGGAACTCAAATCAGTTAGGAAAACGCCCTCAGAAGCCGAATGTTAAGATGCCAGTGTTTCTAACCTTTGCTCGCCAACCGTTCTGTGTCAGCTTTAGAATTGTTGGTCATCCTGGTACTAACCCCTATGAGTTTATGGCGGTTAATGCTCATCTGTATTTTGGTAACTATATCTCAGATCGCCGTCAGGAATTTGATGCACTGATGGCATGGATATTAGGACGGTTTATCGAACATGATCGAGCGTATTATCCCAATTTTATCTTATTAGGAGATCTGACTTTAGATTTTGATAATCCTACTACAGACCGTGACCGGATTGAAAAGCATATCAAGATGTTTAATGCTAAGGTAAAAGGGGAAGCAAATGTTAATTTTGCGTTCTTAGACCCCCATCCAAAGACAAAGCAATTCTTGCGCACCAATGCTAGATTTACGGAAACTTTTGACCAAATTGGTTTGTTTAATTGGGATCAGCGTCTTCCTACTTATAAGGAAAATTCCTCTATGGGGGAAAACCCACGAGGACCGGATTATGGTGTCTTTAATTTTGTTGAATTGTTTAGTGATGCCTTGTACAACCGCTGAAGGGGTGACGAAACAAGCTGAAATGGTTGGTATGTAAAGGTAGTACCATTTTATGGTAAAAAAAAGGTAGGTGTTCTATTTGCAACAAAACCTACCTATTGACAATGTTACCCACATTATACCAAAACCACCTAAAAAGTCAATTTACTCTAGCCGAATATATTTTCTTAAAAATTTTCGTCAATCTCTTACAGTCAATTAAAAAAGTTAGTTTGGAAAAGTTAGCCAATGCTCTTCCTTTACCTATTAAATTTGAAAGCAAAAGAAAAAGAATACAAAGATTTTTATCGCTGCCAAATCTAACCCTTGAAAAAGTTTGGTTCCCAATAGTTGAAGAAGTTTTGAAAACATACTTTACCTCGGAAGAACTAATTTATATAGCAATCGACAGAACAAGTTGGAGTCGTATTAATTTATTCATGGTTAGCCTAATTTGGGATAAAAGAGGGTTTCCAATATATTTTACTTTGTTGCCAAAGTTAGGTAATAGTAATTTAACAGAACAACAAAGGATATTATCAAAGGTTATACCGATTTTTAAAAATTATAAAATCTGCCTGTTGGGAGATAGAGAATTTTGCTCTGTAAAATTAGGAAAGTACTTACAGGACTTGGGCGTGTATTTTTGTTTACGCTTAAAAAAGAACGAATTTATTGAATATAAAAAAAATAATTGGCTTCAACTTAATGATTTAGGTTTAGTACCAGGAGTTTCTTTATTTATCCAAGGAGTTAAAGTTACCAAAACCCGTGGATTTTCAAGTTTTAATGTTGCTTGTAAGTGGCAACGTAAAGTCAAGGGAATAGAACCCAAAGAAGGATGGTTTATACTCACAAACTTCGACAGAATCGAGTCAGCTATTTCCGCCTATAAAAAAAGATTTAATATAGAGGAGATGTTTAGAGATTTTAAAAAAGGTGGCTATAATTTAGAGGTGACTAAAGTTGATGGTGAACGGTTTATTTCTCTAGTTTTATTAATAGCGATAGCTTACACTTCCGCAACAATTCAGGGTCAGCAAATTAAACGTAAAGGAATACAAAACTATGTTGGTCGTGTCAAAGAATCTGGTCGAATAGAGCGGAGACATAGCAGTTTTTACATTGGTTTATATGGCCAAAATTGGGGAATTTTCAAGGATATTTGTCTAGAATTAGCAACCGAATTAATGAAACTAAATCCTAATAAACGAAAGTATTATCAACGAGGTCTAAGGGCTAGGTCGCTTATAGAGTCTGCGTTTTAACTTATTTCGTCGCCCCCCCAGGTTTAGGTGCTTAATAATCAATACCACTATCGGCTGGTGTTATCCGGAATAAATAGCAATCCTAAATAAAAAAAACACTATATGTAGAAACTACATGGTCAACAAGCACAATAAGCCAGGATTGATTGAAAACTATCCCCGGTTACCCAACAAGATGGCTTTGCCCTCACCCCATCACCAGTCGATATCTGTTATGGTATTGGTCTCAAAACCATTGATTGTAACTACCTAGACAGAGAAAAATATGGAAATTCGAGGAACCGATACACCACGGTTAGACTGGACTGGTGATGCTCTAGCCATTGGGTTATTTGAGGATGCTGTAGAGCTGACTGGTGATTTAGCCGAGTTGGATCAGAAACTGGCTGGTACGATCACAGAATTGATCGAGGAAACAGAATTTAAGGGTAGCGCTAATAGTTCTGCTGTCACCCGTGTGGGATCCGCTAGCCCAATCCGTAAAATTATATTGTTAGGATTGGGTAAAGCAGATGACCTGAAGTTAGATACACTGCGCCGTGGGAGTGCCACAATTGCCCGGACTGCGAAACAGCAAAAGATTACAACTCTTGGAATTAGCCTACCCGTGGTTAATGATGACCCCACAGCAACGGCCCAAGGGATCACTGAGGGGATAATCCTGGCACTACACCAAGACAATCGCTTTAAGTCGGAATCCGAGGATAAGGGCGCAAAGCTGGAACAGATTGATTTACTGGGATTGGCTGGGCAAGAAGCAGGGATTGATAAGGCTCAGAAAATCTGTGAAGGTGTAATTTTGGCACGAGAGTTGGTGGCAGCACCAGCTAATGAGGTGACACCAATTAGTTTGGCTAAGACAGCAGAGGAGCTGGCCTCAGAGTATGGTTTTTCCCTGGAAATCTTGGACAGGGAAGCCTGTGAAGAACTGGGAATGGGTGCTTTCCTAGGGGTTGCCAAAGCTTCAGATCTGCCCCCCAAGTTTATTCATATTACCTACAAACCTGATGGCACGCCAAAACGCAAATTAGCGATTGTGGGTAAGGGGTTAACCTTTGACTCCGGTGGCTTGAATCTTAAAGGTGCTGGTAGTGGCATCGAGACTATGAAAATCGATATGGGGGGTGCGGCGGCTACCTTGGGGACTGCTAAGGCAATTGGCCAGTTAAAGCCAGATGTCGAAGTTCACTTTATCAGTGCGGCCACGGAGAATATGATTAGTGGTCATGCTATGCACCCAGGGGATATTCTTACTGCTTCTAATGGTAAGACGATTGAAGTCAATAATACGGATGCGGAAGGAAGACTGACCCTAGCAGATGCTTTAGTGTTTGCGGAAAAATTAGAGGTGGATGCGATCGCAGATTTAGCGACCTTGACTGGTGCCTGTGTTGTAGCATTGGGAAATGATATTGCTGGTTTATGGACAACCGATGAAACCATAGCGCAACAGTTTAAAGAGGCAGCAGAAGCCGCTGGTGAAAAACTCTGGCAGATGCCTATGGAAGAGAAGTACTTTGAGGGATTAAAGTCTCAAATTGCTGATTTCAAAAATACTGGGCCCCGTGCAGCTGGTTCGATTACAGCAGCGTTGTTCTTGAAGCAATTTGTTAAGGAAACGCCTTGGGTACATATCGATATTGCTGGAACAGTTTGGACTGAGAAAGAAAATGGTTGTAATAATTCTGGTGCGACTGGCTTTCCAGTTCGTACTTTGGTGAATTGGGTATTGAGTGAGACTTAGAGTAATCGGTAATCGGTAATGAGTAATCGGTAACTGATCCAACTATACTTAAGATCATTACTTAAGATCATTAAGATCATTCCTTAGTTTAGCAATCCCATAGTAAGGCACGGCGGAAATAAAGATACTTTTCAAAGCGATGCAGCGCGGTCTTGGGGGTTTCCCCCATGAGCGACTGCCATAATTTTGAATTTTAAATTCCGCCCAGCATTACTAGCTATGGGTTTTCAAAAGAAGCAATTGGCTAAAGTACATAATTTATTAGTTTTAGGGAATAGGGAATAGTAAAAAACTTCTTTGTACCTCATAAGTATGGACAACACTATTAGAAATCGAACTGAGGTATTCCCAAATTTTGATTTGAGCTTTTTTTACATAAACAAACTGGGATCAACTTGAAAAAAAACTCCCAAGGTTTTGGCTTGATATTTGCTAATTTCTCGCTTACCATTAACGATGTCATCAACGGTTTTTTTAGAGCCAATAATTCCGACTAAATCCGCTGGTTTTATGTCTTTTTGATCCATCAAAAAAAGTAACATAGACTGAGGCTCAGATCTAATCCCTGGGGAGTAATAGTCTTGTTCAAATTTTTCAATTAATGTAATCAGCAATTCATAAATTTCATCTTCTTCTGGTGTTCGTTTAGGTCGGTGCATCAACTCTTCTACAAAAGCTAAAGCTTTTTCATTCTCTTCTTCTGTTTTAATCATTTTAGGTTGATATTTTACTAACAGTTTTTTGTATGGCTTTTGATTAAAAGTAAGGGTCATTCTTCCAGTTATTATAGTCGTATTCTGCGTGATTCAGAATATACTTGATGTAAATTAAATGCTTTTCATAATCTATACTTACAATTAAGCGGTACTTATTCCCCTTAATATTAAAAACTGTAAAATTTCCTACTGCTTCAGCTTTTCTAAAAACTGATTGTACCTCAACTAAGTTAGACCAAGTAGCCTGATTGGCAATCTTATACCAGTTATCGAGAGCATCATGGCAATCAGCGTGTTTTTCACTAAATTCCCGCAAACGTCGATAGCTGATCACATGCATTTGATATCCTCTTTGGTGCCCTGAACCTAGACACAACTCTGATTTCCTGTCTTGATGCAATAGCGAGTGGGGGAAACCCCCAAGACCGCGCTGCATCGCTTTATTTTGAAACCAAAGGGAATAGAGCTATTCCAAGTTATGTTCACTAACCATTACAACGGTTGCTTAATCTGATTGCCTTGAATGGGACTGGTCTTGAACTGGGGGAATAAAAATGATTGATAACGCCCAAATTTCTTAAACCTGGGAAATCCATATCCTCTTGTCTTAAATGCTTCTATGGTGTTGTGCAGTGGTTTAATCACATCCTGATTTACCTGAGAGTGAAATGCTTTTTGGGGCTTGAAGCTCGAAGACAGATAAAATTATTATTCTTAAGGGCACAGTAGTTCTTACTTTGAATACCAACCAATGATCAGGATATCACAATAATGGTCATGGTCACACAGAACGTAGTGCGATCGCGTAGCGTGACCGTAGGTCAATCGCATTTTGGGAAGTCTGTAGTCTGTAGGATGGGCATTGCCTGGGCAAATCCGATACTTGTCACCATCAGCTAACCGTAAGTGATAGGTTAAAACAGAAGCCATCATTCTCCCGATTGACACTTGAAACCCCACTCTAGTTACTGGCAACTGCGACCTTACCTTCGTTCCCAACGCTTAACTCTTGCTCAGACATTGGTTTGTACATTAGTATTCACTGTCTGCTGGCCCCTACTCCTTTGGCTATCTGAGCCCTTTTTTGATGTGGTCGGACAGGGAAAACTGGTCAGGAGTCTTCAGCTAGCTGGGTTAGCTGCTGTTGTGTTTCTGACCCAGAAAATAGCGCAGTACTGTTTATATACCCTATCAGCAAAAGCTTCACTACAGATTGCCCTCCATTTACGCCAAAACGTTTTTAACCATTTGCAGCGCCTCAGTATTGGTTACTTTGAAGCTGCTAGAACTGGTGACCTTACCTACCGACTCACGGAAGACCTCGATCGGATTGGGGAGGTGATTTACAAAATTGTTCGTGATTTTATTCCTTGTGTCTTGCAACTGATTGTAGTACTAACTGCTGTCATCTATATTAATCCAGAACTGACCCTAGCCATAGTAATTATTGCACCATTGATGGGCTTGTTGATTGGTTGGTTTGGGGAACAGATCCGTAAATTCTCCCATCGCAGCCAAAATCGGATATCGGATTTGTCCGCAATGCTGACGGAAGTGTTTAGCGGGATTCGCTTAATCCAAGCTTTTGCCGCAGAAGACTATACCCTGGAAAAATTTAGTCAAGAAGCAGAAAACAACCGCAAAGCCAAGTATGCTGCTGAACGCCTCAGAGCAATTCAGTTTCCAATAGTTGGTTTTCTCGAAGCCTTGTGCTTCTTGTTACTATTATTGTTGGGAGCATGGCAGATTGCTGAGGGTAACCTCACCGCTTCCAAGTTTGTCAGTTACGGTATCGGTGTTGCTATGTTGATTGATCCGATCAACATCTTAACCCAAAACTATAATGAGTTCAAACAGGGAGAAGCATCGATAGACCGCATCTTTGAACTATTTGCCCTTGAGCCAACGGTAATTGAAAAGCCAAGCGCTATAGTTTTACCCCCAGCAACGGGTAGGGTGGAATACTGTAATGTCAGCTTTGGTTATCAACCTGGTGAGCCTGTACTGAGAAATTTGAATTTAGAAATTGCTGCGGGAGAGGCGATCGCATTAGTAGGCGCTTCGGGTGCTGGTAAAACTACTTTGGTTAATCTCCTGCCTCGCTTCTATGATCCGCAATCTGGAGAAATCCTGATTGATGGGATCAATATCCAAGATATTACCCTCAATAGTCTACGGCGTCAGATTGGCATTGTCCCCCAGGATACTACTCTCTTTTCAGGTACTATTGCTCAAAATATTGCCTTTGGTCAGTTAAAACCTGACTTTAAAGCTGTTCAGGAAGCGGCTAAGATTGCCAATGCTCACCAGTTCATTATTAAACTATCCCAAGGATATCACACTTGGGTAGGGGAGAGGGGAATTAATTTATCGGGAGGGCAACGACAACGGATTGCGATCGCACGAGCGGTACTGCTCGATCCTAGAATCTTGATTCTCGATGAAGCCACTTCCGCTTTAGACTCAGAATCAGAAGCCTTAGTACAAGAAGCCTTAGAACGGATTATGGAAGACCGCACTGTTTTTATTATTGCTCACCGATTAGCAACAGTGCGCCGTGCTGACCGGATTCTGGTAGTAGAACAAGGACGAATTGTTGAATCGGGTAACCATGAAGGATTGTTAGAAAAAGGTGGTCGTTATGCTCGGTTTTATGCTCAGCAATTTAATTGATCTAGTAAATATAATCGGGAATCGGGAATCGGGAATCGGGAATCGGGAATCGGGAATCGGGAATCGGGA
>NZ_MKZS01000001.1:6850743-6910000 GCF_001942495.1 Moorena bouillonii PNG
GGGGGAACCCCCAAGACCGCGCTGCCTCCCCAAGACCGCGCTGCATCGCTTTTTGGTATCTCTGGCTTTGCTCCTGCTACAGGCAATGGATTCTAACCAGTTAACCCCTGAGTCTAACCAAAGCAACGATCAATCAATGGATTCTGACGTTGCACCCCACCCTTGGGACGAACCACTTTCTGATCCCGACGCTCAAACCGATGAGCCATTCTCTGAAACACTACAACCCCATGAAGGAAATTCTAAAAGTACGTTTCTTTTGTTGGTGGTGGTGGGCATGGGATTGGGTCTAGTATTTTTAACCGGCGGCTTTTATGTTTTTACCCGTCCCTGCGTATTTGGGTCTTGTAGTGTAATGAATGAAGCTCAGCTATTGAGTAAAAAATCAGCAGACACCCTCAAAAAACCTAAATCGGGAAAGGACATTCTCGAAGCTCAGAAGGAATTAAAGACAGCGATTGAAGCACTCAAAGCAATTCCGTTTTGGTCAATGAAGCATGAAACAGCACAAGAGTTGCTTCAAGCCTATCAAGTTAGAGGTAAAGACCTAGATCAGTTAGTGACAGCCATGCAAATGGCGGCTAGGGCAGGTCATAAAGGGAAAAATCCTCCCCATAAGGCATCAAAGTGGATAGCAATTCAAAAACTGTGGCGAGAGGCAATTGCCCGCCTTGAACAAATGCCTAAGGAGAGTAGCCTTAATGCTATAGCGCAACAAAAAATTAAGCTATATAAGGTCAATTTAGACGAAGTTAATCGGCGATTAGTCAAAGAAAGACAGGCTAATCAAATTATGAAAGCGGCTAAGAAAGCGGCTCAGATTGCCCAAGCTCGCCAGGGTGTAGCCCAGACTTTAGAGGAATGGCAACTAGTTTATAGTACTTGGAAAACTGCATTAGACCGTCTCAACCAAATTCCTAAAGCAACAACCGTTGAAGAGGACAAGCAACGACTGCAGGAATTCTATAAAACCAATCTGGCTAGGGCGCGCGATCGCAAAACCCAGGAAAAAATTGCTACCAACGCCTACAATCAGGGACTACGTCTGGCTCAGTTGGCTCAAAAAGCTCAGGGAAAGCAGCAATGGTCGGTGGCTGCGATTCATTGGCGCAACGCTTTAAATTACGTGAAGCAGGTTCCTAACTCTACATACTACCATAAAAATGCACAGTCTTTAATTGAGCCTTATCAAAACGCCCTTAAAGCAGTTCAAAGCAAGTTGCAGTTGCAGGTAAAGTTAAAACAAATTGGTAGTGATCTTGAACAAATCTGTACTGGGGAAACTCGAGTTTGTAATTACACCATTGATGAAAGTCTGATTAAAGTAGAATTAACACCTACTTATATGTATCAGGTCAGACAAACAGCCATCACCGCTCAAGTTAGAGGTGATGTAGAGGCTCACGCTGGCATCGTCAATCACGTATTGACTTTAGAAGATGCCCTCAAAGGGATTAGCTATAATTCCGATATCCCTATGGAAATCTATACCGCTGATGGAGCTCTGATTCAGGTACACAGTCCTCCTAGTGTAAGCCTTGGCAATTCCCGGTAATTTCCGGGATTGCCAACTAGGATGCAGACTCAGGATTTACTTCCTACGTTGGTTTGGTCATGACACCCAGGGGTGAACTCCAGCTTCTGGCTCTGTCGCTAATCATTAAGATAAAGGCAAAATGTGTGGTTAGCTCAACAAGCCATCTCAACATTGTCTAGGAACACATTACCGAATTGAGATGCATTAATCATGCAAAATTATGTTTTTGTTATTGACACAAAAAACCAACCATTAAACCCCATTTCCCCAAAGAAAGCTCGTCGGTTATTAGACAAAGGCAAGGCAGCGGTTTTCAGAATGTACCCGTTCACAATCATCTTGAAGACTGCGATTGATAATCCAACTATCTCACCTTGTCAAATCAAGATTGACCCTGGCAGCAAGGTCACCGGATTTGCCCTAGTCCAAAACAACCAAGTTATTTGGGGAATGGAATTAGAACACAGGGGAGGATTGATCAAGAAAAAACTAGAGTCTAGAAAAGCTGTAAGACACCGAAGGCGTAATCGCAACACCCGCTACAGAAAACCAAGATTCCTTAACCGTAGACGAAAAGAAGGCTGGCTTGCCCCTAGCTTAGAGCACAGGGTTTTGACTATTGAAACCTGGGTGAAACGATTAATTAAGTTCTGTCCAATCAATCAGGTTTGGGTCGAAAGAGTTAAGTTTGATACCCAGAAAATGCAGAACCCTGAAATCAATGGTGTTGAGTACCAACAAGGTGAACTAGCTGGCTACGAAGTAAAGGAGTACTTACTTGAGAAATGGGGAAGAGAATGTACCTATTGCGGTAAACAGTCTGTTCCCTTGCAGATCGAACACATTCACCCAAAGTCATTGGGTGGAAGTAATCGGGTCAGTAATCTCTGCTTAGCCTGCGAAAAATGCAATCAACGGAAAGGAAACAAACCCATAGAGGAATTCCTAAAAAAGAAACCAAATCTACTTCAGAAAATCAAAACTAAAACTAAGCAACCATTACCGGATGCAGCAGCGGTGAATACGACTCGTAACAAGTTAGTAAAGGTACTTCGATCAATCAAGTTTGTGGTCACCGGAACGGGAGCGCAAACCAAATACAACCGGACTAGATTAGGACTACCTAAGCAGCACGCTTATTGATGCCGCTTGTGTTGGGAATATTGAGACCTTGGTCTTGAAAACCTCTCAGCCGCTGTTAGTCACTTGCAAGGGGCAGGGAGGGAGACAGAAAGCAGCACTTAACAAATACGGTTATCCCATTAGACACAACCCACTCAAACCCATCAAAGGCTGGCTCACTGGGGACATAGCCAAGCATCAAAAACTAGGGATAGGCAAAGTCACCCCTAGAAGCAAAGGAAGCTTTGGATTTACCCCGTTAGGAATGAAAGGTTATAAGAGCTGCTTTCCTCAAGATATATCAGCAATACACCGAAAAGATGGATACACTTACAGCTTTTGCCAGCACATGCCGGAATTTACCTGGAAATAGTCGTCCTAGACGTTCCTGGCACTTAGTTAGGGGAAGTTTGAAGTAGTAATCATGATCTTTAACACTGGGTTAATCAAAATTAACGTTAAGTAATATCATGTAAAAAGTTACACATTGAGATTAGAAGCATTGTTATCTGAGCCCCTACCTCAAGTAAAGTTTCCTGCTAGTGTTTTCAAACTGACCAATGGCTTGAATGTCATTCATCAATACCTAAGCGCTACACCAGTAGTAGTGGCGGATGTGTGGGTTGGTGCTGGTGCGATCGCAGAACCAGAAGAATTGTATGGCATGGCTCACTTCTTGGAACACATGATTTTTAAAGGCACCGAGACCATTGCTCCTGGTGTGTTTGACTATGTGATTGAAAGCCACGGTGGTGTAACGAATGCCGCTACTAGCCATGACTTTGCTCATTTTTTCGTAACCAGTGCTTCTGAGTACTTAAAACACACCCTGCCTCCCTTGGCAGAATTACTCTTGCATCCTGCTATTCCTGAAGAAGAATTTGTCCGGGAACGGTGTGTGGTGTTAGAAGAAATTCGTGGCAGCTACGATAATCCTGATTGGGTTGGATTTCAGGCTCTTTCTGAGAGCGTTTACCAACGTCACCCCTATGGCAGACCGATTCTGGGTACTGAAGCGGATTTGATGGCTCACTATCCCCAACAAATGCGCTGTTTCCACCAATGCCATTACCAGCCAGAAAATATGACTGTGGTGATTGTAGGTGATATTGACCAAGAGTCAGCATTAACTATAGTTAACCAGTCATTTCAAGATTTTGCTTCCCCCAGTGATTGTCCTAAACCAGAGGTGATGGCTGAAGCACCATTTATCGGAATTAGGCGTCAGGAACTAAACTTGCCTCGTCTGGAGCACTCACGTCTATTGATGGCTTGGCATGGACCAGGGATAGATCAGCTTGGGGATGCTTGTGGTTTGGATTTACTGTCTGTGCTCCTGGCTGATGGACGCTCTTCTCGCTTGGTAAGAGAATTAAGGGAAGAGAAACAATTAGTGCAAGACATTGGTAGTAGTTTCTCTCTACAGCGTGATTCGAGTTTGTTTACGATTACCGCCTACCTAGAACCCGAGTACCTGGAACAGGTAGAAGCAATAATTAGGGAACATCTGTGGCAATTGCAACAGACACCAGTGTCAACCACAGAAATCAAACGCTGTCAACGTCAGCTCTATAACGACTATATTTTTTCCACAGAATCTGCTGGTCAACTTGCTGGTTTGTATGGTTACTACAGCACTATTGCTACAGCAGAAGCAGCCTATAGTTATCCGATTGAGATTCAAAAGCTAACAGCTAATGACGTAATGCAATTAGCCCAGCGGTATCTTTATCCCCATCGCTATGCTATCACAATTCTCAACAGTATAGCTTAGATCGTAACTCATTTTTAGATTCCAAAGCTGAGATATTTAGATGTAATTAACTTAGCGGATTCGGTATATTTATACCTATTACCTGATCTATCACAATCCTCAAAAGGATAGCTTAGATCGTAACTCATTAAAGGTAGTAACTCCTCACAAAGGCATGTAGTAAAAGTGGTAATTCGTGCATTTAAAATTTGGAATTTAAAATTTTCCTAAGACCTAAGACTATCAAGCCTAATACCTAAGACCATCATGCCTAATATCACACTAAAGCAACAACAGAATATCCATCGCACAGTGCTAGATAATGGCATCGTGGTGATTGTAGTTGAAAATGCTGCTGCTGATATCATTGCCAGCCGTCTATTTATTCGGGCAGGTAGTCAGTGCGATCCACCAAACCAAGCTGGGCTATCTCACCTGGTCTCAGCAGTTATCACCAAGGGAACCCAAGAATTATCCTCCATAGACATTGCCGAACGGGTGGAGTCTATGGGGGCTCAACTTGGTGCTGATGCGGCTAACGATTATTTTCTACTCTCCCTGAAAACCGTTGCAGCTGACTGGTTTGAAATGTTACAGCTAGCAGGGCAGATGTTGCGATCGCCTAGTTTCCCAGATGCTGAAGTAGACCTAGAAAGGTACCTAACCATTCAAACTATTCGTGCCCAACAGGAGCAACCCTTTAACATTGCCTATAAGCAATTGCGACAGGCAATCTATCAAGACCATCCCTACGGCTTTTCGGTGTTGGGAGAAGAAGCTACGGTATCTACACTCGGTCGAGCTGACTTAGAACACTATCATCAGACTTATTTCCGCCCTGATAACCTCATAATTAGTATTGCAGGTCGTATTAACTCAGAAGATGCGATTAAGCAGGTGGAGCAAGTGTTTGGGGATTGGCAAGTTCCCGATACACCCCTGAGCAAACCCTCCTTACCCTCCCCCATTGCCCAACCCTGCCAAGTGACTACTGCCCAAGAGACGCAGCAGTCGATTGTGATGCTGGGTTATCTTACCTCAGCCATACAAGAGGCTGACTTTGCTACCCTCAAACTCCTGAATACCTACCTAGGGAATGGTCTTTCTAGCCGCTTGTTTGTAGAACTCAGAGAAAAGCGGGGTTTAGCCTATGATGTCTCAGCATTGTTTCCTACACGCCAGTCGGCTTCTACGTTTATAGCCTACATGGGGACAGCACCGGAAAATACAGAAACTGCACTGGTTGGTCTGGTTACCGAAGTGGAACGTCTTTGTTCTCAACAACTGAGTCAGGATGAATTGCAAGTTGCCAAAAATAAGCTTCTTGGTCAGTATGCACTAGGTAAACAAACTAATGGTCAGCTAGCTCAAGTCTATGGCTGGTATGAGACGATCGGGCTAGGAGTTGAGTTTGATACCCTGTTTCAACAAGATGTGACAAGGGTTACTCCAGAGATGGCTCAAGCAGCAGCTAATCGCTATTTCATTGAACCTTATATTTCTCTAGTCGGACCGGCTGTTGCAATCAACTTCCTGGGTTAACAGAGCAAAGCAAAAACTTCAGGTCTCTCCCGTGTTTTACCTTTTAACTGGGGGAGACCTCAATTTATTGTTGTCTATAAATCCGCTTAAATCGATAAAGTTAAATTAAGTCGTGACAAGATTTAATTGGCTGTAAAGATATGGATTCTATAGACACCACTAACAGCATTATCGGTATAACTATCTTTGGATCAGTAGCCCTTAGCTTAGGGAATTTGCCATCAGTTGCCCTTGAAGCCAATGGCGTTGTCCCAAAACTGGCTCAAGCAATTACCCAAGTGAAAATCAACCGACCAACTCTCGACATTGGTAGTGAGGGGGAAAGAGTATCTGAATTACAAGCAGTTCTTAAATTATTGGGGTATTACACAGGAGAGGTAAATGGGTTTTATGGAGATAATACTGCGATCGCTGTCTCCAAGCTCCAGCAACAAGCGGGTTTAACTCCCCATGGCATCATGGGAGCTGCTGAATGGAATTTTTTGTTTCCAAGCATCCCACCCAATCCAACATCCTCAACCTCTACTTCCAATCCCTTACCCTCAGCAAGTAGAACACCACCAACCACCTCTGATGGCATCTCAGCTTCATCGTTTCCGAGGCCTTCCATCACAGAAGCTATTACCCAAACCACCACAACTCGTCCCAACCCTTCCTCCCCAGCAACCAGCACTGGCTTTGGTAATCGCACTACCACAACAGGCAATGCGGTCACTGTTGAGAGAACTAAGCCTAGGGCTATAACCTTACCAATTCTCCGACAAGGTATGCGTGGTCCAGCAGTCCAGCAATTGCAGAGGCGACTGAAATCTCTTGGTTTTTTAAAAGCCACAGTAGATGGGGTATTTGGAGAGGTTACGAAAGCCGCAGTTCAAGCCGCTCAGCGCAAGTTCAAACTAGAACCTGATGGCATTGTTGGTCCTGCTACTTGGAATGCTTTGCTACGTTGATGAAATTTTTGTGGTTCCCGTAGCGTGGCCGTTCGCGCAGCGTGGCCTACGGCCTTAAGGGCATGGTTGACGATTGAAAGTTAACTGTTCACTGTTAACTATTCAATCATCAACCGTCAACAAAACACTAGTTATAGTGTTAGTTATAGCGTTTATTGCATTTATGAGGTACCCTTCTCAAGCTCAAAGTCCCCCTTTTTAAGGGGGATTTAGGGGGATCTATTTGTACCTCATGGGAAAGACAATTGCTATATATTTTTGCCGGTTAACTAGTGATAATTCTTGATTGATATTACTGCTTTGCTTGTTTCTGCTGCTTGACTTTCTGCTTCAATACGGAACTAATTCCTAAAGCCCCCAAAGCTAAAATCCCTAGGGTAGCAGTAGGTTCGGGAATTCTTTCACCTGTAGACAATGACAGCTCAGCACGAGAAACAATGGCATCATCTCCATAAAATACTGGAATCTTGCCACTATTGGCATTAAAGACGTTCACGATTTCTCCTGAGTCGTAAAACTCCAGTAAATTTAAAGACACCGATTGCTTAGTTCGTACTGGGAGATTGCGGATCAGATCAATAATAATAGTATCCAATCCTATGATCCCAAATACATCGGTAGTAATCAGGGAGTTGTTTGGTGTCAGGTCTAAAATTAGTTTCGCTTGCGATAACTCATTTATTGATGTTCCCAAGTCAGAAAAATCAAAGCTCCAACTGGTATCTTCATCAATTCCATTACCAAGGGTGGTGTTACCCCCAGTCCTTTCTATCGTAAAATCGCCGTTTTGTAGGGTTTGACCAATACTGGCATTTAGTATTCTTGAAGGACTTGAGCTCCCAATCGCTTCAGTGGTGAAATCAAGACGACTAGCCAAGGCTTTTTCAGGTATTAAGCAACTGCTTAATAGGACGGCAACTGTAGCCACTGAGAACACTTTTAAAGTAAGCATTTTGATGCTCCCAAACCAAAACTAAGGTTAGAGTTAATGGCCAAATAACTCTATTATACTCCGCTCACGATAATTTGGTAACAAAACAAGGGATACTCCAGATAAAGATTTATGAAGTCCTTTCTAAGCATTCAGGCATCAGGAAATCAAGGACTTTAAGCCTGCTTACTTCAGTCAAGGGTGCTGACGCTACTTTTTCTAAATTTCTGGGAACTCTGTAAATGTAACTCAAATGCGATTTGTCAGTCAAGCAGGATGGCACAAGCAAATGATATTCAAATCTTTAGCCCAAGGGGTTTCCAAGGTTTCTGGGAAAGTTCCCCTTCGCCTGATCTTGGTCATACCATTTGTCCTGCAAATCTTCGCAGCTGTGGGACTTGTGGGATATCTGTCCTATAGAAACAGCAAGAGAGCGGTTAATGATGTTGCTACTCAACTGCTTGAAGAAGTCAATGCTCGGGTTGAGCAGAATTTGGAATCTTACCTAACCATTCCTCATGTAGTAAATCAGATTAATGCCACTGCCATCAATCTAGGTCAATTGAATTTGCAAGATATTCCTCAATTAGAGCGTTACTTTTGGCGGCAGCTTCAGATCTTTAATACCCTGACATTTACTGGATTAGGCTTAGAGAATAAAGACAACCTAGGAGCAGAAAGATTAGATGATGGTACACTGATACTAAGAGTGTCCACCAAAGCTACCAATCATATTTTTCACTCCTATTCTACTAACGAATTTGGGGAGCGATGCAGCGCGGTCTTGGGGGAAATCCCCATGAGTGACTGCATCAAGAAGCGTCAGGAAATCCTAGACAGTATTAAATTTGATCCGCGCACTCGACCATGGTATAGCACTGCTGTCAAAGCTGGTCGCTCAACTTGGAGTGAAATTTACCCCAATACTGCTGGTATAACTGCCTATCTCGGTGCATCAATGCCGTTTTACGACAAACAGGATCAATTGCAGGGGGTACTTCTAACCAATATCAACCTATCACAAATTGGCAAATTTTTACGCAGTATAAAGGTTGGCAAAACTGGACAAGTTTTTATCATTGAACGTTCGGGAATGCTTGTGGCAACCTCTACTGGTGAAAAACCTTTTCGCACTACTAACAAAGACTACGGAGCGGAACGAGTTAAAGCAACGGATAGTAGTAATGCTTTCACTAAAGCTACGGCTCAATATTTATCAACCAAGCTGAATCAAAAACAACCAATTCAACGTTTACAGCAATGGGAATTTGCTGTTGACGGTAAACGAAAATTTTTACAAATACAGCCGTTTCAAGATGAGTTTGGCTTGGATTGGTTGATTGTGGTAGTGGTGCCAGAAGCGGATTTCATCGAACAAATCCACGCCCATACCCGCACTACTATTGCCTTATGCCTAGTAGCATTGTTACTAGCAACAGAAGTCGGAATCGTTACATCCCGTTGGGTTGTGCGGCCTATCCTCCAACTGAAGGATGCAGCCATTGCTCTAGAGAAGGGACAATTTGACCAAATTGTCAACCAGGAGCGCTCCGATGAGCTTGGGGTTTTGGTTAAGGCATTTAATAACATGGCAAGACAATTGCAAGAGTCCTTTGCCACCCTAGAAGCCAAGAATACTGAATTGCAGCACCTCGATCAACTGAAAAACGAATTTTTAGCGAATACCTCCCAAGAACTCCGCACCCCCCTCAATGGCATGATCAGTATTGCTGAATCCCTGATAGATGGTGTTGCAGGACAATTGCCCTCCAAAGCAAACGCTAATCTTGCCATCATTGCATCTAGTGGAAAAAGACTAGGGAATTTAGTCAACGATCTCCTGGATTTTTCGAAGCTAAAACACAAACATCTTGAACTTGAAATTAAGCCAGTCAGCCTGCGAGAAATAGTCAATCTCGTCCTTGGACATTCCAACTCTCTAATTGGGGAAAAACCTTTGAAGTTAATTAACTCAATTCCTGCTGATATGCCCTTGGTAGATGCTGACGAAAATCGGCTGCAACAAATTTTTTATAACTTAATCGAAAATGCTATTAAGTTTACTGAATCTGGTAGGGTGGAAGTATTAGCTGAACAGTTACCCGTTAGCAATGACGAGTTACCAATGTTAGTCATTACTGTCTCAGATACAGGAATTGGTATTCCAGCAGATAAATTAAATCGGATTTTTGACTCCTTTGAATCAGTAGATTGCTCCAGGACTAAAAAATATGGCGGGAGGGGTTTGGGATTAGCGGTTACTAGACAGTTAGTCGAGTTACACGGTGGCAAAATTCATGTGCGATCGCGTAGCTTGCCAGAAGCACAATTTCGCCTGGGAGGATCCCCTAAGGGATTGCAAAATAAGTCTGGTTCCCAGTTTACATTTACTTTGCCAGTGTCTCAGAGGCAGGTTCAGCAGACCTCAGCACTTTTGCAAATTGAATCAATCGCTCCAGTTCCGGATTTGACGAATGAAACCCCGAACTTTACTGGAACCTTAGCAGCAGACAGTGGATATATCAAAATTTTGATTGTGGACGATGAACCAGTCAACCGTCAGGTTCTTACCAATTATCTTTCCATGGAAAACTATGCGATCGCTACAGCCACTAATGGTTTAGAAGCTTTAGAAATGCTCTCAACTGGCTTCCAGCCTGACTTGATCTTACTGGATGTGATGATGCCCCGCATGACGGGCTATGAAGTTTGTGCAAAAATTCGCCAGAAGTTTTTGCCCAGTGAACTTCCGGTGATCATGTTAACCGCCAACAATCAAGTTTCCGATTTGGTAGAAGGGTTTACTTGTGGGGTAAATGATTATCTGACTAAGCCTTGTTCTAAACATGAATTGTTAGCCCGAATTAAAAGTCATCTACGGCTTTCTAAAATTACCTCGGCTTATGGTAAGTTTGTCCCCCATGATTTTTTGCGCTTCCTGGGATATGACAGTATTGTTGATGTTAAATTAGGGGATCATGTTCAAAAAGAAATGACTGTTCTTTTTGCTGATATTCGCTCTTTTACCAGCCTATCAGAACAGTTATCTCCTCAAGAAAATTTTAATTTTATTAATAGCTATCTGAGTCGAGTTAGTCCAGCAATCCGCGCTCACAACGGTTTTATTGATAAGTACATTGGAGATGGAGTTATGGCACTTTTTCCTGAGTCAGCGGATGATGGGGTTCAAGGTGCACTTGAGATGCAACAAACAGTGGCGGTCTACAATCAGCATCGGTGCCAAAGTGGTTATGTTCCGATTACTATCGGTATTGGTTTACATACAGGTAGCTTAATGCTAGGAACCATCGGTGAACAAAAGCGGATGGAAAGTACGGTTATTTCTGATGCAGTTAATCTTGCTTCCCGCTTGGAAGGATTAACCAAACTTTATGGTGCAGGGATTATGATTAGCCAACAAACCCTCTATAACCTGAATCAGTTTCAAAAGTACAGTTATAGGTTTCTGGATCGAGTCAAAGTTAAGGGAAAAAATAAACCGGTGGCAGTATTTGAGCTATTTGATCAAGATCAGCCGCAACTGAAGGAGTTAAAAAGAAAAACTAAGAGTAACTTTGAACAAGCTGCTTTTCTCTACCATCGGCAAGCTTTCGCCCAAGCTGAACAGATATTTCAGTCAGTTTTACATACCAATCCCCAGGATAAAGCAGCCATGCTCTATGTCAAACGCTGCCAACGGTATCAAAGCTATGGTGTGCCAGAGGACTGGGAACGGGCAGAAGCGTTGCATGAGTCATAATTCGGCGTTGCCCAATTGTGTAATATAGCAATTATCCTAGCTATGAGGTACAAATCTCTGGGTTTTAGGGAGCAGGGAGCAGGGAGCAGGGAGCAGGAAGCAGGGAAGAGGGAAAAAATAATCTGTACCTCATAACTGCGATAAACGCTATCCTTGAGGGTAATGGGTAAAAAAATAAACTATGAACCTAACCGAAACAACCGGACATTATCTCATTCTTTGTTATCAGTAATTTATCATTATACTTTGATAAGTACTCGGACATAAAATCTTGACTTGCTGATTAACTATCCTGATTTTTTTTTGGCATTTAAACTGTATATTATTTAAATCAAATAAAAAAGATATATCCCAGTCCCATTTTGCCTTTTGCCTTTTGCCTTTTGCCTTTTGCCTTGCTAAAACGCATTTTTAATGCGTTTTAGTTTAGGATAATTCCGTCAAAGACACTAAACTATTGACAAAATTATGAACACTCTGATCTGATAAATCCACAATCGGTAAGGTAAATTCTACATTTCCATAACACTTACTAATCGAGCGGCGGTAAGCTGGATCATAATGAGTTTCAAGCAAATCTCCTACCAAAGCATGACCTTGACCCCTATCAATCATCTCATACCACTGGTTAATTTTTTTCCAGCCATAGCGAGACCTTAGACACTCTAGCTTACCTTTGCAAAACTCAGGGTTAGTACCCAAGTGAGGATACTCTTGCAACAACCATTCAATTCGACGTGCCAGGGGTAACTCAACTTCCACACAGCTAGCATCCTTCATGTTTTGCCATACTGAATGAGGCAAATAAATTTGTCCAATCTTATTGCTTTCTGCTTCTACCCATACTGGCTTATCGACATCAAAGTGTTGCAATTTTTCCAATAGCAGGGATTCAAACCATTTTTGGGATGGTTGAGATAATGGTTCACCTTCCCACTCTTGACCGAGCAGGGAACCTCGATGATTGGCTAACTCTTCTAAATCCAGCACTTGGACACCTCGCTGAGCAAGTTGCCGCAAGATCAGGGTTTTTCCACTACCGGTTAGTCCACACAATACCCGGTAAGTAAACTGTTGTGGCAACTGTTCTAATTCTTCCCTTACATAAGCTCGATAGGTTTTGTATCCCCCGTCGAGAACTGTAACTTGCCAGCCAATTTGAACTAACACTGCTGCCAAACTCTGGGAACGCTGTCCACCCCGCCAACAATAGACCAAGGGATGGTAATTTTTATCCAAAGCAGCAAAGTGACTTTCTAGATGTCGAGAGATATTCCCAGCAACTAGAGAGGCACCAATTTTACGAGCTTCAAAGGAAGACACTTGTTTATAGATAGTCCCTACCTTAGCCCGTTGCTGATCATCGAGCACAGGTAGATTAATCGCACCTGGCATATGATCCTCAGCAAACTCACTTGGGGAGCGCACATCAATAATTTCGCTGTAGTCTTCTTCCTTTGGCTGCTGGGTATAGTTATGCGATCGCTGCATTCGATGTTCAATTCTGTGTTTCGTGACATACTGTACATCATAACTGCGAAAAACGCTATATAATTCAATTTTGTTGAATCATGAATAGCTAAAATTTACTCCTATTTTATAATTCTTTATAGGAGCATTTTTATGATATATACCCCTATGAAAATACCCCAGATCAACCTGAAAATTAAAATTATCTACTAATCCTAAATTAACATGATTACCCCTTTATTATCTCTAAATATCACGATGTTTCGCTCCTTTTTGGCAACAGGCTTTACCCATACAAAGTTTATAGAACGTAGGACGTCAAGTTTTTTTTGTTATACGGATAACGTCAATTTATTTTTGTCAATATATTTGTCAATTTTATTTACAAAAAATATATCCATAAGCGGGCAACTTTTTGATTGATTAACTGGGAAGAAATATGCTATAGTATTATTGTCGCGGGTTGGCAATCTGAGACATTAAATAGACGTAAAGGGAAGCGTAGGACTACTGTCAAGGTAGCAGCACCCAATGAAACGTCAATCCACTGAAAAGCTAGGGCTCAGTAAGAATCTCCGTACCTGCCTCTTTCAGAGGAGCTTCGCTAACGCTAAAAGGCCTGAGAGGCAGGGCTATTTCATTCTAAAAAGTTGCTTAAGCGTGTCTAGACCAAAAGAACAGAGTCGTTGAGCTTGTGCCATGTTTTCTTTCCATGTGGTCACGGTATAAATTGAGTGTAAAATTGCGAGCGGAGCGTAAAAATTTTAGGCAGAGGGTTAGTGCGAATTCTGGATTTATCAACGCCAAAGAGTAACATCTCGTTCCATAGTGTACTTTATTCTCGACACCCCAATATCCACGGATACGTTCAGCAAATTCTTGGGCTGTTAAACTTAAAGAAGAAATCTAATAACGAGTCTGAGTAGTAACTTCAATTACATTATGTGTAAACACCTGTCGTTCTGATTGAACTTGAATCAAAGTGGTTAGTCCAGGCCAAGGACGGATACAATCAAGATTTTGACAAATACTAACATTGCGCTGTCTTGATGCAATAGCGAGTGGGGGAAACCCCCAAGACCGCGCTGCATCGCTTTTCGATTCGACCATGTCCTTTGTTTATTTGAGCACAAGTCAATTCGGGTATAAAATTTTTTTTAACATCTTGAAACAGACTTCGTTGATTACCTTTTAAAGCAGCTATATAATCCTTGCCACTGTTGACGATCAATTCACAAGTTTTTTTTGGGTATTAATAGCATCTATGGCATTGACAACTCCTTTTAGAGCCAGTTTCGTAAAGCTTCTCTGGTAAAGCTTTAATTTCGTTGGTTTTGGCATCAACTTCAAAGGGTTCTAAAATCAAGCCCCGCTCAACAATGTAAGAACTGACCAACATAATTGCTGGGTGGGAGTCGGAATTGGGATTATCGTTTTCAATCTGATATGAACCTTTAAGGACAAAACCCGTCTAAGCCAATGGTTTCTCCACAAGCTGGTTGTACATTGAAGAATGCGCGCAAGGCACATCGAATACTCTTCGTAATTAATATACAATAAGACACGACGTACAGTACGCCTAAGTTGGAAGCCTGTTTTTCGGAGGTAAGAGATAGTCAATTAACTCTTCACGGTAACTTTACATCCAATCTCCAATTGCTAAAAATCCTTTATTTCCTGCAGCGTTCGCCTTTGGCGGCTCCAAAGGAGCATGGCCAAAGTAAATAGCGCTAGGCACAGTGGAAGAGTGTGGCGCTGTCCGGCACGACGACGAGGATCTTCTAGTCAAGCTTTGGCTTCTATAATTGCGATTTGAGACACGGGAGTAGATGCATTAAAGGGAATTTGCGCGCTCTTTATACCATATTCCGATTACAATTAGAATGAAATAGCCCTGCCTGAGAGGATGTCAAAATAGTCCGGACACTTATAGTAAAGTAGCTGTAAGGCTTACAGGGTAATTATTTGCTTGATAAAGCAATCTTTGGTAATTTAGCCCTGGGTAGACAATTAAAAAAATTAAGGCAAGTAGCCTGCAATCCTTGCATTGTCTTCGTTCTGGATTCAAAAAAATTTCGGGAGTATTGAACTTAATGATCAAGAAGCATAATTTGATCATCAAGAAGCTAGCAACTATATTTGTTGTATTTATTACTATCCTGTCCATGGCAGTAGTTCCATCGGCTCAGGCTTGTAGTCGGTTAGTCTACCATGGGAGTTCAAACGGACCAATTACTGCGCGCAGTATGGACTGGTTTCAGGACCCCGATGCTAACCTCTGGGTCTTTCCGAAAGGCATGAAGCGTAATGGTGGGGCTGGTACCAACTCAATCACATGGACTTCGAAATATGGCAGTATCGTTACCTCGAGCTATGACATCGCCACCGTTGATGGTATAAACGATCAGGGTCTCGTTGCCAATCTCCTCTTTTTGGAAAAGACGAAATACGGTGATATTGAACCAGGTGAGAAAACCTTGTCCCTTGGAGGCTGGGGTCAATATGTCCTTGATAATTATGCAACCGTTGAAGAGGCAGTTCAAGGGCTGGAAGCACAACCCTTACAGATCGTCACAACCACCTTTAATGAGCTCGTGTCGGAAGGGCTTCTCTCCCCGCTGCCGGAACCGCTTCAACTACTTATGGGACCACTGGAGTTTGCACTTCACCTGTCGCTCTCGGATCCAAGTGGGGATTCAGCGATCTTTGAATACATTGATGGTGAACTAAAAGTCCATCATGGTCAGGAATACAATGTGCTGACCAATGACCCGACCTTCGACGAACAGCTTAGGTACAAATTTATGGGTTTTTAGGGAGCAGGGAACAGGGCGCAGGGCGCAGGGAAGAGGAAAGAAGGATAAAATCCTGTGTACTTGATAGTTATGCAAACCGCCGTAACTTCAATATGCTGGCAAGTACTCTAGTTTTATATTCGGTAATGACAATTCTATTTTTTGTGATTATTTCGGCTTTTTTATCCCAAATTGCTATCTTTACTATATGCTTGCTAAAGTCTCATTAATGCAAATCCCTGAGACTCTTTTTTGCAAGAACCCAGAATTGAGGAAGGAACAGAGGTCAAAGAGGAGATATTCATGATTGATAATAGAAAACTCTGTGCTGTAGAGCAAGTGATGGAAATAGTAAATCGCTTGAATAGCTCATTCAATATAGTAATTATCGGGCGCATTTTAGGCCCCCTGAATCAAGAAATTGTGAGACAGGCCCTTGATATTGTCCAAACTCATCACCCTCGACTTAATTCTCGTATCGTCGGTGACGTGGATAATCTCCGTTTTGAAACGGGTGCAAAAAAGATCCCTTTGCGGGTTGTAGATACGCAAAACTCTAGACAATGGCAAGAAACCCTTCTAGAAGAACTAAACACCCAAATTGAGAGTAGTGAAGTGCTATTGCGAGCTGTACTTGTGCAAGGGCGGGAGTACTCTGAAAACAATCCTAGCTATCTGATTATCAAAATAAACCACGCCATCTCAGATGCTTTATCGAGTATCGAGTTATATTCAGAAATCTTGACCTACTGCTCGAAAATTATCTCTGGTGAACCAGTCGTGCCAGTGCCTAACTTACCGACACTTCCCCCTGTAGATGAGTTATTACCTCCATCAACAAAAGGCTTTAGGGGTAATATCAACAAGCTGTTGTTTATTCTGCGACTTCTGTTCAAAAATATTTGGCGCCAACCAAAAGGCTTGAGTTTTGAGAAGACTGTACCTCTTGAGTTACGACGTACTGGCAATGTTTATAGACAGTTAGATGCGGAGGTTACCAAAGAGCTGATTCTACGTTGCCGTCAAGAAAAGACAACAGTACAAGCTGCTTTATGTGCGGCGCTGATATTTGCCACAGCCATAAAAATCGGATCAGGAAAGAAAAAATATGTGTCCTGTTGGATTCCTGTTGATCTGCGTAAACACTTGAAACCAGTGATCGACAATAAAAACATGGTCTTACTGGTTAGCTCCATAACGTCATTTCACACTCTCGACACAAATACCTCCTTCTGGAAATTAGCACGGGAAGTGAGACAACAAGTGGAAGTTGGCTTAAAGCGTGGCGATATGTTCACCGGAGTTTTGATGTATAAGAAGATGTTCGAGTTGGGGCTCACCCGCCGAGATCAAGCCCCTCAGACAGTGGCTATTTCCAATATTGGTCGAGTAAATATTCCCAGAGTTTACGGTCAATTTGAACTCTCAGAAATCAGTTTTGCTTCAGCACAAGCCATGTTTGGGGGTATTGTACTTGCTAATGTTACAACTTTTGAGGGAAAAATGTTTTTGCATTTCCCCTTTTCTAAGCCTGCAATCAGCCAGGAGACGATGGAGACTTTAGTAGATAGCTTCCTGTCCTACCTGGTTGATGCTAGCAAGGGAAAAATATCGCCCTGGGCTAGTTAAAATCGAATTACACCTACATTCTGCACCCTGAAATGTCAGACTAGGAATTTTGGTTGTTTGGCTGGGGGTTCTCCTGCATAGTAATGGTGAAAATATATATTTTTTCCCACACTTCCCATACCATTACTATGCACCACCACCGAAAAAAGTTTATGGGGGACTTGTCGTCCCCCAAAGTCAATCCATTGAACTTCAAGACACCTGACTGGCGTGCGCCTCTAGGAAAGGAATGCCCTACTGTGGCGCGTTCAAGAAGCCGCTACTCTTAAAATAAGAATAGTAGGTGTTCAATAATTTGGAATCTACGGATGGACAGACTATATCAGTGTCAGCTAGTCCATGTATTGTATGTTTACAGTCGTATCTCGGCATTTCCGCATTTACTGGTAGTTCTTCTGAAAAAAGCGACAAAAGAGGATACAGTGCGTTTTCATTGCTATTTTCTGTTTGACAAATTAGTTTGGTTCGCCACTTTTCATAATCCATCTGTTCAATGGGGTATCCCCAAGAACGGATCATGTTGAAAGCCTCGTTTACATAGATGTCATTAGGATTGACCATGTGAAAAGCCTTTCCTAGAGATTCTTTCTGTTGTGATATATTAAAAATCGCCTTACTTACATAGTCTACAGGTACTATGTCGCTGAAAACGCCTTCAAGATTTGGCACTGCTCCTAGCTGGATACAGCCTTTAATCATTCGAGAAAATAGATCTTCTGTATTACAGAAGCCTGTTTGACTGTGTCCTGTTATTCTCCCTGGCCTGTATATACATACGGGCAATCCTCGGTCACGAGCTTCCATAACTAATTTTTCTGCTACCCATTTACTTTCAGCGTAGCCATCATCGTTGTCTGGGGTATAGTCGAGGGAGTCTGATTCAAAAATTACTTGCTTGTCAGAATAGGCAGATGAGGAGAAAACCGACATAGTAGAGATAAAATGTACCGGCTTAATTTTGGTTTGGCTAGCCAATCTCAAGACTTCGTGAGTTCCGAGAACATTAGCTGGCTTCAAAACTGAGTAAGAGTAGACAAAATTTACCCAAGCACCATTATGATAAATGACATCCATCTGACTTGCTAGATGGTTAAACTGTGACTCGTCAAGACCCAATAGTGGAGCCGACAATTCTCCTATAACTGGAATAATTCTTGAGCTTTTGGTTTCATTCCATAGGCTATACGACTCCAGGGCTCTTTGCAGTCTCTGCTTACCTTTCTCAGAAGAGGTGGCACGTACGAGACAATATATATTCCCTTGAGTTTGTTCGAGGAGTTCAGAGAGTAAATAAACTCCCAAAAAGCCTGTTGCTCCAGTCAAAAAGATATTTTTCGGCTCAGTTATATCTTCAAAAGCTACAGACTGATTCTGAATTTTGGAGTCTAAGATTACTTCAGCCCTCAAGTCCTTAACTTGATTAGTAACCTGTGTACCATCGTTTCTCTTCTCAATAGCTTGGGCCACTCCTGCTACGGTGGGTGATTCAAATAGGTCCTGTAGCTTAAGTTCTATTGAGAAAGCTGCTCGCACACGAGAGATTACTTGGATAGCTAATAGGGAATGTCCTCCCAACTCAAAGAATTTATCGTGTATACCCACCTTTTCTATACCCAACACTTCTGCCCAAATGTCTGCTAAGACCTTCTGTGTTTCCGTTTGTGGAGCCACATACTCCGTTGACAGACTACTGACGAAATCTGGTGCTGGCAATGCCTTACGGTCTACTTTGCCATTGGGAGTCAGAGGCAGTTGCGACAACACCATCAACCCCGATGGCACCATATACTCTGGTAACCGCGACTGTAGATACTCTCTCAACTGCGGTATCAGTTCCTTTCTGAACTGAGAACTCAAGGGATTATTCCCATAATTATTCCAGTTACTTGCTGCCACCGATTTTTGAGTGAGCGGTGTTAACACTATCCCTTCTTTGGCTAACTCACTGCGCACAAATACCCCATCCATCAATTCGGGACTACCTTCTGCTGACCAACACAACTCTAGAGAATACCCATTATCCGAACTCAGTTGATGTAGCCTCTCTGGGTCGATGCCATTTACTGGCTTTGACTCTAAAAACTGCCTCAACTGCTGCACATTCTGTTTTGATTCTGGCTGTGATAGCAACTCTACCAAATCTACATCATTAGCTACTCTGCCATTGACTAAACCACTAAAGCAAATTGATTCTGGCCCTTTGTCTCGCAGATAATTTTCTATCTGTTGAACACTCAGAGAAGCTCCACTTTCTACAGTCGGTGTTATTACTTTTCCTGGTTGTGCCTCTATATGCAACAGTACGCTATAGCGATATTTATTCAGTTCATTGTGTTCTGTTCCCCTCTGTAAACGGATTTGTACATGAGTTATTTCTGGATGTTTTTCTTTAAGAGCTACAAACAACTCTGGTGACACTAACAACTCTTTCTCCTCCTCCATTTGTCTGTCTATCTTTTCTAAGAGTTGTTGTCGTGACAATGAGGGAGTTGCTTGATATAGTTGCACCGAACTGTGAAAGGCTCTCATTAATGGGAAACTGCGGATATCCCCTAAGACAATCATCCCTCCTGGTTTGACTACCCTGATACTTTCTTCTATTACTTGCAACAGATACTCAACACTAGGGAAATACTGAACTATGGAACTCAGCAATACAACATCGAAACTGTTATCTGCTATATCAGCCATGTTATCCGCTCGTTTCTGTGCTAAGGAAACATCACCATATTTGTCTGGTTCCTGTTCTATTTGTTGTTTGATGTATTCTAATGAAACATTGGATATATCTGTACCATAATAGTTTTGTGTCTGGGGTGCGATTTGAAATAGCAGCATTCCTGTACCACAACCTATTTCCCACACACTCTCTGGTTTCTGGGCTAAGACTTGAGTTACTATATCCCCTGCCCAGATGCGCATTTGCTCTACTGGTATGGGTTGGTTGTCGTAACTGCTGCGCCAACCAGCAATGTTGAAAAACGGGTCAGTGAATTGTCCTAGTTCTGAATGAATTCTTTCATTAAATACTTCTTGCCAACTGTCGAGTTGATTCTCTAATAGTTCTCGGTTTTTTGATACTTGCTTGCTTCTCTGGCTATCAATTTCTTTGCTACCCCACTGACGTAATCCATAGATGTTATATATCTGCGTCTTTTCTAAGAAAGTTTCTTGCTGGATTTTTAGCTGATATCCTTGAGCTTTTAGCAACTCCTCCACTGCCGCTAATCTGCCATTTATATCATGCACTTCCACTACTATCTGTTTGATTTTCGACCAATCCTCTGATTCAATACCTTCTAGCACCTCTAACTCACTTTTTTCTACATCTATTTTGAGTAAATCTATCTGTTCCACCCCCTGCTCTCTTATTACTTCTGATAGGGTTCTTAACTGGCAATTAACTTGTTGCTGTGTTTGGAACATATAGCTACTCACTTGTTCGAGTTCTTGACTCGATAATTTGCTTTTTTCCCCAGTCTCCTTTTGTTTGTTGCTCAAGAACGTTTTCATCATTTCTTGTTCTTGGTTTTGGTCTGCGTATAGTCCAGACACTACTGAATTCTCTGGGTAATAGGTAAAGGTCTCCATTCTGGTTTGGTTTGATAGACCACATTCAAATAGCTTTACCTTTGAAATATACAGCTCTGTGTTCATTTCCAGTACTTTAAACACTGGCGGTATTGGTTCAAACGCAAATATCTCTAAATCTTTCACCTGTTGCGATGCAAACAGACTGAACATCCCAATATTTGCTCCTACATCAAAGATACAATCTCCTTCATTAATCCTTATTCCATGCTGAAAATATTCCGCATTTTCAAATATCTCTTGGTACAAAAAGTCGGTTTCATTTTGATTTAGATGAACGATTACCATGCCATTAGGTAAGTGATACTGGTAACCAGTTTTTAGTCTTCCTTCTTGTTCCCATTGCAGCAGTTGTTTTACTTGTCTACTTCCCTTATAATTCGGCACTATATACGCCACTAACTGCTGCTGTCCTACTTGATTTTCTCTGAGTGTTACTAATGTTTCTTCTACCCCTGGATGTTCTTCTATGGCAGATTCTATTTCTCCTAACTCAATCCTAAAACCCCGCATCTTTACCTGGTGGTCTATGCGACCCAAAAACTCTATATTCCCATCTGGTAAATATCGAGCTAAATCTCCTGTTTTATAAAGTTTGGATTTTTCAGTATCTTGGGATTGGTCGAAGGGGTTGGGAATAAATTTTTGTTGTGTTAATTCCTCTCGTTTTAAGTAACCTCTGGCTAAACCTGCACCTGCGATGTGTAATTCTCCTGCTACTCCAATAGGCACTGGTTGTTGATGTTGGTCTAAGATATACATTTGTATATTAGCTATGGGGCGACCTATGGGAATTATTTTCTGCTGTTTATCTGGCACACATGGCCACCAAGTCACATCGATCGCTGCTTCTGTGGGTCCATAGAGATTATGCAACTCACACCCTAGTTTCTCAAAGAATTTTTCCTGGACTTGAACTGATAAAGCTTCTCCACTACAAATGACTCGCTTGAGACTACTGCAATCTTCTAACTTATCTTCTTGTAAAAACACTTTGAGCATTGAAGGTACAAAATGGAGTGTAGTTATCTGTTCTTGAGCAATTAAGTCCCTGAGATAACCACTATCTTTGTGTCCTTCTGGTTTCGCCACCACCAAAGTTGCTCCCACTAATAATGGCCAGAAAAATTCCCATACTGAGACATCGAAACTGAATGGAGTTTTTTGCAGAATCTTATCCGATGATGTTAAGCTAAATGCATCTTGCATCCACAACAAACGATTGCAAATCCCGCCGTGGGTATTCATTGCTCCTTTAGGTTTTCCTGTGGAGCCTGAGGTATAGATAACATAAGCCAAATTCTGGTAATTGACTCCACTGAATGGATTCTCTATACTCTGTGAACTAATAGCTTCCCCATCTTGTTCCCAACAAACTAGCTGTGCCTGATGTTCTGGCATTAATTTCATCAGTGCTGGAGTTGTCAACAACACTAATACCTCTGCGTCTGCCAGCATATAAGCCAACCGTTGCGGTGGATAACTAGGGTCGATTGGCACATAAGCTCCTCCAGCTTTGAGTGTGGCTAATAAAGCAATTACCATCTCAACAGAGCGCTCGTAGCAAATTCCTACTAAAACTTCTGGTTTTACTCCTAAATGTTGTAAGTAGCGAGCGAGTTGGTTGGCTTTGCTATTCAACTCAGAATAAGTCAGCTTTTGCTCTTCAAATACTACTGCTACTGCTTCAGGGTTTTTTTCTACCTGAGCTTCAAATATCTCATGGATACATTTGTCTGTAGGGTAATCTATTTTAGTATTGTTCCACTCTACTAACAACTGCTGTCTTTCTGCTTCACTTAGCAGAGGAAGTTGTCCTACTCTCTGCTCTGGATTACTCACAATCAAGGCTAACAAATTTTCAAAATGATCAGCCATTCGGGCAATAGTATGCTCATCAAATAGGTCAGTATTGTATTTTAAAACACCAGTTACATAAGAGTCTTCTTCGACCATTTCTAGTAACAAATCGAACAGACTTTCATACTGATCCAATATAAACGGTTCTACCTTAAGCCCTCCCCAATCTACTAAAGCTTTTGTTCTGTTAGTTAACAGCTTTCTTATATCTTGAGATTGCTGTTGGATGAAGTTCTGTAGTAGAAAAGAAACTTGGAAGATGGGGGAACGGCTGGGGTCTCGCGGTGGTTGTAACCGTTCTACCAATAACACAAAGGGATAATCTTGATGAGCTAGTGCCTCAAGCACTGTGTGGCGCACTTGGGAGAGGAAGTCTGTAAAACAAGGATTCCCTGACAAATCTGCCCTCATCACCACTGAATCAACAAAGTAACCCACGATGGGGGCAAACTCTGCTTTACTTCTGCCAAAAGTGTGAGAACCCACTAAGACATCCTTTTGACCACTGTAACGAGATAGAAGCACTTGAAAAACAGCTAACAGGAGCATGTAAAGAGTTACGTCTTCTTTTTGAGCCAGTGTCTTCAGTTGCTGAGTCAGCTTTTCAGATAACTTGAAAGGGTAGCTACCACCGTTATAGGTCTGTATTGGCGGCCGTTTTCTGTCTGTGGGCAAGTTTAATACAGGTAATTCTCCAGCCAGTTTTTGTTGCCAATAGTCCCAGAGGCTTTCTCCTTCTTGACTCTCTACTAACTCCCTTTGCCAACGAACGTAATCTTGGTAAGAGTGCTTCAGTTCTGGTAGAGATGCCTCTACACCAGCACGTTGAGCTTGGTAGAGTTGTGGCAGTTCTTTGATAATCAAATTCATTGACCAGCCATCCCAAGCAATGTGGTGTATCGTTAACAATAAAACCTGCTCTTGCTCTGAGCAAGTGAAGCACCTGACCCGCATTACTGGTTCTTTTTCCAAGTCAAAGGGATGTCGATGAGCTTCTGTCACTCTTTTGTGCAGTTCATCTTCACTCCAGGTAGTAGCATCAATTTGCAAGAAGTCTAACTCTTGATTTTGATGCACCTGTAAAACTGCTTGTTCGCTGACTTTCGGAAAGGTACTCCGCAGTAGCGGATGGCGTTGCCTTAGCACTTTAAAAGTTTGCTGCCAAGTAATTATATCTGCTTGGGAGTAAATGCGAATTGCAAATGATAAATTATAATGATGACCCTGAGGTGCTAGTTGCCATAAAAACCAGATATTCTTTTGACCGTAGGACAGAGGATATACTTGCAATATATCTGGCTGTTCCTGGAGTAATTGTAAAATTTGAGTTTTGTGCTGCTTCAGTTGAGCAATAACATCGGGAGTTAATACCTCTTGGGAACCTCCCGTACGCAATTTTTCCCCATCACACCATAATTTTACCCCTTTGAGAGAGATATTTTGTAAAAATTCTACTAAGTTCATAGTTCTACCTCTATCCAATTACTATCTTTGACGTTATCTGGCTCAAGTTGCCCTTGATTATTTAATTCAATAGTTTGATTTTTATCTGTTTTAATTATCAGTTGTTGTTTAATCTCAGTTGCTAGAGCTACAATGGTGATTCCTTCCATAAATCTGGTAGCCGGAATATCCACTAGCAGCTCAGTTTGAATCTGATTTCGTAATTCCACAGCCATCAATGAGTCAAGTCCCATCATAGTTAGAGATTTTTCTAACTCTATTTGAGAGAGGTTCATACCCATAATATGAGCAATTTTGCTTTGGACATAAGAGGTCAGTAGCTTTTCTTTTTCCTTATCTTCTGAAGCTAGATTTAGCTGTTCTAGAATCTGATTGTTCTGACTCTGTTCTACCGTTTTTGTGGTAAAAGTTTCTAAAAATGGGAGCTTTCCCAATCCTGGCATCTGCCTAAAAAACTCCGACCAATTAACTGGGAATACCCCTACTTGGCTTTGAGACCCTGATAACAATGAACCTAATGCAAGCATTCCTGATTCGGGTTGAATGGCCACTACCCCGCTACTCTGCATTCGATTTTGATGTTCCTTTGCTAAACGAGCTGCCATTCCTGCTGTTGCCCATGCTCCCCAGTTAATGCTTAATCCTGGTAATCCCTGACCTCGACGATAATGGGCTACTGCATCCATAAAACCATTAGCTGCGGCATAGTTTCCTTGACCTGGTGAACCCAACATCGAAGCCATCGACGAGAAACAAACAAAGAAATCTAAGGGTAAATCTTGGGTGAGTTGATGTAAATGCCAAGTCCCTGCAACTTTTGGTGCCATCACTTTAGTAAACTGCTCCCAACTGAGGTTTTGCACTAAGCCATCATCCAATACCCCGGCTGCATGAATCACTCCTTTGAGTGGGGGTAATGATGCCTGTATCTGCTGGAAAATCTTAGCCACATCTTCTTCAATCGAGATATCTCCTAACAAAACATTGACATTGGCTCCTGCTGTTTCCAACTCCTCAATGATTTTTTGTGCAGTTTCCTTGGGAGCACGACGCCCCATTAATAGGATATTTCTCGCTCCTTGAGTTACCATCCATTGGGCTACTTCCAATCCTAAGGCTCCCAATCCTCCGGTAATCAAATAACTTCCTTCTGGTTGGATGGACTTTGGCTCACCTGTCGATTGTGGCATCTCCACCACTACCTTGCCGATATGCTTGGCTTGCTGCATATACCGGAAGGCTGCTGTTACTTCTTTACTGGGAAATACTTTATGAGGTAAGGCTTGAAGCTTTCCTCCATTCCATTGCTGGGTTAATTCCTCTGAAAGTTGGGCAATTACCTCAGGCTGTTGTGCCATTACCTCTCCGATATCAAAGGGGAAGTAATCAACATTGGGTAGTTTCTGTTGGACTTGTTGTTGGTTCCAAATGCCAATTTTGCCAATCTCTACAAACCGTCCTTGAGGAGCTAACACGGCAAAACTCTTGTCAATGAACTCTCCATTGAGGCTGTTGAGGACAATATCGACGCCTTCTCCCTGAGTCAAATTCAGAATTTCGTCGGCAAAATCTAGGGTGCGGGAGTTCATAATGTGTTTGATACCCAGGGATTTGAGAAATTCCCATTTACTCGGGCTGGCGGTAGCAAAGATCTCGGCTCCTGCCAGGTGAGCTATTTGTACTGCTGCTTGTCCTACTCCTCCTGCTGCTGCGTGTATTAACACCCGCTCTCCTGGTTTAATCTTGGCTAAGTGCTGCAACCCATAATAGGCGGTGAGGAATGTTAAGGGGAGGGTAGCTGCTTCGGTGAAACTCATCTGTTTCGGTTTCGCTATAACCAGCTCAGCAGCAGTGGTGACAAAGCTGCTGAACCCGTTAGGAACCAAAGCCATCACTTCATCTCCTACCTGCCATTGGGAGACACCCTCTCCCACTGATGTAATAACGCCTACACATTCCAATCCCAGGGTCAGTTGCTCTACACTGGTAATACTCAATACTTCGGCGTAATATTCTTGGAGTAATCCTAGAGCATTGAGTACGTCTCGGAAGTTTAAGCCAACTGCTTTGACTTGAATTTCTACTTCCATAGCTTCTGGAGAACGACGCTGCATTGGTTCCCAGTTGAGGTTGTCTATCAGTCCGTATTCCGACAACTTCAATTGCAATGGTTGATTCTTTGGTATAGGCAATTGTTGTTGTGAGGTGAGTTTGTGCTGTTGTTGTCTTACTAATCGGGGGACATAACGAACTCCTTGACGCATGGCAATCTGGTCTTCGTGATCATAAGACAACAGTTGCTCTACCAATTTGGGGATGGTTTCAGAAACAGGGGATTTGGGGTCTAAGTCAACTCGGCAACAGGTTAATTCTGGATGTTCGAGGCGAATAACTCGCCCTAGTCCCCAGAGAGAGCCCTGTTGAGGTTGCACCACTTCTTTTTGATCGAATACACTCTGAGTGCCCATCGTGACTAACCACATCGGCGGTAGGTGAGTTAGTCCAGCTTGAATTAAGGCTTGCACTAAATGCACTACTGTAGCACAACCTAGTTCTTGGGTTGTTTGTAACTCATTCACAGATTCGATTGTTTCATTGACACCCCATAAATGCACAATACCTTTAATCTCAGCATTATCTTGCAGCAGTTGTTGGAATTGCTCAGCAACAGTGGGGTTGATTTGATAATGTTGAGCATCTAATTTTTTGTACTCTGACCCTGGAGATACCCAAATACAGTTGTCTCCCTTTTGCTGTAACTCCTCTCCAATAAGCTCTGCCAATTCACTAGTGAGAGTAAATACTAACCAATTACCTGTTTGATGTTCAGGAGTAGATTCCGAAGTTGATAATAGGGGTTGGGCTTGCCAGTTGATTTGATAAAACCAATTACTCAAATCTTCATCCAGAGTCATCAGCAAGGTTTCAGGATTGGCTTTCCTCGATTCAAAACCAGTGACCTGAGCTACCAGCTGTCCTTGTTGGTCAAATAATTGTATATCGGCTTTGAATTTTTCGTCTGATTGTTGGTCTTTCGAGCCACGAGTATAGCACCAAAGCGATCCAGGCTGAGGAGGATTATAGAAAGTAAATTTCTCTACCCTAAACGGTACAAAAGTCTCATTCTTGTCGTCGGAAAGATTTACAATAAGTGCTGCAACTGACTGAAAGCACGAGTCAATCAAAGCTGGATGTAGTTGATATTTTGTTGCATCCAGCACTGTTTGGGGTACTCTCAGTTGACCAAGAACTTCTCCGTTTCCTAACCATAGCTGCTCAATCCAGCGGAAACTCTCTCCTAATTTAATTTGTCTCTCCCAGAGATACTGGTAAATTTCTGTACCCTCTATTTTTTGAGTACAACGAGCTTGAACCTCTTGAGGGGATATTAGTGATTGTTCAGTCTTGGTAGTAGCAAATTTTCCTGTAGCATGAACAGCCCAAGAACCGACTTGTTTACCATTTTTTGAAACCCCATTAGTCTGTGAGTCTAAAGAGTCGTCAAAGCTAATTACTTGAAATGTATAGGAGCTATCGCTGGGAGTCAAAGCTACTTGAACCTTTCTTACTCCTGGCTCCGGAATGGCTAGAGCTTGGGGAAAGAGAATATCTTCCAGTTGACATGCGGTTGTGGGCAAGGTTAGCGATGCTGCTGCTAACAACAGGGAAATGTGGCTGGCACCAGGAACTACTACCCGGTCATAAATACGATGGTCTGCTAAAAAGGGTAGGGTAGTGGTACTAAAGTCAGACTCGAAAAAGATTTCTTTTGATAAGGGAGATTGGAATTTTTGATTAATCAGGGGATGGAGTTTGATTGCCGAAATGGCTTTGGCATCCCAACCCTCAGCAGTTTGCACCCAATACCGTTGTCTTTGGAAGGGATAAGTTGGTAAGGAGACTTTCTGACGACTGTAATCTTGGTCAAATCCTGACCAATCTACGTTAGCTCCCTGTACATAAAACTGTCCCAAACTAGAGAGCATTTGTTGCCATTCATCTACTCCCGGACGTAATGATGGCAACCACAGACCTACCTCTTCTGCTAGGCATTGACGCCCCATCCCTAATAATATTGGTTTGGGTCCGATTTCGAGGAAGGTTTCATAGCCTTGTTGGTGTAACTGATTCATTCCTTGGGCAAATCTTACCGGTTGGCGCACATGACGAACCCAATATTGTGCGGTGGCGATGCTCTTGTCAGCTTGGGCTCCTGTGACGTTAGAGATGATGGGAATCCTAGGTTGATGGTATGTAATTTGCTGGGCTAGTGCTTCAAACTCTGCCAACATCGGTTCCATTAGTGATGAATGGAAGGCGTGGGATACTTGTAGTTGTTTAGTTTTGATTCCGGCTGATTCTAGGCTACTGACCATGGCTTTGATGGCAATAGAGTCCCCTGAAATGACTACACTTTCTGGCCCGTTGATAGCTGCTAGGGATATTTCTGGGTGGGGAGCGATTGCTTCTGTCACATAAGATTCTGAGGCCATGACTGAAACCATCTCACCACCAGCCGGTAATTTCTGCATCAAAGAGCCCCTGGCAGCAATTAGTTTCAAACCATCTTCTACACTGAATACTCCTGCAACAGTTGCAGCTACATATTCACCCACACTATGACCCATGACGATATCCGGTTTAATGCCCCAAGATTGCCACAACTGATACAGGGCATATTCCACAGCAAACACAGCCGGTTGAGTATAACCTGTTTGCTCCAAGACAGACTCCTCTGCTTCTACCGAATAGAGAACTTCCAGTAGAGGTCTGTCTAAATAGGGTTGCAAAATTTCCCCACACTGGTCTATAGCATTTCTGAAGGTTGGTTGAGTCTCATACAGTTGTTGCCCCATTCCCACATACTGAGAACCCTGACCCGTGAACAACATTGCCACTCTGGGGGATTCTCTGCCACTCGCTACTCCACTCGCTTCTTCCCCTGTACCGAAAGCCCTCAGTTTCTCTTGCAACTCCTCTGTTGTCCCTGCCACCAGACTCAATCGGTGATTGTATGACAACCTTCCCGTGTTAGCTGAGAAGCAAATATCCGCTAAGGCTTGCTCCGGATGGCTCTCTAGATGTTGAATGTAGCTCTGGGTTAGCTGGTACAATGCTTCTTCATTCTTGGCAGATAGCCCCAATACATGTAATGGTCTTTCCCACTCTATTTGAGGGTTTTCAGGTAGAGATGGCGCTTCCTCGAGCACCACATGAGCGTTCGTCCCTGTAAATCCAAAGGAACTTACTCCAGCCAATCGACGACCAGATACCTCCCATGGTTTCAGTTCCTGTGGTATCTGTAGCCAAGGCTGCCAGTCAATCTTAGGATTGGGCTGCTGCAAGTGTAGATGAGCTGGCAGAAGTCGATGTTGTAGGGATAACACCACCTTGATTAGTGCCGAGACTCCCGCCGCTGCCTCCAAATGACCAATGTTCGTCTTCACCGAAGCCATCCATAGGGGGTACTCTGGAGTACGTTCCTCTCCCAACACCGCCATGGCTGCATTTACCTCTATCGGGTCTCCCAAGGATGTTCCTGTACCATGAGCCTCCAAATAACTAATCTCACTAGGCTTGACCTGTGCTTGAGCTAGGGCTTGCTTCATCAGTCGTTGTTGCGAGAGTCCATTGGGTACCGTTAACCCACTGCTCGGTCCATCCTGATTTACTGCACTACCCCGAATCAGTGCTAATATCCGGTCTCCATCTGCCTGGGCATCACTCAAACGTTTGAGCAGTACGATACCACAGCCCTCTCCCCGTCCATAGCCATCTGCTGAGATATCAAACGTCTTACATTGCCCATCGGCGGAAATCATTCTGGCTCTGGAAGTCCCAATATAGGAGTCTGGGGTCAGATGCAGTTTCACTCCTCCCGCCAGAGCCATCTGACATTCTCCCAGTCGCAAACTGTTGCTGGCTTGATGAATTGCCACTAGAGATGAGGAGCAGGCAGTGTCAATTGTGACTGTTGGTCCAGTGAACCCAAAACTGTAAGCCAAACGACCTGCGGCACTGGAGATGTGGGTTCCTGTGCCCACATAGTTGGCTAAGGGACTCTCTGGGGACTGCTGCAAGTGCTGCTGGAGCAACTGTTCGTAGTCATGGCCATCATTGCCCACAAACACACCCACAGATGCTTCATCCCGGCGCTCTAACACCTGCCCTGCTTGCTCTAGCGCTTCCCAACTCACTTCTAACAGTAGGCGGTGTTGGGGATCCATTGCCGGTGCTTCACGAGGGGAAATCCCAAAAAAGCTGGGGTCAAATTGCTCTACATCCTCGATAAAGTGACCGTAACGAGTCAGCATCTTTCCTGGAGCATCTGGATCTGGGTCGTAGTAGGCTTCAATCTTCCACCGCTGTGCAGGAATTTCTTCCCGGGCACTGATTCCTCCTTGCAGCAACTGCCAGAATTTTTCTGGGTCCGATGCTCCTCCGGGAAACCGACAACTCATGCCAATTATGGCTATGGGTTCATTCCACTCGCTTCTTTTCTGGGGCAACTGAGTATCAGCTGCACCCCCTGAACTTAGCTGCCATACTTCTGAGATGATATAATCGCTTAGTCTTTCGATGTTGGGAAAATCAAAGGTTAAGGTTGATGGTAGATTTACTGCTAATAACTGGCCAAGTCGATTTCTTAACTCTACTGCCATCAATGAATCCATCCCCAGCTCGAAAAATCCTACTTCTGGGTCGGGTTTGTCTGTCGGTGGTAAGCCTAATACACAAGCGACTTCCTCTTGCAGTGTTTGTCGCAGCAGCTGTTTTCTTTGAGCCTCACTGACTAACAACAATTGTTGCTGTAACTGAGAGCTCCTCTCGGTTGTTGATTGCACCAGGTCTTTCACTTCTGGTGGTAGCACCTGAGCGAAGAAATTCAGCTGTGTGGGACTTAACTTTTGACTCAACACCTCCCAGTCAAAAGCTAGCACTCCTAGCTGTCCCCCTGCTCCCAACTGCTGCTCTAGTACTTGCAATCCCTGTTCTGGTTGAATCAGTTTCACTCCCATCATTGCCCATCGCTGTTTTTGGGCTGGGGACATCTGTGCTGCCATACCCACTTCTGACCATGGTCCCCAGTTGAAGCTCAACCCTGGCCAACCTAGACTACGACGATAAGCACACAAACCATCTAGAAATGCATTGGCAGCAGCATAGCTACTCTGAGCAGCACTACCTAACACACTAGCGGCTGAGGAAAAGCAGATGAAAAAGTCGAGATTCTCATCCTGAGTCAGTCGATGTAGGTTCCAACCTCCCTCCACTTTGGGACTCATCACTTTGACCAAACGCTCCCAACTTTGGTTCTCTAGCAGACCATCATCCAGTACCCCGGCAGCGTGGAGTACCCCTCGTACAGGGGGCATTGTGCTTTGCCATTCTGTCCATGCTTGTCTGAGCTGTGTCCAATTACTGACATCTATACTTGCTACCTGAATCTTGGCTCCTGCTGCCTCCAGCTCTGCTATTTTCTGCTGTTGGATTTCATTGGTGATTCCCCGCCTTCCTAGCAATACCAAGTTGCGGGCTCCCTGTTCCACCCACCGTTGGGCTATTTGTAATCCTAGGGCTCCTAATCCCCCACTGAGCACATAGCTGCTTTGTGAGTTCAGCTTGAGTGATGGTGGGATTTTTGGGTAGCGCACTAACTGAGGCCAATAGCGTTTTCCCTGACGATATGCCACCTGGAGCCCTCCTGGTTGGGTTGCCACTTCTGTGTACACCTGTTGGGCGGCTACCGTCAGCTCCTGGTTTTCTTCGAGGTCGATTAATCCCCCCCACAGTTGGGGCTGTTCCTGGGCAATGACTCGCCCCAGACCCCACAGAGGTGTCTGGCTGATCGCCACAGGGTTAGAGTCCACGGCTTGGGCTTGGCGAGTTACTACCCACAGTTTGGACTGAAATCCCGGTAGTTGGCTGATTACTTGTACCAGCTGTAGTAAGGGCTTGATACTTTGTTGCCAGTTCGTCTGCCAATCCCCATCTTCTGGCAATTCATCACTAGGCTTGTTCAAGTTCCACAAATAGATGATTCCATGAAGCGGTAGAGTCTGGTTCTCAGTCAGTTGACTCAGAACTGTTTCTAACCTTTCCTTGCTCAATTGACTGGGATCTGACTCAAGCCAATGGCATTGATGGCCCTGTTGTGTGAAATACTCAGCTAATTCTGAGGCTAAACCCTTGTTCTCAGCAAGCAACCACCATTGTCCTGGTTGTAGGCTGTCTTGGGATAGTGGGGGTTGAACTTGCCATTCAATTTGAAACAGCAGCTCTGATACAGATGCTTGAGCTACTTGTCGCTGATGTAGTTTGATTAAGGATTCTATTGCCTGTTCTGGGGTGTTCGCTTCCCAAACTGTTGGGCTAGCCTCTAGTTGTTGCAGCAGGGCTTGGGTGTTCCCTTGTTGCAATAGAGTTAATACTTCTGAAGAAGATGCTGGTTGCTTGGTTGGAAGTTGTTCTACCCAGTACCTTTGTCTTTGGAAGGGATATGTCGGTAAGGCTACTTTGTTACGAGTATAATCTCTATCAAAGGCTACCCAGTCTACTTTGACTCCCTGTACATATAACTGTCCTAAACTGGAGAGGAGCTGTTGCCATTCTGCTACTCCCGGACGCAAGGATGGCAACCACACACCAAACTCTTCTGGGAGACACTGCCGCCCCATGCCTAATAAAATTGGTTTCGGTCCGATTTCTAGGAAGATTTCATAGCCTTGTTGGTGCAAGGTCTCCATACTTTGGGCAAACCTGACTGGTTCTAACACATGATTTACCCAATAGTTGGCTGTGGCAATGCTCTTGTCGGCTCGCACTCCTGTAATATTTGATATTAGTGGAATAGTCGGTTGATGGTAGGTGATTTGATTGGCTACTGCTTCAAATTCTGCCAACATCGGTGCCATCAACGGTGAATGGAAAGCGTGAGATACCTGCAACCTTTTGGTCTTGATGCCCTCAGCTTCTAATTTGTCACAAATAGCACCAATATCTTCACTGGCTCCAGAAATCACCACACTTAATGGACCATTAATGGCCGCAATCGCTACTTTATCATGCAATGGTGCGATCGCGTCTTTAACCTGCTCCTGTGAGGCCAAAAGTGAAACCATCTCACCGCCAGACGGCAACTGCTGCATTAATTTTCCGCGATGGGCGATTAGTTTGAGACCATCCTCTAAGCTAAAAACCCCAGCTACACAAGCAGCCACATACTCGCCAACGCTATGCCCCATGACGGCATTTGGTTTAATACCCCAGGATTTCCAAAGTTGATAGAGGGCATATTCAAAGGCAAATAGGGCCGGTTGGGTATAGGCGGTTTGGTCTAAAATAGATGAAAACTGCTCTTCTACTTGAGTAGGATACAGTACCTCTATTAGGGAATGCTCCAGATCCGGGCGCAGAATTTCATTGCACTGCTCGATAGTTTGGCGGAATATGGGTTGGCTGTCGTAGAGTTGGCGTCCCATGTTGAGATATTGGGAGCCTTGACCAGTGAACAAAAAGGCTATCTTGGGCGGCTTTTTGCTTTCCACCTGAGCACTGATCAATCCAGTGGTGTCTTTATGGGCTGCCCAAGCACTGAGTTGCTCAACCAACTGCTCCCTTGAGTCAACCACAACAGCAAGGCGGTAATCGAAATGCGATCGCCCTGTATTTGCCGTAAAGCAAATATCTGCCATTGCTAGGTTGGGATTAGCCTTTAGGTGATCTTGATAACCCTGGACTAAATCTTGGAGAGCTGCTTCTGTTTTTGCTGATAGGGTTAATAAATGACAAGAACGCTCTAGTAAATTTTGACTTTTGACTTTTGACTTTTTAATTTCTAAAGGCGCTTCTTCCAACACCACATGGGCATTGGTCCCACCAAAACTAAAGGAACTAACCCCTGCCAATCTGGGTGCTTCTTGGACTGACCAAGGCTGAAGCTCAGTAGGAATTTGAATAGGAGTATTTGCAATTTTAATATAAGGGTTTAACTGGTTCAAATGGAGATGGGGTGGAATTTCACCATGTTGTAGGGACAACACCGCCTTAATTAACCCTGCAATGCCCGCAGCAGATTCTAAATGACCAATATTAGTCTTGACTGAACCAATCCAACAAGGTTGATTGGGCTGCCTATCTTCCATCAGCACTGCCTTGAGAGAATTTACCTCAATGGGGTCTCCCAAAGGGGTTCCCGTACCGTGGGTTTCTACATAACTAATCTGTGCTGGTTTAACCCCAGCATTGGCTAAGGCTTGCCGGATCACTGCTTGTTGAGAAGGACCATTGGGAGCTGTTAGTCCATTACTGTGACCATCTTGGTTAACCGCTGAACCTCTAATAATTGCCCGAATATTATCCCCATCCCGGATTGCATCTGCCAGCCGCTTCAGGACAACAACGCCACATCCTTCTCCCCTAACATAACCATCCGCAGCTTGATCAAACGTTTTGCAACGCCCATCTGCTGACATCATCTTAGCCTGGGAGCAAATAATTGTCGGCTCTGGCATAAGAATTAGGTTCACCCCTCCAACCAGGCACAGATCAGATTCCCCTGTTTTCAAACTTTGGCAGCCATAGTGAAGTGCTACTAAAGATGAGGAGCAAGCGGTATCCACAGCCAGACTTGGTCCGCGCAGATTCAGCACATAAGATAAGCGACAAGGAATAATTGATGGGTTTGTTCCAGTTCCACTGTATGCATCTAAGCCTGAAATATCTCTGGGCATAAGCACAGAGTAATCAGAGTTGCTAACACCAACAAAGACCCCGGTATGACTACCAGCTAATCGTTCTGGTGCTATTCCAGCATTTTCCAAGGCTTCCCAAGCCACTTCCAAGATCAGTCTTTGCTGGGGATCCATCTGCTTAGCTTCGCGGGAGGAAACACGAAAAAAGCTGGGTTCAAATCCATCTACTTGTTCTAATAAACCAGCACAGCGGGTATTCATTTTTCCTGGGGTAGCCGGTTCGGGTTCATAAAACGAATCAATATCCCATCGGTCTTTAGGTATCTGAGTGATCCCATCTATCCCATCATGCAGAAGTTGCCAAAACTCTTGTGGTGTTTCAGCCTGAGGAAAACGACAACCAATGCCAACAATTGCTATAGGTGTTGAGTCTGAAATCATGAATACTTACTCAATGAATGATTGAAAATACTTTAATTACGCGGTTTAAAACTACTAGTCAATACAAAGATTAAACGTTTTTTGGATTACCCAATCAAAGTGCTCCGGGCATTCCTCCCTGCCCACTCAACAAGGATGGAATATCCTGCACTAAGATCAGATGATTATGGTTTGGTTGTTGGTATCTAGGAGCATTAGAGTATGTTTCCCATGTCTCTTACTCCACCGAATTAGTCACCAATCTAGAAAACTGATCCAAGGTTTGACGATTAGCTTGCAGGGCTTTGTCAATTGAGCCAGCAGCTGCCATCAATCCCATTTCGCGGTTGACAGGCCAAAGGTAATCAATCTCTTCACAAAAACGCCGACTATTTGATAAGAGATTTTGGTAGTTTTTAAGAGCCACATGAAATCCCTCGTGTTCCTGACAGAAACACTGCTGCATCCAATCAAGCGCTTCTCTTTGGGACATACCAAACACAGGTGATTTCAGGACCTTATAAACAAAATCAATCGTAGAAAAGTTATCTTTAGACATCAATACTGGTGATGCACCAGAAATTCCATTATGGAAATTTTTCTGAATTAAATAGATTGTCCAATTAGCGATAAGTTTTTCGTAGGCCGTTGGTTTTGATAATTCTTTGTACAAGTTTCTACCAAGAAACAGGGACGTTGTGGTGTGAAACGCTTCATCCAACAAATGATAGTAGGAAATGGCTGTTGGACTTGGGATAAATTCACCTTTTTTTTGCAATTTTTGTAAATATTTATAGATAGTGAATTCTATATTTTTGACGGCCATATTCGCAATGTAGCGCAAGGCATAGTATTGGCACGCCATAAAAGGGGAACCTCCCCAGTTGAAGGTCAAGAACCGTAAGCGAGAGTTTGGTGCTAATCCTCTTCCCCAAAATCCCCCAGCAGACGCTGGTATTGATGGGCTTTTCTGCTCTAATTCCCTCAAATACTGAGAATAGTATTGTTTTGAACTGCTCAACATCCCTTTAGCGATGAAACCCAAGGTTTTATCTCGGTACTCTGACCAGGGCAAATTTTTCAGACTCAAGTATAAATGTTGTGAATCTGAAGACTTTGAACCATTAGCTAAGCCCCTTTTTCTCAATTTGTACGATTTACCTTTGAGGGGAGCTTTAAAGGCATCTTTCCCTAGTAACGTTCTAGTTGTTAAAAATCCGATTTTGTGAAAGGCGTGAATGTGAGAACGCTCCTGTTCAGTTTCGAGATCCAACTCCTGGGATATAGTGTCGTAACCGCCAATGGCAGCAAAAACACTGGAGGTAACTTGATTATAAGTAATGACCTCATTTTCCCCAGCAGCAATATTATGGTATGCCAAAAACCAATTCAGGTGATTGAGTGCTATTTTTTGAGAGGGAGAAGCAACTTCATAAAGGGGGGTGCCATATAATATGGATTGTTCCGGTTCGCTCCAATAGTGATCGCTATTTTTAGCGTACTTAAAGCTTTTCTCGAGTTCTTCTATTTTTTCTGTATAGTTTGATTCTAAGTTACTGCGACATGTTTTTTCAATTGCGATTAATGTTTTATTGCCCCGTGAGAGCGATTTTTTTTGGTTTAATTCGGCTGTTTGCAACTGTTGTGACATTATTTTTTGCTCCAGAATGTATACTTACTATCTGTTACAACTAAATTCCATCTGAAAATAGTCTAAGTTTGACCGTGGCGTACTATCCACTGCCCCAGAAAATGATGATGGTATCTAACGGAAAAAATCGAGTAGTTTAGGCTACGGACTTAGCAAATTGTTTAAAGCTTTTTATATTTGCTTGGATAGCCCGGTCAATGTTAGCTGCTGAGTCCATCAGGCGCATTTCTCGATTGACTGGCCAGAGGTAGTCAATGTCATTAAAAAAGCGCCGAAGATCAGACAGTAACCGTTGGTGGTACTTGAGGGTAACGTGAAATCCCTCATTTTCTTGACACAAACTTTGTTGCATACTATTGAGTGCTTCGTCCGAAGACATCCCGAATATCGGCGATCGCAGTATTTTATAGCACAACAACATAAACAGCGGCTCATCTGTTACGCACTCACTGGGGAATATACAAGAAATTCCGCTCAAAACATTATGCTGCATCATGTAGATCGCCATATTGGCCACAAATTTTTCATAGGCCGTTGGCGGGGAAAAGTCTTTGTATAAGTCGCGAGCAATGGTCTGGGAAATGGTGGTATGAAACGATTCATCTAACAAATGGAAGTGGGAAATAGCTGTGGGGGTGGGAATGAACTCAGATCCCTTGTGCAAGTCCTTAAAATACTTGAAATAGGAATATTCCTTATTTTTGAGATTTGCATTAGCAATATAGCGCATGGTATAGTATTGGCAAGAAAAGAACGGCGAACTTCCCCAGTTGTAGGCAAAAAACGGCTGCATCTGCCGAGGAGCTAATCGTCCTATTATCCCCTCTGCATGCCCAGGAATTGGCTCATTTCTCTGCACTAGTTCTTCCAAATACTGCGAACGGTAGTTTTTTTGCCCAGGAAGCATTTTTTCAACTGTCCAGCGCCAGGTCTTATCCCAGTCAAGGGACAAGAGCAACTTCTTCGGTAGTAAGTTGACAATATTTCCTCTGAGTCTCCTCTGTTTCTGCGATTTGTACCATTTACTCTGAAACGAATTTTTTAATAGGGCTTTGCCCAGCAGCGCCTGCTTAGTCTTGTAACCAACTTTTTGAAAGGTTTTAACGTGGTAATGTTCTTGGTTGGTTTCGGTTTCCAATTCCCGGCATAGGGTTTCGTAGCCACCAACTTTTACAAAAACGCCCCTTGTGACTTGGTTGTAAAGGATAGTTGCTGCTTCGTTAGCAGCTACACCATTGTACATGGCAACCCAGAACAGATGATTGAGCGCAATTTTTTGCGAAGGTGAGGCAGCTTGGTAAATGGGTGTACCGTAGAGCACCGAAAGTTCTGGGTCACTCCAATAAAAATCGCGATTAACCTGATAGTTAAAGTTTTTACCTAGCTCCTCTATTTTCTCCGTATAGTCAGACTTAACATTACTATTAAAGGTTCTTTCAATCAATGTGAAATGCTTCTGATTATTTTTGTCTTCCAGGTTTGAAGCTTGACTATTTCTGGTTTGATTTGATACAGTTTTTATCACTTTTTTTTCCCGGTGAGTGCAATTAACAACTTTGATGATGTTTATAGTGAAACTGAATCAATGGGAAGATTTAATCCCATTTAAGCCTCTCCTTTGAGTTCATTGCCTAAATGCTGCGCCAGAGATTCAACACTTGGGTAATCGTAAAGAAGGGTAGGAGCGAGTTCCTGCTTTAACCATTCCTCTAAGTCCCCCGTGATTCCAACAGCTGCACTTGAATCCAAACCATAGTCATTAAAGTCTAAGGTAATATCCACCTCATCGGGTTCGATTTCTAACATTTCAGCCAGATAGGATACTAACCAAGCTTGAATTGTTGCTGCAGTTATAGGTTCTTGAGGAGGAGCTATGTGACCATTGTCAGTGCTACTTACTGAAGTATTACTTACTGAATCTATTATTGGCATCTCGGCAACTTCTAGATTTTGAGTTTCCATTGTTTAAAAATCCTCGATAATTATTGCTACAATTTACATCAAATGTTCAATTTTGGGAGATAGCCTTAGCTTCTATCATTCCTGTTGTTGGAACTTTAACCTCCCAGACCAAGTCAGCCAATTCACTAGTGCGGATTTAACAGTAAGCTAAGTTAATACTGAGAAGCAATAACAATTGCCAACCCCAATCCCATCACTCTTAATCGTTATTTTTGGCTTCGGTTTCTGCGTGGAATCCGCCATCGATTCTACTGGTGTTGTGGGATCTAAATGCATCGACATAGGTCTTTCTCAGATTCTGCTGAATTTAATACATCCAAAGTTCCATCTGAGATGCGGCAAGGGGACTCCCGTTATACCCGGCACGGGTTAGCGGGAGGGGAATTGCCGCCAACAAGTAAACTACCCGATAGGGTATCCTTATTTTCAAGATTGATATTCATAGCCGTCAGCCTTGTGAATAGTTTTCAAGTATTTGGGATGTACGTCAAATTTTTGAGTTGGTAGTTGAAGGGTAAAGCTAGGTCTAAAGCGAATTGCAATACGTCCGACATATTGACCAGCAAACTTACCTTTGATGACATCAGCTTTAACAATATCACCTGTTTGAAAACCCTGAAAAAACTTAGCTTTTGGAGCGTGAGCTTTCGGAAACCCATATTTGTTAGGACGACAACGCTGCCTAGTTCCGTGTCCTTTAGCTGCAATTAACAGCGGTTTTATTCCCCTGATAAGTAGCCGCTCAGGTGTTGATTTACCAACACAAGAAGCATCAGTCCAATGGTGTTTTTCAATCATTCTGACCTTACGGTTAAATTTGGTCAGTCCCCCAGAACCTACTTCTACAGGTAACCCGGTTTCTTGAAGTCTTCTATACAATTCCCATCGGGTAGTATTAACCGCAGTCGCGTCTTTAAGTGAAGTCTTGGTTTTCCCCTTAATTTTCTTCAATAGTTCAGGCTTTTTACTTAAAAAATCTTCTACATATTTGTTACCTTTTTTCTGATTACAAGGTCTACAAGCTAAGGTGAGATTGCTTACTCTGTTAGAACCTCCTTTTGATTTGGGGACAATGTGTTCTATTTCCAATGGGGTGTTTTCAGCGTTGCAGTAGACACATTTTCTTCCCCATTTGGCAAGCAAGTATTCCTTGACCTCAAAGCCGAATAACTCACCGCGTTGATATTCAACCTCGCTAATTTCAGGGTTTGGCATTTGCTGCAAATCAAACCTGACTAACTCTTGAGAAATAGCGCTAATCGGACAGACTTTTCTAATTCGTTTCACCCAAGTCTCAATATTGTTAATTCGGCTTTCAAGAGATGGGGGTAACCATCCTTGTCTACCAGTTCTGTTCAAAAAACGAGGTTTGCGATATCGAGTCTTACGGTTGCGTCTACCTCTCCTTAATGCCCTGCGAGAGTCTAGAGAATTCTTAATCTGTTGTCCCCTGTGAGATATTTCTAAGGCGCTTGTGACACGTCCTGTTTCTTCTTGAACAATAGCCATCCCGCTTGTTTTACTACCAGGGTCTATCTTTAAACGATGTGAATGAGTGACAGATTTTTCTAAAATCCTGTCTTTTAATACAATTGTAAATGGGTACCGTTTAAATACTTTAGCCCTTCCCATGTTCAATAGCTCTCTTGCTCGTGCCGGGTGGCATGGATCCAGTGGTTTCTTATTTTGATCTAGAACGAAAACTCGCATTACTTTGAACACTCCACAATGTGGGTAAAGTTTGCCTGTGCAAAGCACACGCTTGCGCGAACGACAATGTTATCTAGCTTTGTTCGGTACAGCTCACTGGCTTAACTCGCTACACCTGTTTAAAGCTGTACGACAGTTGCTACAAACTGGCACGCATTTGTAGGTGTCATGAGCTAGATAACGTAGCTCGCTTAGAGCTTAGTCTGGTCAACTATGAGCTTTTTACAAGCTCCCGCTATAGTCTGAAGGACTTAGCGGTGAGTTGTTGACTGAGAAAATTAGCTCGACAACGATGACGCTGAATCTTGCCACTGGAAGTCTTAGGGATACTCCCAGGTTTTAACAGTGCTACATCATGAACCTGGAGTTCGTGGTCAGATGCTACTGCCCGACGAATATGTCTGACTACCTCCTGTGTGTCTAACTTTCGTAGGTAAGTCCGCTCTACTTCCTGAACAATGACTAGTCGCTGTTCACCGTTGACCTCCATTACAAAAGCTGCTCCTGAAGCTGGTCGTAAAGCAAGATGACTCCGCTCCACCGTCAGTTCAATATCTTGGGGATAATGATTGCGACCGCGAATAATAATAACATCCTTGAGGCGACCTGTAACAAATAGTTCTCCATTGTTTAAAAATCCTAGGTCTCCAGTCCGCATAAATGGACCTTTTCCTGTATCTGCTATGTAGCCATGAAACGTCTGTTTTGTTTCCTTTGGTTTCTGCCAATAGCCACCAGCTACACTGGCACCGGACACCCAAATTTCTCCTACTTGGTTATCAGCGCATAGCTTTAAGGATTCAGGGTCAACGATGGCAATTTTTTGGTCTAACCATGACTGGCCACAACCTACAACCTTACGGACACCTGTAACCTCGCTACAGACGGGTATTACTTTATTTTGTTCTAGTGCTTTCCCATCAAGCGAACAGATAACTGGTTGCTCTGTTTTCAACCCCCCAGACACAAATAACGTGGCTTCTGCCATGCCATAGCAGGGGTAAAACGCCTCTTTTCGGAAGCCACAGGGGCCAAATTTAGCAGCAAACTGCTCTAGGGTCTCGGCACGGACTGGTTCCGCTCCTGTAAAAGCCACATCCCAGCTGCTCAGATCTAGAGTAGCCAACTGCTCTGGCTTCACCTTGCGAATGCACAGATCGTAAGCAAAATTAGGGCCACCACTAGTGGTAGCTTTGTATCGGGAAATCGCTTTTAACCAACGTATAGGCGTCTGCAGAAATGCCAGGGGTGAGAGGAGAATACAGGGGATCCCCAAATATAAGGGCTGAAGCACGTTGCCAATTAGCCCCATATCATGGAATAGAGGCAGCCAACCAACAAAAATGGTTTGTTCGCTATGTCCGAAGGCTTGCTTAACCATCCGCTCATTGTGTAGCAGATTACCGTGACTTACCATTACTCCTTTCGGTGTCCCGGTAGAACCGGAGGTGTACTGGAGAAAGGCCAGGCTACTGCTGTCTAGGGTTGGTTCAGACCAGTCCAACCCTTGGTCGCGTACGCATGTATTGGTAGCAAGCAGGTGCAGCCTCCCCAGAGCTGGATGCTGGGCAAAGCGACTGGTTAACTCGGTCATAAGAGATGTGGTAGTTAGGGCAAACCGAGCCTCTGCATCTGATGCGATCGCTAATAACCTAGAGAGATTGTGACTGCGTCGGGGTGGTGGATAAGCGGGCACTGCAATTACGCCAGCGTACAAGCACCCAAAGAAGGCAGCAATGAAGTCTATACCTGGTGGATAGACTAGCAAAGCTCGTTCCCCCGTTGCCCCCAGAGACTGCAACTGGCTGGCGATCGCCCTTGAGCGTTTGTCTAATACCTCATAGGTGATACGATCAGTTTCTTCTTCCCCTTTTTCTAGGAAGGTATAAGCGATTTTAGCAGGCTGAGTTAGGGCTCTCAAGCGCAACAACTCTACCAGATTGGAAAACTTCTCGTCAAGGTCTGAACATCTGATATTTTCCAAGTTTCAAGCTCCTTGGTAGATAGCGTTTTTCAACGCTTACTTGCTCCCTTACAACAGTTTTTTACTGTTTTAACTATACTTCGGTGTGCTTATTTTTTGAGCGTTGATAGCGCCCTATACTAAGCACGATTAAAAAACTATCACAAAAAAAAATACTTGTCAACCCTAATCGTAACTAAAATCTGCTTGACTCTCGTCCAACCATAGCTATATATACCTGAGTTCGATATAAGGGATAAATCTGAAAATCAATCAGAGTAAAGCTTGTGTCAATAATCTGCGTTTATTGACATCAAAAGTTCAAAAAATACTAGTCCAAAAAATCTCAGGGGGTGACAAGCTAATTGAAAATCTTACAGGGGTTAGGTTTTAGGGGTTAGGTTTTAGGGAAGATTGTCAAGCGGGATGGATTTAATAAAACTATAGAAGAAGTTTAATTGGTAAAATTTGCTTCAATTGCTGGCAAATACAAATGACTCCGATGCGCTCATTTTACCCAAAACCTAAAACCTAAAATCTAACACCTATCTAGGTTTGATATTTGTTGTCACCCCGTGATACAAAAAATACTGTCTTGATAAATTTAACTAAATAAAAAAAGAATTTACAAGTTAATGAAACTAGTAATTTTTGTATTTTAGACCCTCTTTTGTCAAATTTAACGAAGGCTTTTTGGGTTGAAAATAATAAGCAATTAAACCAGCGACGACATTGACCATAAAATTAATAATGCTAGGATGACGATAATGTTCAATGTCTTGATGCATCGCTTTGTGAAATATTTTTTAACTGGTCATTAACTGTCTCAATTAAAGATCTTTTTCTGAGCATTATTTGTTTCCAGGAAAGCATTAATTTATTATTCATATTCTTTTTGAGAGGTGTAATGAGTTTGATGTTTTTGTTCCAGACTTCTGACCATAATTCTTTTTTGATATAACCTTGATCTCCAGATAACCCCAGATATTCTGGGTTAAATCTGGCACAGGTACAGTGAAGTTTAAAGCAAAAAAACCAACCCATAGAACTTTTGCCCCAGGCCGCTAAACTAGTAAATCCCTTAATTATTAAATGAAGTTTAAAGCAAAAAAACCAACCCATAGAACTTTTGCCCCAGGCCGCTAAACCAGTAAATCCCTTATTTATTTTGGCTCTTTTGGGATGGCAAATTGGTATGGGTATACTGTCGATAAAACGTTCTTCCTGTCACTGGTACTGTACGATAATTTAGATAAAAAATTAAAGGCATCAAAGTCTGATAAATTAACTCAACAAATCGATTGCAACTAACTAATCGAGGAAAGTTTTGTTGGTAAAATTGAAGTAAATGTTGATAATAAGCCTTGAAAATTCGATAAATTTAACGATTAAAATCAACAATAATATTCATGATTTCACTCAAACACAGTTACCTTTTTCGGATTATTTTTTTTGTTTGATGTGCAATTAGCTTCGACTTGAAGCTTTCTTCAAAGACTAAACAAAAGTCGTCTATTTCACAAAACAATTTTTCAATTTCCATGCTCTGTTTCTCTCTGAAAAATAATTATTTATTATCAGAGGTTTGGTGCAAAAAAAGAAGATAATGTTAATATTATTTAATGTAAAGTAATAAAAATTTACAATCATGGGAAGTAGTTAACGACAAGGATTTATCAATAATCATTGATTATTGATAATTGCTCCGACAGAACAAAACTCTGTAACTCAGGTGAGTTGGTGTTTGTAGCTGATTTTCTTACGTCGAACTCAGGTTAATCGTAACTAAATTCTGCTTGACTCTCTTCCAACCATAGCTATATAGCGTTTCTCATAGCTATGAGGTACACTTTTGATTGGCACTTATTGCCTTAAGAGCTTCTTGCCTTGCTGCCTTCTGCCTTCTGCCTTCTGCCTTAAAAGGATAAGCAATGTCGCTCATGACTATGAGAATTGCTATAAAACCTAAGTAATCTGACTCATATGCTCCTCCAAAAGCTTTTTAGCCCGAGGCTTATAAATCAGATGGAACAACGCTTCTAGATAACGCAGCATATCCTCCTGGTTTGCCTTAGACGTATAGTTCCAGAAGCCGTAAATCCCTGCTAAGGATAGCAAGCGCGTAGTGTGGATTTTCCAAGTATAGGTGCTGTAGACTCGTTCTATGCCCTGATTGGAAATTTCCTCCCAGTACTGGGGATTTTCCTGACACTTAGTCACAAAATCCAGGATTTTCTGAGCCATTTCCTCCTGGTTAGTAGGGTTAATCAGGATACCATTGACCTTGTCCTGAATAATCTCCAACGGTCCACCAAATTGGGTACCAAAGGTTGGTAAACCAGAAATCATCGATTCCAAAATTGTTAGACCAAAGGCTTCAAACAGCGCTGGCTGAACAAAAATACCATGACGGTCAGCAATCACCCGATAGACTTCACCACAGTCACTCTTTGATAAGCGCACCCCTAACCAGCGGATCTTGCCGTAGAGATTATACTCCTCAATAATCTGGTAAAGCTTGACAATTTCTGCCTTTTCTTCGCTGTCGCTGGAGTCTTCAGTGCGCAAGTTACCCGCAATTAAAATCAAGTTACAGTGTTCCTGCAACTTTCGACTCTTACCAAAGCATTCCGCTAACCCAGTCAGGTTCTTAATGCGGTCAAGACGAGCCATGGAAAAAATCGGGCGCTTGTTAGGATAATCCAGTTTGCCAAACACCTGGGCCTCGTCGTCTAGGGTAAACAGGAATTCATCCAACCGCTTAATATCACTAGCTCCTCGCCCTTCAGTGCGGGTGTAGGGGAAGAAGACGGTTTCATTTACCCCCGGTGGTACTACATTAAACTTCGGAGAGAATAACTCAATGCCATTGATGACATGATACAGGTCTGGCATGGTGAAGTTCTGGTAAGACTCATACTGACCCACACTATCAGCAGTACCCACAATTTCCTGATAGGTACTGCTGATAATAAAATTAGCCGCATTCATGGCAATTAAATCAGCAGTAAATTGCAGGGAGAAGTGGTATTGCTGTTCTGAGTCTTGCCAGTACAGGTTACTAAATAGGTATTTGGACTTTTCTAGGGCATGGGCAATATTGCACTGGGTAACTTTCAACCGTCGCGCCAGCAGGAACGCTACTATAGCATAGAAAGAGTTGGTTAGGACAATACTCTGAAGGCATGATCCAAAGCATCTTGTAAACAATCAAATTGATGAAGACTAGAGCCGCAAATAGTGTTTGAGTCGCGCCCAAAATTTCTCGATTTTGTTGAGGTCGGGGGAATAAGCACCGAAGAAATAGGAGTTTACATCCTGCCTGCTCGATTAATTTCTTGATGTAAGCAGAGTTATGAAAACTCGCGTTGTCCATCAGCACAATCTGGCCTGGTAACAGTTCTGGCCTGACTGAAAAACTCAACCCATCCCTCAATCAGTTTAGTGTTGCAGTATCCCACAAAAGTAATTGGGGCAAGGATCTGACGACAACAGGAAGCTGCTACCATGCGGGCTTCGCTCCGTTTTATGTCCTAATTTGAGATCGTAATATCGCGCATGATTTCTCGCACCAACCATAGGGGTAGTCTTCTGTATCATCAATTCCGGCTTCATCGACATAAACTAGTCTTTGTTGAGCGTACTGACCAAGATATTGGAGAAATTTGCCTCGTTCGAGTTCATTCCTTTCCTGGTATCCATAAGTTTTTTTTTTCGGGTAAAACCAATGCGCTTCAAAGCTTTGCCGATGGTGATCCGACTAATTTACTCTGGCCACTGTTGTGCCATCTCTTTTTGAGTTATTCCGCCGTTTTTTTGAGCAAATTGGCGAAACTCGTCTAAATCTCGGATTTTTGGCTTTGGTCCCCTTCGATAGTTCCGCTTGGCTTTAACAGTTCCTCTTTCTTCTCTAGCTTTTAGCCAAAGGTCTAAAGTATTTCGGCTAATTTTGAGCATCCGGCAGATCTGGGTTTTTTTCTCGCCACGATCTACTGCTGCTACCGCTTTTTCTCGAAAGTCATCGCTATAAGGTGATGGCATTTTTCCGACTTGCTACACCCTCTATTATGTCCTAATTATCCCTTTCTTTGCTATAGATTACCATCGGAATAGTTTCCTACAATCAGGTCGGGACGACCTTGGAATTCTCCTAGCAGTTCCTTTTCGGCATCGATGGCGTAGGTTTCTAGATACGGCCAAATCTCAAACCGAGAAATCCAATCCTGAGTAACTTTCGGATTGAACTCTCGAAACGGTACCCGTAAAATCCAGGCATTTTCTGTACCGTTAACTTTCTCTAACCGTTCATTACACCGAGTTCCATCATTGTTGGGGATTAAGCGGGTGAGAATGATCACCTTAGGCTGAATGTTTAATCCCGCCAGAGTCAGGTTTTCTTGCAACTGCTTTTCTAAACTCTTAGCTTGGTCAAGGACATATACCACTTGACCCCCTGTATCTGGACGTCCTAATACCCCTTCTTGTCCAAACCAGCCGTGAACCGATACCAGGACAATCCGGAAAATCATTGGGATGCGGGAGAGGAACTGTTCCAATGCCCCATCATCCGGTTCATCAATCAATTCATCCAGCATTGCCAAGGTTTCCCGCACCCGACTAGCCGTGTTTCCCCAGCCTGCTTCAAAACCCATCTCTTGCAGCTTAAAGCGGAATTTATCATAGGATTCGCTGTCTGGGCGATCGCTTACAAATTCCAAGGCCAACTTCACCTGTTCTGACAGTTGCTGGTGATTGTGAATGCGCTCGTTAATCAGCAGCTGGTTTCCTTGGAAATGACGCACTTTCAAGAAACCGTACAACGACTCCAACCAGTGCTCAGGGTCTTGAAACAGTTTACTGGAGAGATAGCGGTTTAGGAAGCGGACTCCCTTACCAATATTCTTGGGATCGCGAATGACTGGGCTGTAGTCATAAAACGGCTGAAAATCCAGCTGGAGAACCTCCCCGACCTTGGGGTTGTAGCGATTGACAAAGCGATCGCGTATATTTAGCAGTTCCTCTGGTGTAACCTCTTGCGCCCTTAAGTCTTCAAACAGACGAAAAGCTCTTTTAGCCGCAATTTTTGGTCGGATAATTAGGCATAGACTTTCATCTTCCAGAATAATTTCCTGGGTGTAATAAATCAGCTTCCCTAAATGAGAAGAATGATAAAAGTATTCAGATTTTTTGTGGTTAGTGCAGTATTCATTAAAAGCAGCCAGAATTTCGTTGCGCAGTAAATACCTGGGTTCTGCAGTTTTTAACTGGCTGGTAAAGTGACGTAGATCGCTCTTTTCGTCACTTTCGAGAACATCCTGAATTAGGTTGAGCATTGAAACTCCCCAAATACAAGTCAACTATATTTAAACCAACAACCCTATAAAAAATTCCTCTAAAGAATAGTGATTCCCGCGCACTACCGATCAGGAATAGATATTCTTTTAGATATATGGACAACGTTCTCGCAAAACAACTATTTTGGCATAAATAAAGATTAAAGCATGTAAAGCTGCCCATACTTCTGCCGGATGTAGCGGATGAATGGATCGATGCGTAAAGCAGTACCAGTGACGCTCTTAATCAATTCAGCCGCTGTGTATTTGCAACCGTGTTGGTAAATGTTGTCCTTCAACCAATTATGGAGCGTACTAAAGTTTCCTTGCTCAATTTTTGGTATAATTTCAGGTTGCTCCGTTACTGCGGCTTCAAAAAACTGGGCGCTCATCAAGTTACCCAAGGTGTAGCATTGGAACATTCCCCCAATCTGACCAGTGTACCAGTGAACATCTTGCAACACCCCGTCACTGTCATTCTGGGGAACAATCCCTAAATCTTCACGATAGCGTTCATTCCAGGCTTCCGGTAAATCCCTAACCTGCAGCCTACCCTCGAGCATCATCAGTTCTAAGTCAAAGCGGATCATGACGTGGAGATTGTAAGTCACTTCATCAGCATCCATGCGGATTACAGACCGTTGCACCTTGTTGATGGCCTGATAAAAGGCATCGAGGGAAACATTACCCAGTTGGGAGGGGAAGTAGGATTGTACTTGGGGATAGAAAAATTTCCAGAAGCCCCAACTACGCCCAACAATATTTTCCCAAAGTCGGGACTGGCTCTCATGGACACCCGAGGATGTCCCACAGGCAAGAGGAGTGCCTTCCAAATCTCGCCTAATTCCTTGCTCATAAAGACCATGACCCATTTCGTGGATGCTGCTAAATAGAGCCTGACTCAGGTCATCTTCATCAACACGGGTCGTAATGCGCACATCACCGGTAGAGAAGTTGATCATAAATGGGTGATGGGTTTGGTCTTGCCTTCCCCGCTCAAAGTCATACCCCATTTGCTTCATGACCTTGAGAGTCAAATCTAACTGTTGCTCTTCAGGATATCTTTGGTGTAAACAGTTGTCATCCGTGGGACTTTGGGCAGTAATAGCCTCCACAATTGGCACTAATTCCTCTCGCAACTGAGAAAAAAGCGTCCGCAAAATAGAGACTTTCATCCCATAGTCAGCAAAGTCAATTAACGGGTCAGCGATATGTTCGTAACCAGGGAAAAAATAAGCCATTTGACGGCTGAGGTCAAGGGTTTTTTCTAAGTAAGGGCGCACCGCTGCAAAGTCGTTGGTAGCTCTTGCCTTTACCCAAACACTGTACGTTTCTGTCCGATGTTCAGAGAATTCTCCCATAAATTCCGCTGGCACCTGCACGGCTCTGTGGTAATTTTTTCTAGTGCAGCGGATTAAGCTAGCTTCGTCAGAAAAGTAAGGTAGAGTTTCTTCATAGGGGCGTAACCCTTCCAGGAGTTCGCCCATGGCTGGGTCAGTAAATTTACTATGGGCAATTTTTTGTAGAGTAGCCAGCTGACGTCCCCTAGCAGCTGCACCACCGGGAGGCATATAGGTGGCTTGATCCCAGTACAACAAAGATGCGGCTGCTTCTAAGTCGTTAATTTCACTTAGGCGTTTTTTGAGGTTGAGAAGTTTCGGTTGAGTTTTTTCGGTAGTCTGCATGATGCTAGATTGACACATTCAGGCTATTAGTTTAGGGTTACGGTATTTTGCCGAATAGTAAATGTACACCTGACGACCGAAAATAAAAATCTTACCCACAAAAATGTCCGATACTAATGAATCAGACAAGTGGGCTGAAAGCTAAGACCAAGTTGCGTTTTTCAAGTGCAATTTACTTATCGGACAATGGTGAAAATTCCCAAGTCCTTATTTCCTCTCGTTACGATTTAAGCTGCAACTTGGTACGAGCACTCTGGTAAAGCTAAGTAACTAACTCAGATGCCGATGGCTATGAAAACGTCATACCCATAACTGAGTGTTATAGCATAGTATTCGAACTACTATTGTGCCATTTCTTAAAGACTTATTAGTATAGTGTAATCCCTTAAAACCAGACAATCGCTCTAGCTATTGGCACAGTGGTAAGTATTCCTACCGACTGAAGCTCACAGCCACTAGCTTCGAGCTTGCCCAATACTGGCCGAAAGTAGGATGTCATAAGGATCTCTTTGCACTCTCATTTGGATCAGGACTTATGCACCCTTTCCGTGTAGAACCTCTGTAAATGTGAGGTGCGCTCTTACCATTAAGAATTAAATTCGCCACGGGTCGCACCTGAAGTTCTGTGCTCCACAGTTCGCTTTTTACTATTAGTAAAAACCTATTAGTAAAAACCTATTAGTATTGGCTTCAGGGGCATAAGTCCTATGGATACAAGCCTTTTAGCTTTTAGCTTTTAGCTTTTACCTTCACCAAAGGCCATCCCAAGCGAGTTGGCTGTTCGTATATCCGTTTGAGGGTATTGATGTCTCTAGCAGAAATTTTCGGGGGATTGCGAACTTGGGAAAAGTATAGCGCATCAGTTTTTAAAGGAGAATGACCCCAAATACCTAGTGCATGACCGAGTTCGTGACGGGCAGTGGCAAGGGTGTAGTCAATGGATTGCTCAGGGGAGAGAAGTATGGTAAACTTATGTAATAATAGATTATCTACTATTTGCTCTGGTGCCCTGATGGATTGCCCCAGGTAAAATTCATAGCGAGTAACGGCTGAGCGAGCGCGAGACCAATCAAAGGTTCCAGTCTCACGATTCAAGGAAACTTTTAGAGGAGGATGCGATCGCAAAATCGATATATCTGCTAATTCCTCCTGATCAACTAGTTCTAGGGGTAAATAAACCCCCCATTCTGCCACCGCCTTTAGCACCGCCTCAACCCATTGTTGGAAGCGCTGATGGTTAGCATCAACCACAGGCGGTGGTTGGGGCTGTTGCACATAAACCTTGACGGGAAACTGAGACCAGATCAGATAACCTAAGGGAGTGCCCTTGATTTCAGCAAAATAATCACCGCTGCCGGTAGGGTCTTGCCACTGGTCAAGGGGAGTTGGTAGAGGGTGAGGCTTAGGAGCTGGTAGGCTAGGTGAGCTTACTGGCATCGAAGCCACCATAGCAGAGGAGGCTTCTGTTAATCGGTTAAACTTTGGGTGTAAACCTGCTGCGGTGCTGCAGTTAGTCAACATCACTAACAGACAAGTGACACCCCCTAGAAACAGGGCTATCCATAGCTGCTGATGCCGGTAATCTTTGTTATCCCACCTACTCCCCAAGGTTTAACTCTAATTATTTACTGGTTTAACCAACCTGCACTTAAAATCACTGTCAAGCTCATAAAGGTAATCGCCAAGATCCAGGTCACCCGGTTCAGGGCTTTTTCAGCACTCTTGGTGCTGGTAAACAGCTGAGCTTGACCACCGATACCGCCAAGGCCATCCCCCTTGGGACTATGGAGCAAAACCAAAATAATCAGACCCAAGCCAGATAAAACCCAAATAATTTGCAGGATTTGATTAACCATTCTTTTGACAATATTACGGGAATGAAAAGTTTTGAACTCTCCCTCGGTTAAAACCAAGGGGTTCTCAACTTCCTGTGTTATAGAGAAACTCGCACGGGTGTCCGATTATTACGGACTTCCAACTTAGCGGGTTGGATCATAGAACGCCCAGTCATTTCTTTTGGCTGGGGAAGTTGCAAGATTTCCAAGATGGTCGGGGCAATATCTGCCAGACATCCATCACAGCGCAATGCAACTTCTGTACCATGTCCAGGGATTTTTAATTTTTCCCCTTCTACTAGGATAAAGGGTACTGGGTTTGTCGTGTGAGCTGTCCAAGGATTACCTGTCTCATCGCGCATAGTCTCGGCGTTGCCGTGGTCAGCAGTAATGAGGGTAGTGCCACCAACTTTAATTATCCTATCAATTAAGCGTCCTAGGCAACGGTCTACGGTTTCCACTGCTTTTATGCAGGCTTCCACATTGCCAGTATGGCCCACCATATCAGTGTTGGCATAGTTAATCACTACCAGGGAGTAAATGCGTTTTTCGATCGCTGCGATCACTTCATCGGTCACTTCCTTAGCTGACATGGCTGGTGCTTTATCATAGGTTGGTACCATCGGACTTTGCACCAATTTCCGGTCTTCACCCTCGAAGGGAACTTCTAGACCACCATTAAAAAAGTAAGTGACGTGGGCGTATTTTTCTGTTTCCGCAGTTCGGAATTGGCGCAACCCATGCTGGGATATAACTTCCCCCAGAATATTAGTCAAGTTCTGAGGTTCAAAGGCGACCAATACCGGAAAACTGGGGTCATACTGGGTAAAGGTGGCAAAGGTTAGGGGTTTGATCTGTTCCCGCTCAAAGCCATCAAAGTTAGGATCCACGAAGGCTTGGGTCAGCTGTCTGGCTCTGTCTGGACGGAAGTTAAAGAAAATTACTCCATCTCCTGCTGTCACAGCTCCAGGAGTAAGCCGTGTGGGCAAGATAAATTCGTCAGTAATCTCTGACTCATAAGACTCCTTGAGGAATTGTACTGCTGAGATAGCATTTCCAGGACCATCCTGAGTCATGACTTCATAGGCTTTTGAAATCCTTTCCCAGCGTCGGTCTCGATCCATGGCGTAGTAGCGACCACTAATGGTGGCTATGCATCCAATGCCAACTTGATCAATATAATCTTGAATTTTTTGAATTGCTTCAATGCCGTCGGTCGGTTTAGTATCACGACCATCGGTAATCGCGTGGATATAAACTTCAGATAGATTTTGGGCTTTGGCTAGCGCTAGCAATCCTAGGAGGTGATTGAGATGGGAGTGTACCCCACCCTCAGAACACAAACCCACGATGTGCATCTTCCCACCCCGAGATTTAACCTCTCGGCATACTTGCACAATAGCTTGGTTATCGTTTAAAGTGCCATTTTCCACCGCATCAGAGATGCGCACAAGTTCTTGAGGCACCACACGCCCAGCACCTATATTCAAGTGCCCCACTTCCGAATTGCCCATTTGACCCTCTGGGAGTCCCACGTCCTTTCCAGAGGTGCGAATTAATGTACTCGGATAGGCCGCCCAGAGGCTGTCCATTACAGGGGTGTTTGCTAGGGCTATCCCATTGGCATCAGTTACTTCGCGGTAACCCCAACCGTCTAAGATAACTAGCACCACAGGAGAAACAGGTGCTTGCCTCATCATATCGCCTTTTATCCTACTCTTAATTTCACCGCGATCATATCATTCAAAATCCGCATATTCATGATAAATTTCGATTTTTATTAGGTTTCGGCTGGCAGAGTCAGGATAATGCTTAAATCTTCTCCTAGCAAAGGTTTTGACTACCCCAAGCTAATAGGAATTTATACTCGGAAATCATGGCAAACCCATCTAAATTCTATAAGCCTTACTCAGACAAAATTGCAAAAAATAAGTAAAATTACTTATTGTATGACTCTCATATACCTTGACTCGGAAATTAAGCTTTGTATGCAATTAATTAGGCGTGCCGGTGCATGTTTGGCTCACAGCTACTGACAGCCTACACTTACAAGTAACAGAGGTGTAGGAAGTTTACAGAAACTCATTTATCTCAACATTCCTATAAAATTGGTATGTATAAGGTAATGCTTATGAAGGTGTGATCGCATTTCCCGATATGACTGCCAATATAACTTCTCCAGATTCCAGCCCTAGCTTGATTTCCCCTAACATTTCCTCCCAACAGAGCGTAGACTCCTTACCGACTACTTCCCCTGTGAAACTGGGAGTGATGGCTTCCGGAAGTGGCAGTAACTTTGAAGCGATAGCTAGTGCGATCGCAAACGGCCAACTCAATGCCCAAATCAGCGTGCTCATTTACAATAATCCAGGCATTAAAGCGTTAGCTAGAGCTGAAAAATACGGCATTCCAGCGGTTCTACATAATCACCGGCACACCAAAAAACGGGAAGATTTCGATCAACAAATTGTCGAAACTTTACGACAGTATGAGGTGGAGTGGGTCGTGATGGCTGGTTGGATGCGAGTGGTGACACAGGTACTCCTAGACGCTTTCCCTAATCGGATTCTCAATATCCATCCCAGCTTATTACCTACTTTCAAAGGTGTGCGCGCTGTGGAACAAGCCCTTGAGGCTGGGGTAAAAATTACACCGCCGGGGAGCACCCGCCCGCGTTCGTCGGCCAGGCCCCGGGCACAGCGGACCTGGCGCCAGAAGCCGGCGGCAAGGGCGGCCGCGCCGAAAACGAAGATAAGCCGCCAGCCGATGGCACCGACGGAGAAGGCCAGGTAGCCGGCGCCGAGGAACAACAGCAGCAACGGCAGCAATCGTTCCCGGGCACGGGCGGGAGTGAACGGCTGCCCGCCTCGTGCCAGCACCGCGTTGGCGAAGCGCTCCTGAACTCTCCAGGCCCGGCCGATCGGCCCGGGGCGTCCGTAGACCTTGTTCAGGTAACGCACCTCGAGGGTCGGCGGCGCTCCTCCCACCGTGGCCGGTTCGACCAACGGCACACGCCGGAAGATGAGGGCTGCGAGCCCGAGGAACAGGGAACCGACCAGCAACGTGGTCATGATCTGCCAGGTGGTCGACTGGATGATCTCGTAGCGGATCAGCGGAACCATCGTCAGGCTGACCGCCGCGGCCCAGCCAATGACGACCCACGGTCCCAGCCGGCCGAAGATGCCGTCCAGTCGATGAAGGAAGACGAAGCCGACCGGGATGACGAGCAGGGTCAGCAGGGTAGAGGTGACCAGGCCGCCCATGACCACGGTGGCGAAAGGAGGCCACAGTTCGTTGGCCTGCCCGGTGCTCAAGGCCAGCGGCCACAGGCCGGCAACGGTCGTCGCCGTGGTCATCAAGACCGGACGCGTGCGCTCGCGCACCGCCGCGAGGGCCGCAGCGCCGGCGCTGAACCCGCTGAGCCGGACCCGTGCCTGCATCCGGTCGACCAGCAGGATCGCGGGATTGACGGTGAGGCCGATCAGGGCCAGCACACCCATCAACGCCATCGGGTCCAGGCCTGGCACGTCCCCCAGCAGTAGCGCCCAGGTTGCACCGAGCACCGTCAGGGGAAGGGACAGGAGCACCAGGACCGGCATGGTCATCGATTCGAAGGTGATGGCCAGCACCGCGAACAACAGCAGCAGCACCGGGATCAGCAGCGAGCGGAACCAGCTGTAGGAGTCGTCCGGGTCGGGAACCTCGATCGTGTAGCCCGCAGGGCGATAGACCTCGCCGACGGCGTCGGTGATCCGCCGGTCCAGCGAGAGTCTTGCGTTCCCCGTCGTCGGCGCCTCGCGGCCCAGCGTGTAGCTGACCTTGACCTGGCGCCTGCCGTTCTCATGGGTGATCGTCGGCGGCGGGGGCATTCGTCGAACGTCGGCAACCGCTTCCAGGGGCAGCACTCCCGAACTCGTGTTGAGCCGCAGACGCTCGAGATCCTTGATCGCGCGGCGTGGGGGTGCCTGGCGGCGTACGGTCAGCGGAATCTCCCGGCCGTCGGGCAGGGTGAATCCGACCTGCATGGCGACTCCCTCACGACGCACGGTGTTGAGCGCCGGGAGAACCTGGTCGGGGGTCAGGCGGAAGGCGTTCATCGCCATGTCGTCGGCGACCACACGCAGTTCGTCTTGCGCCGAGCGGGAGGAGATCCGTGCGGTGTCGATCTCGGCAATCGACTCCAGCCGGCCGGCCAACTCGCCTGCCAGCGACAGGAGCCCGCGAGTCTCCGGTCCGGAGATCAAGACCTCGGTAGAACTGGTGTCGGTCAGGGCGGCCAGACCACCTCCACCGCCGAAGCCATCCTGAACCGTATCCAGTTCCAGGGCGCCTCTGGACTGGCTCTCGACCCGCCGGGCTGCGGCGCGTACCGTGGCCGCGTTCAGGCCCTCGGGGCGATCCTCGGCGTCGGGGAGCCGCACCGTCAGCTGCCCGTTCTCTTCCTGGATGGTGCTGTCGACCCCTTCGATGCCGTCGAGCTTCATCACTTCCTGTTCCAGCAGCGCGAAAAGCTCCGAGGCACGGTCGAGGGAATCCGCCGAGTCGAGGGTCACCGCCAGACGCACGGTGTCCTCCTGCGGAGGATCCTGATTCAAGCTGGTCACCGCGACGGTCGGTAGCACGAACACGACGGTGATCAGCAGCGCCGTGACGACGCCGGTAACCCAGATGCCCGGTCGCCGGAGGGCCACGATCAGCGTGCCGATGAAGAGTTCACCGGCCCGGTCCGGCGGTTTCAGCCCGCCGGTGCGTTGCCGTTCCTCCCGCACCCGCTTGACCCGGGCAAGGGCAGCCGGGGCGGCGAGACGACGGGCCAGCAGCGGAACGAGCCCGATGGCGACCAACACCGATCCGACCATCGGCAACAGAATCGCCAGCGCCATGATCTCGAGATAGGCGCGAAGTTCGGCGGCGGCGAAGTCGGCGAACATCAACGGCAGGAACACCACCGCGTTGGTCGCGCTGGCGGCGAGGATCGCCCGGACCGTGCGCCGGATGCCGTCTGCGGCGGCATCGTCGGCGTGGGCGCCGTGCTCCAGCTGGCGCTGCACCGCCTCGTAGACGACGATGCTGTTGTCGACCAGGGCGCCGATCACGACGCCGAGCCCGAACAGGGTGATCAGATTGAGCGAGAGCCCGGCCACATAGAGCAGGGCCAGGGCAGCCAGCAGGCTGGTGGGCACCGCTACCGCAACCACCGCGACGGCGCGCCACTGGCGCAGGAACAGGAAGAGCACCACCAGCGCGATGACGAACCCGGTGAGCGCCAGCTCCTTGAGCCGGTCCAGCTGTTTCTCGATCAGGTCCTTCGCCGCATCGAAGTTGATCACGAAGTCCAGGTTGTAGGGGGCGAACTCTTCGCGGAGCTCGTCGAGTCGCGAGCGCAGCGCCCGGCCGAGGCGAATCAGGTTCGCATCCTCGTCCTGGAAGACGACGATGCCGACCGTCGGCTCCCCGTTGACCCGCAGCAGCGTCTGCATCTCGCTCGTGCCGAACTCGATATCGGCGACGTGGCGAAGTTCCACCGGCCGGTCGGCGACGACGCGGCTTCGGGAGAGGGTGTCGATGCCCCGGGGCCGCCCGTCAAGCACGACCGCAGTGCGGCGATCCCGGCCCTCGATGCCGCCCAGATAGTCCAGGCGCTGGACCGAACGTGACAGCGATGAGACGACCTGCCCCGGTTCGATGCCCAGAGCGGCGCAGCGGTCGGGATCGATTTCCACGGTCAGTTCCTGAGGTGCTCCCCCTCCGGCGCTGACCCGGGAGACCCCGTCGACCGCCGCCATTCGAGGGACGACCTGATCGTCGACCAGGTCCATCAGGCTGTTCAGGTCGTCCATCCCGGTGACCTGGATGAACATGGCGAAGCCGACCGCCTGGCTGATGTCGGAGTTGTTGACGTTGATCGTCGTGCCGGCAGGTTGCTCGCGGACCAGGTCCGCCGCCAGCCGACGCATCTCGAGTTCGCGTACGGCCAGATCGGTACCCGGCCGGAACTCGAGGGTCAGAGTGCCGCCGGAACCTCGAATCGTGGCCCGGGTCTCGTCCAGGCCTTCCAGCAGCGATGCCCGGGACTCCAGCGGCAGCAGGATTTCCCGCTCGATGACCTCCGGTTCGCTACCGGGCCGGGCAAAAGTGACGAACAGCTGTTCACCCGCCACGTCGGGCAGCAGGTTGACCGGGATGCGCTGCCAGGCGATCAGCCCCAGCAGCACGATTCCCAGAAAGAACATCGCCGTCGCGACCGGCCGCCGGACCGGAATGGCAAACAGGTCGTTCCGCACCCCGCCGCTCATCGACGACCCAGTCTCCCGACGCGATCGAGCACCGAGTAGATGCAGGGAATCACCAGCAGGCAGCCGAGGGTGGAGGCGACGATGCCGCCGATGATCGTCAGCGCCAGCGGGCTACGCAGCCGTGCCGATTCACTGGCGCCGACGGCCAGGGGGATCAGGGCCAACGCGGTGGTCGCCGTGGTCATCAGGATGGGGCGCAGCCGCAGCGCGGCGGCCCGGGCGAGGGCGGCATTCCGCTCGAGCCCCTCGCCCATCAATCGCCGGGCAGTTCCGACCAGCAGGATCGCGTCGTTGACGGCGACACCGGCCAGCACGATCAAGCCCAGCGCTTCCATCACGCCGATGGGGTATCCCCGGGGCACGAGGACGGCGGCGACGCCGATCGAGGCCAGCGGAACCGACATGACCACGGTCAGCGGATGAATCAACGACTCGAAGGTGCCGGCCAGCACCATGAACAACAGGACGATGGCCAGGATGCCGGCGAGTTGCAGTTCTCCGAAGGTCTTGATCCGTTCTTCTTCCTCACCGGTGAGCTCGGCGCGCATCCCCGGCAGGCCGACCTCGGCGAGTACCTCCCGGGCCGCGGCCATGGCCTCGGGGTATTCGTATCCGGGAGCAATGCGCGCCGTCACCAGGGCGATGCGGCGTTGGTCCCGCCGAAAGACCTCCCGGGCGCCTTCGTGGTGCTCGAATACCGCGACGTCGCCCACGGCCAGACGGGCGCCGGAGCTGGTGGTCATCGGAATCCGGTGCAGCTCATCCATTCGAACGCCCGGCAGGCGCAGCATCACGTCCCGCTCCTCGTCGCCCAGCGCGAGGGTGGTGACCTTGCGTCCGTCCAGCGAAGACTCGATCGCGGCGCCGACCGCCGCGATGTCGATGCCGAGGCCGTCGGCGAGGGTCTGCTCCAGGCGGACCCGCAATTCCGGCGGTCCGCCTTCGAAGGATGAACGCACGTTCCAGAGTTGAGCGCGCTCGGCCAGTGCCTGCCGCACCTCGGCCGCCCCGCTTCGGAGGTTTTCCAGCGACTGGCCGGCGATCTCGATCTCGATCGGTGGGCCGCTGGTGCCCAACGCCTGGGACAACGCCGACGCGCCGACCTCCCAGGAGGCCTCGATACCGCTCATCTCGGCGACGACCGGCGCCACCCGTTCGACGATGGCGGTCCCGCTCGGTCCGCCGGCAGCCAGACGCACCAGGATCCGCGCGGTGTTCTCCTCGGTCTGCTCATCGCGGATCGTGCGGTCGTCCTCCGGGATGCGTCCCACCTCCGAGAGCATCGCCTCGAGGTGGTCTCCCGC
>NZ_MKZS01000001.1:6910100-6933250 GCF_001942495.1 Moorena bouillonii PNG
AAAACAAGTTGAAATCCTGGAAACATCTGATGATAAATTAATCCCATTTAGCCAAAATCTCCGTCAATTATCCGAAGACTTTAAACTCAAAAAAATTCGACAGTTTATTCAGCAATATAGGGATAAATAATTATTACAGCAAAGGGAGCAGGGAGTAGGGAGTAGGGAGTAGGGAGTAGGGAGTAGGGAGTAGGGAGTAGGGAGTAGGGAACAGGGCAGAAAAATTATCACAATTTATTGAGGATTATTATTTAATTGTTATTTAGTTGTTAATTTTTATTTAATTTTTAATTTTTATTTAATTTTTAATTAAATTTAATAGTCTTTTCTAGTCTATGTTGTATTTTCTAGATTACCTAATTTCCATACCAAGCTAGAGACAAAGTTAGTCACGATATGAGCTACAATTGGTACGAGTAAGTTGTCTGTTGCTACTGCACTATACCCGAGAAGCAAACCAACAAGGGTTGCCCAAACTACATAGGGCCATTGTTGGATACCGCTTAGATGCAAAATCCCAAATAGCATACTGGAGGCTATGATACCGATAGCATTCAACCCTACTGCTGGCAACATGACACCCCGAAACAGTAATTCTTCACTCATACCGGGCAACAGTCCTAGCCACATTAAATCTGGTATGATTAGGGGCTTGAGAATTAACTTTAGGTATACTTCTGCACTCTGGCGATAAGCTGGCCAAAGACGATAGACTAAGCCACTGGCTGCAGTAATTCCCAACCCCATGGCTAGTCCTATAACTAGGGCATTGGGGGTAAATTTGATGGGCAGGAGAGTCAGCTTGCCTAGTTGCAGCCATAGCTTGGCAAAGATTAGTAAGACTACGGCAGTTATACCCATTGCCACTAGTACTTGGATGCGGGTTAGGGGTTCAAGTTCGGGATTATCGGGAATTTGTTTTGTCACTAGGAAAAATTTAAGCGACGCAGGGATGATAGGGATGGACTCAGAGCTTTAGGACTGATCCCAGCACGATGGCTAACCAGCAAGCCTAGAGCCTCTAAATATGAGTTTACTCGTATTGCTTTAATTCCCAAAGGTTCTGGAGGTACTTCCATGGTAGTTTGGTTTTCTTCAACGGAAATGATCTGGGTTTGCAGCTGGCTAAAGCTTAACATTGCACTACCACCACAGGCGGTCGCTGGTATGACAATCGCATCTACATCATCAGGCCAGATGTCCCCTGGTTTTGAGGAAATCGTTTGAGAATCTGGATTAGCAACGGAGGAGGGGGCATTTGTTTGGTTAACGACAAATTGGGGAGCGCGACTCAATCCTACTAAAACACAGGGTAAGAAGGTATAGCCCAATTCCTCTGCTGCTGAACGAGGTGACAAATTAGGATCGATGGGTAAAGGCATCAATGCTGGTGCATGAGCACAGGGAATTTGAAAGGTACGAACAATCAAGTGACTGATAATGGCTTCAGCACCAGCGAGGGGGTCTACGCCTCGACCATGACGGTAATCTTGCAATGCTTGACTATCAATGTCATCGGGAAAACGCACGACTACTGCGATCGCATTTGCTCCGGCTTGCTCGATCAGGACTTGGGCTGCTCGCAATAAACTATCGGGATTTCCAATTGTTCCCCAACTCGCTCCAGATGCTGCTGTGCGCAGTTCTACATTTAAGGGAGCATCTGTGACTACGTAGTCGGTTAGATTCAGTCCTAGGGTAGCTCTGGTGGCATCTGCTGCTTGTAGGTGTCTCAAACGTAGTTCCGGTTCAATCCCCTGATCCAGGAGTAATCCCACTCGGTTCTGATGTACAGGGCGTAATCCCCAGCATCCAGCCGCAAATTTGTCAAGTCCATAGCCTTCTACATAGAAGGCGTTGGGTAAGTTCCAGTACAACTGGGCACCATTGAGGACATTGGGATGGGTGATTAAGCGATCGCAAACTTGTGCGATCGCTCTAGCTACTGGCAAGGCATCCCCGGCATACCCACCAATCGACGCTCCTACACCAGTAGGAATGATTAAAACAACGGTATAGGCACGCTGATTCACTTACTATTTGCGCTCTTTAGTCACAATCGCCTCTACCGTAGCTTTCTCCTGCTCAGGGTCTACATGGGTAACTGCCCAGCGCAGGGGTTCTCCCCGTTCTTGTAGTTCTGCTTCAATAGCTTGGTGCAGTTCCTTAGGGGACTCTTGGAGGTCAATTTCTGCAGTAATGAAATGGGTTGTCATAGTTTTCTCCCTAATTCTAATTAGGATAATCTGGCTATCCTAATCTATCTAACCATTACTTCTCGCTATTAGGCTAATGGTATTTGATTATATTTAAGCATTCAGCTATCAGCCGTCAGTCGTCAGCTAATCAACGGTCGGTAGTAAACAAGCTGGGGCTGCTGATACGGCTGCTTGAAAATCCCTGCTTGTTTTACTCATCAAACCCGGAGCAGTTAAAGCCTCTGATAGCTGATAGCTCATAGCTGATAGCTGACAGCTAAATACTTAAGATTATATAGCAGCACTGACCTGATCACGGCTGACCAAACTGCCGGTCGTACACTTCATCTTCTTTTTCGGTGTCAAATTTGAGGTTAGAGCGGGGATAAGCTACACACAGCAGCACATACCCTTCTGCTTGGAGTTCTGGGCCTAAACCCATGCCATCGGCTTGGTCTACACTGCCTTCTGCTACTCGTTTGGCAGCGCAAGTGGTACAGACTCCAGCGGTGCAGGAACTGGGTAAATCTATCCCCGCCCCATGGCCAGCTTCAAGAATTTTTTGATCCTCTGGCACCTCTATAGTGTATGTGTTGCCTTTGTGATTAAATTCGACGGTGTAAGTCTTGGGCATTGTATCAGTTTCGAGCTTGATACTCCCAATCCTATGAATAGGACAGGGAGGGTCACTGGCTTATTTTAGCGCTTTGTGGGATATAAATTAAGCTGGTGCCTTCGTTAGCCGAACCGCGAGAAGCCCCGCGCTCTACCCGGTAGGGTGAGCGTCTTGAAGTTACCGTAAGGATAGGGTCGCCTTTAGGGTTGGCAGGCTATGCATAAAAGAGGTGCGACCCGTGGCGAATTTAATTACGGGTCAAGGGCACCTTTGGTTGAAACTTATTGATTAAGGCGACCCTACCTTCTTTCAAGGGTAGGTTTTTAAGATAAAGGGCTGAGGATAGAAAAGGAATACTTGGAGAAAAATCGGGAAAAAATTGACCGATAGGTAACGGAAGATGATTGAGTAGAGCAGCAAGAATCAGCTAACTTGCCCCGACGAAAACAGCTCAAAACACGGGGTTTCGGTGTACCGGTGTCAGAGTTTTGACTCTCGACAGGGGTTGCCGGTAACTGTTGTGAGTCGTTGAAGGATAGATCAGGATCAGATTCCCCTCCAACACTGACGACCCAAAAGGTGGCGATGGCAATTGCCAACCAATGACGCTCAGCCCTTTGGGGGTCAGTCATTTTCGTCTGGTGCCATTGCCAACCTCCCCGCCAACGTATCCTTGAAGAGACACTCAATCGGTGAACCCATTCGATACCATCAACCCTCAGCTTGATCTGGGTCGAGATCGGTGACAATCAACCAAGGATCTGAGTACCCAGAGTCCCATCGAGCCAGCAAGGTACAACTGAGGGGATTGCTAGAAAAGCAAGTTACTCGACCTGACCAGCTTTGACCGTTCTGGGTCACCACTGTGGTTAAAGGAACAAAGCTGGGTTGACCCACCGGATGAAACTGTCGAAGTTGGTTAATTCGTAAAAACGGATGCCAACCCTGTTGTTGAATTGCAACGCACGAGCCACTTGGCATACAGTCCTCGGTCAGCCATCACCAAAACTAACCAGTCCTGGGGAATTGTGTTTGTAAGGTGGGAGAGTAAATCCAGCCAATAGGGTTGCCAACTGCCTTTAGCCTTGGCTTCGATCACTTTCCAAGCCACAGGAATACCGCAGCCGCGATAGACAACCCTCACAACTAAGAGGGTAAATCGGCAACAAAAGGAACGAAGCATCAAGAGCTAAAACCATCGATTTTTTCTGGGGAGGCCATCCATTTAACACCCATTGCAGGAGTGGGGCTTGCACAGCTGGTGACATCAAGTTCAGCTCGTTTATCCCCTTTTTTGTCTTGCTGATTTCTGTACCACTCCCGCAACTGTTGACGTACAGTGTTTTCTTTTTTGCCGAGCAAGGCCGCTAGAAAAACTGCCACTGTGGTCAGTCCACAAGAGCCGGTCATCACAATGCCAAAACTCCACATCCCTAAAACCTCTGCTTGAGGTTTGCTCAGATGGGGCATTTTTTTAGTCACTGTCCTCAACCATTTTTGGTAATCTTGATTCTTCTTCATGGCTGTGTTCCCTTAGCCGCTGTTTAAGAGCATCGCGTTTTTTTCCAGTTTCTTAAAAACCTACCCCTGAAAGGCGTGGGCAATGGGGTCCAAGAGCATTAGGAAACCGCTCGATTGTAGCCGATCCACGCCAACTAGAAATGAAGGAAATTGTCAATACCAAAATTAAATTTAGAGAACCATTTCGTCCTTTTGCACCAGTTATCTTAGCCGAACAGGTAAATCAGTATTTTTCCGGTTCTAATTTACAAAACCAATATCTGCCTCGCTATATGCAGATGGTGGCACCAATTCTTGAAGATAAGCAAGAGCAAATTCAAGCTGTCTGTCATAATGGCACAGGTCGCCTACAAGCTATTCGCCAAGAATCTAACCCGTTCTATTATCAAGTAATCGAAAAGTTTGGTGAGGCAACTGAAATTACCGTCCTCTTAAACACTTCCTACAATTTACGGGGTGAACCAATTGTGAATACACCATAAGATGCCTTGCGCACATTTGCTTACAGTGAGATTGTTCTACTGGTGATGGGGAATTTTTGAGTTTAAAAATCCAATAAACCTCAACCGGTTTTACCTAAACAAAAAGTAAGTTTATCTTAAAAATGCCAATACAAAAATAACCATTATGCTAATGTTTGTTGGATTTAAAAAACACTATACAGCGTTTTTCATAACTATTAGGTACACAGCATTTTTTCACTCTTGCCTCTTGCCTCTTGCCTCTTGCCTCTTCCGTCTTACCTCTTCCCTGCTCCCTGCTCCCTGCTCCCTAAAACCCAGGACGAAAGCACCTCAAACGTCGCTGAGAATTGCTACATACTCAACGCTGTACTATAAACCCCATTATAGTTAAGCAAAGTGCCTGAAATATCCATTATCATTCGTTGCTATAACGAAGAATAACACATCGGTCGTCTGCTCAGTGGCATCATGCAGCAGACAATCCAAGATGTAGAAATCATTGTTGTTGACTCAGGTTCTACTGATGCCACTCCATCCATTGCATCCCGCTATCCCGTCAAACTATTATCCATCAAACCGGAGGAGTTTTCCTTTGGGCGAGCACTCAACCTTGGATGTCAGGTTGCCACCGGGGAATTCATCGTTATTGCCAGTGCTCACGTTTATCCCATCTACCAAGATTGGATTGAAAAGCTGTTAGCTCCCTTTAAAGATCCTAAGATTGCTTTAACCTACGGAAAACAACGCGGTAACAAAACAACCAAGTATTCAGAACACCAGATATTTGCTACTTGGTTTCCCGATCAGTCGGTTCATGTCAGGGATCAAGACTATCCTTTCTGTAACAATGCTAATGCTGCTATCCGGCGATCATTGTGGGAAGACGTTCCCTACGACGAAACCCTCACAGGCTTAGAGGATTTGGACTGGGCAAAACGGATTATGCCCTTAGGCTACCGGATTGCTTACGTTCCCGCAGCTGAAATTATTCATGTTCATGAGGAAACCCCCAAACGCATTTACAACCGCTATCAACGAGAAGCCATTGCTCTTAAACAGATTTATCCCCAAGAAAACTTCCATTTTTGGGATTTTTTGCGCCTGTTTACCACAAATGTTGTCAGTGACTACTATCATGCATTCCATGACGGTGTTTTCAAGCCAAATTTGCTTTCAATTCCTATATTCCGCTTAATGCAATTCTGGGGTACCTACCAAGGCTTTGCCCAAAGGGGACTAGTCAGCAACCGCCTGCGACAAACCTTTTATTATCCACGCAGCCTATCACCTTACCAGAACACCTTTTCTTATGACAATCGACGACTCATTGACTATGGCTCCTCTGCAAAATCCTCCGAGCAAGTATATTGACATTTCAGTACCCGTATCCCCATACCTTCCCACCTGGCCTGGTAGCCCAGCAATTGAATTTCACCGTCACCTCGCTCGATTTAGAACATGGTGATATTGCTACCGATACAACACTGCATTTTAGTGTACATACGGGGACTCACGTTGATGCTCCAATGCATTTCATCCCAGGGAAAGTGTGGAACAGCTACCTCTGGATGTTCTAATCGGAGAGGTTTACGTTGTAGTTGTGCCCGATGATGTGGATGTCATCACCGCAGAGGTATTAAAGCAGTTAACTCTACCTGCCAACACACAGCGTTTGCTTTTGCACACGCGGAACTCTCGGCTGTGGCGATCGCAAGTGCGGGAATTTCAGCCGGACTTTGTGGCGCTCACAGCAGATGCGGCTGAATGGGTAGTTGAACGGGGAATTAGGTTAATTGGGGTGGATTATTTGTCAGTCCAAGGTTTTTATGATGGTCCGGAAACTCATCAAATTCTGCTAAAATCCGAGGTTGTTATTATTGAAGGCTTGAATTTAACGGATATTTCAACTGGAAAATATGAGTTGTTATGTTTACCAATTAAGCTCAAGGGAGTGGAAGGAGCTCCAGCTAGGGTAGTTTTACGTAACTTATCTGACTAAGTATTTACCTTTTTCTACAAAATTTTTAGATATTATTTTTTAATGAATTATTTTAATACTGAACCGAAAATTATTGCTCTCTTGCCAATGAAAGCTAACAGCGAGCGAGTCAAGGGTAAAAATTTTAAACCATTGAATGGTAACCCTTTATTCAAGTGGATTTTAGATGCACTTATTGAGCTAAACGAAGTCTCAAAAGTGATTATAAATACAGATGCTCGCTCTATTCTGGCAGAACACGGATTGGTCGATTCAGATCGAGTTCAGATTCGCGATCGCAAACCAGAATTGTGTGGTGATTTCGTCAGCATGAACCGGATTCTGGCAGATGACATAGCAAATGAACCTGCCGATATTTACTTGATGACCCACACTACAAATCCCCTCCTCAGTGGGACAACAATTCGCAAGGCACTTCAGCAGTTTCTGGAGGCTAGGGCTAGGGGAACTGCTGATTCGCTATTTACAGTTAATCGCTTCCAAACTCGCTTCTACCGTCAAGATGGTTCTGCCATTAACCACAATCCCAATAACCTAATTAGAACTCAGGACTTGGAACCCTGGTACGAAGAAAATTCTAATCTCTACATTTTTACACCTTTAAGCTTCGCTGCCACCCAAGCTAGGATTGGCAAGCAACCTATGATGTTTGAAACTCCTCCCTTGGAGTCGATTGATATTGACGATCAAGTGGACTGGCAAATGGCTGAAGCAGTTGCCCAGTATCTCTACCCTTCTTCTGTTGTACAAGCGGCATGAGCAATGAAAGTATTAATTACCTGTCCACCCATGTTAGGTTTGATGGATGAATTCAAACCACTTTTTGCAGCAAAAGCCATTGAAGTTGATTGTCCTCCAGTAGTGCAAACCCTATCCGTGGAAGAACTAAAGTCCCTCATTCCTCAGTATGACGGTTGGATTATTGGCGATGATCCTGCCACTCGCGAAGTGTTTCAGAACGGGAAATCTGGGAAGCTAAAAGCAGCAGTCAAGTGGGGTGTTGGGGTTGATAATGTGGACTTTACAGCAGCGAATGATAATGGTATCTTAGTAGCAAATACCCCTCGTATGTTTGGTGCGGAAGTAGCCGATATTGCCATGGGCTATGTAATTGCCCTAGCACGACAGACTTTCATGATTGACCGAGCCGTTAGAGCAGGAACATGGCTAAAACCAGCAGGCATTTCTCTAGGGGATAAGACGGTTGCTTTAGTTGGGTTTGGGGATATTGGGCGCAATACGGCGAAGCGGCTGTTAGCAGCTGACATGCGGGTAATTGCTTACGATCCTTATTTCCAAGCAGTGGAGGGATTAGAAGCAGTACAACCTGCTGCTTGGCCCGCACGCTTGGAAGAAGCCGACTTGATTGTGCTGACCTGTGCGTTAACTAGTGAAAATCATCATATACTGAATTCAGAAACATTTGCTAAGGCAAAGCGAGGGGTGCGGGTGATCAATGTTGCCCGAGGTCCATTGATTGATGAAGCAGCATTGGTGGAGGCATTGTCTTCACGACAGGTGCATTCGGCAGCCTTAGATGTTTTTGAAATGGAACCATTACCGGAAGCCTCTGCGCTACGGCCTTTTGAACAGTGTATTTTTGGCTCCCATAATGCTTCTAATACGGTGGATGCTGTGCGTCGTGCTAGTTATCAGGCAATGCATTTGCTATTTGATTTTCTTGGATGTGCTTAGGAATTGAATACGTGAAAACTGCTTTAATTACTGGAGCTGCGGGTGGCATTGGGCAAGCTTTGTGCCAGGTTTTTAAAGAAGCTAATCACTTTGTGATTGGTCTTGATGTAGTTTCAGCGGCTGCATCCTGCGATGTTATGATTGTCGGCAATTTGCAGAAAATGTGCAGTGATGCAGCTTATTGTTCAGAAATTGTTGAGCAAGTGCGATCGCACTTGCAAAGCAGAGGTTTGACTACCTTAATTAACAATGCAGCAGTGCAAATCCTCAAGCCCACAAACCAACTCACAGTAGAAGATTGGCATCAGACACTAGATGTTAATTTGGTAGCTCCTTTTGTGTTAACTCAGGCATTGCTGCCAGAGTTGGAACAAGCGGTCGGCTCAGTAGTAAATATTGCCAGTATTCACGCAAGCCTTACCAAGCCTGGGTTTGTGTGTTATGCAACCAGTAAGGCAGCTTTGGTGGGTTTAACCAAAAGTATGGCAGTGGATCTTAGGGAAAGAGTCCGGGTAAACGCGATTTGTCCAGCAGCAGTAGCGACACCAATGTTAATGGCTGGGTTTGAAGGGAAGAAGGAAGAGTTTGAGAACTTGTCTCAAATGCATCCTTTAGGGCGGATTGCAGAACCAGCAGAAGTAGCAAAAGTGGCATTGTTTCTATCTTTGCCTGAAGCAAGTTTCATAACTGGTGCAACTTTAAGCGTTGATGGTGGCATTGGAGGACGTTTACACGATCCTATATAGGTTAACAATAAAGATTTATCCGCATATCTAAAGCCCAAACTAGTTAACCAGCTAATTAACCCTTTTACGGCTGAATTGATTATGCTTCAAAAACAATTAGGAGTAGCAATAGATTCAATTGTTGAGTATCTTAATAATTACTCATATCCAGTGTACATTCAATGGTCTTTTAATGATTATAAGCGCCTTTTAAAATTTAAAAATCTTCATAAAAAAGAGGACTGTTTTATTATTGGCAATGGTCCTTACCTTAATAAAATTGATTTATCATTACTGAATAATTATTATACGTTTGGTTTAAACAAAATATACTTAATATTTGATAAAGTAAATTTAAATATTAGCTATCATGTTGCAGTAAACCATTTGGTTTTCGAGCAAAGCGCGAGAGAGTTTGAAAAGTTAAATTGTCCATCTTTTTTATCAGCTAGAGCCGCTGATAATGTGGTAGATAAAAGGGATCATATTTATAAAATTTTTACATCAGGTAATCCTTTCGTTTTTCAGACAGATGCATCGAAGTTAATTTGCGAAGGATACACTGTAACTTATGTAGCAATGCAGCTAGCATTCTATATGGGCTTTAAGAGAATTTTCTTGATAGGAGTCGATCATAACTTTACTGCTGTAGGTAATCCTAACGAAAAACAGTTCCTAAAAGGAGATGATCCAAACCATTTTACTCCTGGGTATTTTGGAAATAAAGAATGGCATCTGCCAGACCTAGAAGGCTCTGAATTAGCCTATCATATGGCTCGATTTAACTTTAATAGATCGGGTAGAGAGATTTATGATGCTACAGTTGATGGTAAACTACAAATTTTTCCAAAAATTACCTTTGAACAAGCTTTAGATATGTGTAAAAAAAAGTAGTGGTAAAGATGTAGTGATGTAGGCGTTGGTCTGGTCAAGGTAACAGGAGCTAAAATCACGAATTGTGTACCACTACCGTTTCGCCGAGTCGTTTTTCATCCCCCGCTAAAGTACACGGGCTTTCAAACTCCCGTCTTCTTTTAGGTAAGAATATTAAAATAAGCGGACTATATCGAATCAGCATGAACAGTAATCTTACCTTTCTTGGTCTCGGCGTTATGGGTGGATATATGGCAGCCAATCTTGCCCGTAGTGATTACTCCACCAGTAATTACCCCACTATGGCTTGGAATCGCACCCCCGATCGTCCAGGAGTCAAGATTGCTGCTGATGCTGGAGCCAAGGTAGTGTCATCGATCCGGGAAGCTGTCGAGTCAGCTGACATAATTTTTTCCTGCTTGGGGGATGTCCCAGATGTGGAAGCGGTTATGCTGGGAGCTGAGGGAGTGGCTGAGTATGCCAAACCCGGTACCCTAATTGTAGATTTCACCACCATTGGACCAAATGCAGCCCAGGAAATCAGTGGGGAACTAAAGAAGCACAACCTACGTTTTCTCGATGCACCAGTTTCCGGTGGGGATATCGGAGCCAAAAATGGTACCCTAACCATTATGCTTGGAGGCGAGCAGACGGACTTCGAGGAGTGTAAACCCCTACTGGAAATTCTTGGCAAAACCATTCGCCTGTGCGGTCCGGTAGGCAGCGGTCAAGCAGTTAAACTGTGCAACCAGGTGCTTTGTTCTGTCCATATGGTAGCCCTATGCGAGGCAATGAAGTTGGCAGAACATCAAGGCATTGACCCTAATTTAGTTATTGAGGTTTGTAGCACAGGTGCTGCTGGGTCATGGGCGTTATCCAACTTAGGGCAACAAGTCGCTGAGTCTGACTTTGCGCCTGGTTTCATGATTAAGCACATGGTCAAAGACCTCAGGCTTGTACTAGAAAGCCTCCAGTCTTCTAGTCTGGATTTAGCTGGAGTTGAATTAGCTGACCGTCTTTTCAAAGTTGTTCAACAACTTGACACTGGTACAGGAGGTGAACAGGGAACTCAAGCCATGATCCGTGCTTACGGTGAACTCATCTCAAATCCGGTTGAATACCCATAATAAACGTGTGGGATCCGGGTGCGAGAAGTGTGGGAAGTGTGGGGAGTGTGGGGCGGGGGCGCGGGAGATGGGGAGATGGGGAGATTTTTATTAAGGGTAATTATCCGGACATCATATCAAAAGGTGAAGGATGATGGCTTTAACAAATCTCGCTATCCACTTAAGCCGGGACAGTACATGAGTTTTTGGTAAATTGGTGATAGCTAGGGATTTGGCACAATTACCAATACCAATTACCCATCATAGCGTTTCCTAGTAAGCGTGAGGTACATCTAAATTTTCTTGCTTGCTCCCTGCTCCCTGCTCCCTGCTCCCTGCTCCCTACTCCCTATAACCCAGAACAAAAGTACCTCAGCCATTAGCCATTACCCTAATCTGTCCTACTTTCAGCTAGTAGCGGTGATACCAAGTATTTCTTGAGATTTTTCCAAGACTTGATCAGGGTCAAAGGGTTTAGTGAGGTACATATCTGTGCCGACTTCTTTGCCCTTTTGTTTATCAAACTCTTGTCCCTTAGCCGTTAGCATGATCACATAAACATCGTTCATACACAGAACATTTTTGATCTGATTACAGACATCAAACCCACTCATTTTCGGCATCATTAAATCCAGAAATACCAGATTAGGTTGCTCTGACTTAACTTGCTCTAGAGCATCTTCACCATCCTCAGCGGTGAGTAATTCTACCCCTTCATCTTCCAGGTCTTCCAGGGTTTGCTCGATCAGGAGTCTCATATAAGGTTCATCATCAACGATCAAGATTTTTTTAGTCATAGAGTAGTCTACTGGCTAAAGCATTACCTGTTTCTACACCAAGTAATTTACTTGATCAAGTCAGGTATTCCGGATGCTTTGCTGGTAAATAATTAGGGTATTTAATCATTTATTAATTTATCAGAGATAAGTATTCAAGCGGACAGGATGTGAAAGTCGCTGTAGCTAAAGTACGACAAAAAAGTCCCCACACCAAAAGGCAATGGGGACATACTGGAGTTGTTCTAGTTGCCGGAAGCTAATAATACCCTGTATAAAAACCTGATCAAGCCAACAGTCTTTTCACTGTTTAAAACACAACCCTTGCATCTGAGGAAAACTTTTTTATAACACTACTTTAGAAGACTACAGCGGAATTGGTTCTGGTAAAGACGTCTATATCTAACCCCCTATTTAATACTGCAACTTCCGATCCATCAACCGATAAAAAGCCCGTGAAGGCATCATAACTTACATCAGTGCTGCCTACAACTACGATCGCATCACTTCCTACCTCGAAGTCGAGGATAATATCCAAGTCTCCTTCTAAGAACTGATCTGCGAAAAACTCGTAGATATCGCTGCCGCCGCCACTGATCAGAACATCGGATCCTTCATTGCCAACAACAACATCATCTCCTAAGCCGCCTCGAACAATATCATCTCCCAGACCGCCGAAGACAAAGTCAGTTCCTCCAGCACCTTGGATGTTATCGTCTCCTGCTCCAGCCATGAGTATATCTACTTCATCGCCGCCAGCTGCTACATCATTACCGTCGCCAAAAATAAAAATGTTAGTTTGATCTTCTTGTCCTACGGCGAATACACCTCCACCCTCTTGAGGGCTATCAAAAAACATTGCACCCTCAAAATCGCTTATAAATAGCGGAGCTGTGCTACCTGGACTTAATGTTGCTGCCATTTAATTGTCTCCTGGTTTTAGCTTGAATTTTCTGTAACAGGTCATAGGTCGTCCGGTTAATCTCACATCTTGCACCATTCTCAATAAGCTTGGTTGATTTAGGGTGGGCAGTGCACCAGACAGATAATGAAGCTTGCAAAGCGCGTAGGCACTGCCCACCCTACGATTAATGACAATGGTGCAAGATACCGGTTAATCAGGTTGTATTCAGGTAAATCGTTAATTGTTAATCGTTAATTGTTAATGGTATTTAAGGGGAATTAATGGGAATTAATGGACGTTACCATCAACAATTAACTATGAGTAAACAGTTGTAACTACTACCTGCTTGGATGAGTGTTTAACCGGACTTGATATTAACTATAAGTTTTTATACTTGAATAAAAATTAGAAACAAATTAGAAAAAAGTTAGACTTGCTTGATTAAAATCAAGTGTTAGAGTAAGCCATTATAAATTATTAGTCAAAAATAAAAATTAGAAACAAATTAGACTTACTTGATTCAAATCAAGTTTTGGACAGGTAAGAGCTCGTCCCGTGAATATGAAGTGATTCACGGCAAGGGTTAATGCTTAATGGTTAATTGACTCTTGACAATTAACCATTTTCAATTTTCAATTTTCAATTTTCAATTAAGGTAATCAAACGCCTCTTACGAGTAATTGCTCCTGTTTTCTCCAGTTGCATCAAAGCTCGTGATACGGTTTCGGGAGTCAAACCTAGCTCAGCAGCAATTTCTTTGAAGGGTTGGTCTAAGCTGAGAACCGTTTGATTACGGAACTGAGCTAAGTAGTGTAGATATTGAAGTACCCGGTCGTGAGCAGTCCGAATTTCTCGCCACTCTAAACGGACTCTGAGGGAGTGAATGTGTCTAACCAAAATGGTCATGAAATTCTCTGCCAACTCAGGATAAAGGCAAAGGCTTGACAAAAGACGTTGCTTGGGATAAACAATTACTCGTGAAGCTACTTTAGCAATTGCTGTGTAAGGATAGACCGTTGAGAAAAGAGCACTTTCAGCTAAGCTCTCACCGGCTCTAACCACCTGGAGTGTAACCATTTTCCCTGATTGAGTGTAGTGAACAAGTTTGAATCGCCCTGTTTCCACTACAAAAAAAGACGATGCGGAATTTCCCTGGTAGAATAGCTTCTGTTCAGCAACCAGATTCTGGAAGATGACACCCTGACTTAGAGCAGGGGGAAGGCTCTCAGGTTTCAATAGATTCATCAATAAGGCTTCTAGTACGGCAGGACATGTGAATAGTTTAAGCAATCATTTTTGGCGATGTCTGTTGGAAAAGATCGCAAAAAATCAGAACTTGAACACAGAAAATGTCCCAGGCAGCAACTAGGAGTAGGAAGATCGGGGGTGCATCTCATAGTTGTAAAACAGAAGGGGAAGTGTGGGAAGTGTGGGAAGTGTGGGAATTTTATTAGAATTTTTGCCTAATTGCATCGCTACCAAAAATCCATATATAGTTGATTAATTCTTGCCTCTTGCCTCTTGCCTCTTGCCTCTTGCCTTTCTCTCAATGACTATGTTCACAACTCAAATAAAAAAGCTATAGCGTTTCTCATAGCTATGAGGTACACATTATTTTTTCCCTCTTCCCTCTTCCCTCTTCCCTCTTCCCTCTTCCCTGCTCCGAAGTCCCTGCTCCGAAGTCCCTGCTCCGAAGTCCCTAAAAACCAGAGATTTGTACCTCATGGGTATAAGACTTGCTATATATTAGATATCAGTTAATCAGCTCAAATACATCTACTGTTTGCCGTTTTCCCTTGATTGAAACCTGACCCAATTCCCGATAGGTATACTGGTGCTTGGTCGCTTCATAGACACTACCACTGACGAGGATCTGACCCCCGTTGGCCATAGCTTGTAATCTGGCAGCGATATTGACTTCATCACCAATGGCTGTATAGTCCATATGCTGAGGAGAACCAATGTTTCCCACCACGACTTCTCCTGAACTAATCCCAATACCGGTTAGAAAATTCTCCCGGATCCAGGGGGTAGGCATAGTTTTAAGTTGATGTTGCATCGCAATAGCAGCTGCGATCGCTTGTCCCTGATTATCCTCTAGCTTAGAGGGGGCACCAAACATAGCCACAATCATATCCCCCACAAATTTATTGACTGTTCCGTCATGGCTGAAAATGACATCCACCATGGAGGTAAAATATTCGTTCAGGTATTCAACAATTTTATGGGCTTCTAATTCTTCACACCGAGTTGTGAAATTCCGAATATCAGAGAACAATATAGTAATAGGCTTTTTGGCTGGAGTCAGAGAGATATTGCCCTTGGCATCAATAATGGCTTGGACAAGTTGGGAAGGAATATAGCGTTCCAGTCGGCTTTTAATCCGCTCCTCCTGTAGTTTATTTCTATGGAGCAAGGCATTTTCAATAGCTCCTGCTGCTTGAGCTCCAAGAATCGTTAAAAATTTCAAGTCTTGAGCTATATAATTAACCGGTTTCTCACTACAAAAGTTAATCACCCCCAGCAGACCCTTTTGGGTTTTTAGAGGAGCACAAACCAGAGAGTTGATGGACTTTACACTAGCAATAAACCTGGGATCATCTTGAACCTGATTTACAATCTCAGCCTTACCAATTCCTAACCCATTCTTGGTCTTACTATTGGTCAGCTGAAAAAATTCTGTTGGATTATACTGTTTGCCAAAGGCTGAGATTATATCTAGTTGCTCAGTTTCGGAATTAATTAACAAGACTGAACCACAATCTCCTGGAATCAGTCTTCTCGCTTCATCCAGGAAAAGCTTAGCAATAGCGGACAGCTCTAAACAGGATGGAATCCGTTCCGAAACTCTATAGAGTAAATTAATTTCTCGGTATTGATCTAAGATAGCACTGCCTAGATCTTTTTTTTCTAATTCTTGATTAACCAAATAATTCAGGAGTTCTTTAATTGCGATCGCTTTCTGATCCCCCTTGACCCAGCCAATCACCTGACCTCTTGCTTCAACGGGATATTTATTAGCTAAGTTACAATCTCCCAATACCGAAATTTTCCTAGGATTGTCCAACAGCAGCTTTCCGTAGATATCCTCAATCTGGACAACGGTGTCTATGGCGTCAATCAGTTGACTTATGACCCCTAGCGCTTTTGGCTTAGAAATAATTTTTTTGAGACTGACAGATGCCATACTTTGTGCTACTATGGTAATTTACCTTAAAAGTATCGATTCAAAGTACTCCTCACCCGTTCTTCTCGAAGCATATTCTCATAGAGGATAGCATTAGATATGGCTGATGTGGCTTGAGATGCTAAAGCACTGATCAATTTCAAATCCCTGGCTGTATAGTCTACAGGTTGTTCACTACTGAGCTCAATCACAGCAATTACCTGATCTTTGGTCTTGAGTGGGACACACATTAGGGAACTGATCGGATAATCAGATGGCACAAACCTGGGATCCGATGAGACATCGTTAACGATTTCTCCTACACCAGTCATAATCACACTGCGAACAATACCTGCTATCGATTGCTTGTGGGGTCTATCCCCCATTTTTGGATCAAAGCTAGCCAGTACTTCCAGTTGGGATTGGTCTTGGTCTAGCAAAAAGACAAATCCCCGATTTACTTGAATTAATTCCCTAGTTTGATTAATTACAATTTGAGCAATGTCTTGAGGCATTAAGTTGGCAGTTAATTTTCTGGATAGATTGTAGAGTAAGTTGATTTCTCGATAGTTTTCTAAGGTTTCTATAGCAATTGCTCGGCGTTCTAGTTCTCGATTCGCTAAATAATTGAGTAGAGCCGCAATAGGACGAGCATTCTCTCCTCCCCTGACCCACCCTAAAGTACTTCCTTTTACGTCTATCTTGTATTTTCCAGATGAATCATCAGGCTCATCTCCGAATAACAGTTGCTCATCAATGTCTTGAATACTAATATCTCCTCCCAGGGAAGTTATTAGGTTATTGAGCAGTGACGAGATGTCTTTTTTGGCAATTATTTTTTTAAGTTTAATAGCGGCCATGCATGTATTAGTTTAGTATTAATAATTTAATAAAATAAAAAATGTCGTTGCTAAGTTATGTTCAAAACGCACTTTTTTAACCAACGCTTGTTCTTTCGCAATCCCTGAGTTAACCAGAATCATATCAGGTTTTAATGAAATTGCCTTAGAAATACAATCTTGCCCATTGCTGGCAGAAATTATACCGATTCCTCTTTTCCGTAATGCCTGAGTAATCATTTCAGCTTGAGGGAGATTTTCCTTCACTATCAAAACTTGCTTAGTCGGCTTTTCTTGAGAGGTCAGTTTAACAACGTCTTTGAGCAGTTCTTCGAGATTAATCGGTTTGCTCAAACATCGCTCAACTCCTAGAGCATGTTGATCTTCAGTGATAGACAAAATGATAATCGGAATATCCATACTGTCCAAGTCATTTTTAACCACCGCTGCTGTATCAAACCCATTCATTCTCGGCATCATTACATCCAAGATAATTAGATCAGGAGGTTCTTGTTTGATCTGTTCAATTGCTTCCCAACCATCTTGCGCTTCCTGAATCCTGTAACCTTCTGCTCTAAGATGCTGCTTGAGTAGCTCTCGAATTGGAGCTTCATCATCCACAATCAGAATGGTTTTCTTCCTCGAATTTCTGATAATTGTCGAGGTGGTCATGGATGAGTGGAGTTGGGTGAGCAGGGTTTCAGCAGCTATGGTTTTTACTCCAGGTTCAGACTCAACGGGGATGGGTAATCTAAAGGAGAAGTTACTCCCTTTGCCCAGTTCGCTTTCGACCCAAATTTTTCCTCCATGATGTTCCACAATTTCCTTACAAATAGGGAGTCCTAAGCCGGTACCTTGAGGTTTTTCAGTTAGAGTATTACCCGCCTGTTTGAATTTTTCAAAGATCAGCGTCTGCTCGGCTTCAGAAATGCCTATACCGCTATCAATGATACTAACGGTAATCTCTGAACCAGTTCGCCTTACTTTACAGTATACAAACCCTTTATCCGTAAACTTAGCCGCATTAGATATTAGATTAATCACCACCTGAATTAGTCGGTCTCGGTCACCAATTATCTGAGGGAAGCCCTCGTCTATACTCTTAATTAATTCCACATCATTCTGTTCAAACAGAGCAGTCGTAGCAATGATTGCTCGTTCTAGGACATCTACAACTGAGAGGGGTTGCATTTTCCACTCTACTCGACCAGCTTCTAGCTTAGCCAGATCCAGGACATCATTGATCAAAGCTTTAAGACGCTCCCCTTCGGAGATAATAATGTTAACATTTTCTGACACTTGCTTCAGGGTGCGCTGAATCTTGTGGTCATTGGTATAAATTAAGGGAAATAGGGTTTTTTCCAGTTTTTTCTGAATCAGTTTTGCAAAACCCATGACTGAGGTTAGGGGAGTCCTCAATTCATGGGAAACTGTGGAAATAAAGTCTGTTTTCATCCGGTCTACTTCTTTTTCAAAGGTAATATCTCGGATCAGAATCACCGAACCCATAAAGCCATCCTGACTATTAGGATTATCTGTCGCCTTAGTATCTTTTAGAATAGCAGTGGCTACGGCTTTGCCAATCCGTTGATTGGTCAGTTCTACTTCAGCGGTAAAGACTTGTTGAGGGTTAGTCTTGGTAAGAGTGACTAGGTTTGCGATCGCATTCCCCAACACTCCCTGACACCCTTGACCGATTAACTCGATTTCCTCCAAATCAAACAAGCTCACCAAAGCTGGATTGATGCGAGTAATTTTGCCCTTGGTATCTGTTACCAGTAATCCATCGGCTAAGCTTCTAATCATCGCATCCACATAAGCCAGAGTATGCTGTAATTGAGTCGTGGTGGTTTTGAGGCACTGAGCTTGTTCACTGACAATTCTGTACTGTTCTTGAGTAGTGGTGTATAAATGTGCCTGGTTGATGGCGATCGCTAACTGATTGCTCACGGCTTCTAATAGCTCCAATTCCAAATCACTACAGCTCCAAGGCTTGCGGCGCATACAAATTAAATAGCCAGGAGGATGCAACCCCCGAATCATGACTGGTAACGCTAGATAGTTACCTGTCTGGCAGTAGATGAGTTGATCACCGCTATCATGGAAGTGAACCATCTGTCCTTGGCTTAAGCGATCGCATAAATCATTACAAGACTTGATACGTATTAATCCCACTTGGGACGGTAAATCAGCTTTTCGATGTTCACACAGAATTTCCAAGCATTGTTGGTCTTGGTGATACCAGCCAAAAGTCACTCGGTCGAGACGCAAGAGGGTAGCAATTTCATTGACAGTAGTTTGCACAGTTGTTTCCAAATCCAGAGATTCACGAATACGAGTAGTAAGCCGATTCAGCAGCGCCTCCTGCTGAGCTCTGGCGTTGGCCTGCTCGAAAGTTTGAATCTGTAGTAAAGCAATAACCATGGCGATGATCAGCATCACTCCCAACACCGATGCCAACAGATTGAGAGAATTGAGTTGTCGCTCCACATTAGCCCGGGGAATCACCAAAGCCACAGACCAATCCGCGTGTTGCAGAGGAGCATAGGTAACATACACCCACTGACCATCCAGTTCCAGTAGCCTTACCGAATCTTGCGGGTTGGCTATTTTCCTAGCCTCCATCATCTCTTGAGCAATTTGCTTGAGATTGGGGTCACGGGAGTCTAAAAAACTCCTAGCAAATTGAATTACCTTTGGGTCTGGATGGGCAATGGGTACTCCTTCTGAGTCCAAAGCAAAGGCATAACTCCCTTCTCCCAAGGTAGTATTGGTAATCACCTCTGACAGTCGGTCTAGGGAAACCGGTCCAGCAAATTCTCCCACAGGGAAAGACAATGGACCAGCCAACTTTCCTGGTTTTGGGTGGTAAGCATCCCCCAGTTCCACATCCTCGTTGGTTAGGTTGCGCAAAGCCAGTTTTTCTGGAGTAATTTCCATGTCATTGTTGGGGGGAACTGACCAGATAGGAGCCGCAATATTGACTTGGCGAATACCAGTAGAACGAGAGACTACCGGATTATCCACAAAGGTTTCTCCTTGCATGGCTCGTTGAAAGTGAGTGCGATCGCTAAGATTCTTCCCCTCAATAAAACCTGCACGAGTGGTGTAGTAAGAGCCATTTCCCTTAGCCATGACAAACATATGAAAATCGGGCAATCGTTCTTGCTCGAGTTGCAGATAGGGTCGGGCAACCTCCCAGTCCAAAGACCTAACTTGGAGAGTATTAGCAATCGTTTCCACCTTCGCCATCAAAGCCGCCAACCATTCATCAATTTGATGTCCCGCCATCTGGACCTTCAATTCAGCATTATCCTTCAGACTCTCAAGAATCAGACTCCGAAGCACCCAATAACTGGTGAAAGCTGCTGTTCCCACTAGCGCAATGGTGCCACTAATTAACAACCGGGGAACAGAACGCCTTGGTTGCCATACGGATTGATAACTATTGTGCTTAAGCCACCACTGGCGTCTAAACCAAGTTCCCATCTCTGTTATGGAAAATCCTTTCTGTTGTTCCTGAGAAACTCCAGCAGCTTTTGCCTGGGGTTGGGCTAGGATAGTGGGGTCGGAGCAACTGGTGTCCACCTCTGATGCTAAAGGAATACCGCTCACCTGACAGTACCCGTGTGGGTAAACCTTGAGTGGGGAATTATCCGGAGGTGAGGTTCTCTGGGAACTAGCATTAAAACGATTCAGTCTAACTGTTCCGAAGATAGTCCTTAGGCTGGGTTGCCTACTGGTGGGATAAGATGACAATTGTTTACCTCCCCTTTCTCCCCTGATGCCCTCTGTTCCCCCTCTTGCATCGGAGTACAAATTATCCCTATCTTGGACAATACCCCAATCACTTCCAGGCTGGGGATTGACCTGGGTAGAGTACCTACCCTGCCTTCTTGGATATAGTGCTTCTGGCTGATTGTCTCCCCGCCAATCCAGATAACCTTGTAGCAGTTGCCGCAACAGTTCCATACCATTGATCCAGAGGTTTTCTTCTATCTGGTAATAGGTGAGACGGTACGCTTCCTCAGAACAGAGCCAATTAAGAATTTCTTCAAAGTACTCACGAGCTTGGACAAATGGCTTGAGCTGAGTATATTCAGATGTTTCCATAAAAAAATCGGATATAGGTTTGTTCGGATCTCGCCTAATCTCTACCAGGAAAATTATAGTCAGTCCGGGTAATTTTTTTAAAAGTGGTTAGTGGTTAGTCGTTAGTCGTTAGATCAAGTCCAGTTAATCACTGACTAATAATCACTTACTAAATAGTCCCTGTTTTGGTAATGGGCAATCCCTAATGCTGAATCGTAAACTACCAAGTACTAATTACCAAGTACTAATTACCAAGTAACAATTAACCTATAAGAGATATGATAATTAGTTAAACCGATTGGGTATAATCGGTAATTTATCCTGAATTATGAATTACAAATGACGAATTGTCAGTAATATTACGGTTGACTTGTGGTTCTGTGATTTGATGAACTTCAAATAGGGTCATACTAACTAATACCAATTTCATTTATTCGAGCTACAGATGGTTAACAGGTCTAGGTTAATCGTTTAGTCGATGATCTTCGTAACCTTGGCCTTTCGGCCACGCTACGCGAACAAACTACCCTACAAGGGACGCCTAAGACAAACAAGTAAATTAATGTGTAGCAATAGTTTTTTAAATTGGGATAATCGATTGTGAGCCATGGATTATCAAAAATTTTATTATAACAATAATCATCAATAAACTAGTTATTAAATGCTTCATAATAAGAAGAATAATAGTGAGATAAACTTTAATATATTTATGTGCTTTTTGCTAGTGATTCCTCTAGTTATTATTTTAATAAAAAATCACAATAAACTACCATATGAATCAATAAACTATATGATAAAACCCTCGGGATATAGTATTTTATTTGATGAACCAATTCAGCCAATTCCACTTTAATTAGAATTAAACAAAGACAAGGTTAAACTGGGCAAGAGGCTTTTTCATGACCCCCAACTGTCACAGGATAACACTATCTCCTGTGCTAGCTGCCACAATCTAAATACCGGTGGTACAGACCAAATGGTGCGTTCAATTGGGATCAACAATAGGATTGGCTTAATCAATGCACCCACAGTCTTCAACAGTGGATTCAATTTTAAGCAACATTGGGATGGAAGCGTTGAAACCCTAGAGGAACAGATTGATAGACCAATCCATGCAGAGCAGGAAATGGGTTCTAATTGGAAAGAAATCCTCAGTAAGCTCAAGCAATCCCCTGAGTATGTCTCACTATTTAGCCAACTGTATAAAGATGGTATCAACAGCGAGAATATCAAGGATGCGATCGCTACTTTTGAAAGATCGCTGTACACTCCCAACTCACGCTTTGACCAATTTCTGCGCGGCCATAAAAATGCCCTCTCCTCCTCAGAACAAGAAGGCTATCGTCTATTTAAAGCCTATGGCTGTGTTAGCTGTCACCAAGGAGTCAATATCGGCAGTAATATGTTCCAGGCTTTTGGTCTGTTTGGAGATTACTTTAAAGATCGCGGTAAGCTTACCAAAGCTGATTTGGGACGCTTTAATGTCACTGGCAATGAACGTGATCGTTATGTATTTAAGGTTCCCAGTTTGCGCAACGTGGCTCTAACATCACCATATTTTCACGACGGTTCAGCTGAAACTCTTGAAGAAGCTGTGACGATAATGGGCAAATATGAATTGGGACGCCGACTGTCGCCAAACGATATTGGTTTGATTGTCAAGTTCCTGAAAACTCTCACAGGCGAGTATCAAGGAAAACCATTGTGAACACAACTCAATTGCTAAAGCTCATAAATACCTTGGCTGCTGTTTTTATCTTGGCTTTTTTGGTGAAGAAAAGTCTACCAATTAACGTTGAAGAACACCAACAGTATAAAAATACTTTAAATCAACAAAAGGAGATAGATGTAATATTAAATCAGGATATTCTCAAATCTCGATCCGATATCTTAACCTATTATGATCCATTTTTAAAGCATTTGTATCAACTAAAAAATACCCAAAATAAGCTTAATATTATTCCGATATTTATTAATCATGATGGGAGAAAAATACTCAATAAAATTATTCAAGTTTACTTAGAATTAATCAATAAAAAATAAAGGTTAACCTTTATTTTTTATTCTCAAAAACTCCCTTATTTACTTGCCATTTTTCACTAAAACTTTTGTCAATAATACCTGACAGGGGGACATAAAGCTTATAACGTACACAGTGCAAACTCTATAGCCCGCT
>NZ_MKZS01000001.1:6933350-6947637 GCF_001942495.1 Moorena bouillonii PNG
CATCTGCTGTATCCCTTGCTACACAATGGCTATACCCGCTCTGTCCCCCCGTTAGCAATAATACTTACAATAAAACCAGAAACCATTATTTAGAAGTTATTCTCGATGAACTCCTGAAAAATATCCTGCTTTACAACCTCAACTCTGATCAGGAATTAGAAGTGCTGATCAAGGACAATATGGATAGGCTGTTGCTGATCAAAGACCAAAATAATTTTGGTAAAGATGAAGAATTGATCGATCTAGCCCTGAGCCATTCCCGAAGAATTATGAGCAATAAACCTCAGGTAGATGAACTGACCCACGAACTGCTACACCTCCCTACTAAGCAGCTAAACGAAGAACTAGATTACGCCTATAACCTCTACTATTACCAAGCTATTGATACAGCTAATACTTATCGTTTATATGCCTATAGTTGGTTGTTGATTTTGCTGGCTTGGATTGCCTACTTAATTATCAACAATTTGGTAAAAGCCAACCGTCGTACCATCAACATTCTCGAAAGTATTACAGATGCCTTTATTTCCCTAAACGACCAGTGGCAGATTACCTATCTTAATCCCCAAGCTTTCCAAATGCTACAGAGTCAACCCGAACAGCTTCTGAATCAGAATCTGGAGGAGGTGTTTTCCGGAGTCTTTGGCTCCAAGTTCTACCAGGAGTGTCATCGGGCGGTTACTGCACAGGTTGTTGTCACCTTTGAAGAATACTATCCACCGACGAAATGTTGGTTTGACGTGAAAGCTTATCCAAGTATTAATGGTCTTTCAGTGTTCTTTCATGACATTACTGAGCGTAAACAAGCCTCCCGGGTCTTGCAGGAACTTAATGAGGACTTAGAAGCTAGGGTAGAAGAACGTACTGTCCAACTTGCTGAAAGTATGAAAGAAGCCGAAAAAGCGCGGACTAAGTCTGAAGAAGCTAACAAAGCCAAAAGCCAATTTCTTGCCAATATGAGTCATGAACTGCGCACTCCCCTCAATGCCATTCTAGGATTCACCCAATTGATGAACCGTGACTCATCATTGAATCAAGAACATCAGGAATATCTAGCCATCATTAGTCGCAGTGGTGAGCATTTACTGAACTTGATCAACGACATATTAGAAATGTCCAAAATTGAAGCAGGTCAGATCACTGTCAATGAAACTAGCTTTGATCTATATCGTCTGCTGGATAGTCTCGAAGAGATGTTAGGACTGCGAGCCGCATCCAAAGGCTTACAGCTCATTGTTTACCGAGAGCCAGAGCTTCCTCGATATGTTAAAACAGATGAGGGAAAATTGCGTCAAGTTTTAATTAATTTACTGGGAAACGCTATCAAGTTTACTCAAGAAGGCAGTGTCACTTTGCGGGTGGTTCGTAACAAGGAAAAGTTCAAAATTAGCGGGTATGATCAGTTGAAGGTTGACAGGTTGAATGTTGACAGGTTTGATCAGTTGAATGTTGGCAGGTTGAATGTTGACAGGTCTGATCAGTTGAATGTTGACAGGTTGAATGTTGTTCGCGTTTGGCCTTCGGCCACGCTACGCGAACGGCTTTGCCGAAAGCGTGGCCGAAAGGCCAAGATTTTCCCAATAACCAGCAACTGGCAACTCCAACTAACCTTCAACCTAATCACCTTCAACCTGCTAACCTTCAACCTGCTAACCTTCAACCTAATCACCTTCAACCTAATAATCTTCAACCAACTAACCTTCAACCAACTAACCTTCAACCTGCTAACCTTCAACCTACTAATCTTCAACCTAATAATCTTCAACCTAATAACCTTCAACCTGCTAACCTTCAACCTGCTAACCTTCAACCTGCTAACCTACCCTACGGGAACGCCAAGGGCGAACAACCTGCAACCCTTACCGGACAGACAATCACCTTTGAAATAGAAGATACCGGTCCTGGTCTTGATCCAGCTGAGATTGACAGCTTGTTTGAAGCATTTGTCCAAACTGAAATCGGTCGGAAATCTGAGCAAGGAACTGGTTTGGGTTTATCCATTAGCCGACAATTCGTGAAGTTGATGGGAGGGGATATCACCCTTAGTAGTCCTCTAGGTGGAGGAACAATCGTTAGATTTGATATCCAGATTAGTCTGGCTGGAGCAGGTGCAGACATTCAGACACAACACCCAACCCGATCGGTGATTGGATTAGCACCTGACCAACCTAAGTATCGGATCCTGGTAGTTGAAGATAAATGGGAGAGTCGAAAACTACTGGTCAAGCTGCTAGAGCCACTGGGATTCGAGGTTCGTGAAGCCGAGAATGGTAAAGAAGGGGTAGCGCTATGGTCGAGTTGGGAACCCCATCTGATCTGGATGGATATGCGGATGCCAATAATGGATGGCTACGAGGCTACTAAACAGATCAAAGCCCATTTGAAGGGTCAAGCGACCGTTATTATTGCTCTGACTGCCAGTGCCTTTAATGAAGAGCGAGTGCTTATCTTGTCTGCTGGTTGTGACGATTTTGTGCGTAAACCTTTCCAGGAGGAGGAGATTTTTGAAACAATGGCTCGCTATCTCGGAGTACGTTATGTCTATGAAGAAAAAACTTCAGCCACCTCACCTCAAAGGTCAGCAACTGAGGCGCTGACGCGGGAAGCTCTAGCTGTGATGCCTGCTGAGTGGGTTGAACAGCTGTACCAAGCAGCTAACCAAGTTAATAATCAGCGGATTTTCCAGCTAATCGAGCAAATTCCTTCCGAACATGGTCCGGTTGCGATCGCACTGACGGATTTGGTGCGAAATTTTCGTTGCGACAAAATCATTGATTTAACTGAACCAGCTACATCATGACTATTACTCACACTAAGACACCATTAGATATCATTGAAATTAAGACCCCTAAAGGGAACATTTTAGTTGTTGATGATATAGCCGAGAATCTGCACCTTTTGTCTAACACCCTGACCGAGCAGGGGTATGATGTTCGAGGCGTGATTAACGGTTCCATGGCTCTTAGAGTAGCCCACTCAGTATTGCCAGATCTAATTTTGCTGGACATTAAAATGCCAGATATGAATGGTTATGAAGTCTGTCAAAGGCTGAAAGCTTCCGAGTCCACCCGCCATATTCCAGTAATTTTCTTGAGCGCTCTCAATGAAGTGATTGACAAGGTAAAAGCCTTTGAAGTCGGTGGTGTAGACTACATCAGCAAACCCTTCCAGGTTCAAGAGGTTTTAGCTCGTGTAGAAAATCAACTAACCATTCAGAGGTTGCAAAAGCAACTCTGGGCAAAAAATTTAGCCCTCGAAACCACTAATCAGGAGTTAGAACGCTCTAACCGCGAACTAGAACAATTTGCCCATGTTCTTTGCCATGACCTGAACCAACCCCTGCAAAGCATTATCTTGCATACTGATATGCTCGACATCAATTACCAGGACAGGCTCGACATGAAGGGTGAGGGATACATTAGGAAGATTAGAGATTCCAGCCTTCGGATGAAAACGTTTATGCAGGACTTACTCGTTTATGCGAAGGTTGGAGCCGACTCCCAAGAAATCACATCAACCGATTGCAATATTGTGTTGGAGCAAGTTTTAGATAACTTAAAGGCTGCCATATCTGAGAAAAATGCCCTGATTACCCATGATTCTTTACCTACTGTGAATGTTAGTCAAACACAGCTAATCCAGCTATTTCAAAATCTAATCAGCAATGCCATTAAATTCCAAGCACCAGGGACATCCCCCCAAGTCAAGGTTTCAGTAAAGCCCGTAGACAACAGTAGGGATACCGACCATGGGATCTTGCCAGAGGTAGGAAGAGTTTCTAGTATCAATGCAACTGGGTTTGACGAGAATGGGCGCAATAGTTTGGAGCATGGTGCTAACTACTGGCTGTTTGGGGTGCATGACAATGGCATTGGTATGGAACCCGATCAGCGATCGCATATCTTTGAAATATTTCAGCGTCTGCACAGCAATAAAGACTATCCTGGCACTGGTATTGGTCTAGCCACCTGCAAGAAGATTGTGGAAAATCACGGGGGACAGATTGGGGTAGAGTCTGAGCCTGGAGTGGGAAGTACGTTTTACTTTACCCTTCCTGCACAACACTGAACACTAAGCACTGAACACTAAGCACTGAACACTAAGCTTTGCAATCATCTTATTCTTCCAAGGCGAGTAACAAAGGAATTAACATGGCAAGAACCAACTTGGTATAAGCAACCCCCGGAAATTATCAGTATTTAATCCAATATGATACTATAGGAAAAACTTTTTCCTGATGGGTTCAATAGCTTGTAGGAAAAGGTATCGCATTGAAATTTTAAAGCACTCTAATTCCTTTTCTATAAAAGAGATTAGAGTGCTGATTATGGCGTCATGGGTAATCGTTAATTGGACAACCATTACCCATTACCAAAAGCGAGTAAAAATTTTTAGTGGCAGAAATCCGGGAGAATTGAGTTCAGTTTTATCCCATACTATGATTTCTATTTCCTCCACAGTGTTTTCATTGGTTCTTTTTGCTAGTGGAGCTGTGGCCAGTTCCCTCGGTCCAGCCATGCTGATTATCTTATTGAAAAGGCGCACTCATTATTTAGCATTGAACTCTATGATGTTGGCAGGATTAAGTACTGCTATCCTCTGGCGAGTTTTAGGATTTAATAACATCCTATCCGAAGTTTGTCCAGGCTTTATTGTAGCCGTGTTGGTGCATGAGCTGTTAATGAAGAGTGTTTTCAAACCCAAGGGTAATGCTATTGGTGAGGGGTTAAGGAAATAAGGTTTAAATTAGGTGGGTAAATTGTTAATTGAAAATTAACGAACAACCAATTCGTACAAAAGATATAGGAGATAATAATAGTTAAATCTAATCGGGTGTATCTCATTTTTGCCTAATTTTATTCATTGAAATGCACCCAAACCTAATAGAGCTGGCTGCTGAAGTTATGCAAATACAGCGGTTTAAAATTCAGTTAGGTACAAAGTTCTAGGTTTTTAGGGAGCAGGGAGCAGGGAGCAGGGAGCAGGGAAGAGGGAAGTCGGAAGTGGGAAAACAATCCTGTGTACCTGATAGTTATGCAAACCGCCCTAGATCATTTCATTTGGCGATCCCATGAGGTCTGCCTAGTCGAGGGCAGCAGAAGGATAGCATAAAGATAGCAGAACTTAATGAAATTTAACTAGTACAGCACCCAGTGCGAAGATTTAATAATTATTAAAGAAAGAAAATCTTCAAAAACCAGTAAACTAGTCAGAAATAGGGAAATAATACGATGTTTACAAATGCCCTCCCAAAAACAACCCTAGACTTGGAGTATCCGCCCAAAGACCTGTTTGAAGCGATTGAAGACCTCAAGCAAGAATTAAACGCAGTTATTCTGGCTCACTATTACCAAGAGCCAGATATTCAAGATATTGCTGACTACATCGGCGATTCTCTCGGTCTTTCTCAACAAGCGGCGGCTACAGAAGCAGATGTGATCGTCTTTGCTGGGGTTCACTTTATGGCAGAAACTGCCAAAATCCTTAACCCCAATAAATTGGTACTACTCCCAGATTTAAACGCAGGTTGCTCCCTAGCTGACAGTTGCCCTCCCCAAGAATTTGCGGCCTTCAAAGCAGCCCATCCTGACCATCTAGTGGTATCTTACATTAATTGCTCCGCTGGCATTAAAGCGATGAGCGATATCATTTGCACCAGTTCTAACTCAGTTAAGATCGTCAACCAAATTCCGAAAGACCAGCCGATTATTTTTGCTCCAGATAAGAACTTAGGTCGCTATGTCATGGAGCAAACCGGACGGGAGTTAGTCCTGTGGGAGGGGAGTTGTATTGTCCATGAAACCTTTTCTGAGAAAAAGATCGTGGAACTCACAATACAGCATCCTGAAGCGGAGTTTATTGCCCATCCAGAATGCGAACCCCCTCTATTGCGTCATGCCAGTTACATTGGTTCCACAACAGGTTTATTAAAGTATATCCAGCAAAGTTCAACGGAAGAATTTATCGTGGCTACTGAGCCAGGAATTATTCACCAAATGCAAAAGAGGGCACCCCAGAAAAATTTCATCCCTGCTCCAGGTATGGATAGCAATTGTGCCTGTAACGAATGCCCTCACATGCGGCTCAATACTTTGGAGAAGCTGTATCTAGCCATGAAGCAGAAAACACCAGAAATTACTATGCCCGAGGACATCCGAGTAGCCGCCTTGCGACCAATTCAACGGATGTTGGAGTTATCAGTGTAGTGCTGTACTGCCCCTGAGCAGCTTGACACAATTACTTGACAAAAATATCCTTTATAAGTTATATTGGAGCGTTTATAAGCAATTTGTGTTGTTAAAACTAAGAACTGCTTAGGAATTAATCACAGATTAGTGAAATATGACCTATCGTGCAAGAGTTTAAATCATCCCCTGACGAGTCTTTCCCATCTGCCAACACTCCCTCCCAATTTGACATCATAGTGGTGGGCAGTGGTGCGGCTGGGCTATATGCAGCCCTTTGTCTACCTGCTCATTTGCAGGTAGGTTTAATTACCAAAGACACTCTGAAAACAGGCTCTAGCAACTGGGCCCAAGGAGGGATTGCGGCGGCGATTGACCCATCAGATTCCCCAGAGCTTCACCTAGAGGATACCCTGCGAGCGGGTGTTGGTCTTTGCGATCGCGAGGCGGTAACGTTTCTGGTAGAAAATGCCTCTGCTGCCATTGACTCTCTAGTCAAGATGGGGGTAGCCTTTGACCGCAAAGGCAAAAAGCTAGCCATGACCCTAGAAGCAGCTCACTCTCGTCCCCGCGTCCTCCATTCGGCAGACACCACAGGTCGAGCAATTGTAGATACGCTCACTGCCAAAGTTTTAGAGCGTCCCAATATTAAGGTGCTTTCTCACGCAGTGGCTTTGAGTTTATGGCTCAATCCAGCAACTGGTCATTGTCAGGGGATTAGCCTCCTCTATCAAGGTCAGATATCTTGGCTAAAAGCCTCTGCGGTAATCCTAGCCACAGGTGGTGGCGGTCAAGTTTTTGCCCAGACCACTAACCCAGCCGTAAGTACAGGAGATGGAGTAGCACTGGCTTGGCGGGCTGGCGCAATTGTCAGAGATTTGGAGTTTTTCCAATTTCATCCCACAGCTTTAACCAAACCAGGGGCACCTCGCTTTTTGATTACAGAAGCTGTCCGGGGAGAGGGGGCACATTTAGTAGATCACAAAGGCGATCGCTTTGCTTTTAATTACCACCCAGCCGGGGAGTTGGCTCCTAGAGATGTGGTAAGTCGGGCAATTTTTAGTCACTTAGAAAAAACCTCCGGCGATCCTAGCCACGCCCATGTTTATTTAGACTTGCAACCCATTGAGCCAGAGCGAATTCGCTATCGTTTCCCCAATATTATTAACGTATGTCAACATTGGGGCATTGATATCTTAAAGCAGCCCATTCCCGTTGCACCTGCTGCCCATTACTGGATGGGAGGAGTGGCTTGCGATCTGACCAGTTGCACTTCAATTCCAGGGCTATATGCCATTGGCGAAACGGCTAGTACAGGGGTTCATGGTGCCAATCGCTTAGCGAGTAATTCCTTATTGGAATGCTTGGTTTTTGCGGCTCAATTAGCTGAGATTCAAACAGCTCCTAATCCAGTTCTGGCGGAATCCCTACCCTTTATAAAAGAGAAAGGTGACTGGGAAAGGGACATCGAGAAGATAGCCTCAGTAAGGCAAAGTTTGCCCTCCCTGATGTGGCAAAGTGCAGGAATTTGTCGCTCCCAGGAAGTTTTAGAGTCAGCCCTTGCCCAAGTTAATTCTTGGCGCTCTGAATTGGCTGGCTTAGAAGTGAGTCAATACCTGCTTGATTTACTGCCCAACCAAACCGTTAAATTTGAGTCACCATTAGCGGAGCAGCAATTGCGAACGGCTGCAGAAACATTCAATCTCCTGGATATCGCCCATTTAATTCTCAAAAGTGCAGCATTGCGTACTGAAAGTCGGGGCGGACATTACCGCAGGGATTATCCCCAAACTTCACCCAGTTGGCAAGTTCATACCTTAGTACAGGGGGAGCGTTGGTGGAAATCTGCACAACTTTCTCTAATGTTAGAATCCAAGGAAATAGCGGTATAAATAGCACTTATTAAAAAGCACTGATAACAGTGCAAACCTATCCCTCTTCTGTCAAACTGGGTATAACCCTGGCAATTTCTTTGGTTCTGTAACTCTTACACAACAAGGGATTGACCGTAGGTGACCCTACGCGAACGCAACATTATTTCCTAATAATAAATCAAAACTAGGCTAAAATCACTGAATCCTTGTTACCATAATGGTTGTGGCGATCGCTAGCTCCGACAGTGACAGAAGAGAGATAAATTTTATTCTAATGAAAGTTTTATGGGCGAATATATTAATTTATTTACTTCATTTCTAGGTCAGTCTACTCAAACTCCGCAGGCAGTTGCATCACAAGCTACACAGTCTACGCAATATATTGCTATTTTTCCTGTTTTGACTGCTGTGATAGGTATGTTTACTGGACTTATTGCGGCATGGAAAAACCAATCAGATGTGTATAATAATAATCTTAAGCAGTGCAAAGAAGCATTTGATATAAGTTTGAAGAGTTTTGAGAAAAATTTGGATAGTGTAAAAAAATCTTATGAAGCAGAAAAAAGAGCTCTTGAACTGGTATTAAAACAAAAAGAATTTGATATAAAAAATCTCAAAAACAGAATCCAAAGAATGGAGAGTTTTTATGCTATAAACTTTGCAGATATAGACAAAGGAAATACTATCTTAGAAAAGCTTATACTATTACTGAAATATATAGAAAATCGAGTCCGGGATAAGGATGATGGTTTAAGTGCAGAGGTAAAAAAGATGCAAGATTATCTGGAAATTCAATTGGGCTTAGTTGATAGGCAGAAGTTTCGTTTTGAAGCAGTGGATTGGCTAAAAAGCAAATATGATTATTTAGTAACTTCAGCTACAGAATATATCTTGGCTCAGAGAACAGATGCACCTCGTGAGGAAGTTGAAAAGAGTACAAAACAGTATTTAAAACGTTTAACTACAATGCTAAGAGTAGGAAGCGGTACTGAATCTGATCCTTCTTTTATCGAAAAAACAAAGAGTGTATGTAGTCAAGAATATGTGGAAGTACTCATATATATTAGGGACAGACTCATTGGCGTTGGCGGTCAAATAAGCCCTCCTGCTTATGAGGAACTTCAAAATTGTATAGATTTATTGATCGCTATTATAAAATAATAGCAGTATCTTTTGCTGAATAATATTGAAATAAGTTGTTACATTATTTATTAGTGTAATAATAAATAATGTAACATAATAATAATAATAACATATATACCGAATCTAGTATGCCTAAAAACGCGCTTATTGCCCACTAATTATGATTAGTTTATAAAAGTTTTACATAGCCAGTTCGGTAAAGCCACAATAACTAATGTTCTATTCTAGATCATCCCAATATTCAAGAATCTTGCCTTGGATTTTTTTTAGATTTTTTACACAGTGGATAGCTTGAGTTAATTCCTCGAATGGATCTTGTTCTGGTAACTCTCCTTTCTGTTTTTTGTATTCTTTTTGTAATTCATTTTGCTGTAATTCCAAGTACTTTTGAATCTCTGTTAAATAATTTTGTAAGTCTTGTGGTACTGGCATTTAAAATATCTCTCAGATTTAATTTAATATGTTTACTTAGTTACTTTTTCACAATACACAGTCAAATATCAGGATAACTTTCGTAAAGTTTTGATGAAGCAAAAAAGTATTTGTTAAAGTGAGAGTAACGTTGTTGGACTTGGAAAATTAGTAACAAAATAACCAGCCAGTAGGCTTTAAATAAATGCGAAATCTTAATTGATAATTTAACGCTGATTGAATAGAGATGGAGATTATGCAGCTTTAAAGTTTACAGTATCTAAGTCATAATTCCAGAGCCGTTTACTTTCAAAAATCAAGCTGATGCCAGAATACAGAGGGTGAATCTCAAAGTTGTAAATCTATAACTCAGGGAACAGGAGTTGTGTTTTAGCCTTCAATGGTCGTATTTTTGCAAAAGTGAGATGCCCCCGAATACATCCCTGCTCCCTGCTCCCTGCTCCCTGCTCCCTAAAACCCAGAAGTTTGTACCTCACCGAATTGAAAACCGCTGTAGCTTGGTTAATCGATCCAAAAAATAAAATCCTATTGACCCTAATCCCAATACTATTAGCGATCGCTCTTCAGAGCGCGCCAAAGGCGATTAGCCCGAAGGGCTACGCTACGCGATCGCACTGTAAAATTAAGGTGGATGAGGTGTTTAAGGAGATATGCCAGGCAAAGACATTTACCACGACTGTGTCAAAAATGCTCTCATTTTGGTGAGCTGTTGTTAAAAAACAATCGAGTTCGTCTTTTGGTTTTTGATTCTGAAGCGGAGGATATTATTAGATGGACACTTTAGAGCGATACCGGCAGATTATTCAAAAAATTATCTCTGACTACGCACAAATTCCTTATTCTTACGGAGAAATTGAACGAAATAGCGTGTTTGATTCTAATCGCGATCGCTACCTATTAATGATAGTTGGTTGGGAGGGAGTACGTCAAGTTCACGGCTGTATCATTCATGTGGAAATTATCGATGGCAAAATCTGGATTCATCGGGATGGGACAGAGGATGGCATCGCTGGGGAACTCCTAGAAGCAGGCATTCCTAAAGAGCGTATTGTTCTAGGCTTCAAATCACCAGGAGTCAGGAAGCACACAGGGTTTGCAGTTGCCTAAAGTCACCCTGTAATAAGTAATAAGTCAAGAAGAGGCTCTATCTAATTGATATAATTTAGAGTGATCGCTAATTCCCACAACTTTAAAGTAGAGGTCAACAATGGCAGCCAGAGATACCTTCCATGAAGCCGTAAAATCAGCTTTACAGAAGGACGGCTGGTGTATTACTCACGATCCTCTCTACATCAATTTTGCTGAAGTTGAAATTTACATCGATTTGGGTGCCGAAAGACTCATTGCAGCCGAAAAAGATGAAGCAAAAATAGCTGTTGAAATTAAAACCTTTCTCAAGCCTTCGGCAATTTCTGAATTCCATACGGTTTTGGGACAATTCCTTAATTATCGCTTTGCCCTCAAAGCAGAAGAACCAGATAGATTCTTGTATTTAGCTATTCCTCTTGAAATTTACGAGACCTTCTTTGCCCGTCGCTTCGTTCAACTTATTACCCAAGAGTATCAACTAAAATTGATTGTATTCGAGCCAACTAAGGAGGAAATTGTTCAATGGCAAAACTAGAGCAATATCGGCAATTCGTCAAAGAGATTCTAACCGAATACAGCAGCCACAAACCCGCTTATGGTGAGGTAGAAGTGGAATTAATCTTTGATACCGAAAGAGACCGCTACCAGCTTGTCCATGCCGGATGGAGTAATCGTCGCCGTATTTATGGTTCCACAATTCACATTGACCTTAAAGATAATAAGATTTGGATTCAAAATGATGGTACAGAAGTTGGGATTGCCAACGTCTTAGTTGAACGCGGTGTCCCTCACCAAGATATTGTTCTGGCCTATCATGCCCCTTACCTTAGGAAATTTACTGAATTCGCGGTAGGGTAAGAAATCATAACTTAGCTTTTTAAATTGTCGATACCAAGAATAACCAGGAGGTTTTGATGGTAACTTCTTTAACTACTCCCGATGCCACCTTAGCAGCAATTGAAGCCGCCTTACCCATTGACCCTCAGCCCTATACTATTGGCGATCGTCCCACCGGTTTGATCGTTGTGGATGTGCTCAATGGCTTTTGCACTGTTGGTTTTGGTCCTTTGGCTCCAACAGAACCAAATCAGCAAATAGCCACCATGGTATCAGAAAGCGATCGCCTAGCAAAAGCTTTCACCGCCAAAGGTTGGCCAGTCTTAGCTTTTCTAGATACCCACGAACCAGGCAAACCAGAACCTCCCTATCCTCCTCATTGTGAAAAAGGGTCTGGGGAAGAAAAGCTCGTTCCTGAACTGGAATGGCTAGAAACTCATCCCCACGCTACTTTAATTCAAAAAGACTGCATCAATGGTTTTATCGGTTCCATTGATGTAGATACTGGCAACAATAGTTTAATTAGCTGGATAAACCAGCACAAGCTAGAAGCCTTAGTAGTTGTGGGCATCTGCACAGATATTTGTGTAATGGACTTCGTGGTTACGATGGTATCAGCACGCAATCATGATATGGTACCAACATTAAAAGATATTGCCGTCTATACCGAAGGTTGTTCAACCTTCGACCTCTCGGCAGAGATGGCAGCCCAGCAGGGTTTGCCAAAAACAGCCATTCATCCCCAGAAAATTGCTCATCACGTTGGTTTATACACTATGGCAGAGCGTGGAGCGTTCATTGCTTCTACAATTTTGATGTGACCAATCCCAAGTTCAAAACTAAGTAAAACTAACCTTTTTTTAACAGCCTTCATGTCTTTTTATCTTCTTCCTTTTAGCTTCTATGTTACCCCGTAAGTTTAAGTATAAATAACCATGCCCTCACCATTCCCTGGAATGAATCCCTATTTAGAAGATTCAGCCTATTGGTCAAGCGTACATCATTGGCTAATTACGGAAATTGCTCGCTTATTAAACCAACAGTTAGCCCCTAAATATGTAGTTGCGGTAGAAGTGCGAATCTACGAAACTAGTGGAGAAAAGTCCACGCTTATTGGTATTCCTGATAATGTCATTGCTAAAAGCTCTGAAAATACGATCAGATATCCCGAGTCTAATGTAGCTGTTGCAGTTCCTTCTACCGAACCTTTAACGATAGAACTTGCTCTGACAGAAACTATTAAGCAAGGATATCTAGAAGTTAGGAGAGTTGGTACCGGAAAAGTGGTTACGGCTATTGAAATTATTTCTCCTATCAATAAAAATGTAGGAGAAGGTCGGAAAAAATATGAAAACAAACGTCAGCTTATTTTAAATAGTAAAACAAATTTTGTAGAAATAGATTTACTACGTCAAGGTAATTCACTAATTAATTTAAATCAGAATATCGAGCGTGACTATCACATTTTAGTTAGTCCTAGTCATCAACGCCCTCAAGCCTATCTATATGCTTTTAACCTTCAAGATATGATTCCTGTTTTTCCTTTACCTCTATCTCCAGAAGATCCAGAAATGCTTCTAGATTTACAAATGATTTTACATCAAGTTTATGACCAAGGACGCTATGATTTAATGATTGACTACAAACAAAAAAATATTCCTACTTTATCAAAAGCTGATGCAATTTGGGTAGAAAATATTTTAACAAACAAGGATTAAATTAAATTAGTTATTGTAAAAATTGACATCATAACTCGTTAAAATAAAAAAAATAACCAGTTTTTTTGGTAAGAGTTATGGCAATATTACCTCCCCCAATAGTGTTAGACCCTCTACTCCGTCAATGGCTCAAAGAAGATATTGGTAGAGGCGATCGCACCACCCAAGGTTTGTTCACTCAAGAAGCTAGTTCTGGAAACGGACAATGGATCGCTAAGGAAGCAGGTGTAATCGCGGGATTGCCAATTGCGGCGCGGGTGTTCTATTTATTAAATGAAAAGGTCAGCTTTATCCCCCTAGTAGCAGAAGGAGAAAGTTGTCAGCCAAGCCAAGCCATCGCTCGTTTTCACGGACCTTTTGATGCTTTGTTGATGGGAGAGAGGGTAGCTTTAAATCTAACTATGAGTCTGAGTGGCATTGCTACCCTAACCCGTCAGTATGCCGAAAAAATTGCTGATTTGCCCGCCCAGTTGGTGGATACTCGCAAAACTACTCCAGGCTTAAGACTATTGGAAAAATATGCAACTCAAGTGGGAGGAGCCATTAACCATCGCATGGGCTTAGATGATGCGGTGATGATTAAGGATAATCATATTCAAGCGGCTGGGGGAATTGGGGAAGCGATCGCTCGAATTCGTAATACTATTCCCTATCCTATGACCATAGAAGTAGAGACAACAACTCTCGCGGAAGTAGAAGAGGCGATCGCCCACAATGCTGATCTTATCATGTTGGATAATATGCCAGTTGAGCAGATGGAGGTAGCAGTTAAGCTAATTCGTGTAAGCAACAACAACATTAAAATTGAGGCATCGGGTAATGTGACCTTAAAGACGATTCGTGCAGTGGCCGAAACAGGAGTAGATTACATCTCCAGCAGTGCTCCCATTACTCGCTCTAGTTGGTTGGATTTAAGTATGAGATTGGGGAGTTGAGATAAACAATAAATTGAAACGGGCAAGATGCCCGTTCCACCAAGATGCCCGTTCCACCAAGATGCCCGTTCCAC
>NZ_MKZS01000001.1:6947789-6975970 GCF_001942495.1 Moorena bouillonii PNG
CCCCATCTCCGCATCTCCCCATCTCCCCATCTCCCCATCTCCCCATCTCCCCATCTCCCCATCTCCCCATCTCCCCATCTCCCCATCTCCCCATCTCCCCATCTCCCCATCTCCCCATCTCCCCATCTCCCCATCATCATCCCTAGCAGGCATAAATAAAATTGGTATCAGGGTTAAGGAATTGGCACAAATTCATACTCCAAGCTAGAACTATTACTTGGTTCAATTGTCACCAATTTGACCGGTTGATAGCGATCGCCTGATGGAAAAAAACGAATCGGAGCAGCAGCACCTCTAGCAAAGAAGTTCGGTGCTGAAAGTTCTTGTTGAACTCCGGTGCGAGTAGGATTACGTCTAATCCCAGCACTTAAGGCTTGCACAGCATCATAAGCCATGGCTGTGCGCCAGTTAACATCAATACCCCAAAGCTGATAAGCGGTTTTGGGAAATTCAGAACCAGGCTTGGCTAGGGGATGCCAGGGTAATGCTACTACCATACCTTCAGCATCTTTACCTGCTACTGTCAATGTCTTGGTACTGTAAACTTGATTTCCCGCCAAAATCACTAATTGTTGACCCAAGCTATTGCGGTGTTTGCTATTGAGCTGAACCACATTTAGTACCTGATCAAGGCTGCTAGAATCAGCACCTAACATCAGCACTTGAGCACCACGATTAATCGCTTGTTTAAAGCTTTTAGCAGCACTAAAATTTTGATCAGACACGTCAAACTCACTAACTACTCGTCCTCCTTTCAAGAAGACAGCGGTTACAAACTCTGACTTAAGAGACTGACTAGACTCACTTTGAGAATTGTAGAAAACAGCAACATTATGCTGCTTGAGGTCTTGCACCATGTGTTTAGCTAATGCTCTACCTGCCAGGAAATCATTCGGGACAGTACGAAAAACAAAGTCGCTAATTCCTGATAACTTTACTGAGGTACTAATGGGAGAAATTGTTACCAATTTACCGGATTCATAACTATCTGCTGTCGCTTGGGTCACCTTACTTGTGAAATTACCAACAACTGCCAAAATCTCTGGATTACTCACCAACTTTGATGCTAATTTTTTTGCCACCTTTGGATTATTATCATCATTAGCGATCAGTACTTTGAGAGGAATACCTTTAATTCCACCAGCTTGATTGATTTCCTGTTGAGCTTGAGCCACACCCCGAAGTATATCTTTGGCAGTATTTAAGTCATCACTAATGGACACAACAGCAGCAATGGTGTGAGAGGGTTTGTCCCTAATACGAGCGTTATTAAGGTAGATGAGAGCTTCTGGATCATCAGCGTGGAGGTCTAAGGATTCGGTGAATTTAACCACTGCCTCGTCGTAATTAACAGCAGTAACCGCTTCTACTCCTAGCTGTTTTTCCAGTGTTGTTGAATCAGAAAATAAAATATGGTCTCCCCTACTAAGGTAATTTGGTATGCTTGCTTTCTCTGAAGATGTATTTTTCGATACCAGCATAGATAAGGGAGATGTGGTCACTTTAAACCACCACAGACACCCAGATACCAAAGCTAAGGAGATCATCAATGATAGCCCAAGAAGCTTAGTTTCGTTGTTCTGATACATACGCTAGTGCTAATTTTTATACAGGCAAACCCTGTTGATTACCCGGACTAATGCTTAATACTAATTTGTTTTGTAATCTTTCAAGGTAATTGATGAGTGGAATGGTTGATGGTTAACCGTTGACAATTGAAGGTCAACGAAAAACCATCAACGGCGCTTTAAGTAGTGACCCTGTAGAATACAACTGAATACAACTGAATACAACTGAATACAATTAAATACAACTAGTTAACAAAAGCCCTTGTTGGATACTCCTGATTAGGGAAATAACTTAGCTAAATAACTTAGCTAAATAACTTAGCTAAATAACTTATGGTACAAGATTTGACCACTGATCAGGTGACAAAATGGCAAAAATATTGATCAGTTATTCCAAAATTGGGCAACGCTCTTATTTCTATATTGCCCGGTTTCTACTTGCTAGGAATCGGCACAAAGTCATAACCAAAGCTGGAACGATTACCTGCTTCAATCTTGACAAGCTGGACAGCCTGGTTGCGATCGCCTGATGGTAAAAACCGAATTTTGCTGGATACTCCTTGGGGCTGAAAACCTGATCCGGATAGGGCTTTTTGTACACCGGAACGGCTTGGCTGCTGTTTGAGGGCTGCGATTAAAGCTTGAGTAGCATCGTAAGTTAAGGCAGTGCGCCAGTTCACATCTGAACCCCATAATTTCGTGGCGGCTTGGGGAAAGGGGGAATTTGGAGCGCCCAAAATATGCCAGGGGACTGCCAACACCATACGACGCGCATCCTTAGCACCGATTTGCAAGGTCTTGGGTTTGTAAAGACTATCCCCTGCTAGCATGGGTAAACGTCCATCATTGACCTGCACGACTAGTAACGCTTGGTTAAGGGTGGCGGAATTGGGAGCTAAGATCAACACTTCTGCACCGTTGTCGATCGCCTGTTTGACATCAACACCAGCATTAAAGTTAGGTTTAGCAAAGTCAAACTCTGCCACTACCTCGCCACCATCAGCAAACAAGGCAGTGGTAAATGCATCGGCAAGAGATTGGCTGTAGTTGCTCTGGGAATTAAAAAAGACAGCTGCTTTGCGTACATTTAATTGATTGAGCATGTAGCGAGACAGGGCGCTACCAAAAAAGCGATCGCTAGGGATAGTCCTAAAGACATAATTACCCAGTCTTGAAATAGTTACTGAGGTACTAGTCGGAGAAATCACCACCAACTGATTCTCTTGATAAACCTCTGCGGCTGCCAGGGTGACCTCACTGCTAAAATGACCAATAACCCCCAAAACATCTGGATTATCCACAAAAGCTTTAGCTATTTTTTTAGCAACCTTGGTATCATTGTCATCATTAGCAATCAGCACCTTCAATGGTATATTTTTAATACCACCCGTAGCATTGATTTCCTGTTGGGCTTGGGCAACACCCCGTAACATTTCTTTTGCTGCATTTACCTCTACACCAATAGGTATTGAGATCGCAATTGTATAAGACTTAGATGTACCGATCCGAGCATTATTGAGGTAAATCACAGCTTCTGGATCGTTTTTCTTAGCTTTGAGCGATGCCTCCAGTAAGGAAGCCGCTTTACCATAATTCCCAGAAGCAAATGCTTTGACTGCTGCCTGTTTGGCTGGTGTTACCTCTGTTGATATTAAGGTTCTATCTCCGGCACTAAGGTGCTCTGCTATTATTATCTGAGGCTTAATGTTTGTAGTTTTTGGAGTTACCTTAGCCCTAGGTTCATCTTCCTCCGTTTCCTCCGGAAATGGCAGTGTGATTATCTGACTTTTCTGAAGCCACCATAAGCCTCCCAACACCATAGCTACCGTAATCACCATCGATAGCAAAAGAACACTCGTTTCGTTTTTCATCGGACATAAGTTCCGTTGTCAGTTACCCTGCATCATTCCATTAATCAGCAACGCCCCTGCTATAGTATTCGAGATAACAGTTGATATACCAGCCGGAAAAGTGCCGTCAGAGCGATCGCTGCTGCTGCTGCTAGAACTGATATTATGATAACTAACTGGATTGACTGCTGGACTCGCAACACCGGGAAAAGTATCAACAGTCCCAAGCTGATGCCTCCTATAATCACTAGGTCAATTTTTTCAATAAACCTGCGATATTGAGCATAAATTAGCCCTCCCAAACTCATTCCCCATAAAAGCATACCCAGTGGGTTGGAGGAGACTATCTTAGCAAAAGCAGTTGCAGCAATGAATAATAAAGCTCCCTCAAATCCAGTAAAAGCAGCTGCCCCTAGTACCTCAAGTAGAGAGAATTTTGCTCTAAGGGGTTTGGATAGGGGTGAGTGGGTTTGTGGTTGCCTGGTGTGGGGCCGGGAGGGTGGGGATACTGGTAGAACTGATCCGTGACGGGGTTGAGGGGTTGTCTGAGCAATGTTTAAACTATTTATGGCATCAAGAACCTCCTGAGCAGACTGAAAGCGTTGATTGGGCATTGGCATAAGTAGTCGATTGAAAATACTCTCAAGTTCATTGCTGATTTGGATATAACTTCTCCAGTTCCATTCATGGGTAACAGGTTCGTAGAGTTCATTGGGTTCTCTGGCAGTCATCAAAACCATCACAGTCACTGCCAGAGCATACAAATCCGTTGAAGGGTAAATTTGAGAACCGGTCATTTGCTCCGGTGGTGCAAATCCGATGGAATAAATACCAGTAGACCTCGCCGCTGTTGTTCCTGGGTTTACCTGTTGCTTAACTGCACCAAAGTCTAATAGATAGAGAAGCCCATTGCGATCGCGCATAATATTGGAAGGCTTGATATCGCGATGAATGGAGCCATTGTCATGGACAAATTGGAGGACTTTGAGAATTTCTGTTAACACTTCTATGGCTTTGGCTTCAGAGAATGCTCCTAAGGTGTTGAGTTCTTCCTCCAAGTTTTGTCCATCAATATATTCCTGTACCAGATAGAAAAACTGGTCTTGTTTACCCGGTTTCCGACTCGGCACCGTCAACGGAAAGTAGGCATACAAATCGGGGATTTGGGGGTGACGCCTGCCCAATTTCTCTAAAACCGTTGCCTCCCGCTCAAACAATCTGTGGGCAGTTTGTAGTTCCCTCTGGCTAATTCTCCCAGACGGTTGGAACTGCTTAACGACACATTGACGCAAGGTAGGGGTATAGCGATCGCGTGCTAGAAATGCCGCTCCAAATCCTCCTTTGCGCAGCAGCTGGGAGGGAATGTAGCGACTTGCTACAATCAGGGGCATACCACAGCTATTACAATACCTTTGCTCCGTGGTGGTTAGAGTGGTTCTGTTATCTAGATCATCAAAGTAATTATGGGGATTTGGGCAGCCAGGACGGGTGCAGAAAATTTCCATGTTTTACAGGATCACTACGAAATACAAGGCGCTACCAGGCATCTACTTTACTCTACTAGAGTCTATTTATCTCCCTCAATCGAGGGTTAGGCATTTGTACATTAGTTCTATAGTTTTAATCTATATCTATATCCAAATGCTAATGTTCATTCCTTGCTACCGCTTCGCGCTTCGCTCAGGTATCAGAGGTTAGAACTCAGCTGACAAGCTCTAGCAAGTCGCTCGTTGTTGTGTTTATTTTAGTCGTTAGATATTATTAAACTCACGCCATTTTGAAGAAGCCCCTGGAATTTTCTGCATTACTGATCACAATCTTCTGGTGGGTAGGGGGATAAATTCCGTCACTTGTTTTCAACCTTGTCTTGATGCAAAGCGCGAGTGGGGGAAACCACGGCAAAGCGCGAGTGGGGGAGACCCCCAAGACCGCGCTGCCTCCCCAAGACCGCGCTGCATCGCTTTCAACTCCCGGCTTCAGCGTGGGGGCTATCCACTTCTATATTTTTGGGATTAGTTACCATCCCTGATAGTGCCAAGGATTGCCCGTGCCATGCTACTGAGCCAAACAATGGCAAAATCTGCCTACAGAAGGCTTCTGTTGCTTTGGAAAGGTAACGATTGGGGTTAATCACCAAAGACAATACCCGTTTAACCACTACTCCCTCTATTTTTGCCCTGTGTAGCACCCCCATTTGTAATTCTTTTTCAATAGCTGTAATCGATACAAAGGCAGCTCCTAGTCCTGACTGTACTGCATTCTTAATCGCTTCAATGGAGTTAAGTTCCATCTCCNCTACCAACCATAAAGGCTCAACGTAATCAGGTTTCGTCTCCGGGGAAACCCCCTTTGGCGGCGCTGCCTCCCCAAGACCGCACTGCCTCCCCAAGACCGTAATGGTGCTTTTGACCCGTAATTAAATTCGCCACGGGTCGCACCTCTGCATTGCTTTTGTCGTATTACTGTTCTTGATGCAATAGCGAGTGGGGGAAACCACGGCAATAGCGAGTGGGGGAGACCCCCAAGACCGCGCTGCCTCCCCAAGACCGCGCTGCATCGCTTTCAACTCCCGGCTTCAGCGTGGGGGCTATCCACTTCTATATTTTTGGGATTAGTTACCATCCCTGATAGTGCCAAGGATTGCCCGTGCCATGCTACTGAGCCAAACAATGGCAAAATCTGCCTACAGAAGGCTTCTGTTGCTTTGGAAAGGTAACGATTGGGGTTAATCACCAAAGACAATACCCGTTTAACCACTACTCCCTCTATTTTTGCCCTGTGTAGCACCCCCATTTGTAATTCTTTTTCAATAGCTGTAATCGATACAAAGGCAGCTCCTAGTCCTGACTGTACTGCATTCTTAATCGCTTCAATGGAGTTAAGTTCCATCTCCACCTTAAACCGTTTAGCATCAATGCCACTGCGACCTAATACCTGGTCAATTACCTTACGGATGGTGGATTGGGAGTCCAAGGCAATAAACTGTAACTTATACAGGTCTTCTTTTTGGATCTTCTCCAAAGAAGCCATGGGATGAAATGCGGGCAAGATTAGTACTAGCTCATCTTCAGCATAAGGACTAATGGTCAAGGTTTCCTGAAGTTCTAGGGGAACTTCACCACCAATAATGGCCAAATCCACTAGTCCATTGGCTACACCCCAGGAAGTGCGGCGAGTGGAGTGAACCTGCAATTGTACTGTCACCTCAGGATAGCTTTGTCGGAACATACCAAGCATCCGAGGTAGTAGATAGGTTCCGGTAGTTTGAGATGCACCAATAATTAAGGTACCACCTTGGAGACTTTGTAAGTCGTCAATGGCTCGGCAGGTTTCCTGGCATAGAGCCAGAATTTTTTCCCCATAGTCCAACAGCAGGTGTCCAGCTTCCGTCAGTTGGGCACGGCGTCCACCCCTGTCAAATAACGGCACCTCTAACTGTCGCTCTAAATTTTGTACTTGCAGGCTGATAGCAGGTTGGCTTACGTATAGACTATCAGCAGCACGCTTGAAACTCCCCTCAGTAGCGATCGCTTTGAGTATACGGAGTTGATCGAGAGAAAAAGGTAGGTCAGACATAGGGCTAAACCATCAACAGAAAGGAGCGAGCTGAAATCGACACTAACATAACCAGGACTCAAGTTCTTACTCCGTCTTGATGCAGTCGCTCATGGGGGGGACCACGGCAAAGCGCGAGTGGGGGGAACCCCCAAGACCGCGCTGCCTCCCCAAGACCGTAATGGTGCGTTTTCCGTAGGCGAATTAAATTCGCCACGGGTCGCACCTCTGCATCGCTTTTTTGCTATAATAGAGCGTTATTTCCCATCTATCACCCTTGCCTATGGTATTTCCAAATTGGCTGAGTGTCAGCCACTTTGTCATGTTTGGGTTGCTATTGACTTTTGCGATCGCTCATAGTGGTTTAGCCGCCCTGCGTTCTAAGGGTGAACAAATAATTGGTCCAAGGCTTTATCGTATTGTCTTTGCTTTAGTGAGTCTTCCGCTAGCAGTTGTATTAATTATTTACTTTTTGAACCATCGGTATGATGGTCTACAGTTGTGGCTCCTTCAGGACCTGCCAGGTATTAAGTCATTAGTATGGGGGCTTTCAGTCATTTCTTTCTTGTTTCTTTATCCAGCTACGTTTAATTTATTAGAAATTGCTGCGATTCAAAAGCCCCAAGTCCATCTGTATGAGTCTGGCATTATGCGGGTTACCAGGCATCCCCAAATGGTAGGACAAGTAATATGGTGTATTGCCCATACCCTCTGGATTGGTAGCACCTTTACCCTATTGACCTCCGTGGGATTAATTCTCCACCATCTTTTCGCTGTGTGGCATGGAGACCGTCGGTTATTGGCACGGCATGGAGAAGCCTTTTTTGCACTCAAAGCTCGCACTTCCGTAATCCCTTTTTTGGCAATTATCCAGGGACGTCAATTCCTGAAATGGCAAGAGTTTTTTCGTCCGGCATACTTAGGAGTCATCGGTTTTACCGGGCTGTTATGGTGGGTACATCCCCTCATGATGACAGCTGTAGCCCAAGTAAATTGGTAATTAGGCCATTTCTGTTGCTCAGATGATCCCAATTCGATGTAGCATGATCCCAAACAAATCTAAAAACCCTTATATTTCATAAAATCATGGTATTGTCTGTTGATGAACGGACTTTTTCAAAAACAGTTTTAGACTCTTCTACACCAGTTATCGTTGATTTCTGGGCTCCCTGGTGTGGAGTGTGCCGATTTGTTCACCCCATACTTGAGGAATTTCAAGCTCAAGGAAGCAATTATGTCAAGGTTGTCAGAGTAAACGCCGATAACAATCTCAAGCTTGCCAATACCTATCGTCTCAAGACCCTACCGACATTGCTGTTATTTGAGCAAGGTCAGTTGGTCTCACGAATAGAAGGTTTCCAAGGTCGGGATGAGTTGCTCAGGGAAATTGCCAGGATAATCAAACCACACTGCCAAGACCCAGGTTTGACCAAAGAGTTGGATAAAATGCAGCGCCAAGGGTTGAAAGCTTTTTCGGTCAATATCCCATCAAGAGAAATTCTAGGTCTTAGGTCTTAGGTCTTAGGTCTTAGGTGCAAGAGGCTAATGGTACACAAGGAAAGCTGTTGACACCCGACCTGCTTTACCCGGCGCTAGCTAACTGGGTCAGAACACCCTTAGCCATTCAACCTAAAAGTCTAGAACCTTAACAGCTAATTATCGCGTCATTACCTAATTAGCCATTAAATTGGTCATCGGTAACCAGGTTGTGGGTTTACCCTTTCCCATGACCAATTACCGATGACCAATTACCGATGACCAATTACCGATGACCAATTACCGATGACCAATTACTAAGTTACTAAGTTACTAATTAGTTTCTGACTCTTGTGCCTGATACTTCCATGTGAATTGATAAACTATGTATTATAGCACTTACCTGTCTAGGCATGGGCAAAGTATCCGTGTCGAAAAAATAAATTTTTGTTAACTAAACTTTTTTTATTATTTTCATCAAGTATTCCGATTATCTAATAATCGTGACCCATTTTGATGAGATGTTTTGTGATAAAGCTTACTAAAAAAGTAAAGATTTGTATCATATATGAGACCTTAGTGGCCTATTCACCGGATGGCGGCTGTTGGTAGTAGTCACCGCAAGCCAATGCCGACCGTGAGTCCATGGTCTAGGCTGCTATAGTGCAGTTGACATTAAAGCGTCTGGCCTTCTACAGACAAACAAAAAGAAAAACTTTAGACATCAGCGGTTAACAGTTTGCCAAAATAGTAACGAAATCTGAAGTAGGCTGTCTTAAATGGAACCGCTTTATCAATATGCCTGGCTAATCCCAGTGTTTCCCTTGGCAGGGGCAATGCTGGTTGGTCTGGGGCTAATTTCCTTCAATAGAGCAACGAACCGTCTGCGGCAGCTGTTAGCTGTATTGATTGTCTCCTTTTTGGGGGCGTCGATGGTGTTCTCCTTTGCTATACTCTGGAGTCAATTTCATGGTCATGAACCCTATCAACGCACCCTGGAGTGGGCTGCTGCTGGCAATTTTCACCTAATGATGGGTTATACCATCGATCACTTAACCGCACTGATGCTAGTAGTTGTGACCACCGTAGCTTTTCTGGTCATGATTTATACCGATGGCTACATGGCTCATGACCCCGGTTATGTGCGCTTCTATGCTTATTTAAGCTTGTTTAGTTCCTCTATGCTCGGTTTGGTGGTTTCTGCCAACCTGTTGCAAGTTTATATTTTCTGGGAACTGGTGGGAATGTGTTCCTACCTGCTAATTGGATTCTGGTATGACCGTAAGGCAGCAGCAGATGCTTGTCAAAAAGCTTTCGTGACTAACCGTGTCGGAGACTTTGGTCTGCTGTTAGGCATGTTGGGACTCTACTGGGCAACTGGCACCTTCGACTTTGATGCCATGGGAGCCAATCTGGAAGCCTTTGTCGAATCCGGTTACCTGGGTGCAGGCATGGCAGCTGTGTTCGCTGTCTTAGTGTTTCTCGGTCCGGTGGCTAAATCCGCACAATTTCCCCTCCACGTTTGGCTTCCCGATGCCATGGAAGGCCCAACCCCAATCTCTGCCCTAATTCACGCCGCAACTATGGTAGCCGCTGGGGTGTTTTTGATTGCGAGGATGTACCCCGTGTTTGAAGGGATTCCAGTCGCCATGACTGTGATTGCCTGGACGGGAGCATTTACCGCTTTCTTAGGGGCAACCATTGCTATTACTCAAAATGATATTAAGAAAGGGTTAGCCTATTCAACTATGTCTCAATTGGGTTATATGGTAATGGCAATGGGCATTGGAGCCTATGGTGCTGGCTTATTTCACCTGATGACCCACGCTTATTTCAAAGCCATGCTTTTCCTCTGCTCTGGGTCAGTAATTCACGGTATGGAAGCTGTGGTTGGCCATGACCCGATTTTAGCTCAGGATATGCGGTTAATGGGAGGCTTGCGTAAGTTTATGCCCATTACCTCCCTGACATTCCTAATTGGAACCTTGGCAATTTGTGGAATTCCCCCCTTCGCAGGGTTCTGGTCAAAAGATGAAATCTTAGGCAGTACTTTTGAAGTAAGTCCAATACTTTGGGGAATTGGCTGGCTGACCGCTGGAATGACTGCTTTCTATATGTTCCGGATGTATTTCTCCACCTTTGAAGGGAAATTTCGGGGCAATGAGATGGAAATTCGTCATCAACTCAAAGAAGCTGCTGGTGTAGCTGTACCTGCTTTTGGTCCTGGTGCTATGGATGTACGGGAACTTGAGGCTCAGGCTGACGATGATCACCACGACCACCACCACAGTGAGTTTCCCCATGAGTCACCCTTAACGATGACTCTACCGTTGTTAGTGTTAGCCGTGCCATCGGTACTGATTGGTTTGGTGGGAACTCCCTTTAACAACTACTTTGAGGAATTTATCCACCCAGCCAGTGAAACCATAGCCGAAGTCGTGGCAGAAGCAGAAGCCTTTGACTGGTCAGAATTTCTGATTATGGGCGGCAGTTCCGTGGGAATCGGTCTGATTGGGATTTCCGTTGCGGTACTGATGTACTTACAGGGCAAGATTGACCCCAATGCGATCGCTAAAAAAATCCAGCCCCTATATCAGCTGTCTCTCAATAAGTGGTACTTCGATGAAATTTATGACCGGCTGTTTGTTCAGGGAAGCCGTCGATTAGCACGGCAAGTTATGGAAGTAGACTACCGTATCGTTGATGGTGTAGTCAACCTGACTGGCTTTTTCACCCTGCTCAGTGGTGAAGCACTGAAATACGTAGAAAACGGTCGTGCCCAATTCTATGCTCTAATTGTCTTCCTCGCAGTACTGGGTTTAGTAATTGTCTCAGGTGTGACCTGACCTGCTTTGTTAATTGTTAGTTGTTTATACACAATTAACAATTAACAATTAACAATTAACAATTTGCAATTTTATTTTGACCAATGGTGACTGACTAGTTGACTATGACAGATTTCCCCTGGCTAACAATAATTATTCTGTTTCCGATTGCGGCATCGCTTCTGCTCCCGTTTCTGCCAGAAAAAAATGGGACTTGGGAGCGTTGGTACTCTTTAATTATCGGGCTAATTGATTTTGCCCTAATTGTCTATGCTTTTGTGACCCAGTACGACCTGAGCAACCCAGAACTGCAACTGGTCGAAAAATACAGCTGGGTGCCTCAAATGGACTTGAATTGGTCAGTAGGTGTAGATGGCTTATCCATGCCTCTTGTTTTACTGACTGGCTTTATTACTACCCTAGCGATGCTGGCAGCTTGGCCGGTAACCTTCAAGCCTAAGCTATTTTACTTCCTGATGTTGGCAATGTACGGTGGTCAGATTGCTGTATTTGCTGTTCAGGATATGCTGTTGTTCTTCTTGGTATGGGAACTGGAGTTAATTCCGGTTTACATGCTACTGTCAATCTGGGGGGGCAAAAAGCGTCTCTATGCAGCTACCAAGTTTATCCTCTACACCGCAGGGGGTTCCCTGTTTATCTTGCTAGCTGCCTTAGGCATGGCATTCTATGGAGATACCGTAACCTTTGATATGCGATCGCTAGCCCTCAAAGATTACGCCCTCAATTTCCAGCTATTGCTTTACGGAGGCTTCCTGATTGCTTACGGGGTCAAGCTACCCATCTTCCCTCTACATACCTGGTTACCAGATGCCCACGGGGAAGCCACAGCCCCGGTACACATGCTGCTGGCTGGCATTCTACTGAAAATGGGCGGATATGCCCTAATCCGCATGAATGCTGGGATGCTACCCGATGCCCATGCTGTGTTTGCTCCGGCATTGGTGATTTTAGGGATTGTCAATATTGTCTATGCTGCCCTGACCTCCTTTGCCCAGCGTAATCTCAAGCGTAAGATTGCTTACTCATCCATTTCCCATATGGGATTTGTCTTAATTGGTATTGCTTCCTTTACCGACTTAGGGATGAGTGGGGCAGTGATGCAAATGATTTCCCACGGTTTAATTGGTGCCAGCCTATTCTTCTTAGTAGGAGCTACCTATGACCGTACCCATACCTTGATGCTCGATGAGATGGGGGGTGTTGGTAAAAGAATGGGCAAAATGTTCGCTATGTGGACAACCTGTTCCATGGCATCCTTAGCATTACCCGGAATGAGTGGGTTTGTGGCAGAAGTGATGGTGTTTGTTGGCTTTGCGACCAGTGATGCTTACGGTTCCTTTTTCAAGGTATTAGTGATCGTCCTGGCAGCTATCGGGGTTATCTTAACACCAGTTTACCTGCTCTCCATGCTGCGGGAGATTTTATATGGTCCGGAAAACAAGGAATTAGTTGCCCACGAAGCCTTGATTGATGCTGAACCTCGGGAAGTGTTTATTATTGCCTGTCTGTTAGTACCAATTATCGGCATTGGTTTGTATCCGAAAATTGTGACTCAGATCTATGACGCTACCACCGTCCAGCTAATTGCACGACTCCGCAACTCTGTACCAACCTTGGTCAAGGAAGCACCAGTGGCACTAGAAAATACTCCAATAGTTTCTGTCGCTCCATCCATTGGTCCTCGTTCTATTGGTACTCGTTAAGGATTGATATTTTACTGTTGACTAGCTAGTAGCAAAAACTAGTAGGGTGGGCACAAACAGTTCTATTGTTTTGAGTATTCGAGACTAGATTACTTTGCCCACCATACTAGCGATGCAGCGCGGTCTTGGGGAGGCAGCGCGGTCTTGGGGGTTCCCCCCACTCGCGCTTTGCCGTGGTTTCCCCCACTCGCGCTTTGCATCAAGAACACTATCAGAAAAATACTTTTGCAAGAGGTCTAGTTTACGGTGCTGGTGCGACTGGTTGAAAATCTGTGCTCGTTTTACTCATCCGACCCCGTTCAGTTAAAGCGCCTGCTAGCTGATAGCTGATAACTGATAACTGAATGCTTATGTTCCTTTGGAACCGCTTCGCGATGAAGCGAAGCTTCCGCTAAGAGCGATCGCATAAAAATACCACCAGAGAGGGGGGTATGGGAACATTCTTTTAGGTAAGCTACGTCTATATCGTCTATCTGTGTAAGTATTGAGCGATCAGTTATCAGCTATCAAGGATGGATCTTTAGTTCGACCAAAACACCCGAGTAAAAAGGTGTCACAAACCTGACTAAACGTCTTTAGCTGATAGCTGACGCTTTTACCTAAAAAATCGCTAGCTTAAATAGCATTGCTCTTCTACAGCGAGGTCAGGAAGATGAAATTCTCAATTGTGCTTCTCACAGGACTGATGGCTCTAGTCCCTATCGCTCCAGTTAACGCTGAAAGCCGTGCGACCCCGACGAGGTTCAACGCCCATGGCAACGGGCACCAAGATAGTCCCATCGTTGTTGGGGATAGTAACCGAGACGTTCTCATCTCTTCATTCGGGCGTAAATACAAGAATCGTTCACGCCGCAGGCGTCGGCGCATCTATTATCCCAGGCGTGGGCGTGGGCGCGTGCGAATCTATTCTCCTAGGCGTGGGGGGGTGCGAATCTATTCTCCTAGGCGTGGGCGCGGGCGAGTCTATTCTCCCAGGCGCAGGGACGATGAAATATACTATCGTAATCGTAGGGGAGTCAGAATCTATTCTCCCAGGCGCAGACATGATGGGATTTTTTATCAGGACTATCGGTAGTTAACTGCAATTTTTGAGGATTCAAATTAACCATCTTTCAACTCCAAGGGGACTCCCGTTATACCCGCGCATGAAGCGCGGGAGACGGGGCGTATAAAGTGCGGACGCAGGTTCCGCACACAGCCCCTTGGGAATTGGAGATTGGATCTGTTGCGTGTCTTAGACATTTCCGCTAAAATACTAGTTTCAGTAGCGGGAATACTGGATGCTAACTCAAGTTAATAATCTTCGTTTAGACAAGCAGCAGATCAAAGCTCTCAGGCAGATGTGTCACTTGAGCAAAAATATGTTCAATGTGGGACTCTATAATGTCCGTCAGTACTTTTTTCAGGAACGAAAGCATCTACGATACGAGAGCAACTATTATCACTCGAAAGAGAATGAGAATTACAAGTTATTACCGACGGATATTGCTCAACAAACCCTAAAGATTGTCGATAGATCCTTTAAATCTTTCTTTGGTTTGATCAAGCTTAAATCTAGTGGAGGCTACCAGGAAAAAGTTAGGATTCCTAATTACCTTCCCAAGGATGGGCATTTTATTCTTGGCTTACTTCTGGTAGCTAATCTCCCTTTTCATCCCCTATTCCCTGCTCCGAAGTCCCTGCTCCCTAAAACCTAGAAATTTGTACCTGACCGAATTAAAAACCGCTGTATTACTCTTAAGTTTCATTCAACCAAACCCTTAAATCATCAAGATTCGAGAAATCTAAGCAGGCTTCACTCAACCCTTCCAACTGGTCTAGTGACAGTTGACGAATTTGCTGTTGCAGTTCACTCGGTATTTCTCCTAAGCTACGGGATAGCAGACGGAGAATCAGTGCTCGTTCTCGTTGTGCTCCTTCTTCTCGACCTTGTTTTAGCCCTTCTTCTCTACCTTCTTGTAAACCTTCTTCTCGACCTTGTAGCAACCCTTCTTGTCTAGAAGTCTCGACAATATTATTCATGTCCCGGTAATATTTGAGACTGTTTTGGTAGTTATCCTGTTCAGTGCGAGAAAAGTTGGCAATTTCTGCCACCTCAAACAGTTGATTGAATACCGACTCTTGGAAAGATTGAGGGCGAGTGTTTAATTCTGACATATTTTTCAGGACAAACAGCCATTTATCGAAATGTGTCTCTAACTGGTCTAAGGTTTTGGTAAATTTGGGCAACTCAATATACAGGAATTTAAGCTTGTCATAAAACACCTGACAATCCTGATTTTTTAGCTCTACGGTATGTAGGATTGTCTCATCATGTCTATGGTCGTCAAAAACAAAATCTAAGACACCGACGGTATAAACCGCCTTTAACTGATAATCCCAATCGCCTTTTTGCGCTTGTTCTTGGATCGGAAATGTGGAATAGTAAACACTTCTATCTTTAAAGAAGTTTTGTTTGGCTTTTTGAATCTCGACTATAAAACGTTCCCCGGTTTTGGATTGACAATAGATGTCAAAAATTCCTTTGCGGTCTACAGGAGTGTTTCCTAAATTTTCCGTATTCTTGAAGGTGACATCTTCAATGTGATGACGGGGTGGTAAAAGGGTGTTTAAAAAATCAATAAGTAGCCCTTTATTTGGCTCTGTACCAAAGACACGCTTAAAGCCAAAATCGGTGAGTAAACTAATGTACTTATCTTTGAGTGGATAGGCCATGACACTGCTAGAGCAATCGCCCCTGATCTGATCATGTATGATTGGATTTAGTTAATTAAATTATAGCGGTTTTCAATTGGGTGAGTTACAGATCACTGGATTTTATGCAAAAAAATACACATAAAATAGCACAATCATTCATTGTGTGTGTAATTATAGGTATAAAAATTAATTCACAAGAATTATTCAGGATACTGACTTTATAAGCTATCGTGTTTATCATAGTTATGAGCTACATATAAATTTTATTACCTGTTACCATTAACTATGAGCAACGCCAACTATTGGAAACCAGCTTACCAACTCTTTAACCCAGATAAACCCCTGACCACACCAGAGGAAATGAAAGATTTTTATGTCCAGCGAGAGAATAGTCCAGTAGAAAAGGTAATCACTACTCTGGAAATGGAAGACCAGCCAGCTAAGTTTTTATTAGCTGGTCATCGGGGGAGTGGAAAAACCACGGAATTGCGACGAATTCAACAGGAGCTAGCAGAAAACTATGCGGTAATCTGGGTTGATACGGCAACAGCTCTCGACCGCTATAACATTGGTTATGCTGAGGTGGTGGTGTTGATTGGGATGGAAGTGTGTCGCCAAGCCATTAAACCAGGCTGGTGGTCAAATCGGGATCAGGACTTACTGGATGCTTTGGAAAATAGCCTGACAACTGTTATTTATCAGGATAAAGAAACGGATACTGAACAGTTAGAGTTACCAGAGGTTTTGAAAAAATTGGGGTTAATTATGCAACGGGGATTAACTCGGGAAATGAGCAAAACCCTTAACATTCGCCCTGCTCTTAGTGAGATCATTGATCGGGTCAACGATATTATCAAAGCTGCTGAGAAAGATCGTAAGCAAAAATTATTAGTCATTGTAGATGGTCTCGATCGCCATGATTATATTACTGCTCTGGAAATGTTTGCTAGTCCGCTGCTGACAGAATTAGAGTGTCATATCATCTACACCATTCCAATTTCTTTACGATATTCCCCTAGCTTTCGCCAACCCATGGAAAGCTTCCAACCTTTGGATTTGTATAATTTGCCTGTATTTGAGTGGGATCGCAATTCTGGTCCCACCTCAACCCCTAACCAAGCTGGTCGAGATAGGTTGAAGTCTGTGATTACCAAACGATTGGCTAAAATTAACGAGACAGACCTATTCACTCCCGATGCCCTAGAGCTATTATCTGAAAAGAGTGGTGGTGTGATCCGGGATTTAATCCGACTAGCGCGGGGGGCTTGTCAGGTCGCCCTGAAGAAAAAAAAGGAATATGTAGACACAACCATTGCTAAGGAGGCGATTCAAGAAGAACGCAAAGCATATACTATCAACGACTATCATTTTAAAGAATTGGCTACTGTTCACGAAACTGGTCGCTTAACTACCAATACCAATCCGTTGCCCAACCAAAAGAACACTGTGATTTGTGATGAACTTTTACACAATAAGTATGTCTTAGGGTATTACGGTGACCATACCTGGTTTGATGTGCATCCGATTATTATCGAAGACTTGGAACAGTGGCAAGGGAGTCAGAATTAAGGAACAGGAAATCGGGAATCGGGAATCGGGAATCGGGAATCGGGAATCGGGAATCGGAACCCACCCCTATTCCCCTCCCAGGAGGGGAATAGGGAATAGGGCAAAAAACCTGTGTAACTGATAGTTATGAAAAACGCTGTATTTATTTGTTTTTATGGTTAACTATAACGTTTCTCGCAGTTATGAGTAGAGTTTTTTTGACGTTGATTCCCTGTCTTGATGCAATGCATCCCTATTCCCTATTTCCTCTTCTCTGTTCCCGATTCCCGATTCCCGATTCCCGATTCCCTCTCCCCAGCACTATCTCACTCAATACTCACCCATGAAAACAGCCCCTGATCCATTGACTCCCGCTGACCATAATGAGCTGGATAACTTAGTCAGCACTCTCGCACTATCTAGTGGCACCACCATTATTTTTGCGATTGCTCCCGAAAGTGGTCCCAACCATCCGGTGGTGGAGCAGTTTAAATCTGTTGTTAATCAAGAAGCCTTGAGTGAGGAAGGGTTTCAGGTTAGCAACTTTTTCTACAGTCAGGATTCTTTAATTAATTTTCTCTACGGTCTCAATCCCCTCGATCAAGGTACCTCTGTCAACACTCCTGCTGACAGTCGTCCTCTAATCATGGCCTTCGGGATTGAGCAGTTGGACACACCTCGTCGCATCAATGAGCTAAAACGACTGAATGTCGGTAGAGAATCCCTGTTTGAGCGAGACATGGTATTGATGTTTTGGCTCAATAAACCCCAATTTTTGGATGAGTTTCGCCTCCGGGCTCCGGATTTCTGGGATTGGCGGGAGCAGATTGTGGAATTTCAAACCCATCCCCCCCTGGCACGGTTATTTTATCCCTATCTGGAGTGGTTAATTGCCCAGAATTCTTATCTCAAGTTTAGTGGCGTGATGCAGGTGCAGCGCCAAGTGGATATTTTTTTGGATCAGGTCTATATTTCCCTCAAGGCTGAACGTCAGAAGCTGGTGGTTGATAGCTCCGATGCTAGGCATTTATCTAAAGCTAATTTATCTAGCCCTTCGATTCGGGTAGATCAGTTTGAAAGGATAACTCAGGATATCGATAGTTCTAGCAGTACTAAAACTATTCCGGAAAAGGTTGATTTAGCGAAAGCCATACAGGATAGTCAGTATAGCGTGATTTTGGGAGACCCTGGTGCTGGGAAAACCACCCTTCTGAAATATCTAGCGCTCCATTTTGCCACCGCTCAACGGGATCACCAGGAAACAGTATTGGCAGGGGAAGCTAACGAGGATTTGGGGCAAACTCGCTTACCGGTGTTCTTTCGGATTGCTGACTATGCGGAACGGTTGGCAACCCAATCCGACTTGAGCTTGCAACAGTTTCTTAGGGAATTCTCTGAGCAGTGGCAAAGTGAAGTAACAAATCAGACTGATAACGAACTGAGCAATAGCCCCCTAAATCCCCCAATTCTGGGGGACTTTGATAGCATTTCCCCCCAAGATTGGGGGGTTAGGGGGGCACAACCAAGTAAACTTTGTAGATCCGATAAGACTACAAGCATTTTTGAGCATTTGCGTCACAAACTCCATAGTGGTATGTGTTTGGTGCTGTTGGATGGCTTGGATGAAGTGTTTAATCAGGATATACGCCAACAGATAGTTAACCAAATTGAAGAGTTTGTTACCAAATTCCACAATAACAAATTTGTGATTACTAGCCGCATTGCTGGCTATCGGGAGGTTAAATTAAGCCAACGGTTTTCCCATTTCACCATTACTGAAATGGAACCGGAACAGGTGGAGCGGTTTCTAGACCGATGGTGTCTAGCGGTGGAGAAAGCTCAAAGGCCCGATGCTAGTCAGCACTATTGGCAGCAGGAAGCCGATCACCAAAGTGGGGAACTTAAGGAAGCGATCGCAGCCAGTGAGGGAGTCAAGCGTATGACTGGCAATCCCTTATTGTTAACGATTTTGGCATTAATTCACCGCAATGGCTCTCGCTTGCCCAATCAACGGGTAAAACTCTATGGATTAGCCGTCCAGACCTTGACCGAAGATTGGCAATTGAGCAAAAAATTGCCTGGTGTTGAGACCGTAGTGCTCAAAGAAAGTCAGGTGATGGCACTGTTGGCTCCCTTGGCTTACTGGATGCATGAACACAAACCCTCGGGATTAGTCAGTGAACCAGAGGTTAGGGAAAAACTAGCCGAAATCCATGGGGAGTTGAATGATGAAGACCCGGATTCCCAAAGCGTGCAGTGGCAAATTAATGATTTTTTGCGCAGGGTCAGGGAAACAACCGGTTTGTTTGTGGAACGTGCCCCTGGTAGTTATGGGTTTATGCATCTGACCTTTGAAGAATATTTTGCTGCTCGGTATATTGCTGATAATGATGTTAGTGAGATTCTCGATATTATTAATCAGCATCGATATGAAGCCCGTTGGGATGAACCAATTTTGTTAGCCTTAGGGTATTTGGGGAGTGAGAATCCCAGACGGATTAATAAGTTAGTTCCAAAGTTGTTTAAACCCTTAGATGACTATCAGCCTAAGATTGACCATGGGGAAATTAAGATTAGAAAAACATCATCAAAGGGCGTTGGTGATTCTAAGTATGATTTTGCCCCCCTAGCCCCCCAATTTTGGGGGGAACAAAACTCTCAAAGTCCCCCAAAGTTGGGGGATTTAGGGGGCTTGAACAACACCAAACAATCGCGCATTCATACTTCAATTCAGCAACGCCCATCAAAGGATGTGGTTTTAGTTTGGCCAGTCTTAGGGGAAGATTCAACGGTTTCATACCAAGAGTCACCGTTGGTATTGCAGGATTTACTGTTTGCCGGTCAAGTTTTGGCTGATGTTGATGTCAACAGTAAGATTCGAGCTAGGGTGATTCAGCAGTTAGTCTGGACTTACTTGGGGTTAGATGAAGACTTTGAACATGAAACGATTAAGGAATTATTGATCAGGTTACGGAACCTTGAAAGATTTAATCAGAAGGATGAAGTGATTAAGTTTCTCCAAGAAGCGGCTAATAATTTAAAGCTAAGTGAAGAGAGATGGGTAAAGACTCAGTTAGCAAGTTTATACGTAGCTTGTGGTCAAGCTGGAGAAACCTTAGTTAGTGCTGTACATGAATTTATTAAACAGTTAGTTAACCAAGCAGAGCCTAAGCTATTGGATAATTTGGTAGATTTGGTGACAGAACTAGGGGAAGATATGACCCCAGCTCTGGAAGCAATTAGACAAGATTCGATTCGGGATCAGGCAAGTCAACAAGCCATAGAATTTGTAACAGCACTGTCTTACGTCCGCCCGGATAACTATGATCAGGCTATTGAAATTTTAGAGGAGATTAATCAACAGCCAGATAGTCCAATCAAGGTTTACATTGCTTGGGCAATAGCTACCTGTTATCGGAAAAAGGAGGACTATGAGAAAGCGATCGCATTCTACCAAGAAAGCCTTGACATCAATCAGCAGTTGGGTAACCAGAAGAATGTAGCAAAGTTATGGTATTGGCTGGCTAATTGTTATCGACTATCCGGGAACTATCAGCAAGCGCTGGATTGTCAACTCAAAACCTTAGCCATCCGTCAGCAGCTTGATGACCAATCAGATATAGCATTAGCTTACTATCAACTTATAAAGATTGGGGTAAGTATGATCAAGCGATCGCATCCTACCAACAAAGCTGTAACCTTTATCACCAGTTGGATAAACAAAAGAATGTCGCCAATCAGTGGTATTGGCTAGCTGATTGTTATCGAGACTGGGGCAGATATCAACAAGCGGTGGATTATCAACTCAAAGAGTTAGCCATCCGTCAACAGCTTGATCACCAAACAGGTGTAGCATTAGCTTACTATCAGCTTGGTAGAATTTATCAAGTTTGGGGTAAGTATAAAGATGCGATTAAATCCTACCAACAAAGTCGTGAGCTTTATCAGCAGTTGGATAAACAGAAAGATGTTGCCAATTTGTGGTATTGGCTAGCTGATTGTTATCGAAACTGGGGCAAATATCAGCAAGCGGTCGATTGTCAACTCAAAGATTTAGCCATCCGTCAGCAGCTTGATGACCAAACAGGTATAGGAAATGCCTACTATCAGCTCGATAGAATCTATCAAGATTGGGTTGACACTCCCCGACCTAAAGGCGCGGGGATTCTTGGTTCAACGAGGCAGCTTGCTCAACCAGGCCGGAGCCAGGAAGAGTAGAGGCCGCTTCTCCCCAAGCGTTTGGATCGACGTTCCCGTAGCGTGACCTACGGTCAATCCCAGTTCCGGTGTGCCCCACCGTACTTAAGGCTCGCTTCAGAATGTTTATTGCGGCATTATGGTCTCTATCTAACTGGCAACCACATTGACAGGTATGGGTTCTAGTTGATAAAGACTTTTTGATTACTTTATTGCAGTTAGAGCAGTTTTGGCTGGTATAAGCAGGATTTACTGCAACAGTTATCTTGCCGAACTTAGTGGCAAAGTGCTCTATCCATTTTCTAAATTGATACCAACCTACATCATTAATCGACTTGGCGAGACAGTGGTTTTTGAGCAGATTTTTTACCCTCAAGTCTTCATAGGCGACCAGGTCGTTAGACCGGACTACGCAACGCGCCAGTCTCTTGGCGTGTTCTTCACGTTGCCTACTTATTTTGAGGTGTGTCTTACCTAGTTTATTAATAGCTTTTTTACGGTTAGCAGAGCCTTTCTTTTTCCGAGAAACCCGGCGTTGATAAAACTTTAGACGTTTTTCGCCTTTCCTGTAAAATCTGGGATTAGGTTCGACATGTCCGTCTGAGTCAGTGTAGAAATCTTTGAGTCCTACATCTAACCCAACAGTGTGTCCAGTTTTTTCTAGTTCTTCATAATTATTAACCTGAACGCAGAACTGAACATAGTACCCATCTGCTCGACGGACTATCCTAACCCTCTTGATTTGCTTTTTGTCAAAGCGCCACAAGTCCCATGTACCCTTAAGCTTAAGCTTTCCGATCCCTTTATTGTCGGTAAAGATGATTGACTTTTTGTCTGGGGACAGTTTCCATCCAGACTGCTTATACTCAACCGAACGAGAGTGTTTCTTAAACCGGGGATAGCCTTTCTTTCCAGGAACCTTTTTCTTGCAATTATCAAAGAAGCGAGCGATTGATGACCATGCCCTTTCAGCACTAGCTTGACGGGCAGTAGAGTTCAACTCATTGGCAAACGGAAACTCTTTAGCCAAATCTTTGCTATATCTGCTTAGGTCGTATCTATTAACCCCTTTGTTGTCCATCCAATAGCGAAGGCAGCTATTACGGATAAATTTAACCGTTCTGATCGCCTCATCTATTGCTAGATATTGTCTCTGTTTGCCGTATGCCTTGAACTCTAGAATAATCATCACTTATCGACCTCCCGCTATTAATTTATTATACAATGACTAGGATAAAAGTTCAAAAAAAGCTGCCCTATGAGGACGGGACTTTAGACCCCATTTTTCGGTAACAGCCAACGCCTCCTAGCCAGAAATACTCCAGATACAACCGTTAGAATTTAGAATTTAGAATTTAGAATTTAGAATTTAGAATGGAGAATTGGGAACAGTATAGCGGTTTTCAGCATAATGACGTACAAATGAGGTACACAGGATTGTTCCCTGTTCCCTGTTCCCTAACTATGAATAGAGTTGCAGTATTTGGCAATGCTGGCGGTGGCAAATCGACCCTCAGCAAACGTTTAGCCGAAATAACTGGATTACCCCTGGTACACCTCGATTCCATGAAATATAGACCGGGCGGTGCTGAGGTGCCCCATGCCGAGTTTAAAGCCGCCCATGATCAGCTCTTGCAACAGGAGCAATGGATCGTTGATGGATTTGGCTCACTCGATACGGTGTGGCAACGGCTAGATGTAGCCGATACCCTGGTCTATCTGGATATGGCTGTGCTGCGACATTACTGGTGGGTCACAAAGCGATTTGTTAAAGGTCTTTGGGTGCCACCGGAAGGCTGGCCTGAAAATAGTCCCCTAGTACAAGGCACGCTGAATTCCTATAACACGGTCTGGCTGTGTCATAAAAAGCTAACGCCCAAGTACCGGACTTATGTGGAAGCGGCTAAAGCAACAAAGCAGGTTTACCATTTGCGATCGCCCCAAGAGGTAAAGCATTTTTTGCAAACTATGGTTACAGAATCCTTTGAAGGCAATAGGCAATAGGCATGCTAGCAATAGTAAAGAGGGTTTTAAGCGACTGCATCAAGATAGGCAATCAGTGTCAAAGAATACTATACATTATAGGTATGAAAAAGGCTATAATTAAAAGCTTAAATAATTTCTAGATATCTTCAAGTCTCCGTTATTTGCAATAACCGACTGGCATTAATAATCGCTAATAGCCTTGTTGTTCCCCTCTCAGCTAAAATTGAGATAGCGACTAAAGATGAGCAGGAGATGGGGTCATGATTTATGAAGTTATCCTCAGTAGAGAAAACGATAAATATATTGCTCGTGCCAAAGAATGGCCGGAAGTCATGGTTGTAGAAAATAGCCGTGATGCTGCCATCAATCAGCTTAAAGCTCAACTACTTGACTATCTAACTAATCAGGTTGAAGTGGTTGAAGTTGACATTCCCCTACTAGGCAAGACAGGAAATCCTTGGCTGGATAAATTTGGATGCTTTAAGGATGACCATACTTTTGAGGATCTACAAGCTGAAATTGCTGCCTATCGGCAAGAAATCGATCAATAGATATTGATTTTCCCAATTCTATCCCCTGATTGTCTATAATATATTTGTCGATTGTTATCGTTACTAGGAATGTCACCATGACGACTTTAGTAAAAACTCAGAAAATATACGATGAATTTATTGATTTTGTTGCTCAAGGAACTAGCCCAGAAAGTGTGACTAAGTTTCAATTTTCGGAAGCTACAAAGGAACAGATATACGATTTAGTGGAACGCGCAAAATTAGGAGATTTATCCCCATCTGAAAAAAATGAACTCGAACAGTTTTTAGTGGTCGAACATCTGATTAGATTAGCGAAAGCTAGAGCTCATCAATACCTTAAATCTGTGTCTTAGTATAGAGAGAAGTATATATAAATAAATTAATTATGCCTCGACACTACATGACTAAAGAACTGAAACGATTAGTCAGTCAGCGGGCTAAAAGTTTGTGTGAATATTGTCTGATTTCTGAACAGGATAGTGGTGGATGTCAATTTGACCACATTATCAGTGTCAAGCATGGGGGTGAAACGAGTGCGGAAAATTTAGCTTATGCTTGTTTATATTGTAACCTCAATAAAGGAACAGATTTAGGGTCAATTATTTGGCGCACAGGTGATCTGGTGAGATTTTTTAATCCTAGACGAGATCCATGGTCTGAGCATTTTCGTCTTGAGGGTGCAATGATTCAATCTTTAACAGATATTGGGGAAGTCACAGCCATAATTTTGCAGTTTAATAGTAGCGATCGCCTCTTAGAAAGACAATTGCTGATTGAAGTAAATAGATACCCTTCACCTGATGCCTTAAAACAAATGAAAGCATAAATAAAATAATCTTCCTTAGGTGCGCTTGACCCATGAAGAATTAAATTCACCACGGGTCGCAGCTAAAAGCACCGATTGCGCGTAGCGCATATGCTTACCTTTGTATAGGCTAAACTTTAAGTAACTAACTAATCGACCCCTAATTATGATGATGGAGCTTTCCCGTCAAGTTATTCCTCCCCAGATTACCGATATTGAGGCTAGACAAGATTTTTTAAGGTTACTTGTTGAGCGAATGCAACAAAACTCTATTCCTTCTAATTCTCCTAAGTTTACACGAGATATGTTGCATGAACATAGTTAAAAGCTTAAATAATTTATAGACATCTTCAATTGTCCCTTATCTGCAATACCCGACTAGCATTAAGAATCGCCAACAGAGCCACTCCCATATCGGCAAATACAGCTTCCCAGAGAGTTGCTACCCCCATGGTACCCAGGGCAATAAAGACGACTTTCACTGCCAAAGCAATAATAATATTTTGCCAAACAATACCTAGGGTTCGGCGGGCGATGGCGATCGCTTCTGCTACTTTAGAGGGAGCATCGGTCATAATTACCACGTCGGCGGTTTCGATAGCAGCATCTGAGCCTAATCCCCCCATAGCTATGCCCACATCAGCACGAGCAATTACTGGTGCGTCGTTGATGCCATCTCCCACAAATGCAGTTTTATGGTTAGTTTGGTTTACTGCTGTGAGGATTTTCTCTAAAGCATTCACCTTATCCTCTGGTAATAGTTCCGCTTGAAAATCATCTATCCCTAGGGTTCGAGCGATAGTATTAGCTATGGTTTGACTGTCTCCTGTCAGCATCACAGTTTTAATCTGCTGTTGTTGCAGTGCTTGGATGGCATTGATAGCATCTTCTTTGAGTTCATCGGCAATTAAGATACGCCCACTGTATTTACCATCCACAGCTAAGTGAGCTACCGTACCATCAGCCACACAGACATGATGGGAAATCCCCTCTCGATGGAGTAAGCGATCGTTTCCTGCGATGACAACTTTTCCATCAATTTGGGCGAGAATACCGTGTCCCGCAATTTCTTGATAATTTTCAACCTTAGAACTGTCAATCGGTTTGCCATGAGCTTGTCGAATCGATTTGGCTACGGGATGATTTGACCCAGATTCTACATGAGCAGCTAATTCTAGTAATTGCTCTTGACTCAAACCATTGTGGGTAATAATATCGGTGACTCGAAAGTTTCCTTGAGTAAGGGTGCCAGTTTTATCAAAGACGACGGTTTTCACCTGAGTTAAAGCATCTAAAAACGTAGAACCTTTAATCAAAATACCGCGCTTGGCTGCCCCTCCAATACCGCCAAAATAGCCCAGAGGAATACTAATGACCAATCCACAGGGACAGGAAATCACCAACAGCACCAAGGCTCGATAAGTCCAGGTACTGGCGCTTGCTCCCGAAATTAGCAAAGGTGGTAACAGGGCAATTGCTAGGGAAAGAAAAACTACAACGGGTGTATAGTAGCGGGCAAAGCGAGTAATAAACTTTTCCGTGTCGGCTTTTTTGCTTCTGGCGTTTTCCACCAAGTCCAAAATTCTGGCAATAGAAGACTCGTCAAAGGGCTTAGTAACCCGAATGGTTAGCCCTCCAGACTGGTTAATCATCCCTGCTAACACCAGATCTCCTGTTACAACGGTACGGGGCACTGATTCTCCTGTGAGGGCAGACGTATCCAGTTGGGAACTTCCCTCAATAATCTCACCGTCCAGGGGAACTTTCTCCCCAGGGCGTACCCGAATTATTTCCCCAACAGCAACTTGATCAGGGGAAACGGTTTTTATCTCGCCGTTAACTAGCAGATTAGCAGTATCGGGACGCACTTCCAGCAAGGCTCGAATCGAACGACGCGATCGCCCCACCGCAGACCCCTGTACCAATTCCCCCAGCTGGTAAAACAACATCACCCCCACTGCTTCCGGTAGTTCGTGAATAGCGATCGCGCCTATGGTGGCAATGGTCATCAAAAAGTTTTCGTCAAAAATCCGACCCCGCAGGATATTTCGCCCCGCAGTGGTTAGCACTCCCCAACCACAGAGTAAGTAAGCAGGAATCAAGATGGCATATTCAGCTATGCCAAAAGGAGTCTGATCTAAACTATCTTGAAAAATCAGTCCGATTAACAAAAGGGGAGTAGCGATCGCGACCGCTCTTAACTCGCGCCACAAGTTAAATTCATTCTTTCCTTGACTGTTCCCGCAGCAGTGATCATGGGTTGTCACCTCCTTTACTTGACTGTTCCCGCAGCAGTGATCATGGGTTGTCACCTCCTTTCTTTGACTGTTCCCGCAGCAGTGATCATGGGTTGTCACCTCAGCAACCGCTTCAACAGAATGCCCAGAGTTGCAGCAGTCTTGATGATGATGGAGTTGTGCCATAGCAATACCTACTGTGAAAATCTCCTGAATATCTGAAATACTATTCAAATGAAAGATTATTCAAATTATATAGTAAGTAGCTGTGCCAAATAAATTATTGACAGCATTTTTTTATTAATATGAGGTACACAATATTTTTTCCCTCTTGCCTCTTGCCTATTGCCTATTGCCTCTTGCCTATTGCCTCTTGCCTATTGCCTCTTGCCTCTTGCCTATTGCCTATTGCCTATTGCCTATTGCCTATTGCCTGCTCCCTGCTCCCTGCTCCCTAAAACCCAGATATTTGTACCTCACAAGTCTTATAATTGCTATATCTCTGCTCAATAATCAACCTTCATCAAGGTGTTGAGCTACCTCTCGATATAAAGTCACAATATGTTCATCGGCAAGGCTGTAGTAAACGTTGCGACCTTGACGGCGATATTTTACTAGCTTTTGCGATCGCAAAACTCGTAGCTGATGAGATACTGCCGATTCCCCCATTTTTACTATCGCTGCTAAGTCGCAGACACAAAGCTCTTGCTGTGCCAGGGCTGAAAGCAACTTTAGCCGATGGGGGTCGGAAAGAACGCTAAAAAACTCTGCCATCTGTTGCGCTTTTTCCGTTGCTAGAACCTTACTCTGCAACTGCCACACATTATCTAGATGAACTAGGGACTCATCACAGCTTGGAGCATCAGAAGAGTGGACAGTTGGTTTATTTAAGGAACTAGAATCAGTCATGATGAATTACATTTACTATTTAATCTCTAGATCTATGATAATATAGCGTTTACCGCAGTTATGAGGTACAGTTTTCTTTTACGTTGATTCCCTGTTAGGTGCCCTTGACCCATTAATACCGAGTTGCATTCAAAGAGAGTAGATTAGTTGGATAGGGAGATGGGGAGATGGGGAGATGGGGAGATGGGGAGATGGGGAGATGGGGAGATGGGGAGATGGGGAGATGGGGAGATGGGGAGATGGGGAGATGGGGAGATGGGGAGATGGGGAG
>NZ_MKZS01000001.1:6976070-6988582 GCF_001942495.1 Moorena bouillonii PNG
TCCCTGTTCCCTATTCCCTATTCCCTACTCCCTACTCCCTACTCCCTACTCCCTAAAACCCACAACAAAAGTACCTCAACCAATTGATAACTGCTATATTACTTGAGGGTCTCCTTAAACCTATCCTCAAACTGATCTTTAGTCATCTTGCCAGCTTCTAGGTCTTCACAGAGGGTTTGAATTTTTTCTGTAAGCTGCTGATATGCATCTGGGTCTCCAAGCAAGGCTTTTTGCTTTTTCTTAAGGGGACGAAACAGCCAAGGCTGGATAAATCCTGACTTCGGTTCTTGCCATAACCCTTTTCCTTGGCGTTCCGCATCTGCCTCTGCCAACAGAAGAGAGATAGCCATCTCCCGAGGGCACTTACTAAAATAATCGTAATAAATCAGTGCTAATCCTTCTTTTACTAAACTATGCTGAAGAAACGTGCCATCCAATAAGTAAACTTCCCCAATGCTACGATTGTAGCGAGTGTCGATGTCGGTAATTCTCAATTTAACTTTATTACCGTTTTCTTCTACCAAATGTTTGACCCAGTCTTTACCTTCATTGCCCCACTTAAATTGACTTTGATAGAGCGCATTGTCCTGATTTTTATCTTCAAGTTTTTTGTAACCCCACCCCTTAGGAGTTTCTGGTGCGTCAATGTAAACGAAGCGCACTGTAATCTCTTCTCCGGAGCCATCAATCACATCAATGGTGTCAGCATCGGAAACTTTCTTAACAGCGTAGGTTTCTAGGGACTCAAAGTATGGCGGTACTTGAGGAGCAACTGACCCTACTTTACTTAAAATTTCACTAATCAAGTCTGTCATGGCGTAAATCGTATCAGGACTCAGATAAAAGTAATCGATGAACAGGCAATCAGTGCCTCAAATCAACAGCCGATGCTATTCTAGATTTAAGACTAACCATAGCAAAACACTTATTGGCTGTCCATTCGCTTCAATCATCCCACAACAGGAGCAACGCCAGATCAGGGAGGTCACTTATTTCCCTGTCCGCTCCAGCAGTAACCTTCAACACAGGTGTTACCAGATTGATATATAATCAGAGATCGTGATAATTGTTAAAAACAACACCAAATCGAGAAGCGTTGCTGGTGATCAGGTATTTCTTGATCTCAAACGCAGTTGAAACCCCTTGTGTACAAGCGCCGGGGATGAACATAACTTAGGGGCGTGATTCCCCTTGTCTACTAAATTTGTGACGAGGAATCATAAACGTCAAAAGCTAGTTAACTAGATCAGGATTTTCTAGCAGTGTTTGGTGGTGAAAAAAACCCTAGCTGCTTCCCCTTGAGAGACTGCATCAAGGCTTAAGTATAGTCAAAGTCAGCCCTGGGAGTTTTGCTCCGGAGCCAACGGTACTATGTTTTCAATTATATGAAGACTTGATATCCTAGCTTGTTTCCTTCGTGCTTTAGCTGAGGGAGAGTTTCAGTTGGCAGTAGCAAGTTTTTATCAAGGCTGTTAACTAGCTGCTGCTTCCGATTTTTTACCATTTTATCATTGGGGGATTCTGCTGTTTCTAAAACGTTTATCTATAGTTCTGTAAAGTACTCAACTGTAAGACCCACTATTGGAGGAAAAAACGATGATTCGAGAGTTCATGAAGAGAAATTTTCGACACTTTAATGCAGCCGTGTGTGTTGAGGCCGCTGAAGGATGGGTGAAACACCTGGAATCTGGGAATAAAATGTTTCTGACTATGGCTGGAGCCATGAGTACAGGAGAGCTGGGTATATCTCTAGCTGAAATGATTCGCCAAGACAAGGTACATGCTATGGGTGCATCTCACTTTTGCAATTAGGTAAAAATTCGGGCAAAAATTCCCACACTTCCCACACTTCCAACTGAGTGCATGGGATGTTTTGTAAGACTCAAATTGAGAATTGTCCGTTGAGGTAAGCGCACCGATGCTTGAGTACTTGAGGGACGTTGCTTTCGTCCCACTGAGCCCCTGAGATTTTGATGCGCCGACCAACCTGCTAAACCCGTCGATTCGTTCGCGTAGCGGCTCCAAAGGAGCATCGATCCTGACCCTATGGAAATGCCTTCGGCTTGGGTTTTAGCCGTAGTTAACAATACGGTGGCGATGCTTGTTGAGGTAGATAATAAAGTTCTTGACAGGTTCATGTTGCCAATCTTTGAACTGTTCAATCGCGCCATCGACATCCCCAAACCACAAACAAGTTTCAACTGCATCTAGCCGCTGCTGCGGGTCCACCTACCTTGCCCAGATTCTCGATTAAGTGATACCAGTCTAGAATTTCACATCGTTGTGAGGTAGTTCCAATCTCTGCAAAGATATTCCAGATGCCGTCATGACCATCACCCAAGCAGATCAGTGGTGTGGCGCTTAGGCTGTTGGTTGACCCAACTGACCAAATTTACGTTCTCGCAGAAGAATGCACCATTCCTGTGCTCATGCAAATTCACTGCTTTGTAATCACGCCACTGGCTTCGCTCACCAATAGCCGTGCGTAACCGAACTTTGCCGCCATCTACGCTCATTTCTTCAACAGTCTGTTCGAGTTCGGGCAACTCAAAGTCTTGCCGATGTACCAGGCGTTGCTGAGTGCTATGGGAAACCGACATTCGAGTCAACACCTTGATATCTGAGCGCGCTATTGTTGTAGGAGGCGTTGGCACTCAGCAACAGACAGCACTTCTCCAAATACGGACTCCACCTTGTGTAGGGCTTGACCATTAGCACATGAGCTTGTTTCTCGCTCAAACTCAATTTCCCAAGGATGCTGTTGAGGGTACGTTTTCGTCCGGCACGGGTGCCGCTGCTGGTTTGGATAAAAAATTTCCTATCTCTGGACTGACATGCTCGAGAATATGACCACGAACTACTTCTTCTATCCAGGACTTGGTTTGAACCTGCTCAGGGTCGGTTTCTACGCACACGTAAAGCAGCAATTGCTCGGGCGTGGGCTTTGATTTGGGCATGTTTGTCAGCATCCAGCACGCAGCACTCATTTGATCATAGGTCAACCAATTAAAGCTTACCTCAGATTGGTCAACACCCAACTTAAGTATTTATGCTTAATGCAAAATCGGGATGCACTCCATGCTATTTGCTGTACTGGAGCGAATCTTGAAGAGGATATCTTCAATCTGGTTGCCCACTCTCAATATAACAGGACTTACGCGGTTAAGTGGATTTCGCCCCCCTAGCCCCCCAATTTTGGGGGGTAATGATGTCAAAGTCCCCCAGAATTGGGGGATTTAGGGGGCAAATGCGTAAGTCCTATATAAGAAAGTACCGGATTATCGTTCACTGAAACCAGAAGAGGAAAAGGCTCTTTTTGAGTCCGGAATGAATCGAGTTACTGATACTTGTATCCCTGAAGAAGAAGCGATGATCAAAATTGATCGGCATATGGTGAAACTGTGGCAAGCAGCTGATCAATCTGGCCAAAGCTTTTTCCCATACGAGTTCATTTATCAACTTCTTGAAAGTCAAGAGCTGAAAGACTCTTATGAAATTGATCCTCGTGACTCATGGGTGATCGCAGCATGGCAGAAACAAATTCCTATTTTTGTTCCTGGATGGGAGGATTCAACTCTGGGAAATTCCTTTGTTTCTGAAGTTATCAAAGGCAAGATCAGTCGCTTGAATGTTGTGCGGAGCGGTCTGGAGCTGATGGTATTTCTTGTGAATTGGTATAAGGAAAATACTAGAGATTTTTCCATGGGGTTCTTTCAAATTGGGGGTGGAATTGCTGGAGATTTTCCCATCTGCGTTGTGCCACTGATCCACCAGGATCTCAAGGAAGACTGTAAGTTGTGGAGTTACTTCGCCCAAATTAGTGATTGTACCACCTCATACGGTTCCTACAGTGGCGCACTACCTAGTGAAAAGATTAGTTGGGGCAAACTTGATACGGATACCCCTAGTTACGTGATTGAATCGGATGCATCAATTGTAGCTCCGCTGATTTTTAATTACGTCCTGGGTCACTAATATCATCTCCGGTTGAATACTTACACGCTTGTGCCCAATCGAAGCCATTTGGCAGAAGTAAAGGAATAAGGTTTTTTTTTATCACTAATTATCCGGATAATGATATAACCCTAGAAGTGATTATCTAGGGTAGTTGGGTCAAAGCCTTTACCCCGTCTTCTTTCCTAGAGCGATCGCGTATGGGTTGGGTAGCGCTAATCCCGTTATATAGCACTAAGGTGGTTTGCAGTATAGAAATTTCCGTAGATAGGGCTATTGACCTAACACCTGCTGGAAATTTTCCCCATGGCAATTTCCTTATCCCCACTGCCCTAATAAATTGTATGATAATAGTTTTGGGAAATCTTTAGTAAAGATAGTACACAAGATAGTACAGAGGAAGTTATATGTCCCGATATAGAGGCCCGCGTCTGCGGGTCGTTCGCCGTCTGGGTGATTTGCCCGGTTTAAGTCGTAAAACACCCCGCCGTGCCTATCCCCCAGGTCAACATGGTCAAAACCGTCGGAAACGCTCAGAATATGCGATCCGTCTCGAAGAAAAGCAGAAACTGCGCTATAACTACGGAGTGACTGAAAAGCAGTTAATTCGCTATGTCCGTAAAGCTCGTCGAGCCACCGGTTCCACTGGACAAGCTTTGCTGCAACTGCTAGAGATGCGACTGGATAACACAGTCTTCCGCATGGGTATGGGAGGTACCATCCCAGCGGCTCGTCAGCTCGTGAATCACGGTCATGTTACTGTAAATGGTCAAGTAGTTAATATTGCTAGCTATCAGTGTCGCCCTGGGGATGTGATTGCGGTTAGAAACCGTGATCAATCCCGCCGTCTAGTGGAACGAAACTTAGAATTTCCTGGCTTAGCAAACCTTCCTAGTCATTTAGAGTTTGATAAGAACACCTTCACCGGCAAGGTGAATGGGATTATTGATCGGGAATGGGTGGCATTACAAATTAACGAGCTACTGGTGGTTGAGTACTACTCCAGGAAAGTCTAACCCGGGTTGAAAGTTAACAGGTTGAAGGTTAACAGGTTGTTCGCGTAGCGTGGCCTTTTGGCCAAGGTTGACAACGGTTGAAAGTTAACAGGTGGAGATTGAAGGTTCGGCTTCAGTGGAAGGTTAACAAGTTGAAGGTTCTAACCTGGAACCTTCAACTTGTTAACCTGTAACCTGCTAAGCTGCTAACCTTTAACCTGCAACCTTCAACCGGAGTAACCTGCAACCTTCAACCGGAGTAACCTGCAACCTTCAACCTAAATAACCTTCAACCTTCAACCTAAATAACCTTCAACCTTCAACCTAAATAACCTTCAACCTGGCTAACCTGCTAACCTGTAACCTAAAAAACTATCCACCAATTTGTGACATCGTCCTTGTATATGAACTATCAGTACCAGAGTCTCTCTCCTTGAAGTTGATTTCTGGTTTAATCATCAGCAACTGTCTGACCTGCTCTCTTAAGTCAGCGGTATCAACGCCGCTGCGTAGAGCAGTTTTTAAGTCAACTTGACCTTGTTCATTAAGTAGGCAGGGACGCAGCCAACCATCAGCAGATAGACGCATCCGATTGCAGCGATCGCAAAAACATTCTGACATCTGACTAATAAATCCCAGGGTGCCCTTGGCACCAGGAATCTGGAACACATCAGCTGGGCCATTACCCCGGACACTGGATTCTATCAAACCCCAGCGTAAGTGAATCCGTTGCCGTAATTCTTCCGAAGGTACCCACGCCCGCTCACCAAATAGCTGGGAGTTCCCGATGGGCATAAACTCGATAAATCGAACGTGCCAGGAGCGCTCAATGGTTAGAGCAGCTAAATCCAGCACTTCCTGGTCATTAGTTCCTGGAATTACCACCACATTTAGCTTTAACGGGTCAAATCCAACCTGATGGGCAGCTTTTATCCCTTCCCAAGTTTGTTCCCAGCGCGAACGTCCCCGATTGCCGATAATTTTGTCAAATGTCTCTCGATTGAGGGAGTCCAGACTAATATTAATCCGCCGTAAACCCGCTTGGTAGAGTTCCTTTGCCATACCAGCCAGTAAAAAGGCATTGGTAGTCATCGCTAAATCTTGTGTTTCGGGTAAAGATGCGATCGCTTTAACTAACTCCACTACACCTGGACGCAATAGGGGTTCACCTCCCGTGAGGCGAAACTTTCTAAACCCTACCGGGATAAACACCTCCTTGAGCAGAGTCAGCAGTTCTTGATCAGTGAGTAATTCTTGCCGTAGGATATAGTCAAGTTCTGCTCCTTGAGGCATACAGTACTGACAACGGAAGTTGCAGCGGTCAATCAAGCTAATCCGGAGATAGTCTACAGTATTCATAATTGCTGGAACCATCGGCTTTCAAAGGGTTTTGGTAATAGGTTATACGTATTCCGGAATCTGTCCCTCAGCCCTTGTAGCTAATGCTATGCAGCATCTCTTTCCAAGAATCCAGTGATACTGCAACGGTTAGGGTGCATTCCTTTTCTTGCAAAGCCTATTCTGTGTCCCTCAATGGAGTGTCACAATTGCTTACTCATGGTGTACTCCCCTACCTAAAATCAAGAAGAAACTACCAGTATCCTAGATTTAGGGGAAATGACCGACAAACCAGATTTTCTTCTATACGCACAACACGGATGGGCGGATAACTCTAAAGCGATGGCAAGCCTTGCCCAATCATTAGCCACATCCCGCACTGCCATCATTACTCCCGATCTCGGTTGGTTCAAAACCTGGCTCTGGATAGAACCCCTAATCAACCAACTCGAACACATCGTCTTAGATACCATTGTCACATATCCCCAAACACCAATCCGAATTATTGGTCATTCCATGGGTGGCTTAATTTGGCTAGAACTCCTCAGCCGTCACCAAGACTGGTGGTCACAAGTAGAATCCTTAGTGTTGATTGGTTCTCCTATTGGTGGTGCAGATCTAGCTAGAATTATTGACCCCTTTGGGATTGGTATTGGTATCGCAAAGGATTTAGGTATCAACCGCCGACAACTAGCAGAGTCCATTGGTGCAGTGATTCCCACATTAGTAATAGCTGGTGATAGTGATCATGGTAGCGACGGTACGATTACAATACAGACAACCAAGTTTTCTCCTAGTCAATTCGTTTGTTTACCTAATCTGCGTCATGCTGCTCTCAAAAATCATCCGTTAGTCGCAGCAGAAATCCAGAAATTTTGGGCGAATCCAGTTATCACACAATCTCCTCCACCAGGAGACTTTATTACTAGCTTAATTCAACAATTACACTCAGTCCCAGGTATGACTGATGGTCATGGTCGAAATTTTCACCGAGCCAAGACCTATATAACATTTAAAAATGGCATTTCCATTCGGACTTGGCAGAATCCTTTACTAATACACCATGTATTTGTAGCTAGCCCTGAAGGAGACTGTCTCTACAGTGGTTTTGTAGGTTGGATACATACTCAAGCCTTATATCAAACCCTTGGAACTATAGCAAAGGGAACAGGGAGTAGGGAGTAGGGAGTAGGGAGTAGGGAGTAGGGAGTAGGTAGTAGGGAGTAGGGAGTAGGGAGTAGGGAGTAGGGAGTAGGGAGTAGGGAGTAGGGAGTAGGGAGTAGGGAGTAGGGAGTAGGGAGTAGGGAATAGGGCATCAAAAATTATCACAATTCCTACACGGATTAGTATTGTTAGTTGAAACTTGTTACTCAAAAAAATTATGAAAAAATTTATAATAAATCAATATTTACCTGGAATACTACCTTGCCGATAGTGATAGTGAATATAAGCATAAAAAAAATCATATCACACTGGATATTATAGGGATAAACAAACCTCAAAAGACAGCAAATAAACTCTATTTTTCCATCTTAGTTGTCAAAAAAACTAGCGTTAATGTAGATTTGGTTTACATTACATAATAAGTAGGTTAAACACTATATAATACAAATACAGTTAATCACTTATCAACTAGTTTGGGGATTTTTGGTTTACGGTAATCGGTAACTACAAATTACCAATTACCAATTACCAATTAGACAATGAAGAACTAAGCGATCGCAAATTTAACCTGGTTACATGACCACCTCCCTACCTCAATCTGGATATACCTTACCCGTATTCGCCTGTGCCTCAGCCATAGCCGCCCTCCATCAGTTACGCAACGGCCAACCCTTGGAAACAGTTTCAGTGGACTTAATTAACCCTCCTGAAACCGCAGACATTCCCATTGAGCAAGTGGCTAGGATTCGAGAAGGGGTAGCGCTAGCTATCACTCACTCTAACCCTGGTGATAACCTTGACCTTACCCGTAATACCCCGATTTGGGCAGTTGTAGAATGGGGTTCGATGGAGCAAACTGAATCAATACAGTTATTGGGTGGTGAAGGAATTGGACGACAAATCAATGCCGGAGGTAAACCAGCCATCTATGCTTACGCCGAGAAACTATTGCACCATAACTTGAGTTGTCTGCTAGCACCCTCAGAGAAAATTCAGGTGACGATTATCTTGCCGGAAGGGCGGAAGTTGGCACAGCGTACTTCTAATTCTGCCTTTGGTGTAGTAGAAGGACTTTCCCTACTAGGAACTACTGGCATTTCCCAGCCTCTGAGTGCTCCTGGTCAATTAGCTGCTTACCAGGAGGAATTAAAAGCAAAAGCCAGCAAATTGCTAAAAGAGCAAGCCTCCTCACATTCGACAACACTAGTGTTCTGTGTGGGAGAAAATGGTTTAGATTTGGCGCGAACCTTGGGGATTAATCCCGAGCGGCTGGTTAAAACAGCCAATTGGCTCGGACCGTTGTTGGTAGCAGCTGGGTACTCCCAGGTGCCAGAAATTTTGTTATTTGGCTATCATGGTAAGTTAATTAAACTGGCTGGAGGAATTTTTCACACTCACCACCACCTAGCTGATGGACGACTGGAAATTCTCACCGCTCACTGTGCGCAGTTAGGAGTACCAACCCCACTAATCAGGCAAGTATTTGGCAGTCAAACCACTGAAGCTGCTCTGAATTGTCTGCGTCAATGGGATCAGACTCAGGGCACTGATTGGGTCAATCAGGTTTATCATGCGATCGCATTGACCATTGACCAACGCTGCTTTGACTACATCCGCAAACACAGTGAGCAGCATATCCAGATTGGCTCCGTATTATTCGATCGCGATCGCCAAATTATCGTTACCAGTCCCACAGGTTGCACATTATTTTCAAATTTGTGATAAATTTTTATAAATCTTCATACATTGGCGGGCGGATCTTGTAGCCGAACCCAATGTATGATAAATTAACCTGATTATCAGATGAAACTTCGGATTTCAGGACATATAAACTGAAACCCTGAAAAATCTCCTGACTAGAAGTCACGAGAGTGTCAACAGACATACCACTGCCAGGCAGGTCTATGAAGTGCGTGTGGGAGTGGAAACTGACATAACCGTAAACAGATAGAGTTCTGTATCGTCGATGAGAGTCTACGACTCAGACTAACTGGTTAATGCCAGCGCTACCATCCACATCAAAGTGTTGGGGCGTTGAAGGATTAATTTACGGAAACCATCAGCTTTCAACCTATCTGTTCATAGGAATCAATTTATGCTGCCCAGAAGCACACCTAGGCAGCGACCTGTTCGTACATTCACACAACTAAACATGACGAACACAGCAGTAACCCTAAGGACCAACAAACTATCTTACCAGAAAGAGGCATTGCCTGTAGCCTCTCTAGGAGAGCAGTTGAATCGCCAGATGATTGTGATTCTGGACTTCGGCTCTCAATACTCGGAACTGATTGCTCGTCGCATTCGCGAGACTAACGTTTACTCCGAGGTACTATCCTATCAGACCACAGCTCAACAGCTACAGCAGCTTCATCCCCAGGGCATCATTCTCTCTGGAGGTCCCAATTCCGTCTATGACGATGGAGCCCCCCTATGTGACCCAGAAATTTGGAATCTCGGTATACCCGTGCTAGGGGTTTGCTATGGGATGCAGTTGATGGTGCAACAACTAGGTGGAACAGTCACCAGGGCAAAAAAAGCTGAGTATGGCAAAGCCGCCTTACTAATTGATCACCCCACTGACTTACTGAGCAATGTGCGAGACCACTCAACCATGTGGATGAGCCACGGAGATTCCTGCGTGACTTTGCCAGATGGCTTTGAAGTCCTTGCCCATACTCAGAATACCCCTTGTGCCACCATTGCTAACTATCAGAAAAAACTTTATGGCGTGCAATTCCATCCAGAGGTTGTGCATTCAACCGATGGTCTTGCCCTAATCCGTAACTTTGTTTACAACATCTGCGAGTGTGAACCCACTTGGACCACTGCTGCTTTTATCGAGGAAGCGATTCGAGAAGTGCGTGCCAAGGTAGGGGACAAACGGGTTCTGCTGGCTCTGTCTGGTGGAGTAGATTCCTCTACCCTTGCTTTCTTACTCCATCGCGCAATTGGGGATAAACTAACTTGTATGTTTATTGACCAAGGCTTCATGCGCAAAGGGGAACCAGAGCAGTTGGTGAAGCTATTTGAGGAAGAATTTTGTATTCGAGTAGAGTATGTGAACGCTCGCGATCGCTTTTTGGCTCGCCTTGCTGGTGTCACTGACCCAGAAGAAAAGCGTCGCCGCATCGGTCACGAATTCATTCGCGTCTTTGAAGAAGAATCCCAACGTCTTGGTCCATTTGATTATTTAGCTCAGGGTACCCTCTATCCCGATGTGATTGAATCAGCCCATACCAACGTTGATCCCAAAACCGGTGAGCGGGTAGCTGTGAAAATCAAGAGCCATCACAATGTCGGAGGCTTACCTAAAAACCTGCGCTTCAAGTTGGTAGAACCATTACGCAAGCTATTTAAAGACGAAGTGCGCCAACTCGGTCGTGACCTCCGCTTGCCAGAAGCGATTGTGCGCCGACATCCCTTCCCCGGACCAGGGTTGGCGATTCGCATCATTGGTGAAGTGACCTCAGAACGGTTGAATATTCTACGAGATGCTGATTTCATCGTTCGAGATGAAATTCGCCGACAGGGGATGTATAACGACTTTTGGCAAGCCTTTGCCGTATTGCTCCCAATACGCAGTGTGGGAGTAATGGGGGACAAGCGCACTTACGCTCATCCGATTGTATTGCGCTTTGTTTCCAGTGAAGATGGTATGACCGCTGACTGGTCACGAGTACCTTATGACTTACTTGAAACTATTTCCAACCGGATTGTTAATGAAGTCAAGGGAGTTAATCGGGTAGTCTATGATATTACCTCTAAACCTCCTGGAACCATAGAGTGGGAATAGTTTCTTCAAAGGGTGATTAGTGATTAGCTGTCCGGCAAAATTCATCCCACACCTATGCATAGCATAGGTGTGGGATGAATTTTGCACAGGGTATTATAAAATTGCTATAATATATGTACTGATAAACAAAGCCGAAAATGCTGGTTTGTCAGCCACCTACTAATCAAAAATACAACTTATTGTATTGTTCCGGCGCGGAGGGGCATCCCGTGTCGTTAATAAAGCTTACCGAGTATCCGTTCGCGCAGCGCCGGCGAAAGCCGATACCGTTGGGGGGNGTGAAGTGACCTCAGAACGGTTGAATATTCTACGAGATGCTGATTTCATCGTTCGAGATGAAATTCGCCGACAGGGGATGTATAACGACTTTTGGCAAGCCTTTGCCGTATTGCTCCCAATACGCAGTGTGGGAGTAATGGGGGACAAGCGCACTTACGCTCATCCGATTGTATTGCGCTTTGTTTCCAGTGAAGATGGTATGACCGCTGACTGGTCACGAGTACCTTATGACTTACTTGAAACTATTTCCAACCGGATTGTTAATGAAGTCAAGGGAGTTAATCGGGTAGTCTATGATATTACCTCTAAACCTCCTGGAACCATAGAGTGGGAATAGTTTCTTCAAAGGGTGATTAGTGATTAGCTGTCCGGCAAAATTCATCCCACACCTATGCATAGCATAGGTGTGGGATGAATTTTGCACAGGGTATTATAAAATTGCTATAATATATGTACTGATAAACAAAGCCGAAAATGCTGGTTTGTCAGCCACCTACTAATCAAAAATACAACTTATTGTATTGTTCCGGCGCGGAGGGGCATCCCGTGTCGTTAATAAAGCTTACCGAGTATCCGTTCGCGCAGCGTCGGCGAAAGCCGATACCGTTGGGTGGAGTTGGTAAGAAGCCCACACGCTCACTCAAAGAGTCAGTGTGGGAGTATGTCACTGATTAGCCATTGTTAATTGCTCAGATGACTTAAGCATTCAGCCTTAAGCGCTCAGCCAAAGGCTGATAGCTAATGCGCGTAGCGCATTAGCTGAATGCTTACCAGATGACTCATCACTAAACAATATAAAACCGAAGTTTAACTGAACTGAAAACTTCGGTCGATACACTATGGCAAAAGCAATATTAAATAATTTTCAACTCTTCCTAGTCCGTTTTGTTTGTGTCAACAACCCCAGTCCTACCAAACCAAGACCGATAACACTCCTAGTCAAAGCCTAGGCAATTCCCGGCAATTCCCGGAAATCGCCAACTAGG
>NZ_MKZS01000001.1:6988682-7025733 GCF_001942495.1 Moorena bouillonii PNG
CATCTGCTGTATCCCTTGCTACACAATGGCTATACCCGCTCTGTCCCCCCGTTAGGTCTCAAACCCTTGGAAACCTATCTGTAAGTGGGGTGTAGTTGAGTATGAAAATTATCAGCCTATTAGCTGCGATCGCAATATTTCTAATCTCGGCTTGTTCCAATCAATCCGCGTCAACACCACTAAAGGTGACCATACATTTGACTGATACCAAAGGCATTGGTAAAGAAATTGGCATTGTCAAAGCAACCGAAACCGAGAAGGGTCTGCAGCTAACCTCGAATCTGTCTGGATTAACTCCTGGAGAACATGGCTTCCATGTCCATGCAAAGCCCAATTGTGGTCCAGCCCAGAAGGAAGGTAAAGTAGTTCCTGGCTTAGCTGCTGGTGGTCATTATGATCCAGAAAATACCGGCAAACATGAAGGACCATTCGGTAACGGTCATTTAGGTGATTTGCCAAGGCTAGTGGTTAATCAACAGGGTGTTGCTAACACTCCAGTAGTAGCCCCACGGTTAAAGGTTGCTGACCTTAAGGGTCACTCTCTGATCATTCACGCCCAAGGTGACAATTATTCAGATACTCCCAAACCCTTGGGAGGGGGTGGTGCTCGAGCGGCTTGCGGTGTAATTTAGCCACAGTCTTGTGCTTTTCAGTTAACGGGTAAGCATTCAGCTATCAGCTATCAGCTATCAGCTATCAGCTTATGGGCTATGGGCAAGCTACTTGATTTGTAAGCATTCAGCCATCAGCCGTGAGCTTTTAGCTCACCCGTGCGCGTTCAGCGGTCAGCTTATTTTATTCAAAAGCACCTCAAGGAGGTTACGCTATGGGCAGAAACTGTGCCACGGTACTGTTCGCACCTCAAGCAGCTTGGCCACAGGCCAAGGGTGCACGTAGCGCAATCGGTGCTTTTCAATAAAAGAGGTAAGCATTCGTTTAATCTTGAGTTATGGGAAGCTGACGGCTGACAGCTGACGGCTGTTGGCGTAGCCTGCGCGTAGCGCATATGCTTACAGAATTTTGGATCAGCTTACTATTGGTTTTAATCAGTTCTTGTTGTTCTGGCCAGAATAATGTTGGTAATTCATCTATAGGAAACCACCCCAGCTGGTAACTGAGATGTGGATCAGTAGGAGTACCGTCAACTTGGTCAGTAATGAACAGAAAATAGTAAGTCTTTTTCCAACACTGTTTGGCAAAGTCTAATCGTTCCTTAATATGAAATCCGGCTAAATAGTTACTGTTAAGCCTTGGCATCCTGCCACCAGTGAAAATGGGTGAGTCCCCGGATCAACTCAGGCTGTTTTAGTAGTACGCAACACCGATTACATAGAAGTTGCTCTAACTCAAAGATGTTCTCAAAGGTTCGGTTAGCAATCGGCTCATCCAAGATTGACCAAAGACGTTCTGCAGGTTGCAACTCAGGGGAGTAAGGGGGAAGAAACTCTAAATGTAATCCTTCTGGTAGCACGATATCCTGACCGGTGTGCCAACCGGCTTGGTCAACAGTTAAAATAACGTGTTTATTTTGGCCTAAGCTGAAATGTTGGGCAAAGTCAGCCAGGACTTGATTGAACAGTTGAATGTTTACTCTCGGTAACAACCACCAATAGGTTTGACCCGAAGCTGGATGCACAAAACCCCATACCCAAACCCACTCATAGCGCCACTGCACTTTGGCAATAGGGGTTTCCCACCAGGGAACCCAGAGGCGGCGCACCATAGGTTTGAGTCCAACTCGATGTTCGTCCATCGCCCACAACTCAATCTCTGCCCCCGGGTGCTGCTGCTGTAACTGCTCTACTCGCTCAGGCAGTTTTTTTTCCAGGCTTCTTGCTTGATGGGATCTTGCTGTTGATGCTCCGGACGGGGCAGCCGTAGCCGAAACTCCATCTGCTTGAGATATTCCCAACCTCGTTGAGGCGCAACCGGACGGTCGAGCACTCGACTCATCCAATCAGCTACCTTACGACCATTCCACAACCCGCTCTCATCCACAGGGGCTTCTATAGCTTGTAGGAGTTGGGCTTGTTGAATCTCGTCGAGTAAAGGTTCGGCTCCACGATTATGATGCCGACCATCACCTACCCCGGCTTCCCCCTGTTGGTTGTAGCGCTTGGCAATCACCCGTATCCAGCGCAATGAATACCCTGTTGCCTCTCGCACCTCTTCGGTCTGCTTACCTTTTGCCAGCAACCACAGGATTTGGTATTGGCTGCGTTCTACAGCATCACTGGCTTGACGATACCGTTCTTCCAATTCCTCACAACTAAGATGAGGTAATAGGCTCAGCCGTTTGGGCATAGATCTTTCCCGACTCACTCTATACAATAAGTCTACACCCGGATTTGATATAACTCCCAGTTCAGCAATAAATTTCAGGTCATTTAAGCCCGCTTCTTCCGCAATTTCTCGCTCTGCCGCCTCTAAAATGCTTTCTCCTGGTTCTACATGACCTTTGGGTAAGACGTATTCAAGTCTATTGCCTTCTTGAACTAGAGCAATGTATATCTGCTGCTCCCAACGGCGGGCAACAATACCACCAGCGGAGGTAGCCTCAGAAACTCCAGGTGGTCGTTGGTACCAAGTTTCATCAATAATCATTTTTACAGCAGTTTTCAATTGGGTGAGGTACAAATTCTTGGCTTTTAGGGAGTAGGGAGTAGGGAGTAGGGAGTAGGTAAGAGGTAAGATGGAAAAACTCCTGTGTACCTGATAGCTATGAAAAACGCTGTATCATTCTTGGTTGTTCGTCAATTTAAAATTGGAATGAAAATTGTTAATTGACCATTTAAAGTTGTCAATTAACAATTAACACTTAACACTTAACTAATCTATACTCCCTACTCCCTGTTCCCAGATCTGCTGTTCCCTATTCCCTGTTCCCTATTCCCTAATATCTATGGCATTAAGGCGCGAATCTCATCTAACTTAGCACGCACTTTCTGGATATCTTGCCACATCAGCCACTTTGGACTACCTTGATCTCGTTTGGGATTCCGCAGTAGGTAAGCAGGATGGAGAATTGGCATACACCACTTATGCCCTTCCCATTCCATCCAGGTACCCCGAATCTTAGTAATCCCCTTCTTGTTACCAGTTAAGCCTTTTACCGCTGTGGCACCAGTGAACAGAATAATTTGGGGGTCTACTAGGCGAATTTGCTCCAACAAGTAAGGTTTGCACGCTTCAATTTCATCAGGAGTAGGGGTGCGGTTACCAGGAGGTCGGCACTTGACCATATTACAAATATATACATCTTGTTCACTATCGATTTTCACAGATGCCAAAATTTTCTCCAACAGTTGCCCTGCTCTGCCTACAAAGGGCTTACCAGTCTCATCTTCTTGTTTACCCGGTCCTTCCCCAATAATCATAATTAGGGCATTAGGGTTGCCACGTCCAATAACAGCCTGAGTGCGGGTAGCTCCTAATTCGCACCGTTGGCAAGATTGACAGTGTTCTGTCAAGGATTCCATGGTGTCGTAAGTGCCAGGAGGAATAGGGATTTTGGCATCAGTGGGGATTAGCTCCCTTTGGACATTGTTCGGCTGTGATGGGGTTAACTCTGACTCGTCAAAAAGACTAAGTTGTTCTCCGTTGGACATGAGGACTCACAGAAATTGTTCCAGGCATAAGGCACCTTACTACTAATAGTAGATTCAGGAGATTGTGAGCAACTAATTATTACAATTCTTTCTTTTGATACAGTAATCTTGACAAAAATCGGTAATTATAATATAAGTCAGGCAACTTCATACCGGAGGAAGCCATGTACACTGCCCCGCTGTTTAGCGATCGCGCTGATGCCGGTGAGCAGCTCGCTCAAGCACTTATCCCCCTGGTGAGCAAGCTGCACGCTACAGGTATTGATGCAACGCCTATTGTATATGCACTACCTCGGGGGGGTATCCCAGTAGCAGCACCAGTAGCTCGGGCACTGGATTGTCCACTAGATATTGTAGTGGCAAAAAAAATTACCACGGCTCGCAACCCAGAATTAGCAATCGGTGCGGTGACTTCCTCGGGAGTTGTACTTTGGTCTGGGCAAAGGCGATGGCGAAACAAAAATGCTCAATGGCAGGAAATAGTATTAGCTCAAGCTCAAGAAAAAGCCCAAGCTCAGCTAGCTCAACTGCAACCGGGTTGTCCGAAAACCAATCCTACTGGTGCCCTAGCGTTGCTGGTTGATGATGGCATTGCTACTGGAATGACTATAGCAGCAGCAACGGAAGCAGTAAAAGCCCACAATCCAGCACAGGTTTGGATTTGCACACCAGTGGCACCAGGAGGATTAATACCCTGGTTATCACAATGGTGCGATCGCATGGTGATCTTACGGACACCGGAACCCTTTCTAAGTGTCAGCCGCTTCTACCTCAAATTTCCTCAAGTTAAAACCGAGGAAGCTCTAAGCTATTTACAGGAGATTGGGTGGGTCGGCGGGGTTTCCCCCGCTTCGCCCCCTAAGCACCGTGCGAGCAAGTCTCCAAGCACACGGCGCACCTAATTCCTTTGGAACACGTTATTTTAGCGACTACTTTTTCTTCGATTTCCGGTTTTGTGCCTTTTGGTTTTTGTTCCGGTTCTTAGAGGGTGTTTTGAACCCTTTCCTTAACATCTTTTGGATTTCGGGTTTTGTCGCACCCAAGGCATGTATGGAGTAGTGGCAGTCTTCGTGTAGATAGATTAGGTTATCATATTTATCAAGACCACCTAGTTGTTTGGGAATAATGTGGTGTAGATGCACATTGTTGTATTCCCCTAGGTTTTGCTGACAGACGGGGCATTGGTATCCTTGTCTGTTAGCTATTTTGTCTTTTCCGGTGGTTAGTCTCTTCTTGGCTGTTTTTTCACTTTGTTTCTCTTCCCTTTCTTTCCAATACTCGGTGAGTGTTGGATTGTCGGGGGATTTATCGTATGAAACTAGTATATGTCTCTGGATTGGTGTCCAGGCAAACTTTTCCAAGTAGATTTCTCCGTCTCCAAATACCCAATTATCCTCTCTTCCTGGGCAATATTTTCCGAAATATTTCTCGTTTACCCAGTCGTGAGATTTTTTGGCGTGCTTCCGTCTTGCCCACCTCTGTAACTTCCAGAACATGTATGAATCTAATTCAGAAAAGATTTCTTTGGATACCGTGCCATTGTGATAATTGCTCCATCCCCTTACTATTGAGTTGATTTTGCCAATTAACGTTCTCTGGGTTAGGCTTTTTCCTCTTTTGAATTCTTCTCTTAATTTCTTCTTGATTTTGTCTACACTTTTCCCGGAAGGTTTGATTAGGGTTATTAGCCCTGTCTTTTTCCCTGATGTTTGATACTTCCTGAAGTTCCATCCTAAAAAGTCAAATCCTTTGGTTAGATGGCTTATCTTTGTTTTCTCCTCAGACAATGTTAGTCCTTTTTTGGATAACCATTTCGTTGTGATTTCCTTAGCTTTCGCTGCATCTTCCTCGCTTTCGGTTAGGATAACGAAGTCATCGGCAAAGCGGATGTATGTCCTTGGAGATATGTTGGCCCACCAACCTCCGTCTTTGCGCCTTTTATCTCTTCTCCATTTGTACTCTATACCCAATTCCTCCTCTAGTCCGTGTAGGGCGATATTAGCCAGTAATGGACTTATTATTCCGCCTTGGGGAGTTCCTTCCTCTGTGTTGTAGTATACGTCTTTATCGACGTATCCAGCCTTAAGCCAATCCTTGATCAGGTTGGTTGCTGGGAAGTTCCCTATGGCTTCTAGGAGAGGTAGGTGTGCTATGTTGTCGAAGCATCCTGAGATGTCCGCATCTAGTACCCACCATTTCCTGTTATTTTCTCCATTGATGTTTTGGAATATCCTTTGTCTTGCGTCATGGGTACTCCTACCCGGTCTAAATCCGTATGATACAGGTTCAAACCTGGCTTCCCATGATGGTTCTAGTGCATTTTTGACGATGCCTTGTAGACATCTATCCGTGATGCTTGGTATTCCTAGTGGCCTTTTCTTCCCGTTGGACTTGGGGATGTAGATGCGTTTGGTTGGGATGGGTTTCCAGGCTTTATAGTTTCTGAGGGAATCGACCATTTCCCCTCTTTCCGCCGGTGTTATCTTGGTCTGTTTATCTATTCCTGCGGTCTTTTTTCCACTATTTATTTGAGTAGCCTGTTTGACAGAAGTGAGTGTATTGGAGTGGCTACGAAGCATTAACCTTTGTAGCTTATTGACTTTCTTCCAATTGCCTTCACGTGTCGCCTTGAAAATTCTACGTCTAAGTTTCCTGACCATCCTATAGGCACGTTTCCAATCGGTTGTGTGCCAGTCGGTGGCTTGTTTAGTTACGATACCGTTACCCGAAGGTTTCGATTCAATCTTTTCCATGTACAATGTAGGTCTTATCGTATTATTTCCTTGACTCGGAATTAGTTCTGAAATTCAGCACTCTGCACGAGTTGAGGGATTTCCCTCTATCCAGTCAGTTATGCGGTTGTCCGTTTTCCTGTTTCCTTTCGGTCACTGGCTTTTGCTTGGTTCAGTCTTCTACCGGGCTGAGAGTTATACCGCTTCTTGGGATTTGGCTACCAATATCAATCGACCTAGATATTGGACTCAACCTCGGCTTACCCGGTTATGCTCATTAGAGGTGCGATTCTAAGGTTGCCGTCTCTACACCGAGTCCACTGTGGGATTCTGATTGCCCCGTCAAGGAGAGGCTAATCCGGGAGCTGTTATCCCCATTGTCGTTTGATCAGGGATATTGCTTATTACGATGCCTTATAACAACGGTTCCTAATTGTCAACCCTTTGATTCTTTCCCTGCCATTGGTCACCTTCCCGACATCTCAGTTTCTTTCTGGCTTTACCCTCTAGCTGTGAAACCCACTGATTCGGGAGTAACCTAGTCGTGAACCGGGTTATCCATCTCAGTACGCTCCTTTGGGTGGGAACAAGACTGAATCCTAGTCTTGGAAAGGCTCTTACCCCTTTCACTCTGCATGAGCACCTTCATCGGTCGCCCCTTGACTGTAAACATACCAGAACTCAGGCTTTCAAGCAACTCCTGGTCGAGATGCCAGGAACGCCTAGACAGATGAGTGGGAGGCTTAACTCCAATTGCTGACCACCACTCCTCCCTCAGGCAACAACAAATTGCACCTTGACCGTTTGTGCGGCTTGCTCCAACTAGGAACCTAGAGAAACTCCAGGGGTATGAGTTGGGAGAATCGCGAGGATAACACCTCAAAATTCTTAACTATCTAACGGATGTGGGTGAAAATCCCACCCATGAGGAGACATGTGACTCCCTACCTGGCCACACCGAGAAAGCGACAACTTTCAGAGTGAAGCTGGCGACAGGGCACAATCAGACCGAAGCAGATAAGGACACTGGTGCTAAAGGGGAAGGTGACATGGGTAAACAGATTCTAGAAAAGTGTCTAACAAGGGAGCCACAATCTGAACAAAATATGTGGACTCTACTATCTCATTCTCACAGTGTTTTAAACGGGATAACTGTAAACTCCGAGAAGATAGTAGGCAAAATGAATCGCCCTAAATCACCAGAATAATCCGATAGATGGAACAAGTAAAAACGACAGCATTAATAGGTCTGAGGATAGGTCGTCACCTCGGTAAGTTATGTCAAACTTAATCCCTACTGTCGGGTAGGATGCAGGCGTGCGATTCGTTGACTAGAAATCTTGCCCATCAAGGGTTTAGGAGGATTAGTCGCAAGGAAGAAAGAACCTTGACAACTTGATAACCATGATGGTGAAAGACCATCCCTCGTGAAATCCGAGTGACAGCCCTACCCTGGTTCATGGGAACTAACAAAACCCATGGATTGAAAGCAAGGGTCGAACAGCGAAGCGGAACCAATCCAGGGAAAGTTAGTAGCAGGCAAAAGACTCATGGGTACGCAAGGAAGGCATGTTTGAATCATCGACACCTACACGTGGCGAAATGGATTGATACGCCACAGACAAAAAGTCAAACGGAATAAAGGATAGTTAGTTGCCCGCTTAACTATTGATTTCCCTAGAAATAAAATTCCCGGTGAACAATGCCGCCCTAAAAGTCTACAGAATGGTTATCAGGAACGAAGTAACCCCCACTTGTACTCTCAGAAAGGTCGAACATTCTGAGTAGGTAGTTAACCGTAAGTCATCTGGGGGAGAGATAGAGTCAGAAGCCAATGCCTAGGGTAATACCTATGGATATGCCAACGGACTCACGTTACAGGAATAGGTGTAGTTGTAAGTAGTAATGAAGAAGTCTAAAACTCGGGGATTCAACCCACAGTCGGAATGGAACAAGGTCAACTGGCGAAAGCTAGAAATAACCGTGTTCAAGTTACAAAAACGAATATACCAAGCCTCACAGCGTGACGATGTTCGCGTGGTACGTAAATTACAAAAGACCCTGATGAAGTCTTGGTCAGCCAAAATGATTGCGGTCAGGCGGGTAACCCAAGAGAACAAAGGCAAGAAAACTGCTGGAATAGACGGGATTAAAACCTTAAATGGTAAACAGCGTCTGGCCTTAGTAGCTAACCTGGAAATCTCAAGAAAAGCCAAACCAACTAGAAGGGTATGGATTCCAAAACCCGGACAGAAGGAAAAACGCCCACTAGGAATCCCAACAATGCATGACCGCGCCCTACAAGCACTAGTCAAACAAGCACTAGAGCCTGAATGGGAGGCTAAATTTGAACCTAACTCCTATGGGTTCAGACCAGGACGCTCATGTCATGATGCCATCGAAGCAATATTTAATGGAATCTGCAAAAAACCTAAATGGGTACTAGACGCCGATATCTCCAAATGTTTCGATAAAATCAATCACGATGTTCTTCTCACGAAATTAAACACCTATCCATCCTTGAGGCGATTAATTAAATCTTGGTTAAAAGCTGGTGTGATGGATAATAACACATTCTCAGAAACCGAAGAAGGCACACCACAAGGAGGAGTAATATCACCTCTCCTCGCGAACATAGCCCTTCATGGAATGGAAACAATAATTAAGACTTATATCGGAAATAAAAAGAACAAAAAAGGAGAAAAACTAGGAAAAGCTCAAAAGATGAGAGGTATAAGTCTAATTAGATATGCGGATGATTTTGTCATCATGCACAAAGACCAAACCATAATAGAAGAATGTCAGAGAATCATCAGTGAATGGCTAAAAGACATAGGGTTGGAATTAAAGCCCAGTAAGACAAAGATAACTCACACTTCGGAAGGATTCAATTTCCTAGGATTCAACATCCGACAATATCCAGCCGGAAAAAACCATTCAAAACTAGGCTTTAAAACCATCATCAAACCATCCAAGGAAAAAGTTCTAGAACACTATAGGCAGCTTGCTGACATAATCGACCGTCACAAAGCTGCCCCTCAGGCTGCCCTAATCAGCCGACTCTCACCTGTCATACGAGGATGGTGTAATTACAACAAAGCTGTTTGTAGTAAAGAAACCTTCAAAGACCTCGAATGCATGCTCTGGAACAAACTCCAAAGATGGGGATACAGGCGACATCCAAACAAATCAAAAACCTGGGTAATCAATAAATATTGGGGAACCGTAGAAAAAGACAACTGGACGTTCACAGACGGAAAGAGTTACCTCTTGAAACATGCCAAAACGAAAATCGTCCGGCACATCAAAGTCAAGAACACCACAAGTCCATTCAACGGAAACTTAATATATTGGAATTCCAGAATGGGAAAACATCCTGAAATAAACAGTCAAAAAGGAAGACTACTTAAAAAACAAAAAGGAAAATGCTCCCATTGTGGCCTTACCTTCAGGGATGGAGATTTAATAGAAAAACACCACATAATACCACGCGCACTCGGTGGAGAAGACCTAGACAAAAATATGGAACTACTCCACCTGCATTGTCACGATGTCAAACATGGAACGAAATCTAATTCACTGAATCTAGATGAAAATCCATTCTAGAGGTGCCACTGACAAGGATTGTACTGTAATGAGGAGCCGGATGAGGGGAAACTTTCACGTCCGGTTCTGGAGACGAGTCAGCTGTGAGGTGACTCCCTGGCTTAGTTTAATGGAAACTGCCTGCGGGTATCCAGAATACACAAATCAACGAAGAGTACAGGTAGACACATGTCAAACCGATATAGTGACCTATGGAAAAGACAAAATTGGAAACAACTCCGACGGAACCTTTTTCGCCTACAGAGAAGAGTGTACAAAGCAGTTCGAAACGGTGACTTGAGGAAAGCTCGGTCTCTACAAAAACTGATTCTGAAATCTCGCGCAGCACAACTTCTAGCCATCCGTCAAGTGACACAGCTCAATAAAGGCAAGAAGACTGCCGGTGTGGATGGGAAGACAGCCCTAACATACAAAGAGCGAATTGAACTACTGTATGAATTGAACCACTATGGCCTTGTCTGGAAACATAGCGGACTTCGCGAAATCCCAATTCCAAAAAAGAATGGGAAAGTAAGGATTCTTAAGGTACCCACAATCGCCGATAGAGCATGGCAATGTCTAGCCAAATACGCTCTCGAACCCGCCCACGAAGCAACTTTTCACGCCCGGAGTTACGGGTTTAGGACTGGACGCAGTGCCCATGATGCCCAAAAACATGTGTTCAATAATTTAAGGTCACAATCCAATGGCATCAATAAGAGAGTAATTGAATTAGATATTAAAAAGTGTTTTGACCGTATCTCCCATAAGTCCATCATGGATAGATTGCTAGCCCCAGCTAGTCTGAAGAAGGGGATTTTCAGATGTTTAAAAGCTGGCATCAATCCGGAATTCCCTGAACAAGGAACACCCCAAGGAGGTGTGGTTAGCCCACTCTTAGCCAACATTGCACTGGATGGAATAGAGGCAATTCACCCCAGCGTCCGATATGCAGACGACATGGTGATATTCCTCAAACCAGAGGATAACGCAGAAAAGGTACTGGACAAAATCAAGACCTTTTTAGCAGAACGTGAGATGGAAATCAGTCAAGAAAAGACCAAGATTACCAAAACGACAGATGGCTTTGACTTCCTAGGTTGGAGAATGTATGTTCAAAAACATAACGGAAAATTCCGGAGTATTCCCTCAGTGGAAAATCACCGAAGTATCCGAAAGAAGATTAAAACCATAGTCAACAACTCGAATTATGGCGCTGAAGTAAAGGCACAAAAACTAGCCCCCGTGATCAGGGGATGGAGAAACTACCACAAATGGTGTGACATGAGCAGCGCAAGAGATTCCTTGTGGTTCATGAACAAGACCGCCAACCGTAAATTCCGAAAAGAGAAGAAAGTCAACAGGTATAAAGCCAACAAACTTTGTAACAAGGCTTTGCCATCCGTAGGATACGAACAGAACGGACACAAAATGGTAGCAGGAACCAACTCCCCCTATAACGGGAAAACAGTGTACTGGAGTCAAAGAAACTCCAAGCTATACAGTGATGCTACAGCAATAGCCTTGAAAAGGCAACGCCATTCCTGTGGACATTGTGGATTAAAGTTCATAGACGAAGAGTCCGTGCAACTCCATCACATAGATGGGAACCACGACAACTGGAAGTCTAAGAACCTAATGGCAGTACATCACAGCTGTCACCAACAAATCCACTGGAGCAAACCGAAAGGACAGGATATCTAGGAGCCGTATGCGGTGAAAGTCGCACGTACGGATTTGAAGGAGAGGTGCCCTGGGTAATACCAGGCATCGACTCTAACTATACCGGATTATCCCGATTAATTACGGTTTAAGAGTATCTCAAATCCCCCAACCCAGCGCGGTGATGGCAAATGTCCTACTGGGGCTTGGAGTTGGAACTCAAAGTCTTGATCTCGAAGATGGGAGTTGTGAAGGGGCCAGCTGATGGAATTGACCTAAGGTCACGCTACGCGAAGGCAAAACCTATAGTAACGAAAGTTGTTAGTTATAGCGCTACGGGCTGGGAATAGGGAAGATTCCTGTTATGAGTTCCCTGTTCTGAGTTGCCTGTTCAACACTTATGGGATAATTGATCGCTCTTTATCTTACTTATTGCTGAGTTTAAAGTTCTAGTTCACATTGACTAAATACATAATTAATTGCTGAATACAGTCTCTCTAAATCAGAAATTGTATAATTGTTAATTTCTCTAGTGTAGAGATTAGCTTTGAGTTTGCCAAACTGCCAAACTTGACCATTGGAAACAATTCCAAATATAGTTTGATCAGATTGGTCATTAAGCTTTTGAATTGCCACCATTTCTGCTAAACATTGACCCCACCCCTTAATAAAATCATCCTTTTTGGCTTCTACGGCTACAAAATAAGGCTTTTCAAAAATTTGTTTGCCAAGGGGTGACCGCTTTGCTAAAATATAATCGGGTATTCCCGTGAGCTGTTGATCATAGGTTATTGGTTTATGACTCCACAGCGTAAATTTATCTCGATACTGTCTGTATACTTCTTTTAAGAGCGGAAAAATAATCGCTTCACAAATAGCATACTCTGACTCTTCAACGGTAAATTCTCGAAGACAAAACTCTAAATCTTCTTTAAACGCTTCTCTGATTACAGTGTCAGTTTCCAGGATATAATTGGCTTCAGTAGCAGTAATTGTAAATTCTTGGAGTACTTCGCCAATCGTTTTATAGGAATCAAAGGACATGAGGAAATTTAGAATTTAGAATTTAGAATTTAGAATTTAGAATTGGGAATCGGGAATCGGGAATCGGGAATCGGGAATCGGAACCCACCCCTAACCCCTCCCAGGAGGGGAACGGGAATCGGGAATTGGGATTAGCCACGATAACACCACACTCCCCATCACCCCATCACCCCATCACCCCATCTCCCCATCTTCCCACAGTCACTACACTTTCCGCGCCACTTCTGCAAGAGGTCTAGTGTTAGCAACTGCTGCCAAAAACTGAGTCAGTTGTGCTGGAATTTGATCGTGGACAATTTGGCGGTATTCAAGGAAATGTTCCAGATAGGCATGATCGCTAAGATAGCGTTTCCATACCTGAGGATTGTGCCTGAGGATAGAAAAAAGTTGACCCCAGAATTGGAAGCGGGTTTGGCGCTTGATGCCATTGCGCCAGATAATAATTAGCAGTGCCCAGAAATAGATAAATTTTGGCATTACTAATTTAGGCTGATAGGGTTTCGGCTTCATATTTAAGTAGTGCCGATAAAGTCTGCCTAAATAGGATTCTGGTTTATATAATTCCCAGAAACAACTGACATATTCCTGAGCCAGTTGTTCTATCGGGCGAGTGGGGATAAAATTGGTCAGGGTTGTCTGATTGATATTTTCCTCATTGCCTTCTAGCAAACGCCCCTCTTGTTTGAGCCGATGCCAAAGGGCGGTATTGGGCAAGGCTTGTAACATAGTGACATCCTCCCGACGCTGAATCAGAGATTACAGCGCGGGCTTCTTAACCTCACAGTTAAGAGTTCCTGCGTAGCACTTATCTAGATTTAAAATCCCCGATAGTACGCTCTCAGCAGGCGGTTTCCTTTCCCCAATAGTCCTTGGGTACTTTTGAATCCCACGATTACGAATCACTTCGGCACTGGCAACATCTCGGTTATTGGAGTAGCTGCATTCTTTACAGGTATGCCAACGAATTGAAAGGTTATTATCCCACTCCGCACCACAGTTAGGGCATTGTTTTGATGTCCCCCGATGGTCTACTGTGGCAAAAAACTTTCCTCGCTTCCAACAAACCCATTTCAACAACTCTCTGAACTGACCAAAACTGGCATCTAGAGAATGCTTTCCAAGAAACCCTTTAGCCATGACTCGGTAATCAATATCCTCTACAAAAATAGAATCTGCTTGGTCACAGAGAGTATGAGCTACTTTGAGTTGCCAGTCTTGGCGAGTATTGTTAATTTTGTGGTGTAATCGTGCGATTTTAATTTGGACTTTCTCCCAATTCTTAGACCGCTTCTGTTTTCGAGACTCTCTACGTTGCAGCAATTTAAGCTCGCGTTGTAAGTCTACAAAAAACTTCTGTCTAGGAATTTTTAATCCATCTGATGTTGCCAAGAAATCAATCAATCCAACGTCTATTCCGATTGCTCGCCCAAAAGACGGTGGATCGGGAACAGAAACATCTGCTTGAATCGTTATGACAACAAACCATTTTGTTCCTCGACATCTTGACACAACTCTCACACCTTTAATCTTGAATCCATCAGGGATTTCTCGGTGTAAGTTGATGTCTACAAGTCCCATCTTGGGAAGTTTAATTTTATTTCCCTTGAGGGGATTAGCAGGAAACTGAGGAAACAAAAAGGATTGATATCGCCCATACTTTTTAAAACGTGGAAAACCTCGCCCTCTCTGTCTGAACGACTCCCAGGAATTATGTAAACGTTTGACAACGTCTTGAGTGACTTGAGAATGAACTTCCTTCAGGTCAGTTTCGGTTTTTTTCCACTGCGTTAACTGTCGTTTTTGTGACCTATAACCCGGGAATGGAATGTCTGGAGACATAATATATTCCCGTATGAGCGAACATCTATCAATCGAACACTTACGACTATTCATCCAGTCCTTTAAGTCTCGCAAACAACGGTTATAAAGTCGTCTGCAAGTTTCTAGCCAACTCAACATTAATTCCTGTTGAGCTGCATCTGGATAAATTCGGTACGTGTAGTTCATGGTTAGTGCCATGTAAAATATCTTAGCACAAGCCAGGCGAATGATAAATGTTAATTTGCATAAACCCCGTCCCGGCTATCATCCCGACACCAAATCAAAGATTATGGTGCGGGGCTTCTCGCCGGGGTAGCTAAAAACAGGATGGGGAATGGCGGTTGCTTCTACAAAATCGATAATGCGATCGCCTGCTCCTGGTTTTTCCCCATCCAAGCCAATAATAAATCCAGCCATCACTCGCAAACCTGCCCGATTAATTTTCTCAACCGCATCTCGTAAGGGTTGACGGGTGTTGTGGTGTTTTTTGGTCAGGGTCAAGCTATCAGTATCTGGTGTTTCAATTCCCACAAACACTGAACTAAAATTGGCAGCAATCATCAAGTCCAACAGTTCATCATCTTCGGCCAGATTCAAGGAAGCTTCTGTGGACAAATGAAACGGGTAACCATGCTCTGCCATCCAGAGAGCCAGTTCCTGCAACAGAACCTTGACATGGCGTTTATTGCCAATAAAATTATCATCAACTATAAATACAGGAAGCCGCCAACCCAAATTATAGAGAGTTTGCAATTCAGCCAATACTTGAGCTGGGGTTTTCGTGCGCGGTTTACGGCCATATCGCACAGAGATGTCACAGAACTCGCACTGGAAAGGACAACCACGGGAAAACTGTACCGACATCTCACTATAAGCATCCAATTCCATTGACACTCCCCGCCCTGGAAGGACGGGGATTCTTGCTTGGCCTTTGGCCACGCTACGCGAACAACGGGGTGACTTGTTATCCCTTGCCGGAGCCAGGAAAAATAGAGGTCTCCTCTCCACAAGCGTATTTGGTCTATGACCTAGGTTTCGGTGTGCCCCACCGTACCTAAAATAGTTAACAAATTTAAGTTAACAAATTTAGATAACAAATCTAGATGAACATTTTTTTTATCAAAGACTTTCATAAACGTCCAAATCGTTAGACTTGATTGTGCAACATGATTATCTCAAAACATGTTTTTTACACTGTCTACTTATTCAAGATCATGTTTATCTAGAACATTAATTGTTTTTTTGTTATGTTTTTATCTTAACACGGTGCGATCAAACTGTCAATACATAGATGCTCCTTTGGAGCCGCCAAAGGCGAACAAAAAAAAGCCGTCCTGTAAGGACCTATGCTTTATAAACATATTTCTTTACAAAAAACTTGACAAATTTTAGGAATTATGAATAGGAAATAAATAGGGCTGGCTGCATGAAGGCAGAAGGCATACCCGACAAGGCTTTCAAGCCTTTTTTCCAAAACAAAGTGCCAGGTTTTGGCATCTTGTCGCTCAAAAACCTTGTACTTTTGTGGGAAATCCCTGGGTTTTCTTGGGGAACCTTGGGGTGAAACTCAGATTTGTCAAGCTGTGTAGCCTCTAAAGTCGCTTTGTCGACTTATTCAGCAAGCCCTAAAAGCATTTATTGACTTGACAAAGCTGAATTCAACAAGTAGAAATATAGCAATTCATACCGATTAGTAAAGGCCGAGGGGGGACTGATCAGCTTTGCAATCGGTTATTAGTCTTTATTATGGTTATGTAGCCTCTTCTTACGTACTAAGATTCATCAAAAAAAGAATTATGACAAAATAGCCAAGTACGGGCAATATCATCTAATCTTCTTAAACCACGCCAAAGAGTTTTAACTCCAGGAGCACCATCAGATTTTCGCCCCAAGAAACCTCCCAATTGTGCAATCCAACCAATAACTTCTCCTAAAGTAGGAGGACGAGTAAAGGGATATTTTTTTTCATGAATAGTAGCGTAAAGAGCTTGCCATTCATAAGGTTCTAAAACTACAGAACAATCCGTTTCAGGATGACAACGAGCTTGATACGTAAGCCAAAGTAAACGCCAAGCCACAATCGAGTAAGTTGCCAGAGCCATCTCTAAACGTCGAGCAGTGTCTTGATGCAGTCGCTCATGGGGGAAACCCCCAAGACCGCGCTGCATCGCTTCTTAATTGAAGTTTTTCCAGACCACAACCACTTTTTAAAGTATAGTGATAACGTTCGATTAGCCAACGATAACTATACCATTTAACATAACGAATTGCCTGGGAGCAATTACTAATTGGTAAATTAGTCAGTAACAACCAACTAATTGGCTCTTCTGACAATGGTGGGTCTTCTTCTACCGCTAAAATGACTTGTAAGTTGATGGCTGCTAAGTGTTTTGGCCATGGACGGTTTTGAGGCGCTTTAATAGTTAAACTGGTAAACCTAATAGTTAATTTAGCACGACGAGCTTTCCGATTTAAATTGCGTTTTAATTCTACAATTAGTTCTCCCTGAGGCTGAACTTCTTCTAGGGCTTCTTTTAAGTGTTGATCAGAGTCCATTAAACATCTGTTTTGAGTAGCTCTAATCAAGAAAGCTGACTCCAAACTACTACAGGCAGCAAATAAATCCTAAAAATCGGCTTCTCTATCGGCAATAGTCACGACTTTTTGACCAGAAGTAATTAACTCTTTTGTTGCCCTTAATCCCAATAACCATTTATTACTTTCCTTGGTAATGGTTGGTTTTTGATGACGGGTTGACGCTTTTCCTAATTCTAATATGTCTGAAGCCCATACTTGTTGGTTTATCAGTCCTAAGGGAATTCCTTCTGTGGTCACTGCTATAGTCGAGTGTACTTTCAAACCCCATGAATATTTACTATCAAGATATCCCATTCCTTGAGTAGCTGGATGATTAGTATAATTGAATTCTGTTGTATCCTGAATAGCTAAGATCCAATCCTGTTCTGTAATTCTTTTTAGAGTCGAATCGATGTGAGCTTGTCTAATCTGTTCTGGTTTTATATATGGGGAGTCCCAAAAGTCATAAGTGGCTTTGGTGGCTGCCCAAGTCCCACAGGCTTCTGGCACAGTTGCTGACGGTTTTTTAGATAGATTATCTACGATGAGGATTAATCTTTTGGTTCGTCGAACATCTCCCAATTGAGCATTTTTTAATTCGGCTGTAGCCCACCCTGACATCAGCTTGCTCCTATACATTTGCTTTCATATTCTAATATGAAGATAGGATCAATTTCCTGATATCTACCCCTATCACGCACACCCGAGGGTACCCTGAGCCTCAAAATTATCTCCTGATCAATGTCAACTAAATTAACATGATTCCCCCAAAATCCCCTCGTGCCTATCACGATTTTTCGCTCCTTTTTGGCAAAAGGCTTTTCCTATACAAACTGAGCGAGAACGTGGGACGTCAAGTTTTTTGATCACAGGAATCATATCAAGTTACTTTTGTCAAGTTTTTTGTAAAGAAATATGTTTATAAAGCATAGCTGTAAGGACGGGGCGCGATTACCCAAATTTTTTGGTAAATCGTAGCGGGGAATTGGTGTTTTGGTGACATCTGCCCTTTCGCCATGAGCACGGAATACCCCCGAAGTCTCTCCCAGAGCCAGTGCTTCAACAAATCTCGGTAGGGTAATCTCACCCTCATCTAAAATCAGAAAGTCTACTCCTGCTTCTTGAGCTTCCTCTGCTATAGAGGTGACATAGGGACCACCGACGGCTACCAATTTGCCCCGCCTTTTCCCCTCCCCAATCAGGTGGAGCAGATCGGGTTTCTGGACAATCATACCGGAAACGATCACCACATCTGCCCATTCCCAGTCAGCGTCAGTTTCTAAACTAACATTACGGTCTACTAAGCGGAATTCCCAGGTTTGAGGAAGAATAGCTGCTACGGTAATCAGACCCATCGGGGGTTGAGCGACTTTGCAGCCGATCAGTTCTATGGCTTTATCAAAAGACCAATAGGATTTGGTGAACAGAGGAGACAGGAGTAAAACTCTCACGTTTGATGTTGAAATCAAGAATAGTAAAATACTATAGCAGTTCTCAATTTAGGGAATCGGGAATCGGGAATCGGGAGTCGGGAATCGGGAGTCGGGAATCGGGAGTCGGGAATCGGGAGTAGCAGTAGGGTGGGCAAATTTTGAGAATTTGATCATTTCGTCAGGTATGATGCCGATTTGCCCACCAAACCAGATCAGGGGTAGGGTGGGCAAATTTGGAGAATTTGATGATTTGACCAGCTCTGATGCCGATTTGCCCACCAAACCAGATCAGGCGATCGCACTGCAACTAAATTTAGTTGCATGATCGGGTAATACTTTTTACAATTAATTACTAGATTGGGTGTCAAGATGACTCGACAAGAGAAGCTGATCAAACGTCTTCTAAGTAAGCCGAAGGATTTTACTTGGAATGAATTGACCAAGCTTTTGTCCGGACTCGGCTTTGAGGAGGTCAAAGGTGGAAAAACAGGCGGTTCAAGGCGGCGATTCATTAACTCTGATGGCGTGGCGATCGCTCTACACAAGCCTCATCCTCACAACACACTCAAGAAGTATCAGATTGAGCAAACGATCGATATTCTTAGGCACGAAGGATTGTTATGAATAACTTGATGAAATACAAGGAATACCTGGGCTCGGTAAATTACAATGATGAGGATGAGATTTTATACGGGAAAGTAGAGTATATTCGTAGCCTGATCAGTTATGAAGGTCAGGATGTTGAATCTCTTCGCGCCAGTTTTCACGAAGCAGTGGATGATTACCTAGAGCTTTGTCAACTCAAAGGGATAGAACCGGAAAAGCCTTTCAAGGGAAGCTTTAACATCAGACCTGGAACCGACCTTCATCGACGTGCTGCCTACGCAGCTATTGAACAAGGGATAAACTTGAACCAGCTAGTGACAGAGGCACTTGAGCAGTATCTCAGATAACCGCTTGACCCTGCTTCAAGCGAAAGGCGGCGGAGTGGGAGCGATCGCACTCATGCACTGCCAACCTAGGGTGTGGGGTGTGGGGTGTGGGGTGTGGGGTGTGGGGTAGGCTGTTTATTATGGGCCTTTTTCGCGGGAGATCGTTCACACCGGGATTGAGCTTTGCTCACGCTACGCGAACGCGTACGGCGATAACGCCCAGAATGGATATCTAGCAAGAGATACACTGTCTCATACTATCAGACAAAAAGGAAGTGCATGAAGTTTAAGCTATGGCCATCGCACAAAGTGAACAGCCTACTGCCAACCCTACAAGAACTAGCAACAGTAGGGGTAGGGTGGGCAAATTGTGAGAATTTGATGATTTGACCAGCTCGCCCATTTGCTCACCAAACCAGATCAGGCGATCGCACTGGTCTCATTTGTGCTATGTTTTAATTCGAGTGATGGGTTGTTATTGTGCCGTTTGCATCTACGCTAAATTCGGTCTCAAATGGTATGGGTTTAGTGTCGCCAGAAATGCAGTTGTTAGACTGACCAATAATAGTGAATATCGGATCAGTCAATTCATGGATAATTAGGTTTTAAAAACGGTGTTTTTTTTGGTATAATTTAGTTGATAAAACAGAAGTTCAGAAATGATTCAGCAACGGTTACATTGTGAATCATTTCTGATGGCTATTCGGTTCCAATTCGGCTAAAATTATTCGCTAAAACTAGACTATTTGGTAAAACTAGTTAGTGTTAATTCAAACTTTCTTCCTCCTCCTCGTAGCTATTGTCCTCTACCCCCATCAGTTCAGAGATTTCTACGTCATCACCTAGGGGATTTTCTTCCTCTAAAATCTCCCGTGGGATCAGGCGATTATTAGACTCTAACCAATCTAAAAGGGAAGTTTCTTGCTTAAGGGGAATGACCTCAGCGAGTTGATCACGATGTAGTTCACGTAGAGCAGGATTGTACATAGGCGTCTTCAGCTAATATGGACAAGGTGAAAACCTTTAACTTTGAGTCTAGCAGTCAGCTAGAGGAAATTTTATGATTGGCAAGGCGGAACTCTTAGAAGCGATCGCAGGAAAGAATCGTGGTCTATTAGCAAGCAAAACCGATAAAACAGCAATACTCGCAGCAGTTACTCAACTGGAAGGGAGAAACCCCACCCCTCGACCCCTTGAGGCGCAAGACTTGCTAGATGGTAACTGGCGTCTGCTATATACCACGAGTCAAGAACTTTTGAATCTTGACGGATTTCCCTTGGTACAACTGGGTCAAATCTACCAATTTGTTCGTACCTCAGATACTAAAATTTACAACATCGCTGAATTATCTGGTATTCCTTATCTCGAAGGTGTTGTCTGTGTTTGTGCTAAATTTGAGCCAGTATCTCAATGCCGGGTTAATGTTAGGTTCGAGAGGTCTATCATTGGCCTACAAAGCTTGCTGAGCTATAGCTCTGCCAATGATTTCATTGAGCAAATCGAAGCTGGCAAAAAGTTCCCAGCTATTGACTTTCCCATCAATAGGGACAACCAACAGGGTTGGTTAGAGATCACCTATCTTGACGATGACCTGCGCATTGGACGGGGGAATCAGGGGAGTTTGTTTGTGTTAACCAAGAAATAAGTAGGGAGTAGGGAGTAGGGAGTAGGGAGTAGGGAGTAGGGGTTGGGAAAATTGAGTGTACCTCATAACTATGATCAACGCTATATCTGTTCCCTAACCCTCAACAAACAACTGTCAACAAACAACTGTCAACAGTGATCATGTATTAGTAACCAGCCTCTTCTTCGTATTCTGGAGCTTTCTTTTTCTCAGGAATGTTGACTCGCGGTGCTTTGTAAGGCTCTGGGGAGCGGTCATCATCCCAGGCATCACCCTCGACTTCGTACTTGTCATAGTCCTGGGTGTTAGTTTTACCATAGTTTGGCTCAGGTGAGCTATAGACTGGCTGCTCGTAGCGCACTGGCTGAGGGGACTCTTCCCGTTCATCGCTCCAGTTATCTTCTTCTAATCTGGCTTCGACATACTTCTTCGGAACTGGTGCTTCTCGTCTGATCGGCTCTAGTTCTGGCTCTTGCCAATCGTCATCCCAGGCATCTTGAGCTCGGTTGGCATTCTCTACTGTCTGAGAGATCGGAGTACGTATTGGAATCCCGGTTCCCAGTTGATTTTCTGGTCTAGCCGTTGGAGTATAGTAGGGGTCTTCTGTGTCCTTTTCCCAAGGGGGTCTGCCAACCCCCATACGTTCTAATACCCCGACGGTTAACTGGACCAGATGCTCTTGAGCTTCCTCAAATACAATTAATCGGTCTGGACCACTGCTGACAATTTCATCAATGGGTAGCTCATAAGTACTAATAACCTGGTCGGGTATTTGGGGCAACCCTATCGATGCAATGATTAGGGCGGAAACGGTGCCATCTTCTACATTGAACTTGAAGCCTCTAACCCGACCTAAGAGTTCACCGGTTTCGGTGATCACTTCGCTGTTAATCAGGGTACTATAGGCATCGACATCAATATCTTCGATAACGTCTTGATCATCTACCAGGATGACATCACCAAATTGTCGAATGCTGCTCAGGAGCATGTACTTTGGCATACCGGCTACTGCCAGGAGGTTGTCTCGCAGACCCAGTGCCACAACCTGGCGTCTGTCTATATCTACCAAGAGCTCCTTGACGACTCCGAGGCGTTTGCCATTGTCACGGGTAATTACCTGAGTATTTAAGATATCGGAGCGTGGACGAATTTGTTCCGTTGTCATTATATCTCGCTTTTCCTGAGCTATACTCCTGATGGATTAAAAATAAATAATACGTGAGCATTAATTACGTGAGCATTCAGCTAAAGGCCTTGGCCGTTGGCCACGCTACGCGAATGGCCACGCTACGCGAACAGCTTTCAGCTAAGGTAATGCCACCCTGAGGTTAATCAACAGACTACAGAGGTTATATATAACCTCTGAACATCGGTTTTTTTTCCTACATCACCCCCTTCGGACGAGGGGTTCGTGGGTCGGTTCTCTCCAAAATCAATCATGAATAGCTTATAGCTGATCAGCCTTGGGCTTAATGCTTACAATAATACTGGATTTGATGAATGGGATTTTATCTAGTTAACCGTACTTTTGGGTGATAGTTTTAAACCCAATACTTGAGTGTATGCTCCCCTGGCTTGGGTAACACCAATGGTGCGTTGAGCAGACTCAATCATAGGACGGCGTAAGCTCACTACAATAAATTGCGCAAGTTTAGCCTGTTGTTTGATCATTTTAGCTAATCGCTGGACATTTGCCCCGTCCAAAAACATATCGACTTCATCAAAAGCATAAAATGGCGAGGGACGGTAGCGTTGTAGGGCAAAGATAAAGCTAAGGGCTGTGAGGGATTTTTCTCCTCCTGACATAGATGCTAGCCGCCGCACCGGTTTACCTTTGGGGTGTGCCACCAGGTTTAGTCCACCGCTAAAGGGGTCCTCTGGATCATCGAGTTGTAAATAACCATCCCCATCGGACAGTTCAGCAAAGATGGCTTGGAAATTTTCATTGACGGCATCAAAGGCTTCTTTGAAAGCACGGTATCTCAAGGTGGTAAAGTTTTCTATCCTTAGCAACAGTTCAGTACGTTCACCAGCTATGGTTTCGAGTTTCTCAGACAGTTCTTGGAGGCGAGCTTGAGTTCGGTCATATTCTTCTAAGGCCAGCATATTCACGGGTTCCATAGCCTGTAGACGTTTCTGTCCGTTGCGCAGTTCCTTTTGTAGTTGTTCTAGTTGAGCAGCTAGGGAGTCAAGGGCAATTCCCTCTGAGCTTTTTTTATCACTAGAGGGGGAATTTTTTTTGACAATTGGAGGTATTTCTGGTATTGGGTCTGGTAATTCAGCAGCTTGGTCTTGGAGTTGAGTTTGGAGACTAGCAAGTTTTTCTACTCTAGCAGACTGGGTTTCTTGAAGTTTTTGCTGTTGCCAAGAGGTTTCTTGGTGTTGTTGGCGCAGTTTTTGTAGGTGTTGCTCGGTGCGATCGCGTTTTTGTTTCTCTTGCCCCAATTTCTCCTCTAACTGGCGTAAGGCAAATGTCGTTTCGGTAATTTGCTTGGTGAGTGTTTCTAAGTGAGTGTTAATTGCTGATTGCTGCTGTTGCCAAGATTCGATTTGGGTTTGATAGTCTGCTATTTTGCGGTGGCCTTCGGTAAGTTGATCCCTCAGGCGCTGTTGCTGATTCTCCTTCTGTTGTAGCTGTTTCTCGGTATTTCTCAAGGCTTGTTCACACTCGCGCAACTGAGCTTCTTGGGTTTTAATGATGTTCTGAATCTGTTGCCACTCGTTATGAGTTTGAGACTCCTCCAGTTGAGCCAGTTGTTGCCGTAAGTCGGCAAGTTGGGATTCTTGTTGGGGTAACTCTATCGCTATGGTCTCTAGCCGTTGAGTAGCGGCGGAGAGTTCTTGGTTGTTTTTAGCCAGAAGCGTACGCATTTGGCCTTGATTGCTCTGAGATTGCTCAATTTCCCTTTGTAACTGTTCCAAACGTAATTTGGTTTCCGAGTGTTTTGCCCTAGTTTCTGTCAATTCCTGGGTAATTTGTTTGACCGAGGCAGATTCGGTAGTAATCAATCCCTCGCAATGGTGTAATATCTGTTCAATTTCCCCTAACCGGGTTCGCAAGCTACGGATTTCAGAGGACTCCATGGTGTCACTGGTACCAAAGTGCAATCCCGAACGGTGACTGGTGCTACCACCAGTCATGGCACCGCTTATTTCCAAGATTTCCCCATCTAGGGTAACAATGCGGTGTTTGCCCAAGTAGGTACGGGCATCATTGAGAGTTTCAAAGACTACTGTAGACCCAAACACGTAGGCAAAGACTTTTTGGTAACGGGGGTCGCAATCGATTAGCTTAATGGCGTAGTCAACAAAGCCCTTAGCATACCGTAGCACAACCGTTTCGGTAAATGGCCTGGGTTGGATTTTGGTCAGAGGTAAGAAGGTGGCTCTGCCAGCGCGTTTTTGTTTGAGGAGTTCGATCCCAGCCGCTGCTACACTATCATCTTCTACCACTAAATTCCCGAGGCGTGCGCCAGCGGCAATTTCTAGGGCTAGCTGATAGCGGGGTTCCACTCTACCCAATTGGGCGACTAATCCACAAACTCCCATTATACTACTTTCTAGGATAACTTTAGTAGCATAAGTCCCTTGGGCTTCTTGTTGAGCTTGGGCTTGGGCTTCTAGTTTATCGAGTTGCCGTTGTTTTTGCCGTTGTTCCCCGAGCAGGCGAGTTTGGGTTTGTTGTTGGAGTTGTAGTTGTTGTTCGGTATTCCCTAAGGATTGGGCGAGGGACTGGACTTGTTGGGAATAAGTGGTTAATTGAGTTTCTAATGCCACAGCTTGGGTTTGCTTGGTGGCGATTTCTGGTTCTAAGGTTTGCAGTTGCTGGGTTTGGTCTTGGATTTGCCGATTTAGCTGATTCTGACGCTCTTGGAGTTGAGCTTGCTCGGTGCGTTGGGGGTTGATGGTTTTGAGTAGGGTGTCGATCTCCTTGGTGAGGGTGGTTTGTTGTTGTACCCAGGCATCACTAGCGGCTGCGATCGCATTGGCTTGTTCTCGGCTTTGGTTGAGAGCAGCTTGAGCCTCATCCCGTGCCACTTGTAAGGAGGTTTTAGACAAGGTCTCTAGATCATTTTTTTCTGCGATCAACTGTTCCAGGGTTTGCTCGACTTGTTGAATTGTCTCTTGTGTACGTTGGAGATTAACAGCGGCATTTTGTAGGTTATCAGTTAGTTCCTGCTGTCGGGTTTGTAGTTGACGTTGTTCAGCTTGTTGAGTGGCAAGGGTGGATGCGATCGCAATTTGTTCTTCTTCTCCTAAGGCTTTGACCCGAGCATTGAGTTGGTCAAGTTCAGTGGTAGTTTGGTTAATTTGTTCCTCAATGCTAGTAATCTGAGCAATAAGCTGGGCTTTTTTTGTATTAGCAGCATCAATTTGCTGTTGGACTTGGGATACTTGCTTCTGGAGCAATCGCCATTTTAGAACAATTTCCCACTGTTGCTTTTGTTGGAGTTCAGCACGGAGTTTTTGATATTTCTCAGCTTTAGCACGGTCAGCAGCTAAGCGATCGCGTTGAGCGGTCAGTTCTTGTTCAATAATTCGGCAGCGTTCTTCTCGCTCTTTAACAGTGGCCAGGGTTTGTTTAGTTTGGGTAATTTTGCGGTCAAAGGCAGCAACTCCAGCTAATTCGTCAATAATCTCCCGCCTTTCTCTGGATTTCATTGAGATAATGCTAGTGACGTCTCCTTGCTGGACAACATTGTAGCCTTCTGGGTAAACCCGCAAGCGATTGAGTTGTTCATGAAGTGCAGTAACAGTACAGGGTTCACCATTGATGTAGTACTGGGAACTGTAATTACCTTGTTTAGTGACTCGCAGCCGTCGGGTCACACTCCATTCTAGATCAGTTGCAGGTTGGTCAGGGGTTGACGGTTGTTCGAGTAGCGTGGCCTTTTGGCCAAGGTTAGTTGGTTGAAGGTTAGTTGGTTGAAGGTTAGTTGGTTGAAGGTTATTGGGTTGAAGGTTAGTTGGTTGAAGGTTAGTTGGTTGAAGGTTATTGGGTTGAAGGTTATCTGGTTGAAGGTTATTGGGTTGAAGGTTATTGGGTTGAAGGTTATCTGGTTGAAGGTTATTGGGTTGAAGGTTATTGGGTTGAAGGTTATTGGGTTGTTCGCGAACAACCTGTAACTTGCTAACCTGTAACGGTTCCTCCAACTCTTTAACCTGTAACGGTTCCTCCAACTCTGTAACCTGTAACGGTTCTTCTAACTCTGTAACCTGTAACTCGTCATAGTTATTGAAGTCAGATAAGTCAAAGGTAACTGTGACACTGGCTTCGACAGTGCCTCGATGTTCTTTATTGTGGTTAACTAAATCAGGAAGGCGTTCAGCTCGCATTCCTTTGGAACTGGCGATACCAAGACAAAATAGAAGAGCATCAAGGATGTTGGATTTGCCTGACCCGTTTGGCCCAGAAATTACGGTAAATCCTTCCAGGAGGGGGATTTTTGTGGTGCCGCCGAAGGATTTGAACCGCGAGAGTTCCACTCGCTTGATGTGTACCATAGGCGTTTCTGGGTTTAGGTTAACCGGTTGGTCACACAGAGTGTGCGTACTGAACACATTGCTGATCAGCGTAGCATGGGCAATAGGCAGATGGCGCAACTGATGGGTTAAAAGATGTAAATGGGTTAACCGATGGAATGGATGGGGGGACGGAAGGGGGACAGTGTGGGGCTGCAATTAAAATGCTCTATACTATATCAAAAAAACCAATAACTAATGACTAGTGACTAATCACCAATGAGTTAACAAACTAATATTTCACTAATAGTTCAGTATGTCATCGCCGTGAAACAAGCTATATAATCACTCCTTGAACCCATTGGTAATACTTGCGTCGTGATTGCAATCTATCCAGGCAGCTTCGATCCCATTACCCTAGGACACCTTGACATCATCCAGCGTGGCTGTAGACTCTTTGATAAGGTGATTGTGACGGTGCTGCGCAATCCAAATAAATCTCCCTTGTTCACAGTGCTTGAGCGAGTCGAGCAGATTAAACTTTGCACCCAAGACTTACCTAATGTGGAAGTGGACAGTTTCACCGGTTTAACGGTGGAATATGCCAAACTGAAGAAAGCTCAAGTACTGTTGCGAGGGTTAAGGGTGCTTTCTGACTTTGAGAAGGAACTCCAGATGGCTCATACTAATCATACCCTCTGGGATGAAATCGAAACGGTTTTTCTCGCCACCTCTAACGAATATAGTTTCTTGAGTAGTAGCGTAGTCAAAGAGATTGCCAAATTTGGCGGCTCCGTCGATCATCTTGTCCCCCAACAGGTTGCCTTAGATATATACCGATGTTACGCCAAGAATCATCCCGGTACGACCCACCCGAGCAAAACAAACCCCCAAACCCGACTGAATCCTTTAATCCTGGATCAGGAGACATAGATATTCAGGGGCAATTTAACTATATCGAGGACATAATCTTCGATAGCCCCCACATCCCGTTTACCCGGCGCACCCTGATTGATGAAGAACTGTTGCTGGCTCAACTCGACTTGGTGCGGGAAAATTTGCCCTTAGCTTTTCAACAAGCTACTAGAATAATTGAAGAACACGATGCAATTATCCAGCAAGCTGAACAGTACGCTCAAGAAATCATTGAGACAGCTCAGCGGCGTGCTGAAATGATTTTAGATGAACTCGGTATTATTCAGCAAGCGGAACACGAAGCCCAACAAATCAGCCAACAAGTTCAAAAAGAGTGTGAGGCGATGCACAAGCAAACGGTATCGGAGCTTGAGCAGATGCGCCGCAAAGCTCAGCAGGAACTGGAGCAAATGCGCCAAATGACCCTAGCGGAGTGTGAGGAAATTCAAAATGGGGCAGATGCCTACGCTGACGGAGTGCTCTACAATATTGAGCAGCACCTCAGTGACATGCTTAGAGTAATTCGCAATGGACGTCAGCAACTCAATGGTCCTGTCAAACCCCAAAACTCTGGCAAGAAAGATAATGGTAAGAAAGACAATGGTAAGAAAGACAATGGTAAGGGGGGTTCACGCTCACCTAAAACCCCATCGAAGTCAAAAAAAGGATGAACGAAGGATTAAGGATTAAGGATTAAGGATTAACTAAGAACTAAGGACATTTCTAGAACTTATTAGGTACAGTATTTTTTGACGCTTATTACCTGAAAACCCTCTTTTATATTGCCTTTTGCATTAAAAGGATAATAAGTTTCGATAATCGTTATTATAATTGCAATATTTAATTTATTCGGTTGTTAAAGAGCCGCTAAGCGATTGGCCGTAGGTCACGCTACGCGAACGCATTTTTGATGGAGAATCAGTTTAAGCCCTAATTTAGGATAACACTGGATGTTTAACCCTTACCGCCATACACAAGAGTTAGAGCGACCTTTTTCCTTTGAGCGCCTGTATCGTCATCCTGGTTCTCTTAGTTCCTACGATCAAGGTGGTACTCGCAAACGAATTGCGATTATCGGTGGAGGAATTGCTGGGCTTGTTAGTGCTTATGAACTCAGTCAACTCAACCATCAAGTTACTATATTAGAAGCTGATTCTCGCCTTGGAGGAAGAATTAAGACTCATTATTTTAGTGATGGTACTTATGGGGAATTAGGCGCAATGCGAATTCCTACTAGTCATGGCTGCACATTACACTATATAGATAAATTTAATTTACCAAAAAGACCTTTTATTAATTACAATCCCGGCGCTTTTTATTATCTACGGGGTAAGAAAACTCGTTTAGATAGTTACCAAGAGTTGTTTGGTGTTTACAATTTAACCCCTGATGAGCAACAAGACCCAGGGGAACTTTACGACCAGTTATTGGAAGAATTAATCGATTCTTTGACTGAAAAAGAGAAATGGGAGTTATTTGCACCCACTTTCACCAGTGATCAAGTTATAAAATGGGATACCCTAACGGTTACCGACTATTTTCGCAGTCATCTTTCTCCCGATGCTTTTGAGTTACTCGGTCATGCTACTGGAGCAATTCATTACGACAAAGTATCTCTGTTAAATGGTTTAATTGACTTCTTTGCTTGGCATCGAGTAGAACAATATGAGCTAATCGGAGGACTGGAAACGTTAATTAAGGCTTTGGTTAAAAGGATATCAGGCATAATCCAGACTGAAGCCAGAGTAACAACTATAGAAATGACCGATAGAGGGGTTAGGCTGGTCTGGAATAAGCTGGATAAGCAACAAACCGCTGAATTTGACTATATTATCTGTACCATTCCTGCTACTGCTCTGGCTCAGATTAATTTTGACCCTAGTTTACCTAGCCAACAACGGGAAGCTATTAACAACTTGGGGTATTGCAGTTCCAGTAAAACTCTATTACACTGTACCGCTCGTCCTTGGGAATTTGCCGATCATGTCTATGGGGGTGGTAGCTTTACGGATTTAAATTTCGAAAAGTGTTGGTATCCTTCTGATAATGCTCAATTAGACTCAACAAACATTTCTCAACCTCACTTTATTGCTAAAGATAAGGATATTTCTTATCAGCCATCAGTATTAACGGCTGCTTATCGCTGGGAAGATAATTCCAGGAAATTTAGGACTTTAGAGGAAACAGCTAAAACCGATTTAACCTTAGACGAAGTTTCCCAACTGCATCCTGAGATTAAAGACTATACTGATGATATTATTCATAGTATTTGGGATGAAGATAATCAGTCTGGTTCTGGTTCTTATGCCTATTTTGCTCCAGGGGATCGGGAGAACTATCAACCATTACTTGGTCAAGCTTATCCAGTAGATAATCCCCGTGTTTTCTTTGCAGGGGAACACTTGGCAATTAATCATGCTTCAGTTCAAGGAGCGGTACAAACAGCTGTTTCAGCAGTTATTGATCTTCTCGAAAGTTCTATTTTTGAGATTTAATCGATTCTATTTATTTTCCTGGCTTCTCAAGCACTACCTAAACTAGATAAAGGCAAAAACAACAATAATGGATGCTCTTTAGTTCCTTCAAACCCGTATCTATCATAATAAGCAAGACGTTCAATCTTTTCCACTGAAAAAAGCCTGATGTCGTTGGATAGCTTCTTTTAAATGCTTATTAGGGGTGGGTGGATTCTCAATAAGACTAAAAATTATATCCGCATCTTGGGGTGATAAATGAATCACCTGTTCTGTATTAATCACTTTTTGGGCTTCTTTAACCTGAGCATGAACCATAAATTGATTTAAGGTTGCCCCCGTTAAATCCGCAGCCTTTTGTAAAGTATCTTTGACCGATGCAGGAAGCCTAGCTGTCACACGAGTATCATTAGGAGTGGTACTTGCCATCTGAATTTATGCCTCAATTTCTTTCACAATAACAGAATAGTGTCATTTTGTCACCATAAATTTCAGCTTCAAGAAGAACGATCTATGACTCAAGCCAAAGCCGAACCGAAATTATACAGCTTTGATGAATTTATCAGCTGGTATCCCGAAAACTCAGAAGTCCGGTACGAACTGTATGATGGAGTAATTATCGAAATGCCCAAGCCAAAGGGGAAACATTCAAATCTAACCGGTTCTCTGATCGAGCAACTATTGATAGTTATCAGGCAGATAGACAAAGGAGGCATTTGGACTATTCCTAGAGAGTCAATTGTTAAACCAAAACGGGAAAACTCAGGTTATGAACCGGACATTATTGTTTTGAATCAAGACGTTATGGGGGCGGAATCTCGGTGGGAAAGCGAATCAATTATTCAAAATCCTGATTCCGTCAAATTAATCGTCGAAGTTGTTTCAACTAATTGGCGTGACGATTACTACAATAAGCTTAGAGATTATGAAGAGATGGGGATCGAAGAATATTGGATTATCGATTATGCCGCATTGGGGGCGAGAAAGTTTATCGGCAACCCCAAGCAACCCACATTTTTTGTTTGTCATTTAGTTGACGGCGAATATCAGATGACGCCCTTTACGGGAAATACTCCCATTGTTTCCACGACTTTTCCCCAGTTCAAGTTATCCGCACAGCATATTTTTAACCTAGCTTTGTAGGAAAAGGTTAGCCATCGGCGTTTAGCTTAGTGTAAGTATTCAACTGGACATGATATCAGATCATCCCACGGCTAAGCCTTGAGCTTACCAACCTCACAGTTGGGCATTTCTGCCCCAGTCAAAACCCTTGCGGTCATGAGTCTTACTGAAAAGTTAAATCTTTTTCACTAAAAAAAGCCTGATGTGGTTGGATAGCTTCTTTTAAGAGTCTAGAAGAAATAACGTGAACTATTGCTAAAATTCAGGAAAAGCATATTATATGTCTGCTAAGGATTATTTTCATGAAGCTGTCAAAGGAGGACTAATTAAGGATGGATGGATTATCACTCACGATCCACTCTACCTGGATTTTGATAACGCTCGTATTCAAATAGATCTGGCAGGAGAGAAACTAATTGCAGCGGAGCAAGGTCTTGAAAAAATTGCTGTTGAGGTGAAAAGTTTTATCGGTTCTTCTACAATTTATGAATTTTACTTAGCAGTGGGACAATGTTTAAGTTATCGAATTGCCTTAAAAGCGCAACAACCGGAACGTAAACTTTATCTAGCGGTTCCTACCTATACTTACGAAGAATTTTTTCGTCGTCCTTTCGCACAACAAACGATTAAAGAATCTCAAATACACCTATTGGTATATGAGCCAAATCAGGAGGTAATTTTGCAGTGGATAAGTTAATTCAGTATCGTCGTTTGATTCAGGAAACCTTGGAAAAGCATAGTCTGGTTAAGTTAGCCAATGAAGATATCAAAGTCTATAAATTCTTCGATCCTGAGCAAGATCACTACCAAGTATTTCATGCAGGATGGCAAAATTATCGTCGTGTTTTTGGACCTTTGATTCACATTGATATTATTGATGGAAAAATCTGGATTCAACATGATGGCACCGAGTTTGGGGTGGCGAATGAGTTACTTGAATTAGGGATACCGAAACAAGATATTGTCCTAGGGTATCATGCCCCATTTATGCGTCAATTTGATGGATTTGCTGTTGGTTAGAAAGTAGATATTTATGGTTTTTTAGGGAACAGGGAACAGGGAACGGGTGCGTCCCTATCTCCCTATCTCCCTATCTCCCTATCTGCCTATCTCCCTATCTCCCCACCAATTACATTTGAGTCCGACGCCAAAAAAAGCCCTGGGATCAGAGGGGATTCCTGCTCCCTAAAAACCAATAATTTGTAGCTCAGTTAATAAAAAAATCAGGTAAATTTATTACACAGAATTGAGTCTAAAAATGGTTAATCAAACTAATTGCAAATAAATGTAAAATATTTTAATTAACCCTTGCATTTTTTCGAGGATTTATCTATACTATAGAAGGTAAAGACTGATACTAATAACCGCGCTGGTCATGCCCGTTAATCATATCCAGCGCGGTTTTCCTCCCACCTAAATAGGAGCTACTTCCATGATGCCAAAAAAATCACGATCATCAATCCTGGCTTTTCAGCAATCCACCGGATCTCTCTTGGGGATACGGCATTGTCTTGATGCAGTCGCTCATGGTTTGAATTTACCGTAAGATAGTGGAGCCTTATTAAAAAATATTTAACCCTTTTCTGCATAACCTGCTAACTATAAAGGCTCCACTATCTAAGGTTTTGTCTCCGGGGGAAACCCCCAAGACCGCGCTGCATCGCTTCTGAATCAAGGGATTAATATGAGTGGCATGGGCATACTGCCCGCCCGGAAATTGAAACGGGCAAGATGCCCGTTCCACCAAGATGCCCGTTCCACCAAGATGTCCATGGCACGGCAAGATGCCCGTTCCACCAAGATGCCCATGGCACGGCAAGATGCCCATGGCACAGCCAGATGCCCATGGCACAGCCAGATGCCCATGGCACGGCAAGATACCCATGGCACAAAACTATTAAAATCATCCCGTATTTATTCAACGACAAAATTTGTCCATCACCTTTTTTTAAACCGCTATATAGCACTATGCATTAAAGTTAGGACATTGATAAAAGCTGAAAAGCTAATGCACGTCAACTTTGAGGTGCGACCCGTGGCGAATTTAATAATTAGATGCGGAAAGCGCACTTTTGCCTTTTGCCTTTTGCCTCTTGCCTTGCCCGTAGCGCTATATAGGGATCCGTGTAGGAATTGTGATAATTTTTGTTCCCTACTCCCTACTCCCTACTCCCTACTCCCTGTTCCCTGTTCCCTGTTCCCTGTTCCCTGTTATATAACTGATTATAGTGCAAACCCTCCCAGCCAAAACTGTTACTATAAAATTCAACACATTAGCTAATAACTAAACGGTTTAATTAACCGTGTAAAACCATGAAATTCATCAGTCCTAAAACTGACTTTGCTTTAAAGAAAATATTTGGATCAGATCAGAGTAAAGATATTCTGATTTCCTTCCTCAATGCCATGATTTACTCCGGGAATTCGGTCATCCAAGATTTAGAAATTATTGATCCCTACAGTGCGGGGGATGTGGTTGATTTAAAAGACACCTATCTGGATGTTAAGGCAGTATTAGACAATAAAACGACTGTGATCATTGAAATGCAACTCTGGAATGTGGAGGCTTTCGAGAAGCGAGTCGTTTATAATTTGTGCAAAACCTACGGGAATCAACTTAAATCCGGACAGGGATATTTCGATCTCAATCCGGTCATTGCTTTAACTATCACTGATTTTAAGCTGTTCCCCTCAACAGAGAAAGTCATTAGCAGTTTTTACTTTCAAGAAGAAGAAGACCACTTGCCTTATCAGGAAAATGAGTTAAAGATGGTGTTTGTGGAACTTCCCAAATTTACTAAGCAGCTGGAAGAGTTAGAAAGTGTCGTAGATAAGTGGATCTATTTTATCAAAGATGCTCCCAGCTTAGAAGTTATTCCTGATCAGATGAGGGAAATCCCACAGCTGGAACAAGCTTTAACTATAGCCAATCAAGCGGGCTTGAGTGTAGAAGAATTGGAAAAGATCCGCAAACAAGAGATGTTCTTGGAGGACTGGCGAGGTGCATTGAGTCTAGCCAAAAGGGAAGGACGAGAAGAGGGAATAATAGAGGGAAGAGAAGAAGGACGAGTAGAGGGAAGAATAGAAGGACGAGTAGAGGGCAGAGAAGAAGGACGAGTAGAGGGCAGAGAAGAAGGACGAGTAGAGGGCAGAGAAGAAGGACGAGTAGAAGGCGAAAGAAGCTTACTATTGCGACAGCTTGAGCGCCGCTTTGGAAAACTAACAAGTAATGCGATTCGGCGAAGCCGACGCTACGCGAACGCATTGCTTGAAGCCTTGAATGCCCAAGATCTAGAACGCTTATCAGAAGCAATCTGGGATTTTCAGACCAGTGAGGATTTACTCAACTGGCTCCAAGAGCACTCTCACTAAGGGTAGCTATGCCTTAGTTGCCTAAAATCAGACTAGACCTCTTGGAAAAATTGGGAATCAAAAGGGATTACTTTTCACTTTCCTATGGACTTAACCTCCTACGTCCCTACTACTTTTTACTGTATTCAACCAATGACTCATTATGGTTCAAACTATTCAAGCTCAAGATCTTAGCCTAGAAGAACTGCAAGAACACTTTAAACTACAATTAACAACTGATCATCAATTTTTTCGAGAATGGCAAGACAACTTACCCTCTTTAACGGATCAGGAAAAACGTTCTCTCGAAAGAGTCCGCAGTAACTACTTTAACTTGGTCAATCGCCGCCCTCTCTTAGAAGAGGGTGTCAAAATGGTGGTTCTATCACCGTTACTCGATCTAGCTGGATTCTTTCAACCACCCTTTTCGATCAGAACTGAAACTTCTGTGGCAATTGCTGCTGAAGACAATCGAGTAATTGTAAGAGGCAGGATAGATGTTTTAGTAGTGCGACAGAGACTTTGGATACTGGTGATCGAATCCAAAAGTACCAAGTTTGATGTGATGGCAGCACTGCCTCAAGCTCTAGCTTATATGCTGGATGGATCCAACAGTGACAAGCCAAGGTTTGGTTTTCTAGTCAATGGGAGAGAGTTTGTGTTTGTTAAACTCCAACCAGCAGATGTTCCCATCTATGGTCGTTCTTACGCCTTATCTATTGACAGGGAAAATGAACTGGAGCAAGTTTTAGCTGCTCTCAAAGCTATTGGTCAATTGCTATTAGATTAACGTTTGATCTTTATCCACAATCCGAAATCATAGAACATTCACCATGGCTGTTACTCTCCTACTCCAACAACTTACCGTTCCCCCAGGCCAAAGACTGTTGATTCATAACCTAGAATGGGCTGAATTTGAGTCTGTTCTGGAAGAACTAGGGGAACATCGCTCTGCCCGTATTGCCTATAGCCACGGAACCTTAGAAATCAGAATGCCTACCCCAGAACACGAAGTCGATAAAGAACTGCTCGGTGATTTGGTTAAAATTTTGCTTGATGAGTTAGAAATCGACTGCGAGTGCTTTGGTTCCACTACCTTCAAGGGAGAAAATATGGACAGTGGCATTGAACCGGATCAATGTTTCTACATCCAAAACCACGCTAGAATGCGAGGCAAGCGGCGCGTCGATCTCACTATTGATCCACCGCCAGATCTAGCCATTGAAGTGGATGTTACCTCCAAGACTCAACTGGATGTCTATGGCAACTTAGGTGTGCCTGAACTCTGGCGCTATGAAAAAAATAAACTCAGGATTGACCTGTTGCAAGGAGGTGAGTACCGGCAAGTTACCACCAGTCCGACCTTCCCCAGATTACCAATTCCGGAGCTGCTAGCAGACGTTTTAGCTCAAAGCCGTGATACCGGGAGAAGTCCTGCATTACGAGCCTTTCGCCAAAGATTAAAGCAACTGCTTCTATAAATTAATATAGCAATTCTACGACTTGTGAGGTACAAATTTATGTTTTTTAGGGAGCAGGGAGCAGGGAGCAGGGAGCAGGTAAGAGGTAAGAGGTAAGAGGGAAAACAATCTTGTCTACCTGATAGTTATACAAACCGCCATATCCATTTAAATTTCAGTCCGATCCACTTCTGAAAAAGCCGGTCTACCCTCTCCCCATCTCCCCATCTCCCCATCTCCCCATCTCCCCATCAGCCGACCTTTACAATTTAAATGCGTGAGACCTTACCAGGTTTCTACTGCTTTCTCAAGCTCAGCACGGGCATTGGCCAAAGATTGCTGACGGGCTTCTTCCCCTAAATCTAGTTTCTCGGCATGAATAAACGTGATATCTGTAATGCCAAGTACTCCAAATATAGCCCGTAAAAAAGGTTCCTGATAATCGTAATCAGCAATAGGGCTTCCTGGAGAGAAAGTACCGGCACGAGCTGTAAAAATTAGCATTTTCTTTCCCTTAGGAACTAAGCCCCGATATTGACCAGGTTCGTCAAAGGTAAAGGTGCGATTAAATCGAAAAATTTGATCGATATATGCTTTGAAGGTAGATGGAACATTGAAGTTGTACATGGGAATGCCAAAAACATAGCGATCGGCTGCTAAAAATTCATCCACCAAAGTATCTGATACTTTAATTGCCTCTACTAATTCAGTAGTGCGTTTTTCGGGAGGACAAAATGCTGCAGCAATCCACTTTTCATCAACATGGGGCACAGGATTATGACCTAAATCTCGATAGCTGACGGTGTCGTCTGGATAGAAAGACTTCCAAGTTTGAATAAACCGATTAGACAATTGCCGAGAAATAGAGCGATCGCCACGGGGACTAGCATCAATGTGAAGAATATGGGTCATAATTAAGTTGAAGGTTGTTTGCCTGTTTGGTTGAAGGTTTAAGGTTTTTTGGTTGAAGGTTGAAGGTGGTTTGGTTGAAGGTTGTTTGGTGGTTTGGTTGAAGGTTGAAGGTGGTTTGGTTGAAGGTTGAAGGTTTTTTGGTTGAAGGTTGTTTGGTGGTTTGGTTGAAGGTTGTTTGGTGGTTTGGTTGAAGGTTGTTTGGTGGTTTGGTTGAAGGTTCAGAATATAACCTTTAACCTGGTAACCTGTAAACTCTAACCTGTAACCTGATAACCTGTAACCTGCTAACCTTCAACCTGCTAACCTTCAACCTGCTAACCTTCAACCTGCTAACCT
>NZ_MKZS01000001.1:7025859-7054451 GCF_001942495.1 Moorena bouillonii PNG
AACCTGCTAACCTTCAACCTGCTAACCTTCAACCTGCTAACCTTCAACCTGCTAACCTTCTAACCTTCTAACCTGCTAACTTGATCGCCTGCTAACCTCTAATTGGGATTATTTGATGCCTACTGCCATTGAGTAAGCTCCTAGAAGAGGTTTAGTGTAAGTGTCTTTGAATCCTGCTTTGTCCATCCAAGCACAGCAGTCTGCTCCTGTGTAGTCGAAACCCCCAAAGGTTTCGATCAGCATATTTAGGCTCATGAGTAACCCAAACTTGTTCTGGCAGCGCTGATCGTCAATTAGTGCGTCGTAGACAATCAATGCCCCACCGGTCGGGAGTGCTTCGTAGGCTTTGGCAATTAACAGGTGCTTTTGTTCTAGATTCCAGTCATGGAGGATTTGTCCCATTACCAAAACATCAGCACTAGGCAGCATATCCTGGAAAAAGTCACCACCATGAAAGTTTAATCGCTGGCTAAGTCCTCTGGAAGCAACATATTCCTCGTAAATTGGGCGAACCACTGGCAAGTCGAACCCACCTCCACGTAAATGGTCGTGACTTAGGGCAACGGTTACTGGTAACTGCCCTTGAGCCGTACCGATATCGATAAAGGTCTGAAACTTCTCCCAGGGAAATTTATCAGCGATCGCCTTAGCTACTCCCATACTGACCCCAGACATTGCTTCCAGAAAGAGTTTTAGGCGGGCAGGGTCCCTGTAAAGGGTGCCGAAGAAGTCTTCTCCATTTTTGGCTTCATTCTGGGGTTGACCGCTCTGTAACCCTTCTGTTAATGAACCCCAAAATCCATAGAGACGGCTGTTGCACATTTCTAGACAACCACCGATATAGGAAGGCTTGGAGCGGTCAAGAAACAAATCACTTTCAGGGGTGTTACTGTAACGGTGATTAGAACGGTCTAACACGTTTAAGGCAACCAGTGCATCCAAAAAATCTCGCGCGCTACGGGGATGAAGTCCTAGTTTTTCAGTCAATTCAGCAGCAGTCATAGAACTCTGAGCCAGTTCAGTAAATACTCCCAGTTCCACTGCACTTAAGAATGTCTTAGATGCCGAAAAAGCCAACCCTAATTCTAATAGTTTGTCCGGTCCCAACTGTTTATTAATCGCTTCCATTGACTAGTCTCCTTCTAGTTTACTTGAGTTAAAAATGTTCAGTGAAGTATAAAAAATCTAAGACCTAACTGGAACTTTAGTTGGCTGTGGATAAGCAAAATCATGAAGCCCTTTACTCTCTAAGTTATGCTCAGCACAAATTAGGATATCCTGATATTGCTCGCGAAGCTTCCTTTTCAATACTTTTCCTGTTGATCCTACAGGAAGATTACTGACGATTTCTAAGAAAGACAAGGATTCAAACTTGTTATCCAATAGTTGCTTATTGATAGCAGTAATCAGAGCTGATGCTGTAATATTTACTGGCGCTTTCAGCTTTATAAAAGCTACCAAACCATCCAAGCCTTTTTCCTTAGGAACACCAATTATTGTACAATCAGCAACAGCTGAGTTGTTCTTCAAAATTAATTCTTCGATGGGTAAGGTATTGACTAAGCCGCTAGCGCACTGAATCGCATCAACCGCACGATCCACGTGAAAAAATTTATTATCCTGATCATAATAAGCCAAATCCCCACTAATCCAGTACCCTTGTTTATAACTTTTGAGGGTGCGGTTAGAATCATTCCAATAGCCTGGTGTAATAGTTGGAGATTTAATACCCAGGAAACCTACCTGATAGGGTGCCAGTAGATTTCCCTCCTCATCTAATACTACAGCTTTTACAAAACTGCGTGGTTTACCCATATATCGATTATACAAGCTTGTCTGGCGACTAGAGACTTTATTAAACAAAGCCATGCCGAGTTCTGAAGCACCCAAACCATCAATAAAGACTGATTTAGAATTCCCAGCATTTACCAGAGTCCTGATATGAGCTTCATGGGCAGCATCTCCTGTATTAATCCACATTTTTACAGAACTCAATTGGTCTTTTTCTAAAGCCTGGGAAGCCATGTCGGCATAGGTTTGTGGAAAAGCTGCTACTATAGTCGCTTTAAGTTCTTCAGCTTGAGTAATAGCATTATTCCCAGATAAATCTGACAAAACCATAGTGGGTAATCCCAGTAAGGTTACTGTCATAAAGTAGCTAATTCCCGCCGAATGTGAACTAGGTAAAGCAAACAAAAACTTATCGGATGGACTAGCTGGGAAATTTAGCAGCCGAATGCGTTTGCCAAAGAAAAACTGTTGATGCCCAAATATCACTGGCTTAGGCTTTCCAGTAGTACCAGAGGAATGACAGATCATAATTGGATGAGAATCTGTAGGAGAATATGGATACCACTGGGGAAGCTCTATCTCTGAGCTCTGAACAGCTGTATTGTTGACATCTGTGGCAATAAACTTTAATGAGTCATTAGTTTTGACGTAGCCACTAATAGTATCCAGGTGCTTCTGATCAGAATATAAACCAATGGCACCAACACGCCTGATAAAGTCAGCAGCAATATCAGGATCCATACGACCGTTTACCAAAACTGGAATAGCACCGAGGTTGTTTAGTGCTAAGTAATGGATAAAGTAACCGATTCCATCGTCTAAATAGATAGCAACAGGATCATTCTCACGAACACCAGATTTCCTGTACCAAGAGGCATAGTTATCAACAACATCTTTTAAGGAAGATAAACTAAAACTGTTGATGGTCTCCCCTGTGAATGTTTTAAAAGGTTTTTCTAAAAACAAAAAATCATTGTTTCGATAAGGGTTATTAGCAACAGAGTACTGGAGAAAGTTACCACATCCTAATGGCTTGGCAAGGAATAACTTAAGTCTTTGGTACAATGGCAAAATAGTTGGGTTAATGTTCATGAGGTTAAATCCAAAGTGGTGTCGAAATATAATTGATACTACCTAACAGATAATGTAATGGCAACAATGCCGATTTTTTTTTACAATTCAAATCAAATTTGCAAGTTCACTATCAGACAAAATAATCTGACCATAATCGGGAATCCAAGCTAGCCAGGTATTTTCAGATTCCCGACCTAAAATAAGAGCTTCTTCACAATGAATCGAGTTAGGGATATCAGGGGCTTTAACCCAAATTTGAGAGTCGGATTCTGCCTCAAGGTTACTTGAGTTAGTCTCAATCGATTTGTCTTTAAAACCTAAGGTCGATTCAGTCTGCGTATTTTGTTTGGACTTATAGTCTTTTGGCTGATAGTCATTTAAGCTAAGTAATGTACTCATTCTTAAATCCCCTCTTACTTGCTAATACATGTTGATTGTTTCCAAGGAAGTGATATCGTGTCCGGTTGTGGGCGATAGTGTTATTTGTCGTTGTTTCTTTGGTAATCGATACTCCCGGACATGATATTATTTACTTTTCCAGACAAGACTCTTTCACTGGAAGCCCAACATGGCGTCCACTGGGCGCAGTATGACCAAGCAGCTTATCACCAGGCTTCAATTCTGTGACATTCAGGACTTTACCACCAGGTCCAAGAACTCTTACATGCCAATCGTCTTGGACAATCACATTTACCGGAATTCCCGATTGAGACACTGCATCGATACTGAGTAGCGGACGAACTTCTATCTTCATCCTGCCTACAACTATTTCTCGTGCCTTGCCATCACAATTTACCCCTAATACTTTGTGTCCTGAACTCAGCTCACTAAGATAATTAGTTTGACTAACACTAGACACTAAATAAGAATGTATAGCACCAGCATTGACTCGGAAAGGACGAGTTGGCATGTAGGGCAGTGGATGGGTCTCGCTGCTAACTAAAATCATTCCTTGGGAATAAGAACCAATGAGTATACCTTCATCTTTGGCAAAGTTAGAACAAGTATCTACACAAGCCCGTTCTCCCATTCCAATATGGGAAATTTTTGTTACTTCAAGTTCTTCCAGTGAAACTTCCAAATTGTTGGCCTTACGACACAGTTGCCCAAGCTCCCTGGCATCGATAATCCCGTTAGGGGTTAGCATGACTCCATGTGACCCTTTTTCTAAGACCCCCAGGACAATTTCTGCTTCCTCAATATCTTTGACAACGGTAATTATTTGCCCATCCGTGTTGTCTGCTGAGGCTAAAACAATCTCCAGAGGAATTTTTGTGGTGTCTTTAAAATAGATGACAGCCCATTTTTCCTGTCTAGCGATATTACAAGCAGTTTGTAAGGTATCGTCGTCGATAACATGAATAAAAAATCCAATTTCTGCTTTAGATTTGTAGGTTTCTGGTTGAGTAGTTATTTCAGAATACCAGGAATGATCAAACAGTACTATATCGGCCTTTTCGATACATCCGTCCGCTTCTTCTGGGCTGTCTACAAAAGCAATGCGAGAGACAGATTCATGACAATCCATGACTGGACTTGATGAATCAACCACCACTCCATTGATATCAGAGTTTAGAGATCCACACAGTGCTTTATAGTCAACATCATTAAAGCTTCTGAGGTCTAACCAAGATAATTTCATTACGCTACCTCCTTGATGGCAAACTGATAGGGATTACTGATAACTTTGGCAATTTCTTGAGAAATGAATGAGGGATTACTGTGTTGAAATATATTTCTACCAACAGCAACGCCTTTACCGCCAGCCCTGATGGCATCTTTGATCATCGATAAGATCGAGCTATCTGCATTGCTCTTTGCTCCTCCGGCAACGATAACAGGGATGTCAACGGCATTAACAACTTGTCTGAAGGATTGAACATCGCCAGTGTAGTTGACCTTGACAATATCTGCTCCTAGCTCCCAGGCCAATCTGGTTGAGTGAGCGATCGCATCTGCATCGTACTCATTTTTAATCTTTTCTCCTCGTGCATAAACCATTGCTAGCAATGGCATACCCCATTGATGACAGGCTGCTGATATTTGGCTGAAATCTTTGAGCATACGATATTCATCCTTTGCCCCAAGATTAACGTGAATTGAAACTCCATCTGCACCAAGCTTAATGGCTTGTTCAACACTACTGACTAGATGTTTGGAAGATGGATCGGGAGATAGGTTAGTTGACCCAGAAAGATGCAAAATTAACGATATATCTTTCTGAATTAAACCTGGATGGATTGCCCGAGCTATCCCTTGATGAGCAACAATTGCACTAATGGTTTTCTCCGGTAACGATCTGATAAATTGATGAACTTTTGCCAGACCACTAACCGGACCCAGTGTAAATCCATGGTCAATTGGAACTATAAAATAGTTGTCTAATCCTTTGAGAATTCTTGCCAAACGATAATTTTTACCAAGAGACATAAGAGACTCCTTTTGACTCGATTACATGATGTGGTGTTTTCCAAAATCTTAGATTCCTATCGAACTAAGTGTTGGAAAACTAACTTTTAGTGTTTCATGGCACTTAGCTCAATCTCGATATTTCTATCGTGCCTGACACTCACAAAGCGAAAGTCTCAGTTTTTGCCTCAGTTTTTGTCTTAGTAACTGAAACTCACGTGAGTTGTCTGGTTTTTTTTAGAATTATCTCAGTAATTTATCAGATTTGGCTCAGGTTGAACTCAACAGGATAACTGATATAGCAAAGGGCACTTCGGATCAGGGAGTAGGGAGTAGGGAGTAGGGAGTAGGGAGTCGGGAGTCGGGAGTCGGGAGTCGGGAGTCGGGAGTCGGGAGTCGGGAGTCGGGAGTCGGGAGTCGGGAGTCGGGAGTCGGGAGTCGGGAGTCGGGAGTCGGGAACTGTAGGTTAAAAACCCGCCCTGCTAGCATAGAATTTAAACAGGTTTGTCTCAGTTTTTGTCTCAGTGGTTTCAGTTATGCTGTGTTTCTGAGATTTTTCTCATTTTTACCTCAGATTCCCTCTTAGTTAACCTTGCCTAACTAATTCCATAACTTTCGATAACATTTATACATTGCGCGGCTTTTTGCTCACCCATAGATTAAAGATTTAGGTATAGTGATGGCTGGATTAGGGATGGTGCCATAGCGATCGACCCCATGGATTGGGGGTTAAGCAAAGCAAGAGAGTGGACTTATGATGAATTCCGTGCGAGCATCTGAATCAGGACTTAAATTAGTAGACCAAGCTAGACGTCAGAAAAGATGGAACAAAACAGCGGTAGCTTGGTATACTAGCGCATTTACTTCTAAGGCAACCTTAAACCGATTTTGGGGGAGACAGTCAATTCGTACTGACACCTTCATGGCCATTTGTAGTGCTGTAGGTCTTGATTGGGAAAAGGTAGTTGAGCCGGATGAGATTGAGATAGATCAGATGGAGCTAACAGCGCTATCGACAACTGCTCTGGCTGGAATTGGACATCTTGATTGGGGTGGAGCTCCAGAACCGAGGAGTTTCTACGGTCGGATGCAGGAACTGAATACCCTACAGGAATGGATTCTACAGGACAACTGCTGCCTGGTGGCACTTCTAGGGATGGGGGGAATTGGCAAAACCACCTTGGCTGTGAAGTTAGCCCATCTGCTACAGGATAAATTTGAGTTTGTGATTTGGCGCAGTCTACGCAATGCTCCGCCCCTAGAGGAAGTCCTGGCAGACATGATTCAATTTCTGTCTGTGCAGCAGGAAACGAATTTACCGTCGTCTGTGGATGGCAAAATTTTGCGATTGATTCAGTATTTACAGACGGCGCGTTGCCTGCTGGTTCTTGATAATACCGAATCGATCCTCGAAAGTGGTTCTCGCACCGGTGGCTATCGAGAGGGATACGCTGGATACGGTGAGCTACTCAGAACTATTGGGGAAACCTCCCACAACAGCTGCCTAGTGATGACCTCCCGGGAGGCACCTCAAGACTTGACCCTTCTGGAGGGGGAAGCCTTACCGGTTCGCTGCTTCCCACTCAAAGGTTTACCAGAAACCCATGGACAGGAAATCTTTAAGGAAAAGGGAAATTTTATTGGCGATGACACCCAATGGATGACCCTAATTGAGCGTTATGCGGGAAATCCTTTAGCCTTAAAGATGGTAGCCTGTGCAGTCAGAGACTTTTTTGATAGCAATATTGCTCAGTTTCTGGATTTTTTAAAGGAAGGCTCATTCATTTTTGATGATATTCGGGATTTACTAGATCGGCACTTTCAGCGCCTTACCTCCACAGAAAAGGAACTGATGTACTGGCTAGCTATCAATCGGGAACCCATTTCTCTTGAAGAACTGCAAGAAGACTTTGTCTGCTACCTATGCGCTACGGATATTTTAGAAGCTGTAGGGTCTCTACAACGGCGGTCATTGATTGAGAAAACCTCAACTGGGTTTACCCAACAACCTGTAGTCATGGAATACATGATTAATCGACTCATCGAGCAGATTCCTGAAGAGATTATTAGTCAAAATATCGCTATCTTCCGCACTCACTCCCTAATCAAAGCCAGCGCCCCTGACTATGTTCGGGATGCTCAAGTCTGTCTGATTCTAGAACCGATTATTGAGAAATTACTCTCCAGTTTTGGTTCTACAAAACAGCTGGAAAATCATCTCCTGGAAATCCTCTCAATGCTGCGCGCCCCGACTCCTGGGGTTAAAAAATCTACTCTCCAGATGGGATATGTCAGTGGTAATACTATTAATTTACTTACTCAATTACAGATTGATTTAAACGGTTATGACTTTTCTGGCCTGACAGTTTGGCAAGCCAACCTACAGGGACTGACATTACACAATGTCAATTTCGCTGGCTGTGACTTGGCTGGCTCAGTGTTTACTGAAACCCTAGGGAATATGTTATCGGCAGCATTTAGTCCAGATGGGAGGATGTTGGCAATCTGTGATACAGATTTTCAGATTCGCCTATGGCATGTGCAAACTGGTAAACTACTGGTAATCTGTGAGGGTCACACTAATTGGGTACGCTCTGTTGCGTTTAGTGGGGATGGTAAAACCTTAGCCAGTGGTAGTGCTGACCATACCGTAAAGTTATGGCAAGTCAGTGATGGCAGGTGCTTACAAACTTGTACTGGACATACTGATGAAGTGTTCTCAGTTGCTTTTAATCCTCAAGGTAATACCCTGATTAGTGGTAGTAGCGACCAAACTGTCAGACTCTGGGATGCTGACACGGCTGAATGCCTTAATACCTTTACTGGACATACCGGTTGTGTGAGATCAGTGGCTTTTAGTACTAATGGCAAAACCCTAGCCAGTGGCAGTGATGACCACACTGTCAAACTCTGGGATGCTAGCACTGGTAGTTGGGTTAGAACTTGTACTGGACATACCAGTGGAGTACGCTCAGTTGCTTTTAGCACTGATGGCAAAACCCTAGCCAGTGGCAGTAATGACCACACTGTCAGACTGTGGGATGCTAGGACTGGTAGCTGTGTTAGTACTCACACCGGACATAGTAGTGGAGTCTACTCAGTGGCTTTTAGCACTGACGGCAAAACCCTAGCTACTGGTAGTGGCGACCATACTGTAAGGCTATGGGATTACCACACTGGTATTTGCCTGAAAACCTTGCATGGACATACTAATCAGATCTTTTCTGTGGCGTTTAGCCCTCAAGGTAACACCCTAGTCTGTGTGAGTTTAGATCAAACTGTCAGACTTTGGGATTGGGGCACTGGTCAATGCTTGAAAACTTGGCAGGGAAGTACTGATTGGGTATTTCCAGTGGCTTTCAGTCCTGATGGTAAAACTTTGGCTAGTGGCAGTAACGATAATACAGTCAGACTATGGGATTATCATAGCGATCGCTGTATCAGTATTTTGCACGGACATACTGCTCACGTGTGTTCAGTGGCCTTTAGTAGTGACGGTAAAACCGTAGCTAGTAGCAGTAGAGACGAAACAATCAGGCTGTGGGATATCAAGACGGGAGAATGCTTAAAGATTTTGCACGGACATACTGATTGGATCTATTCGGTCACTTTCAGTGGTGATGGGAAAACCCTAGCCAGTGGCAGTGCTGACCAAACGGTGAGGCTTTGGGATCAGCGTACTGGTCACTGCGTCAGCACTTTGGAAGGACATACTAATCAGATCTGGTCAGTGGCTTTCAGTAGTGATGGTAAAACCTTGGCGAGTAGCAATACAGACCAAACGGTGAGGCTGTGGGATGTCAGCACAGGGGAATGCTTGAAAACGTTACAGGGACATGGTAATCGGGTCAAATCCGTCGCTTTCAGTCCTAAGGATACTATCCTGGCCAGTTGTAGTACAGACGAAACGGTACGCCTCTGGGATTTGAGTACGGGTCAATGCTCTAAACTATTACGCGGACACAACAATTGGGTCTTTTCCGTGGCATTCAGTCCCGATGGCAACACTATCGCTAGCGGCTCTCACGACCAAACTGTCAAGGTGTGGGATGTTTCGACAGGGGAATGCCGCCACACTTGCATCGGACATACTCATCTGGTCTCTTCTGTTGCCTTTAGTGGGGATGGTCAAATTATAGCTAGTGGCTCTCAAGACCAAACCGTGAGGCTTTGGGACACTAAGACGGGCAAGTGCCTGAAAATTCTCAGAGCTCCGAGACTCTACGAAGCCATGAATATCACTGGAGTGACAGGATTAACTGAGGCACAGAAAGCAACTCTGAAACAGTTGGGTGCGATCGCATAAGTAGGCAACCCCATTAACTAGCCGTGCGGGAAGTCCCACGCTATACCCGTAGGGTTAGCGTGTTTGTTGAAAGCACGGACAGGATAAGCGAAAAGTTTTTCGATGTCTTGACGTGTTACTGTATTATATATATGATAGTAACAAGGTCGATAAAAGAGTTGAGTGCGATGAAACATAAAGCCGTCAAAGTCAGAATCTATCCGACAAAAGAGCAAGTTCAAATATTAGCTCAGCATTTTGGATGTGCTCGCTGGTGGTGGAATTATGCGTTAAATCACTGCATAGAGACTTACAAAGAAACTGGCAAAGGACTAAAGCAATCTGCACTCAACTCTATGCTGCCAAAACTCAAAAAAGAGAAAGAGACTGAATGGCTAAAGGAGTGCTACTCCCAGGTACTGCAAGCCGTGAGTCTCAATATTAGCCGTGCATATCAGAACTTTTTTGTTCGCGAAGCGTGGCCATAGGCCAAGGTAGAGCAAAATATCCTAAGTTCAAGTCATACCACCATCGCCAATCCATTCAGTATCCTCAAAACGTCAAGCAAGTTGGTGATCGCCTTAAATTTCCTGGAAAATTGGGAATTGTCAAAGCAGTGATTCATCGGCCATTAGACGGGGAAATTAAAACGGTAACAGTTAGCAGAGATCCTTCTGGGAAATATTACGCTTCTGTTTTGATGGAATACGAGTCCAAAGGAATAAAGCCATCAACAGAGGTGCGACCCGTGGCGAATTTAATTCGCCAAGGTCAAGCGCACCTAGGAAAGGTGATTGGGATTGACTTGGGCATTAAAGATTTTGCTATTACTTACGATGGCGAAAAGACCTCTAAATTTGGCAATCCTAAGCATATAGCTAGATCCGAGAAAAAATTAGCTAAGAAACAACGTATTGCAGCCCGAAAAAAGAAAGGCAGTAATAAGTGCAGAAAGGCTCGCCGGATTGTAGCTAAGGTATATGAACGTATTGGAAATGTCCGCCAAGACTACTTACATAAACTATCCAGGAAGATTGTAGATCAGAACCAGGTAGTAGTAGTTGAAAACCTAAATGTCAAGGGCATGGTTCGTAACCATAAATTAGCTAAAGCAATATCTGATCTTAGCTGGGGAACTTTTGTAAACTTCCTGTCTTATAAATGCGAAAAAGAAGGAAAAGTGTTAGTTGAGATAAATCGATGGTTCCCCAGTTCTAAAACCTGTTCTAATTGCCATTATCGAATCAAAGAATTGCCACTAGACGTAAGGACTTGGACTTGTCCAAGTTGTGGAACTTGTCATGACAGAGACGGTAATGCGGCCAAAAATATTAGAGCAGAAGGGATCAGAATGCTCTCCTCCTCTGGGACGGGGGAGGATAACGCCAGTGGAGAAGAAGTAAGACCAAGACGTGGGCGTCCGTCCAAGTTAAGGCATTCTTCCGTGTTCGCGTAGCGTGGCCAAAGGCCAAGCTGGAAGCCCCGGCCTCAACAAAGTAGGCTGGGGTAGTTCACTTGATTGATTGTTATCAATCTTCACAAGAGCAAAACTGTTCAAGAATACCTATTTGTATAACTAAGGATCGTGTTATTTAGTAGCATAGCCACTGTCATCGGTCCGACGCCACCAGGGACAGGGGTAATATATCGGGCAGTTTCCTGAACAGAGTCAAAGTGGACATCTCCCACAAGACGAGATTTTTCTTGTTGATCACTAACGCGATTGATACCAACATCAATTACAACAGCACCTGGTTTTACCATGTCACTGGTAATCAGTTGAGGTCGTCCCACAGCTGCTACCAAAATATCAGCTCGACGTGTCAGCTCCCCCAGATCTTGGGTGCGCGAATGAGCAATTGTTACTGTAGCGTTGGCTTCTAGTAGCATTAGTGCCAGAGGTTTACCTACTAAAATACTACGTCCTACCACTACTGTCTTTTGACCAGACAGATTAATCTGGTACTCTTGCAACAGGTGCATTATCCCTGCTGGTGTACAGCTACGTAAACCAGGCTCTCCCCGCAGCAGATGACCTAGATTAACAGGGTGTAATCCATCAACATCTTTATCCGGATGGATTTGGTGCAGTAATGAAACAGCATCTAGGTGTTCGGGTAAGGGCAGCTGGAGCAGAATTCCATCTACACGCTGATCTTGATTGAGGGCGTTAATGGTTTCCTCGAGTTCTGCTTGGGACGTGTTACTGGGAAAATGACGACCAAAAGAAGCAATGCCCACTTTAGCACAGGCACGCTCTTTATTACGAACATAGGCAGCGCTAGCCGGGTTGTCACCTACCATCAACACTGCTAATCCAGGTGGTCGTCCATGTTTCAACGTCAGCTTCTGTGTCTGTTCTTGCAGCTGGGTCTGAATTTTTTTAGCTATGGTCTTACCATCGAGTATGTTGGTCATTGGTCAATTGGGTTAAACAGTGTAGACGGGTGTACAGATGCTGCCTACTTGGGTTAGAACATTGTAGATGCATGGAGCGACTTACTTGAGGCTGGGGAACGAACATTTATGTTTCAACCTACTTCCTTTTTCACTCCTCCAAACAGAGTTCATTGGCAACTGACAACTGAAAACATCATAGGATTTCAATATGCCAACTAAGTATTGGTCAACTCTTTTACCGTTTTGGGTTTTACTTGTAGGAGCCGGGACTGTTGGCTGTAGTCCCTTAGCCCATAATGGCATTCATCAGCTTAATATTAGCTACCCTGGTGTAAAGGTCACAAAAATCCTTGATATACCACAAAATCAGAATACTATCGATACAGTTTACCTTCGGGGTAAAGTTACTAATCAAGCACCACTTTTAGATGCGAATGCTTATGAACTCCAAGATGCTACTAGTACCATTTGGGTAGTCTCTCAGGGAACTTTGCCCAATATCGGTGATCAAGTCTTGATCCAAGGTAAGCCTCAATTTCAAAGCATTCCCATTGCTGGACAAGATTTGGGTGAATTATTTATTCAAGAGCTTGAGCAGCTACAACGGCAAGTCTATCAACCTAAGTCCCCCTTACTTCCAGCACCAACAGATGAGCAGTAAGCAAGTTCAAGTAGCGATCGCTATTCTATATCGGCAAGGTCAGTTTTTGATGCAGCTACGGGACAATATTCCTGGTATTCTTTACCCTGGTTTCTGGGGTTTATTTGGGGGACACATTGAACCCGGAGAAACCCCAATCGAAGCTCTCAAGCGGGAATTGCTGGAGGAAATTAGCTATGCACTACCCTCAGCATCTTTGTTTGGCCATTATCCTGAACCCCATGTGTTCCGCCATGTGTTTGCAGTACCCCTGACCGTGGAACTTTCACAGTTGGTCTTAGGGGAAGGCTGGGATATGGGGTTGTTGACTCCTGAGCAGATTCGTCAGGGCGAGTCTTATTCTGCCAAGGCTGGTCAGGTGCGACCCCTTGGTCCTGCTCATCAGCGTATTCTACTGGATTTTCTGGAGAAGGGATCCAGCCTGGTATAAGCTACTCTATACCGCACACCTGGGCAAGAACAACCGGATAACCTACCCTTCACCGAACGTCAAAGGCGAACAACTGGATCACCTTAAATCTTCAACCCTTCACGGACAGCAAAGCATTATCAAGAATGCTTGTTGTCCTTTTTGTTATTTTGGGCATCTCTCTGCACAACGGCCACTGAAATGCCTTCGCGTAGCGTGACCTACGGTCAATCGCTTTTTAGTACTCACTAATTTGATGTTCTAATTTGATGTTAACGATTGATTAATTGCAATGTGATTAAATAATTAATTCCTTTAATGGGCGTTATTGGTACTTCAGTTGACCTGTTTACACAATAGTTTTACGCAATAGTTTTGAGTCTGGTGGGAAGTAGCTCCGTTGTCGGGATTCTGGTAAAGGAACAGAGTTGAGTCCTGGAATTAGAACTAGGTAATGTATCGGTTATATTTCCAAGTACATAAAGTTGACAGGTCTGCTTACACACCTGAGTTTTTTTTGCATAGGGGTAAAAAAAGACCTATTGTCAACTATCTTTTTAGTTTTCTTGCAGGGGCTGTTTTAGGTATATCGCTCGATATCTAATAATTTCTGGTCGATGTTAGCTATCGCATGTTCCCAGTCTGCTATACTAATCATCCGCAAGTCATCTATAGATCCTTTTTTGCAGACTTTGAGCGCGAACCGTTTCTTAGCGAGCAAACCAGTTAATTGAGTGAATTGCTGTCTTACTTCCTTGAGGGACTTTCTCCTAGCTGCCTCACTCGAAGAACTGTTAAAATCTTCGGATCTCGAATTTTTCCTTGAGTCTCTTACGGTAGACATAACGGACGTATACCATTGATCAGAATATCTATAGAACGAATAAATATCATAGATGAGTTTCACTACGTCTGGTTCGGAATGGCGATCGACAGACCACTTAGCATAATTCTTTGCTATACCTTTCAGGTATTCAAAATATGAGTACAGTTTGATTTCTACTCCACATCTTTCACTGAGTCTCTTTGCCACATTTTTTACTTCTCTAGAAGCCCCTTTTGAAACAAAAATAAAGAAAGTAAAATCATCTAAATGTTTTTCTGCTAGTTCGATGTAACCACGAGTAACTATACATTCATTTATGTCATCTATCGTTAGCCAGTCTTTTTTGTATTCGACGACTATGGTTCCTGGCTTGGAGGCAGGATTGACTGAATTTATTACTTCATCGAATTCTCTTTCGCTTACGAGACTAAACCTGCGATCGTCTTTTACTCTGTAATGACGCCTCGAATCTAACGCATCTTGAAAATCCTTGGGAAACAATTCATAATATGAATCAATACGATCCGTCAGCTCTTCCTCTGACAGTTTGACATTAGAATTCCCCAGAATCTCCATAGTCAGAGGGGTTGTCTCTGAAGATATCTTCGATCTGCTCTTCTTTTGAGAGTGGTTGTCCTGATGATAAATCATAACCTTGTTGTTCCAATTTATCTCTTACGTTATTTAGTATCTTGGAAACTGACTCAGCTTTATCCTTAGGAAGTTTGCTGCTATCCGGATGGAACACTTTTATTAATTTCATGTAATTTCCGACTTTGATTTCAGCCTCTGCGATCGCTTCAGCAATGTACTCGGGTTGAGTGCAAATTAATTCGTAAGTAGATGCAACCCTGATTTCGGACTCTTCTGTAGCTGCTTGTTCCGGCTCGGGTTGACTTGCCACAGGAGTAGATTCGTCCACATCAACCAACCTCTTTTTGATCTGCGAGATCGCGTGTTCCCAGTCTACGATGCTCATCATCCGCCTGCCTTCAAGTGAGCCTTCCTCGCAGACGAGTAAAGCTGATCTCTTATTAGCTGGAACCCCGGTTAATTCGGTGAACTTTTGCTTTAATTCTTTCAGTCTGCTAGCCATGGACTTAGAAGGTGGTTTGGGAGATTCTTCAGAGGGTGGTTCAGGAGTTTTCTCCGTGGACTCTATTTCCTCGCTGTTGGGCACATTTTTCTTGAGCCTCTTGATAGCATACACCCAGTCGTTAATGCTATTCATTCGCCTACCTACAAGCGCACCCTTTATACATGCATGGATAGCAAACTTCTTCTTAGCCGGTAGGCCGGTTAGTTCCCTGTATAAAAGGGTTTCAGGTACTTTGGCACTTCATGACAGCTTCTCTAGCATTACGCCAACATCCAGAAGTTGTCTTTTGGGAATAGAGAATTGCTTTCCGGAAATCGTTGGCAATTTTTCTGCCTTGCCTTTGTGGCGTTCAAGGTCAAGAATGGGTTGTGGCTGTGTTGTCGTTTGTGATACTTTCCGGAAAATGGAAGGTTTGGCCACCCTACACCCTATTCCCTACTTCTCACAACCAATTTCCCAGCAAAATAAAAGCCGACCAGTAAAGGGGGAGATTAAATGCCTCGCTCTGCAACAGCTCCAGTTGAGCAAGACGCAGAGCTTCAGCCTTGGTAACCTTGCCTCGTAGGAACCTTATTCGGTATAGTCTAGAAAGAGCTTTGAACAGGTCATACCGATTTGGGAGTGTCAAACTCCCTCTACCCACCTTGGTGAGGTTCCGTAATCACAACGGATACCAGCCCCGGTCAATCTTCACTCCCCTGAGCCTTTCACAGTCACTGCGATCGCTAAAGAACGATACAAAGGAGAACAACCTAGGCTTGCCATACGTCTACCTAATAGCAAAGATAAACCCTAGTAGTGGGCACTTTACCGGCGCATTCAAAATAGGAAAAACAAAGAGGAGTCCAGAGATAAGACTGAAAGAACTCCAAACTGGTAACGACTTCCCTTTGACCATCGAATATGTAATAGAAACAAGCCGACCGAGTGAAGTGGAGTCTAAACTCCATGCAATATTGCGATCTCATGCCAGCACTGCCGGAGGAGGTACCGAATGGTTTTATTTCAGTAACGACGTTGAACTTTCTCGGGTAAAAAGGCTGATGTATAAGCACAGTGATAACTATCGCGTGCCAGAACCAGAACCAAGACCACCACGACCAAGACCAGAAGAAAAACCGTATGTACCCTCGCGTAGACGAAGCAATCCTATTGATCTGACTGATCCCTCATCTATTTTCCTTATGATTCTGGCTGATCCCGTATCTGCTTTATTTATGATGCTGCTTTCTGTAGCTGTGATTACAATACTTTCGTTAGGACTAGTAAACTTATTGATGGTTGATAGTTATCAACAACTCCCACTTGAACGAACACCTCAAAGGAGCCTGATACGCTAGACGCGCGACCAACAAAAGCAAGATTGACACCAGGTGGTTCACGCCATCCAATCCCCAATCAATCGGAATTTATCAACCCAATGGTGCCAATGAACAGGGCAGGGACAAAACAGCTGTTCCCTGAGGCCGTTTCAATCAGGTCGGCATAGGCTCTAATGCCTCCCTCAAAGTCCACACCATCCAGCACTGCATCAATTCCATTGTTGAAATCCTCGTTCAAGGCGTAATGCTAGAGAAGCTATCACGAAGTGCCAAAGTACCTGAAACCCTTTCATACAAGAAACTTCACCATCACTTGGTCATAAATTTCTTGAACTTCCCCTATACTCAGTCTTGAATACACTTCCAATGACTGTCGAGAAGAATGCCCGGAATAGGGTTGGATGAGGGCATCATCAATCCCTTGTTTTTTTCAACCAAGTGAGCAGAAAGTGACGCAACTGATGGGGTGAAATGCGCTTACTGAGTCCCACCTCTTCTGCATACTTTGCCAAATCTTTCTGATTCCCCGGTCGCTATACTTACCTTTCCAGGACTTCCGAACATCTTAATCCCCAGGAGTATTAGTTATACCAAATCCTGTTCCCATACCCCCCTTATCCGCATAGCCATAGATTCCTGGCATACAAAGATTTTGTCGATTTTTATAAAGGGGTTTTGACAAACGGATTTGGTATTACATTGAGAAACGCTTGTATAACGCCGAGTTGGGGGATTATCGGTACTTAAAGAGGCTATAATAGTACTAGATGCTTAACAACTTCACGTTAATGGCACCAATGGCACCGTGGATACTCATACCCCAAACCACATCACCCCTCAACCTGACCACCTGACCATTACTACAGCAAACCTACTGGAGGCTTTTGCTGATTTCCTCGATATCGATGTGGCAGCAGGAGATGCTGCAGCTGATACCGTCAATACCTACCGCCGCCAGGTTCAGCAGTTTGTGAACTGGTGCGATCGCATAAATCTTCATCCAGCTGCAGTTACTAAAGAGGACATTAAGCGTTACCGCCGCTGGATGGTAGAAACTAAAAAATTTAAGCCAGCGACGGTATCACTAAAGTTGTCAGTTGTCAAGCGTTTTTATCAAGCTGCTGTGGAAAAAGGACTGATTACTATCAATCCAGCCCTTGGGGTGAAACCGCCACGGGAAAAGCTGGACCCGGCGGCAAGGATTACCTATTTGGAAAAGCCTGAAGTTGAGAAGTTGTTAGCAGCTATAGCCAATGATGGTAGCCTTAAGGCAAAGCGAGATAAACTTCTGCTGGCAATCATGATATTGGAAGGTCCCCGTAGCATTGAGTTACATCGGGCAAATGTCTCTGATGTAGTTAAGCAGGGGGGTAATCTGGGAATTCGGGTCGAAGGCAAGCGTAATATTAGAATAGTGCCATTAACACCAGATCTTGCTGAGTTGCTGATGGCTTATCTCGAAGCAAGGGCAGAAAATGGGGAAGTGGTCAAACCATCGAGTCCTTTATTTATAGCTGTTGGAAACAGGGCGGGTGGCAAGCGGATTTCCCGGCGGGGGATTCGGCTAGTTGTGGATAGCTATTTAGAGCAAACTAACCTTAAGCAAACACCAGGAAGAACTATATCAGCCCATAGCTTGAGACATACCGCAGGTACATTAGCTCTCCGTTCTGGTGCTGAGTTACGGCAAGTGCAAGATTTGTTGGGACATGCTGATCCCAGAACAACTTGTATTTATGCCCATGTCGCGGATCGCTGGGAAAATAATCCAGCATTGAAGCTGGGCATTAACCTGTCATGATCATCTCAAGGGGAAATGAATAGCTAATTATTCTGGCAACTGGGGAACAGTAACTGGCACTCCTCCTTGGTGAAGGGATTGGCTTAAACAACTGAGAATGTGTACCAATTGAGCACCAACCCAGCCAGATGATATTGATGAAGGTTGGGACAAGCGGACACTGTTAAGAAAGCGATCGCATACTGAATAAAGTGGTTCAAGTGATTCGAGATCAAGAACTTCACGATGCTGACCACCAGGGATAAAGTACTCCCCGTTCTGTTCAAAATAACCATGTTGGATAGTTAGGGGTGCTTGGGCAACCATTTCATCAAAAATCAAGGTTCCCTGTGTTCCTACAATCCCAAGCCGCCGCTGTTTATCTGGATTGAGCCAGCACAGATGAATAAAAGCTTGGAAGCCAGTGGGATAGGTAAGTGTTACCTGAACTAAGTCAGCTAATCCTTGAGGGGTTGAAGGTTGAAAGTTAGCAGGTTGAAGGTTAGGAGGTTGAAGGTTAGGAGGTTGAAGGTTAGGAGGTTGAAGGTTAGGAGGTTGAAGGTTATCGGGTTGTTGAGGGGTAAGTGATTGACTACAGCCTTGGTTATCTTCAGAACTTTCAACCGGCAACTGGTTAACTTGAAACTCTGTTTTAACCGGCAAGTGGCTAACTTGAAACTCTTTTTGAAACTGTAGCCACACCCTACCAGTAGCTTGGACTTGAACAGGTAGCTGTCCTAAGCAATGGTTGAAAATAGCAATGTCGTGAATGGCTAAATCCCAGAGAGAATCGACATCTTGACGTACTGGTCCTAAGTTAGTACGGGCGGCGTATCCATAGCGTAAGTCTCCTAAGCATTCCGAGTTCACAACCTCTTGAGCCCGCTTGACCGCTGGGTGAAATAGATAGGTATGGTCAACCATGAGCTGTCGCTGCTTTTCTTGAGCCAGGTGGCACAATTCTAGACACTCAGCTACATCAAGGGTTAAGGGTTTTTCTGCTAGGACGTGTTTCCCCTGCTGTAGAGCATCCTTAATTAGGGTGTAATGGGTAACTGCTGGAGTAGCAATTACCACTGCCTCAATTGTTGGTAGATCTCGTATCGATTCCCAATCTGTTGCCAAACGTACCTCAGGAGCGAGGTTATATTTATCTTTAATTGCTGCCAAGGTTTCTGGGTATGGATCAACCACTGCCACTAAGCAAGCATCAGGGTGTGTCAAGAAATTCCTGACCAAGTGTTTCCCCCAGCGACCTGCTCCCAATATCGCTACTCCGGTTTCTTTCATTTTTGCCCTCTCAATTCCAGAAATGCCTGTTTGGCTGCTGCTTGTTCCGCAGCTTTTTTCGATCTTCCTGTACCTTCACCTAATTGTCGATTTTTTAGCCAAACTTGGGCAGTGAAGCGGTTGTTTGCCCCATGCACTTGCAGGTTTTCGGTCAGATGATACTTTGGGAGCAGTTTGTAGTGAGCTTGAGTCCACTCCTGAAGAGCATCTTTGTAGTTTTGGCGGGCTGGGTCTTGACGAATTTCAGTAGTCAGTTTTTGTAAGTGAGGGTCTAGCCAAGGACGGACTAATTCTAGGGTATGGGTACTTAAATATAATGCTCCCAATACTGCTTCAAAGGCATCAGCTAACCGGGATGTTTCCCCAGCTTTGTTACCAGCGGCACTATTGGAAACCAGTAAATAACGCTCTAGACCATAGCTGCGAGCGAGTTGAGACAGAATGCGATCGCTTACTAGTACGGAACGAATAGCAGCAAACTCACCAACGGAAGAGTTGGGATAATTTTCCCATAGCCATTCTGAGCTAGCTAAACGTATTACAGCATCACCAACAAACTCCAACTGCTCATAGTTGTGTTCTGCTGAGATACTACAGTGAGTCAGTGCTAAATCTAGCAATGACCAATTCACAGCTTTTGTCTGAGATAGTCCTAACTTTTGAACTAACTTCTCTAATTGTTTCTGACGACGGGGATCTTTGATGGTCATGGCTGTCTGTTGTCGTGAGTCGGAAAGTCCTTTGTGACTAACCAGAGTCTGCTGGGAGTACTCATTACTAACGACTAATAGCTAAATTGAGAGAAAGTCGGACATAAGCCGGGTTCTGTTCTCCCTAGCAACCATCAAGAAGCTACTAAAGAGGGTGGTTATCTATCTAGGACGGCTGTTACCAGACGCCTCATGCGGTTCTCCATATCCGGAACTGGTAAAAGACCAACCGTAGTTCCTCTCGACCTTGCTCCCAACCGGGGTTTACCGAGCCAGCACCTCTCGATGCTGCTGGTGCGCTCTTACCACACCTTTGCACCCTTACCTGTGAAAGAATCAGGAAAAAGGCCGGAAGAATACATTCATCCTGGAGCCTTCTACCTTTATGCTTCCCATCGGCGGTATGTTTCTGTGGCACTATCCTCACGGTCACCCGCACTGGGCGTTACCCAGCAAGTTTGGTCTTTCGGGAGCCCGGACTTTCCTCAGACTCGCAGAAAAATGCGAATCCGCAACCACCTGCGCCTACTTTCTCTCTACTCTAGTTTAGTATTGATTAGCAGTTGGTTGTTAGCTGCTGGAATTGGAGTCAATCCAGAGGCACAGATCATTATCTGTCCCAAGAGCAGCAACTAGGGAAATGGAATGGGCCTTGGAACCGCTACGGGAACGCAAAAGCTAATCCTCTAGAATTTGTTGGATTACACTGTTAAGAGGGTTGTCATCTTTCTGTCTTCCTTTCCAAGGAAGAATGACTAATTTGTTTAGTTAACATTTCACAAGGAATACTTTACAATGTAAGCATGGTAGAAAAAGCTTACCGTTACCGTTTATACCCAACCCCTGAACAGGAGACTCTGTTGAGGAGAACCCTAGGCTGTGTAAGACTTGTTTACAACAAAGCATTAGATGCTAGAACAAAAGGATGGTACGAACATCAAAAACGAATTAGTTATAAAGAAACTTCCGTATGGGTTGACAGGATGGAAACAACAGGATGACTTGTTTTTTATGAATGAAGTCAGTTGTGTTCCACTTCAACAAGGATTGAGGCATCTACAAAATGCTTTTACTAATTTCTTTGCAGGTCGTGCTAAGTATCCGAACTTTAAGAATAAACGCAACGGTGGTAGTGCAGAATTTACAAAATCAGCATTTAAATGGAAAGATGGTCAAATCTATCTTGCTAAATGCAAAGAACCTTTGCCTATTCGTTGGAGTCGTCAATTACCTGCAAACTGCAATCCAAGTACCGTTACAGTCAGCTTAGATCAATCCGAACGGTGGCATATCTCAATTAGGTTCAATGACCCTAGAGACTTGAGCTTGCCTTTAACGGATAAACAAATTGGTTTTGATCTAGGAATTTCCAGTCTAATTACAACCAGCGACGGAGATAAAATTACCAACCCCAAGCATTTTAAAAGGCTCAAAAAAAGACTGGGTAAATACCAAAAAGCTTTGTCGCGAAAACAAAAAGGATCTAACAATCGTGAAAAGGCAAGGTTAAAGGTGGCCAGGATACACGCAAAGATCAAGGACGCTAGAAGAGATTTTACTCACAAGCTAACCACTCAACTGGTCAGAGAAAACCAATTGATTGCGTTTGAGGATTTAGCTGTAAAAAACATGGTCAAAAATCACAAACTAGCTCAGGTAATCAGTGATGCTAATTGGGCAGAAATAATCCGTCAGGTTAAGTACAAGTCAGAGTGGTACAACCGGAAAGCTGTTTCGATTGATAGATGGTTCCCCAGTAGCAAGTTGTGTTCTGCATGTTTGAATTGCGTCGGATCTTTACCACTAAACATCCGGGAATGGGACTGCCCATCTTGTAACACTCACCATGTTCGCGTAGCGGCTCCTACGGAGCATCGCGATATCAACGCATCAATTAATATTTTGGCGGCAGGGCTTGCCGTGTCAGTCTGTGGAGCGACTGTAAGACCCGTTCGCGTAGCGTCGCCTACGGCGAAAGAGAGTAAGTCTCGGAAGGCTAGTGCGAAAAACTCCCCCAAGGGGAGAAGGAAACAGAAACCTAAGTCGTGAGTCGCGAGGTACCCCCGCTATAATCTACAATTTAGCGGTGGGAAGATGTCAACGTGAGCTTTTACGATGAAGTAGCGAGCCGCATTGAGACAATCAAGCATAATTAGACTCGCAAATATAATTTAAAAAACCTTAAATGGTAGCAATTTATAATAATTGCTTGTGCTCATCATTATAACCAAAACTACGTCAATAGTACATTTATACTATTAACTAGACCAGTTGTTCGCGTAGCGTGGCCGTTCGCGTAGCGTGGCCAAAAGGCCAAAAGGCCATCGATAGCAATCCGATTTGAGTGGTAAAACACCAGAACAGGGAGATAGGGGGAAGAAGGGGAAGAATATCACTATTTTTATTAACAAATTAATTTCCCTCGGGCTGGATCACGTACAGGGAAATCTAGCTTGATGGGATTACTTTCAAATAACTATTGCGGTGACAATACTCTTCGAGGAAAATGCTTCAAGTAGTGCCATTGGTGAATATCGGAATCCAAAGGATAGTTGCGTCAGTGACCAATTAAGAAACAAAGGTTTTGATAACTGTGTTAACTTTGGTTAAGTTAACTGAAACCTGATTAGCAGTAAAAATGGTTCGTATTTTACATTTCTTAATATAATTTCATTTATTTATTGATTTCCGACTAATTACCAAGTACTAATTACTAAGTACTACTTAATAAGTACTAATTACCAAGTACTAATTACCAATTACCAATTACCGATGAGTCTTGGAGCAGGTACAAAAGCATCTAGACTTGAGTCAGCACTGAAAAACAAGTAAAACCTACTCAAGAGGAGGGTTTGCATTGACTGAAAACCAAATTTCCCTCCAGACAATCTCGCGTAGTGAACTGCGACAGCTGGTGCGTTCTCAACTGCAGATACTGCTGGAGCAAGGTAATCTTCAGGGTGCTAAGCAAGTGCTGGTACCAGTACAACCAGTAGACATTGCGGAAGCGATTGAAGGATTACCAGAAGCAATGCAAGTGATTGCCTTCCGTTTATTGTCTAAATCTGAGGCCATTGAGGTGTATGAAAATCTTGACTCCAGTGTCCAACAGTCTCTAGTTGAGAAGTTTAAACATCAGGAGGTACTGGATATCGTAGATAAGATGTCGCCAGATGATCGAGCGAAGTTGTTTGATGAGTTACCAGCTAAGGTAGTCCGACGTTTGCAGTCACAGTTAAGTCCTAAAGAACGCCGAGCGACAGCCCTGCTCTTGGGGTATGAGGAGGGAACAGCAGGGCGAATCATGACCCCTGAATATATTTCCCTCAAGGAAAACTTGACGGTTAGCGAGACCTTGGAGCAGATTCGTAGCTTAGCCAAAGCCTCGGAAGTCGTATATTACCTATATATAACCGATAACTCTCGACACTTGACTGGGATTGTTTCCCTGCGGGATTTGGTGATTTCTGCCACCGAGACCACCATGGGTGAAATTATGACTCGTGATGTGGTATATGTCTATACCTATGCGGGCCAGGAAGAGGTAGCACGGATGATCCAACGCTATGATTTCCTGGCTGTACCAGTGGTTGACCGGGAGCAGCGTCTAGTGGGTATTGTCACTGTGGATGATGTGATTGATATCTTGGAGCAGGAAGCAACAGAAGATATGTACGCGGTTGGTGGTGGTGTCCAATCGGAAGGAGATAATTATTTTCAAACCAATTTATTCACAGTTGCCCGCCGACGGGTAGTTTGGTTATTTGTATTGTTACTCACTAATACGGTTACGGGTACGATTATAAAGTCTCAAGAGTCTATTTTGCAGCAGGTTGTTGCCCTAGCAGCTTTTATCCCTTTACTCACTGGCACTGGTGGGAATGTGGGAGCTCAGTCTTCTACGGTGGTGATTCGCGGCTTAAATACTGATGAAATTCGTGACTTAGGCCCCGGTCAAGTGATTTGGCGAGAGGCACTGGCGGGGTTATTACTAGGAGTAATTTTGGGTACAATGGCCACTGGATGGGCTTACTGGTTACAAGGAGATTTTTTAGTAGCCCTATCGGTGGGAGTGAGTCTGATTGCGATCGCACTTTTAGCATCAATTGCCGGTTCAGCCCTACCGTTTCTGTTCCGTCACCTAGGCTTAGACCCAGCTCTGATGTCCGCACCATTTATTACAACAGTTGTTGATGTCTTAGGTGTGCTGATTTATTTCAATATTGCTAAATCAGTCTTAGGGCTTTAGCATGCATGCTAAAGGGAACAGGGAACAGGGCACAGGGAACAGTCAACAGGCAACAGACAACAGGCAACAGGCAACAGGCAACAGGCAAAAGACAAAAGGCAACAGGCAACAGGCAACAAGCAACAGGCAACAAGCAACAAAAAAACATAATATGTACTTAAAATTGTAGCAAAGCGCTAAAATTAACTGTATAATTAAATTGATAACTATGGCTAATTCAATAAGTCGTAACCCTTGATTTATTAAGGTTTTGAGGACTATTCAAGATTCATAAAGTGGAAGAAATAAGTCGAATCTCTATCAAAACTAATGCATTTAATTGAACTGATGTTTGTGAAAATTCCACCCCCTTAAACCTTTTGCCTCTTGCCTCTTGCCTCTTGCCTCTTGCCTCTCGTAACCAAAACTTTTTCACCAATCCCTAATTAACAGTCCTGGTGCCAGTACTTATAAATGGCATAAGCGAGAGTAACGACACCGGTAACAATAGCCGATTCATTCACTGCAAACAGAGGATGGTGCAGTGGGTAATTTATTTTATTTTGGAATCCAACCCCGAGGCGGAACATGCTGCCAGGAGCATGTTGTAGATAAACTGAGAAATCTTCCGCACCCATAGAGGCTTCCGGTATGATTAAAACGCGATCGCTTCCCCAAGCTTCCTTAGCTGCTGCTTCCAACAACTGAGTTAAGGCTAGGTCATTTTGTACCGATGGTACTCCCCGCTGATAGTTGATGTGATAGCGAGCGCCATAAGCATTACAGACATTGGCCACAATCTTTTCAATCCAATCGGGTAGGCCAGCATAGGTTTGGGGATGAAGCGATCGCACTGTTCCTACTAGCTGCACTTGGTCAGCAATAATATTAGGAGCTCGCCCACCACTAATTTGTCCAATTGTCAAGACCATCGGGTGTAATGGGTTCTGGGTGCGACTAATAGCTTGTTGGAGGGTGGTAATCACCTGGGCAGCAATCCAAATCGCGTCAATAGCTTGGTGAGGGCGAGCTCCATGACCCGATTCTCCCATAATTACGATTTCTAAATCATCCGCTGCTGCTGTTAATGCCCCATAGCGGATACCAATAGACCCTGCTGGAATTGATGGGAAAACGTGAAGACCAAAGATAGCACTCACATCCTTCATTCCCCCATCTTTAACAATCCAGTTTGCACCTTGAGCAATTTCCTCAGCGGGTTGGAACAGAAAGCGAGTATTACCAGGAAACCTTTCTCCGAGTTGGGATAGAACCATAGCTGTGCCTAAGCCTACGGTGGTGTGGACATCATGACCACAGGCATGCATGACTCCCGGTTGATGTGAGGCAAAATCCAGACAAGTTTGTTCGGTGATGGGTAGAGCGTCCATATCAGTGCGCAGGGCGAGTAATCGCTCATCGGTACCACCAATCAGTTCACCGATAAGACCAGTTTTGCCAATCCCTTCTTGTACATGAAGACCACAGGAGGATAAGACCCCAGCTACGTAAGCCGCTGTTTGGTGTTCTTGACCACTCAATTCTGGGTGAGAGTGGAGATGACGGCGGATTTCGATCAGACGCGGGGCAATTTCTTGGGCTAACTCTTTAATCTGGGAGAGCATGCTGCTAGATAAAATTTTTTGATACTTAACTCTTTATACTTCTTTTTTAATGTGTGATGAGACAACTATTTCGCTAACAGAATATTGTCTTAATAATCGATTTGTTAAGACACAATCGGTGCTGAAACGATACCTTGCTCCTCAAGCACTGCAGCAACTCTAAGAATCATTGCTTCATGGTAGGGTGCAGCAATAATTTGTACCCCTAAGGGCATTTGACCAGGACGGTGAATTGGTACTGATAAGACCGGTAAGCCAATGAAGGATAAGGGTTGAGTAAATAATCCTAAGTTTGGACGAACTAAAACTTCTTCTCCGGCAATGACCATTTTTTCTTGACCCAGTAGGGGAGCAACACAGGGTGTAGTGGGAGCGAGGATAATATCCACATCTTGGAAGACTTCCCGAACGCGATCGCGAAACCATTGTCGAAACCGTTGGGCTTGAATATACCAAGTCCCTGGAATTAGGGCACCTGCTAAAAAGCGATCGCGTGTAGCTGGGTCAAAATCATCGGGACGTTTACGCAAATTGTCCAAATGCAGGTTTGACCCTTCATTAGCCGTAATAATATAAGCTGCTGCTCTGGCTCGCTTGGCTTCTGGGATAGTAACCGAGGCAGTTACATCCAAGCTACTAGCGACTTTAGCGACAGCATCCAAGACTTCTGGTTCTGCCCCTTGAGAAAAATAGCCATCAGCAACCCCAATCCGTAACCCTTCAATCCCCTCGTTAAGCTGGGGGACACAGAGTTCTGGGAGACGATTGCTACAAACGGGATCAGTGGGATCTACTCCCTGAAGGATATCAAAGATAGTAGCAATATCCCGTACAGAACGAGCAAACGGACCGATATGATCCAAACTAGCTGAAAACAAGAAAACCCCTGCCCGAGACAATCGTCCGTAGGTAGGTTTGAAGCCAAAAGTACCACACAACGCAGCTGGTACCCGGATCGAACCATTGGTATCGGAACCGAGAGTGATCGGTACTAATCCCGCCGCCACTGCTGCTGCCGAGCCGCCAGAGGAACCACCAGCAATGCGAGTGAGATCATGGGGGTTATGAGTTGCACCGTAATGGCTATTTTCCGTTACAAAGCCATAGGCGTACTCATCCATATTTAATGCTCCAACTAGGATAGCACCCGCTTGTTTGAGTTTAGTTACAGCAGTAGCATCACGGGAAGCAGGAGGATTTTCAGCATTAATTTTTGACCCAGCTAATGTTATTAAGCCAGCGATATCATATAAGTTTTTAACCGCAAAAGGAACTCCTGCCAATGGACCGGGATTGTTCCCTTTAGCAATAGCATGATCAATATCTTCAGCATCCGATAAAGCTTGGTCAGTGGTAACCGTTGTGAAACAGTTAAGGGATTGGTTACGGACAGTTATTTTTTCGAGACAGTTAGTAATGACTGTTTTGGCGGTGACTTGACCTTCTCGAATCGCAGTGGTAATTCCAATGGCATCAGTTGGGTTCACGGTTAGCATCCTAATTTCAACTATTATGATGATTGAGTAACGCTGATCAACCAATAAACTAGATAATTTGATAGTCAAAAATTATCAGCATCCTAAGGTTCAAATACAGGAGCAGCTGCGATATCATCAGGTAAGCTAAATTCTGTGACTAGAGATGCGATCGCATAAATTTTAGAGAAGTTTTTGATAACACCAGGACGGTGTTCGGGCTTAAGGTCTAAATCAAGGAGTTCCGCCATTGCTGCGACATAGGTAGCAGTTTCAATTTTTTTGGGCATCATTACTAGTTAGTCTTTAAGAATTTAGTAGTTAAAATTAATTATAATCTATAAATATAATAGAATTTGAAAACCTGTCGTTATTACTCAAAACTAAACCCTCAAAACTCGACAGTCTCTTCAAAACTATCTTCAAACAAGCAAAGTTAAATTTTTCGTTACCTTAAGGATATAAAGACACCCGATAGGGCTATGACTCAAACGAAAGCCGAACCCATTATCCGATGGGAAAAACTCCCCGACGAATTTCAATTACCCGATGACCCAGTGGAAAATCTCTATCATCCCTTATTAGCGGCTATCCTCCGAGAGATTCTGGAATTAGCCGGATTTATCAATAATTCAATGCTGATTGCTTCCAACTTTGGACTCTGTGCCAATGTGGACGGTAAAACAGTAGTCAAAGCACCGGACTGGTTTTATGTACCTTCCGTGTTTCCTGTGTTACCAGGGGTGATTCGCCGGAGCTATACCCCTCACACCGAAGGAGAGGTACCAGCAGTGGTTATGGAATTCTTATCCGAGAAGGAGCAAGGAGAATATTCCATTAACCCCCGTTACCCCTATGGCAAATGGTACTTTTACGAGCAAATCCTACAAGTACCAATTTATGTGATTTTTGACCCAGCGTCGGGAAGTGTCGAAATGCGATCGCTTAATTCAGGAAGCTATACCCTGCAACAACCTGATGCTAATGGACGCTACTGGATTGAATCCATGGGTTTGTTTCTAGGAGTATGGTACGGCAAAAAATCAGAAATTACCAACTATTGGTTACGGTGGTGGGATAGCTCTGGAAATTTATTACCTTGGGGAGAGGAGAAAGTTCAACAAAGTCTACAGCAAGGCTTACAGCAAGGCTTATATGAAATCCGGCTAAATAGTTACTGTTAAGCCTTGGCATCCTGCCACCAGTGA
>NZ_MKZS01000001.1:7054551-7084564 GCF_001942495.1 Moorena bouillonii PNG
GTTCTGCCAGAGCCTACCAGGAACTGCCTGGAAATGATGCTCCTAGATTTTCCTGGTAGGTTCTGGCACCGACTGGTACTCGTAGGTCAATGTAACTTCGCCTGCTACCTCTGTCTGGAACCCAGAAAGCAAATTGCCCGCACCCGTTACTGTGGAAGTACCAAGCGCTGTAAATATAAAGTCCTGGTCTCCAGATCCTAAAAAGTAACTCAACTCAGAGTCCCCAGACATAAACGTATTACTTGTGCTATCCGAAGCTTCACGCTCAGGCAATGTGACTCCAGAAGATCCTGCGAAATCAAGTACACCGTCATAGCTATCCAGAGCAACCTGTTCTGAAACTAGAGGTATCACTTCAACTAGGGTAATATCAGGTTCACTCAAGATTAAGCCAATTTTAGATGCCAGATCCAAGGTTACTGTGCTCTCAGAGGCCTCCATGTTTTCCGTACGGGCATTTCCCTTGACAAATCCGATTAGGTCAATCGTGACACTTTCGAGAGTTCCCAAAGCCTCATCAAATTTGGGAAGAATGAAAAATGTATCAACACTTGTCGGTTGCCAATCAATGGTTTGAGTATGGGTGATACTAGCTGCATTAGCTACACCAGTAGTCGCCAGCATACCAACCAAAGTAGTCGCAGTAGTTGCTAGAAATACTTTCAGACGGGAATAGGTCTTTGCCGTGGATTGAGTCATGGTACTAACGAGTGATTAAGGTCTTCTGGTCATATCTCTGTAAAAGTCACTCCAACTTCGGATTTAGCTGGAGAGCTAATTTGTGTCTCTTTGAGCTAAGCAACTCTAGCGATGGCATAAATTGCCTGATTTCCGACAAAAATCCTAAAATATAGGAATTACCACCAGTTGTACGGGTTTGTCAGTATAGATGCGGTTAAGCGGTTAAGTAGTATAATAAAATTAAAGTAAACTGTTAAGAAAAAGGGACTTCGAACAAGGCAACACGAAACAGAGAGGAATTCAATGCCTTGACAATTGTTGACAACGTTAACTTTATTTATTTTCAGGTACTTACCACTGCGACTCTGTTGAGCTTGCAAAACCAGCTCAACAAACTTCTAAAAGCTGACCATAATAGTGATACAATTGGAAGAGCAAACTGTGGTTTTATGGGATAGCCATACGGTTGTTCATGGTGGCTCAATAAGTTAATTACATTTTTTTTGCTATAAACTTATCCTAGGAAGCTCGTGTTTTTCATCAGGTTTAAATTAAGCTTCAAATGTATTTTTAATGTAGATTTTTTGTATAAATACTTTTTGTACAAAATCCGTATTTATAATCCCTTTATTTTTATGGCTATAACTTTAAATCTTATTCATAAAGTAAACCTTATCCCAATTTGATTTATTCGAGCTACAGATGTTGAGGATGTTACAGGTTACAGGTTATAGGTTATAGGTTACAGGTTACAAGTTACAGGTTATCCCTTACAGGTTGCCGGTTATAGGTTATAGGTTATAGGTTATATCAAATCTGATAGTATCGGAATTGTTTACAACTTGCATTTGCCTCAATTAACTCTCTTGGGATCCCAGGGCTATTTCATTCTAGATGGTAAGATAAGATGCTAAGGCACAAGAGGGAGCATGTCCCTTATGCAGAACATTTGTACTAAATCTTATGCCCCCTCATGGGTTTAAGCTTGCTGTGATGGTACATAGTTCATTTGTTGTGCAACGCAAGACCTGCTCCCGGCACAAGGGCACAAGAGAATCAACATCGATGGGTCAAATTGCTATTTTAGAAGCCAATTCTTATTTACCAGATGCTCGTAGAGGCCAGGGAAGAAGACACTCAGTGGCTATATGTCTGGCTATCTTTACCCAGCGCAGTCGCTGCAGGGCAATATTGGATTAAAGCGCGATCGCTGATTGGATTGAAACAATCGTGAGGAGTTGAGCCAATTGTTTCAAGTCAACAGACTGCCATCATACAGCACAATCCGCCGAGTGTTACTGAACATGGTAACTTCCGATTATTCAGCAAGGCTAGCTTGCTTTTTCGAGATCACTCCGGAAGCGGGAGAGACTAATGGGGTAGATGGGAAAGTTTTGAGAGGGTCATTTATGGTCGAACAAGACAATCCACATTGCGATCGCCATCCCGCAATTATGGAGCGTGAGTGCCTACTTGGTAGAGAGAGGATTAATTCTCAAGCGAGATCAGGTAGACAAAAAAACGAATGAGATTAAGGCAGTGCCAGAGTTGATTAAAGCACGCTTCGCTCAAAGGCGTGGTTTTTGCCTTTGATGCTATAAACACCCAAAAAAAACTTGTCAGCTGATCATCGATAGTGGGAATCACTCTAATGCAGCCCTCGTAATGTGAACCAACCAAAACGAGTTGCAGCCGCCCAGCAGCAGTTCGTTCCTCAGCAATCTTTTGAACAGATAAATATTGGACACGGTCGAATAGAAAAACGAAGTGTTAGTATAAGCCCACGTTACCCAAGGTTTGCCTTCAAGGCAAAGATTAGCTACCGTGATTCAAGTTCAGTCCCGACGGATTACTACAAACACGCTTTCTGACCCAGATCCGATACTATATCTCTGACTTGAAAGAAACGGCTGAACAAAAGCCCAAGCGGATTCGAGGCTATTGGGGCGATTAGAACAAAGTTCATTATGTCTGTTGATGTCACTCAGCGGTGTTGATAAATCTCGTATCAGGACAACTCCTCTGGTACAAAGAAGGGCGATCGCTCGTAATTTAGCTCTGAATCTTTATCGAGATGCAGGGTTTGACAACATGGCTCAGGCACAAAGAAAATGCCAATTTGGGCTTAAGCATATTTTGGCACTTTTTAGAATGAAATAGCCCTGCTTGGGATCCCCCCATCTCTCCATAAATGTTTACAATTAATATGTAAACTGAAATGCTATTACCAGGTTACTAGGTTGCTAGGTTAAAAGTTATCTTCTGAACCTTGGCCTTAAGGCCGTAGGCCACGCTACGCGAACAAGCAAATAAGCTTCAACCTGGAATTTATACCTGGTGTGTTCATGTTCAAGTATGGTTCAATAGTTAACTGATTATTTGTTATTTATAAGGATTTGTATATAAGTTAATTATAAAAATGGGGTGAAAAAGATAAAGTCCACTTCTTAATTGGCAAGAATAAATAAATTAGTTTAGATGCCAACTGCTCTATTCCCAATTCCGAAGTTCCCCTCCTCGGAGGGGTTAGGGGTGGGTTCCTGTTCCCTAAAAACCCATAAATATGTACTTAAAAACTCGCAAACCCCTATACTTTGTAAATTTACTAATTAATACCATTAAGAAATCCCCTACCTAAAGGTAAGGATTCAGGTCACAGGGATCGCTGCAAGGCCAAAGAAGGGAGCTTCTTTAAAGTCTGCGGGATTGACTTTGAAGCAAACTAGGGTAAAGTAAACACATGAGTCACTCACCAGTTCCGCTAACTCCAGAAAGCCTAAACCAGTTGTCAAAAGCGGAACTGGTAAAGATGCTATTGACTCAACAGAAAGTGATTGAGGAACTACAGCTAGAAATTGAGAAATTAAAGCTGAGTCGGGACCCACGATAGTAAGACTTCCTCCAAACCCCCATCAACTGATCTACTGAAAAAATCCGAAAAAGCCCTAAAAAAGGAGGATTGTCCCACCTCTGAGGCCAAAAAGAGAAAACCCGGAGGACAACCAGGTCATCGGGGAAAAACTCGTAAAGGGTTTTCCAGAATAGACCGAACCGAAATCTTGCAACCGTCTGTGTGTAGTCAGTGTGGTCAAAGAGAATTTTTAGATCAACCTGTATTGGTAGACACTCAACAAGTAGCCCAACTGGTGAACAAACCAATCGAGGTAGTTGAGTACCATCGTTACCATTGTCAATGTAGGGGCTGTGGTGCGGTAACATCAGCCTCTTGGTCTGTTGAGATGATACCCGGACAAGATTTAGGGGTCAAGCTACAAGCTTTTCTGGGATGGTTAGGGAATTATGGACATCTCCCCTATAAAAAACAACAAGAGATGTTATGGGAATTGGGCAAGATTGAGATCGGTAATGGGACTTTAGTCAACACCAATCAACGGGTTGAACTGGCGATTAAACCTCATGTTGAGCAATTGTCAGAATGGGTAAAAACAGAACAACCGTCTATTCATGTAGATGAAACTCCTTGGCCTGTAAAAGGCATTAAGGAATGGCTGTGGGTCTTTAGAACCTATCCCACTAATAGAATTTTAGTAATCCACATATGAATAGTGGCGCTTGGCAACAAAAGCATCGAACACAACACATTGCCGTTCCCAACGAACGACCAAACGTCGATATTTTCTTTGATACCAGGCAAAGCAACGTTAAAGTTGAAACCGTGGTGTATCATCTTTGATTGGTCTACCTCGACGTTTCTTAGACTGGTAAACTCTTTTGGGGAATTGAGGTCTGATACCTCGTTTTCTGGTGCAGTGAACTATCTGTTTACAGTCGTAACCCTTATCAGCGGCTATTACTCTGAATCTTTTCTTTGGACGACCCCGTTTGCCCGTAGAAACCCTGATGCTATCGAGTAATGGTAAAACCTGCTCCGGTTCACTGCCATTGGCTGGTGTGGTGCGATTTGCCATGGGCATACCATTACCTTCTGTGATGGTGTGTATCAACACTCCATGCACCTTTGTATCCATAGGCTACTCCTTCACCTCCTCCCTTGCCAGGGGGAAAAAGAGCCGTCTACTGCCCCATAATTCCAGTTAATCAGACCTTGATTTTCTGCGAGGGCCAATACTCCACTTTGTATTTTTTCGCTAAGTTCCATTTTCTTGCCATCGTTTTAACCATCGATGTGCTGAACTTTTTGATGCCCACTGTTCTCCTGTGGGGACATCACACCAACGACATCCTGTGATTAAAATGTACAGCAGTGTGTTTAACACGTAACGGAAAGGTACATGGGGCATACCTCTACCTCGCTTTTGTGGTTCACAGGGCAAGAGATTTTTGAACAGTTCCCATTCTATGTCACTTAATCCTTCAAATCTTCCTGGCATTTACCTGTTCGATTTTTCCTTATTGCTTGATTTTCACTCTATCACGTTTTCCGCAAATAGTGGGATAGGTTCTTTAGCAATCGAGATTTTTGTCTCTTTCGGGCTGCTGACACCAGGGGACGTGTCGAACTGGAATCTCAGTTGGGCAGTAAATACAGGGGTGTTCTTAGTAGTGATGACTTGAATGTGTATAATGGCTATCCAGTCAGCGCTCAACAGAAATGTTTAGCCCATCTACGTCGTCATTTTCTGAGGTTAATCAAACAGCCTGGACTACACAACCGAGCGATTGGAGAAGCACTCGTGAGTCTGATTGATGAAGCTTTTCGCCATTATCGCCTCTGGCCAGAAAATGGCGATGAGACAGAGTACCAACAGTGGGTTAGGGAATTCAAAACTCAGATACAGTTAACTCTAGAAACCTGGTGGTCGGTGGCAGGAGCCGAAGCAGGTAAGTTACTGCGCTCTCTCAAACAGAAGGCTTCCCAATGGTGGTATTTTTTAGACCATCCCCAAGTTCCACCAGATAATAATCTCGCCGAGAGGTCTTTACGTTTGGCAGTGACCAAGCGTAAGGTTAGTGGTGGCTCTCGTTCTCTCGAACGTTTCGAGCAGACCGCTAATTTACTCACCGTTGTCCAAACTTGCCGTTTTCAAAAACGGTCGGTGATGGATTTTTTGACCTTTGGTCACGCTACGCGAACGAGCAAGCTCTTATGGCTCAATCGGGTCATTTAACCCAACCTCCTTCCCTCATCCCTTTTCTCCACACCTGAATCCTTACACCTAAAGGCAGGGGATTTAACCTAAGTGCTCATATTTATATTGTAGCTAACTAATGGTAGTTTATCAACAATAATAATAGTTTTAAACGAAATTAACTGCCATAAATAAAACTATCATTATTAAATAAAAAATAATAGTTTTTTAATAAAAAAACTTTAAAAACAAGGCAAAACAAACAGAAAGCTTAAAATCATAACTTTACCCCTTAATCTAATCCTACCACCATAGGTAATTAAGCTAACTTGCTATTACTACTTTAGTCTAGGTCACGACATGGGATCAGAAATGTAGCACCTAATAATACCAAACTAGCCATCGTTATTGGCTCAGGAGCAGACTCTAAATCATCAACACTCACTAAAGACTGATTAAAGTGAAATCCAATCGGATGCTGCCTAGGAGATTGCTGCCAGCTCAAGCTAGTTTCATCAGTGAGATTTTGACTTGCTACCCAAGAGATACGATCATTAAGACCCTCCAGCAAAATATTCAGAATAGTGCCTGGTGCAACGGTTTGACTACTAGCTAACTGAGCAAGTGCAGAAACTATGCAGGCAGCAGCAGCAAACGTTTTCAGTAATACTTTGAACTGAAAGTGATTGCTGAAGATAAGTTGTTTCCGTTCTAATAGTGTATTAAGCTTGACTGGTGAGATATCTAAAAACGTCAATCCTGCTTCATATTTAGCTGGTGAATCTAAACCAATTTCTCTTTGCCAGGCAATTTTAACCATAGAAGTAGCTGTGTAACTTATTCCTGGTAAGCAAAACTTAATTTTTTTATGTTCCCCAGTTTTTAATGGTTTGTTAATGTAAATTTTGCCACCGCCTCGACTCAGATTAACTACTAAATCATTTTGTTCGGAAATCAGTCCTTCTATCTGATAATTTAGTAAGGTTATATGACGTGGAAATTTCCTACGCTCTTTGAGTAGATGAGTGTTAGTCAAATTAATCTCCTGAAAGATAGGTGTTAGGAGTTTGGTGTTAGGTGTTAGGGGTTAGGGGTTAGAAGTTTGGTGTTAGGAGTTTGGTGAATGAGTAATGCTTTTAGTCCTTAATGCCTGAGTTAATACCTAATATCTAAAGTCTACAGCCTAGGGCCTAGGATTTTTCAGTAATTTATTATTGTGCTTGTCTTAATGATTAACACCTGTTGAGTATTTTTGATGGTTGAGAGGATGAGGTTTTATTCCGATTGCCTAAGTTATAGTTTTGTTTGATTAACCGATTGTAAGTTCGATAGGGCATATATTGCAAAGGATTGTAGCCAGAAAACCGTAATATCAATACACAAGCCCAAGAATACTTGCCAGAAATTATTGCTTCTATAACTTGATTTAATTGTTCAGTACTCATAAATCTATATAAAGGTAGATGCAACTAAGCAAAGGGTTTAATTCACTGTAACAACTCCTAAGGAAGTTGTGCTAGGTGAAGTTCTGAAATGATAGCAGATGGTAAGATTACCGATCCTGCTGTGTATAAATCTATTCTTTAGACCATAGGTTTACGTTTACGTTTGCGTTCAGGTTTGATTTAGTATGATTTCTGTATATTTATGTATACTTTTTTTTTGGGGTATATCAATATCAAAAAAATGTTATAATTACTGATTAAAAATTAAATCAAAAGTACATACAGTAAAACTGCCATGAACCTTGATATAGTCCATGGCAGTTAACTTATTGGATATCACTGATTAAGAGCTCTTCTGTAGATAGTCTGCTCAATAACCCCCAATTGCTTATCGCCTTACTGGGCAAAAATTTGACTTTATCAACAGATTTTTTACTCTGAAAGCAATGCCCAGTAAATATTTGGTCACCAATTAACTAAATTAAACGCATAAACTTGTGAATAATAACCTTATTAAGTTGTAAATATTAGTTGAATTTAGTGGGCTTATCTACGTCAATCGTTTTAATAACCACAAGCTGGTTTGTGTTCCTTGACATTAAGTTGATCAGTATAATTTGATCAGTATAAATAACTAATCAGATAATTCTAATTTCTGTGTACGCTTGTTATAAATACATACTGTTTCGTAGTAATCGCTAATCGGTAATTCCTTGGTCAATTCCCAATTACCTTCTTCCCAATTACCAGTCAATCATCTTTAGCCTTAATAACTGAAAATGGTCTAATAGTTAAGATTGACTGTCCTTGATGTTCACTCCTGATGAGCACGTTGACAAAGCGATGCAGTCGCTCATAGGGGGGACTTCAATGAGCGACTGCATAAAGACATGAACTATATTTGATTGCAACTTATACCAAGTTTACTTAAAATTAATACTTAAAATTAATCAGTAGTAACTGCTTACCCTATTAATCATTAATCCCATCACCCGTCATCTGTTAAAAGGGTAATATCTTTTCTGGAAGCGCAACTTAGTCTGAGGATTAGGTATAGCAGGTGTTAGAAGTCTTAGCCGGATAATTTCTTAGTAACTTATTCAGCTGAAGTTGAGGCGTTGAAATAGGTGTTGCTGGCAGACCCAACAGACAATCTATATTGTCTGGTGAGACTGTTACAAACTCTAAACCAGCTCTATAGTTTCCTAGAGAATTTCCTTTAGATCCTTTGCACCACATGACTTTAACTGTAGCAGTAACTGTGTGATTTTGTGGCAAGAAAAACTGTATTTTTATAACTTGACCGACTGGGATAGGTTTTTCACTGCAAATGCTGCAACCTCCTCTACTAATATTAACGACTGGCTGACGAGCTGAGAGGAGACCAGCCAATCGATAAGAAATAGAGGTTTGTTGGCGAGGTGATCTTCTTTTTTCTCGCATGCTGCTGGCATTAATCATATGCTTGACATTGGTTAAGTAAAACGTTTCCCTGTCAGCCATGCAAAGCGCGAGTGGGGGTTTACCCCAAGACCGTAATGGTGTGCTTACAGTCGTCGAATTAAATTCGCCACGGGTCGCACCTCTGCATCGCTTTTTATTTGTCCATTGTCTCAACCCCAGGTTTACGCTATGGTTCATCTATCTGTTTGACTCTGTATGGTTTTTGTATGAGTTAAAGAAGACATGAGATAATCGTAAGCATTTAGCGATCAGCTCTGGTCTACTAAGCTTTTGAAGCAAGGAAAACTTAGGCATTTGGCTCAGGACCGTGAGTATATGATTATTCGTGGGACTTCCCTCAAGAACCTGATAACTGATACGCGACAAGCGCTATAGCTGAAGTCAGGAGGCTAGACACTGCTGAGCTGCATGACGCTGTTGTAATAATGGAGGACACAATCTATGGCTTATTTCTGGTTCAAGGCGTTTCACTTGATTGGTGTAGTGGTTTGGTTTGCCGGTCTGTTTTATCTGGTGCGTCTGTTTGTCTATCATGCAGAGGCTTCACAAGAGCCCGAACCTGCCCAAACCATTCTCAAAAATCAGTATGAGATTATGGAAAAACGTCTCTATCACATAATTACTACCCCAGGTATGGTGGTAACGGTAGCGATGGCAATTGGTTTACTGCTAACAGAACCAGAAGTGCTCAAGCAAGGTTGGTTACATATCAAGCTGGCTTTTGTAGCCCTTTTACTGGTCTATCATTTCTATTGCGGTAGGATTATGCGACGGCTGGCTGCCAATGAATGCAGTTGGACTGGTCAGCAGTTTCGTGCTCTCAATGAGGCACCTACTGTCTTGCTGATGGTAATTGTTTTACTGGCAGTGTTTAAGAACAGTTTGCCTACAGATATTACCTCTTGGTTAATTCTTGCGATGATTATAGTAATGGCTGCCTCAATTCAGCTGTATGCCAAAAAGCGGAAGCGGGACAAAGAGAAAAGCTTGGCTACCACGTCCCAAGCAGAGCCTCAGCTTTGATTATCAACTTTGATTAATAGTCATTGGGGACCGATGTTAGTCCCCAAAGGAAAGTATAATCCCAATAGGAAAGTATAATAAGGGCTTAATCTTTTTGCCCTTGAAGTTAACCGTTGACCGTTGACGTGAACTGCATCGCCTGGGTAGAATGTTTCGTTTATTTTTCCCGACTTAACTTATCAACAACGATTAACAAACAATCGATAACATCTCAGATTTGCCTTATGTCCGCTATACCACTTAAATTAAATCTTAATGATGGTTCGGTGTCTTTTCCATTCACCGCCGATGCTGCCAAAAAATTGCAAGGTGAGCTTTACCAACTGATGCAGAGTCTGAAAGCTGCTGCTCAGGTATCTAGTGGTGGTAGACCCAAGCCTCAAAAACCGATGGAGTACCAATTTACTGGGGATGTCTTTCTTGAGATTTTCTGCAATCCCAATATCTATCCTTCTCCATTTGCGGCTATTGTCTTAATTACTCTCAGAGATGATCGCATCCGCTTGAGTACGGAAGCTGAACTGACTCGTGTGGTAGAAGATGTTAACCTGTATTTGGAACAAGTCAGCTGAAGGCTTGGGTGTCATTTCCAGCAACTGTTGTCGTGTCAGATCCTGCCTAATGTCTCTCAAGAAACTAAGGTCAGAGGCAACAGGCGGGTCAGAGGCAACAGGGGGAGATGGTTAAGATGGGGAAGAATTTGTTAACCGTTTCGGCTCTTCCATAGCAGATGAACTGCACGTCCGTGGGACGTTCTTAAGAAAAAATTTATGGGAAATCGTTAGTATAAATGAACTCCAACAATCTCCTGGAATTACTGCAAACTGGGTTTCGCGCCTCCTTGGGGGCAACAGCCTCTTTCGTTGAAACCCTGCAAGACCCTGACAAGCGTGAAGAAAGTCTGGCTCAGTTTCAGTCAGATTTCAATCAACAGATGACTGAGTGGGCGGAAAAAGGAGAGACTACTGAACTTGAAGCCCGACGTTTTATTGAGCAGATGTGGAATCAACCAGGTAATTCCGTGGATCCACCGACAACAGGTACCTCCAGTGATCCTACTGCACCATCATCTAACAATCCTGTTCAGTCCAATGCACAGGATGATATTGAGGAACTGACAACACAACTTGCTGATCTTCGTAAGGAGTTAGAGGAGTTGCGTAAATCAGACAGTAATAGTTAGATTTACGCGGAGCGTGAAAAAACTCAGGTCTGAGTGGGAGACTAGAGCGGGAGCCTAATAGGCAAGAAATCAAGCACGGGAAACAGAAACTCCGCTCAATCTCTGACATTTCTGTTCCCATAAACATGGATTTACCCACTCAGCGCTGAGATACCATCAACTCAAGGCTTTTTACTAAAAATGGCAGCTTTGTTACTCCCCAACACCATTCCCTGAAGTTTGCTGAGATCTACTCAACCGCTGACGGTTGCCCAACCAATCCGGTAAGTCACTATAGCCTTTATCGGTGGCATTGATGGGGTTTTGCTGGTTACCGACTTGATCGCACTTTTTTGTCTAAGGATCAGCTTCTATGCTGTGTCACTGAGGTCCCTTAGTCATTTTCCCATTGTTGAGAACCGATCAGGTCAGCAATGCGGTCTCTTAGCAGGAATTCGCACTGCTCTAGCTCACACTCCACACACAGCCATTCTCGAGCTGGAATATATTGGCAAAGAACGTAAATGGGCTGTTGACGACTGACAAATCCTTTATCCACCAAGCGACGTGCTTCGTCTTGGATCACATCGATTGAGTAACGGATAGAAGGGGTAGATGGCACTGTGTTAACACTCATGGATATCTTATCAGCTTGATCTAAAAAACGGGGATACGATTATATTAATCCAAATTTATTTACTGTGAACTAAAATTATTTCAGTATAAGAAGTTACCATTGACCAAGATTTGTTGATAAGGATCTTCAAATACCTTGGGCAAGTTGTCAAAGTCTAACCCATGCTCAGCTAAAATGCCTACTGGGTTATGACTGAGCCATTGGTCATTGGCTGTAGGAGCTACCTTCCTCTCAAACCCCCTGTCTCTCTATGGACCACCTGGCTGTCAAACCTGTCTGCATTGGTTAAGTAATCACAATATCGGATATATTTTAGAGACTGTTTGTTAAATAAAGCTTAAATGGGTGGGATAGGGGGCGAGTGCTGTAGCGATCCGACCCCGGTCGGGTTTCCCGACAAGCGTGAACGCGCACCAAGATAAAAGCTCATCTTATAACAGAGCTGTCCACCGTAACCCACCCATTTTCATTACTCTAGCTGTATTAAGATTTACTTTATAAATAGTCTTTTATAAAGAGTCTCTCAATAATCAGGGAATAGGGGATAGGAGTAAAGCTGGAATTCTCGGTGTTTTTTGAGATTGGATTGGGTATTTTGTCAACTCCTATTAATTGACCAGAGGTATATGCTTCTGTTATAATATCGGTTTTATTAAAAAAAATATTTACTATAGGTCTTGCAGTAGTTCATATCCATCTTCTCCTCTAATCAAGCTGTAGAGGGGCAAATTAGCAGAAATTAGCTTAAAACTCCCTAAAAATTAAATAAATCTCACAAAAGTATCTATTGTTGGGCTTTCCGGTAACAATGCTTTAAGAGCGATCGCTTGAGCTGCTGGCATCTGCCCGTAAGAAAATACATATGGTGTTTCCGGTGGCAACTCTGGAAGGAACTGCTCTAACACATAAGGACTACCGTAAATCACGAGAGCTTGTAAATCCCCAGTTTTCAACAACATCTTAAGCCATGCCCTAGCTACTGCTGTCAATCCAGCACTACCCCGAAACGGGTTACCTCGGATAAATAGCTGTAGCAGAGTAGTTTTAGCACCAACAAAATTATCTACTACTTCCGAAGGTAGGGTAGTGTGACTATCAACCAGTTGGAGTTTGTAACCCAGCCTTCTTGGTAAAGCGACTGCTGGTGTGTGCTGCCCCAAAAAGTCACAAGCTAAGAGATCATCGACCAAAATTAGATTACGTAACGGTTGATTACTGCTGCTGGGTATTGATGATAAAGCTAGAAAACCTCTAGTTATCTGGGAAGCTTGGAGAATATCGGCTACAGTCGTGATTGTGGTTGGTTGAGCTAGTTGCGACAGCCAATTGGGGTTGGGTTGAAATGTTATCGGTTGTTGAGCTGGATCATCGTCTAAGCCCGACTCCAGGACAGGTTGTGAGGGCGGGTTTTGTAGAGATGGTATTTGTTGTGCAGCGGAGTGTTCCTCTAAACCCTCTCTTTGACAGTGATACCCCACTTTGCGTTTGGCACGACTTATCCGCTCTACTGATGCCTGAATCCGCGACCGTGAGATGCGTCCCTGTTCGACTGCTTGACACACTGCCTGAATTGCTGTTTCGGGATTAACCGGCATCAAGAGAATATCAGCACCGGCTTCTACAGCCATGACTGTCGCTTCATCCGCACCATAGCGATTAGCAATTGCCCCCATTACTAGAGCATCTGTCACAATCAGTCCTTCAAATCCCAAGTCTGTGCGCAACAGTTGAGTCAAAATTCGCTCAGACAGGGTGGCGGGGTGTTGGTCATCCCAAGCTGTAATTAGGAGGTGAGCGGTCATGATGGCATCTACCCCAGCAGCGATCGCATTGGTAAAGGGAGGCAATTCAACCGTAGCTAGTCGGGGGGGTGAGTGGGGCAAGACTGGTAAATCCAGATGGGAATCTGTCGCGGTATCCCCATGACCGGGAAAATGCTTGGCAGTGGTTAAGACTGGATACTGTCGGGTTCCTTGGATAAAGGCAGAAGCCAATTGGCTAACGATTTGAGGGTTATCACCAAACGACCGGACATTGATAACAGGATTTTTGGAATTGTTGTTGACATCAACAACTGGTGCCAGGATCCAGTTAATCCCAATGGCCAACGCTTCAGTAGCCGTGATTTCTCCCATGGTACGGACATACTGCAAAGCTGGCTCAGGATCGTTTTGGGCAATCGCTCCCAGTGCCATCGGTGGAGGAAACCAAGTGGCACCGGCAAACCTTTGACCCACACCTTCTTCAATATCAGCAGCTATGAGTAAGGGAATTTTTGCCCACTCTTGGAGTTGTTTCGACCTGAGGGCGAGTTCCACAGCACTCCCGCCTAGTAAAATAACACCCCCAATACCTAACTCTTGCAACCAACGCTGCAATTGCTCGGCTGGGGGTTCCCAAATTGGATACTGAATTTGGTGATCAAATAGGTAGCCGGATGCTCGAACCACTACCATTTGCGCCACCTGTTCTGCTAGGGAAAGGTTATTTAGATCAGGCAGTGACTTTGGGAGAGAATTCAAGCTTGTGCTCCAGAAATATCGTCTTCGAGTTGCTTGCTCTGGCGTTCTTGAGAAAGCTGATTCAGTAAGTTCAGCATCTGATCGCCTCCTTCGAGACCACGGTCTTCAATAAACATCACCTCTGGTGTGCGGCGCAGGCGAATCCGCCGACCTAGTTCTCGACGGACATAACCTGTAGCTGATTTTAATCCAGCCATTGTTTTAGATCTTGCCTCATCAGTGCCATAGATACTGACATAGATCTTAGCGTGCTGCAAGTCGCCAGAGACATCAACGTTGGTAATGCTAACCATCCCACTACCGACCCGGTCATCTTTGATATCGTTAAGCAACATTTGACTAACCTCCTGTTGAATTAGGGAGGAAACCCGATAAACACGGCGATTTGTAGTCATGACGTTCCCTTTGTTAAAGTATGGGCATCATCGAAAGCTGCGCGCACCCAGTCTAAACCTAGTCTAAACCTAGTCTAAACCGGACTGAAGCCGAGCATCCCACGTAGGGTGAAAACCATGAATAGAGAAACTCCTACGGCTATGCCAATTAATGCGATCGCAGTTAGGGGGCGGTTCAGTAGTGGTTTTACCAGCAAAAACACGGAATAGAATATCCCTAGAGTAATACTGATTAGATAGCGTGGGTAACGAGATACATTTTTAAAAAAGTCTTCCATTATCCTATAAACTCTTATAGTGCCATTTTTAATACTGGTAGCACTTTTTTAGCTTCTTCCGTACTTATTCTGGTAATTTGTCATAAACAATGCCAAAAATTTCCCCCCTCTTAGTAAGGGGGGATTAAGGGGAGTTAGCACAGGATAAGTAGGGGCTTTACCCTACAATCACTTACTCAACTCCTTGAGGCAAAAGCTCTCGGTTTTCCTTACGACTGACTTGCACCTTACCCTCTTCATTGACATCAACATAGGCAATATCTCCTTCCTTAATGCGACTGGAGAGAATTTCTTCTGCCAGCACATCCTCCAACAACCGCATGATTGCTCGGCGTAATGGTCTGGCCCCGTAGCTGGGGTTGTAACCCTCTTCGATCAAACGGTCTTTGAATTTCTCGCTGACTTCTAGAGTAATGCCTTGTTCGTACAAACGACCAAACACTTCTTTTAACAGAATCTTGGCAATGTCCTTGACTTCTTCTTTGGTCAACTGACGGAAGACGATAATCTCATCTAAACGATTCAGAAACTCTGGGCGGAAGTACTGTTTAAGTTCTTCGTTCACTAGATTCCGAATTCGATTATATTGGGATTCCGCTTGATTATCGCTGAACTCGAAGCCCAGTTGTCCGCCACCCTTTTCAATAACCTTGGAACCGATATTCGAGGTCATGATCAGCAGGGTGTTTTTAAAGTCTACCGTCCGACCCTTGGAGTCAGTCAACCGCCCATCCTCTAGGATTTGCAGCAGCATATTGAACACATCTGGGTGTGCCTTTTCAATTTCATCGAACAGCACTACTGTGTAAGGACGACGACGCACTGCCTCAGTTAGTTGACCACCTTCGTTGTAGCCCACATATCCAGGAGGCGAACCTACCAACTTACTAACGGTATGGCGCTCCATGTATTCGGACATATCTAGGCGCACCATGGCTTCTTCAGACCCGAAGAAGTAAGCTGCCAATGACTTAGCTAATTCTGTCTTACCGACCCCTGTAGGTCCAGAGAAGACAAAACTTGCAATAGGACGGTTGGGATTCTTTAAGCCTACCCTAGCTCGACGAATTGCTCGGGAAACGGCTTTAACCGCATCTTCCTGACCAATCAGGCGCTGATGCAGGGTATCTTCCATGTGCAGTAGTTTCTCTGACTCTGATTCAGTCAGTTTTTGTACCGGCACACCAGTCCAAGAGGCAACAATGTGAGCAATGTCCTCTTCATCTACAACTGGGCTGTCATCAGTACCCCGAGATTCGCTCTTCTTGCTTTGGGCAATTGAGCGAATTTCCGCCTTTATTTCCATTTCGCGATCGCGTAGTTCCCCAGCTCGATCAAAGTCCTGGGAGCGTACCGCATCATCTTTTTCTTTTAGGACCTGACGCAGTTCTTTATCTAGCTCTTTTGCTGCTGGGGGCAACTGGGAGTTAATCAAACGCACTCGGCTTCCTGCTTCATCGATCAGGTCAATGGCCTTATCTGGCAGGTAACGGTCGGAAATATAACGGTCTGAGAGGTTTGCTGCTGCTTCGAGAGCCTCATCAGAAATTTTCAATTTGTGGTGTTGCTCGTAGCGCTCCCGCAAGCCGTATAGAATCTCAATAGTTTCTTCTACTGATGGTTCACCGACCATTACTGGTTGAAAACGACGTTCTAGGGCTGCATCCCGCTCAATGTGTTTGCGGTACTCATCCAAAGTTGTCGCTCCAATGCACTGCAATTCTCCTCTTGCTAAGGCTGGTTTGAGGATATTTGCCGCATCAATTGCGCCTTCAGCTGCACCTGCACCAATCAGGGTATGAACCTCGTCAATCACCAGGATTACGTTAGATGCCTGACGAATTTCATCCATAATTTTTTTCAGGCGTTCTTCAAACTCACCCCGGTATTTGGTTCCAGCGACCAGTAAGCCAATATCGAGGGTAACGACTCGCTTTTCTTCCAAAATGTCTGGAACATCATTGTTAGCGATTCGTTGGGCTAAGCCTTCTGCGATCGCCGTTTTTCCTACCCCTGGTTCTCCGATCAATACTGGGTTATTCTTGGTACGGCGTCCCAATATCTGGATTACCCGTTCTATTTCCTTTTCCCGTCCTACTACTGGATCTAGCTTGCCTTCACTAGCCATCTGGGTTAGGTTCGAGCCAAACTCATCGAGAGTAGGAGTCTTTGTACGACCTTGAGAGGCTCCTGCTGTGACTTCCGCCGTTTCACCCAACATTCGGATAACTTGGGTTCTGACTTTAGACAGGTCTACTCCTAGGTTTTCCAAAACCCTAGCCGCTACGCCTTCTCCCTCCCGTATTAGCCCTAGTAGCAGATGTTCTGTACCAATGTAGTTATGGCCTAGCTGGCGAGCTTCTTCTAGGGATAGCTCCAGAACCCGCTTTGCTCTGGGGGTAAAGGGGATTTCGACAGCAACGAAGCCGGAACCCCTGCCAATAATTTTCTCAACTTCAATCCGAGCGTCTTTGAGATTTACGCCCATAGATTTGAGGACCTTGGCAGCTACGCCAGTTCCTTCTCCGATCAGACCCAGGAGGATTTGCTCTGTGCCTACGAAATTATGACCTAGGCGACGTGCTTCTTCCTGAGCCAGCATGATCACCTTAATGGCTTTTTCTGTAAAGCGTTCAAACATGGCGTATTCCCATCACCTGTTGCATGCCCGTGTAAGCTGATTCTAGCACAGGTAAATCAGCCCACCGTTTATTTTTACACAACTCCCAGCAATTGAAACAGTTATTTACTTACTTCCGATGCCATTTCTAGTTATTAGCCATTAACCAATTTCCAGGTCAATAGCTGCCAAGCGCTGTTTAATTTCCTGGTAAAAATCGGCCATTGTTTTCTCAAATTCCGGGGTTTTCAGACCCCCCCGCCATAGAATCAGAGCATCCTCTCCAGTGTCTTTGTAATAGTTTCGACGCCGTCCAGCTTCAGTGAAGCCGAACTTTTGGTAAAGAGCGAGTGCTGCTTGATTAGATGGTTTCACCTCTAAGGTTGCCCACTCTAAATTACGCTGTTTAGCATCCTTTAGCAAGGAATAAAGCAGTAATTGACCCAAACCTTGACGTTGGTAGTCAGGATGCACTGCCAGAATAATAATATGGGCTTCCTCCAAAATTGACCAAAAACAACCTAAGCCTACCAGGCAATTGGGTAATGAGGTGATGGGAACACCTGTGCCTTCAAGCAAAGTTTCTTTTTTGTCCCCTTTTGGAGGAGCTTCCAAAGCCAACAACTGACTGTTGGGGCTATCCAACTCTCGCTCGTAACCCGACCGAGTCCAAAGTCCACCAAAACACAGCTGATCTAGTGCCACTGCGGCACTTAGGTGCTCTGCTTTGAGGGGTTTAAGTTTTAAGACAGTCACAGCCTTCAATTGTACACTGATTAACGAGACGCAAGTTCCAACTCTAAAGCAAAATCAGGAAAATAATTACATAATGCTATCGACTCAACCCACTCAGGTTAAGAATTCAGGGCTTCAGTATCTCGATTCATCTATCACTCCAGACCCAAATAATGGTGGGTCAAACCCCTCACCGAATCAGAAACTGCTACCTCTAACCGCCAAAGTTAACAGCCGTGACTGCTTGGAAATTGGTGGTTGCGATGTGACGACTCTAGTCGAGCAATTTGGCTCCCCCCTTTACATTGTGGACGAAGTAACCTTTAGAACTGCTTGTCATCAGTATCGGGAAGCCTTTGCTAACTATTATCCCGGAGAATCCCTAGTCCTCTATGCTTCTAAAGCCTGGAATTGTTTAGCAATTTGTGCGATCGCAAACTCTGAAAGCCTCGGAATCGATGTGGTTTCTGGTGGTGAACTCTACACTGCTCTACAAGCTGGTGTTAGTGCTGACAAACTCTATTTCCATGGCAATAATAAATCTACTAGTGAACTGGAACTAGCTACCGAGAGTGGCTGCACCATCGTAGTGGATAACTGGCTGGAGTTAAAAGCCCTGGCTTCTTTACCACAAGAGAGTATCCGGATCATGATTCGCTTGACCCCAGGGATCGAGTGTCACACCCACGATTACATTCGCACTGGTCACCTAGACAGTAAGTTTGGCTTTGATCCCGATACCTGGGATGAAGTTTTTACCTTTATCAGTCAACACCCAACCCTCAACTTTGTTGGTTTACACGCCCACATTGGCTCTCAGATTTTTGAGAGGCAACCCCATCAAGATCTGGCTAAAGTGCTAGTGGAGTGTATTGTTAAAGCGGCTGACTACGGTTTGTCAGTAGAACAGATCAATGTAGGAGGAGGCTTAGGGATTTGTTATCTAGAATCCGATGACCCTCCTACTATTGATGATTGGGTCAAGGGAATCTGTGAATCTGTTGTTGCTGCTTGCACCTCTCGGCAACTCGTCCTACCAAAACTGCTATCGGAACCCGGGCGTTCCATTGTTGGTCCAGCCTGTGTAACCGCCTACACTCTAGGCAGTTCTAAAGTCATCCCCGAAATCCGGACTTACTTGACGGTTGATGGGGGTATGTCAGATAATCCGCGTCCGATTACCTACCAATCCGTTTATCGCTCTGTGGTTGCCAACCGGATGTCAGATCCCCTAACCGAAAAAATCACAATTGCTGGTAAACATTGTGAATCAGGGGACATTCTGATTAAAGATGCCACCTTACCTCAAACTCAACCAGGAGATATTTTAGTGGTAATGGCTACTGGTGCCTACAATTACAGCATGGCATCTAATTACAATCGGTTACCTAGACCAGCAGCAGTTTTAGTCAAGGACGGAGAAGCCCAGGTGATTGTGCAGCGGGAAACTTACCAAGATTTAATTCGCCTAGATCGAATCCCAGAACGACTCACCCAGAGCATAAATTAGCTAAAAGCTAAAAGCTAAAAGCTAAAAGCTATTGGTTGTTGATGGTTGACTTTTGGCTAACCGCCAATCATTAACCATTAACCATTAACCATTAACTTTTTAATAACTAATCACTTGGCTGACGCTAAAATCAAGCCAGTTCGATTCCATCTCCATCCTTAATTCTTTCCTGAACGTTCAATGCCTCCGTTGCCGGGTCCTGGTACTGACCATAGCTGGGCTCAGTCATTGTTGCTTCACAGCATCGATGTTGGGTTGGTTCTAGCCCTTACTTATCTTGTGCTCCTCATCATTGGGGAGCGACGCACCTTATGGATGGTTCGAGGGCTAATTGTCCTGATGTTAGCCGCAGCAGTAAGTAATAGGTTAGGGTTGACGCTATTGAGTTTTGTGCTAGAAAAGTTGGTGGTTGGCTCAGCTGTGGCAATGGCTGTCATCTTCCAATCAGAGTTTCGTCGATTTCTTGAACAGTTAGGTCGAGGAGAGATTGTGCAGTTGTTTCAAGGACAACGACGTCCCACTCCTAAGCCTGACAGTGTAATCAATGAAATCGTAGACGCGGTCAAAGAGTTGTCTCAAAATCGAGTTGGCGCTTTGATAACTTTAGAAACCAATGGTCCAATTGATGAGCGGGATGTTTCTGTACCCGGTGTTCAGCTAAATGCTGAAATTTCTAAAGAACTACTGCAAACCATTTTCCAAACAACTACGTTGTTACACGATGGAGCTGTATTAATTCGTGGCTCTCGGGTTGTAGCTGCGGGGGTAATTTTGCCTCTTTCTGAGCGCACAGCCTCTCGGAAGCTGGGGACCCGCCATCGGGCTGCGATGGGAATTACAGAACGTGTCGAAAATTGCCTTTGTATTGTTGTATCTGAAGAGACGGGTTCAATTTCTTTGGCGGAAAAAGGAGGATTGTACCGACCACTAACTAGCACGAAACTCAAACAATTGCTAGAGGAACGATTTTCTCCAGTCGTGGATCGTGAGGTAGTTGCTCCAGGTCTACGCAACCTAGGTCGCCAATTCAAGTCCCAGGGACGGGTGCTAGTTTCACGTTTCCTCCGTCTTCCATCATCAACGTCTCAAGAGAAAAAATAACTGCTATGCAAACTATCCTAAACAAATTACCAAGCGACCTTTCACCAGACCGTTTGCCTAGACATGTGGCAGTGATTATGGATGGCAATGGTCGCTGGGCAAAACGCCGGGGACTACCTCGAGTTATAGGACATCGGCAAGGGGTGGAGGCTCTCAAAAAACTACTGCGTTGTTGTGATGATTGGGGAATCAAAGCCCTTACCGCCTATGCATTTTCTACAGAAAACTGGGGACGTCCCTTAGAAGAGGTGGAGTTTCTGATGACCTTGTTCGAGCGAGTTTTGGCTAGAGAACTTCAAGAAATGATGGAGGAGAATGTTCGGATTCAGTTTGTGGGAAATTTGACCGCCTTACCCCCATCGTTGCAAGCACAAATTGAGCATTCTATGAATGAAACTCTCAATAATACTGGCATTCAGTTTACTGTGGCTACTAACTACGGAGCACGCCAGGAAATTATACAAGCCTGTCGAGCCATTGCTACTCAGGTACAGCTTGGTCACATCCAACCAGATGACATTGACGAAGCCCTATTTTCACGCCATCTCTACACTGCCAATATCTGTGACCCAGACTTGCTAATTCGCACTAGTGGGGAAATGCGCTTGAGCAATTTCCTACTTTGGCAAATGGCTTATGGGGAACTTTACATCACAGATACCCTATGGCCAGATTTTGACCGTGGAGAGTTTCACCGTGCTTTGTCTACTTATCAGCAGCGTGAACGTCGGTTTGGCAAAGTCTAAGAATGGTTAAAGGTTTTTTAGTTGTTCGCTTTTGGCGTTCCAATAGGGTAGGTTTTTTAGTTGTTCGCCTAGGGAACAACCTTATAACTTTCAACCTTCTAACCTTGGCCAAAAGGCCACGCTACAAGGGACAACCTTATAACGTTCAACGACCGCAGACCCTTCACCTACTAAGGACCACAGAAAACTGCATCTTCTATATCTTTGCGGCTGAGGGAATACTTGAAAGATCGTTGAATATCTTGTCCATCTTCCCCAGACTTGACGTAGCGCACGATTAACTCCTCTACCTCAAGGCAAAGTTCTGCTTTCCAGGTAGGTCGATCAACACGCCAGCAATGTAGATCATTACTGTCTTGTTCACATCCTAGTATTTTCAGCCACCTCTCTATTTCAGGTAGAGGGTGGTTATACAAGGGGGTATCACCTGGCGGAAGTGTCATATCGAGTCCGATTAACTATTTATAATTCTTGGTGGTACATCAGTAGAAAATTGAACATTGTCAATGGTCACGTGACCATTTTCAATTAAAAATTAAGACAATTAACAATTAAGACAATTAACATTTATGGGATAAACCCTATTATAAGGGATTAACATTATAAGGGATTAAACAGACTTAATATTATAAGTTATTCTTGATCAGTTATTCTGAGAGATGGGTTATCTGGGTATTTTGGGCTGATTGGTTATTAACCGGTATTTGACTATCCAAATTATCAGGTTTCGCCTGTTGAATAAAATTAATCTCGGGTAAGGTAAGCAAATCATTGCCACTGGGTTTAGAAATTAGCAGAGCAGATTCACCTTGGGTTAATCCAATCGCTATGGCTAGTAGTAAGCAGCCTAAAAAGGTTAGTCCTAAAATGAATAAGACAAAAATCTCCCCAGCTGAAAGGGGGCGGTCAGTGGGATCAAGGTAAGCTGAGGACGAGGAGCTTGGTGGCTTTTGATTAACTGGATTGTTTAAACTAGGGGGTGGCTGAATCACATTGAGGCGGGAATAACCAATTTTTTGGTCATAGATTGCTCGTCGCTCTGGATTACTCAGGGTAGCATAGGCTTGGTTCAGCTTTTGGAATTTAATCGTGGCAGTTTCAGTGGGTAAGTCGGTTGTATCAGGATGATAGCGCTTACTGAGTTGCCGATAGGCACGTCGGATAGCTATGGGTGATGCACTAGGGTGCAATCCCAGTATTTCGTAATAAGTCGTGGAGTTTGGGCTTTCGCGATTCCTAATGTTTTGTCTGACCCGATCTTGTGCCACTGCAGTTTTATCCTAACTGGTTAGACAACGCTTTCGATTATTGTGACATTTGGAAGGATCCTGATCTTTTAATCATCCCACAAAATCCGACAATTTCGGTAAACTAAGCTTAACTTCACCTATTCTAGGCAACATGGGAACGGTTATCCTGACCCGTGGTTAAACCATTCCTTTTCAACTAAGGTTTAGCTAATTGCAATATCAAGAACTAAATTAGGTTAAATGTGACACGCCACGCCACGAATTGCTGACAACAACAGCCACCCCAAGGTATTAACCCGAAAATCAAACAGAGTTACATCCAGCAGATTGAATAGAGTACAGCTGCCAAAAGCCACCAGATAACTGAACAGAATTAAGTTGTCTTGATGCCCATCTTGTCTAGTGGTAGGGGTCGCAACGGTTGACCAAACCCTTAATAGTTGGATCCCTTGTACTATAATCCAGCCAACTAAGCCACTCAACATCAGTGTGCCTGGGATGCCAGTTTCAGCAGTCAACATTAGAGGTAGATTATGGGGATGACCAAGCCAGACTTCCATTTGTGACTGGTAAAGAGGAGTGAAATTGCGTAAACCCCAACCAAACCAGGGACGTTCTTGAATCATTGACCAAGTAAATTTCCACTGGGTTGTCCTCAAGGTAGCGATGGGTCGGTCAGGATACAACTGGTCAGACAATCGCATCCAAAAGTATGCTGGGACAATACTACGCAGCCATTGACGCCCTAGCATTGGACCAAATGATGCCCACAGAACACTACCAACAGCAGCAGTAACTGCTGTCACCAGCCAGTACCAACCTAAGTAAATGGCAAAGGCAAGGCAAGCCAAAACAGCGATTATCCAAGCATTGCGGGAGTTGGTCAAAACTAATGCGATCGCATTACCGATCACCACCACACTCAAAAACAACAGCGGATAATCGAATTGATGCCAGCTCCAACGCCTAGCTTGAAACCTCTCAATCCACAGCCCTATTCCTAAAATTAATGGTATTTGTAGATAAGCGGCTAGGATATTGGCATACAAAAACACTGAATCCATCCGACCTGGAGGATTACCGTTAGCTACCAAGGTTGAACCAAAGACTAGTGATAATAGTTTTGGGCTAGTCCAACCCAAAACCATCTGAGCAAAACCCAGGATGGTTACTGCTAGGGAAGGAATAACTAGAATCCAGGCTAATTGCCTCAGCTGTGCTGGGGTTTTGATGAGGGTAGACAAACCAGCGAAAACGGCGAAGAAGGGGAGAAAATTCCCTAAACCTAGGAACGCTTCTGTGGGGTTAAATGCTAAACTAGCACTAATGAGCAACCAGATACTCAAAATAGCCAAGCCCCAGTTTAGGGGTTTTGAGATCATACTGCCGTACTTTTGCCGCCAAGTATCTCCCACAGCTAGAACTAACCCCACTGCCCCTAAAGCTGGAAATAGCGGAAATATAAGAGTTCCCAGTTTAGCGCAGTTCCAACCTATTTGTAGGTGATTGTCTGAATGTATATTCTTTCCCAAGAACCAATTAACCACTAACCACTACTATCAATCTAAACTGGTTCCCAGCACTCAGCACGAGTCAGGCGAATTTGTGCTAAGGTTAAGATTGTTGGAATAATCCGACCGTAGTTGGTTGCGATCGCTCTCCAGCCTAAGTCAACAAAGAAATAGCTCCACATGATCGGACCTAGGCAGGCAAAAACACTCCGAGTAACTCCATAACGAGCAGCACTTAGTGCCATTCCCTGTCGTGCTGTTTGTAGTGTAAAGTAGTTCTGAAACTGAGCTGCTGCTGCCAAACCTCCCTTGACTAGGGCTTGTTTAGCCACCTGATAGCGAGCGAAATGCAGGGCAAACTGACGTGCCACCTGTTGTAGTATTATTGGCTTTAGAATCGAGGTCAATGCTAGGGCGCTACCACCTTTGAGTAAAAAGTCGATAGGATTGTGCTGGATTTGTACAGGTAAGGGTTCAGGAAGTTTTGACTTAGCTAAGGATTTCTGTACCTGTACTGTGAGGGATTGCTGCTCTTGGGTTGGTAAGCGTTTCCAGGTTTTCTCCATGAGGTGAAGAAATATTTCTGCTTCCAAGTCAGTTGTAGTCAGACGTTGATAGTAAGGAATTTTGAGGTAACGACAAACTTGAATCAGGGCTTGTCGGTAGGTTACTTCACTCGTTCGTCCCTTGAGTACTGTTACTCCATCTGCTGCCAAGAAGCGAAATCGCTCTTCCAGGGAATCTAACCAAGCTTCACGGTTTTGGCTTTGGATATCGATTGGCTCAGGGAGCTGAAGGTAATCTAAGGGATTAAACCTACGACAGAATAGAATGTCTGTCACTTGTTGTAACTCTTCAACGGTTGCTAACTCTAACGCAGTTCTCAGCTCATCCAACGTTCTTCCCTCCACAACCCCGTTTTTAGTGCTGTCCTCTATTCTACTCCTATCAGTTTTCTAGTAGGAGTTTGAATCTACTTTGATGTAGTAAGCTGTTAGGCATTTGGCAGCTATGCTGAAGCGACGGGTTGGCCTTTATGGGGGGATTTGTCCCACTCCCGCTTTGCATCAAGACACGGACAAGAGTTTCAGGTTTTTTTTTGATTTAATCAAGCAATGCAGTCGGCTCCACTAGGACAAGGAACAAATAAGGGAATTCCCGCCATGGGATTCTTGGGTATTGGCAGGTTTTATACCTGCCCTTTAATTTAAATTTCCCCACTAGCCAACATTTGAATCAACCGAGATAGCCCTGGATCAAACCCAGCTAAATCCCAAGATAGAGGATCTTTGGGGTCAACTAGGGTAATCCCATAAGGAGTAAGGGTGACATACACGGCTTTCAGATTAGGGTTAACCCTCTGGCTGTACTCCGCTAGTGCCTGGGTAGGATGACGCCGTCCTTTTCGCAGATGCTCCTGATTATTGATAATCTGTTCAATCCGATCGAGATTCTCCCGTGCATCGTTTTCCAGCACGCCCAGCTCAGTCAGAAAAACCAAGTTACGCAGCCGAAGCGCCAATCGGCACTTCATTTGACTCCAATGGTTTTGCTAGAGTTAGGGTATGCGTTCGCGTAGCGGCTCTGTTCGCGTAGCGTGGCCTTTGGCCTTAAGAGTATCGCAACAGAACTATTGACACTTACCAGAGCTAATCCGGATCAGTATGCTACTCTGGTAAACGGTGACTAAATTAAAACTTCCCATAGCCAGAAGCAGTGAGGATTTTGAAGAAACTTTCATTGATGAAGAGGCGAGTTCAAGTTAAACCCAATTATAAACATCAAAAGATAGAAGACTCAGAGGATGGGAGACTAAAGGTGCATTTGAAGTCACCACCTGTAGATGGGCTTTGCCAATCAGGAGCTAATTGAGTTGCTGGCTCAAAGGTTTAAGGTACCAAAGTCTCGTATCCAAATTAAGTCAGGTTTATCCTCAAGGAATAAATTGATTGAAATCAACACCAATGCCTAGCTACAGGATTAGCCAAAATGTAACTTAAATCCCTGGGATTGGAGGATAAGCGCGGACAATAGAACTCCAAGCAAATCCAAAATCCCAGTTGATAGCCTTCGTGGTAAGCACGGAGCTAGAGTCCAAACAGCGCCAGACTGACAAGCAATCGGATATGCTTAGTTTTGGTGTATTAGTATTTTATTTAAACAACACAAGTGTCAATCTCTTCATCTACTGCCCCAGAAGTCAGCACACTTCAGAAAACTGTAGTTACTATCGTTATCGCCATGTCCCCTTTGGGAGTAATCGCTGCGATAGTAGTTATGTTGCTTCAGAAACTGAACGTCCAGCCTCTCGATATTGGTCTTTTTCTCGGGATGTACATCCTGAATTTCATCGGTATTACCGTCGGGTATCACAGGCTTTTTAGCCATCGTGCCTTCCATACTGGACCGTTTATAAGGGCATTCTTAGCTATTGCTGGATGTATGGCAGCTCAAGGACCAGTCACTAGCTGGGTTCACCATCATCGCTGCCATCATATTTACTCTGACCAAGACGGAGACACTCACTCACCCCATCTTCACCAGGGAGGATTTTGGGGATTTATCCAAGGGTTTTGGCATTCCCATATTGCTTGGATTGTGAATGTGGATTGGCAGCCTCCCTATAAGTATGCTCCTGACCTAATCAAGGACAAGCTGATCCGAAGAATAGACAACCTCTACGTCTTTTGGGTATTGCTGTCCCTGTTAATTCCTGGTTTCCTGGGTGGAGTCTTGACTGGTTCTGTCTCAGGAGTCTTAGGTGGTTTAATCTGGGGCGGAGCATTTCGGATTTTTCTGGTTCGTCAAATCACCTTTTGTGTCAACTCAGTTTGCCACTTGTGGGGAAACGAGCTGTTTACTACCTCTGATATGAGCAAGAACAATCCTATCGTCGCCATCTTGACCCTTGGTGAAGGGTGGCACAATAATCACCATGCCTTTCCCAACTCAGCAAGATTTGGACATTATTGGTGGCAACTTGACCTGGGTTGGTTGTTCATCCTGCTGCTTCAGCGCTTAGGACTAGCCTGGAATGTCAAATTACCATCCTCAGACCAACTGCAACCTAGAAGCATCTAATCCCAACATTAAGAATTTTAGGTGAACTACCCCTCGCTGCTTAGACCCTGGCGAGGGGCTTTCTACTTCACGGGGAACTGTCTTGTAGAGGCTTGATAGACAATCTATCTAGATTTGCCCTCCCCCTGTTAAACTATAAAAGAATATTTTGCTCAAAGCTAAGGTTGTAAAGCCTTGGAATTCAAGACCAGGCTGCCCTATGGTCGTCGCTAGGATGTCAAATCCAGGAGAAAAACATTAGTGCTAACAATTGGCGTAAATATTGACCACATTGCCACAATTCGTCAGGCACGGCGCACTGTAGAACCTGACCCAGTCGCAGCAGCGGTGTTGGCAGAACTAGCTGGTGCGGATGGCATCACTGCACATCTAAGAGAGGACCGACGTCACATTCAACAGAGGGACATTGCTCTGTTAAGACAAACGGTGCGGACTCATCTGAATTTGGAAATGGCACCTACCGATGAAATGGTAGCGATCGCTCTAGAGGTCAAACCCGATTACGTTACCCTCGTACCAGAAAAACGAGAAGAAGTGACTACCGAGGGAGGGCTAGATGTAGCAGGGCAAATGCCTCGCCTTAGTGAGGTTGTAGCCCAGTTACAGAGTGCTTGTATTCCGGTTAGCTTATTTATAGACGCTGATCCTGCCCAAATCGATGCTTCTGCTCAAACAAAAGCTAAATTTATTGAGCTGCACACTGGGAGTTATGCAGAAGCTACTGATGAAGTCAGTCAGGCTAAAGAATTAAAAGTTTTGGCCTCCGGATGCCAACAAGCGATTGCTGCTGGCTTACGAGTCAATGCTGGTCATGGTCTTACCTACTGGAATGTTTACCCGGTTGCTTGTATCGAAGGTATGGAAGAACTGAATATTGGTCATAGCATCATTGCTCGGGCATCTCTGGTGGGTATAGAACGGGCGGTTAGAGAAATGAAACAAGCGATGCAAGGTAAATTTTGAGCTTTCCTCAGTAACTGAAACTATGCAAACTTACTACTACGTTTTAGCCAGTCAAAAGTTCCTTGAAGAAGAACCATTGGAGGAAGTACTTCGGGAACGTACCAGGCACTACCATGAACAGGAAAAAGAAATAGACTTTTGGTTAGTCAACCAGCCAGCATTCTTGGAAAGTTCCCAAATGTCCCAGGTCAAGCAGGAGTGTCCGCAACCAGCAACGGCGATCATTTCTACTAATCCTAAGTTCATCACTTGGTTAAAGCTGCGCCTAGAATTTGTCAAAACTGGTGAATTTCAAGCACCATCAGATAGTATACCTGACCCTCTAGCGTCTCTGGCATCAGTTTGATGGTTAGTTTTTTGCTTCCAAGGCAGTGGCTATGGGTCACGCAAATAAACCCCAATAAATAGGTATAAAACGGTTTTTAACCTTACCAAACCGACATTGACGTTTTGCTAGCGCTAGAAATCTATCTAAATCAAGAAAGAAGACACACCAGTTGACGATGTCAAAAAAAGTAGGCGTAACCAAAAAGCTATCGACTCAAATTGTCCCCGTAGTGGGGATGACTGAGTCGATTGAGACTGAGTTGCTGTCTACAATGAAAAAACTAGGCATCGTTAGAGCTGAGTCTTACAACAAGCTGGGGAGCATCAAGCATTGGGGACTGGACTGGAAAAAGGCTATCCCGGAAGTAAAAAGCTTCAGGACTCCAGATACTCTGAGGTTGCCTGCCAAAATAATGGACTGGACTATCAATGATGTAGCAAAAGCCATTACAGCCCAGCAGGCAGCCTGTATCGATGCGGTAATAAAGAAAATTTATAGAAGGTTTCCGGGGAAAGAAAACCAAAAGACCAGGAAAGAACTTTGCAAACAGCTTAAAACCTTAGCTTTTTTGGAAAACCCACTGCTGCATAGACTAGTTAGGAAAGAATTCCAGCGGGGACATTCCTGGGTTAAGAACCAGATAGTTTATCAACAAGTGGGTTATAAATGCAAACGACTCTCTCGCAATACATACCAACTAGAATTAGCTGGATTAAGGAGAGGAAAGAGAAACAGGATAATCGTCAGATCTAACCGAAAAATAAAAGGACAAATTCGGTTGATACATAACCAAGTTCTGCAAAGGTTTGAGATTCATTTCCTTGTAGACCATGGAAATGTAGAAATTCCCGGTGAACGTCGCCCTGTAGGAGTAGACAAGGGATACACGGAGGCTTTCTATGATTCAGAGGGTCAAGCGCATGGGAAAGGGTTAGGCAAAGTAGCCACCAAAAAGTCCGATCGTATATGTGCCAAAAACCGCAACAGAGGAAAGCTTTGGGCACTTCATAGAAAACTAGAAAAAATAGATCCAGCTAAGTCGGCTCGTATTCTTAAAAATAACTTAAGCAGAAAAACAGAGAACAAGCGTTACAGACAAAATCAGTCAGAATTAACGGCTATCATAGGAGCGGCATCTAAGTCTCTTTTTAATGGGAAGTCACTTAAAATTTTTGCAGAAGATTTAACACAACCGATTAAAGGAAAACGTCAGTCCAAAGCCATGTCTCGCAAGCTTAATAGCTGGATGAAGGGTCAAATGCGGGACTCATTACAAAAATGGGCTGATTGGACTGGGTCGATTGTGACAGAAGTCCAGCCTAGTTACACGTCGCAAGTTGACTCCGTGACTGGAACCCTTTTGGGGAAAAGGAGCGGGGACAACTTTACCAGATTTAATGGGGTCGTGTTACAGGCTGACCACAATGCTGCCAAAAACATCCTTGCTCGGGGTACGGACAAGGGTGCGATTCGTTGGCTAGAAACCAAAACCTCTTATGGGATTTTGGGG
>NZ_MKZS01000001.1:7084664-7194140 GCF_001942495.1 Moorena bouillonii PNG
GGCATAGATCTTTCCCGACTCACTCTATACAATAAGTCTACACCCGGATTTGATATTACAGCAAGGAAAACTGGAGCTAATTATGCGTCAGTTGACACGCCAGGTTGGAACAATTGAGCCTACTCTAGAATCACTCATCAACAACTTATCTGTTGCTGATTTAGATCAATTGAGTGAAGCATTGTTCGATTTTTCCGATGGCTCGGATTTATCCAGTTGGTTAGAGGGACTGAAAGGCTAATCAGATGTAAGCATATGCGCTACGCGCACGCTACGCGAACAGCCGTCAGCGGTCAGCTGTCAGCCCTTGGCTTAAAACAAGATATTCGGCTTAGGAGTTCAACGGACTCAAAGCCAAATACAATGAATTCCTTGGCCGAAAGGCCAAGGAACTGAGATTAAACCAATGCTTACCTCTTTAATTCAAAAGCTGATAGCTGATAGCTGATAGCTGATAGCTGATAGCTGATAGCTGATAGCTGATAGCTGATAGCTGATAGCTGATAGCTGATAGCTGATAGCTTAGAATCAGCAACGTCTACGAATAGCCTCAGCTAAATAATCATAAATCAGTTGATATTGAGCTTCTGGTTCTTGCTGCCATCTCATCACTAAACCTGACTTGACCAATAGCTCTAGGATAAAATCTAAGTTGTCAGTGGATAACTGTAACTCTGCTCCTAAATCGTCTTTTGTTCGGAATGGTCGAGTGCCATCCTTATCCGTTAACAAACCCAAAATTTTCCAAGCCGCGTTTTGGTTTTCTGAACCACAATCAGAAACAACCCCTTCTAAATAGCGCTCCACTAGCTTTTCTTTTGATCCGTTTTGTCGATAAGCCGCTAAAGTATTGATTTGCTCAGTTTGCAGTTGCACTCCCACTATCTGTAATTCAATCGGGCTTACTTCTCCCACTGGTTCATTCTTAGCTAGGTCGTTTACCAACTCATCGACTAATGCATCCTCTAGGTAAAATTTAGCTCTAGTGGTTAGATTATAAATAATCGATTTTGCCTCGTCTGGAGAAAAATTACCGACATAATAAAGGATACCTTTATTAAGAATATCATTATTAATGGCATCCAAATCTACCTGACGAGCGCACTTTAATAATAGGTGTAGATAATCCTCCCGTAAACACAGGATAACTTTGAGATAAGGAATATTAAGACAGTCACGGAAAAACTCAAAGAAGCGTTTTTGTTCAGCTGGCTCTCGGCAAGCAAAGAAAAACTCTTCAAATTGGTCAAAAATCAGGATGTTAATCTGGTTTTGCCGTTGATTTTTTTGCAACTGGTCTAGAAGAGTAGCCGGTTCTTCGCGTAGCGTGGCCTTTTGGCCAAGGTTGTTTTTATAACCTTCAACCTTTAAACCTTCAACCTTTAGACCTTCAACCTTTAAACCTTCAACCTTCAACGGTGAAGAACCTTCACCCTTCGCCTCTAGGATACGTTTACCCAACTCTTTTTCCCAGTCAGTGTAAACCTTCAACCTAATCGGGACTATATCACGGTTACCAATGGGTTGCTGTTTTAGGGCGGGGATTAGCCCAGCTTCTAGTAAGGAACTCTTGCCCACTCCAGCTTGACCATAAATTACAGTTAGTTTGTGCTGGGTACTGGCAATGCGTTGCACTAGCTCTTGTACTTTGTGTTGCCAATGGGAAGCAGTCATGGCCTGAGATACGGTAGCGCTACCTTTACTCTTGGTCTGTGCTAAGTGATTCTGTGCTAAGTGATTCTGTGCTAACTGATTCTGTTGGGAGGATTTGAGTTTACCCGCACCGATAAAAGCAAGTAAACCATGCTCTTGTGCGATCGCAAGCCGTTCTTGTTTTACTGTAAATGCTGCTTGATATCGTTTTTGTTGCCAGTAGAGGGTTCCTAGAGTTTCCAGGATTTCCAGGTAGAGTTTCGGCTCATCACTAATCCCTAACTCCCTAGCCCGTTCCAGATGGCGAATCGCTGTGGAATGCTGACCCAAGTGCTGTTGGGCTTGAGCCAGAAGTAACAGATAGCGACCAACGGGAGATTTCTGTGTGATCTGTTCTGCATCTTGATCTATCTTAACTATTCCATTGAGGCAAGATAAAGCAGAATTTTCCTGATAGTCAAGGTACTGTTGCTGTTTTTGGGGTTGGATACTTGCCGGATGATAGGACAATTTTTTACTTCCCCCTCTTCCCTGTGTTCCATAGGCCAACAAATCTTCCCTATCCTGTGCAGCACCCTGTTCTTCTGTGACTTTTGTTATAATTACATTGGCATATAGTGCGTTTGTGTAAGCCTCCTGCCAGCAGGATTTTTGTAGCGCCACTGTTCCTAGAAATCCATAATCCTGAGCTAGTTGCACAGGAGCAGAGTAACTTCTGTGTAGCGCTAGAGACTTTTTAGCTAGACTTTCCAAATCCTCCCAGGCTTCCAGAGATTGCAGTATCTCACCGAGTTTATTAATAAACTTAGCCACTAAATCCGGTCGTTGCTCTTGTTCGAACACCACCAGACACTGCTCTAAATACTCTTTAGCCTTGTACCAATTTTCTTGATAGCTAGGGTCTCCTGGTCTATACTGCTTAGCCTGATCGCAATAGCATAATCCTAGGTGAAACAGGAGAACTGCTTCTCGCTCCCGACGTGAAGGGGTAATAGGCTTAGAGGTTATGAAGGTAGGCAGACCAAGTCCGGGGAGAATCTCACCATTGTTTTCTGGCTTGCTCTGCTGCTTACCTGGTTTCTGTTGCCAGAATTCTAAACTTTTCTGATAGTGGGTAATAGCAACATCAATCTTGCCCAATCCATAAGCCTCTCGACCCCAGACAAAGTTAAGACTGGCTAGTAACTCTGGTGGCAACTCGTGGTTGCCACTTTCCAAATCCCGTAAGGCAAACTTAATTTCCTGACTATAACCAGCACCTAAGATAGCATCATTGGGGGAAATTTCACTGGCACCTAATTCTAATACTGTGCTAAATAAAGACTTGGCTTTTTGTTGTAGGTTACTAATTAGGCTTGAGGTTGGGATTTCAAACATAACCGTTGTTGCCCAACTGTGGAAATCTGGTGTGATGCGAATCAGCTTACACAGCACCTCATCGTTAATCCACAACACTAATGGAAACTGGAAATTTTTGCGAAACTCTTCTCTAACTTGGTTTGTGGCGATTAACAGCTCATCAAGGTCAGTGACTGACTCTAAACCAAACACCATCAAAGCGGCTGGCTGTTCCTCTCCGATTTCCTGTCGGAGGGTGGTGTAGAGTGTACAAGCAGATGGCTCTAGGAATACTTCCCGGATTGGCACAGAGGAAATTTTGTGTAGTCTGCGCACCACTCGCTTACGCCACTTGGCATAATTACAGTGTGCGAACATCAGTAAAAACTGTCCCTCACTAGCAGCTATTGCCCAGGCTAGTTCTTCTACAGTATCCCGGTGGTGATTAGCTACAGGGTCGAGTAGGGGTGATTTAATCATGATTTTAAGGATATTGCTTATGCCAGCAAGTGCTTATGCCAGCAAGTGAGGTAATTATGTTATCAGGAAATTAAATTCTATCCTGGTAGCAAAATGGCAATTTTTTGTGATTTTTTTGTGATTAGTCATGATAGGATTAAGTGTTAAGTAGTAACACTTAAATACTTAACACTACCTAGCACTATCTAACCGTACTACTTAACACTTATTAAAATTGCCATAGTTTTTTGCAATCCCATTCCAGACTGCTTCTGACAGAATCAGGACTCAGCAGGGAAGCACTAACGACACCAACGACGCTCCCTCTTATTGACCTTAGTATTGTGCTTTAGATAATCCTGCAGCCAATCGCAAGCAAGGGAGTGTAGTTGATCAGGATGTCTGATAGTCTCTAAATTCCATATAATTACTCTAGCAGATGAATCTGAAGAAGCAATAGTCTGGCCATCGGGACTAAAACTGAGGCTAACTACAGCACCATCATGGCCAGAAAAGGTTTGAGGTTGTTTACCTTTGGTGTTCCAAAGCTTGACAGTTTTGTCAGCACTAGCGGTAGCAATGGTTTCACCATCGGGGCTAAACACCACACTCCAGACGGTATTGTCATGACCTTTAAGAGTTTTTAGTTCATTACCATCACTAACATTCCAGAGTTTAACCATCTTATCCCTGGTAGCAGAGGCCAGGGTTTTACCATCGGGGCTGAAACCGACACTCAGAACCCAATCCTTATGACCATCGAGGGTTTGCAGCTCCTTGCCATCACTAACATTCCAAAGTTTGGCAGTCTTGTCTGCACTAGCCGTAGCAATCGTCTCACCATCAGGACTGAACCTGACGCTGTTGATCCAATTTTCATGACCAGTCAGAGTTCTAATCTCAATACCATTCTGATTCCAGAGTTTAACCGTGTTGTCCCGACTAGCCGTAGCGATAATTTTGCCATCGGGACTGAAAGCGATACTCCTGACCACATCCTTATGACCAGATAGGGTGTGCAGTAACTTACCATTCTTATTCCAGATTTTGGCAGTATTGTCTGCACTAGCGCTAGCAATAGTCTTACCATCAGGGCTGAAACTAACACCCCACACCCAATCGGTATGACCAGTCAGAGTTCGCTGTAATTGACCATTTAAGCTCCAGAGTTGGATCGTGTTGTTCTTGCTAGCGGTAGCAATAGTCTGACCGTCGGGGCTATAACTGACGCTGTAAACGGTATTCTCATCCCCTGTGGGAATAGGGAGTTCATTACCGTATCGACTCCAAAGTTTAACCGTTTTGTCAGCACTAGCACTAGCCAAGGTCTGGCTGTCGGGGCTGAAATTAACGCTCCATACCGTACTTTCATGACCGGTAAGGGTTTCGAGTAGCTTGCCATTTCGATTCCAAAGTTTAACCGTGTTGTCAGCACTAGCGCTAGCAAGGGTCTGACCGTCCGGACTGAAACTGATGCTAGTTACAGTACTTTGATGAATTTCATGGTCATCCGTTCCCAATGTCTGATACCGAGTACCGTCAAGTTTCCAGAGTTTGACAGTTTTATCCTTACTACCAGTAGCAATCAGTTTTCCGTCGGGACTGAAACTGACGCTAAAAACCGCATCGTCATGGCCTTCTATGGTTAGAGGCTTTTTGTTGTACAAGCCATTCCGGTTTCTACGCCAGAGTTTAACCGTGTTGTCAAAACTCCCGGTTGCCAGCACCTTGCTATCGGGGCTGAAACTAATACTGAGCACTGCTTTATCATCATGGGCTTCTAAGATTTGGGGTTTTTTGCCTTCGAGGCTCCAGATGATAACTTTTCCATTCTCGCTAGAAGCAGCAAGGCTTTTGCGATCAGGGCTAAAACGCACGCTCCAAACTAAATTCGTATGCCCTGTCAGGGTTTGAATATACTTACCATTCCGTTGCCAAACTTTAACGGTTTGATCTTTACTAGCCGTGGCAATCAACTTGCCATCAGGACTGAAGGTAACACTTCTGATTTCATCCTGATGTCCATGCTTTCCTGCTAACGTGTAGAGTTCTTTGCCTTCCTTGGACCAGATTTTGACAGTTTCGTCGGAACTAGCCGTAGCAATTAGCTCACCGTCGGGACTGAAACTAACAGTGTTGACTGTATCAGTATGACCTTCTAAGTGGTTGCGCTCTCTAACCCTATAAAAGGCTTGCTGTAGAGAACTCATCGCTATATCCTTAGTGTCAGAGCTTACCCGAACTGACCACTTGAGTTTTTTTCCTGCCTGTAAGGCATCTTTTAGTGGATCGAGGGCATGACTATTGGAACGATAAAGGGCTTCTGAGGATTTAATCAGAGCTGTGATTTCGTTGTTTCTGGCTTGAGCCCAAAATATAGCAGCAAAAACGGTTGAGATCGCTAACATAAAAACTACAGCAATGGAGCCGTTCAGTGCTATCTTCGACTTCTGTAACCGGGCTTGAGAGAGCCGATGTTGCTCTTGGACTTCCTTAAGTTTTGCGAGTAATTCGCTATCTTGCTGCTGGCGAATCACAGAAACTAGATAATCATGAACCAGTTGATAGCGGTTAACCGGACTTTCTCGTAAGAGCACCACTAATCCTGATTCGACTAGGATATTTAATACTAAATCTAACTGGTCTATTTTTTCTATTGCTAAATCTACTGCCAAGGCGTTTAAATCTTTTTCCAAATCCTGGCGGGTTTTAGGGGGGCGGGTGTTATTTTCTTCAGTCAGTAAATACAAGATAAGTTCAGCAGCTTTTTCATTCTCGGAACCACAATCAGCGATCACTTCTTGCAGATAACGCTGCACCAATTTTTCTTTAGGACCTTTTCTCCGATAATGAGCTAGGGTAGTAATTCCTTCAGTTTGTAGTTGAGCTCCTACGATTTGTAATTCAATGGGACGAACTTCGCCTTCACTGCTGCCTAGTTCCTGAACTAAGGTGTTTACTAAAGCTTCTTCTAAATAAAATTGAGAGCGCTCGGTTAGGCTGCGAATAATAGATTTAGAATCGTCTAAGGAGAAATTTCCTAAATAATAAAGAATATCTTTGTCGAGAATGTTATTGTTGATTGGATAAAAGTTTTGATGACGAATTCCCTGCAACAAAAAGTACAAATCATTTTCCCGTAATGACAAGATTACCTTGACGAAAGGAATCTGAAGACACTCCCGGAAAAAATCAAAAAAGCGTTTTCTTTCCGTAGGATTGTCCCAAATAAAGAAAAACTCTTCAAACTGGTCAAAAATCAGCACCGTTAGCAAATTGCGGTGTTCATTTTGTCGCAATTTCTCTAAAATGGTGGCTGGTTGCAGGTTAGTTTGGGTTGAATGTTGCAGGTTAGTTTGGGTTGAATGTTGCAGGTTAGTTTGGGTTGAATGTTGCAGGTTAGTTTGGGTTGAATGTTGCAGGTGAGAAGACTGCTGTGAACCTTCAACCTTCAACCGGTCAACCTTCAACCCAGAAAACCCTTGACCGTTCAACTGGTCAACTTTCAACGGAGAAGATGCTAAGGATTTCCAGACTTCCCTGACCCAATCGGTATAAACCCTTACCAAAATTGGTACGACATCACGGGTTCCAATTACCTTAGTTTTGAGAGTGGGGACTAATCCAGCTTCTAGCAGGGAACTCTTACCTACCCCTGACTGACCGTAAATCACTGTCAGTTTGTGCTGGGTGCTGCCAATACGTTCCACTAAGCGCTCTACATCGTTCTGACGTACAGAAGCAGTGATTTCCTCCGCAGCAGTTTCCTGCTTTAGGAGTAAGGTAGAAGTTTGGCGTAGATGAGGTTTAAGCCGACCAGGTCCGATAAAGGCACGGAAACCGTACTGCTGCTCAACGGAGAATCGTTCTTGTTTGACCCGAAAGGCTTCTAGATACTGCTTTTGCCGGAAATAAAGCGTCCGCAATTTTTCCAAAATGCGAATATAAAGTTGTGGGGCATCCATTGGACCGGTTTCCTTAGCCCTTTCCAGGATAGTGATCGCCTCCTCCGACTGACCCAAATGCCCCTTCGCTTTAGCCAGAAGCAGTAGATAGGACATTTGATACTGTCCGGAGGTATTAGTTAACCGTGTTAGGAGTTCTAAAGCTTTCCTAGCTGCTTGCTGAGCGCCCATCCAACGGCAGTCTTGAAGGGCGACTGCAGCGATAAATCCATAATCTTGAGACAGTTGCAGTGAATTTCCATAGGTTCTGTGCAGTACCAGGGAGCGTTGCGCCAGACCTTGTAAGTCTTTCCAAGCTTCCAGTCGTTGTAGGGTTTCGCCAAGTTTAGTAATAAACTTGGCGATTAAATCTGGGCGTTTTGCTTGTTCAAATGTATCGATACATTTTTGAAAATACCCTCTGGCTGTGATCCAGTGGTGACGAGTTTGGGAGCGATTGAGTTCAGCCAGGTTCAGATAACACAAACCGATATGAAACAGCAGTAGAGCTTGACGTTCTACTGGTGAAGGGGTTGAGGGGTCTCTCGGCAACGTCCGGAGGGAAGTAGGTATTTGGGTAGTTCGACCCAGTCTGGAGGTAAAACTAGTCTGCTGTTGTGTTTTCTGCTGTTGTGTTTCGCAGCTCCTAGATTGCTGCTGCCAAAAGGCTAAACTTTGCTGATAATACTCTAACGCCTGTTCGATCTGACCATTAATATAAGCTTCTCGACCAAGGACAAATGGCAAACTAGCTTCTTGGGTTATGTCTAAGACATCTCCACGAGTTTGCAAATCCCTCAAAGCTGAGTCCAATTCTCGGCAATAGCTGGAACCGAAAATAGCGGTATTGGGTAGGAACTGATCCCCACCGGCATCCAAAATACGAGTAAATAAATAACTCTCTCGCTCTGCTAGAGCTTCAATCAATTGACTAGAGGAGAGGACAAAATCTGTGCTTGTTGCCCAACTCTCTAAATCTGGCACAAACCGAATCAGCGTTTGCAATACCTCGTCATTTACCCATAACACTAGAGGGAAGGGGCAATGCTTGCGAAACTCCTCCCGCACTTGGTTGGTAGTGATTAGTACTTGCGACCGGTTGCTCAGGGACTCTAAACCAAAGACCATCACCGCAGCTGGCTGTTGATCCCCTAGCTGCTCCAAGATAGTGGTATAGAGACTTTTAACCTTAACCGACTGGTTCAGGTATATTTCCTGGAACTCAACAGCACAGACTTGCCGCAACTTCCGCACAATGTACTCCTGTAAAGCTTCATAGTTGCGGCGGGCTAAAATCAGGGAAAACTCCCCTTGGGACGTCTCAATCGCCCAGGCGAGTTCCTGCATTGAATTAAAGTTGTAGGCATCCGCATCTTCTACGCGGTATAAGCTAGGCATGATTTGAATCCTTCCGCTTCTGCCAAAATGGGATTAACGTCAAACCAAGACCCATCTTGGTCTCGGTACTCATAGACGAACATGCTGCGGATCAAGACTTGGTAACCTTCATCTCCAACTACCTTCTTGTGTTTAGCAACATGACACAATAGTTCCCACTCATCGTCTGAGATGGGTAGGGTTAGTTCATTGCGCCGGTCTCGAATTACAGTTTCTAACATGCCTTGAGACAGAGGTAATCGTCTTTCTTTCTTGATCCAGGTACTGAGGAACCGAAGCAAATTTCGCACATGACCCCCGCTAGCGTAACACAGGCGGTCTAAAGTGTCAGGGGAGTCGAACACCTCTTTTACTCTAGCAAGACGCGACCCAGGCTCTAAATCAGGGAAGGCTCTGGCGAGTACCATTTGTCGCAGCAGTGCCATGCCCTGTTCATGGGGAGTACCATCTCGTAACCTTACCGGTACCATTGGTAACACTTTGGGATCTACTACAAAGCGCTGAGTCAAGGCACTATAGTCATTAGAAAATCGTAGGGCTAGGGGCATGGTGTAGACCACATGACAGTGTAACCCCTTTAACTGGGCTCCGCGATCGACAAATAGATATTCCGGCTGATCACGTCCCCAAGGCTTCTGGGAAGCGTCCACCCGATCGAGGTTATCTACAATCACCACTAGCCCTTGTTTCCCCAGTTGTTGGAGGTTTGCGATCGCAGGTTCGAGCAACTCTTGGTTAATCACTTCTAACAACCGATTGGTTTGAGGTTCGAGATATTGCCGTAACCGACTGCGCAGATCCGGGCTATCCTTAGCCTTAGCGGTAATCTCACCAATCCCAACTGCTAGGGAAACCGCCCCCTCCGTGTCTACTCCAACCTCACCAATCCCAGGAACTCCTACCCGACCGCTTAATTCAATTTCAGTGAGCAATAGTTTAGCCGCACCTGCCAGTAATTTTTTAAAGCCTTTCGGTTCACCTAGCTTAATTTTGTCTAAGCTTTCACTGACGCGACGGGCAATAGCGAGTAAAATGTCCCCAACATCTACATCTCCCATTTCCAAGTCTTGAGAAGACTCAAAATAGACCACGTGAAAGTCAGCTTCTTCCAATTCGGATTTCAACCGCAGTAATTCCGTAGATTTACCACAACCAATATGTCCAGTAAATAGCTCACAGGTCGGCTCATCCATGGAGAAGAAGGTGATATTGTCCTTCAACTCTTCGATGATCTTGCCCCCTCGCACTGAGGAAAAATCGATATAATACTTACGGTCTTCAGGCTGTTCTACCGTTAAGGTTTTGCTGGGATTACAGGCTTTATATAATTTTTGTATGTTTACTGTCATAGGTTTCCTTTCTCATTAGTCATTACTCATATTATCTGGCACCAAGTTAAAATTTACCTGTCAAGGTAGGGAATCGGGAATCGGGAATCGGGAATCGGGAATCGGGAATCGGGAACAGGGAAAAGTCATAAAATTTGAGGATTTTATAACTGATTATATATCCAATACTATTAGTCATTAGTTAGTTTGGCTTAGTTTTTTTTTATTATGTTGTGACTAATTATGGGATTATGATTTACTTGTTATTCCCCATTCCAGTTTATCACTTCCTATAGGTATCAGTGTAGGAATTGTGATAATTTTTGATGCCATATTCCCTGCTCCCTACTCCCTACTCCCTGCTCCCTACTCCCTGCTCCGCTGTTCCCTTTGCTATAACAATTTCAAACTGTAACTGATGGCTGTCTATAAAATCATGGGTAAAATGATCGACGACATTGGTATCAGCAAGTTCCAAATTGTAGAAATCTATAAATTCTTGGTCAAAATAGGGACCAGCATGCCAAGTTCCTACTTCTAATTTAATAAAGCAGTTACCTGGAATCCGAAAAGCGGCGATATCCTCTAAAACTGGTTGGTCATCCTGAGTGGGAGGAGCTACAGCCATGAACCAGTCTTTCCCTTCTAGAGAACCGAGACACTGAGTACATTGGACGTGGCGAGTAATTTTATCAAACTTACGACCTTTGTGGTGTAGCCGCATGATATAAAACCGGGATGTCCCATTGTCGAGGTTTAACTGAGCATCATCTTGATCATAGGGTTTGCCATCTTCACTGGCAAAGATGACTTGACCGTAGGGCTGAAAGTTCTCTGATGTCACCCATTCCGCGTGTAGTTTTTGAATCGTCTTGACTTTACTCATCCTTAGGCTCCGGCGTCAGTAGTTAAAAATTAACAGCTTATTGATTTTAGCTTGTGCAAGTGCCTTGCTGTTCATCTTGCAACTAGTCTTTACACTTTTTATATGATATCCTTTATAGGGAATTTTTCAAAAATTCTTAAATCAATCATCAGTTTAATCTTTATGGTTAGGTTCGGCGTACATTCTTTATATTATAGTCGATTAATCTATCTCTATTAATCTCTAACTAGAAAAATAGGATTGGATATAATATTTAATCAAGCCACTAATCTGACTTACTAAAAAAGATTAAAATACCTTTATTATACCATTAAAAATGCCCTAATTATTAAGGTTAATTGATGACTTTTACTTGCTCAAACCAAGACAATGTGCTCTATCGCTTCTGGAAATTGGCGATCATCAATATTCTGTCTAATCTGACCGTACCCCTTGCGGGTTTAATCAGCGTGGCTTTCTTGGGTCATTTAGATCAAATCCGCCACTTAGCTGGAGTCGTAATCGCTACTATCCTGTTTAACTTCATCTACAAAAGTTTGGGGTTTTTACGGATGGGAACTACTGGAGTAACCGCTCAAGCCGTCGGAGGAAATGACCGAGATGCGATGTTGCTGGTGGGACTTCGTAATGGCTTAATTGCTCTGATTTTAGGTGTACTTATCTTAAGTTTACAGTATCCTCTCAGAGAGCTGGGATTTGCGCTGTTAAGTGCTACACCAGATGTCAAATTTTCTGGTATTGCCTATTTTAATGCTCGAATTTGGGGAGCTCCTGCAACATTACTCAATTTCGTAATCATTGGTTGGTTTCTCGGTAGAGAAATGAGTGGTAAGGTGTTGCTGCTGTCTATTATCGGTAACACCGCTAATATAGTTTGCGATTACTTCACTATTATTCGGTGGGGTTGGGAAAGCACTGGCGCTGGATTATCGGTAGCAGTTAGTCAATACGTGATGGTTTTAGTGGGACTAGTTTTAGTGACGCGAGAAATCCAGTGGCAAGAGCTAATATCAGTAGCGAGGCGAATTTGGAACTTGTCGGAAATAATAGCTACTTTTACCCTAAATAGTAATCTTTTTATTAGAACCTTAGCGATTATTTTTACCTTGTCTATTTTTACCAATATGAGCTCAGCTTTGGGTACCACAATCTTGGCGGAAAATGCTTTAATATTAGAGGTGTTAAGCATGGCTGCTTATTTGATTGATGGATTAGCATTTGCTACGGAAACTCTGACGGGTAATTTACAAGGTCAGGGAGCAAAAGAGCAGTTAGTACCTTTGTTGAGAATGGCTGGAGGAAGCTGTTTGCTATTAGGACTTAACCTTGCTTTCCTGTTTATGCTGTTTCCCCAGACACTCTTTGGCCTGTTAACAAACCACGCTGAGGTGATCGAATCGATTACTCTCTATATTCCTTGGTTACTGGTAGTGTTAGCATTTGGTTCCATTGCATATATGCTGGATGGTTATTTTCTGGGCTTAGCCGCAGGACAGACCTTACGTAATTCTACTGTAATCGCCTTGGTGGTGGGATTTGCGCCTATGGCTGTGGCGTCTTGGCAGTTTCAAAGTGTTCATCTTCTTTGGTTAGCTTTATCCTTGTTTATGGCAGGAAGAGCGATATTACTGGGCGTAAAGTTACCAAGCACGTTGAATTGAAATATAGGGTTTGTATTTGAGATGTAAACCTATAGCAATTATCATAGCTATGAGGTAAAATTTTCTGGATTTTAGGGAACAGGGAACAGGGAACAGGGAACAGGGAAGAGAAAAGAGGGAAGAGAAAAGAGGGAACACGTAAAAAATCCTGTGTATCTCATTAGGCTAAAAACCGCTATATAGGGTTTGTATTTTAGATGTAACGTAAGCATTCAGCTATCAGCCAATGGCTGAATGCTTAGGATGTAAACATAAATGAGATACACATAATTTTTTCCCTATTCCCGACTCCCGACTCCCTACTCCCGATTCCCTACTCCCTAAAACCTGTGATGGAATAAGCAAACCCATGGCAATAATTTAAAGAAGTATGAAGTATCAAGGATTAATTGTAAAGGATGAAGTATGAAGGATGAAGTATGAAGCATGAACTATCAAGATAGAGGGAATTGTAGATGGCTCGTCAACGTTGGGCTTCAAGAACAGTATTTCTCCTCGCAGCAGTAGGTTCTGCAGTTGGCTTAGGGAATGTGTGGCGGTTTCCCTACCTAGCTGGGAAATACGGTGGGGGAGCATTTCTAGTGCCTTACCTGATCGCTTTAGTCCTAATTGGGGTTCCACTGTTGATGCTGGAATTTGCGGTAGGACAAAAAATGCAACGGGGAGCCATAGGCTCATTTAGGAAATTACACCCCAATTTCGGCAGTCTCGGTCTGTTTGCCCTGATGTCAGCCTTTATCATTGTCTCCTATTATGCAGTTGTGATGGGCTGGAGCTTGATTTACTTTCTGGCATCCTTTGGGGTCAAGTGGTCGAGGGATGCTAAAAGCTACTTCTTTGATAGTGTTCTGCAAATCAGCGATGGGGTCAACGTATTAGGTGGTATCAACTGGCCAATCTTATGGTCTCTAGTTGTAGTCTGGGTCTTGATTTATTTCTGTGTTTGGAAAGGCACGACCAGTGTGGGAAAAGTCGTTGTCTACAGCGTGCCACTTCCAATTATTTTGCTGGGCGTATTGCTATTACGAGCAGTAACGTTACCAGGTTTCCTCAATGGCTGGAAACTGTATCTTACTCCGGTTTGGAGTGCATTAGTTGACCCCGAAGTTTGGACAGCTGCATTCTCACAGATTTTCTTTACCTTATCTCTGGGATTTGGAATTATGGTGACTTATGCTAGCTACAAAAACTCACAGGATGACATTGCTAAAGATACCTGGTTAACTGCCTTGATCAACAGTGGTATCAGCTTATTTGCAGGCTTTGTGGTGTTCGGAATCTTGGGATATATGGCAGGAGTTACCAACACCCCCTTGGCAGAGCTGGCTGCTTCTGGTCCCGGTCTAGCGTTTGTGGTTTTCCCGGAAGCTTTAAGCTTAATGCCCTTACCTTGGCTGTTCAGTCTGCTGTTTTTTGTGATGCTGCTTTCCCTAGGCATCGACAGCGCCTTTTCCCTAGTAGAAGCTTTGAATGCGACTATCCTCGACAAACAACAACAGGGAAATGTTGCTAAGGTTTCAATTGGGGTTTGTCTAGGGGGATTTATTGCTGGAATTATTTACACTACCAGAGCTGGATTATACATTTTAGATATTGTAGATCATTTTGTTACTAACTATAACTTGATGTTGGTAGCTATTTTTCAATCTATCCTAGTGGGATGGTTGTATGGTGCTGAAAAGCTACGACGATACATCAACAAAGTTAGTGATTGGAAGGTTGGGAAATGGTGGAATTTTTCTATAAAATACCTGATTCCTATGGCTTTAGTCGCTTTGCTAGCAACCCAGTTTTCTAAAGATATTAGGACTCCCTATGAAGGATACCCAGCCTGGGCTTTAGGAATTGGCTGGGCAATGGTGTTTTTGCCATTACTTATTTTCCTGTCTTTGCTGGTCACAGACAAGACATTGATCAATGGGAGAACCGATTAATTTTAAGGATTAGTTTGTAAGTCGTTGGCCGTAGGCCACGCTAGGCGAACAGCGGTCAGCTTTCAGCGGTCAGCGGTCAGCTATCAGCTTAAAATAAACCTCAATATTGATAGATTAATGAGAATGCCATCAATTTGACCATCAATTTGACCATCAATTTGACCATCAACGGGTACTCACCAGCACAAACCCCCGTGTCTTTTTAGACTCTGAATCCTTAGTCGCCATGGCTTGCCACAATTCTTCAGCCTTGACCCAGACCGGAGGATACTTGTAACGAGAGACATCTAGGATCAGAAAACGGTCTGCTTCTTTGTTGTAGGCAGCTATAGGAGAAATATGTCCCCCAGTTTTCTGAGCAATGGCTTTGCGTAAGTAATTGACTAAGACAAAATTTTCCGCTTCTTGCAAATTCTTTACCACTATGTTGCGAAACTGATCCAGGGTCAAATCACCACCATGGTAAACCTCTGCTCTAACTGGATAAGTTTCCAATAATCCTGCTAATTGTTCCAAAGTCATGCCCCGACGAGCAATCACCTCAGCCATCCGCACTTCCTCAGTTTTGGCATTCAAAACATTCTTCTGGGTGAAGCGGTTAGTCCTAAATTCCGGTGCCTCTGGAGCTTGAATTGATAAAGCATTTAGCACCATGACCATACTAGCTACTCCACAGTAAGCCAGGTTTTCCTGAGTGACAAACTGAATACTTAGGGGCAAATAGTCTTCTCGGGCTTGGCTTGCCATCAGTAACCTTTCTCCGTGATCGGAATCGAGGTTAATCAGATTTTCGGTCAGTGGAATTGTCTGGGCTAAGCATCCTCCATTGATAAGGAAAAACCCAATTAAAGTAGCTTGTAGGGGTATACGGAATACTTTTAGGAGACTTTTTTGAGCAGATTTTTTACCATAGTTGTAGTTAATCATATATACCAGTTCTCAATTGGATGAGGGACTTTAGTCTGGATGTAATAGGAGGATTGTTTCCAGGTAATTCTTGGTATTCACTGGCAAAATCCGTAAGTATAACCATCTTTTCTGTGAACTCTGCACAAGTTTTTAACGTGTAAGCTTATCGCCTTTTTTCCAGAAACTGTGTAATTGAAGGAATTACTCTTACTTCTAGGGTTAACTCTTCCAAACTCCCCAGTCAAAAGGTTTTTGGCTATGTCCCCACTACACCAACCTTTGATTGGCTTCAGCGGGTTGTGTCTGATGGGGTAACCGTATTTATTGAGTGCCGCTTTTTGTCTGCCCCCTTGTCCTTTACAAGTAACCAGAAGCGGTTGAAAGGTTTTCAAAGTCAAAGCCTCAATGTTCCCAACACAAGCAGCATCGATCCAATGTTCCTTAGGAAATCCTAATTTAGTCCGGTTGTACTTAGTCTGTGCTCCCGTTCCAGTAACCACAGGTTTCGTCTTTTGAAGTACTTTAACTAGCTTGTTCCGAGTTGTATTCACCGCCGCCGCATCTTTTAATGGCGAAAGCGCTTTGGTTTTGATTTTTTGAAGTAGGCTTGGCTTCTTTTTCAGAAAGTCCTCTATAGGTTTGTTCCCTTTGCGTTGATTGCACTTTTCACAAGCCAAGCAAAGATTACTTACACGTTCACTTCCTCCTTTGGATTTTGGATAAATGTGTTCAATCTGCAATGGAACTGATTTTTTCCCACAGTAAGTGCATTCCCTTCCCCATTTTTCGAGTAAATACTCTCTAACCTCATACCCAGCTAGTTCTCCTTGCTGGTACTGAATACCACTGATTTCAGGATTCTGCATTTTTTGGGCATCAAACTTAACTCTTTCAACCCAAATTTCGTTAACTGGGCAGAATTTAATCAATCGTTTCACCCAAGTCTGGGTAGTCAAAATTCTGTGTTCTAGACTAGGGGGGAGCCATCCCTCTGGACGCTTACGGTTAAGGAACCTGGGTTTCCTATAGCGGGTGTTTCGGTTACGTCTCCCACGCCTTACAGCGCTTCTAGACGAGAGTTTTTTCTTAATTAATCCTCCTCTGTGTTCTAGCTCCATTGCCCAAATGACTTGGCCGTCTTGGACTAAGGCAAATCCAGTCACCTTACTGCCAGGATCAATTTTGATTTTACATGGTGATATGGTTGGATTATTGATCGACGTTTTTAAGATGATTGTGAACGGGTACATCCTGAAAACCGCCGCTTTACCTTTATCCAATAACCGACGTGCTTTCTTTGGGATAATTGGGTTTAATGGTTGAAAGTTTGCGTCAATAACAAATACGTAATTTTGCATTTTTAGTGCTCTCGATTCGGTAAAGTTATCCTCGACAATGTTGGAATGGCTTGTGTTTTGCTAATCACACATTTTGCCTTTGTCTTAATGACTAGCGACAGAGCCAAAAGCTGGAGTTCACTCTTGGGTGTCATGACCAAACCAACGTAGGAAGCTAATCCTTAGTCTGCAACCTAGTTGATAATTCCAGGGATTACCGGAAATTACCAAGGCTTACACTAGGTGGTGGTTTTAGGGAGTAAGGAGTAGGGAGCGGTGCGCGCCCGTTCGCGCCCCGCGTCGGCAAAGCCCTCAAGGTTCGACCCAAGGGCGATTTACTCACCCTAGGAGGCGCGCACCTTGAGCGAATTTAATTACGGGTCAAGGGCACGCCCTGGGAGTAGGGATGGATCGCTTTTGTAAAAATACGACCATTGAAGGCTATTATCATTTCAGGATAATTACCATTAATATAATAAAAATTTCCCCCATCTCCCTATCTCCCTACCCGTGAAATTTTAGTCGGACGCAAGAAACAGCCCTGCTATCCTTATCCCCTCATGCCCTGATTAAGCCCAAATGCGTCCCCGACGGAAAGGGGGGTCATTGTCTGGCTTCTGGTCTTTAAACATAACCTTCCACCGGGCATAATCTTCTAGACCAGTAGCAAGTAACACTGATTTCTTTTCTTCCTGTTCATTAAGCTCTGGTTGAACAGATGGAGAAGCAACCTCTGGTTGAACAGATGGAGAAGCAGCAGCAGGAGCAGCTTTGGCTTTTGGCTTCGCCTGGGTTTTTCTGCGACGACCGCGTCTGGGAGTTTTAGTTTCTTCTTCTGGCATAATTGTTTTTTACTGTTTGTTAGTGTTTGTTACGGTTTACGACATCTTATGTAACTGTTACCCATCTCTTAGTTTGACCTAGGGGCACCACCACATCAATACCATCCGCCCCAGCCGGAGGTTTTCAGTTGCTGATAACTAGGGTAAGCAAAGGGTGCTGGGTCATTGTAATTGGCACCATGGGTCAAGTCCATGCGAATAGTCACCAAGTCTTGGCCTCGACCATGAACTACATCCACTGCCCGATAGGGTTGAATCAGATCCGGTCTTTTGACTGGTGCTACTTGTTTGGGTAATCTCATCAAACACTCCTTTTCTGGTCAGTAGTGATATAATACGAACATTATTGCTTAGGAAGCAAGTTCTTTTTTGTTTCCATTTGGTTTTTTTCCTAAGTTTATAAAAATCTAAAAGCTGAAAAACCCGTCTCTTTAGATCGGGGATAAAAGCCCATAGCGGCTTGAAGCGCCGTGATCAAAATATCTTATAAAGTCCCGAAACTTTAGTCTAAGTGTTGTAGAATAAAATAGGAAGAAGTTGAGGTCAGATACGAAACCTTAGAGCTAATTTGTAAAGTAAATATTAAGAAGCTTGAAAGCCTTGCTATGATTATCTTTTGGTTATTAAATAGTTCAATTGTTCTAGTTTAGCGCAAGCCTGATCCTACAAGGATTACAGCGAGTTTACAAATCAGCTACAACTGTGGGCTATGGCGATAAATCTCCCGTTAGTTTTGTCGGGCGTTTGGTGGCAATTGTTTGGATGTTTACTGGATTATTCGTGGTTGCCTACTTCACCGCAGCCATCACAGCTGATCGTCTTGAATCGAATATTTCTGATCTTATCGATCTATTCGGAAAACAGGTTGCTACTGTCGCAGACACGACCTCTGCCAGATATATGAATCAATAGCCAGTCAAGCTGATTGAATTTGAGCAGCTGGAAGATGCATACAAAGCTCTCAAAGCGGGGCAAGAGCAGGCTCTAGTTTATGATTCACCAACGTTACTTTACCAAACGTCACAAAACCGAGAATACCAGATTGTAGGTGAGTTGTTTGCTGAACAAGACTACGGCATAGTTTTGCCTCAAGGTAGTCATTATCGCGAGCCAATCAACCGAATTATTTTGCAATTACAGGAAGACGGAGAACTGACCAACCTAGAGCAAAAGTGGTTTCCTTCTAACCAGTAAGATTAGGTATGCTTAATCACGTACAATAGGGTCGATTCCATGCATAGTAATTGGTAATTGGCCATTGGTAATTGGTAATTGGTAACGTGACACAAAAGATAGAGCTTCAAATTGAAACAATTGATGAAAAATCCCTGCACCTAAGGACAGTCAAGGCTTTGGGACGAGCACACGCAACCACTCTTGGTCATTTTCCTGAAGGAGCGTTTGATCAACACGCACTAAGTCGTCAAATACTTGTGGCTCTTACTCCTGAAAAAAAGTGTACCGGTTATTTGTTATACCGGAAGGTGCGTAGGCATAATATCATCGTTATTGTTCATCTGTGCATCGAGCCATCATGGCGTGGTAAGGGGATTGCTAGAAAGCTGGTTAATTATCTAAGTCAGAACACTCAGGACTTTTACGGCATTAAACTCAAATGCCGTCGTGATTATGAATTACATAAAATGTGGTCTCACTTAGACTTTGTTCCTTTGACTGAAAAACCCGGAAGGAGCAAGGATGGAAAACTACTTACCGTTTGGTGGCGCGATCACGACCATCCTACCCTATTTTCTGCGGTTGCTACCCAAAAACTTGAGTCTAAATTATGTGCAGTCATTGATACCAGCGTGTTTTTTGACTTGCAAGGAGATGAAGCTAGGTCAAAGGCCGAATCCGACTCTCTACTAGCTGATTGGTTACAACCTGACTTGGAGTTATGTATAACTAATGAAATATTTAAGGTGATCAATACTATTGATGATACTAAACAAAGGAATGCTAAACGCCAGTTAGCCGATACCTTTACTCAACTCCCTTACAATCAGAAAGACTTTCAAACAGCTTGTCGCGCTCTAACCAAGGTTTTGTTATCAACTCAGATAACTCTCAATAAATCTGACCTACGTCAGTTAGCTATAGCCATAGCTTCAGATGCACCATTTTTTTTGACTCGTAATTCACAAATACTAGCGATCACAGATGCTATAAATGAGGAGTTGAACTTATCAATTCTTAGTCCTACTAGTTTAATTGTTAAGCTAGATTATCTTCACGAATATATTAACTATCAGCCTGTACGCTTAGCAGGTACAGGTATCACTAGACAAGTTGTTCAGAAATTAGATCAGGTAGCTTTCTTGAGTCAAAGGTTTTTGGTTAGTCCTAAGGGAGAAAAACTTAGTGATTTTCAAGGAAGGCTGGGCTATATTATTGCTAATCCTGATAAATTTAATTGTTATATTATTCTCCATTCAGAAAATAATCCCCTAGCTTTAATTGCGTATCATACCCATAAAAAATATGAGTTAAACGTTCCAATTTTTCGGGTTAGATCTGGTCCTCTTGAAGAAACCCTGGCGCGGCACTTAATTTTTTGGTTTATATCCCTGTCAGTACGTGAAAATCTGCCATTTACACGAATTACTGAACCTTATTTGGATCACACTATTCTTAGCGGTATTCAAGATGATGCATTTTTTAAAGTTAAGGATGGTTATTTAAATGCCAATCTTGCCGTTGCGGTTACGGCGACAGAATTATCAGACTATCTCACTACTTTAGCGAATCGAAGTCAAGATTATAACTTTTGCCTAAAAATTGCTGATACCCTCAAAACTGATAAATTAACCACAGCGGTAAAAACAACGCTAGACGTTGAACGCATACTGTGGCCAGCAAAAATTATTGATGCTGATCTTCCTACTATAATCATTCCTATTCAAGCAGAATGGGCAAAGGAATTATTCGATGAAGACTTAGCTAACCAGCTCCTATGGAGATCGGAAACTGATCTGGCGCTAAAACGTGAACTTGTTTATTATCGAAGCCATCGAAGTAATGGTGGCTTAAAACCAGGGGTTGTTGGTAGAATTCTTTGGTATGTAAGCTATAATAAAAAGTATTGCGGCACAGGAAAGGTAAGAGCGTGCTCTAGACTTGATGAAGTAGTCGTAAATAAACCTAAAAATCTCCATCAACAGTTTCGACGATTGGGTGTATATGAATTAGAAGATTTAATGAAGCTTACCAAAAATGATCCTAATAAAAATCTGATGGCACTTCGATTTAGTGATACTGAACTGTTTAAAAATCCTATAGATTTGGCGGAAATTAAAGAAATACTTGGTAAGCGTTTAACACTTCAATCACCGTTGCGGATTGATAAGGAACAATTTACAATGATATATAGAGAAGGCACCCAAAATTAATAAAAATTACTCGTGTTAACAATGCCCAATGTGTTGTTATTATCAATTCGTCCTAAATATGCTAATCAATTATTCAAGGGAACCAAAAAAATTGAACTTCGTCGGGTGCGTCCTCGATTAGTACCAGGGGATATTGTTGTGGTTTATGTCTCGGCTCCAGATAAGGTTTTATCGGGTTTTTTTGAAGTGGAAGACGTTATTCAAGACCGCCCGGATATCCTTTGGTATAAAGTAAAGGACAATGCTGGTATAGAAAAAAAAGATTTTAATGAGTATTATGAGGAAGCCGCCGTCGGTTATGGGATTTGCTTAAAACTCATAGAACATTTTGAGCCACCAGTAACCTTACAAGATTTGAGAGCAAAATGGGCTAACTTTAGACCTCCACAATCTTATCATTACTTGACGACTAGTCAATTTGAGTATCTTAAGTCTATTGTACAGAATAAAATGGAAATTATGTCATAGCCTTATATCAATTAGCTAAATATTTGCTAAGAAGGGATTTTGGAATGGGTCATGGAGAATCGATAATGGATAATAGCAAGCCAATAACCCACTAGTGAGAATCAATGACTAACTAACTAAAATTTTATAATGTCTCAAACATGTTCTAATAAAAAAAATTAGGTGGATAGTATGGTGGGGGATAAGAAAGCTGAATTGGTCAGTCTATTTCAGGAATTTATCAGTTCATATCCCTACACACCGGTTGGGTTAAGTCACATGGCAACCTACAAAGAGCAGCGTCGCCTTTGGTGTCGGAATTTTGAAGCTATCTCTGCCATAGTGGAGTCTGGAGAAGCTATAACAGAACCGATACTATTTCAGCTATTCCCTGATAGAGAATTGGCGATTACGTTGAATAGTCAATATGGTGAGGGTGATGGTTCATGGATACTAACTATTCCTAGAAAATATGATAATTATTTAGAATTACAATTGCCGTCAACACTGACATCCCAGCAGCAATGGATACAAAGGTTAGTAGAGCAGATTGGTTACGACATCCTTGAATTTGTTGGTCGCTGCACTAAGCATCCTAATCAGTTATCAGCAGCTTGTGATCAGTTTTCTACAGGGGAATACTCTAAAGGTTTTCCGACGGAAATGCTGACGAATCTCCTCAATGGGCTGCAACCAGATAGGTTTCTGTTAATCAATGATAATTCTCGACAGGTTATCAATTACTTTGTTAATACATCCTACGGAAAGAGACTGACAGATTATCCAGCGGCCAATGCTACAGGATTGAAGCTGATTAAAGCATTAGATAACACTATGCATCAACCGGGTGTACCAGTGCTCAGAGATAATGATTTATTCGATATGTTTTGCTACTGGTTGGTTGCGGTTAAAGGGTATAATTTTTCCGGTCAAGACGAGGTTATCGAATTTACCTCTGATGGTTCAAGGATGGCGTTACCAGAGGACTATACGGTAAGCGACTGTGCTAAAGATACTGGTTTTGATATCGCAGAGTTAGAGGGATGGATACGTGCTATTGAACGCAAAGGACAAGGAATTTTTTACGGCCCACCAGGTACAGGTAAAACCTATACTGCTCAAAAAATTGCTAACCATTTAATCAGTGGAAGTGATGGATTCACAGAACTTGTCCAATTCCATCCTGCCTATTCCTATGAAGACTTTATTCAAGGTATTCGTCCACAAAGTCAAAATGGGGAATTGAGATATCCTTTAGTTCCAGGCAGATTTATAGAATTCTGTAATAAAGCTGAGTCTCGGCAAGGAATTTGTGTTCTAATCATCGATGAAATTAATCGTGCTAACCTCGCTAGTGTGTTTGGAGAATTATTGTATCTACTAGAGTACCGGGATCAAAAAATTCCCTTAGCTGGCAGTAACCAACTATTCAGTATCCCGAAAAATGTTCGGATTATCGGTACTATGAACACAGCGGATCGTTCTATTGCTCTAGTTGATCAGGCATTTCGCCGTCGCTTTGCATTTATTCGGCTCTATCCCAACTATGAAATCCTGAGACGATATCACCAAACAACGGATTTTCCAGTGAATGGATTGATTAAGATACTGGAACAAATAAATAATGCGATCGCAGATCCTAACTACTCCCTGGGAATCTCTTTCTTTCTACTAGAAAATATAGCTGAAGAAATTGAAGATATCTGGCAAAGGGAAATTGAGCCATATCTAGAAGAATACTTTTTCGATCAACGGGATAAACTAGACCAATTTCGCTGGGACACTATAAAATTAAGAATTAAGAATTAAGAATTAAAAATTAAAAATTAAAAATTAAAATTCTAGCGTTTCAAATACTTATGAGGTAAATTCAATGTTCTTACCCCTACTCCCTACTCCCTACTCCTACTCCCTACTTCCTACTCCCTATTCCCTATTCCCTGTTCCCTGGGTGTAGCCCTATAAAAAATGAGAATAATCAAACTAACGGAGTATCAGCCAGATAAGATCCCACGCTACCAGATTTCAGAATCCGTAATCGATGAATTGCAGCAAAAATACAGCAATCAGGTAACAGTAAATCTTGAATACTCCAAAACCGGGGATTACTGGCAACTAACCTCTCAAGGATGGGTAGGTTATATTCCCCTAACCAATGAACTGAGCATCCAACTCCAGCCGAAAGTCCCCCTAAACAATCTTTTCGGAATGCTGGACTATGCCTATAACCTTAGAAGCTTTCACATTCTAGAGGGGTTGATTGATTGTAAATCTCTAGAAGAATTTTACCATTACCTGGTCAGTATTCTCATTAATGGCATACGCGATCGCATTCGCCAAGGACTCTACCGCACCTACATCCCCACAACTGCTCAACTAGCATACCTTCGGGGGCGTTTGGATGTACAGCAAACTATCCAGAAGCCATGGGATATCAAACTTAACTGCCATTACGACGAACACACTAGTGACATCGAAGATAATCAGATTATCGCCTGGACACTCCACTGTATCTGTCGCACTGGTTTATATAGCGCTAAAGTAAGTCCAATGTTGCGCCAAGCCTATCATGCCCTACAAAACCTTGTCACCCTACAACCTTATAGCGCTAGGGATTGTATTGGACGAAACTATAATCGGCTCAATCAGAATTACCAAAGGTTACATGCTCTTTGCCGCTTTTTTCTCGAACATAGCGGACCAAGTCATCAAACAGGTAGTAATACCATGTTGCCCTTTCTAGTTAACATGGCAAAACTCTATGAACGCTTTGTGGCTGAATGGATAAAATCGCACTTACCCAGTGGCTTTGGCATTAAGATACTCGAAAGAGTAGACATCGACAAGACATTATATTTTTACATTGATATAGTACTCTACGAGGTGGCAACTGAGAAAACATGCTGCATTCTCGATACTAAGTATAAAATCCCTATTAGTCCATCTCGTGAGGATTTTAACCAAGTAGTAATCTATGCCATCACACAAGATTGCCAAGAGGCAGTTTTAGTATATCCAGCTCCTTTAACTCAATCCCTTGATGTTAAAATTCGTGATATTCGAGTCCGCAGCTTGACGTTTTCCCTGGATGGGAATTTGGAAGAAGCTGGTGAACTATTCCTAAAGAAATTAACAGGACTTACCCAGAAATAGGAAACCAACCCTACAGGTAGAGTGACTAATGATTAAACAGACTTGATATCATTCATCATTGGCAAATTCCTCAACGCCCTGATGAATCACCACTGGTGTTCCCACAGAGGCCCAATCAAATAACCACTCAGCATGATCCACAGCTACATTGACACAGCCATGACTTACTGGCGTACCAAACTTACGATGCCAGTATGCCCCATGGATAGCATAGCCCCGGTGGTAATACATGGCATAAGGTACATTGGCCAGATCGTAATCTGCACCACGCATTCTGTCCTTGCGACGCTTGGATTGAATCGTGAATGTACCAGGATGGGTAGGTGTTGAATCTTTACCAGTGGAGACAATTATTGCATAAACCGGTTGTCTACCTTCCCAAGCAATCAGCCTTTGATTGGTTAGGTCTATCTCAATCCAGCGTTCTTCTGAATCTTGTAGTTCCATCACTCTGGTAGCGATTTGCTCACTCACAGGATTGGTCAACGCTGGTGTTGTCCAGACAGCCAAGGCGATTAGCATCAGTGGGAAACTGGCAAACCAGGTTCTTAAGGGACTTAGCCAGTGGAAAAACATATAACCTTAGCAGTCAATCAAACAAATCACCAACATCATAGCCTCAACTCAGAGAATCAGGGGCTAATCGTTGCTTTAGCTGTTTTGCTCGTTTTGCGATCGCATTCCAATTCCCCCCATCAATGAGGGATTTAGGAAACAAATTCCCAGAAAGACCCACAGCGATCGCTCCGATATTAATCAATTCCTGAGCATTGTCTATAGTAACACCACCAGTAGGAATTAACGGGATGTGACCGAGTGGTCCAAGTAAGGCTTTGATGTAACTAGCACCACCGACCGCCTGAATCGGAAACACCTTAACACAGCTAGCACCAGCATCCCAAGCTGTCACAATTTCTGTGGGGGAAAGTGCTCCGGGAACCACTGGCACGTTAGCAGCTACTGCTGCTTTAATAACTGCTGTATCTACATGGGGACTAAAGATAAACTGCGCTCCAACATCAATGGCCTGATGTAACTGAGATTGGTTTAATATCGTGCCAGTACCAATGATACAGTTGGGTAATTCTTTATGGAGCTGACTAATCAACTCAGGAGCATCAGCGCTATTCCAGGTAATTTCAATTAACCGTATACCCCCAGTGGCTACTGTCTTAGCCATCTGCTCTCCTAGGGATTTCGAGGATGCTCGAATCACAGCAATTACTCGCTGCTGTCGTAATAGGTTTAACCAGTTATCAGTGATCAATTCTAGTTACCATTAGTTAACCTCAACACCCTTGTGCGTTCCCGTAGCGTGACCTACGGTCAAATCGCATCTGGATAACTAGCAACTTGGGTTAATAAAATTTATATGACTATATATAGAAAATGAAAATACAAGATTGAGACATTATTTAGCAAGACTACATCGACGCACTCTGTGCTACTCTATATTTGAACAAGCGATGCAGCAAGGTCTTGGGAGTCTCTCCCCACTCGCGCTTTGCATCAATAAAATCTTGGATTTATCAATTAGGCTTCTTATTTATTATTTAAATTATCATAAAATTCCCCTTTATAGTTAAATCATTTCGATATTCAGCAACGCCCAATTTTGAGACAGTGTTTTTAAGTTCACTGAGCAATTGCGCTAGTCAGGTAAGTTACGATGGTTTTATACTGGATTTAGGAAAGTTAATCTATGAGCCTCGTTTTGGAACGTGAGACACCGCCTCTGCGAGAAGATGAAACCGGAGCGATTCGAGTTGGAAATTCAAGGGTTTTGCTAGAGACTGTTATTCGAGCGTTTCAAGATGGTGCATCCCCTGAGTCTATTGTGCATCGATACTCGACTCTATCTTTGTCCGATGTTTACAATACAATTGGCTACTACCTTCGACACCAAGATGCGGTAGAAACATACTTAAATCAGAGAGAGCAGTTAGCTGAATCAGTGCAGCAACGTTTGTCTAGTATCCAACCTGATCTCAGCTTAATTCGTACCCGTTTGCTATCTCAGCAGAATCAGTAGAAACGGTTATGCTGAGTTTGCTGAGCGATGAGAATTTCAACGGTGACATTGTTCGAGGGCTGTTTTTGCGTCAACCCAATCTTGACCTACTACGGGTTCAAGATGTTGGCTTGCGAGAAGTAGATGATCCAGCGATTCTAGCTTGGGCAGCAATTAACGGACGTATCCTTCTAACTCATGATCGTGCAACGATGCCAGATTTTGCCTACAACCGCCTAGTTTCAGGAGAGTCGATGGCGGGCATCTTTGTCGTCAATGATCGAATGCCAATTCGACAGGCAATTGATGAATTACTACTACTGATCGATTGTAGTGAGCAAGCAGAATGGAAGGGAATTGTGCTGTATTTGCCTTTGTGACAGCTAAAGTCTCTGACAGTTGCGGCGGCATAATTATTGACACTCCCCGGTCTAAAGACGCGGGGATTCTTGCTTCCACGGGGTGACTTGTTATCCCTTGCCGGAGCCTGGAAAAATAGAGGTCGATTCGACCCAAGCGTAGTTGGTCTTTGACCTAGGTTTCGGTGTGCCCCACCGTACCTTTTTTTTATATAGATAGATACTTTTTTTATCTAATTTTTTCATAGACGTTCAAGTCGTTAGACCCAATTACGCAATATGTACGGTCTACATATTTTTTACGTTGCCTACTTATGATTAGATAGTATCTCTCTACTTTTCAAGTCTATTGTTTATACTTTCATTATAGCACATCTATTACAAACTTTCATTGAAAGCCGTCCTAGAAGGACGGGGCTTTAAACCCAAAATTTTCGGTAAAATTTGGTAACTATTCGTAAATTTATGCTTAAAAGCCCGTGACGAGGATTGAACTCGTGACCTCACCCTTACCAAGGGTGTGCTCTACCACTGAGCCACACGGGCTAGATTTAAATTATTAGATTTACATTATTGGTTTGATTTAGACTATTGTACTTTGGCCAAATTTACTCTGCCAAGGTATCAATTAATCAGCTTTTGATTTACCGACGCCAAACCAGTCATGGTAATTAGTTAACGGTTAAAATCAGCAAATTTTCTGCTGACTTATCAAAAGCATATTTAGGTTATATCCCAAACCATTGTGGTGGGCCGGGCTGGATTTGAACCAGCGTAGGCATAGCCAACGGATTTACAGTCCGCCCCCATTAACCACTCGGGCACCGACCCTTTTAGCTCACATTTATAAATGTTAGCACAGCTTTTAGGAATTGTCAAGTTTTTCAGAAAATCGACGGAAATTAGCCAATGCTGTAAGCGTTGTGCAATGCCCACCAGATCAGAACGCTGATACTGCCCAAAACCATAATTGCTGAAATAACAACGGCTGTGGGGCTATCAGCTCCTTTAAACTTCATGATGCCACGATTGAGGTCTGACATAGTTTGTCGCTCCTGTTTGAGTTATCAGGGATCTAACCAACAAGTCGATTATAGCCAGGGCTAGATCAGGGGGAAATTTACCGATTAACCTTGGTATACTCAGCTTTGAGCGGTTATACTCGGCTTTTAAAGTGATATCACTACTGAAAACCTAGACAAAACTATAGGAAAAATTTATAATTTATATAGGATTTTCTTGTGAAAGTATTGCTATTAACCTTGGCAGTGCTAGTCAGTTCCTTGGTAGCGCTAGAGGTCGGTTTACGATGGCTGCTCGGCTTCGGTAATCCCCTGATTTATGTGGCAGATGAGGAAATTGGCTACTTGCTAGCCCCTAACCAAAGCACCAGACGGTTTGGCAACCGCATTGTCATTAATGAATATTCCATGCGCAGTCCCACCATCACTCCTAGGCTACCGCCATCCATGCTGCGGGTGTTCCTACTGGGGGATTCTGTTGCGAATGGGGCTTGGTGGACAGACCAAGACCAAACCATATCAGCACTGCTCCAATCTCAATTAGAACTATGGCTGACCAAAGACGTCTTACCAAGTCTAACCAAGGAGAAACCATTTGAAACAGTCGAAGTCCTTAATGCTTCTGCTAATTCTTGGGGACCACGAAATGAGTTAGCCTATCTACGACGCTTTGGCACCTTCAACGCCCATGTAGTGGTATTACTGATTAATACCGATGACTTGTTTGCTACAGCACCGACTTCTGTACAAGTCGGACGCGATCGCAATTATCCCAGCCAAAAACCCCTCTTAGCCATAGCCGAGATCTGGAGTCGCTATCTCCTGAGAGCACCAGCTATTCCTGAAATGGAAGCAGTCAGAGCAGAACCAGGAGACCGGGTTGGCTTTAATCTCAAGGCCATTGGGGAAATTAAGACCCTAACTGATGCTGCTGGAGCCAAGTTAGTGCTAGGGATGACCCCCCTACTCCGGGAAATTGGTACCAAAGGACCTCGTGACTATGAGTTAAAAGCCCGTAAACGCTTGAGTGACTTTACTCAAGAGCAAAACATTACTTATCTAGATTTTTTAGAAGTATTCAATAACACCGAAACACCAGAAATACTTTACCGTGACCACATTCACCTTAGCCCCCAAGGAAATCAGAAAGTCAGCGAAGTGATATCAACTCAGGTAGCTTCATCAGTTATCACACTTGTCAATTGACACTCCCCGTCCTATAAGAACGGGGATTCTTTAATCAACGACTCAACTTGCTCAATCAGGTCCCGACCAGATTGAGTAGAGGCCGAATCTCCGTGCATCGTTTAGATAATGGATCTAGGTTTCGGTGTGCCCCACCGTACCTTTCTTTTTTATAAATAGATAGATACTTTTTTAATCTAACTTTTTTCATAGACGTTTAAGTCGTTAGACCAAATTACGCAATATGTATCTCGTACATATTTTTTACGTTGCCTACTTATTGATTAGATAGTATTTATCTAGGTTCTTAGTTTATTGTTTATAATAAGATAATAACACGCTCTGTGAAAACTGTCAAGTTTTAGCTTAAAAAGAAAGCCGTCCTATAAGGACGGGGCTTTAAACCCAATTTTTTCGGTAAAGGGGAAAGGGTTGATCGCAAATCCGGATTAAAGACCCCCTGTTGAAGTCAGTCTTCTCAGGCAGACTTTGTACTCTTCGAGAATGCTTCACCTACCTATAGCCGCGACTTTTAGTCCTCATGGCTAGAACGGATTTATCCAAGCGGATTTGGCTAATTTGTTCCTTACCCCCTTAGGCTCCTCCTAATGTCGGTCAGTTACAAGTGCAACTGACCCCTAAATTATCAACAAAAAGCCGTTAACAGGGAACTGTCATAACCGAAGTATGGAGTTTATGATTCCCATTATCTACGTTGTGCCAAACTTGACCATCAAGAGCCATCTGCTCAATCAAACTGGCCAAACGCAATGCTTTCAGAGCTTGTTCACCCCCGACAGAAGGTTGATTACCACCCCGTACACAATTTACAAAGTGTTCTAACTCAGCATGGAGTGGTTCAATGTTACTGGTATAAACCTTCTCAATCAAACCATCCTGTCGGTAAAGCACTTGACCATAGTCGGTCATATAATTGGCAGTGGTTTGCCGATGAATTAGAATCTCATTATTGAGGAAATCAGCTTCCGTTAGAGAATTTTTGCAATGGGCAGCGATGCGACGGATTTTTCGGTGTGTCACTTTACTGGCCGTGACAGTACCAACAATACCATTGGCAAACCCCAAGGTAGCAGTGACGTAATCTAAATACCCGGAATCAGAAGCACGGCTGCCACTAGCGGTTAACCTTGTCACCGGTGAGGCTACCAATTCTAGTAATAGATCTATATCATGAATCATGAGATCCAAAACCACCGAGACATCATTGGCTCGGTCAGAGTAAGGACTCATGCGATGAGCTTCCACAGCCAGCAATTGTTCTGTCTTCAGAACTTTGCTCAGTTCCTGGAAAGCTGGGTTAAAACGTTCAATATGTCCAACTTGAAGAATACATTGGGACTCTGCTGCAGCATTCACTAAGGATTCTGCCTCAGCAATACTAGCGGCAATCGGTTTTTCAATTAAAATATGGACTCCAGCTTGTAGACAAGTCATCCCGACTTCATGATGTAGACGGGTCGGCACTGCAATGCAAACCGCCTCTACATAGGGAAGAAGATCGTGATAATCTTCAAAAAAGCGAACACGGTACTTACTGGCAATATTTAAACCACGCTCGACGTTAATGTCTGCCACACCCACAATTTCAACGTCTTTGAGAAGACTCAAAACTCGGGCATGATGTTGTCCCATATTGCCAACGCCAATCACACCGATTTTGATTGGCTGCGGTAAGTTGCGCTGGACTTGATGATCTCGATGTCTTTGATAAGTACGATTCTGCACTCTTTTTTGCTCCTCCACCACTGGTAATAAGTCGATTTACTTAATCTAAGTCGCCTTAAACCATCCAGATAGTACCACAGCAACTATAAATGTGAAGAATTTCAAAGCTTTGTCCATCCTATTCAGCCTAAAAGAACCTTTAAAACATGTGTTCTATACTTATTGTGGTTTGACGAAATATGGAACACTAACCCTATGTGTCAGTTTGTGGGTTGTCTGTTGACAGAGCAATGAAATTATTAATTGGTAGTTGTAGTAACAGTGCAAAACGTTTGATTAGGCATTATCCTGATGAGACTTGTGATATCTGGTTGGATCATGTCTAAGAAAGTAATTGTGTTGTTATCTGGAGGTTTAGACTCTGCTACAGTTTTGTATCAATCAGTAGGAGACGGTTATGAGTGTTATGCCCTTTCCTTTGATTATCAGCAGCGACATCGACGAGAACTCAAATCAGCGTACGCAATTGCTAGTGCAGCAGGTGTTAAGGAACATCAGGTAGTCAGGTTTGACTTACGGCAGTGGGGAGGTTCAGCGTTAACCGATGATAACCTTGACCTACCCAAGGAGCGTAGTCTAGAGCAGATGTCTCAAGAAATCCCCATTACCTACGTTCCAGCCCGTAACACGATTTTTCTGAGCTTTGGCTTATCCTATGCAGAAGCAATTGGTGCTGAGGCAGTCTATGTCGGTGTCAATGCCTTAGATTATTCTGGCTATCCAGATTGCCGTCCGGATTATATCCAAGCAATGCAGACAGCTTTTGATTTGGGGACGAAACAAGGTAGGGAGGGCAATGGAATTAAAATTGTCAGTCCTCTGATTGACCTGAAAAAAACCGAAATTATCCAATTAGGCAATCAGCTGGGTGTTCCTTGGGAAAAAACCTGGTCATGCTACACAGGTAACGATTTAGCTTGTGGTGTTTGTGATGCTTGTCGGTTGCGATTGGCTGCCTTTGCTGAGTTGGGATTGGACGATCCACTTACTTATCAGGAAGGCTGAGTGCCTCCGTGTGAAGGGTGCTGAGTAAGCTGAGTAATCAGTGTGTTGGTAGAATAACAGGGATTTTAATTGCTGTTGGATACTAAGATAATTGATTTAGCTGATAGTTACGGCTGGCGTAGATACGGTAAACCCCTGTATCTGCCAGCAATACTTCTTGATCAATCACTAACTGGTAGCCTTTCCGTTGGAGTAAGTTTGTGATCTGCTTTAGTTTTATCCCTGCTGTAATCTGATCAACCTCCATGACAATTTGCTGAATTTTTTCCCAATCCTTTTCCTTGATGCCAGCCAGGATATCTAGCTGAGGTTGATCAGCATTAATTTTGAGTAAATCAATTTTTTCAATGTTATGTTGATGAATCATACTAGATATACTCTTTGAGTGCTTGGAAAGTCCAAAATTGAAGACTTTGGCATTGGAGCCATACAGTGATGCATTGATCTGCAACAGTTCAAAAACATCTGGTAAGGTTTCAAAGGAGAATAGTCTGGCATTTTTACAGATTTGCTGAGCAAACAGGGTGAACATACCGATGTTTGCCCCTATATCAAAAATACAATCCCCATCATGGATAGTTATGCCATGTTTAATGTAGGTCTTTTCTTCAAATATTTCTTGATATAATTCATTGGTTTTTTGTTCATTTTCATGAACGATTACTAAATTATTTGGTAAATGGTAATCGTTATGATTAACTAGCAATGCTTCGGCTTTAAGAATATCAAAATTGGTAGCTAATCCTAGGTTAGAGTGATTTGGTGATAATGGCTGATTGGCAGGAGACTTGATCCAGTCTTCAAAACTAGAGCAGATGACAGGACTCCCATTTTTTTTAGTAGATATTAGACTAGACTTATCAAATATTTTTTCAACATGTTGATTAGATTTTGATAAGTTTATTTTGGATGGAATATTTCTATCTTCCATCCATAAGTTAAGAGATTGATTTAAGGGTTATGCTGTCAGGGTAGCTGTTAGTTTAATAGTTATTTCAGATAGTTTATTTGCGTTTAATACCATAGGTATTTTCGTTAACTATATTGATTGAAATGCACAGTAGTAATATCACGAATTATAAGTAGTTATCTTGACATAGATATTACTGACTTACTTATAGTGTAGTAAAGCGCCCTGATTTAAATTTAGTTAATTAAAGCAATTTTAAGCAATCTTAATTTAACTTTCATTAAACTTATAAAAATCAAGAAGACTCTGGCGATATTATTTACCCTGAATTTTATGTTAATCCTCTTCCGAATCTAATCATTTCGACATGGATTTATATGGCAGTGAACTTAAGAGGAAATAAACCTGCATCTATACAATATTGACTTATACATATTAGTAATTGGTTGCCATTTTGGCAAAATTTTCAGTTATGAGGAAGGAGAGGCCGTGGGCCACGCTACGCGATTGACCGTAGGTCACGCTAAGCGAACGGAGATTCTGGAGGAGCGAGAAAATCCCGATGACCAGCAATATGTTGATCAGTAAGGATGAATAAAACGATGACGACTGATCATACTATGAAACTATTTATAGTTACTGGTTTAACGTTGATTAGTTTTACAATATGCGATCGCGTCCAATCAAAGCATGTCTTGTGAATCCAATGGTGTCCTTTAGCTCAACCTCCTCTTACCGAAATTAAAGTCAATCATTATGATTCCAAATACTAGCAGTGATTTTTGGGATACTTTGGGGGGTCAAACCTAGGTATATTTTATAACCGATAGCTTGAAATCAATTTAATAGGGTTACAGTTGACGCTTGACCCTTGAGTGTGAAGGATAAACGCTCAAAAAAAAGTAAACTAGTGAACTCAAATAATCCAAAACGGAACTATCTAAGGAAGTAGATATAGTTAAGCATCTTCAATATCTCAATATCTCAATTGATTTAAAACTCCCGTTTAGGATACTTGTTTTATTTGCCAATCAAGTATATAATAGTTAATGGGAATCAAATCAATTTTAATCCTAACTGTTAAAACTCTTCTTAATAACCAGGGTAACTGGTCTTTTCTTACCACTAAACGTAACTAGTTAGTAAGGAGTCAGCAGTCAGCTCTCGGCTGTGGAGCTTCTCAACAGAGGTGTCCACAATAGCTCATGTCTTCCTTCCTGTTGAGATAGGTACTAAGGAATTATTCTGATCAGCAAATTCAGCACCATGTCACCCACAGAGGCGCTTGTCGGGCAAAAGCGATGCAGCGCAGCCATGGGGGAGCAAGTGCGGCCTTGGGGAGGCAGCGCCGCCAAAGGGGGTCCCCCTCATGAGCGACTGCCGTGGTTCCCTCTCTCGCGCTTTGCATCAAGACAATGTCACCACAATGTAACCAAAAATGTCACAAAGAGTACTCATCAAGGGTACCGTCAAACATAAAACTTGCCAGCATACTAGATATATCAGTAAGCCCACCCACAACAGTCTTTTTCCCCGAGCTAGACTGTTTTACCTCTCAAGGTGTAAGCTGAGCGGGAACTGGCAAGGGGTTCAGTCATTCATGTATAAAAGGTACAATAATCCCGCCGATGGCGGAGTATAACGACGAGTAAAGTAGAAAAAGACACAATAAATGCAGATTTTCTTTCTGATCTGGTTGGGACAACTAGTATCCCTTCTGGGGTCTAATCTTACCGAATTTGCTCTGGGTGTTTGGGCTTACCAGACCACTGGTTCAATCACCCAATTTGCCCTAATTTCTTTATTTATTCACCTACCAAATATTATAATCTCACCCATAGCTGGTACATTCGTAGACCGGTGGAATAGACGCTGGGCGATGATTCTCAGCGACTCCGTGGCAGGGGCTAGCACACTGGTGGTTATGGCTCTGGTGTTCTCGGGCAGGTTAGAGATCTGGCACATTTACCTAGTCGTAGCAATCAGTTCAACGTTTAAGGCTTTCCAGTTGCCAGCCTATACAGCAGCTACGACTCAGCTGATGCCTCAAGAACATCTTAGCCGTGCTAATGGCATGATGCAAGCCTCTAGGGCAACTGCCAAGATTCTTGGACCGACCTTGGCGGGTGTGCTGCTGGAGACCATCCACTTGCAGGGAATTCTATTAATAGACTTCATCACATTCATCTTTGCCCTAGCAACATTGCTAAGGGTTCAGATTCCCCATCTCCAGTCTACCCATCACACTCATCAAAAGCAAGCCCACTTCTCTCAACTGCGCCAAGATCTAGTATCAGGCTGGCGTTACATTGCCAAACGCCAAGGACTACGAGGGTTGCTGATGTTCTTTGCCGTGGTCTACTTCAGTATGGGTATTCTTCAGGTGTTGTTCTGGCCACTGGTGTTAAGTTTTGCCTCCAGTGCTGAACTTGGGGTCATTTTATCTATTGGCGGTTGTGGGATGCTGATTGGTAGCTTGGTCATGACTACCTGGGGAGGACCCAAGCCCAGGATATACGGTATTTTTAGCTTTGTAATCCTGCAAGGCTTGTTCTTACTTTTAGGTGGGTGCCGCGCTTCTGTGAGCTTGGCTGCTCTTGGGGCTTTTGGTGTCTTATTTGCTCAACCTATTATCGTTAGCTGTAATCAGACTATCTGGCAGAACAAAGTCCCAGCTAATCTGCAAGGACGGGTCTTCGCCTTACAACTGGCAATCGAAAACTCGTTATTGATCCTTGCCCACATGCTAACCGGACCGTTAGTCGATCATCTTTTAGAACCGATGATGGCTACCGATGGATTGTTAGCAGGTAGTATTGGCCATATCATTGGCGTTGGTCCAGGGCGTGGGATGGGCTTGCTGTTGCTGTTGATGGGATTGCTGAACATCCTGGCAAGCTTTATCGCTTATCGATATCCACCTATACGGCGAGTGGAAAAGGAACTGCCGGATGCGATTCACCCTAACCTAGGTTTAACTACTTCGACTAGTGTTTGATCCCAAATCGGCTTCAAAAACCCTCTTTATGATTCCAACATTCTTTCTCCTGTTCTCAGTCACGCTTAGTCACGCTTAGTCACGCTCCTCATGCTTTTTGCTTCAAAAGGGGGTAATTAACCCGGATTTGGTATGAAACGTTATTAGATTTGCCTGATCTGTTCTGCTAAGGATTTATGCAAAAATTGATCCATCCTCAATGCTTTGCCCCTAAAAATTAAACACCCTCTGAGTGGGTTAATTCTACTAACCTATGAAAATTGCTATTATCACCTCTGGATTCTTGCCTGTCATTGATGGCGTAACAGTTAGTGGATTATCTAGGCTACAACGACTGAGTCAGTGGGGACACCAGGTGTTGTTATTTTGTCCTGACTACAGTGCGTTAGAAGATGTCTATCCCAATTGGCGAGATTATACTGGTCAAATCCTGCCTGGAGTGAGAATCATCAATTTACCGAGTACCTCATTCATGGACTTAGAGTTTGAGCGTCAGGTGCGTAGAAGTTCCTATTCAATCCTGCTCCAGGAGTTAAAAAAATTCCAGCCCGATATTATTCATGTTGATGAACCAGAAAGACTGTTTTTTGGCTTTTTTAGAGTGCCTGGGGTCGCTTTTGCCAAAAAGGCTGGTATTCCCTGTGTGAGTTTTTTTAGGACTAATTTTCTCGACTATGCCGAAGATTACTTTTCTCTACCGTCTGTGGTCGTCGCTGGAATTAAATTTATTTTTAAAACCATATTGCTTTCAGTTTATAATTCTTATGATGTCACCCTAGTGTCTAGTCGGATTACCCATAAAAAGATTATCGATCTAGGCATTAAAAACACCACTTATGCCAATTTGCTTGGCTTTGATGCTAGTAAATTCTCTGCGGATTTACAGGAGGAACAGTTTTTCGAGAAGAACTATGATCTTAGAGGGGTTGACAGTAAAGTTAAGTTAGTTTTCTTAGGTAGGTTAACTCCAGATAAGGGGTGGGAATTTACCCTGAATGCCTTTTTACGAGTTGTACAAGAGGTCAACAGTGACCAAATCGCACTGATCATTGTTGGTGATGGTCCGATGCGGGATGAAATTGCTACCAGGTTAAGCAAGTTAACACCAAATAGTTACTTCCTAGGTAGAGTCCCACCGGAAAATGTTCCAGCTTTGTTGGTCAACAGTGATATTCATATCACAGCATCTGAGAAGGAGACTAGAGGGCTAACTATATTAGAAGCCTTTGCTGCTGGAATTCCTGTGCTCGCTCCTGAAGCAGGTGGGGTAGTGGAGAATATCCAAGACGGATGGAATGGCTTTTTGTTCACTCCCCAGAATCAGGAAGATTTCTCCGACAAGCTCAAAGTATTAATTGAGAACCCAGCGTTGCGACAGGAAATGGGTCGCAACGGTAGGGAGTGTGTTTCCCAATATGGTTGGGATCAGAGGGTTGAGAATTTAGTTGCTATTTGGGAAAAGCAGATTGCTAAGAAAACCCACTGATATCAAGTCCAGTTAATTACTCAAGAGAATAGCCTATCGCTTTTTGGGAATGGGTAATGGGTAATGGGTAATGGGTAATGGGTAATGGGTAATTGCCTATTACCAGCTAACGGATAGGATGAGTACTCCAATAGACTTGATATGATTGAGTGGGGTTCTGTGTGTTTAAGGTTTAAAAGTAGTCGGTTTCTGGCTGCGGCATTGGTACCATCTCAAAGTTGGATGGATCACGAAGATAACGAATGGCATCTTCTTCTAAGCGGTAGGTTATATAGGATTCAAGGGTATTTGTGTGTTTGAGGGCAGAAAGATAGCCATCGATATATAGCCGCAATTCATCGAAGCTATAACCTCGATTCCACAAATCGACTAGGGAGTCAGTAAGTTTTTGATAGCAGCGTATAGCTTGAGGATCTTGCAGCATAGTCTTAATAAATTTTGAGTATCAACAGTAGTGGTATTGGCTCACTCAGTAGAAACTCGGATACGCCAACTTAATTTCAGTTTAGCAAAAGTAGCAAGTCCTCGATACGTTTCTCAATTATTTGTTATGTTAGCTAGACTAAATTGCATCTTATATGCTATAATTAAAAATGGTCAGTTAAAATTAATGGTAAATTGAAATTTTACTATTGTCCTTATTGTCCCTCTGACCTGGTCGCGATCGTGCCACTAGGAAGTCGTATTTTAAGAACCCAAGCCAATATCGGTATCATCAGTAGCAGTTGTTACAGAATGTTGACGTGACCTTTGCTAGGATTAGATCCCAACGGCTAAGGCTAAGAGGACTTTAAAGTGCCGTGGGCTCAGTTAGAATTCAGATTATTGAAGGAAACCCTCATTTGCGATCGCTTCTAGGGTCCCACCTAAAGAAATCCGGCTATGGGGTGTACCAATCACAAAATCTTGATCAAGCCAAGGAAGACTTTCACCATCGCCAACCCAGTCTGGTTATCCTAGACTCTGATTTACCAGACAGTGATGGGGTTGAATTTTGCTGCTGGCTTCAGCAACAGCGAAAATCTCTAATTTTAATGTTGTCTGCTCGTAATAGTGAAAGAGATATCGTCACTGGTCTTAAAGCTGGGGCAGATGATTACCTGACCAAGCCCTTTGGTATACAGGAATTTATGGCACGGGTAGAAGCCCTAATTCGTCGCCTCCGCATTACGGTGGCTCCCCTGTCTCTAGACTACGGTGATCTCAAAATTGATTTAGTCCAGCGTCGTGTCCGCTTTAAAGAAGAGTTTATTGACCTGACTCCCCAAGAATTTAGCTTGCTCTACGTACTCGCCCAAGCAGAGGGAATGGCTTTGAGTCGGTCTGAATTATTGCGCCGTGCTTGGCCCAATGCTATTGACAATCCACGCACTATCGATACCCACGTCCTTGCCCTGCGCAAAAAAATAGAAACCGATCCTCGACAACCCAGCATTATCCAAACGGTTCGCAATGTTGGCTATCGGTTTAATCAAGGGATCAATGAGAATGATCTAAAATCTGGGACAGAATTGGCAACTCATAAGAGTTATTAGAGGTTGTTGGTTAATTAACCCTTAACCCTTAACCCTTAACCCTTAAATTTTGATCAACCAGCGTCGCCGATACATCCCATAGAGAATCACCCACCACAACAGTACATTGACTATCGCAAAGATCAAAGAACCATTGATCGCTCCCGCCCACGACCGAAACAGATTTTCATAAATCCAAGTATAGGTACTCACAGCATTATCACCTGTCCCTACCTTAGTTCGATACAGGATGCGAACTACTAAACCAGATGCGACAAACAGAAAAATTGCGTTTAACCCCATCACTTCTAGGGGCCATCCCCATCGGCGAAATCCCCGCACTTCAATTAACTCATAACAAGCTGCCAGTAACAGCATCGACCAACCAGCAGAAAAGACTACATAGGAACTTGTCCATAACTGCTTGTTAATTGGGAACCAGAAATCCCAAACCCAGCCTAAACCAAGACAACCTAGACCAAATAGTACTAATCCCAAACTAGTACGGGACTGTATTGGTTGATGGCGTAGCCAATCCCCAACGAAATAGCCAGCTAAGACAGTAACTACCGCCGGTAAGGTGCTAAACAGTCCTTCTGGATCAAATTGAGCTTGTTTATACAAATGGTTTGTTCCCAATACCATACGGTCGATATAGGCAGCAAAATTTCCTTCCGGTGTCAGATTACCAGCACCATAATCAGGAACTGGCACTAAAGACATCGCTGCCCAGTACCCTAACAAAACTATTCCGGTCAGTACCCACAAACCCCGTCGTCTTAGATTTAGCACTGCTACAGCACTAAGGAGATAGGCAAGACTAATGCGCTGCAAGACACCCATAATCCGAATAGTATCCCAGTTGTAAGTCGGAAAACCATTGAGCAGTAAGCCTAGGGCAAATAGAATGGCACATCGCCTGCCAATACGCCAATACCCTTGGGATACGGATTGGTTGTTATTGGTGTACTTGACTAAGGAAAAAGCCATTGCTACACCAGCAATAAATAAAAAGGCAGGAAATACTAAGTCTGTGGGTGTAAAACCATGCCACTTAGCGTGAAGTAAGGGGGGATAGACATAAGACCAACTTCCTGGATTGTTGACTAGAATCATGCTAGCCATGGCAATACCTCGAAAGACATCAATAGAGGTTAGACGCATGATAGGCAAGAGGCAATAGACAAGAGGCAAGAGGCAATAGGCAAGAGGCAATAGGCAAGAGGCAATAGGCAAAATAACCGTCAACTGTCAACAAATGATTAAAACCACTCTTGAGATGCTTCAGCTTCTGCTTGTACTAATCTCTCTCGCAACTGTTGCCAATTAATCTTCTCAGCGGTCGTGTCTTGGAGTAACTGAGTATTTTGCAAATACAAGACTCGATTACAAAATAACTCAGCCATATCTAGCTGATGATTGACCATCAAAATTGTGATCTGCTCCTTTTGGGCTAAATCGGTAAATACCCTGATCACCTGAGAGGCTATACCAGCATCTAAGGCTGAGGTAGGCTCATCGAGTAACACTATTCTTGGTTGGACAACTAGTGCTCGTGCGATCGCAACCAATTGCCGTTGTCCCAAAGACAGTTGTAACTCTGTACGCTCTAACCACTCCGCTGGGATGCGCAGTCTCTCTCGAATCCCTTGTGTCCGTTGTGCAATCGCTTTTTTTGGCAGCTGTTGCAATACCAACGGATAAGCTAGAGCCTCCTGAACGGTCATCCCTAACAGTTTTGGTTCTTGAGGTACCAGCATTACCTGTCGGCGCAATTCTAGGACAGAGATATTCCGGATGTTCTGATTATCTAGGTAAATATTTCCCTGGGTGGACTCACTTAGTCGGTTCAACAGGCGCAACAGAGAGGTTTTACCCGCACCGGATGGTCCAATCACGCTGATGCGATCGCATTGGCTGACCTCGAAAGAAATATCAGTTAATATAGGTATTCCAGCCGCTTTAGCCCTGGTTGAGAGGGTCAGGCTTACCTGTTTGAGCTGCAACAGGGTATTAGTCAATCGCTTCGCTCCAATTCAAAATTATCAATGTTTTAGCTATCAGCTTTCAGCTCTCAGCTCTCAGCTCTCAGCTCTCAGCTCTCAGCTCTCAGCTAATGGGCTACAGATGGTGTTACAGATAGTGCTTTTATAGCGCTACGCGCAAGTCAGCAAGGTTATTGCGTCAGAAGTCAAAAGTAAGGGATTACTTACGTTTCGGAGTTTAGGAGCGATGCAGAGGTGCGACCCGTGGCGAATTTAATTCTTAATGCGGAAAACGCACCATTACGGTCTTGGGGGTTTCCCCCATGAGCGACTGCATCAAGACAATGTCAAACATCTTAATGCGTAGTGCTATAGTACCTCAAGTACCGTGCCCGTAGCCCATAGGCTGATAGCTGATAGCTGATAGCTGATAGCTGAATGCTTACATCAAACCCTGATTTATAGCTGTGGTTATTGTCCAGCCATCTACCAGTAATAGCAAGAGGGTGAATCCAAACAAAATTAGATACATCCAAGGCTGGGCTAGAGGACGAATATCGGTGGTATCTATCCCGGTATAGTTTTGTACTAACTTAACTAAGCGATTAAATCCCACTACTCGCATTGGTAGCAAGTAAGCTTGGTCAGAAGACTGGCTAATGAAATAGTAAACAAGCCCCCCTTGACCTGTGGTGCGCATTTTCAAGTCTTTCACCTCTTTCCAGTCTAATTGCCAACCTTTGCGAAAGAATCGGGGCACCCAATTGGGATAAGCCACCTGAATTTTTTCGTCATCTACAATCACCTGTTCGCTTAAAGCTCCATAGAGGGCTAAAAATCCTAAGCTAATGCCTACCCACAGGACTATTGGCGATACCGGAGTCGATGATACTTTAGCTAAAAACGGTAATGGTATCAACAGCGCCCAATAAAATGTTATTAAGGTAATTCGAATTATAGGAGAGATGCGAAATACAGAAGGGATATACTGTTTAGTTTCAGGTTTAGTTTCAGGTTTAGTTTCAGATGCTCTTTGTTGATTTGGTGACATAATTAAAAAGGGTTTAATAAGGGAATAGGGAATAGGGAATAGGGAATAGGGAGTAGGGAGTAGGGAAGATGGTAAAATTTATGTTTACCTCAGGTGCGACCCATAGCGAATTTAATTTTTAATGGGTCAAGCGCACCTCATAGCTATGATAAATGTTATATCAACTTCAAATTCTATAGTCTATTGAGCGCATCAAAACTCATAGCCGAGAAAAAATTACCCCACGGTCGAGGTGGGGTGTGGCTCTATTTAATTAATTGGGCAACTGTTGACTAAACTCATCTAAAGAATTCACAGTTAATGCTATGGCGATTAACTCGTCTAATTGTTCGAGAGTTAAAGCTGGCATTTTCCGGGATATATCTAAAGTAATATCTCCAAATCGCAGGTTAAGGATGCGCTCTAAACTCCGGCGACGTTCTTGTTGAATTCCTTCTTGTAAAATTTCTTGATACCAGGGTGATTCTCGTAATACTGTCATATCCCACCTCATGATTTGTTGAATTAACGGTATCTTATGCACAAAGCTAGCAAAGAAAGCTAACAATGGTTCTAGTTGGTTCAAAGTTTGATCCGCTCGTAGTGCCTGCACTGCTGAGCGCAATTTCGATTCACTACCACCTCCTTTTAAGATTGGAACAAACGGTAGTAGCGATGGTAAAGGTTGTGTCAGTACCAAGTCAGCATCTACTTCCCACAGATTAATTACCCGATAATCTTGACGGGCATTCAGTCCCATGAATTCGCTTTCGTAGCAATTTTCAATGGTAACGGTGGCTGGGGGCGGCAAGATGTTAATTAATACTGGATAAGTGGATAGGTTATATTTCTCCTCAGCTAGGGCAACATAATTGCGCATGCGCTTAGGCATGGCCTGGCTATAGCGCAGTTGTAATTCATTGAGAATCAGAAATTCTTGATGTTCAGGACTAGAGGCTTTGACAATTACGTCACTTTCCCGACTAATCCATTGAAATTCAGCATCGAGTAACTCCGATGCTCGCACTTGGGGATTACCCGTTACCCATTGCACCCAGGCATTGGGCGCGAGACTGATTAGACGTTTGCTACCAATATCTGCAGGTTTTGCCATAGACAATTACCGAATCAATACTAATTACTGAGTCACGCCCAGGGCTGTTTCTGGGGTCGGACTAAAATTTGATTACTGGGAAGCTGGGTCTCCCACACTTCCCACACTCCCTGCTCCTTAAGATTCTTCGTCTATAGGCTGGCCGTCTATAGGCTGGCCGTCTATAGGCTGACCAATATCGAAGATAATGATAAATTTCCCATCAGGCATCAGCCGTTTAAGAGCCTGCAAGTGACCTTCCGCATCAGAACGGTTCCGGAAACGAGCAACAACCACCCGTTGCATTTCGGGCAACAGCCGAACAACCACCCATGGGTGTAGGCGTTGAGAGTACGACATAATCAAGATATATCCTTTAACTGGGGTACTAGAGCCAGCCTGTGGTCCTGGAGAAACTTTCGGCTGGCTCTTACCGTGGAGCGTTTTAGCGCCCACGGTATTTTTATACTAGCACAAATAATCTTTAATTATAACATATTTTTTAAAATTTTGTAACAAAAGGTGAGCAGGGAATCGGGAATCGGGAATCGGGAGTAGTGGAGTGGGGAAAAATCTTGTGTAACAAATTAATTAATTTGTTAGAGAACTATGCGTGATGCGACCTTGGAGCCGCTTCCAATTCCCGATTTCTTAACTATTCCGGTATTAACGCAGTCGCTAATAGTGGAAACAACAGCACTTGACTTGCTACCCACCCTTACAATATTTACCACCTTTACCACACTTTCCTCCCTGTTCCCTGTTCCCTATTCCCTGTTCCCTAAAAAAATAAGTTGCCAATTTTTCTTTTATCTATTAAACTAGTATTATAGGAATAGTTAAAGGAGAGTCAACTGATGAACAAGTGTGTTGGTACTACTGAAGCAGCATCTTTATTAGGAATTTCCTCTAGACGATTGCGGCAACTCCTAGAGAAGGGTCGCGTCCGAGGTGCCTATAAAACTGGTAAATTCTGGATTATTCCTCTGTTCAACCATTTGCCACAAATTACCAAAGGTACCCGTGGACCAAAGGGCAAATGGCGTACCAGTCGTCCCCCTGCTTTAGCTAAAATTAATGTCAATCGCAATCACATTGGCTCGAATATGAAGAAAAGTCCCAAAGACCGGAAGCCAGTGATTTCAGTAAAACGAAAGGGCACTAATCTCTACGGCAACGAGGTCGAAATCCTCGGTCCGTGTAAGATTGTCTATCAGCCGGATAATCCACTCGATTGTGGCGCTCGTTTGTGGATCGAAACTTTTAGTGATATTCACTTCATTTCTTGATGCAAAGCGCGAGTGGGGGAAACTCCCTTTGGCACCTCTGCATCGCTGGTGGCAGTTTCCCAGCTATAGCAATCCGATCTGATTCGTAAAATAAATGGGCTGTTTTAAGGTAGAAGGCAGAAGGTAAAAGAGTTTCAGGAGCAATAAATCGCTTCGCGACTATTCAAAAATGCTCAACGTCTTCTTTAGTTAAACCAGTTGTTGCCACGATTAAATTGATATCAATCCCTCTTGCTTTCATAGCTTTGGCTATTTCTGTGGCTTTCTCTGCTCTCCCCTGTAATTTTCCGGCTGCTTCTGCCCCTTCCAGTAGGCTAATTTCATAGCGTTTATTTTCCAGATAGTTCTGATAAGCTACTTTTTCTGGTAAAGGTAAACTCTCAATCCTTAGCTTATCCTTAGCCTCAGCTAATCCTCTGGCTTGGAACTCTTCTTTGATTTCACTATTCTTTAGGAAATAGATCCATTCATCTAAACTGTTTCTGGTTACGTTATCAAACTGGTTGACTCTCAATATATAATATTCGGGAAATATCTGATAGACTTGCTCTAGTTTGAACAACTCCTTCTGTAGGCTGGATAGTCCTAAAGAGTCACGATGATGACGACCTCGGAAATCTAGTTTCCCTTCATAGATGTAATCTTGTCCTTGTCCTAGAGTAAAGTAAACAATATTAATCGAGTAGACTTTTTTGAGTTTACTATAGGGCTCTCCTTTATCTAGATATTGGGTGAGCAGTGTGGAGACACCAAATAGCATTCGATGAAAGTAATCATTTTCGGAACTGTTTTGGACTTCCACGAGCAGTAACTCTCCAGCACTATTGAGGGCTAGAATATCAACTCGATTCAGTTTATTGTCTTCGGTGAGCCGATTACTTTCCCCTTCTAAAATCGATTCAATAGTAATCTCTTCTCCTAGTAATTCGGTGATAAAGCCTTCTAGGACGACATAATTAGCTTTATCCCTCAGCAGTTTTTTGATTGCCCAGTCAAAGCGGATGTGTGTCTTGGCCATGATTAGTAGGGAGTAGGGAGCGGTGCGACCCGTGGCGAATTTAATTCGCCTACGGAAAGCGCACCGAGGGAGTAGTATAGTTGAAAAGCAGTGTTAACTCAAAAATTAATTGATTTTATTATAGATGGGATTGAGTTTATTGATTTTATGAGTAACTCTACCGGTAACACTAGTTGTTGCTTGGTTTAATAATGATGTGGAATTCACGGATATCAACTCCTCCGTAACCTCAAAAAAATTCCGTAATTCTCTCTAGGCAATAACCACATCAATTAGGCAATCCTAGATGAGGAGAGTAGTTTAACTGGGAGGAAAACTCGGATGCCTTCCCGTAGCGTGACAAGCGGCTCAATCGCTTATCTGAGTGCTCAGTGCTGAGTGTTGAGTTATTCGTTATTAATGATTAGGGTTCTACCGAACTGATTTTATGCATAAAATTGCGCTTATTGCCCACTAAGTATTATAGGGCGGGTGATTGATAAAAAAATATTCTTTCAAAAAATCAAACTCCTGTAATATCAGGATTATACTAATTATTTTATAAACGTTTTATATGGCAACTTTTATAGAGCCACGATTAGTTATTTATTCGGTGTTGCTCAACTAAATAATTGATTGATATCAAGACTATTTGGGTCAGTTACCAATTAGCTTTTCTCTTTAATTCATTGCGGCCAGTTATGAAGTCTTTATTCAATTATCTTAAAAAAATCCCACACCATTCCTCAGACTTTTCAGAAGCGTCTGAGGTAAATTTTGCTCCACAGCCTTTAGGCTTTAACCTGATCGGGGTAACTAACCTAGCTCAGGCTACTTTCCCTATCTTGGTGACAGGGTCTGCTTTGCTGGTGGCTACTTCTACTCCAGTAGAAGCACAAAGTGTGACTTATGACAATACCACTAGTGCGGCAATAACATCAAACAGCTGTAGTTCACCAATAGTGCGAACTTTTAACGTTACTGATAACTTTACGGTTCAAGACGTTAATCTGGGATTTAATGCGGATCACACCTGGCGTGGCGATCTTCGAGTCACGTTACAGCATCCGGATAGTACCTCTGTTGATGTAATCAGCAATACTGGCGGCTCGGCAGATGGATTTGATGTTCTTCTAGACAGCAACTCTGGGAATTCCCTAGATGATGGGGACAATGATGATACGGCAGCACCTCTCTATGACCGGACTGTAGCCCCGTCCAATAGTCTTGCTGTTTTTAATGGCAAAACCTCTAATGGTACCTGGACTTTAGAAATTTGCGATAGTGTTGGTGGTGATGAGGGTACTTTTAACAGTGCAAGGCTGGTTTTAGATGGTACAGCTTTGCCTGTTGACTACGGTGATGCTCCTGATAATACCGCCAGCACCGGTAATGGAGATTACCAAACCTTATCCGCTAATAGTGGTCCTACTCACACCATTGACAATACCACCTATTTAGGGGCAGGAGTAACAGCTGATACCGATGGCTTTGGAGATGGCACGGATAATAATAATAACGCTACCGATGATACCGATGATGGGGTTCAAATCAATAGCGCTACTCTCCAGGGACAAAGTCTACCGATAGGGGATAATGTCACTTTAGATATTACTACGGCAGGGTCTGGAGTGCTCAATGCTTGGATTGACTGGAACGCAGATGGAGACTTTGATGATAGTGGTGAGCAAATTGCTACCGATGTTAGTCCTTCTGGCAATGCGATCGCATTAAATGTCACTGTTCCAGCTGGAGCTAGTATTGGTAATACCTATGCCCGTTTCCGGTATAGTTCTGATACTGGCCTTACTCCTACTGGTGCCGCTAGTGATGGTGAAGTAGAGGATTATCAAATTGCGATCGCTGACTCTACACCAACAACTGCCTCTGTAGGGGATAAAGTCTGGGAAGACCTAGATGGTGATGGTATCCAAGATGCTGGAGAGCCTGGAATTGCCAACGCCCTAGTCAATATCTACAAATCTGACAACACCTTCGTTGATGCCACCTTTACCGACAGCAATGGTAACTACAGTTTCAGCAACCTTGACCCAGGGGATTACATCATTGAATTCACCTCCCCTGCTGTGGCCTATAACTTCACTAGCCAAGATGCTGGGGATGATACCCTAGACAGTGATGCCGATCCAGTAACAGGTCGCACTGCTACCTTTACCTTGGCTGCGGGAGATAACAATACCAGTATTGATGCTGGACTTACCCTCAAAACCAACACTATTGTGGCTTGCGATGTAATACCACGCCAGCGTACCAATTGGACTGAAACCCTAAACGTACAAAAATTTGACTCTGCTATGGGTAGCTTGGCGAAGGTGGAGCTAACCCTGAGTACCCTGATTGCACAAGAGTTAATTTACGAGAATACGGTAGACCAGTCAAAAACAATAACCGTGAACCAAGATGGACAAGTCAGTGTCTCTTTACCTGATACTAACGAGAATTTTACCAGAAATTACAGCCAATCCACCGACTTCAATCTACCAGTCTATGATGGTAATCTTGACTTTGGCGGCACTTCCGGTGGCCAGACTCCCACTATTATTGCCAATGAAACCCATACCGAGGAGTACACTAACCTAGCTGATTTCATTAGCTCCTCATCACCAGTGGAAACTGTCAGTATCGAGGTGAATACTACTTCTGCAGCTAGTTTCATTAACTCTGATAACGCTTCCACTGGCTCTACTAGCGAGGCAAGTGTCGGATTGTGTGCTACCTATACCTACAGCATAGTCCCGGAAGAAGCTTCACCAGAAGCCGGAAATATCGTTATCAACGAAGTCCTCTACGCCCAAACTGGCAGGAGTGCTGAGGCTAATGATGAATTCATCGAACTCTATAACTCTTCCGATAATGCTGTAGATATCAGTAACTGGAGGCTAGCCGATAGCAACCTGATTTTTAACAGTACTGATAATACTGGCAACATTACTGGTGATGCTGCTAATCCGGCCTATATCTTCCCCAACAACACCACTCTCCAACCAGGAGAATATGCTGTGATTTGGATTGGCAACAATACATCAGACCATCAAGCTGCCGATGCTGCATTCCAGGATTGGTTAGGAAACGCAGGCAAACTCAATAATGCTGGAGAAGATATCTGGCTGTATGACGATGAACTCAAGATTGTAGACTACATTGCTTATGGCTCCAATAACGCCATCAATACTCCACCGTCAGCTGAATTGAATCTGTGGGATGACACCTACCAACGAGACTTAGATGGGGCAAGCACTGGTCAATCGATTAGTCTCACCCCCAATGGAGAAGACGGAAATACTAGTGCTTGTTGGGAGCATACCCTTAGTAATGATGCCAATGGCCGTTGTCCTGAATTCCTCGAAACCAGGGATACAGATACGGTTAGTGTACGCCAAACTAGTGTTGGAGTCTATAACAATATCTTGCCCAATGTCATCCTGGTCAAGCGGATTACTGCTATCAAACCGAAAGATACCAACGAGTGGATAGAGCTACCACAATCAGGTTCACCCTTTATCGATGGCATTGATGGTGGCAGTTCTGAGAATAACGTTGGTTCCGACCGTGCTGCTGATGACAATGACCCCAACTGGCCAAATCCTGATGTTTATCTGCGGGGATTAATTAACTCTGGGCAAGTGATGCCAGGGGATGAGTTAGAGTATACTGTTTACTTCCTCTCCAATGGCAGCAACAATGCTAAAAACCTGCGCATCTGTGACCGAGTACCTGGAGAAACTACCTTTATTCCCGACTCATTTAATGCCACTGCTGGCTTCCCCAGTAGTGATGTCGGGATTGCCATGTTCCAGAGCACCAGTGCCCTAGCCTCAGGTGGTCCAGCTGAACCGAACATCTATCTTACTAATATTCCCGATAGCGATCGCGGTCGGTATTACGAGCCAGGAACATCAGTGCCAGCCGGATGTAATGTCACCTTCAATCAGAATGGAGTAGTAGTAGTGGAAGTTGGGGATGTGCCAAACGCTGATTCCCCCGGAAACCCACCCAATTCCTATGGATTTATTCGCTTCCGGGCTTTAGTGAATTGAACCTCCCCACCCGTCGCAGGGATGGGGATTCCCAGGCACAGCCGTGGGCGACTGTTATCGACCTGGGCGTGACTTTCCCGCGCACCGAACGCGCCCCGCGTGGCCTATGGCCAGGGTAGCTGAGTAGGGTCTTTTGCCCTGTTTTTTTGAGACCCTTACTTTTTATATTAACACTATTTGAGACGGAATATTCATCCCCGAAGACGAAACCGATAGATAGGTTCGCCTTTATGGTTGGTCGGCTGTGCGAAAAAGGGTCAAAACTGTTTGATTAAGGCGACCCTATCCTTCTCTTGATGCAAAGCGCGAGTGGGGGAAACCACGGCAGTCGCTCATGGGGGGAACCCCCAAGACCGCGCTGCCTTCCCAAGACCGCGCTGCATCGCTACGGTAAATTCAAGACCTAATTCGACGGGGTATTCTTTTCCCTCTCAAACTCTCCCACTCTGATAAATCAGAATTTAGAATGAAGAATGAAGAATGAAGAATGAAGAATTCTAAACTCTAAACCTGAAGGTGATCTGGGCTAGATGTGCTATGGCATGGTCAATGGCCGGGTTTGGATGGTACATTAGCTGCAACAGTATATTTTGTGATCAGTGATCGACACCCCCGGTTCGCATCTACTATTGAAAATTGTATATTTACTTGGAGTGGTAAGCCATGGTGAGGCAGATTGAAACCCTATCGAGATCAGCTCTGCAAACGGAAGTATCTCACTTACGGGAAGAGTTACAGCTTAGAGACCAGTTAGTGCAGCAGCTGTCTCAAGAACTATTCCGCTTGGTGAAGGGGAATGCTAATTTCAAACCTCCCCAAGAGGTGTCTGAGCGCCATAAGGCTCAGATGGTGGTCTTGCGAGAACAGTTGCACGATGTGGAGCAGCAGGTGGAATTTTATCAACAGCAAATTGCCACCCGTGACACGGAAATTAAGCAATTGCGGGAATCAGTAGAAGAATTAACCGAGCGCTCTCGTCAGCTAGAACAAGTTGTACAAGAGCTACCAAAAATTTATCACCAGAAGTTTTCGGAACGGATGGCACCAGTCAAAGAGAAGGTGACCATGTTACAGCGGGAAAACCGACAACTCCACGCAGAACTCCAGAGTGTCAGTTACCGATTAGCGGTCAGAAGCCGCAATATCACCCGGGTTGATCTACCGAGCTTCAATCGTCAGAATGCTAGTCCAATCCCAACTTTTGGTAGTGTGTAAAAGCCTTTGGGTTAGGGGTGACTCATCTGGAAGGTTGAAGGTTGGGTTGTTGAAGGTTGAAGGTTGAAGGTTGAAGGTGGGTTTGTCGAAGGTTGTTCGCCTTTGGCGTTACCTAAGGGTAGGTTGGTTTGTTGTTCGCGTAGCGTGGCCTTTTGGCCAAGGTTTCTGTATAGCTGACGGCTGACAACTGACCGCTGACAGCTGCTGACGGCTGACAGCTGAGGGGTGACTGCTGAGGTTTATTGCTTGGTTTGCAACAGTTAACATTGGGGAAAACTTGGGGAAAACTTGGGGAATACTTTCAACAAATCTGTCAACTGGCTAACTTGTTAACTTGCCAACCCTTCGACTTGCCAACCCTTCGACTTGACCACCCCATATCATGAGCTACTGTCTTAATCCTAAATGCCAAAATCCTCAAAATCCCAATCAGGCCAGGTTTTGTGCCTATTGTGGAACTAGATTACGATTAGGCGATCGCTTCCGTGCTCTGAGGCTAATTAGTATTGGTGGTATGGGGCGCACCTTTCTGGGGGTGGATGAGGCAGATGATAGCAAGACTAAGTGTATCATCAAACAGTTATCCTTACAAAATCAAGATACCAACAATGCTCAGAAAGCGGCTGAGTCTTTCCGCCAAGAAGCGACTAGGCTGCAAGTGCTGGGACAACATCCTCAGATTCCGGAACTTCTGGCCTATTTTGAGGCGGATCATCAATTAGGTATCCCAGGAGAACCTGCTCTAGTTCACAAGTATATCGAGGGTGAAAGCTTAGCCACAGAACTGGAAACCGAAGGGACGTTTAGGGAAAACCAGGTTCGGCAAGTCCTGATTGAATTGCTGCCAGTGCTGCGCTTTATCCATAGTCATCAGGTAATTCATCGGGATATCAATCCGCACAATATCATTCGTCGGCCTCCTCCTGAGTCCTCTTTGTCCAAGTTACCAACACGAAAAACCAGGAAGAGGTTTTATTCTTGGGGGGGAAGGGGGAGCGAACTGTTTCTGGTGGATTTCAGTGCTGCTAAGCTGACTACAAAAACTGTGCTAGCACGAACGGGAACTATGATTGGCTCTGCGGCTTACACGGCTTCGGAACAGTTGATGGGAAAAGCGATCGCAACCAGCGATTTGTACAGTTTAGGGGTTACCTGTATTCATCTACTTACCAATGTTCACCCCTTTGATATGTTTAATAGTCTAGAAGGGAAGTGGGTTTGGGTCGATTACCTCAGGCAACCTGTCAGTGAGCAGCTTATTCGCATCCTGAACAAAATGGTAGAAAATTTACCAGACCAACGCTACCAATCAGCCATTCAAGTCCTAGCAGCACTTGGTTTACCAGAGGATTTCGCTGCTATACCAGTAACGTCTTTATCTACAACAGTTACCCCTAAGTTTGATACTCCTACTTGGAAATGTGTACATACCTTTTCTGAAGAGTCGAGTGGAATTAATTCTATCGCCTTTAGCCCGAATGGACAAACTATAGTTAGTGGTAGTACAGATAAAACTATCACGATCTTTAACTGGCAAGCTAAAACAGTGGTAGCCAAACTTTCAGGACATTTAAATGTGATTGAGGCGGTTGGGTTTAGTCCAGATGGAGAAATTATCGCTAGTAGCAGTTGGGATCATACCATTAAACTATGGCATGGGTATACGGGAAATTTAATCCATACCCTTTGTGGACATTCTGCTTGGGTAAAGTGTCTGGCAATTAGTCACAATGGGCAACTTATAGCTAGTGGTAGTGCGGATCAGACTATTAAGCTTTGGATGCTGAAGAAGGCATCATTACAGACAACTTTGTTTGGCCATTTAGGAACCGTTAATACAGTAGCTATTAGTAAAGATGGACAACTGCTAGCTAGTGGTAGTGCTGACAAAACCATTAAGCTTTGGAATTTAGTAACTGGTAAGCTTGCCGCAACGATTACTGGACATTCGGCATCGGTAGAGTCACTCACCTTTAGCCCTAGTGGTCAAATTTTAATTAGTGGCAGTGCTGATAAAACCATTAAGATTTGGTTGCTGAAGAGGGATCGGTATTTACAAATACCAAAAAAACCGTTGCTTACTCTCACCGGACATGGGAATGCTGTTAAATCTATTGCCATTAGCCCTCAAGGGAATACCTTAATCAGTGGTAGCGCCGATAAGACTGTCAAAATCTGGCATCCTGGTAGTGGTGAATTGCTCTATACTCTCACGGATCATTTAAGCGCTGTCACTACCGTTGCTATTAGCCATGATGGTGCTACCATTGCTAGTAGTTCTCAAGATAATACTATTAAGATTTGGCAGTTTGTGTGATGTAAGCTATCAGCCGTCAGCTTATGCGCTACGCGCACGCTACGCGAACAGCTTATGCGGGCTGACGGCTGATAGCTGATAGCTTACAATCTATGATTGTTTCCGACGTTTTAAGGTTGAGGCAAAAAGCCACCCTCCTAGACCCAACATTCCCATCAATGTTGTTGGTTCAGGAACAAGTGTATAGGTGACAGTTCCACTTCCGAGAATAGGCTGGCGCGGCTCGTCTTCTGGAGTATAGAAGGTAGGATCGAAACCGTCAGTGAAATCACCATTAGAAAAACGGAAAAAATCTCCAGAGAATTCACCAACGGCGGTAAAAGGATGATAAACTACATCGTAATCTAACCCCAGTAATTCTCCGTTTAGGAAATTGACAGTTGGGAAGTCTGGGAAACGCTCGTCGTCCTCTTCATTTATTCGAGGATCACTAAATAGGGTAATTGACAAACCATCGTCAACTCCTAAACTCTCAGCTCCCACCTTAGTCAAACTTGAATCGTCAAAGGTAAACTCACCGTTGTAATAATCAGGATTGGGGGCAATATCGAGTTCAGAAGAGCCAGTCAGGAAAAAGCTCTTTTCCAGATTCACTGTGAAATTATATTTGACAGTTGCTGCTTCAACGAAGTTGATTCCGACTACCCCTAAGCTTAAGCTACCGCCAACGATCGCTGTTGCTACTTTAGTTAAAGTCTTGATTGTCATTGTTATTCTCCTAGTACAAGAAAAAAAACACCAAAAATTTCACCTCTTTTCCAGCTAAGAGGGAAGCACCCCGTGCCTGGATTTGTAGATTTCTCACTACCGCGATCGCATCATATGGGTATAAGGGTTTTTGTCATGGAAAAATCTTTCCTTTAGACATAAAATTGCTGGAAAATCTGCTATTGTTTCCGACGCTGTAAACTTGAAGTGAAAAGCCACCCTCCCAGACCCAACACTCCTATCAATGTTGTTGGTTCAGGAACCGTGGAAACTTTGGCAAATTGTCCTTTTGTTTCTAACTCAGTTAGTCGATCAATATAGGTGTCACCAACCTTGCCCGTCTCAATCAGTTCCTGGGTGGTTCGAGTCGGAAACGCAACATCTTCATGGCTACTAAAACCGATAGGAAAACCAAACTCATCCAACCAATCATCTACATGGACGTGAGGCGTACTACTTTGCGGTGGTTTTGACCAGAAGGTTAAACCATCGCTTCTGGAGCCATCTCCAATGTTGATTCCATCTGGGTCAAAGTAAGTCCCCGATTGGAGTATTTGCTTTGTTTGAGTATCAAAATTGAAGTTAACCCCTGCATCGAAATGATTATCGGTATAGGTTCTCAAAAAATTGCCTTGAGGATCAAAAAATGAGACAATCAGAGAATCTAAGTCACTGGTCCTGACGATTCCATCGGTATAACTTTGCGTTTCGTCATAGCTAAATAAACCGGTAACGCTAAAGCCAGCAATTTGACCTGTCCAATCAAATCCAAAGGTAATTGCCTCAGCTACGGTAGGGATAACGATGCTTAATGCTGTACTTAGGGTGATAACGGCTGTCTTTAAATAGCAAGACATAAGTTTAAACCTCCTAGAATCAAATGATCTGCTTTCGGCAGAAGGAGTTAGTAGTCAGTATTTAGTAGTTGCTAAACTCAAACTTACGAAGGATTTCTGAGTAAACATTTTTAACTCCTTCTTTTGAACTTATTATTAGTTTAAAAAATTTGCATTTTAAAACCGAATATGCTCTGATAAAACCCAATGTTAAAAGCCCCAAAATTGAATTGAATTCAGGAATGTGAAGCAGCTCAATAAATCGGGTATAGCATTATTGGGTTAGGGTAAGCATTGAGCTAATCTGCTACAGATGGTGGTATAGATTGTGCTTTTGAATAAAATGGGTAAGCATTCGTTTAATCTGAGTTACATCGTCACAGCGTCGAAGGCTGTGCCACAAAGCACCTCAAGTAGCGTGGCCTTGGCTTTTGGCTTTTGGCCAACGCCTGAATGCTTACTACCAAATAGCGGACGAGAAAAAAATGTAGGCATTGGTTGAACTGCTCTAAATCTCGAATGCCTCCTTATTAATAGTTTTTATCAATTAACGCCGAGTTTAATCTATCAAGATTTTTAATAAAACTCAACCCTCAACTATGAAGATAATATAAAAATTTTATAAAGATAAGATGAAGATACCTTGACAATTTAAACTGATACACCTCAGAGGGTCACCACTGGACTCTGTTTATGATACAATTAAAGATTATGATTTAAAGCTGAGGGTAAAATTACGAGTAATCATCTGTTGCTAGAAACGATTTAATCAGGTTTTCAGCCTGATTGTTGAGGGCGACTTGCTCTGGGTTGAGCTCACTTTCTTTAGGGTAGAGTCCCGAGCACCGAACACCCATCACTTAACCCCTGTCTACTTTTCAGCCTTATTGTCACCTGATCAGCTGATCTACCTAGGCTTGCTGGGCTCAATCGTTACTCAAACCCTTAAGTAACCAAACCTCAGGGGAGAAAAATTTTGCTATTTGTTGACCTATATTGACTATAAGATTCATAAACTATTAATAAATTATATCAATTATTGACTAGTTAGGGAATAGGGAGTAGGAAAGAGCTCCAAAGAGTGTTTAATGTTGTGATAAATTAGCACTATTATTCATAACCTATTTATATATAGCGGTTCTCATAGCTATCATGGCAACCTCTCTAATCAATCCTAATCAAGATTTCGCTCTTTGGGCTGTGTTGCTGTCAGCAGCAACGATTGGATTCTGGGCAGAACGGACTCCTTGGGGAGCTAAACTATCTGGGGCTGTTGTCACCATTTTGGTAACGTTTATCCTATCTAATCTTAGGATTATCCCACCGGATGCTCCCGCCTATGGGGTGGTCTGGTCTTACTTAGTTCCATTAGCTATTCCTTTACTACTATTCCAAGCTGACTTGTTTAGGATTGTGCGAGAGGCTGGACCTACTTTAATTGCCTATGGAATTGGTGCAGTGGGAACAATTTTAGGCACAGTAGTAGCTTACTATCTGATTCCTTTAGGAGAAGAAGGTTGGAAGTTGGCAGCAATTTTTTGTGCTACTTATATTGGTGGTTCAGTTAATTTTGCGGCAACCGCTGAAAGCACTGGGTTACGAGCAGGAGATTTACTCAGTGCTGGGGTAGCAGCAGATAATTTAGTGATGACCTTGTACTTTTTAGTGCTGTTTTCTTTACCTTCCATTAAGTGGCTACGGGGAATTTTTCCTAACCAGCGCTCCCATGAAAATACTCATTCTAGTCAGTTTAGTATCTTTGATTCCCAGTCTCGACAACAACTATCTGTTTTCAAGATCAGTTTGGCATTAGCTATTAGTATGATTGCTTGTGCTGTAGGTTATGGTCTCGCTAGCTGGTTGGGCTTCAACAAAGGGGGAATTCTGGTGGTAACGATTTTAATTGTAATGTTAGCGACAGTATTCCCAAGCTATTTAAGTAGGATAACGGCTGCAGAAAAAATTGGCTATCTGCTGATGCAGGTATTTTTTGCTGTAATTGGAGCCAGCGCTAATGTGGAAATAGTGCTACGAGTGGGATCAGTTCTGTTTATCTTTGCTGGATTAATTCTCGCCATCCATTTGTTAGTGTTACTGGGAGTTGGGCGATTGCTGGGTTTGGATTTAGCTGAATTGGTGATTGCGTCGAATGCTAATATGGGTGGGCCAACTACAGCAGCGGCTATGGCAACAGCACGGCAGTGGGATAAGCTAGTTACTCCAGCGATTCTCTGCGGTACTCTGGGTTATGCTGTTGCTACGTTTATTGGTGTAGGATTAGGGAATTTTCTGCGCTCTTTGGGTTGATATAGAAGTCCTAAATGATTCGTAAAATAGCCAAAAAATATCGCTATAAACCAATACCAGCAACTAGTTTATATTTTGCATATTTGACAAATGATTGAGAATTGCTATATAGTATTACTAAGGCTGATAAGCAAACTGATAAGCATTAAGTAATTTCCCCTAAAAAATGTGCTTTTGGGATACTGTATTTGGGGTAATACTAAGTATCATAACGGACTAATTGTAATTTTTAATATCCTAGATTGGCGAAAGTGCTGTTAAAAAATCAATAAATGATGTTATGAAACTACTTTATAACACAGAAACAAAGAAGCTTGAAGCTGAATTTAACTGGAAAATTTTTATTCTTCCATTTTCCACTTACCAAGCTGCATTGGGACTTGTTAAATATGTAGTAGATTTAGTCAAGTCACCAGGTAATATTTTTAAAAATGATAATGAAATTATTCAAAATGATAGTGAAATCATTAGGTCAATCATTGAGGAGGGACGCAAGCAAAACGTTGATGAAATGGAAATTGAGATGAGCCGTGATGCTGCTGCGGGAATTAATGTAGATGGTATACAAGGTGTCGATGTGACATTCGGAAGCAAAGGGAAAATAAATTATGTCATGAAGATCAAATATAAGTCTGATGACTAATCAAGCTGTCTAGTTATTCTCAATAATTCCTATTTAATAACATAAAAGTCAACGATGATAAAAGCTGAAAAGCTGTGGTAATCAACTTTTAGGTGCGACCCGTGGCGAATTTAATTCTTAATCCGGAAAGCGCACCTTTGCCTTTTGCCTTTTCTCTCTTGCCTGGCCCATAGCGCTATATCACAAAACCCAAGGCAATTTAGCAGAAGAATTCCAGGGTTTTTGCCAAGGAATACCACCAACTTCTAATCCACATAACTTACTTTCAGCTATCAAAATCGGTTCAACGTTATCCCCACGTCGTTGTTTAAGTTCCAACTTCAGGTTACCTTGCATAGTATCTCGGCAAATCAAATTTAATCCCTGTTCCGTCGGAGCTAGTAGAGGTGTACCAGGATAGTCAGTTGTACCAGTTAACTCTACTTCATACTCACCATTGCGCCCTTGCATCTGCCAATTTCCCCAAGGCTCAATCTGCCAGCTTACTTCTGAATTCCAGGGCACGAATTCAGAAAATTTACCTTCGTAGTGAATGCCAATCAAAGCAGCAGCTTCTGCCAACCCCACTACTTCCCGTCTACCACCACCAGCAGTCAGAGCCAGGTCTGGTTGATCGGTAAAACTGTTGCAATTGAGCCAAAACCACTTCTTAGGAAAAGCACGACCCCAATTTTTTTCCCCATAGGCCGGGACATTGGTAAAGTCATATAGCCTACCATTCCAATCAATCCAGCCAGTGGCTAAACCGTGGGCCATCAAGATTTGCCATCCTGGTTCAAATATCTGTAAAAACGAAAGCCAGCCAGCGGTTGATTGCTGGGGTTTTCCCAGATCTCCCCAGCCATAAATCGGTTTAATTTCATAGCGCCAATCACAATAGCGTCCGTTGGCTGGGTCCCGAATAAACCCTTGATTCAAGGTAGCTGTAGCCTGATATCCTTCCTTGATTTGATACTCAAATTTATCAGGATCAAGGTATTGAGGAGTAATTTGTAATTTCGTTTTACCCCAATGTCCTAGACCTAAGGATTCCGATGACCCCCAAAACTGTTCCGGATGGGGAAAGGTACGACACAGATACTGATCATCAGGGCCTAGAATTTGGGCTGAACCACCACTATAGGGTTGACCACCAATGGGGTCTTCAATGGAATACATAAACGCAAACGTCTGACCACAACTGGGTAAGGTCACCCGATAGTACCAACCTTCAAAAAAGCGACCGCTCTTACCGTCCCAGTGATATCCGCTGTGGGGTGTTTGAAAAGGATGTGTCATAGACTAGGGTTTTGGTAGCTTGGGGGATTTTGCCATTAATTATTATAAATTCCAGCATCAACTCTTACCCTAGAAGGGTTGAAAGTTAGCAGGTTACATGTTCCATCTTGGGCAAATAACCTACCCCACGGGAACGCCAAAGGCGAACAACCACATAACCTTCTATGGTGGGCAGATGGTGGGCAGTGCCGAGTAACCCTATAACCAGCTTGGTGAATCTGTTTGATGCACTGCCCACCCTACATCAACTACATCAACTCTGTTCCCTGTTCCCTGTTCCCTGTTCCCTGTTCCCTCTTACCCCTACTCCCTACTTCCTAATGCCCGATAAAAAGGTATTCACACCGGAAATGACTGCTGATGGCTCATTCACCTTCTTTTGTTCAGAAATTGGTGAATCCTATCACAGCCGACAAGGTGCGATAGAAGAAGCCCAGCTGAAGTTTGTTAAACCTTGCCAACTAGCCCAAAAAGCCCAACAGCCAGTGCTACGGTTATTGGATATCTGTTATGGTTTAGGTTACAACACAGCTGCTGCCCTAGCGGAAATTTGGACACACAATCCCCACTGCCATGTCCAACTAGTTGCCCTAGAATTAGACTCTACCGTACCACAAGCTGCGATCGCTCAGGGTTGGCTGAATCTCTTTCCCAATCCTATCCCCCAACTATTGGAGGATCTGGCAACTACTGGACTGCTTGAAACCCAGCAATTGCAAGCTCAACTCTATCTCGGTGATGCCAGAGAGACTATCCAACAGGTGCAACAAGCTAACTTCCAAGCCGATGCTATCTTTCTTGACCCCTTTTCCCCACCTAACTGTCCCCAATTATGGACTCTAGAATTTATTCAACACTTAGCCCAATGTTGCTCAGACACCGGTAGACTAGCCACCTACTCTTGTGCTGCAGCCGTTAGAATTGCCCTGATCACAGCTGGGTTTACGATTGGCTCTACCATTGAAGTGGGAAATCGGCAACCCGGTACTGTTGCTAGCTTTACTGAAACTGATTTACCTAGCTTATCAATCCGAGAGCAAGAACATTTGCAAACTCGTGCCGCTGTACCTTACCGAGACCCGAATTTATCAGACTCAGCCTCGGACATTTTACACCGACGTCGCCTAGAGCAGCAAAACTCTTTACTTGAACCAACCTCCCATTGGAAAAAGCGTTGGTTGAGAGAGCAAAGGGAATAGGGAATAGGGAACAGGGAGTAGGGAGTAGGGAGTAGGGAGTAGGGAGTAGGGAGTAGGGAGTAGGGAGTAGGGTGCGTTAGGGGCGCGCCTTGCCATCATATTCAACTTCGTAGCCAGTAGCCCCGTAACGCACCACTTTTTAAGACAAAAGGCAAAAGGCAAAAGGCAAAAGGCAAAAGGCAAGACAGGTTTAAGCGATGCAGTCCCAATTCCCGATTCCCGATTCCCTACTCCCCTCCTATAGTTCAGAATACGGTAATTTTTTACTTAATTAGGAATTAATAACAGTTTAATCCGGAATAATACTATTTATCCTTAGGAGCAATTCATCTCCCGCTAACCCTACGGGTATAACGGGAGACGGGGCGTATAAAGTGCGGACGCAGGTTCCGCACACAGCCCCTCATGAATTGCTAGGTGCGCTTTCCGTTCTCCTACGGAGACGCGGGGCGCGTTTCTCCTACGGAGACGCGGGGCGCGTTCGGCGAATTAAATTCGCCACGGGTCGCACCTCCCCTTGACATCTTACACATAACATCTTAAAATGTAAATATATGTCAAAGAGTTAATATGGTCGAAAAAGCTTACCGTTACCGTTTCTATCCAACCCCTGAACAGGAAACTCTGTTGAGGAGGACTTTAGGCTGTGTAAGACTTGTTTACAACAAGGCTTTAGATGCTAGAACAAAAGGTTGGTATGAACGTCAAGAACGTATAAGCTACAAGGAAACTTCTTTGATGTTGACAGGATGGAAAAAACAGGATGACTTATTCTTTTTGGGCGACGTCAGTTCTGTGCCCCTTCAACAAGGATTAAGACATCTCCAAACTGCCTTCACTAATTTCTTTGCAGGTCGGGCTAAGTATCCCAACTTCAAAAAGAAGCGTAATGGTGGTAGCGCAGAGTTCACTAAATCAGCATTTAAATGGAAAGATGATCAAATCTATCTTGCCAAATGCAAAGAACCTTTAGCAATTCGTTGGAGTCGTCATTTACCTGAAAGCTGTAATCCAAGTACCGTTACGATCAGCTTAGATCCATCCGATCGGTGGCATATCTCAATTAGGTTTAATGACCACAGAGATTTAAGTTTGCCCTCAACGGATCAACAGGTTGGCTTTGACCTAGGAATTTCGAGTTTGATGACAACTAGTAATGGAGATAAAATCCCTAATCCTAAACACTTTAAAAAACTCAAGAAAATATTAGCTAAATATCAAAAAGCTTTATCGCGAAAACAAAAAGGATCTAACAATCGTTACAAGGCAAGATTGAAAGTTGCCAGGATACACGCAAAGATCAAGGACGCTAGACGAGATTTTACTCACAAGCTAACTACTCAACTGGTCAGAGAAAACCAATTGATTGCGTTTGAGGATTTAGCTGTGAAAAACATGGTCAAAAATCACAAACTAGCTCAAGTAATCAGTGATGCTAATTGGGCAGAAATAATTCGTCAGATTAAGTACAAGTCAGATTGGTACAATCGGAAAGCTGTTTCCATTGATAGATGGTTTCCTAGTAGCAAGTTATGCTCTGTTTGTCTAAATCGTGTTGCTTCCTTGCCCTTAAAGATTCGGGAATGGGATTGTCCATCCTGTAATACTCACCACGATCGCGATATCAACGCATCAATTAACATTTTGGCGGCAGGGCTTGCCGTGTCAGTCTGTGGAGCGACCGTAAGACCCGAAGAGAGTAAGTCTCGGAAGGCTGGTGCGAAAAACTCCCCTAAGGGGAGAAAGAAACAGAAACCTAAGTCGTGAGTCTTAGGAATCCCCCGCTAGAATTTATAATTTAGCGGTGGGAGGATGTCAATCTCCCAATAGATTCATCATTCTTATCCTGAATTCTGAATTCTCTCTCCTGCATCTTTAACAAAACTGCCAATTTATGACATTGAACTCAGCTCAAGTCTTAGTATGATAGGGATGCAAAGATGGAAGCAAAAAGCTAATCTATGGTTGCAGTAGCAATTCTAGCGGCAGGACGGGGAACTCGCATGAAATCTGACCTGCCCAAAGTCTGTCATCGTTTGGGTTCACAAACTCTAGTGGAGCGAGTGATCAACAGTTGTGTTTCTATTAACCCCTCCAGAGTGATAGTGATTTGTGGCTATCAGAGTGAACGGGTAAAAGAAAGTCTGAGCGCCTACACCGATGTAGAATTCGTTGAACAGAAAGAGCAATTGGGTACTGGTCATGCCGTCCAGCAACTCTTGCCCTACTTGGCAGACGATACCGGAGACTTACTGGTCTTAAATGGTGATGTTCCCTTGTTGCGTCCCGATACCATTAAACGACTATTAGAAAGCCATCAAGCCCATAACAATGGCGCTACGATCCTAACTGCCCATTTGCCCAATCCCACCGGCTATGGACGGGTTTTCTGTGATAGTAACAATCAGCTGCAACAGATTGTGGAACACCGGGATTGTACTGATGCTCAAAAGCAAAATAACCGCATCAATGCTGGTGTCTATTGCTTCAACTGGTCTCAATTGGCTTTGGTCCTACCAAAACTGTCTGCGGATAATGACCAAAATGAGTATTACCTAACGGATGCGGTTACCATGGTTAATCCAGTAATGGCAGTGGATGTGGAAGTAACCCACGAAATTCTCGGGATTAATGACCGTAAACAGCTGGCCATGGCTGAGCAGATTTTGCAAGAGCGGGTTAAGGATAGCTGGATGAAGGCAGGGGTGACATTAATTAACCCAAACAGTATCACCATTGATGACACTGTCCAATTGCAACCTGATGTCATCATTGAGCCCCAAACTCATTTGCGGGGTAAGACGGTGATTGGTGCTGGTAGCAGGATTGGCCCAGGGAGTCTGATTGAAAATAGCCAGTTGGGTGACAAGGTGACCGTGCTATATTCAGTGGTAAGTGATTCTGTGGTTCAAGATGGCACCCGTATTGGTCCGTATTCCCATCTTCGGGGTAATGCCCAAGTAGGAGAATCCTGCCGTATCGGAAATTTTGTGGAACTGAAAAATACTCAGATAGGCGATCGCACTAATGCCTCTCATCTATCTTATTTGGGAGATGCTACCCTAGGGTCAAGAGTGAATATTGGCGCAGGTACCATTACAGCCAATTACGATGGTGTTAAAAAGCATAAAACCCAGATAGGCGATCGCACTAAGACTGGTTCCAATAGTGTGCTGGTGGCACCACTAACTTTAGGAGAGGATGTCACTGTGGCAGCTGGTTCTGTGGTTACCAAGGATGTGCCAAACGATAGCTTGGTGATTGCTCGTAGTAGAAATCAGGTCGTTAAACCCGGTTGGCGATTAAAGACCACTGAAGATGCCAACAGCTGAGCAAGGATAAGGGATGGCCGTGAGTTGATCAGGTTGTTCGCAAATGACCTAAATTGGGTGTTTCAAGAGGGGCAATAGGGGTAACAGAAGTAAGAAGGAGAAGCAAATGACTAAAGACTGCGATAATAATTGTTGAGGGAAAATTGAGCTTGCCCTATGACCTGGGAAATTGCTTCTGTTGTTGCTAAATCTGTTGCCCCTATTTTAGGGATAAAAATTCAAACTAGGCTAACTCCTGCCGACATTAACAAAGCAGTAGAGCAAGGACTCAAAGCTGCCCTAATGCGAGAAGAACCTTTGGCACCAGAGCAGCGCCTTTTCTATTACTCTGCTCCTGATGCGATCGCGTTTTTTCTGGAAGACTTTTTCCAAGATAGGGAAGTACAGGAGGAATTACACAAACCCCTCCAAGAGGAGCACAAAGCACCATTAACCTCTTTGCTTGTGGAGAAATTTAAGCAGGTAGCCTCAAACTATGCCCCCACTCAACCACAAGATAGTTTTATCCTTCCCTGGATGGAAACCTTTGTCAAGACTTATACTGATAAAACCAGCACTTATTTACAATTTCAACTAACTAAGGAAAACTATTTCCAGCAAATTTCCCACAGGATTGATCATGTTAAGTTTGCTGGGATGTTGGTAGCGACCCAGCATGGAAACCATTCCCTTAAGCTTGACCAAATTTTTGTCATGCCTGAGGTGGAAGTGTTACATCCTCCCAGTAGTCAGCGACCGGTAGAGTCGCGGGTTTTTCACCCTCAGGTAGCATTACCCGGTAAGCAATGGCAACCATTGCCCATGCAAACGGTTAAAAAAACTCTTGCCCAATATTTATCAGCCGTAAAAACCTGGCAGGTTACCTCTGCTAAATCCCGAAACGTCATGTTACTGGGTGCGCCTGGTTCAGGTAAAACCACCTTAATGAATTATGTTGCTGTCATGTTAGCCCAGAAGCAACCAGAAGCAATGGGGTTAGCGCCAGATCTTGACTGGCTGCCGATTTTAATTGATATTCGGGATTGGGTCGAGTATTCAGATATCAGTATTCTAGACTATGCACGGCAGTTTGCTGAAAAAACCCTATTGGTGAAATCCCTGCCTAAAGGTTTCTTTGAACATTGGCTGGAGGATGGACGAACATTGATTTTGCTCGATGGGCTTGATCAAGTCACAGAACCAGCCAAAGGTGAGCAAGTCGTAGGTAAAATTAAGGATTTTATCCAGCAATTTCCTAACAATTGGGTAATTATAACCTGCGATAATTCCAGTTACCATAACTCAAATTTTATCTGGGAGTTTTACAGGAACGAAGAATTTTATCGCTATCAAATTAAGTCCTTTGATGACAGTCAAATAGAGGAATTTATTCAGCGCTGGTACTATAGTCAGATTCAAGACAAAGCAGAAGCACAACGACTTAAAGAAAGCCTGAGCAAAGTGCTATATGAGCATCAGCAGATTAGACGCCTGGCACGAAACCCCCTATTGTTGACAATTATTACCCTAATTCACCGCTATCATTTCCGATTGCCTTTGGAGCGCTATCAGCTTTATGACCAGGCAGTAGACCTGTTATTAACCTCCTGGGATAATAAACCAGATATTAGTCCAGATATTAGTAATAATCAGAAGCTGAAATATCTGGGATTGAATGATTGCAGACGATTGATGGAACGTCTCGGGTATTGGATGAATATCCAGGAGAGTAAAACGGAGAAAGAAGGTAGGATAGTAATTAATCGAGATGAACTGATTGCTTGGTTTGGTAGAGAAATTAAAAACCTGAAACAGATTCAGTTATACGAGGCCAAGGCAGAGGCAAAACGGTTGGTTAATTTGATTAGCGTTCGCGTAGCGGCTCGTACCGAGCATCGCGTAGCGGCTCCAAAGGAGCATCGCACTGGCATTTTAACACAACAAGGGTTGGATGGTTACGCCTTTATCCATAAAATCTTTCAAGATTATCTGTGTGCTCAAGAAATTAACTATCAAGCCGATAATGAAGAAAATTTTGAGATTATCCTTAATCATATCCAAGACTATCTCCATGACTCCCACTGGCAAGACGTGTTGCTGCTACTAATTGCTCAGCTTAAACCAAAAAAAGCCGCGAAAGCAATTCAGTAAATTTTAAATCACGACAGTGAGTATGAGTCTTGGTTACATCGGGATTTATTATTTGCTGCCACTTGCATTAGCGAAAATCCTCAACCCTTGAAGATAGCAGATAATTCCCTACTGCAAGAAATTTTAGCAGCATTAGTTACCCTAGCAGCCAGTGATTCACGGCGAGTTGGTTACCAAATTCATCAGCAGGTCTTTCAAATCCTATCCGACTTGAATCAGACTGAGATTAAACTTGACCTTTTACAACTATTGAAAGATAGAGCAAACTCTCAGAAAGATACACAATCCCAGGAAAGCCAAGTGGAATTAGGGCAAAACCAATTAGGGCAAAACCAATTAGGGCAAAACCCGACAGTCATTAAAACCTTTTTGGCAGGGCTAGAGGATAATAATAATACCGTGCGTCACCAGGCCAGTGAGATATTAACTAGTGATAGATTAACTAGTGATAGTTTAAATAAATTAGACTCTCCTGACTATTATCTCACTACTTTCGATTACACTAGTCTTCCAAAAAATCCTCAAAACTCATCACTAAGTACTATTCTCAGATTAGACAATACTTCAGAAAGCTTAGTAAATAAACTGCTGAGCTGGCTAAAAGATGACGATGCTACCGTTCGTTCTGAAGCAGCTTTAGCATTAGGTGAATTGGGTCAGGTTTCTGAGCCAGTCGTGAATAGCTTGTTGATGCGGTTAAACGATAAAAATTCTCGTGTTCGTTACTCCAGTATCTGGGCATTGGGCAAATTGAAGCAGCGTGGTAAAACCGTTGTGAGTGCGTTATTGACAAGGCTAAACGATCAAAATTCTCGTGTTCGTTGCTTGAGTGCTTCAGTGTTGGGTAAATTAGACCAGCCTACTCAAGCTGTAGTCAGTGCTTTAGTCACATCCCTCAAAGATCAAGATTCTGATCTCCGTTGTGCCGCTGCTACTGCTTTAGGTCAGTTAGTTGACACTCCCCGGTCTAAAGACGCGGGGATTCTTTGTTCACAGACTCGACTTGCTCAACCAGGCCAGAGCCAGGAAGAGTAGAGGCCAAATCTCCCAAAGCGTTCGGATCTAGGATCCAAGTTCCTGTGTGCCCCACAGTACTTAAGGCTCTTTTTAGGATGTTGATTGCAGCATTATAATCTCTATCAAGCCTGCAACCACACTTACATACATGGGTTCTAGTCGATAAAGACTTTTTCACTACTTCACCGCACCTAGAACAATTTTGGCTAGTATAAGCAGGATTAACTGCAACAGTTACCTTCCCGAACTTAATACCAAACTGTTCCATCCATTTCCGAAACTGATACCAACCTGCATCATTAATTGACTTGGCAAGACAATGGTTTTTGACCAGATTTTTGACCCTCAAATCTTCATAAGCGACCAGATCGTTAGACCGGATTACGCAACGTGCCAGTCTCTTGGCATGTTCCTCACGCTGCCTACTTATTTTGAGGTGTGTTCTACCTAGTTTATTAATAGCTTTCTTACGGTTAGCAGAGCCTTTCTTTTTTCGGGAAACCCGACGTTGATAAAATTTTAGACGCTTTTCTCCAGTCCGATAAAACCGGGGGTTAGGTTCAGCGTTCCCAACGGAATCAGTATAGAAGTCCTTTAGTCCGACGTCTAATCCAATAGCGCTCCCAGTTGGCTCCAGTTCTTCCGCTATGTCAACTGAAACACAGAACTGGACATAGTATCCATCGGCTCGACGGACTATCCTAACCCTCTTGATTTGCTTCGCGGTCTCGCGCCACAAGTCCCATGTACCTTTGAGCTTGAGTTTCCCAATTCCTTTCTTGTCAGTGAAGGTGATTGACTTTTTATCAGGGGATAATTTCCAGCCTGATTGTTTGTATTCGACTGACCTGCCACGTTTTTGGAATTTAGGAAAACCCTTTTTACCAGGTACCTTCTTCTTGCAGTTGTCATAGAAACGGCCAATCGATGACCATGCTCTTTCAGCAGCAGCTTGTCGAGCGGTAGAGTTTAATTCATTAGCAAATGGGAACTGTTTAGCTAATATTTTGCAATATTTGCTAAGGTCGTATTTTCCCGTCCCTTTATTATCCATCCATAGACGAATGCAAGAGTTTCGGATAAATCTAACTGTCCGGATAGCTTCATCAATGGCTTGATACTGGGACTTTTTGCCTTTAGCTTTAAACTCTAATATGATCATCGGATATCGACCCTTTCCGTTACTCTTTTAGAGTACCACATTTAGCGAAAACTATCAGGACATATCTCAGAAAAGCCGTCCTAGAAGGACGGGGCTTTAAACCCATACATAATTTTTGGTAATGGTCAGTTAGGGAACCTTTCTGAAACAGTTGTCAGTGCCCTACTACCCCAGCTAGAGGATCAAGATTCTGATGTACGTTGTGCCACTATTAATGCCTTAAGCCAGTTGGGTAATTCTTCTCAAGTTGTGATCACTGCTTTGCTGGGGTGCCTCAAAGATGAAGAGTCTGGTGTACGGGCCTCAGCAGCTGAGACCTTAGCTGAGTTAGGTAAACCATCTAGTTATGTGTCCAGTGCTCTTGCACAATGGATTGAGCTGCACCAATCCTCAGACTATGTGGGTAGTGGGATTGATGCTCTATGGAATTTGGAAATCCCACAAGGGAGTAGGGAGTAGGGAGTAGGGAGTAGGGAGTAGGGAGTAGGGAGTAGGAGCTGAGGGGTTGACCACAAGGCTAATTCTCAGAAAAAATGGCTCAAAGTATTGCTAGGCAACGCTTTTAGCCATTGAGATACTATTTAGTATAAAAAATCAATTATCAAAATATCAAAGCTATACACAATAGCAGTTTGAGGCCACTAAAGTTAACAGCTTAGTCTAACAGGTACCGAAAAGCCATTACTAATGACTATCAAGATTTCAGCATCCTGTATGCGTAATTGTTCAGATACATTTAAATCGACTTAAATCGACAAAAATTCCACATCCTTAGTCATATTCAACGTATCCACAATCTTTTCCCCAGTATGATAAGCTGCTAGCAGCACTTCGCTAGTTTTGCCCCATGCGATCGCACCATTAGCATCTAGAGCGATAGCGGCAAAATCTCGCTGATTCTTCCGAGCTTCCTTAAATGAACGCTCCATGGCATTCACCAGGGATAAACCATCAGTGACTCGCACCACAATCCGTGCTGCTAGACACTCTTCCATAATGTCTTCCCCGATACCGGTGCAGCTCACTGCTGCATCACCAGTAGCGTAATTTCCTGCTGGCATTGCCGAGTCACTGACGCGACCAATCCGTTCAAAACCCTTACCACCAGTAGAGGTCCCTGCTGCCAGATGACCCCGGCTATCTAGTACAACCACACCAATGGTTCCCCTTCGAGCTTCAGAGCTGGTCACCAATTCGTCCTCAGCAATCACTCCCGCCATCTTATGGCTAAAATTGGCCTGCCTTTCTTGAAGCCACTCTTGTAACCGCAGCTTCGTCATAGGATTGTAAACCGGGAGTTGCAGGTCTCGTAACAATTCTGCAGCTCCATAGTCCGACAGCACGCGGTCATCGGAGCCTTGCAACGCTTCTGCCAGCTGAATCGGATGCTGCACTCGCGACACATTAATCACACCGCTGAAGCGCTGAGATTGACCTTCCATCAGGGACGCACTCATCCGGATTTGCCCATCTGATTGCAACACTGAACCGGTTCCAGCATTAAAGCGCGGGTCATCTTCTAACAGTTGGCAGCCTCGGACCACAGCATCAGTCGCACTACTACCGTTCGCTAACAAGGCATAAATCTCCTCAATAATTGAGTGGAGGGACTTGCGAATCGCATCAGCCCCTCCTTTGCCTTTTATAGAACTACCAGCACCACCGTGGATAATGACTTTGGGACACACCGTCTTCATAAACATACACAATACTGAAGAAAATATTAAGGATTAGAACACATAGTGTGAATTATGAGAGTCTGGTGTGTCAAGTATGAAAATATACAAAACACAAAAAGTTCACTGACGAAACCTTTGGAACTAGCCCTGGTTATCCTTGATACCTCATCTCTGCTTCACGCCAGATTTCCGTCTGCGACAGCGCTCTGAGCAATATTTGACTTCCTCCCAACAATCTTGCCATTTTTTGCGCCATGTAAAGGAACGTTGACAAACAGGGCAAATTTTTGTTGGCAGGTTCGATTTCAATTGCTGGCGTGTCATATTAGTTCTAATATAGACTATAAATACCTAAAATTGTAACAAATTATTAATTTATATCAAGTTTAATTAAAACAATTTACAAAAGTTAATTATATAGCGGTTTGTTAATCGTTAATTGGTAAGCATTCAGCTATCAGCTAATGCGCTACGCGCACGCTACTTGAGGTGCTATCAGCGTAAGTATTCAGCTATCAGTTATCAGCTATCAGTTATCAGCTATCAGTTATCAGCTATCAGCTATCAGTTATTAGCTTTCAGCTATCAGTTATTAGCTTTCAGTCAACAGCTGAAGGCTGACGGCTGAAGGCTGAAGGCTGAAGGCTGACGGCTGACGGCTGACGGCTGACGGCTGACGGCTGACGGCTGAAGGCTGACGGCTGAAGGCTGACGGCTGAAGGCTGACGGCTGACGGCTGAAGGCTGACGGCTGACGGCTGAAGGCTTGTGGCCACGCTACGGGAAAAGTTTATGCCCATAGCGTGGCCAACGGCCAACGGCTGACCGCTGACCGCTGACCGCTGAATGCTTAGGTTAATTGTTAATCGTTAATTGACCACTTTTGAGTTTTGATTGTCTATAGCAATTCTAAATAGGTTGTGAAATTTCACGGGGGCAGGATACCCGTACTCACAAGGATTTTGGGTTTCGGAATTTTCACAACTCGTTTATAAAACCTATAATTTTTCATACTTATCAAGTACTTTGTCCTAGGTTTTAGGCAATAGGGAGTAGGCAATAGGGAGTAGGCATAAGCCAATTGACTGTACATCATTACTAGGATAAATGCTATAGTAAAGGGAAGAAGAACCCTTATTATCAAGTCAGGTTGAATACCCATAATTAGAGGGAGGTTGGGAAGTGTGGGAAGTGTGGGGAGATAGGGAGATAGGGAGATGGGGACCCACCCCTAACCCCCTCCCAGGAGGGGAATATGGGGAGATGGGGGAGATTTTTATTAAGGGTAATTATCCCGACATGATATATGACCTTTCCCAACTAATCGATAACTAGATAACAATTAATCAAACTAACAACTAATCAAACTCACAACTAATCAAAAAATAACCTATGCAACCTATTCGACAAGGGGACGTTATTTTACTTCCTGTAGAGCAAATTAATGGACAACAGTTACCTCACCTAACCCTAGCAGAAGGGGAAGTAACTGGACATTCTCATCGCATCAGTGACGGTGTTGCTCAGTTATACGAAAAAAATGGCATCCTTTATTTACAAGTTCTCTCAGAAACAGCAACCTTAACTCACGAAGAGCATCAGCGAATTGAGCTTCCCCAAGGTAGCTGGATGGTGCGAATTCAACGGGAATATGAACCTCAAGGATGGCGATATGTTGCTGACTAATATCATTTCCGGTTGACTACTTATATAGCAAAGGGAACAGGGAGTAGGGAGTAGGGAGTAGGGAGTAGGGAGTAGGGAGTAGGGAGTAGGGCGTAGGGAGTAGGGAGTAGGGAGTAGTGAGTAGGGAGTAGGGAGTAGGGAGTAGGGAGTAGGGAGTAGGGAGTAGGGAACAACAATTATTACAATTCCTACACGGATCCCTATTCAAACTTGTAACGTGAAACTTGATCAAGTGAAACTTGATAACGTGAAACTTGTAACGTTAAACTTGTAACTTGATAACTTGTAACTTGATAACTTGCAACTTGGTAACTTGTAACTTACCAATTACTAATTACTAAGCATTCAGCTGTTCGCGTAGCGTGAGCTTTTAGCTCACGGCTGACAGCTGACGGCTGTATGCTTACCTCGATACTATCTCCTTAAATCTTCTCCAGTCGAACCAAAGCATTGTAGTCTGGAATATCCACTTCAGGCGATCGCTTACCTTTATCCAATAGCACATTTCCCTCAGGCCAATGTACCTGTAAATTTCCTGGTGTAATCGGTGCGATATGGATGTGTCCTTGGAATTGACCCTGTTGATTCCTCAGAATTACGGCATCGCCATGGTTTAATCCCAGTTTTTTAGCATCCACCCGACTCATCAGCACGGCCTTTCGCTTTGCCCCAGTAATGGCATCTTTCTGTTCTTGCACCATGCTGTTAAATTGTTTACCTCGTCTGGTGGCTACTAGGAAATGACCGTCTGGCAGTTCTCGCTTCGGTGGAGATAAAGGGGAAAAATGGGCTAAACCATCCGGTGTGGGGAAATTCCAGCCAAAGCAAAGATGGGAACCGCCATACTGGAATTGATCACCGGCTTCCTTCAGATGTTGGATACCAGCATACTGGGGGATAACCTGGGCAATTTCTGCCCGAATCGCGGCTGTGCTATCAAAGTGTAATTTATCTGCTAAATCGGGACGCACTCGCTGTGCTAGTTCCATAAACACTTCCCACTCGGGACGGGCTTCCCCAATCCGAGGGCCAGGAATTTCTGGACTGAAAATCACCCGTCTCTCGGTACTGGTTTCAGTTACTCCCCCTGGGATTTCGTAGCGAGTCGTGGCTGGTAACAAGACTACGGTTTCCCCAGGTTCTACTAACATTTGACTGGAGAGGACAATATCCATATGGACTCTCAGAGGGATTCGCTGTAGTGCCTCTTTGATATAATCTGGTTCTGGCAACACCTCCAGGAAATTGCCTCCGACGGAAAACAGTGTATCCAACTCCCCTGAATGGGCAGCATCAATCATTTCCGCTGCTGTTAATCCTTTGGTGGTGGGAACCTCAAACTGCCATTGTTGGCTGAGCTTGGCAGCATTTTCTGGAGTAATGGGCTTACCACCAGGAAAAACCGTGGCATAGCATCCCATTTCTGCTCCTCCTTGCACCCCAGAGTGACCCCGAATCGGCATTAACCCACAGCCTTCTCGACCAACAAACCCTTTGGCTAAGGCTAGGTTAATGATGGCTCGCACATTATCTTCGCCACACTGATGCTGGGTAATACCCATGCTCCAGACAAACACAGCTTTATCAGCTTCAGCTAGCATCTTGGCAAAGGCATACATATATTCACGGGAAGTACCAGAAAGCTGTTCTAGTTCTTCCCAGGATTGGTTAGCCAGGGTTGCTTTTAATTGCTCAAAATTACTCGTATGATTTTTGATGAAGGATAAGTCTACCCAATGGTTGGCAATCATTTCTTTAAGGGTGCCATTGAGGAATGCCATATCCCCACCCATGTTGATTAAAAAGAAGTCTTCGGCAAATTTAGTACCAAATAAGGCACTTTCTGGTATCGAAGGCACCCAATAGCGTTCCATACCTGGTTCTTGGTAAGTGTTAATTACCACGATTTTGGTACCAGCCTTCTTAGCCCAGTGGAGATACTTAACTGTAACTGGCTGATTGTTGGCAACGTTAGAGCCAATGAATACTAATAAATCTGTGCCAATCCAATCTTTATAAGAACAGGTAGTAGCTGCTACCCCTAATCCGCCTTTAAGTCCAGCGGTACTGGGAGAATGGCAGATGCGAGCAGCATTATCTATATTATTAGTCCCGATTGCCCGCACTGCTTTTTGGGCAGCGTAGTAGGTTTCATTTACTGTACCTCTACTGGTTAGATAAACGCTGAATCGGTTAGTGGTGGTATCGATGGGTGAAGGGAAACTATTCCGTAGGGAATCGCTGATTAATTCAAGTGCTTTATCCCAGCTAATTCGACGGAATCCTTTCTGCCCTCGTTGCCGCATCATGGGGTAAGGAAGCCGTCCCAAATCCCGCAGTTGGATACTTTTTTTCCTCTGAAGCTGGGAGACATCTGCTAAGATTTGGGGGTCAAATGCTGGCATGGTATTCATCCGCAACAACCGCAGCCGGACATTACAGACATGGACCCCATCAACAGTCCAGTCTTTCATACCAGTAGTGCCAAGGGCGCAACCGTCGCACACTCCCTGATTTAAAATATCCCAAGCATAGGATAACTGGTCTCGGTTTTCCCAAGCTGCTCTGAAGACTTCCCAATAATTGTTCGGGTATTGTTCACCAATACCGAATGGTTTCCAGTTTGCCCAGTGGGAAGGAGTCCAGCGTTTTTTTGGTTGACGCAGCATGAGTTTGGAGTAACGTTAAAATCTGGGGACTTGATTACGTTACCATAAACTTATAGCAATTATCATAGCTATGAGGTAAACAATTTCTGGATTTTAGGGAGCAGGGAGCAGGGAGCAGGGAATAGGGAATAGGGAATAGGGAATAGGGAATAGGGAACAGGGAACAGGGAACAGGGAACAAAAATTATCACAATTACTCTACGGATTACTATCTAATAAATTACTTAATTTAAGGAAATGCTGAGGATGAAATGTTGGAGTAAATATAACGGTTTATTGGTGTCAATAAACTGAGGGTTAAAGGGTTGGTTGCTAGAAATTTTTGTGTTTGTTGATAGCATAGCGATCGCTTAGTTTAGGAATGCCATAAAAAGTTATATAAATCTATAGTATTTCTCAAATCGGTGAGGTATATTTTTAATTTTAAGGAATAGTAATCCAGTTATACTCCCTACTCCCTACTCCCTGTTCCCTGTTCCCTGTTCCCTACCTTTACAGATAAATTCTAAACTTGGTGCAAGCTCTGAGTATAAACTATGAATCAGCACCGTAGCAAAACTAAATCCCAAGTCTGGGTAGTGGAAAACAGCCAAGTGCGATCGCGTTTAGATCAACTGGCAACAGAGGAACCCTTGGAAATTCGCCTGACCTCTCCCCAGAAAACCGTTGCGGTGACGATGCGCACCCCAGGGGCAGATTTTGAACTAGCAGCAGGGTTCCTCTATAGTGAAGGAATTGTCAAGCATCGGGATGATATTCAACGGATTAGCTACTGTGTGGATTCTAATCGAGATGGTGAGCAGCACTATAACATTGTCAATGTGGCCCTGAGGCAGGAACTTACTCCAGATTTACAGCCCCTGGAACGCCACTTTTTTACCACCAGCGCCTGTGGAATTTGTGGAAAAGCCAGTCTTGAGGCACTACGGTTGCGAGGGTGTCCAGTGATGTCTGATGCGATGGAAGTCAGCACTGAAGTGATTTACAGCCTCTCGGAACAGCTGCGTTCAGCTCAATCAGTGTTTTCCACAACTGGGGGAATCCATGCTGCTGGGTTGTTTAATTCCCAAGGAGAATTACTCTCGTTACAAGAAGATGTAGGACGTCACAATGCTGTGGATAAATTGGTGGGTTCAGCGTTATTAACTAATCAACTGCCTTTAAGCGATCGCATTGTGATGGTAAGTGGGCGCTCTAGTTTTGAGATTCTACAAAAATGTCTGATGGCTAGGGTACCTATTGTTTGCGCAGTATCTGCTCCCAGCAGTCTAGCGGTAACCCTAGCCAGAGAGTTTGGGATTACTCTAGTCGGATTTCTGCGGGGAAAACGGTTTAATGTTTATTCTGGGAAAGAGCGTATTTGCAGTTTTTTTGATCATGGTTGATATGTCAGCATTCAGCGGTCAGCGGTCAGCGGTCAGCATTCCGTAACTCAGATTAAACTTTTGCTTACCTGTTGTCTTGATGCAGTCGCTTATTCAAAAGCTGTTTGGTGTAGCTTATCCTATGCCCATAAGCACATCAAGTAGCGTGGCACAGGCTTCTAGCCTGTGCCACCCATTAGCTGATAGCACCTCAAGTAGCGTGCCCGTAGCGCATTAGCTGATAGCTTACGCTAGATTACACAACAACAAAATCCTCAGCCGTAATCAGATTGACGTCCACACCAGTCAAGAAAGCTAACGGTTGATTATTTTGAGTTGTGATCCAAGTGTCACCATTTTGCTCAAAGATAGAAAGTGACCCAAAGGTTAGACCTCCCTCTAATTGCAACAAATCTAGACCATCTTCAAAGTCAACAATAGTGTTCTTGCCTGCTGTGGACAAGACAAAGGTATCTTTTCCAGCGCCACCAGTCAGGATGTTATCTCCTTGACCACCATTGAGTAGGTCCTCACCGCTACCGCCGAAGAGTTTATCTTGACCTTGACCGCCTAAGAGGGTGTCATTACCCTCGTCTCCAAACAATTGATCATCACCATCGCCACCGTCAAGGAGGTCGTCACCAGCCAGTCCTTGGAGGGTATCTTGACTGTTAAGACCCTTGAGGGTGTCGTTCCGTGAAGTACCAGTGAGTTTATCATTGTTTGGGGTGCCAATTTCCGTGATACCCACAAGAAGTATAGAACTCGCATCTGAGAGAGTCCATGCCCCACGCCCCAGAGTGCCAGCTACCAGTAGGTCATCGCTGGGATCGTAGTCAAGATCCCAAACAGGAACATTAGGTAAATCGGTTCCTAGTTTTAACCAATCGGTGAAATTACTGCTGCTAGTTGCTGAAAAGATGCCTATATTGCTGCCCACTACAATCCCATCTACCGTAGGACCGGAAATAAACTCAATTGATCGCAAATTCAAATCCGCCGCTTCTAAATTTAAGCTGGTGGCGAATGTTTGCAGGTTGCCCGTGATATCCATCCAGTTATTTGCATCGGTGGTTTGAAATACTTGGTCATCATCAATGGCAAAGGCAGTCATCCAGTCGTCGCTATCGAGTACGATGTCTCGAACTGTTTCACCGAAATAGTTGGTGTTCGCTAATATCCCGCCTGATGTGGTGCGGGCAAATATGCTAGATTTAGATCCGACATAAAGTACGTCTGGATTATCTTGCCCATTCCGACGACCACCATAGACAATTGGATCGCCATCACTGCTGTTAACTCCCACACTACCGCCGCCAGCCGTGTTCACAATACTGACGTTATCACCCTGGTCAAACGATTCGTAGACGCGAGTGCGTCCACCAATAGCAATACGGTTGGGATCAACTTCATTGACTACTACTGGTGTGAGAAATTGTGTATCTTCTTGAATGAAACCATTGCGATTAGGAAAAGTCTCGCTGATTAGGTTGTTATTTGCATCATAGACCCGACGTCTGAAAAAAAACAGACTTTGATTGCTTGAGTATCGCACCGATTGCTGATCGTTATTAGGATCAATCGAAACTGCGACATCGCCGCCATCAGCCTTAGACACGCTGTCCCAGACCACTGAATCAGGGTTATTTTGTTGTGTTGTGCCTGTATCCTGGTTTCCGCTGATGATAATGTTGGAAACGGTATCGTAAGCAATATCGTGGATCTCAGTAACTTGCAAATTGCCATTGAGGGAAAACCAATCCCCAGTGTTGTCTTGTGGATTGGTGCGGCGGTAGATTCCTCCATCATCCACTTCAATGATGTCGCCATTGGCATCGAAGGTCATTTCGCGGGAATCGGCATGGGGCGCGCTACTACTTTTCGTTCCGCCATTGGGAATGGCTGTAATAAGGTTGCTGTGGGTCAAATGTTCCCACTGAGGGGAAGGAGACTCATTGGTTGGATCAACTGTCGTATCACCACGGAACAGTCGCCCAGAAGCAGTTCGTGCCCCTACAAAGGTTGGGAAAGTTGTGTTCTGCCCTCGAGGTGCTCCTTGCCGATCACCACCGATATAGACAACATTCTGATTGTCAGGATCGGCAAGAATCGAGAAATGTAGAAATCCTTGACCTCCTGGTTTTTGTGTGGGGTTGAGACCCACATTTGTCGGGTTTCCTCCAACTAGTTCTGGGGTCCGTGGCAAGTCCATTTGAGTCCAAGTTGGGTTGGGTGCCGTTGGATTGTCTGTAAATCCGATATAAGAGGGTTGCCCATTGGTGAGAACAGCAGTGTATAGGCGACCATTGCTTGCGACCGCCATCTCTGTGTTATTATTACCTACCCCAGTGATGACCCGATCTAGATTTGCATCCTGATCAGACAGGTTAATCCAATTAGCTCCACCATCATCTGAGCGAAAAATACCGTTGCCCTGAACCGATACGTAGAAACGCTGGTTGTTAGTTGGGTCACCCACTAGATCAAAGGCAGCTCCGGCATCAAGTCCATTGGTGCCTGATCTGAATTCCCAGCTTGCACCATTGTCAGTGCTGCGGTAAACACCCCCTTGAGTACCACCAAACAAATTATTAGCACTGACTAAGAGGGTGTTCCCGCGAGAGGCCACACCTGAAATATTTCGTCCTGACAGCAGAGTTTCATCGGCTTCATCAACCATACCGTCACGATCGTTATCCAGGTTATCAGCCGTTCCTAGTTGAATCCAGGTATTTCCTCCGTCAGTGGTCTTTAACAAACCAGTTAAAGGCCCCCCACGTCCGAAAGAACTGAAACGACCTATGCCAGCAATAATGGTTTGATTGGTTGGATCACTCGGATCAAATTCCATTGCGCCAATGGAATTCCCTGGCAAGTCATCCGTCAGCAGTGTCCAGTTAGGGCTGCTGTCCGTTGCATTCGTTGTTTTCCAAATCCCGCCATTTACGGCTCCGATATAAAGGATATTGGCATCATCAGGGTGAGCAAGCACCGTATGAATTGCCCCAGCCACCTCATTATTAGGCTGAACATTCTCAACTTGCCCATTCTCTGCCGGACTCGGTCCCTGGGCGATCCACTGTCCTTTAGCTAAAACTGAGCCATAAGCTGCTCGTGCTGCTGCCTGAAATGCCAACGGGACTTCAACATTACTGGTGGTTATTTCTAGTTCCCAGTCTCCTCCCAGTGCCCCAGAACCAGTGGGCTTTGTAGAAGCAGCAATTTCCGCCCCAGTTAGGTAGTGTAGCTTTTCCACAAACTCAATACCCGCATCCCCAGCAGCAACATTGCAACCGTAGAGAAGGATAGGAATAGAAGTGAACTTGCCTTCCTGAGTAAGAGAAGTTGAAGCAATCCAGGTCTTTAGTTGTCCACCATAGTGATTTAGAGTATCTAGACTAAGTTGGCTATTTCCTAAATACAAACACCCTGGTGAACCATGAGAAACGATGTGAATAGCAGTAATATCAGTGCGTCGTTGCAGAGCCTTGGTAATTTCTTCAACGCCATCCTGTGTAGAGTCCAGGACAATCACCTCAGCTTCCGGTACCGTACCATTAACTAAACTCTGATAATCATCAACCCCTGAGTCAATAAAGACAATAGTGCTAGAGGTTTTGGAGTGACTTCCCAAAGCTTTGTGTACCTCAGTCTCCCCAAAGTTCAACGACTTAAGCTGTTATGCATTTAAGCTGTGATAACAGCATTACCTTTATTTTTTATTTTTCGATCCCATTTAATAACTAGTTCTCCTTCATTTAAAAGATGATTTAGCAAAATTTCTAACTCTTCGATGGATTCAAAAAGACGATTAGCAATATATTCTTTAGCTGAATGCCAAACTAATTCAATTAAGTTATAGTCTGGGCTATATTTTGGCAAATACTCTAAATGTAGATTAGGCATTTCGGTTTCTATTTTCTCGATATACTCGGCTTTATTATGAAAACTAGCATTATCCAAAATAATTACTATTTTTGGTCCCTTTTTCACAAAGTCTTCTTTTTTATTACCTGCTTTTACCCATTCATTAATTAGCTCTTCATAAAAAAGCTTTAAGACTTCATAAAAACTTTGACTATTACTTTTTTTGAGAAAATCTACAAATCTTTTCTTATCTGAATATCGTAAAGCGCCCATTACATTTACCCTGCCTTTTCTTCTGTCTCCTCTGACTTTTTTCCTCGTCCCCTTTTTACACCAGTTTTTCCTCCTTATTACTCTTAAACTGAAACCACTCTCGTCCCAAAACCATACCTGTAAAAGTTCTGGGGTTTCTTTTTCTATTTTTAAATATTCGGATAACTTTTCTTTAAATGCTTTCCTTTTTTCAGAATCTCTCTTCGATTCTAAGCTATATTTTGACCAGACGTATACTTTTTTTTTCTAATATTATTCGCACTTGTGAGCCACTTAATTTAATTCCTGTTACTTTTTCTAAATAGGTGGCTAATCTTTGGGCTGACCATCGCCCAAATTCATATCCTAATTCTTGTGGTTCTTTTTCGACCGTCTCTACTAAAATTTCTATGTACTTATCTGTAGCTTTTTGATGATTACCTTTCATTCTTTGATCTTTAAGAGTTTCTAAGTTATCTGGGTCTCCGTGGACACACCAGTAACAAACTTTATTTTTTGAGCAGCCAATAAAATTAGCAATTTCTTGCTGTGTTTTGCCATCATTCAATAATAGCAAGATCAGAAGTCTCTCTCTAATATCTCCATTTTCTTCTATTTTTAGAGCTTTTTGAATTTTTTGTTTTTGCTCTGATGTGAGATAATTTTTAGCTGGCATCTTTTTTTTAGTGAATGACTGTTAACTCTATTATACCCAATTTAAATGCGCAACAGCTTATCGAGATCGTTAAAACTTGCATATTTGATATCAAACATGCTAAAATGCCCCTTTATGATGTGTTGGTTTGTAACAGTAGCCACTGGTGAAATGGCTACTAGTCTCAGCAGTCCTCTAAAATCCCGTTGATTACTGTTAGCATCCTGCACATTCTTATTAGTAGGTGGCTGCCATCCACCTACTAATAGTGACAATTTGCCAACAGAACCAAGCATTCGATAATCAGGGTTTGAGTAATTACAATCTCAACCCAAATTACCAATCAGATATTTAGGATAATATTTGCGACATAAACTATCCTAACTACACATCCGGCAACTATAGGCGAAGCTTTGATGAAGTATCACTCAAGTTTTATTAAATTTAAGTTAAGCAAAGCTTTCACATTTAATCAGATGATATAGATTTTTTATTTGAGTTGTAAACATACTCCCAAAGGGCAAGAGGCACAAGGCAAGAGGTAAGAGGCAAGAGGGGCAATAGATACGGATTTTTATTGCACAATAAAAAAATACCTCCTAGGTTTACATCTCATTTATATAGCAATTATCATAGCTATGAGGTACACAATTTCTGAGGTGCGACCCGTGGCGAATTTAATTCGCCACGGGTCGCACCTGAATGTAGGTATTGGCTTTTTGACGCAAAGCAAAATCTACATGCTTTGATTGGAGCCATTTAGCTAGTTCAACACGCTAGATATTCTCTATATCCGATAACCACAAAATCGTCACCTTTTAACATTTCAATTACCGGAAGCAGTAAAGCTTGTTGTTCTGACAGGTTACTGCACCCACGTTTATCTAAAAAAGTCCAATAAATCGGCCAAGCTCGTTTCGAGCAAATTACGCTGACCATAAATAAGTTGTATTGCTTCCATTGAGTTCTATCAAGAGCAATAAATAGACGTTTAGATTGAGGGCAATGAGTCTGAATTAGATGTTTAATAATTGGAAACCATAGTAAAGTTACACTCAGTTGAGGGAGTTTGAGGAATCTTTGTAAGTAACGGCGACGACTCTCAAATAATATCGGTTGAGGAAACAAAGCTGCTAAGGGTTCAATCCTGACTTGCGTGGTGATTTTGTAACAGCCCTACCAATAACTCAACAGTTATAAATTGAGTTGAGTTTAATCGGCTTTGAAGATGAGTCTGGTAAAATTGAGGTAGCATTTTCAATCTTATTGGTCTTGTTGACAATTGAGACCATTATTTTTTGACCACAAGTCGCTATAATTGCCAATTCATAAGGCTTCTGGCTTGGTTGTCACCCCGTCATAAACGAATTCGCTATCCTGTGGTCAAAAAAGGAAAAACGGTTGCTAAAAAAGGTAAAAATAAGAAGACGTAACTAAAATTTTGAAGACATTTGTTAACATATTAGCTTCAAAATAACACTGGGTTATTTTATCATATTATAAACTCAAGTTAATCTAAATAATTATGAATAGTTGTATAAAATTTAAAAAATAAATAACCATTATAGGGACGTTTAATTATGTCTATATTTATCAATAAATAGCATCAATTTAAGCATGGTTATACCTAGATAAAGGAGGCTAAATAATTCCTTTGTTAGCCTCCCGTTTTGGGTCATCGTCAACTACCAATTACGAATTGCAAATTACCGATTACCATTATTCCAAATTCAAAGTAGACCAAGTTATAGAACCTACAATCCCATCAGCATATAATCCTTTAGCTTTCTGATAAGCAATCACAGCAGATTTTGTCTGAGAGCCAAAATCCCCATCCGTTGAACCAGAATAAAATCCTTGGGTTTGGAGCAGCTGCTGTAGTTCCTCTACTTCTGATCCAACTGCTCCTTTAATTAAAGGAAGATAGGCCGATGAGGGTTGAACGTTACGCCATCTTTCTGAAAACTCTTCCAAGACTTCTTTTGGTAGTTGTTTTTCTAGCCACTCAATCGCTTGTTTTTGGTGAGGTAAGCCACGATAATACTTGTAGGTGTTAAGGAGCAGCACAGGCTCCCGCTTCTTGTTACCTGGTTCCGAAGGAGATTCCTCTGATGGTTTAGAAGAACTTTTCAGTGCTTCCCAGGTCTTTGAACCCACTAATCCATTGGCATCTAGTCCTTCAAACTTCTGAAAGGAAATCACTGCTTTGGTAGTAGCAGGACCAAAAATGCCATCAACTGGACCGGGACTAAACCCTTGAGTTTGGAGGGATTGCTGTAGCTCTTTGACTTTCAGACCAGTGTCTCCTTCTCTGAGATAGTCTTCAACTGATGAGTCAAGGCGCTGACGAACTTCTCGGCGCAACCGAGGCAATTGACTGTATAACCAGTCTCCAGGGCATTGGGTTGGTGAAAAGTCTCGATGCCCTTTAATATTGTCTGGGCTAATCTTGGTAGTATTGCAAATCGAAACACATAAATCTACCAAACTTTTCCATTGTTTGGCATTCATCCGGTAGCTGATAAAGGTGCCTTCATTTTCAATTCCAGGTGACTGGTTACCTAGAGTACTACCAGCATGAGCAGAGCTGACAGAACGTCCTTTTTTAATCGCTGATAAGGAACCCTGTCTACCTTCGAGTAAATGTCCACCCGTGGTATTCAAAAAGTTGTGACCTGAGTCATCCCAGCCAAACCCATCCATGTGGGATTTTTGAATACTCCTAGCCAAACTTCTGGAGCCCCATAAGGTTCCTTTGGATAGATCATTCGGGGCATTGGGAGTAGCAGTATGGTGAATAATAATATATCTTGGTCGAGTGGTATCTGGCCATTTTTTTGGGGGTTTAGCTCCCCATTCTTTTGCTGAAATGACACTAGCAGTGAAAGACATATTGACTTGCGGTCTCCAGTTATAGTAATTTACTAGTGGTATCCTTGGAATAGGATGCGATCAGGTAACCAAACTATGGATTTGGCTGAGGTGGATTGGCAACTATTCCTGACTGGATTCTAGCCTTGAATTGCAATTATCCTCTATAGGAGTGCTCAATTGGGTGAAGTACTTTCGTCCTGGGTTTTAGGGAGTAGGGAGTAAAGAGTAGGGAGTGGCGTCTTTGAAAATTGAATCTACCTCATCAGTATGATCAACGCTATATACTATTTAGGTAAGTAGCAACAAACGTGACAAGCAACCAGGCTTTTGAAGGTTACAGTTTACGGTCAACGATCAATAAACACCATTTGCACTTCAATGGTGTTAAGCTAGTCAAGTTAGAAATAAGATTAAATTAAGTAAGTCAACTACAAGTAAGTCAACTACAAGTAAGTCAACCATGCCAAAAGCAATCTGGAACGAAGCGTTACTAGCCGAGAGCGACGAATGTGTCGTGGTGGAAGGCAATCAATACTTTCCTCCCGACTCCATCAGCAAGCAGTATTTCAAGGAAAGTAGTACCCACACAACCTGTTATTGGAAAGGTCAAGCTAGCTACTATACCATAGTTGTGGATGGTAAGGAAAATAAGGATGCAGCCTGGTATTACCCGAGCACCAAGGAGAAGGCGAAACCCATTGAAGGGTATATTGCTTTCCGGGGCGGGGTGAGAGTTGAGCTGTAGGTGATAAAGGGACTTTTTAAGGGGGATTTGGGAAAATTTTCCCCAGCAGTTGCCATAAAAGCTATAATATGTGCTATGATCTAAATCGCACGGTACGCGGACGTGGCGGAATTGGTAGACGCGCTAGATTTAGGTTCTAGTGTCGCAAGACGTGAAGGTTCAAGTCCTTTCGTCCGCATCTAAAGGTGCGACCCAAGGGCGATTTACTCGCCCTTGGAGGCGCGCACCTAAGCCAATCAGGGTTATAGGTTTACAGAAACCTATAACCCTTAAGCAATTATTAGGGATTAGCTGTATTAGTGACTATCGTCTTTATGGGATAAGTAGTGCAACCTTACCTGTCATGGAACCAGCTTCGATAGCGTTGTGAGCAGCACCAGCGTCTTTGAGGGGAAACCGTTGGCTGAGGTGAATTTTCAGTTTACCTTCATCAATCCAATTAGCACACTGCTGGAGAATCTCGGTTTGGTGCTGTTGAGCTGTAGTGAGTCCTTTCAAGGCTGGGGTGAGCATGAGTTCTAGACTGATGCGCAAATTATGCGATCGCGCTGTCTTCAAATTACCTTCGGCTGGGTCTAGTTGGAGGATAGTCACAATATCCCCATATACTCGCACTACTTCACAGGTGTCATAAAAGGTTTTACCGCCTACAGTATCGAACGCCAAATCTACTCCCTCTCCCCCAGTCCAATCCAAGGCAGCTTTGACAAAGCTAGTTTGTTTGTAAAGGATAGGATAGTCAGCACCTAAGTGACGCACTAATCTAGCTTTTTCTTGAGAACCGACAGTAGTACAAACTTCAGCACCTTTGAGCTTAGCTAGCTGAATAGCAACGTGACCAACACCACCAGCACCTGCCTGAATCAGCACCTTTTGTCCTGCTTCCAACCGTCCTCGGTCATACAATGATTCCCAGGCAGTGATCAGTACTAGAGGAGCAGCAGCGGCTTCAGGGAAGGAGAGGGATTTAGGCTTGTGGGCAACTAAGGACTGATCAACAACGGCTAGTTCGGCATAGTTACCCGTACCAGATAATCCTAATCCCCCAGCACAGAAATACACCTGATCACCAACCTGGAATTTATCGACACCAGCACCAACAGCTTCTACCACACCAGCACCATCGCAGCCTAGGATAGCTGGCATTTGGTCACGGTAAACGGTGCCTCTACGCCTCAGTTTGGTGTCAATGGGATTAACACCAGCAGCGTGAAGACGCACCAGGATTTCTGTGTCGTTTTTAATTGTGGGAGCTGGTACATCCTGAAGTTCGAGCACTTCAGGTGTACCAGGAGCGGTCATTACAATGGCTTTCATTGGTCATTTGTTAATTGTTAATTGTTAATTGTCAATGATCAATGGTCAATTTTCAATTAACTTTAGACAAATAACTTTGGACAAAACCGCCATTGATGATTTGCCTTGATGATTTGCCTTTTACAGTGATCATGCTGTACATAGTTCTGCTGTAGTTTGACTATAGCGACAGGGATGGCTGAAGGGTGCTGTAGGCTGGGATTGGTGTTCTACTCGAAAGACATTCCCATAGAGATTAGCCAGGATTTGTTTACCAGAAAGGCTTCGCTCTAGGTAGGGCAATGCGGGTTTGATATAAGGATAGACAACATTCCAGTAAAAGTTTGGGTAGTTCCGGCGCAAATCACCAGGATTACGATAGCCTAAAATCTGATTTTTCCCGATTTCTTCAAACTCGTAGAACAAGGCACTAATTTTTTGTAAGTAGCGGGGATCAGCCAGCTGACCAATCAAATCTGCTGCTCTGACTAAACCAGGATAGTTAACCGTGTCTTGATGATCCTGATCAGCAGGTACTGGGAAACGGGTTAATTCAATATTGTGTTTAATCTGCTCAGTATCAATCAGCAGGTGATTACCAAAGTGTTCCTCAATAAACTGCTTACCCCGGTCTACATGATAGGGAGTAAGGCTAGCATCAGTGGCACCTGTAGGCAGAATAATCATACCATTGTCTATTCCTGTGGCATACAATCCTTGGTCTGGTTGGTCTTGGCGACAGATGCCTTTGATATAGCCAATGTCATGGCACAACAAGGAGATAATCACGTGCAACCAGTCTTCACAGGAGACACTCCCTTCGCAGATGTGCTTACCCCACAAAATTTCCTGTCCGACTAGGGTGACTAGGACGGTGTGTTCAATGTTGTGATAAAGAGCGTCACTATTAGCAATATTTTCCAGAGCCATGTGAGTAGCCCAAGTAATCAGCTCACAGTAGTCTGATTTAAGGTTGCCATAAGTGCTGTGGAAACCTGTCTCTAGATTTTTAACACAGGTATCAATGATTATCTCGGTAGGATTAAACATCATGCTAGACATATAGGAAAAAGCGGATCTCGGAATAGGGAAAAGAGAATAGCGATGCAGCAAGAGAACAGGGGAGCCAGTGAGCCCAAAGGGGGTTCCCCCCATGAGCAACTGAGGTGGTTTACCCCATTTGCGACTGCATCAAGACAGGAACTTCGGAATTGGGAAAAAACCCTCTGTACCTCATAAGTATGGAAAACGCTATAGCTAAATCGATGGTAGATAGGTCTTGCATTTTTGATCTTCTAATTTCATAAAATTCTCTTTGAACCTCATATATTCATCAAACCCCACTTGTATACTGACTTACCGCCTGAGATGATCTGACTTATCACTGACTTGTGACTAACTTTTAGTGTGTCAATGGTATATCAGCAACTCCTCATTTAGATTTCAGCTGATCCTGACGGTCAAATCCGGGGGATTTCAGGTTAGGGGTTAGGGGTTAGTAGTTAGTTAATTGGTCTGGCATTGCTCAATCATGCAATGATTTTAATAGTTTTTTGGAATGGGCAAGATGCTGTAGAACGAGCATCTTGCCCGTTTCATTTCCCAGGCAGGATGCCCACCCCACTGATATTAATTCCGCACCTCAGGAATGCCATTGGTCTGACTAACTACTAACGACGTTTTGTTTGGCAGCTCTCAATCCCTATATATAGATCAACGCTAGATCAAAGTCCTCAGCATTCGCCCTGAGGCACTTAGCTTTGTTAGGTTCGGCACAAGGGGCGAGGTATTAACCTTACGTTTGTCAAGTTTTCACCCACTTCGGATCAGGTATCTACCAAGCTGATAGCTGATAGCTAAAAGTTGATCGCTTTATCAACACAACCCATCAAGCTCCCAATTTTGGGTAATACAAGTGCAACAGGGAGTGATATGATCTGACCAGTACTCAGTGCCATCAGACGCAGCGTTTTAGCTTGAGGGAAAAGGCAAAAGAGTACTGAGACATCTATAACCTCGTATAGGTTTGATTGCCATTAATCAAACTTTATACTGCGTTGAAGACATCAGGGTAATTTGTGGAAAAAGGCTCACAAGCCACGTCTAATCCATAATTTGTGTGAAAATCTTCACAAACCCATGGCTAGCTCAGCTTTTCGATAAGCTAGTTAGGATTGGTTTAAAATTAGCAGAAATAGTATCTTTTTTGGGTGCATCTTGATAACCACCTAAACGCTATGTCTAGGGGACAAAACCAATTATTCAAAATCTCTATCGGCAAGACTGAGATGTTCTTAGAAAAATTGAATCAACTAGATTTGACTGTAGCATTTGATCAGCTAACACCTCGTAAACGAGAGGTCTTGAAGAAAATGTTAGCGGGCCAAAGCGATCAAGCGATCGCTAAGTCGCTACACATCACAGAAGCTACTGTCAGAAAACATGTGCAGCAGCTGTGTGAGAAATTTGAGCTGAGGAATGCACCAGGTGAACACTACTCACTTCGTAATCAGTTAATTGACCTATTTAGTGAATATCACCCTAATTTAGTAAATCCAGAGTTATTAAGTAAATATAGATCTTTTCTCGTCCCACCGATGCCAGAGTCAGAAGGGCAACAAAAGCCAGTTCCTCTCAATGCTGACTTTTATGTCAAGCGCATTCCTTATGAAGATCAGTTGTTAGAGGCAATTGTAAAGCCTGGTGCTCTAATTCGGATCAAAGCACCCCAGCAGATGGGCAAAACCTCCCTGATTGAACGAGTTCTGGTTGAGATCAGGAAGCAACGTTATCAAGCTGTGACCTTAAGCTTTGAGTTAGCAGATAGTACAGTCTATAGGGACCTCGGCAAATTCTCACGGTGGTTCTGTGCCAGAGTTGGTCAGACTCTAGGGCTATCAAATAAGTTGGATGAGTATTGGGATGATATTTTTGGATGTAATAGTAACACCACAGATTATTTTCAAGAGTATTTATTAGCAAAAACTGAAAGGCGGATCGTACTGGTTATAGATAAAGTTGATCGGGTGTTTGAACACCCCGTTATTGCTGATGATTTTTGTCGCCTTCTCCGTGGTTGGTATGACATCGCTAGGCGGGGCGATCGCAGTAGCGCTATCTGGAAAAAACTCCGGTTGGTTATAGTACATTCTACAGAAATTTATAGCTCCTTGGATATCAATCACTCACCACTTGCTAATGTGGGATTGGAAATTGAGTTGCCAGAGTTTAGCACAGAGCAGGTACAGGAGTTAGTTAGACGTTATGGACTCGATGGGAATCCCAGAGAAGTCGAGGAACTGATGGCGATGGTGGGAGGACATCCTTATCTGTTGCGCAAAGGTTTAGCTTATATTAAAGATCATAACATTACCCTAGCGCGACTGTTAGAGCTGGCACCCACAGAAGCCGGACCATTCAGTGACCATCTGCGACGCCACCTAGGAAATCTCAAACAGTCTCCAGAATTGGAAACTGCCTTGGAGAAGGTGGTTCAAGCAAACAGCTGGGTAACTATCCCATCGGAGCAAGCCTTTAAGTTATACAGCATGGGGTTAGTAAAGTTGCAAGGGAATAGCGTCATGCCTCGCTGTGATTTATATCATAAGTATTTTTGCGATCGCCTTTGCCAGCGGATTGAACCTGAATCCTGAGTGGGTCAGTTCATAATTTATACATAGTTTAAACATTCTTTATTCATATAACTTTAAATCTTAAACCTATGCTATACCGAATGCCAAAGGCGAATAACAGTCAACCTACCCTTCACCGAACGCCAAAGGCGAACAACCTTCAACCTTGGCCAATAGGCCACGCTACGCGAACAACAGTCAACCTTGGCCAATAGGCCACGCTACGCGAACAACAGTCAACCTTGGCCAATAGGCCACGCTACGCGAACAACAGTCAACCTTGGCCAATAGGCCACGCTACGCGAACAACAGTCAACCTTGGCCAATAGGCCACGCTACGCGAACAACAGTCAACCGTCAACAGTCAACCTTGGCCAATAGGCCACGCTACGCGAACAACAGTTAACAAATAAAATGACCTACGAATATATATACTCAGGGACTTTACCAGCCGATGCTCTTACCTATGTGAAGCGACAAGCAGATAATGATTTATATGAAGGATTGAAAGCTGGACAGTTTTGTTATGTATTGAACTCAAGACAGACTGGAAAATCTAGTTTACGAGTGCAAGTAATGCGTCGGCTTGAAGCAGATGGGGTTGCCTGTGCAGTAATTGATTTATCCATGGATGGTACTCAGCATGTCACTCTCGATCAATGGTATGCCAATATTGTCCGCTCTCTGGCTAGAGACTTCGAGCTAGATATTAATTTACGCACTTGGTGGCGCGAGCGATCAATGATATTTGCGGTGCGACGATTGAGAGAATTTCTTGAAGAGGTTTTGCTCCAGCAAGTTACTCAAAATATTGTAATTTTTATTGATGAAATTGATAGCGTTCTTAGCCTCGATTTTCCCACTGATGATTTTTTCGCGTTTATTCGCGCCTGCTATAACCAACGTGTGGATAAGTCAGAATACCAACGCCTTACGTTTGCGCTACTTGGAGTAGCAACACCATCAGATTTAATTCAAGATAAAAAACGCACACCCTTTAATATCGGTCAGGCGATTCAGCTATATGGCTTTCAGTTGCACGAAGCACAGGGATTAGCGGAGGGATTACAAGGAAAAATTAGTAATCCCCAGGATATTATGAAAAAGGTTTTGTACTGGAGTGGAGGTCAACCTTTCCTGACCCAAAAGCTTTGTAAACTGTTGTTGGATTCTGTATCTACTATCCCAACAGGTGGTGAGGCAGGGTGGCTTGATGAATTAGTGCGATCGCAAGTGATTGATGATTGGAAATCCCATGATAATCCGGAGCATCTTAAAACTATTCGCGATCGTCTTCTTAAGAATGAGCAACGGACTGGGCGATTACTGGGATTGTATCAACAAATTCTGCAACAGGGAGAAATTGCTTCTGATGACAGTTCTGAACAAATAGAATTGCGCCTATCGGGATTAGTGGTTGAGGAGCAAGGAAAATTAAGGATTTACAACCGTATTTATAAAGCTGTTTTTAACCATAATTGGGTAGATAAAGAGTTAGCAAATTTGCGACCGTATAGTAAGGCAATTGCTGCTTGGTTAGACTCCGATTGTCAGGATACATCCTATCTTCTGCGGGGACAACAGTTACAGGATGCATTAAGATGGGCGCTTGGTAAAAGCTTAAGCCATCAAGATTATCAGTTTTTGACCACTAGCCAAGAATGGGAAAAGCGAGAATTTAAAAAGGCGTTAGACGAAATTCAACGGTATTCAGAAGCCAGACGACAAGGGAAACTGAATCCAGCCCTAGCGGCTACCACTAAGCAAACTATCTATGAGTCTCTTGAACACCTGACCCCAGAAAGTTTCAAACATATTGTTTCCAACCTTGAATTAGACTTAGGAGTTTTTAATCAAACCTTATCCATGATGGATACTATGCTCGATAGAGAAGGGTTTGATTCCATTTTCAATGAAATGTTACGGTCTATCACCTTCAAAACTGGAGAGATACTACAGGCGGATCGCACCACTATTTTTTTATTAGATGAAGCCAAAAATGAACTGTGGTCAATTGTGGCTAAGGGTGAAGGAGGAGATTCAGAAGAGATTCGGGTTCCTGGGGATAAAGGGATTGCTGGTTATGTTGCTCAAACTAAAAAAACTGTCAATATTCCTTACGATTTATATGACGATACCCGTTCTAATACTGCTAAGCAATGGGATAACAAAACTGGATACCGTACTTATACCATGCTGGCTTTACCCTTAGTTAATGAACAAGGATATTTAGTGGCTGTTGTCCAATTACTAAATAAGTTAAAACAACCACTAGTTTTAGACGCGCCCTTAGCTAATAAAATTGATATAAAAGGCTTTACCCCAGAGGATGAAAAACTTTTTGCGCAATTCGCCCGCTCCATTCAAATGATTCTTAAATCCTCTCGGTTATTTTATAAAGCAGCTCAGAAACAACGAATAGCTTCAGCATTGATAAATGCGACACAATCTCTGGGTAAAAGTAGCTTGGATCTAGAAGAAACTTTGAATAAAGTGATGAATCAGGCTCAAGAGCTAATGTCTGCTGATCGCAGCACAGTCTGGATGTTAGATGAGGAACAGGATGAATTATGGACAAAAATTACGGTTGCTGATGGCACATTAAAAGAAATTCGGATTCCCAAAGGAGCTGGCTTTGCTGGTCAAGTTGTTACTACTAAACAGCCATTGATAATTCCCTTTGATCTCTATGACCATCCCGATTCAGAAACTGCTAAAAAAACTGATAGTCAAACCGGTTATCGCACCTGTAGTTTGTTAGGGATGCCTGTGTTTAACGCCGATAATCAATTAATTGCTGTTACCCAATTAGTCAATAAAAAGAAGCAGGGCAATTTTCCCCCATACAATCCCGCCGATTGGCCTAAGCCTCCCGATTGTTGGAAGGCAAGTTTTGATCGCAGGGATCAAGACTTGATGGAAGCATTTAATATTCAAGCGGGTGTAGCGCTCCAAAATGCCAAGCTGTTTAGTAAAGTCAAGCAACAACAGTTAGAGCAGCGAGATTTAGTCTTTAATGTATCTAGTGGTGTAATTTTTACCAATAAAACCGGTCAGATTATCCTAGCCAATGATCACGCTAAGGATTTTATTGGTTTAAAAGATATTGAGGAGAAGTCTTTACGGGACTTGCTCCACATTAAAGAAGGTAATTTTGCCGAATGGTTCGATCTAGCATTAGTGGCCAAGAATGAAGAAGAACGTCGGCAAGATTATTCAGCTCAAACCTTAGTATCCCATAATACTCAAGCAGAGCACAGTGTGAATTTATGTATTATCTCTTGTCCTGATGCTTCTGATGTTAATCAGATTTCTACTATCCTAGTAATTATTAATGATAGTGGCGATGAGAAACAAAAACAGGATCAACAAAAGCTCGTGCGTAGTGTGTCTAGGGTCGGCAATCTTTATGGTTGAAATTATTTCATAATTAGAGATGATGTGGCTTCAATTAAGTGATAAATTTGGATTAGAACCCAGTTATTTAATTAAATTATTTAATTCAGGGTCATGTTTGGGTATAAAACTGTAGATGCCAAATCCCTGAATCAAAAATGTCCGTATTTCTTGATTAAAATCTTGATTAAACTGTAGATGCAAAACTCCTGAAACGACAAATCATCACCAATTTAAAATCAAGACTATCAGAAACTTAAGCGTTTTTATTTTGTTTATCTAAATACTCCTTAACCCCTTTTAATGTATAAAATTCAGCGACTTTATTTTCGTCGTTATCAAGAACTTTATACCGATATAGATTTGGGGCTCCAATACAACCATCATTTTCAACAATTAACTCCTTATAGCCAAGTTTTTTAACTTTTTCATAACAGCTGTTATGCGCTTTGACATTAATGTTGTTTTCATCAACATTACACTTAAATTTTGGCTTTACTCCAGCCTCGACTTTATCAGCTATCTTATCGACTTTTTCACCTATATTTTTTAGGGTTGATTTAATCTCGTTTAACTTTTCTAGCACCTACTCATTCCTCCGGAATTTAATTTCATTCAATGTAAATACAATTTCAGTAATTTGCTGTGATCTGAATCAACTTATTGTCTGATTTTTATCACCGACATTCTATTCAAAAAAAACCTTGTTACTCTCAAGGTAAGCTATAGGATTTTTCTTTGAATAGTGAATATAATCTCTTAAAAAAAGGCAATAGGCAAGAGTTAATCAACTAGGGATGTATTACCACTGCCTACTGCCTACTGCCTACTGCCTACTCCCAGAATGAAAGTATCTTACCTAATTGAGAACTGCTATAATGACTTGTCACTAACTTGAAAAACCATCAAATGTTGGCTGGATAAATCATTATTAGTTTCTTGCGAAATTAAATTCACGGCTTCCATTTCTTTTTTTACCTACTTCTGAGTCATTTTAGGCAAACCTTTAATAGGAATAAGTGGGTTTTCTTTTCGATATTCCACCAGCACAACTCTTCCCTTTGGCTTGAGAGCTTTAACAATCGATTCCATCATTTATCGGGGATATTCAAGCTCATGGTAAACATCTACCATTAAGGCTAAATCAATACTATTTTCAGGAAGTGTAGGGTCAGTTAAACTTCCTAATATTGTCTCGACGTTATTAACATTATTATCTTCTGTGAAAAAGTCAATGACGTCGATAATTTCTGGCTGAATATCTACTGCTAATACTTTTCCTTCCGGTACCAAAGGAGCGATTCGGACGCTAAAATAACCAGTGCCTGCTCCAATATCTGCAACAGTATCTGTAGGTCGTAAATTAAGAGCATCAATAACTACAGAAGGTTGCTCTTGGGATTCCCTGCTAGGGCGTTCTAGTCATAACATTTCCTGATGTCCCATTACTTTAGCAATTTCTCGACCCATATAGAATTTGCCAATGCCATCTTTGCTATGAAAAGAGCGGATTGTATAAACGTCACTAGTATTGATGTTTGCTTTTAGTTCCCGAGTATAGGTATAATTCGTTAGTACTAAGTAGTCGGACAAAAGTAAAATTAACTCTTGAAATAGGGAGCAGGGAGCAGGGAGCAGGGAGCAGAGGGGCTTTTGGCAACTTTACACAAGTTAATACAGCGATGCAGCGCGGTCTTGGGGAGGCAGCGCGGTCTTGGGGGTTCCCCCCATGAGCGACTGCCGTTGGTTTCCCCCATGAGCGACTGCATCAAGAAGTGAGGTTTATTTTTGTCCAGGTACTTAGAACTGGGATGAGTAAGACAGCGATCGCAGCTGCCAAGATATATTTCCTGAAGTTTGCCATAAAAAATCGAACCACTGAAACTCCCCGGTATAACCCATGGATGCAGGTAGATTATAAATTAACTATTTACAATTAACCAATCACTAAGGACCAGCAATAGAAAACCCCCGGCGAGTTGGTGGATTTTCTGCTAACTGCACCTGAAAACTGACGCGATCGCTAATGTCACCGCTTTTTACCTCTAATGTCCAATCCCCAGGACCGAGAGGCCAAAAGAAGGAATTGGATGAGTTGGTAGTTAGCTTTTCGCCATTCAACCACCACTCCACGGACTCAGACTTTACNTGAGCGACTGCCGTGGTTTCCCCCATGAGCGACTGCATCAAGAAGTGAGGTTTATTTTTGTCCAGGTACTTAGAACTGGGATGAGTAAGACAGCGATCGCAGCTGCCAAGATATATTTCCTGAAGTTTGCCATAAAAAATCGAACCACTGAAACTCCCCGGTATAACCCATGGATGCAGGTAGATTATAAATTAACTATTTACAATTAACCAATCACTAAGGACCAGCAATAGAAAACCCCCGGCGAGTTGGTGGATTTTCTGCTAACTGCACCTGAAAACTGACGCGATCGCTAATGTCACCGCTTTTTACCTCTAATGTCCAATCCCCAGGACCGAGAGGCCAAAAGAAGGAATTGGATGAGTTGGTAGTTAGCTTTTCGCCATTCAACCACCACTCCACGGACTCAGACTTTACCCCAGCCACCTTGAACTCTAGCCGTTGAACAGCACTTTTGTTATCCCGATCGGATTCAGTAGGGTACAGCACATATAAATCCCCCTCCCGAGGAGACAAAATTTTCAGTTTTCCTGGCGCTAGATTTCCTTGGGGTTGTCTTGCTAACCACTCGTTGTATTCATCAGGTAAATTAACGATGTACTGGGGGGATTGCTGATTAGCTCCAACACTGGTCATCTGATAAAACGTATCGGATTGACCTTCGTAATCCTGGAGGTCGTCTGGATAGAAGTATTCCTGGACAACAGTTGGACAAGCAGGAGTGGGACGCAAACCGGAAAGGGCGCACACTGGACGTTGGACTAAACCGGGAGGAGCTTGAAACGGAGCAGGTTCTTGAGATTGATGCAGGTGTAACATAATCCGATGCCAGAGGGGAGCAGCACCAATCACCCCAGACACTTGTTCCATGGGCTCACCATTAAAATTGCCTACCCAAGTGGCAACGGTATAGTTTTTGGTGAATCCCACAGTCCAAGTATCTCGGAAATTAGAAGAGGTGCCAGTTTTAACAGCAGCCGGAAAAGGTAAATTCAGTACTGAATCGACACCAAACCCCTGAGCACGAGCTTGAGGGTCACTCAGTATATCTGTTATTAATGCCCAGGTTGAAAGGGTTGAAAGTTCAAGGTTGGAATGTTTAAGGTTGGAATGTTTAAGGTTATTTGGTTGTTCGCCTTTGGCGTTCCGGTAGGGTAGGTTGAATAGTGGGCTTTGCATACTTGGGGGATGATCTGACAATTGTTTACTTTTCTGTATTCCCTGTCTTCGTGCTCTTGCCCCTCTTCGATAAACCGACAAATCATCCCTATTTGGCGAGGGGCTAGATAGCGTAGTGACAACGGATGTGGGTTGTCCAAGTCGTGCTAGGGTGAGGTAGGCGCGAGCTAGTTCCCAAAGACTAACTTCGCCACTACCTAGGGTTAATCCTAATCCATAATGTTCTGGAGACTGGGTGAGGTGTTCAAAGCCTAGTTGATGTAAGTGCAACAGAAAGTTTGATACTCCAACTTTTTCCAATACCCTAACTGCTGGGATATTAAGGGAATTGGCTAGAGCAACGCGAATGCGAACTGGTCCGAGGAAAGTTTCGCTGTAATCGGTGGGACTGTAGAGTCTAGCTCCGGGAATCGGGTAATAGGTGGGGATGTCGGCTAAGACGGTGTTGGGACGAATAATGCGTTGCTCTAGGGCTAACTTATATAAAAAAGGTTTGAGGGTGGAACCGGGTTGACGTAGGGCTTGGACTCCGTCATTGCGTCCTAATTCAGCTTCGGAAAAGTAATCGGGAGAGCCGACATAGGCGTATACTTCACCGGATTGATTCTCAATGACAATAGCAGCAGCGTGATGGACATTTTTATGGGCAAGCTCGCGAACTACTTGCTGCACTTGGGCTTCAACAAATTCCTGTAGGGGACGGTCGATAGTAGTACGGATTTGGGAGGGATGTTCTGATGGTAATTGGTTGGCAACCAAGAATAAAAAGTGTGGGGCGGCAATTATTCCTTGCTGTCGAGGTAGTAGGGAAATAGCTTCCTCATAGGCTTGGTCTGCTTGAGTAGCGGTGATATAGCCATCCTCTACCATTCGGTTAAGCACATAGATTTGCCGCCGTTTGGCAGCATCCCAGTAATAATAAGGATTGAGATAATTAGGATTATTGGGTAGACCAGCTAATAGGCTGGCTTGAGCAACATTGAGTTCACTGGCGGGCATGCCAAAATAAATCCGAGCAGCAGCTTCTAAGCCATAGATATTGCCACCCATAGGGAGTCGGTTGATATAGGCTGCCAAGATTTCATCTTTACTCATCCCTGCTGCTAATCGCCAGGATAGCCAAATTTCTTGGAATTTGGCAGGTAGAGTGCGGGGGTTGGGTTCCAGCATCCGTGCCAGTTGCATGGTGATGGTGGAGGCACCACTGACAATGCGTTTCGCCTCAATGGCTTCAATTAGCGATCGCATAATTGCCCGCATCTCTAATGCCCCATGGTGATAAAACTCTCCATCTTCTGCGGCGAGAATAGCATGGATAAAGTGTGGGGAAATTTGATCGAGAGGGACAACCGCAGTATGGTCTTGGTCTCGACTGAGGATTGTGCCTAGAGATAAACCATTGCGGTCACGAAATTCTACCGCTAGGTCATCTTGAACTAAATCTTTAGCACGAATGGGAGCGAGATAGGGAAGCGATCGCACCGTGATGCTAAGCAGCGCCAAGCCAAGGGCTAATTTTACAGCGCGCCGATGTTTGGGATTTAGCCTCAACCACATTTTCTGTTTGATGATGTTAATCGAATTTCTCATCAGGGAAACAATCTTGTGTAGCTCATTACTATGAGAACCGTTATAACCGAATGGTTAGAGGAAGGCTGAGGTGGAAACCTGAGGTGATTAGAGTTTTGATCAAATAGTTAAATCTAACAAAGCATCGGAGCAATTTTGCTGTATTTTTAAAGAACTGTTAAGAAAACGTTGAATTAAACATGGATTTAAGAGTACAATTGGCGGAATCCTTGGATGAGACAACCTGGGACTTACTGATTCCTCATGTTAAACGAGATGCAGTACTGGTGGTGAATGAGGGACTGGATTTGTTGGATGTTGGGGTAGCGATCGCAAATGATGATGTGCTATCTGTCCAACATTGGATCAGTGAGCAGCTAATGCACAAGCCTTTGCTTGAGCAACTCTCTAATTGGAACAGCAACCAGAACAAGCGGTTTCAGGCTCTGATTGTACAACCCTACGTACTGGTGCAAGAACTCTCAACGGACTTCACTTGATTAACCTTTTCGAGGCTTGCCCTAATTCAGCCCCTGTATGACCTGTCGTCAACCACAACAAAGCCCTAGCCCCATCTCGCAAAGCTTTATCAAGGGGTTCAGTAGACTTTTCGGAAGGAACAGGTAAGGGCTTGAGAACAATTCCTCTACTGCCAAGAACGATATCACCAATCAAGCGAGCACGGCGCATATGATAGTCAGAAGTAATCAAATAGACACTATCGATGTCCTGAGCTTCTAACTGATCCACTAACGTGGTAAAGTTAGTCACCGTATCTACCGCTTTGTAGTCTAGGTGGAGGCGACTGACCTCAATTCCTTCCCGGGTAAATAACCGTTGAGCATATCCCTTCGGGCTGCCGGAAGATACCCAAATTTGGAGGTCTGGGTGCTTGATGGCAAATTTGGCAGCATATCTCTCCCGCGCTTCAGATCCCCCTAAAACTAAGGCAACTTTTGGTTGCACTAAATAGCTTTCAATCCTTTTGTAACCAAACATCAGAGTAAGTGCTAAAACGAGTGTCACCCATGGTATTAATTTAGCTTTATAGTTAGGGGCTGATGAGTGGGAGTGAATCCTGAAAATCATAACTCGAATAGATGTCGAATAGATAGATGGCGTTGTTTAACTCAAAGCGCAAGTTCGCAGCTTTGTTCAGGGATTAGTCATTACTTGTTAATTGTTGATTGTTACTTGCTACTTTTTACTTGCTACTTTTTACTTGCTACTTGTTACTTGCTACTTTTTACTTGCTACTTGTTACTTGTTGATTGTTAATTGCTACTTTTTACTTGTTACTTGTTAATCAACAAAAACCAAAAAATTGAGAAAGATTTAGCAATCAAGCTTAGTCTTGGTCCTTGACCGGAAAAACTGATGAAGGAATTGTCAAGGCTAGTTGATAGAGTTGACGTCGGGGGAGTTGAGTTAGCTGAGCTAACTGACGACTCGCTTGCGATCGCGATACTCCCTGAGCCATAATCTCTATCAATTGAGCTTCTAGTTCAGCTTTTGATAACATAGGCTTGTCTTGGGAAGCTCCACCAATTACTAGGGTAAACTCTCCCTTGGGTTCTAGCTTAGTAAAATGAGCGATCGCATCCCCAATAGTTCCCCGCCAAAACTCCTCATGGAGTTTAGTTAATTCCCTAGCCAATACAATCCTACGGTTTTCTCCCAAACAGCTTGCCAAATCTCGCAAGGTATTAAGCACGCGGTGAGGCCCTTCATATAAAATCAACGTTCTTGGTTCCCCCTTGAGAGAGTCTAAACGTTTTTTTCGACTTTGACCCTTGGTGGGTAAAAAGCCTTCAAACACAAATCGGTCTGTCGGTAGTCCCGCAGCACTTAATGCCGTAATTCCAGCAGTAGCACCTGGTATTGGCACTACCGATATCCCTTCCTCAATAACAGCCTTCACTAATTTATAGCCAGGGTCAGAAATGCCTGGCATCCCAGCATCCGTCACCAACGCAATCGTATTTCCTTGACCCAGCCGATTCAACAACTCGGGTAAACGCTGGTCGTGATTGTGTTTGTGGTAACTCACTTGCGGCGTTTTAATTTGAAAATGGTGCAATAGCTTACCGGTATGGCGCGTATCCTCCGCAGCAATCAAATCCACGGATTGCAGAATTTCCACTGCCCGAAACGTCATATCCTGCAAATTACCAATTGGTGTTCCCACCACATAAAGCATTCCCACTTGTCTTCTTCGTGTATCCTTACGTCTTTGCGGTTAATCAACAAATCACCGGTCCCTACCCCAACAGATCAAACAAGTCAGCCAGAATGGTATTGGAGAACAAAAACCCATCCGGGTCAGTTAATCTCAACCGTCCTGCCACTGGTAACCTTTGAGCATCGGATAAATTAACCCTTTCGCCATTATCTCCCACAACCTCTACCCAGTTACAACCGTAGTATTGCAGCAAAGCCGTCCAAATCTGTTCCAGAATGTTTTCCCCAAACCTCTCAGCTAGCATAGACAGACTCAACCCCTCTGCCAAGCGTAGACCTAGCATTAGGGTTTCTAACAACACATCCTCTGAAGTTGTGGGTGAGCCATCGGAAACCCCACCTGCTTGTACCAACTGTTCCACCCAAGCATAATACTCCCGCCTCGTCCGTGGTCTAGTGAACCGATATCCTTGAGTATAGCTAGCTGCACCCATGCCAAAACCGTAATAAGGGCGGTTTTCCCAATACACCCGATTGTGACGGCATTGATGACCAGGCAAGGCATAGTTAGAAATTTCATAATGTTCGTACCCCACGCTAGTAAACACCTGCTGTGCTAAGCGGTACATCACGGCAGTGGTTTCATCAGTCGGTAAAGGCTTAGTTCCAGAGGTGTACTGGCGGCCAAAGGCAGTGACAGGCTCAAGCACTAGGTCATAGCTGGAAATGTGGGTAGGGGCAATCTTGACCGTTATTTCCAGAGACTCCTGCCATTGTTCTAAGGTTTGATCCGGTAGACCAGAGATTAAATCAAGACTAAATTCGGGAACCTCTACTTGATGGATCAGTTCGATAGCAGTGACGATATCTTTAGAGTCATGGGTACGGCCACAATTGCTCAGTAATTTATCTTGAAATGCCTGAACCCCTAAGCTGACTCGATTGACCCCCAAATCTCGGTATCCCCTTAACTGATCTTTGGTGAAGGTTCCTGGATCCATCTCCATGGAAATCTCGGCATCAGCCGCAATTCCAAAGCGCCTGTCTAAGGTATCTAGGATTTTTGCTAGTTGTTCAACTGTCAGCAGGGAGGGGGTTCCACCCCCAAAGAAAACTGTGTCTAAACTCCTTGTGGTGGGTAGAGTGATATTAATTTCCTGACATAACACCTCGACATACTGATCAATCATGCTAGAGGTACCCTGTGTGGCCTTATCCCCTACCACAGAGACTGGAAAATCACAGTAATAGCATCGACGTCGGCAAAAGGGAATATGAACATAGGCAGCACTGACTCTTAAAGAATCGCAAACTTTCTCATAATTTCTCATAATTTCTCATAATTATGTAATAAATTGACCACTGGCTTTTTACGGTAATACTTCAATCAGGTAAGCCAATCCGATACCTGGGATGAACAGTTATTAATTAAATAAATTTTTTATTAGTTTTATGATCATCTTTTGGCTAACCTCAATCTCCTCCGGAGCGAGATTACCCGCTTAAGAAGAGTCAACAGTAGGGACCCTGTAACTCCCTTGAGCAGATAACTCCAGCCCAGAGAATTGCCCAAGCTATTCCTCGGTTAGCCTAGGTAATTCAACGGTTTACTGAAGCTAAGTCGTATCAGAAAATACAGCGATGTAAACGATATACTAAATATAGTTGTTGACTATCATGTTGACGACAGTTTATGCAATCGTTTTAAAAGTTTTCCTAAAAAACCAACTACAAAACCAATTGGAAAGGAAGAATGCTTGACTTCGTCATTATACTTTTATTTATCATAGCAGCAGCAAGCATAGGCTTCGACAGTGTGGAATTGCTACCCGGTCATGTGCAAGATCAAGTCAGCAATTTGACAGCGTTACGCTCGACTACTGCATGCTTTGGTGCCATTATCGGACTAGCGCTAGGGTTAATGGCCCAAGTAACTTACCGTCGGGTAGAAGCCCAAGTGCGAAAAATGCCGATTGAGGTAATTTTGACCAGGGCTATTGGTCTGATCCTGGGACTGCTGTTAGCTAATTTGATGCTAGCGCCAATTTTCTTACTCCCCATCCCTTCTGAATTTTCCTTCATCAAACCCCTGACTGCCATTTTAGGAAGTGTGATGTTTTCCTTCTTGGGCATTAGTCTAGCCGATACCCATGGTCGCACCTTCTTGCAGCTGATCAATCCTAATAGCTTGGAATCAGTTTTAGTGGCAGAAGGCACCCTCAAACCAGCCTCAAGTAAAGTTCTAGATACTAGCTGTATCATTGATGGTCGGATCGAAGCACTGCTTGAGACGGGTTTTATCGAAGGTCAAATTCTGGTTTCCCAGTTTGTATTACTAGAATTGCAGCAACTTGCCGATGCTGCCAATGATCAGAAGCGAACTCGGGGACGGCGGGGGCTAGATATCCTAAATCGGATGCAAGCCGTTTACCCAGAACGCTTGGTGATCCATTCCGCTGATTACGATGACCTACAAACTGTAGATACCAAATTGGTACGTTTTGCCCAGGAAATTAATGGCACTCTTTTAACTAATGATTACAACTTGAGTAAAGTGGCTAAGCTCCAAAAGGTGCCAGTGTTGAATGTCAATGATTTAGCCCAAGCGGTGCGTCCTCTGTATCTACCGGGTGACATCCTAGAGCTGAAAATCCTTAAGGGGGGTAAAGAACCTACCCAGGGAGTTGGTTATCTTGATGATGGCACAATGGTAGTGGTAGAAGAAGGCTATAAACACATGGGTGTTGAACTGCCAGTCATTGTTACCTCAGCCTTGCAGACCTCAGCAGGTAGGATGATTTTTGCTCGACCTCAAGCTTCGGTGACGGTTTGATATTGGTGTTTTATAGGTTGTTCGCGTAGCGTGGCCAATAGGCCAAGGTTGAATGTTGTTCGCGTAGCGTGGCCAATAGGCCAAGGTTGAAGGTTGCAGGTTGAAGGTTGCAGGTTGAAGGTTGAAGGTGGTTTAGTTGAAGGTTGTAGGTTGTTCGCGTAGCGTGGCCAATAGGCCAAGGTTGAAGGTTGGCAGGTTGGCAGGTGGCAGGTGGCAGGTTCTTCGCCCTTGGCTTCCCTTGTAGCTTAGGTTACAGGTTGAATATTATAAATCCAGGTTTGCTGTTGTTAAGGCTCTAATATTCAACCATCAACCTCCTAACCGTCAACCGGCCAACCATCAACCTCCTAACCTTCAACCTCCTAACCGTCAACCTCCTAACCTTGGCTTTTCGGCCACGCTACGCGAACAACCTCCTAATCTTCAACCTTCTAACCTTCAACCTCCTAACCTTGGCCAATAGGCCACGCTACGCGAACAACCTCTTAACCTTCTAACCCTCTAACCTTGGCTTTTCGGCCACGCTACGCGAACAACCTCCTAACCTTCAACCTCCTAACCTTCAACCTCCTAACCTTGGCTTTTCGGCCACGCTACGCGAACAACCTCCTAACCTTCAACCTCCTAACCTTCAACCTCCTAACCTTGGCTTTTCGGCCACGCTACGCGAACAACATTCAACCTCCTAACCTTCAACCTCCTAACCTTCAACCTCCTAACCTTCTAACCTAATGACTGATCCCATGCTTAGCCTATGCATGATTGTTAAAGATGAGGAAGAATTATTACCACAATGTTTGAGTAGTGTCAAGGATGTAGTGGATGAGATGGTAGTCCTAGATACAGGTTCAACGGATCGGACGATTGAGGTTGCCAAAAACTATGGCGCTAAAGTTGAACAGTTTGAATGGTGTAATGATTTTGCAGCTGCTCGCAATCAGGCGTTGAAGTATGTGGAAGGGGAATGGGTGCTGGTGTTGGATGCTGATGAAGTGTTGAAACCGGAAGTTGTACCGGAAATCAAGCAGGCTATCCAAAATAGTTCCTATCTAGTTATTAATCTAGTCCGGCAAGAAGTGGGTGCTACTCAATCTCCCTATTCTCTTGTGTCCCGTTTGTTTCGCTATCACCCAGATATTCGCTTTTCTCGCCCCTATCATGCTATGGTGGATGATACTGTAGCGCAAGTTTTACAACGAGAACCCCAATGGCAGGTGGTGTCTCTATCCCAGGTGGCAATCTTACACTACGGTTATAGCTATGATGCGATCGCATCACGGAATAAGTTGACTAGAGCCCTTACGGCGATGGAAGGCTATCTGGCTAGTCATCCGTTTGATGCTTATGTGTGTAGTAAACTCGGGGCGCTTTATATTCAAAATAATCAAGTAGACCAGGGTGTGGAGTTACTCAAGCGTGGTTTAACTGGCACTGAGCTAGAGCCAGCGGTATTATTTGAACTACACTACCATCTGGGGAATGCTTATACTCGCCAAGGAGAGCTCAATTCAGGAGCAATACATTACCAACAGGCGATTCAACAACCGATTTTGCCCCAGTTGAAATTAGGAGCTTACAATAACTTGGGCAGTTTGTTGTTACAAGCAAGGGAGTTGAATCACGCCAAAACGGCTTATGAAATGGCAGTTAAGATAGACCCCAGTTTTGCCCTTGGACATAATAATCTGGGCATGACTTGGAAGGCTTTGGGTCAGATGGAAAATGCGATCGCATCCTATCAGCAAGCGATTCAACTCAACCCAGAGTATGGAGAGGCTTATCAAAACTTGGGAGTGGTTTGGCTTAAATTGGGCAAGGTTGATCAGAGTTTATCGGCATTTAAAAAAGCGATCGCACTTCACGAAACCCATAACCCAGCTGAAGCTCAGCGTCTTCGTCAGGGACTTCAGGCTATGGGATTTCAGGTTTAATCTTATTAATTATAAGATCAGTCCTCAATTGGGTTAAGGGCTTTTATCGTTTCAAGCTTTCCCTTAACATACTAGGTAATTAAGACCCGTTAATCTTTGATTTAAGTTTTCAGGCATCCCTTACAAAGACACTAGATAAACTTTCAATATTTAGAGAGTTTTCATGAATACTACCACTATCTCCTTACCCCCTACTCTAGAATTAAAACTGGACTTAACCGACGAACAATTCTGGCAACTTTGTCACGACAACAGCGACTTAAGATTTGAGCGCACTGCTACTGGAAAATTAATTATTATGTCCCCTACAGGTAGCACCACAGGTGAACGAAATGCTGATTTAATCTATCAACTAAAAGCCTGGAGTCGCCAGAACAATCTGGGTAAAGTGTTTGACTCTAACACTGGATTTACACTTCCCAATGGTGCAGACCGCTCTCCTGATGCGTCTTGGGTTCAGCAAGAGCGCTGGGATGCTTTAACCCCCGTTGAACAAGAAAGATTTGCCCCGATATGTCCCGATTTCGTAGTAGAGTTAATGTCTCCTAGCGATTCTCTCGAAAAAACTCGTTCTAAAATGCGAGAATACATGGAAAACGGGGCAAGACTTGGCTGGTTGATTAACCGAAAACAGCGAAAGACTGAAATTTATCGTCCCCATCAAGCTGTAGAAATTATCAACAATCCTGATACTATGTCTGGGGAAGATGTCTTGCCAGGATTTGTGTTAGATCTTTCAACAATTTGGTAATTTTTAAATGGTATTTTGGGGTTTGTGTCTTCAGTAAATCATAAGCATATGCTGAATGCTTACCTTTAGCTAATTACCTGACATCTTCAGCCAACCAAAAATACGATCTACTGTTAACTCTAGGTTAATATCCTCTAATACAGAAGGGTGATTGCTACCTAGTAACAATTCTGGTTCTTGACCCGGTCGAAACACTAAAATAGACCTATCAGCAGCATCAATTAACCAAGATAGCTGACAACCATGTTGTAAGCAATAGAGAATATTGCCAATTACCCGATTTGAACTCTGTTCTGGAGAAAGGATTTCAATTATCCAATCTGGGTACAATAAAAAATCATTGGGAACTTCCCCATGGGCATCAAACGGAATTCGTGACCATTTGAAAACCGCTATATCAGGTACAATAGAGCGTATGCCAAAACTACAGCGCAACTCTGGGAAGGCATAAGCAATTTTCTGGCTTTCTGTGTTTTCGTTGATACTATTGCATAGCCTGAGCTGCAATCGACTATGCTTTCCTTTCGGCATTGGCTTCTGGACAATATCGCCGTTGATGTATTCCCTGGCTGGCTTTGTTTCTGGGAGCTTCAGAAATTCTTCCAGGCTATGTGCTGCGGTAATTGTGACAGTCATCGCTCGTGACAGCTCCTACACTGACTCTTTGAGTTCAGTGTAGGCTTCCCAGCCAATCCGGGCATCCCTTAGGAGGCGCTGGGCTTTAAGAACGGACTGCCCTGCCGCTCTGTTTTTTATATTTATTGCTGCATTATGGTCACGATTGGCCGTAGGCCACGCTACGCGAACGAGACTACACCCACAATGAGGACAATCGTGCCATCGTACATGCAACTTTTTAGGAACTTTTTTACCGCAATTGGAACAATTCTGTGAAGTATTTTTGGGACTTACTGGAACCGCCAACAAGCCAGCATTCAAGGCCGTAGGCCACGCTACGCGAACGGCTTTGCTTGTCAGGATTGTCAGAAAGCTTGACCACCCAGCATCTAACACAGATTTAGCCAATCGGGATCTTGAAAGTCCTTTGACGTTTAGCTTTTCGTGAGCAACCACATCATATTTTGACAGCAAGTAATTGGCGGTTTTAAAGTGGAAGTCTTTCCGCTTGTCCGCTACCTTTTTATGCTGTAAACCGAGCTGTTTGATAGCTTTAAGTCTGTTACTTCCTCCTTTCTTCCGTCTAGAGACCCGCTTTTGAATAACCCTTAATCTTTTCTGAGCCTTTCGGTAATATTGGGGAATTTCAACAGACTCCCCGTCAGAAGTGGTCAAAAACTCCTTAAGACCAACATCAATGCCAACTATTAAGTCAAGATTAATATCAGGCTTAATTTCGGGGATTGTCTTGTCTTCTAGGGATAATATCAGGTAATAACCATCACATTTTTTAGTAACAGAAGCAGTCTTTATCTTGAATCCATCAGGGATAGGGCGATGTAGTACAACCTTTACTTTACCTATTTTAGGTAGGTTAATTACATTGCCTTCCAAGCACCATTCCTTCATTTGAGGATAGGTAAACGTACGGTAGCGGTGTTGTTTTTTAAATCTAGGTTTTCCACTTCGCTTTCCGTTACTATCTCCCTTAATAAATCGATCAAAAGCTAATTTTACTCTTTTTACTACATCCTGGAGTACTTGGGAGTATTAAACTAAGCCGGTGAGTCGCCTCACCGACTCGTCTCCAAAACCGTACGTGACACTTTCATATCATACGGCTCCTCATTACAGTACAATCCTTGACAGTGGCTCCTCTAGAACGGGTTTTCATCTAACTCATTGGAGTTGATTCTCTTTCCGTGTTTGGCATCGTGACAATGTAGGTGTAATAATTCGAGATTTTTGTCTGAATTATTTCCCCCTAGTGCGCGTGGTATTATGTGATGTTTTTCCATTAAATCTCCATCCCTAAAGGTAAGACCACAATGAGTGCATTTCCCTTCTTGCCGTTCTAAAAGTTTTCCCTTCTGAGTGGTCATCTCAGGATGCTTTCTCATTCTGGTATTCCAATATATTAGGTCTCCATCATAGGGACTTCTGGTATCCTGGATTTTTGTGTGCCTTACAATTTTTGTTTTGGCATGTTTGGGGAGATAATTATCTTTCCCTGTCATAAATGTCCAGTTATCACCTTCGATGGTTCCCCAGTATTTATCGTTTACCCAGGTTTTTGATTTCTTTGGATGTCTCCTGTATCCCCATCTTTGGAGTTTATTCCAAAGCATGTTTCCTAATTCGTCGAAAGTTTCTTGACTACAAACACTCTTGTAGTAATTACACCATCCACGTATAATTGGTTTTAGGTGGCGTATTAGTGCCTCCTGAGGGGCAGCTCTGTGTTTGTCGATAGATTTTGAGAGCTGCCTATAATGCTCTTGAACTTTTTCCTTAGATGGTTTGATGATGGTTTTAAAACCTTGTTTTGACTGGTGTTTACCTACTTGGTATTGACGGATAGTAAATCCTAAGAAATCAAATCCGTCAAGAGTGTGGGTAATTTTGGTCTTACTTGGTTTTAATTCCAATCCCATGTCATTCAACCATTCGTTGATGATTCTTTGACATTCTTCTACCACAGTTTGTTCTTTATGCAGGATGACAAAGTCATCAGCATATCGAATCAAATTTAATGCCTTTTTGTTTCTTTTTTTATCTCCTTTCATAGATTTGGCATATTGTTTGATTCGTTCCTCCATTCCGTGAAGGGCTATATTTGCCAAGAGTGGGGATATAACTCCACCTTGGGGAGTACCCTCTTTTATAGATGAGAATGTTCCGTTATCTATCACACCGGCTTTTAACCATGATTTGATTAATCGTCTTAGTGACGGATATGTATTTAATTTTGTCAGAAGTGCATCANCCATCCACGTATAATTGGTTTTAGGTGGCGTATTAGTGCCTCCTGAGGGGCAGCTCTGTGTTTGTCGATAGATTTTGAGAGCTGCCTATAATGCTCTTGAACTTTTTCCTTAGATGGTTTGATGATGGTTTTAAAACCTTGTTTTGACTGGTGTTTACCTACTTGGTATTGACGGATAGTAAATCCTAAGAAATCAAATCCGTCAAGAGTGTGGGTAATTTTGGTCTTACTTGGTTTTAATTCCAATCCCATGTCATTCAACCATTCGTTGATGATTCTTTGACATTCTTCTACCACAGTTTGTTCTTTATGCAGGATGACAAAGTCATCAGCATATCGAATCAAATTTAATGTCTTTTTGTTTCTTTTTTTATCTCCTTTCATAGATTTGGCATATTGTTTGATTCGTTCCTCCATTCCGTGAAGGGCTATATTTGCCAAGAGTGGGGATATAACTCCACCTTGGGGAGTACCCTCTTTTATAGATGAGAATGTTCCGTTATCTATCACACCGGCTTTTAACCATGATTTGATTAATCGTCTTAGTGACGGATATGTATTTAATTTTGTCAGAAGTGCATCATGGTTGATTTTGTCGAAACATTTGGCTATATCGGCATCTAGTACCCATTTGGGTTTTTGCTTGATACTTTTAAATATTGCTTCGATTGCATCGTGACATGAGCGTCCTGGTCTAAATCCGTAGGAATTGGGTTCAAATTTTGCTTCCCATTCCGGTTCTAGAGCCGCGCACGCAAGTGCTTGTAAGGCGCGGTCATACATGGTGGGAATCCCCAATGGGCGNTGACGGATAGTAAATCCTAAGAAATCAAATCCGTCAAGAGTGTGGGTAATTTTGGTCTTACTTGGTTTTAATTCCAATCCCATGTCATTCAACCATTCGTTGATGATTCTTTGACATTCTTCTACCACAGTTTGTTCTTTATGCAGGATGACAAAGTCATCAGCATATCGAATCAAATTTAATGCCTTTTTGTTTCTTTTTTTATCTCCTTTCATAGATTTGGCATATTGTTTGATTCGTTCCTCCATTCCGTGAAGGGCTATATTTGCCAAGAGTGGGGATATAACTCCACCTTGGGGAGTACCCTCTTTTATAGATGAGAATGTTCCGTTATCTATCACACCGGCTTTTAACCATGATTTGATTAATCGTCTTAGTGACGGATATGTATTTAATTTTGTCAGAAGTGCATCATGGTTGATTTTGTCGAAACATTTGGCTATATCGGCATCTAGTACCCATTTGGGTTTTTGCTTGATACTTTTAAATATTGCTTCGATTGCATCGTGACATGAGCGTCCTGGTCTAAATCCGTAGGAATTGGGTTCAAATTTTGCTTCCCATTCCGGTTCTAGAGCCGCGCACGCAAGTGCTTGTAAGGCGCGGTCATACATGGTGGGAATCCCCAATGGGCGTTTTTCCGTTCGTCCAGGTTTGGGAATCCATACCCTTCTGGTTGGTTTGGCCTTTCTTTGAACTTTAAGGCTGGCTACTAAGGCGAGGCGTTGTTTTGGTGTTAGGGATTTAACCCCGTCTATTCCGGCAGTCTTTTTGCCTTTGTTCTGTTGGGTTACCCTTCTAACCGCAATCATTTTAGCTGACCAGGATTTCATCAGGGTTTTTTGCAGCTTTCGCACCACGCGGACATCACCACGGCTTGAGGCTCGATATATTCGTTTTTGTAACTTAAAGACAGTCATTTCTAGCTTCCGCCAGTTGACTTTCTTCCATTCCGACTGTGGGGCGAACCCCCGAGTTTTAGACATATTCATTACTACTGGCAACTATATCTCTTCCTGTAACGTGAGTCTGTCAGCATATCCTAGGCATTACCCTAGACGTTAGCTTTTGACTCTATCTTTCCTACACATGACTTGCGGCTAACTACCTACTCAGTAATCGACCTTACTGAGAGTGCATGTGAGGTTACTTCGTTCCTGATAACCATTCTGTGAACTTTTAGGGTGGTACTATTCACCGGGAGTTATGTGGGAAATCGTTACAAGGACATCCAACTTTGTAATCCTAACTCCGTTGACTTTTTTGTCTGTAGCGTATCAAACCTTCTTTCGCTACACTACAATGACGATGATTCAAACATACCTTTCTCTCGTACCCATGAGTTCTCTGCCTGCTACTAACATCGGTCAGGTTAAGGATGCTTCGCTGTTCAACCCTTGCATCAATCCATGGGTTTGTTATGTCCATAAATCAGGGTAGGGCTTTCACTCGGATTTCGCGAGGGATGGATTTACACCATCATGGTTATCAAGTTGTCATGGTTCAGTAGACCAAGCGGCTAATCCCCCAAACCTTATTTAGGTATGATTTCTAGCCAACGAATCGCACG
>NZ_MKZS01000001.1:7194240-7306183 GCF_001942495.1 Moorena bouillonii PNG
GCGGCTAATCCCCCAAACCTTATTTAGGTATGATTTCTAGCCAACGAATCGCACGTATATCCTTGTACCAAGGGTGAGTCTTTTTGAGATTGGGTAAAGTTTTCTTTTGGCTGTAATAGTCAGGATTGTTTCTTAGTTGAGGAAGGTGACAAATAACAAGAGGACAGGCATTTACTGGAGATCGATTTTTTTCGTACCAATTGAAGCGATCTGCCAATAAATAATTATACTGAGAGCAAAGCATCGAAAGCCAGTTATCTATCTTAGCTCTTTGCTCTTTTGTTAGCTTTAATCGGTATTGGTACGCAATTCTCATTTTGCTTGTCCTCTAGCTTATCGACCTGTTACTATTCTAGTATACAGCTAGTCAAACCCCCAGTCATAATGAAAACAATAAAAATGACAATTAGACTTACAGATTTTGATAAAAAGCAATTACAGCAAGAAGCAGAACGAAGGGGAATGACTCAGTCATCACTACTTAGGAGCTTGATAGCTCGTTTACCCTTTCGCGTAGCGGAGGCCGTAGGCCACATCCAAGAGACTCTGTCCGCGATTCATCCCACACTCATGCTGCACATTGAGATGTGGGGCTTCTCGCGGTTTCAGCTAAATTATGGGTAAATCTTTCTTTAGTTTAAGAGATATCAGCCTACTACAGCCTTTGCCCTACACTCGTTCCTCCAATAAGGCTAACAAGGCTGCTTGTCACCCAGTCAGGTCAAAACTTATCCGTTGCTTCGATCAAAGCACTGCGTATACCTGGTTCTGCCATGGAATGACCGGCATCAGCTACCACGATCAACTCAGCTTCTGGCCAAGCCTTATGTAATTCCCAAGCTGATACCATCGGACAAACCACATCATAGCGTCCCTGGACAATCACCCCAGGGATAGATTTAATCCGGTCTACATTCCTCAGTAACTGGTCTTCTCGTTCAAAAAAGCCTTTATTGACAAAATAATGACACTCAATTCTGGCAAAGGCATCAGCAAATTCCCCCTCACCAAACTTTTGGATCAGGTTCGGGTCTTGAAAGAGTTTACTCGTACTTGCTTCCCAAATTGACCAAGCCCGAGCTGCTGAATTGCGGGTTTGAGGATCCGGACTGGTCAACCGTCGATAGTAAGCAGAAATTAGATCATGGCGTTCTGCTTCTGGAATCGGCTTGATATAGTCTTCCCAAGCATCAGGAAAAATATAGCTTGTTCCCTCCTGATAGAACCAACGAATTTCCTTTTGCCTGAGCATAAAAATTCCCCGCAAGATCAGTCCTAGACAGCGTTCAGGATGAGTTTGACTATAGGCTAAAGACAGAGTACTACCCCAACTACCCCCAAAAACTACCCACTGCTCAATACCCAGTTTTACTCGCAGTTTTTCGATATCACTAACTAAATCCCAGGTAGTGTTCTGGTCAAGTTCAGCATGGGGGATACTTTTACCACAACCCCGTTGGTCAAACATGACAATTCGCCATTTCTGTGGGTCAAAGTATTGGCGATAAACCGGTTGGCTACCACCTCCTGGTCCTCCGTGTAACACTACTACTGGCTGACCTTCTGGGTTACCAGACTCTTCAAAATAAATGGTGTGGAGGTTAGAAACTGTTAGGGTTTGCTGGTTGTATGGTTCGATGGGGGGATAGAGTTCTCGCATATTTTTGGCTTAGGGTTACAGTGTTCAGTAAATACAGTACATACAAAAGCAATGATCTCCAAACCTCTATGGTGAAAGTAATATGCTATTAATCCGGCTTAGCTGAGTGTTAGCTGTTTACAGTCAAGCGTCAACCGTCAACTGTCAACTATCAAATGATCAAAGAGTTTCTCAAGCGGAACAAATCCCTTCATCGCAGGGTTAAGCTCTATAAGCGTAGACAGCGCATTGTTAGGGATCAGCCAAGGTGGGATTTGGTCTTGAAAGGGTCTCTAAACCAATGGCAAAATGCCCTAAAGGCTGCCCAAACTGGCTCTAAGATTCTGGTAGCTACTAGTGTAGGTGGCGAAATCCATTGTATCACTTTAGAAAGTCTACTAGCAGTGGGGTTAACCCTCAGGGGTGCTCAAGTTCACATTTTGCTCTGTGATGGTATTTTACCGGCTTGTTTTTGGTGTGATGTTAGTTTTTACCCCAAACAGGACTTGTTTGTAAACCATGGTCCTAAACGTGACTTGTGTAACGACTGCTTTCCCCTAGCCGATCAGATCTATAAGCCCCTAGGATTGACTATCCATCGCTACAGTGACTTTCTCACAGATACAGATTACCAACAGGCCAAGGAGATAGCTAGTAGTCTCACGATTGCTGAGATTGAAAAGTACACCCTAAATGGGGTAGCTGTGGGAGAACATGCTTTAGCGGGAGCTCTGCGATTTTATGCTCGTGCTTCCCTGGAAGGGGAACCGAATGCTGAGCCAATTCTCAAGCGTTACTTCCAAGCGGCAATCCTGACCACTTGGGCGACCCGTCGGCTGCTGCAAACGGTTAAGGTTGATTGTGCTGTATTTAACCATGGCATTTATGTTCCTCAGGGGTTGACTGGTGAAGTAGCCCGTCAGGAAGGGGTGCGGGTGGTCAACTGGAATCCTGCTTATCGCAAACAGTGCTTTATCTTTAGTCACCATGAAACCTATCATCACCAGTTGATGTGGGAGCCAGTCAGTAATTGGGAAACTATACCGTGGACTTCCCAGATGGAACAGAAGTTGATGGACTATTTGAAAAGTCGCTGGCAAGGAACTCAGGATTGGATTTGGTTCCATGAAAGTCCTCAGTTTGACCTGACCAAAATTACTGATGCGGTAGGAGTAGACTTTTCTCGTCCTTGTATTGGCTTACTGACTAATGTGATGTGGGATGCTCAACTCCATTACCCAGTTAATGCTTTTCCGAATATGCTGGAATGGGTATTGACAACTATTCGGTATTTTGCTAAAAGACCAGAGTTACAGTTGTTAATTCGGATCCACCCAGCAGAAATTCGAGGGACTTTGCGATCGCGTCAACCCTTGTTTGAGGAAATTCGTCAGGTTTTCCCCACTCTCCCTCCAAATGTGTTTGTGATTCCCCCAGAAAGTCCCGTTAGCACTTATGCTGCTATCCTCCAATGTAATGCGGCTCTGATCTACGGCACTAAAATGGGTGTGGAATTAACTAGCATGGGCATACCTGTAATTGTTGCAGGAGAAGCGTGGATTCGTAATAAAGGCATAACTATGGATGCCAGTTCTGTAGAGGAGTATGTTCAGTATTTAGATCAGTTACCCCTAGGGGATGGCTTACCTGAAGCAATCATCAAACGAGCAAGAAAGTATGCCTATCACTTTTTCTTCCGCCGCATGATTCCCCTAGAGATGACCACCGAAGCAAGTAATCCATCGGAATTTAAACTTCAGGTATCTGATGTCAATGAATTTATTCCTGGTAAAAGTAAAGGATTAGATGTTATTTGTGACGGCATCTTGACCGGAACAGATTTTATATATAGTAATTAGTTAATTACCAAGTAAAATTATAATTTGTACTTGGTAATTAACTAATGATTAAACTATGATAAAAGTTGCTGTTGATGCTACACCAATCCGCCATAGGTTAAGTGGTATTGGGATGTATGCCTTAAATTTAATTCAGGCACTCCATAAGCTACAAGGTCAGGAAGACTTTCAGTTAAGTGTCGCCTATCAACCAAGTTTAAGAAAATGGTTATCTCGTGATTGGTCATTTCTTGAAGTGCTAACTAGGCATTTAGAGATTAAAAATCTAGAGATTAAAACTATACCGTTACCGGTTACAATCTCTAGTTTACTAGCCACTTTACCTAATCCCATCTTACCTTATTGTGAGCAATATTTAGGCAATCCTGATATCGTCCATGGTACTGACCATGTGGTTTATCCCTGTCAAAAAAGCTTGCGGTTGATGACGATTCATGACCTAACCTTTATGAAATATCCTCAGTATGTTAACTCAATTGTGAAAAGCTATACTGCTCGGGTAAAACAATGTTTACGGTGGACTGATTTAGTAATTACTGTTTCCCAGTCTACTAAACAAGATATCGTCAATTACTTAGGAGTGAATCCTGACAACATCCAAGTTATTCCTCAAGCTAGCCGTTACTCTACTCTAGATTTACCGAATACACTAGATTTACCGAATACCCAGGTGGAGTCTTTGCTGACATCAGTTAATTACGACTTCGCCCAACCCTATATTTTATTTGTGAGTACTCTTGAGCCGAGGAAAAATATTAATACTCTGATTGCAGCATTTAATTATTTAAAACAACGGCATCAAATTGAGCATCAGTTAGTACTGATTGGACAAAAAGGATGGTCTTATGAATCTATTTTTGCAGCTATTGCTAGATCCCCGTGGAAACACCATATTCATCATCTCGGCTACTTATCGGATCAACTGGTAGCCTGGTTTTACTCAAATGCAGATGTTTTTGTGTATCCTTCCTACTATGAAGGGTTTGGTCTGCCTGTCTTGGAAGCGATGACTTTGGGTGCTCCTGTAGTTACCTCTAATACTTCATCCCTGCCTGAAGTAGCGGGAGATGCTGCAATTTTAATTGACCCTAATCAGCCAATTGAATTAGCAGATGCTATGCTCAAGGTGATCAGTAATTCTTCGTTGCGGGAGGAATTGATTAGAAAAGGTAAGGAAAGAGCGATGCTATTCTCTTGGGAGAGAACGGCAAGGGAAACTCTAGCAGCCTATAAATTTTTAGTAGGAAATGGAAAAGGGGGAAAAGTAGTTGAGGGAACGAGCTTTGTAGATAATTAATGAGATAATTAATTAAATCATTAATCAGAATGGGATTGACCTGCATGTCACACGGGGCGCGATTGGCCGTAGGCCACGCTACGCGATCGCATTTCTGTTGAACCTGATTACTCCAGAAGCTCCGGGTCAATGCCCATCGCCCTTAACCGCTCTGCTAGCCGCTGTGACCGTTGCCGTTCTTGCTCTAATAACAACCGTGCCTGTTGAGCTTCTTGAGCTTCCCTTTCTGTCGAGGTCGGAATCCAGTTGTCTTCAGCATCATACCAACGCAACCATAACCGCTCAATCCCCTGGAAAGAACCAAGCCATACTCCCAACCCCAACTCTAGAGTTGGCATCCATACCCTCGGTTGATTCAGACTCATTTCCCGATAGTAACCGTCAACCCATTCAAAACCTCGCAGTTGGTCTGTATAACGGTCAAACACTACATAGTAAGGCACTCTCAGAATCTGCTCGTAAACCTGCCACTTCGTCGGAGGCTCGTTAAGTTCCTGTCGTGTCTGCCCTAAATCCTCTTTTTCCGTACCTGGTGACAGGAGTTCTACCACCACACTAGGGATTACCCCTTCTTGCCAGATCACATAACTTAAGCGTAAATCCCGCTGCTGATATAACTGAGCCACTCCCACCACCCCAAACCAGTCCGGACGTTTATACCACAACGGATGATTCACATCATAGTAAAGGTTCATGTCACTAGCCATAAATACCCATTCTGGTGAGTAAGTCGGCGGACGAAATGTTTCGCGTAACAGTTGTGGTTGTAACTCGTGGAATTGGTCGGGCAAGCCCGGTTCCTCCGGATCTTCACTCTTAAGATCATACATCGTCGGGAGGTACTCTTTTGGGGAACGGGTCGGGTCAGTTTGGTACATAGAATGTGAATTCTCAAGTCTGAAGTGTGAAGGTTAGGTTGTTTATTTGTTCACCTTTGGCCTCCCTGATCCTTCACAAGAATGAAACAGCCCTAGAGGCTTCAGCCGTGGGAGGATGTCAAATACCCATGTTCTAGGAGAAATTCCGGGGACATTTCATCCATCGCTTCAGCAGCTGGTACTCGATTACCCAGCAACTTATCGACATATTTCCCTAAAATGTCACTTTCGATATTCACCCAATTGCCAGTCCGTAAGTGGCTAAGATTGGTATGGGTGTAACTATGGGGAATCACCGCTACTTTGAACCAACTGCCGTTGGGGTCACACTCAGCAATCGTTAGGCTGACCCCATTGACAGCAATGCTACCCTTAGGAACAAGATAACGGGCTATCTTATGCTGCCACACATCCGTCAAAGAAGCTGGTGCTGTAAAGCACATTTCCCAGGAGTTTGGTGTTTGTAAAGATTCTGTTAAGCAGCCAATACCGTCAATGTGACCTGTTACAAAGTGACCCCCTAGTTTGCTACCCACACGCAAAGACGTTTCCAAATTAACGTAAGAAGTTGTCTGTAGCCTTTGTCCAAGGGTGGTGCGCCCCTGAGTTTCATCAGAAGCAGTGGTGGAGAAGCCTGTGGGCAAAACTTTCTCTACCGTTAGGCAAATTCCGTCCACTGCTACACTATCACCCGGTTCTAAATCTTGTAAGATAACATCCATAGCATCAGAGGTAGCGGAGACAATAAAGCGATCGCTTCCGATTGGTCCAATTGTGCCGAGAGCTTGAATTAATCCTGTAAACACTGTTGTTTATACTGTTCTTCTATAAGGGGATGAACTGGTGCAACTAGACTGTTAGTAGGAAAAGAGCTGGCATAGGTTTGTGTTTTTTTAGTGAAGTGGCCAAACAAATTTCCTGAGACTAAGGCATACTTGGAGAATACAATCTTGTTGATCTCACCGAATTGGATTCTCAAGGGCTGATCTTACCGTTGACCGGTAACATGACAAGAACAGATCTGGCAAGCGCAAGTTTCGGTGCCCGTCTGTACAGTACTAGTTTACCGCTTCGCTTTGATGCCCCTGATGCTGACCGTATTCTAGAGGCTAAGCTGATGATTGAAATGAGAGTTGCTGGCATTGCAGTAGATACTGTAACACGTAGCCCCATCGTGTTACTCAAAGATGTCTTAGATCGGCGTGCTCTGCCAATCTATATTGGGCAAGATCAAGCAAAGGCAATTATCAGTGCTTTGGAAAGACAAACACCACCCCGTCCCCTGACCCATGACCTAATGGTCAATTTTCTAGAGGAGTGGAGCATAACACTGGATCGTGTTATAATACACTCTCTCCAAGATAACACATTCTATGCCAGCCTCTGTGTTAGTCAGGGTGAGACAAAGAAAGAAATTGATGCTCGACCAAGTGATGCCATCTCGATTGCCCTGCGTACTGGTAGTCCGATTTGGGTTATGGAAGAGGTGATTGCTGATGCTTCAATACCTGTAGACCAAGATAAGGATGAAGAGGAGCGTCGAGCTTTTCGGGAATTTGTATCTAATATCCGCCCAGAAGATTTTCTTCACCGTGGAGGATATAGTCGTGGTAGCTAAAGCCAAAATATTGGGATTAAACGGGATTTAACAGCAACAATATATTAATTGCTCTGTCAAAAAATTATGGAGATGTTTCTGAAAGCCTTACCATTTAGCCATTGGTGAGAGTTTTTCAGATGCTCTAATCCTGATGCTCTACCCCAAGTGAGCGTTGGGATAAATGGATATATCCCAAACTATCTATACCTGAAGCTATACCCGAAGCTATACCCCAAGACAATCGATGGCCATCAACTGAGCTTTTTACGCAACTGTTTTTCGGGCAACGAAGGTTTTAAGCAAAGACTTTGATTATTCAAGCAGTTGGGGAACATGCGTTATCGGCGGTTTGGTAAAACTAATCTCCAGCTTTCAGTATTTTCTTGCGGCACCATGCGTTGCTTATCATCTGAGTCCAATGCTCAGAAGACAGTGCAACAGGTAATCGCTCAAGGAATTAACCACTTGGAAACTGCCAGGGGTTACGGCAAGAGTGAAGAATACCTTGGTAACATCCTGAAAGCTGGATTGTCACTACCACGAGACCAGCTATATATCACCACCAAGATTCCACCAACCCCTGATGCTGATTTGATGAGTCAGTGGATTAATGATTCCTTAGAACGTCTACAGCTCGACTATGTCGATTGTTTAGCAATTCATGGGATTAACACTGAAGAGCATCTATCCTGGGTAAAGTCTAACACTGGCTGTATAGCAGCTGTCCAAAAAGCTGTCGCCGAGGGACGTATAAACCATGTTGGTTTCTCAACCCATGGTTCAATAGAAGTGATTCTAGGGGCAATTCAAACAGATTTTTTTGAATTCATTAACCTACATTACTATTACTTCTTTCAACGCAATGCTGCGGCGATTGAATTGGCTAATCAGAAGGATATGGGGATATTCATCATATCTCCTGCTGATAAAGGAGGCAAACTCTACACCCCACCACCAACGTTAGAGAAACTGTGCCATCCCTTCTCGCCACTGGAACTGAACTATCGGTTTTTATTAAGCGATCGCCGCATTACCACCCTTAGTATTGGACCGGCTAACCCAGATGAGCTGACCCTGCCTTTAAGTGTGGCTAACCGAGACGAGTCTTTGAGCCCAATGGAAGTGGCAGCATTCTCTCGTTTGGAAACCCACTTGAACAATGCTCTAGGAACTGACCGCTGTAGTCAATGCTATGCTTGTCTACCTTGCCCAGAAACCATTAACATTCCAGAAGTCTTGCGGCTGCGCAATCTTGCTTTAGCTTACGACATGACCGAGTTTGGTCAATATCGCTATCAAATGTTTGAAAATGCTGGTCATTGGTTTAGGGGGGTCAAGGGAAACCGTTGTACCCAGTGTGGTGACTGTCTTCCCCGTTGCCCCGAACAACTGGATATTCCTTCCTTACTCTCTGATACCCACCAGCGTCTTAATGGTTCTCCTAGGCGTCGTCTGTGGGGATAAGGTTAGTTGGTTGTTCGCCCCGTATTCGGTTTAGGGTAGGTTGAAGGTTGAAGGTTGAAGGTTGAAGGTTGAAGGTTGAAGGTTGAAGGTTGAAGGTTGTTCGCGTAGCGTGGCCAAACGCGCCCCGCGTGGCCAATAGGCCAAGGCCAAGGTTAATGGGTATCACTATTGATTTGACTGATGCTTTAGTGCATTCCTATGGATAAAAAAAACACCGTTACTAAAATAAATCTTTTATACCTTGTGCCTTGTGTCTTGTGCCTTGTGTTTCTAGAGAGCTGTTTTCTGGTTGGGTGGAAGCCTAAACCAGTTTTAGCTCAAAAGACTATAGGAGTGCAGCCGGACACGGAAGCTGTGAATTTAAATGTCCTGCAGCCAGATAATCTTCCTAATGATGGGTCTGTGATTACTGCTGATACTATCTCTCAAACTAAGCTCACTACTCCAAGTTTCTGGTGGGCTGATGAACAGTTTGGCGGTAAGCTACTGGATAATTGGTTAGCTTATCCGAGTAAAGGCCGGGTAGATTTGGTAGTGAATCGTCAACTCTGGAGTCTGCTTAACTATCTGGGTAGGTATGCTTTTATTAACAAAATGGGAAACGTTGCCAGGGATTATGACTACAATACCAGAGTATTTAACCAGCGAGGAAAGCCTTTAGGAGCTTATACCTGTGATGGTAATTCCATGTGCCAGGTGGAGGTATGTATACCTGGTCAAGTACCTTTAGCTGGGAAAGTCTCGGCCTTTTGCCAGTTATCACAAAACTAGAACAGGCAATTTTCAAGTACTTCGCATTTCTTTCCACAAGGATTCATACTGCTTTTGTGTAGACTCTGGTAAGGGAAGGAGGAATTCACACTTGTCCAGAATTGCTGCTTCTGGCAGCAGTAGAGGATTAGATTGGATATCTTGTGGCAGCGTATTTCTTGGCATATTAACCAGAATCGGGGAAGCAGCATTAGTCAGTAGAGAAATTTCCTTGGCTGATTTGCTTTGCCAGCAAAATTGAATCCACTCTTGGCTTAAATCCGACCCAGAGTTACTTTCTGAGGAGTCAGAAGCAGAGCTTACTGATACGGGTTTTACCCATACATCTGACCACAGGGCTGTTCCTGACTGAGGTACCACTGCCTCAATTTGGCGATCGCGTGTTCTTAGTGCCAGGATATCCGTAGACCAACCCACTGCGACCCAGGTATCCCCCAACACTAGAGGTTTTAGGTAGTGATCCGAACTGTAGAATTTAACCTGTTTAGCCAGTTGTCGAAGTGCTGGTTTCAAGTCTTTGACTTGATTTAAATCCTGTTGATTATAGGATAAGCCTAGGTTTTTCAAGGTTAAACCAATCACTTCTCGGGGGTGGTCTAATACAGAAATGCGATCGCGTAAAGACTCACGCCACAAGTCACTCCAATCACTGGGAGTCCAGCCTAAGGCTTTGAACTTGTCACGGCGATAGGCAATGACAGTAGCACCCCAGCGATAAGGAGCACCCCAAATTTCTCTTGAGTTGTCTAGCTGACCAGTTTGGTCACGTTTGACAAGTTTCTGGTACTCTGGCCGCAGTTGTTTCCATCCTGGCAAAGTTTCTATCTTCAAAGGTTGGATCAATTCCTGCTCAATGGCTGACTTGAGCCAATAATCTCCTAAGGTAACTAAATCAGGACTTATCGGTGTCCTAGACCTAATCCGGATCAAATCTAGGGGAGACCAATCTTGGTTATTGCTGGTTTTGCCTTGCTCTTTCAAGGTTGTCAGGAGTTTGAATAAAGCAGATAGTTGTTTCTCCGGGTCAAAATTTAGCTTAGCCCGTAGTGTTAAGGTCTTACGAAATTCACCCAACAGCTGAACTGGGATTGAATTTTGCAACAGCCTTACCTTTAAAGAGGCTTGTTGTCCGATATTACAACCAGATGCTAACTGACTAAGGGCTATGGTACTAGCACCTAGTATCAAGGAGCGTCGCTTCATAAGTATTTCTGAATTTCCTATAGTTACCAACTATTTGACCTTAATTTACATTGGCTCAATAGCAACTACCATAGCTATTACCAATTAACTTACTTTTGTGACCTGTTAGGCCAACAACCATCTGCTAGATCTGATAAATCTAATCAATTAACAACTACTTATAGTCTGGCAGGATAAACCCATCTTATTTTGAAATGCCTACTCGATATGAGAGTCATAGCATAAGTAATTTTGCTTATCAATTTTGAAATCTTGTCTGAGTAAGGCTTCTATAATTTAGATGCGTTTGCCCTGCATAGTCTGGTTAACAAAACTAATATAAGTCAAGTATAAGTCAAGGGCTCAGGCATCTGAATCTACTGTTACATCACTGTTACATCACTTGATATCAATGATAGTTTGACTCTGATTAATTTACTTTTCTTCAGAGTAAGCACGATCCAAAGAAAGAACGAAAACACCAGCTTGGTCTTCCTTTTCCTCCCTCTGCTCTTTCTCAAGACACAGTCCTGTTTCAGACCTAACTCTAAAAAATCTAGATCTGTAAGATAGAGTGATGGGGAAATAGAAATATCTAGATCAAGCAGTTAATGCACTGATTGGTTATCTTGTCAACTTCTATTACTTGAGCATCTCTCTAGGAGTTAGAGAAGGTAAGGTAAGGTAAGGTAAGGTAAGGTAAGGTAAGGTAAGGTAAGGTAAGGTAAGGTAAGGTAAGGTAAGGTAAGGTAAGGTAAGGTAAGGTAAGGTAAGGTAATGATATCGGCAAAATCATCCGTACGTTATGTATTAAAAATAACTAATTTCAATAAATTAATTCCGAAAAAACCGATTGTGCTAATTGTAGTGCAGAACTTGGGATAAAAGACAATTATTAATTAAGGCTGAATTAATCAGGGTAAATATTAAGATATACAGCGGCTATCTGGCATTTTTGAAAAAATAACTCTGGAAAACCGACTCTAAGGAGTTTAGAGCTGATTTTTGACAGATTTTTGACAATAGTTAAATAAATCAGCAATTCATCGGATTTTGATCGTTAAGTGACTAGGATAAAAAAGAACTAAGTTATGGCAGTTTAAAATCCTATGGATGAATATCAAAATCAAATCATGGCTCTAAGTCATAGAGTAGATACTCTGTGCGAAGCCATCGAAAAACTCAGTTTGAAGCTTTCAGAAGGCCTTTCTGAACTCAAAAATAGTTCAAGGCAGGAAACTGAGCAATCTCAGCCAACTGGGCAACCGATACCCCGGACTAAGGAAAGTCAAAGTTCCATTAACCTACTGACCCAACATAAAGATGTGCTGATTGATAGTAACTCTGGGCTAGGTAGTTTCTCTAGCAATAGCAATAATAATATCTCTGCTGATATTCAAGTTCAACGCTTAACTGCCCAACTTACAGCAGCCTACAATCGGATTGCTGCCTTAGAAGAACAACTCCTAGCACAGCGAATTCATTCCTAATTGGCAGTCTTCTCCAGATTAGTCTAAGGGTTGAAGGTTAATAGGGAAAACAAATCAGCACCTCTGTGATTTTCTAACTAACTTGGTCAGACTGTAAAGTGTTTTTTCACTGGCTCCAACAACAATCACTTCAGAGAAAGACGATATTGCTCCACTAAGTTTTCAATGGCTTGAAGTAATTCAGCCGAGTTCCAGCCCTTATAAAGGTGTGCTGCGATCGCACATCCTCCAGCACCCACACCTTCTTTGACATATCCTTGCTCATATGCCTGTAGCTGAGAATAACGAGACTGGCTAAAACTCAATTGTGTTGCCAAAAGGGGTACACTCCCAATATCTTTTGCTAATCCAACCGTGTCACCAGTCGAGTCTTCTGCCACCCAGCGAGTTGTTCCCACAACTACTTGTGCTGGTTGCCATGCTAGGGAATTACCCTCAATCATACTGGGGTAGGCTAAACCCGACTCTGCCAATCCCTGTGCTAAGGTATAAACCGCTAGCATTTGGGTACCACCAGCGAGTAAAACGCCACAGTGACGACTAGCTGCCATTGCCATACCTGCTGCAGCAATTTGCATGGGATCTCCCACTGCTGCCACTAGCTTTAAGTGATCAAGTGGTGATGGTGTTAGGGCGTGAGAGGATGAGGAGGTGAGGGAGTGTACATGTGCGTGGTGGTGGGGCTGAGACAGTGAATGCTTCTTCCTAGGTTCGCTTTCGGGAAGCTCCCCGGCTCCCCTAGCCCCTAACCCAGCTCGTTCTAACCCCAGCTCCACCACCTCCCACTTTTGACCATGATTGCACTGGGGATGGCTACTGTTAACCTTACCAGCGGCATCAATCCCCAAAGCAGTGAGCAGACTAAGTGCGGTGGTAGTTCCCCCAACCACACACTCACTAATAATCAGATAGCTATCACCAACCACACTTGCTAGCTTTTCTCCCCACTGTAAACCTTGCCGAAATAACCGTTTCACTGTTTCCAGGGGCAAAGCATTTCCAGAAGTTAGGCACTTAGCAGGAATACCACCTAAGTCAATGGCTGGTACTGTCGGAGGGTGAGGTAAACCAGCATTGAACAAATAGATGGGTAGGTTAAAAGCCTCAACTACAGCACGGGAAATCAATACAGGGGATACTCCCACAGTTAGAGGAGGAAGGGGATATTGAGGTTGGCGAGTAACTCCATTGACCAAAAACTCAGCATCAGCGATCGCAGTATACTGACGATCATCTGGGGTAGCACCAGCAGCAGAAATGCCTGGAATCAACCCAGTAGCAGTGAATCCTAAAATACAAGCAAATACCGGTGAGCATCCCTGATACTGCTGTAACCACCGTTTTCCCTTTACCTGCTGGGTATAAACTCGGATCATTAGTCCTTAATCCTTAGTCCTTAGTTCTTATATGAAATAGAAAAAACATACTACACTACAGATTAATTGTGGTTAAAGGGAACAGTTAACTTTGGATAAGTTAACAGAATAATTTATAAAAAGTAGCAAATAAAGTAGTAAATATTTAACTATTTAATAGTAATACTTTTTCTTTAACAAAAAAATAAAATTAGCAATATAATTCCCTAAATTTAGATTAAATAAAAGAACGATTGCCATACTTCCCACGGGCATAAACTGAGCTAAAGGTAATCAATCAAGCTTAAGCTGTAAGCTCCAAAGGCTCAGAGCTGATAACTGTTTGCGGAAAGCGTAGCCCCCAAGTAGCGCTTAATCTGACCGTTGAAAGTATAACAAACAGGCTCTTATCAATTACAAGTGACCAATGACTAATAGCTCAATCGTAATCCAGCAAAACTTTTACCCAGTTTGGTGGTCTAGGAATCGGGTTTCCTAATCGGTCGAGCATGAGTAAGGCTACAATATGCACCACGAATAAATAAATGGCATTATTGATAATAATCATTACTATAGCCAGGGTTTGAACTAGAAATAGACTGGGCTGAAATAGCAAGCCCAGCTTGACAAACCACCAATCCAATAATCCTGTCACCTGGGTCATCACGTAAACCCAGAGGTCTTCCCCCAATAGAATTGAGAACAACCAAAACCGAAAAAAGAAGCCTATTGTACCAATTAGCGTACCCATGCTAATGGAAAGCAGCCAGCTAGCTCGACGTTTCCAGAAAGCTCCCAGTTGTACACCCATCAGACCATAAGGGACCAAAAAGATAATACTGCGAGTTACTCCCATAAGCACTGATAGTAACAACCCCGAAACCAGTGCTGCCATCCAGGATGCCCTATTGCCCCTCCTTAGGTAGACTAAAGCAATCGGCACTGGGAAAAACATTTTGAGTATTGGTCCTAGAGGAAAGTAATAATTAATCAGCCAAATCAAGCTGGCAGTACTGGCCAGAAACGCTGTTTCTACCATGGTTATAGGTGTTTTAGGTCTAGGGTTTAGACCATTACTCAGGCTAGGGGAGTTAGCAGAAGTGGATTGTTTGTACACTGCCCTAGGTTCCCTCTTTTCTAGTGGGTGATTTGGCTCCCCAGTTAATTGATCCCCCATCTCAGTTACATCAGCATTGCTCTTAGGGAATTCCGTTGTTGATTTTGTGGGTTTGTTTTTAGATTGGGCAAAGAGATCTTGTGAAGCCGCTTGACCATCATCAAAAGAATCACTCATGCAAATTTAGTAACCTCTTGAGGAAAGGGACAGATGATAACAGAAGAGATACTGTTAAAGTACCCTTGCATCTTAGCCCATCTCAAATTTCTCCTCATTTGGAGATACCTTATATATCAAGACTAGATAATCATCTTTTCTAGAGCAGGCAGATCACAGATAAAAAGGGTATCCTGATCCCGCATGATCAAGCCTTTCTTCTCCAGCTTTGTCAGGACTCGTGTGACCGTCTCCCGCGCCAATCCACTGAGGCTACTTATCTCTCGATGAGGTAAGTTAGGAATTTCAGTTCCTCTTTGTTTCAATTTGCCTTGTCCTTCAGCGAGAAACAACAACGTGTCTGCCACTCGTGAGGTACTATCTGACTCCCGCAAGCGTAGGCGTCGGTTAACCTGACGCAAACGCTTTGCCATCAACTGAGCTAAGTGGACACCAGCCAAAGGTTCCGTATGAATTAACTCAGTAAAATCCTGAGCGGGTATACTACCAATGGTTGTAGGGGTCAAGGTAATCACATCTGTTGAACGAGGTACTTCCTCTAACGCTGCCATTTCACCAAAGATTTCTCCTTTCCCAAGAATATTGAGGGTCACTTCCTTCCCATCCATGTTATAGGTGCGAATCTTTGCCCAACCATCTAAGATGAAATAGACAGACCCCCCCCAGTCATTCTCAAGTAAAATCACTCGATTTGCAGGATGGCTACGGGTAACCATATTAATAATGGCTTTTTTGACACTAGAATCTGGTAAGCCAGCAAAAAAAGGAGTGCTAGCCATCGAATCATGAACATTAGAGTTAACTTCAGATGAATTGTATCGGTCTTCCATGGGATCATGAGCGCTTCGTAAACACCTTGAATAGATAGATGATCCGCTGTCAAATCACGTGAGTCAGGGAGTGTGCCTGTGTCAACTAAAAGAAGCCAATGAAACAGATCTGCTTAACCTCACCACCTTTGGTAGACCAACGACAATGACTGATGTGAGTGAAATTGCCTTGACAAGCCAAGATGCTACTGGAGCTAAACTACTTGCAGTAAGCTGAGGTAGGTTAATTCTGGTAGAGGGGTTGGCAAGAATCACATCGGGTAAGTACAGTTATTATGCTCCATGATGAACAATTTGTAATAGTTTGGTGACTGTGGCAATTTAACATTAGACACAGGGGGCTGACTCTGACTCCTGTATGACTCAATTTGTTCTCGTCAAGGGTTTCAAAGTGACTGCTCAAACCGACATTCAATCTCTGATTGCTGATATTGACCACATCCTCCATAAGCCTGACTTTCCTCTACCATGGTTCAAGTCTGGTGACCTAGCGGCTGCACACCAGGTTTTGCGGAAAGTTCGTAGCTACCTAGTTTCCCAACAGCAAAAACTAGGGGTAGAATCGGACAAGACAAGTACTACAGTCACCCCATCTCAGACGGGAGTAACCACATCTGTTCAGGAGGGAGTGCAGCAAATCCTGCAAGCGGTTACTCAAGAAATGAATCTTGTACGTACCGATTTGACGAAACCATTGCAGCTAGAGTTGGAGGCTCTACAGCAACAGCGGGAGTCTCTAGTACGAGAAATTCAGCATTTGGAGAGTACCAAGCAGCAGCTGGATTACTATACCAAACAACAAACTGCAAATGTGCAGTTTGCTTCAGACTACTTCTCACAAGGGCTAATCAACCGCCTTGTCGAAAGCTTGACGCAAAAGCTATCTCAAATTTTAGCGAATTGGGAAGCTCACTTAAAAAAGAATCCCACTAGTGACGACTCAATCAACCGATTGCCTTCAAATCAGGACGAGATTGTTGCTGTAGTCGAAAGACAAAAGGTTATTGAGCAACTACAGCAGCTTCAAAAACAATCTGATCAACTCATACAGAATATAGATGTTAACCAACGGTTGACTTTTGAGACCCTACAAAGAGATCTTCAAGGTTACCAGCAGTCTTTATCTCAGGAACTTGAAAAAATGCACAGCTTAGGGATGCAGGGAGAAATGTTGTTTGCTGCTTTTGTGAATCGTCTAGCTCAGCAGTTAGGACGAGAAGCTTCAAGCCTATGGCCTTCCTCACAACAACCAGCGGATGTACAGGTTCAAGTTGAGGATAAGGATAGCTTTCAATTACATCCGGAAACCTTATTGCCCAAAAACTCTGTGACTATGACTGAGGCGGTGTCTGAGCGTTCGCGAAGCGTGGCCTTTGGCCAATCAGATTTGAAGCAGGAACCACCAATGGATTGGTCAACAGGAGAATTGCCTCAATCCTGGGGGATAGGATTGTCTGAAGAAAATACACCATTGCGTTCGCGTAGCGGCTCGTACCGAGCATCGCGTAGCGTGGCCTACGGCCAATCGCACTTAAGCGATCCTACGCCAGAGTCCGAGAAGACATCTGTGAGCAATGACTCCCTTGAGCATTCAGAAGTCATTGCTACTATTAATGCCTTGACAGATTTGTGTGAACAAATGGGTGTGAATTACCTCAAGGGGTGACAAGTAGCTTGAGGGTTTGAGACGCTGTGGGGTTTGTGGGGTATGGGCTGGGGCGAAGACGTGGGGTGGGTCGGAAGATTGAAGAGCTTTGAGCAAAGAAAATAGTGGCTTGTGACGATGCAAGTTTCTTTGATTACAGAACAGATCTGTTCGCGCAGCAGGGCCTTAGCTCTTCGCAATCCCTGGGAGGCTCTTAAGAAACTCGGATGAAGCGCGTCCGTTCTGTTTTCGGTAAATTCTTGAAAATTCCTGCCAAGCTGGCAACATGGCTAAGCTATAGCAGTGTTTACTGATCTGTGATCTTAAATCGGCTTTTCTAGCCCCCTTTTAGCCCAGTCGAGAGGGAAGTTGCGGCTACATAAGCTTGCGTTTGCCTGCCTTTGACCTAAGGCTTCCCCTCATGACTTGACTATAAAGGAGGTTTTTAACTTGGATTTAGTATCAGAGGTAGTCTTGACGGATGTCTACCTAGCAACTTAACATCAATTGGATTATCTTTACCTCTAATCATTTCCAGTCATTGCTTGATTAATAATAGTGAACTATTATTACCAAAATTCAGACAGGAAGTCAATTAATTCAACCCCAATTCACAATTCCTTCACGAATTCGTCCCTAAAATGTGAAAGTTCAATGAAATGATACAAAATATACTACTCCTTTTTTGACAAACCAAAATACTATAATCAGAGGCTTCGATTAAAAATTATTAATAAGGCGGTCAATAAAAATGACAAGGTCATCTACCTATATATAATTTACTTTTTTTGAAAAAATATCCACATTAGCGGGAACTTTTAAAGTTTTCAGCGGTCTGGTTAATAGACTATTTAGTTGACAACAAAGACTTTAGGGTTAGTGGGTGCCTACCAAATCTTTTGGAAAATGGCAGGAGACTCTTCCATAAAGTTTTGCCAAAAACTACCTAAGCAAGTTGGCTCTCTTGAGCTTAACTGTTCTATCAGCCTGGGGATTTAAAGCAATTATTCCGTCGTTTAATCAACTTTAGATAACTAAGAAAAAGCCGTGATTATCTCCAAGTCTTCTGCTTATACCTCGATTGATTCACCAATTTGGGATAACAGAATACCAAGTTGTTTATTTCAGCAAGAGGTTCATCAGTCTGCCAACAATACTATCAAGCGATTAATTGATATTATTGGAGCTTTGGTTGGATTATTAATTACCGTGAGCATCGCAATTCCGATTGCGATCGCTATGTCGATAGTCGATCCCGGTCCATTATTTTATAGTCAGATCCGTTGTGGTCTGAATGGGAAACCCTTCCGAATCTGGAAATTCCGTTCAATGATCGTGGGTGCAGACAAACTCAAGCACTTAGTAGAAAACCAAGCTAAAGGTCATATATTCAAAAATGAAAATGATCCCCGTATCAGTCGGATCGGAGGCTTTCTACGCCGCACCAGTCTTGATGAATTTCCCCAATTCTGGAACGTCTTGATCGCAGAGATGAGCCTAGTTGGAACTCGTCCTCCTACCTTTGATGAAGTCATGAGCTACAACCGCCATCACTACAAGCGTTTAAGAGTTAAACCTGGAATCACTGGTGAATGGCAAGCCAATGGTCGTTCAAAGGTGACTGACTTTGAAGATATCGTTCTTATGGACTTGGATTACCAAGATAAGTGGTCTATTGGCTACGACCTGAAGCTGATTGTGAAAACTATCATGGTAATCTTTAATAGGCATGGTGCTTATTAATATCACGTTATAAGTTGTTAACCCGATAGTACTAAATCCAGGTTGAACAGAATGCTTAAGCTAACCCTATCTACAATGTTTTATTGAGAATTTTTGATTGAGGTGGGGTTAGCTTAAGCAAATAAACAGGCATCGATAACAGATTGATTAATTAGTGACAGGATAATCACTCCTGTTATTTTTATCTTATTTTTATCAGTAAAGTTAATCCTATTTTTCCAAGACTTACCGACCCTTTTTGAGAACTGCTATCAACAGACCAATCAATACAGAACTGGAACTATTGATTGGAGATTAGAGTTAACTATAATCAAGTTGAAGAATAACCTCTTTAATGGTTCCTAAGACAATAAAAATCAACACTGAAAAAATTAACGCTGATTTTCTGAATTGATCCAGGGAAATAAATCTTAATAGGTGATATTTATAGTCATATTTATTTTTTAATGGAGCCTACGGGAATTGAACCCGTGTCCGCCCTGGTTATTTACTTATCGCTCATTCACAGGCATAGCCCCTTTAACCCTCGGAGCGGGGATCATCCATTATCCCGGATGACAGGATGCTTTGGTGAAGTCTTAGCTAGCAAACCGACCAAAGACAGCTTACTAGAGCATCCGTTGGGGTTAAGTCCGTAGTCCTTAACGGAGTCAAACTACAGACGCTCGAACCTGTTTATAGGTGTTTAGGCAACAGCAGGTGCAGCCTTACGAGCAAAAGGAACGATGTTGTTCGCAGTTACAATTTTTTTGAGTCCGGTATTTGCGAGAGAAGACTCACTCTCGACCTGAATCACGGGTCAGCTTTCACCAACACGTCGAAACCATTAAGGCCCCTTGGAGTTATTTCCTTTCTCCATTATAGTCAAGATTTCAAAGTAGCAACTACCAAATACGCGTGATCCTCTGGTGTGATCCTGAATTGGAAAATTTCTTTAAAGCTATTTAGCTGGGTAAATCCCCGCCTTCTATAAGGACGAGGACTTACGTGAACCTGTTAAATCTTGCTGCTGAGGATTTCCTCGATCGCTTGTCGTTCTGCTGGTTCAGTGACAGGCAAACTCTGGCGGGTATCAGTAATCAGCCAATCTAGGGCTGCCGCCTGAACATCAATAGCCGCACCAGTCTTGTCAACACAATAGCGTCCAAACACTAGCTTATCCACTAGACGTACTCCGGCTCCAAGGCGAGAGTATTCAAAAATGACGCTATTCTCAACCGTTGCTCCGCTACAGATCCAGCAATTGGGACCAATCATAGTTGGTCCGATAATCTTTGCCCCATCTTCGATGTGGGTCATAGCACCAATGTAAACCGGACCTTTGATATCTACTTTGTCCCAATTCACGGCCACATTTAAGCCAGTATAGATTCCGGGAGCGACTTCTTTGCCGGGAATCGGTACATTATTGATTTCTCCAAGCAGCACACCTCGAACAGCTCGCCAGTAATCTGGGACTTTACCAATATCAACCCACTGGAAATCCATTGGTACCGCATAGAAAGGAGCCCCCGTTTCCACAAGTTTGGGAAATAGTTCGCCGCCAATGTCATATTCCTGACCAGAGGGGATATAGTTAAAGATTTCTGGCTCAAAAATGTAAATTCCTGTGTTGATATTGGTACTGAGGGCTTCCTCCACTGAGGGCTTTTCTTGGAAAGCTTTGATGCGACCAGTTTCATCTGTAACTACGACACCGTAGCTAGACACCTGTTCTCGTGGTACAGGTTTTGCCACTAGGGTAGCAATTGCTCCCTTTTCTTTATGGAATTTAAGTGCTGCTGTCAAGTCCAGGTCAATCAGGGCATCACCACAGAGCACCACAAATGTATCATCAAAGAAGGGATAAAAGTCCTGGATCTTACGCATGCCACCAGCTGAGCCGAGGGCTTCCCCAACCAGTTGACCATCAACAATGCGACCTTCAAAAGAATAAGCAATTTCAACGCCAAAGCGTTGCCCATCTCGAAAATAGCTTTCAATTTCGTTAGCCAAGTGAGAGACGTTGACCACAATTTGGTCGAAACCATGTTGTCGTAATAGTTCTAGTAAAAACTCCATTACTGGTTTTTGCAGGATGGGAATCAATGGCTTGGGAATAGTGTAAGTGATAGGGCGAACGCGAGTTCCCTTGCCAGCTGCCAGAATCATGGCTTTCATGTATCTTTTCTCCTTAAACTAAATCCATAGAGGTTGATGTGGGCAATTGAGTACGATTCTAACTAGTCCTTGAACTCTCACCCACGATTAGCACGAGGGACTTTAGTCCCTAACTCTTTTTCATAGCCACCGCTATTACACAGGGGCAAACAAGCTGGAATTTTCTGTAACCTGTGCTTTGAGTGATGCTTTGAGTGACCCCAGTTGAGAATTACTGGTTTCCTGACAAGGCTAGTTGATGTTATAATTACCCGCTTTTAAGCGTGGGGTTCATTACTCCAATTTACGGATTTTTATATCTTGGTAGAATTCTTCTTGGCATAACTCAACCTTAGACTGAGCAGATAACAATAGCAGTCCCCAGAAAACACTAACTCTGTCCCCTATTCGTGATTCAATAGGAGCGATCGCTGTTTCTGTGTCAGCTTTTCCCGACATCTTGGCTGTTCTGAGTTTGTCCTCCTGGTAAGAAGAACCAAGGGAAGTTGATGCAACTGATGATGGGGATAACGTCCACCACTCTAACAACTGATTTAAATTCAGCCAATCGTTGTCTACCGCTAGCTCATACCAGTAGCGGGATAGAAATTCCTCCAGCCGTTTGGCAATCTCGGTCAAGTTTTCATCATGAGCTAGATGGGCAATACGAGCTGCCTGACTACGGACACTAGAGCGAGTCCCTTTTTTAGGGGAAGGTAAGGGGTTTTCACCCAGTTGGACTGCCATCTCCTGTAACTGTTTAATGAGCTCTGGCAGGGTTACTGGGCGTCTTTTAGGGGGTCGGGCAGCAGAGCGACGGCGTAGATGACGTTCTAGATTGCGAGGCAAACCTCTATCTCCCCTGCCATCAATTTCCTCGGACCCATCCAGTTCTTCGGATTCCTCCAACTCCTCGGGTTCTTCTAAACGTTCCAAGGTATCGGCTTTCAGTAGAACTAGCATGGATGCCCATAGAAACGCTTGCCCAGACTGAGACAAGTCCGTGTCACGGTATCCGAGTTCTGGATCACTGTCTAATGCCAGTGTACTTAGATAGCGGTCAATGACATCAATTACCTGAACATCCCATGGGTCAATTTCTCCCCGCTGTGCCACATCAATGAGAATAGCGATCGCTTCGGTAGCAGGTGTTGTAGTCATCTATAGGACCCGTGTCTATTGACTAACGATATATAGCCATGTCTTGTTCGATACTGTTGGTCAATTAACTGACGGCAGGACTTACACAAAACTGGGCACCAAACCCTATAACCTATAAGTACGCTTACTGACCCTACTGGTAGAGTTACTGCGGAAGTCCTGTAAGGGGTGATATCAACTCTGGTAGCATCGGTATTGTATTATTTGGAGGGAGGACAAATAGGACAACGAACATCAGGAAGCGTAAATTTTACCTCTTTAATTTTCACTCTTGTATAGACCTTGAATACAACCTCTGAAACAAAAAGGAATGATATGAACATACACCATAAATTGGCGATTTTTCGAGTTTAACTGGTAGCCTTTATATGCGCTTATGGCCAGGAAAGTTCACTGCTCACATATAAAAATTACTGGCGCTTTTGGTCTATTGGTCTTCTATGTACTTCTTAATAACTTCGATTAGCCCACCGCCAACCGTACAAATCAAATAGCTTTTATTCCAAAGCGTAGGCAGTCTAGAGCGAAGTTGCGGTAATTATTTTCTGAGATATTATATATAATAATACATTTATTTTATATTTGACTGCTTTATAAACTCGAAACTTAGGGTTAACTTCCATAGCTTGATGTACATGGTCTGACATTACTTCCATCTCTAGAATTTATTAGTCCATGTTCGGGCAAGCTTCTATAGTTAACTCTTCGATCCTGGTTTCAAGGTTGCCTGTCAGAACTTTTTGTCTGTACTTAGGGCAAACTATAACAGGGGACTTACAATAGTAAACAACATTTTTGTTAGACTTATATTGCTCAGGCATTGAATTATATAGCTTATAGGGTAGATTCAGCTCCTTGACATTTTACCAATCCCCAATAGCGATACCAAAATTAGTCTAATAGTGGATTATCTGACAATGGGTCAGATGCCGATAAAAGCAACTGTTTCTGTTCAATCTCAATTTTGTATTGTTGAATGTCGTCTTCTAATTGTCTAATCTGTTCATCCTTTGAGTGTATCTGCCCAACCATTTTACGAGTTCCTAGAAAATTGAGAAATCGCGTCCACAAGCTGAATAACCAGGCTATTACTGCTCCAAGCCACATGGATAGAATCAGTGCAATCGCCAAGGGAGCCTTAACCTGGATACCATCAATAATCCTAATGGAAACAGATTGGGTATTTTCCAAGCCAAATAAGACTAGTGCCAGACATAGAGCGAAAATCAGCAAAAAATTAATCTGTCGCATCAGCTTAATCCAAAACCGTTGCAGTTGCTTCCTACTTCTACAACAGATAACACGAAAATTCGGCTTTTTTAACTTGCCGATTACTGTAAAGTGCACAGGTGTCCCAACGCGCACAGGTCAAGGACATCTAGTTGGCACGGTCATAAAGTGAACTTTTTACCTCTTTTCCCCCCGCTGTTTTGGCGGGCTAGGGGAAGCTTGGATTAGCTCAGGTTATGACTGTGTGCAGTATAGCAGCAGTTGGAGTTCCCTTCAAGCCTACACCTGCTTGCTAGGGAGATCTAAAATATGCCACCAAAACTGGTCAATTGTAAGGCAAGAAACATGAATACTAGAGTAGCTGATTTCCGTAAGGAATACACATTGAAGGGTTTGAGTGAAACCGATGTCCAGCCAAATCCTTTCGAGCAATTCAAAATTTGGTTTGACCAGGCAGTAGCTGCTGAGTTGCCAGAACCGAATGCCATGACTATAGCTACAGCAACACCAGATGGCAAACCTTCCGCCCGGATGGTACTTCTGAAAGGCTACGATCAGCAGGGGTTTGTCTTTTACACTAATTATCAAAGTAACAAAGGGCAGCAGTTAATCGAGAATCCTTGGGCTGCCATCACCTTTTGGTGGGCTGAGTTAGAACGACAGGTAAGGATTGAGGGGCGAGTCGATAAGCTAACAGCCGCTGAGTCTGATGCTTATTTTAACAGTCGTCCCAAGGGTTCTCAGCTGGGGGCTTGGGTGTCAGATCAAAGTCAAGTTATTCCTAGTCGTGAGGTGTTGGAGCAACGGCTACAGCAACTGAACCAAGACTATGAAAATAAAGAGGTATCTCGTCCACCGCACTGGGGAGGGTTCCGGGTGATTCCATCAGAAATTGAGTTTTGGCAGGGGCGTCCCAGTCGGCTGCACGATCGGTTGCTCTACAATCGTGGTGAGGATGGGGATTGGGTGATTAAACGATTGTCCCCTTAGTGAGCTGGTCTTCATTGTCTTGATGCAAAGCGCGAGTGGTTTGGGTTCTGTGTACGGAACCTGCGTTGGTAGTGCTAAAGATCTAGTGATTCGGCTAGGGTCTGGTCAAGGTAACAGGAGCTAAAATCACTACTTTTGTACCATCCCAAACTTTCATTATCTCGAATCCCCTAACGTTTACGCCGAGCTTTTGAGTGCTTTGACTTTGGAGTTTGGATAATGGGAACAGTAAAGTAAAACTGAGAACCTTGGTCTTTGCCAGCTGAATTTGCCCAAATTTTACCGCCCCAGCCTTTGACAATTTGGCGACAAATTGCTAAACCTAGCCCTGTTCCCCCAGTAGTTCGCCGCAGAGCACCTTCTTCTTGATAGAAGCGGTCAAAAACAGCTTCCAGCCGATTGGGTTCAATACCACGTCCAGAATCTTCGATAATAACTACTATCATGGAATTGTCCAGTGTTTGGATACTTATAGTTACTTCTCCTTGTGGGCTGGTAAATTTGCAGGCATTATCGAGAAGTCTAGCTAGAGTTTCAACTAGCCACTCCCCGTCGGCTTTGACTAATGGAAGGTTCTCTGGAACTTGAACCGATAAACTAGGTCGTTCATCTTCAGAACGGCGAGCGCAAACATTACTCAGGGAAAGGTCAATGCACTCTCTTAGGGAGAGGGATTCTGGGTGCCATTCCACACGACCACTTTCTAAGCGAGAAAGAGTAAGGAAGTCCTGAATCAGTTTCCGCATTCGTTCGGCGTCAGTGAGGGCAGTATTGAGCATCACCTGACGCAATTCTAGGGACATATCTGGCTCACTAGCTAGACTCTCAAGACATACTTGAATTGTGGAGAGAGGAGTGCGCAGTTCATGACCTGTAATCGCTACTAAATTGCTACGGGTGCGGTCAAGAGCTTCTAGCTGCTGATTCAAATCTTCTAGGTTGGCGTAGGCTTCGGCTTGAATCAAAGCTACACCGACTTGAGTTGCGATCGCATCCACTAAGGCTAACTCATCCTTTTCCCATTGATAAGGTTGGGAACCACAATGATGTATATCTAACATGCCCAATAACTGACCCTGATACAGCACTGGTACTTTCAGCCAAGAGCGAATGGCAAGCTCTTGGACTAGATTGTGCAAGGTTTTTGATCGTCGATTACCAGTTTTATTTCTGGAATTAGTACCGTTAATCCGAGGATCTGTCTGGGTGTCTTCTACATAAATCCGTTCTCCACTCTGGACAACCTCTTGGAATAGGCAATTGTCTTGCAATGGCCATCTCTTTCCTAGTGTGGGCACTAATGGTTCATCCCCCTTACTAGGGGGCTTTAAAAACTCATGATTGATGATAGTAGTGGTATCTGTTGCTTTACAGCGATAAATCAGACACCGTGATGCTTGAAGGGCTTTACCCAACTCTTGCACAGCAACTTCAAGAATGGCATTGGGGTCAAGGGATCGCCTAATGGCGTTGGAAATAGAATTGATCAGAGATTCTTTCTTTCCCTGAGCAGCAATGGAGCGATAGGCTTTGAGCAATTTATACTGACCTGCCTGTAGGTAAGTCACCAAACGCTGGACAAAAGGATCAGAATTGGCGGAACTTTGAGCTTGGTCGAGAAGGGATAGATTACTGGTGGAGTTTTGGGTTAATCGAGCACTAACTACTAATGAATCGTCTAAATACTGAGATTTGGCCTGTTCAATCTTAGCGCCTAGTTCAGGTCGGTAAATTTGAATGCGATTGAGTAATATCTCAGCTGCTTTTTGACTCACCGTCCGGTCAAATGTCCAGATTCCTTCAAAACGTCGGGATGAGTCCATTTCCCCATTGGTAACCTCTAGTATTGGTGTGGGTCGTTCTTGACAAATCAAACAGTTTGTGTAACTTCGCCCAATAACTACCAAATGCCATTCTTGAGAGAGGGTATCGTTGGGTTCAAATGCCACGGTTTCGTGATACTCTGAACTACTCTTAAATTCTGTTTCCGGTGCTGCTAGTACATAGACTTGGGGGGTCTGTTGAGCAATGCGTCGATATCGATGAGCTTCCTGACGGTAGAAACGCTCTCGCTGGAAGCTAGCAATGACCAACGGCTGCTCTGAGCCAGCTAATACCTGATCTTCCATGGCATGGGAAAGTGCGGTCAAAGAAGACTTAAAGTACACCTGTGACCGCAGTATAGGTATAGCTTGCAGTAAGCTTTGCAGCACGGAAGTCGTAATAATCATTAATTAATAAATTTTCATCACAAATCTTAGGTATTGTGGAAACCCCAGCTATGGGCAACGGGGAACGAAAAACCAGTCGGGGTCTTTAGTCCCAGTCAGGGTATGGGGTGCTGACAACCTATAGGCTTTTTATGTCTACCTTTCTCAATTTATCTTATAGACAGGAGATTGAACACAGCGAAAGTTGAAGCCCCACCTTGTTTCAGATGTATCGCGTTAATTCAACCCGATATCGTTGTTTTTTAGTAATAGAGACATCCCCAACCTCCAAGCGTCCTTTACCACGAATGGCAATCAAATCTCCAGATTTGACTGTATAGCTAGATTGCTTGACCTCTTTCCAGTTAACCCGCACATCCCCAGTGGTAATGAAATCAACCATCTTGCTGCGGGACATACCAAACCCAGCTGATGCGATCGCATCTAGACGCATGGAAGCTTCTGTTGTTGTTCTGAGTTTCTTTTTCGGTTCCTTAACCTTGAGTTCACTCAAATCAATCCGTTGAGTTTTGACAGGTACCGAACGCACCTGATTTAAATTCAGTTCCAGAAACTCTACCAACTCTGGTACCACAATCACCTGAGCACCTCGCTCTCCCAAGACAATAATGTCCCCAATCTTTTCTCGCACCAATCCAGTTCCCAGAATTGCCCCCAAGAAATCCCGGTGAGTTGCCGTATCAAACAAAAAATTCCCAGCAATATCCAAACCCACCACTTCTACCTGAGATTTATCCAGAGGCAATTCCTCACGGGCGATCCCTAACCGTTGTCGTTCCGCCTGAGGATATCCTCCCCAAGCCAGCAATTGCACCTCTGTCAACCGTTCAAACTGCTGAGCAACCTCTACCAAAACTGGCGGTGATAGAAAATCAGTCAATACCACCTCCCAAGTCTTAATTGCTTGATCAGCTTGGTCAATCACACGAGCCACATCTTCTCGATTCTCTACACTTTTTAAAAGTTCTTCTCTAGGTAGCATTCCTAATAATTTGTTAAAGACGTTTGATTAATGGTCTAAATAATTATTTCCTCAAATTCTAATCAGGATTTAGCAATAGGTAATCAGTTTCGCATACTATCTATTACCCATGACTAACTCTAAAAGTTATCTTTCTTAAATTTTATTTATTTTTATTTACATTTAGTCTTTGTTACTTTGCCCTCTTTGCGCCTTTGGGATTTTTACCCCCAAAATAATTGCGCAACCCTTATATAGTCTAGAGGAACTCATACCTTTGAATAGTCTCCGGCTGAAACTGACGCAGAATTTTAGTCCCTAGCTCTGTCAAACTCTCGGATCCCTGAACAACAATTAAGTATTTTCCCTCATTCAGACGGTTCCGATAAGGCAGTGCATCACCACTACCAACACTCAACCCAACCCCACCTCCAACGAAAACGCTACCCATTGCTGCTGCGATCGCACCAAATACCCCTCCCAGGAGATGATTACCAATTTCACTAGAGAAGCCAAACAGTTTTATTTCAGTTAGCACATTGAACAGATAACCCGCCGCAAATCCAAAGGGAACCAACCAATATGCCATTCGTCGGGCTCCCTTGATTCCCTGTTGTTTGGGGTCAATGAATCCAAACTCATCAGCACTCTTATATCCTCTACCCAAGATACTTACTCGATCCATAGGTAACTCTTCTTTTTCCAAAGCAGTATAAGCTTCTTCTGCCTTAATGCGGTTGGGGAATACAGCAATCACATATTTCATCGCCACTTGTGCTGATTATCTACATTTAAAGTTTACTTGAACTCTTCCTTGAGCTCGTTTTGATCCCCCGCCTCAAGCAAAGGGGTTTTCAACAGTGAGAGTTTTGAGAAATTTTCCATGAAAGATGGGGGAAACTTAAAATCTTTTAGATCACTAGCGATCCAGGGATACCTTTGCCGTTAAGATAGCATACTGCGGTCAGAGCTACTGAATGTGAACAAATCGACCTGTTCAACTACATTTCCTTGTAGTTAAGTGCTATTTGATGATGGTTCATCTGTACTACTATTGGGGTTGATCTGAGTTTCTCATGGCATAGCTCCAGCACCGTGTGTATAGCCCATTAACCTATCTCCTGGTCATGTCTAAGGTTCTTGTTTCTGACTCAATTGATCAAGCTGGTATTGATATCCTTTCCCAAGTTGCTCAGGTTGATTTCAATCCGAATCTATCACCGGAAGAACTATTGACAATTATTCCAGACTATGATGCTCTGATGATTCGCTCTGGCACCCGCGTTACCCAAGAGGTAATTGAGGCGGGCAAGCAACTCAAGATCATCGGTCGTGCTGGTGTTGGGGTTGATAACGTCGATATCCCAGCAGCAACTCGTCATGGGATTGTAGTGGTTAACTCTCCGGAAGGGAATACTATAGCCGCAGCCGAACATGCCCTGGCAATGATGCTAGCCCTATCTCGCCATATCTCCGATGCCAATCAGTCAGTTAAAAGCAATAAGTGGCAGCGTAAGCTTTTTATTGGCACAGAAGTTTACAAAAAAACCCTTGGTGTAGTTGGCTTGGGTAAAATTGGCTCCCATGTAGCAACTGTCGCCCGAGCAATGGGAATGAAGTTGCTGGGCTATGACCCCTTCATTTCGGTAGAACGGGCGGAACAGCTAGGCTGTCGTTTAGTCGAGATGGATTTGCTGTTGCAGGAGTCTGATTACATCACATTGCATATCCCCAAAACTCCAGAAACCGCTCATCTGATTAATGACGAAGCCATTGCTAAGATGAAGCCAACTGCCCGAATTATCAACTGTTCCAGAGGAGGCATTATTGATGAAGAAGCTCTGGCTAAGGCACTAAAAGAGGGGAAGATTGCTGGTGCCGCATTGGATGTTTATGAATCAGAACCACTAGGAGAATCCCCCTTGCGTGAATTGGGGAAAGAAATAGTTTTGACCCCCCACCTAGGGGCATCTACCGCAGAAGCCCAAGTTAATGTTGCTGTTGATGTAGCCGAACAAATTCGGGATGTCCTCTTAGGCTTACCCGCCCGTTCAGCAGTTAATATTCCTGGATTGTCACCCAATGTGATTGAAAAACTCAGACCATACATGGAGTTGGCAGAAACTCTGGGTAAGCTAGTTGCTCAACTGGCGGGGGGACGCATTGAATTACTTGATGTCCGATTACAGGGAGAGTTAGCTACCAACGAAAGCCAACCCTTAGTGGTTGCTGCCCTCAAAGGCTTACTTTCCCAGGCACTGCGAGAGCGTGTAAACTATGTCAATGCATCGATTGAGGCAAAAGAGCGGGGTATTCGGGTCATTGAAACCAGGGATGCTTCGATGCGAGACTATTCTGGATCCCTACATCTATCAGCCACCGGTTCCATGGGAAAACATTCTGTAACGGGTGCTCTGTTGAATGATGGGGAAATCCACATTACCAGTATCGACGAATTCCCGATTAATGTTCCTCCCACTCACTATATGTTGTTTACCCTACACCGGGATATGCCCGGAATTATTGGTAAAATTGGCTCTCAGCTGGGTAGTTTTAATGTCAATATTGCCAGTATGCAGGTGGGTCGTAAAATTGTGCGGGGTGACGCAGTTATGGTGCTTAGTATAGATGACCCCTTACCGGAGGGAGTTTTGACAGAGATTATGAAGGTGCCAGGGATCAGGGATGCTTACACGGTAACTTTATAAGTTAGTACTGAATTCCTTCAGTACTGAATACGTTCACTATTGAGTGCTGAGTGCTGGGTGCTGAATATGGGGAAAAGGTTATAGGTACAAACAATCTTGATCCTTAAGTTTAGACCACGTACCTCCCCCTGCTGACTCCCCACTCTTAAACTCAGCACTCTCGACCTCGGAACTAACATATGGCAAACAGCTGGTGGGAAATTCAAATTTTGTGCGACTCTGCCTTAGAGGATTTAATCTTCTGGCGACTAGAAAAGTTTGGTTGTCGAGGAATGTCCAGCCAGCTTAAGGGACATTCTCAACTAGTGCTTGCTCACTTACCCCAAATACAAGCACAGCTGTTGGATTTGGCAGCCCTTGCCCTTTGGGTAAATCAGGATGCCCTTACTGTAGGGCTGCCAGTACCCATAACTCGGTGGCACCTGATTGATGAGGAAGATTGGGCAAGTAGTTGGAAACAATACTGGGAACCCCAAGAAGTTGGCGATCGCTTTTTGATCTATCCCGCCTGGCTACCCTTACCAGACCCTTCCGAACGGATCTTGTTACGCCTTGATCCCGGAGCAGCATTTGGCACAGGTACCCATCCCACCACTCAGTTATGCCTGGAAGCATTAGAGATGCGTCTAGGCTACAGCAGTGATCACGACAATGTCGTAGCGGATATTGGCTGTGGTTCCGGCATTCTTTCCATTGCCTCGGTGTTGTTAGGGGCTAAAAAGGTCTATGGCGTGGATATTGACCCCTTAGCAGTGGGTGCTGCCCGCAACAACCGCTCTCTTAACAACATGTCTGACCAGGATCTGGTGATAGAACAGGGTAGTATAGAAACCTTGTCTCAGCTGACTAATGGTGAACAAGTAGATGGAATCCTCTGCAATATTCTGGCAGAGGTGATTATTGATTTAATTCCACTAATGAGTGCTATTGTGAAACCCACCAGCTGGGGAATTATCAGTGGTGTGTTATTAGATCAGGTTAAACCGATTGCTGATAGCCTAGAACAAAATAACTGGATTGTCGCCACCCTCTGGAAGCATCAGGATTGGTGTTGTTTTAATATTCGGCGTTCCTGATTAGTTATTCTTTATGCAAGTTGTTGGATAGCCAGTTGGATACGGGTGCCCACTGTTACATCGGTTTCAGTCTTGAACATTTGCGCTAAATGAGTTTTGATAGTCTCAGCCAGATCTGGATAGGTGACCACTACAGCAGTAGCTAGACCTTGCAATCCTACTACGGAAGAATAACGAACTACCCATTCTGTATCTTGGCAGGTTAGCAGTAGTGTTTTAAAAGCTTGCTCTTGGGCAGCAGGAATTTTATCTTTAGGCATATCCTCCCAGTCCAGGCTGCCCAGACCTTTTGTAGCAGCTCGACGGACGCTCATAGAAAAGTCAGTTTCAGCAGCTTCGATTAAGGTATCGAAGGCTCTAGGATCGCCAATTCCTGATAGTGCGCGGATTGCCCAGGCTCTACCTCCGTAGTTGTAGTCATCAATTAGGTTTAGCAATTGCTCTACTGCTGTTTTCCCGAAGCGCACTATCCCACCGGCAGCTAATTCTGCTGCACCTGGGTTATTGTAGCTAAAAACTGCAATTAAAGTGGGGATTGCAGCTTCTAAATGGGCATTAGCCAGGATTCTCACTGCTTTTACTAAACTATAGGCAGAATCTGCCTCTTTCACAGCTCGAATTAATTCTTGCTCTCGGGTTGTGTTGGTCATGCAGGGGTCTAATATCAAGTCTGGTTGAATACCAATAATCTAGGGGAGTGTGGGGAGATGGGGAGATGAGAAGATTTTTATTAAGGGCAATTATCCTGACATGATATAAGCTTAAAGGTTGTTTGCCCTAAGGGTTTTATAGTGGTAGGTTTAAAGCAAAAACCAAAAGTATCAAAACCTACCAGTTTTGACGTAATGCTTCTATAAATGGTTAGATAAAATTTTAGATAAAATTATTTCATACTTGTTTCTTCATCTGTGATACTTTATCCTTCAAACTTCAAAGAAGACCATCGATCAAGTTCATAATTCTAATTGCTGTCTCCGATAGGTGGCAACCATCACTGGGATTGCTTTCTAAGTAATGCTCTAGAATTCCTTTGAGGGCGAGTACCCTGAGACTATTTTCTGCCCAGGTCTTAGCGATCGCATCGGCTGCTGGTAAATAACCAATTGCCCCGAGATCCGAAAGAGCTGCCCGCCTCAGTTGCACTTGATAAGCACTCAAAGCTTTAATTAAACGTTCCGCATAAGTAGGGTTTTGAGTTAGCTGGTACATCGCCCGTGCGGCGGCATACTGTTCCAACTCGTTGGGATGTTCTAGGAATAGTTCAATCAAGTCAATCGCTTCAGTTACACCAAGATCCCCCAAAGCTTCGATGACGGCATTGTAGGGTTGGGCGAGGTGGGGACATCCGGGTATAGGCTGGGCTGCTTCTAAACCTCCGTCTAGGAGTTTGATCAGCTTGGGAATACAGGTACGATCTTCTAACATCGCTAAAGATTGTACCGCTGCTTCCCTAACATAAAAATCCGGGCAGTCTAAACAATCAATCAACGCAGGCACAGCTCGATGGTCTCCTAGTTTGCCCAGGGCCCTGGCAGCATTCCGGCGCAGAGGATATCCTCCTAATTCTGTCTGGTTGTCCTGATCCTCTAGCGCAGCGATTAGGGCATCAATTGCCAGTGGTTCCCGGACTCGAAACTTTCCTAGCCACCATGCTGCATAATAGCGAAGCCCCTGGTCGTTTCCTTTTAGATTTGCGATCGCTTGCTCTACAGTTAAAGACTCAGAGTTATCAGTCTCAACATAATTTTCAAGACTAGGCTGCAACATTTAAACTTCTTAATTTAAACGTATTAAGTTTCATTTTAATTACTTTTTTGATCAGGGAGGATAAGACTCAATTAAATATCCTGTCTCCTCAAAAAACCTGCCAATTTCTTACATCGAACTCAGGTAATTTATGCTTTCTAGATAGACGAGCCAGATAGACCAACTGTATAGACAAAACAATGCCCGGAAAGGTCAGCAGACGCTAGTTCTTGCTAACACCTGCTGACCTTTCCAGGCCAAAAGAGCAATTAGCTCAGGGCGTTAATAGCGTAGTCAATGTAGTTATTTGCCTCAGTAGCAGGCTGACCAGTTAAACCATGGTTAGCCTTGATGTACTTGAGGGCTTCGATGTACCAGCTCGGAGACAGCTCGAAGGTACGGTTGATTTCATCTAAACCAGCAATCAAGTACTCATCCATCGGTCCGGTACCACCAGCAACTAGGCAGTAAGTAACCATACGAAGGTAGTAACCGATATCACGGGAGCATTTTGCCTTGCCTGTAGCGTCAGATGCATAGGTTGGTCCAGGCATGCTAGTGGTGTAAGGGAATTTGTTATACACCGCTTGGGCTGCACCGTCAGTCAAGGTAGAGGCTTTAGCAGTCAAAGCTTTTGCTGCTTCTAAGCAAGCTGTAGCCCGCTGGAATCGACCGAAGGCAGTCTGGATTTCTGTATTACTTAAAAAACGACCTTGAGCGTCAGCAGCAGCGACGGCTTCTGTAAGCGGAGTTTTCATTGTCTAGGTATCTCCCTAATATTTTGTCAAGTTTTCAAAAACGTTTGAAGTTGTGATAGTTAGACAGCAAGTGATATGCCTTTAGCGTTTTAGGCAACTGCACCAGCTGCTTTGTCGAAGTAGCTAGCAATTTCAGCCATCAGAGAGCTGCAATCACCAGGGGTGATGCCATTGGAGTCGTTAGCGATCGCAATCGCAGCATCCTTCATTTTTTCTACACCCACTGCTACGGAAGCGCCAGGAGTTCCCAGAGCTAGGTAGGTTTCCCGTAGACCATTGAGGCAGCGGTCTTCCAGTACACTAGCATCACCAGCAAAAATGGCGTAAGTCACATAGCGCAGGATGATTTCCATATCACGCAAGCAAGCAGCCATCCGACGGCTGGTGTAGGCATTTCCACCAGGATTGATTAACTGGGGTTGCTCAGCAAACAGGGAGCGAGCTGCGTTAGCCACAATGGTAGAAGAGTTGCTGGTAATGCGGTTTACTGCATCCATCCGCTTGTTGCTGTCAGCCACCATAGCGCTAAGAGCACTTAGTTGCTCTGCACTAATGTATTGACCCTGGGCATCAGCCTGCGAAACAAGCTTAGTAAAGGCATCAAACATTGACGGAATCTCCTACGTTAGTTGGTTTTGTTTCAAAACGGGCTTCAGTTAAACAGACTCAGACTGAATCAAAGTAAATCAAGCAGCCTGGAAGGGGATAGAACATGCTACAGCCACAGCTAATACTCCCATCTCTCTGTCTTGGTCTTTGTCCTAGTCTTTGTCCCATGAGTTGGGGGCAAAACGGATCGTTAAGAAAAATTACAAAACTTCAAGTTTTGGTGAGAGACCTAGGAATGCTGTGTGTCAACCGGTTGGTTGGCTTTCGCCTGTCACTATTTACCCTTCAGGTAACTTTTATACAATGATGTCGAGCCTTTATTCGTTACATCTTGTTAAGAGTTTAAGATTTTTTGATGTCTGATTGCAATGGCAGATCACAACAGGCTTGCCATGGCTACCCTGTGGATTGGCTCCAAATTGGTGCTGGAAGCCTCTTGGTTGCTTACCTCCTGCTCAAGACACAGGTCAACTGTTCACTCCAGCTAATTGGTCTAGCCGTTAGCAGGTTAGTAACATTTCTTATCAAACCTACACTCACAGCTACAGACTGATAATACCCCAGGCCGCTAAGGCGATGGCGATTGTTCCCCCAAGTAAGACTACAGCCCCTGCCTTAGTGATTAATCCTGCTACAAAGCGGACTGAGGCAGGAGGATAATAGGTTTTGAAACCAATTGGTTGGTGTTTGAAGTAACCCAGCTGTTGCAGTTGAGTGCGGTAGTCTTGCCCATAACGAGGCATCCGGGCAAAGGGTAGATCGCCTTGAGTACGCTGGGGTATGATTCGTCGCCGCTGATAAGGCACGGTGTCATCACCAAAGTTTTCCAGGTACTCGTCGCTATCGAGCAGAGCATCAATAAAGTTTTTTAACCCTTTGGTAGCCAGCACTATTGACCAGGCTAACTTCTCCCGCTCGCTATAGACATCACGCCCCAAGATGCGTTGTACACACATCTGGACAAAACGGTAGTTGTTGTTGGTCTGATAATTGCGCTGCCAAAAAGTTTCAGATGTTGCTAGACCACGAATGAACTCGCGCACCGTGATTTGACCAAATCTCAGCTGTGATTCTAAAAAGGTTTGGCGGTTGCTTTTGATAATCTGTTGTTCATTAAAAATCTGACTATAGGCTGCCCTAATCAACTCATCCATTTCCGATGGAGACAGCAGATTAGCTGTAGTGTATAGTTTAGGCTGCTCATCTCCGGGCACCTCATATCCAGCGACCCGCTGATTTTGGCTTGAGGGAGGATACTCTAGCAAAGGAATTGTCATTAATCACCTCTATGATCGTAAACCTCAGTCATCTAAGCATTCAGCCGTCAGCCGTCAGCCGTCAGTGGTCAGTCGTTGGCCAATGGCCACTCAAGTAGCTTGCACTATGGGCATAAGCTGTTCATGTAGCGTGCGCTATGGGCATCAACTCATAGCTAAAAGCTGATAGCTGATAGCTGATAGCTTACTCAGTTCTAATCACAAGATTAGGGGATTAGGTTCATACAAGCCTAACTTTTTTAAAGGTTCTTAATTAAAAGACATAATTTTTAATTTTAGCGACCTATGAAGTATTAAGTATTAAGTAAGCTTTTGCGCATTAAAACAACCTTGTTTTGATGCAAAGTACGAGTGGGGAGGGGCTGCATCAAGACAAGGATTTGATATATTTTAAAAAAATTTGTTTCTGGCTACTGCTACGGTTTGGCGATCCCAGTGAGGGGAAAGGCTAAGATCTTGCACGTTTCCTTAAAGGCTCTAAAATTTAGGAGTATCGAGTCAGGAGCATCAAGTCATAATAAATGGAGTCAATATATATTAATTGCCAGTTAATTGGCAATTAATCAGAGTTTTATCAACAATAAAATTCTGTATTATTCCCATCAATTCTGTAGTCTTATCCTGACTTATGACTCCTGACTCCTGACTCCTGACTCCTGAAAAAACTAACCAATTTCTTACATCGAACTGAGGTTAAGTTTTAATATCCTAAGAATTCCAGTAGTGCTTAACTTGCCTTTGCCAGCTTCCGCTCTAGATCAAACAAGAAACCATGGATGTACTCCTCAGTCCATTCACTACCATAAAATCTCTGAAACATACCACGAGCTGGGTCTTTCTCAGCACGATAACCCAGATAACGCAGTTGAGCTTCCTTGATGGCTTCGAGATGCTGGGAATCAGTAATTAGTTCTGCCTGATCCACAAAATCTAAGTAAGCTGTCAGATAGTCCTTGAACGCAGCAAACACCCGATTTTCCACTACTTCGGTTTCCTTAGGGCGTGTCCATAGGAAAGCTGGGGAAAAGAACGGTGTTGCTTCCTCAGGAAAGTCTCCTCCCCAAGGCAAATGCTGTTGATGGGCCTTGAAAATCGGTAGGATAGGTTCGGTGTAACGAGCTTGATAGGCTGGGTCATCCCGGAACAGGGGCTGCATATCTAAGGCAATCAGATGTCCACCAGGTAAGGTCACTAAGTCAGCCCCGAAGAAGGGGAGGTCATAGTTGAGGTGGGGGAAGATCACAAAATTGAGTACCTGTAATGCTGCTCCCCCCTGGACATGAGCAGCTCGAATTTGTCTGATTTTGGGTGCAGCAAAGGCATAACTGGTGGTCAGGACATCTTGCTGCTTTTTCCCTTTCCCCACTGTTGCGAATTTGCTTTCAAACCCAGGGGGAATGGGATAAGGCTGTAGATCAAGGCGCTCTTTTAGATATGCGATCGCGTAGTCTAGAAACGGCTGATAGAGAGTCATTTTTGGCTTGGACTAACGGCTAAAGGCATGGCATCTTCAAATAAGAACTCATATAAGAATCGCTCTGCCCACTCAGAACCAAAGTAGCTGCTGAAAAGACCATGGGCTGGGTCTCTGTCGGCACTATACTGGTCGTAGTCTTTCTGTGCCTTAACAATGCGCTCAATATCTTCTGGCTCAGTTAGAGGCTCAGCTTGCTCCACCATTTGCCAATATAACGCCAAGTAGTCTTTGTAAGCCTCAAAGACTTCTGTTTTCACTGTCTCTAGGGAATCGATTTTGGCAAACAGTAGATACTTAGAGAAGTACTGGTTGGCATCATAAAACTTCATTTCTAAGTTTTGTGCCAAGTCCTGATAGCGATCGCGAATGACTCGCATCGGTTCAATGTATTTTTCCTGATACGCTTCATCGCTGAACAATGGCTGAAAGTCTAGAACCACCAGGATCTTCTTTTTGCCAAAGGCTAAGAAGTCAATCCCTAGTAAAGGCAGATCGTAACAGTGACTGGGATACATCACACTGTTAAACACTTGGGAGACTGGTCCAACATCCATGTAGGTATAGCGAATTTTCCGCAATTCCGGGCATTGGTAACACCAGCTTTGAATAATTGCCCGATGTTTAGCGCGATCGCTTACCTGGCGTTCTAAGCCTGGGGGAATTGGTTGACTGCTTAAATCAAACCGCTTGAATAGCTCTTTTTCCAGATAGTCCAGGAAAGGCTGATACATTTATATTGCTCGTATACATAGTAAAACCCTTACTGAGCATAGAGTATCGCGATACTTCCTGTCTCATTTCTCCCAGACAAAGAAATAATCGTTAACATTTGCCTGACCTAAGATTTGCCTGACCTAAGATTTGCCTGACTAAGGCACCCAAATCTACCTAAGGGGAAGCTTTCCTTGCCACTCTGTCAAAGCATTAGCAAGGAAAGCGCTGCCAGTCAATAGGGATTACTTAAAAACTAATCCTTATTGTGTTATATGGCAAGGTACTTCATCAAAACTTTGCAAACTCACTAGTCAAATGTACTGAAAATCCCAGTTTTTTCTGTAAGTAGTAAGTAAATAGTAATCAATTACTGAATAGATTACTGAATAGATTATTTTAATTAATTACCTTTGAGCCGTAATTCGCTAATTTTCCCATTTTAAAGGGAAAATTCAAGTTTTACGTGCCATTATATCCGCCACATGCATAATGGCGGTTTCCACAGCGCTAGTTTTTAGATCAACCTGGGATAATGACCCTAACCCCATTAACTACTATAACATCAGTATCGATAACTAATCGAGAACTCCAAACTAAACCAGAACTCCAGTTACTCCTCTACTGTGTCCGAACCAGCATCGACGATGGTACTGCTGAGTCTATCAAACGCTTACTGGTTGAGCAAGACATTGACTGGACTTATATGCTCAAAACAGCTCGCCGTCAGAAAGTCTTACCACTCCTGTACCATAGTCTCAAAAATACCTGCCCAGACCTGGTTCCCCAGAACATCCTCAAACAACTCCGAAATTATTTCCAGCACTTAGTCGTACACAACACATTTCTCATTCAGAAACTACTTAACCTCCTGACTCTTCTGGAGAAACACGGAATTTCTGCTATCCCCTTCAAAGGGCCTACCCTTGCTGTTTCCGTTTACGGCAATCTGGGGCTGCGGCAGTTCGGTGACTTAGACATCCTGGTTGATCACCACGACATCCCGAGAGTTAAAGAATTACTCTTGTCTCAAGGGTATCAATTGCAAAAAGACCTGGGCTGGGAGTATCACTTTGTGGATAAAAAGAGTCGAGTCTGTATTGACCTTCACCAGGGGATTGTACCCGATTTATTCTGTTTGCCATTAGATTTTGAGTATTTGCGATCGCATCTTCAGCCTCTATCTGTTGCTGGTAAGACAGTCTCTACTATCTCGCCAGAACAGATGCTGTTAATTCTCTGTGTGCAATTGGGCAAAGACTGTTGTCACTGGAGTGTACGTCTGGCTCAGTTATGCGACGTTGCTCAACTACTCCGTACTCATCCCCAGTTAGATTGGCGCAGAGTACTGGCAGAGGCTCAAAAGCTCGGTTGTGAACGCATGCTCTTGCTTGACCTTTGCCTAGTCAGGGATTTGCTGGGAGTCACGTTGCCACAGATAGTCTTAAATAAATTGCAAGCCCAACCAGTCTCCCAATCCCTCGCTATCCAAGTACGATCACAGCTTTTCCGTGACCTTGAACAGCCACCTAAGCTCTCAGAAGCAAAAGGGTTTTGGGTCTTTTTCTTGTCTTACAATCATCGCTTCTACTTCAGCATGAGAGAGCGTCTGCATGACAGAGTAATGTACTGTCTCCATTGGCTAAAAAACAGTTTGTTTGTTACCGTCATGCCCAACGAAGCGGATTGGGCGTTACTGTCCCTGCCTAGAGTGCTGGCTTTCCTGTATTATCCAATCCATATAATACGGTTGTTAATTAAGCATGGCATACAACCAATGTTAAGAACTCATCACGAGCCGCACTCCTTGTGAAATTTTTATATAGCATTTCTCAGACTTATTAGGTAAATTCAATGTCTTGATGCAGTCCATCATGGGGGGAACCCCCACAGCTAGGCGCTGCTTTGCTACTCCCGACTCCCGACTCCCGACTCCCTACTCCCTACTCCCTAAATCTGATCACCAAACCGATGCTCTAGAGAGAACTATCTAAAGCAGCAGCTACGACCCGATGGTCTTCATCCTTCATCAGTTCTCCCAATGCTGCTTTAGCATCGGGGGAATCAAATCGTTTGAGGGCACGGGCAACATGCATCCGAATACGCCACCATTGTGAATTTTTCAGAGCCAGAATTTGCTGCAATGCCTCAGTTTCCTTAACAGTACCAGCCAGTAACCCTAGGGCATCAATTCCTGCTTCTCGGACAGTTGGGTCTTCCCCTGCTAAGCCGCAAATACAAATACTATAGAGTTCTTCTGGACAAGACATTTCCACCAAAGCAGCAAGAATGCTACGGCGCACCAGCCAGTGATCATCCTGTTGAAAGCTAGTGACCAGATGAGATATTGATACGTCTCCATACTTGGACAAGGAATTGGAAGCTTCTGCCCTTACATTGGGATCTGTATCAAATTGCATCAAATTTAACAACGCAGCATAGGACTCGTCACTCCGTTTATTCCCCAGTCCCATGGCCACAAAGGAGCGCACTAAAAATTCTGGGTCCTTGAGTTTACTTGTAAGTAGGGGAACAGCTACATCTGAACCATACTCTCTCAAAGCAGTAAGTGCCCTGAGGCGATCCTGGGCATTTGGACTTTTGAGAGAGATTTCGATTTGACGGATGTCCATAGCACTACAGAGCCAGCTTTTTTTACATTTCTTAATACCTTTAATCAAAGATTATCATAATTTAGTATACTGCTGTGAAGTGAACTAGCCTTAGCTGCTACCGGAAGCTAGGGCTAGTTCACTTCATTGTTTTTGTTAACCGTTGCGTTGATGAGATGCTAAGGTCAACCTTGGCCTTTCAACCTTAAACCTTGGCCAATAGGCCACGCAATCGCGTTCAACCTTCAACCAACCTTAAACCTTTAACCTTCAACAAAAATCAACCATGACGACTCAATTAAGCGACTATATCAAAGAACTAATTACCAAAGCCAGAATTGTCAGCTTTGCCAACTGGCAAGACTCCTATCCCCCAGAGATTATCCAGCATTTCCAGGCAGCTGATGATCATGGTCGCTATCTTACCGATGATGACTTGCACCAGATTAAAGCCTGTTCACCGGATACGGAATCCTTAATCAATACAGCCCAATTTTTGCGGGATAACGCTTCTGATATCATTTCTGAAGCGCGGGAAACCGTATTGGCTCAATATCCTGATATTACTAAACCAGGAGGTAGTCTTTATCCCGCCCCACGAGCAGAAGCCTGTTGGCGAGATTTTTGGCATTTCCTCCGCTGTATTACCTATGGGATTGCTGGCAGTAGCACCCAGTTTACTAGTGCTGAAGGACTGCACTATATGAATTTGTTGTACAAAGAATTGCAAGTCCCAATCGCCGCAATGGTATTAGGATTAGAAGGCATAAAGGCTGCTAGTTTAAAGCGATTATCTGAACCAGACACAATAGCCCCCTATTTCGAACATTTAATTAATCAATTGAAAAAATTTAGCTAAACCAATAACTCATAATTAAAACTAGAAAAAAATTAATAGCTAGTAACAATTAAAAAAGATATATTTTAAATTATTTTAATTAACAAAACCATGTCCATATCCAAATTTAAATACTTCTTTGATTGCTGTGTAGGAACCTGGGTGGCACAACGTACCTATCATAATCTGACTCACCAGGAGGTAGAGCGCTCCCTTACAGAATTCACCATTGAACCCCTGTCTTCTCCCCTCAAAACTAAGGTGTTGATAGATAATCAGCAACCTGACTTACCTAATATCAATGACCTGTGTGGTTATCATCTTGGTTTCGAAACAGTTTCTGAAAAAGGTGAACGGGTGTCCCAACAACTGAATATGCTTTTTGTCCCTCAGCTCGAAGAATCAATGATTCTAGAGGGAGATTATTTACGCGATCGCGCCTACGAAGAAGCTAAACCTAAAGTCGCTCATTTTAGCTTCGATACCAATAAACTAGAACTTTTGATGACCACCTACTATACCCGTGTGGTATCTGTTGATTCCATTACCCTGATCAATCCCAATTTAAGAATCCGCAAAATTATTAATTACCAGCGTCCTCTAGAAAGCGAACCCCTAGACAAAGTGGTTCTAGTGGGCTTTGGGGTGGAACAAAAAGCTTGATAATTAGCGTAGCATTTCTCAATTGGTTGAAGGACTTTCGTTCTGGGTTAATGGCAGTAGGGAGTAGGGAGTAGGGAGTAGGGAGCAGGGAATAGGGAACAGGGAATAGGGAACAGGGAACAGGGAAAAAATCCTGTTTACCTGATTGTCTTGATGCAAAGCGTGAGTGGGGTAAACCCCCGTGAGGCTACTGCATCACTAATATGAGAACTGCTATAAATCCTGTTGATGGTTAACTGTTGACAGTTGACTTTTATGTTTCCGTTGATACTAATTCTGGTCTTCACACATAACTGTCACAAAAGTTTACAATTACTAATGTTTAAGGATGGGAGCCACGGTGTATAACTGAAGGTGTGAATCCGGGTAAAGGCTCTAATTTACTAGGTTTGCGTAATCTACAACACCACCCGCGCCGAGCATTCAGCTGCTATAGGCCAACAAAATTGTTAACTTTTTTAAATTAAACTACACATAGCAGATGGATCTTACTGAATTTATAGAACGTTCTATTGGACGTTGGCGATCGCAACGCAGCGGTCATCACTTAGCGTTTAGTCACTTTGAGGAAATACGCTCAACTATTGATATCGTTGCCCTTGAGGCTGATGACTCAGCTGTGATTGACATTTGCAAACTATACGATATTGATCCCACAACTGCCTTGCATCCCTTTCGCATGAGTTGGGAAGGTGAATCAGATTGGGATGAAGAAGACATCCAGTCTGGAAGTTGCGTTCTAGTCCCTATCCCCGATCCTGAAAACCCCGATCGGGGAAAACTTCTCAGAGAGCAAGGCTATGCCGAGACAATTGCAGCAGTGGGCAACTATCACCTGACTGAAGATGGTACCTTCACTTTGCTAACGGAGTATGACCGAGCAGCTGCTGAAGAACGGATTTGGTTTGCCACACCGAATTTACGTTTTCGGGTTTCCTTGATTAAAACCAGTTCTGGTCAAGGGGTGACTACAGCCTCGTTTTCTTCGGAAATCCGTGACCTATCCCAATCGGGCTGAAAGTTATCAGCTTGAACAGTTAAGGTCATAATTTATATTTTTTTTAATCTTTTTTAACTCTAAGTTTTCAATAGATTAATACACCAATGTTGTCTAGTACTACCGATAAAACTACCAGTAATTTACTGACTCTAGCTAGTTGGATGGCTGGAGATTTTAGTAACCAAAAACAAGCGATTGATAATCCTCAGCTTTACGCTCACATTCATGTTTTCTTTCGCCCCTTACCCTTTGATTTTTTTTCCGGTATTGGTTTCTACTCTGAGCAAGCCTATGACTACGATCTATGGAGTCCCTACCGTCAGGGAGTCCATCGCCTGATTGATAAGGCAGATCATACTTATATAGAAAATTACAGTCTTAAAGATCCAGTTCTTTATGCCGGGGCGGCGCGAGAGCCAGATATTCTCAAAACCATCACCCCTGATGTTATAGAACGTCGCTACAACTGTTCAATGATTTTCTGGCGAGAGGGTGACATGTTTCGCGGAAGTGTAGAACCTGGTTGCCAGTGTTTCATCCAACGTAATGGGCGTAAAACCTATCTGGTCAGTGATGTGGAACTGACTGAAACTACTTGGATCAGCCTAGATCAGGGTATGGATGTCAATACTCATGAGCACGTATGGGGCTCAGCAGCTGGTCATTTACGATTTGAGAAACGGCAAAGTTTTGCTGACGAATTACCTGATTTGTAGCGCGGATGTATAGTGCCTAGTTATCAGCAATAAGGGATTGGATTGTCACACAAATACCAACAAACAAATACTAACAAATACTAAGCCAAGTAGGGTAGGTAAAGTCGTCTAATCTAGACGACTCAAAATAACCAATTTTTTTGGTTACCACCCGACAAGCTTAAAACTGGTATTTTATTTTATTGCTACTATCTAAATGATTCTTAAAGTGATTATTAGGTATTAGCATAAAACCTAAAACATATAGGGTTACTAAATGAATTGAATTGTGACAATTAATTTTTGTTGCCTCTTCCCTACTCCCTACTCCCTACTCCCTACTCCCTACTCCCTACTCCCTTCCCTAGAAAACCATTAGCCGATAATCTTAATTACCAATAGAGTTGAGGATGATTTGTGTACAGCTAATGCTACCGCCAAAAGCTCAAAAAAAGATGCAGTGCTGGATTAGGAGCAGACATTTAATCTGCTCGGGTCACTTTTTTATCTTTGAGACGGTAGAATATACAACAGTTGAACGATTCTCGGAATGTGTCGAGAGTCTCGGAGGAAGTTTAATATCGGTTAAACCCATTAAAAAAATTTGGATTGGCTCCCATCGCCAAGTTATTTTGTATCAAGCTAAAGCGAGTTTACATACACCTCATCATGACCTCAAACAATACTGGATAAAATACGGGAGTTTCCGCACCAGATTTGATGAACGTTCCTGAAAAATCCCCCCACTAATATCAAGTCAGGTTGAATACCCATAATTTAGAGGTAGGGTGGGAAGTGTGGGGAGATGGGGAGATGGGGAGATGGGAGAGATTTGTATTAAGGGTAATTATCCCGACATGATATAAACCAGTTGGCGTTGCGTCAGTCTTTGAATGAATAGGAGTAGAGTGGGCATCCTGCCCGCCCCAAAAGATCAAGGGACAGGCAAGATGCCTATTCCACACTGTTATAGCAGTCGCCAGGGCAGGCGCGGACATGACAAAAGTCTCAAACCTAAATAAGCGCAAGAGTTTGACTTCTGACTTCTGACTTCTGACTTCTGACTTCTGCTATAAAATCATTCCATTATTAAGCAACGCCAACCAGTTTATAGCTAAGCTATCAGCTGTTGGCCAAGGCCAATGGCTGATAGCTTAATGCTTACCAATTGCTTGAGGTACTTTCGTCCTGGGTTGCGCGGGAGTAGGTAGTAGGGAGTAGGGAAGTCAGAAGAGGGAACTTCGGAAGTGGAAAAAAATCCTGTGAACCTCATAGCTATGAGAAACGCTATATATATATAGCCCTATTGCCATCGTCAACAGTAGACGCACTATGGTCAAGGGAGGTATTTTTCCAAAATGATTTAGGTTTTCAATATCAGCGCTAGCATATATCACAGCTAAGTTCCTGTAATTATTAAGTTTTGTATATAACTGCCGAGTCGGTTAACTGACTCCTGTGTGATCGACTGGTGACCTTGTAACGAATATTACAAATTATTACTTTGTTGTTAATAAATGAGACGGCGGTTCCGATTATCCTCTAATGTTCATATTGAGCTGGTCAAAGATAAATAACCAGCAAGATAGCAAACTAGTTAAGTACCTTTAATTTAAGGAGATTTCAATGCTTGACGCTTTTTCCAGAGCTGTAGTTACAGCAGATAGCAAAACCGCATGTCTAGGTGCTGGAGACCTGGCTGCTCTCAAAGGCTTTATTGCTGATGGTAATAAGCGCCTTGATATTGTAAACATTATCGCCAGCGACGCCAGCTGCATCGTTTCCGACGCTATTTCTGGCATGATCTGCGAAAACACTGGTTTGATTCAAGCTGGTGGTAACTGCTACCCCAACCGCCGCATGGCTGCTTGCTTGCGTGATGGTGAAATCATCCTCCGCTACGTGACCTATGCCATCTTGGCTGGTGATGCTTCTGTACTAAGCGACCGCTGCCTGAATGGTCTGAAGGAAACCTACAGCGCTCTGGGTGTACCCACCACCTCCACAGCTCGTGCTGTTGGAATTATGAAAGCTGCTGCAGTTGCTTTCGTTAACAACACCGCTAGCCAGCGCAAGTTTGAAGTAACTTCTGGGGATTGTTCCTCCTTAGCTTCTGAAACTGCTGGTTACTTCGATGCAGTAGTTGCTGCTATCAGCTAGTCTTTCCCTTTTGCCTAAGATAACCAAGCTCCTGCCAAAGCGAGCTGGGGAAGCCAAAAGCTAAGTATAATCTTTGTCAAAACCCATTCAGGAGATATATAAGAATGAAATCAGTTATAAGCACAGTTGTTACTGCTGCCGATGCTGCAGGTCGTTTTCCTAGCAGCTCTGACCTTGAGTCCGTTCAAGGTAGCCTACAGCGGGCTGCTGCTCGTATGGAAGCTGCTGAAAAGCTAGCAGAAGGCATTGATAAAGTAACCAAAGAAGCTGGTGATGCTTGCTTTAAGAAGTATCCTTACCTAAAGGAATCTGGTGAAGCTGGGGATTCTCAAGTCAAGATTGACAAGTGCTACCGGGATCTCGGTCACTACCTACGCTTGATCAACTACTGCTTAGTTGTTGGCGGTACTGGTCCTCTAGATGAGTGGGGTATTGCTGGTCAGCGTGAAGTTTACCGTTCTTTGAACCTACCTACCGGTCCGTATGTAGCAGCTCTTGAGTTCACTCGCGATCGCGGTTGTGCTCCTCGTGACATGTCTGCTCAAGCTTTGGTTGAGTACAAAACTTACCTTGACTATGTAATCAACTCCTTGTCCTAAGGAGATCACGGTGAAAATCCGTCGCTGATTGACTAATATTTCGATCAGCACCTGGGGACTCTTAGTACGTTGCTTTGCCTGAATTGGTTGAGTACCGTCGAAGAGTCCCCTGATTGTTTTGGGGAGTTAGGGGGGCAAAACTAACTAAACTTCGTAAGTCCTATTGTTAATTTCTAAATCACCACTAAATCACTGATGGATAAACGTTTTGCAAATATATTTAATTTGACCGAAGATCAAGCGATCGCACTTTTAAAAACACCCTTAGACCAGTTAGAAGACCAATCTGATCGCTATCTGGCTGCATCCCATTTAATTAACTTTCCCACCGAGCGGTCAATCAATGCCCTGATGGAAACGGTGCAAGACCAAAACTCAGAACTGTACCATCGTATCGCTCGACGCAAGGCAGTGGAAAGTTTAGGTCGTCTGAAAGCCTCTGTAGCCCTACCCATCATTCGCTCATGTCTAGGGGATGAGGATTGTTACACTGTGGAAAATGCGGTCTGGGCAATTGGGGAAATTGGCACTCAAGATCCCGAAATTCTCGAAGAAATAGCCCAGCTACTGGAAAAACCAGGTCAGACTTATCGAGTGATTATCCAAACTCTGGCCGCACTAGACTATAAACCAGCCCTCGACAGGATTAAGACATTTACTAAATCTGATAATGAACCCATAGCCAGTGCTGCGATCGCAACGGTTTGTCGGTTCACAGGGGATACCACCGAGATGCACAAAGTGATGGCATTCCTAGAACACTCTAGTGTCAATGCCCGACGAGCTTGTATTCAAGACCTGATTGATGCCCGATACTACCAAGGAATTCCTAAAATTGCCACCTGTCCCATTTCCATGGTCTTCCGAATACGAGGAATTCGCCTGTTGGCCGAGGCTGGGTTGCCAGCCGGTGATATCACCTTTGAGGATATCGAACCATCACTCGATCAAGTGATTCGTGATCATCCTGATCACCTAGAGCTGGTTCATGAATATGACCAAATGCCCAGTTTAGACTTCTTGATTAACGAGCTATACCACACAGATTTTGGGCGATGTTATCTAGCCAGTAAGACTCTGCTCAAGTTATCTCCAGAAACTGTTGCTGACGCCCTACTTGCTACCTATGCTGACAAAGCCCATAACGATTATGGTGCTCACTACCATGTTGTCAAACTCTTAGGCTGGCTGAAATACGCCGATGCCTACGATTTGATAGTGGAAGCCCTACACAATAAAGCACCCCAGTTTCAGAAATCCCGTGCTGCTGCTGCTATTGCCTTGGGTAATTTAGGAGATGAACGGGCAATTCCCTTACTCAAAGACAGCCTCAATACCAATATTTTCGACTTGAAATATGCCAGTTTAATGGCATTAGAGCAGTTTGGGGATAACAGTGGTCAAGATCTGGCAGCTAATGATTCAGATTGGTTGATTCGGGAGAAAGCAGTTACTAAAGCAGTTACTAGTCATTAGCCATTAGGATTAGTCATTAGGTAAGCTATCAGCTTATGCGCTACGCGCACGCTACTTGAGGTGCTATCAGCTTATGCGCTACGCGCACGCTACTTGAGGTGCTATCAGCTTATGTGCTACGCACACGCTACTTGAGGTGCTATCAGCTTATGGGTAAGCTACACCGAACAGCTTTTGAATAAAACAGGTAAGCATTCGTTTAATCTGAGTTAAGTTTGCATGATAGCTTACCGCTAACGTCACATCAAGTAGCGTGCGCGTAGCGCATATGCTTAGATGGGCAAATTCCCAGACTTTCAATTCGAGAAAATCTCGAACTATTAAATTCTACCGTTTGCGCATCGGCGCACGCTACGCGAACGAGGTTTATTTTAAGCATGATAGCTGACGGCTGACAGCTGACGGCTGAATGCTTACGTAATTACTAACCTTGGAAGAGCATCTTTAGTGTACTAAGCACTAATACCATGCTCTGGTAATTGGTAATTGGGATCGCCTATCACACGCTTTGCAGCCAGGATAATATAGAGATTATCACCGCCATAGTCTAGGCCAGATCATGACTGAGACAGTACCTCGAGTCAAATTACCTCCTCCCTTTCCTGACCACACCCAGCTACCGGAGTCAGATGGAACATTTGTGTTCGCGAAGCGTGCCGTAGGCAAAAACTTTCAAGAGCATCCCCAAAGTATAATTCTAACGGATTCGATTGGAGAGATATTACAACAGCGACATCCTGATGGAGAATATGCTATTGGGCAAGACTGTGGTATATACTGGCGAGAAACTGATCCACCTGAAAAAGGAGCCGAAGCACCTGATTGGTTTTATGTTCCCAATGTCCCTCCTCAGCTAGATGGTAAAATTCGTCGCTCCTATGTGGTGTGGCGGGAACATATAGCACCATTAATTGCTTTAGAATTTGCCAGTGGCAATGGGGATGAAGAACGGGACAAAACCCCATTATCCCTCTCGACTCAAGGAGAAGTAACTAAGCCAGGGAAGTTTTGGGTATATGAGCAAATTATCCGAATTCCCTACTATGGTATTTATCAAATAAACAACAGCTCTCTTGAAGTCTATACCTTGGTCAGTGGGTTTTATCAGAAATTAACCCCTAATGAACGAGGGCATTATTCTATTTCACCATTGGGTGTAGAACTAGGCTTATGGCAAGGAAGTTATCAGAATCAAAGTCAACTGTGGCTAAGGTGGTGGGATGAGGAAGGAAATCTGTTGCTGATTGGTGATGAACGAGCTGTTCTAGAAAGGGAAAGAGCTGAACAAGAGCGACAACGTGCTGAACAAGCAGAGTCTATGGTGGAGGAGGAGCGCCAAAGAACTCAAGCTGCTTTAGCAAGAGCGGCTCGGCTGGCTGAGCAGTTACGAGCAGCAGGTATTGACCCTGATCTTGAGGATACCATTTAGCACTTAACCAAACAGTTAAAGGCTTATTGATACAAAAGTATACAATTAGACCGATAGACGGAAATTTTTGTAATGTTTTGTTGCTTTGTTTCTCATAAATGGGACTAGAGTGTCAAATAGCTTTTATTGTCTAAATTGGTTAGTCAATTCATGAACGACAAGACCAATAATTTTAATTAAGTCCTTGTTATTGATAAGGAGATTTTAATGCTAGACGCTTTTTCAAAAGCCGTAGTTGCTGCCGATGCCAAAGGTGGATTTGTTGGCGGTGGTGATTTAGATGCTCTGAAGGGATTTATTGCTGATGGCAACAAGCGCCTTGATGCTGTGAATTTTATCTCCAGCAATGCTAGCTGTATCGTTACTGATGCGGTTGCTGGTATCGTTTGCGAAACCCCTGGTTTAGTTGCTCCCGGTGGCGGTGTTTACACCAACCGCAAGATGGCTGCTTGTCTACGTGATGGCGAAATCGTTTTACGTTATGTGTGCTACGCCGTTCTCAGCGGAGATAGTTCTGTACTGACTGACCGTTGCTTGAATGGTCTTAAGGAAACCTACGCTGCTTTGGGCGTTCCCACTGGTAATACTTCCCGGGCTGTTGGCATCATGAAGGCTGCTGCTGTGGCTTTTGTTAACAACACTGCATCTCAACGCAAAGAGTCTGTTACTAGCGGTGATTGTGCTTCTTTGGCTGCAGAAGTTGGTAGCTACTTCGATGCAGTTGGCAGTGCTATTAGCTAGTCTCCCGGCTCAGGAGAAATTAAATTACACTGACCTTTTGCCGAAATCAATTTAAGACAGGAGATATTTAAATTATGAAATCAGTGTTAACCACTGTTGTTGCTTCCGCTGACCTAGCAGGTCGGTTTCCTAGCGCTTCTGACCTAGAATCAGTTCAAGGTAGCTTGCAACGTTCTGCTGCTCGTATGGAAGCTGCTGACAAGTTGGCAGGTAACTACGACGCTGTAGCTCAAGAAGCTGTTGATGCTATCTATAAAAAGTTCCCTAACGGTAGTGGTCGGGACATTGATGCAGGTACTCAGAAAGAAAAGTGCAAGCGTGACATCGTTCACTACCTGCGTTTGATCAACTATTGCCTAGTAGTCGGTGGTACTGGTCCTCTGGATGAGTGGGGTATTGCTGGCGCTCGTGAAGTCTACAAAGCCTTAGGTATCGATGCAGCTACCTATGTTACTGGTTTGACCTTCCTCCGGGATCGTGGCTGCGCTCCTCGTGATATGTCTGCCCAAGCCTTGGTTGAATACCGGATTTATCTTGACTATGTAATCAACTCCATGTCATAGAATTATCGCGATCCACTGTCTGTAGTGGCTAGCTGCCTCTAGTACTTTCGAATAAAGGGGTATCTTAGCAAAGTGCTGTGCCTGAAACAGGTTCAGCACTTTGCTAAGAACCCCTTAGTTATTGTTATCGAAGCTACTGACCATTTTTGAATTCAAAATGCAAAATGCAAAATTCAAACAGGTATAGCCTTCTAATTTTGAATTGTTGACACTGGATACAAGCCCCTGAATTCATTTATGGGGTATTTTTGGATTTTGAATTGATAATTTTGAATGGTCGCGTTCGCGCAGCGTCGGCTTGGCCGTAGGCCACGCCAAAGGCGAACGCCGATAGCGATTGACTCCTGGATCAAGTTGGTTTTATCGAACTCAGCTTATATACTGATGTCTACTAATATTTGTATAGCATTTTCCATACTTATCAGGTACACCGGATGGTTTCCCGATTCCCGATTCCCGATTCCCGATTCCCGATTCCCGATTCACGATTCCCGATTCCCGATTCCCGATTCCCGATTCCCGATTCCCGATTCCCGATTCCCGATTCCCGATTCCCGATTCCCGATTCCCGATTCCCGATTCCCGATTCCCGATTCCCGATTCCCGATTCCCGATTCCCGATTCCCGATTCCCGATTCCCGATTCCCGATTCCCGATTCCCTGTTCCCTATTCCCGATTCCCTGTTCCCTAAAAGCCCAAAATTGTGTACCTCACCTAATTGAAAACCGCTATATACTGATATTTACTAATGTCTACAGAAGAGTTATATCAACAATTAAAAAATAAAAATCCTAAACTCCGACAAAGAGCGATGCGGCAAATTGCAGCAGAGCGCACCGAGAATACTATTCCTGAGTTGATGGCAATTTTGGGTGATGAGGATGTGGTTTATCGGCGAGCAGCAGTGCAAACTCTAGGTGTGATTGGTCTTGATGCTGTACCGGTATTGGCAGAAACCTTAACAAGTAGTGAAAATAACACCGTACGGGCTAGCTGTGCTAAGGCGCTGGCTGCGATCGCTCTTAACTACTCAGAAGAAACCTTCCCAACTGTCGGGTTGCAAGGTCTACAAACAGCTCTTGAAGACCCAGATCCTGTTGTCAAAATATCCACAGTTGGCGCACTGGGAACTATTGGGCCACCCGCTTTTGAAGCCCTAGTAGCTGCTTTGGACATCGACGATATTGCCCTTCAAGTTACTGTGCTACAGGCTCTAGGTTCCTTGGGGGATGAGAGAGCTATGGAAGTGCTATCTGCTGCCGCTGAAAATCAGGAAGCCGACCCCTATATCCGAGAATCAGCAGCTAGTTCGATATCACGCTTGGAACAGATTATCAACTTTGGTTCATCCAGGAAAGCATCTCGAGAATAATATCAGAATAATCATATTATTATTTGTTGTTATTCAAACCAAAAATTATCCCCAAAACTATCAACAAAGGAAGCCAGGGGACTTGACATCATTACATCATTATTGATGCCTTGGGGCACTAGCTAAAACAATCTTCGGCTACGCCTCTTATTCAACTCTGCTTTGCCAAGGGTTGCCCAACGCTTCAACTCAACAATTTGTTTTTGTAAAGTGGCTATACGATCCTCTTGCTCTTGATTATGCTGTGCCAAAGACTCATAACTCTCGGTAGGTTGATTAGCCGGAGATTGTTGTTCAGACAACTGATGCTCTAACTCGGCAATACGCTTCTGTTGGTCTTGAGTTTGCTGTTGTAGAACCTGATTACTTTCTACTTGTTGCGCCGCCTGAGATTGTTGCTCTGCTAGCTGGTTCTGTAACTCTTTGACCAGATTAGATTTTTCTTGAGCCTGCTGTTGTAAAGACTGATAACTTTCGGTCTGTTCAGCAGTTTCAGATTTTTGGTCTGCTAACTGCTTCTGTAATTTCTTAACCAGATTAGATTGCTCTTTAGCCTGCTTTTGTAAAGACTGATAGCTTTCTGTCTGTTCAGCAGTTTCAGATTTTTGGTCTGCTAGCTGCTTCTGTAACTTCTTGACCAGATTAGATTGCTCTTTAGCCTGCTGTTGCAAAGACTGATAACTTTCGGTCTGTTCAGCAGTCTGAGATTTTTGGTCTGCTAGCTGCTTCTGTAACTTTTTGACCAGATTAGATTGCTCTTTAGCCTGCTGTTGCAAAGACTGATAGCTTTCGGTCTGTTCAGTCGTTTCAGATTTTTGGTCAGCTAGCTGCTTCTGTAACTTTTTGACCAGATTAGCTTGCTCTTTAGCCTGCTGTTGCAAAGACTGATAACTTTCGGTCTGTTCAGCCGTTTCAGATTTTTGTTGAGCTAACTTCTGTTGTAAGTCTTCAATCAAATTAGCTTGCTCTTTAGCCTGCTGTTGTAAAGACTGGTAATCTTCTTGGGATACACCAGAACCACCAGGCTCAGAGACATCAGGTTGTAGCGGTTGCTCACCCTCTATAACTTGAATCTTGGTTGGAGATTTTTTGGCTCCATTGTTGGGGGATGTTTCGTTTGCCTGCGGTGGATTTTCCAGGGCGATGGTCATACTTGCCTGCTGGCATGCGATCGCAATATTACCTCTGGCGATACGCTCAATTAGTTCCGAGCGGGACAACCCAGTATTCTGAGCCATCTGAGTCAACAAGCCAATGCCTGTAGGGGTCAGGGAGATCCCCACCTTGGACTTACCTTCTGAATACTGGCTAGCAGTTTTACGGCTTTTCTTGGGCATTGGCTTTTCCTCCGGATCGGCTATTTAAAGTCTATATATTTTACTGTTAAAAGTACCTTGTTCAAAGCTTTAGTTAAAACCTTTAGTTAAAACCTTGTATTTTCCAGGTAGTTGTTGAGGGTTGACCGCTGTCATTCAACACTCAACAGTCAACCCTCAACAACCTACACATTTCTATGGCAACTGGCCATAGAGCTAATCACAGCTAAGCATTCAGCTATCAGCTATCAGCCATCAGCCATCAGCTAATGCGCTACACGCACAGCTATTAGCCATTGGCCTTGGCCAATGGCACGCTACGGGAATGGCCACGTTACTGTTCGCGCAGTGTGCGCGTAGCGCAATCGATGCTTTTGAATAAAATAAGCTGACCGCTGACCACTGACGGCTGAATGCTTACATCGCAGCTCTAATAATTACTCTAATAACTACGAGGACGCCACTTATTCAACTGGGTTTCTGCAATCATAGCTAAACGCCGCTGATCAGCAATCTTTTCTTGTAACTTAGCAATTTCCTGAGCCTGTTGTTCAGACTTTTGTTGTAGAGCTTCATAACTGTCTGGCTCTACAGTCGCTGCTGCCATGGGGATTTGGGCTGCAATGCTGGTGAAACCACTACCACCATTGCTCGAAGAACTGTAAGACTGCCATTTGCTATACTGTGATTCTCCAAAGCTAGCCAATGGTCGTAAGTCTGCCAGCTGTTGCTGCAAGGTTTCCAGCAGTTCTTCTTGCTCTTGACATTTCTGTTGGATGGCTTGATAGGCTTCTGAGCGTTGTTTGTCAGCTTCTGGGGGAGCTTCCTGCGGTTGAATTTTGGGCTTGAGTACTTCATCCAATAAGGCTTGGATATCAGTAACTGGGGCTTGCCCAAGGGGATTATTGTAAATAATCGATTTATTCAGCCTTGGTGGATTTCCTGACACATTGTCTTTATCAGAGCTAGAAACGCTGGGCATCAGCACCAACATGTTAGTAAACCCAAGGAGCTTTTTGCCTGTTTGGGTTTTATAGCCCCGGTAAAAGGGTACAACATTCTCCCCAAACACCTCTTGGTACTCGTCACTATCGATATAGGAATCAATATCCGCCTCAAAACCTCCTTGATCAAGTACTTGGCTGTGATAGAAAGTCTCAGAGTAGTCATCAGGAGCACGACCGAGCAAATGCTTAAAATTCAGCTCGATTGACCGGTAGCGGGGACAGATATCGAAAAACCTGGACCGATACAACTCGGACTTGGCAACCTGACGCACAAACTCACGGACAGTGATTTCCCCCCGCTTGAGCTGGGATTCCGGGACAGTCAGCCGTTCACTCTCCATAACATAAGCATTTCCCAAAACCTGACGGTAGACTGCTCTAATCACCGTCTCGATTTCTGCTTCCGAGCGACCTGGCCACAGCTCAATCGGATCAATTTCTTCCCAGGCTTGATACTGGCGTTGCCAGGTTTGAGTCGTGTTTTGCAGGAGTTTTTCAGCTTCTGTAAGAATCTTAGGTGCTGTTTGAGTTTCTGTGGCACTTCCTACTTGGGCTTTATTGAGACCTAGAACATTAGCCAGGAGTTTATTGATATCAGTAGGTTTTACGACATCACCAGCTCCAGAAAGCGGCTCCATATTACTGGGACTATTGGTCATCAGGAACTGATTCAACCGAGACCAATTCCCCCGCCAAACATTGGGTTTATCGGTACCAGGTGCGCCACGCAACAGTTTTAAGATATGGGTAAATCCCACTGTACTTTTCCCGATCTGGGTTTTGTACCCCCGATAATAGGGAACCTGGTTTTCCCCAAAAGCTAGCTGGTATTCTTCGCTATCGATATATGAATCGATTTCAGTCTCATAACCGCCTTGATCAAGCATGCTCGTATGCTCAATAACTTCCTCATAGCTTTCAGGAGCTCGACCAAGAAGATGCTTGAAATTCAACTCAATGGCTCGGTTACGAGAGCAACTCTCGAAAAATCGGGAGTAGTAAAGCTCAGATTGAGCCACTTGGCGCACAAATTCGCGGACAGAAATTTCTCCCTTTCTGAGTTGGGATTCGGCAACGGTGAGCCGTTCACTATCCATGACATAGGTATTCCCCAACACTTGCCGATAGACAGCCCGAATCACAATTTCTATTTCTTCTTCAGAATGACTAGGCCACAGTTCAACTGGGTCTGTGTCTTGAAATGCTGCTACCCCTAATTGCGAGGCGCGTGTTAGTACAGGGTTTATAAAACCAATTACCATTTAAAAGACCTCCAAATCCATTGTTGTTAAATGTTGTTAATTACCGTTAATAAACAACTACTATAAAAACTTGCTTACGAAAAATACTTTTTTCACTTTCTAGTGAATTCACTTTAACTAAAGAGTCTTTATCGGTGAATGTCAAAATTCTATTGATTGAACACTATAAGTATTAACTTATTTTTGGTTAACGTGACGCTTCTTATATGGTTTTGGTTGATTGACCCTAGCCTGCTTGACTAACAAAACTCCTAAAACCCTTAATTTTCCTAGGAACTTTAATCCTATAGTTACTTGTTGCCATTACATTTCGGCGACACAGACCTGTTACCTCTAGTACAACTTTGCGATCGCTATAATGCCTAAGAGTGCTAGTGCCATCTGCCATCATTCTTGACATCGGGGAAGTACTCTGAATTTACTAAGTTGTGAATTCACAAAAACTAACACCATTGAGTAGTTAATCAATAGTTAACTACTCAATGGTGTTAGTTTTTAGAAATTAGCTGTTGATTGATCACAGCCTATTTCCAAAAACTAACATCTAGAGACTTAGCTCATATCAACTACTGAATCCTGAGAGGATATCTGAAAAGTTTTTTGATACTGAATTTTGCCCCCCTAGCCCCCCAATTCTGGGGGGAACAAGAATCTATTTGCTGGTAAAAGTCCCCCAAAATTGGGGGATTTAGGGGGCTTAGGTATAGCAAATTATACTTCTCAGACAACCTCTGACAGTCAACCTAACCTATTTCAGTAATACTGACAATTTTGCTGCCCATTTTGTGCATATTTTGAATCCTCGCCGACAGCTGGTCGTAACCCACCTCATAGGTAGCATTACTCCGCTTGAAGCGAGAACCAACACCAGCTTTAGCTACAGTAACCTTAAAGCGTTTGCCTGTATTGGCGTAAGTACCTGAACCCCCAGCAGGAGCAGTAATCTTGGTAGACACATTAGCCGCTAAATCACTAATCAGCTTGGCTTGGTTACTGCTATCACTGGTAGCATCTCCCCGCATCAAACAAAACGTCCGATTAAAGGCTACGTTCTTAATCCCAACTTCGGTAGTATTACTACGAGGATAGGGGACAATGAACTCGCCAAAATTAAACTGATACTCGTCGCTATCGATATAAGAATCGATGTCTGCGTCGTAGCCAGCAGCATTATAAATTAGAACGTGTTCGGCAATTTCTGTTTGATCCTGGGGAGCACGACCTAGAAAATGCTTGTAGTTGAGCTCAATGAAACGATACTGGGAAGCAGAATCAAAAAACAGGGACTTATACAACTCTGATTTAGCGACCATGCGCACAAAGCCCCGTACACTGATGTCCCCATTGCGCAGCATCGATTCAGCGCTAGTTAAGCGATCGGATTCCAGCAAGTGCGGGTTACCTAGAACCTGTTTGTAAACTGCCCGAATCACTGTCTGCACATCATCTTCTGTTGCACCAGGACGCAACTCTACCGGGTCAGCATCCATTACCCAAAGTGACATTTAAATTCCTCCTAAATTCTTTGCTCAAATTTAGCTGACTGACACAGCTATTCACTTATCAGTTACCAGTTATCAGTTATCAGTTACCAGTTATCAGTTACCAGTTTTTTTTGATTACCATTAACTATTGACTTAGTAACTGATAACCGGGCTACTCGATCAATTTAACTCAGTAATACTGAGAATCTTGCCACCGCTTTTATGAATACTCTGCACTTGTTCAGAGAGTTGGTCATAGCTAACCTGATAGTTCAGCTTGCTATACTTATTCAACCGGGCTGCACCAGCGCATGTGGAAACAGCAATCTGGTAGCGCTTGCCAGTATTGCCATAACCTGCACCATTGCCAATCGCTGGAGCCTTAACTTTTGGAGATAGATTACTAGCTACAGAAGTAATTAGCTGAGCTGGTTTTCCACTATCACTGGTAGGAGATCCTCGTAATAAGGAGAACATCCGATTAAAGCCCACATTCTTAATTCCTGCTTGGCTACGGATGCTGCGGGGGTAGGGAACGACGTCCTCGCCAAAATTCTGGAGATATTCCTCACTATCGATATAGGAATCGATTTCAGCTCCATAACCCTGTTCATTGTAAAGGCTGACGTGCTCAGAGATTTCAGCTTGATCTAAAGGAGCACGACCCAGCAAATGCTTGCAATTAAGTTCAATGAACCGATAGGGAGAAGACCCCTGGAAAAACCTGGATTGATACAGGGCTGATTGAGCTACCATGCGCACAAAGCCACGGACAGTAATATCCCCATTCCGCAACATTGATTCCCCATTAGCGAGTCGCTCGCTATCCATCAGATGGGCATTGCCCAAAACCTGCTTGTAAACAGCTCGAATTACCGTTTGTAAATCATCTTCACTAGCAAAAGGCCGTAATTCTAATGGATCACCTTCAAAGGCATCCAAGCCTAGAACAGCTGAGCGAGTTAAATTTCCCATTTCTATCTCTCCTTTAAAATTTCCGAAAAGACAAAACTCCAGATATTAGGAGATTTCTGTAATGCTGACGATTGTCCCACTAGTGCGATTAATCCGCTGAATTTGGGGTGTCATCTTGCTGCCAGGAACAATGTACTCAGTGGTACTACGACGGCGACGACCGCTGTACATGGCACCCCGGACTACAATTTTGAACATCTTTTCGGTAGCATCAGCATAAGCGGCAGCACGACAACCTGCCAGTGGAACAATTTCGCTGGTGCTATTGGTGGCAACTGCTTCTACCAAGCAAGAGCTTTTTATGGAGCTATCAATTTCTGGACGACCCCTTACCAAGGAGAGGGTACGGTTATAGCCCACCTGCTTTTGGCCGATTTGGCTAGTAGCACCACAATAGTAGGGTACGGTATCATCCCCAAAATTATTTTGGTACTCGTCACTATTGATGTAAGAATCAATCTCAGCATCGTAGCCCTGCTCAATACAGATGCGGATGTGTTCCGAAATTTCTGTCTGATCCAGGGGAGCACGACCCAATAAATGCTTAAAGTTAAGCTCAATAAATCGGTAGGGCGCACAGGATTCAAAATACCGAGCGCGATAGAAATCTGATTTGGCAACAGCCCGGACAAATTCCCTGACACTGATGCTGCCATCGCATAATTGCGATTCAGCATTCACCAGCCGCTCGCTCTCCATAATGTGGGGGTTGCCCAAAACTTGACGATAAACTGCCCGAATTACAGCTTGCACTTCATCAATGCCGCTAGTGGGCCATAGTTCAAAGATGGTATCTGAATCTAGACCAAACTTGGCAGTAGGCGCTGTACTGACCATTTAAATTTCTCCTTGCAAAAAACTTATTCAAAATAGAGGGGATTTTCCTTGCCAAAACAAAGTAACCAACCCTTCATTGAACTGCACCTCTACCTTCTTTGGCAGCAAGCCAACTAGTTTGCTGCCAAAGTACGCAGAAATACACGAACTTTTCCAGATTAGAAACGTTTGAATCCCGATTGAATCCTAATTACACAACGGTGATGCTTGCAATCACGCCACCCTGCTTATGAATCCGCTGGTACTCTTTGGAGAGCTGATCAAACGGAACCAGGTATACCTGATTACTGCGCCGGAATTTGGATACCCGATTCACTGCACCAGGGGACTTATAGCCAGTTACCTCAATGCGGTACACCTTACCTTCAGCAGTAGCTCCAGCACCATGACGAGTTCTGGCACCCAATGGCGTCTCTTGGAAAGACCAGCCAGATACACCACCAGATGGGGGAATCACTGCTGTAGGAATTTCTTGAATTACATTCTTATTGAGACAGGGACTATTGCCAGCCAAGCTCCCTTTGAAGTCGCTACTAGAGGCTCCTCGCAACAGTTGGAACATGTGGGTAAACCCAACCATCTTCTTGCCTGTTTGGGTTTTGTAGCCCCGGTAGAAGGGAACCGTATCTTCCCCATAGACTTCCTGGTACTCGTCACTGTCGAGGTAGGAATCAATCTCTGCCTCGAAGCCTCCTTCATCCCAGATAATACTGTGAGCTTTCATCTCATCGAAGCCATCGGGAGCCCGACCAAGTAAATGTTTGAAATTCAGCTCAATTACGCGGTAGCGGGGGGCTTTGTCGAAAAACCGGGAGCTGTAAGCATCCGATTTAGCTACTGCCCGCACAAATTCCCGAACGCTGAGTTCACCTAGTTTGAACTGAGACTCTGGGACAGCGAGTCGCTCACTTTCCATGACATAAGCATTGCCCAATACTTGCCGATAGACCGCCCGAATCACGGCCTCAGCGTCCTCGCTTGAGATACCTGGCCAGACTTCGATTGGATCTGTGTCTTCAAATAGGCCGACACCTAGCTGTGATGCTGGTCCGAATGCCATTAAGAGATTCTCCTAGATAGCAACAAATTTTTTAATCAGGGTTTTCTCAGGGTGTTTAAAAAACTTTACAAGCTTTTAAACAACAACATAACCTCTCTCACGACTCCTGATTGAGGAGTCTTGGGAGCTCATAGCTCCTGTGAGCGAGATTGTGTCAGTGTTTTACACCTTCACACATTTATTTATACAATGCCCTGATCACCCTAAATTATCAAGATTTGTAAACTTCTGGGATTGCCTGTGATTGAAACTGACAAGTATCTTAGAAATTATGAATTATAAAGTATGACGTATGAAGTATGAAAACTTTGATTGTTTTATAGTGTATTTATCACTTTGGTGAGGTACAAATTTTTTGGATTATAGGGAACAGGGAACCGGGAACAGGGAACCGGGAACATAAAACCAATTATCTGTACCTCATAAATATGATAACAGCTAGATTTATGATTTTTTTTAAGCTACCCTAGACGGAACACCCAGGGCGAACAACCTTGGCCAAAAGGCCACGCTACGCGAACAACCTTGGCCAAAAGGCCACGCTACGCGAACAACCTTGGCCAAAAGGCCACGCTACGCGAACAACCTTGGCCAAAAGGCCACGCTACGCGAACAACCTTGGCCAAAAGGCCACGCTACGCGAACAACTCTTCAACCTTCAACCTTCAACCTTCAACCTTCAACCCTTCAACCTTCAACCTTCAACCCTTCAACCCTTCAACCTTCAACCCTTCAACCCTTCAACCCTTCAACCCTTCAACCCTTCAACCCTTCAACCCTTCTGAATTTGTGCGATCGCTACCTTGACCAGTTGGCGAATTTCCTCTCGCTGATCGGATAACTTGGCTGTTAAGGCGGGTAAAGCCGCTTCATCTTTAAGCTTCCCTAAGGATAAGATTACCCTCCGCCTCACCTCTTGGCTGGGGTCTTCCAGTAACGGGATTAAATTGGGAACCCCTAGCTGGGGGTCAAGTTGGCTCACCGATGTCGCTGCTTCGGCACGAACATTGACAGATTCATCTTTCAGTGCTAATAAGAGAATATCTCTAGCCTGGTCATTACCTGGTTCATCCACCAAATTAGCGATCGCTCCGACTACTGCCATCCGCACATCTTCCGATTCCGAGTGGATTGCCTGATACAGGTGCTCAGCTGCGTCTGACCCAATGAAAGCAAGTGCCCAAGAGGCATGACCTTTGGCAGTTTGGGGATAATCCGCTGATTCCAACACCTCAATCAACTTTGGGACAGCCGCTTCTCCCATTCTGGCTAAGGCTCCAGCCGCTGAACTCTTGACCACTGTATCCTCATCATTTAACAAAGCATTGATCAGGGTAGGAACCGCCTGGGGATCCCTTATTTTTGCTAAAGCCTTGCCACAAGACCTGCGCACCACCGGGTTTGGGTGATTAGCTAGTGCTTCGAGCAAGAACGGAGAAGCTACCTTACCAATTTTGCCAAAGGCTTCCACGAATCCCAGTCTGACCATTCCCCGGCTATCAGCCAGGGATTCAACCATCTTTTTTAACTGTTGCGGATTAGTAATATCAACGTTTCCCTCAGCAAGTTGGCTATTGACATCAGCCAGCAAGCTGTCAGTTTCAGAGGGAGCTGGCGGTTGAGTTTCCGATGTAACCATGGGTAATTCCAGTTGCTTTAGTCAGTTGCGTCAGGATGATGGCAAGGATGATTGCTAGGGGCGGAGATTTTCCAGAGCAGCGTCGATCTTAATAATTTCTGGGTGGTTTTTGATATGCTCCATGGCCGCCTTTTTCGGCAGTTTCACCTTCTGAGCCATTTTCATCACATCATTAACGAGTCTTTCCCGATATTTCTCTAGTTCAGTAATAACTTCCTCAATTTCTGCCGGTGATGGCTGGGCTTCTTGAATTTCAGACATTTTGGTGACGTTCTTAAATCGTGATTATTATATAAGGTTACAGGTTACAGGTTACAGGTTACAAGTTACAGGTTATAGGTTATAGGTTACAGGTTACAGGTTACAAGTTACAGGTTACAGGTTACAGGTTACAGGTTACAGGTTACAGGTTACAAGTTACAAGTTACAGGTTACAGGTTACAGGTTACAACCTTCAACCTTCAACGGTTTAACCTTCAACGCTTCAACCTTCAACCTTCAACCTTTCAACCTTCAACCTTCAACCTTCAACCTTTCAACCTTCAACCTTTCAACCTTTCAACCTTCAACCTTCAACCTTTCAACCTTCAACCTTCAACTCTTCTCATGACTGGCTCCTAAACTTTCCCGAGTATTACTTCGAGTATAGGGATTCCAGGTGTCTAGATCTTTATATGGTTGATTCAAAAGCATCGAACGGGTGGCTTCACTGATGCCTTGAGCCATGGTAAAGTCAGCGCCAGCAATATTTTGTACATGGTTTAAATCTGCTCCAGTCAGGTCGGCCCCTCGCAAATCCGCTCCCTCCAGCTCCACGCCACTCATACGGGCATTACGCAAACAAGCCCCGGTCAGGAAAGCCTTCCGTAAGTTGGATCCACTCAAAGCAGCATCCTGTAAATTAGCACCGGTTAAATCGGCTCCGCTGAGATAGCCTCCTATTACTCTAATCCCTTGCAAGTCAACTCCCCTCAAATTAGCGGTATTTAGAAAAGCACCATTGAGATTAGCACCAGGCCCAACAGCCCCAGAACTTTTGTAGCGAAATCCTTCTGGCCAAGTAGTTTCCCGGTCATACAGGGCTACTTGTAGGTTGGTTTCATTTAAGTTAGCCATCGTCAAATTAGCCTTCCTTAAATCCGCCCGGTTTAAATACGCCCCTTCCAAATCAGCTCCAGTCAGGTCAGCGCCAGTCAGGTCAGCTCCCCTGAGATCAGCTCCCCTCAGATTCGCTTCCCGCAAAATTGCCTGACTAAGATTAGCCCCAGTCAGGGTAGCTTGGCTCAAATTAGCTTTCTGTAGGTTAGCACCACTGAGGTTAACCTGGTACAAGTCTCTCTGACTCCAATCGATGCCCTCAAGATTAGCATCAGAGATATAGTCTCCGGCTTGGAACCGTTTTAAGATATCCATAGCTTGGTTGTTAGTGCGATCGCTTAACCGAGTTTGAATCATTATAATTTGTAAACTCTACCTGGAACTGCCAAGGTTAGTCTACCGTTCTGGTGGGAACACAGGGTATTAAAAACAATTACTATTTCTAGGGTAGGGGCTAGCTCTACCCATCTATCACTATCAGGAGGTTCAAGCAAAAATGCGACTCAAGCCACCCATGACCATGATGGACTTCTTTCGCAAAAGCGAAGGCAAGTGGTTTACTCAACGCACAGTTCATCACTTCGATAACGCTGCCGATGAATCCGGGGAATCCAATCTGATGGTTCAAGTCATTGAAAAAGATAACCCTAAAGTCCAAGCCGTGTGTGACCTCCAAAGCATTGACCCCAGCCAGGCGATGGGGGGAGCGAGCTTTATGTGGCAAATCAATTTAGATGACCGGGAACCAAATTCCAAATATGCCGCAATTCTGATTGATGTTCCAGATGATGAAACTAAGCTTAGTGGCAAATTGATTCGAGACCAAGGCTATGTAGAAAGTATTCCGGTAGTGAGTCGGTATTGGTTTGGCAAAGACGGCATCCTCACCATTGATACCAATTACCAGAATAATCAGGGTCAAGAACGTTGTTGGTTTGTCACCGATGATTTTCGTGTCCGAGTCAGCACTGTGCGCATGATGAATGGCGTCAATCTCATGACCTATTGCTCTGAACGCCGTTGTGTTTCTAGGGAAATGCTGGAACAAATGATTGAAACTAATCGCGCTAGAGCTATGGCGGCGCAATAATAATTAAGGCATTAAAACAAAGGAAGTAACGAGCGAGAGTTAGCCACCTAATTTATTGGGTGGGCGTGGAGCGTACCGGGATTTATCCCGGCTCTCGTGTTACTTTCCTCTTTGGTTTTTAATATATCTCCTCACTGTTTCTGTGCTGGCGTTTCCAGTAGTTGAACAGAAATAACTGGGAGACCAAAGAGTTGGAAGTTTTAATAGTTCAGGAAATTCTTTTCGTAAGTGATGTGAAGCCCGGCCTTTTACCCTCTTGATTATCACAGATGGAGAGAAAGTGGGGTCAACCTCCAAGAACATGTGAACATGGTCTGGCATTATCTCCAAAGCTATCAATTGCCAGTTGTTGTCCTTGCATAAGTCAAAAATAATCTCTTGTAGCCTCATTTTAATTTCGCCAATCAATACTGCTTTCCTTCTTTTCGGGCACCAGACAAAGTGGTAATTCAGTAAGGTTACAGAATGCGGGTTTGTCCTGAAAATATCTTGAGTTTTGGTATCCATAGGTGTTGAAACCAAGTGTATAATCAAGATATCATATATACAATGAGGTGACAAGAATATGTACGGTTGCCAGCAACATCTGATAGCTACAACACCTGAAAACCAGGCGATCATAGAGTTGATCTGCTCGGAGGCTAACAAGTTAACCAACTGCGGCCTGTATTATTGCCGTCAAATGTTGTTTAAGGCTGGAAAATACCTCAACAATGCAGAGTTAGACAAAATAATGAAAAGCAACGTCCATTTCAGGGCGTTGAGATCGGCTTGCGCACAACAGACATTACATCGAGTTGTTGAGTCCTTCAAGTCTTACAAGGCTCTCAAAAAGCTATACACTAAAGGACAACTAACTGATAAGCCTAGAGTTCCGAAGTACCGTAAGAAAGGAGGTTTAGCTGTAGTCAGCTATCCTGCTCGCTGGGTGAAACTAGTAAAAGGTCAACTCAAATTTACTTTAGGAAAGCAGGTTAAGGTTTGGTTTGGGATTGATCACTTTCTACTGCCGATGCCGTCCAATATCGATTTCAAATCAATCAAAGAATATCGGTTTGTCCCTAGGAATGGCTGTTTTTATCTGGAGTTTGTATACGAGCGACCAAACCCAAAGCCGGTAACACCTACAGAGAATGTATTAGGTATTGACCCCGGTCTCAATAACTGGTTGACTTGCGTCTCCAATACCGGAAGATCTTTCATCGTAGATGGCAGAAAAGTCAAGTCCCAAAACCAGTGGTACAACAAGCGGGTAGCTGCAATCAAAAAAGGAAAATCTCAAGACTACTGGGATGAACAACTAGCCTCTGTGACTGAAAAGCGCAACCGTCAAATGCGCGACAATATCAATAAGGCTGCTAGATTTATTATTAACTGGTGCCTAAGGAATCAAATTAGCACAGTAGTTTTTGGGTGGAATAAGCGCAACAAAGACGGTATTAATATTGGCAAAAAGAATAACCAGCAATTTGTTCAGACTCCTACCGCTAAGTTGAAGAACAGAATTGAAAAACTGTGTGTTGAGTACGGCATTAAATTCGTTGAAATCGAAGAGAGTTACACCAGTAAAGCTAGCTTCTTAGATCGTGACTTTCTACCTACACTTGGTGCAAAACCCGTTCGCGTAGCGTGCCCTTCGGGCTTGGGGTGGAAGGCTTCTGGAACAAGAGTAAGGCGTGGGCTTTATAGGTCAGGAAAAGGTGAATTAATTAACGCCGATTGCAACGGAGCTTGTAATATCCTCCGAAAAGTAGTGACACAGCTAGGGTTTTCCCTAGCCGAGGTCAGTAGAGCAGATTTGAACCTGCCACAACGATACAAATTAGATTCTCTATCTAAATGGTATCGTGAAGCGTCGTGGAGCGCGGTTTCAACCCGCGTAACGACATCAGCTTAGAATCCCTGCGTTTTCAAACCAGGGAGAGTTCAATTAATTATCTGATCAAAATAATTCAACTCGGAGCATATTTACTTAGATCACTCCCAAGGTTAAGTATAGGAGGCGAAGTGAGATGAAAATAGTGCGTACGCTAGTAATTTTTGGTGCTATAAGTCTGAGTGGATACTATGGGATTACCCATTCAGTCAATCCCGCTCTGGCTCAGATTGTTCCGGATCAGACCTTGGGGGATAACCCTTCTCTAGTTAAACCCAATGTAGAGGTTAAAGGACTTCCCGCTGACTTAATTGAAGGTGGAGCAACCAGAGGGGATAACCTATTCCATAGCTTTTCTGAATTTAATGTTAGGGACTTGCAGCGGGTTTACTTTGCCAATCCCGCTGGCATCAATAATATTCTCAGCCGAGTAACCGGTAGTAACATCTCCAAGATCTTCGGCACCCTAGGAGTAGATGGTGCCGCGAACTTGTTTTTGCTCAATCCTAATGGTATTGTTTTCGGAGCCAATTCCCAATTAGATGTAGCCGGTTCGTTTGTTGGAAGTACCGCTAATAGTATAGTTTTTGGCAATGGCACCGAGTTTAGTGCTACCAATCCCGAAGAGCCGCCCCTTTTAACCATTAACATTACTCCCGGATTGCAGTATGGCCAGAATCATCCTCAGCCAATCGTAAATGCTGGCAATTTAGCTGTGGGACAGGGACAGAATGTCACCTTAGTCGGTGGGAGTGTGATTAGCACTGGGGATATCCTAGCACCAGGGGGTGAGATTAATCTAGTAGCGGTTCCTCGTGAAACGTTAGTGCAGTTGGGGCAAGCTGGACAGATTTTGACACTATCGACTCCAACGCCATCAATAGAATCTAATTCTCCCTCTGTTACTGAATTTTTAAGTACTTTGAACCATGACACCGGCGTAACAGTTTCCAGTGACGGTCAGGTCACAATTACCGATTCCGGTACTATTGTGCCACTGGCTCCAGGAACAGTGATCATCTCTGGTGCCCTAAACGCTGCCAATTTATCTCCAGGACAAACAGGAGGCAAAGTAACGGTATTAGGCAATCAAGTTGGCTTGTTTGACAGTGGATCCATTGATGTTTCTGGAAACAGTAGTGGTGGAGAGGCACTAATTGGTGGGGATTTCCAAGGTCAAGGACAGCTGCCATTGGCCACAGCTACCTATATCGGTCCTGACACCACCATCAATGCTGATGCCGTTAGCAACGGTAATGGTGGTCTGATTGTGATTTGGTCGAATCAATCCACTCGCGCCTATGGCACCTTAACCGCAAGGGGGGGAGCGCAATCGGGCAATGGCGGTTTAATCGAGACATCTAGTGCCAATTTTCTGGATGTGGCTGGAATCAAAGTCGATGCTAGTGCTCCAAATGGTTTAGCAGGAACCTGGTTACTTGACCCGAGGAATGTTACTCTTGGCTTTGCAGATACATCCAATGGCACCTTTGATAGTAATTCCAATATCTTCACTCCCACTGGGGATGATGCCGTGGTGAATATCCCAGATATTGAAGCTCAACTCAATGCTGGCACCAATGTCACCATCACTACTGGAACCACAGGCACTCAGGAAGGAAATATCACTGCAGATGGCTTTGGCATTACCAAAACTACACCAGGGGAAGTCACTCTAAGTTTGCAAGCGGCCAATGATATTTCTCTCAAAAACTTTGGAATAAATGCCGACAGTGGTTTCCTGAATCTAGTCCTGGAAGCGGATAGTGACAACTCCGGTAGTGGTGATGTGGAGTTGATGAATGGGGGAATTGATACTGGAGGAGGAGCAGTCACCATTACTGCGGCTGGTGCGATCGCATTGGAAAGTATCGGAATCAACAGAAATAACAACCGTAGCGATCAGGCACCACCGATCACCGTGATCAGTGGTGAATCCATATCCCTAAAAAATGCTGGAATCAATAGCCTCACCTCTGGGGATAATGGAAATGCTGGAAACGTTATCGTTCAAACAGGTACCCTTACCATAGAAAAGGCGGGGATTGGTAGTAGGACAAACGGTAAGGGGGATGCTGGTCAAGTAGAAGTTACGGCTGACTCTATATCCCTGATCAGAAATGCTGGTATCAGTAGCAATGCTTGTTTAACTGATTCCTGTCAGGATAATGCTGGACAAACCATAGAGGGGAATGCTGGACAAGTTATAATCAACGCTGGTTCTATTGTGATCGAAAATAGTAGTGGTTTGGGTAGCGATACCGAAGGCAAGGGCAATGCTGGAGCAATATCGATCACAGCTGACTCCCTTTCTATTGCTAATGACAGTGGTTTTGGTAGCATAGCTATAAAAGGGAGTACGGGTAATGGTGGAACAATTACTATCGAAGTGAGCTCTCTTTCACTTGACAACGAAAGTGGAATTGGTAGCAATGTTGATGGAGTGGAAGGTGGTAAGGCTGGAGACATCACTATTACCGCTGATAGGATTTCACTAACCAACAACAGCGCTATTGATGGGGATACCAACGGTAGGCTTGATGGTGGAGATATCACTATCACCGTTACTGACTCCCTATTCCTCAGCGGTAATAGTGACATTTTTACCAACAGCAGTGATCCTGATAGTGATATTAGAGCTCAGGGCAATGCTGGAGAGATCAACATCACAGCTGGTTCTGTATTGTTCGAAAATGAAAGTGGCCTTGGTAGCGAGACTAGAGGCAAGAGCGAAGGGAATGGTGGAAAAATAACAATTACTGCTGACTCAGTTGTGTTCAGAAGAAACAGTGGTATTAGTACCAAGACTACAGATAACAGTACTGGGGATGCTGGAACAATAACAATTAATGCTAAATCTATAGTGCTGGAAAATGAATCAGGTATTGGTACCAACACTGAAGATAACAGTACTGGCAAGGCTGGAGAGATCACAATTAATGCTGACTCCATCTCCCTAGAAAACAATAGTAATATTTCTGCTCAAACCTTTAGCGGAGATGGTGGTAATATTATTCTCACGCTACAGGAATTATTACTATTGCGCGACGGTAGTCAAATTAGCACCACTGCAGGTACCGAAAAGCAAGGGGGAGATGGTGGGGATATAACCATTGAGGCTGATTTAATTGTTGCCTTCCTGGAAGAAAATAGCGACATCACTGCTAATGCCTTTGATGGCATGGGTGGTAATATTACACTTACCGCTCAAGGCATCTTTGGGTTCAACTTTCCGGATCAACCAACCAACTTGAGTGATATCACCGCCAGTTCTGAGCGTGGTGTAGATGGAAACATAGAAATCAACATCCTTGGGGTTAATCCATCTCAGGGTTTAGTAGAACTCCCCACTACTGTAGTTGACCCTTCCACACTGATTGCTGCTAGCTGTGCCGAAAATGTCAAAGTGGCATCGGATGATTCCAAAGGGGATGAATTCATTATTACTGGACGGGGTGGCTTACCTCCGAGTCCCCTTGAGCCAATCATAAGCCGAACTGTAATAGCAGATTGGGTAACCTTAGATAACTCGGCAACAGAAAATTATCAGAGTCAACGTCTAACTCCGGCGGCTAGGGAGGAGTCGGCTCGAAAGCGTCCAAAGCGGCGGATTGTGGAAGCTCAGGGTTGGCTGATTGGCCCTGATGGTACTGTTATTCTCACCCCTTTCCCTACCACCCCCGAGACCTGGGCTAACTCTTGGCGCAAATCCCCTTCTTGCGAGGATCTTAGGAGAATTAGTAATGGATCTTAGTGATTAATTTTAAGGTGGGCAGTGCTTAGCTTTGGCCCTTGGCCAGCTTGATGCATCGGTCTGTGTACTGCTGTGATTAATCCTTTGGTGGGCAGTGTCTAGCCACCCTATGGCCAGGTTGATGAATCGGTCTGAGCCACTGCCCACCCTACATCTAGGTTTTTGGTGGGCAGTGTCTAGCCACCCTATGGCCAGGTTGATCAATCGGTCTGAGCCACTGCCGACCCTACATCTAGGTTTTTGGTAGCTCAGTGGGTTGGTTGCTCCATTTTGGCTAAGTCCTGATTGACCTGAAAGGCAGGATAATGGCAAGTAACGCAAAAACCGAGCACCCCTAATCCTATCATGTGTGCTAGAATTCGGAGGAAGCTTAAAGTGAGCACTATGCAAGCTAGTTCCTAGTCTAAATTCAAGATTGTAAATTCAAGTCATTAACAGCCAAGGGTTCCTGATAAGCATTCCTTGACTACCTAATTTCCTAACTATCGAATTCCCTGAGTATCTCAGTGTTTTTACGTAAGTTGAAATTTATAAAATATACTATTATTATCTAGTAGTAGGCCAGCAAAGGCTGAAGCTACGATTGCTATTAGCAGTTTGGGATCAGCAGCGAAGGTTTAGATTATAGGCGTTCCCATGCTGGTGTAGATTATTCCACTTTAGGTACGACTGAGGCACCCCTTAAAACAAGTCAAGCAAAGTGAAACCTTCGCAGCTAATTAAGAGTTAAGCGTTTTTGAGTAGATGGCGGAATAGATTCTCCTTAACCATCATTTGACGCAAAACTTCCAAGAGATAGGACTGAGCCTCCTCCTGGCTCAAGAGCTTGACTTGGTCTTGGTAGATTTTCATCTGGAACTGTTGCTCCAAACTTAGCTTTCCAGGCGTTTCCATAGGTTTACTCCTAAGCTTACATACGTTGATTAGGGCAGGCGGACGAATGTTCCGACTGCTCTTTTTTTTGGCCGTTGTTAATCAATCTAACACACCTATAGAATACTGTCGATTCTGTCAAGCAATAAGTAATCAAAGATACAAATTGTAATAAAAATCCGGAAAGCGATGATTTGTCCTTGTGCTTGTATGTCTGACAGACTTAGATCAAGTCCGATTGAATACCGATAATAAAGAAAATTGATGGTGTAACGGTGTGATAGGGTGATTTCGATTAAGAGTAATTATTCGGACATCATAGTTATTACGGAAAACCTGGCCCAAAACCCACTTATATAGTGGCACAATCCCGTTTAGTATCAGTATATGTAGCGTAGCAGCGGAAATCCTGATGGATTGGCCATGGATGGCTGGTTTGGCAAAATCTCAGGAATATGCAAAAATTCAAGCTTAATTGACACTCCTCTGCCTAAAGGCGAGAGGATTCTTGCTTCAATGGGATTCCAACGAATTTACCCTCAGCAAGCATCTTCACCGTATGCCCTACGGCTGTTAATCCTCTAATTGCCACTACCTGAGCTGCGGCTATATCTCTATCCGTTGTATAGCCACAGGCAGAGCAAATGTGAGTACGTTGTGAAAGCTCTTTCTTTCCCGTTTGTGTCAAACAATTAGGACAAATCTGGCTGGTTTTACGTGCATCTACTTTCTGGAAATACACCCCACGCTTAAAACAAGTTTGTGCCAAGATCTCGAAAAATTGGCCAAACCCAGCATCTAAGCAGTGTTTCCCTAATATTCCACGGGATAGCCCCACCAGATTCAAATCTTCTACAAATATCATCCCTGCATGATCGCACAGATGATGGGAAAGCTTCCTGTGCCAATCTTTACGGCAATTGGCTACATACTCGTGTAGTTTTGCTACCTTTTTTTGTGCGCGCCTCCAATTGTTCGAGCCTATAGGTTTCCTGGAAACACGCTTTTGCAGTAATTTCAGCTTGCGTTCGGCATCACCCAGGAACCTCGGACCCTTGATTAAAAGACCACTAGAAGTAGCAATAAAACTAGTTAATCCTACATCAATTCCTACTGCTTCACCATGGGGTATTGGTTGAGGTAAATCAACATTCCATTGAATGGTTAGCATGACGTACCAACCGGAAACCCGTTTGACTATACGAGCTTGCTTGATTTGAGCATCATTAGGAATTTCTCGTGACTGACGGAATTTTACCCAACCAATTACAGGCAATTTCACTAACCCATGTTCTAATCTTTTTCCTTTCATTTGAGGAAAAACAAAAGACCTCATTCTGCCTTTTTTCTTGAACCGGGGGAATCCAGCGTTACGCTCCCACATGTTGGTGAAAGCTGTTTCAACTCTTTTTAAAGTTTGCTGCAACACTTGAGATTGGATCTTCTTGAGTTCAAGGTTCTGTTTTTTGGCAGCCGTCAAAGATTTACACTGACTTGCATAGGTAGGACGCGGTGTGTCAGCAGGAATGATGTAGCAACTATGGAGGCTGCAAGCATTAATCTGACAACTACGAGATTTGTACCAATCTTTCCTTTCTGCTAAAGCGTAGTTGTATACCAAGCGAGTTATCTCAAGCCACTCATCAAAGATTTTTGATTGTTGTTTGGTAGGTTTAAGCTTGAACTCGTAGGTGAGATTAAACATTTGCTTTTCCTCCTTGCCTTCTATAATAGCGATTTTATTATCTACCGTCAATACGAAAGATAATAAAAGCCGTCCTTCTAGGACGGGGCTTTAAACCCAAAATTTTTGGTAAAATTTGAACAAAAACTCGGTAAATCAAATACCATAATATGGATCCAATTATTGATGCCATGGAATTTTTCCAGCTCAGTGCTGGCAACTGGCGATCGCAACGCACAACCCACCACCTAGCCTTCCGACAAGCAGAGAAGGGAGAGCTGAACATCAAGGTAGCAACCTTAGAGGCTGATCATCCCCAAGTTATTGAGCTGTGTGAGCTTCATAAGATTAACCCAAGTTTGGCAGCAGGTGGAGCTTTGGTCAGTTGGCAGGGTACAATGGCTTGGGACCAGAGTGATGACGGTCACAAAGACTCGACGGTGATGGTGGTGGTTCCAGATGCCGACTCTCCTAGACAGGGGAAGTTATTGCGGGAAAAAGGTTACGCTGAAACCATGCCAGTGGCTGGTATTTATCAGATGGATGCTCAAGATGGGCTAGTGCTGATTACTGAATATGAAACCATGAGTGCTCATGAGCGTTTCTCGTTTATCACTCCATCTCGGCGGATGCGTACCAGTATAGTGAAACGTTTTGGTGGATTTAGCAGCGCATCATTTTGTATCGAAACCCGGATTGACTCTAATTTAGATAATGGGGCTAGTGCTGGCGCTAATACTGGGGCTAATATTGGCGTGACATCTCAACAACAACAAAATGTCTTGGCACCGGAAGAGTATTATTCAATCTTGGGCTGGTGATTCCACCATCAGCGATGATCCGTTAATCCGGGGCTATCAGTATCTCAATGCTGTGGGTCAGCTGGCTTTAGACCCAAGTATGGTAGAGATCACTGATAATGGTAGAGAACGCGATCGCATTTATACCTGGATTGGCAATCACATTGATGCCATTAATGGAGAGCTCCAGACTTGCCTAGAAGCCTGTCATAGCTGCTATCATGATTCCCTATGCCGCCCAATGCGGATTTTGGCAACCCCTTTAGGGGAAAAGTTTGGTATTGATGGCTTTTGCAACATCTTAGCCACTCCGGCAGTGATATTAATTGATGTCGGACGCATTGCACGGTCTGATTGGTTGAGTATTGTCATCCATGAATATGCCCATGCTCATTTAGGTGCCCCTGGTCACGATCAGCGTTTTTTTGACGTCATTTCCCATCTCTGTTTGGGTCTGGGATTAAAACCGCCACGCTGGCAGTTAGATCTCGAAACTTACCTGCGGGATTGGCCTGAGTGTCCATCCAAGAATAATCCACTGTCTTTTTGGATGGGGTATGGATGCACTTGAGCGATAGGCTATTGTCTAATCCTTTGGTCTAATTATTTCGGGCTATTTTAATAAATATTAAAAAATATTACTTTGAGTAACGTTTTACTTAATCAAAATTAATAATCTATTAGTGATTAAGGTGATTAAGTTAAAGGAGAAGACTCTGAGTAATCACACAGATTAATCACAAAAGCAAGAAGAGGGTTAGTTGATTAACCCATAACTATTGACAATTGACGATTGACGATTAACTGCTGTCCCCGCTATCCGTAGTCGCTTGAGAGATTAGGATATCGATTAAAATATAATTTTTTTATAGACTGACACAGGATTCATTATATATTTGATTAAGGTTTGTAAGATTTTCTAAGAATACGGAGATAAAAACGTGGCTATTCCTTTACTAGGCTACGCCCCTGTGACGCAGAATGCGCGCATAGATGGGTATGAGATACCAGGAGAAGAGCAACCCAGAATTTATTCCACTGAAAACTTGCTCTCCCCCGGAGACATGGATGCCCTAATCGAGGCAGGATACCGTCAGATCTTCTTCCATGCCTTTGCTTCGGATCGTGAACCGTTCCTGGAGTCTCAACTCCGGTTCGGTCAGATCACAGTGCGGGACTTTATTCGTGGGTTGTTGCTTTCTGAAACTTTCAAAACCAGCTTCTATGACAAAAACAGCAACTATCGCGTTGTAGAGCAGTGCGTGCAGCGGGTGCTTGGACGTGATATCTATGGCGAAAGAGAAAAATTAGCCTGGTCAATTATAATTGCCACAAAGGGTATCCAAGGCTTCGTCGATCAACTGCTCGACAGCGAAGAGTACATGGAGAATTTTGGGTACAACACCGTCCCCTATCAACGGCGTCGAGTGCTTCCCGGTCGCCCTCAGGGTGAAACACCATTCAACATCAAATCTCCACGTTACAACGAATACTACCGTGCAGTACTGGGCTTCCCACAAATCATTTGGCAGACCCAGGTGCGCAGTTACGTGCCACAAGACAAGAAGGCCAAGGCAGGGGATCCATCTCTGTATATGGGCTTAGCACGGGAGCTGTCTCCCCAAGGCAACACTATCCCACGAGTGTCAGCTTTGAATATCGATTACGAATCCTTAGTGCCATATCGGGCTCAGAACAAGGAACTAGCTGAAGCGAAGTCGTAGCACGTCTAAGAGTTTGATCAAAGCTAGGGGGGGAGGGGCAACAAACTCAATCCACTCCCCACAAACCGGATGCTGTAGTTGTAGTCGCCAAGCGTGAAGTGCTTGACCCGGTAGATTAACACCGACAGAACGACCACTGCTGTAAACGGGATCTCCAACAATGGGATGACCAATATAGCTACTGTGGACACGAATTTGGTGGGTGCGACCAGTTTCTAATTGGAAATGGATCAGGGTATAGTTGCCCAGTCGTTCTCGGACTTGCCAATGGGTAATCGCTGGGCGTCCCCCTTTTTCTACTGGCACGACAGCCATTTTCTTGCGGTCTACAGGATGCCGTCCAATCGGTTGGTTAATGGTGCCAGACTCAGCAGAGGGAGCACCATAGACTACACCTAAATATTGTCTTTGAGCAGTTTTGGCTTGGAGTTGGGCTTGTAGATGTCCATGAGCCTGGTCAGTTTTTGCGATCGCAATTGCACCAGTTGTATCCTTATCCAAGCGGTGGACAATGCCTGGACGCTGAACACCACCAATACCTGTCAGTTTAGGACAGTGGGCTAAAAGGGCATTGACAAGAGTACCACTTTCATGACCAGGTGCGGGATGAACTACCAAACCAGCCGGTTTGTTGATAATAATCAGAACCTCATCTTCATAAAGAATGTCTAAGGGGATGACTTCCGGTTGTAATTCCAGAGGTTTGGGGTCAGGAATGGTTAGGGAGATGCGATCGCCTAGCTGAACTTTAGCTTTTTTTGAGATGCACACGTGATCATTCACTTGCACGTTGCCTTGTTCAATCAGCTTCTGGATACGAGAGCGAGACAAGTCAGGTGTTTCTTGGGCAATATAGCTGTCAAGGCGATAACTGGGAGTTGAACCAGTAGAGTTGCTAGTTTCCTGAACTTGCAAGAATTTGATAGAAAGCTGAGGGGTCATTGTTGATCGTTGATTGTCAACCGAACTGAGAATTAGGAATACAGAAGACTTCAATTATGTATAGCAAAGGGAACAGCGGATCTGGGAACAGCGGATCTGGGAGTAGGGAATATGGCATCAAAAATTATCACAATTCATTTAATAATGCTATATTAATTAGCAATAATTAATAATTAATAATGAGCCAAAGGCGATCAACCATTGTATATAGCGTTTCTGATACTTATGAGGTACATTCCATTTTATGGACGCCACTCCCTACTCCCTACTCCCTACTCCCTACTCCCTACTCCCTACTCCCTATTTTGGTCAGTAGCAAAGTGCAGCGGTAGGGTAACAGTAAATGTGGTTCCCACCCCAACTTCACTGTTTACAGCAATTTTAGCATCGTGCAAGTCTAAACATTTTTTGACAATTGCTAAACCCAGTCCAGTCCCAGGGATACTGCCAACATTACTTGCTCTTTCAAAGGACTCAAATAGTTTCTCTTGGTCTTTTATAGGAATGCCGATCCCCTGATCTTGAACCTGGATTACTGCGGTCGAAGAATTGCAATTGAGTTCAAATTTGATCGTACCTCCTTCTGGAGAATATTTAATCGCATTTAAGAGCAAATTGTTAACAACATGACTCAACAGTCTTTCATCGATTAGGGCATCTTGACAGCTACCATGACTAATGAACATCAGGTTATGCTTAGAACCCAGGTTAATTTTAATATTTTCGAGTATGTCCTGACACAAAGCCACTAAATCCATGGATTCTGGTTCAAACTTGAGTTTACCAGCATCCGCTTTCCCAATCGTTAGAACATCATCCAAAAGTTGAGTCATCCGGACCACAGCATGCTGAATCTTATCATGGTGCTTCTGTTTTTTCTCAGGGGACAATTTTTCCTGATAGCGTTGCAGCATTTGAGCAGAAGATTGAATTGTAGTCAGTGGCGTGCGAAACTCGTGAGAAACTAATGAAACGAAACCTGAGCGGAGTTGACCCAGTTCTTTTTCCTTAGCCAATGCATTAAGAATATCTGCTTCTGCTTGCTTGAGTTCAGTGATATCCCTTCCCACCGCCTGGCATTCGATAAATTGGCCATGTTCATCAAACATAGCTCGATCACTCCACTGCTGCCAGCGAATTTCTCCAGAGTCGAGAAGAACTCGGTGTTCGTAAGTGTTGATCGGATTATCTACGGAAAGAGAACGGAAGTTCCGGGTAACAATGTCTTCGTCTTCCGGAGGCATTTTTGGCAAAAATACTTTCCCTACTAATTCAGAGCGGTCTTTGTCAAAATAGCGGCAGTAAGCATCATTGACAAACGTTAGGGTGCCATCAAGTTTCAAGCGACAGATCAGTTCAGTTTGATCTTCAATGATGGCACGAAATCGTTCTTCACTGTGTCGCACCGCCTCCTCTGCCTGCTTGCGTTCTGTAATGTCTTCAACCATGCTCAAAATACACAGGATTTCTCCTGCTTGATTTCGCATAGCCATCATGGTTAAATTACCCCAGAGGGTATCTTGATTCTTTTTACGGTAACGTATTTCTAACTTAAAACTATCAATTTCTCCTTGTATGACCTGCCTAATATAAGGCTTGGCTTGTTCTAGGTCTTCAGGATGAGTAATTGCCAAACCATTGAGAGCCATTAGTTCAGACTTGGTGTATCCGAGCATTTCATAAAAAGCCCGATTCACCTGAATAAACTGATAATCCAAATCTGATAGTGACATTCCAATAGGTGCTTCATCAAACACCCGTCGAAATTTTGCTTCTTTCTGGTCTAACGCGGCTTCTGTATTTAGTCTCAATTGCTGATAGGCTTGCCGTAGTTCTACCTCTGCCTGCTTGCGCTGGGTAGTATCTTGGATAATCCCGATAACTTGATAAATATTTTCTTGCTCATCTAGCAGGGGAATATAGGTAGCGAGGACAGTGAGTTCACCAACCTCTGGCAAAGTCAAAGTCAGTTCTTCCACTTGTGGCATCCGGGTTTCCACAGCCTTTTGTAGCAGTTTCACATAGATATCCTTAAATACAGGAGGATAGATTTCCTCGTCAGTGTGACCCAGTAGTGGTGAATCAGCCACTCCAGTTAGCTTAACCCCTTGTTGATTGATAAACTGGAGCCGCCGCTGGGCATCATAGATAATAAATGTACCGGGATAATTATCCACTGCTAGGCGAAATCGTTTTTCGCTTAGGCGTAATGCCTCTTCTGCCTGTTGGCGCTCCGTGATGTCAACAATTAACCCCAGCAGACGATTGAGATTACCTGAACTATCTAGGTAAAACTGTCCTTTGTTCTCAACGGTGATGTATGTGCCATCCTTCTTACGGATCCGATACTCAATATCAAAAGGCTCTTTAGTGACAATCACCCGTTCAATGGTGTGTCGGTATCGTTCTAAATCATCAGGATAAATTAATTCATCCCACCCTTGCCCAGTGTTGGTGAGTTCTCCTGGGTAATAACCCAATACTTGTTCAATATTGTGACCCCAAATCAATTCATTGGTCTGGGTATTCCATTCGTAGAGCAGATGACCACTAATTTGACTAACCGCTTCATAGCGATAAAGCCATTCCGTTAATAGAGCAAAGTCACTTTTGAAGTTTTGCTCATCTAGATTTAGATTTTCAAAGCCCTTACTGCCTTTATAGGAGCCAGTAGAGTTACCATAGTCCAATCCCGATTCTAGCTGTTTAATACTAGTGATATCTTTAGCAACAGCATAGAGAAGACCCTGTTCATCCTGTGAAATTCTCCAAGCCAGCCAACGCAAGCTACCATCTTTGTGGTATAATCTATTCCGGTATTCGACTAGTTTTCCTTGACCACAATCACGAAGGGCATTGAGAGTAAATTCCCGATCTTCTGGATAAATCCACTCAATCCAAGGTCGCGATCGCAATTGGGAGCAAGTCCAACCTAGAACCTTTTCCCAAGCCGGATTAAGTTGTTGAAAATATCCGTTTTGACCAAAGGTGCATAATAGATCAAGTGATAAAGAAAACAAGATCTTTAGGGCGGACTCTGCCTCTGCCATTGTTTCAGTACTTTTGATGTGAGACTGAGTGGTGTTCATTGCTGGGCTCGATCCGTCAGGAATTCTACAGATAAGCTAGGGATACATCTACCCACAGTCTTCCCTCAATAATCAGTATAATCACAAGATCATCAGCAGGAATATTTTAGAAAGCTCAGAAGATTTCTCTGAGTAAAGGAAATTGTGAGGACATTTTGTGGTAATGTTTGTTAGTCTTTTGCCCTGAAGCCCTGCTGAGAGCTTTATAGTAAGCCTGATTAGCATGTTCTCTTCGAGCAGTACGCTGGTAAATAACTGTGCTAGATAACTGTGCTAGATAACTGTGCTAGATAATTGTGCTAGATAATTGTGCTAGGTGACTAGGGCTGATAACTTGTCACAACTCGCCCAGCTCCGTAGCGCTGTCGGTAATAATACTGTGTTATCTCATCCCCTTGTTCTGAAAGCTGGTCAATTGCAATCCCATTTCGACCATGATCAATACCCGAACTATGAATGTAATCACCATCACCTAGATACAATCCTACATGGTTAACTTTTTGACCGGTAGCGAAAAAGACCAAATCCCCTGGTTGTAGTTGCTCCATTCTAATGGTTTGGGTGAAAGCTGCTTGCTGATAAGAATCTCTGGGTAACCAAATCCCCGATGCCGCAAACGCTGCTTGCATCAACCCTGAACAGTCATAGTTGGGACCTACTGTACCCCCCCAAAGGTAGTAGGGATTTTGACCCATTGCTGCTTTAGTAAACCCAATCACCGCTTTTATTCGTGCTTGAATTTGAGCTGGAGACAGAGAAATGGGGCGATAAGGAGTCTTAGCTATCTCCAGTAGAGCCAAATCCGACACAGGCAACCAACCAGAATAGTTATCTTCACACAGACGTACTTCTAAGGCATTACCGACAGGCGAGACAGACTTGACTCGCAAGTGTCTTCCTGTAGCTGCTTGCGTTGTCAAACCCTTACAGTTGGGCGAATCATAGAGGTTGAGATTAGCACGACAGTAGTATTCTAAATCATTGGCTCGTAATTGCTCAAGCAAAACCATAGTATAGGAAGGCGGAACTTACACTCAGATTATGATCCTTTTCTAGAAGGATGAACAACTAGGAAGATTCAGCAGTGAAATCAACCGTTGCCCGTTGACCAACCTTTCCCTGACTGCCTCATGATCAAGTTACTCTAATCGAGCGCCTCGGGATCTGGCAAGTGGACTTACGCCACTCAGCGGTGCGACCCCGGTCGGGTTTCCCGACAAGCGTGAACGCGCACCAAGAGAGAGGAAAAATCAGGAGCCAACGCCAATCGCTAATTTCCGATCGGGCAACCGAAAATAGAGAATTACAGAGGTTTTAGAGGTTTAGATAGCTAAGTCCTGTGTTAGTAGTGATGTTTACGCAGGGCAAAACTAAAAGCCAAAATGAGGTTATTCTGCTCTTTGTATCTGGTAAAGTTGGTCGGATGAGTAGACTATCCTAGGATTGGGTTCAAGTTCTTGAGTAGCTTATCTGATCTCAATGGCTAGCAGCTACAAGTTACTGACCAAGAAATATAGCTTTTAGCTTTTGCCTAACTGCTAAATTTGTTACCCCTAACCAATGACCAAGTAGTTTTTGAGGAGTGAGTGTGAAGAGTAATTTTCCTAAGACCCTTTCGATGCAACTGAGTATGGCAGTATTGACGATGGTCAGTTACCAGCTGTCTGCTACTGCTGAAACACCTAGCTATAATTCATCGGTAAAGCAATTTACCCAGACAGCAGCAGCGGTCAGACCTAAGCAATTAGCAGCAGCTTCCACCATCACACTTGACCCTAATCGATTTAATCCGGAAACTACACAGACTCCTGAAAATATCTTCAGACCAACTAGTCTGCTATCAGGCAATCTCAACACTATCACTGACCATCAAGCTAATTCCCGTTTAGGGCAATTGGACAGGATAGGAGCAGCGGTTCGTGCTACTAAGTCGGTAGGGTCTCCTAATGAATTGGTCAACCGCTCCCAATTCAATGGCTCAGTTGCACCAATTGCTGACTATACAGTCACACAAAAGCAGGTACCATTAGCCAATTTAGAAACTATCCAGTATCCTGGTAATCTCTCCAAACAAGACCTAGAAGCGATCACTGAGCAATCCCAAAAACCTTCTCAAGAGTTCAATAATCCTGTGGTAGCTCCACCGAGACCAGGGACTTTAGCGACATCTGTAGCAGCTCTAAACATACAACTAGATCCAGCCAGCTCTCCCACCTCAGAGCCAACCTCCTATGAAGTAGGCACCCCTGTAGCTCAAAGAAACATTGACCCTACTGGCAAGAGCCTCGGGGTTGGAAACTATATCGGAATTGGCGGTCATATCGGTTTTACTGATGATGGCACCAATATTGGTCGAGGTGGCTTTATGATTAACGGCAAATACGATTTATCCCCCACCCTATCAGTGCGTCCTAGCATACTAATCAATGATGATGCTACCTTTGTGATCCCAGCCACTTACAACTTTATTTTCCAGGATGAACCGTTTGAGCCGCCTACTTACTCAGCTTTTGCTGGTGCTGGTTTGGCTTTTTCTACAGGTGATGAGGACAATGTCGGTTTAATCGTTACTGGTGGTGTTGATTGGCCATTTGGACCCAATTTTGTTGCCAATGCTGCTTTAACTGGTGGAATTTTCGTTGATGGTGCCACAGATCTCGGAATTTCCTTTGGCATTGGTTACAGCTTCTCTAACTTTGATAGGTAGACAAGGGACAGATCTAAGCAAAGGAGGGATAAGATACCGTGATGGCGCATCTTATGCCTCCTTTTTACAAAGACCTAGGTAGAGTTAATCAAATTTTCTAAGCAACGAAAGTTTTATTTTTGCCAGTTGAGGATACTCAACGGAGAGGGAGGGATTCGAACCCTCGGATAGGCCTGAACCTATCAACAGATTAGCAATCTGCCGCTTTCGACCACTCAGCCACCTCTCCAAGGTGATGTCAATCCATAATAGCACATTTTTGAAGTTGTCAACTGCTAGTAATGTAAATTTTCTGATTAGAAACCATCAGCGATCGTTCACACTACTACAAACATGGGGGAAACCCCCAAGACTGCGCTGCCTTCCCAAGACCGTAATGGTGCGCTTACAGTCGTCCAATTAAATTCGCCACGGGTCGCACCTGAGGCATCGCTGAATGATGCACTATTTTTAAGTGAGGGACATTCAGCCAGCTATAAAGACCTGTGTGAAATCCCAGAAGCATCTCAAGAAGTTAAACAATACCATATAGTGCCCGACTTAAGTTATCATTTTATATAAATAAATTGTTAAATTTATTTACTTCCATCCACTGATGTGTTAAGCACACCTGAGAGGTTAAAATTTGTTAAGTGAGTGTGTAAAAGCTCGACGCTGAGGGTTTAGCCGGATAGAGGTCAGACTCCCCATACCTGAAAACCTTCTGTAAGCTCCAACATCAAAAAAGCCTATGAATACGAAAAATACACAGCACATTGCTCTGATCTCCGTTCACGGAGATCCAGCGATAGAAATCGGTAAGGAAGAAGCTGGAGGACAGAATGTGTATGTGCGCCAAGTGGGTGAAGCTCTTGCTAAGCAGGGGTGGCAGGTCGATATGTTTACTCGCCTCTCCAGTTCCAATCAAGCCACAATGGTTGAACATACTCCAGGTTGTCGTACTATTCGCCTAACTGCTGGTCCAAAAGCATTTGTGCCACGGCAAGAGATTTTTGAATACTGCGGTGAGTTTTTAACCCAATTGCTTAAGTTTCAGGAGCAATCAGGCATTCACTACTCAATAGTACATACAAACTACTGGCTTTCGGCTTGGGTAGGTATGGAGTGGAAGAAGCGTCAATCCCTTCTTGATGCAATAGCGAGTGGGGGAAACCAACGGCAGTCGCTCATGGGGGGAACCCCCAAGACCGCGCTGCCTCCCCAAGACCGCGCTGCATCGCTTATTCAACTTCACACCTATCACTCCCTAGGCGCAGTTAAATACCAGTCAGTAGAAACAATTCCGAAGATTGCTGCGACTCGCTTGGACATAGAAAAAGCAGTGCTAGAAACAGCAGAACGCATTGTTGCTACATCTCCCCAAGAACAAGAACACATGCGTACGCTAGTTTCAAGTAAGGGGGACATTGATATTATTCCCTGTGGTACCGACATTGACCGATTTGGCAAGATTAACCGCTTAGAAGCACGGCAAAAACTTGGACTTAGCCCTGAAAACAAAATCATCTTTTACGTGGGACGGTTTGACGAACGCAAGGGCATTGAAACCCTAGTTCGAGCTGTTGGTTCGTCCCAGCTACGGGGTGATGCTAACTTGAAGCTGATTATTGGTGGTGGTTCTCGTCCTGGTGAGAAAGATGGTATGGAACGCGATCGCATTGAAGGGATTGTAGCTGAATTAGAACTGCAAACTATCACTACATTTCCTGGACGCATTCCTGATGAACTACTGCCAGCTTATTACGCTGCAGCTGATGTTTGCGTAGTACCAAGTCACTACGAGCCTTTTGGTTTAGTTGCCATCGAAGCCATGGCTAGTGGCACCCCTGTGGTAGCTAGTGATGTCGGTGGTCTTCAGTTTACCGTTGTATCTGCAGAAACTGGCTTACTGGCACCACCTAAAGATGCTGGTGCTTTTTCGGCTGCTATCGATCGGATTCTCTCGGATCACGACTGGAAAAATCAACTTGGCTTAGGGGCAAGAGCAAGGGTAGAAAATATGTTTAGCTGGAATGGTGTTGCCCATCAGCTGAGTCAGCTCTATGAGAGCTTGCTGGAAGCCAAATCAGAGAATTTGGCAACAACTAGTGCCTGAAATCTATTGGGCACATTCATTCCGTGGCAATCAGGATAGATGTCAAAGGTTAAAGGATTAAGTTACGACCCTAGTATTCCTTTTGCCTTTTTGCATGGGTCCTATTCATCCTGATGGGTGGTATAACTCTTGTATCTGTAAATTGGGAAAGTTTGGTAAATTGGATATCCTATATGTTGGCAAGCGATTGCTTCGTGAGTCCGGAATGATGTTACATTAAATTTCTTGTTTTGACCTTCAAGCAAGGAAAATAAAAGGTTATTGCTGTTCGCGTAGCGTAGCCCTTCGGGCTAATCGATATTGATCACAAAACCAGGCTAATCATTCCCGATGTTCCTGTAACTAGCATGTAACTAGGGTTTATGCATCCTACCAGTTATCCAATCTCCAATTCCCAATCCCCAAGTAGCAAGAAGAACTTGAATTATGGGTTCCCAAGGAGCTTATAAGCCATCCCTATCTAAGCATAGTGGTCAACAGCAGTATCGATCTTCTCCACAACTAACAGGAGGAGCCTATGAGTTGGAAGCCAGCAAACTCGATCTGCGTCGTATATTAGCTGCTGCTCGTCGTCGAGCTGTCTTGATGGCAGGGGTGGCCCTTACTGTGACATCCGGAATTATTGCCAAAACCTTAAGTGCAGTTCCGATCTATGAAGGCAAATTCCAGCTGTTACTCGAACCCATATCTGGTGAAGATCCGTTGGAGTTGCAGGCAAAACCCGGGGTACATAGCATTGCTGCTCCAACTAAAAGTTTCGACTATGACACTCAAATTCAGGTATTAAGCTCTCCTCAGGTTATGTCTGAGATTGTGGAGCAAATTCAAACCCAATATCCAGAAATAAACTATCATACTCTCCGGGAAGGAATGATGGTATCCCGACTGCGAGAAACCAAAATTTTAGAAGTTGCCTACCAAGATTCAGACCCCGAAAGAATTCAATTTGTTTTGGAAAAGGTTGCTCTGGGCTACATCGAGTACTCTAAGCAACAACAACAGGCTAGCATCAAACAAGGCATTCAATTTGTCTCGAATCAGCAGCCGAAAATACAAGGACAAATTAATCAGCTTCAGCTACAACTCCAGCAACTCCAGCAGAAGTACAACCTGATTAATCCACAACTTCAGGGTGAACTGTTGACGAATCGGGTCAATGCTATTGTCGAACACAGACAAGCTACCCAAACTCAGCTGCGAGACACGATTATACTGTATGGGAAACTCAAAGGTCAGTTGGGGCTATCCTCACAGCAAGCGGAAGCAGTAGCTAACCTGATCGCAACACCCCGTTATCAACAATTGCTCAACCAACTTTCTAAAGTAGAAGGTCAGATGGTGTTGGATTTAGCAGAGTTCAAGGAAAACCAATCTACCTTTGAAGGATTAAGGCAACAACAGCAAAATTTACTCCCCCTGTTAAGCCAGGAAGCAGAAAAGGTGATAAATAGCCGTATTCAGGAGTTGAGTGGCAATGCTCCATCGGCTTCCTCAAGTACAGTTCGCCTGAATTTGATTCAGCAGCTAGTAGAGACAGCGAACCAAATTAAGGTTTTAGAGATGCGCCAGGTCGCAATCGCTAAAGGGGAAAGTCTGATCAGTGAAAAACTTAAACAGCTAGCTGTGATTGCCGATCGATATACAGAACTCAAGCAGAAGATTGAGGTAGCAACAGAAAGCCTAAACCGCTTTGAGTCAGTTCGGGAAACTTTGGAACTTGAATCAGCTAAAACCAGTATCCCTTGGCAGACAATTGTTGAGCCGCAACAACCTGAAAAACCAATATCCCCAAATTTGCCTGATACTTTGCTCCTAAGCGCAGCCGCAGGGATAGTTGCAGGTGCCACGGCTGGGTTTTTAGCAGAAAAGTTACATCATTTACTTAACAGCACTGACGATATCAAAGAGTATACTCGCTTTCCAATATTAGCAACAATCCCCTTTAACAAAGAACTCCAGAAATGCACTACCGTTACTGGTGTGGGCATAATACCCGAGCCAGAAGCCTCAGCTCCACAACTCGGTGTGGGATCTGGTAGTTACCAGATTTCTCCTGTTTTAGAGGCGTTTCGCTCTCTCCAAGTTAATCTCCAATGTCTGTATTCTGAGAAACCCATTAGCGCTATAGTGGTAACTTCTGCTGAACCAGTAGATGGTAAATCCACTACGGCTATATTCTTAGCCCTGGCAGCAGCAGCAATGGGGCAAAAGGTTTTACTGGTGGATGCTAATCTGCGCTTTCCTCAGATTCATCAGAAGATGGATTTACCTAATTTATGGGGACTGAGCGATGTTATTTCTAGCGAAATCAAGGTTGATGATGTTATTCAGCGATCGCCTCTAGAGGAAAATCTCTGTGTTCTAAGTGCTGGTCAAATTTCCCCCGACCCCACCAGGCTTCTCAATTCCCCAAAGATGGAGAATTTAGTTCAATATCTCAAAGAGCGGTTTGAGCTGGTAATTTTTGATACCCCTCCCCTACTTGGTCTGGCGGATGCTAGACTTCTGGAGCCTAATACCGATGGGATATTGATGGTGGTAGGTTTAGGGAAAGCTAAGCAAATTTTGTTCAAAGAAGCTCTCTCGGAATTGAGAATTGCTCATAGCAGAGTTTTGGGTATTGTTGCTAATGGTTTAAAAGGTTACACTACCGGTAGCTATGATTACTATCATTATTACTTCGGCAATACTCTTGAGGAAACCAAAGTTTAGGAGTGATTGGTCAAGTCGCTTTGCTCCAATTCAAAATTAAAAATTATTAATTCAAAATGACAATCAGTGGGGGCTTGTACCCGCCACTGATTGAAGACCACTGATAGCGAGCAATCCCTCGCTATCAGTGGGGGCTTGTACCCAGAATTAAAAAATTGCCAAATTTCTGATTTTCTTTATTTTGAAGTTTGAATTTTGAATTTTGAATTACCACTAGGGGTCATTGGTCATTGGTCATTTTTAACTACTCTAATAACAAAGAGTGAATCCTAAAGGAATAACGACAAATAACTAACGACAAATACATCAATGATTCAGTACTCACCAAGGTAGACTTAAGGTGAAGCGACTACTGAAGCTGTCATGACTAACCGCCTTGCCCAATCCCAAAGCCTTTATCTACGTAAGCATGCTGAAAATCCGATCGATTGGTGGCCTTGGTGTGAAGAAGCGCTATTAACGGCAAGAAAACAAGATAGGCCAATTTTCCTGTCTATCGGTTACTCTAGCTGCCACTGGTGTACGGTGATGGAGGGCGAAGCGTTTTCCCATCAGGCAATTGCCAAGTATATGAATGCTAATTTTCTTCCGATTAAGCTAGACCGGGAAGAAAGACCTGATATTGATAGTATTTACATGCTAGCATTGCAGATGATGACAGGTCAAGGAGGCTGGCCCCTTAATATTTTCCTGACACCCGATGAGTTGGTACCCTTTTATGGAGGTACCTATTTCCCTGTGGAACCACGCTACGGACGACCGGGGTTTTTGCAGTTGCTCCAATCAATTCGTCGCTTCTATGATTTAGAAAAAGGCAAGCTTAACAGTTTCAAAGAAGACATCCTGGGATACCTCCAACAGGCAGCAGTACTACCGGAATCAGAGCAGCTTGGTGATGATTTGCTCTTTATCGGTGGTCAAGTTAGTGTGGGTGTCGTTAATGCTCTCAATCCAGGTCCACGTTTCCCCATGATTCCCTATGCCAGTATGGCACTACGGGTTACTCGCTTCGATTGGGCATCGGAGTATAATCCAGAGCAGGCTTGTGCAAAGCGGGGACTAGACTTAGCTAAGGGGGGTATTTACGATCATGTCGCTGGGGGGTTTCATCGCTACACGGTTGACCCCACTTGGACAGTACCCCACTTTGAAAAAATGCTCTATGACAATGGGCAGATTGTGGAGTACTTGGTAGATTTGTGGAGTGCAGGGATTCAGGAAGCCGCTTTTAAACGAGCGATCGCAGGAACAGTTCAATGGCTCAAGCGGGAAATGACCGCTCCGAATGGTTTCTTTTATGCTGCTCAAGATGCAGATAATTTCGCGACCCCAGCAGACAGTGAACCTGAAGAAGGGGCGTTTTATGTCTGGAGTTATTCAGAACTAGAACAACTGCTAAGCCCATCGGAGTTTACAGCAATTCAGGAAGAATTTACTCTGACCAAAGAGGGCAACTTTGAAGGCAAGAATGTGTTGCAGCGCCGTTACTCAGATCAGTTTTCCCAGAACACTGAAGCTGCTTTGGCTAAACTGTTTGAAGCACGTTATGGTGCCAAACCGGATCTCCTGGAAACCTTTCCACCAGCCAAGACCAATCAAGAGGCAAAAACCCGGAACTGGCTCGGTAGAATTCCACCAGTAACGGACACCAAAATGATTGTTGCCTGGAATAGCTTAATGATTTCTGGTCTAGCGCGAGCCTATAGTGTGTTTCTTGAACCGGACTATTGGCAACTAGCAACTGTTGCTGCTCAATTCATCCTCAATAATCAATGGGTAGCAGGACGATTCCACCGACTAAACTATGATGGTCAACCGGCAGTGCTGGCTCAGTCTGAGGATTATGCTTTGTTTATCAAAGCTTTGCTAGATTTACATCAAGCAAGTTTGTCAGTAGAACAACCTTGGGCAAAAGGCCAAGGTTCAAATCTGCAACCGATGAACCTGTCACCGGCCAGTTGGTTAGAGAAAGCTGTTAAGGTTCAGGAGGAGTTTGATGAATTGCTGTGGAGTGTGGATAATGGTGGTTACTATAATGCTGCCAGTGACCCTAGTGATCAACTGTTAGTAAACGAGCGTAGTTATACGGATAATGCCACACCATCTGCCAATGGCGTAGCGATCGCTAACCTAGTACGTCTGGCTTTACTCACTGAAGATTTGCGATACCTTGACCGAGCAGAAGAAGCCTTGAAAGCATTTAGTAGCGTACTCAACACATCCCCTCAATCCTGTCCCAGTATATTTACTGCTTTAGATTGGTACCGCAATTGCACTCTGATTCGCGCTGGTGCTGACCAACTTACCTCCCTGATCTGTGGGTATTTCCCCGTCAGTGTTTATCAATTAGATACCCATCTGCCAGATTCTGTTATTGGTTTAGTTTGTCAGGGACTTAGTTGTAAACCAGCAGCCAGTAACATTAATCAATTATTAGCACAGGTGCAGACAAGTCAAACCAGAGCTTGAATTGTACTCATTTGAAAACAAAGTTGCCCTACTACCGGAAGTTTTGAGACGATGGTGGAATCTGCTCAATGGCAATCAGTGCTTCTATAACTGATTTGACTAATGGTGCAGCTACGGTAGAACCAAAGGCATTGCCTTGGGGTTCATCCACTACTGCTAAGATGACATAGCGGGGAGATTCTACTGGCAAAATTCCCACAAAGCTGGTGATCTTGGCATCGCTGTAATAGCCCCCATTAGGACTGGCTTTCTGAGCCGTACCGGTCTTACCACCAATCCGATAACCAGGAATACGGGATGCCTTTCCAGAACCATCAGTTACTACAGTTTCCATCATTTCCACCACTGTCCGAGTAGTGTTGGGGGAAAATACTCGTCTCGGTGCAGGACGGCGTGGTTGCCAGTGGGAATTCCCTTTGGTGTCAAACAGTCCGCGAACCACATGGGGAGTCACTAGCTTACCGCCATTGGCAAGGGCACCTAGCATCTGAGTTAGCTGAATTGGGGTTAAGGAAAAGCCTTGACCAAAGGAAGCCGTAGCTGGTTCAATTGGGGAAACTTTAAATTTGTACTTACTTTTGAGCTGTCCAGCCGTCTCAGCTGGTAACTCAATTCCTACTTTTTGCTTTAAGCCTAGCTTCTCTAACCAGTCATAGTAAACCTCAGGTTTCATCTTTTTCATCATCCTCACCATGCCCACATTGCTGGAATGTTGCAGAATCTTGGTGGGATTGATCATCCCGCGAGCGCCTACTGATTTATAGTCATGGTTGAGAATCGGCCATTCGCCAATTTGAATCTTACCAGTGTCGTTGAACAAGCTTTGGGCTGTAATGATACCAGTTTCTAATGCGATCGCAACGTTTAGGGGTTTGAATGTCGAACCAGGTTCATACAAGTCTGACAACGCCCAATTTTTAAACAAACTCACATCGAATTTGGAGTACTGATTGGGGTTGTAGGTTGGCTCACAAACTAGGGCTAACAAGGAACCATTGTGTACATTCATCACTATGATACTGCCACGCTCTGCATTAAACTTCTTGATGGTTTCCTTCAGGGCAGAGCGAGCTGCTCGTTGCAGGCGACTATCGATAGTTATTTGTAGCCGCAGGTCATCAAGATGCATAAATCCTTCTGGCACATGACCTGGCATCAAGGCTCCATTGCCAGCACGGCTCAGTCGGATGTTTTTTATCTCCCGTTCTAGGAACTTTTCTTGGGTGTATTCTAGACCCGCTTGACCCAGATGATCGAAAATGTTTACATAACCCACCACATCTGATGCCAATTCATTTTGGGGATAAAAGCGGGAGTATTGTCGAATCAACTCTAAACCATCTAAGTTCAACCGAGCAATTTGGTCTGCGATCGCTTCTGGGATCGTATTGCCCAAGCGAATACCACTCTTACGTTTACCGAACAGCTCCTCCAAATCTGTTGGTGTTTTTTTGATCATCGGAGCCAGCAAAGCAGCAATTTCCTGTAAGGATTTTTTGAACAACTTCGGGTGAGCATATAAGGTATAGACAGGTTGGTCGATTGCTAAAACATTCCCCTTGCGGTCAACAATAGGACGGCGAGGTACAAAGGGCCGCATATAGACCATTTGCTGCCGCCGTGCTTTTTCCTCTAGGGACGATCCCTCTGAAACTTGCAAACGGTATAAATTTAGCAACAGCCCACTGCCGCCTGCCATCATTATTACCCATATCATTAGCAGTCTCAAACGGTTGTTTCCCAGTGACTTACCGGGCTTCATAAGGTTTTACCTGACTATCATTTTTAACAAATATACTTATCAAGATATACTTAACTGAATATACCATTACAGATTTTTACCTACCCCCATTCGCCCTATACCTAGGCAAAAAACTAGTAACCCAGGGGTGTGATTTTCTTGGGTTTTGGCTCAGGAGGTTTCGTGAAAGCGGTAAATGGCTGGCGCTGAGGACGTTCAGGAGCTCGTTTGAGAAAAATTGTATTACTTGGATTGGGAGTAACCAGCCCTGTAGCTGGATTTTCAGCCTGTTGAGCGAGTTGATCTTTGATCACTTCGGTTGTTGCTGTCATATTGCGCTCATCTCTTTGCAGCTCCTCTAGCTTACGATACTCTTGGGTCCATTGTTGCTGGCTGTAAACTGTCCAGGAATAAACGGTGACAGCAGTAGCAATTAGTGTAAATGTTACTATATCTGATCCAAGTTTTAAAAATAGTAAGGCTTTCAAAAAAATTGGTGTTTGCTGCTGCAAAACACTCACATTTTCAACCTTTGGCTTAGGGTTTTTCGGTGACATCATAGTATCTGTTGGTGGTCGTGCTATCCTAGAACGTTGGTCTTTTGAAATAGCCAATGATTGCTGAGACCGATTTCTTTGACTACGAGCAGAGCGAGGAACAGCATTCATAAAAAACTCCTTAGTTGTTGGAAACACCTATGGGAAACCGGTAACTTTTAATCAGGGCAGGAAAACAATCTAGTGGCCGAGACTTCAGAGGTCTTAGGCTGGTTAGCTAACTCAAGAAGCGCTGCTGACCAGGATTAACTTGGTAGCAGTTATTACTAGCTAAAAAGATGATGCTAGAACGCACCTATCTTAGCATCAGGTCAGATTCAGGAGGAATCGTGAGTTAGGGACAGACGAGGATTTGTGATAGCCTAGAAATTAGTAGTAAAAATCAGAAAAAAACTCCTGAGCGCACCCATAACCCTAGCTATCACCCTAAGGTTAGAGCAAAAAACCAATCCCATCAATAGAAATTCCTGTAAATCAATCACACAGCCACACTGATTAATCCAGACGCCACAGGCAGTGCTGAATCGGTTGAGCTTTAGGGCGGCAGCCCCGCGCTGTACCCGTGCTTGGTCAGCGTCTCAAAGTTACCGTAAGGATAGTGGAGCCTTTATGGTTGGTCGGTTATGCATAAAAGAGGTGCGACCCGTGGCGAATTTAATTCGCCTAGCGATGCAGCGCGGTCTTGGGGGTTCCCCCCACTCGCTATTGCATCAAGACAAGGAAAGCGCACCTTTGGTGAAAACTTTATGATTAAGGCTCCACTAACAATCAGGTTTCGTCTCTAGGAAGGATAGCCCGGTGATGGAGTGAAACGGAGTCACCAATTAGGAATCCTGGGGGATAGGGAAACGAGCTATCAAGCTTCTAATCAACTCAGAGGGGGTCATCCCTCTCTTATCGGCCTCCTGTTTTAATTGTCGTTTTTCAAATTCAGTTACTCTGACTATCAACTTTTTATCTTTCATCTTTTCGGTATTTTGGATTGTCATATGGATCCCCAAATGTTAGACTAACAATAGGTCGATAAGCAAGAGGACAAAAATGAGATATGCATATCAATACCGATTAAGACTAGCAAAGTCGCAAATTGCAAAAGTAGAGAAATGGCTGGACATGTTGCGTCATCAGTACAACTATTTGTTGGCAGACAGGTTTAATTGGTTTGAGCAGAATCGCTGTCCTATTAATTCTTGTCCCCTTGTTTGTCATTTACCAGATCTAAGAAATAACCCTGACTACTTTTCCCAGAAGAAAACTCTACCTCAGCTAAAGAAAGATAGACCTTGGTATAGTTATATTCACGCTCACGTATTACAGGATTGCGTAAAGAGAGTAGATCTGGCTTTTAAGCGGTTTCTTAAGGGAGATAGTAATGGGAAAAAGAGCGGAAGACCTCGATTTAAAAGTAAAAATAGATACAAGTCGTTTACTTTTCCTTCTCTATCCAAGAATCCTATAAATGGCAACATCTTGACTCTTCCAAAATTTGGCAAAGTCAAGATGATTTATCACCGACCTATCCCAGAAGGATTCAAAATCAAAACAGCTACCATAACCCGAAAGGCTGATGGCTACTATGTTACGTTGTCAATCCAAGATGATAGTGTTCCAGAGGTTATCCCAGTAGATAGCGTTGAAAATCCCATTGGGATAGATATGGGTCTCAAGTCTTTTCTTGTTAAGTCTGATGGTTCAGAGGTACCAATACCCCAATACTATCGAAAGGCTCAAAAACGGCTAAAGAAGATCCAAAAAGTTGTTAGTCGGTCTAAAAAAGGTAGTAACAACAGGAAAAAGGCTGTTAGCAAATTAGGCAAAGCCCATAAAAGAGTTGCTGACACTCGGAAAGACTTTCATTTTAAAACAGCAAAGGGATTACTAAACAATCATGATTTAGTAGCTCATGAAAAGTTGAACATTAAAGGTTTAGCGAAAACTAAATTAGCTAAATCTATATTAGATGCTGGTTGGGGTCAATTTCTGTCTATCTTATCAGTCAAAGCCATAAATGCTGGACTAATCACGAAGGCAGTGAATCCCAGAAATACCAGCCAAAACTGTTCCAATTGTGGAACGAAAGTCCCTAAAAAATTAAAAGACCGCATCCATTCTTGTCCTCACTGTGGGTTTACAGCGGATCGTGATGTGAATGCGGCAATAAACATATTGAATTTGGCGGTGGGGCGTCCCGTCAGCAGTAAAGCTTGCCGAGTAACCGTTCGCGTAGCGTCGGGCAAAGCCCGATAGGGATACCTGGTGTTGGCAAGAAGCCCGCGTTGTCCCGTTAGGGCAACGTCGGGAGTACGTCACATAGGATTTGATTAACGACTCAATTTAAGTAATCAATCTTGTTGGTGATGGCTAAATTGTTGAAATTGTTAGGAATTGGCCTAGAATTAACTATCGCTATACTTGTAGCTAGACCAGGTTGGTGTTTACCACCTCCGGAAGATCTACCAGAAGAGGTGTTGAGAACTGAGATTATTATTGAAGCGCGATCGCCTCTTGATGGCAAGCCAATGAATCCCGCTGAATACGCCCAACTGCAAGATGCCATAGCACAACGCTCAACCAGCCCTGGCCTTGACCCCCAGATTCGAGAATTGATTTTTCTGTTGCAACTGAGCGATTTGTTTCGGACAATCCTTCCGTTCTAACGGTGATACTCCCAGACCTGTTTACCCTGAATGTATTCAAGAATTAATCCCGAACAAATTGACCAGATCGTAGGAAACCAACATCATAACCCCTTTGAGGTGCTTGGTTCCCATAAATTTGAGCAGGATGGTAAGGTGAGTTGGGTGGTGCGGGCTTATCTACCAAATGCAGAGGCAGCATGGGTACTTCTGCCAACGGAAAGGAAGTCTTACCTGATGCAATCGGTACACCATCCTCACTTTTTTGAGGTGGAAATTGAAACACCTCGGCTGGCTAATTACCAACTGCGCATTAAAAAAGGCGGACGCGAATGGGTTAGCTATGACCCCTATCACTTCCGTTCTGCCAAACTAACCGAGTTTGATTTGCACCTATTTGCAGAAGGGAATCATCACCGCATCTACCAGAAACTGGGGGCTCATCCTACAGAAATTGATGGGGTTGAGGGAGTCTATTTTGCCGTTTGGGCACCTAATGCTCGTAATGTTTCAGTGATCGGGGATTTTAATGATTGGGATGGGCGTCAACATCAGATGCGCAAAGGGGCCACTGGTATCTGGGAACTCTTTATTCCTGAACTGGGAGTGGGAGAATCCTACAAGTACGAGATTAAAAATTCCGAAGGTCATATCTACGAGAAATCTGACCCCTATGGTTTCCAACAAGAGGTCAGACCGAAAACTGCTTCGATTGTTACCAACTTGGATGACTATCAGTGGCATGATCACCACTGGATGGAGCATCGGCGTCACACTGACCCCTTGAGGCAACCGATTTCTGTCTATGAGCTACATCTGGGCTCTTGGCTTCATGGTTCTTCAGGTGAAATTCCTCAGGGAGCAAATGGTGAAACCCTAACCGTGGTAACCGTTTCAGACCTCAAACCAGGAGCCCGTTTCCTGACTTACCGAGAACTAGCCCAAAAATTAATTCCTTATATCAAGCAATTGGGCTTCACCCATATCGAAATCTTGCCCCTGGCAGAGCATCCCTTTGATGGCTCTTGGGGCTATCAGGTTACTGGTTACTATGCCTGTACCTCGCGCTATGGTAGTCCACAAGACTTGATGTATTTAATCGACCAGTGCCACCAAAATGGGATTGGGGTAATTTTGGATTGGGTACCCGGTCATTTTCCCAAAGATGCTCATGGTTTGGCTTTCTTTGATGGTACTCATCTCTATGAATACGCGGATCCCCGTAAAGGTGAACATCAGGAGTGGGGAACCTTAGTCTTCAACTATAGCCGTAACGAAGTGCGGAATTTTCTGGTAGCTAACGCTTTGTTTTGGTTTGATAAGTACCACATTGATGGCATGCGGGTGGATGCCGTAGCATCTATGCTCTATCTGGACTATTTACGTGGGGATGGAGAATGGATACCAAACCAGTATGGGGGTCGGGAAAATCTGGAAGCGGTGGATTTCCTTAGGCAAACTCATCAGGTAATTTTTGGTTATTATCCCGGTGTTCTCTCCATTGCGGAAGAGTCAACGGATTGGCCGATGGTGTCTTGGCCAAATTATTTAGGAGGTTTGGGATTTAATCTGAAGTGGAATATGGGCTGGATGCATGATATAATAGACTATTTTAGCATGGATCCCTGGTTTCGCCAGTTCCACCAGAATAATGTTACCTTCAGCATGTGGTACAACCATGCTGAGAATTATATGCTTGCCCTATCTCATGATGAGGTGGTTCATGGCAAGAGTAATATGCTTGGGAAAATTCCCGGGGATGAGTGGCTCAAGTTTGCTAATCTCCGCTGTCTGTATGCTTATATGTTTGCTCACCCAGGTAAGAAAACTCTATTTATGAGTATGGAGTTCGGTCAGTGGAGTGAGTGGAATGTCTGGGGGGATTTGGAGTGGGATTTGTTGCAATATCAACCCCATAAAAATTTAAAGCAGTTTATTAGTGACCTGAATTATTTGTATCGTAGGGAACCGGCGCTTTATACTCAGGATTTTGACCAGGACGGGTTTGAATGGATTGATTGTAGTGACAATCGCCATAGTGTGGTGTCATTCATTCGCTATGCTCACGATTCGGAAGAGTTTATTGTCACAGTGTGCAATTTTACCCCTCAGCCCCATAGTCATTATCGGGTAGGAGTGCCAGAGATGGGATTCTACAAGGAATTGCTCAATAGTGATGCTCGCCAATACGGTGGTAGTAATATGGGGAATCTAGGGGGTAAGTGGACAGATGAATGGTTCTTCCACAATCATCACTATTCCCTAGATTTGTGTTTGCCACCCCTGGGGGTGTTGATTTTAAAGCTAGATCATCAGAAGACTCAGGCAGAGTTACAGTAGTAGGGAAGTGTGGGAAGTGTGGGAAGTGTGGGAAGTGTGGGAAGTGTGGGGAGATGGGGAGTCAGATCAGTTTTCCCGATTCCCGATTCCCGATTCCCGATTCCCGATTCCCGATTCCCGATTCCCGATTCCCGATTCCCGATTCCCCACTCCCGATTCCCGATTCCCGATTCCCGTTCCCCTCCTGGGAGGGGTTAGGGGTGGGTTCCGATTCCCGATTCCCGATTCCCGATTCCTTCAATAACAATACTTCTTACTATTATTCGGTTTAGGATGAGATCTACCCTTGCGCAGGGCTCCGAGCAAGGTGGATACGTAAACACAACGTTGAGTGGTGCTATTATTCTTGGTGATTAGGGTGATTTGTCCCAGTTGTCCGTTGGTGTTTCCTTTGTAGTTAAACTGGACTCGCCATACTCCAGCATTTGAACAGTCCCCCTTTGGTTTGGCTAGGGTAGTCTCGGATTTACCTTTCTTATTTTTGTCTTTGTAGATGGCGATGGTAGAGCTAAGGCTATGCCAATGGACTTGATCTAAAATGCATGTTTTTCCCATAGCTGGGTGAATTGACCACTCGACAATGCCATCTTTTTCTCGAAAGCTAGTTTGCCAGGTCTCTTTGTCTCGTTTGGCGTTGCTTTGGGCAATGCGCATGGCTCGGTAGATTTGGTCTTGGGCAATGTTGAGGTGCAGATGATTGATAAAGGTGAGCCAGCTGGGGGTTGCGATCGCAGCCAATAGCCCAACGACCAACACTATCAGAATAGTTTCCAGTAGAGTGAATCCAGCGATCGCGCAGCGTGCGCGTAGCGCAATCGCATCACCTCGGGATTGATCGCCCTGTTGGCTATTGAATTGCATCGACTATCACCCTGATTGAAGTTTGACCTTTTACCTTTCTAACTCACTCAGCACTATGTTGAAGAAGGACATCCCCCTTTTCTGTCAGTTTCTAGGGCACCCAAGATAGTTTTTATTTTTACACATCGCTGGGTAGCTTCAATAGGGTTATCTTTCTCCTTAGAATTGGGAACAGCGACTACGATAGCTAAGCCAAATTCCTCTGAGTCAATTTGTGCATTTTTTAGAACTCCCTGGTTATCAAAGGTAATTTTTCTCTCCTCTTTCAAAATCGATAATGTTGCCCCAGATTGGTTGTTACCAGTTAGGTTTGTTCCCACCCAAACTTGGTCTGGTTTGACCCCTAAATCACCAACTAAACTCTGCCATTGAAAGGTCTCTGGTGTGTTGTCTTCCCCATTATTATTCTTATCTTGATGAACTGCTGCTTCTGGACCTTCGTCCTCACTCATCCTAAAACTAACGCTGTAGTTGAGTTTTTTATTTTTAGCTTGTCGCTGGGCTTCTTGGATCACACTTAATACTCTCTCATTGACTTTACCCACTCGTTGTCTATTCACAAACGCCAGCCAGCTGGGAGCAGCAATTGCAGATAAAATTCCTACTAGTAAGATAACTACTATTAATTCCAGCAACGTGAAGCCAGCATCCTTATTTGGTTTATGGTTTAGCCTTTGATTATCTTCCATTTTTCTGTAATATGTAAACATATAATGCTATAGCGCTTCTGATATTTATCAAGTCAATTCAATCTTATTCCTCCGTTCCCCCCTTATTAAGGGGGGTTAGGGGGGATCTCTACTCCCGACTCCCTAAAAAAAAATACCTCACCCAATTAAAAACTGCTATATTATTTAATATTCAAGAAACCGCGCCCTTCAATTTGCATGGTTACAGTAGGGAAATAGCTAGACCTATTTGGTTTGTATTCATAGTCCTCTGGCTTAGTTTTCAGCCGAGCTAAAGCATTCCCTCTCAAAAATAATTGGGCGATTCTTTTTTCTGCATCCACACAGGCATAGAACCCACCGTTTAGGATACTTGGAACCTGTAAAGCTTCTTCTTTCTGTTGGATTTCATCATCTGAGAGATCCGGATCGTCTTGGGTAAATACAGTTTCACATTTTGGGTCTATTCCCGTTGCTTTGTTATCAATGTAATCTACCAAGATTTGAGCTTGAGTAGTGTAATTACCAGCCTCTTTTGTCCACTGATTCAATTTTTGCTTGAGCTTGCTTCCTGGCTCGTCGAGATTAAATGCTTTAAAGCCTGGGCTAGGCTCGGAATCACCTATATTGTCATTTTCACTGGCAACTTTATCATGAATTTCAAACCGACCAATTCTAGCAATATCTGACCAAGTTTCATTTGGTTCAGTGATTAAGTAATAGGCAACCAGAGCATAGACAAAGGTATCATTTCCATTGGTTAACTCCTTAATCTCTATATTTTTGCCATTGACCTTGACCTTGTCTGTTCTATCAAAATACTTCCGCTTCCAGAATACCAGCACAGGTTGACAGTTATCTATTTTACAACCTGGTGCTTCAGCAACTGGTGGGATTTGGTTTCGGATTCCAGAATTATTCGCATCTTTTTCCTTATGGTCTCTTTCAACTCCAGAATTATCGTAGATATAGACCGCTTGCTCCAAGTCTCTGGCGATGTAGTCCATAGCGGCTTGGATTTCTTGTTCTGAGGTAGCCTTGGCTTGCTCTTTACGGTCTGTATCGACGATAGTAATCATAAATCTCAATAGTGGTGCTATGATTAGCACCGCCACAATCATGGCCACCAGGAGTTCAATTAAAGTGAAGCCGCCATGGTTGAGCTTAGGCTTGTTGCTTTTAAGTTGATGGGCGAGGAAGGTTCTGAGTGAGTTAATCATGCTTGTGGTTTCTGTCAGTAGTATTTGATAGTAGTTACCTTATTAGTGACAAGATTATTTACAACCTAGGCGCTGGCAAAAATCGCTATAACTCGGTGTATCTGTGGTAATTTCTGTAGTCGTTTCAAATAGGGGGGCTTTGCGATCGCTTAATCCAGGTCCCCTAGATTTTGCCTTCTCCCCCTCCTGACCAATCTTCAAGTTCTCTTGACCTTCAAAGGCATCAGCTCGGTAAACCCGCACCCCCAGAAAGTAGGTTTTCTCAGGATTTCTGGCCTTTTCGTCTGCCGGGATGCTCCGAAATGCCTGAATGATTAAGTCTCTTGAACTGTTCTTGCTACAGCCAGCCTCTTCATCTAGGTCTACGCAGTAAAGACTCTTGTTATTCTGGCAATAGGAGTCATCATTATTTTGTTTACAATTGAAGTTTGATGGTGGAGCCCCAACCTCAGCCAAGTTCTTTCTTTCTGTTAAGATATTTTCTGCGTCCATCTTTACCGTCTGTTCGGGACGAGCAATTGCTCCACTCCGCACACCATCGATGTACGCCCTAGCCGCTTGCACTCCTATTTCCACTCGTCGCGACTGGACTCGATTGGCCACCCCTAAGACAATCATGGGTGAGATGCCAAGCATGAGAATTGTAATAATCATCATTGCCATCAAGGATTCCATGATTGTGAAACCGGCATCTGATGATTGGGAAAGGGGTTGTTGCTTCTGGGGATTGATCATGGTTTAACTATTAATTATTAAGGGAGTCGGGAGTAGATTTAGAAAGTAGAAATATGTAGGGTGGGCAGTGCTGGAGTTAGATTGATTTGCTTGTCGTAGGCTGGGGTTGGCACTGCCCACCAACATCGGAGTAGCACTGCTGGGTTAATTGCAAGTGACAGATCCCCCCTAACCCCCCTTAACAAGGGGGGAACCGGAGAAATATGTAGGGTGGGCAGTGCTGGAGTTAGATTCATTTGCTTGTCCTAGGCTGGGTTTAGCACTGCCCACCACCGATGGTAGTAGCACTGCCCACCAACATCGGAGTATGAGATCCCCCCTAACCCCCCTTAACAAGGGGGGAACCGGAGCCAGATCTAGATGTAGGGTGGGCAGTGCATCAGACCAATTCATTTCCTGACAAATCAGGGTGCTAGGCACTGCCCACCACCCTGAGATTAATCACAATCGTGCTTGATTATTCATAGTTCAACTTTCAACCTTGGCCTATTGGCCACGCTACGCGAACAACCTCCAACCTGAAAACCTTTTATTTCCCGCAATAGCGCTCGTTAACCGCTGGATCATTGCCGTTCTTGGCACACAGTAAGGTTTCCACCCATGGGTCATCTCGGGAGACTTCCCGGAAAAACTCATCGGGGTCTCCCGCTGAAGGGGTGGTAAACCTGGAGGAGAACAGGTCAGGTAACTGAGTCAGCAGAGCCACATCGAAACCATATCGACGTGTGGGTGCCATGTAATAGGGCAGTTCACCAGTAGCAGTGGCATAGGGCATGGAAGTCGCAGGGCCTCTCTGTCTAGCATTGATATCGTATCCAAATCGAGTGGGGACTGCTTGTTCACCAGCGTCCTCATTTGCATGCACGAATGGAGCTGTATCATAGGCCGCACGCTTAAACTGGATTAGGGAGCCGCTGATCCGCACCGGGATACCGTCATTGTCTCTGCAGGTTCCGCCAGCTTGCCGCCAGTTTTCTAGGAAGCGGACGAAGTTCTCTAAACTACCGTTATATTCCTCTGGCCTTGGGGGACTATCCCCTGAAGCAATCACTACATTGAAGGTTGCTCCTTCTTTATTGGCTCGCTGTGTCCAGCCATCTTCGATTTCCACACATTCCCCTCTTTCTATCGGGAGTCTGTTATCTCTTCGTCCGGGTTCTGCAGTCAGGGAGTGAACTTGTAGGACTGGCACCAACATCGGTTGCTCTGTTGTTGGGTTTACTAATGGCTTTTGGTAAAACAGCGGTCTGTCCTGACCGAAGCTTGGAGCGGTATTGGTAGGGTCATTTTGATTTCTAGCTGTTCTATACCACAGAGCATGTGGTTGTAATCGAGGTCTGTTGGTAGGGCTGAAAGCATTGTATAGGTAAGCTTGGACAGTCCCTCCACCATTTATTCCCAGAGGAATCGGAGTATTAATACCGGGAGTTAGCACCAAGTTATTGTCAGCATCCCGTTGGAAAGCAATGCGACGGGGATAGCGTCGATCGGCGGGATTTATCGCAGGTCTTGCTGTTGTGCCGGAGAAAAGTTGATCGACACTAACATTATTTCCCACAAGGTCACTAGCCCTTTGCAGTGGGTCACCTTGTCTGTTAACCACCCAGTCTTGAGGGTTACAGGCTGAAACCGGCACTTTCCGACAAATTTCCATGACATACTCTGGAAATTCCACCCGTCGCTGAATCGGAGTCACAAAATTGCTTAGGTAGGAACTGTTTAAATTTCTAAAGTTCGGATCTTGTAAAGTACTAGGTCGAGGGTTTTGCCTCCCATCTGGATTATCAATCTCACCGTCCTCGTTCACATCCCACCAGTTAGCACTAGTGACAAAATTATTGTCAAATATGCCATTAAGTTTTAGTCTGGCCGCAACAGTTATGTCAAACTCAAAAGTTTCAGGGTCGGTTTTATCACCATCACTATTCAGGTCAACGTTAATGTCTTGCTCCTTAATGGCTTCCCCATTCACACTGACAGTCTCGAATAAGGTATTATTCCCGTTCAAGTTAAAACCCTTGACAATTTGAGACTCTAGAACCGTGTCAATTGCATCACCATCGCCATTCAGGTCAGCAGCAATACCTGGCTCTGCCTCATTTACAGTGTCTATTAAGTTACCATCATTGTCCCAGTCAATCATTGGTATCCCCCTCAGGTCATAGTCTCCATCGGAGCGGAAACCAAAGTTAAAATCCTTAGACAGCAGAGTAACGCTATCAGCAATCACTACTGCTGGTCGCCACAAATCCCCTGGATTACAATCCGGCAATCGACTATCGTTTTGGCGACAAGCAAAGTTGTTATTCAGGTTATTACGACCGTAGAAATTGCCATTTGGGCCATCCTGCCATTCCTCATTTTCCAGTTTCTCCTCAAACTCTTCCACCAAAGCTCCCTGAGGGGTTTGGTGCAAATTAAAGCCAGATGTTTCACCATTTCCAATCTGGTTTTCAGCTGCTTGGATATACACTGGCACATTAGTGGCTAAAATTAACCCTTTCTCTGCTCCTGGGGGATTGGTCAAGTCAAATGAGTTACTGTTGTCTTTACGGGCTAGCACTGTCCCATTGCTTAAGATAATTCCATTGGGACGGCGAGTGGGGTCTAGCTTAAAGTCTACAGAACTTAAGCGCCTCCTTTCTTCAGGGGTAGCGTTAGGATCTTTATTACTGAGGTCTAGTAACGCATCATCACGGGTGGCGTAGATAATCCCGCTATTAGGTAGCAGATATTCTGGGCTGGGACCGTTGGGTGATTTACCACTTGTTTTTTTTGTTCTGAGCTTATCGAGATCCAACACTGTCGCCCTGATTTCCAGAGGCTGACGGTCTTCTATGGCTAGGTCATAGAGCTGGGGAGTGTTAGGATCCTCAATTTCCTGGACTTGTCTGGCATTCAGAAAGGACTGTTCGTAGATTGCTCGGTCAGGGATCGCTGCCTGACTTTGATTAGCTGTAGGGTTGTCTAAAATTTGTAGGGCGCAAATTGCGGTATCAATGGCTGAATTATCAGCTAGGGTGCGGTCATTGTCTGCTTTGTCTAAGGCTATTTTCAAGGGTTCATTGGCAAGACGCCCATTGGGAAATACTAATCGGGCTTGTCGTTCCAGTGTTGGTCTATCAAAAGTTCTACCGGGAAAGGTGTAAACGATGCCATTGTTAGACCTGCCATTTTGATTGGGCCCTACCTGCCCCAATGGATCAAGATAATAGTCAACATTATTTTGAGCCGATTGTTCATCTGTGGGGTCATAGTAGCTACTCACACAGGCAATCGGTTCTTGGTCAAAATTTTCTTCTTCTGGGTTATCTTCTTCTGGGTTTTGGGTGTAGTGATAAACGGCACTTGCCCTCATCAACAGGTCACTTTTCTGGTTAGCGTCAGTAATACCAGCAGGACCATCACCATTATTACCAGTTAAATCACCACCTACCCCACCATGCATGGGCATGGTATCTGGCCAGACCAGTATGGGGGGTTCGCTTGGATCAAATTGATCGAGTATATCATCTAGCTGTATTCTGTTATCGTTACGCTGACTTTGTGGATCCACAAACCTAATATCCCAACCAGGAGGGGGTAAATAAGACTCCAAGTCAGGGCGACCATCATTATTATTGCGAGGGAATATAGGTTCTCCTTTGGTTCTCGTCAGACCCAACTCATCATCATCCACATAAATTCCAGCACCGGTGACTACCCGCAATCCCCCATACCCTTCCAGGGCTTGAACCGGTTGCCTGGCCGCTGCTTCTTCCCAGAAACCATTGCGGTCAGTATCCCCTAAGTCAGACAAGGGAGTGACTTGGGTAGTGCGGAAGCGATTATTTTCACCCTGATCCGGAGGTATATCCCACTCAACGTTAACCCCACCTGGTGTGAGCACATCTTGTTCAGCTCTGGCACCCTGGAATTCCCCTGCTGTGTTATCCCACCATCGAGCGGGTAAGCCATGACCGATCAAAACGCGATCGCCAATGTTTAGTTCCTGACCTTCATCCTGTTGTTCGCTTGGTGCCGTTGCTGCAGGCTTGAGGTTGTTTCCGTTGATATTGAGAGTCAGGCCATTGTTACTGGTGCCATTATCTGGGTCATAGGGATATATCCACTCATCCTGGGGTCGAAGCTCGTCACGGTTTTGGCCTTCGAGAGTAGCGTTTGGAGGGTTTTGAGTCAGGTCAACTTCAGGGCCAACTTCACCATAGGGAACACGACGGGTGCGGTCTTTGAAGTATGTCTCTAGAGCTTTGTTCCGTTGTTTCTTACGCTCATTTTCATCTTTAAATTTGTCGTACTTTTCAAATACTTCCTGTGGGTCAGTACCCTCACCCTTGTTAAACTGTTTGGTTACCAGAGCATTAATTCGTGCGGTGAAGGCTTGGCTGTTATTGCCAATCTCATTGGGTGGTTCATTAACCGATGTATCATTATTTTCTAACTCGACGACTGCCGGTGCTCCCTCCCCATTGAACAGATGTATGAATCCTCCGTCTTGATCTTGCTCCTGATCTACACGACCAAAGGCCATGTTGCCCCCGACAACGATCTTGCTGTTTTCTTCCGTGTAGTAGCAAGATTCCGGGCTACTGACTTGAAAATACTGATTGTTACCATTACCGGTGAGAAAATTCCCGTTAGTAAAAACCCGGCCATTAATCTGGATGCCACTTCCAGGAGTGATTTGTAAATCATCTTCGTAGACAATGGCATTGTTGGCCAGGGGAATTCTGGCTCGGTCTTGCTGATACTCTAGAGCTGAGAATCCGGCCTCACCCTTGTAAGTCTCGGCTGAATCACCTAGATCTCCTTTATCTTTTTCATCCACAATCGGAACGGTTGCGGTGTAAACAAATATACTTTTCTTTAATTTCGACCCGGACCTAAACCACCCGGAATTATCCACTAGGCTAGCGCTAGTGCTAGCAGCTGCTTCACATCCCTTGTTGTTGTTCGACTCCCCCATCGGCGGGGTTCTCGCTTGTAGAGGGGTTCGTACTTTTTCGTCTTTTGATGGATCTGGACTTTTGAAGTAAATTCCGTAGAGGGTGTAACTATCGAATTTGCCATTATTATCCGTATCAACCGGAAACCTCCAGGCAGTATTTATATTTTCACCACCGTCTTCGAGGGTCAAACGCTTTTCATCACCAAAGTTGTATTTGGGATTGTTGAAGGCATTTTCCAAGGCTTCCTCTGATGGGGTGGAGCGGGGCAGGGTGGGGTCATCAAACAAGGCTTCCAATTTCGCTTGAGCCCTCTCAATGGCTGGAGCGGCGGCATTGAACACCGCTTGATTAACCCGATAATTACTGGCATTTTTGACCCGGTCAAAGGAGCGCAACACAATGGCAGTTACCAGCAAGGTTACCACCAAGGTCACCATAATCGCGGTAGGCAACACAAACCCGGCTGTTGCCACCCGGGAGCGACGGTGTAAAATAAATAAGCTACGCAACAGCCAACGCATCAAGGGTTTGGTGATGGCTTGAGAGAGTTTGACTACCTGTTTGAGTAGTTTTGCGATCGCATTCGCTAACTTCTTCCTGGTTGACTTCCTGGTTGACATAGGGATTTTCCTGTCACATTTCCTGAGTAGATTCCTAAAGACGAACTAGTTCAAGCACCCTAGATGATATAGCTCAAGGCAAAAGGCAATAGGCAAAAGGCAATAGGCAATAGGCAATAGTTGACTACAAGAGCTTTTGCTGCTTGTATCAATGTCAAACACCTTAATTGGTAGTCCTATATTCAAATGCTTCAACAAAGCAAAGGGTTACCTATCAACGGTTAACCCCATAGGGTTAGGTCTACCTACGAATAGATAATATTATTAAATATTTAATTATACTATCGAGATTTCCCAAAAACACAACCGAGATTTGTTAACAGTTTACCCAAGCTAGGATTTTCGTACCTCCTCTAAAGGAAGACTATTCCCGCTTACCAAAAAACCATAGACTTAACCTACCCACATTAAGCCAAAAACCCATCACCCCCAGAGAAAAAAAATGGGGAGATGGGGAGATAAGGAGATGGGGAGGTGGGGAGAGGGGGAGATGGGGAGATGGGGAGATGGGGAGGTTGGGATATGGGGAGATGGGGAGATTATGAATTATCTGGTTAATATATCATATCTGTTTCAAAATGTTCCCGATTCCCGATTCCCGATTCCCGATTCCCGATTCCCTACTCCCTACTCCCTATTCCCTAAAAACAATGAACTCAAAAATTCTTGAAATTGATAACTTAACTGTAAGTTTTGACGGCTTCAAAGCAATTAACCAGTTTAACTTTAGTATGGATACTGGGGAATTGCGAGTGATGATTGGTCCTAATGGTGCTGGGAAAACTACCTTTCTGGATGTAGTGACTGGGAAAGTACAGCCAACGGAGGGACGGGTGTTGTTTAAGGGAGAGGATTTGCGAGGCTTATCAGAACACCAAATCTCTCGCTTAGGTATTGGTCGAAAATTTCAGACACCACGAGTCTACCTAAATCTAACGGTTCGGGAAAACTTAGATTTAGCCTGCAATCGTGATAAAAATGTCTTTTCCACCCTGTTTGGACGTACATTACCGGGGGAAAAACGGACAGTAGCGGGTTTGCTGCAAACCATTGGGTTAGTGGAAAAAGCGAATTTACTGGCCGAGTTACTCTCCCATGGGGAAAAACAGCGGTTAGAGATTGGGATGTTAGTGGCTCAGGCTCCGGATTTATTACTAGTAGATGAACCGGTGGCTGGTTTAACCGATGAAGAGACAGAAAATGTAGGAGATTTGCTGTTAGCTCTAGCCAAGAGTCATTCCATTATTGTGATTGAACACGATATGGAATTCGTGCGCCAGATTGCTCGTCAAGTAACCGTGTTACATCAGGGTTCAGTGTTGTGTGAAGGCACAATGGATCAAGTCCAAAATGACCCCAGGGTGATTGAAGTGTATTTAGGACAAAAGCCATCGATTACAGCAGAGCAAATGAAAATGCTACGGATTGTGTCTGCTATGGCTTGGTCTGATGGTAATCTGGCACGAGAAGAAGTTGATGTGATGATATCTCGCTTTAGCCAAGTGTTTGCTACAGATGCAGAACAACAGCAACAATTACAACAAGAATTACAGAATTATTTAGCACTTAATGTTCCTATCGAAGAGTTGACTACTGAAATAGAAAGTATTGAAGAACGAAAACTAATCGTGAAGCTAGCTTATGAAGTGATTAAATCAAGTTCCCGTACACCTACCGAACCAAAAATTAACGATGCTGAAGCAGCGGCTTACCAAAACTTAGTGAAGCTGTTGGATCTGCCAGCAGAAGTGGTAAAAAGCTTAGAAGCAGAAGTAGGAGAAGGGTAAAGGGTAAAGGGTTATGGCATTTAAGGCAATAGGCAATAGGCAATAGGCAAGAGTTAATCCAATATATCGGGATTTTTGCGATTCCCGATTCCCAATTCCCGATTCCCGATTCCCGATTCCCAATTCCCAATTCCCGATTCCCGATTCCCGATTCCCGATTCCCGATTCCCAATTCTAAATTCTAAATTCTAAATTCTAAATTCTAAAAAACTCTTATGCTGAAAATTTCCAATTTAAATGTCTACTACGGTGAAAGCCACATTCTCAGAAATGTAGATTTGAATGTACCAGCAGGACAAATGGTTTGCCTGATTGGACGGAATGGTGTGGGCAAAACTACTCTACTCAAAACGATTATGGGATTACTGAAACCCCGCACTGGCACCATTACCTTTGCTGGTCAACCCCTGACCAAACTATCTACCGATAAACGAGCCAGATTAGGGATTGGCTATGTTCCCCAGGGGAGGGAGATTATCCCTCGGGTAACGGTGAAAGAGAATTTATTGCTGGGTTTAGAAGCACGTCGAGGGGGTAGAAAGACTGAAGACGACATCCTAGACAATATCTTTGAGCTGTTTCCAGTCTTAAAATCAATGTTGTCCCGGATGGGTGGTGACTTGAGTGGTGGACAACAGCAACAATTAGCGATCGCACGGGCATTAATGGGACGTCCTCAGTTATTAGTGTTAGACGAACCTACCGAAGGGATTCAACCGTCGATTATTTTGGAAATTGAAGCGGCTGTGCGCCGGATTATTGAAACTACTGGGATTTCTGTGCTCTTGGTGGAGCAGCATCTACATTTTGTCCGACAAGCTGACCGCTACTATGCTATGCAGAAGGGTGGAATTGTGGCATCTGGCGCGACTAGTGAACTGAGTCAGGATGTGATTCAGCAATTTTTAGCGGTTTGAATCGTTACATAGCGGTTTTTTATTTGGTGAGGTACAGAGTTTATGGTTTTAGGGAACAGGGAACAGGGAACAGGGAACAGGGAAGAGTAACCCAAACCTAACCCCTCCCAGGAGGGGAAGAGGGAACAGGAAAACAAATTTGTACCTCATTAAAGTAAAAAGAGCTATAGATATACCAATCCTAAATGAATTGTGATAATTTTTGTTCCCTTTTCCCTACTCCCTACTCCCTACTCCCTGTTCCCTGTTCCCTGTTCCCTGTTCCCTTTGGTATAGCATATAGAATATATTACAATACTACTGTATGGAATTATAAATTATGTCTAAAAATAATTATTACAATCTTAGTGTTGAGGACCAAACGATCATCATCAAGATTGATAAGACAGCAATTGATTATCAGCAACTGACCCAACTCCTAAACTATATTGAACTCAACTCAATCAGCCAGCGCAGTCAACTCACAGAAGAGGTGGCGGCTGAATTAGCTGATGAGATTGACTCTACGGTTTGGTCTAAGGTGAAATCTAAACTTGATAAGTAGTAAATTGTGATTCGACAAAACCAACCAGTTATAGTTGATACCAACATTTTGTTCTCAGCATTACTCTACAGATAAATCCCGTTTTAGTGAGTTACTAATCGACTCAAATTATGGCGTTGCTTAATAATGGAATGATTTTAAGAGTGAGGTGGAATAGGCATCTTGCTGTGGAATGGGCATCAGGCGTAGAACTGGCATCTTGTGTAGAACTGGCATCTTGTGTAGAACTGGCATCTTGTGTAGAACTGGCATCTTGTGTAGAACTGGCATCTTGTGTAGAACTGGCATCTTGTGTAGAACTGGCATCTTGTGTAGAACTGGCATCTTGCGTAGAACTGGCATCTTGCGTAGAACTGGCATCAAGCCAGTTTCAATAGATTTTCGGGCGGGCAGGATGCCCACTCTACGAATATTCATTCAAAGACTGACGCAACGCCCAAATTATAACTTTTTTATCTGTGAGCAGGTGCTGGTAGCAGGAAGTTCAGCCACGGTTCATCTCGCGCTCTAGATCGTCAAAGTCAACAGCAAAGACATCAATTTGTTCGCGGGCTAGGGCGGCCAGAAAGTCCCTACGGTTTAACCCAGCGACGGAGGCTGCTTTTTCCATGGAGATTTCCCGCTTTTGATACCAGTAGATAGCAGCAGCAAGCCGCATTTCCTGCACAAATTCTTCTGGGGGAAGGCGACGGGCGCTCAAAACGTCTTCAGGTAAGTTAATTGTGACTTCTGACATTAGTTATGTGCTAAAATGTGGTATTATTGGAAGGGTGCATCTCATTTTTGCCGTTTGACCAGATGGTGCGTTACGGGAGGGATTATCTTAACACTACAATCATGGCTCCCCCGTCCCTAACGCACCCTACGAACTTCATAAGTATAGCAGTTTTTAGTTTAATGAGGTACATAGGTTTTTTTCCCTCTTGCCTCTTGCCTGCTCCCTGCTCCCTGCTCTCTAAAAAAAATGTACCTCGCCTAATTTCAAACCACTATAATTGATAATTAAGAATTAATAAAAATGGCTGGACCAAAACATCTTGTTAAGAAAATAAGAGAAGCAAAAAAGAAGCAGCTTAAACAGTTAGATTTAAGCAGTAATTTTTTGTCTAACGATGATGTTAATTTCACTGAAATACTAACTAAAGTTTTTAATTTATCACAGTTGGAAGTATTGGATTTAAGCGGAAAACAATTAAAAACAGTCCCAGAATCCATCGGAAAGCTTACCAACTTAACCAAGCTTAATTTAAGCGGTAATCAATTAACAATAGTCCCAGAATCCATCGGAAAGCTTACCAACTTAACCGAGCTTAATTTAAGCGGTAATAAATTAACAACAGTCCCAGAATCCATCGGAAAGCTTACCAACTTAACCGAGCTTAATTTAAGTAAAAATCAATTAACAATAGTCCCAGAATCCATCGGAAAGCTTACCAACTTAACCAAGCTTAATTTAAGCTTTAATCACTTTAATCAATTAACAATAGTCCCAGAATCCATCGGAAAACTTACCAACTTAACCGAGCTTAATTTAAGTACAAATAACTTAAAAAAAATCCCAGAATCCATCAATAAGCTAATCCTTTTAACCCAGCTTGATTTAAGCTTTAATCAATTAACAATAGTCCCAGAATCCATCACCAAGCTATCTAACTTAACCCAGCTTAATTTAAGGGATAATCCCCTTAAAAATATACCAATAGAAATTGCAGAAGATGGTATTGGAGCAATCAGATCTTATTTCCGACAACTCAAAGAAGGAGAAGATTATATCTATGAAGCAAAACTCCTGATTGTTGGTGAAGGATGTGCTGGAAAAACAACACTAGCCAAAAAGATAGAAAACCCACACTATCAACTACAAAACGAAAAATCTACAGAAGGAATTGACATTATCCAATGGACATTTCCACTGGAGGACGGTCGAGACTTTCGGGTTAATATCTGGGACTTTGGGGGACAAGAAATTTATCACGCCACTCATAAATTCTTCCTGACCAAACGTTCTCTTTACACCCTAGTGGTAGATACTAGGAAAGAACACAGAAACTTATACTACTGGCTTAATATAGTAGAACTCTTAAGCGACAACAGTCCTCTCTTAATTATCAAGAATCAGATACAAAATCGTCATATAGACATAAACGAGCGCGCCTTACGGGGACAGTTTACCAATTTGAAAGAAACCCTAGCAACTAACCTAGCGACTAACCGAGGTTTAGAGGATATTCTTACCCAAATTAAATTTTATGTGAGCAACCTCCCCCACATTAAAGAAGCCGCTTTACCTAGAACATGGAAACAAGTCAGAGAAGCTTTAGAAGAAGATAGCCGTAATTACATCAGTCTGGATGAATATCTACAGATCTGCTCAAACAATGGGTTTACTTTATACAAGGATAAATTACAGTTAAGCGGGTACCTACACGATCTGGGAGTGTGTTTGCATTTTCAAGATGACCCTCTATTAAAGAAAACGGTGATTCTCAAACCGGAATGGGCTACTGATGCTGTCTATAAAGTGCTAGATAACAATGACGTTATTAGCAATCAAGGTCGCTTTAACCGCGCTGATTTAGAAAAAATTTGGTCGGAAGAAAAATATGCTAATATGCACGAGGAACTGTTAAACTTGATGAGTACTTTTCAACTTTGCTATCAAATCCCTGGGAGTAAAGATAGCTACATCGCGCCACAACTACTAACTTTAAATCAACCTGAGTATGATTGGGATGAATCTGACAATCTAATTCTCCGTTGTAAATATGAATTCATGCCCAAAGGTATTATCTCTTGGTTTATTGTGGAAATGCATGAGTTGATTTACCAGCAGCAACATGTGTGGAGAAGTGGGGTTATCTTAAACAAAGATAACACCAAAGCAGAAGTAATTGAATATTACGAAAAAGGAGAAATTCAAATTAGAGTTACTGGTCAATATAAACGAGACTTGTTGACTATTGTTACTAAGGAACTAGATAAGATCCATGCTTCTTATAACCGATTGAGGTGTAGTAAGTTAATCCCCTGTAATTGTGATACTTGTAAAAACAGTCAAAATCCTTATTTCTATGAATTTGATAAATTAAGAGAGCGGATTAGTAATAATAAGTATACGATTGAATGTGATAGTCCTCCCTATAAGACAGTTGAGGTATCAAGTTTAATTGATGATGTGATAAAACCCTCGGATATCACACCAGCTCTCCAACCACCTCCTAAGAATAAGCCTGAACCCGACCCACGACCTATAAATAAGCCCCCAGAGGAGAAATGGACTCTCTCAAATAAACTTGCTCTGATCAGCATAATAGCGGGCTTATTTGTAGGAATAGGGGGATGGCTGTTTAACGGACTTCTTAATGACAAGGTAATAGAAAAGCCTAGTCGAGATCCAGGAACACAACAAGAGCAACTAGATTAATCGTAGGGTGGGCAGTGTCTAGTAACGGACTTTTTAAGGTGATCTCTATTCAGAGTTTGACCTGGTGGTGCGTTACGGGACGTACTGTCCCAACACTTACTAAGCCTTGGGTCTTGGCGAACCCGCCCCTAACGCACCCTACTGGAGTGACCACTCTTAAAAAGTGCATTATACAGAAAAA
>NZ_MKZS01000001.1:7306283-7317570 GCF_001942495.1 Moorena bouillonii PNG
ATTCCCGATTCCCGATTCCCGATTCCCGATTCCCGACTCCCGATTCCCGACTCCCTACTCCCGACTCCCTACTCCCTACTCCCTACTCCCTACTCCCGATTACTCTTGCGTCAAACGGGTCATAACCTTATTGGACCGTTCCACAAACGCCTTCATGCCTTCCGCATCAAAGCCTTTCTGGGCCATCAGTGCCAGGTCATAGACATGCTGACAAATCATGGTAGCCAATTCCGCTGAGGGAGACTGACCGCCACTCTGAATAATACTGCCTTGATTGAGGTTAACTAGATTCTGAATCAGTGGGTGGGTGGTATTTACCACTAAAATATGTTCCTCTGGGAACTGCACCGACTCCTGCTGCATCATGGCAGTCATTTCCTGTAGACGGCGCATGGCTTCCGGTAACAATACCATGGCGGGTGGGGTGCCTTGGGGGTCATCAGACTTGAGGGCTTGAGTCCGGACATTGACCTTAGGCTTATTAATCGCTTGCTCGAACAGTTCCTTAATCAGTTCAGAACGGGTTTTGTTGGTCTTGGGATCAACAATCTCTTTTTCCTGCTCCTGATCAACAAGGGTATCATCCAAGTCTGAATCCACCCGAGAGAACTTAGCTTCTGTATATTCCCGTTCCAAGAAGCTAATGTAGTGACTGTCGATAAAGGAGTCCATGAATAGGACTTCTAACCCTTGATTTTTGTGCAGTTCTACATAAGTGGCTTGGCTAGCCTCATCAGTGCAATAGAATACCCGATTTTCGTGGCGTTCTTTATTGCGCTCTAAATACTCTTTGAGGGTAGTGTAGGGTTGAGAAGAAGAAGACTTGGCCTGTTCGGTGTCCCCATCCGGAGTGACATCCTCCCAAGCATCCCCCTCTTGGGATTGCACTTCTACCTTAGGGGTGTCAGTAGGGGTGTCAGTGGTTGGAGCTTCGGAACTTTCCACCGGTTGATAGGTGGTGCGGAAGATTACAATATCTTCTACTTGTTTCTTAAACTTATCGCTATTGATGCAGCCAAACTTAACGAATGTACCCACATCTTGCCAGGAACGGATGTACTGATCCCGCTCATCTTGATACTGTTGCTTTAAGCGATCGCCAACTTTCTTAGCAATAAAGTCACCAATCCGAGCCACTGTCCGGTCTTTGGTCAGAGCAGAACGGGAAACATTCAGGGGAATATCAGGACTATCAATCACCCCTCGCAGTGGCATTAGGAAGTTAGGAATCACTTCCTCACAGTTGTCACTGACAAACACTTGATTACAGAAAAGCTTGGTTTGCCCCTTAGTCACATCCACGTCTGGCTTCAATTTGGGGAAATAGAGAATGCCATCAAGCAGGAAAGGATAATCAGTGTTTAGATGTACCCACAGCAAGGGTTCATCTTGGAATGGGTAAAGATAGCGATAGAACTCCAGATAGTCTTCTTTAGTCAGGTCTCTTGAAGATTTCTTCCACAGTGCCTCATGCTTGTTGATCACCTCATCTTCCAGCTTGATGGGCACTGCCATGAAATCACAGTAAGATTTCACTAGCTGACGAACCCGTGAGGGTTCTAAGTACTCTTGTTCCTCCTCTTGCATAGTGAGGGTAACGGTAGTACCTGGTTCTGTCCGCTCAGAATCCGCTAGTTCAAAGGCTGGAGAACCATCACAAGACCAATGCACGGCTGTTGCCCCTCCTCGGTGAGATAGGGTATCAATTTCTACCTTCTGAGCCACCATGAAAGCAGAGTAGAAACCCAATCCGAAGTGACCGATAATCTGTTGGTCAGCTTGCTTTTGGTACTGCTGGATAAATTCTTCAGCGCTAGAAAAAGCAACTTGATTAATATACTTTTTCACCTCATCGGCAGTCATCCCAATGCCGTTATCAGAGATGGATAGAGTTTTCTTATCCTTATCAAGGGTAATTTTAATTTCCGGGTCTCCCACATCCCCGTCAATCTCCCCAGCATAAGAGACCATCTTCAACTTCTGGATGGCATCCACTGAGTTGGAGATCAGCTCCCGCAAGAAGATTTCGTGATCGGTGTAGAGAGACTTCTTGATAATCGGGAAGATATTCTCAGTATGAATCGTGATTGTGCCTTGTTCCAGTACAGTCATTGGTATTGCTACATTAATATGATGAATGTCCCTTTAACGATTTTGAGGGATTACTTTTGATAGGAGAGATGGGGTTGTCCACCGATAGGGATTCGGATTTCCGTATCTTAGGGAGTGGAAGAGCGGAAATAAAGGGAACAGAGGGAATACAGGGAAGATCCCAAAGATGGAGGCGATGGGGGGATGGGGAAATAGCGGGGAGTGTCAATCTTGATAAAACACCAAGCACCCACAAGGATTGACTCCACTACAACCCTTGTTAAGTATCATAACTATTTTAGGGGTATTTAGTTTAAAAAAGGGAACAGCGGATCTGGGAACAGGGAGTAGGGAGTAGGAAATCGGGAAAAGGCAAGAGGCAACAGGCAAGAGGCAACAGGGTAAATTAAGGAAGATATCCGATTTTTTTGCTGGTGTTATTATCAATCATAATTTGGGTTAATTATTGTTGTTTTTAGGGTTATGTACTTGATTAAGTATTCCCTCTTCCCTTTTGCCTATTGTCTTTATTTTTGCATTTTATCTATTGCCTTTCCAAGTTGCAATAAATTCAATGGAAATAGGATATTATGATAATTAGCAGCTAACCAGATAGGTTAACAAAGTTTTTTCATTCCCTATTTCCTGTTCCCTGTTCCCGATTCCCGATTCCCGATTCCCGATTCCCGATTCCCGATTCCCTATTCCCTGTTCCCTATTCCCTCCCCTATACAATTTAACTATATACCGAGAATAAATCAATCCGCGATCCCATGACTAAAGTTTTTCTAATCTGTTCTGGTCTAGGTCATATCCAGCGGGGCTATGAATCGTTTGCCCAAGAGTTCTTCGCCGCTTTATCTCAGGAATCTTCTCTTGATATCACCCTGTTTAAAGGAGGAGGTAAGTCTCAAGAAAAAATGATTACATTATGGAATCTACCACGGTATAGTTGGATGGCCGGTCAACTGGGAAGATTGGTTAAGCAATTAAGTAACTTTTTAAAAAAAGGTGACTATTTTGTCAGACAAGAAGGCTACTTTATTGAACAAGCATCATTTATCGTAAGTTTATTATCACATATATATCGTGAACGTCCAGAGGTAATTTACTTCAGTGATGATGGCTTAGGCTATCTACTGTGGCACTGGCGGCGTTTGACAAAACAGAGTTATAAGCTGCTTTTCCGTAATGGAGGAGCCTTCTCTCCTCCTTTTTACCGTTGGGATCATGTACAGCAGTTAACACCAATTCACTTTAAACAGGCGTTAACTTATGGAGAGCCTGCTGATAAACAAAGTCTACTACCCTCTGGATTCTTTATCCCTGCCAAATTACAGATACTGTCACCATTAGAACGAGAGGGGTTACGAGAGAAATTAGGACTACCGAAACAGCAACCCTTAATTCTTTCTGTGGCAGCGATTAATAAGTCTCATAAACGCATGGACTACATTATTAATGAAGTAGCGAGTTTGCCAAAACCTAGACCATTCCTATTATTATTAGGTCAACAGGATGCTGAATCACCAGAAATTATTCAGCTTGGCCAAGAGCTATTAGGGGTTGATCAGTTTCAAGTGCGAACTGTTGCTCGTGAGCAGGTAACGAATTACTATAAAGTTGCTGATATTTTCGTCTTAGCTTCTCTCCATGAAGGATTACCACGAGTAATTGTCGAGGCGATGTCCCATGGTTTACCTTGTTTAGCTCATGATTATGACATTACTCACTTTGTTTTAGGCAATGAAGGATATTTCGCTAATTTTGAATTAACTGGAAGTTTAGCTAATTTAATTACTCAAGTATTGAGTGAAGGGTATAACGATAGTAAGCGTAAAAATTGTCATCGCAAGGTCTATGAAAGGTTTAGTTGGCAGCAGTTATCAACCGCCTATGTTGATATGATTGAACGGTGTAGATTAATGGTAAATGGAGTAGGGAGTAGGGAGTAGGGAGCAGGGAGCAGGGAATCGGGAATCGGGAATCGGGAATCGGGAATCGGGAGTAGGGAACTTCATTCTAAATTCTTCATTCTAAATTCTTCATTCTAAATTCTTCATTCTAAATTCTTCATTCTAAAAACCCTTGAAAAATAATATTGTAATCATTATTATTATAGTTGTAAACCTAAAAACCTTTTTTAGACTATGCATCACAATTTTCTGCCAAATTCAGACAATAATCCAGAGGATATCACTCGGAAGATTACTCCTGAGGAGTTTTCCGAAAAAGAATTCCTTGTTCCGTATATTGTGAAGGGAACTCGCCAGCAAATAAGCCATACCATGCATATCCTTAATGCCATGGGCTATGCACAGCTTTCGGAGTGGAGTCCTCTTCAGCCCACTGGAATTCCAGGGCAATTTATTACGATTATGAGGAGATACTGGATTTGGCGTTAATACCTTAAATTTCTGGGGGGGTTTCCCCCCAGGGCAAAGGCTCCGGTCTGTTCGCTACGCGAACAGATAGGTGAGAAAATTGAGTGCATAAGCGAAAATTACTAGCCGTGGAAAGTATTTCTGCGGCTATTTTTTTTGGTTAGCAGGTTTAAGGTTAGTATGTTGTTCGCGTAGCGTGGCCAAAAGGCCAAGGTTAGCAGGTTTAAGGTTATTCTTGTTGAAGGTTAGTAGGTTTAAGGTTAGTAGGTTGTTCGCGTAGCGTGGCCAAAAGGCCAAGGTTAGTAGGTTGTTCGCGTAGCGTGGCCAAAAGGCCAAGGTTAGTAAGTTTAAGGTTAGTAGGTTTAAGGTTAGTAAGTTTAAGGTTAGCAGGTTTAAGGTTAGTAGGTTTAAGGTTAGTAGGTTGTTCGCGTAGCGTGGCCTTTTGGCCAAGGTTATTAGTGTTTAAGGTTAGCAGGTTGTTCGCGTAGCGTGGCCTTTTGGCCAAGGTTAGTTTATTGCATTGATGAGGTACATTTATAAATCTCAAAGTCCCCCTTTTTAAGGGGGATTTAGGGGGATCGCTTTGTCCCTAATCGGAGAGAGAATTGCTATTTTATGTTAAAGGTTATTATGTTGAAAGTTATTAACAGGCTCAGCTCATCAACACCAAACCTCGCACCATTAGTATTGTCTTGAGCCAATCACTAATATCATCTCCGGATAATTACCCTTAATAAAAATCTGCCCCATCTCCCCATCTCCCCATCTCCCCATCTCCCCACACTTGCCTGCTCCGAAGCTCCCTAAAACCAAGATGCTCTAAGGTTCTGTTAGCAGATATCCGAGAATAGTGCTAGTATTTAACAATCTTGGAAATCGATTCAGTAATGCAGTAGACTGAGGAGCAGGTACTATAAGTAATAGGATAATTTTCAGCAATACTTTTAAGGTAACCTTTGCCAGTAATAAGGTTGGATCATGTCTGAGGGCATGGCAAAGAAATCGGAGTGCGGCTAGGGTTTGGTGTCCTTGTGGAGAGGATTCAAAAGCCTTGAAAATTAGGTACTTATACAGGTTAGCGAGGCTGTGCTTTTTCAGATATTGTAGAGAATCAGGAGCAGCAGCAAAGGCTCGTTCAATTACTTGTAAACAACCTGCTTCCATCTTGTCAGTATCAGAAGAGGCTGAATTAGCAGAGACTCGATATAAAATGTGTGGGTATGGTACAGCTACAAAGGGATAATGAGCTGCGAGCCGCAGCCACATATCCCAATCTTCTGCCTGGGTTAGGGATTCATCAAATTGACCAACTGTGTCAAATGCTTTTCTACGAATTAAGACGTTAGAACCATTTTCCAAAAAATCAGTTAGCAAGAGCTGAGGATAAACATTACCATTGAGAGTGATATGGTTACCTCGCCGCAAAAACTGACCTGATTCATCGATGTAATTTGTCCAACTATAGGCAACGGCGGCTTGGGGGTTTGCTTGTAAGGCGTTTAACTGGAACTCTAATTTATCCGGATGCCAGAGATCATCGGCATCTAGGAAAGCAATATAGTCCCCTGAAGCATGGGATAATCCACGATTACGGGCTCGGTTGACGCCAGCATTGGGATAGGAAAAAATTTTTAAGCGAGCATCTTTGATGCTAGAAATTATTGGCCATGTCGAGTCTTTGGAGCCATCATCAATGACAATTAGTTCAAAATTACTAAATGTCTGATTTAAAACCGATTCAATCGTCTGTTTGATAGTTTTTTCGTCATTATAAACCGGTATAATTATAGATATTAAAACCATATTATCCTGAATTAGTTCTATGGTTCATCAGCACCTGAATAGTTTCTTCTGGAGCATTGTGCTGCTTCAAATAGGTTTTGAGAGTTGTTTCAGTTTGACTCTTGAGTAAAAAATCACTGACTAACAGTTTAATAACTTGCCTAACATATAAAATAGCATACCTCCAGAAAGGTACATGTTTTGAATTTTGATAAATTATATTGACCATATGCCAGATATTATAATTTGACTTTAAATTAGTGAATCCTTTCAAAATCTCTAGTCTTTTGGCTGTATTCGGTTGAAGATACCATTGTAATAAAGGGGGCATATAACGAATCAAGTCATTTAAATTATAATCAGTAGTGGCTTGGAGTTTACTTGACAAAATCACGTTAAATCCTGATTTATGAGCACGACTAACAAACTCAAAGTCACCGCCGTAATGCCTGAATCTATCAGCATCTGGAAATCCAATTTTATCGACCACTGCTCTGGGGATGATAGCTATATTACCATTTAGGGTATCGACTGACCTAGCCTCTGCTGTAGCAAAACAATCCATACTCCGAATTGGCTGTTTTTGATGCATCCCACTGAACACAATCCAATCGGAATAGGTTTTATCCCGTACAATACCGCCAACAATTGTATTATTGTACAGTGGAGACTGACAAATATCAATCAGGTTGTTAAGGAAATTGTCTGACAGAGAGATATCATCATTTAGCCACACTAGGTAATCGGAGTCTAATTTATCTATGGCATAGTTCATCCCCAGACAAATCCCACCTGTCCACCAAAGATTGCCATCTCCTTCAATTAAGTAAACATTGGGAAATTGACGTCTAATCATGTCTCGGGTGCCATCTGTGGAATCATCATCTACTATGATGACTGAGATAACTGAGGTATTATCGGTATTTACTTTAGGAATTTGCTGAAAAATTTGACTCAGAATAGTCTGAGTATAGTGTTGCCTATTTCTAACTGGAATAATTAAGGATATTTGGGTCATGATAGCAAAGGGAATAGGGAATAGGGAATAGGGAGTAGGGAGTAGGAAATAGGGAATCGGGAATCGGGAATCGGGAATCGGGAATCGGGAATCGGGAATCGTGAATCGGGAATCGGGAATCGGGAATCGGGAATCGGGAATCGGGAATCGGGAATCGGGAATCGGGAATCGGGAATCGGGAATCGGGAATCGGGAATCGGGAATCGGGAATCGGGAATCGGGAATCGGGAATCGGGAATCGGGAATCGGGAATCGGGAATCGGGAATCGGGAATCGGGAATCGGGAATCGGGAATCGGGAATCGGGAATCGGGAATCGGGAATCGGGAATCGGGAATCGGGAATCGGGNAGATATATCATCATTTAGCCACACTAGGTAATCGGAGTCTAATTTATCTATGGCATAGTTCATCCCCAGACAAATCCCACCTGTCCACCAAAGATTGCCATCTCCTTCAATTAAGTAAACATTGGGAAATTGACGTCTAATCATGTCTCGGGTGCCATCTGTGGAATCATCATCTACTATGATGACTGAGATAACTGAGGTATTATCGGTATTTACTTTAGGAATTTGCTGAAAAATTTGACTCAGAATAGTCTGAGTATAGTGTTGCCTATTTCTAACTGGAATAATTAAGGATATTTGGGTCATGATAGCAAAGGGAATAGGGAATAGGGAATAGGGAGTAGGGAGTAGGAAATAGGGAATCGGGAATCGGGAATCGGGAATCGGGAATCGGGAATCGGGAATCGGGAGTCGTAAAAATTAGTTTTTGTACTTCATTGAATATGATTTTTTTTTAATCTAAACATACCTATTAAAAAAGTGTTATAATGATAGTATTTGCCTCAATTATTAGTTAACACTGTTCCCTGTTCCCTGCTCCCTGCTCCCTGTTCCCTTATTTTGTAAAAGCTTTCTAATAACAAAAAATGGACTAATCAAACTGCCCCAGAAGAATTCTAGTTGGAAGGCGGCAATGAGATTAGTTTTAAATTGTCCTCGATACTTAAGGAAATGTAGGATAAATCGGCGCAAATTTCCCAATAAGGTTTTGGTAATTACTATAGGCTTTTGCCAAAAGGTAGCATTAATCAGGCGGAGCTGACATGTGGCCAAACCACAGCCACGAGCGAGAGTGAGCAAGTAATCTCTCTGAAGACGCCACTGGGGAATCTGATGATAGCTATGCATGGCTGGGTTATACCAAATTTCCCAACCTGCTTTGTACATATACAGCAATGGCTCATAATCATCCCCCTGCACGAATAATCCGGGTAGTTTGCCTGTCAAACTGGGACGAGGTGGCACACTATCGAGCCAAGCTTGTCTACGAACGACTAAGCTTGCCCCTGGGGGTAGCCTGATTTGCTCGGGTTGAAAGGGATGGGGGTTTGGTCCATGTTCCCGAATTGCCAGAAATTGCTTGATGGGATCAAAATTTTCTGGGGGTTCGACTTCAAAATCACCGTGAATTTGACCACTGTAGGCTCCTGCCTTAGGATACTCTTGACCAAAGCTATAGGCTGCAGCAATCCAGTTGGGATCAGGTAAATTGTCATCATCTAAAAAACCGATTAATTCACCTTTAGCCTCCTGGACAGCTCGCAACCTGGCAAATGCTGATCCTTGTTCGAGTTCAAAACAATATCTTAAGGGGACAGATAAATCCCAATTGCTTTGATAGTCTTGAATAACCTGGGCAGTATCATCGCTACTATTGTTGTCAACAACAATAATTTCCCAACTGATGGGGTTGAGGAATATTTGCGATCGCAGTCCTTCGAGCAGTAATGGTAAACGCTTCGCCCCATTATAGGTCGGAATCGCTACAGTAAAGTCAACAGCCATAGAACTAGCTCATCTAGCTTTGTTAGTAAATCACCACAATTTTGCCAAATTGGCTCAACTAATAGAAGCATAATTTGATATCCTGAGATATCCTGATTGGTGATTTGAGATTGATGGAGAGAACCTCCTTCACCCACTCAATCATAATTATGATAAAATCAACAACTGTATTTTCCTGGAATTCAAGGGCGATCCCATTGGCCAGCATGGGTGAACTTACCCATATAACTCGTGGTCTAGACAAGGTAAGGGAGATGCAGGGTGTTTACAAATTATTTTCCCTTACCTAAAAACCTTTGAGATGGACGTCATGGACTAGAACCATTGACACCGGACAAGGTAAGGGACATGCAGGGTGTTTATAAAATTATTTTCCCTTATCCAAAAATTTTTTGAGTGTTGACCGTTGACTCTTTAGTGTTTACTGTTTACTGTTTCGTTTTGACTATTTAGTGTTAACTATTCACTATTGACTGTTAAAAAACAGCAATATTCCTAGCATTTCCTACTTACCGAGAGTCATCTACCGTGTTATTCAACTCATACGCTTTCATCTTCGGCTTTCTTCCCATTACCCTGGTGGTTTTTTTTGGCTTAAGTCGCTTCCGTGTGGTTAAAGCTACCTGGGTATGGATGACGTTAGCATCCCTATTTTTTTATGGTTATTGGAAAATTACTTATCTGCCTCTGTTAATAATTTCAATTAGTGGTAACTATGTCATTGGCAAACAGATAGAGAAGCTAGTAATTCTGTTAGACGAAGGAAGTGGAGAGGATAGTGCGGCTCCTGATAAACCAGATAAAATCTCAAGCATAGTATCTACAGTAGTTAGTTATAAACAGCAAACTAAACTGCTGCTTTGGATAGGTATTTGCTTTAATTTAGCGATTTTGGGCTATTTCAAATATGCTAATTTTTTCGTAGATTCATTAAACTATATTTTAGGCACAAGTATCACTATTCCACCAATCTTACTTCCTTTAGCGATTTCTTTTTATAGCTTTACCCAAATTGCCTATATTGTTGATGCTTATCGTGGGGAAACGAAAAAGTGTAGGTATAATTTTATGACCTATAGCCTGTTTGTGTCTTTCTTTCCCCAACTGATAGCCGGTCCAATTCTCCGTTACGATGAACTATTGCCCCAGTTTGAGAAGTTACGCAATAGCCTGTTTTCCTGGAAAAACATGGGAATGGGGCTGAGCCTCTTTATCCTAGGTTTAGGTAAAAAAGTTGCGATCGCAGATAATCTATCTCCCTGGGTAGCCACTATTTTTAACAATACTGACCAACTCAGCTTTGTAGAAGCCTGGGTGGGGGCATTGAGTTATACCTTTCAACTGTATTTCGATTTTTCCGGCTACTCTGACATGGCCATTGGCTTAGGATTAATCACAAATATCCGCCTACCGATTAACTTTAATTCCCCCTACAAAGCGAGATCTATCAGTGACTTTTGGCGACGTTGGCACATCACTTTGTCCAATTTTCTCCGGGATTACTTATATATTCCTCTTGGTGGTAATCGTCGCGGTCGTCTACGTCAATATGGTAACTTATTAGCTACAATGCTTCTCGGAGGATTGTGGCATGGTGCTGGCTGGACATTTGTGATTTGGGGGGGACTCCATGGCTTATTTCTGGTAATTAATCATAGCTGGCGGCAAATGAAGCTATCGATGCCGAAAATTATAGCCTGGATCCTGACATTTTTAGCAGTGGTGAGTACGTGGGTATTGTTTAGGGCGACGACTATTAGTGAAGGTCTAGGAATATTACAGGCAATGGTAGGACTCAAGGGCGTTATCTTACCTACTACTTATCAAAATACCTTGGGTTGGTTAACCCCCTTAGGCATCCAATTTCAGGAGTGGCAAGAGATGAACGTTCTTCTGCCACCTATAGGTTTAGAAAAGACCTTTATGGTACTATTCGGACTAATCCTAGGGGTTACCTTTTTGCCTAATACCCAGCAAATCATGAAACACTTCAAGCCTAGCTGGTACTGGGCAACAGGTATTGGCTTAATCGCTACATTTTGCCTACTATCTCTTAACAGAGTTTCGGAATTTCTTTACTTCCAGTTTTAAAGGTGTGGGGAGATGGGGAGATGGGGAGATGGGGAGATGGGGAGATGGGGAGATGGGGAGATGGGG
>NZ_MKZS01000001.1:7317670-7356496 GCF_001942495.1 Moorena bouillonii PNG
TACCTCTTCATCTGAGCGTTTACTCCTCTGTTTGTAAAAAACCTACCCCTGTGAGGTAGGGAGCAGGGAGCAGGGAGCAGGGAGCAGGGAGCAGGGAGCAGTGAAGTCAGAAGAGGTAAGAGGTAAGATGGTAAAAATTGTTTGTACCTCATTAGACTAAAAAAAAATAGATTGTTCGATGACCAAATGGCTTCTTGATGCGGTCTCTCATGCTTTTGGGGCTGTGTGGGGAAGCAAGTTGGGCACGCAGCCCCGTGAAAACCACGCCAGTGAGCTCTTGGGGGTTACCCCCAAAACCTCACTGCATCGCTCTTCCCTGATCCGAAGTTCCCTATTCCCTATTCCCGACTCCCTACTCCCTACTCCCTACTCCCTACTCCCTAAAACCTAGGACGAAAGTACCTCACCAAATGCTATATTATCGGTAGTAAAATTCAAAATCTTTTAATGCTGCTACCCTGGCTCGATTAAAATTATAGTGATAGCCCAGTTTGCGTTTCAGGGAATCCCAAAACGTTTTCTGTGTTTTCTCATGAGAAGCATCCAGATGTTTCTTGACTTCATTAATCCTGTCCCAGCTAGAACTTCTGCTAATAGTCAATCCAGCCTTAGCAGCCGCCAGTCCTAAGATAATGCCTTCGCCACCATGAATACCTTTTAACTCAAAATAGCGCCCGATCATACCCCATTGTTTAATAAATTCTTTTTCTTTGCCACCATCTCTAGAAACAAACACTAAAGATTCTCCTATATAAATTGCCTTGTCTAATGGGATATCTAACTTAGAGGCTATCTGTTTAAGGGGCTTTAATCTTTCCGGATTATACTTTTCTACATGCTTGACAAGATTTGCTTGATGTCCTGCTGTAATTCCGGGCAATACTTCAATGGTTTCAGGTAAGCTACCTACAATCCTGGTGTCAGCATCAATTTGTATGGCTACACTAAACCTTGACAAAGCCTTCTCAACCTCAAAACGTTTGTCATGATAACAATGAAGAATTCCTGTTTGCTGGTGTTTAAACGCTGAAACGTTCTTACAGTTATTAAAATCGTTGACATCATCTGTGGCAACTATTAATAATTTTCCTGGAGCATACTTTTCTAAATCTCCTGCTAGTTTTTTGGCAAGAGAGCGATACTTACTACGGAGAGCTAAAGTACAGAAGCAAAAATCTTTTTCTGGCTTAATCATAGTCTTCTCCAAAAACCGTTTTTTTCTTCCTATCTCTGGGTGCGCCTTCCCTTGGCGACAGAACATCGCCCCTTGTCGCACCACTTTCTCAATCCAGAGTCTGAGCTGAAACTTATCCAGCTGATTTTCCGACTGCCAATCACCATGTAATGGCTTCAATAGTCGTGGCTGAAGCTATAGTCTCAACCTCTAGCTACCTGAGCTATCTCAGGAGAGCTTACTTATATAATTCCCAGAAATATAAAGCTAGTCACAGTATTGATAGCAAAAGTCCCATCAATCTGGACTATCAGTCGATTAATAGAGGTTGACAAATTAAATATTGTATGTATCGAACAGATGCGGGGAAAGTTTTTATGGAAGATTGCTGCCGCTTTTGTGTTCCCGTAGCGGCTCCATTCGCGTAGCGTGGCCCAAAGGCCAAGGAGCATCGAATTTCCCCCACGGCCTAAGCTAGCTAATCCCTGATCTCGAACTCGGCTACAACAAGGAATAGCATTAACAACGCCAGAAATCTGGCGCTAATTTCTTACCAAAGATAGCGCAGCCTTGAAAAAAACCCAGCCGTAACCAGTCCACCTTTAAGGTGATAATTAGATCTGAGATCACACTTGTCAATGTATCGCTAAATGTATACCAGTTTACGGCTTAAGTCGTTTAGTGATAGTGACCACAACCACAGAAGTCAAAATAGATTTCCGTTTCAAATACGCTTGAGCAAGCTTAACCCATGAGTATCAGTGCCACAAGTATTAAATAGATTGTAGGTAGCACTCAACTGTTTCACCTGCTTAGTTTGTTTTGGACTAGGTTGCCAGGGTTCAGGATTAGTGTAGGCATAGTAAGTTTCAACACCATCAATGCCTAAGTTGGCTATAGCAGCAATTAACTCATCTGCTGACTTACGGTAACGGGCTGGATGAGCCAACACTGCTAAACCACCAGCCTGATGGATAGCATCAATCACTGCACCAGCTTCAGCATCATTACCGGTCGGTGCGATGCCAGTGAAATAGCGCTTTAAACTAGGATGTTCTGGATCAAAGGCATAACCGAGGATATGAACGTCATCATTCAGGAGGTTGGCGGTAATTTCGACACCAGTCCAGAAGTGGGGTAATGAATCACAGAAAGATGACTCCTGCTGCCATTTTTCTATGCAAGCTTGAGCAACTTGATAACCACCAACGGAGTGGTGATCGGTGATGGCAAGTCCCTTAAGACCAATGGTAATTGCTTGCTTGATCAACTCTTCCGGTTTGAGCCGACCATCAGAGTAAATCGTGTGCATATGGAAATTGTAGCGATAGGGACAGCTATCAGGCTCAATCATTTCCCAAACTTGGCGGAGAGCTTGTTGATTTTTTGCTGCTATCTTAGGTGAAGCAGACCCTTGAGCAATATTGACTACCATAGATACTTACTGTAATGACTATTGGTTGATTGACCAGATTGGATCTGCAGCCGCGAAATACTTTTAAGGGTCTAGGCCAATGGTTAAATCGCTCTAGGTTAAATCGCTCTAGGTTAAATCGCTCTAGGTTAAATCGCTCTGTGCTTCTGACCAGCGTATGAAGCGCCCCGACTTGAGCACGGAAGCTGTCAACTGCCCCTGGTGTACCTAATCCCGAATTCCATTAGCCTAAAACCTAGAATAAAAATAAATAGAAATACGCGGTACGAGTTTTCACTTGTTAACATAACCATAGCAAACTTAATACTTTATCGGTGTTGGCTTAACTACTTAAGCTTTACCTAACTCTCCTCCTTACTTAGTTCCAGAAGGAGATTCGATTCTAATTGCCATGGCCAATTTCTGAGTTACGAGTCTTCCAAGCTAGTTCCAAAATCTTAGTCCAGCGCTTTTGCACTTGTTTTTGGGTACACTTGAGAGCTTTGGCAATTTCTTGATCACTCTTTTGCGCCTGTTTCAGGGGCAGTAACGCTAGCTGTTGGCTATCGAGTTGAGCCACAAAGATATCCCACTGCTTCGATGACATCCCTAGTTTTTGATCCAGGTCTGCTCCTAGCCATTGGTGTACCAATTTCCACTGAGCTGAACGAGAGAACTTTTCTACATGGTACTTAAAGCGCTGTTGTAGATAATCCCGCTGACGGGGTGTTAGACCCATGATTTCGTCAATCTCTGGTGCAGCCAGGTCTTGCAGCTTTAGCACTAGATAATCAGCACAGTCATTATGACCGTTAGACTCTAGGTATTTGATCAACTCAGAGATAATGCGATCGCGTAAAACAGCATCGCTGGGGTCAATGGTTTTCTCAATCAGGTTTGAGCGTACCTGTTGTACAGTAGCTGAACGGTTGTGCTCTTGGGCTTCTTCATCCCTACCATACTCCACAGCCTGTTCAATATCCACAGGGGTTTCATTAGGCTGACGTCGGGAAAAGCTTTGTGCTCTGAGTACAATCAACTGCTGGCTACCGCGACCACGTAGGGTAATGCGTCGCTTAGCATATTGCTCACTAAAGCCCATGTACTCTGCTAGTTCTAGCTGGGTACGGGGAGTGTAGTCACAATCGACAGGATTTTCCCGGCGGAAGGCTTTGAGGCACTCAGCGTAAAAGTCCTGTAAAAAGTCCTCAATCAAATTGTATCGAGCAGAAAAGTTTAACTGAGATTGGGACGGTGCCACATGGCGATAAACCATGGTACTCAGGTTACTATGGAGTTCCACACGACCCTGCCGAGAACCTAGTTTGTAGTATGACAGACATTTGTGCAGTCGGTGACGTGCTAGATTTAACTTCCAAGTATCAATTTCACCGGAATTCTGGATGCGATCGCTCTTAGTACAAATCCGTTCTACCTCCAAGGTGATCCGGTGGGCAACCGCTTGAATACTTCTGGATTTAGTTCCAATTTCCGACTGGAGTTCCTCCACTAAGACCTGGGTCAAGTTTTGGGTTTGATGATCTAGAGTAATTTCCGGAGCCTGATTATTAGTAGCGGAATTTTGATTATTAGTAACAGTTTTGACTTGCATGGTATTGCCCCCAAAAATAGATTCACAGAATTGCCATGAAACAAGCAACAGAGGAAATGTGTGTGAATGTGATCTACAAACCTTGGAGTGGTTCGCTGTCCTTTGTCCTTGTCCACCCTAAATGTAGACTCGTGAGTCTAGCCCTGGTCGGGTGAGTGTGTGACTACTCTAAGCTGACTAGTTGTGACCCCCAGCACTCCTGTAGTTTCCGTCGGATTACCTAAGGCTGAAATCCTTACTAGATATAGCGTTCAAGACTTTCCAGCATCAAGCTGATTCAGGATGACCAAAACCTGAGCAGTGGTCAATCCAGAAACTGACTGAACTAGTGATGACTTTTCCGTAAACGACTAAGGTTTTGTTGTAGTCAAGTGGTGCTTAATACTCTCATTACCCAACCTGAGCTGACTAGTTAATCACTAGCTAAAGCACTACCTAAATCCAAGCGTACGCTTCCTCCCATCCCAAACCCTGCCGCACCATCATCGGTTCTGAACCAGTCAGGTCGAGGATAGTTGAGACTTGAAATCTCGCTTCTAAGTCATTGTCCACAATGATGTCTACGAGACCATCGAGAGCATCAAATAGTTTAGCCGGTTCCAATCCCACCGTTGGAGTGTCACCATCCTGATTCGGTAGATGAGCTGAGGTAGAAATAATTGGATGACCTAGAGCTGAAAGCAACGCCTGACAAACGTTATGATCTGGGACTCGGATACCAGTAGTTTTACGATTGGGACTCATCACCAGCTTAGGTACTAACTTGGTTGCTGGTAACAAGAAGGTATACGGTCCCGGAATCAAATGCTTCATAATCCGGTAAGCTGGATCACTTACCCGAGCATATTTAGCAATATTGGACAAAGACGAACACAAAAACGTCAGGGGTTTATCATTGGATAGTTGCTTCAAACGCCTAACTCGTTGCACTGCGGACTTCACATGTAAATCACAACCAATCGCATAGACAGTGTCAGTGGGATAGAGCATCACTGCACCATCTTGCAGATACTCTCTTATTTTCTCTATTCGACGTATTTGAGGTGTTTCCGGATGGATAGTATAAATAGTAGCCATAAATATTGTTGAATTCCTCAATATTGAATTGCTAAAGCCTAACCTTGGGAAAATTCACCAAGGCCAGACATAGACACGGTTCTGCCAAAGGATTAAAAACTACTGCCACCTAAGTGTGTTGCCAGTTTGGGGTTTTCTGACTCAGATGTCAGTATAGTTAGCCAGATCTTGCCAGAATTCCCTGATCTAGACCGAAGCGGGTTTATAGGGGATGAATTGCTTCAAATCCTTTTATCTGAATCAAATAGTCTTAATCAATACGATCTAGAATGACAAAGCTAGCTTACTTAGATTGTCCCACTGGAATTGCTGGTGATATGTGCCTAGGAGCACTAGTTTCTGCGGGTGTACCGTGGGAATATTTAGTGGAAAAGCTAGCAGCACTCGGAATTGAGCAAGAGTATCACTTAAGACTTAGCCAAGTACACCACAATGGTCAGTTGGCAACCAAAGTTGATGTAGATTTACTAGATCAAAACTATAAGCATGATCACCATCAACAGGAACACGGCCATGAACACCACCATCAACACGGCCATAAACACCACCATCAACACAGGTCAGGCATAACAGAGATCAATACACCTGAGCAGAATCATCATCATCATCCCACACGACACTTACCAGACATAGAAAAATTAATTACAGCAGGAAAATTACCCTCAAGAGTATCCCAGTGGACTCTTGCTATCTTCCGGAAACTAGCAGAAGCCGAAGGAGCTGTTCATGGTATTTCCCCAGAAAAAGTTCACTTCCATGAAGTAGGCGCTACTGATGCCATTATCGATATAGTTGGTACTTGCTTAGGCTTAGATTGGCTAGGAATTGACCAAATCTATTGTTCTCCACTGCCCACTGGTGGTGGGACAGTATGGGCAGCTCATGGTCGGCTACCGGTGCCAGTACCAGCAGTACTGAAATTGTGGGAATCCCGTCAGGTGCCAGTTTACAGCAATGGGATTGAGCGGGAATTAGTAACACCAACGGGAGCAGCTATTGCGGTTACCTTAGCCACTAGCTTTGGTTCACCACCAGCAATGACTATCCAAAAAATAGGTAATGGTGCCGGTTCTCGACAATTACCCATTCCCAATATGTTGCGATTGTGGATTGGTGAATCGTCAGAAGCCGTCAATCTTGGCAAGTTTAAGGTTAAACCGTCAAACTTACCCCCACAAACCCTACACCAGTCATCCCTTTCTGCTAACTCTTCTTCTGCTAACTCTTCCCTAGAAACTATCTCAGTGCTAGAGACTCAAATTGATGACCTCAATCCTCAAGCCATTGGCTATGTATTCCAAGAGTTATTTAACGCTGGTGCTGTGGATGTGTTTACTCAAGCTATTGGCATGAAGAAATCTCGACCAGGTATCCTGCTCAGTGTCATCTGTCATCCTCAAGATCTAGACGCCTGTCAGGCAGTATTATTCCGAGAAACCACTACCTTAGGCGTGCGACGTCTGACTCAGCAACGAGCGATCTTACCTCGGGAAATCCAGCAGGTACAGACTAAGTATGGCCAAATTAGTGTGAAAGTGGCTTGGAGCGATCGCTCACCTCACAAAACAATTATGAATGTCCATCCAGAATACCAAGATTGCGCTAAGTTAGCCAAGGACAATAACTGCTCTTGGTTAGAAGTACATCACTTAGCACTCTCCACTTGGTATTCTCAACATGGAGCAAAGGGAGCAGGGAGTAGGGAGTAGGGAGTAGGGAGTAGGGAATTGGGAGTCGGGAGTCGGGAGTCGGGAGTCGGGAGCGGTGCGATCGGTGGAATGGGCATCTTGCGTGGAACTGGCATCTTGCCAGTTTCATGGTTATTTTCGGGCGTGGAACTGGCATCTTGCCAGTTTCATGCTTATTTTCGGGTGTGGAACTGGCATCTTGCCAGTTTCATGCTTATTTTCGGGCGTGGAACTGGCATCTTGAGCAGTTTCATGCTTATTTTCGGGCGTGGAACTGGCATCTTGCCAGTTTCATGCTTATTTTTGAGTGTGGAAATGGCATCTTGCCAGTTTCATGCTTATTTTTGGGCGGGCAGGATGCCCACTCTACTGCTATTGATTCCAAGACAGGAAAATTAGCCTATTCAACAGGTGCGACCCGTGGCGAATTTAATTATTAATGGTAAGAGCGCACCTAACAAAATTTTATGAATACGACCTCTTTCCACTATTCCCTGTTCCCTATTCCCTGTTCCCTCTTACTTATTCTTAATGCGATTAATTTCCCGTTGCAATTCCTGGATTTGACGCTGCAACTGTTCCGCTTCATTGACTGAGTTGTTCGATGGTGGATTCGAGTCAACGTCAACTGCTCCCTTTTTGGTAACACGTTGATAATTACCCTGACAAATTTGACGATATTCCTCTGAAATTGCCCACTTTCGCAGGTAGTGTATGCGTTCAACTGGAAAGGGATGGCTCAGAAATTGACGATTAATACCACCATTATAGAGTAAGAACTTATAGATTTGATTCAGACTGTCTTGGTCTAGTTCTTGATAATTTTCTGATTGACGGATAAATTCATCAAGACTGCATTCCTGTAGATGCTTAGCACTGCCACCAGACACTTTCATCATCGTTTGCATCACAGTCTTCAGGTCATCTATCACTAGTAAAGCAGCACGGTCAGCGGATAATTCAGCTTTGCGACGCCATTCATAAAAGGCGAAAATTAAGCCAGTGCTGACGATATTCCCTAAGCCAAAGGTCATTTCACTTAACATAGAGGCAGCATTCATTGCCCACATCGCCATCTGAATTAAGATGGTGTGACCGCACTTGATATGTCCTAATTCGTGAGCCAGGATAGTACGGATTTCTGCTTCATTCAGTAAGTCTAATAAGCCAGTGTTGATAACGATGTAAGGATTATCTTGACCTAAAGCATAGCTATTAACCTGAGCGTTTTGACTAACAAATAGGGCTGGTTCGGGATTTACATCTAAATCCCGAACACATTCTCGGAATAAGTGATAAATATTAGCATACTGGCGCGGTCCGACTTGGATACTGTTGCCCATAAGATAGACAAACTGGGGACGCTCGTAAAGAAATTCCACAAACTTACGAGAAACTAAGTCAAAACCAGGGACACTGCGTAAAGCTTGCTCCGCTTGTTGGTCAAGGGGGTGCTTGAAGGCGTCGCTGGAAATTCCGGGATAGGTGGCCATAGTAGTCCAGTACTTTAGTGGTCTATTTCTTTAGGCTTTAGGCTTTAGGCATTAGAGATTAGACATTAGGTACTAGGCTTAAGTCCTAACTAGGTTTAAATACTAGGAATAAGTAATAAACCCAAAACCCAAAACCCAGAACCTAATACCTAAAACCTAACACCTAAATCTGGGTTGTGTCCTTGCCAATTCTTTGATGATTCGTTATAATACTGATATCGGAAGAGTAAAGGAAGTTAGAGGAAAATTAACTTATGAACAAGTGTGTTGGTACTACTGAAGCAGCATCTCTGTTGGGTATTTCTCCTCGACGATTACGGCAATTGATTGACTCCGGTAGAGTAAGGGGTGCTTATAAAAGCGGTAAGTTCTGGATTATTCCCCTGTTCAACTATCTGCCACAAATTACCAAGAAGAACCGGGGACCGAAAGGAACTTGGCGTAAAAGTCGTCCTCCTGCTTTAGCGAAAATTAATGTCAATCGTAATCGGATTGGCTCCAATAACCACAAAAGCCGTGAAGAGCGGCTGCCAGTGATTTCGGTAAAACGAAGTGGCGACAATACCTATGGCAACCAGGTAGAAATCCTCGGTCCGTGTAGGATTGTGTATCAACCGGATAACCCTCTTGATTGTGGAGCTCGTCTGTGGATCGAAACCTTCAGTGATATTCACTTCATCGGTGGGAGTTTTCCGGCCAGTGGTGCTTAGGACAAACCTAAAGGTCGTTTCATCAAAATTTCAATTCAAAAACCACTCATAACTAATCAGAAAATTCCTCAGTTCGATAAAATCAAATCACAATGTCTCTTGAGCTGTATTGTGCATCTATTTGTTGCTGAATCAATTCATTGCATTAATCCCAATTGCCCAGCACCCTACCCTCAGCCAAGGGATAACAACTTTTGCAATGGTTGTGGAGCAAAGTTAAAGCTCAAGAATCGCTACTTACCTCTCCAGCTCTTGGGTTCAGGAGGATTTGCCAACATATACACCGTTTGGGATTTGCGGTCGAATACAGAAAAGGTGCTGAAGGTATTGCTAGATACTAAACCGAAGGTATTGCAGCTATTTCAGCAAGAGGCAGATGTTTTGCAACGTCTGGATCATCCAGGCATTCCCAAAGTTGACCAAGATAGCTATTTTGTCGTCAATCTAGGTCTTGAGCCACAGGACCTGCACTGTTTGGTGATGGAAAAAATCAACGGTTCAACCTTGGAGCAAATGCTCACAGATCATCCTCAGGGATGTCCAGAGATATTAGTGCGGGACTGGCTCTACCAGGCAGCAGAAATTTTACAGGTCTTGCACAGTTGTGGAGTGATTCACCGTGACATCAAACCGTCAAACTTAATGCTGCGGGAAACCACGGGAGAGCTAGTGGCGATTGATTTTGGGGGAGCTAAACAATTGAGTGTGGGTTCTGAGTCTTCTCAGAACGATTCGACTCGGTTGATTACTCCAGGTTACTCTCCACCGGAACAGATAGCTGGTGCAGCAATTGGACCCGCTGCTGATTTCTATGCCCTGAGCCGAACCATGATTCATTTACTGACGGGTATTGAGTTGAAGGATTTACAAGACCCAGTAACTGGTGAATTTCGATGGCGAGAGCAGGCAGTGGTAAGTCATGACTTGGCGGACTTGCTGGATGAAATGCTCAGCGTAGTACCCCAACAAAGACCAACAACTACGATTGAGATTCATCTGCGTCTAGGTATGACTCCTAGCACTAGTTACCAACCTATCCCAGCACCAGTACCTTCCTCAGCACCAGTGTATTCGTCTCAAGGAAATCAGGTAGCTGCTCTGGGGTTATCTAGCCGTAAACTAAGACAATCTGTGACAGGCTTGACTCACTCGATCACATCCGTAAAACATTTATTTTTAGCAGTAGTGATCACCATCGCACTAGCCTGTCTCGATAGTGCCTGGGAGATGTTCCTCGGAGCTTTTGGGGGAGTTTTTTGTGCAACGGTTGGGTTTATGGTATTGAATTGGACAAGTCTTGGGGAGAAAGTGACAAATTGGCTCTCTGGGGAACTGTCTATGATCTTGCCTTCGCTACAAATAACAATGTGGCAAGAAATGCTATTGTTTGCGGCGGCTGGCTTAGGTACAGCTTGGGGGTTGACGGCTGCAAGAGGCTTTGGTCAGCAGCGGCGTTTTTTAGTGGCAGGGATAATGGGTATTTTTGGTTATAGCCTGGGATGGTTGATGTGGCAGGCAACGGTACCTACGCTATTATTGCTGTCTTATGTACCTGACCAGGGGTTGCTGCCATGGATTACTGCGGTTACAGTAATGCTCCTGGTACTAGGATTAGGGCTACCCAGTCATAATCTTGTTCATGCCTTAGTGGTGGCAGCAGGAACTGGTGGCGTATTTGGGGGTCTAGTGTCATCTGATCTATTGCCAGCAGGATTTGTGGTTAATATCTTTTCCTTTTCTAGAACCGGTAAACTGGATTTCTATCACCCGATGACTTTTTTTGCTATTTTGGCTATATTACAAGGATTTTGGCTAGGGGTGAGTTATTACCTGCTAGTGCCAGTAATGCGTTGGTTTGGCTGGCGTTAAGGGAATAGGGAGTAGGGAGTAGGGAGTGGGGAGTAGGGAAGTTGGAAGTGGTAAAAAATTATGTGTATCTAATAGGTATGAGCAAAGCTATATTCGGTTTTATTATGGTTTTCTAAGCTAGATATCACGTAATTTTAACGGAAGAGTCTGATACTTAAGATTAAGTCCGGTAGAGTAGTTATCCTTGAAGGGTATTGGTTAATTAACAATTTTTCGTTAAATAGTAAATTTCTTTCGGACGCTTTCTTGATTAGAGGTGATTGAGATGACTAACACTATAGCACGTTGGGAATTAACTAAGGCTCGTCTTATAGGCTCTGGTGCTTTTTTATTGGGTATATTGCTACCAACTACTCTTTATGGCTTACCTGCTAAGACGATTGAAATCGGTAATGGTAAGACTGTGTTTAATCGTGCTCCGCGTTTAGTTAGGGCAGCTACGAGCTTTACTAGAGTAAGGGTGCCAGCAACGTACCAATTCACCCTCAGATTACCGGAAGATGCTGGAGAGTCTTTGCAAGCTGTAACGATTACCCAGAATAAAACTAATATCGAGAAAGTCAAATTTGATCCGAGAAAGAGTCGTGCATTTGTTGGCGATTCTTTTGCTGGTGGCTCATCCCTGACTTTGGCTAATATTGGGGGAAGTGAATCGTCTAACTCGGATCAAGTAACTGTTGTGTTTGATCCACCGGTTGCTCCTGGTGAAACCATTACAGTTTCGGTTAGAGCTAAGGAAAATCCTGAGTTTAGTGGTTCTTATTTATTTGGAGTCACGGCTTTTTCCACTGGAGACAATAGCCCTGGTTTATTCCTAGGTAGCCGTAGGTTGTTTTTTGATGAGTTTGGAGACTAAGGGATAAGTGTCGATGTAGGGTGGGCAGTGGATGACACCGAGCAGCTGGGTTTTAGCTGTTGGTAACCACTGCCCACCATTGGATTAATTACTTGCAGCCAATTGAGCAAATAATAGCTTAATCGGAATAGTTAAAACTGGAGCTGAAGCCTGATCAGAAAGAACGACAGTAATGATTATAATGCTTCGATTATGACAGTGCCACCTTCCACAGCTTGAATCCGCAAGTCGTAGCCGTAAAGTAAGCTCATTCCGACCAACGGATCAGTTTCAGTTTCATTGACAGGAATGCTTTGGTATTCACCATCCCAGATTACAGTTGCCGCATATACCTCAAAGGTGGCTTCGCTACCATCACCCAAAGTTCCTCGCTCAACTCCAGTCCAAGGCAAATTTAGGGCAATGATGGTTTGGCGGGGCAAGCTTAAGAAACCTGTATAACCAGTATCAATAACAGCATCAATCACTCGCCTTTGGGCATTTTCATTACCAACGACTAGCCGAATCGTTGCCTCACAGTTTGTATTTACCACACCGTACATCATACATGTTGTTTGAGGCTCCGTGCGCCGAAACGGTGAACAGCTCGATGCCCAATCCGAACAATCCAAGGCTGGGCATTTGGAAGTCGCTCAAACAAACCATTTGTAGCACTGAGAATATCATCAGCCAGCTCAAAGTCGCCAGTTTCAATGTCAATCGCTACGATTCTGCCATGATTGCCTGCTTCAACCAAAGGGCGTACTTTAGTCTGATAGATGTAATCTCCATGCCTAGCAAATTCTTCTTTGCTATAGCGAGGTTGCCGAACTACCATTGGTTTGACCTCTGTTCAAGATTAACGCAGACTATGATTATAGCCTGAACTTAATGGGTGCATCTCACAGTGGTAAATCTATAACTTAGGGAACTCGAAAGCTGAAGTCTGATCAGAAAGAACGACAGTATGGAAAAGCGATTGGCCGTAGGCCACGCTACGCGATCGCATTTCTGATCCCAGTCACCTGATCGGAATAGTTAAACACAGGAAACTTTAGAAGATGGGGAGTCATATCAGCAACTGGCTCCCCTTTTTACTGGCTGCATAGCTATTTACTAAAATTATAAACTTGTGGACTTAACCTATTTTATAAATCCTAGAAATTGCTTTCAGTAATTTTAGTATTAATCTACCCATAATCCGCTATTTTACTATACAATTTACTACACTGAATACCATGACAGCAACGAGAGCAGTGATCTCTTTTTGATGAGATGGTTTTTAGGATTAGTCTAGAAGTAAAAAATAGAAATGAGCGAACCAATAGCTGACTATGACAATCCTTGGAAAGAAGCATTACAAGCTTATTTCGATTCATTTTTGCAGTTTTGTTTTCCCCAAGTTCACACTCTGATTGATTGGAATCAGACCCCCCAAGCCCTTGATACAGAATTACAGCAAATAGTTGGTGCTGCTGAGTCAGGAAAAAGAATCGCTGATAAATTATTCCAGGTGTGGCTCTGTAGTGGAAATGAAACTTGGGTATTGATTCATGTAGAGGTACAAAGCCAAAAAGAATCAACTTTTGCTAAGCGAATGTACCAATATCATTACAGGGCATTTGACCTGTACGAGAAACCTGTGATTAGCTTAGCGGTATTGGGGGATGAGAATGCTTCTTGGTCTCCATCGTCCTATGAATATGGCTTGGGAGGTTGTCGCCTGAGTCTAGAATTTCCGATAGTTAAATTACTGAACTATCAGTCAATGTGGCAGGTGTTGGAATCGAGTACTAATCCCTTCGCAGTAGTGGTGATGGCTCATTTGAAGACCAAAGCTACCCATAAACAACCGATGGAGCGCAAGCGATGGAAGTGGTACCTGATTCGGAGACTTTTTGAACGAGGTTATAGTAAAAACGATATAGTGAAACTGTTCCAGTGTATTGACCAAATGATGGCTTTACCGGAAGAGTTAGAACTGGAGCTGAATCAAGAACTTGAACGTTATCAGGAGGAAAGACAGATGCCTTTGATTAGTCGAGTGGAAGAAAGGGCAATGAAGAGGGGTCTGGAACAAGGACTTCAAGAAGGACTTCAACAAGGTTTTCAAGAGACAGTGGTTAAAATTTTACAAAATCGGTTTGAATCGGTATCACCAGAATTGGTGGCAGCGATTAATTCAATAGAAGATATCTCTGTGTTGAAACAGTTGATTGATCACTCTCTTAAGAGTAAATCCCTTGAGGAATTTGAGCAGCTCTTGGCACAACATCAGGTTAGTCAGGACAATTGAAGAGTAAGGAGACGGGCAAGATGCCCGTTCCACGCCTGATGCCCGTTCCACCAAGATTACCATTCCACCCACCGGGTCAAACAGCTTTAATCAGATGCACCCAACTTGAACGTTATCAGGAGGAAAGACAGATGCCTTTAATTAGTCGAGTCGAAGAAAGGGCAATGAAGAGGGGTTTTGAAAAAGGATTTCAACAAGGATTTCAACAAGGACTTCAACAAGGACTTCAAGAATATCGGGAAGGCTTACAAGAGACAGTAGTTAAAATTTTACAAAATCACTTTGAATCCGTATCACCAGAATTGGTGGCAGCGATTAATGCCATAGAAGATATCTCTGTGTTGAAACAATTGATTGATATCTCTCTTAAGAGTAACTCCCTTGAGGAATTTGAACAGCTATTGGCACAACATCACTCCCGACTTCCTACAACTCAATGGAATAATGATCTTTAGCACCTTCTCCCGGACCCTGAGTCCACCGTGAATCAGGTTTCCAAGCACCATTGGCTTCTTCCCGGCGGCGAGTGTAGACAGTGAGCTGATTACCTTCAAATGTCAGTAGATTATATTGCCAGGGATAACCAGTTCTTAGTTCAAGGGTGGGTGCCCCAAAGGTGCCAGCACAAATTCCATCGAGTTTTCGCCCATCTGGACTGAGGTCGTAACGGAAAAGACTGGTTTCAGCTTTGTGGATATGTCCGTGGAGGAAGAAGCGGAATTCAGCAACGGCTAGTTGTTCGATGAATCCTTGGTCGGTAATCCTATCGCTTCCAGCACTATTGAGGGGATGGTGCCAAACCGCTATTTTCAGGCAGTTGTGGTAGTTTGGATTACCGCGAATCTCTCTGAGGGCGTTGGTTAGAGCACCTGAGTGAATGCTAGCACGGTCTTTGAAGTGGTGATCCAGTTGCCAAGCGGAGTTTAGTCCTAGAATCAGCAAGTTTTGGTCTGGGAAATGGTGGATAATGGCTTGCTGGTCATAGTCGAGGGGATAGGGTTCAGTTTTGATAGCTTGATAGAATTGGCTGAAGTGGGCAAACCGTTGTTGGTATTTAGCTTCATCTCGGACTCGAATCACCTGATCAGTGACTTTGATGTAGTCACCGTCTTGGAGTTTATCATGGTCTTTTGTGCGATCGCGTAAATCATAAGCATCCTCTGATAGTGTCCAATTGAGGTCATGGTTACCGGGAACTAGAACAATTTGCTTCGGGTCTAGGGGGAAGTCTTGGCGGAGGTTGTGGAGAAACTGTTGTGCAGCCTGGTATTCTTGTTCAGTGGAATAATTCGCGATATCACCGGAGAGGATAAGAGCATCAAGGTGAGGGATTTGAAGGTCTTGGGCCAGGTCTTGGGCGAGTTGGTTTGACCAACGGCTAGCTTGATCAGGGGTGGTGATGTGGAGGTCCGAGAGGTGGAGGATGTATGTGGTTTGATTGGTAATTGGTTTAGGAGTATTGGGTTTGGGAGTAGGTTTGGGACGATAGGTTGGGTTGTAGACTTGGTAGCGCTCTTGAATGGCGTTAATGATATTTATAATTCTCTTAAAAAGATCTTTATCATTAGTTGCTGCAAATTCTTCGTTGTTCAGCAGATTCATTAGTTTAGGAATCGTGGCTTCTGTCCCGATTTTTTTCAGAGCATTTGCCGCACTCCTACGCACCCAAGAGTTGTCATCATGCAGCAATTTAATTAAGGGGTCGATGGTGGCTTCTGTCCCGATATTTCTCAGAGCATCTACCGTATTTACCAGAGCAGCTGCCGCACGAATACGCACCCAAAAGTTGTCATCATCCAGTAATTTAATTAAGGGGTCGATGGTGGCTTCTGTCCCGATTTCTCCCAGAGCATCTGCCGCACTCATACGCACATTAGAGTTGTCATCATCCAGCAATTTAATTAAGGGGTCGATGGTGGCTTCTGTCCCGATTTTTCCCAGAGCAAATGCCGCACTCATACGCACCCAATAGTCGTCATGATCCAGCAATTTAATTAAGGGGTTTATAGCGGCTTCTGTGCCGATTTTTTCAAGAGCAAATGTCGCACTCATACGCACCCAAGAGTCGTCATAATCTAGGCATTTACTTAGCTCAGGTATCGCTTTTTCTGATCCAGTTATTCCCAACAGCTCAACCTTAAGTAACTTCGGAATCTCTAACCGAGCCACCAACCCGACAGTATCTTCCTGAAACTTGGGTTTTACTGCTCCTGCTAATCTGGCTCCCAATTGCCCATCCACATCTAACCCTAACCTTACCACCCGGTTTGCTTGCTTTTTATTGTCTACCAATTGTAGCATTAGCACCAGAGTTTCTGTCCATTTCAAATAATTGAGATAGTTCTGTTGCAGCTGCTGATCACTAAGACGTGGTAATTGCTTCAATAAATATTCTGCTGTATAGTATTCTTGGATCAGTTGGTGTCGAAACTCAATCAACTCTCCTGATTGTTGAATCAAGTGATGGTTGAGCAAGTCATCAAGCCAAGTCTTGGCGTAAACATTAGGATTAACAACAGCTTTCTTAAGTAGATAATTAGTTAAAATTTCTTCGGCTTTGGTCTTGGTAATAGCAACGTTGATCTCCTCGGGTTTATCAGGGTTATCCCCTGTTGTCATCACAAACCCTAACTGTTGCAGCAGGTCAGGCCAAAATTTTCTTGAGTTATTATCGGAAACCTTAACATCTTGCTTGATTTCCTGAGAATAGGACTGGGTAAAGAAGCGAAACACTAAACCGAGATTAGACGGTATCTTACCTCTAGACTTAAATAGGGAACATAGCATCCACAATAGTAGGGGGGTTTGCCCAAACTCCCGTAAGCGATCGCCCAATTGGTTAAGCATCTGCTCTCCCTGTTGAGGCAAATACTTGCGGACAAACTCCGACATTTGGTCTGCACTCAAAGGTTGCATTTCCAACTTCTTCTGAATCCCCAAGTCACCACCAACTCCTAAATCCCTGGTGGTGAAAATCATGGGAGTAGTCTTCTGGTAATCCTGCCGAAACTGAGTCAAATCGGAGCGTGCTGCTTCTGACGGTAGCTCGTTCACGCCATCGATCAGTAACCAGAATTGCCCTTTAAACAGTAGTCTTTCGATCTCCTCGGTGGAGTCGAGCCATACACCATGGCGTTTCAGAAAATTCCGCACTAACTCCAGCACCGATGTCTGGTAATATCGCAGTTCCACCAGCACCGGAATTTTCCCTTGTATCCCCTCATCTGCCAGCAATTGCACTAAGGCTGTGGATTTGCCGGAACCCGGACGTCCCACCAGTAATACATGGTCATCAGCATACTTGCGCAATCCTTCTAGGATAGGCAAGCGTTCAGTTTCTTCTCGATTTTGGTTTCTTTCTGGCTGCTCCGACTTGATGGTTTGCACCATTAGGTCAAAGTTGAACAATCCAGGGGTCTGTTGCTGCTTGCGCTTGCGGCCTTCGACATCGCTCGGGGTATAAGCTTGCCACCTTTGGGCGTAGGTGTTACGGATTGATGCTAGATAGGGATCCCAAGTGACCATGTTGAAGGTTGAAGGTTGAATGGGGTTAAAGGTTGTTCGCGTAGCGTGGCCAAAGGCCAAGGTTAAAGGTTGAAGGTTGAAGGTTGAAGCAGAATGCGTTCGCGTAGCGTGACCAAAGGTCAATCGCATGATTGTAGAGGCACTATTGAAGTAGAGTGCGATCGCGTCTGTGATAGTAGCAAACTGGCTTGATGCCAGTTCCACCAATTAGTTGTAGAGGCACTATAAACTAGTATGCGATCGCATCTGTGATAGTAGCAAACTGGCTTGATGCCAGTTCTACCGATTAGTTGTAGAGGCATTATCGGAATAGAATGCGTTCGCGTAGCGTGACCAAAGGTCAATCGCATTATTTCTAGACTGTAGCAAACTGGCAAGATGCCAGTTCCACGCCTGATGCCCCCAGCAAACTGGCTTGATGCCAGTTCTACCGATTAGTTGTAGAGGCATTATCGGAATAGAATGCGTTCGCGTAGCGTGACCAAAGGTCAATCGCATTCTAATTCCCTACTCCCTACTCCCTACTCCCTATTAAAATTAAAGCGAACTAGAATCAAGACTTGCGGCTTCACCAGGAGTTTCAGGCAAGTGTATACCACACTCTTGCTTAAGGCCATGAAAACGGGTATCCCGTTCATCCTGATCATCAAAGGATAAAGGTCGGCTGGAATGCCAATCACCGACGGTTGTATAACCCTCATCAAACATAGGATGATAGGGTAAATCATGAGCGGTGAGATACTGATAGATATCCCTAGAGTTCCAGTTAAGAATTGGCAAAATCTTATACTGCTCTGCCTGCTTGTTAACCCAGCCCATAGTCTTGCGGTGGTCAGTCTGTTGCTTGCGCAATCCTGCTAACCATCCCGTTGCCTTCAGTTCCCGCAAAGCGCGCTGCATTGGTTCCACCTTGCGGATCTGGTCGTAGCGGTTGAGGGATTCTACATCCTGCTTTTCCCAGAGTCTGTCATACAACGCTTCCATCCGTGCTGGACTCATGGCAGACTGGTACACTTTCACATTCAAGTTGAGCCGTTCGATCAACTCCTCGGCAAATCGATAGGTTTTCACCGGTAGGTAGCCCGTATCTACCCAAATTACTGGTATATCTGGCACCACAGTAGTGACCAAGTGCAGCATGACCGCTGACTGGATCCCAAAGCTGCTACTCATCACTAAGCCATCACCAAAGGTTTCAGCTGCCCATTCTACGATTTTGGTAGGGCTAGCCTCAGCAAGTTGCTGATTCACTGCTTCCAAATCCAGCTCAATTTGGTTTGATGTTACCCCGGTCATGGGGTCTGACTGCTGAGATTGAGGCTGCTTTGTTTTCCCATTCCCATCGAAGTGATCACGGCTTTCGATAGGTGCAGCCTGTTGATTTCCAGAAGCTTGATCAGAAGCGATCAGATTCAGTCGCGGCATGGTGGTAGTGTCTTGTTTGTACTCTGGATATATTGCTATGGTAGTTTATTCGTGAATAATCTCTTTGGGGAGAGGCAAGAGGCAAGAGGCAAGAGGGTGGGGAGTGTGGGAAGTGTGGGAAGTGTGGGAAGTGTGGGAAGTGTGGGGAGTGTGGGAAGTGTGGGGAGTCAGATCAGCAACGGTTGTGTCCCCCCCTTAATAAGGGGGGTTAGGGGGGATCCCTAGTTTCCACGGAGCTTTGAAAGTGCAGATGCCGGTAACCCAAACTCTTCCCCCTGTTCCCTGTTCCCTGTTCCCTGTTCCCTGCTCCCTATTCCCTGCTCCCTGCTCCCTGCTCTTAACTAACCGCTGGAACAACTGATTCACTAGCTGTTACTGGTTTACTGGGTACTTTATTACTAAATGTAAGCCCCTGATCTCCACAATCAATGAAAATGGTATCCCCTTCGATAAACATATTTTCTAAAATCTTAGTAGCAATGGGATTTTCTAACTCCCGCTGAATTGCCCGCTTTAAGGGACGAGCACCATAGACGGGATCATATCCAGCGTCGGTCAGATAATCTTGAGCTTGCTCGGACATTGCCAGGGTAATCTTTTGCTCTGCCAACAGCCGCTCAATCCGTTTGAGTTGAATCCCGACAATTTTCCGCAATTCATCCCTGGTTAGGGTATGGAATATGATCACATCATCGACCCGGTTCACAAATTCTGGGCGAAAATGCGATCGCAAGGACTCTGTCACTCGTTTGCGCATTTCTTCATACTTGGAATCATCCCCAGCTACTCCCAAAATATGCTCACTGCCAATATTGCTGGTCATGACAATAATGGTATTCCGGAAATCGACGGTTCTGCCTTGGGAGTCGGTAATTCGTCCGTCGTCAAGTACCTGTAACAAAATGTTAAATACATCCCGGTGTGCCTTTTCCACCTCATCGAGCAATACTACTGAGTAAGGACGCCTACGCACGGACTCTGACAGTTGTCCTCCTTCTTCATACCCTACATATCCTGGTGGGGCACCTACTAACCGAGAAACTGCGTGTTTTTCCATATACTCGGACATATCAATCCGCACCAGAGCTTCTTCACTGTCAAACAGAAACTGTGCCAGTGCTCTAGCTAATTCAGTTTTACCGACCCCAGTTGGTCCCATAAACAAGAAGGAACCAATGGGACGCCCGGGATCTTTCATCCCTGCTCTAGCGCGACGAATGGCAGCAGCTACAGCGGAAACGGCTTCTGTTTGCCCAATCACCCGTTTATGTAAATGTCCTTCGAGCTGTAATAACTTCTGGCGCTCTGATTCCAGCAATCGCTTCAGGGGAATACCGGTCCATTTAGCCACAATTTCGGCAATATCGGATTCACTGACTTGTTCTCGCAACATAGCAGTACCCCCGGATTGGAGTTCCAACATCATACTCTCTTTGGCTTCCCGGTCCCGCTGTAAAGCTTCTAATTTGCCATATTTTAGCTGGGCTGCCTTATTCAGGTCATAATTCCGTTCTGCCTGTTCCACTTGTACCCTTAAGTGTTCTTCTTCCTCTTTTAAGGCACTGATGTCTTGTAAAAGTTGCTTTTCCGATTGCCATTGTTTATTGAGTTGTTCTTGTTTTCCCCGTAAAACCAATATTTCCTTTTCAATGCGCTCTAACCGTTCTTGGGCAGAACTATAGGTGGCGGTGGTGGTACTAGTTCGCTTATCTTCCCCTTCTAGAGATAACTTTTCCATTTCCAGCTGCATCAGCCTGCGGTCAGTCGCTTCCAATTCCACTGGCTTGGAGGTAATTTCCATTTTGATTTTGGCTGCGGCCTCATCTACCAAATCAATGGCTTTATCGGGTAAAAATCGGTCAGTAATATAGCGCTGGGATAAGGTAGCTGCTGCTACCAAGGCTGAGTCGGTTATATTAACCCCGTGATGGACTTCATAGCGTTCTTTGAGTCCCCGCAAAATCGAAATGGTGTCTTCTACAGTTGGTTGCTTAACATAGACTTGCTGAAACCTACGTTCTAGAGCAGCATCCTTTTCAATATGCTTCCGGTATTCATCAAGGGTAGTTGCTCCAATACAACGCAATTCTCCCCGAGCTAGCATTGGTTTGAGTAAATTCCCTGCATCCATAGTGCCACCGCTAGCACCAGCTCCGACTACGGTGTGCAATTCATCGATAAACAGGACAATTTGACCATCTGAGTGGGTCACTTCCCTGAGTACAGCTCTAAGTCGGTCTTCAAATTCCCCCCGATATTTAGCACCTGCAATCAAGCTGCCCATATCTAAGGAAATCAGCTGGCGGTTTTTGAGGGATTCTGGGACATCCCCATTCACAATTCGTTGGGCTAGTCCTTCTGCGATCGCAGTTTTTCCTACCCCTGGCTCTCCAATCAACACGGGATTATTTTTCGACCGACGAGAGAGCACCTGAACCACCCGACGAATTTCCTCATCCCGACCAATCACTGGGTCAAGTTTTCCGGCTTGAGCGGCTTCGGTCAAATCCCGCCCGTATTTTTCCAAGGCTTCGTAACGGGATTCGGGATTTTGGTCTGTGACCTTTTGAGAGCCTCGGATGGCTTTAATGGCCTCTTCGAGCTTGGCGGCATCCTGGTTATAGGTTTTGAGCAAGCGGCGTCCTACCCGTTCATCCACCGCTAAACCCAGTAACAGATGTTCTACTGCAATATACTCATCCTCCAAAGTCTTGCGATAGGCTTCCGCATTATCGAGCATCACATCCAAACCACGACCCAGGTACAATTGGTCTAGGTTAGCGACTTTAGGTTGGCGCGTCGCAAAATTTTCCAGTTGTTGCTGAAACCGGTTAACATCAACAGTGACACGGGATAGAATCCGATTGGGTAGCCCATCTTGTTCCAACAATGCGATCGCAACGTGTTCGACTTCCAGCTGTTGATTTTTGCAGCGACGGGCGACATCTTGAGATTTAACAATCGCTTCCCAGGCTTTATCAGTAAACTTGTTGGCGTCAGTGGGCTGCATATCCTACAACAAATCTCGCTTTTTTACCATCTTATGCTGTGGTTAGTATAGCAATCCCTTTTACTCTCTATCCGGAAAGTCGGGTTTTAAATTAATCAACGGTAGATTTTGATCAATCAAAAGTTTATCAAAGGTTGACGGTTAGGATTGCCATTCACGGTAGGGTGTCTGGATCAATCCCCATTGTTTTAAGATAATCCGCTAACCGTTGAGCTCGTTGATGTTCCTGTTGTGCTCGTTGATATTCCTGTTGAGCTCGTTGATGTTCCTGTTGTGCAATTTGCTCTGGTGTCAATAACCGATTTCCAAGGTAATCGTACCAGTATAACCATTCTCGTTGCCATCCCTGGTATATCCCTTGTTCTCGTCCAATTAACAAGCCTAGTTCTGGTATCTCTATCAGTTCACCGGATTGTCTGATATATTCCCCGTCTACCAAGCGATACACTTCAAAGGGCTCATGCTTATCCCGTCGCCAATGGTGGGGGTTATAAATGGTGTAATTGAGTACTCCTAGTTGAGCGTATTTTTCCAGCTTCTGGTCATACTCACCCCCTGGGGTTTGAGAAACAACTTCTAACACCCATTGGGGAACGATATAATTTTCTTCCCATAGGACATAGCTGAGCCTTCCCTTTGCACTCTTACGTCGCACTACCCCCAAACTTAGGAAACCATCAGGGACAATAGCCGGTTCTTTAGGTTTATAGTAAACTCCCATGTTGACCCCTAGGAACCAATCTTGGCGCTCTGACCACAGCCAAGATAGTACTGCTCTTAATAGAGTGGGAATTAGGATTTGTAATTCATTATCCACAGGGGTATCGTCGGAATCTGGTAGCTCTTCTGCAGAGGGTAAATACTGCAATGGGTCATACTGTATCATGGTTGGTTTCCGAAGGGGATACTCACGAGAAGAGGACTAATGTGCTCTGTATGCTGTCGGTGTCATGCCGGTAAATTGTCGAAACTTTTTGCTTAAGTGGCTGTGGCTGTTGAACCCACACTCTAAGGCAATGTCTACAATTAATCGGTCTTTTTCTTTCAACAACTGCTTCGCCCGTTCTACCCGTTGCTGAATCAAGTATTGGTAGGGAGACATGCCGATTGACTGCTTAAATAGACGGCTGAAGTGAAATTGGCTCATGTCTAGCAATCGAGCTAATTCTGCCAGTTTAATATCTTGATCTAAATGTGTATCAATATAATCTATAATTCGCTGGAGTTGACGCAGGGGTAAGCCACCCTGGTAAATTGGCAACTGAGGTTTGGTAGCTGCGTGCTGCCTCAGTAAATTCACTGCCAAGACGTTAGCCAAAGAATCAATATAAAGTGTGCTGCCTGAAGATTCCTGTTGAAGTTCAGTAAGTAGCATGATTGCGATCGCTTCAATCTGTGGATTGCGAGTCCGAAATTCAGGCAGTAATTCTAGCCGATCGGGATTCTGTTCTAGGGTTTGGCTAGCAACGCTTTGAATAAACTGAGATTTAAGCCGAATCTGCAAGTAATTATCATCACTGTCCCACCGAGCAAAAAACGGTGTCTTGGCAGGGGTAATGGACATGTCTCCTTTTTTATACAGCCCTGTGTAGGTTTTCCCGGCCTGAATTTGCAGCAAGCGAACGGGACGAGGAGCAAGGGAGATAGAAAGGGTATGTTCTTCATTGTAATGACAATTTCCCTCTCCAGCAGGATGTTGGAAGTGTTGGACTCGAATATTTTCCCAGGATTGAGTTTGGCGAGACTTCTGGGATAAGTCATTTGTTTGAGGCTGTTGGATAGCAGGATTTTTCATTATCCAACTCCAGTGCGTCTAGTTCTGATCTAAGCTATCAGCTATCAGTTATCAGCTATCAGCTATCAGCTAATGGGCAGGTTACTTGATGTGGTTATGGGCTAGGAAGCTTTTGAATCTGAGTTATGGAAAGCTAACCGCTGACCGCTGACCGCTGACCGCTGAATGCTTTAGTTCTGATTATATTCAGGTTGGGCTAGTTTTCAGCAAAAACGTGAAAATGGATCGCAAGATTTTGATAGTACCACAAGAACTAGACAGCTTAGCATCAATCGCCTTTCTAAGCTGTAAGGGTGATTGTTAAGCAGAAAGTATCAAGAAGATGAATATACTTATTTTTGGTTCAACCGGTGCTACAGGTCGTCAGGTTGTGGAACAGGCTCTTGAGCAGGGACACAGGGTCACGGCATTTGCACGGAATCCCGCCAAGCTAGATATCAACCACACAAATCTCAAGGTTGTTCAGGGGGATGTTATGGATCTGCCATCAGTGGAGAAGGCGGTCCAAGGTCAAGAAGCAGTGGTGTGTGTACTCGGAGCAGGTCAGAAGATGACAGGGACAATCCGGTCAGAGGGGACACAACAGATCATTCACGCCATGGATAAAGCAGGAATCCGACGCTTTATCTGCCAATCAACCCTTGGAGCCGGAGATAGTTGGGAAAATCTGAACTTTTTCTGGAAGTATATCATGTTTGGATTCCTGTTACGGAACGTGTTTGCGGATCATCAAAGGCAAGAGAACTATGTTTTCCAAAGCGGTCTAGACTGGACAATTGTTCGTCCTGGAGCCTTTGTAGATGGGAATCGCACTGGCAACTACCGACACGGCTTTCCAAGTAACGATAAGACATCAAAACTCAAAATTTCTCGTGCTGATGTTGCTGACTTCATAGTGAAGCAACTTGCAGATGACAAGTATATTCACCAGACACCAAGTTTGTCGTATTGAAGTAAGTATTCAGCGGTCAGCGGTCAGCTATCAGCCAACAACTGACGGCTGACGGCTGACGGCTGACGGCTGACTGCTCAGATATTAAAGACTTTCAAATAACACGAAAATTTCCAGGAGGCTTTATGGTAACTGTTCACAACTTCCGCTTTTCTCTAATGCTGTTAACGGCAATCGGCAGTGGTCTGGCCGCTGGCATCTTCTTCGCCTTTTCGACCTTTGTGATGAAGGCTCTGGGTCAGCAACCACCAGCACAAGGTATTGCTACCATGCAATCCATTAATATCACTGTGATCAATCCGTGGTTTATGATGGCATTTCTCGGAACAGCTGTTGCTTGCACATTGCTAACTATTTCGTTACTGCTGCAGTGGCATCAACCGGGTGCTGTGTATTGGCTGGCCGGTACTCTGCTTTATTTGATTGGTACCATCGGCGTGACCTTCGCCTGTAATATCCCCCTGAATGATGCCCTTGCTATCGTCACGCCAAATAGTACTGAAGCTACAACGCTATGGGCAAGATTCCTGACGGATTGGACATTTTGGAACCATGTTCGGACGGTAGCAGCATTTTTGGCAGCAATGCTGTTTACAATTTCGCTTTGCGTTCGCCCTTAGGCGGGCACGAAGTGCCATCGCAAAGGGCGATTTGGAATGACGAACGAAGCTACACTCATCCGATAGGGGAGTGTAGCTTCGTTCCAGGCTCTTTTTCTCGTTTGGCTTTCTATGTATACACAGTACCCATATAGCCTGCCAGGATAGATAATGGCATTTGCTTGGAAGTATGGATGTTTTTAGCTCAGATGTCAATACCGATACTTTTCAGCTACCAAAGTCTACCAAGATAAACTTTAGCCCGCCAATGCAAGCTGATTGCTCAGCCAGGGGGTATCTCCGCGCTTCACAAAGAAATATTCCTCGTGCGCCATCATAAAAGTGCGTCAACCAGATCCAATGTCACTACAAAACCCTTGGTTTTCGGGAAATTTGTTTAATTGAGACAAGGTCATGGCACTAATTTCATAGTTAAAGTATAGCAAATTACTTGAGGCAATGGCCAAGCTTTGTGATACTTTTGCCTACTGTCTACTAACCCCTGATTACTTACCAACTTGCCCCCCTTGCGACTTGCTGGTATGTAGCGTCTACAATAGAAGAAAGTAATAGATACTACAATTCCTCAAGAAACTTGACTACATCTGAGCCGCCAAAAAAATTAGTCATCAAAAAAATACCCCCGATTGAGCGCAAACCCCAAATCGCACTCAAGAGCTTTACTAATTCTGAGGGTGAAGTTTTCCAGTGCCAAGACCAGATTAGAGTAAAAGCACCTTGGGGAAGTAGAGCTACTGCCGAGATTACAGTCTTGTATCAGGATGAGAGTGGCAATACTTGGGCGCAATATAAGCCAAATGAATCTAACCCGAAGTGGGATTGGGAGGGAGGCTGTATCCGTGCAGAGCGACTGAGAAAAGCTTGAATCCTAGATCTGTAAATGATTCGAGCACTTATCTAGGGTAAGGCTTGACCATCTTAGTCGCCCAATACACATGAAAAACCTCTGTGACTGCTCCAGCCCGTCGAATCGTCACTGTCCCTATTTCCTGCATATCCTGAAAATAAGCTCGATAGCTATCTGTCAACTCTTGAAATCGCTCCAGAGTAACGTATAATCCATCTTTACCCAACCATTGCTCAGGCTGGAACCAGACCATAAAACCACGCATATCCTCTCCCAAGCAGGTAATTGGTGTAGAGGTCAGGGGACTAATCGCCATCGCTACGATCCCACTGATATAATACCCATTACTAAAGACAAAGCTAGACGTTTGTAATGCCTCACTCAGGACAGGAGACTCAGCAAATCCTTGTCGCAGTTGCTGAATATCAATCAGTTCTGTAGAGGGGTCATCCTTGGGAGAGACAAAACCCCCAAGTAAAGCATAGTGACCGGATTGTTGCAGTGTTCCTGTAGTGATATGCAGCAGCACAAACAATAATAAGCTAGCTATTGCTATGGCTGAACCCTTTAGCCATCGGTTTACCCAACGGCGCGATGACAGGATGTGCCCGCCGTTGGGCGAACGCATTTGCCACTGTTGCGCCTGTTGCCCTAGTAGTAAGGTTATCCCCCAAAATCCTGGCATCGGCCAAGTGGGCAAAATTTGGTGATATCCTGCTAAGAGGGTAAAGCCTAGAACTAGGGGTAGGGATACCCATAGGATCAATCTTGACTCCAATTTTGATGTCTTGCTATACCCGGTAAATTGAGCAAGTAGCGATCGCAAACTCACCCACCACATGGGCAATGCCATCGTAGGGAAAAGATAAGCTATCCCAGATAAAACTATCACTAATACATTTAGCCAATTGTAGCCCTGCTGAGGTACCTCTGGCTCTGGTTGAAAACGGGTGGATAAATGGAAAGTAAAGGATATCCAATCATGCTGTATATTCCAGTACCAAATTGGAAAAATAGTTATGATAAATAAGATTAAACCTAGCCATGTCCAAGGTGACAATAATGCACAACGATGACGTGGACTCGTTAAGCAAAAACCAACTAATCCTAAGCCTAAAACAAAGCCATGATATTTACCTAGACAAGCTAAACCTACTAAAATACCTAGGAGTGCTAACCGATAGCTAGGTCGGTATGAACCAGAGATAGGGGTTAGGGTGTGGGGGTTAGGGTGTGGAGTATTGGAATATAAACTATTGGGTTTAGTAGATAGTTTACTAGATAATTTTTTCCTTGAATGTTTCGCTCTTACGGGAAAAAATTCGTAAGCAGCACATAACAAACTAGCTGACCAGAAAAATATCAGGGGACTATCGGGTAGGGTAAGCACACCAAAGCCAATTTGAAAAATCGGAATAATGGTAGCGATCGCTAATGTCAATCGAGCCGCTTTGGTGTTAAATAGATGAGTGCTAGTCAGATACAGTAGCAATAAGCTACCTGTATACAAAATCAGGGAACCCAGACGAATAGTGAATTGGGAAACCTCTCCCGTTATCCAAGTCCCAAAGCCAGTAGTCAGGGCAACTAAAACTGGGTGATCAAAATAACTCCAGTCTAGATGCAGGGTATAGACATAGTAATAGGCTTCATCAATACCAGGGTAAAGCCAAAAAGCAATGATACACCGAAACAGTAGCCCCCCTAGCAGCCAACCAAGTACAAATTGATGTTGAGACAACCGTTTCAGGGCATTAGGCATCATAATCTATTATTTTTTAATTTTATGAGGTACAAATTACTTGATTTTAGGGAGTAGGGAGTAGGGAGTAGGGAGTAGGGAGTAGGTAGTAGGGATAAAAAAAATAATGTGTACCTCATAATTATGATAATTATTAGATTTTACAGATACTCGCGCTAAAAGACATGGTAGGTTTACTGGATTGGGGAAAACTTAGCAACAAAAGCCATGAAATTGCTTTCTATGTTTTTTAGAACTCTAACCACTAAAGAAGAGTGAAACTGGGCAAACCTTACTTCCTCAAATTCGTTTTTCCTAGCTTATCAGTGATGGATCGCTACATCGCTGCTGAACTCATCCCACCGTTTCTATTTGGTGTTGGCGGGTTTTCATCTATTGGTGTCGCTGTGGGTAGCCTGTTTGATATGGTAGTCAAAATCACTGAGTTAGGACTATCCTGGACAATTGCTGCCCAAGTCGTGGTGTTGAAGTTTCCTGAGTTTATTTCCTATGCCTTACCCATATCAGTACTGCTCGCTACACTAATAGCATATTCTCGCTTGAGTAATGACAGTGAGTTAATTGCCCTGCGCAGCTGTGGTGTGAGTTTATACCGACTAGTTGCCCCTGCTCTAGTTCTCAGCCTAATTGTCACGGGAATCACTTTCCTCTTCAATGAATTAATTGTTCCAGCCGCTAACTACCAGGCAACTATAACTTTAGAAAAAGCTCTTAATGAGGAAAAACCCGCTTTCGAGGAAAACGGTATTATCTATCCAGAGTATCACACTTTTCCCCAACCCAATGGCACAACTACTCAGACACTCAAACGCTTATTCTACGCAAATCGATTTGATGGTCAGAGCATGAAAGATATGACTGTCTTGGAGTGGTCTAATCAGGGCAAGTTGAATAAAATTATTCTATCGGAATCAGCCCGTTGGAACTCTAAGCAAAATACCTGGGATTGTTCCCATGGGTCAATTTATTTCATTAGTCCTAAAACCTCTTTTCGGAAAATAGTAACCTTTGATCATCAAGAAATTCCATTTCCTAGAGCGCCCCTTGATTTAGTCACTAAAGCCCGTGACCCCTATGAGATGAATATTCTTCAATCCATAGAAATGATCCAGTTGCTAAAGGGAGCTGGCGATCGCAAAAAACTCCGGATGCTGCAAGTGCGGATGCAACAAAAAATTGCTTTTCCATTCATTTGTATAATCTTTGGCTTAGTGGGAGCAAGCATGAGTATTCGACCTAAACGAATCAGCAAAGGGACTAGCTTTGGGGTGTGTTTAATTGTAATTTTTGGCTACTACTTACTGAGCTTTGTGATCGGAGGTTTTGGTATAGCGGGAATTCTCTCCCCAGTTCTAGCCGCCTGGTTACCTAATTTATTCGGTTTTGGAGCAGGAGGATGGTTATTGTGGCGATTGGAGGGTAATGGTTGATGGGAATTTAAAGTAGGGAGTCGGGAGTCGGGAGTCGGGAGTCGGGAGTCGGGAGTCGGGGAAATAAAATTGATTTTACCTCATAAGTACGATCGTCAGTATTCAGCCTAATACTTACATTAAATTTATCACCTTGGATGTTAATTTAAAATTCTGTTGGGATGACTATCGCTCCAGAGCGGCTTCTGCTTTCAATTGCCGGAACCTCTGTCGTGCAGGAGAAGGATTCTGTTTTTGTTCTTCTCGTTGTTGGCGGCAAAACTCTAGCCAGTCAGCTAAGTAAGCGCTGACCTCTTCTTTGTTGTGTAGATAGTAGAGAATAGTGGCATGAACCTGTTCTAAGGTAATGGTGTCAAATTGTTGGGTAATTTCTTCAGGGGCTCTGGCGCGGTAGATATATTCGTAGAGGACGCTTTCGATACCAATGCGGCTACCTTTGATGCGAATGTCGTCAGAGGCTAGGAAGTCGAAGTAGTCTTGGATTTCCATGGCAATTTGCAATTAATAAAAAAAGTTTTAAAAAAAAAATATGAGGCGCGAATACAATTTTTAAGTAGATGTAAACTACATTTAATTTTACCGTTATTATTTTTTTTAAGTCAACCTATTCGTTTATAATGGAAACGTGATTGCTAGGGATAAATCAAACTTTTGACCATTGTTTTCCTGGTAAGAATCCAATCGTTTTTTAGCATCCCCAGGATCGATATCGAGGCACGTAAGCATTAGGCTGTTCGCGTAGCGTGCGCGTAGCGCATGAGCTTAGATCTGAATGCTTACAAAATTGTTAAAATTGAAAATAATCAATGGCTATTAACCAGTTGAAATTTTCAATTTTAACTAATCCCAGTTATTCTTAAACTGCTACAGCAGTTATCTTCAGTTCAAAAATCTTATTGATTACATCTTCTACTACCCGATCAGGAGTAGACGCTCCAGAGGTTACTCCTACTACTATCGAACCAGAGGGAAGCCAATTTCGTGCTACTTCCACCTCCTGATGTAGGGGTTTATGCTCGATTTCATCAGCAGAAATAATCCGGTTGACACTGTCAATGTGATAGGATGGTAGTTGTCGCTCAATCGCAATTTCTTGCAGGTGAGTGGTATTGGAAGAATTAAAGCCACCAATCACAATCATCAAGTCTAGCTTTTCTTCCACTAGCTCCAACATGGCATCCTGCCGTTCTTGGGTGGCATCACAGATGGTATTGAAGCTTTGGAAGTGATCGTTTAAATTAGACGTACCATATTTCTTCATCATGGTGCGCTCAAAAAGTTTGCCGATCTGTTCGGTCTCGGTCTTGAGCATAGTAGTTTGGTTGGCAATCCCAATCTGCTCTAAATCCTCCTCTGGGTCAAAGCCAGCGGAGATAGCGTTTTTAAATTTATCGAGAAATTCCTCCCGGTTACCACCATTGAGAATGTAGTTGGCAACGTATTCCGCTTCTTGTAGATTTAGCACCACTAGATATTTTCCGGCAAAGGAACTCGTTGCTACGGTTTCCTCGTGTTTATATTTGCCGTGAATAATGGAAGTGTACTCTTTTTTCTTATGCTTTTCTACCGTGTTCCACACTTTGGACACCCAGGGACAGGTAGTATCTACAATCTTGCAGTCTTTGTCGTGGAGTAGCTGCATTTCCTGAACACTAGCACCAAATGCTGGTAAAATAACTACATCCCCAGCACCGACAACAGAGAAGTCTTTCTTGCCATCCTCAACAGCAATAAATCCTACTGACATTTCCCGCAAACGCTGGTTAACAGAGGGGTTGTGAATAATTTCATTGGTAATCCAGATCTGTTCATTGGGGAAGTGGGTGCGGGTTTCATAAGCCATGGCTACAGCTCGCTCTACACCCCAGCAAAAGCCAAATGCTTCTGCTAGTCGGATGGTCACATCTCCCTGTTGCAGCCGATAGTTCTTGGCACGAATCTCTTCAATCAGACTACTTTGATATTCCGATTCCAACTGAGAGGTAACTTCGGCTTCGTGACCAAATCCTTTGCGGTGGTAGTTATCTGATTTTTGGAGTGAGCGCTTGAAAGCTTTTGTATCCATGGAGCTATCTTAAGCAAATTACTTGTTAATCACTGCTATTATTAATTTACTTTCAATCAACCGTGACCTCAGTTACTATAGCAATCCTAAATAAATTCTGATAATTTTTTTTCCTACTCCCTGCTCCCTACTCCCTGCTCCCTGTCCCCTTTGCTATCGGAATAGCTAATCCTTCTTGGAGGATAAGTTCCTCAAAGATTTGTAAACCATAGCGCCAGACTAAGTAACCTTGGGGACTCAGATGCAAGCCATCGGTACTAAGCTCAGGTTGCAGGTTGCCCTGATTATCCGCAAAGAGGGGATAGAGATTTAGATAAATCGCTCCTTCTGCGTGAGCGATCGCTTTTAGCTGCTGGTTCAGATTTTGGATGCGACTGTTGGGGATAGTAAGTAAGCGATCGCGTCCTTCCCAGGTTGCCTGTTCAGCACCATGGGGCAAAATCGATTGAAGGACAATCTTAGTTTCGGTATGGGCTCGCCGCAAGTAGCGAATCGTTAGCCGTTGGTTTTCTAGAATTGCTTCATCCTTGACCCCCCGAATTAGGTCATTGATGCCAATCATCACAAAAATTGCTTCTGGCTTAGTCTGATCCAAAATATCTAAGCGCTTGAGCAACCCTGCTGAGGTTTCCCCAGACAGTCCTTGATTAAGCCAGTAGCGTTTTGGGGGTAGCAGCTTGTTGGGAAACCATAGGCTTAGAGAATCTCCCAGTAGGACTGTTAACTGTTCCGGTTCTTGATTAGCCACTACCTGAGCTTCCTTCTCCAGCAGTGCCACCCATTGTTGGTAATTTAACTGATGTCGTGGCCCTAATTCAATTACTGGCTCAGGGGTAGGATTTAAAATTCGGGTAGTCACCACAGGATGGCTAACTGGATCTGACTTTGACTGGTGATACTCACCAAGTAGTACCCAGGTCAGAGTCACAATCATAAACCCATTGGCAGCAAGGGATATTAAAGCCCAAGGTGGACAACGCTTCAATTCAATGAACAAAAAATTGGCATTATTTCCTTTCTAACATCCCTGAAGGCAAAGGTAATACCATCAGTTAACAGTTAACTGTTAACAGTTAACTGTTAACTATTAACAAAACCTAGTTAAAAGAAATCGGCCATGTCAGCAAAACGCTAAAATTCAGAGCTACTAGCCATGTCTGTAGTACTACTGAAGTTACCCATGCTAGAACTAGGGATCACACTGGATTCCTTGACAAATCCAGCGTAAGCTTCCATACCGTGTTCGGCAATATCCAAGCCTTCCAGTTCTTCTTCTGGTGTCACCCGGATACCGAGGGTTAGTTTGAGCACGAACCAGAGGATGCCACTAAACAGCACCGTGAAGCCCCCAATCGCTAGAATACCCAGGATTTGGGTGCCAAGCTGACCAGGACTACCAGCGGTGAACAGACCTGAATCTTTAGCGAAAAGTCCAACGGCTAGGGTTCCCCAGATACCATTGACCAAGTGGACTGAAATTGCCCCTACTGGGTCATCAATTTTGATGTTGTCAAAGAAGGAAACCGAGAATACAACGATGATGCCACCAATAGCACCAATAATAACTGCTGAGAAATAGCTGACATTATTACAGGGAGCCGTAATTGCCACTAATCCAGCCAAAATTCCATTGATGATCATGGACAGGTCTGGCTTACCATCTTTTAGCCAAGCCGTCAAGGTAGCAGTAATCCCACCAGCTGCTGCGGCTAGGTTAGTGGTCACCGCAATATAGGGAACTGCCTCACTAGCAGCTAGTTCAGAACCGGGATTGAAGCCAAACCAGCCGATCCAGAGAATCAAGCAACCAAGAGTGGCAATACTCATGTTGTGACCTGGGATAGCACGAGGTTCACCGTTTTCGTACTTACCGCTACGGGGTCCGAGGAAGGCAGCTCCCATCAAAGCCGCCCAGCCACCAACGGAGTGAACCACGGTTGAGCCAGCAAAGTCTGAGAATCCCATGCCACCAAGCCAACCATCACTGCTCCAAACCCAGTGTCCAGTGATGGAGTAGGATACCCCAACAATCAGGATGCTGAAAATTAAGAAGTCTAGGAACTTAATCCGTTCAGCAACCGCACCGGACACGATGGTGGCAGCAGTTCCAGCAAAGGCAGCTTGGAATAGGAAAAATACCGATATCGGTAGACCGGCTGGAAATGGATCTAACCCATAGGTAGTGGGGTCTTCACTGCTTAGGAAAAAGCCCGACAGCCCAATAAATGCGTTGCCTTTGCCGAACATAAAGGAGAAACCAATTGCCCAAAACGAAATAGTTGCTAAGGCAAAGACAATTAGGTTTTTCGCGAGAATATTAACCGCATTCTTCTGGCGGCAGAAGCCGGTTTCTAGCATTCCGAATCCGGCATTCATGAAGATAACTAGGATCGCAGCTACTAATATCCAGATAGCATTAAGAGTGCCCTGAATTTCTTCTGGGGTAGGTCCGGCACTATCCTGGGCAACAGCAGCTGTATGCCAAACTAGAACAATTATCCCTGTCAGAGGAATACAGGCGAGCCAGTAAGGGGAAAAGGATTTTGCGATCGCTTTAAATGGCTCTAAACGGGAGGCTTGGTGAGCCATAGGTCGCCTAGATTTTACTAGGGTTCCTTTGTTTTTCATTGTTCGCTGAGATTTTGAAATTGTCATAATAAGTGTTAACTTACCTCTGTTTTAGATACACTTCCTCACACTGAGAAACTTCAGTAAACAAATTGTAAAATTAGCCACCGAAACCTAAGAGTCCATCGTTTTTGAAGGACTCATCATGACCTCACCCTGCTACCTTTACATACCTGATTGCTAGATGCTAGACCCCTGTCTGCGCCAGTAATCAGGGAGTTTCTGCAGCTAAAGCCTCGTCTTAAGACAAAACCTTACAAATAACTGGGACTATAGTCAAGGGAATTAAAGCATTATTTGAAAAATTTCATTAAATATTTCTTAATGAAATTTTTAATGAAATTTTTCTGCAGGATACACCCTCTACATTGGTAGAGTTACCTGGTTAAGGGGATTTCAAAGTGCGAACGCCACTTTCTCGCACTCAGCCCGCTGTGAGATGCTGCACCTCCAACTAACGGTTTACAAATTAATCCAGTTCTAGGTTTGAGTAACCGTGTTTTATTGGTAGAAAATTGATCAAGCAATTTGGATAATATTGGTACACGATACATGGTGATCAACCTTTCGTGTAAAAGTGATTATTCCCCTAGGCTTTAGCAAGATGTCCCAACTACCACGCACTAATGCTCACGAAAGTTTGCCGATAATCCGAACTGGGTAATTCTATAGCTAAACACTCAATGGACTAGTCAACTCTAAGAAAGTCTTACGTCTTTAGAACCCCACTTACATCCTTTCGGATCAGGTGGGGTGATTGACTAATTGATCGTTTTGTCTTTGAGGTGCTTTGATCTAAGATCTTTTCCTGTTAGACTTCTGTATCAATATATACTGTTTGTTCCCAAAAAATCAGAGTATTCAAAACTAGGCAGATGCAACGTCTAGTTGGGGATCTAATTGGCTGTGGAGTTGGCTGTGGAGTTGGCCGAACGAGAATTTGACACTCCTAGGGGTAGAAACCGAACGTGGTACAACTATAAAAATGGGCATACTGTAGACTAGGCATGTATTTGATATGCTCAACGGATGAACTATGGAATTGTATAGATAAGAGCAGTGAATCGAATTGACCAGGAATTGGCAGCCTTAGAGGAAGCCATCACCAGTTTGACAAAAGAATTCCAAACAACATACTCTAACTATTTGACCTTTTTAGGTCAATGCGTTGGGCAACAGCTGATTATGGCTGCCTATCGGATTTGTACTCAAGGGTATCCTGAGTCTTTTCTAAATTTGTCGGTTAACAGTAGGCAACAGTTACAGCAATCCCTACGAAAGCTGGCTCAAGAGACTCAACAACAGTTACCATCACTCCTAGAACAGTGGCAAGAGTCAAGGTCAGCTACTACTGGTGACTTTGGTGGAGACTTTGGTAATGACTCTGGGGACTTTGGTAATGACTCTGGTGATGACTCTGGTGATGACTCTGAAATGCCTTCATCTACAGAAGACTCTCCATTTTTTAATGCTCTCACCGAGCCATCACCAGCAGCTGAGTTAAGGAGTAAACCACGAAATAGCATAGAGAAACTGGAGCAATGGCTCAAGCAATTAGAGAGTGGGATCAACAAAACAATTCAAGATGTCTCTGTGGAAACTAATCGGCTCTTGCATAAATTTTCGATTATACCAGACAAATTTCCCCAAGAAATCCTAGAAGCAGCAGCAAAAGTAGAAGCATCTGCGGTCGAAACGGCTGAATCTCCCAATATTATCAAAATAATGATGGAAACTAAAGGTGATGGCGAAACAGATGAATCCAGATTAACCCGTATTATTGCCATTAAGCTGCGTTTATCTGAGATAGAATTTGCTGACCCCAACTTGACCCCTGGACGTAATAAAATTAGAGATCTATTAGGTAAAATGAGTCAACTGAAGCGAGAGTATTACAAAAAACAGCGGCAAAAGGCAATTGCTCAAGCCGAAGCAGCATGGCGTGCCAGCTGGTTTGAGGATTAAACTGAGGTAATTACCAATGACTAATGACCAATGACCAATGACCAATGACCGAATTACCAGATTGGGTGCGATTGCAAAAAGCCCTGTCGGTAGAAGCAAGAGTTGGCTTTACTGATTTGGAAGGGAATCAATACCGCTTTAGTGAATTCCTCTGCCTCAGTTTTGGTAAGACTCCTAATGTCCTAACATCAACTGAGAAACGGCGTTGGCAGGACATCGGCAATCAGTTTGCCCGTTATTCTCAGATGACGCTACAGCAAAGGCAACATCTGGTAGCTGATACTCGCCGTTTTCTCAACGACCTCAAGCAGAACACTCAACGCCGTTTAGTTGAAAATAAATCTCAAACAGAACATCCTATGGTCAGAGTGCCTAAAACCAAGCCCTTGCTGGAGAAACAACAGGCATCATCAGAGCTTGGTAGCAAAAAAAACCTTGACCTACCACTGGCTAAGTTGGCAGGGGTGGGTAGTAAAAACAGTGAGTATTTAGCACGTCTGGGTCTGCACAAAGTGCGTGACTTGCTATATTACTACCCCCGTGATCATATTAACTATGCCCGTCAGGTTAATATGGCTGACTTAGTACCTGGTGAAACAGTCACTATCATGGGTACGGTGAAGCGCTGTAACTGCTTCAGTAGCCCCCGTAATAAAAAATTAACTATTTTAGATATAGTCTTAAAAGACTCTACTGGTCAAATTAAGCTCAGTCGTTTTTTTGCTGGCTTTCGTTACAGTAATCGTAGCTGGCAGTATCAACAAAAGCGGCGGTATCCAGTGGGAGCAGTGGTAGCTGCCTCAGGTTTGGTAAAGAAAAATAAATATGGGATTACCCTAGAAGACCCGGAACTGGAAGTATTAGAGCATCCAGGGGGTAGCATTGACTCGATGAAAATAGGTCGAGTTGTACCGGTTTATTCCCTAACAGAAGGGGTACCAGCTGACTTGGTAAGGCGGGCAATAATTGCTGCACTTCCCTACACGTCTTTGATTAAGGAACCCTTGCCAGTAAACTTTCGTAAAGAATATGGGTTGATGGGGGTTTCTGATGCGATCGCAAACATTCATTTTCCCCAAGATCCAGACACCCTTGCTGATGCTAGAAGGCGCTTAGTCTTTGATGAATTTTTCTACTTACAGCTAGGATTTCTCAAGCGCCGCCAAGCTCAGCGTAAAAGTCAAAGCAGTGCGGTTATGGCTCCGATTGGTAAACTCTTTGACCAATTTAATCAACTGCTTCCGTTTGAATTAACTGGGGCTCAGACACGAGTCATCAATGAAATTCTCAAGGATATGGAATCAGAGACACCCATGAATCGGTTGGTCCAAGGAGATGTTGGTTCCGGTAAAACTATTGTGGCAGTTTATGCTATTCTAGCCGCCATCCAATCGGGGTACCAAGCCGCTTTGATGGCTCCTACTGAAGTATTAGCTGAACAGCACTATCGTAAGTTAGTAAATTGGTTCAATTTACTACACCTTCCCGTTGAATTACTAACAGGTTCCACTAAAGTTTCCAAGCGTCGAAAAATTCATTCCGAGCTAGAAACAGGAGAACTTCCTTTGTTGGTCGGAACCCATGCTTTGATTCAAGACCCAGTGAACTTCAACAATTTGGGTTTAGTAGTGATTGATGAACAGCATCGCTTTGGGGTAAAACAACGGGCTCGTTTACAGGAAAAAGGTCAATCTCCCCATGTGCTGACTCTGACCGCCACACCAATTCCGAGAACCCTAGCGCTAACCCTCCACGGGGATTTGGATGTGAGTCAGATTGATGAATTGCCCCCTGGTCGTCAGAAGATTCAGACCACTGTGCTAAGGGCTAAAGAGAGGAAACATGCCTATGACCTGATTCGTCGAGAAGTGGCTCAAGGACGGCAAGCTTATATGGTATTGCCCTTAATTGAGGAATCGGAAAAATTAGATTTACGCTCAGCAATTGAGGAGCATAAACGACTTTCTGAAAGTATATTTCCAGAATTTAAAGTTGGGTTACTTCATGGTCGGATGAGTTCAGCCGATAAAGATAAAGCGCTCAGTGCCTTTCGGGATAACAAGAGCCAAATTATTGTTTCAACTACCGTGATTGAAGTGGGTGTGGATGTACCCAATGCTACTGTAATGATGATTGAAAATGCAGAACGGTTTGGGTTATCTCAGTTACACCAATTACGGGGTCGTGTCGGTCGAGGTTCTGACAAATCTTATTGTCTTTTAGTCAGTGGTTCTAATACTGAAACAGCCAGACAACGTTTGGGGGTATTAGAACAGTCCCAGGATGGCTTTTTTATCTCAGAAATGGATATGCGTTTTCGTGGTCCTGGGGAAGTTTTAGGTAAGCGCCAATCCGGTTTAGCAGATTTTGCTCTAGCTAGTTTGGTAGAAGACCAAGAGGTATTAACTTTGGCCCGGGATGCAGCCGAAAAGATTATTCTTCAGGATGAGATATTGGAGAATTACCCTTTAATGAAAGTTGAGTTAGAGTATCGGTATCAGTGGTTAATGGATGGGACGATTATGACTTAATTTACCATAGAATTGTTTCAGAATTAGGGAACAGGGAGTAGGGAGTAGGGAGTAGGGAGTAGGGAGTAGGGAGTAGGGAGTAGGGAGTAGGGAGTAGGGAGTA
>NZ_MKZS01000001.1:7356596-7370062 GCF_001942495.1 Moorena bouillonii PNG
TGTTGTTGAAGGAAGCGTATTGGAAGATTAAACGACCGAAGTAGCCGTGAGCTGCCACGATGTTGTAAGTTTCTTCCTCTTGACCGAACTTATAACCATAGTTCTGTGACTCGGTTTCGGTGGTCTCACGCACTAAGGAGGAGGTCACCAAAGAACCGTGCATCGCACTAAACAGTGAACCGCCGAATACGCCAGCTACACCCAGCATGTGGAAGGGGTGCATAAGAATGTTGTGCTCAGCTTGGAACACGAACATGAAGTTGAAGGTACCGCTGATTCCCAAAGGCATACCATCGGAGAAGGAACCTTGTCCAATGGGGTAGATTAGGAACACGGAGGTAGCAGCAGCCAAGGGAGCGCTGTAAGCAACGCAGATCCAAGGACGCATGCCTAGACGGTAGCTCAGCTCCCACTGACGACCCATGTAGGTGAAGATACCAACAAGGAAGTGGAAGATGATTAGCTGGTAAGGACCACCATTGTAGAGCCACTCATCTAAGGAAGCTGCTTCCCAGATTGGGTAGAAGTGTAAGCCAATGGCGTTAGAAGAAGGAACAACAGCACCAGAGATGATGTTGTTGCCATAAATCAAGGAGCCAGCAACAGGCTCACGGATGCCATCGATGTCCACAGGAGGAGCAGCGATGAAGGCGATGATAAAGCAGATGGTAGCGGTTAGCAATGTAGGGATCATCAGTACACCGAACCAGCCTACATAAAGGCGGTTGTTGGTGGAAGTGATCCAATCGCAGAACCGGTCCCACACGTTAGCGTTACGCTGGTTTAATGTGGTAGTCATGTTCGGATGATTGCGTTTATTTGATTATCTAGGTTCAGCAGGCTTGTTTTGCCTGTCTGTATTTATCCTAATACAATGCTGAAGATAAATACATTTTCGGGGTTTAATCGTAACTTTATTTAAAACTACTTAACTCTACTTAATAAAAACCAGGCGATCGCTTTCCTCAATGATTACTGATAGCTAACAAAATTGTAATCAATCCGAGGGATGAATCCGAGGGATGAATCCTATGCTGAGCAAGGCTTATGCCAGTATATTGCTAGCTTGGTGAATCCCTTTGAAGCACTGCTATTTTAGCTTAACATTGCTTAATAAAATAGGAGTGATTGCTTTTGTAAATCCTTACTGATATCTCGGACTATTTTGATTAATCCTAGGGATTAGTCCTAGGTTGGGCAGTGCCTACCAACGCTATGACAAGCTTCTGAATCTATCTGATTAACTGCTATAACAACTTAACATTACTTAATAAAAAAGGTGCGATCGCTTTTGTCACCAGATGTAGAGAATCGTAGGGTGGGCAGTGCCTAGCAAAGCCCTTTGCAAGCTTTATTATCTGTCTGATGCACTGCCCACCGTAATACTTAATTGCTGCTAGCCCGGAAAATGAAACGGGCAAGATGCCCGTTCCACGCCTGATGCCGATTCCACAGGATTAATCCTAGGGTGGGCAGTGCCTAGCAAAGCCCTTTGCAAGCTTTATTATCTGTCTGATGCACTGCCCACCGTAATACTTAATTGCTAGCCCGGAAAATGAAACGGGCAAGATGCCCGTTCCACCACGATGCCTGTTCCACCACGATGCCCGTTCCACCACAATGCCCGTTCCACCACGATGCCTGTTCCACCACGATGCCTGTGGGGTGGGCATCCTGTTCGCCGGAAAATGAAACGGGCAAGATGCCCGTTCCACGAATATGCAGATTCCAGCAACATGACGGTTCCACAACGATGCCTGTTCCACCAAACTATTAAATTGATATTTTCAAGCAGCTTGTCACCCGGTCAGTCTTGATTCAGCGCCATGGCACCTAAATTCCAGTTTTGATATGGCCTTTTCCATGGCTAGATTCAAAAATTGGTCTACTGATGTATACAGCCATGACACAGAGGAATTGGTCTGATCACCGATTTTCTGAAATCCTATCGCCATTGACAGCTCTTGATAACTGGGATGGATGGTCATGGCGTATAAATCCCAAAGGTTCGGAAAATCAGCTTCCATACCCACTAGGGTTTGCTGCACATCCTCCAGGAATCGACACACATTCTGGTGAGTTATATAAGGAGTATCAATCATCCAACTCCTGACTAAGACCGAAGTACAATCCGGATTTCCGGGGGTAGCCATTTTTAGGGGGTCGATAGTGGAGCTGGAACTCAAATAGAGACTATTGATAGGGGGAAGGAAGAATTTTTCCTCAGACTCACTGGCGGTGGGATAGAGCATATAGAATCCAACGGGAGCAGAGGTATCACAGCGACGTAGCACTCGCATACTACTGGGGTATTGATCTGCCCAGCTCCGTAACAGCTTGGTAATTTTGAAGGGGATATAATTGGTTGTATTACTCATCCAGTTGTAGTTGCGAGCCAAGAAATTCGCCACGATCACAGCATCAGTGCGGGGGTTAAAGCCATCAACTTGGAACTGTATGGCCTCAGCTAATGGGTTAGACGATGTTAAATGGGCAACAGGGCGAATTCTGATACAAATCGTATTGCCATCAAAGAGTTTATCAATTAATCCGAGGTCCACTAGGATATCAATCATCATCCCAGCAGCGCGATCGCTTCCTCGGTCTTTGTTAGCATAGAACAGTTCTGCCGCTTCTCGATTAGTACAGGGCACAAACCCTTTCGGTATGGTCAATTGGCTAAGGGGTTTTCTTAAGCGACCACTCAATTCCTGTTGCTTGAGGAGTAGATAAGCCCACAATCGCACGAAATACTCTGCCCGACAGCGAGTTAAACCGACCCGTCGTGGGGTGATCAGTTTATATATATAGTTGTCTTGTAACTCATCCGGAAACCACTGATCGATAAATGCTGGATTCATTGCTCATGGATCATGTAATAGAGTGACAAAATTGTGGCAAGGTAGTTTCATGACTTGGCTTAGCTAGCCCATTCACGATTTCTACACATTGCCGTAATCTAATGGTATTTATTGAGAGATATATATATAGAGCAACACCCCTCAAGAGTATAATTTCGGATTTTCACTCCACAAAACTAATAAAAAACGAATAACTGTAGAAAAACTTCACCTTCCTTCCGGTCCCTTCACCCGGCTACCGTTGATTGCAAACAAATGCAACGAACTTGGGAAATCTGTAGCTTGCTCATTGTAGCTACAGGAGTTCGCCTATAAAAATGACTGTATAAGTAAGCCACGACGAGTTACTCAATTCAGCCATCTCTGTATAGAGTTCTTGGGTAATTCGCATGCGTTATGGGTATTGAAGGAGATTCAACATGTATAGCTTACAGTCCCAGATTAACCAGCAAGTTAAAAGTTTCGCTCAGCTCAGTCATTCAGAAAATAAGTCTAAAATTGCTAGTTTACAATCGAAAAACTCTCAATTCCTTCTACAAGCTATTCTTGAAGGGTTTGTTGACGGTGTATTGATTCTGACGTCTCAAGGAAAGTGGGTTCATGCTAATGAACGTGGGAGTCGCATTTGTCGTCAACTCTGTCAAGATAAGTCACAGATGAGTTCTATACCTGAGTCAATTTGGGGAGTGTGCAAAGCATTAATTGATAGTCGCGATTGGTTTTCTGGGCAAAAAATGATTCTTGAGTCAGAAATAAAAACGGATAATTCGGTAACCTTTCGAGTGAGAGTCAGATGGTTAGTCTTGGATAATCAAGCACAACCTTATCTGTTAGTAACTCTAGAAAATCGCCATAATTCTCGCTATAATGCTGCTCTTACTGATGCTAAAAAATATGGATTGACTAACCGGGAAGCTGAAGTTTGGTTGCTTAGGAAAGCTAAATTGTCTTACAAAGAAATTGCGGCTCGGCTTTATATTACTACCAATACTGTTAAGAAGCATATGAAAAATATTTATGCTAAACAACAGTCATTAGTTAGTATGGAATAGGGAGTAGGGAGTAGGGAGTAGGGAGTAGGGAGTAGGGAGTAGGGAGTAGGGAATAGGGAACAGGGAACAGGGAACAGGGAACAGGGAACATTGATATAGCACTACGCATTAAGATGTTTGACATTCCTAAACTCCGAAACTTAGTCATAGCTTACTTTTGACTTCTGACTTCTGACTTCTAACTTGCGCGGGTGTTTTTTCCTATGAACGTTTCTGATTGCCAATCTGATTCCCAAATCATTACCTACAGCCCTGCCTACACTTTGGTTCCCACTTATGAATGCTTTAATCGCTGTAGCTACTGCAATTTTCGTGCTGAACCGGGTAGCAGTCCTTGGTTGAGTCTGGAGGATGCTGAAAATCAGTTAAGGTTGCTTCAGTCTCAGGGTGTTTGTGAAATTCTGATTCTCAGTGGTGAGGTTCATCCTAGGTCTTCACGGCGCAAGGCTTGGTTTCAACGAATTTATGATTTGTGTGACCTGGCTTTGTCTCTGGGATTTTTGCCCCATACTAATGTTGGACCGTTGAGTTGGGAGGAGATGGCGGCGCTCAAGCAGGTGAATGTGTCTATGGGGTTGATGTTGGAACAATTGACACCGGAGTTGCTCAAAACCGTTCATTGCTATGCTCCCAGTAAGATACCAGAAGTTAGACTACAACAGTTGCAATGGGCGGGAGAATTGGGGATTCCGTTTACGACCGGTTTGTTGTTTGGCATTGGTGAGACTGAGCAGGATTGGTGGGAAAGTTTAAATGCGATCGCACAAATTCATGGTGAGTATGGTCATATCCAAGAGGTGATCCTGCAACCTTACAGTGAGGGCACTACAGAGATATTTCATAGTCAGTCTTTCGGGATTAATCAGCTGCTAAAAGTGATTCGGAAGGCCCGTCAGATTTTGCCCAAAGATATTACTGTCCAAATTCCTCCCAATTTAGTTGATACTGTTGATCAATTGCCTCAACGGTCTTCTGCTCTATTAGCGTGTTTGGAAGCTGGTGCAAGAGATTTAGGAGGAATTAGTCCCAAGGATGAGGTTAATCCCGATTATCCTCATCCCCATAGTTATCGATTGCGAGACGTGATCGAACCAGCTGGCTGGACGTTAGTAGCGCGTTTGCCAGTTTATCCTAAGTATGACAGTTGGTTACCTGCGCGATTGCGACAAGTGGTTAAGAGATGGCGGATTGGTGATAGGTAATTGGTTATTGGTAATTGGTAATTGGTAGACGTGTTGAACAGGGAAGTGTGGGAGCTGTGAGCAGATGGGAAGATGGGGAGTTAAATTGGCAACTGGTGTGGTTTCCAAGGGAGCAATTAGGTTGGCATGCCAGGCATATGCCTAGACTTTATTTTATTTAACCTTGTCGATAGATGATATATTAGAATGTATAACGATTTGGCAGTGACCATAAAACTCAAGTTCAGTTTTGAGCAATCAGAGCTAAGTTTTGATAAGTTTACCATATATTAGAACGCAAAATAGTCTAAAATATGGCAACAATCAATAACGTCTATCCCCAAAAGTAAATTAGAGATTGTAGTTATCCGAGAATTGAGATTAATGCAGGTTACTGGACAAATAACAAACGTAAAAGATTTTGCATAAATCCGCGAGTGTCCCAAAACTGGAAGTAAATCCCTACATGCCACCGTCGAGTTTATGCCCGGACAGTTCATCCATAATTTTGGCCCTAAAGAAGTCCTCGATCGCCCCAACTATTTAAGCGTCCAAATTAGCGATCACCAACATATTATGCTCGACCCCGAGTTTTTGCAATACATAAATCATAGTTGCGATCCCAATGTTTGCTTCGATACTAAAAATATGGTGGTTAGGGCACTCCGAAAAATAGAAATAGGAGAAGAATTCACATTCTTTTATCCATCAACGGAATGGTCTATGGATCGGGGATTTGATTGTATGTGTGGAAGTGAAAATTGCCTGGAATACATTCAAGGTGCTGCCCACTTACCCCTAGAGGTTTTGAAAAACTATCAACTTTCGGAGTACATAGAGCAAAAGCTAGGAATTTAGCCTAGACATGATATAACCCATAAATCCTTTAGTGTTGAGGGCGATTGAGCCCTCACGAAAAAAATGCTAAAGCTCTTGGTGCAGATGCTACCAAGGCGATAGTTACTCATCTGTTATCCATTCCGATTCAGTCAACAACTCACCGCTAAGTCCTATCGGACTATAGCGGGAGCTTGAAAAAGCTCATAGTTGACCAGACTGAGACCTAATAATGGTCTACGTTATTTGAGTCATAACACCTGTAGATGCGTGCCAGTCTTCAGCTCTGTTGCTAGCAATTAAACATCTGTAATGAGTTAAGGAAGTGTTGTTAGCCTCTCAAGCTCTTATAACATTGTCAAGGCAAACTTTACCCACCTTGTGGAGTGTTCAAAGTAATGCGAGTTTTCGTTTTAGATAAAGATAAAAAACCTCTGGATCCATGTCACCCGGCACGAGCTAGAGGACTGCTCAAGAAAAGGAGAGCTAAAGTATTCAAGCGTTATCCATTCACTATCATCATGCAGGACAGGAGTATCGATAATTCTGTCACTCATCCACACAGAATCAAAATAGACCCTGGTTCAAAAACAACCGGAATTGCTGTCGTCCAAGAACACACTGGACAGGTAACAAGCGCATTAGAAATCAATCATCGAGGGCAGAACATCAAAAATTCTTTGGAATCCAGAAGAGCTTTAAGGCGAGGCAGGAGAAGTCGAAAGACTCGTTATCGTAAACCTCGTTTTCTCAACCGAAAGCGCCCAGAAGGTTGGTTGCCTCCATCATTGATGAGTCAAGTACTCAATATTGAAACTTGGACTAGACGACTAATAAAACTGTGCCCCATAGCAGCAATATCTCAAGAGTTGGTGCGATTCGATACTCAAAAAATGCAAAATCCAGAAGTGTCAGGGTACGAGTATCAACACGGTGAACTATTTGGGTTTGAGGTGAAAGAGTATCTACGTGGCTTTTGGGGGCATAACTGTGTTTACTGTGGCGCTCTTGATACACCTTTAGAGGTTGAGCACATTATCCCAAAGTCAAAAGGTGGTAGTAATCGAGTTAGTAATTTGACTCTTGCTTGTCGGTGCTGTAATCAGAAAAAAGGCAATGATCCGATTGAGAAATTTTTAATAAAAAAACCGGAAACTCTCAAAAAGGTATTAGCCAAAGCAAAAACCCCTTTGAAAGATGCAGCAGCCGTCAACGCAACCCGTTGGGAATTATGGAGAAGACTAAAACTAACTGGGCTGCCTGTTGAGACAGGTACTGGTGGCTTGACCAAGTTCAACCGAAAAACCAGAGGTATTGAGAAGACTCATTGGACTGATGCTATTTGTGTGGGTAAATCTACTCCTAAAAAATTATTACTAAACGGAATGAAGCCACTAACAGTTACAGCCAAAGGTCATGGTGTTCGTCAAAGATGCCGACCAAATAAATACGGTTTCCCAAAGGCTCATGCTCCCTCTGCTAAGTTTTTCAAAGGTTTTCAGACAGGAGATATAGTCATTGCTGATATCAAAAAAGGGAAATACGCCGGACAGTATACAGGTCGGATCGCCATTCGTTATCGTCCAAGCTTTGTACTTCAGGCATCTGACAGAAAGATTGATGTGCATCCAAAGTATCTAAAAACAATATTCAAGGCTGACGGCTATGAATATATGTCTAATCAATAACGATTCGCTATCGCTGGCCTTTGGCCACGCTACGCGAACAACTTGTTAATCTGCGGGAATTCCCCTCCCGCTAAAACTAACGTTTATAACGGGAGTCCCCTTCCCGTATTCAAGATGGCCACTAAAAATTTATCTCTGAGTCAGTTAAGTGGAGGAAAAACCTATACCGAAATCGTTTTTAACCAAGTTTGGGGTAAGGTTGAAGCCTATCGAGCAAGCCATCCACAACAACAACTATTTATGATGGCTTTTGGTGACACTACTCAGCCTTTGCCACCTACAGTGGTGCGGGCTTTAGTAGAGGCAGCAAATCGCTTGGGCGATCGCCAAACTTATACGGGTTATGAAGATATTAGCGGAAATCCAGCCCTGAGATCGGCAGTTTGTGCCGACTATTACCAGAAAAAAATGGACATCGATCCGTCCGAAGTTTTTATCAGCGATGGCGCTCAATCCGTTTCGGTCAATATTCAAGAACTGTTTGCTCCAGATAATACAGTAGCAGTACAAAACCCCACTTACCCCTCTTTTGTGGAAGGAACCTTAGTGGCAGGTCGTCCATTGGTAAACTTGCCCTGTCGCGAGGACAATAATTTTGTGCCCAAGCTTCCGGATGAAAAAGTAGATCTGATTTATCTGTGCTTTCCCAATAACCCCACGGGAGCGGTTGCTACTCCCGAACAGCTCCAAGCTTTTGTGGACTATGCCAGAAGTCACCAAGCTGTAATTATTTTCGATGCTGTTTACAGCCCATTTATTACAACCCCAAACATACCCCAGAGTATTTATGAAATCGAAGGAGCCAAAGAATGCGCCATTGAAATTGGCAGTTTTTCCAAATGGGCAAATTTCACCGGTTTGAGGGTGGGGTGGTGCGTTATTCCTCAAGAGCTAACCATTAAAAATACAGTGCCAGGAGAATTAAATGATTTGTGGCGGCTCCGACATGCTGTTAAGTTTTGGGGTACGGCCAATATTGCCCAGCACGGAGCGATCGCTGCTTTATCCCCAGCAGGGCAACAAGAATGTCAGGAGGTGGTAAAGTATTACCTGGAAAATGCTCGCTTGCTCCGAGAGGGTTTGTCAGCAACGGGGCTAATGTGCTTTGGTGGCATTGATAGTCCTTTTGTTTGGGTGAAGGCACCCCAAGGCTTGTCATCCTGGCAGTTTTTTCAAAAAATGTTGCAATCGACCGGGATTGTGGGCGTCCCCGGTTCCGTGTTTGGGGATTGTGGAGAAGGATACTTGCGTTTGGTGGCATTAGGACCGAGAGAGGAAATTGAAGCGGCTGTCAAAAATTTGTGATGGATCAGCAACCGCGCCTTTTCGATCTGGAAAATAACAAAAATAAGGAGTTGAATGATGACTGTTATTGAACTCGAGCGATATCCGATAATTGATGAATTGGATGGAACAGAAGCGAATCTCATCGATAAAGTAAGAGATTACCTGAATCAGTTTGGTTTTTTTTATGTTAAGGATCCGATTGAAGCTAGAGTCAGAATAGATCAAGATCTAGAAAATCTCCAGGATTCAGTTGATGTGTATTACGGAGAAGATGCCTACACCGGTGAAGGTTCGGTTTTTCATGGAACTTATAGCCGATTTGAAGTGGGAGAAAGTACAACGACAGAGCAATACTTTGATTTTTTTAACCAGCTACTGGACATCATCTCTCGTGCTTTGGGATACCCGGAAGAATTTTTCAAAGAATTTTCGCAACAAGAAAACTATGGGTTGTATTTTTACGATAGAGAGGAAGAGTATGTGGAATCTATTAAAAATAGCGCTCGGGAAGAAATTGTAGTTTTTCCTCACAAAGATAGATCGTTGATTACCCTTGTAATTTCAATAAAAGGATTGGAAGGTTATACCAAGGAATATGGCTGGTTTTCTATGCCAGATCGGGAAGGATACTTGATAGTCCAAGGAGGCACTTTTTTGCAAAACCTAACTAAAGACGCAATCAAAGCAAACATTCATCGGGTTCGAGGACATGATTCCTCGAAAGCATTATTTTGGAGTAATTTAATCCCGGTCTAGTCAAAACAGCGATCAGCATGTAGGGTGGGCAAAAACATTTTGTTTTTTTTTAGTTTTATAGATAAAAGAACTTTGCCCACCCTGCTTTAATTGGTATTTTGTTTACGGAATTCCCTAATGCTGCGAGGTATGTTGAGATCAAATCTGTAGCCCAAGGGTATCTTAGAGGAAGATAGGGACAAACTACTAGAAACCTCATGGCATCTATTCCTAATCCAACTCTGGCAGCTGGTCTAGAAGCTCTGAAACAGGGCAATTACCAGGATGCGATCGCACACTTAGAAGGTGTCTGTGAGATGGAGTTGGATGACTCCATTGTGACGGAAGCCTCTCAATCCCTAGTGCAGGCTTATCCTAAGCATGGTCAGCCAGAAAAAGCGATCGCACTTTGCCAACACCTGAGGGAACACCCTGACCCCCAGATACAGGAATGGGCAGCTAAAACTGAGACTGAGTTAATTACCAAGTATCCTGTTGCTGCTAAGTCCCCTGCTGATGCCACAGGGTTTACTCCCCTAGAGGATCAGGCGTCTAGCCCACTGAAACTGAGCCGTAAACCAAACCAGACTGCTTCATCTTCTTCCCTATTACCAGTTCCCTACTCTCCCCCGGATATTCCCACCCTCTACACTCCTCGTCCTCGATGGCGCAACTGTGGACGAGCCCAGCATTGGCATCCCCTGAAATCTCCCAAGATGGAACGGTTGTGGCTATTAGCAATCACCGTTGCGATCGCATTTTTCTGGCTACTGCGCTTAAGCGTCGAATTCGCCATGGAAACCATCAATTCCATCTTGGTAGAGTTACCGTGGTTCCAACCCTTCCAATTGTTATACCGTGACCCAACCCTAGCCCTAGGAATTACCATAGCAATCCTATTTATCCTATCGCCGTGGTTAATGGATGGATTGCTAAAACAGTTTCATGGTCTTGAACCCCTATCCCTAACTCAACTAGCTTCCCGCCATCCAGAATCCGCTAAAGTCATCCAAAAAGTTTGCCGCAAACGACGTCTGCCCTTACCGAGCTTAAAAATCTTACCCACAGACGCCACCGTAGCCCTGACCTATGGTAACTTACCTCGCACTGCTCGCATTGTAGTGAGTCAGGGATTATTAGACCAGCTGAAAGATGATGAAATTGCCAACATCTACGCTGGTCAGCTAGGACATATTATCAATCGGGATTTCATGTTGATGTCCCTAGGGGTACTAATTATTCAAATCCCTTACACTATCTATTGGCAAATCCCTCAGTGGGCTCAGAAGCTAAAGGAATTACTGCTAGTTAAATTACCTGGTGCTAGGGGATGGTTAAGCGCAATCCTTTTAGGAATTACCGGTACAGTTGCTTCCCTCAGTTACAGCATTTACTGGGTATTGAGCTTACCGCTGTTATGGTTATCTAGAGCTAGAGTTTACTATAGCGATCGCATCGCCATCTCAACCACAGGGAATCCCAATGGCTTGACCCGCGCCTTACTAAAAATTGCCCTAGGGATAAGCGAAGACATCCAAATTTCCGGCCAAACCAGTGGGCTATTAGAAAGCTTTGATGTCTTACTCCCCGTCGGTTATCAGCAAGCCATGGTTATCGGCAGTTTTTCTCCCACCACCCCCTTTGAAGACATCTTAAAATGGGACTGTACTAATCCCTACCGCTACTGGTTAATCATCAACTCTGCCCATCCCCTACTGGGAGAACGGTTACATTTACCTAAGCGCTATGCCCACTTTCTCAAGCTTCATGCCGAACTAGATTTACCGGCTTTAATTCCTGCCAGTCGCAATCGAGCTGAATTTTTCTATAAACTCAGCAACAGTTACAAAGCCTTACCTCTGTTACAAAGTACCCTAATTTTTGGAGTAATAATGGGGGCAGCCCTAAGAGGGATACTTTGGATAATTGGTAAACTGTCTGACCTGCTCGACATTTGGCAGCTAATTTGGCTACATAACGCTAATTCCTTTATCGATGCTTGTATCTTAATTGCCTTTAGTATCAGTGTCTTTCTCTGGATTAATAATTACTTTCCCGACCTCAAACCTACTAATATCGGTACTGACCCCGACTTAGGAGATTATTTCGCTACTAACGCTACTCTACCTCCCGATAGTCGTCCTGTTCTGTTAAGCGGAAAACTATTAGGACGTTCGGGATTACGCAATTGGCTCGGACAAGATTTAATATTACAAACCTCAACAGGTTTAGTCAGACTAAATTACTGTTCCTATCTCGGACCACTAGGTAATATCCTACCTCAACCCACCCGTGTTAGTAATTTAGTAAACCAGAATGTAATCGTCACTGGTTGGTTTCGTCGGGGTGTTAATCCCTGGATTGATATTGAAACCATCAGTATCGAAGACGATAAAGTAATTCGCAGCTACTATCCGATTTGGATTACCATCCTCGCCACAGTAGCAGCCCTATCCGGCGCTTATCTGATTTTCCAAGTAGGAGCCTGAAATTATTGGGAGGGAATCGGGAATCGGGAATCGGGAATCGGGAATCGGGAATCGGGAATCGGGAATCGGGAATCGGGAATCGGGAATCGGGAATCGGGAATCGGGAATCGGGAATCGGGAATCGGGAATCGGGAATCGGGAATCGGGAATCGGGAATCGGGAATCGGGAATCGGGAATCGGGAATCGGGAATCGGGAATCGGGAATCGGGAATCGGGAATCGGGAATCGGGAATCGGGAATCGGGAATCGGGAATCGGGAATCGGGAATCGGGAATCGGGAATCGNCCATCAGTATCGAAGACGATAAAGTAATTCGCAGCTACTATCCGATTTGGATTACCATCCTCGCCACAGTAGCAGCCCTATCCGGCGCTTATCTGATTTTCCAAGTAGGAGCCTGAAATTATTGGGAGGGAATCGGGAATCGGGAATCGGGAATCGGGAGTCGGGAATCGGGAATCGGGAATCGGGAATCGGGAATCGGGAATCGGGAAGTTGATGTAGGGTGGGCAGTGGGCAGATGTAGGGTGGGCAGTGCATGAGACCGGATCAATCACTGGGATCATAGTTGCTAGACACTGCCCACCATCAGAATAGTGAAGCAGACCGGATCAATCACTGCCGACCATAGTTGATGTAGGGTGGGCAGGGTCGCAGACCGGATCAATCACTGGGATCATAGTTGCTAGACAATGTTTCTAGTTCATGTATTCACAACCCAAATCCAAACACTATAGTATGAAAAAACTGTTTCTGATTTTACCATTAGCTATCTTAACTTTTGGAAGTATAGTTGTTAACAGCCAAGAAACATCCTCACCCAATAGTTACACTCAATCGGTTACCAGTGAAGTGTTAGGTAGTGGTTATCCGACTCAAGAAAAAAAGGAAATTCTTGAACTTATTCGCCATACCATCAAACCCAGAACAAAACTGCCTCATCATACTCATACCGGCATGCAAATTGCACTAGTAGAGGCTGGCACCTTAACGTTTACTGTTGTGAAAGGAGAGGCTAAAGTAAGGAAAGCTAATGGCACAGAATTAATTCTGCAAGCAGGGCAGACTACACAACTAACGGTTGGAGATTCTCTAGTTGAATCTAGCGGAATGGTTCATTATGGTGAAAACAAAACAAACAAACCAGTTATTCTTCTGTCCGCTTCTCTATTTGATGTTGACCAACCAAAAACTATTTTACTCGATCCAGAAAAATGAAGAATAAAGTGTAAGCGGTCAGCGGTCAGTGGTCAGCGGTCAGCCGTTGGCCTTGCTCGGAAGCTCCCGACTCCCGACTCCCGACTCCCGACTCCCGACTCCCGACTCCCGACTCCC
>NZ_MKZS01000001.1:7370162-7379110 GCF_001942495.1 Moorena bouillonii PNG
TAGCTCTTTCGCTGTTTCTGACTCTTCCTAATTGTAAAAAACCTACCCTTGTGAGCTGCTCCCTACTCCCTGCTCCCTGCTCCCTACTCCCTAAAAACATGTACCTCACCTAATTAAAAACCACTATAATGCAATTAGTGGCTATATTAGGAATCCTAAATCAGTTGTCAAATGATTTAGGATTCCTATATATTTTTTATGGGTATAGCTTTTCCATTGTATAGTAGTACCAATGAAAAGGGTCACTGCAGTTATGGATACGGTCGTTATTCTAGCTTATTTTAATTTTTCAAAAAATAAATCCAGGTATATGGCTCTTGTCAAAGCACTAGCTTACTTAAGGGAAGACGTTGATATAATCCTGGTTTGTTATGGCTTAGATACTGACAGTATTTTTTCCTCGCAGAATCTTAAAATAATCAAGATTCCCTCTGCTTCTGTACTTTGGCAAAAAGAAAGATTCTATAACGTAGCGTTATCCCATTTGAATAAAGAGCATCAATATGTTATTTGGGCTGATGCAGATCTTCTTTTTACTAACAAGGGTTGGCAAGAGCAATTAAAAGAAAAACTGAAAAGCTACCGACTGGTTCAGATCTTCAATCGAGTCGAAGATGTAAAGCTTGAGAATGGCCATTTTTCTCTAACTGGACTTAGCCGCAAATCCGTGGTCACGACTTTCAATCGCGATATTACAGTTAAGGATTATTTCAGTAAAAGTGGCATCAGCTTAAGTCTTGGATGTAATCCGGGCTTTGGATGGGCGGCAAAGGCGACCACGATTAGAGAAATAGGCTTCCCCGACTTTATGATTTTGGGAGGTGGCGACAAGGTTTTATTGGCCTCTGCTATGGGATATCATTCGGTTTTTGTTAAAGCGCTTTTTTTAAATCATACGTTTTCTAATCTATATCATTCTTGGGGAGATAAAGTTTTTGATACCATTGAGGGACGAGTGTCTTACCTAGAAAATACGATTTATCATATTGTTCAGGGAGATTATAAAAATCGTCGCTATTCTGATCGCCACAAATTAATTCAGGACAATAGTTTTGCGATCGCTGATTATCTAAAAATTAATCAATGGGGAGCATGGCAATGGTACGATGAAAACAACGAATATGCTGTAAAAATAAGGAGATACTTTGATGAAAGAGGAGACTAAAGCATTTGAAATCGTCTTTTATGGAACTTCCGGTTGGTTTGACAGCACATCAGGTGCTACTAATTCTGTAGGGGTATTCGTAAATGATAGAGATATTGTTTTGTTCGACTTAGGCACTGGGGTTAGAAAAATAGACAGAGAAAGCGTTCGTGATAAAAATGTTACTGTTATGCTTTCACACCTACATTTAGACCACTGTTATGGGCTACATATTTTACCGATGTTCCAGCCCGCTTCTTTGACGATTGTTATCCATGAAAGTCTAAAGCATTACTTGGAGACTTTGTTTTCTTTTCCGTTTGTGAAGCCGAGAGAGCAACTAAAATTTCCGGTTGATATTCGAGTGGCTAAAGATACAAGCTTGAATTTCGATAATTTTACCATAAAGACTCAAGCCTTAAAACATAATACTCCAGTGATAGGCGCTCAATTGCAATTAGATAACAAATCTATTTGTTATTGTGTTGATACCATTTTATGTGATTCTCTCTTGAGTATAACTAAGGATTGTGATATTCTCATTCTTGAATCTTGCCCGGTTGGAGGAAAGAAAACAAATGGATTTCATCTTGACATAGAACAACTTAAGGCAGTGCTAACTGCTACTCATGCTGAGAAGGTGATCATAACTCATTTTGGCGCTCGACAGTATCCAGATCCTAAAACCAAAGAGTTGCTGTTTGCATCGATAAAAGATTTTCATCACAATATCGTTATGGCTTACGATGGTCTGATTATCCGGAGTTAATCCATGAAAAGGGATATAAGCAAACACTATATTATTATTGGTGGGATGAAATGCGGAACAACTTCGCTGTTTCATTCCTTGTCTAAAAACTGCCCATCAATCAACCCCTCGGTGGTGAAGGATACTAAATTTTTTGTGGATAGAGATAGAGGAGGCAACTGGGAAACAGGTATCGACTGGTATTTAGCAATGTTTCCTCCCTTAAATGGAATAAAGCTGGAGGCTTCTACCCACTATACAAAGTATCCAGACTATCCAGGGGTACCGGCGCGAATCAAGCAAGTCTTGAAAAACGTTAAATTGATTTATCTAGTTCGAGATCCATTACAGCGATCGATTTCCCATTTTTTTCATAACTTGTTAGTCGATAGAGAAAAATTGGATATCAATCAAGCCCTTTCAACTATTCGTAATAAATATATTAATTATAGCGATTATGCCCTACAGTTATCTCAGTATTATGATTATTTCGCTCCCGAAGATATTGTGATCATTAATATAGTCGAAGAAGAGTACCGAGAAAAGTCATTAGAAGCATTAAAGCATTTTTTAGGAATAGAAACAAGTAATCCCTTCGTGCTAGAGCGTAGCAACACTGTTAAAGACAACTTTGTTAAAGCCGATAAAAATATAAACATCGCTCCAGATATCATTAATTCCTCAGAGAATAACATTGAGCTAGCTTTAAAATTTGGCTTGAGCTATGATAATCTGATAAAAATGATTCAGCTTTGTAGGGAAAATGCCGTAAAGTTTCAAAACTATTATCCATTTACCATAAACCATTGGCTAGACAAGTATAAAAATTATTTACTGTATTAACTTTGATAATATTACAAATTTTAATCTTAAGATATACCAATGGTGATTGCCCCAAAAATAGTCTATTATCCTGATGTTACCCTTGACGATCTAGATGCGGGAGTTATTGTCGCTTATCCATTGCCCGATGAAACCCATGCTTATTATGCAGTCCCAAATTTCCTGATTATTGGCGCGCAGAAATGCGGCACTCGCGAACTGCATACCTGGCTCGATCAGCATCCCAATCTTAAAGGTGCGCCTGAAGAGTGCCATTTTTTTGATGAAGTAATAGATATTGAAACTGAATGGATACGCTATCTACTCAATCCTGCTTATTTACTGTCAAGAGACAAGGAGCAGTTGTTGTCTCGTTGTATTTATACATTTGAAAAAACACCAGCTTACTTAGACAAATGGAATCGAAGTGTGCCTATTCCCAAACTGGTTCGTGGAATGATGCCCTCTGGAAAATTCATTGTTTTATTGAGGAATCCAACAGCACGGGCTTACTCAGCTTATCAAATGGGAAGGGCAGAACAAGACGTGATAGGAGCCATTCCTGAATATGTCGATACTGATTTTGTCTCTTTGATTAAAAGACGATTGTCAGCAAGCCAACCCGATCCCTACGATCGCCTGCTAAGCGTAGGGCACTATGCCTTGCATTTGGAAACGTGGTTGAAATATTTTTCGCGAGAACAGCTATGGGTTGTGCTATTAGAAGATTTTCAGCGATCGCCTTTTGAAGTGATGGATAAAATCCTGACATTTCTAACATTGGCTCCCTTTGATTACCGATCGTTGGCTGAACAAAATTCCCGTGGCTTGTGGGTGCTTCGAGGGCAAGCTTCAAAAGGAAATGCTCAGCCCTACGAAGCAATTCCACAGGAAGCAAAAGCATTATTAGATGAGTATTATGCTCCTTGGAATAAAAAACTGAGGCAATTAATGCCAGATCTAGATATGAAATGGTGACAACTCGATATGCTTAATGAAAAAGAACGCTCTCAGAATCAAAAACTTTTGATTGCGTCGAATATTGCAATTATCCCTCTTATGACCAGTTTTGGTGCTATTGATGCCAGCTTACTTCAGTTATACGCAACCAGTATCCTCGGTTTGCAAGAAAGTCAAATCGGTTTTGCCATTGGTTTACCTTCCTTACTTATACCGCTACAGATTTCAGGTATTTATTTTGTAAAACGTTGGGGGAGTCAAACTACTCTGATGATTGGTTTTGCTTTACTATTTTTACTGCTACCATTAATGCTGATTGTGCCTATAGTGTATGGGAAAAATCAACTCTTTGGTTTTGCTTTTTTTTGTCTTATTATTTTGTTTATGAATATCGTTCATAATACTACAAAAGGAGTAGCTTTTCAACCCATAATTCGTGAATCTACGCTTCCAGAAGAGCGTGGATGGTTTTTTGGTAAAATGCGACTGACTGTGCATGGGTTTAATTTACTTTTTTTTGCTATTCTTTCTGTGACGCTAGGAGAAAAATTAGCACTACATGATTACGCATATATAGTTGTTTTGCTGATGATGTACTGTTTAGTTGCAGGACTCATAACTTATAAAATCAAAATTTATGAAAATAGTCAATCTCCCTATAAAATCAACCAGAATTTTTTAGATGATATCCGCGAAATATTTTCCAATAAAAAATACCGTTTATTAATAACTATTTTGACTTTATGTTTTCTTTCTTCTTTGCCCCTGTTTGTCACCTATTTAGCAATTGGGTTACAGCTTAATGCCAATTATATTTCCCAGTTAATTACATTAAATATAGTAGGAACTCTGACTGGGATAGCAATTTGGGGGCGACTCATAGATCGCATTGGCTTTATGCGTACCATATATATTATCGTCTTAATGCTGGCAACTGTCGGAGTACTATGGCTATTTGTGCAACCTATTGAATTGTCCTATGGTTGGTGGCAGTTGTCATCTCTCAGCCTGGTCTTAATTGCTATTATTACTGGTTTTTTACAATCGGGATTGAAAATGGCATTGCTGGTTGGGGTACACAATACTGCCACGGAGCGATCGGCAGTTACAGCATTGGCTTTCTTCAATAGTACCGGAATGATTCTAGGCAATATAGTACCTTTCTTTGTTGGATTTTATTTAAATTTTACATTAGGAGTATGGAGATTTTCTATGGGTGCTATTAATATTGACACTTATCAAATGATTGGTTTATTGAGCGCTTTATTGTGTTTGCTGAGTGCAGTGATGTGTTACCGCAACCGTCAGCTGACGATATAAGTCGATAGAGATGTTTCCTATCTTGGGCGATCGCCATTGGATCTAATATAGCACTACGCATTAAGCTTAGGACATTCCTAAACTCAGCAAACCTAGTCTTAGCTTACTTTTGACTTCTGACTTCTAACTTCTGACTTCTGACTTCTGCTATACCTCCAAATCCCAGAAGTCAGCAAGGAGGGTTAGTGGGTGCGATCGCCTCTACAAAACTGGCGGATTTATTGGCAACGGTATTCGAGGAGAATTATAGCGTTTATAGGACTCATGAGGTACAAATGGATCCCCCTAAATCCCCCTTAAAAAGGGGGACTTTGAGGTTAATTATTGTACCTCATACATGCAATTAACGCTATATATCAGCTACCAATCATTTGGCGTTGCTGATTCTGAGTATGGTTTCGCCCCCCTAGCCCCCCAATTCTGGGGGGAACAAAACTCTCAAGCGATGCAGCAAGGGAACAGGGGGTTTCCCCCATGAGCGACTGCATCAAGACAAGTCCCCCAAAATTGGGGGATTTAGGGGGCTTTAAGAAAACCAGATGATCGTCCATTCATTCCTTAATTCAGCAACGCCAATCATTTAGCAGCTTTGCCATCAAAAGAAGAACAATTTCCGCCCAACCCATCCACAATGGCACAGGTATTGCTAGTAATCATGCCANCTCAGCAAACCTAGTCTTAGCTTACTTTTGACTTCTGACTTCTAACTTCTGACTTCTGACTTCTGCTATACCTCCAAATCCCAGAAGTCAGCAAGGAGGGTTAGTGGGTGCGATCGCCTCTACAAAACTGGCGGATTTATTGGCAACGGTATTCGAGGAGAATTATAGCGTTTATAGGACTCATGAGGTACAAATGGATCCCCCTAAATCCCCCTTAAAAAGGGGGACTTTGAGGTTAATTATTGTACCTCATACATGCAATTAACGCTATATATCAGCTACCAATCATTTGGCGTTGCTGATTCTGAGTATGGTTTCGCCCCCCTAGCCCCCCAATGCTGGGGGGAACAAAACTCTCAAGCGATGCAGCAAGGGAACAGGGGGTTTCCCCCATGAGCGACTGCATCAAGACAAGTCCCCCAAAATTGGGGGATTTAGGGGGCTTTAAGAAAACCAGATGATCGTCCATTCATTCCTTAATTCAGCAACGCCAATCATTTAGCAGCTTTGCCATCAAAAGAAGAACAATTTCCGCCCAACCCATCCACAATGGCACAGGTATTGCTAGTAATCATGCCAATATAAGTTCCAGTATCACTCCCTTTTTCTCCTAGACCATCAACCAATAACTTTTGCTCTGAGAGTTTAACCTTTGCTTCTCTGGCGACAGTGCCAATAACCTTATCATTTGTTGTTACTTCGGCGAAAATTGTTGGTACCTTACTTTTCTTAATCTTCTGTACCAGTTCTTTCACCCGTGCTGCTGTCGGTGCTTCTTCTGCGCTAAGCCCTTGCAACGCATCAGAATCAGAAAAACCGTAAGCGTTAATGTAGTACCCTAGGGCATCATGGGTAGTAATTAGTTGGCGTTGCCCTTTGGGTATGGTAGCAACTTGTGCTTTTACCCAAGCATCCAACTGTTCCAGGTTAGTGGTTAGCTGTTTGGCATTCTTAGCATACAATTCCTGATCATCTGGGTTAACTGCTGCCAGTTGGCTACGAATTACTTCCACCATCTTGATAGCATGTTGGACATTATGCCAAATATGGGGGTCGGGCTCTAGTTCCTCATCACTCTGAGCGGATCCTGTCTTTTCTTCCTCATGGTCATGGTCATGGTCATGGTGATCCTTATGGTCATCCTTATGGTCATCCTTTTCTTGCTCGTGATCATCGTGGTGATGTGCTTCCGCCATAATTGGACTAGGCACAGCTTGATCATGCACTGCTATTTTAGGAACTGGTGTATTAGTGGCTTGAACTAATTTAATAATTTCTGGTTCAAAGTCGTAGCCACCGTATAGAACTAGTTGGGCTTGCTCTAGGGATTGGCGAGCTAAGGTGGTAGCTTTGTAGGTATGAGGGTCTTGACCTGGTTCGATTAGACAGGTCATATCAATGGTATCTTGGGCAATTTCTGTTGTTAAGTCACAAAGCACACTGTAGGATGCTACCACTAGTGGCTTCTCCCTTGATGAGGTTTCACTGCTTTGACTACAACCACCTAGTGCTACCCCAAAGGCGAGAGCACCACTAGCTAAGAGCGTCCGAAGTTTAACTGGTAAGGGTTTCAGCATAGATCAACCCGCTTAAATTTGTAGCTATCAAGAACAAGAATCATTTTACAAGGCTTAGGCTGAGAACGACAATCAGTTGCAGCCACGCTACACTATGATAGTGGTAGTCATTTTCACAAAACCTAATGTTAGAAGTCCATAACCTAGGAGTCTGTTACCGAGACACTTGGGCTATTTGTGATATATCCTTCTCCCTCCAGCCAGGACAATTAACTGGCTTACTGGGACCCAATGGTGCTGGCAAAAGTACTATGGTTAAGGCGATGCTGGGACTGATTCCAGCAGTGAAGGGGGTAGTGAAATTGGCAGCCCGTCCGCTCCGGAGTCAATTAAAACGGGTGGCTTATGTTCCTCAGCGATCGCAAATTGATTGGGATTATCCGATTACGGTATGGAATGTAGTCATGATGGGTCGTACAGTCCACACCGGTTGGTTTAGGTCTCCTAGTCGCCAATCTAAGGAAATTGTTAAGAATGCGTTAGAACGGGTGGGTATGTTCGAGTATCGCCACCGTCAAATTGGCGAACTCTCTGGTGGACAGCAGCAGCGGGTATTTTTAGCGCGGGCTCTAGCTCAACAAGCCGAGTTATTATTTTTTGATGAGCCATTTGTGGGCATCGACAAAAAGACGGAAGAGATTATTTTTGAGGTTTTTAGTGAACTTAAATCCCAAGACAAAACGTTGCTCGTGATCAGCCATGACTTAGGAGAAACCTTAGCTCATTATGATCAACTCCTCTTATTGAATAAGCAACTGATTGCTGTGGGTTCAAGGGCCCAAGTGCTGACACCAGAAAACCTGAGCAAGGCTTATGGTAAAGTGATGAGTTTGGCCGCAGCTTGAGGGGTGAGTTTTGAGTGCTTAGGTCTGAGTGCGGAGCGTGCTAACTCGGTCAGTCCCAAAGTCAGAGAGTAATACCTGTTAGGGTTCACTGTTCAGCAATGAACCCAACCTAATATATACTGATTCTTGCTGGGCTGGAAAATTGATCAAACAGGATATTACAGGACTCATGACTGACTCTCAAACTGGTCGGATGTTGCTTTCCCATAACTTTGAACTATCAGACGATAGTTTTCCTGAACTAAACCGGGAAGAATTTACTCAGGTATTTGCTGAAGGATTAAGTAACTATCCATCCTTAAAGTGTCGTAAGTTAGATCATCCCCATTGGATGGTTGAAATTTTATTCCCTACTCAAGAGCTTACCCCACCTCAAGTTGGAGAATTGTGCGCTCAAGCTCTAGACGAGAAGCGGATTAGTCAAAAAAAGGGGGATTTTCTGCCAGATATCTTAATATTAGGAGGTTTAAAGAAAACTCCACCCTTAAGTAATTCTCCTGATACTCTACAAACCGGAGAATGGGGCGTTGATGTTGTAGAAACCACCTCAGCCAATCAATTTTTAACAGCCCTAGGATGGGATGAAAAAACAGCTGGTAAAACTATTGACAATGTTTTCAAGATTGAAAAAATAAATAATACTGCATCCTAAAGTTACAGCAGTTTTAAATTGGGTGAGGTACAAATTATTTGCTTTTAGGGAGCAGGGAGCAGGATGAAATAGTTTGGAGGATTTTTGGTGTTATTGAAAATCCGCAAGGTAAGATTGTTAATGATATATTTATGTTAATGATATATTTATATAGCAATTATCTGTCTTGATGCAGTCGCTCATGGGGGAAACCACGGCAGTTGCTCATGGGGGGAACC
>NZ_MKZS01000001.1:7379210-7382938 GCF_001942495.1 Moorena bouillonii PNG
TTCCGACTCCCGACTCCCGACTCCCGACTCCCGACTCCCGACTCCCGACTCCCGACTCCCTGTTCCCTGTTCCCTGTTCCCTTTTATTTAGTATGAATTGGCTGATTGAGCCCCTAGGTTTTGAATTTATGCGGAATGCGATCGCAACGGCTGTGCTGTTGGGGATATTAGGCGCAGTGGTAGGCAGCTACTTAATTGTACAACAAATGAGCCTGATTAGTAGTGTGATTGCCCATGCAGTTTTACCTGGTCTCTCAATCGCCTTTTTTTTAGGAATAAATATCTCTATTGGTGCCTTTATTGCAGGTGTCCTTAGCGCTTTAGTTGTCGCCGTAATTCCTAAGCGTACGCGAGTCAAAGTGGATGCAGCAATGGCGTTGACTTTCAGCAGTTTTTTAGGTTTGGGAGTGATACTAATTACGGTGCTGAAAACTAACCAACTTGACTTAGAAAATATTCTTTTTGGTGACATCTTAGGGGTGAGACCAGGAGATGTCTGGCAAACCCTGGTGATTACAGGAGTAATTTTACTATTAACAAAGTTGTTCTATAAAGAGCTATTATTCTATACTTTTGATCCTTTGGGAGCGCAAGCTAGCGGTTTACCGGTAAAAGTCATTTATTTTGGGTTAATCTTGGCGATTACTCTCACCATTGTCGCCAGTATGCAGACGGTAGGGGTGTTGCTGGTTATTTCTATGTTAATCGGACCCGCGACTACGGCTTATTTATTAGTCAAAGAATTACATCACATGATGGGTTTAGGCTCAATGATTGGAATTATTTCCAGTGTCAGTGGGATGTATATAAGCTATTATTTTAATTGGCCATCAGGTCCAGCAATTGTAATGGTAATCTTTGGCTTATTTTTCCTGGCATTTTTGTTTAGCCCAAGCCAAGGGATTCTCACGGAGCCAGCGATAGCAGGTCGCCCGGCTAAGTTATTGACTTTGCTGAAAGAGTTATTGAGATTGAATCGAGGGTAAGCAATCAGTTGACAGCAATCAGCAATCAGCAATCAGCGAACAGCGATTAGCGCTACGCGCACGCTACTTGAGGTACTATCAGCCATTAACTATTAGGTATTGGCTATCAGCATGTTGAACATGGTAATAGCATGTTCAACATTCTAGAGTATACTGAAGAAATCAAGAATAGTGTAGTGTAAGGGCTAGCAACACCCATGCACTAGAACTCAGCTTACTCTAATCTCTGGTCATGGTTGAAAAACTTACAGTTAAAAATTTTGCTGGTATCGAGGAACTAGAGATTGAGGTTAAACGAATCAATATCGTGATTGGACCTCAAGCTAGTGGCAAAAGTGTATGTGCTAAACTTCTTTTTTACTTTAAAAACTTTGTTTGGAAAATTTTATATACAGTAGAAAATCAACAAACAAAGCGTCAACTAGAGTCAAGTTACTCTAAAACTTTTGAAAACTACTTTCCTCCAGATTCATGGGGAGATGATGATTTCTATATTAAGTATGATATCTCTAATGTTTTTATCGAAATTTCAAAAAAACCAAATACTAAGGGTAAACTTGATATTAGTTACTCAGAATTATTTAAAAAAGAACTATTAGAATTACGCAAAGGGCTGAAAAAAATTAGCGGGAAAAGCTCTGACAAAATTACTCAATTGGAGCTGGTTGAAAGAATTTTGTTCAGTAGGGAAATTCTAAGAGAACAGTTGACAAAATTTTTGAGTAGTTCAGTATGTGATGAGGCAGCTTATACCCAGCTTTTTATTCCTGCTGGTCGCTCTTTCTTTGCGAATCTCCAAAGTAGTATATTTTCTTTGATTTCTAATAAGAGTGTTATCGATCCATTTCTGATCGAGTTTGGTTCCACTTACGAAACTATAAAACGTTTGAATGTGAGAATCATCAAAGAAACTGAAGATATCAACAAAAAAGAGATAAACGATGAAATCGACAGGCTTGTTAAAAAAGTGTTATGTGGGGAACACATACAGGAAAAAGGCGAAGATTTTGTGAAGATGGCAGATGGAAGACGGATTAGTATTGCCAACTCTTCTTCTGGTCAGCAAGCAACATTTCCCCTGACGATTATGCTTTCAGCATTATCTTTTTTAGTTGATGCTCGTTCGGCTGGACAAACTGTTTATATTGAGGAACCAGAAGCTCATCTATTTCCAAGCGCACAACGAAACATGGTTGAGTTAATCGCCTGTGTTTTTAATTCTGATCGGAAAAAACTTCAATTCTTTATCACCACCCATAGTCCTTACATCCTAACTTCAATTAATAATCTTATTCAAGCTGGTATGCTCTATGAAGAATCTAGCGAGGATGTCTTACCTAAATTAGAAGAAATCGTTCCTAGGTATAAAGCCCTGAGTACCTTGGATTTATCAGCCTATGTCCTAGAAAATGGCAAAGCTGAAAATATGTTAGACAAAGAGACAGGTCTGATCGATGCCAATCTTATTGACGGTGTTTCTGATGAGCTAGCTATTGAGTTTGATGAACTTCTGGACTTAGCGTGAGTATTTATGAAATCTTGCCCAGGCTGTGAGGAATATAAAGATGACAAGAAAATCGTATTAAAGGAAAAGAAAAGTAAACTAACTTTTGAAAATCACAACAAAGATAAAATATTAGTAATTAAAGTTGATGGCTGCGCTATCCGAGATAATGAAACTCTGCGCTGTGATTATGCCCTTGTTTGTAGTAACGGATTAGAAATTTATGTAGAGTTGAAAGGACGTGATATTCCCCATGCAGTTAAGCAAATAGAATCGACTATTAGGTTACTTTCAGATAACCCAAAAAAAATCAAAAAGTGGTGCTTTGTAGTTTCTACTCGCGTTCCCAGGCAAACAACGACCATACAACAGCTAGAAAAGAAGTTTGATAAGAACTATAATGCTGAATTCAAAATTAAGACTATTCAAGATAGTTGTGATTTAAGTAAGCTCACCATCAAGAAAAAAAGTAGGTAAGCCTATGCTTAGGCTTCTTCTTCTTGACTTTCTTTAGAGTAAAGTCACTGTATGCTACTTCAGTCTCCTGATTTTGAGCCTAACTGGTTGAGCTGTGTCTATTTTATAGGGAAGTCCGAAGAAAGGTGACAATTGGGCAACTAGGGAATTGTACTAGGAAGTCTGCTGAAACTTGATTGCGATTGACCTTTGGCCAAAAGGCCACGCTACGCGAACGGTCACGCTACGCGATCGCATCACCGGTTTTCTAGCTAGGGGTCGGGGGCGATCGCGAGCCCTAGGTGAATTAGGCCAGACTTAGAGATACTCTTAAACCGTCATTAATCGGGATAATCCGGTATAAAACGGTCAAGGTGCAATTTATTGTTGCCTGAGGGAGGAGTGGTAGTCAGCAATTGGAGTTAAGCCTTCCACTCATCTTTCTAGGCGATCCTGGCATCTCGACCAGGAGTTCCTTAAAAGCCTTAGTTTTGCTATGCTTGCAATTAATCCATCCAAGCTCAACTGCATCAAGCAAACTAAGTCCCATCCCTTCCGGAGACGAAACCTTAGAATAAGGCAGCCTTAATCATAAAGTTTTAAACCTTTTACCCATAGCCGACAAACCATAAAGGCTGCCTTATTCTGACGGTAACTTCTAACCAAGAAACGCGCGGTACGACGCAACAATACTGCCTGCACCTCGGTTTTACTCATGTACCGGGTGATTTATTAAACTAAGCCGAGGAGTCGCCTCCCTGACTCGTCTTCAGAACCGTACG
>NZ_MKZS01000001.1:7383038-7453906 GCF_001942495.1 Moorena bouillonii PNG
TGCGGCTTACCCATAAGACACTTTTTCAGGACTTTCGCTACTGTTACCCATGTCACCTCCCCGTTAACGCCAGTGTCAAGCATCTGAAACTTGTCTGATTGCGTCCTGGTGCCAGCTTCACTCTGCTAGGATGTCGCCTCGGAGATGAAACCTTAGACAGTTGAGCCTTATTACAAAAGATTTAACCCTTTTATGCAAGACCGATCGCCCATAAAGGCTCAACTGTCTTACGGTAACTTCAAACTCGGTGTGGCCAAGGTAGGGAGTCACCTGTCTCTCCAGGGGGTCGGGTTTGCACCGCCATCCAGATGGACAGTTATAACTTTTGGGGTTTTCCCCGCGAGTTACCTAAGTCATACCCCTCCTGTTTCAGGAGGCTCCTACTTAGAACAAGCCGCACTACCAGGTAAGTTTTCGGCAACCCAGGAGAAAGTGACAACCACAAGCCCACGTTCTGCCAACTTAATAGCAAGCCACTGATATACTTCAGGACTACAGTTTATGCCATTAAAGAAAATGACGACTTTGAAGGGAGACTGCTGAGGATCAGCAGGAACAATACCCATATTTTGTTCCTGATCGCTGCCTGACATCAGGGCTGGATAGAAAACTTTCAAATGAATGGTGTCATATGGAGAGGAAGCATCTTCTACTTTGGTAGACTGAAAAATTGCTCGAATAACCATACCACAAAAACTTGTTGATTCAGACTTTAATGAGCTTATCAATTACAGTGAGCTTTGAAGCACACCCATAGATGGAAGGCTAACGGCATTGAGGCTAGCGGCGCGAGACCAACTCTGGGAAAAGCCAATCCTTTCGCCTTCGGGTCCGTTTCAGTCAATGGTGTGGGATTCGTTGATCCTCAATGAGTCGTTCTGACTCAGAAATGGCAAAGTCTCCAACAGCTGACTTCTGAATAGCGGTGAGGGTAGTCTGTTATGTTTTTGGTCTTCTCCCCTGGTGCTGGGGTGACAGAATTACTGCTACAGTAGAGAATCCACTGCCCAGAGCATCCGCTGTGATCAATGGTTAGGAAACCGAGCAACCTCAAGAAATCCAGCACTTCTGTGCTTAGCAAACTAACCGTGAATTAATGATGCGTTACGCTATCACTAACGCATCCTACAAGATCGAATGATCGTACTAGCTTTATGAAAAATGGGGAAAATGGGAAAGGAATCACCTCACGCTGGTATCCCGAAACCCTGAAAAAGCGTATACTTTCCATTGATAAAATCCGGACAAAAATTCAATTTATTGCCGGGGATGGGTTTGAGGTTTGTGAGCAAAATTATCACCGAAACGATGCTATTTATTTCATTGATCCACCTTATCTAAAAGCTGGGCGCAGGCTCTATCGATATTCAACAGTTGATCATGAAGCTGTATTTCAACTTGCTAGCCAATTGGAAGGCGATTTTTTGATGAGCTATGACAATACAGAATAAATAAGTGATCTAGCAAGTGGCTATGAATTTGCTGTACAACCTATTGCTATGAAAAACACTCATCATGCTGAGAAGACAGAATTGTTGATTGGCCGAAATTTGGATTGGTTTTTAGGGTAGTTATTATGTGAAGGGTTTGAGGTCTGGGGCTGCTGGTGAAGAGGGGAAGTTAGCAGCTTGAAATTAGCCTGATACAACAGAAAAGGGATAAATCAAGATTGTGAGGTTGATGAAGGGCTTACGATCCAAGGTCAAATCGTGAAACCCGCGAATGTGGAATGACCAGGAATCTTTATAACTCCGATGCTAAAAGTCGCCCTTCCATTGGCTCGTATTCATCTTCCAACAGCCAAGTTTGGGTTTCATCATAGGTTGCTCCAGTAAACACAACCTTGTAATTCTCAGCAGGATCGTACACACGACAACTACCTGATGAATTACCCAGTAACAGCAGGATGTAGGGAGGGGATAGCATGGGGTCAATCCAAACTTCAGCGAAATCCCACTCACTATTGGCTGGGTCGAGTACGGGGAATAACATGGTATTGGTTTTTTCCATCAATCTTCACCTCTCCATAAAACAAGGGAGTGCTTGGGCTACCATCGGGGCTGATTCTGTAACCAATTGAATCAGCGAAGAACAAACCGTAACGCTCATATCCTCGTATGACTCCGGTAAACTCTCCTGTCTCTATGATGGCTTGAGCAACTCTTTCCATTGTGGCTTGATTGTTAAAAACATGAGCCGATCGGCCTCGCCTGAGTAACCGCTGTACTTGTGGTGTGCCAGGTAGATGCTTGGCAATGTGTCTAGAATCCAGAAAAATCTCACGATCGATGCCACTCATACACTAGAAATATCGAGTGTTTTGAGCATACCAAATTTATGGTATGGAGCAAGACCACAAAACCCCCTCAACTGCAGCAGACAAAAACCTCTCCTTGAGACTAGAAATACATCAGCAACTTTCGGGATGACTGATCGCCTCCACCCCCTAGAGCATCTGCTGTGATAAATGGTTAGGAAACCAAGCAACCTCAAAAATTCCAGCACTTTTGTGCTTAGCAGACTAACCGTCAATTAATGATGGGTTACGCTATCACTAACCCATCCTACTGGACTTACTGATTACTGACGGCTTTGAGGTCTGGGGGTGCTACTTAAGATCGTATTGGTTTTCTTTCTCCATGCTTGATTGAATGTTCAGCAACAATCGGAGCTTAAACGGTTTATGGAATTCTCCCATCAAGCTTTAGTCTAAACTCCAGTTCTACGATACGGCTTGCTTGCATTACCTTGAAGACTTTGCATCTCTTCTTGAACAGTTATTCCAATTTGGATAGCTTCATTGAATAACCGACCATATTCACTCGATTGCTCACTCAGCTTTAGAATCTGTAAAGGTTCTAAATTGACGGCAAAACTATTTGAAGTGAAATCTGGATTTTCTCTGAATATTTTTTCGAGTTTTAAGGCAGCAATTAAATCAGCTCTAATAATTGTCAGAGCTTCAATCACTTTTTCTTTATTTTCCAATCTATCTAAACCAACTGAACGCCCAGCCTGATCCAAGGCGTCAACTCCTTCAACAAGAGAATTAAAGTTTTTCACTGATTTATATAATCTCTTGAGATGCCTGAATTTATGGTAACCTTTTTTAGCCTCTTTAATTAAAGTATTAATTAACACAAAAGTAATTATTAAAGAAGTTGAATCTACTAAAAATTTAAAAAATCCACTAAAATCATGGTTATCAATATTCAGTGCATAAAACAATAAAAATAATTAATACAATAATAATCAAAAAAGAATATGTAAAAATAATCATAAAAACATGATTATTTTTATCATAAACTAACTCAAAAACATTTTTTTATAAGTAAGTTTTAAGCCTGTAAAACCTCTGTATGGGATATCTTTAGATTTGCAGGGTCATATTTATGCATAAGTACTTGGCAAGTTTTGTCTAAAGTTAACTGTGCAAGCAAGCAGGGATCTATAGGAGAGTATCTATAGAAAAAAGATCAAGAAAAACTCCTGAGAGGGAGCAATTCGAAAAAATAATAGGGAAAAATCAGCTACAATTAGTCAGTGGAGATGAGGCGTCAATCCTACAGAACTGATTTGATTAGCCAACAATGGAAATTAATTCAGCCTTTTTTTTACCTCTCCTAAATCGGAAACAGGAAGAGAAAAAAATTGCCTGGTTAGGTAAACAAAGAGATTTAATTAAGATTATGAGAGACGGCCAGAGGTAAGTTAATCGGTTGCTTATGTGGCACGGATTCCACTAATGTAAAATTCTCTGACTACTTAATAGTCTAGTTATAGAAACTTTCTAATGTCAAGCTCACTGGCGGTAGAAATCTTTCGGCAACGCAACAGATCGCCAGTGCTTCCAGTGCATCGACGCTTCCGATAACTGCAATTTTGTTGCCTGCAAGCCTTTTGTCTGATAACTACGGCAAGGTCTGATGGCACCGTTACTATCTCAAGCGACACCATAGTCAGTGTACGGACGTTTATAAGGAGCCTGTAAACCCAAGACAATATCCTCTCTGGGAACGCCCATCTCAACTAACTCCTCAGCAGGATTAAGATCTGTGAGATTTTGCTGGAGCCAAATTTTTCCGTCTTTGATATCTAAATGAACTATAGAACGGTAAATCCGATTACAATCTTCCCAACCCACATTCATCCACTGGTAATGATCCCGAACAGTGTCAAAAATTAGTTGTACTTCCACCTCATCATTAGAAATATCATCCTTGGCGTAGTCGTTCAGTAATCTCTGAACGTACTCGCGGTATTGAGCTACTTTCTCCATTGAACAATCACCTCTTTGGCGGAATCATACACAATTATCAAGACCTGATACTGTTGTATACCAGCATGCTTTAGCGTAAAGATCCGCTGTAAGACTTGGAAGTTATAGCACTAGGCATTAATATGTTTGACATTTCTAAACTCCGAAACCTAATCCTAGCTTACTTTTGACTTCTGACTTTTAACTTCTGACTTGCGCGTAGCGCTATATCACCCCTATTGCTCAGGAGCTCAAGCCTACACTCCCCTACCCTCGTGAGTCTAGCTAGGTCACTACAAAAGACTACAGGACGAATTATGCCTTGGAGTGTCAAACACAAAATCCGTTACAGTATGTAAATAAGCGAAGTTACCTTTTTAACCCAGGCACAATGGTATCCTCATCCTCGATTGCTGTCAGAGAACTCCCCATATTTCCCCTACCTGAAGTCGTTTTATTTCCTGGACGCCCTCTGCCGTTACACATTTTTGAATTTCGCTACCGAATCATGATGAACACGATTTTGGATAGCGATCGCAGATTTGGTGTCTTAATGTGGGATCCTGTTAAACAGGAACCAGCTACAATTGGCTGTTGCGCTGAAATTATCCACTTTCAGCGTCTTCCCGATGACCGGATGAAAATAGTAACCTTAGGTCAGCAGCGGTTTCGGGTCTTAGAGTACGTTCGTGAAAAGCCCTATCGGGTTGGACTAGTGGAATGGATTGAAGACCAGCCACCAGCTAAAGACCTCAAACCAAAGGCAAAAGAAGTGGCACAGTTATTGCGGGATGTTGTGCGTCTTTCCGCTAAGTTGACCAACCAGAAAATTGAGCTACCAGAAGACCTGCCCGATCTACCCATTGAGTTGTCTTACTGGGTTGCTAGCAATCTATACGGCGTAGCCTTAGAACAGCAGGCACTTTTAGAGACCCTAGACACGGAAAAACGTCTAGAACGGGAAACCGAAATTCTCACTTCTACTCGCAATCACTTAGCGGCACGTACTGTACTCAAAGATGCCTTAAATTAAGCTTTGATTATAAGCTTAAGAGAGAATAGACCTCGTAGCATTAGTATTTTCTTGATACTGTTTTCATCAATTACTCTCCCTTCCCTTGTCCGAAGTTTCCTATTCCCTATTCGTTGCTCCCAGCGCTATAACAACATTTTTGTTCACCGTTGACGGTTAACTGTTGACAGTCAAATTATCGACATTGATGAGGGTGTAGCTGCCAAAAATCTTGAGGATTTCCTGATCAGGGATTATTTCCTCAAGAGCGGCTTTAAATAATGGTGCATAGAGATCTGATTCCAGTTCAATAAAGAATATGTACTCACCAAGTAATCGCTTGGTGGGACGAGACTCAATCCGACTTAAATTAATGCCTCGACGGGCAAATACCTGGAGTGGTTTAGACAAGGATCCAGGTATATTAGCAGGAGGACTAAATGCTAAGGAGGTATGACTACCTCCAGGAGATGGCTTTAAACTCAGCACCCAAAATCGAGTGAAATTATCGGGATAGTCATTAATGTTAGATGCCAGTACTGGTAGAGTATAAAGCTTTGCTGCTCGTTCAGAAGCGATCGCTGCTGCATTGTGATCTTTGTCCAAAAACTGTAGCGCTTCAGTGGTGGAGTTGGTCGGTACCAGTTGCACTGATGGCAGAAACTGCTCTAACCACCGCTGACACTGAGCAAGGGCTTGGGGATGGGAATAAACCGTTTTAATTTCTGCTATGGTTGATGCCCGTGACATCAGAAAATGTCTGATTGGCAAAACCAGAGCCTGTTGAATTTGGAGCTGATCTAGTTGCCAAAGCCGATCTAGTGTCATGGCGACACTGCCTTCAATGGAATTCTCTACAGGTACCACTGCTAGATCAACTTGTTGGTTAGCTACTGATTGTAAGGTTTGGCCAATGCTGGGATAAGGACACAAGAGGGATTGTTGACCCTGTTGTTTCTGGAGTCGCTCAGCATAAGCTGTGGCAGCGGCTTCTGTATAAGTTCCTGGTGGTCCGAGATAGGCAATAGAAAGTGACATAATAGACAATATAATTTGAGTTGTGAACAAAATCGTTTAGGGAAGGGCAAGAGGCAAGAGGCAAGAGGCATGCTAGCAATAGGCATGCTAGCAAGAGGCAAGAGGCAAGAGGCATGCTAGCAATAGGCATGCTAGCAAGAGGCAAGAGGCAAGAGGCATGATAGCAATAGGCATGCTAGCAATAGGCAATAGTTAATCAAGTAGATAAGGATTTTTAGTCAGGTCAAAAACTGTAATCCTTGTATTGATGCAGTCGCTATGATAATTTTTTGGTGTGATCATAAATCAGTATTGAGTTTGATGATATAGTTGAAAATGGTATCTAGATGATGCAGGTTTAATGGTCATAAAGTAATTAATAATAAATTAGGATTAGATCAGATTTTTAGGTGCTTTGTATTGATTAAGAAGTTAACTGTAAGCTCTTGAAAAAAAATAGCCCTAAGTTAGTCAGTATATCAGTTATTAGTAGCTGTGGTATTTTTAGGCTTGTTTGGTAATCGAGGAACCGATAAACAGCAAGCGCAAATATTCTATTTTAAAAGTAAAGCAGGGTATCTTTATCTGCCCTAGTTAACGTTTATTTCTTTCATGATGGCATCGGTTTTTGAAAATTTCCAACCCCTAGCTGCGATCGCTACCACTCCTACTGGGGCTCAAATCCTGCAACCCCTCTGTCAAACTACTGGTGCAACCCTTTGGGTACCGAATTCTCTGAGCACCCTAGAACAGGTTGCTGTCTACAAGGGTTCCCTCAAAGACCACATTGCCTCCCTCTGGCCAAACCACCGTGCTTTGGTGTTTTGTTTGGCAGCCGGAGCAGCGGTGCGCTTAATTGCTCCTTTGTTAACCGATAAATCCAGTGATCCAGCGGTGGTGGTAGTTGATCAAGGGGGAGGTTTTGTAATTAGTTTGTGTAGTGGTCATCAAGGGGGAGCAGATCAACTGACACGGTTAATTGCTTCCCAACTGGACTCAACGCCTATTTTAACGGGAGCAGCAGCGGATTTAGGTCTACCTGGAGTTGATGTCTTAGGTATTCCCTTTGGCTGGTATCGGGGAGAAGGGGATTGGACTAGAGTCAGTGCTGTGGTTGCCCGTGGGGAAATAGTACAGGTAATTCAAGAGGCTGGTTCCACTCTTTGGCAAGCTCATCTTAGAGATGGACATCCTTTCTATTTCGGATTTCCAGAGGATAGCGCTACAACTGAATCCGAGTCTATCTCACCCAAAGCCAGGATTTGGATTAGTGCCACCCACCAGCAATTTGCTTCAGGATCGGATTTACCAAACGTCCAGTGGTATCCACGGGTACTGTGGGTGGGTATTGGTTGTGAGCGAGGGACATCGAAGCAGTTGATTGAAATGGCGATTCGGCAGACCTGTGAGGGTTATGGTTTATCAGAAAATGCGATCGCAGGAATTGCGACTATTGACCTGAAAGCCGATGAAGTCGGTATAGTCCAATTGTGCCAAGAGCGCCATTGGCCCTTACGCACTTTCCCAGCTGAGGTACTCCGTTCCGTAACTGTACCCAACCCATCGGATGTGGTGGCGGCAGAAGTTGGTACTCCCAGCGTTGCCGAAGCAGCAGCTCTCTGTGGCGCTAGAGAGTTAAAGGTTAGCACGTTGGAGGTTAGCACGTTGAAGGTTAGCACGTTGAAGGTTAGCACGTTGAAGGTTAGCACGCTTTCGGCAAAGCCGACGCTGCGCGAACGCGAACAACCCTTATTAGTTCCCAAACAAATAGTTAAATCAGCGAATCAAGTAGGAGCAGTAACTGTAGCAATTGCTCAATCCCCGGTAGAATATACTGGACGTTTGGGGAAACTGTTGCTAGTGGGTATCGGTCCGGGAAATCTTGAGCAAATAACCCCAGCAGCTAAAACGGCTATATCCAGCGCTGATGCTGTGATTGGTTACTCCCTCTATATCAATTTAATTGCAACCTTGCGACGTCCAGGACAAATTATCGAAGCATTACCGATTACCCAAGAAACCCAACGAGCAAAACGTGCCATTGAACTGGCTGAGTGGGGATTAACGGTAGCAGTGGTTTCCTCTGGTGACTGCGGTATCTATGGTATGGCGGGGTTAGTGCTAGAAGAATTGCGCTCTAGGGGCTGGGATGGTAAGACACCCCAGGTGCAAGTATTTCCTGGTATTACAGCGTTACAAGCTGCTGCCTCTCGTGTGGGAGCACCCCTGATGCATGATTTTTGTGCCATTAGTTTGAGTGACCTATTGACCCCTTGGGACGTAATCGAAAAGCGTCTAGAAGCCTCAGCCGCAGCAGATTTTGTGACTGCGTTGTACAATCCGCGATCGCGTAATCGCACTGAGCAGATTGCGATCGCACAACGGATTTTTCTCAAGCATCGGAAACCTGATACTCCTGTAGCCATTGTGGTTTCCGCCTATCGAGAGGATGAAAAAATCACTCTCACAACGCTTGACAAAATGCTGGAAATACCCATTGATATGCTGACTATGGTGCTGATTGGTAATCAAAGCACTGATGTTCATCAGGATTGGATGATTACACCACGGGGATATCGGCTTGAAGGTTGAAGGTTTAAGGTTGTTCGCGTAGCGTGGCCATTCGCGTAGCGTGGCCCAAAGGCCAAGGCCAAGGTTATTTGGTTGAAGGTTTAAGGTTATTTGGTTGAAAGCAGATTTGGCAAGTTAAATCAGAGAAACAACTCAAACACCTGACGACAGAAATGTTTTAGCTTCTCCCCCACTTCAGCTGATGGCTGACAATTACCGATAATTTGCCAACGCTCCACTGTGGAGAGTCGCCAAGCTTCTCCTTGATGGTTAAAGGCGGTAGCTTCCAAACCAATCAGCCGATGAGATTGATCTAACTGGTCTTTATGAAACCGAATCTGTAACAAAATACTTCGACTTTGGAAGCGTCTACTCCAGCCAGGGAAGTGAAAGCCAATGTCAATGGAGTTAGGATCCACGAGTTCTCGGGTTTCCGGGTCATTTGTCCAAGGCTTGAGGTCAGCCTTGGCATCAGGGAATTCAGACTTAAACAAATTCACAACAGCCGCAATTTTGGTGGTGACTTCTAAGCCGATTGCTTGTTCAGCTGCGTTCACGCCTAATCTCCTATGGTTAACTGCTAGTAACGTAATTTGTATCTTTTTATTACAACCTAATACAAATCTACCCAATTATTTATAAAAATTTATACTTTTGTAGTATAAGTTAAATATTTAATCAAAACTAGAACCAGGTCTTCTGACATGGAGGCATTTCCTATAACTGCCCCGCTTCTCCTACTTCCGTTCCGCTTTAGATAAATCATCCTCCTAAGTTGCCTAAATTACCACTCAGCGGTAAGCTCATATAGCAATCCCAGCTGAAAAGTGGACAGTAACAGTTCTTACTCAAAACTCAGCACTCAGGACTGACGAACTATTTTCAATGGAAGTATTGTTCACAAGTCGATCAGGATTGCCACACGACAAGCAACAGCGTAAAGGCAAAACAACCGTGTCAATCAGTGAACAATCTATAGAAGTCGGGTCTTGGGAATGGTTCTATCGGGAAGCTAAACCAGTTGGGGATAGTAGAGGAGTGCCAGTAATACTTCTTCATGGCTTACCATCCCAGAGTTTTTGCTGGTGTGAGATCATGCCAGATTTAGCTAAAGTAGGCTACGATGCGATCGCACCAGATTGGCTCGGTTCTGGATTATCCGCAAAACCGGACCGGCTTGACTTTCCCTACACACCAGATGCTTTCATTGAAGCCTTAGGGGATTTCCTTAAACACCTCGAAATCGAAAGGTTTTCCTTAGTTGTCCAAGGGTTTCTCGCCTCAGTGGGACTTCAATATGCCTTGCGTCACTCAGACCAGATTGAGCGTCTAGTGATTCTAAATACACCTGTCTCCTCGGCTGCCAAGTTACCCAGCAAAATGCAGCAATGGGGATGGCCATTCATCGGGGATATGTTAACCCAAGACCCCTTGTTAGTTGACCGAACTCTGGAAGGGGGGTCGCGCTATCGCATTGAAGACAACTATTTAGATCTCTATCGCAAGCCCTTTCTGAAAAGTTCCGATCCTGGACGTTCTCTGGTAGCGACTATCAAGAATATCCAGATGAACCAGTCTATGGCAGAAATTGAATCAGGTTTCCGCAACTGGGAGAAGCCAACCTTAATTATTTGGGGACTCAAAGACCCTTGGCTTCCGGTTGAGCAAGCTGAGCAATTTGCTAATCACCTTAAGAATAAGGAATTAGTGAAGCTGGAGGAAGCTGGACATTACCCTCAGGAGCATTGGTCGAAGGAAATTAGTGAAATCCTGGTGCCGTTTCTACGACGCAAAGCTTGAATTATAGCTCTACCGTACCTGTTATGCTCAATAAACAGTCTGTAAAAGGGAACAGGGAACAGGGAACAGGGAACAGAGGAAAGAGGCTGTATTCAGTAATTTTTGTTAGTTGAAGAGCCTAATTTTATTTTTACAGTAAGCTTTCTGAGTTTTTTAACTGGAACTTTAGGATAAAAGGTACTGAAGAACCTGAATTATTCACTATCCGTGGCAATTAAAGGATGTTGCGATCAGCAGCAAATTCTAGACAAGCTCTAATGTCTGTTTCCGTCAATTCTGGAAAGTCATCGACAATTTCGGCGTGAGACATACCAGCTGCTAGCCAGGCTAAAACGTCATAAACCGTTATTCGCATCTGCCGAATACACGGTTTCCCAGCTCGCTTATCCGGTTCGATGGTAATAATATTGCGATCGCTCATTTTGCCAATAGGTTCGGTCTGATTAATCTGAGTTAATAGCAGACTACCATTGTGCTGTAACGGAAAAAAGCCTTAACAACTATAGCGCTATTGCTGATCCCTGCTGCAAAGCTCCCTGCTTCCATTAACCCACTCCTAGGTGTGCAACCCAAGGCCGCGCCTTGGAGGCGCGCACCAAAGCGTGAATTTAATAATTAGATGCGGAAAGCGCGCCTGAATTAACAGATAGGCTGAACATATTACCCAGTAAGGATTATAGCTTGCATGTGACCTCCCCAGCGCTCCATAGAACATCCCTACATTATTTTTTATCAGATATTTATTGAAAAAATATCCGGTATTTTTTGATAATGATGTTTACTTTCTCTTTTTCAAAACACCACTGCAACCTGTAGCACCCAAAGCTAACAAACTAAAAATAGCAGTTGGTTCAGGTGTAGATACTGGTGTAGATGCTGGGGTATCTGCACGTAAAGTGTATGCAATGTCTCCTGCACCAGCTCCTTGAGGAATATCGTATGCAAAGAAAGCTTCACTAAGGTCAAAGAAACCAGCTATAAAAGAGAATTCATCATCTGACCAACTCAACCCTAAGAAATCACCATCGAAAAATACAGCTTCAGGATCGGATAAACTATTAGTTTCAGTGTAGTTAACACCACCAAAGTCAAAACTGATATTGGAGACTGATAAAAATTCTTCATCTATTCCCGTTAGTCCTGAATCATCAAACTCAAAAAATCCAGAGTAGGTTTCACCAGCTAAAACACCTGAATCTATACTAACTTCCAAATCATAAATCATGGAAGCTGCATTAACAGGATTAGCCTGAATGACAGTGAAGCCAAGAACTGCACTTGTGGCAACGAAAGATAACTTTTTTAAAATGTTAGTCATGTTTTTTTGTAAAAGGGATCAAGTTTTTGTAGTTTGCGTAGATTTAAAACCTGTTAAACACCCTGTAGCTTCTAAACTATGGCAAAATAATTACTTGCTTTTCTATTAATTTATAAAAATTGACTAGCAATAGCAATAGTGACAACACTCATGTATGAAATAAAATTTAAGATGCAGTAATTGAGTGAAATTACTTATTTAGTTTTTTTAAAAAGCCTTTTATTGAGAACTAGTTAATAAATGAGTATTAGCGGTAAATAAAAAAGAACATTTTGCTAAAAAACAACTAAAATAATCATGATTTTATACAATGCAAATTTTCACAAAAAAAGCAGATAATAAAAACTATAATAAAAACTGCCGAATATTCATTTAGAGTTAGAGTATCTTCCTGAATATAGTCCTAATTATAAAGTTGACATGCTCCCAGCAGCGTCTACCTGAGCAGCTCGTGATTTGATTAGTATTTCGCCAACCAAGATCTTGCTGAAAGTAGTGCTTGGATAGGTAAGCTTCGATACAATCAGTGGTCAAGCTGCCGTATTGGGTATTAAACTTTGCGTTTGATGTAACCAATATTAGGTTATAGTACGTGACGAACCTTAAATAGTTTTCCCGATCGGTTGGCTAGCGAACAAACAATGATGATGAGAAGTTATCGGTCTATTCTGACTGTGATTCTGGCAATGGTGATGACCTTTTTGGTCAGCTGTGGTAGCCCAAGTGCCACCAAGGCTCCTACCTACACCCCTGAAAAAATTGCCCAAATCCAGACAAGTGCTACTAGAGTGCTTGAGCTTCGCGAGAAAATGCCAGTTCTCGAAGCCAACATTCAAGACGAAAACTGGGTAGATATTAGTTCATTTATCCATGGTCCGTTAGGAGATCTAGGGCGCAGCAGTAACTATCTGAGTGGTCAACTCCTTCCCAAAGACCAGAAAGCTGCCAAGCAAGCGGCTGAAGTATTGTTAAAATCTTTGGTGAAAATTGACGAAGCTTCTGTAGAGCGCAACTCCCAGCTGGCACTCAAAAACTACGAAGCAGCGTTGAAAAACTTTGATGACTTTTTGGAATTAATTCCCACTAGTTAAAAAGTTATGAAGTATGAAGTGTGAAGTATGAAGTGTGAAGTGTGAAGTGTGAAGTGTGAAGTGTAAAGTGTGAAGTGTGAAGTGTGAAGTGTAAAGTGTGAAGTGTAAAGGGTAAAGGGTAAAGGGTAAAGGGTAAAGGGTAAAGGGTAAAGGGTAAAGGGTGAAGTGTAAAGTGTAAAGGGTAAAGGGTAAAGTGTGAAGTGTAAAGGTGGAATAAAAACCTTATCCATAAGCATAATTCATAATTAACACTTCTGAACTAACACTTCACACTTCATAATTCATAATTCATAATTCAAACTTTAAACTTTAAACTTCATAAAATTGTGAGTAAAGTCGCTATTATTGGATGCGGTATCGTTGGAGCAGCGATCGCATATGAACTTAGTCGGGTAAATGGGCTAAGTATCACTGTCCTCGACCAGCATATGCCAGCACAAGGCTCTACTGGTGCTGCTTTAGGGGTACTGATGGGTGCCATTAGTAAGAAAGTCAAGGGTAGGGCGTGGCAGCTGCGCCAAGCCAGTATCCAGCGCTATCAGACCCTGATTCCTGAATTAGAGGCACTCACCGGATACCAGATTCCAGTCAATCGCAACGGTATCTTGAAGCTGTGTTTGCCTGGAGAGGACTTGGCGTCTTGGGAAAAACTAGTACAAACTCGCCTCTCCCAAGGTTGGCAATTAGAAATTTGGGATGTTCCCCAAGTTAAGCACCGTTGTCCTCAGCTAAGTCAAGATAAATTTATTGCTGGAATCTATTCTCCCCAAGACCTACAAATTGATCCAACTGCCCTAACCCAAGTATTAGTGGCTGGTGCTGAGGCCAATGGAGTTAGGTTTAATTTTGGAATCACAGTAAAAGCATTTGAATCTATAGGTTCCGATCTCAACAATTCTCTCAATTGCTCCCAAATCTATACTGATGCTGGAACCCTAGAAATAGATTGGCTAGTAGTGGCTGCTGGGTTGGGTTCATCTGGGCTGATTAAGATGCTCCAAGCACCAGATAAGCAAGTTAGTCAAGATCTACCTGTGACTCTGAAACCAGTACTGGGACAAGCCTTAAAATTGCGGCTCCCTCAGCCAATGGGATATGAAGATTTTCAGCCGGTGATTACTCGTGATGATGTTCATATTTTGCCAGTGGGTAAGCAAGACTACTGGGTGGGCGCAACAGTTGAGTTTCCCGATGATGCAGGTAATGTAGAAGCACAACCAGGGTTACTGGAGGTGGTCAGACAGAATGCGATCGCATATTGCCCTCCTCTAGCCACAGCAGAGATTATCCACACATGGTACGGGTTACGCCCTCGTCCAGAAGGACGACCTGCCCCTGTCATTGATCAACTGTCTGGTTACAATAATGTTTGGTTAGCAACAGGTCATTATCGCAATGGTGTACTCCTCGCTCCGGCTACGGCACAACTAATTCTGAAAGAAGTAATTGAGTCAGGAAAATAGTTATAGGTGCGACAATCACGCGAATTTAATTCTTAATGGTAAGAGCGCACCTATTGTTTTTGTTGAGAGTTAATCTTGACATTTCACAGTTAACCGTCAATCTTCAAAAAACACCGATCAATTAAAATATATAGGTTGAATGTTCATGAACTGATCTTTGTAGGAGGCGCGGCGCAACCTCTCACGTTTAACCCCAATGGGGTGTCAGGGGAGTATCCAGCCGTGAATTTTTGATGAAATCTCGATGGTTAATCACGAGTTTGCTGATGGTGCTGATGAGCTGTGGCGAGTCGCCGACTCCACCACCTAAGACAACAACAAGTCCCCAACCGATGCCAACCCCGCCTAATTTAGAGGACACATCTAAATCTGGCAGTTCAAAGCCCACAGCCAAACTGTCTCCTCCGGCATCAGATGCTTTTACTATCTCTGCTAAAGGAATTGGACCGGCTAAGTTGGGAATGACTTTGGGACAGCTAAAACAATCCCTAGGGGATAAAGCAAAATTTGAGGTGAAGTCACCGTTTATTGTCGGTTTCGATGCGATCGCAGTTATCCAATCAGGACAACCCCAATACTATATTCTTTACCCGATGGGAACACCTATGGGTAATTCAACCGTAATGGAAGCGTTATTCACCACAAATCCTAACTATCGCACCAGCAAAGGTGTTGGCCCTGGCACACCCCTAAAACTAGCTGAGGAAGCCTACGGTGACGCTACCTTGTCCTTTAACTATGCCAGTGAGTCGAGGGAATACGTCAATTTTGCCAACCTATCAGAAGATATAGCCTTCCGCATCGGAGTAGCCGCCAATGATACTAAGAATCAGTTTTCTGGCCTTTATGCCTCACCGTTGAAAGAATATAACCAAACCCAGAACTATCGTGACTCAGCGACAATTAAATCCCTAGAAGTCTATTGCAGAGATAAATGTCCTTCACCCTAAATACTCATGTACGTGAGCTTAACATCTAAATGCATGAGAGCTCATTTAATCAACAAGCGTTTGAAATTGCTCTGGAAGCAGTAAGGGAAAAGTTGCCCCTCAACTCCCCAGGTATGGGGCAATTCCCACCAATTCCCCTACAGGTCTTTGACACTCTCCCATCCACCAACCAAACCCTTTGGGAATTGCTCAACCAAACTGCAACAGTTCCCACCATGGTTATTGCTGGGGAACAGACAGCAGGGCGGGGACAGTGGGGACGACAATGGCAATCTCCAAAAGGTGGACTCTACTTATCATTAGCTTTAGCTCCCAAGTTACAGGCATTGGACAGCGCCCAGCTAACCATGTGTAGTGCTTGGGGAATTGCTACAGCTTTGAGAGCTTACGCCATACCAGTGTCTCTGAAGTGGCCCAATGACCTACTGCTTAAGGGACGTAAACTCGGAGGTATTCTAACACAAACCCGTGTCCAACAGGGTCAAATTACCAAAGCAGTCGTGGGTGTCGGAATCAACTGGAGCAATCAGGTGCCGGAATCTGGCATCAATTTGCGCTCATTTTGGCAACCCGAGCCCTCTCCCACTGTGACGTCTATAGAAATGCTGGCTGCCATTGTTTTACAAGGACTACTGTCCGGATATCAACTCTGGTCAGAGGAAGGAATGAATAGTTTGCTACCACGATATCTAGCGCTATTCAATTATCAAGGAAGCCAGGTCATGGTAGAAGGAAATCCAGGCATCATAACAGGGGTAACCCCTAGGGGCGAACTGCGAGTGCATCTACACGATACTCCGACCCCAAAAGAAATTTTGCTCAAGCCCGGTACAATCAGTCTTGGCTATCGTAGTTGTTGAGAACTCTTACGGTTAAGGGTCAAATGTTAAAGGTTAACCATTAACAAACAGCGATTAAGGTTAATCAACTAATCAACAAAACAGCAATTATGGCGTTGCTTAATAATGGAATGATTTTAAGATTAGGTGCGCGCCTCCAAGGCCGCGAGCAATCCCTCGCGGCCTTGGGTCGGACCTGTGGAATGGGCATCAGGCGTGGAACAGGCATCTTGCCTGTTACAGTTTCGCACCTGTGGAATGGGCATCAGGCGTGGAACAGGCATCTTGCCTGTTACAGTTTCCGGGCGGGCAGGATGCCCAGTCTACTCCTATTCATTCCAAGACTGACGCAACGCCGGAATTATGGCTGATGGCTGAGCCGAGCGAGTATAACTGTGTAGTAATTATTTAGTGAGTCGTAAATGACCAAAGAAAACTCCCCTGGTAGCACCCTGTATAGCATTTTCTACCGATGCCCAAAACTCATCCATGGACTGAGTGTGATGAGTAGTATTGGTGTCCTCAGCAGCGGTATGGTTGTGGCAAAAACTCAGTCACCCATAGAAGCTGTATCAGTAAACACGACTACCAAATCTATAACGGAAGCAGGATTTGATCCAACTCTTATTGCTGCTTTGCCTAAACCTACAGCCCCAACCTCTTTTCCGGTGCCAGCTGTGCCAGTGGCAAAACCAGCCCCAGCAAAAGCTCCTTCAAAACCAGTAGCAGCAACTAAGGTCACTAAACCCATTGCCCCACGAGCACCAAAAGCTGCCCGGAAATCAGTAGCTCCCTCCGTGGCTATCAAGGTCAAGAAACCTATTGCTCCACCAGCTAGGAAATCTGTCCCAACAAAAGCGATCGCAGTCAAACCAGTACAGCGTAGAACCCAATTCTCTGTACCAGCTAAAGCCACTGTAGCCAAGCCACCGAAAGTCAAGCTCAATCCAGTAGCATTACAGCCTAGAGTTCCAAAAGCGGCTGCTAAAAATAGCTATATTGACCGCACAAACTACAATGTTGGTGCCACTAAACGGTACACTCCCCCCTCGGCAGTTGTTTTAACTGAACGGTCAAGGGGTTGTCGGACTGTAGCCAGAAATGGGCAACTCAGGGGGAATTGTGGTGTTGCCCCGAGGCGTCAACCAATTGCTATCACTGGAGGTAGACGGAACGGTAGAGTAACTCAATTACCCAGACCACGAGTAATTGGTACTCAAACTGCTAGATATAATCCCGTTCGACCAGTCCGATTTAATTCAGTTCAACCAGTCAGATTTAATCGGGTTAAACCTGTCAAGAGTCGTCCAGCTAAATGGGTTCCTCGTGGGATTAGCGTTGCTCGGCGGAATCGGTCTGTCCGTAAACTTCCTACAGCCTTAGCCTACTACAATCTCACCCAACGACCCTCAGGACTGGCCAATTTCAGGCAATCCAGCTTTGTGTTCCCCGTAACCATTCCTTCTGCCATTAGCTCCCTATTCGGCTGGCGGATTCATCCGATTTCCGGTAATCGCCGTTTCCACGCTGGTACAGATATAGCAGCACCCCTAGGTACTCCAGTTGTTGCTGCCGCTGATGGTGAAGTAGTAACAGCTGACTTCTTAGGTGGCTACGGTTTGACCGTTATGGTGCGCCATGAGGAAGGTACCCAAGAAAGCCGCTACGCTCACCTATCAGAAATCTTCGTCCAACCTGGGGAATGGGTACAAAAAGGAACTGTAATTGGGCGCGTTGGCAGCACCGGTAATTCTACTGGTCCCCACCTACACTTTGAATGGCGGCATGCCACTCCCCAAGGCTGGGTAGCAGTGGATGCTGGCTCCCATTTGAAATATTCTTTAGGTCAACTAGTCCAAGCCCTACAAGTAGCCCAAAATACCTCCTTTTCCCTACGAGGATTTTAGGCTGCTGATGGGGTGATGGGGTGATGGGGTGATGGGGACAGAGTTATATCAGCAGCACCAGTTATATCACCATCTCAGTCTCCAGTCCCTTGTCACCCTTCACCCTTTACCCTTTACCCTTTACCCTTCACCCTTTGCATGCAACCATGCAAGCCTTTATTTAGACAAACTTTCCCACCGAGCTTCCACCATCATTCGCACCACATCCGGCATTTTGTATTGGGCTTGCCAGCCTAACTTATCCCTTGCCTTAGCTGGGTTAGATTTCCCTAAAGCCAAATCAGTCGGTCGGAATAAGTTGCTATCGGTCACCACATGCTCTTGCCAGTCCAAGTCAAGTGTAGCAAACGCCGTTGCCACGAAATCTTCTAATTTATAACTCTCTCCTGTCGCTATTACATAATCATCTGGCTGGTCTTGCTGTAGCATTAAATACATTCCTTGAACATATTCAGGAGCCCAACCCCAGTCACGCTTAATTGCCATATTGCCCAAACGAAGCTTCTCTTTACTACCGTTAGCAATCCGACAAGCAGCACTAACAATTTTTTGGGTCACAAATCGTTCTGGTCGTAGGGGAGACTCATGATTAAATAAAATACCAGAGCAGGCAAATAACCCATAGGCTTCACGGTAGTTAGCTACTTCCCAAAACGCTGCTGCTTTAGCAACACCATAGGGACTTCTGGGACGAAAGGGAGTCTGTTCATCAGCGGCTTTTTCTCCAGTATCCCCAAAGCACTCACTAGAACCAGCGTTATAGAGTTTAATGGGAGCACCAGTAAAGCGAATTGCCTCTAATAAATTAATCGTGCCAGTTGCTATGCTTTCTAGGGTTTCTACCGGTTGTCCAAAAGACAAACCCACTGAACTTTGCCCAGCCAAGTTGTAAACTTCATAGGGTTGGAATTTTGTCAGCACTTGCAATACACTACGAAAATCCGTGAGTGTCATTGATTCCAATTTAATTTGGTCTCGGATACCCAAATACACCAAGTTCCTAAAGGAAGACATTTGAGCATCCCGTGACGTGCCACAGACAGTATAGCCTTTGTCTAAAAGCAATTTCGCTAAATAGGCTCCATCCTGACCAGATACTCCACAAACCAGTGCCTTTTTCATTAACTTTTCTCAGAAAATAAACGATTCATGTCATGATAGGATTAACTATCCATGTTAGATATCAAGAATCGCAGTGTACAATGAATAAAGAAGAATATCGATAAATATAACTATAAATAGGAATAGATATAAATAGATAGATTATGAGTGAAATATTAAGGTTATGGTCGGCAATATATAAACGGGAGGCAAGCTCTAAATATAGATAATATTAAGTTGATTGCCGAGGGAAATCAAACGATAATAGCATAACTTATAATTTTGAAATTATAACTATTCTTGAAAAACTATTTGGTTGATACTGTTATCATTAATTATTATTCTCTGTTACCTGTTTCCGACAACGGCGACGAAGTCTATTGTTTTATTAAATAACTTTGGTTCTATTTTAAATCGTCACAAAAAAAAAATAAGACACCCTTCTGCCTTGATGAATGGCAAGCTACTAGTCAAGTATAACCTGCTAACTTAGAGTTGACAAAGGGAAACAGATTAGCGTCAGTGCTATTATGTGGGTATTAATAATTAACTATGACTAATTACATATACCAGCAGTTGGTTCGATGGGGAACTTTCCAGCGACGAGTATCCTCTAAGTAGAACAAATAAGTAGAACAAACCGATAACGGCTCTTTAACAATGTTGCTCTACCAGGCTAATCTATGTGTTCACCAATTGTCAGTTGTCAATTGTTATCAAATCCCAACCACAATCAGAGACGTCATAGTAGTGAGTGCGCTTTACCTATAGCTTGCCGATGAAGGGATGAAACCCTAGACCAGATCAAGCTCACCAATAACCAATAACCAATTACAAATGACAGGCCAAAGAAAGCGTCAACGAAGCCTAAACAACCCTAAACACATTGGTGAGGTGGCTTGAGTGACAACATATTCCGGATTTTATGAACAATTTAGTGTGTCTTTATCTAGCAAGAGTCAATATGTTTATGATCAATACAGTTAACCCAGGGAAAAAAAGACCCCTTGATATATTAAGCCAAATTGCTAAGAATCACAGTAGTGTAAAACCAGGATTGACTAGACCAGTGGTGGGTGTAAGCTTACTGGTGGTTTCCGCTATTACCCTACCTATACCTACCCTAGCTCAAATCCCTTCAATCAAGGTACCAGCTTCAACATCCCCGAGCCAGGTACCAGCTCCACCATCCCCGAGCGAGGCACCAGCTCCACCATCCATTGCTGACTTCATTAAGGTGAATCAGAGTAACACGGTATCAGCAGCCACACCCCCTGTGCGTAACTCTTTACCACCAGACAGAGCTTATACCCTTGATGCTGGAGATGTTCTTACCCTGAATATCTTTGATGTTGATGAATACAGTGGTCAGTATCAAGTACTGGTGAACGGTTCCCTTAACTTACCCTTGATTGGTAGTGTATTTGTAAGGGGAAAAACTCTCGATCAAGCTAGCGAACTCGTCACCAGTGCCTTTTCAGTTTACATCAAACGCCCAGTAGTTTCCTTGAGTCTGGTGAAACCCCGTCCTTTAAAAATTTCCGTGGCTGGGGAAGTGAGTCGCCCTGGAGCCTACACCATGGGTCTGAATGAAGGACAGCAATTTCCCTCCCTGACTCAAGCGATTAATTTGGCTGGGGGGGCTACCCTAACAGCAGACGTTAAGCAAGTAGAACTTCGGCGTCTTGAAGGCTCTGGGCAGCGCAATACTTATTATATCAATCTCCAGCAATTGATTAATAGAAGTGATATCAGGCAGGATGTTACCTTGCGGGATGGGGATGAAATCTTGCTCCGAACTACTACTGCTATCAACCCAGAGCAAACCCGTCTATTGTCCAATGCCAGTTTTGCAGCTAATGCCAGCCGTCCCATTCAAGTGGCTGTGGTGGGGGAAGTGGTTAACCCAGGAGCTTATGTGGTCAAGGGAGAAACTCTGGGTAATAATAACATTAACATCGGTAGTGCTGATATCCGTAGCACCAATGCACCACCAACTGTAACTCAAGCGATCGCGATCGCTGGAGGCATTACCCAAGACGCTAATGTTCGCCAGGTTAAAGTGCGACGTTTGACCCAAGGGGGTACACAACAAGAAATTGCCTTGGATTTTTGGCAATTGTTGCGACAGGGTGACCTAACTCAGGATATCCTCTTAAAGGAGGGAGATACAATTCTTGTCACCAAAGCTGACGAAATTGCTCCAGAGGTAGCATTGGCATTAGCAGATTCCAACCTTTCTGCTGCTGCTATCCCGGTCAATGTGGTTGGTCAAGTTAAACAACCTGGTAATATCGAAGTCAAGCCCAATGCTCCTTTGAATGAAGCCTTGCTTGCCGCTGGGGGATTTGATGACGTTCGTGCTGAAAAGGGTTCTGTTGAATTAGTTCGCCTGAATCGCAATGGCACAGTTGAAAAAAGAGAAATTGAAATCGATTTTACGGCTCCAGTTAACGAGGAAACTAATCCGACCTTGCAGCCTAATGATGTGATTATTGTTAAACGGGATGGTGCAGCAACAACTGCGGACAATGTCGAAAGGATTTCGAGACCTGCTAGTGGTATTTTCTCCCTAATTGAATTACCAATTAGATTATTTAATCTTCTATTCTAGTTTAGCTGTCAGCGATCAGTATTAAGCATTCAGCTTATTTGCTGAATGCTTAGTGCTTACCAATTTTAATACTGAGTTTAGAGATAAGTCTGATGAAATGGAGAGTCATTCTTGAGCCTGATCTAGATAACGGAGACTGGGCAGCTTGGTGCCCCGAACTTCCTGGTTGTACTTCCTGTGGTGAAACTCAAGTAGAAGCAATAGAAAATATTCGTATTGGCATTCAGCTCTACCTTGAACCTGCCCCCCTTGAGCTGCCGGAAGGTTAGTGGACAGTAGGTAAAAGTATCACAAAGGTTGCCAAAGCCTCAAGTAATTTGCTATAATTTAACTATGATATTAGTGCCACGACCTTGTCTTAATTAAAATTTCCCGAAAACCAAGGGTTTTGTAGTGACATTGGATCTGGTTCTAGAAATTTAACGGCGCACGAGGAATATTTCTTCGTGCTTTGGGAGATACCCCCTGGCGTTCGAATCAGCTTGCATTGGCGGGCTAAAGTTTATATTGGTAGACTTTGGTAGCTAAAAAGTATCGGTTCTGTGACTTGCGAGGTTATTATTTAATAATATCTATTTTAACCAGAGGCTCTAGTAGCTAGAGCCTCTGGCTAAGTTTTAACAATCGATCAGTTCTGGTGTCTAGTTCAGAATTTGACTGCGGATAGAAATAAAGTCCTGATAAGCAGGTGATTCTAAGGCTTATGGACGAAATATAGCGGTTTTGTGGCAGTTTTGAAAGGCTAACTTGATCCCAAAATAACGTTCGACTGCACCACGAATCGCATCCCCACCTATCATCCGCAATAGCTGGGCTCGATCTTGCTCAGTTGGTGGTGGTACCGAATGCTCTACCCATTCCGCTTCACCCTGTGCCAATTGCTTGGCCAGGTCTTCCACAACTCCAAAGGCATAAGGTAACGATTGCCTGATGCTGTCAATAAAAGCTTCTTGATTAACCTCACCCTCCTGTGCCTGCTTCAAAAGCTCTGGAGTAATGTTCAGTGACATAGGCTTTTCCTGAATATCCCTAATGAACAAAATAGTTATCAGAGGTTCACACTTAGTTGGCTGAACCTCCCAGGGAACAGTATATGGTGATAATGATTATTATTGTTCATAATAATCATTTTTAGTAAAGAAATATTACGATGCAGACGATTAGAGACGTACTATGCTATGCGAGTGGGCTTGGTCAGTGTTGGGAGAATGCGATCGCACCCCATCCTAGTAGCAAAAAGATGACGCGCCAGTAAACCGACTTGCAATGCAGCCAAACTCTCCGCTACTTGGGGAATATCTCACTGAAACTCGATCAAAAACTCCCCCCCTTCTACTCCAGCATGTTTATAGCTGCCGCCAGTTTTCGGTCTGTAAACCAGGCACTCGATCAAATTCCCGCTGGTTTGCAGTAACCATAAGAAGATTATACTGAAGCGCAGTAGCCGCTATCAAAACATCGTAAGCACCGATCGGCTGTCCTTTAGATTTGAGGATGGCACGGATCTGAGCCGCTTGTTGAGCTTCGGTGGTGTTGAAAGGAAGAATCCTCACAGAAGCAAGAAAGCTGGCGATGATCGGTTCAACTTTCTGAGCTTGTTGAGGATTGAGTGCCAAGCCATAGCGTAACTCCATGACCGTAATAGCAGAAACAGCAATGTCCCTAGGTGGCGTTTCCTTGAGTCTGACTTGAGTCCCAACTTCACCTTTAATAAAGTCGCTAATGACACAAGTATCGAGAAGATATCGCATCAGAATAATTCCGGTTCACGAGGTGGCAGAAGTTGATCACGATAGGACTCGAAAGCCGGGAAATCAGGAATTCCTTCATAAGACAATACGACATCAGACCACTGGGAAATAGAGCTAGGTGCCGTTTGGATTAGCTGGCGTAACCCTTGCAGAACGAGGGTTTGGATTGGGACATTTGATTGAACTGCTTGGCGAATGAGGTCTTCTTCGAGATCTGGAGGTAGGTCGATGGTAATTTGCATAGGTCAGATTCTTGGTATTAAAGTTTTGAATTTTTATTGAAGTTGAGAAGCTTGCGCTCTATAAGGCATTATTGTCCGAACCTTAGTTCTATGAAAAAAGTTCCTAACCTTACATATACGCAAATTAATGCTGCTCTGTAACCAGACGGATTGATAATGCTTCGTAAACGGAGTAGCCAGATTCTAAATGCTTCCCTCCAGGGCATTTTTAATGTAGCTTCGGTGGCAGAAGCCCACCACAGATCAGCTAATCCTACTTATGTTATCTATGATAGTGACACAAACTAGGTAATCTTGCCGCTAGTGGAGTACGACTATCGTGGAGTACGACTATCAAAGTACCTGTGCTGGGATGATTGACAAGGGTTTACCTGCTATTTTAGCTTAGTGTTTGGCTAGGGGGTTAGAATTTGCCGAGAAAGCTGAAGGTTCTACCCATGTTTGCCAGACATAGGGTACAAAGAGAAGATGGTAAACCGATGATAGAGTATGACTTTTGCTAGTTTTCTCTACCTGTCTAGGCTACAGTTCCTTAATACGCTTCTTGATCACTATCATTTGGTGCTTGTCCACTGTAGTACTTTTGTCGAATGATTTTAGGCTCTGGTAAATCAAATATGTCAGATCGATTACCTTCAAGAGCAAGATTTCTGGCAGTAACGAGCATAGGGTCATTTCTATTAACCTGGAACTCTTCTACAGCTTTAGTTTCAAACTGTCCCAAAATCAATAGATAGTTTTTCTGTAATCTTTCTGGTGGTTTAGATCTAAGAGCAATCTTTACTGCTTCAATATGATCCCTTTGTTTAAAGTCATTATATTTGTGTCCTAGATATAACCAGGTTTCAGTTGCCATCAGCTTTTCGGCAATACTAACTGAACTATCTAAACTAGTAGCAAATTTAACAATCAATTCCCATTCTTGAGCATAGATATTTGGTAAGAAGCGCATTGCCCTGATTGTAACTGCTTTTAGATATTCAACAGGCTGTTCAATCTTTTGATAATGTGTGAGTAAGCTTCTGATTTCAGCTAGATAGCCTTGCTTAGCTAGATTCTCCAGCACATTGAGAGGATTGCGAATAATCCAATAATGTGTAAGTAAAATTTCAATAAGAGATTTAATTACATCTCTAAAACCTAAAACAGAAAGTTTGGTTAACGCAAATCGAATATACTTGATGAGCTTACGTGACCTACCAGAATTATCATCAGAAGCACGTAGTTCGTTCCAATTTTTACAGAAGAGTTCAGATAATTCTCTCTGCAAATCATTTCGACTATCAAGCCAATCAGTGTTAGCACTAATAAATTGATTATACCATTGAATAATCAAGCCGTTATTATGTTTATTTGGTGGTTTAACATATTTTAGTTCTCCCTCTTGATTTAAACGCTGTTTCCTATTTAATAAATCCTTGTATCGACGTGTTGGGTTGAAAAGATATTTATAGATATTACGACTAAGATCTATATTAGAAACATAGATATTGATAGACTTTAAGCAACTTTGGTATAGTTCGATGCAATACCACCACAAATCATCATTATCATAATAAGCGTCTACAAGTATATCACGATGATCAGAATTTGAAATCCAAAGTGGATTAACAATACATTCATACCACTTGTGTAGATGATTGAGGCGATCATCTTCTTGAATTTGCTCTAATAATTCAGGAATACTATTTTTATCAAATATTTCTGTTTTACCTTGATTGAGATTTAAACCTAGATCTTTAAGGTTTTCTTGGACAATAGTTTTTACATCTTCAAGATCGCTTGGATCTGGAATAACAATAACCATATCATCAACAAAGCGATGAAACTCAGCATGCCATTCATTGTCAGAAGGGCTAGAACCAAATTTTTCATCAATAGGAGTTAAGTAAATATTTGAGTAAAAACCCGATCCAACATTGCCTTGAGTTATACCTCGGCCAACTGTATGGTCATCAATGTTATTGGATAGCAAAACTCTTATCAACCATCGTAAACGTTCACTTGTAACTCTCAACTCTTTAGCAAGTTCATCACACAGTTTTTTTTGAATAATTCGGGTGTAGTAGGATTCAATATCAATTCTTAAAACTAGACCCTTAATGTTTCTATTTACACTATCTTTTACTCCTCGGATGTAATTACGATAATTATCATACCAAGAAGTATATAAATATTCATTAGAAGTATCTTGAATCCTGTATGCATAGCTTACTGAATTTAATCTGGATGCTCTACTGCCTAATTTCTGAATAATGGCCACGGATAAAATTTCTTCTTCAATCCGTGAAAGTCCTCTTGGACGAGTCTTTTCCACATTCTTAGGAAATTTATAAGACATGCTTTGATCTACTAATGATGAGACAACATCACTAGCATAAGCACATAATTGTTCTTGTAAATTTAAAATATTTGAATCTAAATTAGTTTCAAAAATACGCAGTTCAGTCTCATCATATAAAGACTCCGATAATAGATTGCGACGTGCCCTGGCCCAGGCTAATTTGAGATTCTTACGACTGATAACTTCTTCCCAATCTTTATCTTCTGCTCGATCTGCACTCGATATTGTCTGAAAATCAGCATAAAAATTAGTTTCATTATTTACTTTTTCTTTTTTTTTATCTCTACAATAGCAGTTTTGTGGATTTTCAAAATAAACAATATGATTATCTGAACTAATTTCATCAATAGTATGTCGATTACCTACAATTTGATGTAGGGTTCTAATCATTTCCTTAATTCTTTCCTCCAAAGTTACTTTACTCTTTGTTTCCAATTGCACTTGGTGTTCCATATTTTTAGTTCCAATAGTGACAAGGTGCATCACATCAATTGGCACAGTTTCTATCAAGTGTTTGTAAGCCAGAGCTTCAGAAGTTCCAAGACCTAAGTTATCCTCTGTAGATGAGCCGTCAATATCAATACCTAAAGACCTTAGTTCATCATAATCTTCTTGATGAGTTCTGTAGGTTTGACTGAAGGGAGAAATAACATTTAACTGCATTACTAAAACATTGGAAAAACAGGGTAGTTCAGATGATGACAGTTCACTCTGTAGAAATCTTTCTATTTTAGCTGTAGCATCAGGAAAACCCTTATCTATATATTTAAATTCTATATTGACTAGATCAGAACAAGATGATTTTAAATTTTTCATCATCTTAATATAAAGACCAATAGCCCGGAAGCTTGGATCGATTCCAATAAAAAGGATATTTACTTCATTGGTAAGATCGCCTTTCTCCTTTAGTTTAATAACTGTTTCTAAAAATGCTGCAGAACCAGCACCAGCACCACAACCCACATCTAAGACACAGACTTTTTGTCTATGTGTTAGCCAAGTTATAATTTGTTCTGTTCCAATAATGGACTCTAATGTATGTGCTGCTTTGAAATAATGTTTATGAAATAAAGCATAATATTGGAACGCAATATGTTTCCAATCAGTTTTGTGAAGTTTATTTTTTAAGTTCTTGTAGGCTACAGTTTTGTATCCCTTGGCTTGCTCAATACCATCAAGCCACTCATGTACAGCAGTGTAAGCATCGGCAACAATAGGATGAAAAGGGCGATATTTAGGTGGTTGTTCAGTCACTGAATGCACTCCTTTGGTATTTGATTAATAAAGTTACTAATTTCTTTGGAAAAACCGCTGGCATCTTGGGAATAAGCTGATATAAATAACCTCTGTTTTGCCCTAGTCATAGCCACATAAAACAACCGCCTTTCTTCTTCAAGATTATTATCACGAACACTAAAATAATTAGGGAATTCATATTGAACAGCACCGGCAATGAAAATACTGTCAAACTCTAAACCTTTGGATTGATGAACTGTGATAATTGGAACTTGATTATTGTCTTGAGAAACTCGATCTAAGTTTTTAGCAAGAGCGGTAAATTCAAGAATGCTACGTAAAGCTGTGTCAGGGTGCAAATTTAGATCGTCCTGTGCTTGGAAAAACCGTAAAAGATTGTGGATATTTTGTAGGCGTTTCTTTTCAGATTGATAATAATTATATAGTCCAGATTCTACAAATAATTTATCCAGCAAATCTGAAGGTCTTAATGATTGACTGACATCGCGCCAGTGCTCTAACTGTTCAGCAAGTCCTTCAAATAGCTCACCATAACGGTACACTAAAGCTTGACGATAATCCGCTCTTCGTTCAACCAAAGGTATGAGTAGCGCCAACAAATCAATCGTGGTTTCCACATCATTCATTGCCTTATGGCTAGGTAGGTGGGTAAGATTGAGATGCTCTGCCAAAACTTCCAAACTGTAGCGTTCAGATTCAATGAAACGATTCGCTAGTTCTAGGGTGTCCTCCCATTGCAGCTTTTTTGGATAACTAACACCAGCTTTTTGAGCTTGAGCTGCCACCATCTTAATATCAAAGCCCACATTGTGTCCAACTAGCAGAGAATCCCCGATAAACTTGAAGAATTCACCAAATACATCCTTAGCATTTCTACCATTTTCTGTCAAGAAGCGATCGCTATGTCCGTGTATTCTTTCCGAGTCACCAACGCTGACGGTATTAGTAATGTAAGCGTGAAATATAGCCTGTTTTTTCCCATCAACTAGACGAATTGCTGCAATTTCCACCACTTCATCTTGACTCACTGAAAACCCTGTTGTTTCCACATCAAAAACTGTTACGACTCCAGATGAATAAGCCCTTAAAAGTTCACTAAAAGGATCTCCATCTGTAAATGTACGGCTTGATACCATGTCAGTTAAACTAAATCCACAATTTTTGCCTTGTTCAATTACAGCTTTAATCCTCCCATCACCAATTCCACGACTTGGACGTAGCAACATCCGACGCATTGCCCCTGCATCAAAAGGATTTATAATCAGACGTAGGTAAGCAAGAGCATCTTTGACTTCCTGTCGCATGAAAAATTGGAATCGCTCAACTGTAATACAAGGAATACCCATGCGCTCCAATGTCTGACTGATAATCTCTGTGCGTTTATGGTTACGAGCAAGAACTGCTACTCGACTATAAAAAAAATCCTTTTGCTTACTTGCTAGTTCCTGGATTTGTTCACCAATCCACTCTGCTTCTTTCCACTCATTATTTGCTAAATGGACTTGAATCAACTCACCATCTTTACACTCAGGCGCTGGTGTAATGTTTGTTTGTCGATGTTCAAAGGAATCGGCAAATCCAGAAGCAGCATTAAGCAGGACTTTTGTTGCTCGATAGTTCCTGGTTAAAGAATAGCTTGTAGGATTAAAATCATGATAAAATTGTTTAATTACCTTCTCTGGTTCAGAGCCTCGCCATTGATAAATAGTCTGATCTAAATCTCCAATCATCCCTAAATTACCACTGTTGGCAGCCAAGTGCTTGACAATACCATACTCTGACAGATGGGTGTCTTGAACTTCGTCAACTTGAACAAAATCAAACTTATCTGCCCAACGTTGGCTAATCTCTGGTTCATGGTGTACCATGAGACGAACATAAAATATCAGATCCGCAAAGTCTAAGGCATGACGCTTTTGAAGGATAGTTTGATACTGAGCAGCACCTTGAGCGTAGTTATTACCTAATGGGGCATATAGATTTTCAACCAGATTATCTAGAGATAATTGACAGTTTTCAGCTTGAATTTTGCACTTAACTAAGCTAGAAAACAACTGCTGGGCATCTCTATCTGTAAATACATGGAAAACTTCCTTAACCAATTCGAGACAATCATTATCGTCATAAATCACAAAATCTGTTGGCAGTCCAATCTGACGAGCTTCCATCCGTAGTATGGAGGCACACAAACCATGAAAAGTCTTAATTGTTAGGTGCTGTAGTTGTTCTGGACAATACTGAGATAACCGCCCGCTCATTTCCTTGGCAGCTCGATTGGTAAAGGTCAGGCATAGAATTCGTTGAGGAGAGATACCCTGATTAATTGCACATAAAACCCGCTCTGCTAAAACACGAGTTTTGCCTGTACCAACCGGAGCAAGTACCAAAATTGCGCCTTCTACGTGGCTAGCGATCGCATTTTGTTCTCCGTTAAGCTCGTTGCTGAACATGAAGAGGTGTAACTAAATTTTCATTGTAGTTAATTCTTTGGTGTTGCGTCAGTAGTAGAATGCTTAACCAGAAAGGTAAATTTGTTTATACTTTAAAAATCACTAATCACTGCATCAATGCATCAATAAATATGACATGCACAGGCATTGCATGGTTTTATTTTTAGGAAACCATTCCTTGGATCAGCAACGCCGATTCTTTTTTTCAGGTGATAGTTCAACAATTACTTTCTTTTTACTCTCACAAACTGCCCTATTCCCTCAAGGGCATGAGGGCTACTTTCCTTATCCAGTCTGCTTTATGACTTACTTGTCGCCCCCGCAGGGAGCAGCAATAACAATACCTTTGACCAGGCTTTTGTGTAATATTTGGCTCACTATCTTACTGCTGAAGCCTGGTGTGGTTTTCCCCTTATATCTTTTCTAGTATTTAGACTAGAAGTTGATGAGTTGCGATTTTACTTCTAGTTTAATACTTATAATTTTTGGTTGATTGTCAATTTTCCATTAACAATCAACCAAAGGCGATTAACCATCTTATTTTATCAATGATTACCTGGACTTTCAATCCTTAAAGCTTAACTTCAATATCAACTCCAGCAGGCAAATCCAATTTCATCAGAGCATCAATAGTCTTTGAAGAAGGCTGATAAATATCAATAATCCGTTGGTGAGTACGTGTTTCAAAGTGTTCCCGAGAATCTTTATCAACGTGAGGCGATCGCAAAACACAGTAAATACGACGTCGAGTGGGTAAGGGAATTGGGCCAATAGCTGTAGCATTTGTGCGGTTTGCTGTATCTACAATCTTCTCACAGGAAGTGTCCAGCAAGCGTCGATCAAAGGCTTTTAGTCGAATCCGAATTTTCTGCTGTTGAATAGTTGCCATTTTTTTAATTTTCTAGGTTCTTTTCTTAGCTAAAATAAACATGAATAAAGAGCAGAGAAGCTAGAGCTTCCCTGCTCCTGCTCTATATTAGAGTACTGCTATTCGAGAATCTTACTGACCACACCTGATCCGATGGTGCGACCACCTTCACGGATAGCAAAGCGCATTCCTTGTTCAATCGCAATGGCGTTGATCAGGCTCACTGTCATTTTGATGCGATCGCCTGGCATCACCATCTCAGCTGTAGAGCCATCGTCGGCAGTAAAGGCATCAATAGTGCCAGTCACATCAGTGGTTCGTACATAGAACTGAGGGCGATAGCCAGAGAAGAAAGGAGTATGACGTCCACCTTCTTCTTTCTTCAGGACATATACCTCAGATTCAAACTTGGTGTGAGGGGTGATTGAACCGGGCTTGGCAAGTACCATACCCCGCTCAATGTTCTCTTTTTGGATACCCCGCAGCAGTAGCCCAACATTGTCTCCAGCCATCCCTTCGTCTAGGGTCTTCTGGAACATTTCCACACCAGTTACGGTGGTGTTACGGGTCTCTTTAAGCCCGATGATTTCTACCGTCTCACCAACTTTCACCTTACCCCGCTCGATTCGACCGGTGGCAACAGTTCCCCGACCAGTGATGGAGAAGACATCTTCCACTGCCATCAGGAATGGCTTATCCACATCCCGCTCTGGTGTGGGAATGTATGAGTCTACATTCTCCATCAGTGATAGCACCACATCAGTCCACTCATTGTCACCTTTGCCAATGCTTGGATTCTCGGTCAGGGCGTTTACAGCCATTAAAGCTGACCCAGCCACAATCGGGATATTGTCCCCGTCAAAGTCGTATTCGCTCAACAGTTCCCGAATTTCGAGTTCTACTAGCTCTAGGAGTTCTTCATCATCTACTTGGTCTTTCTTATTTAAGAAAACCACGATGTTAGGAACTCCCACCTGCCGAGCTAGGAGGATATGTTCTTTAGTTTGTGGCATGGCACCGTCAGCGGCAGAAACCACCAGAATTGCCCCATCCATTTGCGCCGCACCCGTGATCATGTTTTTCACATAGTCAGCGTGGCCTGGGCAATCCACGTGGGCATAGTGGCGATTTTCGGTTTCGTACTCCACATGAGCAGTATTGATGGTAATCCCCCGTGCTTTTTCCTCAGGAGCTGCATCAATTTCCTCGTAGTTCCTCGCTTTTGCCTTCCCTTGAGCCGCCAATGTCATAGTAATCGCAGCAGTTAGGGTAGTCTTGCCGTGGTCTACGTGACCAATCGTGCCAATGTTGACGTGGGGTTTATTCCTTTCAAACTTTTCGCGTGCCATGAATTACATGTTCCTTTTTTTTGTTATGCGTTCCCTTGATTCTTAGCAATGATGGCTTCTGCCACATTGCGAGGTACTTCATCATAGGTTTTAAACTCCATAGAGAAAATACCCCGACCTTGGGTCTTAGACCGGATATCCGTAGCATAACCAAACATCTCTGCTAATGGAACTTTAGCAGTTACTTTGGCAATGCCGTCTTCAGAACCCATACCTTCAATTTGACCACGGCGGGAGTTGAGGTCACCCATGACATCCCCAAGGAAGTCTTCGGGCACTTCAACCTCAACTTTCATCATAGGCTCTAGGAGTACTGGCGCAGCCTTCATCACAGCATTCCGCATGGCCATAGAACCAGCAATCTTAAATGCCATTTCTGAAGAGTCTACGTCGTGATAAGACCCATCTACTAGGGTAACTTTCACGTCGATCACTGGATACCCTGCTAGAATCCCTGATTCACAGGCTTCCTTCATCCCCTGTTCAGCAGGAGAGATGTACTCTCTCGGTACAGAACCACCTACAATCTTGGAGACGAATTCAAAACCACTACCAGTATCTCCTGGTTCCAATTCAACAATAACGTGACCGTACTGACCTTTACCGCCACTTTGACGGATAAATTTACCTTCCGCCTGGACTGATTTACGAATCGTCTCTCGATAGGCTACCTGGGGAGCGCCCACATTCGCTTCTACCTTAAACTCTCGCAGCATCCGGTCTACCAGGATTTCCAAGTGCAGCTCACCCATGCCCGCAATCACGGTTTGGTTGGTTTCTGGGTCAATACTGACCCGGAAGGTAGGGTCTTCTTCAGATAGGGCTTGGAGGGCTTTGGATAGCTTCTCCATATCCTGCTTGGTTTTTGGCTCTACTGCCACCGAGATCACTGGTTCTGGAATAAAGAGAGATTCCAAAATAATCGGAGACTCTTCGTCACAAATAGTATCCCCAGTGATAGTATGCTTTAAACCAACGGCAGCACCCAAGTCTCCAGCCCGCAACTCCTCTACTTCAATGCGGTCATCAGCCTTCAAGACAATCAAGCGAGATATTCGTTCCTTCTTACCCTTAGTGGAATTGAGGATATAGCTCCCCTTCTTGAGTACCCCAGAGTAAACCCGCAGGAAAGTTAGGCGACCATAGGGGTCTGCCATAATCTTGAATGCCAGAGCTGACATAGGAGCCTCGTCATCAGCCACCCGCTCGACGGTTTCACCCTTAGGCATAGTACCTTGAATTGGCGGAACATCAATCGGAGCTGGTAGGTAATCAATAACCGCATCCAACAGCAGCTGAACCCCTTTGTTCTTGAATGCAGAGCCACACAACATAGGAACGATTCTGCCCTCAATGGTTCCTTTGCGCAGGGCTTCACGAATTTCCTCTGCCGTGATTTCCTCTCCTTCAAGGTACTTCTCAATTAACGCCTCATCAGTTTCTGCCACCGATTCCACTAGTTTGGCACGGTATTCTTCGGCTTGCTCTTTGACCTCTTCAGGAATTTCTGTATCTTCGATGTCAGTTCCCAAGTCATTGGTGTATATCTTGGCTCGCATCCGCACCAAGTCAACAATGCCTCTAAATTCGCTTTCACTACCAATCGGGATTTGGATGGGAACAGCATTGGAGCGCAATCGGTCACGAACTTGCTCGTAGACCTTGAAGAAGTTTGCTCCTGTGCGGTCCATTTTATTAACAAACGCAATTCGAGGTACCTGATAGCGGTCTGCTTGCCGCCAGACGGTTTCAGACTGAGGCTGGACACCACCTACAGAGCAAAACACAGCAATCACACCATCCAATACCCGCATGGAGCGCTCCACTTCAATGGTGAAGTCAACGTGACCGGGAGTATCGATAATATTAATCCGATGCTCTCGCCAGTTGGTGCTAATTGCAGCAGCAGTGATCGTGATTCCCCGCTCCCGCTCTTGGTCCATCCAATCAGTTACAGCTGTACCTTCATGGACTTCACCAATTTTGTGAACAATTCCGGAATAAAACAGGATTCGTTCAGTTGTTGTTGTTTTGCCCGCATCAATATGAGCTGCAATGCCGATATTGCGTGTTTTATCAAGCGGGATGGTGCGTGCCACGGTTACCTCCTTTGTCTGGTGCCACCATTTCCTCACCAGGTAGCTATCTATTTACAATTTTATACTTTTTTTAAGTTTTTTTAGGCATTTGTGGACATTATCCTATAGCTACCAGGTTCTTGTTCTAGGCTTTTTAGGATAATTAGTACCGATAGTGGGCAAAAGCTTTATTTGCCTCTGCCATTCTATGGGTTTCTTCACGCTTGCGAATAGCATTTCCGGTTTCATTGGCAGCATCCATCAGCTCATTAGCCAATTTGCTAGCCATGCTCCGACCGGAGCGACTTCTGGAGAATTTAATCAGCCAGCGTAGGGCTAGAGTAGTCCCTCGCTCAGCCTTTACTTCCATAGGAACCTGATAGGTTGCCCCACCAACCCGGCGAGCCTTGACTTCTACTAGAGGGGTCAAGTTACGCACAGCTTTTTCAAAGGTTTCTATGGGATCAGCTCCAGTTCTTTCTTCAATGATTTTCATTGCGTCATAGATAATTCGGTAGGCAAGGGATTTCTTGCCATGACGCATGAGTCTACACCCCAACATACAAATCAGGCGACTGTTATAGACTGGGTCAGGGGGGACAGGACGCTTTTTAACAACTGAGCGACGAGACATAAGTAAGCTTAAGAAAAAATCAAAAATACAGTGTACTATTAAAAATTACCCAAGGCAAATAACTACACTCCTGTGATTAACCCTAGTGTGATTAACCCTGGTGTGATTAACCCTGGTGATACAGTTAGCTTTTGACACTCCCGTCGCTAAATCGAACGCGCCCCGCGTCGGGCAAAGCCCGTAGATTATAGCGTTCGCGTAGCGGCTCCTAGGTCGCTGGGATTCTTAAGAATTTTACACTCTTAATGGCTGAGCCAAACAGCCTCTAAACCCTCCAATAAAATTATTGGGCTTACTTTTTAGATTTTTGGTTTATGCTTGATTCAGAGGCTTTTCAGCTTGCGCACAAACCGCTACTCTTTCGAGGGCATTAATTATTAATAATGCTCAAATTATCAAGGAAGCGCAACAGTTCTAGTCTCCAATTCCCAAGGGTCAGAAGTTACCGCAAAAATAAGGCAGCCTTTATGGTTGGTCGGTTATGGGTAAAAGGGTTAAAACTTTATGATTAAGGCTGCCTTATTTTAAGGTTTCGTCTCCGGGCTGTGTGGGTCACCTGCGGGAGCACTTTATACGCCCGGTCTTCCGCTAAGTCGGTCGGCTATAACGGGAGTCCCCTTGGGGTTTAGATGGGCGTGGGTGAGAACACAGCAACTCTATTGCTGAAAGTCTCTTACTTTAGAGGAGTCAATTCTCGTGAGTTTACTTAGGGCGCTTTGTCCCATACTTAGAACGACCTTGACGCCGATCCTTAACTCCTGCCGTATCAAGGGTACCCCGAATAATGTGATATCGCACTCCAGGTAAGTCCTTAACACGACCACCTCTGATCATAACGACGGAGTGTTCTTGTAGGTTATGACCAATACCAGGAATATAGGCTGTTACTTCAAATCCTGAAGTCAGACGAACCCTTGCCACCTTTCGCAAGGCTGAGTTGGGTTTTTTGGGTGTAGTTGTGAACACCCTAGTACAAACACCACGGCGCTGGGGACATTGTTTCAGCGCTGGGGACTTAGTTTTCTTCTTAGCTTTGAAGCGCTCGCTACTAATGAGCTGCTGAATGGTGGGCATGAGTTACGGCTTAATAAACATTGGTTGATTGAACTTAATCAACTACAAACAAACCAAAGGTAATTATATCGCATTTAACACTCTGGTGTCAATCTGAATCCTTTGATGGGTCTACACGAAAGGAATTACCGCAGCCGCAGCTTTCTGAAGCTTTAGGGTTATGGAAGCGAAACCCTCCTCCCATCAGGTCTTCTGAGTAATCTAGAGTTAAGCCATTGATAGTTTTTAGGCTTTCCGGGTCTACGATGACACTGATGCCATCACAGTCATAGACCTGATCCTCAGAATTGATCACTTGCTCAAAGTCAATAGTGTAGTAAAAATCAGCACACCCACCCTGGCGGACACCTAGACGCAATTTGGCGTCTGGGTTTTGACGCTTGGACTGTACACGTCTAATCTCACTCGCAGCAGCTTTACTCAGTTTAATCATTAACGATACTAACTATACGCAACAACTAGCACCAGCTAATGTTACCTCAAAAAGGAATAGTCATTAATCATTAGTCATTAGTAATTGGTCACTGCCAAGAGGCTTTTTTTGACCTACTAAAAACTTCTAACTAATGACTAATGACTACTAACTAAAGAATTGTCAGCTGTCAGCCGTCAAGATTAAACGAATGCTTACCTCTTTTATTCAAAAGCTTAAAGCTGATTGCTGATAGCTGATTGCTTACAAAAACTTACAACTAATGACTTAATCTATTTGTCTTCTGGTTTGCTGCGAGCATAGTCATCTTCAAAGCGAATAATGTCATCTTCTCCGAGGTATTCTCCATTCTGGACTTCAATTAAAACGAGGGGAATAACACCAGGATTCTCTAGTCGATGAGCATAGCCTTGGGGAACATAGGTTGATTGATTTTGATGAATAATTTCTTCTTTATCGCCACAAATAACTTTAGCTGTACCACTGACAACAATCCAGTGTTCGCTCCTATGGTAGTGCATCTGCAAACTTAAGCGATGACCCGGCTTGACTTCAATGCGCTTGATTTTGTATCCCCGTCCTTCTTCTAAGACAGTGAAAGACCCCCAAGGTCGTAGTTCGGTAGCGGCAACGCCTTCAGCTACTCGGGATGACTGTAGGGTAATGGCCGAAACTTGAGAAATTTCTTTTGACTGAACCATGGTTTTGTTCCTGAAAACGTCTAGCTAAGTGATTTTGGGAAAGTTTACTAATTGCTTACTAATTCTAGGTTAGACAAAATCAAGGGTAATTGACTATCGAAAAATCTAGCAAACTATAACTAAATTTTTCAGGCCAAATTAGTGGATTCCCTGAATTTATATAAAGTCTTTACACTCTTATATAGTTATGTTTACCTAATTATCAGCTGAATAAACCTATAGTTAAGGGATTCGTGATTTACAAAAATCTTAATAAATCTGAACACTTCATACTTCCTTCATAGTTAATACTTAATACTTAATACTTCTTAAACTATCAGGGAACAGGTGTAAAAAAGATGCCCAGACCGTTGTTAACTGGTGCTGCTGTATAGGGAGACCGATCTAGGAGTTGACCACCTAGATAAAGTCCAGTTGAGCTACCCCCGTCAAGATTGAGGGCATTAATGGCTCCCAATTTCTGCATCAACTGAGCTGTTTCCCTTAAGGTTGGGCCGTCTCCAGTATGACTATACTGAAAAGCAGCAATAATCAATGTGCCATTAGCAGTGGTTCCGATAGCACTGCGTGGAGCAGACTGCTGAATAAAGGCATCACTAAATTGTTCCGATTTGCCATCCAAAACAATTTTTCGATCTTGTAGTAGCAGTGGTCCACCACCGAGAATATGGGGGTAGCCATTGAAGTCAGCAGGAAACGTACTCCCCTCAATTCGCACTTGGGTACCGATACTAAGATCATGAACGGCTGTGCTGTTGGCTCTAAGGGTAACTAGATAGCCATTGGGGGGGATAGGAAAGGCTTGCTGACCGGCAAGTCCTCCAGGCAACAGATGGGTGACCGAGTTGTTCTGGACAACTACAATGATTTCATGATCAATTAAGGGAGTGTAGGTTGGTCCGAAGGCGGGAGTGTAGCGGGCAATGCCAGCTTTGACATAACCACTGTTGACGAATAGTACTGGCAAACGTTTCCGGTTTGAGGTAACTAAGGTTTCGGTGAGGCTGAGTCGTCCCAGTTTAAAGTGACCGCGATCATTCCAAGCGATCGCTCCCCGATTCAAAATTGGACCAGATAACCATCGACTGTCACGGCGAATTGCTCCTAAGGGCAATTGGTTGTTACGGTTGAAAAAGCCAGCATTAATTGCAGCAGATGCTTGCCACCACTGAGCAGCTTTAATTAGTGGGGCTGTTCCCACTTGGGTCGTAGCATTACTGCCAATGGGTCTGAGGCGTAACCGGTGAGATTTGGGGTCAACCTCCAGCCACACCACTGGGAAGCTAGTATCTTTGAGACTAATCAACTGCTGACGCCACTGGATGCCGGGTGCCCAGAGAATATTTTTCTTTACCATGGCATCGGGTCGCAAATCAATCACCAATCGAAAAGGGTTAGGCAAGGTGAAAACTCGCAGACGTTTACCTTTGGGGAAATCCACCCTGAGCCTAGTTTGGTTCTGATGGCTTTCTAAGCGGATAACCGGTTTATCCATAGGAGCACCCACGGAAATGGGAGCTACATCTTCAGGCCCTTGGATCTTGGTAGCCTCTAGAGCATTAAAACCCTTGACTAGTGACAGGTCCGCTGAGGCAGCTACTGTAATCACACCTTCAGTGCGTCGGTCATTGACTTGCCAGAAGGTTGGGCGGTCTAAATCAAGAACAATACGATTACCCCAAGGCTGACGTCCCTGGCGAATAGCCTTCACCCTGGCTGGCATGGAAGAGATATACAGCTTATCCCCGTGAACTTGTAACTGCCAACCTGCTGTTTTGGCAAAATCGGTAATATCTAGATATCGATAAGCACCACTAACTTGGCTGGGGAAGACTACTGATGTACTCCGGGGTTTAGAAAACCACCGAATCGGTTGCTGGGTAAAATCTTTACTATTGAGCATTTCTATCCCCAAAGTTTGCATCGCTCCTACATCACTGATGCCAGTGCGCACTGAGGTTCCCACCAGCCACTGCTGCCAAGGTAAGTTGATCCGCTGACCATTTAAATACACTTGAAACCCTTGTCGGATCACCTGGGGGGGGACAGAGAAAAATTCTACCTCTAAGGTGTTATCAGGCATGGGTGGTAGCTCTTCCAATAGTTTCTTCCCCTTTAAAACTAGGATGTTCTCCTGGGTGGTTTGGGATAAACTTTGAACGAGGACAGGGGTCTCTTCATCTGCTGGGGGCAACTGGTTAAGTAACTCTTTAAAGCTATTTAAGATTAAGGGTTCAATTGCTCCAACTCGCCTATTTGCCGTAGCTACGGATGCTGGGAATAGAATTAGGAGCAAGAGGGTAATGGCTAGCTTGGAGATCTGAGTCCACACTTTTGTAGTATCAATTCCGGTCTTTGGTGTTACTCTAGTCACCATCAAAGGGTTCCATTGAGCATTGGTTGCAGCTAGTAGCCTGTTTCCTCAAAGGACTGATTTGGCTTAAAGCTATCCTTTCATAACCTAAATCAGTCAGCAAAAACTATAGAGAATGTCTAATTTCACATACTCTTCAACTAAGTTCTAGGCATTTAGGCTCTAGGCATGTAGCCTAAGGGGGTTTTAAAAAAGTATGAAGGGCTCCAGGTCAAGCATGGAGGCTCTCAACTCCCCCTGTTCTAATACCTAAGACCATTAGCCTAATACCTAGGCATTTAGGGAGGAGATGCCACCTGGTCTAAACTAATACTGTGATAAAGGCTACTTTGATCAAGGCTACTGTGACAAGATCAAGTCCTGTCAGTGAAAAAGAGTCGTTAAGAAAGCTATTTTGAGTTTCGCTCAATGGTCTTGATCACTGCTACGGTAAATCCACCAATTTCTTCCCGAGTAAAATTTTCAGTAGGTTTATGGAGAAATTAGGTATTGCTATCCCTAACCTATTTCTTATATCATGGCTATCCACCTATATATGTAAGTTTCTAGGATTTATGCCAGCGTCATGGAACCCTGGTCACTTTGGTCATCAGCTAGGTGGTTAGTTGCATGGCATTGTTGAAGCACTAAGCGTGTTGCTACTGGTAAAACCTGATGAGGTTAACTACATCCCTTGCTCTGTGTCGGAGGATGTAGCTTTTGTGTCAGCAGCTGACCAGATTTCATTGGATACTCAGGATAGGAGTTTCTAAGGGAAAAAAGCTTGATAGATTGTTCAACCGAGGGAATCGGGATTAGACCCAACCAACTTCTGGCTCACCATTGATGGTAAATCATTGTTGATTTTTTCAGCCTAGTAGCAGTCTATAGGTCACTGCTACTAGGTTAATAGTCCTCAGTCTGTAATGAAAGCATCACTAAACACCGTGAATAATAATTGGATGAATAATATCGATAATCAGAAAAACCAGGAAGATCTACAACAGTATCACACAAGGATACCGTATCCAGGTCAACGTTGGTTGGTGGAGGAACGAGATGCCTGTGGAGTTGGCTTTATTGCGTCTGGGCAGGGTATCGCTACTCATAAATTGATTGAACAAGCTCTAGTGGCACTGGGTTGTCTAGAACACCGGGGTGGGTGTAGTGCTGACCAAGATTCAGGGGATGGTGCAGGCTTATTGACTGCTATTCCCTGGAAACTGTTGGAAAAATGGTTCACTGAACAAGGCATTGACCAGCCTCCTACGGAACAGTTGGGAGTTGGGATGGTATTCTTGCCTCAGGATAAGAGCTTGGTTAGCCAAGGTAAGTCCATTGTTGAGGAAGTCCTTGCTCAAGAAGGCTTAAAGGTTTTAGGCTGGCGTGTGGTACCAGTATGTTCAGAGATCCTGGGTATCCAAGCGAAAGCTAATCAACCCCATATGGAACAGTTGATCGTAGCTTCTGAAGGGGAGATAGGAGATGAACTGGAGCGTTTGCTGTTCAAAACTCGCTGTCGCATTGCTAAGGCACTAAAATCTCAGAGTACCATCCGAGTGCCTGAAGATTGGTATTTTTGCTCTTTTTCCAGTCGCACGATTGTCTACAAAGGCATGGTGCGCTCAGCGATACTTGGAGAGTTTTACTTAGACTTAAAAAATCCTGATTACCAGAGTGGGTTTGCTGTCTATCACCGACGCTTTAGCACCAATACTATGCCCAAGTGGCCCCTTGCTCAACCGATGCGGTTGTTGGGACATAATGGTGAGATTAACACTCTGTTGGGTAATGTCAACTGGATGATAGCCCGGGAGGCTGACTTGGCTCATCCAGTTTGGGAAAAAGGGTTGAAGGTTAAAGGTTCTCAAACTAACCTTAAACCAAATAACTCCTTAGATGAGATCAAGCCTATTATCAATCCAGAAAACAGTGACTCAGCCATCCTAGATAATGTATTTGAATTACTGGTGCAATCTGGACGCAGTCCTCTGACCGGATTAATGATCATGGTGCCGGAGGCTTACCAAAATCAGCCGGATTTGGATAACTATCCGGAAATTGTTGATTTTTATGAATACTACAGTGGAATTCAGGAAGCTTGGGATGGTCCAGCGCTATTAGTATTCAGTGATGGGAAAACAGTGGGAGCCAGCCTAGACCGAAATGGATTACGACCGGCTCGTTATAGCATTACCCGGGATGGCTATGTGGTGGTGGCATCAGAAGTGGGGGTAGTGGACTTGCCAGAATCCGAGATTGTGGAAAAGGGCAGACTCGGACCAGGGCAAATGATTGCTGTTGACCTGGAAAGCAACGAAATTCTAAAAAACTGGGATATCAAGCAACGGGTAGCGGCTCAACAACCCTATGGTCAGTGGCTGAAGCAGTACCGTGTAAAATTGGAACCCCAACCCTTTACTGAGGCTCCTGAACAAGAGGCGGCTAAGTTACTGGGTCAGCAGACCGCTTTTGGCTACACTGCTGAGGATGTGGAGATGATCATCCAGCCGATGAGCACCCAGGGGAAAGAACCTACTTTCTGTATGGGAGATGATATTCCCTTGGCGGTACTCTCCAATAAGCCTCGGCTACTCTATGACTATTTCAAACAACGCTTTGCCCAGGTCACTAACCCACCCATTGATCCTCTACGGGAAAGTTTGGTGATGTCGTTGAGTGTAGAGCTGGGTGAGCGAGGGAATATATTAGAAGCTAAGCCGGAGTACGCCCAGTTGTTAAAGCTGGAAACCCCAGTACTCAATGAGGCGGAGTTGGCAGTGGTGAAAGCCTCAGGGTTTGAGACGGCTGAACTCTCTACTCTATTTGAAATTGCTACTGGTCCAGGGGGGCTAGACGTAGCTGTGAATCGTCTGTGTGACCAAGCGGCTGAGTCGGTAAGGGCTGGTAAAACGATTCTGATTTTGAGTGATAAAACTGCTGGAGGGCTTTCTGAAAACTACTCCTATATTCCACCGATGTTGGCTATAGGTGCGGTTCACCACCACCTGATCTCTCAAGGATTAAGGATGAAGGCATCTATTATTGTGGAAACGGCTCAATGCTGGAGTACTCATCACTATGCTTGCTTAATTGGTTATGGTGCATCAGCAGTTTGTCCTTATTTGGCTTGGGAATCGGTACGGAATTGGTGGGCTAATCCTAAGACTCAGAAATTGATGGGCCAGGGGAAACTGGAAAGCCTGACTATAGACCAAGCTCAGAAAAATTATCGCAAGGCGGTACAAGCAGGTTTATTGAAAATCCTATCTAAGATGGGAATTTCCCTATTATCGTCTTACCATGGCGCTCAGATTTTTGAAGCAATTGGCATTGGTGGGGATTTATTGGCACTAGCCTTTAAGGGAACTACATCTCGGCTGGGAGGTTTGAGTATTGCTGATTTAGCTCAGGAAGTGATGGAGTTTCACAAGCGGGCTTTCCCCCTGACAGCTAAGAAACTGGAAAACTTTGGCTTTATCAATTACCGTCCTCGGGGCGAGTATCACATGAACAGCCCTGAAATGGCTAAAGCCCTACACAAGGCGGTTTCCTCTTTCGTCCGTGACCAATCCTCTAAGAATGGTAACGGTAAAAATCACAAAGAGTTGGAAGTTAGCAAGTTGCAGGTTAAACCTTCAAGCCTTGACGCTAACAAAGAAGCTTACGACCACTACGATGTGTATCGGAAACTGTTGGAAGAGCGTCCAGCAACTGCACTACGAGATTTGTTGGACTTCAACAGCGACCAACCTACTATTCCGATTGAGGAAGTAGAACCTGTTGAGGAAATTGTCAAGCGCTTCTGTACCGGAGCAATGTCCCTAGGCTCTCTATCCCGAGAAGCTCACGAAACTCTAGCTATTGCTATGAACCGGATTGGCGGTAAATCCAACAGTGGTGAAGGGGGAGAAGACCCAGTGCGCTTCAGCATTCTGAATGATGTGGATCAGACTGGTCATTCTCAGACTCTACCTCACTTAAAGGGATTACGTAATGGGGATGTTGCTTCCTCTGCGGTTAAACAAGTAGCATCTGGTCGCTTTGGAGTAACACCAGAGTACCTGATGAGTGGGAAGCAGTTAGAAATTAAGATTGCTCAAGGTGCTAAGCCAGGGGAAGGGGGTCAGTTACCAGGTAAGAAGGTTAGTCCCTACATTGCTAAGCTGCGGCGTTCCAAGCCAGGAGTAACCCTAATTTCCCCACCACCCCATCATGATATCTATTCCATTGAAGACCTAGCGCAGCTGATTTTTGATTTGCATCAGATTAACCCTCAAGCTAAGGTATCTGTGAAGTTGGTGGCAGAAATTGGGATTGGAACTGTTGCGGCTGGGGTAGCTAAAGCTAATGCGGATGTAATCCAAATTTCTGGTCATGATGGGGGTACTGGAGCATCTCCCCTGAGTTCGATTAAGCACGCTGGAGCGCCTTGGGAACTGGGAGTAACTGAAGTACATCGGATCTTGATGGAAAACCAACTACGCGATCGCGTTTTGCTGCGGGTAGATGGTGGCTTAAAAACTGGTTGGGACGTACTGATGGCTGCCTTGATGGGAGGACAAGAGTACGGTTTCGGTTCGGTATCGATGATTGCTGAAGGTTGCATTATGGCACGGATTTGCCATACCAATCAATGTCCTGTAGGGGTTGCTACTCAGCAAGAACGCCTGCGCCAGCGCTTTACCGGGGTTCCAGGCCACGTGGTCAACTTCTTCTACTTTGTGGCTCAGGAAGTGCGATCGCTTCTTGCCAAACTAGGTTACCGTTCTTTAAAGGATATCATTGGTCGGGCTGATCTACTCAAAGTTCGGGAGGGCCTTGAGTTGACTAAGACATCTATGTTGAATCTAGATTGTCTGACTCAGCTGCCTGATACTCGCACAGACCGCAGTTGGCTCAACCATAACGATGTCCACAGCAACGGACCAGTGCTAGATGATCAACTCCTGGCTGACGCTGACCTGACGAATGCTATTCAAAACCATGGGTCTGTGACTAAAGATGTTGACATTGTCAACACTGACCGTACTGTAGGGACTCGTATTGCTGGGGTAATTGCCAAGCAGTATGGTAACAGTGGTTTTGATGGACACATTACTCTGAACTTCAAGGGGGCTGCGGGTCAAAGCTTTGGTGCCTTTAACCTGCCTAGTATGACCTTGATTTTAACTGGTGAAGCGAATGACTATGTAGGCAAAGGGATGCATGGTGGTGAAATTATTATCAAACCACCGGCTGATGCCACCTATGACCCAGCTAACAATGTAATTGTAGGTAATACCTGCCTCTACGGTGCCACTGGCGGAACATTATTTGCCCATGGCGGTGCTGGTGAGCGGTTTGGTGTGCGCAACTCCAAAGGCTATGCTGTGATTGAGGCAGCTGGTGATCACTGCTGTGAATACATGACTGGTGGTGTAATTGTAGTCTTAGGGAAAGTGGGACGTAATGTCGGTGCTGGTATGACTGGTGGTTTAGCCTACTTCCTAGATGAAGAGGATAGTTTTCCGGCCAAAGTGAACCAGGATGTCAAGATTCAACGGGTAATTTCAGCCGCTGGAGAGCAACAGTTGAAAGGCTTAATTAAAGACCATGCCACTCGGACTGGTAGCCCGAAAGCCCAGATGATTCTGGACAACTGGTCTGAATATCTGCCCAAATTCTGGCAAGTGGTACCCCCTTCTGAGGCGGATACTCCTCAAGCCAATCCTGATGTGGTAGAAGAACGGGAGTTAGTTTCTTCGACAGTAGGCTAAAGCAGTTAAAGGTTAAAGGTTCCAGGTTGGATTGGGTTACCAGTTGCAGGTTAGAAGGTTGAAGGTTGGTTTGATCACCTTTAACCTTCAACCTTTAACCTGGGAAAGAGAATATTAAGCAAGGTAACAAACATCTTTGAGTGGCGGGACTCGTCGATGGAGTGATTACGACCTAACCTAGTAAAATCCTGGTTTTGGATGCACTGGGATAATTGCCAAGCCTCTTGAGAACCCTTGCCTTATTCCGGTGCATTGATAATTAGAGAGTTAGCAAACCACTCTCGATGACGAGCGCACTGGCGATACAAATCACCTCCCCATGCCATGCCATGGGGAGGTTAGTGAATCTGACATGCTTCGGTCAGAAGATTAGTATAATTCTCAAAAGTCTGATTTTTATAACCTTCAATATATGCGATCGCTAATTCGCTGATAGAGCTCATGACTGTATTTTTGTTAACTCTTGACCCTTAACTGCTGACTATTAACAGTCAATTAAAAGCTGTTTAATTATTTAAAATTAATTAATTTTATTAACTAATAATAGCAACTTTATGAGTATCTATGGCTGTTAATTGCTAAGTATTACCATTAAGCATTACTATGAAATAGTTTACCTATTTTCAGACAGGTTAATACCAAATCCGCGCTGATTTTATTATGACGATATTAAACTTGGATTTGGTATAAATGAATGATGAAGTTGTTAGATATCTAAATTTCTGGGAATAACATCTCTTCATCGCCAGGAAATGCCATAATGCGTATTTTAAAGCAATCGCAATCAAGTGTGAGACCATAGGGGCTTGGATGATAGTTACACCCTGGTGGGGGTGGTGGATAAATCTGCAATTTAAATCCATGATCAGCCTTGTCTGGAGGTGATTTGATACTGAGTCTTCTACTGCCTTTAATGGATTTGATATCTTCCTCACTTAAATCAAAGCTAATTGGCTCGAAGTTATTGAGATCTTCGATAGTCATTGAATTTATTTCTTGATTGTCATTGTTCATAATTTATAGTCTTTCCAATGTTGGATTAGCCGATTTCTTATCTGGTAAACTAGATAGACAGCAGAAATTAATACCCAATTGCAGGAAGGATGAACCTTGACTTTTGATCTTGGGTGTCACAGGTATGCCCTGCTACAACCACAAGGAAGGTTGTAGACCATAACAAGAGCAGGACTTACGCATTCAATCTACTTCTAGGGTGCATTATTAAGGCACCCTACTAGATAACTACACCATAACTACATAAGCGCGTTTGGTACCAAGTTTTGGGTAAGTCATGAACTTTGGGTAAGTCATGATCAGTTAACCGTTAACTTATCAACAGTTAACAGTATTGTTTTGGTTGAAGATTTCAATCTCGGTTTGCTAGGTTAATTTGGGTAGATAACTTATCGAATAGGATAACTAAATTTCAGAAAGCTATGTCGCCATTTTGGCGGTAAATTTAATAAAGCATACTAAGGTCAACAATCAAAGCCTCCAAGGTTAGGTTAATCTCAAGTTGAGCATAACTGATTACCTATTTATGGGTTTAAAGTTGACCATTGACTGTCAAAAGCTAACGGTTAACCGTTGATAAGTAATTACATGTCACTTCTGTTCTTTTTGTGCTATCTCCAACTCTTTTCGTGCCATATCCAACAATTCCGGTACAGTCACAAACTGGTAACCTTGCTTTCTCAATTCAGTAATAATTACCGGTAAAGCTCGTATCGTCTTGGCACGATTGCCGCCACCATCGTGGAGTAGCACAATTCCTCCCGGTTTGGCTCTGCGGAGAACATTATAGGTCAACCGACGTTGGTTTACCGAGTAATCCTCTGAGTCAGCTGACCATTTTACAATCACGTAATTTTTTTTTCGGGCGTAAGCCACTAAGCCATTGTTCATTATCCCCCCAGGGGGTCTAAACAAAGAGGTCTTAACGTTAATAGTTTTGTAAATCCTTGCTGTGGTATTATCAATTTCCTTAGCAGCTGCTAAACTATTATGATAGTAATAACTATGGTTCCAACTATGGTTGCCAAGGGCATGACCATGGTCTACAATTTTCTTAAGCTCTTCTGGATATAGATAAACATTTCTCCCTACCACGAAGAAAGTTGCCTTAACATCATATTTTTTAAGGATGTGTAGCACATCGTTAGTCATCTTCGGCCAAGGACCATCGTCAAAGGTCAAGGCAATGACTTTCTGTGGAGTTTTAAGCTCAACGTCCTCGATATATTTTCCCCGAAATTGCGGAGGAACATAGTTAATCTGCTTGCCTCTCTCTTGCTCTGCCCATTTAGCAATACCTTGCTGCAAACCTTTATCTGGCGGCTTAGTTAACGTTTCAACCTTCTTTGAGTCAGTTTGCTGCTGTGGCATTTGCCTAGTGATTAGTGCAGCAATATTTTGGTTAGCCCATCGACTTGTTTTCAAGGTGTAGCCAGCCATACAACTTAGAATAGCAGCAATTATAATCCATGTACTGCGCGACCAGAATAAGCCCTCACGTTTTGCCAAAATTGGTCTCCTTTGCTCCTGCCAAAATACCAGGAAAGTAAATTATCATCTTTAACTAACCATCATCTTATATAGTGGTGGCTAGCTGTTGCCTAATTGTCTGTTTAATTGTCTGTTTAACATTAGCGGTCAGCCATCCGGTGACAATTGCTGATAGTAGATATTGACAAGAGAATCGGTAACTTCTGCAATACTCATACCATCGGTTTGTACTTCAATAGCATCAGCTGCCTTGCGCAAGGGGGCTACAGCACGGGTGCTGTCCTTTAGGTCACGCTGTTGAATCTCCTGCTCCAGCTGTTCTAAGCTGACCTCTTGCCCCTGGTTTTTCAGGTCTTGCTGACGGCGACGCGCCCTTTCTTGAACAGAAGCTGTTAAGAATAGTTTGACTTCTGCATTGGGAAAGACATGGGTGCCAATGTCACGACCTTCAGCCACTACTCCTCCTTGACGACCCCAGCGTTGTTGTTGTTTGAGTAACTCACGGCGTACTGAACTCAAAGCAGCCACTGTAGACACTTTGGCAGTAACGGACTGTGAGCGAATGACCTGGGTAACTTCTTCTCCATCAACCCACACCTGAATCCCAGACTCTCCTGGTTGATTATTACTCAGATTAATTGTACACTTACTGACTAATTCTGCGATCGCAGGCTCATCCTCCAAGTCAATACCTGCTTTGAGCACCCGCCATGTCACAGCCCGGTACATAGCACCAGTATCAAGATACATCAATCCTAATTCTTTGGCTACCAAACGGCTAACGGTAGATTTTCCAGCTCCAGCCGGACCATCAATGGCCACAATCGGTTTACGGTGGGACAGGAGTATATTGTCAATTAAACGAGTTGTACCTAAGTGAACTGCGATCGCTAATAATCCTTGCTCTTCAACCTGTTCGAGGGGGGTCAGAGTAACAGGATGTACTAATTCCACATACTCGACCTGGATATCCTGGGTTCCAGCTAATTCTGACCTAACCCTCTCAATCAGATTGATGCGATCGCATAATCCACCTTGAAACGCTTTCTGAGCACTACGCAACCCTTGATAGAGTAATGATGCTTGGGCTTTTTGTTCTGGTGTCAGGTATTGATTGCGAGAACTACACGCCAGTCCCGACTTTTCCCGCACAATCGGACAAGGAACAATGGTCACTGGTAACTTTAAATCTGCCACCATACGCTGGATGATTGCCAACTGTTGGGCATCCTTTTGACCAAAATAGGCTCTGTTTGGTCGTACCAGATTCAACAGCTTGACTACGACAGTTGCCACACCCTGAAAAAAACCAGGACGAGAGACAGCACATAGGACAGAGGTCATGGTTTTGGGTGGAATCACTTGAGTCAATTCATCACCCTTGTCCGCAGTGGGCATTGAATTATCACCATACAACTGGTCTATAGTGGGAGCAAAAATTGCATCAACTCCAATCTGTTGGCAAAGTTCTTGATCCTGAGCCAATCCACGGGGGTACTCCTGAAAATCCTCTGTCGGTGCAAACTGAAGAGGATTAACAAAAATGCTAACAATGACCAGAGAATTTTCTCGTCTTGCCCGCTCAATTAAGCTTAAGTGACCGCTGTGCAAGGCTCCCATAGTGGTTACCAGACCCACTTCCTTGCCAGGACCTTGACGTTCTAAGTAGCAGTGTAATCCAGCAGTTGTTGTAAACAGGTGCATAAGACTCTAGAGTTTAGATTCATCCGCGCTTATGCCCCACGTCCGCACCGAAGATCGGCGTGGGATGAATGGCGGACAGGAACTTTGATACTTTGTTTGTTACCGTCTATAATGAAAATAGTAGGGTAATAAAATTAAGAGCTAACCGCCACCTACTAACTGCAAATACTAACTGAAAATAGAACGAGTTGTATTGTTCCGGTGCGGAGGGGCATCCCGTGTCGTCAATAAAGCTTGCCGTTCGCGTAGCGTGGCCAAAGGCCTTGTATCCGTTCGCGCAGCGTCGGCGAAAGCCGATACCGTTGGGTGGAGTTGGCAAGAAGCCCACACTGTAATCTCTGATAAGCGTGTGGGAGTATGTCACATTCTTATCGATGTTAGCAACATACTCTTAATAAATATAAATCTCCAGGAATTGCCAAGTAATTCCTGGAGATTTCTTTTGACTAATAACTAATTAATTCAATAAAGAATTTCTATATGCACAGGCCCAGTGCCAGAGCTGACCAATCCAATTATTCTGGCAGCTCCTCTGGACAAATCAATAATCCGACCCCTGACATTTGGTCCACGGTCATTAATCCGGACAATGACGGAGCGACCATTTCTGAGATTAGTCACTTTGACTCTAGTGCCAAACTGCAAGGTACGATGAGCAGCAGTCAGAGCATATTGATTGAATCTTTCGCCACTAGCAGTGCGCCTGCCATGAAAAGCTGAACCATACCAAGAAGCTACCCCCCTTACACTCCATCGCACTCGGCGACGGCTACGCCTTGAAATCGTTGGTACTGTTAGTGGTTGCAGTGTCTGTGATGAAGCACTGCTTTTGTTGAGAGAAGAAGCATAGCCGATAAGCATAGCGTTTCCTTGGAGATTAGAATCCGGAGAAGCTATCTTCTCAAGTGACTTTGGAATCCCGTCAGTAGTGATTAGCTCAGGCGCTGGTAAGCTTAAACTAGCAAGAGTTCTATATTGAGCTGGAAACTCGGCAACATCAAACATCTGCACTTGTTGACTTGAAAGTTTTTCAGCATCTTGAATTGTGGGAGATTTCCCCCCTGCCATCAGTGGTAAGTCAGGGCTATCTTTAGCTGTGTAGTCAAAGCCCTTAGCTGATGAAATATCATAGGTGCGCTTTCCGTAGGCGAATTTAATTCGCCACGGGTCGCACCTGTTGATAACAACGTACCCAAAACTGTTGTTATCAAAGAACCGGTGATCCAACTCCAACTTTTTTGATTCATATTTAGGTAGATAAAACATTATGATTTCAGGCATTTCAGTGCTAAATAAAGCTGGCTTAGCACTCGAACTTGCAAAAAAAATACTTAAACTAAACTTGTTTGATATTACAATATTAAGCAAATATTTCTATAAATATTAGAAGACAGCCTTTTCAGATCTAGTGAGGTATAATTAAGATACTATAATTTGAGCCGAGCCAAGAAAGAAGTGAGACCTTATTCTATTGATTTACGTCATAAGATTATCAATGTGTATGAGAATGAACCTATTTCTCAACGGCAGTTAGCCAAACGGTTTGGAGTGGCTTTGAGTTTTATTCAAAAATTACTGAAACAATATCGAGAGACGGGCTCTATCGCTCCTAAAGTTCGGACAAAGCAAACTCCAACGAAACTCAATGATGAACAACTGGCAGTACTGGGTAGTCTGGTAGAAAAGCATAACGACGCCACCTTGGAAGAACTAAAAGAGCTACTAGCAGCATGATTCGGGAGTCCAGATCAGCCGCTCCACAGTATATAATATGTTGAAAAAGCTTAAGTTTACCTTAAAAAAAAACCTTTCATGCGGATAAAAAAGAGAGTGCTCGAGTGCAAATTAAGCGAGTAGAGTTTTGGCAGTTAGTTCAAGGGTTTCTGGCGAAAAACCTGATATTTATAGATGATAATGGTGTGAATCTGGGGATGACTCGGTTACGAGCCCGCTCTCTAAAAGGAGAAAGAGCTCATGGAAAACGTCCTCACCACCGAGGAAAAAATGTCTCTGTGATTGGAGCTATAGGGTTTAAAGAAATCCTTGCTAAAGCCGAGGTGATGGGAGCAGTGGATAGATTAACATTTGAAGCATTTATTGCCTGTAAATTAGTTCCCAAACTTTGGAATGAAGCTGTTGTCATTATGGATAATTGCTCAATTCACTTGTTCGCGTAGCGTGGCCTTTTGGCCAGCAAAAATATCGAAGAATTAATTACGGCAGCAGGGGCTCGTCTAATTTATTTGCCACCCTATTCACCAGACTTTTCGCCGATTGAGCATCTTTGGTCAAAGATTAAATCGATACTACGGTCAATTGGAGCGAGGAATTATCCGTTCCTTGGTGGATGCAATTGATGAAGCTTTTGAGCAAGTCTCTCTGAAAGATATTAAAAATTGGTTTACCCATTGCTGTTATTGTACATCATTAGACTAAAACAGGCTGTAATAAATTAAATTTTAGTACTCCTTAAAAAACGGAATTTAGCTAACTTTAAAAAAAAAAAAAGCTCAAACCTAAGCCAGGAATCAACTTATCGATTTTTAAAGTTTAGTTAAAGTTGGAGTTTCTGAAAAAGCGATGCAGAGGTGTGACCCGTGGCGAATTTAATTACGGGTCAAACGCACCATTACGGTCTTGGGGAGCCAGTGCGGTCTTGGGGGGAACCCCCACTCGCGCTTTGCATGGCTGACAGGTGCGGAAGCAGTATGTCACAAGCCTCACAGCTTAGTTGCGCTTAGGCTATCCACTTAAACAATAAGCATTCAGCTAACCCCCTAGGCTGAATGCTCATCTTAAGCAGGCACACGGATGATACTAATACTAATTCTCGTGTCTACCTGCAACAAATTTTTTTTCACCTTTGGTAATGGGTAATTGGGAATTGGATTACAATTAGCCATTAGCCATTAGCCATTAGCCATTACCGTTCAAGTTAATATAAAACCTCTAGACGCACAGCAGCAGTGCCAGATCTTTCAACTCCGATAACTCGGGCTGCTGCTCTGGAAAGGTCAATAACGCGATTTCTGCTGTGCGGTCCACGGTCATTAATTCGCACAATGACGGAGCGACCATTTCTCATGTTAGTCACCCTCACCCTAGTCCCAAACCGCAAGGTACGATGAGCAGCAGTCAGGGCGTATTGATTAAATCGCTCACCACTGGCAGTGCGGCGGCCATGGAAACCCGGACCATACCATGAAGCCATACCCCTCATCTGACTTCTTACTCGCCGACGAGTGGTACTCCTAGCTACTTTCTGTACTGTTCGTGGTTTTGGTGCTGGCGGTAAGTCCGCAATTTCTGTGAGAGGGGGAGCATAACCGATCAGCCGTCGCAATCGATTAGTAGCTTGTAGAGCATCTTCAGCCAGGTCTTTGGTGGTATCTGGCAGAATTGTATTCTCATCAACTTGGACTAATTCTTGCCCATTTACTTGAATGCTGTAGCTTTTGTAGGAACCATTCCAACGGACAGTGATTGACTCAGCATTGACATTGTTGCCATGAAGTTCATTGATCCGAGCAGCAACCACTTGAGCCCGCCGGATTGAGTCATTTTCTGACCCATTAGCATCCGATATCGTAGCGTTGCCTGGGGCAACAGAAGACGGAGTTGCTATCTTTTCAACCTCAGTAGCAACTATGTCTTTGGTAGGGTCAGCATTGATTTCCTGTGAACCTAGGAAAGTCAGAACAGGAATACTACGGACATACAGTGTAGCTGCCTGACGTCCTGCAAGTTCATAAGCATAAATATTGGTAATGATTTCATCAGGTTTAGCAGTTCTCAGTTGCTCTGGAAACTCAGCCACTTGAAACTCTGGTGTTGGCTGAGCTGGTAGTTTTTCTATTGCTGCAGTTGCGCTAGATGGCAATTCTTCTGCCAGTTGAGCATCAGAATTTCCTGTCACAGTCTGAGTAACTGTCTCAGCGGATGAGACAGGAATTGATATTGTTGCACCGAGAACTGTTGTTAGCACAGAAACGGTGATGCCACCCCAAATTTTTTGATTCATAGGTCTGTAGTCTAAGATAATTGGCAGTTTTAGGCATTATGGTGCTGCAACAAACGCAGTAACATAACTTCAACTTGCCCATTAACTCCTCACAAATGGTTATTTCCTCACAAATGGTTATTAGTGATTTAACTAAAAACCTGGAATAGACTACCATAAAGTTTCTGATGGTGGAATCCCCATTTTATGAAGCTGTTACCAAGAACTTGTCAAAATTGACGGTTGTAGATTGACCACAAACTAAGTTATATTAGTGGTTAGAGCTTTTGTTAAATTTTTGTGAAGTAACTCCAAGAATAGTTAATTCTTATCAATCCCATCAAGATCTGTGAAATAACTAATGAATCAGCTTCAACAAATTTCCGACCTAAAGTAAACTTGAATACAGACTAGGTGCAAGCAATTCTGGTATATAAGGGCACTTACCACAGCGTTTACCACGGCGTTTACCACGGCGCTTACCACGGCGCTTACCACGACCTTCCTCAACACACTACTGATCTCACCCTATTTGCACCCTAGGTCTTGATCGACGCTACGCTGTAAAATACATCCTGCATTTCTAGCTCAAAAGCATTTGTGTGTTCCCATGGATTATCGAGACGCTGGTGTTGATATTGAAGCAGGTCGAGGATTTGTTAAGCAAATCCGTAGCCTGGTAAAAAGTACCCACCGTTCGGAAGTATTAGGTGGACTGGGTGGCTTTAGTGGTTGCTTTCAGCTGCCAGTGGGATATACTGAGCCAGTGTTGGTATCTGGAACTGATGGAGTTGGTACTAAACTCAAATTGGCTCAAGACCTTAACCGCCATGACACCGTTGGCATGGATTTGGTAGCCATGTGCGTCAACGATGTCTTGACTGTTGGTGCGGAACCCCTGTTTTTCTTGGATTATTTAGCAACTGGCAAGCTCAATCAACAACAACTGACTCAGGTTGTTGCCGGTATTGCCCAAGGTTGTCGTCTGGCTGGGTGTGCTTTACTAGGAGGGGAAACCGCAGAAATGCCTGGTTTCTACGAACTCGCCGAGTATGACCTAGCAGGGTTTTGTGTAGGAATTGTGGAAAAGAGCCGTATGTTGGACGGTTCCCAAGTGCAAATTGGAGATGTGGCAATTGGTTTGGCCAGTCAGGGCGTCCACAGCAATGGTTTTAGTCTGATCCGGAAAATTGTTCAGGATTCCCCAGACAACGCTCTTTCCTGGGACATAACTCCGGAATTGTTAGCTGGTAAAAGCTTAGGGGAGGAATTGTTGACACCAACTCAGATTTACGTGAAACCGGTACTTGATGCTCGTAGGGCTGGTATCGAGATTCACGGTATGGCTCACATTACCGGCGGCGGTATCCCAGAAAACCTCCCTCGTTGCCTGGGTGCTGGACAATCCGTCCAGATTTATCCCAACAGCTGGGTGATTCCACCAATTTTTCAGTGGCTAGCTCACACAGGTCAGGTTAGTCCTCAGGCAATGTTTGATACCTATAATATGGGGATTGGTTTTGTGCTGATTGTTCCTCAACAGCAGGTTGAGGAAACCCTAACATCGTTTAATTCACAGCAGGTAAATGCATGTAAAATTGGTGAAGTAATCCCAGGGGATGGTGGTGTTGTTGGTCTACTTATCCCGTGATCGGATCAGGCTTCTGGGTGGGGAGTCTCTCAATCATTCTCTCAATCAGAAGTTGACACTCCCCACTGATAGAATCAGGGGGATTCTTGGTTCAACGAGTCAGCTTGCTCATCCAGGTCATAACCAAGAAGAGTAGAGGCCAATTCTCCCCAAGCGTTTCGAAAAGTTCCGGTGTGCCCCACCGTACTCAAGGCTCTCGTTAAAATGTTTTTGGCAGCGTTGTGGTCTCTGTCTAACTGGCAGCCACATTTACAAATATGGGTTCTAGTTGATAGAGACTTTTTAACCACTTCACCACAGTTGGAACAACTTTGACTCGTGTAGGCGGGGTTCACTGCAACAGTTATCCTGCCAAACTTTAGACCAAAATATTCCAACCATTCTCGAAATTGATACCAACCTGCATCATTAATAGATTTGGCAAGACAGTGGTTTTTAACCATATTACGAACCCTCAAATCTTCATAGGCGACCAGGTCGTTAGACCGGATTACGCAGCGCGCCAATCTCTTAGCGTGCTCATGGCGTTGCCTACTTATTCTAAGGTGTGTCCTACCTAGTCTATTAATTGCTTTTTTACGGTTAGCAGAGCCTTTCTTTTTTCGAGAAACTCGACGTTGATAAAACTTTAAACGTTTTTCCCCTTTTCGGTAAAATCGTGGGTTAGGTTCTGAGTATCCATCAGAGTCTGTGTAAAACTCCTTTAAGCCAACGTCCAATCCAATAGTAAACCCAGTGGCTTCTAGTTGTTCTTGGTTCTCTACTTTCACACAGAACTGGACATAATAGCCATCAGCTCTCTGGACAATCCGAACTCGTTTTATTAGCTTCTGCTCGAATCTCCATAAGTCCCAGGTACCCTTGAGCTTGACTTTTCCGATACCCTTCTTGTCGGTGAATTTTATGGACTTCTTATCTGGGGATAACTTCCATCCAGATTGCTTATACTCCACTGACCTAGAATGTTTCTTGAAACGAGGATAACCCTTCTTTCCAGGAATTTTATTTTTGCAGTTATCAAAGAAACGTTTTATAGCGCGTTCTACGTTCTCAACAGAGGCTTGGCAAGCATGACTGTTGAGGTCTCTGACAAACTTGAATTCGTCTCTTAGTTGAGTGTTGTAACGATAGAGTTCTTTTTTCCCTGTACCACGATTGTCCATCCAGTACCGAAGTACTTTATTGCGGACAAAGCGAGCCGTTCTAATGGCTTCATTTATTGCCAACCTTTGAAGCTCTTTGAGAACAGCCTTGAACTCCATGACCAACACTCGTGTATCACCTCCTTGGGTTCTTACTTTACTTACTATTATAGACTACAATCTAGATTTAAAAGTCCCCGAACAGTTAGGGAATAAATTCCCGTTCGGGCTAACCATTAAACTAAGCCGGTGAGTCGCCTCACCGACTCGTCTTCAAAACCGTACGTGACACTTTCGTATCATACGGCTCCTCATTATAGGAACCATTGACATTGGTACCTCTAGAATGGATTTTCATCTAACTCGTTAGAGTTGATTTTTGTTCCATGTTTGATGTCATGGCAATGTAGGTGTAACAGTTCTAAATTTTTATCTAGGTCGTTTCCACCCTTAGCGCGTGGTATTATGTGATGTTTTTCCAATAAATCGCCATCCCTGAATGTAAGTCCACAATGGGTACATTTCCGGAAACGAAACCTTAGATAGTGGAGCCTTACTACAACAGACTTCAACCTTTTACGCATAACCTACCAACTATAAAGGCTCCACTATCTTACGGTAACTTCAAACCCTTCTTGCCTTTTCAAAAGCCTTCCCTTTTGACTGGTCATCTCAGGATGTTTCCTCATTCTGAAACTCCAATAAATTAGGTCTCCATCATAGGGGCTTCTGGTATCTCTGACTTTTGTGTGCCTGATGATTTTTGTTTTGGCATGTTTTGGGAGGTAGTTACCTTCCTTTGTCATGAATACCCAATTATCGACCTTGGGAGATTCCCATGGTTTTTCTGCCTTTTCTATTTTGGTTCCCCAATATTTCTTGTTTGCCCAGGTTCTTGATTTATTGGGATGTCTCCTATATCCCCATCTTTTGAGATTATTCCAGAGCATGAACCCTAAATCGTTAAAGGTTTCTTTACTACAGACTCCACTGTAGTAGTTACACCATCCACGTATAATGGGTTTGAGGTGGCTTATTAATGCCTCCTGTGGGGCAGCTCTATGTTGTTTGATAACTTCTGCGAGCTGTCCATAATGTTCCAGAATTTTCTCTTTTGATGGTTTGATGATGGTTTTAAAACCTTGTTTGGACTGGTTTTTACCTGTTTTATATTGTCGGATGTTGAATCCAAGGAAATCAAATCCATCAAGAGTATAGGTAATCCTGGTTTTACTTGGTTTTAATTCCAGACCCATGTTTTTTAACCATTCATTGATGATTCTTTGACATTCTTCTACCACAGTACGGTCTTTGTGCATGATGACAAAATCATCTGCGTATCGAATTAGATTTAATGCCTTTTTATTGGAAATTTTACTTCCTTTTAAGGTTTCGGCATAATGTTTAATTCGTTCTTCCATTCCATGGAGGGCTATATTCGCCAAGAGTGGAGAGATGACTCCACCCTGAGGAGTACCCTCATTCGTAGATGAGAATGTTCCGTTATCTATCACTCCGGCTCTTAACCAAGACCTGATTATTCGTCTAAGGGATGGATAGGTATTTAATTTTGAAAGAAGTGCATCATGGTTAATTTTGTCGAAACATTTAGCAATATCAGCATCAAGTACCCATTTAGGTTTTTGATTAATACCCTTGAAAATTGCTTCGATGGCATCATGACATGAGCGTCCTGGTCTGAATCCATAGGAATTGGGTTCAAATTTTGCTTCCCATTCAGGTTCAAGTGCCTGTTTGGTAAGTGCCTGTAGGGCGCGGTCGTACATAGTTGGGATACCTAGAGGCCGTTTTTCTGTCCGTCCGGGTTTGGGAATCCAGACCCTTCTGGTTGGTTGAGCTTTCATAGGAGTTTTTAGGCTGGCTACTAAGGTGAGGCGTTGCTTATTGGTTAAAGCTTTGACCCCATCTATTCCGGCAGTCTTTTTACCTTTATTCTCCTGAGTAACCCGTCTGACCGCAATCATTTTTGCTGACCAGGATTTCATCAGAGTCTTTTGTAGCTTTCTTACCACGTGAACGTCGCCACGCTGAGAGGCTCGATATATTCGTTGTCTTGATGCAGTCGCTCATGGGGGAAACCCCCAAGACCGCGCTGCATCGCTTTTGCAACTTAAAAACTGTCATTTCCAGCTTACGCCAGTTGACATTTTTCCATTCCGACTGTGGGGCGAACCCCCGAGTTTTAGACTTATTCATTGCTACTTACAACCATATCTTCTCCTACAACGTGAGTCCGTCAGCATATCCTGGGCATTACCCCAGGCGTTAGCTTCTGACTCAATCTCGACCCCATATGACTTGCGGCTAACTACCTACTCAAGATGTTCGACCTTCTTGAGAGTACATATGAGGGTTACTTCGTTCCTGATAACCATTCTTTGGACTTTTAGGGTGGTACTGTTCACCGAGAATATATTGGGAAATCTTTATGAAATCATGGAATTTCATAACCGTATTCTGTGACGTTTGTCTGTAGCGTATCAGCCTATTTCGCTACCCATTCCTGACGATGATTCAGACATACCTTTCTTTTGTACCCATGAGTCCTCTGCCTGTTACTAACACCACTTTTTGGCTTGTAGTGCTTCACTGTTCGACCCTTGCATCAATTTATGAGTTTGTTAGGTTCATAAATCAGGGTAAGGCTGTCACTCGGATTTCACGAGGGGTGGTTTTTCACCACCATGGTTATCAAGTTGTCAAGGTTCATTGAACCAGGCAGCTAATCCCCCAAACCTTTATATGGTAAGGTTTATAGCTAACGAGTCGCACCCATGAATAGAATTCAGGGGCTTGCGCCCTCAGGATTTTCGGTCAGAAGGGTGGCTCAGTTATTGAGGGTTCTGCCTTGAGGATTGCTATTCCCAAATCTGTAGTGGAGAGCGATCGCGCTTCAAACAAGGCCATCATGTCACGAGGCTTGGGATTACCCCGAGATGCTCCTGCTAGACCTCTGGCAATAACTAAACCACAATATCCCTGATTTTCACAACCCTCCTCCCACTGCTGGCGGGCAGCAGCATGGTTGGTATCGGTTTCAGAAAACTCTCCTAACAAATAAAGACTGCTGTTTTCTGTTTGGATAATGCCGAGGTCGTAGCGTGTGCCTTCAAAGGGGTCTTCCCCTGAATTAAAGCAAATCCCTTTGAGTCCACCAGCGGTCTCGATCTGCTCTATCAACACTTGTGCCTTTGGTCGGGTGGTTTGAATCAAAATAACTGGCATGCCTTCCCCGATTGCTTTGATATTCTGAGACTGATAGGATTTGACACCAGAGCGAATGGATTCTATTGTTTCCCAAGACATCATGCCCAGCTTGAGGAAAGCATCCTTTGGCACAAGGTCATCCCGTAAGGGTATGGTCATCGACTCTGTATCGAAATCATCTTCCTCGCACTCAATTGCCATCTCTAACAACTCATCCGCCAGGTCAGGATGGGTGTTAACTTTAACGTTAACTGTAGATTTGGCTTCTAGGGGTACCGGAATGCGGTAACGCTTACTAATCTTGGGTAAGTTTTCGTCATCTAATTGCTCATGGTAATCGTGAACAAATCGCTGAATGGCTTCTAGGGCAACATAAATTGCGATCGCTTCTTCTTCATAAAGATAAGGTCGCATTCCTTCCAAGGGATGGACTGTACCAAACCCAGGTACAATCTCTGATACTGGAAAATCAGCTAAATCAATATCATCCTCTTCATCCTCATCTTCGGTATCATCACCAAACCGCCCGAAGGTTAAAAATAAGCAATCTTGCCCTAAGAAAGCTTGTTCCATCTTTTCCCACGAGTCATCTGCCAGCACTGATGATCGGAACCGTTTCAGGGAATCCCAGGAGCGATATAGTAATACGCCGTACTCCATACCCAGCATACCCATTACTGAGACGTATAGGGTTTCCACATCCCAGCGATTTAATTCAATTGAGATAATCTGATGATCAGCCACTACTTCCCAAGCAGCTTCATGCCAAATTTCATAGGCTTTTTCTATAAGTAGGTCGGCATACTTAGGTGGTAGCTGGGGTTGTCGAGTAGCCGCCATTTCCTCAAATCCCCGAAACAGTTCGTCAATCAAGGGTAAATTGGGTACATAATCAATTCCAATGTCTAACCCTTGAAGGACACCTCGCAAAAAAAACTGAATTTCTCGGTTACGAACAACAATCTTTGAGGGTCGTGCTGGTCTGGCGGGGCTTTGGGGATGTTCCATGGCTTGCATAAGGGCACGAACAATCGCTTCTGGTCCCATGGTTGGTGATACTAAATCCATTGCCCTGACAATGCCTTCCGAGCCATCCACCCAAAGAATGCAATCATTATGACCCTCACCATCCGGCTGTTGATGATTGTTACCAATAACTGACAGGGGACGGCGGTCTCCCTCCCACACGCTGGAAGTCTGTTGTAATTTATTGAGCCGACGACGAGTATTGCGATTCAAAGCAGACATAGAATAGTTTGGGTTGATTGCCTAAGTACCGACCGTGAATAGCCAGTTGCTGGTGGATACTCCTATCTTACCGGGGCAAACGTTCCACAAGCCCCCCTGATCCGAAGTTGCGTTTCACCGATTAAATATTATGGATATCGGACACCACCAGACACCACCAGAAACACCATTTTCTGGTTACATGGATTTAGGCTCTAAGGCAACTCCACAGAGGTAGGTTTAGCAATGTGCGGCAGTCCCCACCCCAACTTTTCTCGCAAAACTCTGAAAAACTCTGGTGCTTGCAAACGGATAAATCGAGCAGAGTAAGGCGATCGCTTAACTTTTATTTTATCTTCTGGTATTACGTAGCAACCACCATTTCCATCAACCACCATCACCATAGGATTAGGAGTGGCGGGAAAAATGGTTAATTGCTCTGTGTCGGCAAAGACTAATGCCCGAGATGCCAAAGAATGGGGACAGATGGGCAACAGTTGCAACACCGGTACCTCAGGAGTTAATACTGGTCCTCCAGCACTTAGAGAATAGGCAGTAGAGCCAGTGGGTGTGGAAACAATAATACCATCAGCTGCAATATCCACTGGTGCGTGATGTCCTATTTGTACCTCAAAATGGCACATACTCGTCAACGGTTCCCGGTGCAATACCATTTCATTTAAACAAAGTGCCTCCCACCAAATCCTCTCATCTCGCAGGATCTGGACAGAGAGCATCGACCGTTCTTCTATAGCGTACTCTTGTGCCATGACCTGTTCCAAGACAGAAGGCAACTGATTGACATAGGTCTCTGTTAAGAAACCCATGTGACCTGTATTCACTGTTAGCACAGGGATCCCTTGGGGAGCCACTTGGCGAAAAGCGGCTAGTACTGTACCATCTCCCCCCAATACAATGGCGAAAGCCATCTGGTCATCAAAACCAGGGGGGGCTAGTTTGTCCATCGGTGTATGACACACTGGTGATTCAGGACTCGAATAACCCAGAATTCCCCCAACCCCTGTCGCCATACACACTTCCCAACCCGCAGTCCTCAATTGGTTGTGCAACTCTTCAGCAACGCTACAAGCCATTGGTTTAAGGTCGTTGTAGATAATGCCTGCTTTTGGTATACTCACCAGTCCCCGTCTTGAACTACTTGGATTAAATTATCACCGAACATCATGGACAATTGTCATTTAATCAGGTCATGTCTTGATGCAGTCGCGCTATGGGGACCGGCTGCGTACTCAGGCTTGCGTCTGCACTTTGTAAGCCCCGTTGAGACCAAATGAATGCCCCACTGGCTCCCCAAAACCTCGCGCTTATGGATTTTCCAGGAAATATCTAGGATTTAGATTTAAAAGGAGTCCTCTTCTTAGACTTCTTTTTAGCTTTCTCGTAATCGATTTCTTTGAGCTTATTCATAATCCGGTTAAAGTATTCTTTTAGATATTCTTCCAAAGTTGTGGTTTCCTTAGGGTCTAGGCCAAAGACCTCATATACCTTTTCCATCGGTGCATCCAGAGGTTTACCGCTCACTAGCACCTCAGTAAAGGCAAGCCGATCTGCCACATTCCAGCCCCACTGAAAAAATCTCACGAATCGCCGCATACCCCGCAAAAAATTTATTGGGAGTCGGGCTATTTTAGCATCTTTACCGGACAACCGCTCACACAGGTTAATGATTTCGTAGGTACTAAAGGCTCTGGTTCCCACAACCGGGAATGTCTGATTTACTGTTTCTGGAACTTCCAGAGCACGAATGCCAAACTTAGCAATATCCTGGGTGTTCATATAGGCGATGGGAGAAGTTTCTCCAGTAATCCAAACCGCCTGTCCATCCAAAATCGGGATCGCATACTGACCAATTAAGCCTTGCATAAAGCCACTTGGTTTCAAGATTGTGTGTGGCAATCCTGATTCTGCCAGAAATAGTTCTGTACAGTGTTTTATTTCCATTAGTGGGACATAAGGAAAATTCTCACTTCCCAGAATTGAGAAAAAGACATATCTTTCTATACCAGCAGCAACAGACGCTTGAATTAGGGCAACTTTACCTTCCCAGTCTACCTGTCTGATGGTCAGAGAATCTGTTGGTCTCGATGTTGCCGCATCAATGACAGCTGTAATCCCTTCCAGAGCTTTTGGCAGGGTTTCTGGAACACAAAGGTCGCCTTGTACTAGTTCAGCTCCCCATTCTTTAAGGAAAGAGGCTTTTCGTGGACTGCGTACAAGACAGCGTACCTGATGATCCTCGTCCAGTGCACGACGAACCACCTGTCTTCCTAAGGTGCCAGTTGCACCGACGACCAACAAGTTCATTATAGTAATTTTAGTAAGGAATCTTTAAGTTTCTATAAGATTCTATCAGAAATTTTGTCTATCTCTCATTTTTCGGGTATTCCATAGGCTTTGCCCACGGTGAGGGGTGTGGGAGAATGGGTTGAGGCGGGCGACAGCATCGGCCATAGATTTGGAAGAAAACAGTGAAAGAATTCTTGACCAAACCCCACAGCTGTTACCCCATAACCCATTCACTAGAAACTATTCTGACACTCCCTGGATTTTGAGTAATAAGAAGCCTAAGCCCAAACCCACCAGAATCAGGGTGAAGGACAAAAATGCTGCATTGAAAATTTCTGTACCCATTGTTTTATGATCTCCTATGTACTTTTGTTACAAGGTATCATGACTAGGGTGCCACAATATAGCAATCCTATGGAAATCCTGAGCAAGAGTATTTCAGCAAAGGGGTTAGGATCCGGGAGTGTTCAGGAATGATGTCAGACTTGTCAACAAACCATCAGAACATGTCTTTGACAGGAAAACTTAACTCACAATCAAGGCGTCCTCGGTTAGCGGTGACCTTGGGAGATCCAGCAGGCATTGGACCAGAAGTTGTCCTCAAGGCATTGGCAGATTCCCAAGTTACTAGCAATTGTGAGATAACGGTGATTGGCAGTCGGTACCTCTTAAATGCGGCTTACACCCAACTACGTCACCAGGGAATTGAAGATGTAGCTACTTTAGCTTCCCCAGAGACATTATCAATAATTGACATTGAGTTGGATTATGGACAACGGCCTCAAATCACCCCAGGTGTTGGTAATGCGGCTAGTGGTGCTCTTAGTTTTGTGTATCTCGAAAATGCGATCGCACTCACCCAACGTGGTCAGTTTGATGGTATTGTGACCGCACCCATTGCCAAGTCTCTCTGGAAAGCGGCAGGACATGATTATCCTGGTCAAACTGAAGTGCTAGCCCAGTATTCTGGTGTCAAACAATTTGGGATGCTGTTCGTAGCGCGATCGCCCCATAGTGGTTGGGTACTACGTACACTTTTAGCTACCACACATATTCCCTTAAGTCAAGTACCAAACACCTTAACGCCACTATTGATGGGGAGTAAACTAGACTTACTAATCGCCTGCTTGGCTAGTGATTTTGGGATCAAAAAACCTCGAATCGCGATTTCTGGGTTAAATCCTCATAGTGGTGAGCAGGGTCAGCTAGGTTGTGAAGAACAAGATTGGTTGATTCCCTGGCTAGAGCAAGAGCGCCAGCAACGCCCGACTATCCAATTAGATGGACCAGTACCTCCTGACACTCTTTGGGTAAAACCTGGTCAGGCTTGGTACGGCAACCATCAGCAGTACGCTCATGATGCTTATGATGCTTATTTGGCACTTTATCATGACCAGGGCTTAATTCCTGTCAAACTTATGGCATTTGACCGAGCGATCAATACTACCATCGGTTTACCGTTTGTGCGCACTTCTCCTGATCATGGCACAGCGTTTGATATTGCTGGTCTTGGCATTGCTAACGCTACTAGCATGAAGGCTGCAATTAGCCTGGCTACTGAACTGGTGAACCAGAGGTTGAGTAACCCTTTAGCTATCAGTGGTTAGAACTTGCCTTGTACTCAACCTTTACTCTCTAAGTGGAACCGCCAACTGGACTTTTTGAGTATTGCGAGTAGTTGAGGATTGAGGAAACACATTAAGTTCTTCCTGCTGGATGACATCCCCAAAAACTATGTCTACATTGTCCCTTGAGCCAACCTTGAACTTAGGCTGTAAATTGTTACCTAAGCCTTCCGTTTCCTCTAGCTCTAGTGATGTTGGGAAAAAGGTGCCATAATCGTCTGAGACCGTGCGACCATTAACTTGGCGGAGGGTGTCACCAGACAGGGTTACTGAACCGCTTGGCTCACTAGACTGCGCTCCTGACTGAGCATAAGCAAGAGGTACCAATCCCACAGCTATCCAGCCGATTCCTACTATAACTAGTGTTTTACGGATCATCAGCTTTCTCCTGGTTTTTTTATTTACCTTATTTTATTTATTTATTTTTATTTTAGTAGTCATGACATTAATCTGGCATCCGAATAGATCCTTATAAAAAAAAATAAGCGGTAGTAATTTTAACTATAGTTATTAACTAGACTTGGCACAAGCATAACTGAATCTTTTAACTGGCGCTATCAGTCAAGAGGCTACTTGAAAAGGTACCCTTGCCAGCTATAAGCTCGACTAGCCTGTTTAGGCTGACTGCTAAAAGCTCACCGTCAACAATATCACTTACTTTATGACCATCATTCGTGTACCAAAGTCCTGGGAACTGCCAGAGCAACAAGTCACCTCAGAAACGGCTTATTCTAACCGACGTCGCTTTCTCAAAAATTTAGTTGGTGCCAGCCTAGGCACTGGAATGCTATCAATTCTTGGTTGTCAAGGTTCCTCTGCCTCAGACAAAGCTCTTTGGGAAACCCTAAATCAACCCAAGTTCAAATCCTTAGCAACCAATCCAGCTTTTGCCAGTGTTGACAGACCGATCACTGATGAGGAGCTCGCTGGACAGTACAACAATTTTTATGAATTTGGCGGCAGTAAATCGATCTGGCCAGCAGCCCAAAATTTACCAACCAAAGACTGGAAGGTAGAGGTAACCGGATTAGTCAAAAATCCCCAAACCTATGACCTAGATGATCTCCAAACTAAATTTCCGATCGAAGAGCGGATCTATCGCTTCCGCTGTGTAGAGGCGTGGTCAATGGTGCTACCCTGGATCGGATTTCCGATGAAAGCGCTGATGACAGCAGTAGAACCTACTTCAGAGGCTAAATTTGTCCGATTTACCTCCTACTATGACCGCAAAATTACTACTGGTCCAGGCATACACCTTGGTTCCTTACCTTGGCCTTATACGGAAGGTTTACGTGTTGAGGAAATGGCTAACGAACTAGCATTTTTTGCTATTGGTATTTATGGTCATCTATTACCCAAGCAACATGGTGCTCCTATTCGCATGGTAGTGCCCTGGAAATATGGTTTTAAAGGAGCAAAATCTATAGTCAAAGTGGAGTTTTTAGCTAACCAGCCAGCTACCTACTGGAATACTATCAATTCCTATGAATATGACTTTGAGGCAAATGTTAACCCCAATAAGCCTCACCCGAGATGGTCACAAGCGACAGAAAGATTCATCAGTAGCGGTCCTAACTTATCCTGGGAAAAACGACCCACCCTACCTTACAACGGTTATGGGGAATATGTAGGTGGATTATATAGTTGAAGGTTATTTGGTTGTTCACCTTTGGCGTTGGGTGCAGGGGAGGTTGAAGGTTGAAGGTTGAAGGTTGAAGGTTGAAGGTTGAAGTTTGAAGGTTGAAGGTTGAAGGTTGAAGGTTGAAGGTTGAAGGTTGAAGGTTGTTCGCCCTTGGCCTTCCCTTCGGGTAGGTTTTTTGGTTAGTGTCGGCGTTTACCCTTTAGTGACCTGAATAACCTGTAAACTACCACCTGCGTGCAAAGAGCGATCGCATACCTTAAACCCCACTTGCTCAAGCCCCTTGACCAAGTCAGTCTCTAGTAATTGCCAAGCTGTCTCGGTCTCAAACAACCACATAAATACGGCTAACCCTGGCCAAAACAAAACATTAGTTGGCTTGTGCAAATCCACCAGGGTAAACACTCCTCCTGGTTTAAGCACCCGGTGAACCTCCTGAATAATCTGCTGCAACACCTCAGGGGTCATTTCATGGAGTGCGGCGCTGGTGTGAACTATATCAAATTGAGCATCTGGAAAGGGCATCTGTTCAGCCAAACCCTCTACATAGTTGGCTTGGGGAACATTCCGTTGTGCTCGCTCTAGGGATAGTGGAGAAATATCTAAGCCTGTGACATGCTCAGACAATTCCACCAAGAACTGGGTGGCCTGACCACTGCCGCAACAGAGATCTAGCACTTTGGTTCCTGAATGAATTGTTAAGCCCTGTAACGGTAGCTGGCGGAATCGTCTCTCTCCACCTACGCTCAAAGCCGCGATCCGGGAAATACTATCATACAGCCATTGGTACTGATAACTCCAAGCTCTAAGAACTGTTGCCACTACTCACTCCTTAGTAAAGATCTGTGTTTCTTGTTGCAAATTTAAGTTAAAAAATATATTGTTAAAATGAGTAACAAATATGAAAGTTATGGGAAGCTGTGTTAACTATGGGTCGTGTTGGGGTATTATTGCTTAATCTAGGTGGGCCAGATCAGTTAAAGGATGTTCGTCCCTTTCTATTCAACCTGTTTTCTGACCCGGAAATTATTCGCCTGCCTTTTCCGTGGCTGCAAAAACCCCTGGCTTGGCTAATCTCCACTAAGCGTGCTAAGATCTCCCAGGAGAACTACAAGCAAATTGGTGGTGGTTCCCCTCTACGGAAGATTACAGACGCCCAGGCTCAAGCCCTCCAGGAACATTTGCAAACAAAAGGGCAAGAGGTCAGTGTATATGTAGGAATGCGTTACTGGCATCCTTTCACTGAAGAAGCGATCGCAACTATCAAAGCCGATGGTATCGAACGCTTAGTTATTTTACCGCTTTATCCCCAGTTTTCCATCAGCACCAGTGGTTCTAGCTTCCGTCTGCTAGAAAATCTGTGGAAAGAAGACCCAGACCTGAGCAAGATTGAACACACAGTCATTCCCTCCTGGTACCAGCAGCCACAATACCTACAAGCCATGGCTGATTTAATTGCTCAGGAACTCGATAAGTTTTCTAATCCCGATCAAGTTCATATCTTTTTCAGTGCTCACGGTGTACCCATCAGCTATGTTACAGAAGCTGGAGACCCCTACCAGCAAGAAATTGAGGATTGCACTTCCTTAATTATGAAAACCCTCAACCGCCCCAATCCCCATACTCTGGCCTATCAAAGTCGAGTGGGTCCGGTAGAATGGCTCCAACCCTACACCGAAGATGCCTTGCAAGAACTCGGAGCTAAGAATACTCAAGATTTGCTGGTAGTCCCGATTAGTTTTGTCTCAGAACATATCGAAACCCTCCAAGAAATCGACATTGAGTATCGAGAAATAGCAGAAGAATCAGGGATTAAGCAGTTTGAGCGGGTACCAGCCCTCAATACCCATCCCCTATTTATTGAGTCTTTGACAAATTTGGTAGTTGACGCTCTCGAATCACCCAGCCGTGAACTCTCCGAGGTCATTCGTCCGCCAAAGACAGTCAAAATTTACCCTCCCGAGCGGTGGGAGTGGGGCATGACTACAGCAGCAGAAGTTTGGAATGGTCGTCTGGCTATGATTGGGTTTATTGCTTTACTGTTGGAGTTGATTAGTGGTACTGGACCGCTACATTTTGCTGGGTTGTTGTAAATTTCTTCAGGTTAGAACCGAAACGGGCACGTCTAGATCTATCAGATCTAATTGGGAGGGGGGCAAGTAATCGTCCCCCTCGACTGCTCTCAAAAGTAAACCACTATTTACCCAATCTACCAACCCGTCTACCAACCCATTGTTCCTGGTTCTCCCTTGAAAGGTCCAACAATATCCTTAGTGATCCAGCCACCATAAAATTCACCAGGCTGGGGAGTGACTAACTCATCATCTACATAGCAGGCATCCATCAGACGAGCATAAAAGCAACAATATCCCTTAATCGGGACAAAATCAGGAGTTGGATCGAAGAAACACCAAACGGCATTATTTGCCTCTTTTTCACCTACTGAAACCTTGTAATAGCAAGCCCAGCCTTTCCACTCGCAAAAAGTTTTACGAGGTGTTTCGAGCAGATGTTCAAGCTTGATGTCTTCTCGGGGGATGTAATAACTGGGAGGATGACTAGTTTCTAACACCCTCTTCGCTTGCCTGGTTTCAGCCAGAATTGTACCATTAAAAATCACCTTGATGTGCTTGCTAGTGTCTTCCCATCGGGCGGGACGGGGGTAATCCCAAACGGATTCTTGACCAGGCTGTGGAGGGATAGGGGTTGGTCTCATGACTTATCCTTGGCTTTCCTACGTAGTTTTCCAACTTAGCGTTCCTACTTAAAGTTATCCTATAAATTATTTAGACAACTTCATGGTGATCTTTTCCAGAGAAGCTGTAGGGAACATAATTCCCGACTTTTTGGTAGGGGGGATCAACGTTTTAAACATCCTGTCCCAAAATCCTTGAATTCCATAGTTTCCTTTGAAACAAGTGTGATGAAGATCGTGAAAATCTGACGGAATGAAAAATATTGACAAGGAACTATGACCTTCTAGGTTGTAAGCATTACCTAGAAGAGTCCAGGCCAATAGTTGAGTGATATCATATCCAAATATAAAGATAGGTAAAATGTCTGTAATGGTAACTATAATATATTCAATGATACTCTTATGACCAGCGACAAAACTTGAGGTATCAATAAACTCATGATGTTTAAGATGTATTTTTTGAAAGAACCTTCTGTGGAATAACCAGTGGGAGACATAAAAACAGAAATCAGCAGCAACTATTCTCATTAAGAACCATCCCAGATTTAGAAGCAAGCCATTGCCTCGATGCATCTCTGGTGCCAGATAGAGGATAACTAGTGCTGCGATGAAACTCTTGATTTCTCCAAGAATAATTCCTTTTGCAGTAAAGGCAGGGAATGGCTGTTTTTTTACTTTCTTAATCCTGGCTTTTAGTTTTTCTCTCAACTGCTCGTTCTTTTTAATCACCTTTTCGACGAAAATACCAATGGCATAAAATGAAACAGAACCGACAAGCCAGTAAAGCACTACCTGGTTGATAACGTTGAGTTTGATATCGTTCAAGACCCAGTAAAAAAATTGCTGAAAAATTGCACAAGTAATGGCAACTTTAATAAAAAATTCTATTTCCAAACATAAATTAAAATTTTTTTTCATATCTCTACTATGATGTTTTTAGCTATTTACCTATTGTTAATGATGTTCGTGAATGGTTAGTTATTGAATTAGTGTTTTTTAACAATTATCAGTTTTGTTTTTTGCTTAAAGCTAAATTGATTAGTTTTTGGATTCAAATACTGTAATAATTTTTCTTTAAATAAGGAAAGTACATCAACAGAATTATTAAGGATACATTGTTTTAAATAAGCTTCTAGCAAATCTCGATATTCACAATCAATTTCATGGTTATAATCAAAATCGATCACATCGTACTGCAATTCGAGTAAATCTAAGTTTTATTGGATATCTTCTGCTGTTATAAATCTTCTATAGTTATTCGGCTGTTCGTATTTTTTTAGATAAAAATTATATAATTGATGGTAACAAGAATCTGAACTTGCTTGACACATCAAAAAAATACCACTGGGTTTGATCAATGTCTTAATATGCTTTAGGATATCCTGAATTTTATTAATGTCTACAGTATAAAAGGAATGAATTGCCCAAATAAGATCGTAGTAGTTACTTTTTGGAATTGCTGTTTCAATAGTTTCTGTATAAGATAAGAACCCTTGATTTGCCTGAAAGTGTTTTAATTTATTCAACACTGAACTACATTGATTCAGACAATAGTCTGAAACATCTAGCAAATCAGATGATAGCTTGAGTTCACTATCAATTTTCTTATCTAATAAATCTGGGAAAACTCCTGTTCCACAACCTATATCTAAAAGTTTTATCGTATCACTTCCAAATGAATCAATTATTTGTAAAAATCGATGATTATTAACAATATATTCGTAATCTATCCAAGTAATTTTGAACCAAGAGTCTATATCTAGATTACTTTTTTGATAGTAGTCTTGAGAAGGATTGAGATTGTCAGTGTTTTGTTTCATGGCTGTTTCAGATGTAGGATATGTTTTATTTTGGCTCTAACGGGGGGACAGAGCGGGTATAGCCATTGTGTAGCAAGGGATACAGCAGATG
>NZ_MKZS01000001.1:7454006-7487720 GCF_001942495.1 Moorena bouillonii PNG
AGCGGGCTATAGAGTTTGCACTGTGTACGTTATAAGCTTTATGTCCCCCTGTCAGATTTTGGCTACTAACTAACTTAAGGCGGGATGGTGGAGCGGCTCACCGTCCCGTTAGAGTTTTACCACTTTAAGCGGATACCCTTTGTTTTTCAATATAAAATAAAATTCCGGAGTGTGGAAGCATTATTTCTCCCCCCTCCATCTTTTGCGAACTCGTGCCAAAGTAGTCTAGGAGCAGTCGCAATTGTAAGGGTGAAAAAAATTCCGTGTTGGCACCAACTATAAAATTTAGTAACTGTTTCCCCAATTCAGACTCTTTGTCAAAACATTTTGTAATGTTTGTTGTAAAATCAATTTTTTCTTGACGAAACGGTAAATTTATTTCAGTTAGTAGTTCCTTTACCTCATCGCTAAACCACGGATAATTTCCGTATAGTCGCTGAGTTGCATGGTAAAAAGGTTCATTCAGTAACTGTCTTTTAGCTACCCCTAAAATTACCATTCCTCCTTCCCGGATAAGTTCGTAAATTTTCCGAAATAAGGTTTTAATGTCAGAAAAGTAGTAAAGGGAATGAATTAACAGTATGATATCAAAACTTTGACGTGATTGAAAAGATTCAAATCCAACAGTATTAATTTTAAAATTAAATTTATCGGTGTGATATATCCTGATTTTATCACACCATTCTTGTGCTTTTACACATTCGGCTTCGTTGGGATCAATGCCGACGAAATGGATAGTTTTGTTTAGAGAAAGAAGCTTTTCCAAAAAAGGTTTCTCAAACAATCCGCTCCCACAACCGATGCTAAGGATGCTGTAATCTTCTTGTGAAGACATCTTATCGTCTATAGCCTGAAGTGTGGCTTCAAGCATCATCTCTTGTTCGTTCTGCTGACTGCGATAGGCAATTTGGCAATCCATATATTCTTGGTCGTTGAGTTTGACTATCTGTAGTCTTGGATCTGAGAATAAGTATGCGATTGCCGATTTCTGCAGGCTCTCCAGGGTGCCTACTGAATCATCATAAAACCCATCGGTAAAACTATCAGTTGTTAATGTCATCTATTTTTATTTTTTGTGATTAATTTATCTAATTTTAAGTGCATCAAGACCAGTATCCCCCATCCTTCGGTTATGTCTTACGGGGGTTTCACCCACTCGCGCTTTGGATTAAGACGCCGTTTTTCATTTGTCAGACAACTCAACTTCTAAAAATTAGTGATGAATTCATTATCTCATATTTGGTGCTCAAGTTAACTTGGATAAGTTTATATCACACTATAACTTATTTGTCAAAATAATTTAGATTAATTTTAGATGGGTTTGCCCTGCCCTTAGCAACAATCCACAAAGTATAGCTCCCTGGGTTCGCTGTCCAAAGTAATAGCTATTCAAAACTGGTAAAAATTATGGTACTCTTAACCGGTGCTAATCAGATCATGTCTTAACAAAACTCGCGGAATTCCCCACCGTCTTTCACGGTGGGGATGGATAGCGAGACGATCACTTATATTGAAAAGCCTAAAACTTGACGTATTACTGCAAAATCTATATAATAGTAACAGAGGTCGAGAACAGAGGCAAGCGCAGTGAAACATAAAGCTGTCAAAGTCAGGATTTATCCCACTCAAGAGCAGATTCAGATTCTTGCTCAGCATTTTGGATGTGCTCGATGGTGGTGGAATTATGCTCTAAATCAGTGTATAGAAACTTACCAAGAGACTGGCAAAGGGCTAAAACAATCTGCGCTTAACTCTATGTTGCCAAAACTCAAAAAAGAAAAAGAAACTGAATGGCTAAAAGATTGTTACTCTCAAGTCTTGCAATCTGTGAGTCTCAATCTTAGTCGTGCATATCAAAATTTTTTTGAGGGTAGGGCAAAATACCCTAGATTCAAGTCCTATCATCATCGCCAATCAATTCAGTATCCTCAAAAAGTCAAGCAAGTGGGCGATTGTCTTAAATTCCCTGGAAAACTGGGAGTTGTAAAGGCAGTAATTCATCGCCCGCTGGACGGGGAAATCAAGACTGTTACAGTCAGTAAGACTCCTTCTGGGAAATACTACGCCTCTGTGCTGATGGAATATGATTATAGTAGCTCAAAGGTGTCCAAGGATGGGAAAACAATCGGGATTGATTTGGGTATCAAGGATTTTGCTATAACCTACGATGGCGAAAATATCTCTAAATTTGCTAACCCTAAACATTTAGTCAAGTACGAAAATAAACTGGCCAAAAAACAACGGATTGCCACCCGAAAGAAAAAAGGAAGCAATAGATGCATAAAGGCCAGAAAGATTGTAGCTAAGGTATACGAACGGATTGGAAATGTCCGCCAAGACTACCTGCACAAACTATCTAGAAAGATAGTGGATCATAATCAAGTAGTGGTAGTCGAAAACCTAAACGTCAAGGGCATGGTTCGTAACCATAAACTAGCTAAAGCAATTTCTGATCTAGGTTGGGGAACCTTTGTAAATTTTCTATCTTATAAGTGCGAAAAAGAAGGAAAGGTATTGGTGGAGATAAACCGGTGGTTCCCCAGCTCTAAAACCTGTTCTAATTGTCATTACCAAATCAAAGAGTTGCCACTTGATGTCAGGTCTTGGGTTTGTCCAAGTTGTGGAACTCACCACGATAGAGATGGTAATGCGGCAAAAAATATTAGAGCAGAAGGGATCAGGATGCTATCCTCCTCTGGGACGGGGGAGGTCAACGCCAGCGGAGAAGAAGTAAGACCAAGACGCGGACGTCCGTCCAAGTTAAGGCATTCTTCTGTGAAACTGGAAGCCCCGACCTCTACGTTCGCGTAGCGTGGCCATAGGCCAAGTAGGTCGGGGTAGTTCACGCAGTATAAATGTACTGTTTTTGGAAAACTGTTTTTGGAAAACTAAATTTAAAAGAGTATTATGTCAACAACTTTTCAAGAGACCACAGAGAATCTGAGATTCAGTGAGGATCGCCTACGAATTAACTATCTCGGGAGTGCCAACCTGCCTACTGCAACAGATGATGGCAAAGATATCATTGGAGGATTAACCCAAAGGCCGAAATCTTTGCCACCTCGTTACTTTTACGATGAAAAAGGCTCCCAATTATTTGAGCAAATCTGCGAGTTACCGGAATATTATCCCACCCGCACAGAAGCAGAAATTTTACAACAGTATGCTGTAGACGTTGCTCAATTTACGGGAGCTTGCGAATTGGTGGAGCTGGGTAGTGGCAGTTCTACCAAGACTCGCTTGTTGTTGGATGCCTATGAAAACCAGGGATATCCGTTGCGCTATGTTCCTATTGATGTGAGTGGGGAGATTCTTGAAGAGAGTGCCAAGCAGCTGTTGCTGGATTATCCCAAGTTAAAGGTTCAGGGTCAGGTGGGAACCTATGAACACGCCCTGAGCCAATTAACTCCAACACCATTACCTAGGCGGATGATTTTCTTTTTGGGTAATAGCTTGGGGAATTTTGCTCCTGAACAGTGCGATCGCTTTTTTGAGCAAATCACAGGTTTACTAGCACCAGGAGATTACTTTTTGTTGGGCATTGACTTACAAAAACCCAAGGAGATTCTGGAAGCTGCCTATAACGATAGTCAGGGGGTGACTGGGGCATTTAACCTGAATATGCTAGCACATCTGAACTGGCGTTTCCAAGGAAATTTTGACCTCGATCGCTTTACCCATCAGGCGATTTATAATCAATCAGAAAGTCAGATTGAGATGTATTTACATTGCCAGGAAACCCATGTTGTGCGCTTAGCCAGCCTGGATTTAACGGTTGAGTTTCAAGCAGGAGAAAGCATGCTTACAGAAATTTCTCGCAAATTCAATGTAGAGCAGATGCAGCACTATCTAAAAGGTCGGGGACTAAACACAGTTCAGGCTTGGACTGATACCAAGCAATGGTTTGGTTTACTCCTGTGTCAGATACAGACTGTGTAATAGACGTGTAAGCATTTAGCTATCAGCTTAAGCGCTACGCGCACGCTACGCGAACAGCTTAAGCGCTACGCGCACGCTACGCGAACAGCTATCAGTTATCAGCTCTCAGTTATCAGCTAAAGGCTGACGGCTGACCACTGACCGCTGACCACTGACGGCTGACCGCTGACGGCTGATCGCTGACGGCTGACCGCTGACGGCTGACCGCTGACTGCTGATCGCTGACCCCTGACCACTGACCGCTGACTGCTGAATATAGACACCCCTAAGTTGACGAATAGTATTTGAAACTCAAACCATGGATACTCTCCAATCTACTCAATTCCCTCGCCTTGACAGCTGCAGTCGCGAAACCATTATCAATTACTTTAAGAATTCATGGGAACTCGAAGATGTTCTGATGAAAAGTCTGGTTGGGGAAGAAACATTCTATATCAGTCCCGACCCCTTAAGAAATCGTCTGATTTTCTATTTGGGTCACTCGGCTGTTTTCTACATCAATAAATTCCTTGGGGTTGGGTTATTAGATAAACCCATTAATCCTAACTATGAAATCCTGTTTGAGATTGGTGTGGACCCGGAAACTCCTGAAGAACTCGATCAAGCAACCAAAGATATCCACTGGCCGACAGTGGAAGAGGTTTGGCGCTATCGAGATCAAGTGTATAGCGTGGTTATAGAAACTATCGAAAAGACTCCTCTGAATCTGCCAATTCATCAAAATCATCTTCTTTGGGCGCTGATGATGGGAATTGAACATAGTCGCACCCACTTTGAAACCTCTTCGATGCTGATCCGACAACTGCCTGTAGAGCGGCTTGAACGTCCTGAGAGCTGGAATTATGCTGTTTCTAATGACAAGGTTTCCAAGAATGAAATGCTCCAAGTTTCTGGAGGTTCGGTAGAACTTGGTAAACCACAGGATTATCCTATCTATGGCTGGGATAGTGAATATGGCAATCGTTCGGTGGAGGTTAAACCGTTTTTCGCCAGTCAGTATCTGATTACTAACGGAGAATTTCTGGAGTTTATTAATGATAATGGCTACGATAATCCAGATTACTGGGATAAAGAATCCTGGACGTGGAAGACAATCTATAATATCAAGCACCCTAAATTCTGGATACCTAGCAATGGTGGCTACAACTGTGGCTACAAGTATCGAGCGCTGTTTGACGAGATTGACCTTCCTCTCGATTGGCCCGTTGAAGTTAATCACCATGAAGCCATGGCTTACTGTCGCGCTCAAGGGCAAGGAATTCGTTTAATGAGTGAAGCGGAGTGGAATCTTGCCACTGCTGGCAGGGATGAAAGTAGCACAAATTTCCAACAAGACCCCTTTGCGATACAGGATTACAATCTAAATCTCAAGTTTGGCTCACCTAGCCCAGTGGGTATGTTACAAACTGCTAAAAGTCCTGCTGGACTCTATGACCTGCGGGGGAATGTATGGGAGTGGCTCAGTGATGACTTCAAGCCGCTACCAGGATTCAAGCCCCATCGGCTCTATGAAGATTATTCTGCTCCCTTCTTTGATACCCAACATAACATGATGCTTGGTGGTGCTTGGGTGACTACTGGAACAGAAGCATCCACATTCTATCGTAACTGGTTCCGTCCCTACTTCTATCAACATGCTGGGTTTAGAATTGCGGCTTCTTGACATCCTCCCTCGGTAAATCGCCAAATCTCCCAAAAATAGGAATTTTGGCTGATAAACTGCTAGTGATGTCATTGATTCGACTTACCTAAGTATGATTCAAATTTCTGAAAGGATTCAAAATTTAAAAGAGTCACCTTTTGTTACATTTGCTGCCTTGGCAAGCAAATACAATGGTGTTGTCAGTTTAAACAGTGGTTCTCCAGGTCATGGGACAATTCCTGGTGTTCAAGAAGCAATTCACCAAGTTAGTACTAAGGACATATCCCTTTACCGAACACCTCACTACGGTTCCCTAAAAGCCCGTCAGGATGCAGCTCAATATTTCCGACAGAGGTACGGATTGGAATTTGATCCGCAGCGAGAGATTAACCTCACCACCGGGTTTACCCATTTATTTCATTGTCTTTGCACAACTATTATCAATCCAGGGGATACAGCCCTATTTATCGAACCCTTTTTTCCCCAGTATGAGCAGCCTCTTACTTTAGCAGGGGGGAAAATGGTTACTATCCCCACTCAGGAACAGGATAAGTGGAAACCCCAACCCGAGGCAATCAAAACCGCATTTAGCAATTATCCAGATGCTAAGATGATTGTTTTCAACTATCCCAATAACCCTTCTGGTGCAACTCTGACACTAGAAGATTGGAATGGAATTATCGATATCTTAATTGAGGAAATTACCAGAAGGAAACAGCACCAAATCTTGCCACCTCTGATTTTGCTTGATGACGCTTATGTTCCCCTCTTTCATCATGGAGAAGTCAATGAACATCCAACTTTTGGTCTAACCTTACACAAGCGACTTCAGGGCGCAGAAGCATCAGAGATGGCTTCTTTACATCAATTAATGGAATCTTTGCTAATCGCTTGTACGCTGTCTAAGGAAGGCAATTGCGGTACATTGCTAGGTCTGGGAGCTTCTAAGAATGTTAAGTTACTTGGAGCAATGCGAATTCCTCAGAAAGCTACTGTGATTACTTCCAATGCTATGGGAGAAGTGGCGTTAAGTGCTGTGATTCAAAGGGATCCCCAAAAAACGATTCAATGGGCTGGAACCCTTTATGAAAGTCGATTAAATCAATTGGCTGAGGGCTTAAATACCATCTTTGAAAAACATGGTATAACTAACTCGGGTGGGACTGGCCAGAAGCCAGCCAGCTTTGTTCCTCAAGCCGGAATGTATCTTTATGCCAACTTCTCCCATTTTAAAGGTTGTCAGGTTACTAATGATTTCCTGGAAAGGCTTCGAGTTCTAGCAGAAGGCAAACTTAATCTAGAGTCTTTGTATCTCCAGAACCAGATTAATTATAGTTTAGAGGTAGCATTATGGTTGTTAGTAGAAGCCAAAGTATCTACAGTGCCCATAGGCAGACAAGAAGATTGCTATCTTCGTTTTTCTGTGGGTTTGCCCCAAGCAGTTGTAGAAACTTCTGCTAAGACAATTGATAGACAAAAAACCGAAGAAAATGGGAAAACGTTAATTAGTCAAGCCCTATTACAAATTGAGCAAGCATTGCCAAAGCTGATAAATTTAGTTTGAGCTTAGTTTGAGCAGTTCAGTAATTCATCAGGAGTGACAAATTAAAACATGTCTAGGGAACAAATAGGAATTATCGAACTGAAACCAGAAACGCAAAGAGCGATCGCAGATTATTTAATCGATGTAGCCCGCAAAGGGTATGATGTTCAAAAATTCGATCCCCAGCTCAAATATGGGGGAACCAAACTTTCCCTTTCCCAACAGGAAGGCTATTATCCCAACTGCCATCTTATTGTTCTGAAAAAATTAGGCTACGCCGTTACCGAAATCCTGCAAGAAAACAACGAAAAAGAAGCTTTAGGCTGCTTCCAAGCTTACCGAGAACTGTTCTCCGCAGCTAGCAAGTGCCAAGATGGCAACGACTCATCTATTCCCTACATTCAAAAAATCCAGTTTCTACCAGAGGGTCTGTTTGCTGACATCGATCCGGCTGATTTAATTTCCCCCAATGGGTTTAGGATTCCTGAACACCTCAATACTTGGGAAGAGATCCAGGACTATTCAGCTAAGTTGCTGGTGCCAAAACTACTCCTAGCTGCCATTTGTGGCATCCACAACCAATTCCCCTGGATGGATACAGACATGGATCTCAACTCCACCATGCACACCATGCGACCGGATCCAGACAAGTATCATGTTAATGCTGGCTATGGCGGTGGCTATATCAAGCAGCACACCGATGGCTATTGGAATGAGCGCAGTAATGTCCCTCTAATTATCGTTTTTCTCAGCATTAGCAATCCCAACCGGGAACCAACTGGTTTTATTCCTGTAGATGCCATTTTTCGGATTCCCTCCCCCAATTGCCCAGTTTACGATGACTGGCGTGCAGTCTTCCATGATTTGATTCCAGCGGGTCAAAGCCCTGAACAATTTGTGCAATGGGTTGTTGATCAAGCGACTCAACCCCAGTTTTCTTTTGTTATGGGTGTACTGGGTGGGGATGCTAAACGAGGTGTTTACGAGACTCCCCTCTTAGAGAAAGACCCCAATCATGGTGGCTACCTGTTTCGAGCCAAATCAACCTTTCAGTCTTCTAACCCAGATGCTGCACCTGTGGTAGAATTCACCAATCGCATGATCGAGTTTTTGGGAAGCCAGAAAGTAGCAGATACATACCTAGAAGTGTCTTTATCACCTGGAGAAATATATCTGGCTCTAAATGGGGCGGGATTATCAATTGATGCCAATCCTGACTATGAAGCTGATGGTTATGCCTACCCGGTAAAAGGAGCAGCAACGATTCACGGCAGGGGTAAATTGGCAGCAAGTGACGGTAAAATTGACAGAACCTTGGCACGGGGTAATAGTTTAAAAGGTCAGGAAAGAACGTTTTACGCCCCAGATTATGGAGCTGATTTGCTGTTAGAGGAGTTGAAAAAATGTTCTTCTGATCCTAAACTAGCATTGCTGGATCGAAATAGCTTCTTCCCAGACCAGGGGATTGTTACTAAGCTTCTCCAGGAAGGTATTCGTGGTAACCAATTGAAACGATAACTGACGTTAGTAAAAATGGGGTTTAGCTGAATTACAATCTGACTGATTGGGTTATCCAGTAAATTTATAGTCTTCAGCTACCCAATCTCTAAAAAAATTAGCCTCAAAAATATTCTATTAAATAAAAATAACCCCATGGCGAATTTGTCAGTAATTGATACATTTAATCAAAGCTACTTTGATAGCAAAGATATGGACTTATTTTACCGAAGAGTATCCGGTGAGCATACCCATTGTGGAATCTTTGAACATCCAAATGAAGATGTGTATATCGCTAAGAAGCGCACTACCGAATATATGACATCATTGCTGACCTTGGATCGAGATAGTCACCTGCTTGATTTAGGTTCTGGCTATGGTGGAGCAGCACGATATATAGCAAAAGAATTCGGCTGTCAGGTATCTTGTATAAACCTCAGCGAACAACAGAATGCCATTAATATTGATCGCAATCAAGAGGAGGGGTTGAGTGATTTAGTCCATGTGCATCAAGGGAGTTTTGAAAAGTTACCCTTTTCTGACTCGAAATTTAATGCGGCTTGGGCACAGGATTCGCTTTTTTATAGCGATACCCAATTACAAGCGTTTAGAGAAGCCCATCGAGTGTTAGTCAAGGGTGGTGAATTTATCGCTTGCACCTATTTCTTCGGTGGTAATTATCCTTCCCCAGAAGAGGTGAATAAGGTAGTAGATTGGTACACTGGGGGCGGAATTCACAAGGTCTATTTCTTGCATATAGATGATTATCGAAAAGTTGCTGATGAAATTGGGATGGCTGAGGTACAAGTGATTGACTTAACCCATCATATTTCCGTGAATTATTGGCAAATATTGAAAAAAATGGAAGAAATCCAAGCTGATGAACAGCTCTGGAGTGATGAGTTTTTTGAGAAGAAGAAGCAACGGCTACTGGATTGTGCGGAAGTTGGGAAAAGCGGCTTACTTCAATGGGGTATCTTGCACTATCGGAAAGAAAATTAGCCCCCAGTAACACAAGAATAACAAACTATGGACTATCGCAACATCATCACCATCGAGCCTGGTAAACGCAGTGGTAAACCTTGTATAAGAGGCATGCGCATTACTGTCTACGACATTTTAGAATATCTGGCCGGGGGAATGACAGAAGCAGAAATTATAGACGATTTTTCTGAACTAACCTCCGAAGATATCAAAGCCTGTCTTGCTTTTGCAGCAGAGCGTGAAAAAAAGTTATTCGTGGTATCTTTGTGAAACTTCGTGTACAAAATGTCTATAGAAAGGATCGCTTTTATGAAGTCATGGAGAATGATGAAGTTAAAAAAAAATATTATAAGCAGGCAATTTAATCAATAATAATAAATACAGTATTAGTTGAATTAGAAACAGGTAAATCAATCCTTCTACTTGGGTCAATGGCAGTTTATAGAGCGTGGTAAAAAATATTACCCCCACCCTAATACTAACCTCAAGACTTCTTTAGAAATCTGGAGCTATCAGGTTAAATAGATTGAAGCCTTAATAGATACTGAAGTCCAGCAAATAAAACTTCATGGCAGCGGACGAGGACTATTAGAATAGAAAGGTACGCTCGACTTGACCGGAGTGTTTTATGGTTTCATCAGAACTAATCTCGACCTTGAGAGAACTGAGTCGCTCAGACAAGTTCTATATCATACAGATTCTGATTTCGGAACTAGCCCAACAAGAAACTGATTTAATTAAACCTGACCAGTCTTACCCAGTGTGGTCGCCTTATGATGCGGTTGAGGCAGCGGATACGATGTTAAAAGTTCTACAGGCTGCCAAAGCTCAAGATCATGGGTAATCCTAAACGATATCCATTTGTTTCCAGTGATACAGCCTTAGGCGAAGCTAGTTTTCGCCCGTATTTGCCTTTTACCTTAGTTTATCAACAGGGTACATCAGGTTAAGTAAATTCAAGCCTTAATAGATAAGGAGAAAGAAAAAATGAAACTGTGGAGTGATAACTTTACCAATGGTGATAAGATTCCTAAAGAGTTTGGTTTTGGTAAATATCACCCACAAAAACACATGGTATTTTAAGATAACAAAAATCCCCATTTAGGTTGGAGTGATTTACCACCAGGAACCCGTTCTCTAGTCTTAATTTGCCATGACTCTGATGTGCCAAGTGTATTTGATGATGCTGAGCAAGAGGGTAAAATTGTCTCAGCTAGCCTACCCCGTATAGATAGTTATCATTGGGTCTTGGTAGATTTATCACCGGATATTCAATCGATTGCTGCTGGTGAGTTCAGTGATGGCGTAATTCCTGGGGGCAAAAATGGCCCTGAAGCCCCGTTAGGTACTCGCCAGGGAATCAATGATTATGGCGAAGGGTATGTTGGCGATCCTGAAATGGCAGGATATTATCGGGGCGATGCGTAAAACCCCCGCGTTTTAACCGGGGGATATAAGCGAGTTTGACGAATTTATTCGGCTGTCAAGCTAGTATTATGCTAGAATAATTAGTATAACTCTATAGATAGTGAGTCTAACTTTGATAGTCTACGAGTTCAAAGCAAAAGGTAAAGACAGTCAGTACAAGGCAATTGATGAGGCAATACGCACCTATAAGTTCATCCGTAATTCTTGTCTAAGATATTGGATGGACAATAAAGGTGTGGGCAAATATGACCTCAATAAATATTGTCGGGTACTGGCCAAAGAATTCCCCTTTGCAAACCAGCTCAACTCTCAAGCTAGGCAGTCTGCGGCTGAATGTACTTGGAGCGCAATTAGTCGATTTTACGAGAACTGTAAAAGAAAGATACCCGGAAAGAAAGGCTTTCCCAGGTTCAAGAAACACCCTCGTTCAGTTGAATACAAAAAAACGGGATGGAAGCTTTCAGAGAACCGAAAGGCTATCACTTTCACCGATCAAAACAAGATCGGAAAATTGAAGCTGAAAGGAACCTATGATCTCCATTTATATCAACTCGAAGACATTAAACGAGTCAGGTTGGTTAGAAGAGCGGATGGGTACTATGTGCAGTTTTGTATTTCAGTAGATCTCAAGATAGAAACTGAACCAACAGGTAAAGCCATTGGCTTGGATGTCGGGATTAAATACTTCCTAGCGGATAGCTTGGGAAATACAATTGAAAACCCAAAGTTCTATCGAAAGTCAGAGAAACAGTTAAATCGTGCTAATCGCAGAAAATCTAAAAAGTACGTTCGTGGAGCCAAGCCGCAATCAAAAAACTATCACAAAGCTAGATGTCAATATGCCCGAAAGCATTTAAGAGTAAGTCGGCAGCGTAAAGAGTATTGCAAGCGAGTCGCATACTGCGTAATCCACTCTAATGATGTGGTCGCCTATGAAGACTTAAATGTGAAGGGTATGGTAAAAAATCGACATCTAGCCAAGTCAATTAGTGATGTTGGATGGTCAACTTTTCGACACTGGTTAGAATATTTTGGAGTGAAATATGGCAAGCTAACAATTACTGTAGCTCCCCATAACACCTCTCAAAACTGCTCTAACTGTGGAAAAAAAGTTAATAAGTCTCTATCAACAAGAACTCACATTTGTTCGTGTGGATACACAGAAGATAGAGACATTAACGCTGCCAAAAACATTCTAAAAAAGGCTCTAAGTACCGTAGGGCATACGGAATCTTTAAAGCTTGGGGAGTTTAATCCGCTTTTAATGTTGGAGCAATCCTGCATTAGAAAGATTGAACTGTGAACCAAGAATCCCCGTCTTTTTAAAGCGGGGAGTGTCAACGCCTTCAGTCAGGATTCTGGTCATGGCTTTGATCACTGATACGGGAACGCTTACCTCGAAAATACCAACGATACCAATGCTTAGCACTGCGAATCGCTAACCACAGTAGCAGTAAAGCGATTAATCCTCCTTGTTCAGGAGCATCAAAAGCCAAAATTATCAAAACTACGCACAGAAAATCCTGAAGAAAAACTACCCACAGAGGCAAGCCACGCAAACGGTAGAACCATCCTACTTGAACTAACTGGAGTACGAAGGCTAATAAGCCGCCGACAATACCCACGACCCAGACAAATCCCGTTAGTTCTTCGGCAAACTGAGTTACAGCAATACCAAGAATTGCTCCCACTAGAGGACTTAACACTAGCTGAACTATTTGCAAGATTCGCTGTCCTAATAGATTTTTGGAGGCAAATAGCTCCACCAATGACCAAGTTGTCAAGATAGTCAGCAAGACTGGGGGATGAATCTGTGAGAGTAACGGTACCTTCGACCAGAGTTGGTCACTGTGGAGCAAACCAATCACCAACAGGGGCAGGGCAATTCTCATTCCTGCCGCAGCGGAAGCTGAGAGGGCGGCGAGGAGTGCAATCATGAGCGTCGTGACTTTGGCAAGAGGTTTACTATAAACCAGTCAAGCTTAGCATAATGTAACAAAATATACAGTTTTTCTGTGATTAAATTAAATAACCAGGACTGGGTAAATGGTAAATTTTGTTAGCTGGAGAAATAAGGCCATGTCTGAGTCATTATTTGCTGATGCCAGTAAACGATTGCAGAAATCACTGAAATATGTGTCAATTTCGGAGGATGCGATCGCACGCTTAAAATATCCCAAATCTAGTTTGAGCGTTTCCATCCCAGTCCGCATGGATGATGGCTCGTTACAGATGTTTCAGGGCTATCGGGTTCGCTATGACACCACCAGGGGACCAGCAAAAGGGGGAGTGCGCTATCATCCCAATGTTTGTTTAGATGAAGTCCAATCCTTAGCCTTTTGGATGACCTTTAAATGTGCCACCTTAAATTTGCCCTTCGGGGGTGGCAAAGGGGGAATTACTCTAAATCCTAAAGCCTTATCGAAGCTGGAGTTGGAACGGTTAAGTCGTGGTTACATCGATGCGATCGCAGATTTCATTGGGCCTGATATTGATATTCTCGCTCCCGACGTTTACACCAACTCCATGATTATGGGTTGGATGATGGATCAATATAGCGTCATTCGCCGTCAAATCAGTCCAGGGGTCGTCACAGGTAAACCCTTGGCCTTGGGAGGGAGTGTTGGTCGCGATACCGCTACCGCTACTGGCGCGTTTTTTGTGATTGAATCCATTTTGCCTAAATTTGACCAGCTGCCTCAAAATACCACCGTAGCCGTGCAAGGATTTGGTAATGCTGGTGCTGTCATAGCGCAACTGTTAGCTAAAGCAGGCTATAAAGTTGTCGCTGTCAGTGATTCTCAAGGGGGTATTTATGCCAAAAAAGGCTTAGATATTCCTAGTATTCGCCAATACAAAACATCGAGTCAAGGCATTAAAGCCGTTTACTGTCGAGGTAGCGTTTGCAATATTGTTGAGCATGAAGTCATTACTAATCAAGACCTTTTAGGGTTAGATGTAGATGTCTTGATTCCTGCTGCTTTGGAAAATCAAATCACTGAAGAAAACGTTGATAATATCAGAGCCAACTATATCTTTGAAGTAGCGAATGGACCAGTAACCTCGACAGCTGACAATCGTTTGGAAGAAAAAGGCATCTATGTTTTTCCTGACATATTGGTTAATGCTGGAGGTGTCACCGTTAGCTATTTTGAATGGTTACAAAACCGGAGTGGACACTATTGGAAGCTCGATGAAGTCCATCAGCGTCTGAAAGAGAAAATGGTGGAAGAAACCGAAACGATTTGGTCACTTTCTCAGGAACTAGCAGTTTCCATGCGCACAGCTGCTTATGTTCATGCTTTGAATCGCCTGGGAGACTCCCTGGATGCTAAAGGAACTAGGGATTATTACTGTAAATAAATCCGAAAGGGGTGCATCTCCTAAAAGCTGTTTGAGCTGGTGGGTGGAATGGGCATCTTGGTGGAACGGGCATCTTGCCCGTTTCATTTCTGGACGGACTGTCCCAACACTGGCTACTAATAAAATCAGGGTGAGCCGGTTCCTAACCTACCCTACGCTACATTTACTATAGCATTTTAAAATATATCATAAAAACTTATCACTATTCTAGTGATAAATCATGATCATATCTCTAATGGTTTTTAATCATAACGTTTGATAATTTTCTAAGTTTAGAAAGGGCGTTATTTAGTTAGTGATCGCATACAGCGCAGCATAGCATATCGCCAACTTTTACAGACAACGCTCAAAGGTTAATTTTCCCTCTGGTATAGAAAGGCAAATCCCCAAATACAAATCACAGCAAGACTTTGGGGATTTGATTAAAAATTATCAATAAAGACTTGACAAATAGTATTGTTTATGAAATTGTCACCAAGGCTAGATTAGCTGTTTTTACCCTGACCATGAGCTGTTGCTGTAACCAACGGTGTATTAATTGTGTCCCACTAGTTATCCTACGGTAAACTTAGTGTAAACTTGAATTTATTATTCTCTGGAGAAATTAATTATGCTAACTGAATTGCAGAAGCAGAAATTACCAAGATTGTTTGAAATGTATGACGCCGACAATAACGGTTTCATTGAGCAAGCGGATTTTGAGCGGTTCCTAGAAACCTACTCCCAGGTTGGCGGCTGGGAGCCAGGCTCACCCAACTACAATTCCTTGCAATCGAAGTTAATGTCTCGTTGGGATAGTATGCAAAAGTTTGCAGACACGAATCGTGACAACAGGATATCTTTGGAGGAATGGCTGGTATATATCGAGAATGTCCTTAATGACCCAGGCGCTTATGAAGCAGAAATACGGGGCATAGCAAGTTTCGTATTTAGCATATTTGATACTAATGGGGATGAGCAACTGGATTTGGAGGAATACAGACAGGTTTATCGAGCCGCCGGACGTGATTAAAATTTGGCTAATGAGGTATTTAAACGGCTCAATTTCAAGGATGATGACTCCATTACTAAAGAAAAACATATCGAGTTAATTGATCAATTCTTCCGTAGTGAATATCCAGAAGCACCTGGTAATTTTATCTTTGGTTAAGGGTAGATATAACTGCGTGCATCTCACTAACAAAAAATGAGATGCACCTCCCTATTACCTGTTACCTGTTAGCTTGACTAAAGCAAATTTTACCTTTTTACTATTACCTAAATTCCCAATTCCCAATTCATAATCATGCAGGTGCCAACTAGTTCCTTCGACAAAATCAGTCCCACAGCTTTACTAGTGGCTTATGCCAGACAGTTTACCGATATTCCTTATTCCCAAGAATTGGCACAATTGGTTAATGCTCAAGCTTTCGTGGAGCAGTTACAAAAACAACAGTCCGATAAATCCTTTGAAGTAGCAGTTTTATTTGAAGGTCGGTATAAAGCTATCAATCAAGTGATGGCTCAATTTCAAACAACTCAAATCCTTGAACTAGCCTCCGGCTTGGTGCCACGGGGCATGGTAATGTCTGGTGACCCTTCTACAACTTTTATCGAGAGTGATTTACCAGGGATGATAACGGGCAAACAGCAACTGGTGAAACAGCTAGTTGGCGTACGCTCAAACTTGCACTTTGTTGGGATTGATGCCACTAGTCAACCCAGCCAATTCCCTCTCGATGTAGATTATCTAGATTCCCAAAAGCCCATTACTGTAGTATGCGAGGGACTACTGCTGTACCTGACATTTAATCAAAAACAGCGGTTGTTTGCTAATGTCCGGGAGTTGCTTCAGGTTTATGGTGGTGTGTGGATAACCCCTGATTTAATCACAAAAGAATATTTGAGTAGGGTACGGGGAAATAGCCCAGCTTGGCAAAAATTGAGCCAGACAGTCAGAGGGATGACAGCCACCTCAGACACAGATACTATCTTTGACAATTTCGATCAGGTTAGGCAGTTTTTAACGGAGCAAGGGTTTCAGCTTCAGGAATATAGTATGCTCAATGTATTAGACCAAGTAACTTGCTTGCAACCCTTGGGGATTAATCCTGCTGTTGCTGAATCTATACTCGCGGATTCATTTGTGTTTGTGCTTACTCCCGATATCGGAAGTTAAATAAGCGCGTTGATCGCAGTAATCAGGTACAGTATTATTTGAGGCTGATTCCCTGAAAACCATCTTGACTATTGCCAATAGCCATGCATGCCTTTTGCCTTAAAAGGATAAGCTTTGTCATCATCAGTATGAAAATGCTATACCAGGGTTGGCTTCAAGGATCACAACTGGAGACTCCATCGGTAAAATTCGCTGCAACTTGAAGTCAGACTGAGCCAAAAGTCTGCTAAACTCTAGCTCAGTCCGTTCTTTACCTCCTAAAGATACCATCATTGATATGTCAAACCATTTGGCAGGGTGGAAATCATTACCGGCAGGGAGCATTTCGAGAATGAGAAGCTTACCATGTGGTGTGATGGCTTTTCGGCAACAACGTAACAGTTCTGTTGCCTGCTCGTCGCTCCAGTTGTGCAGAATATGCTTCATTAGGTAAATATCATGACCAGCTGGGATCGATTCAAAAAAGCTACCTGTCACCAGATCGCATCGCTTGCTCACACCTTTTTCTGCTAGAAACCGCAGCGCTCCTTCAAAGATAGATCCAAAACAGATGAAGCTCCATTCTAATCAATATCAAACTTGAGCCCAGAAGCCTTCATTCGTTCAGCATATAAAGCATCGAACTGTTCATTTTGAGCAACTGTGAATTTTTCTTTCCACGAACCTATCACACCTTTTCGGAAAAAACTGCTGGGTTTCAAGAACTCGTGCATATTACTAAACTTATCATCCTTCATGTTTTTGAAAGATGTTTTATCCTTGATTTGATTAATTAGTTCAGGGGATAAGGGATATCCTAAGAAATCTGCGATTTTTTTGATCTCAGCATCAAACTCTTTTTTCAGATCTTCATATTTCAGAAATAGAATATTCTCAGCATTTCGATGCTCCCACCAACTCAGGACATGTTTGAACCAATCACCCCGTTGAACTTTTCCTTCCATAAACATCTCAAACCAATGTTCCCACGGCCCTGAATAATTACCTGCCCATGCTCTATCACTCTCGAAATAATAATAGGACACGACAACATCTTTAGGGTTCCTGGCAATATAGATGTATTTACATGGATTCTTGACTGGATTACCACCGACTGCCATTTGATAAGGCATATGACTCTTAAATATTCTCGGTGAAGGAAAGGCTTCCAGCTCACTTCTGCTCCGTGGATAAGGCCAAGAACTCGCCACCCAATGAAGGCTATCTCGTAAAGTTTTATCAGAAGGAATTTCTCCTTGCTGGACAATCAACAGAAGGATATAAGATAACCAAGATGAACCGGACTTTGGATATGAGATGAAACAGACATCTTCAGGACGAGTTTCTAGCGTTCGGGACAAATTGTATCTATCAGGCGTGGTATAAGGTGGAACGACAAGACCATCCAGAATGCGATATTTGTACCCATATTCTCCCACCTGTATGTCGTCAAGTATTTCAGCATGTAATTGATCTTCGTATCCAGCTATTTTTACAGTTGTCGTTGATTGTATCTCATTCATAACTTTGTCCATTCTGGCCGTAAAGATCCTAGAATAATTATTCTATAGCAATATGATTTGATTTATTCCGCTCCTGAGCGGGTTAATTAATTAATGAATGCTTCCTACACCACGAGAACGCAGGTGGGGGTGTCCGTCTTAGTTACAAGGTTTTATCCGAAGCGACAGGCGGCATTCTCGCGCCTGTTGCCAGGACTTTTGCGCTTACTATTCCCCCAAGTCGTTGTCTTGATGCAATAGCGAGTGGGGGAAACCACGGCAGTTGCTCATGGGGGGAACCCCCAAGACCGCACTGCCTCCCCAAGACCGCGCTGCATCGCTTCCGCTATGGGGCTTGTATTTAGAAACTTTTACCTAGAGTCTGACGTTTATGAACCGACTAGACAGGAAAAACAGGTTTGATGCCCTATCGTGAGAGGTCGTGCCTCTAGGTTGCTCAGAATCTTGTTCTGCCCTTTGCCGTACCACTCAACATAAATCAATTATATCACAATTTGCCGCTCAAAGACCCCCACCTGCGTTCTCGTGGTGGGGGAATGCGTCGCTCATTTTTGTTCAATTAGGTCTTAGGAGACGCGCAGAAATAACTTACCAATTGAGAAGTTAGAAATAATTCCATTGCTGGTAAATTGGATTATGAAGAGATTTTTAGATGGTTGGGGTTTTGAGCGGGGGATGGGGTATCACTTAGTTCAACCACCATCAATAGTATTAGTGCGCTCGTTAAGTCAAATCATGGAGATGTCAATCATCGAGTCGCTCAGAATCAAGTTTGAGGCATTAGTTCCTTACATGAATGAAAAGCTGAGACGATTGTGGGCAGCATCGGAAGCAGTGGCACTAGGTGAAGATGGAATAGAGCTGGTAGTCTTTGCCACAGGCATTGGTGCCAAAACAGTCAAAGAAGGTATCAAAGAGCTACAGGAACCGTTGAGTAGTGTGGCGATTGTTGCTCCATCAACTAGGCTCAGAAAACCTGGAGGAGGCAGAAAGAGCTATGATACTATCTTTGACAATTTCGATCAGGTTAGGCAGTTTTTAACGGAGCAAGGCTTTCAGCTTCAGGGGTATAGTATGCTCAATGTATTAGACCAACTAACTTGCTTGCAACCCTTGGGGATTAATCCTACTGTTGCTGAATCTATACTCGCGGATTCATTTGTCTTTGCGCTTACTCCCAACATCGGAGGTTAAATTGTATGTTAGATTGCATCGTGATTGGAGCAGGGCCAGCCGGTATAGTTACTACCAAAGAATTACTAGAGCAAGGAGTAGGCGAGGTAGTATGTTTAGAGCAAGCAGAGGATTTGGGCGGGGTTTATGCCCATGCCTACGACAGTTTAGTGCTGACTAGTTCTTGCGCATTTAGTATGTTTTCTGACTTCTGGATAGGTGATGGTAATCAGCACAAATTCTGGACAAAGAACGAAGCGGTTGACTATTGGAAGAGCTATGCCAAACATTTTGGTGTTTTAGAGAAAATTCGTTTCAACTCCAAAGTTGTAGCAGTCACTCCCGAAGACAATCAAGGGTGGCAAATTCAACTAGCATCTGGAGAGATTTTGCACTCAAAACGGGTAGCCTTGGCAATTGGTAACAACAGTATCTCAAATTATCCAGAGTGGAAAGACTTATTAACTGAAGTGGAGTTTTCCCATTCCAAGGAATATCGTAATGCCGATAACTTTGTGGGCAAAACCGTATTAGTAGTTGGGGGAGGTGAGTCAGCTTCAGACATAGCCCTAGAACTATCTGGTGTCGCCAACAAGTGCTGGATCAGCCTTCGCAATTCAGCTGGGTGGATAATACCCAGGAAGAGAGGTGACTATGCTGCCGATACTGCTAGCCATCGCGGTGTATACGGTCTACCAAGGGACTATGGAGATACTTTGACCCAATTGCTCTTTAAAAAGTGGTTGAGCCAAAATGATCCAACTTACGACATGGCAGTTAAACTTAATCAGAAGGTTAAGGCTAAAAAAGGGGTCTGGGGGACATACGCAACTAAAAATATCTCCTTACCCAAGGCAATTGTCTATCACGGCTGTCAAGTGGTCGGCGAAATAGTGAAGGTAAAAGATGGTGGCAGAACATTGATAGCGGCTGATGGAGAAACCCTTGAAAACGTGGATGCGGTAGTATTTTGTACGGGCTACAAAAACTATGTGTCTTTCCTGCCTAAGCACTTGAGAAAAACTGACCCCCGGAGTCTTTACAAACATATCTTTCATGCCTTGTATCGGGATAAAATCGCTTGGATTGGCTGGGCACGTCCAGCCATTGGCAGTCAGTTTCCTCTTACGGAAATGCAAGCGAGATTTTTTGCCTTGATTTGCACTGGGGAACGAACTCTTCCCGCTTCTGAGGAAATGGAGCAGGTGGCATCTATTGATAAAGCCAAATATTTACAACAGTTTGAACATAATGCCACTCGCATCCGAAGCTTGCTTGATTATCATATATACATCGACGAGCTAGCTGATTTAATCGGGTGCAAACCGCCCTTGTGGAAATACTTTTTATTACATCCTCGGCTCTGGTTTACCATCGTATATGGTCCGACCCAAGGTACTCAGTTTCGTTTACGAGGACCAGGCCAAAAGAAAGCCTTGGCTCAAGAGCTGATCAAGAAGTTACCAGTGATTCCATTCAATAATCACGTTATCAAAGCTGGTCTAAGAGGTCGTGTGATTTATGGGTTCAAGGCTCTAGTTAAGGGGTTGTTGAATCCGCTCTATTTTGCTAGGAATTTGGCCAAAAACAAAGCTCAATCAGCCTAAGCATTCAGCGGTCAGCAGTCAGCGGTCAGCGGTCAGCTTAAAATAAACCTCTTTAGGGAGAATTTAATAGTTCGAGGTAAGCTATCAGCTATCAGCTGATAGCTGATAGCTTACTTCCCAGGTAGCAGCCAGATCGATCTGATTGAAGATAGAAAACAGCTGATAGCTGTTCGCGTAGCGTGCGCGTAGCGCTTAAGCTGACGGCTGACGGCTGACAGCTGACGTAGGGAGTAAACCCTAGAGTCAAGTTTTGTATCATTTAAGTTAACTCTGCTAACTTAATCCTCTTGAATGCCATGACTGACAATGTTCTTGACGTCCGTAATCTGAAAGTCCAATTCCAAACCGATGTAAAACAGGTCACAGCCGTTGACAGCATTGACTTTCAACTGCGTCGAGGACAAACCCTAGGAATTGTGGGGGAGTCAGGTTCTGGGAAATCAGTCACGTCTTTGGCCATAATGGGTTTGATCCCCTATCCTGGTAAAGTTACCAATGGCGAGATTTACTTCCGACCCTCAACTCGGGAAAAAGGGGTGGATTTACTAGGGCTGAGTCCTGATCAAAAGCAGTCCTACCGGGGTGGTCAAATCTCGATGATTTTTCAAGAACCGATGACCTCCCTTAACCCAGTTTATACCTGTGGGTTTCAACTGACAGAAGCAATTCTGCAACACCAGGATGTTTCCCTAAAAGAAGCAAGGCGTCAAGCCATGGCTCGTCTTCAAGAGGTCAAGCTACTCCCTAGCGATCAACAATTGAGGGAGAGTTTTCTAGAGGAATTCCGTCGGGAGAACCCTGGTCAAGCTATACCAGGGGAACGGCTAATTAATCGCCACATTAACCAGCAAAAACGGGAAATTTTAAAGCGCTATCCCCATGAACTGTCTGGTGGTCAATTGCAGCGGGTCATGATTGCGATCGCAATTTCTTGTAACCCTGATGTGTTGATTGCTGATGAACCCACTACTGCTCTCGATGTTACCGTACAGGCAACCATTCTGGATTTGCTGAGGGAGTTACGGGATACCCGAGGGATGTCCATGATTTTTATTACCCACGACTTAGGCGTGATTGCGGAAATTGCTGACAGCGTAGCGGTGATGTACCAAGGCAAAATTGTGGAAAGGGGTGATGTCTGGAAAATTTTCTCTGAACCAAACCATCCCTACACCAAGGGATTATTAGCCTGTCGCCCAACTCTCGACCAAACTATAACATACCTACCGACTGTTTCTGACTTCATGGAGGTGGTAACTACTCCTAGTGGAGAACAGGTGATCCGAGAAAAATCAAAAGGGTTGAATGTTGACCGGTTCCAGCTTCAAACTTCCCCAGATAACCTACCCTACGGGAACGCTAAAGGCGAACAACCTTCAAGCAATAAACCTTCAACCAATAAACCTTCAACCAAACCACCATTAGTTTCGGTTCGTAACTTACAGGTAGGCTTTCCGATTCGAGGCGTATTTGGCGGGACGAAACGCTATATGATGGCAGTCAATGGAGTATCCTTTGATGTTTATCCCAGTGAAACCTTGGGCTTAGTGGGAGAATCCGGTTGTGGCAAATCTACCTTAGCACGAACATTGCTGCGCTTGATTGAACCAATGGGTGGAGAAGTAAACTTTGATGGTAAAGAGATTACCAAAATCAAGGGTATGGGTTTGCGGCAATTACGCCGTGAAATGCAAATTGTGTTTCAGAATCCCTTTAGTTCCCTCGACCCACGACTAAAGATTGGGGAAGCTGTGATGGAACCCCTATTGATTCATGATGTTGGGGGTAATAGTAAGGAAAAACGCGATCGCGTGGCTGAGTTGTTGGAGCGAGTGGATTTAAATCCTGACTGGATGAATCGCTATCCTCACGAATTTTCCGGAGGTCAGCGCCAGCGGGTCTGTATTGCTAGGGCACTCGCTCTTAATCCTAAGTTTATCATTTGTGATGAATCCGTTTCTGCTCTAGATGTTTCCGTACAGGCACAGGTCCTGAATTTGCTCAAACAATTGCAGGAGGATTTCGGCTTAACCTATATCTTCATTTCCCATGACTTGAGTGTAGTCAAATTCATGAGCGATCGCATTATGGTAATGAACCAGGGCAAAATAGAAGAAATTGGTTCAGCTGACAGTATTTATCGAGAACCTCAGCAGGATTATACTCGTCAGCTGATTGCTTCTATTCCCACTGGTACTCTCGATCGGATTCAACAGCAGCAAGACAGACGACAAGCTATGGAAATACCTGAGATTAGTGATCCATGGTCAGTTAATTCTGAGATTAGTGATCCATGGTCTGTTAATTAAGGGAAAGGTTATTTTTTTTAATTCAAAATTTAATTCAAAATCCCAACTTAAAAATTCAAAATTACGTAAGCTATCAGCTATCAGCTATCAGCTATCAGCTATCAGCTATCAGCTATCAGCTATCAGCTATCAGCTATCAGCTATCAGCTATCAGCTATCAGTATTTAGCTTATGCCTTAGGTCACAGGCTAGAAGCCTGTGCCACGCTTTTGAATAAAATAAGCTGACCGCTGACCGCTGACCGCTGAATGCTTACAGAGCTATACCGAGACTATAAATTGGCTACAGAAACGAGTCCCGGCAAAGTCTCTTTGAGGGGTTGCCAACGGAAAGCACGATCTCCTCCCATCTCTAGGATTACTTTTACTCGTGGTTCTTGCTGGGGCAATGTGGTTAGATAGTCAACTTCTTGACTAGATAGAATAATTCCTTCAATAATCCACAGCACCAACCCTTTAGATTTGGGAGATAGGGCTGACAGTTGGTAGGTGACCAAGGGTGGCAGGTAGTAAACATCACCGACTGCAGATGATTTACCCATATTTTTCTTGCCCAGATGAGGAGGGCGAACACCGTGAATTCCAGTTAGATAAGCGGCTGGATCTCCTAGTCCTTTGGCAGTAATGGAAACGGTGGTATAGCCAGCAGCTCGCAAACGCCGCTGATAACGACCTTCAAACCCACCTTCTAATGGTGCATAAACTGCCAATGCACCAGACTTTTCTAGTGCCCGGATGAATGACTTGCCGGTGGTGATCAGTGCCATTGCTACCTCTGCTTCTGGTTTAAGTTTTGTGAACTGCTGTCAGCCTTCCATTTTGACACTCCCCCCTCTAAAGAGACGGGGATTCCTAGATCTGCGACCGGCCTTAAACCTTCGTGTCCAAGTCTCTAACTCTGTCAGAAGTTTGGCAATATCTAAACCGAAATCCCGTCAAGACTAAGATTTTAGTTCAGTTCACGAAAGACCCAGCGGGCTAGTCTCCTTAGGCGTTTAGTTACTTTTTGAGAAGTGCCTTATGAAGTCCGTTGCTTCCCTGTTTCACCTGGTTCCGGCGTGCCGGAGACGAAACCTTAGAAGAGTGGAGCCTTAATCAAAAAGGTTAAAACTTTTTAATCATAGCCGACTAACTATAAAGGCTCCACTCTTCTTACGGTAACTTCTAACCCCGCCGTACCGTTTAGTTTCAAGTTGTGTCTTGCTGGGTTCACACACCAATTGTTAGTTGATGGTTGGGTTTTTAAGGAGGACTTTCCCTACCCTCCGGGCATTTCTACTTTAAGGTCAAGCAGTGGCGGGTCTCTCTCCCGGTTGCGCCTCGGATTCTCAGCCTGTACCCATATCTTCATATTACTCTAGCGCGAAGGTATTGTCAACCTTTTGCCAAAAATATTTCTAGGCGACTAAAGTCGCTGCGAGCCTACATCCGGTGGTTTAAAAACACGGGGTTTTGGCTTGTGAGAATTTCCATAAAAAAAAGGTAATCAGAGTTCCCAAATTTAAAAAAACTATACTAGAGATACTAGGGAAATTTACATAGACCTCAAGTATAGCATTCATAGTATCCCATTGATACATAGTATGTTTTCCGGTTCGGTGATGTCCGACATGTCCGACCTTTCTGTTTTATAAAGCTATTATCTTTGAGCGCAACTAAGTATTAGAAAACATAATTATGGCTCCCAATCCCACCATCATGAAAGCTGTTGAGCAGCTAGACTACCGCGTCACTGTTGGGGATGTTGCTGCCCAAGTGGGTTTAAACATCCATCAAGCCGAGCAAGGTTTACTTGTCCTGGCCTCGGAAGTAGGTGGACATTTACAAGTGGCCGAGTCAGGGGATATTGCTTATCTGTTTCCCAAAAACTTTCGCGCTATTCTCCGCAACAAGTCCTTAAAGCTACAGTTGCAAGCATGGTGGGAAAAGGTTTGGGCTGTTTTATTCTACCTGATTCGGATTTCCTTCGGGATTTTCCTTCTGCTTTCCATTGTGTTGATGATTGTTGCGATCGCATTTATTGTTCTGAGCCTCAAAGCTGGCAGTGACAATGATTCGGACGGAGGAGGCGGAGGAGGAAGTCGTTCTGGTGGTGGCGGCGGAATCCTGTTTTTGCCCCGTTTATGGATTGGACCGGATCTGTTTTGGTGGTTCAACCCATCATACTCCCACAGTAATGCTCGCTCGAGACGGCGAAATTCCCGTTCTAAGGAGGAAGAAACGCAAATGAATTTTTTAGAGGCTGTTTTCTCCTTTCTGTTTGGTGATGGCAATCCCAATAGTAATTTAGAAGAACGTCGCTGGCAAACCATTGGTACTGTAATTCGCAATTCCGGGGGGGCTGTGGCAGCGGAACAGATTGCTCCCTATCTTGATGAGCTAGGAGAAAGCTACCAGCGAGAGTCAGAAGACTATATGTTACCAGTGCTAATCCGATTCGATGGACGCCCAGAGGTTAGCCCCTCAGGGGATATTGTCTATCACTTCCCTAAGTTGCAGACAACTGCTGCCAAACAGAATCAACAATCTGTGCCAGCTTATCTTCGTGCCAAGTTGTGGCAGTTTTCTCTGGCAAGCAGTAACCAGATTATGCTGGCGATTGGGTTAGGGAGTGTAAACTTCGTTTTAGCCTTAGTCCTGGGTTCCCTGTTGCAGGGGGGTGAGATTGCTGCACAGCTAGGAGGGTTTGTAGTCTTTGTGCAGCTAATTTACCCTCTGTTATTGGCTTATGGCGTAGGATTCTTGGCTATACCGTTGCTTCGATACTTCTGGGTTCAGCGGAAAAAGAAACAGATTGAAGCTCAGAATCGAGAACGGCAGAAAAATGCGATCGCACTTAATCAGGCTGATCAGGCTTTACAGAACAAGATTGCCTATGCGGAACAGTTTGCCGCTCAAAATGTGATTCGGGAAGACAATTTGGTTTATAGCAGTGAGAAGGATTTATTGGATCAGGATATAGAACGGAAAGACCAAATTGATACGGAGTGGGAACGGCGCTTAGAATTGGGGTCTACTCAGAATCTTGATACAACTAACTAATTACGTAAGTATATGCGCTACGCGCACGCTACGCGAACAGCGGTCAGCGGTCAGCGGTCAGCTGTCAGCGGTCAGCTGTCAGCGTGGAACAGGCTTCGACGCTTTCACTTCACTCAGATTCAACAAATGGTTACCTTTTTGATTCAAAATCTAACTTCTAACTTCTGACTTCTGACTTCTAACTTCTGACTTCTGACTTCTGACTTCTGACTTCTGACTTGGGCGTAGCGCTATATCGGTAATTACTGGAAGATGATCGGAACCAAGATCAGGGCCAGTTCTCATCTTGATCACCTTAACATCTGGACTGACTAAACAGTGGTCTACAGGAATAGATAACCAAGGGTTGGCTGGTGAAAATTGTGATAGGGTTGGTAAAATCCCAAACCCAGCACGAGCGTCACGCAATCCCGAACTTTCAATTAGACGTTTATAATAGGGTGACCACATCGTAACGTTTAAATCACCAATTAGCACAACTGGTTTTTCAATTTGTTTTATATAATTCCCAATCTCGTCTTCTAGATCTTGATTGCGCCACTGCCAACCTTGCTCTCCCAAATCCCCTTGCTTCCCAAAATAAAATTGTGGATAGGAGTGAGTAACAATTACTGAAGCGTCTGCGCCAGCAATGCTTAAATCTAATTTGACTAAACCACGAGATTTCCCGTATTCCAGAATTTCTGATTCTTGTAATGGTAAACGACTGTATACTTCAATCTGAAGTTCTGGAATACTAATAGTATAGGGTAAAATATCCCTTAACTCTTCTAATTGTTCCGGCCAAGGGTCTTTGGCTTCTAAAAAAGCAGCAATAGTCGGCTTTTCTTCTTTCACCAAGGCAATAGCATCACCATACTGGGTATTGGAAGAAGAGACATTGAACAGAAACAGACCCATGGGTTCACCAGAAGCACCAAAGCTTAGTTTAGGTATATACCAAGGAATGATTTCTGTCAAGTTAATCAATAAGCAAAATAACGTGACTATCAACCAAAATTTGCGGCGAGTTAGGGCAAAATAAATTAATGGTAACAGCCCTAATAACAAATATTGATGTTTAAAATGAGTCGTGAATTCTAAGTAGATGTTATCTCTAAAAAAATAGCTAGTTACGGAGACTAAGGTAACAACAATAGTTAAAATTATAAATAACGATAAAATCCAGTTGTTTAATACCTTAACTAATGGATTAGAAGTCGAGTTAGTCATCAACTTTGCCTCTACCGTAATTGTTATGCTAAATAAACAGTCTGTAAGAGGGAACAGGGAACAGGGAACAGGGAGCAGGTTTTTCAGATTTTTTAATAATTGTAAAATAGGCAATTGAAAGCAACACCAGCTTACTTAAAGTTAGCCCTTATCAATACTTCCTACTCCCTACTCCCTTCTCCTTTATAAAACCAATAACAACAGTACCTCACCCTATCGATATAGCACTACGCATTAAAGTGTTTGACATTGATACAAGCAGCAAAAGCTGTTCTAGTAAACTATTGCCTATTGCCTATTGCCTATTGCCTATTGCCTATTGCCTCTTGCCTATTGCCTATTGCCTTGCGCGTAGCGCCATATCAATCAATCTGGGATAGTTTAGCACTAGAGTAATAGTGACTCAAAATTTGTAGGTAATTCAATCCCCGACGGGATAAGTTGTAGGCTCCCCACTGACTTAACCCCAATCCGTGACCATAACCACGACCGTTGAATTGGAAACCATTTTCGGTTTTAGACACGGTAAACAGCCGACTTTTCAGACCTAGGATTTTGCGTAATTCCTTGCCCTTAATCGTCTTTGTACTCCTACTGCCTTCTACTTTAAGAGTGATCACCCTGCCTCGGGGTGTCCTTTCCACTGGGGTCATGGCGATAATATTACCAACACCAGGAATCTTCTGGCTCAGTTGACTAGCAGAAAAGCTTTTTGTCCACTGGTAGACTGGTGTGCCCTGATCGTAATCAGGTACACCCTGTAGATATGGAATGGGTTCACTCCACCAAATATCTTCTACATTTTCTGTATGTCCTCCAGAGGCAGCATGGAAAACAGCGAGAATCACTTTATTACCATACGTCATGATCTGTCCCGCTGTGGCATTAACCGCTTGATGAGTGCTGGCGGTTTCGCTATTTAGACCTTTGTAAACTTGCCAACGCTGGGTATCCCCTATATCATAGATATCGCTCTTGGATTTGTTCCGTTGATGCAGCACATAGGAACGAGCTGCTACTGCTTGGGCTTTCAAGGCTTCTATCGGCCAACTGGGACTCATTTCTGCCCCAATCACGCTATAGAGATAGTGTTCTAAATCAACATGGTTGACTGCTGTTAACTTCTTCTGAGAACTAACCAGTCGAGTGCGTCCCCGATACCAGCGATCGCCAATCCAAACATAACCATTGTCTTTTGGTTCAATCCAGAGGGATTTCCCTTGCCACTGACCTAACTTGATCCCACTACCGTTAGTTTCCGCAGTCATACCCGCCATGGCTTTTAAGTCTCCCACGGCTTGACCTGTCCCATCTCGGACAATGGCTGTGGTGGAACTCCCCAAGGTTACCTGTTTGACTCCTTGCTCAACCGCTATCCGCAGTTCTACCGCTGCCTGAACTGGTGCAATGAGAACCATCCACAATAAAAAAGAGAGCCACCAATGACGCCCTCCTAGAACAATGATTGACTTGAGCATAGTTACAATAAAGATGGGAAAGCCTTTTGATGCCATATTTACTAGTTACTGATTACTTATACGAAGAGGAATCTTGTTGTCCTGATTAACAGCGATTCGATCTTACTCCCAGTTGTTCCAATTAGATTTGTGTTGTTGAGCTTTGACAGTTAGGCGTAGGGTGCGTTAGGGACGGGCTCCCCTTGATTTTCCCACTATTGACATCGGTTGAGATAGCCCGGCCCGTAACGCACCACCGGGTCAAACAGCTAATCGTTGATTTTACTTTATTAAGAGAAAAGCCTAATACTTACTTGCTGTAATACTTTCAACCCTCGTAGGGAACCTCGAATTAGTCTGGTAGCTGCTATTGGTTGCTTCAGCATACCCATGGCTAAGGGGAAGGGTTTCAGTGACCCATCAGCACTAATGGCTGGGGTGAGGTCTGGCATATTATCGTAGTAGCTATCATCACTAATCACTCTTACCATTGCTACAGCAAATCCTTTGGGATTAAGTACCGATAGGGTAGCAAATCCTTCCATATCTACTACATCAGCTTGGTAGCTCTGACCGAGTTGACGCTTTTCTGAGCTCGACCAAATTATGCGATCGCTACTCAATCCCCTGACTAAATTAGCCTTTTTGCCCAGTTGCTGCTGAACTAAGCTAGTCAGTTGGCTGCAGCACTGTTGCACCAGTGGTTGAGGTCTATCTTGGTTTCGGTCAATAGCAACACAATCGTTATACACAACAATATCACCAACGGAATAGTTAGGAGATAAGCTGCCACACAATCCCATCAGCAGTACTTTAGGTAGGGAGTGCTGGGGAAAATTTGTTGTAGTTTGTAACCATGTTTCTAGATACTGAGTTACAGGCTCTTCTCCTATCGGAATAGATAAAATCAGAGGTTTAGGACGACCAGTAATCTGCTTGATTCCTCGACAAATTGCTTGATATTCTGCTCCTTGGGGAACAAGAATGATCGTGACCGGAATAGTTAGTTGGGAAAGGTTCATAATTTAGGAAAGGGAACAGGAAGGGTGATCTCATATTTGTAAAAAAGTTGGGTAGGGTGCGTTAGGGACGGACTCGCCATGATTTTATCAGTAGCCAGTATTGGAACAGTCCGTCCCGTAACGCACCACAGGTTCAAACAGCATGCATTGAGATGCACCCAACAGGAATAGGTAATTAATTTTCTCTAGGTGCTTCTATGAATTTAAATAAACCAAAACGGCCAACAATTTGGGTAACAGCTCTAGTTAGTTTGATCTCAGTAGGACTAATTACGCCCCAGCCCACAGTGGGACAAACTACCATTGCCCAACAACAGGAATCAGCACAAGCACAACTAACCAAAGCTGAACAACTGAGTCAACAAGCATGGGTACTGAAGGAGCAAGGGAAATACTCCGAAGCGATTCCCCTCGCCCGGGAAGCTTTGAGGATTCGACAGCAAGTGCTCGGGGAAGAACACGCAGATGTGGCAGAAAGCCTCAATAATCTGGGGTTACTCTACGATGCAATGGGAAGGTACGAAAAGGCGGAACCCTTGTTAACTCAAGCCTTGGATATGAGGAGACGGTTGCTCGGGGAAGAACACGCAGATGTGGCAACCAGCCTCAATAATCTCGCGGTACTTTACCAATCCATGGGAAGGTATTCAGAGGCGGAACCCTTGTATACCCAAGCCTTGGAAATGTGGAGACAGTTGCTGGGGAACGAACACCCTAATGTGGCAACTAGCCTCAATAATCTGGCTTTACTCTACCAATTAATGGGAAGGTACCAACAGGCGGAATCCTTGTATACCCAAGCTTTGGAGATGTGGAGACTGTTACTGGGTCAAGAACACCCATCTGTGGCACAAAGCCTCAATAATCTAGCGGCACTCTACTATTCAATGGGAAAGTACCAACAGGCGGAACCCTTGTATACCGAAGCTTTGGAGATGTATAGACGGTTGCTGGGGCAGGAACACCCATTAGTGGCAAAAAGCCTGAATAATCTGGCTTTACTCTACCAATTAATGGGAAGGTACCAACAGGCGGAACCCTTGTATACCCAATCCTTGGAGATGAACAGACGGTTGCTGGGTAACCAACACCCATTAGTGGCAAAAAGCCTGAATAATCTGGCAGAACTATATCGTGCAATGGGAAGGTACCAACAGGCGGAACCCTTGTTAACCCAAGCCTTGGAGATGTATAGACGGTTGCTGGGGCAGGAACACCCATTAGTGGCAAAAAGCCTGAATAATCTGGCTAATCTCTACCAATCCATGGGAAGATACCAACAGGCGGAACCCTTGTTAACCCAAGCTTTGGAGATGAACAGACGGTTACTGGGTAAAGAACACCCTGATCTGGCATTAAGCCTGAATAATCTGGCTTTACTCTACCAATTAATGGGAAGGTACCAACAGGCGGAACCCTTGTATACCAAAGCCTTGGAGATGAACAGACGGTTGCTGGGAAACGAACACCCAGATCTGGCAAAAAGCCTCAATAATCTGGCGGGACTCTACAAATCCATGGGAAGGTACCAACAGGCGGAATCCTTGTATACCGAAGCTTTGGAGATGTGGAGACGGTTGCTGGGGAGCAAACACCCATTAGTGGCATTAAGCCTCAATAATCTGGCGGAACTCTACAAATCCATGGGAAGGTACCAACAGGCGGAACCCTTGTATACCCAAGCCTTGGAGATGAACAGACGGTTGCTGGGTAACGAACACACATATGTAGCAAGAACCTTCAATAATTTAGCTGTTTTACATCAAAGTCAAGGAAACATTCAGCAAGCCCTAGAGTTTCTCGAAGCAGGATTAGACATCCAAGAACTCAATCTGGAACGTAATCTCGTTTCTGGTGCTGAAAAGCAAAAACGGGACTACATTAAAACTATCTCTGGCACAAGGGATGCAGCCATTTCTCTACACCTAAATTCAGCTCCTGATCATGAAAGAGCAGCTGGTCTAGCGTTAACAACTATCCTCCGTCGCAAAGGTCGTTTACTCGATTTCTTGACCCATAGTCAGCAACTGTTGCGTAAACGCTTAGATTTCCAAAGCCAAAAATTACTAGACCGACTCAACAATACTCGCACCCAACTCGCTAACCTCACCTACAACCGACCCGATAAGCTTTCCCTTGAAGAATATCGTAATCAACTCAATGAATTAACTAATCAGGAACAGGAACTAGTCGCAAAAATTAGTCGGCGCAGTCGTGAATTTGCCCAAATCAATCAACCAGTTACCATCGAAACTATTCAACAACTGATTCCTGAAGATACGGCACTGGTAGAATTTGTAGAATACAAACCCTACAATCCCCAAGAGGATAGTTTTGGTAATCCCCGTTATGCCGCCTATGTACTCCGTTCTCAAGGCTCACCCCAAGGCATGGATTTAGGGGAAGTAGATGCGTTTAAATCTCTATGGGAGACACTTGAATTATCCCTTCAAACCGTATATCTTCCCATCTCTAAGGTAAAACAAGCAGCCCGCAATGTAGATGAGAAGCTGATGGCGAAAGTTCGTCCTTTGTTGGGAAATAGCCGCAGGATTTTATTGTCTCCAGACAGCTTCCTCAACCTCATCCCCTTTGAAGCTTTAGTAGATGAAGACAACCGGTATTTAGTAGAAAGCTATGGTTTTACCTACCTCACCTCCGGTAGGGATTTACTGAGATTATCCAATCCTAATCCCAAGCTTACCCAACCAGTACTTTTGGGAGCACCAGACTTTGATAATTCCGCTCAAACTACTGCCCTTGGGGAAGAAAACCAGATAGTAGCAACCCGCAGCTTACGTGACTTTAATCCTTCCGAGTGGGGCTTATCGCCTTTACCGGGTGCTCTTGAGGAAGTGAATGCGATCGCAAAGATGCTGGGTGTAGAGCCCTTGTTGGGTGCTCACGCTAATGAAGCAGCATTGAAACAGGTTACTCGTCCCAGAATACTACATATCGCTACCCATGGTTTCTTCCAAGAAAGACCTGATTCGGAAGAGTTTACTAATGGGGATAATGCTTTACTTCAGTCATGGTTAGCATTAGCAGGAATTAAGGACAACAAGCGAGAAAATGATCATGAAGATGGCATCTTTACAGCCTTAGAAGCAACCGGATTAAATTTATCAGGTACAAAGCTAGTGGTGTTATCAGCATGTAATACAGGTTTAGGCAATATCAGTGCTGGAGAAGGAATATATGGATTGCGTCGAGCTTTAGTGATTGCTGGGTCAGAAAGCCAAGTCATTAGTTTGTGGAACGTGAATGATGAGGCTACGAAGTATCTAATGGTGTCTTATTATCAAGGATTGAAGGATAACCAAGGGCGTTCTGAGGCTTTGCGAAGGATTCAGTTGCAAATGCTAGGAAGTCCAGAGTATAACCATCCCATTTATTGGGCGAGTTTTATTCCTTCTGGTAATTGGGGCTCTATGGATGGGGAGTAGGGAGTAGGGAGTCGGGAGTAGGGAGTAGGGAGTAGGGAGTAGGGAGTCGGGAGTCGGGAATAGGGAGTAGGGAGTAGGGAGTAGGGAGTAGGGAGTAGGGCATGTTGGTGGAATAGGCATCTTAGTGGAACGGGCATGTTGGTGGAACGGGCATCTTGCCCGTATCCTGCCACAACCTGACAACCAAATAACCTTCAACCAAATAACCTTCAACCAAATAACCTTCAACCAAATAACCTTCAACCTTCAACCTTCAACCAAATAACCTTCAACCAAATAACCTTCAACCTTCAACCTTCAACCAAATAACCTTCAACCAAATAACCTTCAACCTTCAACCTTCAACCAAATAACCTTCAACCAAATAACCTTCAACCTTCAACCTTCAACC
>NZ_MKZS01000001.1:7487820-7585626 GCF_001942495.1 Moorena bouillonii PNG
AGCGCGAAAACCACTCTACCGGAACTTTTTCCTGAAGCCATTGCGGTACTGCTACAGCCAGACTATTGAGTGCTGCTCGTAAGGTCTCACCAACCACTTCTAGACGATGCATCACCCGAATTGCTGCTAACACATGAGTTGAGTCGCTGCGTTGCACCCCGCCCCCACTCAGCCATCCCCGCTCTTGACATCGTTCCAAAAGTCGATCTAACAGCAACTCTTCGGCTTTGGCTTTCACTAATCGACCTCGAAACTCACTCAATACTGAACTATCGATACCAGGGTCTGCTAAAGGCAAACTTAACGCATATTTCCAATCGATTCGTCCTCGCACTGCTTGGGCTGCTTGAGCATCCGTTAAGTCCTCTATGTACTGCATGACTGTAATCAGCGCTAACCTCCAAGCATCCCGATGCCGGTTGCCCTTGCTTTGATGGAAACAAGGCTCTCAACTGCTCATCCTGATATAGAATTCCCAATTCATCCCTGATACTCATTACTATACTCCCTTTGGGAAAAGCTGAGCGAGCAATGGTTGCTGTCTGTGGTGGTATCGGTGCTATTTTCTCAATTCTAAAGCACATTGGGGCAACTCCTCAGTTTGACAACTAATACAATTGTTTCAACTTATAGTTCCACACCAACGACAAACAAAGGATATTTTCCACATCTGCTCACTATTTTGTAAACAAATATTAAGTTCGCCAGCGGTATCAGAATTGGGGGATTTAGGGGGCATTTGCGTAAGTCCTGTTTTACCTAGAATCTAAAGGTGGTACGGATCGCTCCAACCCAAATCGTATCATTGTCATCATCGTGATTAGGATTAAAAATCACGTAGGCTCCTGGAGTAATCGTGATGTTCTGGGTGATGGGGAATTTGTACTGTGCTTCAATCAGGTAAGAAGTATCATCTTCTGCATCAGTACCATCAATTTCCGTAGCCTTAGGTGGCACACCTCCAGCAAAACTCAGCACAGCTCCCTCTTTGCCAAAATCCACGAAAGACAGGTTAGCTGACCAAGTGAAGATGTCAGCATTGTCACCTTCAGACACCGCACCATTATCATCTTCTGCGATCGCATCAACATAACCAAACCAACCGCCTAGGTGAATTTGTGAGCTCAGGCGAAGACTAGCTTGTGCTCCAAAGCGATTAGCAGAGGTAGCCGTCTCCCCAAAGGGTTGCTTGGCCAAGTCACTACCAGTGCTACCGGAAAGATTCACATCCTCTCCTGGCTGGTAGCTACGGACGTAGGTCAAAGATATCTCCAAGTTATCAATGGGGGAAATCCCCAATTGAGCGCCAGCGCTATAGGCACCATTGAACAATCCATCTCCCTCAGCAGGACTAGGCGCATCGCCATCATCAGCTAGATAAAGTAGTGATAGATTCAAGGCATCACTAAATTCATAGGTTAAACCGGCACCAGCCCCCTCTGGTCCGCGAAGGGTTACGGGGTTACGGCGGACAAACCGCGATAAGCCACCAGTGCCACTGCTTTCCAGGAAGGGGTTGTTGGGGTCAAAAGGGTCATCTATAGCAAGTCCAGATGTTCCCACATAAGCCGTGGTTTTTGTACCAATGGGGAAACGGTAGAACACGTCAGGAATTTCAACATCGTTGCCACTATCCGCATCATGACCCAAGCGAGCCATGTCGGTACCGGTCACATCACTGAGTTGAGTAAAGTTTCCTGCCTCCAAACGAATTCTCAACCGGTCTTTCCCGGTGAAGCTGGTATTTAAGTTCAAACGTACCCGGTTGCTTAAGGTAATGTTTTCATCAATGTCATCCCCACTACCATCAGCTTGTTCTTCCCCAAAGGCACCAGCGAAGGTAAAGATCACCTCCCCTTTGAGTTTGGTGGTAGTAGAGAACTGATGGTCTTCTAGGAAAGCTACTCGACCTTCTAAGTTATCCACCCGTGCCCCTAGGGTAGCCAGTTCCGCTTCAAATTCCTGAATCAGCCGTTGCAGGGTTTCCAAGTCTTCCCGGGTAATAAAATCAGCGGTGCTCGCCGCAATTAATCGCTCAATTTGGTTCAAGCAAGCATTCAAACCAGCCGCAAATTCATAACGAGTAGTTGCCCGGTTTCCACGGAATGTGCGGTTAGGATAACCAGCAATACAACCATACCGTTCTACCAGAGAGCGCAGAGCTTCATAGGCCCAGTCACCAGGAGATACATCCCGCAGTTGGGAAACACTGGTCACCTGGTCTATCGAATCTACATCAGTACTGTTGTTGTTGTAGAGATTGATTTGTTTCAAAATTTCCGAGTTAGACTCACCCTTAGACTCACCCTTAGCCTGGGCAACCGATAGCTGTTGTAGAGCCGGAAGGGTTTCAGTAGAAGATGCGTCAAGCTTGGGAGCACCATAGGCGTTGTTAGCCACCAGTAATGAAGCCCCTAGCAAAGCGGGACTATATTTGATCGTATTCCAAAAACTTGTTGACATGATTTCTCAATCAACCTCAACCCTAATAGATTATACTCTTGGACTCGAATTAGTCCGCAACCCTTAATCATAACCACTAAAATTAGTTATGTCTAGGACAACTCTGGATTAGTATATCATTGTTTGTGATTATTCGAGAAAGATACTCATCCTCGATTCTAGTCACTTAAGATACCAGTCTCGATAACCAACACAGGACTTACGCATTTGCCCCCTAAATCCCCCAATTCTGGGGGACTTTGACATCATTACCCCCCAGAATTGGGGGGCTAGGGGGGCGAAATCAAGTTAACCGCGTAAGTCCTGCAACAGAGCAATGAATTTCTATGGGAAGTGCGATTATACCGGTTGAAGTTGAAGGGGAGGTAAGGCTTTATCTTACAAAAGTCAGCTATCTGCTGATAACTGACAGCAGATAGCTGATAGCAAAACCTAGAATTTTTAACTAGAATTTTTAACTAGAATGTTTCCCTAGAACCTAAAAGTTGTACGGATGGCTCCAACCCAAATCGTATCATTGTCATCATCGTGATTAGGATTGAAAATCACGTAGGCTCCTGGAGTAATCAGGATGTTCTTGGTAATGGGGAATTTGTACTGTGCCTCAATCAGGTAGGAAGTATCCTCATCTTCGTCACCCCCATCAACTTCGGTAGCCTTAGGTGGCATACCCCCGGCAATACTGAACACAGCTCCCTCTTTGCCAACATCGACGAAAGACAGGTTGGCTGCCCAAGTGACAATGTCAGCATTGTCACCCTCTTCCACCGTACCATTATCATCTTCCGCTTCAGCATCAATATAACCAAACCAACCGCCGAGATGAATTTGTTCAGTCAAGCGAAAACTAGCTTGTGCTCCTAAGCGATTAGCCGAGGTAGGCACGCCGTTGCCGAAGGGGCGCTTAGCTAAGGGACTACCAGTGCTACCGGAAAGATTGATATCCCCTTCTCGCTGGTAGCTACGGACGTAGATCAAAGATAGATCCAAGTTATCAATCGGTGAAATAGCCAGTTCAGCACCAGCACTATAAGAACCATTGAACAATCCTAAGCCCTCACCGGGATTAGGCGCATCACCATCATCAGCTAGATAAAGTACTGATAGTTTCAAGGCATCACTAAATTTATAGCTGAAACCGGCACCAGCTCCCTCTGCTCCGCGAAGGGTTAGGGGGTTACGGCGGTTAAACCGGGATAAGGCACCACTGCCACTGCTTGCCAGGAAGGGGTTGGTCGGGTTGAAAATGTTATCCAAGTCCAGGCCAGTGGTTCCCACATAACCCCTGAATTTCTTACCAATGGGGAAACGGTAGTACAAGTCATTAATGCCAACATCGTTTCCACCACCAGCATCATGACCCAAGCGAGCCATGTCCGTACCAGTCACACCAGCGAGACTAGTAAAGTTTCCTGCCTGCAAACGAGTTCTCAACCGGTCTTTACCGGTGAAGCTGGTATCGAAGTTCAGACGTACCCGGTTACTTAAGGTAATGTTTTCATCAATGTCATCCCCACTACCATCAGCTTGTTCTTCCCCAAAGGCACCAGCGAAGGTAAACAGAACCTCCCCTTTTAGTTTGGTGGTGGTGGAGAACTGATGGTCTTCTAGGAAAGCCACCCGACCTTCTAGGTTATCCACCCGTGCCCCTAGGGTAGCCAATTCGGATTCAAATTCTTGAATCAGCCGTTGCAGGGTTTCCAGGTCTTCCCGGGTAATAAAGTCAGCGGTGCTAGCTGCAATTAACCGCTCAATCTGGTTCAAGCAAGCATTCAAACCAGCCGCAAATTCATAACGAGTAGTTGCCCGGTTTCCACGGAATGTGCGGTTAGGATAACCAGCAATACAGCCATACCGTTCTACCAGAGAGCGCAAAGCTTCATAGGCCCAGTCACCAGGAGATACGTCCCGCAGTTGGGAAACACTGGTGACCTGGTCGATCGAATCTACATCCCTGCCCTCGTTGTTGTAGATATTGATTTGTTTTAAAATTTCCGAGTTAGACTCACCAGTAGCCTGGGCAACCGTTAGCTCTTGTGGAGCCACTTGAGCTTCAGTAGAAGATTCCTCAAGGCTGGGAGCACCATAGGCGCTGTTAGCCACCAGCAGTGAAGCCCCTAGCAAAGCGGGACTATATTTGATCGTATTCCAAAAACTTGTTGACATGATTTCTCAATCAACCTCACACCTAGTAGACAACACTCTTGGACTCAACTGAGTCCGCCACTTTTTCCTACAACCACTAAAATTCGTTAGTTATAGGACTACTCTGGATTAGCATATCATTTTTTGTGTGATCAGGGGAGCTAGCTTTTCGAGAAAAATACTCGATTGTAGTGACGTAGGATACCAATGTTTTTAAGCAACAGAGCAATAGCTGTCTGTGCGCTCTAGATTTTACCGGTTGAGGTTGAAGAGGAGGTAAGGCTTTGGTAATACTCAGGTTAAGAAGGACGCTTTTATGTTTACGGCTAGCATATTATCTGGCTAGAATATGGTATAGCAATCCTAATTGCAACGTCAACAAGCCAGCGGTTCAGATTCTTACCCATCTTTGCCCTGTTGGCTTGTTCTGGTATTTAAAAACTCAGATCGGATTGCTATGTAATTCGTGAACTTAACGGCTAGGAATAACTCCTGAACGGTGACCAGTGACAATATAAGAGACTCGTTGACCGATATTGGTAGCATGGTCAGCCATTCGTTCTAAATGGCGAATCACTAGTCCTAGTAAAAGAATTGGTTCAACAACACCCTTGATATCCCGCTGACTGGCCAAGGTTTGATACACTTGGTCATAGGCATCGTCTACGGTGTCGTCCAGCTTTTTGACCGTTTGCCCAGCAATGGCATCTAAATCCGCTAGGGCTTTCAAACTTGTTGCCAGCATAGCTTGGGCATGATGAGACATCAGTTCAACCTCTGGCATACAGGCATGGGGTGGATAAGGAAACAGCTTTATTGATAGTTCTGCCAGGTCTTCAGCATAATCACCAATGCGCTCTAAATCTCGTACTAGTTGCATAAAGGCACTCAGAAGCCGTAAATCTTGGGCAACGGGAGATTGCAGAGCCATTAGCGTCACACATTCCATCTCAATTTGGTGATAGTAGCCATCAATGCGCTTATCAAGAGAGGCAAGATGTTGGGCAGTCTCGAGATTGCGCTCAAAGAGGGCTTGATGGCTCAGTCGAAAAGATTGCTCTACCAGAGCCCCCATACGCAAAACATCTTGTGCCAAACGCTTCAGGGAGCGCTGGAAGTGAGAACGCTCAGACATGTTGCTCACAGAACTAGTATGAGAAAATAAACTCACCATAAAATCAGATTGGTAAGGGAAGACTGGAAGCTCCTGTCCTTTACATTTATGCATGGGGAGCAAAGCTTTCCGGTAACATAAATAACTGGCCAACAGCACATCAAGATTAGATGCGATCGCGTAGCGTGGCCTACGGCCAATCGCCCTTAGCCATCCTTCCGGTGAACAAATTAACAGGCAGTAGTTCAATGAAAGTTTTAGGGGTTACAGGTTAGCTGGTTACAGGTTAGCTGGTTACAGGTTAGCTGGTTATAGGTTAGCTGGTTATAGGTTAGCTAGTTACAGGTTAGCTGGTTACAGGTTAGCTGGTTATTAAACCTTGGCCTATGGGCCACGCTACGGAACCTACCCTACGGGAACGCCAAGGGCCAACAACCTTGGCCTATTGGCCACGCTACGGTAACAACCAAACAACTTTTAACCTTTAACCTTAAACCTTTAACTTTCAACCTTTAACCTTTAACCAAACAACCTACCAGGGCGAGCAGGATAAGACACTATAACACTTAGTAATAGCAAATTGAATCAACCTTTGGTAGTATCTGGAAGTGCAATTTCTATACAGGCACCACCTGTTTCCCAGTGATTGGTGGCTAGGATAGAGCCACCGTGAGCTTCAATAATTTGCTGCACAATGGATAGTCCTAGACCACTGCCACCACGAACAGGTAAGGGGTTTCCATTACTATAATTAGTCTGCTCTCTAGCCCTTGACTGATCTCCCCGGTAAAGTCGCTCAAAGACACGGGGTAAATCTGACTCGGCAAAACCATCTCCTGCGTCGATCACCTTAATTTGAATCCAAGTATCGCAAACAGCCGCCTTCTGGGAAGAGATAGCATTAACCTCAACTCGAATGGCAGCCTGAGATGGACTGTGTTTAATACTGTTGTCAAATAAATTCAGAAACACCTGAGTCAGGCGAGAGGGATCCGCTTGCAGATACACTTGATTGGGTCCATGATAGGCAAGGGTTAAGTCTTTCTGTTGAGCTAGGAGTTCTAGGGTTTGCCAGACCCTAAAAATTAAACTCTTTAGTTCTATGGATTGACAGTTAAGATGTAGAGTCGGGTCTTGCTTGAGTTTACTAATTTCCAGCCAATCTTCCACAAGCTGAATCAGGCGTTTGACTTCTGCCAGCATTTTCTGTACCCAGCGGCTTTCCTGAGGCTCCAGACGGCTCTGTAACGTTTCCGCCACTAAACTAATGGAGGTTAAGGGGGTTCTTAGTTCGTGGGCTAAATCCCCAAACCACTGGTTGCGAGACTCAGCCAGTTCTACCAAAGGTTGTTGATTTTCCAGAAACACACCAACTTGTTTCTGGGGTAAGGGCCAACTGGAAGCTCTTAGATAAAGCGATCGCATTTCACCCATGGCCTCCCCATTTAAGCAACTGGGGTGAAATACCCATTCACAGATCCCAGCTTGCTGCTGCTGACGGGTAGTTTGAATCAGCTGATCTAATTCGTAGGAACGCACCCACTCCAGGAATAACCGGATTTCTCCTGACTCCCAGTCATGAATATGTAATAACTGACGTGCTTGCTGGTTGCACCAGAGTAACTGGTTTTCTTCATCCACCAGAAAATAACCTAAGGGTGCTACCTGAAGTAATTCTTGCCAGGTTTGCAGTTCGTGCTCCATCACTTCTCGTTGGTGATTGGCTCTTGCGATCGCTTGCCGCAAACGAGAAACTGCCGACAATGAGTTGCTGGTAGCATCCGCCTGTAGTGTTCCCAACATTTGCTGTAGCCGTCGTTTGAGTTGGTGCTGCTGCCACAGCCACAGCCCAATTCCCAAAGCCAGACCTAGTAAAAATGCTAGGAGGATCATAATTAAAAAAATATGAAGTATTAAGGACTTCGTACTTTATACTACTTTATCCTTTATCTCTCCTTCATATTCCATTCATTATTTATCCTTGATTCTTGATATTTTCTCTATCCTTTCTCTATCCTTTCTCTATCCTTGATTATTTATCCAAACCGATAACCAAAACCGCGTACAGTGATCAGGTATTCTGGTTTACTAGGGTCTTCCTCTAATTTTTCCCGTAACCAGCGAATATGAACATCGACGGTTTTAGTATCTCCCACAAAATCCATTCCCCATACTTGATCAATTAATTGCTCCCGAGACCAAACTCGGCGGGGATTATTAATAAATAACTCCAAAAGTCGAAACTCCTTGGGAGATAAATTAACGTCTTCTCCCCGAACCGTCACCCGACACTCTTGGGGGTACAGCTTGATCTCTCGGAATTGCTGCACTGGTGTTGGAGTCATACCATTCAAGTGTTGGCGACGAATTAAGGCTCGGCAACGAGCAATCAACTCCCGCATACTGAACGGTTTAGTGAGGTAGTCGTCTGCACCAACTTCCAAACCTAAAACCCGATCTGTTTCACTAGCTTTGGCACTGAGAATCATGATCGGAATGGGATTTCCTCGATAACGTAGCAACCGACACAGATCTAAACCATTAACCTGAGGTAACATTAGGTCTAATATGAGCAAATCCACAGAGTAACCAGTTTGATCGCTATCCTGAAGCATACTCAAAGCTGTAGCGCCGTCCGAAGCAGTTAAAACCTCGTAACCTTCTTCTTCCAGGGCTAGGACGATCATTTCTCGGATTAGTTCTTCGTCTTCCACCACTAAGACATGTTTAGCCTTGGTCAGTTCTGAACCGGAAGGACTGTGGGGTATGTCGAGAGCAAGCATAAAGTAAGAAAAGTTGGTAACTGAGGTTACAAGTCAAGATATACAAGCAGTGCCACGCATCTGTCAATCAGAATATTGACTTAATCATCAATTAACCGGATTTTTACCAAAATCTTATCTGGCTGCGGATAGATTATGGAGCCATTTTGCCTAATTAAGAGAAAATCCCCCTTAATAAGGGGGGTTAGGGGGGATCCATAGGCATTAAAGCCAAACAAAACCTCTGCACCTAATTGAAATGAGCAGTTGGGCAGATGACACAAGAACTAACACTCTAAAAATTAACCATGCTGTTACATTTGAGTACTTGGACAGAAATTGAAGCTTACCTAAAGCAATCACAAGGGATTATTCTGCCCATTGGTTCAACCGAACAACATGGACCAACTGGGTTGATTGGCACCGACGCAATATGTGCAGAAGCGATCGCAAAAGGTGTGTCTGAGGCAACCCTAGCCCTAGTTGCTCCCACCATTAATGTCGGGATGGCGCTACACCACACGGCTTTTCCCGGTAGCATCAGTTTGAAACCGAGTACATTAATTCAGGTGATCAAAGACTACCTAACTTGCTTGACTAGAGCTGGGTTTACCAAGTTTTTCTTTATCAATGGTCATGGGGGTAATATCGCTACCCTTAAAGCAGCGTTTTCTGAAAGTTACGCCCACTTGAGCGATTTACAGATTCCTAATAGTGAAGCGGTTCAGTGTCGGGTAGCTAATTGGTTTATGTGCCGTTCTGTCTATCAGTTAGCTAAAGAATTGTATGGGGATCAAGAAGGTTCCCATGCTACTCCTTCTGAGGTAGCACTTACCCAATATGTCTATCCCGAAGCAATTAAACAAGCACCCCTATCAGAAACCGTTGCGTCTGGACACAAAATTTATGGAGCCGCAGATTTTCGTCGCCGTTATCCCGATGGTCGTATGGGGTCTAATCCAGCCCTAGCAACACCGCAACATGGTAAGCAGTTTTATGAGTTGGCAGTCAAGGAGTTGAGTGGTAGTTATTTGGAGTTTATGGCCGCAGAGTGAATCGGGAATCGGGAATCGGGAATCGGGAATCGGGAATCGGGAACATTATCAAAGAGATAGGATATGATATACCGATAATTCCTCCCCACCCGTCGCAGGGATGGGGATTCCCAGGCACAGCCGTGGGCGACTGTTATCGACCTGGGCGTGACTTTCCCGCGCACCGAACGCGCCCCGCGTGGCCTATGGCCAGGGTAGCTGAGTAGGGTCTTTTGCCCTGTTTTTTTGAGACCCTTACTTTTTATATTAACACTATTTGAGACGGAATATTCATCCCCGACCTTTGAGGACGGGGTATTCTTTTCCCTCTCAAACTCTCCCACTCTGATAATGCGACTTCCGCCTATATTTAGCAATTCACCTGTCCAACTAACAGTCTTACTAGTATAGGCTTCACAGACATCCACCACCGTCTTCCCGGTCTCTTGAGCTTTGTGCTTCAAGAATTCCTTAAAGCGATAGTGGGCGAATGTCAGCATATTGCGGACAGTCTTAGATCTGATTTTTCTATTACCTTTTTTCGACATCTGAGAAGTCTCGAAGGTGGGAAGTAAGATTAAAAATTGTCAACTAAGAACCTAGCTGTCTTATGATGAAGCTCGTTGATTAGGTTTTGAATCTTGATTACCATCCTCCGAGCGGCCTTTATCATCCGACGTTTTTGACCACCACAAGCTTGGCTTATTTTAGATAGCAAATTATCTAGATGTTGGCACAATCGTTGAATACGATAAAAGTCTCCATTCCCAATCTTTCCTACAGATGTCTCACTAAAAAAGGTAATAAAAGTTCTGACCCCAGGGTAAGCAAGCGACTACTCTACCTTGGTTTTCGGTTTTATTTTTAGTCTCTTGATAGGGGACGACCAAATAGTAATCCCCATTCCTGCTGCTCAGTCTACTGTCGCAAATATTGTCAGGAATGGTCTCGGAATAAGCTATCTTGCCCAGTTTAGTCTGATATACCCCCATAGGTGAAACTGCCGATTTAGGGATATAACAAGACTGGGTAGGATTTTTCCTCGATCTAAACCTTACCCTTTGAATTTGCGAAGTCTTTTTGTACTTCTTTTTGGCCTCCGGAGACGAAACCTTAGGATAGTGGAGCCTTAATCAATAAGTTTTAACCCTTATCTGCATAGCCTGCCAACTATAAAGGCTCCACTATCCTTGCGGTAACTTCTGACCCTGACAGCGGTGCAAGCATCCTTAATCGCTATCGATTTTATCTGATAAGGTACTGCTTTACACCACTCGGGGAGGTCGTTTAATATGTCAGTTTTGATAGCTTTCCAGTTGGCTTTTACTTCACCATCCTGGAGGATTTTGACGGTCTTGTTGAAAACGTAACGGGACACTCCAAACCATTTACGGATAACCGAACGCGCCCCGCGTGGCCTACGGCCAATCCCTGCTCATGGTTTAGGAACAGACGAATCTTCTTTGATTTTTTTACCGTATTTTCTGAGTCCGTGAACCCTACAGGAGAAGAGGTGAATGATGGAAAGAAGATCTGCGGTAAGTTCTGATTCCGGGCAGCTTTCAGGCTGGTCGAGAACCAGGATTTTTCCACCGTTGAGACCGACCAAGTACTCAATGAGTTCAAACCCGAATCGGGTAAGTCTGTCTCTACAGGTAACAACAACCGTGAGCTTATCTCCAGACACGACTCGTTCCAATATGGCTCTAAGTCCTTTCCTGTTGTAGTTAAGCCCCGAGCCGATGTCTTTGATGATTTCTGCTTCTGGGAAGAGGGAGTGAAGGTAGGCGACTTGGCGGGCAAGATCATCTCGCTGTTTTGTACTGCTAACTCGGCAGTAGCAGATTGTAGAGTGGAGTGATCTCTCAGACTTTGGAGCTTTTCCAAAACGGAGAAGATCTCTTGAGTCAAAGAGTCTAGTTCCCCCTGGTGTCCTTTCACATCTGATAGTTCCGTCATCGGCATATTTTCTTAATGTATTTTTGGAGAGTCCCGTAAGTTCGACCGCCTTACGGAGTGGTATTAATGCCATCCTCTTAATGTACCATATTTTTGTAGCTAGTGGTAGATTAATAGACATTTTTGTTAACTGTCACATGCCCTTTCCTAAAAATCTCCCCATCTTCCCACACCTCCCACACTTCCCACACTTCCCATCTCCCCATCTCCCCATCTCCCCATCTCCCTATCTCCCCATCTCCCCACCCTCCTGGTTATGATCGGTATTCAACGGAACTTGATCTTAGATATTAGATCTGATCCTCGATATCTTCAGGGAAGTCCTGGCGTAATCCCCCAGGCAAGGCAGCAATAATGGCATCTAGTACTCTGGATACTTGAATAATTTCAATACCAAGATCAGATAAGGTTTGACCTTTGGGTATGATGGCTCGCTTGAACCCTAACTTGGCAGCTTCTTTGAGTCGGAGTTCCATCTGAGAGACTAGTCGCACTTGCCCCCCTAAGCTGATTTCACCAATCATAACGGTGCGAGGATCTACAACGCGATCGCGAAAACTGGCTACTACGGCAATAGCCATTCCTAAATCAGCTGCTGGTTCTTCTACTCCTAGCCCTCCTGCTGTTGCTACATAAGCATCTAATTTGGATAGGGGAATCCCGACTCGCTTTTCCAACACTGCCAGAATTTGTTGTAAGCGGTTGTAATCAACTCCAGTGGTTGAGCGACGGGGTGCACCATAACTAGCAGGACTTACTAGGGCTTGCAATTCTACGAGAATCGGACGAGTACCTTCACAAGCCACTACAGTAGCAGTACCAGGACTCATTTCATCTCGGTTACCCAAAAACAGATCAGAAGGGTTCAAGACTTCCTGCAAACCGTTGCTGACCATTTCAAAAATACCGATTTCATGAGTAGCCCCAAAGCGGTTTTTCACAGAACGCAGTAGTCGATGGGAAGCAAAGCGATCGCCTTCAAAGTACAATACAGTATCGACTAAGTGTTCCAGTACCCTTGGTCCTGCGATCGCGCCTTCTTTGGTCACATGACCCACAATTAATAGAGTAATGTTTGACCGCTTTGCTACCTGCATCAGGGCAGAGGTACATTCCCGCACTTGAGCAACAGAACCAGGAGCAGAGGTCAAGGCCGGAAAATAAAGAGTTTGAATACTATCAATCACTGCTACCTGAGGTTTGAGGGACTCTAACTCTCGCAGAATTTCCTCTAAATCGGTTTCTGGTAGGACATAAAGATCAGCGTCTTGAGACTCAGAGTCTTGAGAGTCAGAGTCTTGAGCGGCTATGGGGGTTTTAGAAGACTTAGACTTAGAAGACTTAGACTTAGAAGACTTAGACTTAGAAGACTTAGGCTCCTTGTTCACCCTACCGTTATTAGAGTCGGGATCAGAGGTTTCTGCTGATACCACACCCAGGCGAGATGCTCGCAGTTTTACCTGCTGTCCTGATTCTTCTGCACAAACGTATAGAATGCGATGCAACTTGGCAAGTTGATTGGCAACTTGCAGCATTAAGGTTGATTTGCCAATTCCTGGATCGCCACCAATTAATACTAAAGACCCAGGCACAACACCACCTCCGAGGACTCGGTCGAGTTCTCCATAGCCTGAGGGGAAGCGGATCTGGACAGTATCAACAATTTCTGAGAAGGTAAGGGATGATCTCGGTTGAGCCGGTCCAGCGTTAGGGTCGTGGTTATCGGAATACGTATTGGATTGCCAACCCCCGCGACTGATTTTGATCGGGGATGGGGGAGCTACCTCATCCAAGGAATTGTAAGTACCACAGGCAGGACATTTGCCGAACCATTGGGAGGACTCAGCACCACAGGCATTACACACATAGAGCGTTTTAGGCTTCGGCATCCTACTTTAAAAGTCTTAAAAACTCTTAAAAAAACTCAATAATTAAATTAACATTAATGAAAGTCAAGAAAGACTTCACCACCAAGGAAAATATTATTTTCAACGATAAAACCAACTTTGTAAAGCGTTAGATTAAAGAGATAAACTACTGATAAATTAATAAATCATTAATTTTACTTCACCATTTCAGGAGTATAACGTCAATTGGAAACTCATAAAGAAAAAATTCTTGTTGTCGATGACGAGGCCAGTATCCGTCGCATATTAGAAACTCGGTTGTCCATGATTGGCTACGAGGTAGTCACAGCCGCCGATGGAGAAGAAGCCCTAAACACATTTCGTGATCAAGAGCCTGACCTAGTGGTGTTAGATGTGATGATGCCAAAGCTAGACGGTTATGGTGTCTGTCAAGAATTACGCAAGGAATCAGACATTCCCATTATTATGCTAACTGCTTTAGGGGATGTTGCTGACCGGATTACCGGTCTAGAGTTAGGAGCAGATGACTATGTGGTCAAGCCCTTTTCTCCAAAAGAATTAGAAGCCCGTATTCGTTCAGTACTGCGGCGGTTTGATAAAGTGGGAGCTGCCGGTATTCCTAGTTCTGGCGTGATTCATGTCGGGAGTATCAAAATTGACACCAACAAGCGGCAGGTCTACAAAGGGGATGAGCGGATTCGGTTGACTGGAATGGAGTTCAGTCTTCTGGAATTATTAGTTAGACGTTCCGGAGAACCATTCTCCCGTTCTGAAATTTTGCAGGAAGTGTGGGGCTATACCCCCGAACGCCATGTGGATACCCGTGTAGTAGATGTCCACATCTCCCGGTTACGAGCCAAGTTAGAGGATGACCCGAGTAATCCTGAGCTAATTCTCACCGCACGAGGTACAGGTTATTTGTTCCAACGGATAATTGAACCAGATGAAAAATAGTACACCTTGATGTTTCCTTTGAGCTGCGTAAGTCCTGAACTAACAACCAACAGGTGAATGATGGCTAAACCCGACCAAAATGATGTACTGCGGCTGCTGCCATTTGCGGTTGGAGGATTGGCAGGGGGCCTGTTGCTGATCAACCGTTTATTAACCTCCCAGCTTACCAATTCTCAAGCTCGTTCTGATGCTGTCGGGGTAATTGTTTGTGCTGTATTGATTTTGACAGGTTTACTGTGGCAGCAGGTACAGCCCAAACCTCCTGATGCCGTTAAACTGATTGGCGAAGAGGGTTTCGACCTCGCGACCGAGCTGCCAGATCAGGTAAAAACTGAATTAGCCTGGGCATCCCATCTATTACTGACTAATACAGTAACGCGATCGCTTGTAGTGGTATACCAAGGCAAAGTCTTGCTGCGGCGAGGGATATTGGGCAAAAATCCCCAAGTCGAGCCTGGAGCAATTCTCAAGCGGGTCCTGGAAACTCAAAAAGCCGTCTATCTCGTTAACCTGAAGCTCTATCCAGGGCGACTTGAATTTGACTACTTGCCTAATAACACACAAGGTGTCATATGTCAACCGATTGGCAACCAAGGAGCGCTAATTTTGGCAGCCAATGCTCCCCGAAGTTACACTAAACAAGATGAAAATTGGATTGAGGGGATTGCTGATAAACTCGCCAATACTCTCTCTGGTCATTTCTAAGATGTGGGTACCGCTTCGAATTTAAATAATGTGGTTAATCATTTTGTACTGGTTCCTGATTCTGCTGATGCTAGTAGGCATTATTGGTTCGGTTGTTCCTGGCATTCCCGGTGCCATGTTGATTTTAGCTGCCACCCTAATTTGGGGTATTGCTGAGGGCTTTAGTAGCGTCACCTGGGCATTGGGCGTAGCAATCTTTGTGTTGCTACTCGGTATGGGGGTCGATTTTTTAGCCGCTTACTGGGGAGCAAAAAAAGCTGGTGCGAGTAATTGGGGACAAATTGGTTCCATAATCGGCTTGTTCATGGGGGTGTTTGGTCTTTTACCCGCCTTGCCCTTCGGCGGACCGTTACTAGGGATTTTGCTTGGACCGTTGTTAGGGGCGTTTTTAGGTGAGTTTCTCTATCAACGGAAGTTAAAGTTACAGCCTAGAATTAAGCAATCGTTTAAAGCTGGCTTGGGGATTGTGGTCGGTTCATTGGTAGGAAATTTGATTCAGGGAATGCTTGCGATCGCTACTGTGGTGGTGTTTATTTTCACCACCTGGCCCCCAAGTGCAGGGATTTAGCTTGAAATTAGATTGAAAAGGGTGATCGGGTGCACTACTGCCTGCTAACTAACCCTAACTAACAAGTTCACCGATTTAGCAATTTGCACCGTAGGCGATCAAGGGCATAGCAGGCGCTGATGTGACGTAGGTCAGACCGACTCCGATGTTGACCCAAGGTGTACTTGTAGCATTCTAAAATGCCATCTGGTCCGGCTAGACCAATGTAAACTAGACCCACAGGCTTGGTATCGGTATTGCCTCCAGGTCCAGCTATGCCTGTAATACTCAGTGACCAGGTTGAAGAAAGAAGCGATCGCACTCCCGTTGCCATTTGCTCTGCTACAACCTTACTTACCGCCCCCATCGCCTTCAAATCTGAGGAATTCACTCCCAGTACACCAGTTTTCACAGCGTTATCATAAGCAATGATACCCCCGAGAAAATAATTAGAACTCCCCGGGACACTGGTTATCATACTCCCAATACCGCCACCAGTGCAGGATTCCGCTACGCTCAACGTTTCTGAGCCAGCCGTTAATAGTTGACCCACTACTGAGGCTAGGGTATCGGTGTCAGTACCGAAATAGTTAATTCCCCCAATCTCCTGTAATTTTTGCGCTACTGGTTCAATTAACTGTTGCGCTTCAGTTTCTGAACCCGCACGGGCCGAAACTCTTAACCTCACTTGTCCCTTACTAGCATAGGGAGCAACCGTGGGGTTGGTAAGGTCAAAAAAGGGAGCAACTTTCTCAGCCAAAGCCGATTCTCCAATCCCCCAAAACCGCAACATCCGGCTATAAACGATTTCTTTACCCCAACCTTGGCTTTTGAGATAGGGAACAGCCGTGTCTCGCCACATCTGGTGCATTTCCCTAGGAACACCAGGAAACGTGAGAATGGTTAAATCAGCACGGGGTTTCCAGATGATACCAGGAGCTGTTCCATTCAAGTTGGGTAATACTTGTGCCCCTTCTGGAATTAGGGCTTGCTTGCGGTTATTGGTAGTTAATTGACGTCCCCGCCGGGCAAACTTCTGAGTGATGTCCTCAATAACATCCGGTTCTTCAATCAGAGTAGCGCCAAAAAATTTAGCGATCGCTTCCGTGGTCAAGTCATCGGGCGTCGGACCAAGACCACCAGTAAATACTAGGATAGTGGAGCGCTCACTACCAATTTCCAAGACTTGCTGTAAACGCCCGATATTATCTCCCACTACTGTTTGATAGTAGTGAGGAATCCCCAATGCCGCTAGCTCCTGGGCTAAAAACTGAGAATTGCTGTTGAGAATATCCCCCAGCAGCAGTTCAGTACCTACACAAATAATTTCTGCACTCATTTATTATGCCTCAGGGGCAAGATCTCATTTATTTTTTTCGGCTATTCTATTATTGTCCCACACTTATAGTACTTTTTAAACTGTTGCGTTTTCAGATTTTATTTTGAAATGCTATATATAGTGTTTCTCAATCAATAATGAATGGCTCTACATAACTGGCTGCTATGTCAAATTTTTCTAATCCTTATTGTTCGATAGTTTGATATTCTTTATAAGATTTTTTTTAAACTACCAAACTCTCCAATCCTACTTATTTTTAATTAAGCAATACTTTTCACTCTTTTTATGAAAGCTAAGCTCGGTATTACATGATTTTTACAAAATAAAATAAATACCTGTTTTTATTACTCTTACTTATCTTCTAAGCTAAATCAGGCTTTCTAATCTTAGAAACTTTTTTTAACCAATATTTTTTTAGTTATTTTAAATTTTAAATAATCCAATCAATTGATAGGTACTTTCTGATTAATTTTAACTAACAGTTTGGCATAGTAAGTCCACAATAGCCTTTGTACTTTAACACATACTGAGGAACAGGACTTACCTAGTAAGTCTACAGTAGGGTCGATTATTAGGTCACCCTACTGTAGGTGTTATGCTGAGGCTTAACTGTCAAACATCAAGCCTTAGACCAAAGTTGGTACAAGACTGGCCAGATGGGGATACAGAGGAAAGCGATCGCATAATTGTCCCACACGCTGACGACATTCAGTTGCCACTTGCTCATCCTCTGGATTCAGTAAGCGATCGGCAATAATATTACCAATCTCAGTAAATTCTGCCACTCCCATGCCTCGGGTAGTCATGGCTGGGGAACCTAGGCGCAAGCCACTGGTGACAAAGGGCGACTCTGGGTCAAACGGAACAGTGTTTTTGTTAGCCGTAATCTTGACACCGCTCACCAGTTGGTCAGCTCGCTTACCTGTCATACCAATAGAGCGCAAATCTACCAGTAATACATGGTTATCTGTACCACCAGAAACAATCTTTAACTCCCGGTTTTGCAGTGCCCTTGCCAAAGCCTTAGCATTTTCAATCACGTGGGCAGAATAGGTTTTGAATGCTGGGGTCAAGGCTTCCCCAAACGCAACAGCTTTACCAGCAATCACATGTTCCAACGGACCTCCCTGAGTTCCGGGAAACACTGCCTTATCGAACTTTTTACCCAAATCCGATTGATTAGTCAGAATCAAGCCACCTCGTGGACCACGCAGGGTCTTGTGAGTGGTAGTAGTGACCACATGGCAGTGAGGAACAGGATTAGGGTGATGACCAGTGGCAACTAAACCAGCAATATGAGCTATATCCGCCATCAGGTAGGCACCCACTTCATCAGCAATGGCCCGGAATTTTTCAAAGTCAATGATTCGGGGATAGGCGGAATAGCCACAAATAATCAGTTTGGGACGCTCTTTCAGAGCAAGTTCCCGAATCTGACCATAGTCCAATTGCTCAGTTTCCTGGCTGACACCGTACTGACACACCTCAAACCATTTACCGGAAACATTCACTGGTGACCCATGGGTGAGGTGTCCGCCATGGGACAAATCCATCCCCATAATCTTGTCACCAGGTTTTAGTAAGGTTAGAAATACCGCAAAGTTTGCTTGAGCGCCAGAATGGGGCTGAACATTGGCATGAGCAGCACCAAAGAGTTCTTTAGCACGGTCAATCGCTACTTGTTCGACTTTGTCAATGAACTCACAGCCGCCATAGTAGCGCTTTCCGGGCAATCCCTCAGCATATTTGTTAGTTAGCACTGAGCCTTGTGCTGCCATCACCGCTGGGGAGGTGAAGTTCTCACTAGCAATAAGTTCGAGATGCTCCCGTTGACGTTGGAGTTCTTCTCCCAGATAGGTGGCTATCGTGGGATCGGTTTCGGCGAGAAAATCTAAGTTAGTTTGAGTCACTTTCTTTACTTCTAGGATCGATCACGTTTGCTAATTGACACAAAAACCTTAAAGGTGTATATGCTTACAAAAAATCCTCTGAGGCAATCAAGCCCTGTCTAGGCAGGAGCGGGAATCAAAAACTGAGGTAGCGCTTTGATGCACGGGTTTATCCCATCAGCGACTACCGGTAGCTAAATAGCAGCTTTAGTCGCCCTGAAGATTTCTTCACAGGTGGTTTGTTTGGACACGACCCTTAAACAGGACTTACCCAGTAACTCTACCTACTACAGGGTGGGTTATTAACGCACCCTATTACTTATCCCTACTACTTATCCCTACTACTTATTCCTACTACATATGGGAGTTGGATGCCCAGTTTTTTACCAGTTTTTCATAAGTCCTGTCAAACAATTCATCGGTAACGATGAGCTTAAAGCTTGATTCTGAAACGATTCCGACTCAGATTAGACAAATTTTTAGCAAAACTTAAAGTTTTGATTATATTAAAATTTATAGTATAATTTATATAGTAAAACAATACCTAGCATCCAGACTATCGAATAAGATAGGAATAGCATTGAGAAACAGTTCTAATCAACAGCACTAATAAACAAAACTTAAGCACTAAGCTGATTAGTTAATATTTTCAGGATGAGTATGGGTGGTATAGTGAGCAAATAAACGCCAATAAACACTGTTTACTATCCTTCAGTCTGCTGTTGAGAAGAAATTAAAGTATCATGATTCGGCATCAGCCCTGATAGCGTAATGGGATTAGTGCTATGTTAGTCATTTTAACGGATAACCAAGTAATTTCCCCCGACCTTGTCTGTCAATGTTGTTTACTGGCTGACCCAAGTGGTCAACCTCGCTGGCATCAAGGAAAATTGCTTTGTGCCCATGTGCTCAAGAAGCTAAGTGAGAAGCAAGCTCAACAGTATGAGTGTGAAATGGGATTCCGTCTGGTAAATATGGATTGACTTTTCTAGTAGGCGAACGCGCCCCGCGTGACATGCAGGTCAATTGCATTTCAGGTCGCTCAGGGGTAAAGTGTTGTGCTGCGCTATGCTGAATAGTAGTTAGTGTACCCCTTATCTGAACATCTTCAAGGAGAAAGCACCATGACTTGGCGCGGGTCAACAGATGTTAAAGACCGGATTTTTGCAGCCCTTGCATATCTACTCCCTCTAATTGTGGTTTTGCCCTTTGGTCAATTTCTGCTAAGACAGTTTCCCATTCTCGGCATTATTTACCTGCCACTACAACCGTTAATTTTCATTTACAGGAGTTTCCCGTTGGCGGGGTTAATTATTTTCTTTGTTTTATTCTTAGCCGTAGTCAGAAACCCACAAATCAGCCATTTCGTTCGCTTTAACACCATGCAAGCGATTCTTTTAGACATTCTTTTAGTTTTGGGTTTTCTATTGTTGCCAATTTTAGTCCAAGCACTAGGGGTTAACTTGCTAACAGAAACCTTATATAATATAGTATTTTTAGGCGTCCTTGCCGCCTGCGGCTATTCTATGATTCAATCATTGATGGGTCGTTATGCAGAAATACCAAGCCTTAGTCAAGCCGTTTACAGCCAAGTCCCCTAGTCTTCCTTAGTCTTAGCCTGTGAAGGGCGTGAGATAACCGTGTTTTCCAAGTGACCAATTCCCTCAATTTCCACCCGGACGCGATCGCCAATTTCCATTGGTCCTACTCCTTTGGGTGTCCCCGTAAGGATCACATCCCCTGGTACTAGGGTCATCACCTGGGAAATGTAAGATACCAGAACATCTGGCGGAAATACCATTTGACTAATTAAAGCTGATTGTACTGGCTCAGGGTTGTCATTCAGAAAGGTCTGCAATTTTGCCCCAGCACTCAACTCCCGGACTATCCAGGGTCCGAGGGGACAAAAGCTATTAAATCCCTTAGCCCTGGTCCACTGGGCATCCCGCTTTTGTAAATCCCGAGCCGTTACATCATTAGCGATCGTATAACCCCAAATTTTGGATTGAGCTTCGTCTGGTGTGCAGTCTAAGCAATAGTCACCGATTACCACTGCTAACTCTCCCTCATAGTCTACTCGCTGAGACTGAGGCGGATACTGGATAGCTTGAGAGTCAGGAATTATAGTGGTAGGGGGTTTAAGAAACAGTAAGGGTTCCTCAGGAACTGATGTTCCCAATTCCGCTGCGTGTTCAGTATAGTTTTTGCCTACAGCCACGATTTTAGTTGGTGCACACGGAGCCAGCAATTGATAGCTTTCTGGTTCCAACTCTAAATCTATGGGTTGTCCCTGTAACCAAGGTGGTGCATCCAGCACCTGAATAGTGCGGGTCACCTGTAACAAACCGTAGTAGGTCTGTCCTTTAGAAGATTTAACTCGAACGTAACGCTGTGTCATAACAATAGATGTTCCTTGATAATATTACGAAAATTCTCTACTTTATCTAAAGTAGTATTGAGTTGGTAGTACGTCAGTACTGAGTACCGATAACAGATTGTCCTTAACAGTAGAATAGATAATAAGCTGCATTTAGACATAGCATCTTCTGGTAGTCTCTGGTTGTGTCTAGTGGTATTCCCCTTTGACGAATGTACTATCTTTGAGCACAATTTAATTGAAATTTAATTGAAATTGGTTGCACAAGGGGTTATAATGTGAAATCGGTAATCCTTGTCAAGGATTGAGATAAAGGATTCAGATAAAAGTATTCAGATAAGTCTGACCACTCCAAACACTTACCGATCCGGTAAGTGTCCGCTTAAGTAGCGATAGATCAATTCCTTGCTTCTTTAACTATCCAGTAGCAAGCAAGTCAATTACCCAACCTTGACTATGACCTAAGGTGTGGTTCAAGGAAAGCTGATTGTTAGTGCTGATTGTTAGTGCTGTCTATCGGATAAAAAGAAGCCAAATTGTCCATAAGGAGATTAATACCAGTGCAAAACACTTACGAAATGATGTACATCCTCCGTCCTGATTTGGGCGAGGAACAAGTAGATCAAGCTATCGGCAAATACCGAGACCTATTGCAGGAACTCGGTGGAGAGCAAATCGAGATTCAGCATCGTGGCAAGCGTCGTTTAGCCTATCCCATAGATAGGTACCGGGAAGGGATTTATATCCAAATGAACTATAATGCACCAGGTACCCATGTCGCCAAGATTGAGCGAGCAATGCGTCTAAGTCAAGATGTGATTCGCTACCTCACCATCAGAGAGGAATCATCCCCAGCCCCTACACCAGAACCAGCAGAAGTTGAAGCGTGAACTCTTCGTATTCCAGGGGGTAATCGGTAATAGGTAATGGGTAATGGGTAACAGGTAATAGGTAATGGGTAATGGGTAGTTGAGGATTACCTATTACCTATAAACTCTTTTATGGATAAAAAACACTAACGAATAAAGACTAAGGACGAAGGAGTATCGATAAATTCAGTTCTTGGAAAGGTTCGGAATCTGGCTTAATCTCAATTTGATTCGGTTGAGCCGATTCACCATTAATCAGTAAATTATACTTACCCTGCTGCAAGCCTTCTAAATAAAAGACCCCAGCACCGTTGGTAATCGAAAAAATCGATTTTCCTGAATCAACTGGTACTGCTTCTACCTTCGCCCCCTGCACCGCTTCTCCCGCAGCATCAGTTACTACACCTGCAAAGGTGTAGGATAGTACCATTGGCACAGTAACCGGAGTATAGCTACCCGGCACCACCTCCACTGCATAAGCGGATTCCTCGGGTTTCCAGTCGATGGGATATCCGGCAGGGTCAAGGTCGAGGCGATAGGTGTCAGGGTCGAGTTTGACAAAAATCCCATTGTTGCGAATATCTGGTCGAAACGAGGTTATCGATTTATTATTCAGCAGTAACAGTAAATCAGGCTCTTCGACGTAAATCTCTTCCCCTTTATCTCGCTTACCATTGCCATTGTTGTCAAAGAATGGCTGAATTAACAATCCTCCTCGGCTGCGTAAGCGGTCAAAGCGGGTGTCGGCACCGCTAATCCCTGATTGGACATTGATATTGGGAGAAAGCTCAATCCTGAAAGTGCTGCCATCAGAGCTAGTAGATATTTCTTGGTAACGTAACCGCAATACTAATCCGGGAATCACGGCACTGGAAGCTGAGGCAATCAATCCATTACCCCGAGAACCGAAGCCATAGCCGAAATCCAAGTCCCAGAGATATCGACCATCACTAGACTGTTGTGGAGAACGATAGCGCCAAGCTAAGCGAGCCAGGTGATCATCACGGTTATTGGAATCCCGGGTTTCGTAACCCAGTAGCAGAGAATGTCCTCTAGAGGCACTGCTATTGGACAAATAATAGATTAGTTCGGAATTGGTGGTGATTTCATTGCCTCGATGGGACAGTCTCAGACTTCCCAGGTTAGACCTCAAACTCCAGCGCAAGTTATTATTGGTGTCGATGTCAGCACTGGCAAAGAGTGAGAAATTTTGGCTAGTGTGGGAAATGCTCATACCAGCAGCTAAGGCTTCCTCCCGAGTGTTACCACTGGCTCTTAAGGTTAAACCACGAAAGGCTTGCCAGTTGACCCGAAACCGCTGAGCTAGACTATCACTGTTGAAGTTAAAGCTTAGCTTAGGGGAGGGTTGGAAGGTAATACTGGCATCATAGTCTATCCCCTCATCCTCTGTACCCAAAAGAGCAGACACTTTTACCTTTAAGGGAAAGCCAGCAGGTTGATAGAATAGTTCCCCTAACCCCAATACTGACTCGTCGTAAACCACCCCCATCCCCAAAGTCAGGTCTTCTGTGACTCCTAAGCGATAGGCAATTCCTCCCCGTACGTCTGTAAACTCACCAAATAAATTCCCATTCTGGCTCGATTCCCGACTCAAGCCAGTGGAAACAACTAAAGCAGAGGCTCCCTTGGTCAATTGACCGGGTAGAGTAGAGAATTTGGCCTCTCGAATTTCCGGGTCCGCAGTAAGCTGTCCATCAGGATATAGAAAGACGCGATAAGTATTGCTACCGCCTCGTCCAGTTATGACATTTTCAAAGCGGTAAACCCCAGAGGAGTCCACTAGGATTTCATCCACTACCACATCATTAAAACCTTGGGTCAACTGGACTAAGGTACCCGGTTCAGCTTCCCCAGTAATGCTGCGTCCAATGTCATTAGCTTGCAACCGTTGGCTAGGACTAAATCCACCCCTTGATAAGGGTGGGGTAAATCCCCACCGCTGGATAGTGGTCGCACCCCAATATTGACCTGTCCCTTGACTTTGCCAAAAGGTGGGCTGGGAACCTAGGACAAAATCCGCTGCATCGGTTTGCCGAAAATACTGGGCTTCCTGTAACCGAAACGTCCCAGTATTGGTTAAATCCGGTTGGCTAGTCCTCAGAAACCAGCTACCTCCTAATAAGGTGCCGACGCTGGTAAATTCTCCACTATAGTTTGTGGAATTAGAAAAGGAACTGCTACCACCCCCTCTGCCACTAATATTCACCCGTTGTCTGATCGCGGATATGCTAAAGGCAGGGGCATCAATCTCAGATAATCCTTCCAGTACAACTGGGATTTCTGGAGTGCGCCGACCTTTGCGCCGCACATTTAACCAGGGGGGATTAAACGTAATGGCGTATTCAATCATGTCAAACTCCGTCGGGACTCCTAGAAGAGTTTGGATGGTTTTGACAGGAATGACTACTCCTAATTCTGGGTCAGTTGGTAATTCTTCTGGATTGATGCGGGTAACTAAACCAGGCGATCGCACTTCTAATAGACCGTCTTCTAAGGGTTTGACATCTAATTTCAAGCCCTGAATCACATCATCTAAGGGAATCAGCCATGTTTCAAAATTAATTGCCTGGGAACCATCTTCAAATCCCCGCACTAAGGTACTAGGAATCACATTCTGTTTTCCCAGATTGACGCCTACAGGAAGAATAATCAATTGATCACTATCGTTTCGCCTTGGGCTAGAGGTAGTGGCGGCGACTTCCGGTTTTGATACCTCAGGTGCTAGGGTTTGGGCAAAAACGGAAGTTATGGTAATCAAAGAACACAATAGAGTTGTTACAGCTAGATAAGCTAGTGAAATAATTTTCATCCAACACCTATGAGCTGACTAAATGCTGACTAATTTTTTTAAGGGAAACTACATACAGACTTCCCAACTTGGTCAGCTGAAGTAACAGTAACAACTAAGGGGTTTGATACTTCAGTGTTGCTGCACTAGCAGTACTGAAGTAGTCAGTCTACCTGTCGATTGGGTTCTTTTCGCACTTTATTACTAGAAAAACGATCACCCCATCACCCCATCACCGGTAATTTCATCCACCGTAATCAAGTTCACTGAATTTTAAACTTCGGTATCTTTCCGGATGTATCCAGTTAGCAAATTAGGAAACAATAGAAGTATAAACAAACAGTTGATTTCCACCAGATAAAGGACATGAAAAACCAATTCGGTAAATTCTTAGTTATTTCCGCCTTGACTGCTGTAGGTGTTGCTGCTGGTGCTACCAGTGCTTTGGCTCAGGTACCTCCTGCTTCTGCTACGATAGAGCAGGATTTTGAATTTGAGGGCACAGTAGAGGGCACCTGTTCTTTTGTAGATGTTCAAGCTGGTACTTTAACAAACCCTGTAGACGAAGTATTAACTGTTGTTAACCCAGGTGATTATGCTACAGGTTTAATGCTTTGTAATAGTCCAGCAACTATCTCTCTTGGAGACTTGATGGCGACGAATGAGGTATCTGAAAGACTTTTAGAAACCGCAGAGACCTACACCTATGGCGTTTCTTTTACTGAGATTGATGGTCCAACAACTGATGAAATCGAACGTACTATGGGAGAACCTGCAGCAGAAACACTAAATTTACCTCCTAGCGAATTCGAGGTTGAAGCTGACATGGAAATCGTGGGACTTTTACCCCTTGAAGGTGGTGATTACGCCTTTAAGTTTACCGTGACAGCTACAGCTAACTAAGGTCAAATTTTGGCTGGAAGCCAGCGACGTATCCCGCTGGAAGATTGATGTAAATGCAATTAACCTCTATATCTTTTTGTTGTCTCCGTGGGAATCGGCTTGACCTGATTTTTCCTACGGAGATTTTACCAATAAATGGTTGATTTATAGTAATCTAACATTTTTTTTAGGGAGTAGGGAGTAGGCAAGAGGCAACAGGCAATAGGCAACAGGCAACAGGCAATAGGCAATAGGCAATAGGCAATAGGCAAGAGGTAAAAAATATTGTCTACCTCATGACTTATGATAACTGGTAGATAAGCATTCAGCTATATGTGAGCCATCAGGCACTAATAACTAGTAATTAATAAAAAGTAATATTTCTATAAATTTTCTATATCTTTGGGAATAATCAGGATGGTAATAGGGGAATAATACGGATATAAAACCGTAACGTTATCCCAGGAAATTACCATGTCAAAAAAACTGATAAAATCCCTAGTCATTACTACGATAACTGCCTTGGGCATAGCCGTTAGTGCTATAGGTGCTGGTGCCCAGTTAGCCACATCCGACCAGGAGTTTATGTTTTTTGGAACCGTGGAGGGAGTCGGTTCATTTGTTAACGTAGAAATCGGCAGCCTAGAAATTTCTGCCAATCGATTGACCTCTACGGTTGAGCAACCCGCTAGAAGTAACCTAATATTTAATTCTAACGTCACCGTCAGTATTGGGGAATTGATTCCCTTAAATGAGCGGTCTCGGAAACTTTTAGAGCAAGCAATTCAGGTAGAGTATGGCATCTTAGGTCGTCCGATGAGTGGCAGTCCAGATGCGGAAATTATTGAGATACTTTCAAAAAATGGTCAAGTAGTTGATAATCGAGACCAATCCACAGTAGAAACTAATGAGTCTGTTAACTACGATCTTGTGGCTTCTCTATCCATTGAATCTTTGACACCACTGGTGGCTGGTGAATATCTCTATAAGTTTAAGATTACTGTTTCTCCTAATTAGTTTGTCATCACAGCTTGTTTGATTTTGTTATCAAAAGCAGGTTCAAATAATAAACTATAATTACAAGACAATAAGTTATATATTTGAGCTTCTGTTGGATTTTCCGGAAAACTTCCCAAGTTTTCTACTTTTTGGAGTAAATCACTATAAAAAAAATCATAGTCTTGATCGATATCAAAAAATATCATTGTTGTCAATGCTAATAAAACAGTAATTCCATGTTTACCAAAATAATGGTAATGACTAAATCTATATTCAAATTGTCCCGTTTCATCAAAATAATGTTCTGTCGTTTTTTGTAAAACTTGGGTTACTCTTTTATTGATATTGACCTTGAAAATACAATAATTTAGCTCTTGATTAAAAGTAAAAATTTGGTTTTCAAAGACAGCCATTTCATCAAGACAACGGTTAATTAATTTCTGCAACTCATCAATCGCATCTTCTATTGTAGTAAATTTTTCAAGATAGTCTTTGGAGAGAGGATTTCTAATTTCTTGAATATGAAGGTTAATTTCTTCAATTCTTTGCTCAATTTGGTCATCAATAGCACTTAATTCGTCGTTAAAATATTTAATCAATTCAAACCAAAACTTACTGTCATCCTGAGCATTTTTCTTTAAAAGATTATATTCTTTTAATTTGTTTAAAAGTAATTTTTTTTGGCGTCCATATTCTTCTTTTTTAGCATCACGCTGGTCAATTTTAGTTTGAATTGTAGCTTTTTCTTCTTTAAGACATTCAACATTTTTTTGATATTCTGTCTCTAGAGATTCAATATAACTATCTTCTGATTTAATAGAACTTCTTTCTTGCTCAAGATAATCACTTTCTCTATCAAGAGACCGTTTAGATTCATAAGTTAATCTAGACGAACTACGGTTAATCCTGTCAATATTAGCATTATACTTATCAAGTCTATCTTTCCAACGATCAAAACGAGAGTTGAAATTATGACGACGTGATGAAATGTCAAGGTAACGAGAATTATTAGCATCAATACGGGGATTATACTCATCAATAAGTTCCTCAATTTCTTGATTAAGGGATTCAAGTAAAGTATTTAATTTATCTAGTTTTTGAATTATTGCTAAGATACTATCCCAGTCTTCATCTAATTTTTGCTTAACAGATTCTTTTTCTATTTCCCATTCTTCAAATTCTTGATTTCTGAGGTCATAGGCTTGTTTTTGTATATCAAAAACAGAAGTCTTAATTAATTGATTAAAATACTCAATTCTTTCTGTAAAGATATATTCTTTGGTTCTAATTAAATACTCAAACTTATCTTCCAGTGACTCAGACCTTTTTTCAAAAATTGGATTATCAAAAACATCGCTTACTATATTATTAACCTGTTCAGCAATAGAATTATCGTCTTGGTCTGACTGAATGGGAAGACTGGCAAGAAAATCAAAGAGACTATAAGATAGTAGATGTAAAGGTTGATCGCAAGTATCACTTCCTGTTGCTCTTTGACAAGCAGCATGAGCATATAATCGTATTAATTCTTGTTTAACTTGATTAACATATTCATCAGGAGTTTTTTGCTGTTGATATTGAATTAATTCTTTAAAAAGTTTACCTTTATTTCCTTTTAACATTATGTAAGACTGATGTAGTAAGTCTGAAATACCTTCTCCTGTAAAACAATTAACTCCAATAATAACAGGCTGAGAATGTTGTCCTAAAACTTTATGATGAACTTTTGAAATTTGGGTAGCTGTGTCTTGAATATTTGCGTCTTTTGCAAAATAGCTCATCCCTGTTTGCTTGTTAACAAACATATTAAAAACGTAAATAACATTTTGGTGAACTTTTAGTAAATCTCTTAAATATTGGCGGTCGCCTCTCGTAAATAGTTTTTCTGGTGCTATGAGATAATAAATTAAATCTGGCTGAAATTGTAGATTTACAAATTCTGATATACTAAGATTTTCTTCTTGAGGAGCAGAACAATTTTCTTGATATCTTGCTAAAGTAAGGTCTTCTACAATGGGACAATCCTCAATTTGATTAATTCCTAAAGCAACTCGATTATAATTTTCTAATAGTTCATCACTACAAACACCAGGAGTATCAAAACATTTTAAACCAATAGGAAAATCAATTAGATTAATTTCCTTAGTACAATCTTGATGACCTGTAGACAAGAAGTAATCACTACCAAGCAAACGATTACTTAATGTCGTTTTACCTGCTCCTGTTCTACCTGTAAAAAATAAGTTAATATTATCAATATTTCTAGGATAATTGCCGAGCTTTTCAATGATAAACTTGGCACGAATTTTAGCAATGGATGGAGGCTTAAGTTGGAAATACATAGTTTTTTGTTCCTAACATGTGCTTAAAGAATAGTTTTTAAATCTAGAGCAGGGAATAGTTATGATTTCCCCACTCTGTTACAAGGTTCTAGAGTTAGAATAAAATCCTTTCTAAAATTTTGCTAATTTCTTCTTCATTCTCGCTAACAGCAAAGGAGTTAATCGCTTCCTTATATGGCAATAATATTGCTTGAGTTTCTCGACGACCTACTTCTACTATTTCCTGAAAATCAGTTTGCAAATTTTGCTTTCCATTAGCACTTTCAATGCCTAAGCCAATAGCTAACAAGTTTTCAACAACAGGATAACCACCTTGTAAATATTTTTTGCCTATCTCTTGTTCTTGTTGTATTACTTCTGGCACTTTTTCTAAAACTTTTTTCTTAACTTCTTTCATGCCCATAAATTTATTCTCAGTAGTTGTGATAGTTTTAACTACGGGTTTAATCACATCCTCACTAACAGTAACTTGTTTTTTCTTTTTCTTTCCACCCATTCCAGAAGCACCAAATATACTAGCACCAAGAACAGGTAGAAATGCTAATCCGCCGGTTGCTAAACCAGCTCCTATTGCCGCCATTGTACCACTCGCCATTTCACCAAAGGCAGCAGCACTTGCACCTGCTAATTGACCAAGATCAACCCCACCAGCCATACCAGCAAGATCAGCCCCACCAGCCATACCACCAGGAGAACCTTCTCCATCAACAGGTTTTTTTATTGATTCTTGAGATTGTTCATATTCTATAACTTGCTTTTCAACTTCTACGTCTTGAAAATCAGGTACATACTCACTTTTTTCGACTTCCTGGTCGTTATAAACAATCCGATCTACTAAGATTGTTTGCGCTTCTTCTCGTGAAATTTTGGCCTCTTGAGCTAACTGAACAATTGTATCATTCAATTCTTTTGCAGCTTCCAAGGTAGCATCTTCCTCCTGAAAAACTCGAATACCATAATCAGCAACTGCCATATAGGCTTCATTGAGTAAGTCTTGATTACCTTGTTTTTCATCTACTTTACGAGTAGCTAAACGACTTGCAATCTGAATTAATGCTTTGCGATAACGGCAACTACGTTCTTGTATAGCAAATTCCTTCAGTTGATCGGGTAAAACTTGTTTAAAGTTACCAATTTTATTATCTGGTAACATTGTAAGCATTAGTTTGGTAATTTGATTAATGCCTGTCCCTTGTTTACAGTCAATTTCAACAATAGGAACAGATTCATCAGGGTAAAATTCTTTAAAAATTTTAGTTATTTGTTGCCTTGCATCTTCTACACTTGCTTCAGTGGTTATTCTTGTTCCATCATCTGTAAAATGAATATTAAGGGCAAAAATTACTTTATTTTTATCAGTTTGTTTTTTCTGTTTTCTCAGTAAAGCTTTTAAATATTTACGATCTGGTTTCACAAATTGAGTATGAGGAGCAACCACATAAAGAATAATATCAGGTTTACAATTTTCCTGATTTTCGGGGGATTGCCATTGCTCTACTTCTATATCTTCTTTTAAAACTTTTTTAGTAGTAGGATAATCTGAGCAATTCCATAACTCAAATTTATCAACAGGTATTAATTCCTCATCTTCATCATCAATCTGGGGAAGCATCAAAGCAGCTCGATTAATATTTTCGTATGTGTCGCTACAACCTCCAGCACCAGGAAGATCAAAATACCATAAGTTACTACGCATTTTAAAGAAAACTACCATCCAAGTGCAATCTGTTTTACCTGAACTTTCAAAAACCTCATCATTATTAACATCATTAATAGTATTTGCTAATTTTTTATCAGGATCTATCAAAGTAACTGCTAGTGTAGTTTTACCTGCACCTGTACGTCCAGTAGCATAAAAATTAACAGGTTTTGGAAATAACTCTTTTTCAGATTGTTTTTTTAACCATTCTTCATCTACACGACCACTTAAATCTACTTCTCTGAAATCAAATAGTCGTAAAACCTCAGGACGATCTTGAAAGATAAATTGTAGAGTTTGCAATGCTTTGTTAGACATGATAGACGTCTCCTTATTTGGTTTTGATTATTTTTTATGGTAAACAAACCAATCAATATGGTTGAAATTTAGATGTTTTGATGGTTTGAATGATTTATTGAAGCTTAATAGCTTCTTCTTGGCAATTAGCTAGTTGATAGACATTTAGCAAGTTGGTTAAAAATTTAATATCATCTTTTTGGGCGACCTCCATTACTAAGTTAAAATCAGGTAAAAAGTTGTTAACTTTATTATTACCCCAATCAACTAATGCTTGTTCAGCTTGTTGATTAGCTTCTTTGACTAAAGCACACTCCCCTAACATCATCGCCTGAGCTAACCGATAAAGACGCTCTTTTTTACCTGTTTCTCTAATGCTTGATTTTGCTCCGCCAACAACCCTATTATTGCTTGCTGCTGTTGCACAAACAAGCGCAGAAATTCATCCTCTGGGAGGTCGGTTGTGTCGTCGAGAGTAGCCAGCACAGTTATTTCAGTCATATCTGAGTTATAACAGATTCACATACTTTTGGCAAAGGGACTGCCAACATATATCCTAAACAGGGGGTGCAGGGGTAATTGAGAAGTTACATTTACTGGAGTATCAGAATGGGAAAACATCCTGAAATGACCAGCTCAATTGGCAAGGCTGTTGAAAAGGCAAAAAGAGAAGTGCTCCCACTTTGATCTTACCTTCGGCGTAGCCGATACTTCGCGAACAGAAATGGAGATTTATTGCATACAAATTATATCATACCGCGCTCACAAGGTGGAAGTAATTGGGATAAAAATCTAGAATTACTTCATCTACACTGCCACGATGGAAAAAAAACAGAGAGTAAACAAAGCGAGAGTTAGCCGCCCAATTAATTGGGTGGGGGTGGAGCGTTCCGGGATTTATCAAGGGCTTTCGTGTTAAAATGGACTAGCGATTGACACTCCCCGCCCGCTTATGAGCGGGGATTCTTCACTCAACGACTCAACTTGCTCAATCAGGCCGGAACCAGAAAGAGTAGAGGCTAAATCTCCTGAAGCGTTTCGGGGAACCCGACGCTACGCGAACGGGTTTATAACCCAAGTTCCAACGTGCCCCGTTGTACTTATGGCTCTATTTCGGATATTGATGGCGGCGTTATGATCCCTGTCTAGCTCACAACCACATTTACAGGTATGAGTTCTAGTAGATAGGGACTTTTTGACGACTTCACCACAATTAGAGCAGTTTTGGCTAGTGTAGGCAGGATTAACAGCAACAGTTATCCGACCGAATTTAGCTCCAAAATGCTCCAACCATTTCCTGAATTGATACCAACCAGCGTCATTGATAGATTTAGCAAGGCAATGATTTTTTACTAGGTTTTTAACTCTTAAATCTTCGTAGGCGACCAAATCGTTAGATCGGATTACGCAACGTGCAAGTCTCTTTGCATGTTCTTCACGCTGCCTACTTATTTTAAGGTGTTGCCTGCCTAATCTATTAACCGCTTTTCTACGGTTGGATGAGCCTTTATTTTTCCGGGAGACCCGGCGTTGATAAAACTTTAATCGTTTTTCATTTTTCCTGTAAAACCTAGGGTTAGGTTCAGAATGACCATCAGAATCTGTATAAAACTCCTTAAGTCCTACATCCAGGCCAATGGTTTTACCTGTTGAGTCTATCTCCTCTTTTGCGTTAACTGCAACGCAGAATTGAACATAGTACCCGTCAGCTCGTTTAACTATCCGAACCCGGTTGATTTGTTTTTTGTCAAAACGCCACAAGTCCCAGGTACCTTTAAGTTTGAGCTTTCCGATTCCTTTCTTGTCCGTGAACGTTATCGATTTTTTGTCAGGGGATAATTTCCACCCTGATTTCTTGTACTCGACAGAACGAGCACGTTTCTGAAACTTAGGAAAACCTTTTTTGCCTGGGACTTTTTTCTTGCAGTTATCGTAGAATCGGACGATCGATGACCATGCCCTCTCAGACGCAGCCTGACGGGCAGTAGAGTTAAGTTCATTAGCAAAAGGGAACTCCTTAGCAAGGATTTTGGAATATCTACTAAGGTCGCTTTTCCCTGTTCCCTTGTTATCTAACCACAAACGGATGCAGCTATTCCGAATAAATTGGACTGCCCGGATCGCTTCGTCTATCGCTGAATATTGGGACTCTTTGCCTTTGGCTTTAAACTCTAAAATAATCACCGAATTCGACCTCCTTCGGCGTTAGCCTTTGGCGTGGCCTACGGCCAAGCTGACGCTACGCAAACGATACATTTTTATACTAGCAACTTTATATAAAGCTGTCAAGTTAGAGCCAAAAAAAAAGCCGTCCTAGAAGGACGGGGCTTTAAACCCAATATTTTTGGTAAGAACAAGGTTGGTTGCGTTGATTTTTTGCGCTTTACGGTGAGATACCAGCCAGTAAGAGACGGGGTTAATTCTACCTACTCCTCAAGGAACAGGCAAGCAATGCAGCAAAAAGGAGATGCACCCGAACACAGACCAGGGAACAGGCAAGATGCCTGTTCCACAAAACTCTTAAAATCATTCCATTATTAAGCAACGCCCTCAGGTTAATTACTCTGAGCAGTGGTGCTGGTGGGAACAGTCAGATTAATACTAAAAGGCACACTTTGTCGATTCTCTTCTTCGCCCCAAAGCAAGGTTCCAGTCAATTGGTATTGTCCAGCTGTCAGTTGCTTGGCATCACTAGGATATCCTATAGAAATTTTCCGTTCTCCCCCAGCAATAACTGTCCATTCGTTTTGTTTGCCAGTGGTGACCGTCGTGCTTCCCTGTTTCAGGGTCCACTCCACCTTGGGACGTGCAGAGGCATTGCCACTGTTGCTAACCTGTAACAGAATCTGCTTACTCTTGTGATCAAAGCTTGCTTCCTCTACGGTCAACTTGGGAGAAATATCTCCATGACGTACATAGACAGTTACACCAACGCGAGGTACGATGCCCATACTGACACCACCACGGTTATTCTGGGAATGTGCCAGATTTTCGGTAAAAATCACTGCCCGATATTCCCCTTTATCCATACTAGGAGGAAAGCGGGAAATCATTCGGATGCGGCGAGTTACTCCTGGTTCTACTACCAACTCACGAGGGGAAAATTGTAGATAAGGGGTTAAATCATTAGAGCTAGATTCCAATGCTTCAAACCCATTTTCATCGTAGGTGAAAGGTGTCGCATAGACACGGGCTCGAAACGCCTTATTACTGCGATTGGTGACGTTGATGATACCTTTGGCTTGACCTCGTTCTGCTTCTTCTTCAATAACTAAAGGAGAAACTTGAACCTGAGCTTTAGCTAATCCTGGAAACAGCACCAGTGCAGATAAGGCGCAGCTACCTAAATAGGATATTAAATGTTGATTGAGTTTAATCATTTCTAGGCAACAGGGAATCGGGAATCGGGAATTGGGAATCGGGAATCGGGAAGTTAGAATTTAGAATTTAGAATTTAGAATTTAGAAGTTAGAATTTAGAAGTTAGAAGTTAGAAGTTAGAATTGGGAATCGGGAATCGGGAATCGGAAATCGGGAATAGTAAATAGGTAAAAATATGTGTAACTAATTAATATAAAAGTAAGCATTTAGCTTATGGGCTACTTGAGGTGCTACTTGAGGTGCCAAAGGCCAACGGCTGACCGCTGAAGGCTGACGGCTGATTGCTGATTGCTGATTGCTGATTGCTTACGATAATTTAGTAACCAGCGATATACTTTAATCTATTGTTGACTAAAATTTTAGGAATAGCTATAGTTAAAATTACTGATTTTTATAGAGTATTTTTTTCAAAAATCGTTATAAATACGGATATAGCAATCCTAAGTAATTTGTAATTATTCACACAAAAATAATTACCGGTTTTACAAAATCAAAATCCTGATTTTGTAAGCATTATCGAGAATAGGAGGAGGTAATTTATTTTGTAATGATACTTAAACAATACTTCCCTTAAAATCATCCTGAGTGCTAAGTAGTGATAAATTAAGCCATGATCACAGAATATTCAAGTTCAATCCTGACTTAGGTAACAAAAGCAGGAAAAGGTTGATATGTAATCCCTTTGCTCTGACACCTATGCCAGCATGATAGTAACGGACATTGCCTCAAATCAAGAAATTTCCAGTTGGAATCGGCAAACCTATCAACGTTTGAAACTCGCTTTGAGCATTGGTCTGCGCCGCCAGCTTTTTTTGGCAGTGTGTGATGACCTGAATCTGCGCAACCACCTAGCAGATCAACTATACCGAGAGTTAGGCTTATCTGCAGCAAACGGGTCAAGGAACCACCAAGGTTACCCAAAGTTGGTCAGCTTGAATTTAAATCTGAGCGAACCCAATCCCGTAGCTCAGATTAGTCAATGGTTAACCGACCATGAGGAATCTTACACTTCTGAGAGTATACCGGGATTTCAGATTCTGGGTATAGAAAACTTAACACGGCAACCGGCAACACTGCAACGATTGTTTCTCAGGCATTTACAGTCAATTGGGAATAATCTCAGCTACTGGGAACTGACTTTCTTGCTCTGGTTGCCACGACCTTGGTTTTATTCCATTCAGCAGTCGGTACCAGAATTTTGGCAACAGCACACTGGTTTCTTTGAGTTTGAAGGAGAACCAACACCCCTATCCCAACGGGTGACTGATACACCAGAGGCTTCCTACACATTACCCCCTTCAACAACAGTAATCGATCCTGGTCAGGAAGATGTGGATAAATTACCAGGGCAAGAGGATGTGTTGACAGTTGAAAGTTTTAATGTTGAAGCTTCAAACGATAACTTTCAATCAAAGAATGTGCGACTTGAAAATCACAGTGAAGCACCACAAGATAACTTAAAACTAAATAACCTGCCACCGACAACTGAAACTGAAACACCACAAGATAACTCTGAACCAAATAACTTGCAACCTGGAACTCAAAAACCATCTACAGGCCAAACCTATCTTGAATTGGGCAATCATTATCGCTACCTGATTGAACAGGGAGATGCCTCTGAGGAAAACTTAGTGATCGCAATCCAGGCTTATGAGCAGGCGCTGCAATGGTCAAAATTCACACCTATCGAAGAATCCGCTATCCTTAATGATGTGGGAAATTTCTACTGGATGCTATCTCGTTGTCCGAACAATGACAACCTGATGGTCTCTTATTTAGAGCAAGCCATTAAATGCTATCAAGTAGCAGTAACTGACTTTTTAGCGGAACAATCTCCGGAAATTTTTAGCATGATACAGAATAATTTGGGAACAGCTTATGGAGAATTAGCCCAGTACCAAGATTTAGCTAAAAATCTGGAAAATTCTATTTGCGCCTATGAAGAAGCTTTGGGCTATGGCGGTGCTGACCATGACTTGGTTAAATATGCTTCAACCCAAAATAACTTAGGAACGGCTTACTGGAATCTAGCCCAACATCAATCACCAGTGCCTAATTTAAAGAAAGCGATCGCAGCCTACCAAGAAGCAATCTCTCATCATGACACCACAGCCAATCCTCAGAATTGGGCAATGATTCAAAATAACCTGGGTACGACTTACTGGAGTCTTGCCCAGCACGAACAACCAACAGTCTGGTTGAAGCTAGCCATATATGCCTATCAAGATGCTCTCAAATACCGGAAATCGGAGGTTGACCCAGCTGGCTGTGCTGCGACACAGAATAACCTAGGTACCGCCTACTGGCACTTAGGCGACCAGTTCAAGGAGGAATATGGGGCAAGAGCAGAATACCTTAAGAAGTGTATGAGAGCTTATGAAAATGCTCTTGCGATCGCAGGACATCAACCACACCCCTCTGACCAAGTCCGTAACCAGAACAGATCACCTGTACCAGTTAACTTTGATATTATAGCTACCTACAACAACTTGGGGCTAGTGAATTTCCAGCTAGCCACACAGCCACAATTTTCGTTAACCAAAGGGTCTAAGTTAACTCATTTAGAAGCTGCCCTACACCAACATGTGCAAGCTTCTATGGGTACAGTTGATCAACCCGAAACCTACCAAATTTCTCTGAACTACCTGATCCACACCATTCGGGCATTCTCTCGGGAAAATGGTCCTGCGGGACAAAGCTTTGCCCTTTCTAAAGTTCCAGGTCAGCTATTACCAGAAATTTTGCCTCGCCTATAGGATTTTTCTCTGGGTTGTAAACACAGGAATTGGGGCAATAGGCAATAGGCAATAGGCAATAGGCAATAGGCAATAGGGGAAAGATATCCTCAGTTTTATTGTCCAATAAAAAAAGACCATACAGGTTTACATCTCAAAAATTTCTTCTTTTAAAAAGATAGTTCACCATCTTCATCATATTTTAACTGTTGGGGCTTGTTCTGAATCTTTCTAGAAAAGGGTCTTGGATCAGGTTGATTTTCGGCTACTGGTGATTCGGGTTGCTCTTGGTCAAAGGTACCCTGAGTATCCTTGACAAACGACTCTACTAATGGCTCTTTGGGCATGACTTCATTATTACTCAGCTCATCATTTAAATCAATAATTTCTCCGCCAAAACAATCTTTAATTTTCCCTAAAGCTTGCTCTATTTGATCAGCATTCCAGTCTAAGTCAGGGAAATCATAGGCTGGGCTCGATAATGCTGGGCTCGATAATGCTGGGCTCGATAATGCTGGGCTCGATAATGCTGGACTCGATAATACTGGGCTCGATAATACAGTCTCCGCTGCTTCAGATGTTTCAGAATTGCTAGGAGGGGCAAGGTTTTCTGGCTGGGATGGTTGGGGGGATGGGTTTACCGCTGGCTTTGAAGAGTCACTGGTGCTAGGTGGCACAACTATTTTGGCCTCGATTGAATCCCCCTTTGAATCCCTCTTGCTGTTTAAAGATTCCTGTGGTGCTTCTGGGGTAGTGATTGGTGCAGGTAATTTCTGAGTTGGTACTGCTGGTAGGGTCACTCTGGATTGAGGAGCGGTCTGGGACGGGTTTGCTCCTACTAGTTGGAAATTAACTTTCACATGACCTGGATGGACTTTGGCAAATGCCTTTTGAATTTGGGGCAACATTCCTTGTATGAGCTTTTGTACACCCTTCTTTTTGATGCCAATAGATGCCTCTCGGCCATTGAAAGCTAATAAACAGCCGTTGCTACGCAGTATTTCTCTAGAGCCATCCAGTTCAATATTATGAATGACCTGTTGCCAAACCTGCTCGATTTGGTAGGGCTGGTTGCTAACCTCCCTATCTCGCTCAACCCTAGCGCTATGGTCAACCGCCTGATTCGGTGTTGAGGTTGAGACTAAATCAGGGGTTTTGGGTATGCCATTACTAGAGGTGTCTGGGTGTGGTTGAAACCCTAACCTTTCTGGAGGCTTAGGCTCGTCAGTTTGCTGCTGAGTCTTGGGTTTCTGAGCTTGTTTACTTGGATGCTCTGGTTTAGGAGTAGTCTGATCTCGGCCAGAGGTTGGTTGATTGTATTGCTCTTTTCTGGGCTGATGTCTCCCAACTGGTGCTAGGTTAGGCTGGTGCCTAGGTTTCACCGCAGGTGCTGAGGGTTTGACTGATGGATTTTTAGGGGATAACTGTGAGGTTTCTAGGGATTCAGAGGCAAGAGCCCCTGGCAATAACCCCATTAGAGTTACTTCTAACCACAGACGGGGCTGGGTAGTGTTTTTGATCTGAAGTTCACTGTCTTTTAGATGCTGTTGACCACGTAAAATACTCTCCAAATCCAACTGTATAGCTAACTCACACAGCTTCTGCCAGGTTGGGAGGGTGATGGCTGATAAATTATTACGAGCAGGAGCAGTTTTAGCAATTAACAAATCTCGGTAGAAGCTAGCCAGATTTTGTAGGATAACTAGGGGTTCTCGACCTCTATCGATCAGATAGCCACATTGTTCTAGTACTGCTACCGGTTCAGAAGATGCGATCGCGTTTAGCAATGCCAGTAAGTCTTGTTCAGGTACTGCCCCTACTAAATCCCAAACCTGCTCTACTGTGACCTGTTCATCTAACAAACTCAGTTGATCTAGCAAACTTTCTGCATCCCTGAGCCCCCCTTGAGCCACTTGTGCCACTACGGTTAAGGCATCTGGTGTAATAGCGATATTTTCCTTAACTGCAATAGCCTTCAAATGAGACACCATTGCCTCTAGGGGAATGCGGCGAAAATCAAAACGTTGGCAGCGGGAAATAATGGTGGGTAATACCCGTTGAGGGTCTGTGGTAGCCAAGATAAAGACTACCCGCTCCGGCGGTTCTTCCAGGGTTTTGAGAAGGGAGTTGAAGGCTGCGGTACTAAGCATATGGCATTCATCGATCACATACACTTTGTAGCGGCACTGGACTGGGGCAAATTGAGCCCGTTCAATGATTTCTCTGATATTATCTACACCGGTATGACTAGCTGCGTCCATCTCAGTCACATCCAAGGCTAAACCAGCAGCGATCTCACGGCAGACTTGACATTCCCCACAAGGCAATGGAGTTGGCAAATTAGTCTTGAGACAGTTGAGAGACTTAGCTAAAATCCGTGCCGAAGAGGTTTTGCCCGTACCTCTAGGGCCAGTAAACAAATAGGCAGGGGCAATGCGCTCACTCTCGATGGCATTGGTTAGGGTTTTTGCGATCGCATCTTGCCCCACTAAATCCGCAAATCTCTGGGGACGATATTTGTGATGTAGGGGTTCGTAGCTCACGACTTTGTGCTGTGGGGGGCTTACCGGATTGGTCTAGTAGTGTTTGACTAATAGTGTTTTAATTTTAGGCAAGACAGATGGGGGTCTTGTTAGGGATTGCTGGAGACAGGGGTTTGTTCAACCTTTATATTCGGTGGTAATCTTTCACCAAAGATAGTAACAGGGATATCAGACTCCTATACTACTGATGGGTTACTTTACCTAAACTATATAATCGAGCATTTCTACCTCATCGATATATATCTTCTGTTTTAATTATGGAATCAGCTATTTCTTCTTCTGTTAGTACAACTGACGAATTACCCCGTGAGGTGAGAGTTGCTCAACTGCGTAATCTGGTAGAAACTCTACACATCGCGGATGAAATTGCCAGCCAAGGCTACCTGATTAGTAGTTCTGAACTGGCGGATTTAATGGATGTGAACGCCAGCGCTGTCACTAGTCGGGGTAACCACTGGTCTTGGCGCAACTGGGTTGTGTCCAGGGTCAGGCGTGAAGGTAATCAAATTCTGTGGCAGTTAGAACGGGTAGACAAAGGGAATATAATGGATGAAGACTAAGCCTTACAAGACTAAGCGCTAGATAAGCACTAACTATACTACGTTGAGACTATGTTGGTAAGCATTCAGCAGTCAGTGGTCAGCGGTCAGCGGTCAGCTTATTTGATTCAAAAGCTGTTCGCACCTCAAGTATCGTGGCCACAGGCTGATGGCTGATAGCACCTCAAGTAGCATCTCAAGTAGCGCATAGGCTGATGGCTGATAGCTGATAGCTGATAGCTGATAGCTGATAGCTGATAGCTTACCTATGTTGAGACTATGTTGAGTGTTGACCCTTGACTGACTGTTAAGGATTAACAATCAACACTCAACAGTCCCACTGGTGCATTAAACCCCATGAAAACAACTTGATATTACTCATATGTCTTATCACAACTGGGATGATGGGAAAATAGCTAATATATTGGCAGTAACCCTAGTCTTGCAAATGTAGGTTACAGCGCAAGAACATGGGTCAAACAGAGCGAGCAGCTTCATGGCATCCGTACCCAAAATGACTTCACCTGTCTCGGAAAACCCGAAGAACTTGATCCGCCCATTTCAATACCATGATTTGGCAGCAATAGAGCAGCTAGTGCAACAGGCAACTGATGGCCAGAGTAAGATCTGCCCATCATTTGTCCCACAGCCACTTAAGCACGTTAGACGCTGGTATTGGTTGCTGAAGTTTTTGAGTTGGTTTCCCAACCCCTACCAGTACAGCTTTTGTATCTATGTGGCTGAGCAACTCCAAAAGCTGCGCGGACTGATCAAAATTTCCCCATTTAATCACACCCGTAGTACTTGGCGGGTGGAGCAGGTGTTAGTTGATGCCAACACTCTTAGAGTGAGTAACACCCTGACAACTAGAGACATTGGCTCGGCTCTGTTGCGCCATTGCTTTGAAAAAATTTGGCAAGCGCGAACTTGGTTATTGGAAGTCAATATCAATCATAAAAGTTCACTGGCTCTGTATCGGCAAAACGGATTCCAACCCCTAGCTCAGATGACCTACTGGGTGATTGAGCCAACACTGCTGGAAAAATTGGCGGTTCGTGAACCAGATTTGCCGAACCTGTTGCCTGTCAGTAACGCAGATGCTCAGTTGCTCTATCAGCTGGATACGGCATCAATGCCACCAATAGTGCGTAAGGTTTTTGACCGCCATATCCAGGATTTTCAAACCAGTATGTCACGGAAAATCATTGATTCACTGTGGCAGTGGCTAAATCATAATGAAGTGATCAGTGCCTATGTATTTGAACCACAGCGTAAAGTCGCTGTTGGCTATTTTCGGCTGCGACTGTGCCGTGATGGTAACCGTACCAACTCAGCTGAGTTAACAGTTCATCCAGCCTACAATTACCTATATCCAGAGTTACTGTCTCAAATAGCACGGATTGCCCAAAAACTTCCTTCCCAATCCCTACATCTGGTAACGGCTGACTATGAAGCGGAGCACGAAGAATATCTAGCTGAGCTCGGAGCAGAACGGATTGAGCACACTCTACTGATGTCCCGTTCCGTCTGGCATAAGTTGCGGGAAACCAAGTCTGTTACGTTTGAGTTATCGGATGTGCTTCAGGGGCTACAGCCAGCCCGAACCCCAATCCCCAGCCGCATATCCTGGTCACAATCCCCATCGAAGAAACACCGTGCTAAGGGTAAAAAGGTCTCTATTGGGGTTTCTCAGTCTAAAAGTGTAGTCTCTCAAGAGGAGAGGGTATCGGTTAAATCTTCACCACAGAAGTAGTTAGAGTACCCAAGTTGGGTTATAGCTAATGTAAGAAAGCTTCATACCTAATGTGCCATTTCCCAAATTAGCTCTGTGACTGTAAATTTATCGGATAGGAGCTTAAACGATGGAAAGAATTTCAGCACTGGGATTGGATTTGGGAAGCAAACGTATTGGTGTGGCGGGTTGTGATGGGACGGGTTTGATTGCTACGGGTTTAACTACCATTGAGCGTACCTCCTTTCAACGGGATGTTGACCAACTGCGAGAGTTAGTTGAAACCAGAGAAGTGCAGGTACTGGTGGTAGGTTTACCTTATTCGATGGATGGAACCCTGGGTTTCCAGGCACGAAAGGTGCAAAAATTGGCTAGGCGATTAGCCACAGCACTTCAGCTGCCGCTAGAGTATATCGATGAACGGCTTACCTCTTGGGAGGCTGAATCGCGACTCAAGGCGAGTAAGCGATCGCTTACCCACAATAAAGGACTGATTGACCGTCACGCTGCTGCTATCATCCTACAACAGTGGTTAGATAGGCGGCGCTCGGGGAATTGAATCCCTTCTTGATGGTGATAGAATAGAAAACTGTTGACTTATACTATTTAAACTTTATCGATGAGTCTAACTCAAGAACGTAAAACTGAAATTATTAATGGCTACCAGGTTCATGAAACTGACACTGGTTCGGCAGAGGTGCAAGTGGCTATCCTGACTGAGCGTATCAATACATTGAGTCTCCATCTACAAAGCCACAAAAAAGATTACTCGTCTAGACGGGGATTATTAAAGATGATCGGTCGCCGCAAGCGCTTACTTAGCTATATTCGTCAAGACGATCAACAACGGTATAAAAACTTGATTGAGCGCTTAGGTATTCGGGGTTAGACCCTAGTTGAACGGACCCTAGTGTAAAAGAGTGTATGTCTACTGAACCGTCACGGGAGCGATTGCCTTTTGAACCACGTCAAAAGCGCAAAAAGAACCCTAAAGCCCAAAATTCATCAACAAATCCCCAAGCTACTCCAAAGGAAAAACCCAGTCAAACTACTGTCAAGCAAGATAAGAAGCAAGATAAGAAGCAAGATAAGCCAACGGCTGCCTCAAATGACTCAATGGCAATCCCCGATGTGGTCAGTAAACGGATGGTGCGTCGGATGGCTCTAATGTGTGGTATTCCCAGTTTCTTAGGGATAGCTACATTTGTGGTTAGCTATTTATTGATCACACAGGTTGGGGTAGAGTTACCCCATGTGGCAGTGATTCTGGTGAGTATGGGATGCTTTGGTCTAGGTGTGTTCGGGTTGAGCTATGGTGTTCTTTCTGCTTCGTGGGAGGAAGATACACCAGGAACCTTTTTTGGTTGGCAAGAGTTCACCACTAACCTAGGCAGATTGACATCAGCATGGCGTGCTGCTAAGATAAAGAGTTAACCCTTTGGGGAGCTTATGGTCTCGGTTTGGGGATAAGGTCACCAGGTAGGAAGCACTTTTTCGCTTCCTAACTAACCTGGGCAAGGGATTTGTTATGTTAATTAACATATTGTTATATTGATTAGTTATATTTTTTCCGTTCTTCCGCCTAAATCCAAGATTATACAAGGGTAATTTGCTCAAAATTTTGGTTCAAGCAGACCAGAGCGATTATTGAAATATAAATATAAGTCAAAAAGGCATATATAGAGCCAGAAAGTGTTTTATAGAATAATAAAGCACTCTGTCAACAGCAAAGGGAGTAAAAGGGAGTAACTCGACCATCTACCACCCACATTCCCAGACTGGGGCTAAAGTCCCTAAGCTGTTAAGAATCTAGTTGTATGACACACTCTAAGGGAAATCTTGGGTTTCAGCCTTAGAATTATCTTTGTTTAGATCTACAACAAATTAATCGGCTCTTAGTCGGCTCGTTTTTCCTCCCCGGTCATTAGACACGGGGTTTATAAACTCACGAGGATTTTTTTATGATAGTAGTCATGAAGGTAGGCTCTCCAGAAGTCGAGGTTACTCGCCTTAGCCAGGAACTGAGCCAATGGGGGCTGACTCCAGAAAAAATTGTTGGTAAGCATAAAGTGGTGTTGGGTCTAGTCGGTGACACCGCTTCTTTAGACCCCCTACAAATTCAGGAAATTAGTCCCTGGATAGAACAGGTACTGCGGGTAGAGCAACCGTTTAAACGGGCTAGCCGTGAGTATCGTCATGGGGAAGCCAGTGAGGTATTAGTGCCAACGCCGGATGGGCCAGTGGTCTTCGGTGAACACCATCCCTTGGTGATTGTTGCGGGTCCGTGCTCCGTGGAAAACGAGGAGATGATCGTGGACACAGCACGCAGGGTTAAGGCATCAGGAGCCAAGTTCTTGCGGGGAGGTGCCTACAAACCCCGGACATCGCCCTATTCGTTCCAGGGTCATGGCGAAAGTGCCTTGGATTTGCTAGCCAAGGCACGGGAAGCAAGTGGCTTGGGCATCATTACCGAAGTGATGGACACGGCTGATGTGGATAAAATTGGTAGGGTAGCGGATGTTCTGCAAGTGGGTGCCCGTAATATGCAGAATTTCGCTCTACTGAAAAAAGTGGGGGCTCAAGATAAGCCAGTACTCCTGAAGCGGGGGATGTCAGCAACTATTGATGAGTGGTTGATGGCTGCTGAATATATCCTAGCAGCGGGCAATTCTAATGTGATTCTTTGTGAACGGGGAATTCGGACATTTGACCGTAAATACAGCCGGAATACCTTAGATCTTTCAATAGTGCCAGTCTTGCGCACCCTAACTCACTTGCCGATCATGATTGACCCCAGTCACGGCACAGGCAAGTCTGATTATGTTCCAGCTATGGCAAAAGCTGCGATCGCAGCTGGAACTGACTCGTTGATGATAGAAGTTCACCCCAACCCCGCTAAAGCCCTGTCTGATGGACCACAATCCTTGACACCGGAGCGGTTTGACGAGTTGGTGAAAGAAATGGCGGTCATTGGTGAAGCCGTAGGGCGTTGGCCTCAATCTGCTGTGGCTGTTGCCACTCATTAGTAGTTAGTTTTTAGTTATGACCTGAGTTCGACATAACCAACTTTATCGAGAACTCAGGTTAATTAAGACTGATAACTAATCAAGCAAAGACTCTGTGTTCTAGACAAGGCATCTGTTGGCGGACTTGTTGGAGACGGTTTGGATCAATTTCTGCGATCGCAACTCCTGGTGTGTCTCCTGCATCTGCCAAGATTACCCCCCAAGGGTCCACTATCATCGCATGACCATGGGTGTAGCGCATGGCATAGTGACGACCAGTTTGGGCTGGGGCAATCACATAGCAGGTGTTTTCTATGGCTCTAGCTTGGAGCAGAACTTGCCAATGGTCTTTGCCAGTGTAGGCGGTGAAGGCAGCAGGGACAAACAATACATCCGCTCCATTCTGGGATAAGTGTCGGTAGAGTTCCGAGAATCGAACATCATAACAGACAGAGAGTCCCAAATTGCCGAATTCTGGGGACGGGTAGACCTTGGGTAGTTCAGTTCCAGCCTTAACTGTCTCTGATTCTCGATAGGTATTGCCATCAGGGAGGTTAACATCAAATAGATGAGCTTTATGGTAGCGAGCTAGTTCATTGCCACTCGCACCAATGAGTAGGGCAGTATTGTAGACTTTACTAGTACCCACTGGTACCGGAAAGCCACCACCAAGGATCGTGACCTGGAACCGTTGCGCCATAGTTTTGAGGAATTGTTCACTTCGCTCTGCGATCGCATCAGCGTGGGTAATTTTGTCTTCCTCTGTACCAAGAAAAGAAAAGTTTTCTGGTAAGCTAATCAATTCAGCACCACGACCCACGGCTAGGTCGATCAGTTCTTCTGCCTGGACTAGGTTTTGTTCTAGGTCAGGGGAGCTAGTCATTTGAATGGCAGCTGCAAGATAGCACTTCATTATGATTCAAAGGTAGAGTTTTCAATATAGACAGATATTAAATCTATTTTCTATATTTTCCCCAGAATGCCCCAAAGCAAATTAAAAAAATTTAATCACTGTCAGACTTACCGTCGCAAGACAAGCACTGGACAATGGGCAAATCGAACGACTCGCTCAGCTACTGACCCCAAAACAAATCGTTTCAGACCCGTATAGCCATGAGATGGGATTACAATCAGGTCTATGGCTTGTTCCCTGCCGTAGTCGATGATGTTTGAGGCAGGATTTCCGATGGTGATGTGGACATGGATTCCTTCGTATTGAGGTTCCTTGAATCTGTCAGAAAGTACCTTTTCCACATGGGATTTACGAGTCTGGTTATCTACTGTACGCCACATCACTCCCGGTTCAGCAGGGTTGAGAGGAGGTAGGACATGGATAACGTATATATGAGATGCATCCTTGACAAATTCTATTGTTTTTTCTAAAGCCTCAAAGGAGGTTTCAGAAAAATCAATGGGTACAAGTACACGGTCGGTGGCGAATAAGCTCATAGATTGACTCCTATGGCTTCTTTAAAAATATTATAAATACTAATCTTCTAGGAAGATTGAGTGTAAGCTATCAGCTATTAGCTATTAGCTATCATGCGCTTTAAATGAACCGGGTCGGATGAGTAAAACGATCAGGAATTTTCAACTAGCTTTACCAGCCCGTAAGGTTGTTGACTACTTCCCGTTGATTAGCGTTAGGTTGACAGCTGTTCGCGAAGCGTGAGCCATTCGCGTACCGTGGCCTTTGCCCAAGGCTCACGGCTAAATACTTACGTTTTTGAGTTTAATAAACTTCATAAGTATGATGTTTTTGACATAAAAATATAGGGAATAAACGCTTAATTAAGCCAGAGTTCTTTTTACGAATCATTTAGGACTGCTATAGAGGAGATTAGGCGCACATAATGTCGAATGAGCGCCTAATCTCCTCTATACGATACTTTGCACGGCAACAACTTGCGTTTTCAACTGGGTGGGATTCAGCTAACTCTAGGGGAGTATTGAGTCGGCACATGTCAAGTATAAACAAGAGTTAGATTTATTACTGAGGTTTCAGGTTTTTGACCGAAAAATCGGGGAGTGTGAGGGGTAAGGCGCAAGCCTAAGCGTTTAGATATGGGGTTAGCCTTACCCCTCACATAAACGAACTGAGCAACGCGAATCCTTTTGGGAAAAACTTTCAATTCAATCAGGAACTTTGGATGGATTTAAAATTGTAGTCTACAATAGAAAGCAGATCGACAAAAAAAGGAGGTGATTAAAAGAGTGCTTGTAATGGAGTTCAAGGCCGTAACTAATAAAGCCCAAAAATTAGCGATAGACGAGGCGATCCGGACATCACGATTTGTCCGAAACAAAGTATTACGCTACTGGATGGACAATAAAGGAGTCGGCAAGAAAGAGCTTTACCGTTACAACACTGATTTAAGAGCTGAGTTCAAGTTTGTCGAGGATTTAAACAGTCATGCTTGTCAAGCGTCTGTTGAAAACGTAGAGCGAGCAATTCATAGCTTTTCTGATAACTGTAAAAAGAAAATCCCTGGGAAGAAAGGTTACCCTAGATTCAAGAAATCTTCTCGCTCGGTGGAATACAAGACTAGTGGATGGAAGTTATGTCCAGACAAAAAGTCAGTCAACTTTACCGACAAAAAAGGAATTGGGAAGCTCAAGCTCAAAGGAACATGGGACTTATGGCGTTTTGATGTAAAACTAATTAAAAGGGTTCGCATAGTAAGTCGGGCGGATGGATACTATGTTCAGTTCTGTGTAAAAGTAGATAATTCTGAAACTGTTGAGACAACAGGTAAGATTATTGGTCTAGACGTTGGACTAAAAGATTTCTATACTGATTCCAATGGATATCGGGAACCATCACCTCGGTTTTATCGAAAAGGCGAAAAGCGTCTAAAGTTCTATCAACGTCGGGTTTCTCGAAAAAAGAAAGGCTCTGCTAACCGAAAGAAAGCCATTAATAGGCTAGGCAGGACTCACCTTAAAGTAAGTAGGCAACGTCTTGAACATGCCAAGAGACTGGGAACGAAGTTACCGTAAGAAGAGTGCAGCCAAAGCAAGTTGGTAGGCTATGCATCAAAGGTGACAGATTTTGTTGTAAGGCTGCACTCTTCTAAGGTTTCGTCTCCGGCACGTTGCGTAATCCGGTCTAACGATCTGGTCGCCTATGTTCGCGAAGCGTGCCGTAAGGCAAGATTTGAGGGTTAAAAACTTAATTAAAAACCACTGTCTGGCCAAGTCTATTAATGATGCAGGTTGGTACCAGTTTCGTGAATGGTTGGAATATTTTGGTCAAAAGTTTGGCAGGATAACTGTTGCAGTGAATCCTGCCTACACAAGCCAAAACTGTTCCAACTGTGGTGAAGTAGTCAAAAAGTCATTATCAACTCGAACACACTCCTGCAAATGTGGGTGTCAGTTAGACCGCGACCACAACGCCGCCAAAAATATTCTCACAAAAGCCTTAAGTACGGTGGGGTTTGAAGTTACCGTAAGTAGAGGGTCGCCTTTACAGGGGACTGGCTATGAGAAAAAGGGTCAAAACTTATTAACTAAGGCGACCCTCTACTAAGGTTTCGTTTCCGGCACACCGGAACTATTTTAAACGCTTGGGGAGAGGATACCTCTACTCTTCTTGGTTCCGGCCTGGAAGAGCAAGTAACCAAGGCCGTAGGCCACGCTACGCGAACGTTGAACCAAGAATCCCCCGATTTCTAATCGTGGGGAGTGTCAAAAACCTCAGATTATGACCGTTTAAAGTATATGCCGATTGCGGTGAGCATTTACTTAATCTGAAACTTGCTTACTTCGATTAATAAGCGTAATACCACAGAAGACTATCGCACCGCCAAGTAAGGATAATGCTGTGGGGACTTCGTGTAACCACAACCAAGCAATAAACGTCGCGGCTACAGGAATCAAAGCTAAATAACTGCCTGCTTGTGAGGCTGGAAGCTTAGACAATACATAAGACCATGCAACGTAAGCCAAAATACCTGGGAATAGAGCCAGATAAACGATTGCTAAAGTTGAATTCAACGGTGCATTAGTAACTGACAACACGGCACGAGGTGCCAAGAAGAATAAACAGATTGCTCCTGCCCAAATTGCATAGGTTATAAATTGAATTACAGTGTATTTCTGTAGCAGTGGTTTTTGTAGCACTGAATACAAGCTGGTTGAGACGGTCGAAATAAAAACGAATAATACTCCTATCGATAGGTGAAAAACATCGCCTTCAGTGAAGGACATATTGCCTTCAGTGAAGGACATAATACCAACACCCACAATACACAACGCAATACCAATCCAACCTATTTTTTTAAGTTGTTCGTTTAAGAATAGTACTGCCAAAATTGCGATAACGCCTACTTGCGTCGAGTTAATAAAGCTTGAGACACCAGCCGTAACAGTAAGCTCACCTGTATTGAGCATGAAATTGTAAAGCGCGATACCGATAAAACCACAAAAGGAAATTAGCGGCAAATCTTCTAGTTCGGGCATTGGCATTCGGCTGATTAGGGCATACACAAGCAGAACCAGAGATGCGACTAGATATCTTAGAAAACCGACTCCGGCAGGACTGTATCCAGCCAGGGAAACCCGAATGGCAGGAAATGCGGATCCCCACAACATAAGTTTTATTAAAATGGCACCAAAAACCAGTGCTTTAGCGCGATTTTCCTTACTAATCTCAATAAACATAGCTAAAAGTCATATTTTTATATTTAATTTGAGTAAAAAAGCACTCACCTAACTCTAACAAATTCTCCGAGATTGATCGCTTGCGATCGCTCTCGGAGTTATTCAAAGCATTGACTGAACCCCTAATTCTTTCCTTCTCAACTGGCCAAAATTTTCGATCTATTAAATTTCAGTAATTCTGAAATCTCTTTTTGGCTGGAGTTGAGATACCTGAATCCCTAAAAATTTAGCTAGTTATTAGAGAAACTTTTGCAATACAAAGTTTCGTGCCAGTACAGGTAGGTTAGTATATTCAGCTAGAGCTTCTATTGTGGTGATATCCCTTTCCTTCGCCAAAGTCAGCAAATCACTGGCACCTTGCTTTACTTGTCTGTACACAATTTCATGTCCTAGACGTTTATGATAAGTAGGTGTCTGTTCATTTTCCATTGCCTTGGTGATGCCTCCATTTTCTGTGGCTCTGAAAAATATTTCCACTTTAGAATTTCCTGCTCCACCGGGAGTTATTGCTTGACCTTGCAATGCCATAATACCCCTGTCTTTGAGAGCTTTCATGATTTCCAATCCTTCATCTCCAGGAGGAATTGCCCAATTTTCTGATAGAAGCACAGTGGAATTGTATGGAATAGCATCAAGATTGGAATGCTTTAGGGCTTTACCGAAAGTCATAGCAATAATTACCCTCGGTTCACCATTTTTACCCAATGCTTCATCAGTAAACTTTCCTGGCTCTGCTAAAGCCACACCCCAACTGGAGGGAATTCTTTGGAATGCTTCACCATTCATACGGTATCGTTCGCTTTCCAAGATGGGAACCAGTTTTTCTCCTGTGGTAGAATCTGTCTCTACAGGTTTGGTGTAGTCATAGGCTATATCTGAGACTAATACATTTTTAAAACCCTTTTCTGCCAGTCGTTTAGCTGTATCTGAACCCATTGCACCTGCTGCACCGATTAGTGAGATGGGAAGATTTTCATCGTCAGCATTAAATAATCCTTGCTCACTAGCTGCATCAAAGGCTCCAAAAAATCCACTGACTGTGTAGGCTGCTTTACCTCCACCTCCACCAACAGAGGCATCAACACCCAAAACTTGAGGTGTATGCTCATGAAGATAATCAGCTAACCTTTTATTCGGACCAAAATCAGGTGTAATGAATAGTGCACCGGCTGGAATGAAACTGTCTTCTTCTACAACATTCCCTTTAAAATCGATTTTTGTTGCTCCTGTTTGACCATTGAGGAATTTTCCTACCTCCTTGAAGATAGAAGAATACACTTCATAGGCTTTTGGATGGCTGGCATCGACAATAATCTCATGTATGTCTAAATTTTCTGATAGTATGATAGCCCGTCCACCTCGAAATTCAAGTTTTAGAAAATCCCGAGAAAAATCATATCCTTCAGGAATATCTTTTTGTGCTTCATTTTGTGCCTTCAAGTAATTTTTTATTTTACTTTCAGGTGAAATTAATTCATCTAAAGCACCCTTTTCATTTGTCTTACTAAGATATTTATGTTTAGTATGACTTTCATAAAATGAAAGCTTTAACAAAGACTCAAGGGCATTCAAACGGCTTTGCTCGTAGTCTCCCTCCACCGGAGGCTCTGCACGGGTACCGCCATAGGAGGAGTTACAATTTAATACTGCTTTTAAGTTTTTTGGATCACTAGTGCCGCTGTTATCTGGATGTACTAGTACCTCAGGACTATCAACGGATTCCCGATTGATTGCTAGAAATACAGTAGCGGTATTGGGAATTGGAATTTCATATATGTAGGTGTGTATGTTGACATACTCCTGTGCGGTTAGCTTGAGTACGTTAACTTCAGGTAAAGCTTGCATTGACATAAGTAAGTTTTATCCTTGTTGCAACTAAAAATGAGGTTTTAACGCTCTTAATCTTCTGTTTTTAGATTAAGCTTTTATCTGTCAACAACTCAACTAATTTTAGTTAGTTGTTTTGAGTCCGAACTCCATTCAAAATAACCATTAGATGAAAAATCTAAATTTGGCTTTTTGTATCGCTCATGGGGAATCGGAAATCCAGCTTTCAAATATTCCTCCAATAGGTATGCACCATCGGTAGAGTCTATTTTTAATCTGGATAATATTTTTTGTTCTACCGCTGAGGTCTGACTACGAACAAAATCTAATAATTGAGATAGGAGACCAGAACCTTCTGGTAATCGAACCTTCTTCCTGAGCCTAATATAATCTGGCAAATAATCTGCCATTGCCTCTCGTAATATCCACTTTTCAATACCATTACGTAGTTTAAGCTCAAACGGGACATTATACGCAAAACGCAGAAATTCTTTGTCCATGAATGGTGGACGTGCTTCAACGGAGTGAATCATACTGCATCGATCTGATCGTTGTAGATCTGTGCGGTACAAATTGCCCAGACGATAGGTCATTAAGTATTCAGGATCGGGAGAAGTTTTAAAGAAATCATAACCGGCTAAAACCTCATCACTTCCATCTCCGATGAGAATAATTTTGATGCCTGCATTTTTCGCCATTTTGTAAGCGAAATACATAAGGGAGGCATCCATAACATCGATGGTTTCAAATGTTTCGCAAATGGAAACAATATTAGTAACATTGCAAATCAAATCGTCAATATTAAGATATTGAACTTTATGGTCAATCTTATTTTCTTCACAGTATCGCTTAGCTATTTCTACATCAGGGGAACCTGGGAAACCAATGGTAAATGCTGTAATGTTATTGTGATATTGCCGAGCAATACTAAGCACTGCTGCACTGTCAATTCCACCACTAAAAATCATGCCAATTGGTAAATCTGTCTGCACCATTTTTTTGACAGAATTCACAAACAGCTCTTTGAAATGAGCAATTATTGAGGTTTCATCATTGTACTCTATAGATTCTTTTGATAATTTAAAATACTGTTTAGTCTTGCCATTAACAATGAAATGACCTGGTTGCAGTACTTGAATATCGTTACCTAATTGTATCAGGCACTTGATTTCAGATGCAAAATAATAAGCATCGCCTTTTTGTAAGTAATAAAGCGGCTTAATACCTATATGGTCTCTAGCAGCAAAAAACGTATTACTTACGCTATCGTAAACCACAAAGGCAAACATCCCATCCAGATGTTCTACTAATTTCTCTCCCCACTCCTGATAGCCATGCACCAGGACTTCTGTGTCACATTCTGTTATGAATTGGTACCCTTTAGCAGTTAATTGATCACGAAGCTCTAGATAATTGTATATTTCACCATTCTGGACAGCATATATACTTCCATTGTTCCCTATCAATGGCTGACGCCCATGTGCTCTATCTACGATAGCTAACCGATTACATCCAAGAGTAGAATGACCTACTGAACTCAATTCAGCAAAGTTAGTTTCATCGCCACGATGTCTGATTTTTGACAGCATTACACGAACTTGATCTTCATTTTGAAGCGATGTTGAATTTGAATCAACAATAGCGACGATTCCACACATAATTTACTTTATTTACCTCTGATCAAATGGTATTTTTTCAGTCCAAAAAGATTATAGACTAAACTGAAAAAATTACATAAATCTCTTATATATGCAACCATATTAGGAGACATATTAGGAGAATTAATTACGGACAAAACTTAATAACATGCATTAGCAAATGCTGGGTTATCTATAAAAAAACAGATAACTTATAGAAAGACTAGTAGGAGATTAATCTTTGTTTTCATTGATTTTTCTATCGTCAATTTATTTATCCTCAATTATTGAAACACAAAAAATAGATTTTGTCAAGTTTGATCCGGATTTTTTTTTCATTCTAAGGCAAAGCATCCAAAACCATGCTGCCTGCCATATCTAGGGAAAATTTTCGATAGGATTCAGGTAGGGAATCAGGGCAAACCCATCTATCTAAATTTAGTTGATAAGTTAGTTTACAAGTAAATCATTTTATGCTTTATCTCAGTTAGGGTAATTGACATTGGAATCGAGTGATAAAATCACTGTAAAATGATCCAAAACTTGAAAGCACAAGGCCAGTTATAAAGCGCACAAAGCCAGAGAAAATTGGGCTAAGTGCCACAGGGAGACGATTGGTGAGCTATTGGAGAATATTCATTACCCAGATCTAGTTTCGCCACTCGACTACGCCGCCCTATGACTCAGCCACGCTAGCAGCCAGAATTTTCATTACTGAGTTATTGTCGATCAAGCGTACTCTAACGCTTCATCTTCAAACTCTGTTTAGAGTTAAGGTGATCGTTAGTAGGACGCCGTCACCGCATTGAATAATCGCTTCCCAATCTGGGCAGTGTCCTGACTGCCCTTGGAGCGATTTGCTCTCAAATATTTCATTAATGCTCCACTTATATTGAAGTTTAAACTTTAGTGCTGCAAGTTTTATTCACGCTTGGCTTAGTATCTCACACTTTTTGCATCACAAAAAATTTTTTTTTATGGAATGTGATTAAAAATACCTTGAACAATGACCAGATGTGACCTGCCTAAATCACCTTAAATCTAGAGTGTGAAAGCACTTAGCTGAACTAGGTATTTGCGAAAATCCGGTAAAAATCTAGCGTTTATATTTGAGATAATTATATATTTTAAAAAAAAAATAATAAAAACTAATAACTCAATAGTAAATAAATATAGTATAATTAATGCCCTAGCCAAATAAACGTTAATAAATGTTATAAAATCGATGATTTTGGTCTAAATTTGATAGCATTATATTTTAACCAGTAAATCAGGTTAAAATTTATTAAAAAATTAACCTATTTGGGACTTAAACCGAGTATAATAGTAGCCCTTCGACAAAACCATTAAAAAATTTTAGGGAATCGGGAGCTTTGATCGAAATTTGATAGGATAGTAATTTAACCAGTAAACTAGTATACAATTTATTAATTATTTGGTATATTCGGTAATTGTTGTGCTAAAATTGTCTTTTTAAACTAAGCATTCAGGTATCAGCCATTGGCCGTTACGTCCCAGCGTCGTTCGCACAGCGTGGCCATTCGCGTAGCGTGGCCATTCGCGTAGCGTGGCCAAAGGCTTTGGCCAAAGCCTGTGCCACAAAGCACCTCAAGTAGCGTGAGCCTTTAGCTCACGGCTGACCGCTGACCTCTGTTGGCTGAATGCTTATCTCATAACTCTATATATCATCTACTTGAGTGGTGGGATGAGTTCACTTTTATCAGCAACGCCAAACAAAATTTTTTCAGTGATAGTATCCAAAGAGACATCAGAGATTTGTAAAGAATTGTATAGTCGTTATATTGAAATATAAGTTCACAGGAAATTTTAAGTTATTTATATTATTGTTGTACTAATTGGTTGAGGTGCAGTGTAATTGACTTAATCGGGAAGAGGTAAATGGTGGGAGGGAATAAAAGATGGAAATTAAAACTAAAATTTCGAAATTTTTCCTAAATTTTGCCACTTTTCTCTTGATTCTCTAAATTTTACTTCTATAACCACAACTGCCCCAGAAACTAAGTCATCTTCGATGGGTTGTGTAGGTAGTTAACAGGTTGACCCGAAAATATTTCCTTTACCCTCACGGAAATTCCTCCCCTAACACGGTTTTATCCTGACTTAATCAGGGTGCTCGCTACATTCGCACTTATATAACATTGATTATTTAATAGTAGGTCACGTCGCCTGGGGTTGCTAGATAAACCCAGAGTGAGAGGCTGATGGGTGATTAAAAGTTAAAGATTTGCAAATAAATATTGCAGGAATTTAAGCAATGCCAAGTTTCAACACTGATAACCCCTGTATACGAGTTGGTATATTGCATTCCTTAAGAGGTACTATGGCAATTAGCGAAGCCCCCCTGGTGGAAGCTGAGCTGATGGCGATCGCAGAAATTAACCAAACCGGAGGAGTTCTTGGTCAAACTATCGAAGCGATCGTTGAGGATGGCGCATCGAACTCAGCGGAATTTGAGAGCAAGGCCAGAAAACTGATTCAACAGGATCAGGTAGCCACAGTCTTTGGCTGCTGGACGTCTGCTTCTCGTAAGGCAGTTTTGCCTGTATTCGAGGTGTTAAATTCTCTGCTATGGTACCCCCTACAATATGAGGGTCTGGAATGTTCCCCCAATATTTTTTATACCGGGTCTTGTCCAAATCAACAAATTGAGCCAGCGGTGAACTGGCTGGTGAAAAATTACGGTAAGCGATTTTATCTGATCGGTAGCGACTATATTTTCCCCCTGACTGCCAACAAGATTATTAAAGCGCAACTGAAACAACTGGGGGGAACAGTGGTTGGGGAAGATTACATGGCTCTAGGCACTCAAGATATGGGAGAGGTGATCACCAAAATTAAACAGGTTCAACCAGATGTGGTCTTCAACACCCTCAATGGTGACAGTAATGTAGCCTTCTATCGCCAGTACAAATCCTCTGGAATTACAGCTGATGACATTCCGATTATGGCAGTGAGTGTGGCTGAGGCGGAACTCCAAAGGATAGGGGATACAGCGGCGGGACATTATGCCAGCTGGAGCTATTTCCAGAGTCTGAACACTCCTAATAATCAACGGTTTGTCCAGAATTTTCAGCGTCGTTACGGAGCTAACCGAGTGACTAGTGACCCCATTGAAGCCGCCTACGCCCAGGTTTACCTTTGGAAACAAGCCGTGGAATCCGCTCAATCATTTGAAGTAGACCGGGTACGGGTGGCAGCTTATGGTCAGAAATTTGATGCTCCCGGAGGATTAGTCCAAATCGAACCGAATCACCATATTGGTAAAACATGCCGGATTGGGCGGATTTTGCCTACTGGACAATTTGAAATTGTCTTTACCAGTGAACGTCCGATTAAACCCCTACCCTGGTTAGGGGTTGAAACCTATAACTGTGCCTGTGATACACAAACTCACCAATACAATCGGTCGTCTAGTGGGACACCATTGATCGAACCCTACAGCACAAATGTGGTGATTGAATTATTGGCTGAGGTGTCTCAATGGATTGAAAAAGCTAGGTATTTCGAGACCAATGCACAAGCATTAGAAATGGCAACGGAACAGTTGAAACATGAAATAGTTGAGCGGCGACGAATTGAAGCAGAACTCCAGAAAGCCTTCGATGAGCTAGAGCTAAAGGTTGAACAACGCACAGCTGACTTAAAAGCATCTAATGCTCAGCTAATGACGGAGGTGCGAGAGCGTGAGCAAGCTCAAGAAGAACTCAGGGCAGCTAAAGATCAGTTACAGGCGGTTTTGGAAGCAGTACCGGGGATTGTCTCTTGGATTAACTCGGATTTGCAATACCTAGGTGTGAATCGCCATTTAGCCAAAACCTTTAACTTGCCCTCAGAGGGGTTTGTGGGTCAAGACATTGGTTTTCTTCAGGCTAGCTCAGAGTTTAATGACTTTGTCAAGGAGTTTTTTGCCACTCCAGAACAAGATGCTTGCCGAGAAGTCTCGGCTATCGTCAATGACGAAAAGCGAAACTATGTAATTGTTGCCCAGAAGTACCATCAAGGCTCAGCTGCTTTCACCGTTGGGATTGATATTACCGAACGTCAGCAGGCCCTTGATGACCTGCGCAAGACCAAAGATCAGTTACAGGCCGTGTTGGAGGCAGTACCGGGGATTGTCTCTTGGATTAGCTCGGATTTGCGCTACTTGGGTGTGAATCACCATTTAGCCAAAACGTTTCACTTGCCCCCAGAGGCTTTTGTGGGTCAAGACATTGGGTTTCTTGAGGCTAGCTCAGAGTTTAATGACTTTGTCAAGGAGTTTTTTGCTAGCTCAGAGCAAGATGCTTGCCGAGAGGTGTCGGCTATCGTCAATAACGAAAAGCACAATTATGTGATTGTTGCCCAGAAGTACCATCAAGGCTCAGTTGCTTTCACTATTGGGATTGATATTACCGAGCGTCGGCAAGCTGAAGAAGCCCTGAGGCAAGCTGAAGCGAAATATCGCAATATCTTTGAAAATTCTGTAGAAGGTATCTTCCAAACCACCCCGTCAGGAGGTTACCTTAGTGCCAACCCAGCTTTAGCTCGCATCTATGGTTATGAGTCCCCAGAAGTATTAATTAATAGTGTCTCTAATATTGAGCAGCAACTTTATGTTGATCCGAACCGTCGCTCCCAATTCATCCAGTTATTAGAAGAAAATGGTGTAATTGTAGATTTCGAGTCCCAAGTCTATCGCCAGGATGGCAGTTTGACTTGGATTTGCGAAAATGCCCGTGTCATTAAAGATGAATATGGCAATTTGCTCTATTACGAAGGTACTGTGGAAGACATTTCTGAGCGTAAGCAAGCTCAGGAAGCCTTGCAAAAAGCCAATGAAGTGTTAGAAACCCGAGTGGAGGAACGAACAGCAGCACTACGGGACGCCAATCATCAACTACGGATTGAGATTGTAGAGCGCAAGCACATCGAAGCAGCACTACGTAAATCCGAAGCTGAGTTGCGGGTGCTGTTTGGAGCGATGACCGATGTGATTACTGTTTTTGATCCTGAAGGACGATACATGAAAGTAGTCTCGACCAATTCTGAGGTTTTATATAGTCCAACGACCGAACTACTTGGTAAGAGTGTCTACGAGGTTTTGCCCCCCAAGCAAGCTGAAATTTTTGTCACCCATATCCGGCAAGTCTTAGATACTAAACAAACCCTGAATATAGAATACAGCTTACCCATAGGAAATTATAAAGTAGGAAGTATTAAGGATGCAATTAGTTCTAAATCAAACTTGAATGGCCAAAAACATTCGGACTTCGATTCCGATAATATAGTGCATCAAACTAACAAATCATTTCACACTTTATCTGAGTATGAAAAACTTTACGAATTCAATGGCCAAAAGCTAGTGGGGCAAACTGACAAACTTTTTCATACTTCATTAAGAGGTGATAATTCCCAGGTGTGGTTTGCTGCGAGTGTCTCACCCCTGCCAAACAATTGTGTGATTTGGGTCGCCCGTAATATTACCGAGCGCAAACGGGTTCTAGATGCACTCCAGGAAGCTGAAGAGAAGTATCGTAGCATCTTTGAAAATGTGGCTGAGGGGATTTTTCAGATTACACCGGATGGGCGGTACCTGAGTGTTAATCCAGCTTTAGCTCGGATGTATGGCTACTCTAGCCCAGAAGAAATAGTGGCTAAAGTGACCGATATTGAACAGCAACTCTATGTCAACCCGAACAGCTATGCTGAGTTTATTGCTGCGGTTGAGGAGCATGGTGCTATCTCGGATTTTGAAGCTAGGGTTTATCGACAAGATGGCCAAATCATCTGGACATCCCAGAATGCTCGTGTTGTGCGTGATGCTGAAGGGAAACTACTGTACTACGAAGGCACTGTCGCCGACATTACCAAGGGCAAACAGGCAGAAGCAGCACTGAGAGCTGAACAAGAAAAGTCGGAACATTTGTTGTTGAATATTTTGCCTCACTCCATCGCCCAACGATTAAAACAAGAGCCAAAAGCTATTGCGAATCGCTTTGAGGAAGTAACAATTCTGTTTGCTGATATTGTGGAGTTTACCAAGCTTTCTGCTCGCATCTCTCCCACAGAATTGGTTAATCTACTTAATCAAATTTTCTCAAGCTTTGACCAACTAGCGCAGCACCATGGATTAGAGAAAATTAAGACCATTGGAGATGCCTATATGGTTGTTGGTGGTCTACCTAACCCTAGGGATGACCATTCAGAAGCGATCGCAAACATGGCATTGGATCTGCAACAGGAAATTACTCGTTTCCAGCGGGATGATGGAGAACCATTCCGCCTGCGCATCGGGATTAACACTGGTCCTGTGGTAGCTGGGGTGATCGGTATCCAGAAGTTTATTTATGATTTGTGGGGGGATGCGGTTAATGTGGCATCTCGGATGGACTCTCAAGGGGAACCTGGGAGAATTCAAGTTACTGCTGCCACTTACGAGCGTTTAAGAGACAAGTATTTGTTTGAAGAGCGAGGAATTATTAATGTGAAGGGCAAAGGAGAGATGATCACCTATTGGCTGACTGGGCGAAAGTAAGTGATTGTGGAAGGTTGTTCGCTCTTGGCGTCCGAAGTAGGGTGGGTTGAGGGTTGTTCGCGTAGCGTGGCCAAAGGCCAAGGTTGAGGGTTGAAGGTTGAAGGTTGAAGGTTGTTCGCGAAGCGTGGCCAAAGGCCAAGGTTGAGGGTTGACCCCCTGCCGATCTTTGGGAGGATCAAAGCTTTAGTGTTAACTAGCAATTACCTGATTCATCTTCCATCGGCCTCTGCTCTATATATTTTTTTTTACTTTTTTGTAAAAACGTTTCACCAACATGCTAGCATTTTAAGCTTTGCTTGTCAGTAAATACACTTTGACACATCGTGCCGGTTTTTTGTGAAAGAGTTTGTCCAAAATTCATCCCACACTCAAAACGAAGTGTTGAGATGTGGGATGAATTTTGGCGGAAGCTAAGAAAGGGATAAGCTGTCTGTCACTATCCAGAATTCCAATAGGAATGCTGTATTATATAGTGTAATAGCCGGTGAAGCAAGTGTTTAATTTTAATTACAAATGACGAAATCAGTGTTGTGGTCAATTGCCCTATTTTCAATTGCCCTATCTGTACCTTTAGTCTTAGCGAAATCCCTGTCACCTGGCTCTGAGTTAGAAACATCTTCCTCAACGTCTTCTGCTCCAAATTCCCCAGATCAAGTTTCCCCTGAGTCGGATGGGCTGTCTAACCAAGAGGATACTCCCACATCCGAACTAACATCTACCGCCACAACTCCAACACCATCCCCATCTCCTACCCCCAAGGATGAGAATTCCACTGTCTCTAAGTCACCACCTTCAGCAACCCTAGCCCAAACTAAAGCTACCCAAGCATCAACCTCTAGCAAGCAAGACACGAAACAATCTACTGCTACTACCAAGGATAAATCCCAGGATAAATCAGATCAATCAGCCAAGACTGAGTCTTATAATCATAACAACCAGCCGCCCAGCCACTCTGAAGGAGCTACCAAAAATCAGCAACCAGCACCAAAGCCATTGAATGATGCTCCGATCTTAGAAATGCGAGTTGCTGTAGCCAATGGTGTTAAGTCTCTGGTAGTGGCTACTTCAACACCGGGTGAGTTGCTAGATGCTAGGGGTCAGCCCCTGGGTAAACTAACGGCCAATCAGGGAAGTAATGTTAAACCATTAGGGGACTATATTCAAATTGGTAACTATAAGACCCCCGCAGGGCTTTGGGTGAAGCCAACTAACGGAGGGTATGTATTAGTGGGAAATCGCTGGTATCGAGGGGATTTGCTATTGATTTCTAAGGGAGATAGCATCTTGGCAGTAAACTACGTTGACCTTGAGCTTTACCTGACTTCGGTGGTGGGAGCGGAAGTGTATCCTAGTTGGCCAATGGCAGCTCTGAAAGCACAAGCCATTGCTGCTCGCTCCTATGCTTTGGTTCATGCGATTCGACCCGCTAGTAAGTTCTATGATTTGGGAAACACTCAGCGTTGGCAAGTTTACAAAGGAATCAAATATGAGTGGAACACCACGGCTCAGGCAGTTCAAGAAACTCGCGGCATTTTTCTAAGTTACAAAGGTGGGGTGGTAGAATCCTTGTACGCGGCTTCTGACCATATTGTCAAAAATGTATTTGGTGGTCAGGGTATGAGTCAAACCGGAGCTCGTGACTTGGCTAAGCAGGGTTACACCTATCAAGAAATTTTAGGCAACTATTATCCAGGGACTAGTTTGGCTTGGATTGATACTGTTGAAGCTGATTACGATTAGAATTTTGTGGCAATTGAGCAACCCTATTCTGGAAATATGTGGATAGAATAGATATTTTGTTGTTTTCCACAGGGTAAAATTCTCATGAGCCGTGCTGACAAAGTTATTCTAGCATATTCCGGTGGCGTAGATACGTCGGTTTGTATCCCTTATCTCAAAGAAGAATGGGGAGTCAAGGAGGTGATCACCCTAGCGGCAAATTTAGGTCAGGGAGATGAACTAGAACCAATCAGACAAAAAGCCTTGGACGCTGGGGCAACAGAATCCTTGGTTGCTGATGCGACCTACACCTTTGTCAAGGACTATGCGTTTCCAGCTATTCAGGCTAATGCTCTTTATGAAAGTAGCTATCCCCTCTCTACTGCTCTGGCTCGTCCGCTGATTGCTAAATTATTGGTGGAGACTGCTGAAAAATATGGTGCAGATGCGGTAGCTCATGGTTGTACCGGTAAGGGCAATGACCAAGTGCGTTTTGATGTGTCGATTATCGCCCTTAACCCCAACTTGAAAATATTGGCACCAGCTAGGGAGTGGGGTTTCTCTCGTGAAGATGCGATCGCATATGGTGAGCGCTTTGGTATTCCCTCACCAGTGAAAAAGTCTTCCCCCTACAGCATTGACCGTAACCTGCTAGGGCGGAGTATTGCAGCGGGGGTGCTTGAAGATCCGATGGTAGAACCACCAGAGGAAGTTTATGCCATGACAAAAGCGATCGCAAATACACCAAACGAGCCAGAGTATATTGAAATCGGCTTTGAGGGGGGTGTTCCCACTATACTTAACGGTAATCTCCTTGATCCGGTTACTTTGATTAGTCAACTCAACGAGTTAGCTGGCAATCACGGTGTGGGACGGATTGACATGATTGAGAACCGGGTAGTTGGTATCAAAAGCCGAGAAATTTACGAAACACCAGCCCTATCGGTGTTGCTCCAAGCTCATCGTGACTTGGAAAGTCTGACCTTGACTGCTGATGTTACCCAGTACAAGCGAGGGATTGAAGACACCTACAGTCAAATGGTCTACAAAGGCTTGTGGTACAGTCCCCTTAAGGATGCTTTGGATGCTTTCATTCAAAAAACCCAGGAGCGGGTATCCGGTACAGTTAAGGTTAAACTTTTCAAGGGTAATGCCATAATTGTAGGACGTCAGTCAGAGAATTCTCTCTACACTCTGGAACTGGCTACCTACACCTCAGAAGACCAGTTTGACCACAAGGCTGCTGAGGGTTTCATCTACTTGTGGGGATTACCAACTCGGGTGTGGTCAGCAAAAACCTAGAAGATAAGAGCGAGGGTTAGCCACCCCAGCGTTCGCGCAGCGTAGCCATAGGCTATGGGATTGATCGCTGGGGTGGTTGTGGAGCGACCCGGGATTTATCCCGATGCTCGTTATATCATATAAACAAGGAGGTGAGAAACATAATGTACGGATGTCAACAGCATTTGATAAGAAGGGACGCTGATACCAAGGCTATATTAGAATTCATTTGCTCCGAAGCTAATAAACTAACTAATTGTGCAACATACTACTGCCGTCAAATACTATTTAAAACTGGAAAATACGTAAAAAAATACGAGTTAGACAAATTACTTAAAAGCAATGTTCATTTTAGGGCGATGCGTTCAGCCTGTGCTCAGCAGACATTGCATGGAGTAATAGAATCCTTTAAGTCCTATAGAGCGCTATCAAAGCTATACAGGTCTGGGCAATTAAAATATCAACCCAGGGTGCCCAAGTATAGAAAAAAGGGCGGGCTGGCAGTAGTAACTTATCCAGCTAGATGGGTTAAACTGGTTGACAACCAACTTAAATTCCCTTTAGGAAAGCAAGTAAAGGCTTGGTTTGGAATCGATCACTTCCTTTTACCAATGCCGTCTAACCTGGAGTTTAAATCAATAAAAGAATTCCGTTTTGTTCCTCGCAATGGTTGTTTTTACTTGGAGTTCGTCTATAAACAATCTGATCTCCCCCCAATAAATCATAGCCCTCATGCTATAGGGATAGATCCAGGGTTAAATAATTGGCTGACTTGCGTCTCTACTACTGGAAAGTCTTTCATTGTTGACGGGCGAAAGATAAAGTCTCAAAACCAGTGGTATAACAAACAGGTAGCAAAAATCAAGAAAGACAAGCCTCAAGATTATTGGGATGAGAGGTTGGCTTCTATCACTGAAAGACGAAACCGTCAAATGCGCGACAACATCAACAAAGCGGCAAGATTGGTTATCAATTGGTGCTTAATAAATCAAGTTTGTACTGTCATATTTGGGTGGAACCAGCGTAACAAAGACAAGATTAATATCGGCAAAAAGAATAATCAGGAGTTTGTTCAGATTCCCACGGCAAGGCTTAAAAATCGTATTCAACAATTATGCGATCAACATGGTATTAATTTTATAGAAACAGAGGAAAGTTATACAAGTAAAGCAAGTTTCCTAGACAATGATTTTCTACCTACATTTGGTGAGAAACCCGGAGGGTGGAAAGCAGCGGGGAAGCGCGTTAGGCGTGGCTTGTATCAGTCAGCTAGAAAACAATTAATTAACTCCGATTGTAATGGCGCGGCCAATATTTTGAGAAAGGTAGCGACACAGCTAGACCTCAGTCTGGCTAAGGTCGGTAGGGCAGCTTTGAACCTGCCACAACGGTATAAGTTGGACTATTGGGTAGGTCAGAGGGATTACTCCCTCTTCGCCCCCTAAGCACCGTGCGAACAAGTCTCCAAGTACACGGCGCAACCAACTCCGAAACGACACGTTATTTTGTGCAACTCTTTTCCTTATTACCCGGTTTTGTACCTTTTGGTTTTTGTATCCGGTTTTTAGGAGGGGTTTTTATCCCTTCATACAGTCTTGTCTGTATGAAGGGTTTAGTTGCCCCCAAGGCATGGATGGTTCGATGGCATTCCTCATGGACGTATACTAGATTGTTGTATTTGTCTTGTCCCCCATGTTCCTTAGGAACAATGTGGTGTAGATGTACCCTATCGTAGTCCCCTAGTTGTTGTCCACAATATGGACATTTGTATTTTTGCCTTAGGGCTATTTTGTTCCTGCCTTTTGGCAGTCTACCTTCAGCCGTTTTCTTACTTTGCCTTTCTTTCCTCTTTCTCCAGTATTCTTGTAGATTTGGATTGTCTGGCGAGTAATCATAGGTGACTAATGTGTGTCTAGTTATCTTCGTCCATGGTGCTTTATCCAGGTATTGTTCTTTACTTCCAAAGACCTGTTTGTCTTCTCTTCCGGGACAGAAACATCCGAAGTGTTTTTCTTTTATCCACTTCCAGTCTTTTTTTGGGGATCTCCTCTTGCACCATCTTACTAGCTTCCATGAGATGTAATCATTTAGTTTATTAAATGTTTCCTTCGCTACTACTCCGTTATGGTAGTTTGTCCAACCTCTTATGATTGGTTGTAACTTCCAGATGAGCTGCTGAACGGATGCTCCTTTTAGCTTAGCGAATTCCCATTTTATCTTCTTCTTGATTCTCTTTAAGCTTTTATTTGATGGTTTTATTAGAGTTATATACCCCTTTTTCCTAGTTGTGGTTTTATACTTCCGAAAATTCCACCCTAAAAAGTCAAAACCTTCCAATAGGTGAGTTATTTTGGTTTTTTGTTCTGATAGATTTAGTCCTTTCTTGGCTAACCATTTTTCGGTGATTACCTTGGCGTTCGTGGCATCTTCTTCTGATTCTGTTAAAATCACAAAGTCATCCGCAAAGCGAACTAATGTTCTATTTGATTTATTCCTCCAAGAGTCCTCACCCTTTTTAGTTTTTTCTTTTCTGTAGGTTATTCCCAGTTCTTTTTCCAATCCGTGTAGTGCTATGTTGGCCAGTAATGGGCTGATTATTCCCCCTTGTGGGGTACCCATTTCTGTTGGATGGAATGTGTTTTTGTTTACATATCCTGCCTTCAGCCATTCCTGGATTAGTCGTCTCGCTGGGAAATTGCCAATGGTTTCCATTAACGGTTGATGAGCTATGTTATCGAAGCATCCTTTTATGTCAGCTTCCACCACCCACCATTTTTTGTTTCTTTCTCCGTTGATGTTGAGGAATATTCTCTGGCGGGCGTCATGAGTACCTCTTCCTGGTCTAAAACCGTATGATGTGGCTTCAAACTGAGCTTCCCATGCTGGTTCCAAAGCGTTTTTGGTTATGGCTTGTATACATCGGTCTGTAATACTGGGTATTCCCAGTGGCCTCTGCTTGCCATTTGATTTTGGTATGTAGATGCGTTTAGTTGGCTTTGGCTTCCATTTTTTGAGATTTGACAAGGTTTCCACCATTTTTCCTCTTTCTTGAGGTTCTAGTGCTTTTTCCTTGTCTACTCCCGCCGTTCTTTTCCCTTTGTTGTCCTGGGTTGCTTTACGAACTGATACCTGGATGTTCGAGTAACTCCTGAGCATTAATCTCTGGAGTTTGTTTACCTTCTTCCAGTTTCCTTGACGTGTTGCCTTGAAAATTCTTTGTCTTAGCTTTCTTACCTGTCTGTAGGCTTCTTTCCAATTAATGGAGTGCCATGCAGTGGCGTGTTCAGTTACGATACCCACCTCTTTTGAGGTCGGTTCTATCTTTTCCATGTACACTTTAAAGTTAACTAACCTAAGTTTCCTCTTGGCTCGGAATCAGCTCTGAAATTCAGCGCTCTTTCGAGCGAGGGGTTTCCCTCTATCCGACCGGTTATTTATTCCCGTTTCCTTTCGGTATGTCGGCCTTTGCTTGGTTCAGACTTCTACCGGACTGAGAGTTATACCTCCTCTTACGATTTGGCTACCTTTTTTCCATTTGACTGGGTCAATTGGGTCAAGGACTCAATCTCGGCTTACCCGGTTACGCTCATAGAAGTTACGAATCTCAAGTTGCCGTCTATACACCGAGTCCATTTGAAGGTTCAGATTGTCTAAAAGAGGATAGACTAACCTCGGAGCTCATATCTCCATCATCGAATTTATCAGAGATATCGATCTTTACGGTGCCTTTAACCAACGGTTCCTGTTGTCAACTTTTCGATTCTTTCCCTGTTCGGTTATTACCTATCCGATGGTTCGGTAATTTCCTACTTTCTCTCTAGCTCTGAGACCCATAACTTCGGGATATCTCTAGATTTTGTTCTCCTGAGATTCCATCGTTCCTGTGCCCCTTCGAGTGGGAACCAGTCCTGAACCCTGGACTGTGGAAAGCTCTTACCCTTTCCACTTCCTATGAGCGCCTTTCATCGGTCGCCCCTCTGAAAAGATCATATCGAACAAGAAGCGAAAAGGCACGGTTTCAACCTGCCTTGTAGCAACATTGTAGAATCCCCCGTGTTTCAACCGGGGGAGATGTCAAACCTGCTCCCTCATGTCCTAGAATGGCTGGAAATAGTCCTTCTGGATCTGCGCCAGACAGGGTATACGCATCGGTATGGCATACTCCGGTTGCTTTAATTTCCACCATCACCTCACCCGCCTTAGGTTCCGCTACCTGAACCGTTTCAATGGATAACGGTTTGCCTGCTTCAAAAGCTACTGCGGCTTTGACCTCCACAATCAACTCCTACTTGGTCTTATCAACTGACCTATTCTATTGAACTATTCTGGCTTTGGATAGCAAACAAAAGACCAGGTACATAGCATTTTTACCTGATCCGAAGTTTCCGATTCCCGATTCCCGATTCCCGATTCCCAATTCCCGATTCCCGATTCCCGATTCCCTTCTTAAGAATTTAAACAATACTTCAACACCCTAAAAACTATGGAATTTAACTACGCCTATAAAAATAGTACAGCAGTTAGCGATCGCGGCAGCAGCACCCAAATGTCCTTCTCCCCAGACACCAAGCGTCCTCCCACCTACTTCATTGGTGAATTAGGGAAAAATGTAGCCTTTCGAGAAGCCATCAGCGCCCTACATGACGTAGTAGTTTCCGATTTACGCTTCAAACCCAAAGACAGAACTGAGTATAAACAATGGCGTGCTAACCAAGACCAACAAGACTGGCAAATCATAGCTGCACAACGCCAAGACCTCGCCAATAAAATTCAACCCTTACAAGCAGAACTAACTCAATTAAATCAGAACCGATATCAACGATTATCCACCTTTTATAAAGCCAGACAGCAGTACTACAATTACCTCTATGAGAAAGACCGTGATGCCTGGTTTGTCCTCGACCCAGTAATTACCGTTCATCCCGATGAAGTCTTCTTTGAATGTTTCAGCCAAGATGAATCCAGTTATGGCCGACTAGGAGCCAGCTACGAAGTATTTAAAACTATCAACGAATTCGCCTGCGGTACAACAAACATAGACTACTCCGCCGCCCTGTACAACGAATTTAAAAAAATCCGCAGTTACAAGACAACCCAATTTGAAATTGACCCCTCCGGTTTTGAAGTAAAAACCACCCATGAAGCAGCATTTAAAGAAGTCAAAATTGACCTACCAGACAGTTGGGTAAGAGGATTTCTACAAGTCAGTTCCGCCATGGCCTTACCAGCCACCACCTTTGACTTGCAGCCCATGGATATTCACAATATCTGTTTTGTCTTGCGTCGCCACAAAGAAAAAACTGGCCCACGGGGAATGCGTTACCATCTCAAACCAGGAGAACCCGTGCGAATAGTATTTGAGCCTTGGAACATCGAAGTAGTCTGTTCGCGATCGCCCTATCAAGGTTCATCAGAACAGGTCATCCGAGTTTGGGGACGCCGCCGCCTCCACATCCTAGAACGTCTTATCCCCATTGCCAACAAATTTACCATTCACCTACTCGGAACCGGTATGCCATCCTTTTATGTAGCTGACCTAGGGGATATGTCCTTTACCCTCGGCTTATCAGGATGGACAGCTAACGATTGGTCTCAAGCTGGGAACTTTGACTTAATGGCACCCCGTGCAGATGTAGACCAGTGGACTCAACAACTCATTTTTGACGCACTCAGAGAAAACTGGGTAGAAAGTCCCCACAGTCTTGCCCAGCGCTTAGACTTAAGTCCTACTGCTGTCCTAGGTGCCTTAGGAGCTTACACCCAAGCCGGACGAGCCATTTACGACTTAAACAAGCAAGTATATCGAGTCCGGGAACTCTCCCGAGAGCCCTTACCCATGGAACGGTTACGGTTTGCCAATCAGCGAGAAGAAACAGCAACCCGCTTCTTAAATAACAATGCCGTACAAGTAACCTCAGTAAACGACACTCAAGGTACACTCCAGCTACAGGGAAATGTCAGAGATAAAAGCAAAACCTATAATCCCGCTTTGACAATTGATCCTGATGAACGTATAATAGGGGCAGAGTGTACCTGTAATTGGTATCAGCAAAATAAGCTGTACAAAGGTCCTTGTGAACACATTCTGGCGTTGCGGATGCAGCACGCTCGTCAGTATCAATAAATCACGTCCATTCCATCAGTTGGTAAACAGCCTTGCAATCTGGGCGGTGGATCGCCGTCCCTGCGATAAGTTCAACCACGCATCACTAGCCTGCTCGTGACTGTGCGGGCTATCGGGTGCTATCGCTATTACGGTTTCGTTTTCCTAAAACTAATTAGCGATAGCACCCGAGCCCGCTTGAGTTGAGCAGTCTAGTCCGAGGGAGTTTACGAAGGGGTAACCAACGGAGTGGGCGTTATTTTTTGGCGTTGCTTAATCTGGGAATGGTTAACCAGAAAAGGTAATTTTTTCATATTTGAAATAATAAATAATAAGGGCATTGCTTGATGGAGCAATGCCGATACTTTTCCTCCATCTTGGATAGTGAGTTGAGTAATGGATAGTAAAATTCCCCTCTGTTTTACCTAACACTAATTAATCGAGGTGCCCAACTAACCATAAAAAAACTATTAACAATTAACGATTTAGGATCCCCCAATCTGAATATTGCGCACCCGCACCGGCACACAAGAATGGGTCATTTGAGCAATTTGCATCGGTTCGCCTTTACCACACATATGGGTACCACACTGCTCCCGTTCCGAAGCCACTCCAATGGCATCAACACTATTCCAGAAATCAGTACTCATAGAATGATAGGTGACATCCTTCAGCATGCCCACTACTTTACCTTTCTCCACCTTCCAGAAAGCATCTCCACCAAACTGAAAATTACGTCGCTGCTGGTCAATGGAGAAACTACCTCTACCATCAATTAAAATCCCTTCCTCAGTCTCAGCAATCATTTCTGATAGTGTGGCAGAGTGACTTCCTCCCTCTGCTCCCGGTTCCAACCCTAAATTAGGAATCCGCACCATTGGTACACTTGACCAACTATCGGCGTAAGCGCAACCGTTACTACTGGCATTACCTAGTCGATAAGCGGTTTCCCGGTCAGTGAGGTAGTCTACTAAAATGCCATCCTTGACAACATACCAATCTTGTGCTGGTACCCCCTCATCGTCATAACCTAAAGTACTACGTCCCCCCGATTGAGTGCGATCGCATTTAAAATTCACCCAAGGAGCAGCATATTGTAACTTGCCCAATTTATCAGTAGTCGCAAAGCTAGTACCAGCAAAATTCGACTCATAGCCGTACACCCGATCCAGTTCCGTAGGGTGTCCCACCGATTCATGAATTGTTAGGTGGAGATGACTAGGCTTGAGAATCAGAGTGCTGCGAATACCAGAAGGTCCTTTGGGAGCATGAACCTTCTCTATTGCTTCTTCTGCTAACCGTTCTACCTGATTCAAAAGGTCTGGAGCTTGAATATGCTCGTAACCGATATTTAAAGGTGGACGCTCATAGCTACGGCTTTGAGCATCCCCATTGGCAACTGCTGTACAACCCAGACCTGGATAGCTGCGGTATATAGTTTGTTCAATTAGGGAATCAACAGTAGACGCAAAAATCTTGTCTTCACGAGTAAAACGCAGGAAAGAGTAAGCCTTCTTAATTCCGCGATCGCTATAGCTAAGCAATTGATTATTGATACGCAATAGTAAATCGGCTTTCTCAGTAATCGGTATAGTAAACGGATCAATTTCGATTGGAGTAATATAGCTATCGCGATAGGCTTCTACTGGGGCTAATCTTACCTGTGTTTGCTGAGAAAGGCGGCTACCTTTAGCAATTTCTACAGCTAAAGCCACCATTCGTTCCACTTGCTCTGGAGTTTTATAGGGACTAGCCGCAAAGCCCCAAGCGCCCTTTAGTAAAACTCTTACCCCAAAGCCAGAACTAACATTATCACAGAGTTGGCTAAGGGAGCGATCGCGTGCGGTTAAGTTTTGATTACGGTAAGTACAAATACGGATATCTCCATATTCACACCCAGCTTTACGAATTAAATCAATCCCTAGTGTCGCCAAGTTTCTCCCCAAGTCAGTAGTCGTAATTGGTGATAAGGCTTGTATCATATGTAAAGTATGTAAATAATTTTTAAGAACAATGCTTAATATGGATTAAAGTTGCTATAATTGCACTGAAATTAGATTAGGCTTAACCTAGCCCTCTCCTCATTTTAATAAAGGTCCGTACAATCAAGGTCCGGCGGTTGTAACCATTCAGCCTAATCCTAAAAGGAATAAGAAGTAATAAGAACCAATAATAAATCAGCGTGTTTCTAGTTGTCCAGACTCAATCATTTACTAGCAGCCCTAGGTCAAATCCCTGAGTTTTCCTGGATTATTGATATCTAAACTATCGGCTAATCTGAAATAGCTTCAGTAATTTTATATTGAGTGAGTTGGTGATAGTTAATTGGCTCCCGATTATCGATTACCCATTAGGGTTCACCACAAAGTATTCGTATTTAACTTCTTACCAATGGCGACCTCTCATCCCAGCATGCGGAATCAGTGCCCCTCTATTATCTTCCTAAAAAAAAATATATAAATTATACTTTTAACAGATTACAATTACTAACAAATAAACTATGCTTACTGGCTCAATGTTACTAAAAACAATCACACTCTTTACCGCAATGGTAATGAGTGTACTGTTAGTAAAAGCAGATTTATACAAGAGATTTAACCCTGAGCAATCTTACGCCACAGCAAATAACTACCAGACCAAACAAAACAAAACTGTAACCAAGATTGAATTTGGCCAGACTAAAGATGGTCAAAACGTTTATCTCTATACTTTAACCAATACCAATGGTTTAGTAGCTAAGATAACCAACTATGGTGCGACTCTTACTGAATTACACTTGCCTGACAACAGCGGTGAGCTAGATGATGATACACAACATTTTCCTGACTCAGTCAATCAGCCTAACTTTCCTTCGGTTATCTTGAATCCAGGTGAAACTTACCGACACCTAATGGTTTATAAATTTTACACCAAACAAAATAATCTAGGAAAAATTATTGCTCCCAATACTCAAGTTGAAAAGGTAGCAGGAGGTTTTAAATTTACTGAAGGACCTGTTTGGCATCCCGATGGCTTTCTACTATTTAGTGATATTCCAGCTAATACCATTTATAAATGGCAACCAGAGCAAAAAACCGAGATTTTTCGTCAACCTTCTGGCAATGCTAATGGTAATACGTTAGACCGCTCAGGGCGTTTAGTTACTGCCGAACATAGTAATCGTCGTCTATCCCTAACACAGAAAGATGGACAAATCGTAACTCTAGCTAGTCACTACCAAGGCAAGCGGCTGAATAGTCCCAACGATCTAGCAGTCAAATCAGATGGTAGCATCTATTTTACCGATCCTCCCTATGGCATCAAATCCGAACAAGAAGAATTAGGGTTTTATGGTGTTTATCGCCTAGCACCAGATGGCACACTAACCCTGCTAGTTGATGACTTTGTTCGCCCTAATGGTATTGTCTTTTCCCCAGATGAAACTAAATTATATGTGAATGATTCACAAAGAGGTCATATTCGGGTTTTTGATGTCAAGCCAGACGGGATGTTAGAGAATGGAAAACTTTTTGCCGAACTGAAACCTCCTAGTAAAGAGGGGGCAGCAGATGGTATGAAGGTAGACATCCAAGGCAATGTTTACAGGTAAAGAGGGGGCAGCAGATGGTATGAAGGTAGACATCCAAGGCAATGTTTACAGTACTGGACCTGGGGGAGTTTGGATTTTTGATCCCAGCGGCAACCTACTGGGCATTATTGAAGTGCCAGAAGCCCCCGCTAATTTAGCATGGGGCGACAGTGACTACCAAACCCTTTATATTACAGCTAGAAACAGTCTTTATCGTATCCGTTTAAAGATTAAAGGGATGCGCTAGAAAGTCATAGTAATTCTACTGCATTAATCAGAGACTTAGTAGGAGTATATAATTTATAATTCAGATTAATGGTAGTGGTACACAAGTAGTGATCGATAACAGAAGCGTCTAAACCTCGTCTATTTTCTGCAGATGTCTACTGAAGATAGTTCAAGATTGAGTGCATACATCTCATCCTGGAAGCGCATAAAAATATTCCATACCTCTTCAGTCACCATATAAACTAGGCTACGGGAAACTTCTATCTCATCTAGACGGCGGGCTAGATGGATAGAATCTCCAGCATGATCCGCTTCTACCACGCTATGTAAGGTGAGCCAAGTTAGATCATGATCAGAAATTTCCTGAGTCCGCATGATTTGCTCATTGAGACATTCAATGAACTTCTTGGCGTAAATCTCTTCTACCAAAAATGCAGCGATGATAATAGTCGGATCAGGAGCATTAAAATAGCCTTCTAGTCGTTGTCTTAGCAGGGTAAACGCAAGAATCAATAAGGCCGCATTATTCTCAACAATATTGATATAAATATGCAATAGTCCTGAGAATTAAGGCTTAATATTGTCATAATCCTTGCTCTATATCACATTTTGGCTCAATTTTTCTTGCGCTTACCCTGGTTGTCTTAGTTTTATCCCAGGTGAGCTAATGTTCAGAGCATCCATCTTCCCGGTAGCAATTGACTCTGGTTGCCAGGGATGAAAGGCATGATAAAAGCGATTATATAGTAAAGTATGACACTGTTCAGGATTTCCGTTCCCAAGTTCATCATAGAGCTGTTTTACAAGTAAGCAACGAATAACATTATCGTCGATTCTAGACACAGCACTAGCGAGCCAGCGGACAAAATCTGCAGTAATCCCCTGAAGATTATGGAGAAGCAACCAAATGCTGGAAAGATCGATAGGCCTTAAATGCAACCACTGGAAGTAGTCATTTCTTATATCTTTTTGCTCGTAAAAATTAATGACTGCTTCTAGGCTTTGGTAATTCCGATCTGGAGTAGTTGAGTTATTCTCAGGAAAACTCAGAGACACTAGTGATTCTTTCTGAGAAACCGAATGAAATGTAACCATACAAAAATATCTTGTTAAAAAATTTACCCAAAAACATCAGTCTACTATTTACTATAGTAGTTTATAGTAATTCAAGAGTGTTGTAGTCTTTAACTTGACTATCGTTTCCCTGATGCCCGATATATTGTCAATGCTACGGCACACTCAGGCTGGTTCGTAAGATTTCGGAAAAATTCTAGACCGGCTTCTAGCCTTTGATAATCCTTTCCCAGTTTTCGTGTCATTTCCATGAGAGTTGGTTGTATACAAGAGTGCATATACTCTACCAACTTCTCTAGATCTTGATCTTCAGTATTACCAAAGTTATAAAACGCCCATGGTATATTAGTGACCTCCCGAAAACCCACTGAATTTAAAAGTGGTCCCAAAATTCGCCCGATACAGGGATTACCATCTGCATATAAGAACATTTCACGGTAAGATTGTAGTAAATATTGATAATCAGGTGATTCCGGCCAAATCAGGTGAGTTTCGTAATCAGTTTCAGTTAAGGTAATTCGACCGCCTGGCTTGAGGACACGGTACGCTTCCTCCAGAATTGCTTTGGGATTTGAGACATGTTCTAAGAACCAGATGGCATAAACATGATCAAAACTGGCATCGGGCCAAGGAAGCTGAATGGCATCACCTACACGCAGATCAATGTTGTTTTCAAAACCAAGAGTATGTAAATAGTGCTGAGCGCATTCTATTTGAGTAGATTCGAGATCGATTCCAGCTACTCTCAAATCTGGAAAACTGTCTAGAATTATTCCTAAGACAGCACCTGTACCACAGCCGATTTCTAACAAATTCTCGGTAGGAAACAAATTGAGATCGCGCAATAGCACTTTGTCCCGCCAATATTGAGCTTGTTTAACTAAGCGTTGTTGTTCTTGATGTGAATAGCCATGTATGTACTTTTTGGACAAGTGTTAGTCTCCCAACTGAACTAATTTAGAAGATTGTCGATGAAGTTTATAAATTAACATGGATGATTATAACAAACTTTAATTTGCCAGCACAAGAGTGTGTTAAAATCATCTAAACTATCCTATTGTTTCTAACACAGAATATCTTAATTTCTCTGCTGCATCTTCCATTTCTACTAGTGATTCAATCGTAATAACATCTGTAATTGAAACACCTAAAATTTGAGCGGCTTTCCGAATGGCTTCCTTCTCCTTTTGATGATAGTCTCTATCAGCTCGGCACATCTTGATCGCTTGATATAAAATAACCTTGGGCGAATTCATGGGAAAATCAAAATTAATATTCTCCAATAGCTCTTCGAGATTAACATCTTTCCAATTCAGGTTTTTGACAGTGGCAATATACTCTTTACTGATTTCTGGCAAATACTCTTCAGTACATCCGAACAAAACCAGCTCATCAATGTACCAATCCAATTCTGCCTCTGCCAGCTCACCCTCTGCACCAGCAATTGCCAACAACACACGACTATAATTAACCGCAACATCAAAGTCACCAGGTTGGTGAATATTGTATTGTCTTTTTGAATAGGGGGATGGTTGCAGTGCCTTGCCGTTACTCATATTTTGTGCTGGATTTGTCTAAGACGGATTTAATACTAAGCAATTTATCCTATACTAAAATTTTAACAATGTCAATTTTTTATAGGGCGTGTCATCAAATAGGTATCAATCTAGTTTAGAAGCGATGCATATCGTTAACAAATATAGAAATTCTACGACTTGTGAGGTAAAAATTTCTGAGGCGCGCACCAAAGCGCGAATTTAATTACGGGTCAAGCGCACCTAAGGGGTATTGAGGGTTTTCCCTGCTCGCGCTTTGCATGGAGACAGCGTGCCCATAGCCCATAAGTTGATAACTGATAGCTGAACGCGCACCCGTGGGCGTAGCGCATTAACTGATAGCTAATTTATTACAAAATTATCCCTCTATTATATTACTTTAAAAAACTCGTTATAATAGATGACAATTAATTCCTAAAAAATTAACTATGTTCCCTTGGTCAATGTTACTAAAACTAATCACAGTCTTTACCGCAATGGTAATGACTGTACTTTTAGTAAAATCAGATTTATACAATAGATTTAACCCTGAGCAATCTTACGCCACAGCAAATAACTACCAGACCAAACAAAACAAAACTGTAACCAAGATTGAATTTGGCCAGACTAAAGATGGTCAAAACGTTTATCTCTATACTTTAACCAATACCAATGGTTTAGTAGCTAAGATAACCAACTATGGTGCTACTCTTACTGAATTACACTTGCCTGACAAGAGCGGTGAGCTAGAGGATGTAGTGCTGGGATTTGATAGTCTAGAAGCTTATTTGACCGCTAAGCACTACCTATATTATGGTGCAATTGTTGGTCGCGTCGCTAATCGGATTAAAGATGCTCAGTTCACTCTCAATGGTCAAAAGTATGATCTAGCTGCTAATGCCCCTCCCCATCACATACATGGTGGTAACAAAGGTTTTGACAAAGTGGTTTGGAAAGCTGAACCGATTAACAGTAGCCAAGGACAGGCACTAAAACTAACTTATCTGAGTCCTGATGGAGAAGAAGGATATCCAGGTGATTTGACAGTTACAGCCATTTACACTCTGACTAACGATAATGAGTTAAAGCTGGAAATGACTGCTACCACTAACAAACCTACTCCTGTCAACTTGGTGAATCATACATATTGGAACTTGGCTGGTCATGGTTCTGGAAATATTCTAGGACAATATTTAACGATCAATGCCGATAGATATACGCCTAACAACGAACAGCGCATCCCTACAGGAAAGATTAAATCAGTTAAAGATACACCCTACGACTTTACTAAGCCTCAGTTGATTGGAGATGGAATTAATCAGCTTAGAAATACCCTAAAGCCAAACTATCCAGGAGGCTACGACCTCAATTATGTCTTGAATGGAGAATCAGAAAAAATCAAACTCGCAGCTACTGTATATGAACCAAAATCTGGTCGGGTGATGGAGCTTCACAGTAATCAGCCAGGAATACAGTTTTTTTCGGGAAATCTTCCTAAGCTTAGAACTGTGGGTAAAGGAGATGTTGTTTATACAAATCATCAAGGTTTGTGCCTAGAGACACAACATTTTCCTGACTCAGTCAATCAGCCTAACTTTCCTTCGGTTATCTTGAATCCAGGTGAAACTTACCGACACCTAATGGTTTATAAATTTTACACCAAACAAAATAATCTAGGAAAAATTATTGCTCCCAATACTCAAGTTGAAAAGGTAGCAGGAGGTTTTAAATTTACTGAAGGACCTGTTTGGCATCCCGATGGCTTTCTACTATTTAGTGATATTCCAGCTAATACCATTTATAAATGGCAACCAGAGCAAAAAACCGAGATTTTTCGTCAACCTTCTGGCAATGCTAATGGTAATACGTTAGACCGCTCAGGGCGTTTAGTTACTGCCGAACATAGTAATCGTCGTCTATCCCTAACACAGAAAGATGGACAAATCGTAACTCTAGCTAGTCACTACCAAGGCAAGCGGCTGAATAGTCCCAACGATCTAGCAGTCAAATCAGATGGTAGCATCTATTTTACCGATCCTCCCTATGGCATCAAATCCGAACAAGAAGAATTAGGGTTTTATGGTGTTTATCGCCTAGCACCAGATGGCACACTAACCCTGCTAGTTGATGACTTTGTTCGCCCTAATGGTATTGTCTTTTCCCCAGATGAAACTAAATTATATGTGAATGATTCACAAAGAGGTCATATTCGGGTTTTTGATGTCAAGCCAGACGGGATGTTAGAGAATGGAAAACTTTTTGCCGAACTGAAACCTCCTAGTAAAGAGGGGGCAGCAGATGGTATGAAGGTAGACATCCAAGGCAATGTTTACAGCACTGGACCAGGAGGAGTTTGGATTTTTGATCCCAGTGGCAACCTACTGGGCATTATTGAAGTGCCAGAAGCTCCCGCTAATTTAGCCTGGGGTGACAGTGACTACCAAACCCTTTACATTACAGCAAGAAACAGTCTTTACCGTATCCGTCTTAAGATTAAAGGGATGCCCTAGAAAGTTATAGCAATTATCCTGGATTAATCAGAGACTTAGTAGGAGTATATAATTCATAATTAAGATTAATAATAGTGAATTTTTAGGATGGGTATAGCGATAGCGAAACCCATCTATCTCTCGCTCCTATTCAGTTTTATCCTTCAACCTAACCTACAATAAGGTGAATTCCATAACCATCATTATTGCAAACTATTATGGTCAATAGGGGATTTCGGTGAACGAACGAGTTTCCTAACTTTACCATCTTGTTTTGATGTCACATAGATTTCTCCTTCTTCGTCCACCCCGAATCGCACATCGGATCGTTTTTTTCCAATAATTTCTAGAAAAGAAGCGTCTTGCTCTCCGTCCAAGAGTCTGAGTTCTTTTATTTTTGCCTGTTTGCCATCGACAAGTTCATCTACAGGAACGTGGAAAAATCTGCCATCATGAGCGAAGTCAGCAAAAATGTATTGACCGATTAATTCAGGAATTGCTTTGCCCCGATAAACATAACCACCAGCGATCGCAATTCCATAGAAGCCTTTTATGTCGGGGGGGATGTCATGGTCATATTGGGCAACGGGATAAGTATAGCCATAGGAGCGATCATTTTTGGGTAATGCAAACAAAACATTTTCATTATTTTCCTCTATAACCCAAGTACCTTCCCGCTCGCCCCAACCATAGTTAGCTCCTTTGATACCAAGATTAACTTCTTCAATAAAAGCCTGACCAGTATCAGCAATCAACATTTTGCCTTCGCCACCAGTATCCCAGCTAAAACGATGGGGATTACGCAGTCCATAAGCCCAGATTTCACCCAAGGTCTTAGGATCGTCATCTGTAACAAAAGGATTATCACCAGGAATACCATATTTACCATTAACACTCTTATTCCCAAAGGGATCGATTCTGAGAATTTTGCCCAGGGGTGTTCCCAGATTCTGTCCATTATCCAAGGGATCGGTATCGCTAACAGGGTAGCCATCACTACCGCCATCAGCTACAGCAATGTAGAGCAAGCCATAATCATCATCCCCTGGTTTAGCATTGGGATTAAAGCCCAATTGTCCAACATTATGATCTGGGTAAGGCTCTTCAATGCGCAAAATCTCACGGGATATTCCGACAAAAGTATTGCTAGAAGGGTTTGTTGCCTTCCACTCGCGAATTACATCGTGGTGGGCACTTTCGATAATGTTATTGTTACTGTCAATAATTGGTTTGGTAACGGGGAAGTCAGGAGTACCGCCAGTTTTAACTTCGCTAGTTACAGTATAAAAAATTCCATTGTTAGCAAATTCTGGATGAAAAGCAAAATAAGCGAAGCCCTGTTGAGGAGTTTCATAAGTAAAGTCTGCACAAATTAGTTTTTTCAGATTCATATAAACAGTAGCAGTGCCGTCAACAATGACATACAACTTGCCACGCATATCGTTAACAAATAATCGTCCGCTACCATCTCCTGCATGGGTAAGCAGGTTCAAGCGAGCAGCTTTCTTTCTTCCAGTTCCACTATTGGGAATTTTAACAACTTCTTCCAATCCGACAGAGAGTTCTGACTTTTTAATTGGCTCGGGAATGGGATCGGTTATCTGGGCAGAAGAAATCCTGGTAACAGCAAAGATGACCAAAAAGAACGAGAAGATAAAACAGAGAAGGCGAAATTTATTCATACATAATATGAATGCTGCTAAGGTAAGGGCGCAGACGCTAAAAATATGAGAAATACCAAAATACGAAACTCCTTGTTATAAGTACCTTGTGAGGGATTGAGCTTGGAGTAATGGTGGCGTAATTTGGTTTTTTGCATGTTACAGCTCAAGGCACTGGTTCCGCAATAATTCTTGCCCACTAGAGCAATAGTAATAGAAACTACTGATAGTCCTGTTAGAAATTGTTACTATAGTAGTTTATCTCTATTAACCAAGTCTTAGATATTAAGACCTAGACACTCATCGGTGCATTCTACAGATTAACTATAATGGAAAATTCAAAAACTATAACCAAACCCAAGCATATCGTTTTAACCTCCCATCCTAGCTCTTCTAGATGCAATTCTCCAGCAATTAACTGGGGAGAAAGTGACCCCCTCAAACGAGGACCTATTGTCGGTACCTTAGTGAACTCAGGTCATCGCAATGTTATTGGTACTCACTCAGGCTCCTATTCAGTGTATCGAGCTTTAGCCGTAGCCAGTGGTACACTCGAGCCTAATCACCGCCCGGATCTCACCAACACTGCGCCCATTGTTCCCATTGGTCCTCATCCCAGTTGGACTGACCCTAATTTGATTGTTTCTCTCGACCCCTTTGGGGCGATGGTAGGTGAAGTTTATAGCGATTTATATCAGCAGGGATACGACATTAGACCCACAATTGCCATCACCAAAGCTCATATCAATATGCCAGAACTACAGGATGCTGTAGAGAAAAAACGTTTAGCAATTGATGGCAAAATTATTAAAAACGATGGTAGTTTAGTAGTAACTAAAGTAGCAATTGACCCGGTTTGGTATCTACCCGGAATTGCCCAACGATTGGACATTCAGGAAAGTTACCTGCGCCGTGCTCTATTTCAGCAAACCGGTGGCATGTTTCCAGAACTGATCACTCGCCCCGATTTAAAGGTATTCTTACCCCCCATTGGTGGCATCACTGTCTATTTAATTGGTGATGTGGCAGCCATTACTGAACCGAATCGACTGCTGGCTGTACGAGTTCATGATGAATGTAATGGTTCCGATGTTTTCGGTTCCGACATCTGCACCTGTCGTCCCTATCTAGTCCATGGTCTAGAAGTCTGTGTCGAGACAGCCCAAGCTGGAGGTGCAGGTGTGATTGTTTATTTCCGTAAAGAAGGTCGCGCCTTAGGTGAAGTGACTAAGTTTCTAGTGTATAATGCTCGCAAACGTCAGGCAGGAGGTGATAGCGCTAATGCCTACTTCAACCGTACAGAGTGTGTGGCTGGGGTTCAAGATATCCGCTTCCAAGAACTAATGCCTGATGTGCTCCATTGGCTGGGAATTAAACGAATTGACCGTTTTGTCTCCATGAGCGATATGAAATATAACGCTATCGTTCAATCCGGTATTGAGATTATTCAGCGCATTCCCATTCCAGAACACTTGATTCCCGCTGATGCCCAAGTAGAAATCGCTGCCAAAAAAGCCGCTGGTTATTACACTGAAAATACAACTGAACAAGATGCGATCGCATTGGCTGAAATTCAAGGACGTGGTTTAGCAGATTAGTCAAGAGTCCTTAGTCACTCCCGAATTGCTTATTCTCTATGCCTTCGTAATTCCCTGTTGCCTATGTCACCTGTGGATAATGCACAACAGCAGTTAATCGCTTACTTAAGAACCCCATTGGCAATTCGGGAGAGATGCGATCGCATTTTCACCTTAGCTACTGCTGACCAGTTGCAGTACTTTCGCTGCAATTTAACCAAGCTAGAGCAAGTAGCTAACTATGTCATCGAGGTCATGCAGCAGCACTACCCCGATTTCCAGATTCCATTTCATAGTCGCTGGCGGCATTTTGAGGTAGGAAATGTCCCTCGTCTTCAGGAACTAGACCAGAAATTGGCAGGATTCACTTCACTCCAAAAAGCCCAAACCAAATTCGACTTAGTCATCATTAGCGTCCTGCTCGATGCTGGGGCTGGCAGCAATTGGCAGTATCATGAACCAGAAACCGGACTAGTGTTTTGCCGTTCCGAAGGATTAGCCGTTGCTAGTTTCCGCATGTTCTGTCAGGGAGCTTTCTCCAGCGACCCAGACCTACCTTGGCAAGTCGATGCCAAAGGACTTCAATCCTTGAGTGCCCATGACTTAGCCCAGGGATTCCAGGTCAGCCAAACCAATCCACTCATAGGCATAGAGGGTAGGCTAGCTTTACTAAAGCGCTTAGGTAAAGCAATGGTTTCCTTACCACAGATGTTTGGAAAAGTCAATCCTCGTCCTGGCAACTTAGTAAATTACTTGGTAAATTACTTGGTAAATTACCAATTGCTAGATAAGTTGCAGGTTACCAAGGGATTGCACGATAGCAACTTCAACCTTGAAAGTTGCCAAGACAACCAAAGCTGGGTCAAGCCACTTACAGATTTACAACCTCTCCAGGAGCAACCTGCAACTTGTCAACCAGCTAACCTACAACCTGCCAAGCTACAACCTGCAACCTGTGAACTGGCCAACCTTCTAAGTGCGACTAACCTATTCAGCACCGTCCTGGAGGGATTAGGGGATATTTGGCCAAAACGAGAATCAATAGCGGGGGTCAATTTAGGGGATGTGTGGCAACATTCTGCTCTCAAAGGGGATAACTACGGTTCCGAGTATGTACCATTTCACAAACTCTCCCAGTGGTTAACTTACTCTCTATTAGAGCCATTGCAGGAACTGGGTTTAGAGATTACTGAACTTGATCAGTTGACCGGCTTAGCAGAATATCGCAATGGGGGCTTATGTTTAGATCTAGGATTACTAGAGGTCAAGGATAGCGCTATTTTACAACAGTCTCACTTACCCAGCTCCGAAGTGATTATTGAGTGGCGAGCACTCACCGTTAGTTTGCTAGATCAAATAGCAGCAACTATTCGTCAACAATTGAACCTGAGTGCTACTGAATTGCCACTAGTAAAAGTCTTACAAGGAGGAACTTGGACAGCAGGACGTAGAATTGCTGCCCAATTGAGACCAGGAGGATCTTCCCCGATTCAGATAGACAGTGATGGCACAGTCTTTTGACAAAATTTGACCTGCTCAATTGGGTACTCAAGCCTAGTTGGGTGATCGAGTTGGTTGAGTTACCCATTACCCATTACCCATTACCCCTTACCCATTACCCCTTACCCCTTACCCTCAATAGCCTTTTTTCGTTCTTCGAGGATACTGCGAATGGAAGATGTATCCAGAATTCCCACCAGTACACCCTTGTCACCAACAATAGGTAGCTGATCTAGCTGCTCTTTATCCATAATTTTGACAACCTCTAACAGAGAATGGTCCGATTGAACAGTTTTCAAAGTCTTAACAGGCTTCATCAGTGCTCTTACTGGAGTCACCGGCCAATTAGAGGTAGGAACAGTTTTGAGATCATCCACTACTACAACTCCTAGCAGTTGGCCCGCTTCATCAGTTACTAGAAACTTGCGCCACTGATTTTTACCAATAATGTACTCGTTAGCAAACTCCCTTAGAGACAAATCAGCGAATACAATTGGGCTGTTGGGAATGACCGCATCTTCTGCTGTCAAGCCCTCTAACTGGTCTTTAACCATAGCAGATTGGGCCGACATGCCAGCATTTTGGAGCAAGAACAAACCAATTAAGGCAAACCAGATGCCATTAAAGCTACCATACAGTAGGATTGGAAGCACTCCATAAATAATTCCTCCCCAACCAAAGAACTGACCAACACGGCTAGCAAATAACACACCTTTGTGTGGGTTGTCCGTAACTTGCCAAACCAGTGCCTTCAGGATGTTACCCCCATCTAGTGGTAAGCCAGGAATTAAGTTAAACAATGCTAAAGCCAAGTTGATGGAGGCGAGGAGTCCAACAATTGATGCCAATGAACTAGCTAGATTAGCATTAGCCTGAACGGCAGTTAGTAGAGCAAATAGTAGCAAACTAACAGCTGGACCAGCAATCGCAACTAAGAACGCCTCTAGTGGACTTTTTGATTCTTTCTCCAGGCTAGCTAGACCACCAAATAGGAAGAGAGTGATAGATTTAACCTCAATTCCCTGCTGGATCGCTACAAAGCTGTGTCCTAGTTCATGAGCTAAGACAGAGGCAAATAACAAAAGTGCCGTAACAAATCCTAAAAACCATGGCAAAACACCGCTCAATCCTGAAAAATTTGCTAAGTCACCTCCGAAATCAAAGGTAACTAAAGCTAAGATTAGAAACCAGCTTGGATTCACATAAAAGGGAATGCCAAATAAATTCCCAACACGAATACTGCCGTTCATGCAGACTACCTCAAACTCTCCTAAGACGTTTTTTTATACCAAGTTGGCTTATAAGGTAGTAGATAGGTTATGGTTCATGGTTAACAGTTCATGATTCATAGTTCATGAAAAATAAACTATGATACCATTGCCAGTTATCCTTGGCAGTAAAGGGTTTATCGCTTTTGCCAATCAACAATCAACCAAGAGCAATGAACAATTAACCTACCTTCAAGCAACTCGATAGTAGTTTCGTCTTTCATGGTTCTATCGTAACGAAATGTAAAAGATTTGCCGATTGCTTAAATGCCGTAAAATCCGTCCACGCTTAGTGCGGTTTTAGGAATGCAGGTGGTTTGACCCCTCTGTGTTTCCATCGGCATAATAAAATTAAGCACCGCTCAAGCGTGTTTAGAGCAACATCTTCTTTAAGCACTACCCCCCTTCCTACTAGTTAAACTGACTAAATGATGTCCGTCTTTGAAACCAAAATCACCCACTCTTACAACCAACAAGATATCCAGCAAATCCTCAATCTAGCCCTGGCACGTCAGGAAATGGTTGAAGATTTTTCCCGTGAACAGTTGGTAGAAATTGCTTCTGAATTAGGGATTTCAATCCACACTCTCTTGGAAGCCGAACGAGAATGGCTAGCCCAGCAACAAGAAGAGCAAAAACGTCATGAATTCAATAACTACCGACGTAGCCAATTTAAAAAAAGTTTTGGAAAGTTTGTAATCGTTAATAGTTTTTTGTTGGCGATTAATCTAATTAACGTTGGTTACCTGTCTTGGTCTTTATATATTTTATTGTTCTGGGGTTTGTGGATAGCACTCAGAGCATGGAATACTTATCAAATACAGGGCGATGACTACGAAAGAGCTTTCCAAAAATGGAAACTTCAAAACCAGGTAAAACAGATCGCCCAATCAACGTATACTAGTCTCAAAAACTGGATTCAAGACCAAGGACTAATGACTAAGGAGTAACATAAATAATTTGAGCTAAATCGCTGATTAACAATGTTTCTTCCTGAATATCTCCTAAAGCATGAGCCACTGCGATCGCTTTTTCATAAAAAGCCCGAGCTTCTAACCAATTACCAGTGTCTTGGTATAACTGGGCAAACAACTTTAGAGCAACAAGCTCTTCACGGCGATTGTTTTGTTCTTGTGCCAAAGCCAGATATTCCTTTAGTGCTTTCACCGCTTGCCGATTCTTACCTGTAGCAATATGGGTTAACGCTATACCCTTAATAGCACGAATCTGATTGAAAACATTGTCAACTTTTTCAGCCAGTATCTGGGCAATGCGGTAAGAATACAAAGCATCTTTTTCCTGTCTAGCGGCGAGATAGGCATCTCCCAAATTATTCCGGATATTCGTCTCACCTAACTTATCCCGAGAGCGACGCCGTAAAACTAGAGCAGCTTCATACCACTTAATCGCCTCGGGATAGTTTCCCCCTTGAGCTGCCACTAAGCCTAGATTATTCAGACTCAACCCTTCACCGTCATCATCCTTAATCGTACGGGAAATGGTCAGTGCTTCCGTAAAAGCTTCCTGGGCCGCTTTGAGGTTTCTCGTTTGCAGTAATAATATTCCAATATTATTTATACTATAAATCTGTGGCTGAAAACTTTGTTGAGAACGAGCAGCACCCAAGCCTCGGCGCAAGGCTCGCTCTGCATCTTGATAGCGTCCCAACTTAGCGTAAGTCTGACCTAGGGAATTGTAAGTCTTACCCAATCCCTCAAAGTCACCAATTTGCTGATAAATTTCTCCCGCTTGGGACAAATACGCGATCGCATCGTTCAATTTACCACTCTGTTTTGCCAGCTCTGACTGTTCCAGGAAAAAATCTGCCCGATTTCTTGCTTTGCGGTCACGAAGATTGTCTAAAGGGATTGCCAGTTGTTGGTCAATGCTCCGAGTCTGACCCCAAGCCATCGGGCATGCCAACATTACCAAGGGGGTAAAGGCTAGCGCTATGATTCCGGAAAGACTAGTCACCAACCTGCTACGATTCGCCATACCAAAAGACTCCGTTTGATCAACGTTTCTGCTATTATCGAAGTTATGATCAAAGTACCCCAATCAAGGGTGCAAACTAACCGCCCCTTATTCGCTCAAAACCGGTACTGCAAAGAGATCAGACTCTTCTCGATTTTTAGCTTCGACCCCCAGATAGACCACCCGAATATCCTCGGGTAAAGCAGCTTCCAACAGTTCATAGCCTTCTTGAAGTTCTTTTCTCACCTGAGCTGGAGTAATCATTTCTCCCTCCGCTTGCAGATAAGCCGCAATTCGCGTTTCACTCCAGTGAAAGGTCTGAGCCATGATTACCATCAACCGCACCGCTGGTGGTAGCTGTTCCAATGCCATTTCCAGATAACACCACAAGGGTGGTGGTGCTACGTTGAGGTTATAGTGAATAGACTCCACTGGTGGCAAGTCTGCCTGGTTAATACAAACCGCCGTTAGGTTTATAATCTGGTTTTGGAAGGAGGTTGACTCTAGTCCATAATCCTCCCGCAAATCCATGCCACCCAGTTCGTGATAGATGTGACGCCAAGTCAGAGCAAATAGATATTCCGCCTGTACAGGCGATCGCGCTGAGTGGCGCACTAATGTATAGACAATAGGACTGTAGCGACAGAAAATTGCTGTAAAGTACTTCCCTTCAGACCGATGACGCTGAAACAAAGTCAGCAATTCCTGATCACTATGATGAAACAGTGATTTAATAAGTGGATGCTTAGATTCAGGAAAATTGGGAATTTGCACAATCTTTCAATAAAAGCTGTAATTAGGAGAATTAGACTAGATGCATCCTGATCTCACCACAACCCCCTCATCTTGAGAAAGGGGAAATGCCGATGGTTAACTGGCATTGGAGTAGATCAATGTCGGGACCTAATATCCTAGGTCTGCACTAGACCTCAAGATGAAGGAGATGGATGACGATACCAAGTCTACAACCTTTGGTGCTCCGATGCTCCTTCAGTTGAAGCTAAAATCGAGAAAAAGCGTTCGCGTAGCGTGGCCCAAAGGCCATCGCCAAGGTGCGCGCCTCCTAGGGCGCGAGGGATTGCTCGCGCCCTAGGGTCGCACCTCAATGTCTGATGGTAATAATATTACCTACGATTGGACAAAAAGTTCATAAGGACCTTTAAACTAATTTATCCAGTTGCTAACTCTGTTTAAGTTTATGATTCTATCAGTTGATATTATTTCCTGGCTAACTTCACCCCTGCCTCTTGGCGCATTTTTACCCTCTTTGCCTTTAGATAGCCTGTTTTCCACTCAAGGCATCATGGTAATGCTCCTAGCCGCCTATGCCTTTGCCATGTGGATGTTTTTGACCAGCGCTCCAAAAGTTCACACCATCATGGTGTCTGATTTGGCAATAGCGCGACAGTTTTATGAAGGCTTGCTAGAGTTATCCGCAGCAGAAGTCCCCCTACATTACTACTATAATTACGAGCAGACCATGGGCAGTACCAGCATTGATCCCCTATATATGTCAACCAATCTGGGCACCACCCAAGCTACCCAGTTCAGTGGTACTGATGGGCTATGGTACCAGTTAAAGAAGAATACCCAGCTCCATGTGATTTCCGGAGCTAGCTTGGGCAATAAAAACCAACAACGTCACGTGTGCTTTGACCATGAGTGCTTGGATCAAGTTTTGATGCTGGTGCAGATGAGACGGCTGAAATACAAAGTGCGCACCCTCAAGCCCCTTAACTTTTTGGTCAAGGATGTGGACGATCGTGTAATTGAACTGGCAGAAGTTTCTAATTAGCGGTTAAATCAATAATGGTGAGTTAATCAGGGATTAGGCGGGTAACAATTGCCCGTAGCGCACCAGCCTAAGGTTTTACGCCTAATCACATTTACCATGTTTCAAGTCATTATCGCAGTACTTATCGTTCTGTTGGGTTCAGCCATCTGTGCTATGGCAGAAACGGCTTTGTTTTCAGTGCCTACTGTTAAAGTCCGACAGTTAGCGCAGTCAAACAAGCCTACACCATTAGCACTACTGGCGATTCGCAAAAACATGAACCGACCCATAGCTACCATTGTTATTCTCAACAACACCTTCAACATTGTTGGCAGCATCGTAATTGGTTCCCTTGCTGCTAGGGTCTTAGGAGAAGCTTGGTTGGGGGTTTTTTCAGGTCTATTTACCTTTCTCATTATTGTATTTGGGGAAATTGTCCCCAAAACCCTTGGTCAGATCTACGCCCAAAACATCGCCCTACTCGTGGCTCTACCAGTTCGATTCTTAACCGTTGTGTTTACGCCTCTGGTGTGGTTGATGGAAAAAATTACTGCTCCGTTTACTAAAGGTCAAAAACTTCCTACCACCAATGAGGCGGAAATCCGGTTTTTAGCCAAGATTGGGTATCAAGAAGGGGTGATTGAAGATGATGAAGCAGAAATGATCCAACGAGTATTTCAGTTAAATGATTTGACTGCATCTGATTTAATGACACCGCGAATCCTAACCACCTATTTACATGGTAATACCACTTTGGCTGATGCTAAACCAAGCATTATTGCTTCGCCTCACACCCGGATGCCTGTGGTTGAAGACTCTATTGATAAAGTTATTGGAATTGCTCTCAAAGATGAGTTACTCACAGCAATCATTGAAGACAAACATAACCAACCCCTTGCTTCTCTGATTCGTCAAGTCCGCTTTGTACCTGAAACTGTTCGGGCTGATAAGCTACTGAAAACCTTTCAGCAAACCCGTGAACATCTGATGGTTGTACTGGATGAATATGGGGGTGTTTCTGGTGTAGTCACCCTGGAAGATGTACTGGAAGTGCTAACCGGTGAAATTGTTGATGAGACTGATCGAAACATTGATCTACAAGCAATTGCTCGTAAACGGCGAGAAAAAATGTTGCAATCTTATGGGCTTGATCAGGATTAGTTTTCGGTAAAATAATAAATAGAGGCTTTTTCTTTGAGATGTAAACATAGAATTGAAAAAAAGCGATTAATCGCTGCTATTATGTCCCTATTGCCTGTTACTTGTTACCTTTAAATAAAGCTATATAAATAAAAAAAATGAGCTAGGTTTTGTGACATATTTTATAAGCTTGTTCTTCTGACTCTTCAAGAGTTTTAAATTGTGAGTATAGCTTTTCAATGGTTTCTTGATCGGTACTTTCTACGGTCACATTAAACACTATACTATTGAATTGATTTTGGGCTGTTTTTACAACTTCTTCAGCTTTCCTACAAGATGGATTTATGAGTATTTGATCAAGTTGAGGAAAACACCCACTTAAGCAAAACGTTAGTATAAAGATTATTATTCTATTAGCTTGGGCAATAGTAGCAAATTTCATCAGACAAGGGTGTAACTTAAGTTAATTCTAATACCCACTACTTAAGGTAATCTAGAGTTTCAGGAAATTTCATCAAAACCTTGGCCGTGGGCCACGCTTCGCGAATGAATGATTCCACCAGTAAAGTACCTAGGATTTCAAGTCTTTTCTAGAGCATCACTTCAGTCAACAGAGTATCCTGCTACTTACTACTATACAGATCCACTATACAGAGCCACGGTTGTCTACCCCTACTAACTGATAACTATTGACCTCAGTTTTTGGTTATCTTCCCACTGCCACAAGCTTGAGATCATCTCTGCCACCCGCGCGATCGCTTTTGTCAATTTGCTCTCAATACCCTTGAATTATTACGAATCTAGATGTTTGTCCTATAGGATGACCCTTAGGGCACAAGTTTTGGGCTTATACGGTGGAATTGAGCTAAAAATCAGCCAAAAAGCCAACATAATCTATATCGGACAGGCAATATTGCACAGGTATTGAGCCTATTGGTATCAGCCATTTGGCTGATTTTTGCCATGAGGGGTGTGACCCCTCATTAATTGTGATAAATTTTAATTAGTAGATGCACCCTGATGATCGAGAGAGTCAAAAAACTGGCTCTCTTTTTTTTTGGGCATAGGGATTGCCTCAGAGGAGCAGCGTTTTACCGAATCACTTGCCCCAAGCCAGCTGATGAAGCTGATCAAATAGACATCTTTAAAAGTATTTATTAAAACTATTGCCAAATATATTTACCTGATAAAACGACTCTTTAAATATAGCGCTACATATTAAAGGATTAGGCTAATCTAATTGAAAACTTAATTAGAGGGATTTCCAGTAACCGACAACCACCAGGGTGAACCATTGGGTTCAGTATCAGTATCCCGAAAGGGAGTAATAACCAACAGCATTCCCCAGAGTGCGATCGCTTCCGGAGCGTAGCGGCTCCATTCGCGTAGCGTGGCCCAAAGGCCAAGGAGCATCGCATTCTGGGGAATATCAAAACTACCTAATTCTATTCAGACCAATGTGATCACGTCTTAACAACACCTGTTAAGGCAATATAGTTACCAATATAATTCTCTAAATTTCGCTAAAATTCCAGCACTATAGTCATACCTAATAACCTATACTCTTGAACAAACAGGCAAAACCATCCCCTCCCGAGCCAGTAAGTGATTAGGATAGAAAGATTGGAGTTGCTTTTGTAGTCTGTCGAGATAATCATCATTATAGTCAGGATGATAACGAGACATAACTATGCGCTTAACACCTGCCACCTTTGCCGTTACTATCCCAGTTTGCCAACGGTCATCTTGCCAAATCAAAGGTGAATAATTAAACAGCTCATCTTCTTTGAGGGGAAAGGGAGTATTCAAAATTAGCAAATCTGCCTGACGGCATAGGTATCGTAAATTTTCATCAATACCACCCCAACCATGGGAGTGACTAGTGGCGTATACAACAGCATATCCTTGCCAGTTGACCCGATAACCCATTGCTTGATGTGATTCATTAAGAAGGACAGCCTCCACAGTTACATCATCTAGGGTTACTGTATGACCTGACTTCAGCCCGTGAAATTTCAGATCTGACTGCATGACCTGAAGGGGAACTGGAAAATTTGGAGCAATCATTTGCTGACCTAGACGCTGTTCGATGGACGCCCCATCAGGTGCTGCTGCTCCATAAATATGAAAACAGTTACCAGGAATAAACGCAGGAGTAAAAAAGGGAAACCCTTGAATGCTGTCCCAATGGCTATGGGAAAAAAAAATGTGAGCTTCTATGGGCATTTCCTTAAGCCAATGATTTCCCAGCACCCGTAAACCACTGCCACCATCAAAAATTAAGCGTTTTCTGCCAACACGCATTTCTACACAAGATGTATTGCCACCATAGCGAATGGTATCTGTCCCAGGAGCCGAAATTTCACCCCTAACGCCCCAAAATCGGACGCTCATGTCCCCTCCAGTGCCATGTTTTAGGCTGGGTTTAGCCTTATAGTTGCCTAGTGTGGGTGCTACTAGATTTTGCATGTTGAATCTATGAATTAAGTGAGCCTAAGTTAGGAATTATTCCCATTGGTAGATTCCCACTAGAGGATACTCAGGTAGTATTAAGTAATCATCTGTGGTTAACCACTAATTTATGTTAAAGTGGGTCGATTGCATACATCCAATTGCATACATCCAATTGCATACATCCAATTGCATACATCAAGAGTAATTAGATGGGGGAAAGCAAGCACAACAGCCCCAGTAATTTAGTCATATCTCTAATCTCGAACCGTTCAGCCCCCCGAAACAAGTTAAGATACAGTTATGCTTTATCTTAACTGTATCTTAAGTGTTGGTTAATTTTAACGGATTTAGGAACAAACAGTTTGTGACCTATGTCACACATGCATCAAATTAATTCAATCAATCAATCAGAATGGGAACTGGGTATTGCATCGCTTATCCCTTGATCGGTCAGCTTTCATCTATCGGAAGTCAGCCTATTTCCTTATAGCTTAACCTCGACAGCTAAACCAAAAGCTCAGTTTATGCCCATCTCAAGTATAACTGCTCACCCCATCCCATTCTCACCCGATTATCTTCTCACCTAAAAAGGTAATATCTTTGAGCTTCTGTTGGTATCACTCCCTGACCCTAGTCTAGTAGGGTTGGGGGATTTTTTTATGCTTGCCCTTAAAACAGAGAATGGCTAATCGCCTTGCTAGCTTTATAGCAAGGCGATTAGCCTAAAAAAAGAAATGCTAGTGGAACTCATCTCACCGATGAGTTCCTACTTGATCAGTCCCTACTACTTATAGTTTTTGATCGACTTTTCCACCAAAGGCATTACGTGATCAAGATCTTTCCATCCTAAAATTTCAGTTACTTTCTTTTCCAGATTTTTGTATGTCTTGAAAAATTCAGCAATCTCATCCAACCGATGGGGCGCTATATCTTGGAGAGTTTTTACCTCAGCGTAGCGAGGATCCTTGTCAGGAACACACAGAATTTTTTCATCCCGATCACCCCCATCGATCATTTCCAGCATCCCGATTGGTCTAGCGGTAATGACACAACCAGGGAACGTAGGTTGATCCATTATCACCATACCATCAAGAGGATCACCATCATCTGCTAGAGTGTTAGGGACAAAGCCGTAGTCATAGGGGTACTGTACGGATGCATAAAGTACCCGGTCAAGGGCAAAGGCTTCTAGATCCTTGTCAAACTCATACTTATTTTTACTACCTGCGGGAATTTCAATTAAAACGTTGATCAGACCTGGTTTAGGTTGAGCAGGAATCTTTGATAAATCCATGAACTATATGTTTCAAAAAAACAGCAGATGTGGGTTATCTCATCTTTAGTGCTTAAGACATCCTAATAGCTGCTTTAATACTTACCCAAACAAATCCCATAGTTCAGGATTTTTTAGGTAGGTAGAATAGCCAACCGATCAGATTATCCTGAGCAGGGTGCCGTTCAATGGCAGCTATATTGAACTACTAGCCCCGTGGAACATTGTGACATCTCACCGCAACTTTTCAAACCGCCATTCGACTGATAGTGTGTAATGTGTGTGTAATGTGTGAGTGATTGAGGAGTGAAGTCCGATGGGAGAGCTTCAGCAGAGGATTGGTATAACACCATTACAGTCGGAATCTGTCACACAAATCCTAGGGGATGATACTGACTGCCTAAGTGACCCGTTTTATCCTGGATTACGCCAACGAGCCTGGGCCGAAATTGATAAAGTTGCTCTTCATCAAAATTTACGGCAAATACAGCAGCTTTTGCGCCATCCTACCCAACTAATGGCAGTGGTGAAAGCCGATGCTTATGGCCATGGTGCTCTAACCGTTGCCCGCACAGCGATAGATGCTGGTGCTGGGGGGTTATGTGTTGCTACTGTCTCAGAGGGCATTCAACTCAGGCAAGGGGGAATTAAGGCCACTATACTCTTGTTGGGAGCGACTAATACCCCAGAACAAGTCAAAGCGATCGCTCACTGGCAATTGGAACCAACTCTGTGTAATCCTCAACAAGCTTTAGTGTTTTCGGAAACCTTGAGTGGTCTAAACCAAAGCCTGCCAGTGCATCTGAAACTAGATACAGGAATGTCCCGGTTGGGAATGCCTTGGCAAGATGCTATCGAGTTTGTACGCCTAGTCCAACAATTACCTAACTTGGAAATAGCTAGTGTCTATTCCCATCTAGCCACTGCTGATAGTCCTGACCCCACAGTGATGAGACAGCAGCATCAAAGGTTTAAAAACGCGATCGCACAATTGCAGGCTGGTGGCATAACTCCTCCCCGATTGCACTTAGCCAATTCCGCTGCCACCTTAACCGATTCAGCATTGCACTACGATTGGGTGCGTGTCGGATTAGCCCTCTATGGTCTCTATCCAGCGGAGCATCTTCAAAATGTTATTCACCTCCAGCCAGTGATGCAGGTAAAAGCGCGGATCACCCAAATTAAAACTATTCCCCCTGGCACTGGTATCAGCTATGGCCATCAATTTATTTCAAATCGACAGATGCGTATAGCAGTAGTCGGTATTGGCTATGCTGACGGTGTTCCCCGAAATCTTTCTAATCGCATGAATGTCATCATCCGAGGGCAGCAAGTTCCTCAGATTGGCGCAATTACTATGGATCAGCTCATGTTGGATGTTAGTGATATTCCTAATATACAAGTTGGGGAAATTGTTACCTTAATTGGACAGGATGGGGAAGAGCAAATCTCAGCAGATGACTGGGCTATGGCTTTAGGCACCATTTCCTGGGAAATTATTTGTGGTTTTAAGCACCGACTACCCCGTGTAGTAGTAGGGTAAGCCGTCAGCCGTCAGCCGTCAGCGGTCAGCGGTCAGCGGTCAGCGGTCAGCTTATTATATTCAAAAGTAGCGTGGCCACAGGCCAAAGGCTGATAGCTGATAGCTGATAGCTGATAGCACCTCAAGTAGCGTGCGCTAATCGCTGATAGCTGATAGCTGATAGCTGATAGCTGATAGCTGATAGCTGATAGATGATAGCTGATAGCTGATAGCACCTCAAGTAGCGTGCGCTAATCGCTGATAGCTGATAGCTGATAGCTGATAGCTGATAGCTGATAGCTGATAGCTTACCAATTAACAAATTTAATGTTATTAAAATAAAATTTATCCATGCCATCCCTTTGCCATTAGGGAGTCAGAATGTGTTACCCTAAAAGGGTTTTATAAACATCGCACATCCAGGGTTTCGGGTGTTTCTAAAGGGAAATCCACCTGGATGGAGGTTAAACCCGAATTAGGAGTTAAAAAATTATGCCTGTAGTTTCTTTAGCTGAAATGCTAGAGTCAGGGGTTCACTTTGGTCACCAGACTCGCCGATGGAACCCCAAGATGGATCCTTACATTTACACTGCTCGCAATGGTGTCCACATCATTGACTTGGTACAGACAGCTCAGCTGATGGAGGACGCTTATCACTATATCCGGACCTCATCAGAGCAGGGCAAAAGATTTCTGTTTGTTGGTACTAAGCGGCAAGCTGCTGGAATTATTGCCCAAGAGGCAAGCCGTTGTGGTGCCTACTATGTCAACCAGCGCTGGTTAGGTGGCATGCTCACCAACTGGGAGACAATTAAGACCAGGGTGGAGCGACTGAAAGATTTAGAGCGTCGGGAGACCAGTGGTGCCCTTGACTTACTGCCAAAAAAAGAAGGCTCTATGCTGCGTCGGGAACTAGGCAAGCTTCAGAAGTATCTAGGTGGCATCAAAATGATGCGTAAGGTTCCCGACATTGTCATAATCATAGACCAAAAGCGTGAGTACAACGCTATTTTGGAATGTGAAAAGCTAAGTCTACCGATTGTATCACTATTAGATACAAACTGCGACCCTGATTTAGCCGATATTCCAATTCCAGCTAATGACGATGCAATCCGGTCGATTAAGCTAATCATAGGTAAACTGGCTGATGCCATTTACGAAGGGCGTCATGGTCAGCTAGATGCGGCAGAGGAATATGAATACGAAGAATTTGAAGAGGGATTAGAGGAGTTCCCAGACGAGGAAGAAATTCAAGAGACTGAACAAAGTGAGCAAATTGAATCCGTAGATCAAGGAGATAACCAGGAGACTGAGGAAGAATAGTTAGTTATCTTCGAACTTGAAGCCCCACGCTGAATTTACCCTTTGATAAATATCAACTAGCTTTCAGCGTGGGCTGGTAAGCCCATACTCACGGATCGAGTAGTGTGGGAAGATATCACGGTGTAATCAGTTTCACTAACAGTAGGAACAAAAACAACATGGCGGAAATTACAGCAAAACTTGTCAAAGAGCTACGGGAAAAAACCGGCGCTGGCATGATGGATTGCAAAAAAGCTCTCGTAGAAAGCGACGGAGACACGACCAAAGCTATGGAATGGCTGCGGAAAAAAGGCATTACCTCAGCTGAGAAAAAATCCGGTCGTGTGGCAGCAGAAGGAATTATCGGCAGCTACATCCACACTGGTGGTCGAGTCGGTGTACTCGTAGAAGTTAACTGCGAGACCGATTTTGTTGCCCGCCGCGACGAGTTCCAAGCCCTAGTCAAGAACGTCGCGATGCAAGTGGCAGCTTGCCCTAACGTTGAATACGTGAAGGTCGATGACATCCCTCAAGAGATTGTTCAAAAAGAAAAAGACATTGAAATGGGTAGGGATGACCTAGGCAAAAAGCCAGAAAACATCAAAGAGAAAATTGTTCAGGGTAGGATTGACAAACGCCTTAAAGAACTCTCGTTGATGGATCAACCTTACATTCGTGATCAAAGCATCACAGTGGAAGAATTAGTCAAGCAATGTGTTGCCCAGTTGGGTGAAAACATCCAAGTGCGTCGCTTCACTCGCTACGTCTTGGGTGAAGGTATAGAAAAGGAAGAAAGCAACTTTGCTGAAGAAGTTGCTGCCCAGATGGGTTCTTAAACCGAAGCTTACCTTTGAGCTTCACCCTTGAGCTTGATCAACACGCTTCACTGATTTCGGAGATAGGGAAGATCAGCTAGTTTAGCAGGAGCCTCACACCATAATCTTTGATTTGGTGTGAGAGGAATGCGCGGTTCCACCCGGGGGTTCAATGCCCCCGTATGGAACCCATCACAACGCTTTCACAGGCAAGTCGTCAGATGGCCCTGATGGCTCCAAGGGCAGACTTGACCTCACCAAGTGTTCAAGGCATTGTAAAGTTGGGAGTTTTTTTTACAGCATTTCTAGAGTATGAGTGGTATCAACTCCATGTGAGCATTATTGGTCTACCTGTGACAACCAGCTCAACAAATCTTCCCAACTATTCAACTCAAAAATAATATCTGTTAACCCTTCCAAATTTGACAAAGACAAACCTTGAACTAAGTTGTTTATTTCCTCGGTCATTTCTGGGAATCGTTTTTTCAGCAGACGCATGACCAAAATCTGTGCCTCAGTGATGCGACCTTCTTGATGACCTTCTTGATGACCTTCTTGGTGACCTTCTTGGTGACCTTCAGCCTTAACTTCCCGATAAAATCTGGTCTGTTTCCATTCTGTGAGTCCAAACATCGCTTCTAATTCCCTCCAGGGACGTTCAGGAAATTTATAGACTAAGGCTTGTTCTATTAATTCTATCGCATTTCTTTGCTGTGCTACTGGTAGAGCCCTCGCACATCTTTCCAGTTGCTGTACTCTGTGTTGGACATTGGTCTCTGGTTCTACTACCAGGCGTACCAGTCCCAATCCGATTGAGTCTGAGGTGTCTGGAGTTTGATCGAGGTAAAGTGAGCGCAGATATCCTGTTTGGACTTCACCATCGTAACATCTGGGAATCCCTGTATCCAAGCTGCCCTTAGCCCAAAATACTACCGCTTGCCAGCCATGTCGCCAACGATTTTGTCCCAAGTAGACAAACACTTCTTGCATCAGGCGATAGTACAAGTCCTCATCTTTCTGAAATTGGACTTCTACGAAATAAATAGGGTCGCCATCTCGTTTGGGGAGAAATACACCGTCGGTGCGTTTGGCGAGTTCTTTGAGTTCGATGGCCTTAAAATTATAGTTTTGTGCTAGTTGAGAGTTTTCTTCCAGGAGTTCAAAGAAAGTACCAGGGAGGGTTTGGAAGACTTTATAAAATAGGCTGTCAGTGCGCATTGGTTGGCATTGGAAGGAACTGGCATTTGGGTTATCTGGCCAATATTATCATCGGTTGGTGTTATTTTTTGATATTATTTTTTTATAATGACAAAAGTGTACGCCCATATATAAAGTGCTCTTCTGATATCGAGTCCGCCTCAGCAGTTGAACTATCAGTAAGTCTTGGGGAGTAATTTGGTGGGCAAAGGGAAAAGGGGGTATTTGATGAATCTATTGGTAAAGTTTCCCCTTGCCCACCCTACGAGTTCTGCGATCGCCTCAGTTCTAGACGCTTAACTTGTGCCTGATATTGTCTTCTCTCCCAGACAGCTTTTTCTATCTCTTCTTGGGTACAGTCTAAACGTTGACAAGTATCTGTTAACCAGATTACTTAAGGTAGCTTTCCAGAAAGAACAGCCGCCAGAGTGGGCGTGACAAAAGTTTTTAGAGAAATTCAACTACTTGCCGCCCTTGGATTTGCGACGTAATTCTGTACTGATCGGAGCAATAGCAGAACAGCAAAAAAAATACAAGAATTATTTACAAAAAGTTGCAAAGCTGGGAAAGCTGGGACAGGAGTGGGTTTGGGAACAGCTTTGCTTGGAATTAGGGGTTTAGTTGTGACCGTCGTGCTATTAATTCTATTTGGGTGCGGCTCTTATAGAAAGACGATAGAATGGGGAAGAGTTTTTTAACCC
>NZ_MKZS01000001.1:7585726-7590763 GCF_001942495.1 Moorena bouillonii PNG
ACAGCGTGGCCATTCGCGTAGCGTGGCCAAAGGCCAAGGCCAAAGCCTGTGCCACAAAGCACCTCAAGTAGCGTGGCCAATGGCCAAGGGCTTTTCCCTAGACTTTCAATTCGATAAAATCTCGAACTATTAAATTCTCCCAAAAGAGGTTTATTTGAAGCTGACCGCTGACCGCACATCAAGTAGCGTGCGCTACGCGCATATGCTTGCAAAAAAGCGATCGCTTTTTTGCGATCACTTCTGATCGACCTTCTGATTAAATCCCTTGATGGGGGTTTTGATGAAGTCTGGCTGTCTTTGTTCAACAGGCTTTTGAGCCATAAAACCTCATTCTTCCATTTTTGTCAACCCCATCACCTGAATGCTTGGGATTGAGTTACGGGAACTATTTTCCCAGAATTCAAGCGCTCCATATAGTCTTTGAGTTCAGTGACTACTTTGCCACAGAGGAAGTAGGCACCGAAAAGATTAGGTAAACCCATAGCATTAAGCATACTATCACTGAAATTAAACACTGGTTCTGGGTTAGCCAAAGTTCCAATAAAGATGCTGATCAAAACTAATACTTTGTAGACAATTAAATTTCTCGAACCAAACAAATAATCCCAAGAAATTTCACCGTAGTAACTCCATGAAATCATGGTAGAAAAAGCAAAAAAGAACACACAAATGGCTAGGAGCATTGGAAACCAACTAATTACACTCCCAAAAGCAGCGGCGGTCATTTCGGCACCACCGAAGTTAGCAAACTCAGGATTTTTGTATACCCCAGTGATGACTATTACTAAAGAAGTCATATTGCAGACGACCACAGTAACAATAAAGGGTTCGAGTAGGGCTAAAATTCCTTCCCGCACTGGTTCCTGAGTCCTGGCAGCGGCGTGAGCAATAGGAGATGTACCAATACCTGCCTCATTAGTAAAGGCTGAACGCCTTAATCCCTGTACTAACGCCCCAATCAAACCCCCCTCAACGGCTTGGGGAGAGAAGGCTTCTGTCACAATAGTTTCGATGGCAGATGGGATGGTGGAGAAATTGACCATCAGAATCCACAGGGATGCCAAAATGTAGATCCCACACATGACGGGGACGATGGTACTAGCCACTAAGCCAATACGTTGAATGCCACCAATAATAACCAATGCCACTAGAGCAACCAGAATTAAGCCATAAAACCAGCCTCGATTGATCAGCCAGGGAACTACGCTGGCCGTTATTTCCAAGGATTGGTTAGCTTGAAGCATACTCGAACCACCAAATGACCCAGTAATGCACAAGATGCAGAATACGATGCTCACGATTTTGCCCAGTTTTTGATATCCCATTTCGGCTAAACCAGCCGAGATGTAATACATTGGACCACCAGCTATCGTTCCGTCCGGTCTGACCACTCGATATTTTTGAGCCAGGGTACATTCTACAAATTTACTGCTCATGGCCAATAACCCCGCAAGGGTCATCCAGAACGCAGCTCCTGGTCCTCCGATACTGATGGCAAAGGCAACACCGCCAATGCTACCGAGTCCAACACCAGCGGATAGGGCAGTTGATAGAGCTTGAAAGGAAGAGATTTCACCGTTTTGGTTGGGTTGCTCGTATTTGCCTAAGGCTATGTCAATGGCGTGTCGAAATCCCCAGATGTTGATGAATTTCATCCGGAAGGTGAAGAATAGGCTACCACAGACTAGCCACAAGACAATCAGTGGCATACCACCGATGCTAAAGAAGAGTACATTGGATATGCCATTTAAGATTTGGTTAACAATACCGGTGAGGTTAGTTAGAACCGAGTTGTTTGCTGCTAGAGCTAGAGTGGGTAAATTGAAAAAAATATGATCTAGTGTCAACGTCTTTTAGCAATACTTCTTTACAAATTTACCAGGACTTACCAAAAACTGGGCACCAAATCTGATCAGTAGTAGGGTCACCCTACTGGTAGATTTGCTTTCAGAATTCACGGTTATGGTCTTGACAAAGACCAACAAATCAAAGATAATGTTAGATTACGTGTACTTTCCTGCTCGGATCAGGTGAAGGCATAACAAAAGCTGGCACAAGCAAGAAATCCTATCCATCGGAACAAACACTAACCAGCTACCTGTACGGCAACTCTAGAAAAACAAATCCATGACCTACGCAATTATCGAAACTGGTGGCAAGCAACTGCGAGTCGAACCGGGTCGCTTTTACGACATCGAATTACTGCACGTTGAACCAGAGCAAAATGTCACCATCGACAAAGTCCTGTTAGTTAATCATGATGGTGAAATCAGCATCGGTCAGCCCTTAGTTGAAGGAGCAACCGTACAAGGAACGGTGATGCGACACTTTCGCGATCGCAAAATCATCGTCTACAAAATGCAGCCCAAGAAGAAAACCCGTAAGAAGCGGGGACATCGACAGGAAAAAACCCGTCTGATGATTGATGCTATTAGTATGAATGGTTCTGTCCTTGCCTCGGTTTCCAAAGCAGAGGAAACACCAGTCTCAGCAGAAACTGCCCCTGAAGCACCAGCAACTGAAGCACCGGCAACTCAGGAAACGGCTGAAACTGCTCCGGAATAGTTTATGGCTCAGACCTGTGGATAGGGCAAAATTACCTCAAAATTCCCGTAAAAACACCGAAATATAAAGGAACATTATGGCTCATAAGAAAGGAACAGGAAGTACTCGTAACGGTCGTGACTCTAATTCCAAACGCCTAGGGGTCAAGCGCTACGGTGGTCAGTTTGTCAAGGCTGGCAACATTTTGGTACGTCAGCGAGGTACTAAGTTTCACCCTGGTACCAATGTTGGTCGCGGTGGTGATGACACCCTATTTGCAATAGCTGATGGCATAGTCACTTTTGAAAGAAGGGGTAAAAGCCAAAAAAAAGTCAGCGTTTACCCGGTTGAAACCGAAGCATCAGCTTAGATACAACGGTTTATAGTTGAGACTGAAATCCCTCCATCAGCAGTTGGCTGCTGTTGATGGTAACTGATCAGGCACCCCTTGGGGGTGCTTTTCTATGTAGCAAATACAAAAGCTAATGGGTAATGGGTAATCGTTAACTACCAATTACCCATTACCCGATAAGGGATATGATATAGCACTACGCATTAAAGTTAGGACATTGATAGAAGCTGAAACGCTTTTGTAGTAAACTTTTGCCTCTTGCCTCTTGCCCTTGCGCGTAGCGCTATAACTAGTCAAGTATGCCCCAACTTCTTTAGTACAGGTGCGGTCGAAACCACGTGCCGTTCTAAACCCAGTTGCTTTGGACTAACCCCTAGGGCTAGGGCAACTAACTGGGGTAAATGCAATACTGGTAACCTTAATTGACGCCCAATCACCTTTTCTACCTCCGGTTGACGGGAATCCAGATTAAGATGACACAACGGACAAGGGGTCACCATGCAGTCTGCGCCAGCATCCAAGGCTTCTTGAATATGGCTCCCTGCCATCTTGAAGGATTGTTCTGTGGCATAACTAGAAATTGGCCAACCACAACATTGAGTACGACCTCGGTAATATACAGGTGTTGCTCCTACGGTGCGAAATACAGTTTCCATGGATTCTGGATGCACTGGGTCATCGTAGGGGATGGATGTCTGAGCTCGCAGCAAATAACAACCATAGAATGCAGCACATTTGAGTCCAGTGAGCTTGCGACTGACCTGTGCTGCTAGGGCTTCCATGCCGTAATCTGCCACCAATGCCCACAGTAAATGCTTGACTTCCGTAGTGCCTTTGTAAGGAGAACAGCCTTCTTTTTTCAGCAAGCCATTCACTTTTTGCACATAAGTGGTATCGGTCTGTTGGAATTCCTTTAAACGTTCATCTACATGACCAATTACTCCCTGACAGGTGCTGCAATGGGTTAACAGGGGTAGATTCAGCTCCTCAGCTAGGGCGATGTTGCGAGCGTTAACAGTGTCTTCTAGGAGTTGGGAATCTTCTTTGAAGGTTCCAGAACCACAACAAGCAGCTTTTTTCAACTCAATCAGTTCAATCCCTAGCGCTTGGGTTAAAGCTGACGTAGATTGGTATAGTTCTCCACAGGCTCCTTGAGCAACACAACCTGGGAAATAGGCATATTTGAGCGTAGCAGATGGCATAGTAATTTATACTTAATCGCCTTAAAACGGTTAGAGATCAGCTCAAGGGTAACAGCTCATGCCCTAACCGCTACTAGCTTGTTCAAAATTCGTAACCGTAGCGCTTTAGTTCTTCATCAAAAATGTACTGGACAATTTTTCGCGATCGCTCATTATAGTACTCTCGATAGTTTTTCTTTCTTTCTTCGGTTTTGTTGATCACTGGTATTTGGACTTTGAAGGGCACTCCAGCTTTATCCAGGACTCTGTCAAAATCATCCTGAAGAGTTTCAAAACGCATCACAGTATCCATACCTTTGGTATAGTTTCCGTAGAGTGTATACGGTTCAGCTGGAAGACCTAGAAACTGTTTAAGTCGGTTTCGATTAGTATTCCGAACCAGGGATTGAACGGTTCGTTTCAGTCCATTGCCGTAAATAGAACCATAGTGTTTCTCAATCCAATCATTAAATGAATGGGTTTTGCAAAATTCCATGTCTTCTATATAACCCGGTAGACGGTGAACCCATGACGTGGAGTCAGCGATAAAGTGTTGGTATTTTGAGGCTCTTTTTACATAGTCGGAAGCTAGACTGTCAAAGGGGTTGCGAATACAACTAAATTTTAGATAAGATGCTGCTTCTTCCTCTGTCAAAAGATTCCGTCTGAACATCTCTCGTAGAGAATGATGTCTTCTGTGCATCAAAAATTTTCCGTTGGCGTCTAGGATGTCTTGGGGGGGGACTAGTTCGCCTTCTAGCTTTTTTTCCAGGACATCTTCTACTGCTGTGCAACCAGTTCGCGGTGCCATCAGGTAGAGTAAGCCGTATTTACGGCAAATCATTGCCATGATCAAGCTCCTTTGATTATAGGGTTAATATAAACAGGACGTAAGTATTGAGCCGTCAGCTATCAGCTATCAGCTATCAGCTATCAGCTATCAGCTATCAGCTATCAGCT
>NZ_MKZS01000001.1:7590863-7617183 GCF_001942495.1 Moorena bouillonii PNG
GATGGTTTGAAACCAACATGCCGCCACCAGAGGTAGTAATAATTTTATTGCCATTGAAGGAGTAAATACCAATTTCCCCAAAGGTTCCCGGAGAGCGACCTTTGTAGGTGGCACCTAAGGCTTCAGCAGCGTCTTCAATCACGGGAATCTCGTAGCGATCGCAAACCTCTAAAATCGGATCAATATCAGCACTTTGACCATACAGATGAACCAAAACCAAGGCTTTAGGTAATTTACCCAGTCGAGCCCGCCAATCTAGAGCTTGCCGCAGTAACTCGGGATCCATATTCCAGCTAGTGCGATCGCAGTCGATGAACACTGGCTTGGCTCCCAAATAAGTAATTGCGCTAGCAGTAGCGATAAAGGTAAGGGTAGAGCAAAAGACTTCATCCCCTGATTTAACCCCAACTAGCCGTAGCGCTAGATGCAAGGCTGCTGTGCCAGAACTAACAGCAGCGGCATGGCGAGTACCCACAACTTGGCAAAATTCTTGCTCAAAGGCATCCACATGGGGACCCACTGGCGCAATCCAATTTGTTTCAAAGGCTTCTTTAACAAACTCCAGTTCCTGATCACCCATGTGGGGTGTAGACAAAAGAATTGGTTTATTCATAGGAAAATAATTATTAAGGATGAATGTAGAATGCAGAATTTAGAATTTAGAATGTAGAATTTAGAATTTAGAATGTTTAAGGGGAAAGGTTTAAGGGTAAAAATAATTTTAAATGTTAAAGGTTGTTCGCCTTTGGCGTTCGGTGAAGGGTAGGTTTAAGGTTTAAGGTTTAAATATTAATTAGCTGAAGTTGCTTCCTAACTACAGGGTTTTTCATAACTATGAGGTACACAATATTTTTTCCCTGTTCCCTGTTCCCTGTTCCCTGTTCCCTTTTAGCAATTTAAATATGCCAATCTAAATTATAAACAGCTTAATGACTACAACGATAGGCGGGGAAGAATTTAGAATGGAGGAGTTTGTCTGGATCAGTGTTTAATGCTTTGGCTCGTAAATCAACGAGATAACGATACTTTTCTTGATCAGTAATTAAACGTAGTGTCAGGAAGGTATGTCTTTGCTTGGAGAAACCCGCTTTGAAATTGTAGAGACTATCTTTTGCTCCTCCTACACCACCGCCAAGGTGCAAAAATTCATTGCCGCGTTCTTTAGCCCAGAGTCGGACAAAATCTGTTTCTAAAACACTTGGAGATTGTTTAAAAAACTGGGTTTTAGTTCCACCCAGGACAGCTTGAACGATGCCACAGCATTCTGTGTAAATACCAGCGGATATGATTTGATTATCCAGTTCAACGATACAGAGGTGAAGTTGCTCTCCTAGTATCTCTAACAGTCCGACAAAGTAATCATAGTTAAAATAATAAAACCCTGAAGCACCTACCCGATCCATAGTCTCTTGATAGACTTCAATAAATTCCTGAATGTAGTCTTTAAATGGAACCATTCTGGCTGTCATGCCAGCACGCTTACACTTATTAATCTTATTGCGATGATCTTTGCGGGTATGACTCCATATTTCAGACTCAGGGATTGTTAAATCAATGGAGATTGTCTCGCCATTGAAGGTAAACGGGTTCGGGTTAAATAATTCATTAATGTTATGATTAAGTATGGGATGAAGTCGCAAGAAGGCTGAACATACTCCCTTGGCAGATAACAAACGTTTGAATTCAGCCATTGCTGCATCAGGAAACCCTGGTGTGGTAGTGGCTGCCTCACTTAATAAAATTCCTGGATAACCATAGGGAGAGACCACATCAAATAAATCCCCTGAGTCTTGATCGCAAATGTCATCACATTTGCGAAGTAAATAAGGAACGAAGAAAATTTTATCCCCATCTGCTATTACAATTGCTTCCGGTATCCCTTGATTTCGTCTAGACTCTAGACTAAAATAGTCGGCTAGATGATAGATATCATGACGTAATTGCTTTAGGGTTTCTCCCCATAACGGGCTTAACAAATTAATAATTTTACTATCCATACTGTTCTATAAAAAACTAATGATTAAATTTGCTACTATTTCAAGACGTTACTCAAACTTCAAACACTATTGCGACATATTAATCACCCCATTATCTAATCACGTGATCATCCCATCTCCCCATCTCCCCATCTCCCCATCTCCCCATCTCCCCATCTCCCCACCTCCCCATCTCCCCATCTCCCCATCTCCCCATCTCCCCATCTCCCCATCTCCCCATCTCCCCATCTCCCCATCTCCCCATCAATTAATCACCTGATTATCATCTTGTAGCAGGAATAAATTTAATTGGTATTAACAAGAGGGAGAGCTCCCCTGAAACTCACTTAATGTAGAGTGGGTTGGGTTAACAATACCTTCGCGCTTGGTCACTTTAATAAAGGTTAGGAATAGGATTTTAAAATCAAGCCAGAGATTCCAGTTATCAACGTACCAAACATCACATTTGAATTTATTTTCCCAACTAATGGTGTTGCGACCATTAACCTGTGCCCAACCCGTAATACCAGGTTTCACCTCATGGCGGCGTGCTTGTTCACAATTGTAGCGATCTAAATACTCCACCAGTAAAGGACGAGGTCCGACAAAACTCATATCCCCTTTCAGAACATTCCAAAGTTGAGGAAGTTCATCTAAACTGGTTTCCCGTAGAAATTCACCAATTGCGGTCAGGCGTTCTTCATCCGGAAGTAGATTACCATTGCAGTCGCAATCATCGGTCATGGTACGAAATTTATAGAACTTGAAAATCCGACCATCTTTCCCCGGTCTTAGTTGGGTGAAAACAATTGGCCTTGCCATACTAAAGTAGATGGCGATCGCAATAATTAGGATAACAGGCGATAAAACAATCAGAGTGGTTGCAGCAACAAATCTGTCGGCAATATCTTTAATTAGTTGTTGTAAGTTATTGCTAGTAATTTTGTTAGTCATAGTTCATTTTTTTATCTTATTAAATAAAAAATATAACGTTTGAACTGGGATGTGTTGCCACAATGGCTATTACTAGTGATTAATGACTAATCATGCACACACTTAAAATCCCACGACTTGTATAACGTGGGATGATTTAATATCAAAGATATTCACTTGGAGATCGGGATATGGGGAGATCAGAAGATCGGGAAATGAAATTGATGTGTAACCGTAATCAGCGAGAATTGGTATTATCCCCCCGAAGATCGGCAGGTGGTCAACCTTAAACCTTAAACCTTAAACCTTAAACCTTAAACCTTAAACCTTAAACCAGTCAACCTTCAACCTTAAACCAGTCAACCTTTAACCTTCAACCTCCAAACCTTCAACCTTCAACCTTCAAACCTTCAACCTTCAACCTTCAACCTTCAAACCTTCAATAAAAACTGCTTTAATTAACCCCACCTGCTTACATAGAGTCATTGTAAACAGGCCAAAGTCCAGTGCCTAAAGGTGTCAAAATGCGATCGCTTATTGCTTCACTATACAAAGCCTCATGGAGTTCCAGAATGTTTTGTAAATCATAAGCACTCATGTGCTCCCGTCCACGTTTGCCCATAGCTAATGCGTCTTCAGGATGGTCTAATACCCAGGTCATGGCCTGAGCGATTCCCTCGATATCCCCCACCTCAACCAAAAGACCACAGTCTCCTGCCAGCAAATCCCTAGTGCCACGGATATTAGTCCCAATCACTGGTGTTTCCAGGCACAAGGACTCCATCACACTTCTAGGAAGTCCTTCTTGTTCTGAAACCAACAGTGTTGCGATGGAGGCTTGTATCAAAGTCGGAATATCCCTGCGGAAACCAAGGAAATGTACCTGATGTTTAATGCCTAGAGCTGATGCCAAGTCTTGCATTTGTTGAGTCCACTCTTCATCTCCATCTCCGGCCAATGCCAAGTGGACATCAGATCGCTCCAAACAGGCAAATGCCCTTAAAATATCCTGATGATGCTTGCGAGGGATAAACTCAGCAACTGACAAAAATAGTGGATTTTCCGGTGCTATTCCCAGCTCATCGTACACCCCCATTACCTCAGCTACAGGAGTCGCATCAAAATTGTAGTATTCCAAATCAACACCGATTCCTGGCATATAACGAATCTGTTGTGGTGGCACGATATTATAGTGTTTAGCTGCCTCTTTATCCTCATGATTAATTACTACTAAATAGTCAGTCCAATTTCCAGCCAATTTTTCCAATGTCAGGAACAAAGCATTTTTTAAAGGTTGCCCCCCACCATAGAAGTGAAAGCCATGAGCGGTGTAAATTACCCTGGGTTTTTCCTGCTTTCTCAAACCCCTTAGAGCATAACGAGTAATAAAAGCCGCTACTGGGGTATGTACATGAACAATATCATAGTTCTTCTGAGCAATTACTTCTTGGATAGTTCGTGGAGCCAACAGTAGATTCTGTGGATCCAAGGGATTGCGTGACCACTGGACATCCCAAACCTGGTCAAAAGCTGCCAAGCATTCCTCACAAGCTGAAATTCCCTGAGCCATAGCATCTACGCGCCAGCCTTGAAACCGGAAGTGGTGAGCCAAGGGAAGCAGGAAGCCACGGAGTGTATCCGGAATAGTAGTTATTATTAAAAGTTTATTCATGATTAGTTTTTACTAAACAGTAGTTATATCGATTGACAATAATTACAATCTCTATAATTAGCTATTGGAAATTATTAGTGACGGATTAGCACTAGCTTTAGCCTAAAAGTAGTTCATATAAAGTCTCATATTGACCAACGACTGAGTTAATAGAAAAGGACTCAATAATTCTAGATCTTGCTGCTTTTCCTAACGCTTTTATACCTTCATTACCCATCAAAATCAGCTCTTTCCAAGCCCTAGCCAATGCTTCTGAGTTTCTTGGGGGTACCACTCGTCCCGTATTACCCACAATCCAGGCTGAATCACCGACATCTGTTACCACACAGGGAACACAACTCGACATTGCCTCTCCAATAACTAAAGGAAAGGCTTCCCCATAGGCAGAAGCCACAGTATTAATATCTAGAGCAGCAGTAAGGCGAGGAATATCAGTGCGTTCTCCTAGTAAGTGGAAGTGATTCCATAGTCCTAAGTCCTGAATCAAGGAAGATAAAAATTTATTATTTTTATCAACCTCTGTGCCAGCCATAATAAAATGCACATCAGGAAAATTTTTGGCTAACAATGAAGCAGCCATAATAAAATTTGGGTGATCTTTCATGGGGTGATAACGACCAATTAATCCGATTAAAACCGATTGCTCAGACAAGCCTAATTCAGACCGAAAAGCTGCTCTAGCTTCCAGGGATGGTTTAAATAAAGACGTGTCAAATCCATTCGGAATTACACAGCTATTTTGCGAAGAATATCCCAAGGCTTCATGCTGTAATTTACTTTGATTAGATACAAAGCAAATTCCCTGGATAAATTTAGAAACAATAGCGCCACTTCTAATCAGTGATGCTGTCATTTTATTCTCAGAGGACAAGGAATAAACTGAATGATGAATGCTCCACAAAAGTGGAATTTTATGGGAATAAAAACTACTAGCTAATTTGGCAGCTATATTCCCGTGATACATCCACCCCTGAATTAGATCAGGCTTGAGAGTATTCACCGTATTAATTAAATTAGAGAATGCCTTTAGGGTTGGAATCTTTCCTGGTTCAAGACCAATATGAGCAACAGGTATACCCAAAGATTCAATGCGATCGCCTACCGTATCACGCCCCATTAGAGACAGTACCACTGGACTAAAGCGGTTTCGGTTGATCTTGGATAGGAGATGATATAACATCAACTCCGCACCTCCTATGGAGACTCCAGTGGTAAGGTATAGTATTTTCATAATCTATAGTTCTTTTTCCAATAAACCTTGCTAACGAAAGATAGTAATAGACCCATAGCCGCAAAAAACCAAAAATTAGCAATTAGGTAAGCCTCTGGGTCACCAAAGGTAATAAAATCTATCCAGGTTACAGCTGTTAAAATGTAAACAAATGGCATCCAGTATATTGTATGTAGCTGATTATTAAAAATAGTTTGTAGATAACGACCAATCCAACCAAAACTTAACGATATGATAATTAGTCCGATCCAAGACATACTATAGATACCAAAGGCCAGTATACCTGGTGGGATAGCAAACTCATTGGAGCCGATGATATTTGCTGTATTCTCAAAGGATAGGGTTTCTGGGAACTCCATATTAGTCAGACGCTCCGGTATTAAGGAAAGCACTCCATAGTAGATATCCAGAAATAGCCGCATTGGATAATGATTATTAAAAGCTGCATCTAGGGAATGAACTGGAAACACAAAGTTCTCTACTAGTTCGATAATGCTAAAGCTTTCATTGGAACCACTGTCCAGAGATTGTCTAAAGCGTTCCACCACAGCAACATAGCCATCTGGCAAAGCACTTAAGCTAAAAAACAGGGTTTTGCCGTGAATCAGAAACAAAGCAGCACTAGAGACAAAAGTAAGGGTGAAAGTAAAGGAAAATTTGCCATTTTTCAGGACATAAACTAAATAAAACCCGATAATGTATCTGACAAAAGGAATACGCCCAGCTGTTAAGGTTGCTGAAATCCAGGAAGCGACTACAGATAGCAAAAACAAACTAAATAGGATGAATTTACCTTTTTTTAGGTTGCTAAAAAATACCAGGGCTGCCAATAAATAAGAGGCAAAGAATGAAAAGAACATAAAATTCTTAAAAAAAACCAGGTTGCCACTTTCAACCGTGGTTGATCGAATCAGGTGGCTTTTAGCAAGGGCTACCATAACGCCACCATACTGAGAGCCATAGATTTGAATAGATAGACAAGAGAATAACAGCAGCAAAATAGCAAATACAATCACAACATTGTCACTATAGCTCTTGATAGTAATCGTTTTACCGAATTTTTCAGCTGACTTAGAATAGAAACCAATAACAATTAGAACGTATCCCACAAATATAGCAATAACTGTTTGTGGGTTGTCAGTGTATAAGGTATTTCCCCAGTTCAACTCATGCCGAGCATTCTCTAGGTTAGCTGATAAGACAAATCCTGGAAAAGCATAGACAAGAAAGAAAATCAAGTTAGCCAAGGTCAGGAAATCCAACTTACCGGTTTTTTTTCGTTTTATTTCTGTAAGCAACATCAATAAGATTAGTCCCAAGTAAGCTGTGGCTAACATAGTCAATTATTTCTATAGCAAAGGGAGTAGGGAATAGGGAGTAGGGAGTAGGGAGTAGGGAGTAGGGAATAGGGAGTAGGGAGTAAGGAGTAGGGAGTAGGGAGTAGGGAGGGTGCATCTCAGTTTTGAAAATTTTCCGTAGTGGCGTGGCAAGCTTAATTTGATGCATTAGAAACAGATGGGGGAGTGTGGGGAGTGTGGGGCGGGGGCGCGGGGAGTGTGGGAAGATGGGGAGCAAAAATCTATTGCACTATTTTAAGCTTGCCACGCCACTACAAATCCTACAAATCCTACTACTAAAACAACCATGTCTCAAACCATATTAAAACCCAAAAATACAATTCCACCCCTTGAAAGTGGAGNAATAGAAACCAATAACAATTAGAACGTATCCCACAAATATAGCAATAACTGTTTGTGGGTTGTCAGTGTATAAGGTATTTCCCCAGTTCAACTCATGCCGAGCATTCTCTAGGTTAGCTGATAAGACAAATCCTGGAAAAGCATAGACAAGAAAGAAAATCAAGTTAGCCAAGGTCAGGAAATCCAACTTACCGGTTTTTTTTCGTTTTATTTCTGTAAGCAACATCAATAAGATTAGTCCCAAGTAAGCTGTGGCTAACATAGTCAATTATTTCTATAGCAAAGGGAGTAGGGAATAGGGAGTAGGGAGTAGGGAGTAGGGAGTAGGGAGTAGGGAGGGTGCATCTCAGTTTTGAAAATTTTCCGTAGTGGCGTGGCAAGCTTAATTTGATGCATTAGAAACAGATGGGGGAGTGTGGGGAGTGTGGGGCGGGGGCGCGGGGAGTGTGGGAAGATGGGGAGCAAAAATCTATTGCACTATTTTAAGCTTGCCACGCCACTACAAATCCTACAAATCCTACTACTAAAACAACCATGTCTCAAACCATATTAAAACCCAAAAATACAATTCCACCCCTTGAAAGTGGAGATCAACTTACTCAGGTTGAATTTGAACAGCGTTATGCACGGATGCCTGATGTCAAAAAAGCGGAATTAATCGAAGGAATTGTTTATATGGCATCGCCTTTAAGAATGACCCAACATGCTAATCCCCATGCTCGTATTATGACTTGGTTGGGTACATATTGGTCAGCTACACCAGGGGTAGAAGTGGGCGATAATGCGACTGTACGTCTAGATGCAGACAATGAACCTCAACCGGATGCTTTACTAAGACTAACGGTAGATGGACAATCAAGGATTAGTGAAGACGGCTATGTAGAAGGTGCGCCAGAATTAATCGTAGAAATAGCAGCCAGTACGGCTTCTATTGATTTAAATGATAAATTAAAAGCTTACCGACGTAATCAAGTTCAAGAATATTTAGTTTGGCGGGTTTATGACGGAGAACTTGATTGGTTTAGGTTAAGGGAAGGAAAATATATTAAACTTGAACCGAATGATAAAGGCATTATCTGTAGTGACTATTTCCCTGGCTTATGGTTAGCCCAAGACGCTTTACTTACCGGAGACTTAGGCCAAGTATTAGCAATTTTACAGGAGGGATTCAACTCACCGGAACATGAAAAGTTAGTCAATAAATAGGTAAGCTATCAGCTATCAGCCGTCAGCTCTCAGCCGTCAGCTCTCAGCTATCAGCTATCAGCTCTCAGTTTTGAGCTTTGAGCTTTTAAATAAAACAAGTAAGCATTCGTTTAATCTGAGTTACGTCAGCTGACGGCTGACGGCTGACGGCTGACGGCTGACGGCTGACGGCTGACGGCTGACGGCTGATAGCTTACTGCTTAGGTTTATTGCTTTACTAGTTTCCACAGAAACGTTTTAATTTCGTAAGTTGGTTCAAGTTTATGGTTCCATTTGCCAATAAGTTCTGATTTATAGTTGTATTGTTTCTCGATTTTTTCTCGCAACTCCCTAGATGGATTATATAAAAATACATCACTGAATTCATCGGTATTTTCGGGGATAATTAACTGTTTGCTTTTTTCGCCATTAGGCATCTTTACGGATTTCTGGCTTAACCAGGAAAACTTAACTTTGGGGTCAAGAAGATAAGATAGCGATATCACTTCCATACTTTTTGTCAGCAAGAGGGGTTGCTCAGCCTGGTTAATAATTGCTGCTACCTGGGTATGGTTAGCACTAGTATACTTGTTCCACCAAAATTCCGCTTGAGAACTGATCACACAGGAGAGAATTCCACCAGACAGTAGTAAAATCATTCCGAGTCGCCATAGCTTCTGTTGCCATACTCCCTGAAAAATACTAGTTATTTTGTTAGTTATTTTGTTAGTAAATAGGTAAGCAACTGCTAGCTGAATACCAAGATAACAGGGAATTAGATAGCGAGTTACACTAGAACGCTTACCTCCGGAAATTAGATCCGGTAGCACTAGGGCTACGGCGGGAATTCCAATTAATGTCAAGATGAATAGACTAACTCGTTTGGGACTATGACGACAGAGAAAGTAAATGGCATAGCCGACTAGGATTAAGATTATTACAGAGACTACTACACTGGGGAAATTTAAGCCTTGGTTGAGATCAAAGAAATTTCGATTAATATTAATCAGCCAGGTTTGGGCTAATGATGATAAAGGAACTTCTTGGAGTGCCCATTTGGTTTTGCTGGATACCTTAGAAAGGTTACTGTTAGAAATCAGTAACCAAGGAACAAATACCATCAAAGCCATTAAGGATGATAGCCCATAGTAAACAATAATTTTACTAAAGCGGAACCGTTCTGTTATCAGTACATAGATGCCATGACTGATGGCTACTAAGATAGAAAATAAAAACGTATAAAATCCTGTCACTAACGTGAGGGCGTAAATTCCCCAGGTAGAGATAAAGTGTAGGATATCTCTAATCTTATTAGTCGTGTTTCTTCGTTTGGTTAACCGTATTGCCCGTAACAGTGCTGCACTTGATAGCAAAATCGTTACCGTCCATAAGCCATACTGTCTTGCTGCTTGGGCATACAAGACCTGAAAGGGAGAAACGGCAACTAAGGCCATAGCTACCCATCCTACCAAGGATGAATCGAATAATTCTTGACATAACCAATAGATAGCAGGAAACACCAGCAAGCTAATCAGAGCTGAAAAACTTCTCCTCACTGCTACTGAATTCCCAAATAACTGCGCCCAAAATCGCGCCATTACGTAATATAATGGGGGATGTTGAGGTTCTTCAAACGCCAATCCCTTAATGGTACCAATCAGTTGTTTTTCTGGATTTGTCTGCTGATACTTATGTAATTCTTTAATAGCGATCGCATCGCCATTAGAAATTTCGGGGATCATGTCTGACAATCGATAACCAGAAATCCTTAGGGAGGTAAAGGTTTCATCAATCCAGTAGGTTTTTTGGTCAATATTTACGAATCGAAACACTATTCCTAGCATCAACAGGATAATAATTAAAAGCCCTAACCAAGTTGATGTAAATCTACGAGTTTGCTGCAATTTGTTTACCATAGAGGTTTACCATAGATGATATTGATTGTTATGTAGTACATTCAATTTTATTACCCCTACTCCCTACTCCCTACTCCCTACTCCCTACTCCCTACTCCCTACTCCCTACTCCCTATTCCCTACTCCCTACTCCCTACTCCCTACTCCCTACTCCCTACTCCCTACTCCCTAAAACCCTTTGCTGTTGACGGTCAACAGTCAACGGTCAACAGTCAACAGTCAAGCGGTTATCGTTATTTTTGCGTCACTCGCCAGTTGAGTTTTAGATTAATCCAGAAATTCCAGAAAGTAACTGCTGCGATCGCAATAGCATTTGCAATCAGATAGTTAATTCCCAGGAGATTAAACAACAGATTCAACAACAGCACATTCAGGCACAAACCGATCAAACAGACAAGGTTGAACTTCAAAAACCGTTTCAAGCGCTTACCCCATCCCCACTGCTGACTGGCTATATCCCTAAATGTCCAGGCATCATTCCAAATAAAGTTATTCATAATGGCCGCTTCAGCAGCAATAATTTTACTGCGGGTGAGTCCCCAACCCAAACTAGCAGGGTCATGGAGTAAGTAAAGCACAGTCATATCCACAAATACCCCACTGAATCCTACTAAGCCAAAACGAATAAACCGCTCTAAAGGGAAGGGAATGCGTTTTCTAAGTTGACCAATGGTTCCGAGAGAAAACCTTAACCGGAGTAAGTGTCTAATATAGTCTAAATACTGTTTCCAGGTAACTTTGCTCTCTCCTGAGAGTCTCTCTTGAAATACATAGCCAACTTCTGCAATCTGACGAATTTTTCCCCTAGCTAGTACTTCAATTAGAATCTTGTAACCCAGAGGATTGAGGTCTTTTTCATTAATGGCACTACGGCGTACCATAAAATAACCGCTCATCGGGTCAGAAACACGACCGATAACTTCTGGTAAAATCGATAATCCTAAAAGTTGAGCACCTCTGGATAAGAAACGCCTCACTACACTCCAATCACTAACACCACCATCGTCTACATGACGACTGGCAATGGCGATATCGGCTCCATCCTCCATTGCTACCAAAAGTTTTGCTAATATCTCTGGTGGATGCTGTAAATCCCCATCAATTACCCCCAAAATTTTTCCAGTACCTGCCTTCCACCCGTGAATAACTGCTGTAGATAACCCCCGTTCATGCTGACGGCGAATTACCTGTAACTGTGGATAGTCCGAGATTAGAGCCTGGGCGATTTCCCAGGTACGATCGGGACTATCGTCATCTACTACAATCAGTTCGTATTGGTTTGGTATAGCTTCATCGAGCAAATTGCTCAGGATTCTAATTAGCTCCCCGATATTTCTACTCTCGTTATAGGTCGGAATTACCAAGGATAAGGAAGAATCGCCAAGGTGAGATTCTTCTGGTGTTATGTAGTCATTACTGGTATCCAAAGACATACTCTCTTGGTTGATGGAATTTTTTTTAGGTTAATGGTGTTAGCTGTTAGGTTTTGGGTTTTAGGTTTTAGTACTTAATGTCTAGCGCCCCTAATCTAAGGGTGCTATCAAGCCTATGACATTAATCATTAGTTTAGTTATTAGTCATTAGTTATCAGTCATTAGTCCAAATACTAATGACTAATCAGCAACGACTACCCAATCAGCCTTGAGCGTAATGGTTTAGTAGTTGCTCTATGTTGCTCTATGTTGCTCTATTTAGTTGATATATTTATAATCCTACAGTAGAATTATACTAATTTATTCAGGGTGTCAAGTAGTAAACCTCAAACTTGTCTATAAATCCTGCTGTTGTGATGAATTTTAGGGATAAATCCCATCTAATCACGGGGAAACTTCTTCCCATAACTTTATGCAACTAAGGTTATGTAAATCTTTGGTGAAGTGTTTAGTGGCTCAAATTCTATACTTAACCAAAACCTAGGGAGATTCAGCTGGGATTATGTAAAGATTATGTAAAGTTTTAAGCTAATCAAATTATTTGCTTATTATTAAGGTCTAAGCTTATGAAGCTAAGTGTTATCATACCTTGTTTTAACGAAGTCAACACAATTGCCACGGTGATTGAAGCTGTTAAAGCATCTCCCGTTAAAGAGTGTGAAATTATTGTTGTTGATGACTACTCAACCGATGGCACTAGAGAGATTTTAGAGTCATCACTGGAATCCCACATTGACCATGTGGTCTATCATCACAAGAATCGGGGTAAAGGAGCTGCGTTACGGACGGGCTTTGGCTTGGCTACTGGAGATATCGTAATCGTTCAAGACGCTGATTTAGAGTATGATCCCCAGGAATATCCGTTGTTAATGCAGCCGATTGTTGATGGCAAAGCGGATGTGGTTTATGGCTCCCGCTTTGCTGGTGGTGGTCCTCATCGGGTAGTGTATTACTGGCATATGGTGGGGAATAAATTTTTAACCATGCTCTCCAATATGTTTACGAATATTAACCTTAGCGATATGGAAACCTGCTATAAGGCATTCCGGCGTGAACTTATCCAATCTATCAAAATCGAAGAATCTCGGTTTGGCTTTGAACCGGAAATTACTGCTAAGGTTGCTAAAAAGAAATGCCGTATCTATGAAGTAGGAATATCTTACTATGGTCGCACTTACGAAGAAGGTAAAAAAATTGGCTGGAGGGATGGGTTTAGGGCAATATTTTGTATCTTAAAATACAATCTTTTTCGTTAGTCATTATCGGGAGCATGTCACTTATGCAGAAACATTAGTACGCTTATCTGGGGAATGGGAACCCACCCCTAACCCCTCCCAGGAGGGGAATATTGGGGAATGGGGAATAGGTAATAGGGGGAGCATGGGGAATAGGTAATAGGGGGAGCATGGGGAGCAGGTCAATTTGGTGAGAACCCTTGAACTACAGTGTTTTCAGGGTTTAAATAGCGTACATGAGTTATTTTAGTACTAATGTTGCTGCGAATAAGACATGCTCCCGTCATTATCTGATGGTGGGCAGTGCTACCGCCACCCGATTACAAACTTTGGAATCTCTCTGATACACTGCCCACCCTACATGAACTTTTGGTTAATCACTTACTCCCTATTCCCTACTCCCTACTCCCGATTCCCGATTCCCGATTCCCGATTCCCTACTCCCGATTCCCGTTTTCCCATTCCCTTTGAATAACTATGTTGGCTTTGCTCCCTCTGATTACCTTCACTGTTTTATTTCTGTTCATCTATCGTTACAATTCTTGCTGGCGTAGTTCCCTATTATGGGCAGCTATTACTTGGGGAGTCTTATTAACCTTTATTACTGAAGTTTTAAGTTTATTTAAGTTAATTACTTGGGGTTGGTTAGCAGGAATCTGGGGTTTACTGAGTCTGACGTTGATTGTTGCCTACTTTCGGACTGTTAAATCAGGACGAGTCACCCGCACCCAGGATTCACAACATGGAAATGCCCAAATCTCTGGTTTCTTACTGGTCTTACTTGGAGGTATAGGATTTCTGGTCGCTATCGTAGGCTTAACTGCTATGGTTGCGCCTCCCAACACCTGGGATTCCATGACTTACCACATGAGTCGTGTGCTTCATTGGATGCAGCATCACAGTGTTGCCCATTATCCTACCCATATTCCCAGACAGCTTTACCAAAACCCTTGGGCTGAATTCACGATCATGCATTTTCAACTCCTGAGTGGAAGCGATCGCTTAGCTAATCTTGTCCAATGGTTCAGTATGATTGGTAGCGTGATTGGGGTATCTCTGATTGCTCAACAACTGGGAGCGACTATACGAGGACAGATTTTTGCTGCTGTCGTCGCTGCGACTATTCCGATGGGAATCCTACAAGGGTCAAGTACCCAGAATGATTATGTGGTTTCGTTCTGGGTGGTTTGTTTGGCTTACTTTATTATTTTGACTCTCAAATCCAGAGTTAGCTGGATGAATATAGTAGGGGTTGGTGCTACCATGGGCATGGCTATTGTGACGAAAGCAACAGCCTATATTTATACATTCCCCTTATTTATCTGGTTTTCACTGATAATGATTAAGCGCCTACGTTGGCGATGGTGGAAGCCAATTTTAATGGTAGGGATTATTGTTATTTTAATTAATCTTGGTCACTATATCCGTAACTTCGACTTGTATGGCACTCCAATTGCTACAGCGTCAGAAGAACTACGATATACTAATGAAATTTTTACAACCTCAGTCTTAGTTTCTAATATTTTGAGAAATATTGGTCTTCACCTGGGAACACCGATTGGGATTATTAATGCTATCTCCAATAAGATAATTAATTTATTCCATCTCGTTTTAAGTGTAGATATTAGTGACCCCCGCACCACCTATACCGGAAGGTTTGGGATTCCTGGTGGATTATCAACTCTGGGAATTAATGCTACGGAAAACAATACCAGCAACACCCTTCATCTAGTTTTAATCGTTTTCTCCATCATCGCTTGTTTCATCCAACGACAGGGTCGAAAGCAACGCTATATAATTAGTTATATTGCTGCTATTGTTAGCATAGTTATACTATTTTGTTTCTTGTTGAAATGGCAATGGTGGAATAGTCGGCTTCATTTACCAATTTTCTTACTTTTTTCTGCAGTAGTCGGAATAGTATTGTCCCAAATTAAGCTACGTCAAGTTGCCAATGTGATAGCAGTGGTTCTGATCATCACATCTTTACCATGGGCATTATCTGGTAGAGAACGACCGCTGGTGGGCGCTAACAGTATTTTCAACACTAGCCGTACTGAGCAATATTTTAACAGTAGGTCTCGAATCAAATCAGGTTACCTCGGTGCTATTGATGTGTTTAAAAGTAGTCAATGTACAGATATTGGACTGTATTTAGGTGACAATGACTGGGAATACCCATTGTGGATACTGTTACAAGAACACACTGATTCACCAGTGAGGATTAAACATATAAACGTTAAGAATATATCAGCGAGTAAATCTGAACTTTCCAGCAATAGCCAATTTATTCCTTGTGCAATTTTTTCAACTAAACTTGAACCTGATCAAACTAACCAAGCTGAGGAAATAACTTACCAAAACAGAAGTTATACCCAAGCCTGGTCAAAAGACAAGGTCAAGATTTTTATTAATCAAAAAAAATCCTGATTTTATCCGTAATTGTAAATTATATTTTAAGCTATCAGCGGTCAGCGGTCAGCGGTCAGCGGTCAGCGGTCAGCCTTAGCTGATAGCTGATAGCTGATAGCTGATGGCTGATAGCTGATGGCTAAGCTATGCTGGAGGCAAGTGTTTAATGACCCTCACGATTAGCTGGATGAATTGGATATTTTCAGGACCGATAAGGGTAGAAAAAATCACCGTTGCGATCGCTGATTTACCTACGTCATTGCGAGGCACAAAGCTTGTACAACTATCCGATTTACATTATGATCGACAGCAGTTACGAGAAAATATCTTAGCTGACGCTATTGAAGCCGCTAATCAAGCTGAACCTGATCTAGTCGTCTTAACTGGCGACTACGTAACCAATAGCCCGACTCCTATTTATCTACTAGTGCGGCGATTGAAGCACCTGGAAAGTCGCCATGGCATCTATGCTGTACTGGGTAACCATGATTTAGTCTGGCCTCATTCCAAAGCAACAGTTACTAAGGCTCTAACTAAGATTGGTGTGAAGGTGTTGTGGAATGCGATCGCTTATCCGTTTGGAGCACAATTACCGCTAGTAGGGCTTGCTGATTTTTGGTCTGGTGATTTCAATCCTGGTCCAGTGCTCAATCAACTTGACCCCAAAACACCCCGGATTGTCTTATCCCACAACCCTGATACTGCGGAGATATTACAGCGTTGGCGAGTGGATTTGCAGTTGTCTGGTCATACCCATGGTGGTCAGATTGTGATTCCAGGAATCGGACCTGCGCCAGCATTTTTGAAAACCCTTCGGAAGTATATTCCTAGATCTGTGCAGCCCTGGATACCCTATTTGAAAGTATGTTCAAAAGTAACTCACCATTGGGAATGGTCCGAGGGTTTACATCGGATCGGTAAAAATCAGTTATACACTAATCGTGGTTTAGGCACCTATTGGCCAGGTCGTCTATTTTGTCCACCAGAAGTTACAGTAATTACATTGAATTAAGAATGTATAATTAAGAATTAAGAATGTATAATTAAGAATTAAGAATGGGGAATTAAGAATGGGGAATTAAGAATGGGGAATTAAGAATGGGGAATTAAGAATGTAGAAGGCAGAAGCCAGAGGGTGCATCTCATATTTGTAAAAAAGTTGCTAGTGGTGCTTCAGGGGGAGCCTCATTTTCCGCCTCTAGCCCTTGGTTATGTTGCTGCCCGTAACGCACCACCTTGTCAAACAACTTTTAGGAGATGCACCCAAGAGATCCTCAGTTGTATTGTCCAAGAAAAAAAAGACCTCCTAGGTTTACATCTCAAATACAAACGCTATATCCATAGGAGCGCAGGAAATGCGGTAGTGGAAGACAAGTAGTGATTTTAGCTCCCGTTACCTTGACAAGACTGTAGCCAAATCACTACATCTTTACCACTACCGCCACAGGTTTTATTTAAGATATAATTTAAATATGATTATTTAAAAAAATCATTATGGCTACTATTATTTCTCCATCAAAACTCAGCCTTAGTGACGTAGAAGATAAATTTAAGCTCCAAGAAGTAATGGAGCCAGAGTTTTTCCCAGAGTGCGTGGAAAACCTACCCCAACTAAGTGAACTAGAAAGGCAAATGCTCGATAGAGCCAAAGCTAATTACAAGTACTTGTCTAAAGATTTGGTACTAGAAGACCTAGTTAAAATGGTTGTTGTTTCTCCTTTATTGGATTTGGCAGGATTTTACCAACCGCCTTTTAAAGTTAAAGCAGAGTATGAAGTGTCTTTACCCATTGAAGATAAAGATGAAGACACAATTGTCAAAGGACGGATTGATATTTTGGCCGTGAGCAAACCAATTTGGATAGCCGTAATTGAGTCCAAACGTTCTGCTGTTTCCTTACAACCAGCAATTCCTCAAGGACTAGTTTACATGGTCAAGAGTCCCCAAACAGAGCAACCAACATTTGGTCTTGTTACTAATGGTGCCAGCTTTATCTTTATCAAGTTAGTTAAAGGCGAAACCCTACGCTATGCTTTATCAAAAGCCTTTGATATCTGGAATCCTGGCAATTATTTATATGATGTTTTGGGTATTTTGAAGCGTATTGCTGCTGTTACGGCTAAGTCTTAGAGGAGACACAAGTAAGCTATCAGCTATCAGCTCTCAGCTATCAGCTAATGTGCTACGCGCACGCTACTTGAGGTGCCATTGGACGTAGGCGAAGCTACACCGAACAGCTTTTGAATAAAATAAGTTGACCGCACCTCAAGTAGCGTGAACTTTTAACTCACGGCTGAACACTGAGCACTGAGCACTGACCGCTGAATGCTTACATCACTATATCTTTACCACGAGCCGAATTTGCTCTAAGATAATTAAGATGAATACTCTAGATACATTTGGAAATAGGAACTATGTCAACAAAAATTGCTGCTGAAGAATTTTATGATAAATTTGCTCCTACCTATGACGACGTCTTAAAAGATCCCAGTTGTAATGCACAGCATGTATATGAGGCTGCTAAAATCTTCAATCGACATAATCACCATCAAGGCAGTGTTTTAGATATTGCTTGTGGTACAGGGTTTTTAAGTGAATTGTTGGAAGGGTAGTTTGACTATACAGGGATTGATATTTCAAGTAAGATGCTCGATTATGCGGCAAAAAGGGGTTATCAAACTATCCACAAGCCGATTGAAACAGCCCTAGCTGAAATTGATAGCCAGTCCTACGATTTTGTTTTTTGTTTAAGTTCGTTACTGTGTGTCGAAGACGCCGCAACAGCGATCAAACACATCGGTCGAATTGCCCGAAAAACTAGTCTAATTAGCCTTGATGAAACAACAGAAGAATATATTAAAAACTTTGTTGTTCCAGTTTATGATCACTCTAAAATTGCCATCGAAAATGCCATCGAAGATTATTTTATTGTGGGTTGGACTTCTCCAACCCTAGGGATTACAATCCGAACTCGTATGATTTACATTGAACAAAAAAGCTCAGGATAGTCTTACTTTTGACTTGGTGTGCGGCAATACTAGAGCATCACTCAATCTCTAACTAAAACCTCTAGGTGTTTAGCTAAAATCTCAACATCGGGTGAGCGGATCATAGTATAATGATCTCCAGGAATCCTGTAAGTTTCTAGATCACCTACTGCTAAATCATTCCAACCTCGGTCTTCTGGTTCTAACTCCCTGGCACAAAATAGAACAATCCGACCGGAATAGGGCTGGGGTTGATAGCGATACATAGCCATTAGGTTGGCTTGGAAAACTCCAAACAGCTTACGCATCTGCTCCATACCGATTTCCGGTGGTAAGATATTGAGCCCTTTGGCTTCCTGAAGGATGTGCTGCAATTGCTGCTCTAGCCCTCCAAGCTTAAGGTCCTCAACCGCAATCGGCAGTTCTGTACCAAAAACACTACCCAAATCCTTAGCTAGAGAGCTTGCCATCATCTGTTGATCCACTTGTTTTGGTTGGTCAATAGCAACAGGTGAATAGCTATCGATTAATGCTAGCAGAGCCACTTCCTCCCCAGCAGCAGATAATTGTTGAGCCATTTCCCAAGCGATAATACCTCCTAATGACCAACCTCCCAAATAATACGGCCCGACCGGTTGAATAGTTTGCAAGCCTTCAATGTAGCAACTGGCCATATCCTCAATTCGGGTTAATGGTTTAGACTCACCAAATAAACCAGGGGATTGCAACCCGTAAAAGGGTTGGTTATTTCCTAGATAACGAGCTAACTGTGCATAACAAAGAACATTGCCCCCAACAGGATGAACACAGAAGAAAGTAGGTAAGTTTCCTACCTTGTTAATAGGAACTAGGGGAGAATAAGATTGGTTCTCAGTGGTATTGACCAGAAGACTAGCTTGGTTTTCAATTGTCGGTTCCGTGAACAGGGTAGCTAAAGGTAAATAAGTTCCAAACTCCTGCTTAATCCGAGCCATCAGACGAACTGCTAACAGAGAATGACCTCCAAGCTCGAAGAAGTTATCGTTAACTCCAACTGGGTTGACATTGAGGAGATCAGACCAAATTTGAGACAGTTGCAATTCCAGGGAGTTACGGGGTGAAACAAAGCCAGCGTCTTGAGGTCGATTAGATGTATCTAATTCAGGTAAAAGGCGCAGATCAACTTTGCCATTGGGGGTTAACGGGAGTTTGTCCAAGAAGGCAAAGGCAGAAGGAATCATGTAATCCGGTAATTTTTGTTTCAGAAACTGTCGCAATTGGCTACTAGTTAGCTCTTGTTCTTGCTCGGAAACAATATAAGCCACGAGACGTTTCTGGTCGGATTGGTCTTTCCTGGCCACAACTACTGTTTCCCCCACAGCTGGATGTTGACCTAAGACAGCTTCAATTTCTCCAAGTTCGATGCGGAAACCGCGAATTTTAACCTGATTATCAATGCGTCCAATAAATTCGATGTTGCCGTCACTTAAATAGCGAGCCTTATCTCCTGTTTTATACAGACGTTCCCCTTCTTCTTGGCTAAAAGGATTAGGGATGAATTTTTGGGCTTGTAAATCAGGACGATTGAGATAGCCTCGGGCTAACCCTGCACCACCGATGTGTAGTTCGCCAGGGACACCAATAGGAACTAGTTGCAGATGGCTGTCGAGAATATAGATTTGGGTATTAGCGATTGGTTGTCCTATGGGAATTGACTCTATCGTCGTCTCAAGTTGTCTAGAAATAGGATAATAACAAGTAAAAGTCGTGCTTTCTGTCGGGCCATATCCATTAATGATTGTTGTCAATGGCAGAGTTTCAAGTGCTTTCTGAACGTGAGCCACCGAAAGTGCTTCCCCACCAATGAGTAGTTGTTTAATTCCTGACAATGCTTGCGGGTCATCATCAATAATAGAGTTAAACACAGCAGCCGTCAGCCACAAAATAGTAATGCCATGTTTGTGGATTTCTTGCCTCAGATTTTTAGCAGTGGGAATATTTTCTGGGAAAAGAACGCATCTAGCACCATGCAACAAAGCGCCCCAAATCTCGAATGTGGAAGCATCAAAAGAAATTGGAGCCATCTGAAGAAATCTGTCTGTTGCATCTAGATGAACGTAATTTACGCCAAACAAAAGACGGTTAACGCCACGATGAACCACTTCCACCCCTTTAGGCTGACCTGTTGATCCCGAAGTATAAATCACATAAGCTAAATTGTCAGCGCTGGCTGTGCTGTTGAGATTATCTTGATTGGCTTGGTTAATCCTCTGCCAGTCAGTATCTAAACAGACGATACCCCCTTGATGTTGAGGAAGGGATTCTAGGAATTTCTCTTGAGTCAGCAATACTTTGACTTGAGTGTCTTCCAGTATAAAGCTTAAGCGTTCTTGGGGATACTTTGGATCAAGGGGCACATAAGCTCCACCTGCTTTGAGAATGCCCAACATTGCCACAATCATTTCCAGGGAGCGCTCCACACACAACCCAACTAGCACATCTGCTTCCACACCCACTGAACGTAAATAGTGGGCTAACTGGTTAGCCTTGGTGTTCAGCTGTTGATAAGTCAGTTGCTGATTTTTAAAAACTACAGCTACAGCATCCGGTGTCCGTTCTACCTGCTCCTCAAACAACTGATGGACACATTTATCTTGAGGATAGTCACTATTGGTATTATTCCATTCCACCAATAGCTGCTGGCGTTCCGCTGCTGTCAGCAACGGTAACTTTGAAACTTGTGCTTGTGGATTAGCAACAATACCTGCGAGCAAAGTCTGGAAATGCCCTACCATCCGGACAATAGTTTGCTGATCAAACAAATCACTATTGTATTCTAACCTGGCCTCAATTCCTGACTCAGTTTTTTCCATTAAGAGGGTCAGATCAAACTTGACCATAGCACTTTTTAGTACTAAAGGAGTTAATGTCAAACTAGCCAACTCTTGCTTCTGGATTTGGGCTTGCTGAAACCCAAACATGACTTGGAATAGAGGGCTATGGCTGAGGGAGCGCTCTGGTTTTAAAACCTCTACCAGTTGTTCAAAGGGCACATCTTGATTAGCGTAAGCATCCATTGCACAGCTACGCACCCTAGCCAGTAACTCCAAGAAACTGGGATTACCGGATAAATCATTACGCAGCACTAGAGTATTAGCAAAAAACCCAATTAGGGGTTCAATTTCTTGGCGGGTGCGGTTAGCAATAGGAGAACCAATGGCAATATCCTCCTGAGCACTATAGCGATAAAGTAACGTTGCCCAAGCTGCCAGTAGTGTCATGTACAGCGTTGCTCCTGAAGCTTGACTTAAGGCTTGCAGTTTCTGAGTTAACTCACCATTGAGTTCAAAGTCCAAACTACTACCTTGGGAAGTTTGTACCGGAGGACGGGGGCGATCTGTCGGCAATTCTAGCAGTGTTGGTATTCCAGCTAACTGTTTTTTCCAGTAGTTCAGTTGATTTTCCAGCACCTCTCCAGTAAACCATTGACGCTGCCAACTGGCAAAGTCCCTATACTGGATGGGAAGTTCTGGTAGTGGGGAAGGTTGTTGTGAGCAAAAAGCCGAATAAAGTGCTGATAATTCCTCAATAAATACTCCCATTGACCAACCATCCCAGATAATGTGGTGAATGGTCAGTAGTAGGACATGCTCTTCTTCCCCTAAGCGCAATAAACTTACTCTCAACAAAAGCCCTTCAGCCAGGTCAAAGGGACGTTGAGCTTCTTCAACTGCTAACTGTTGGAGCTGGGCAAATTGTTCGGGTTCGGTCAACTGTTGTAAATCAACGATGGGTAACGTTATCTTCAGGTGAGGTGAAATAACCATTACTGGAGAACCATCCACCATCGTAAAGTTGCTACGCATAACCTCATGACGGTTGACAATTTCTGTTAAGACTTGTTCTAGGATAGTCACATCAACAGAGCCACGCAGATGTAGAGCAGTTTGCTCGTTGTAGACAGAACTGCTCTGTTGGAGTTGTTCCAAAAACCACAGTCGTTGCTGAGCAAAAGATAGGGGTAATTCTTCTTTATTAGCAACCACTTGTATCGGAGGTAGCAGCTGATTCTGTTTACTGGTGGTGCCTAGAATTTTCGGGCTGAGTTTAGCTATGGTAGGGTCTTCAAACAAGTAGTGTAAAGGCAACTCTACTGAGAAAGTATTCCTGATTCTCGACAGCAGTTGGATTACTTGTATTGAATCTCCTCCCAAATGGAAGAAGTTGTCGTAAATACCGATTTCTTCTAATCCCAACACTTCACCCCACATCCTGGCAAGGCTCTCTTCTGTGGGAGTACGAGGAGCAACAAAATCAACTACCAAATCGCGACGAGACTTATTTGGTGCAGGTAGAGCACGTCGGTTTATTTTACCACTAGGTGTTAGGGGCAATGCTTCCAAAACTACAAAAGCAGCAGGAATCATATAATCCGGTAGCTGTTCTTGTAAGAAATTGCGTACTTGGGACACCAATTGGGGATTTTTCTGGACTAAGTTGGGCTGGTTAGCATAAGTACTCCAAGGTTTGATGCCTTTTTCTTCCCTAGGTACAGTAATTTGGCTATCTACGACTGCCTCTGAACCCTGTTGCTTAAACACTACATCATAGTAACCATCGGCACCATTTCCACTCCAGGTCAGGTTAATGGCATAAGGAATCTCAGATTGCAATGACCACCAGTCTTCTGGCTCTACTCCCTTCTCCTGCAGCTGGTCTAGCAACTCCCCTACGGTTCCAGGACAATTAGGACTGGCTAAAGTAGCGATCGCCTGCACATCTGACCAAATCCTAGCATTGGGAACGCGGTTAACTACCAGGATTTCAGGGTTTGTTTCCAAAAGTTGCCTTTTGATATCAGACAAGGTAAGTCTATCTTTGAGCCAGTCAAGACATAGGGGCGCAACTGCTGAAGTATCAACCTTTGGACCGACATGAATAATCGCATCGTATCGGAAGCGAGTTAGCTCATTTTGATAGTGTCCCCGTTTGAGCTGAATTTCTACATGGCTAATTTCGGGGAGATGTTCCTCAAGGGCTATAAAGAAAGCTGGAGCGATGGTTAGTTTCTTAGTTTCAGCTATTCTTTCCTGGATGCGATCGCGCAGCACCATTGTAGACTCAGAAGAGGGAGCTTGATGTAACTGAACCGATGTATGGAAGGCTTCGAGTAAAGGGAAACTCTCCACATCCCCAATAAAAATACTACCCCCAGGCTGGACTAACTGCACCACTTTTTCGATGACGGACACCAGGTAGTCCATGTTGGGGAAAAACTGGATCACTCCATTAATTACTACTGTGTCAAAGGTTTCGGAGTCTATTCCTGCTAAATCATCTGCTGGACTATGGCTAACCTTGACCAATTTCTCTAAAGGACTATGGCTAATCTGCTCTTCGATATAGCGGAGTCCTTGAGCAGCAATATCTGTACCCCAATAAGATTGGCAATGGGGAGCAACCCGAAACAATAGTAAACCTGTACCGCAACCAATTTCTAGTATTCGTTTGGGGTGCAAGGAGAGAATCCGCTCTACTGTATGGTCAACCCACTCCCGCACTTGTTCTTCTGGTAAGTTTTTTCCGGTATAGCTATCGTACCAGCCACCAAGATGAAAACCAGCTTCCCAATCATCTGATGGCTTACTGTAGGCTTCATCCCATACTTTTTCCCATTGCTGAACTTGCTCTGTTTCCACAGGTGCAGATTCGGATTCCCCAGGTACAAGATAAGCCACTAAACGTTTGTCTTGGTTATCTTCTCTAGCTAAAACCACAGCCTGCTTCAGGTTGGGGTGTTGGCTTAGCAATACTTCAATTTCCCCTAATTCGATACGGTAACCCCGAATCTTAACTTGGTCATCCAAACGAACCAGAAACTGGATATTACCATCCGGTAAGTACTGAGCCAAATCCCCGGTTTTGTAGAGGCGATCGCTATCTGTCTTTACTTTGTTAAACGGGTTAGCAATAAATCTTTGGGCAGTTATTTCCGGTCGGTTCAGGTAGCCTCGCCCTAGACAAACACCACCGATGTATAATTCCCCCTCCACTCCAGCTGGAACTGGTTTTAGGGACTGATCAAGAAGATAAATCTCGGTATTGGCAATAGGACGACCAATGGCAGGAAGTGCTGGCCAACTGCTTGGGGAACCTTTTAGGGTAAAGGAGGTGACCACATGAGTTTCTGATGGGCCATAGTGATTGTGTAGGGTACAATCGTTTAGCTTCTCGAACAAGTTAGCGATCGCAGGAGTAATCTGCAACTGTTCCCCTGCAGTAATTACTTCCCCTAGACTTGCCGGAAATATTCCGAAAGTCTCGGCCACTTCAGCAATTTGTTGCAAAGCCACAAAGGGAAGAAATAGTCGAGCCACCTCTTGTTCTGCTAGTAAATTTAACAGAAATACTGGGTCGCGTCGCACGTCTTCCGAGATTAAAACCAGTGTTCCCCCTACACACCAGGTCGAGAAAATTTCTTGGAAGGAAACATCAAAACTTATCGGGGCAAATTGCAGTGTTTTGCTATCGTTGGCAACTACAGTATGTTCCAGTTGCCACTTGATCAGATTAACTAGGGAACGGTGGGGCATGGCTACCCCTTTCGGCTTACCTGTAGAGCCGGAAGTGTAGATAATATAAGCCAAGTTATCAAGTGTCAGGCTGCTAGTAGGATTTTGTTCCTTCTGGGTAGAGATGATTTCCCAATCTGTATCTAAACAAATGACACTAGCTTGATGTTTCGGTAATTGAGAGACTAATTGGCTTTGAGTCAGCAATACCGATGCCTGGGAGTGGTCAAGCATGTAGGCTAGGCGCTCTGGGGGATAAGCGGGGTCTAAGGGCACATAAGCTCCACCTGCTTTGAGAATTGCCAACAGTCCCACCACCATCTCAACAGAACGCTCTACACAAATCCCGACTAACACTTCAGGTTCGACGCCCAAACTTTGTAAATGGTGCGCTAATTGATTCGCTTTAGCATTGAGGGCTCGGTAGGTTAGCTGCTGGTCTGCAAAAACTACAGCAACTGCGTCCGGTGTTCGTTCTACTTGTGCTTCAAATAGCTGAGGAATACAACGGTAGTTGTCTTGCTGATTATTAAAGTTAAGGTTCATCTCAAAAATTTTTACTGCTTCCTATACTTTCCACAACTGCGGATTTTATCTCTTTTACTCCCGCTGTTTTGGGGGCTGGTTCTGATTTTAAATTAGCTTAATTTATGACCCTGGTTATTATAACACTTCACCGGATACTATAGAAGTATACTGTTGAATCTGGAGAGCAATGGTGAGGTAAAGTATACCATTATTGCTAGTTTGTCAAAGGGATAAGATGCCATTGATAGCGTTTATCATAGTAATCCTGTATACAGGATTGTTTCCCTGTTCCCTATTCCCTATTCCATAAACTACCATTTTTTTGTATCTAAACCTAGGGATAGCTGTTATAATCAAAAATTATAATATATCAAAATTATGTAAAATTATGTCCAAAATAAATGGTGCTGAAGACTATTATGATAAATTTGCAGCCAAGTATGACGAGGTATTAAAGGCTCCCAGTTCTAATGTAGAGTATGTGAATGAAGCGGTTAAAATATTCCATCGACATAATCACCATCAAGGCAGTGTTTTAGATATTGCTTGTGGTACAGGGTT
>NZ_MKZS01000001.1:7617283-7620958 GCF_001942495.1 Moorena bouillonii PNG
ATTCTCAATTCTCAATTCTTAATTCTTAATTTTTAATTTTTAATTCTTAATTCTATAATTACGTTAGTAGGTAGCCAGTTTTTTGTTCAATATAGTCTATTATCTTATGATAAATGTCTGGATATTTTTGTTCGCTAATAATGATGGGCATGGAACTGTCAGGTAACCAAAAGGTTAATCTCTGATTTGGGTAGTGACAAAAACTACTGATTTTGTTGAGGTCAAGGATATAATCATGACGCTCATAACTGAATGTAATCCAAAAACCATTAGGTGATCGTGCTGATAACTTTTGAATGTAGTTGACCACTCGTTGATAACCGTCTGGGTCATTTTGACGGTTGACAATAATGGGGATAGTACTATCGGGTAACCAGAAGGTTATTTTTCCGTTGGGACCATGGGTGAATGTACTAAGCCGGTCCAGATCAATGACATATTCTCGATGATCGTAATTAACTTTTATCCAGTAACTCACAAAACCTCCTTATTGGGATAACGGGTTGGTAATACTAGCAATTACCAATTCGATGGCCTTTGGCCACCCTACGCGAATGATTCGAGTTAATCACTTTCGCAAAGGGAACAGGGAATAGGGAACAGCGGATCTGGGAACAAAAATGATCACAATTCATTTAGGATTGCTATTGTTATTGAGATTACTGGTTAGTTGTTGTTAATTAACACTGGTTACTGGTTACTAGTTATTTATTAAAGGATAAATAGTTAACCAGGATAGGAAAAATTAAGAATTTAGAATTGGATTCTTAATTCTTAATTCTTAATTCTTAATTCTTCATTCTTAATTCTTCATTCTTAATTCTTAATTCTTTATTCTCTTAAGACTGTCCCTGAATTGAGCGCAAGTTGGAAGCCCCAACCTACTTCGTGTGGGTTGGGGTACTTCACTTGTGCCTAGCTGCTGATCAAGCTAAGTCATATTTCAGGGATTTATTCCTCAGAGCCGGATAATTTCTGTGGAATCATCTTTTGATGGAGGGTAATTATCCGGCATGATGTCATTACTACCCTAATATGCAACATATGTGACATCACATACTTAGGAGCTTACTTCCGCAACGGATTGCTGGTTTTGGCTAGTACTGCCGTTAGTACTAGACTGTTTAACCTGTCCTTTGTCAAGGCTAGCTTGCACAAATCCCACAAACAATGGATGGGGATGACTGGGACGGGAGCTAAATTCTGGGTGGAACTGAGTGGCAATAAAGAAGGGGTGTTGTTTCAATTCAATTATTTCCACGAGGCGACCATCGGGAGAAGTCCCACTAATCACATAACCTGTTTCTAGAAATAGGTTGCGATAAGCGTTATTAAATTCATACCGGTGGCGGTGGCGCTCATAAATGACTTCTTCTTGGTAGAGGGAAGATGCTAGAGTATTGGGTGCTATACGGCATGGGTAGAGCCCTAAACGCATGGTACCGCCTAAATCCACTACATCTTGTTGCTCTGGCAATAGATGAATGACGGGATTCTTGGTATCAGTGAAAAACTCGGCACTATGGGCTTCTTCTAAGAGGGCTACGTGCTTTGCCCATTCAACTACTGAACACTGCATCCCTAAACATAAGCCCAGCAAGGGAATCTGATTTTCCCTAGCATACCGAATGGCCTGAATTTTGCCATCTACTCCCCGAATCCCAAAGCCTCCAGGAATAAGGATACCGTTAAAACCGTTTAGGAAGGATTCAGGGCCGTAAGTTTCCACATCCTCAGCACTAACCCAGTGTATTTTGATTTTGGTATCCTTTGCGATCGCAGCATGCTCCAACGCTTCCACAACGGATAGATAGGCATCAGTTAGTTTGATATACTTACCAACAATGGCAATTTCAAGGTGGTGAGTGGGATTATGCAAACGCTCAATTAACCGCTGCCAATGGGTTAAATCCGGTTCCCGTTGTTCCATCTGGAATAACTCTAGGGTTTGCTGAGCCAGTCCTTCTTTTTCTAGCATTAGGGGGACTTCGTAGATACTGCTGGCGTCCTGTGCAGAAATAACTGACTCTACTGGTACATCACAGAATGCTGATATTTTATCTTTTAATCCGGGTGGCAAAGCGCGATCGCATCGGCAAATTAAAATATCTGGTTGAATCCCAATAGCACGCAATTCCTTTACGGAGTGCTGGGTTGGCTTAGTTTTTATTTCTCCAGCCGCAGGAATCCAAGGTAATAGGGTGACGTGCATATAAAGTACGTTATTGCGCCCGACATCCTTACGGAATTGACGAATTGCTTCCAAAAACGGTAGGGATTCAATATCCCCCAATGTGCCACCAATTTCTGTAATCAACACATCAGGATTGGAATTTTTGGCAACTCGATGAATGCGCTGTTTTATTTCATTGGTAATGTGGGGAATCACCTGCACTGTCCCCCCCTGGTAGTCACCGCGACGTTCTTTATTGATTACGGCTTGATAAATCGAGCCAGTCGTGACACTGTTCAGGCGAGAGACGGAGGTATCGGTGAAGCGTTCATAGTGACCTAAATCTAAATCTGTCTCAGCACCGTCTGATGTTACGAACACTTCTCCATGTTGGTAGGGACTCATGGTGCCCGGATCTACGTTAATATAGGGGTCTAGTTTAAGAATAGAAACGGAATAGTTCCGGGATTTGAGTAAACGTCCCAAGCTAGCAGCAACAATCCCCTTGCCAATACTGGATACAACCCCTCCAGTGATGAAGACAAACTTAGTCATAATAGTATTAATATAATAGTTCGATAGAGATTTATCTGGTTCATTGTGACATACTACACCAGAGTTGTTTGCTGCTGGTAAGCTATCAGCTATCAGTAATCAGTAATCAGCAATCAGCAATCAGCTTTTAGCAATCAGCTTAAGCGCTACGCGAACAGTAATTAGTAATCAGCAATCAGTAATCAGTAATCAGTAATCAGTAATCAGCTTATGGGTTAACTCACAGGCTAGAAGCCTGTGCCACGCTGACCACTGACCGCTGAAGGCTGAAGGCTGACCACTGACCGCTGACTGCTGACTGCTGACGGCTGAAGGCTGACCACTGACCGCTGCAATACCCCTAGGATTCCTCATCCATTGGATTACCGAGGTCTAGATTACCGACGTCAAAAACAATTATAAATTCGGCATCAGGCATTAATCGTTTCAGGGCCCATAAATGTCCCTCTGCATCCGACCGGTTTCGGAAGCGAGCAACGACTATCCGCTGCATTTCGGGTAACAGCCTAATGACCACCCACGGGTGAAGGCGTTCAGAATAACTCATAATCAAACTATCTCCTTTTGTAGGGGAGCCAGAGCTAGCCCGTGGATATTGCACTCTCGTTGGGCTAGCTCTTGACTCCGGGCGTCTCAGCGCCCACTTTTATAGTGTAGCATAAAAAAAACCTTCATTATAACATATTTTGAAAAGTTTTGTAAAAAACTGGTCGGGAGTAGGGAGCGGTGAAGTCAAACGAGGTAAGAACTAAGAGCTAAGAGGATAAAAATATTGTGGACTTCATTATCATGAAAATTGCTATATATTTTACCTAAAAAAATATATCATAAGGTACAAATTGATCCCCCTAAATCCCCCTTAATAAGGGGGACTTTTAGCAGGATTGTTTTCCCCGATTCCCGATTCCCGATTCCCGATTCCCGATTCCCGATTCCCGATTCCCGAT
>NZ_MKZS01000001.1:7621058-7623135 GCF_001942495.1 Moorena bouillonii PNG
AGCTCTTTCGCTGTTTCTGACTCTTCCTAATTGTAAAAAACCTACCCTTGTGAGGATGGGGAGATGGGGAGATGGGGAGATGGGAAGCGACTGGCTTGGTTTCTACGGGGCTGACAAGGTGCTCCCGATAGATTACAAAACCGAATGCTGCTTTCTGATAACACCACGAAATAATCCTTTGGTTTCATCATCTTCTCTATTGCCTATTGCCTTCCCCTCCTGGGAGGGGTTAGGGGTGGGTTCCTCTTGCCTTCCCCTCCTGGGAGGGGTTAGGGGTTGGTTCCTCTTGCCTCTTGCCTTTTTCCCCCAAACCTCCCACACTTCCCAGACTCCCCCCTCTCCCCACACTCTTACCCCTGTTCCTTAGTTATTATCAGGTTTAATTATTATGGGCTTTGCAGACCTATCAATTGTGGAAATTGCTGCCGAGTATGACCTTCGGGTAGAAGAGGTATTCGATCTATGCCAGCAGTTGGGCATTGCTTACAAAAATCAAGACACCCATCTGCCTCTAGAAGATGCCAAGGCTGTTATATTAAAGATTTTGTCTCAAACAAAGGGTAATGGCTAATTGGTAATCGGTAATACCTGAGTTCGATAGCCGTGATTGGTTGACTCAGATCCCCCTCAGCGAGAGAATGTGCAGGGAATCAGTTAATGCTGTTTTGAAAAACTAATCCCATATGAGCCACATTTTTAGTTTAGAGGAGAATCAAAAATGAAGCGATTTATCTTGCTGATCACGGCAACCCTATTCTTTGCCTTTCAAATTGCAGTGGGCAGTTCAGCAGCCCTTGACCTGTCTAAAGAGCTCCGCACCGTACCTTCCAATGAAGCAGGTGACACGGTGGTGATGAGTAACAAAGAGATTGTTAAAGGCTTACGCCTGTTTAACACTGTATGTTCTCAATGTCACAAAGGGGGTTACACTAAAACTGACCCTAACGTTACTCTTGGTGCTGAGGACTTAGAATTGGCAACACCACCCCGTGATAACCTGGATGGTATCATAGACTATATGAACAATCCTACCACCTACGACGGGGAAACAGAGATTTATGAATTTCATCCAAGCACTAAGAGTGCTGATCTTTTTGTCTATATGAGGAACGTCTCCCAAGATGACCTCCGTAATGTGGCTGGTTATATTCTCTATGAGATCAACCAGAGACCTGATACGTGGGGTTGTGGTAAAGTCTGTAACTAATTGTTGTTTGTACAGAGGTTAGAAAGCACGAAGCGAAAGGCTTTATGCTTGTTTAAGCAGCAAGGGCAGAGGCTTCTTCTTTTGGCAGTTAGGGGTTAGGGGTTAGGAGTTAGGGGTTAACCAAAATCAATAACCCTAGCTTCTTTAACTAGACCTGATTCGCTAATAGAAGAAGCCGCTGCCCTGTTGCTCAATCAGTACATATCACTTTAAATACTCAATGCTCCGTAGATTATTAGACTTCTTTGAGAAGTTGGGAACAGTGGACAACAATTCACGGGAAAAGTATCAAAAAACTAGTTTGGCAAGAGGTCTATTCGTATCAATCCGTTATTTGCTGCTAGTTGTTCTGGTGTTCTTCCTAGAGACATGCACGGTTAGTTCACCAGCCCAGGTTCCAGTTAACGACTACGTCAGGCGCTACCTAGACGTAGCAGAACCTGTAGCGATTGCTGTAGATGTCAAGGGAGAGACTAAGCAGTTTGACGGCGAAGACTTGTCTGTTGGTCAAAACTTATTTTCCGAAAATTGCCAGAGGTGTCATGTGGGAGGAGCTAATCTCATTGATCCCACTGTGTCTCTATCTCTGGAGAGGCTAGCTAAGGCAACACCACCTCGGGATAATCTCAATGGTTTAATTGCTTTTATGAGGCAACCGATGACCTATGATGGTACCGAGGAAAGCTTCTCGTGCCGCGAAGTCGAAGAGAGTTGGATACCACAGGAGGAAATCGAGAAATTAGCGGCATTTGTGATCAGAGCCGCACAGAAAGGACCAGGATGGGGCACTGAGGATTTATTTTAAGTTAGGAAATAGGGAATAGGGAATAGGGAATAGGGAATAGGGAATAGGGAATAGGGAATAGGGAA
>NZ_MKZS01000001.1:7623235-7627913 GCF_001942495.1 Moorena bouillonii PNG
TCCCGATTCCCGATTCCCGATTCCCGATTCCCGATTCCCGATTCCCGATTCCCTATTTGACAATGGTTAAAATTTACTGCTTCTGTAATTTCTCAAATTCAATCAACCGAATAGATAAAAGAGTTTCCGCTAGCATCCGTTGAAATGCGTAATACCAACCATGCCAACCATCGAAAATTCCGCCCTTCAGAATCAGACAGTAAAACAGGATAATAAAGGGAGCAATAATTTTTTGTTTGCGAATTCGGTCACCTAAACTAATTTCATTATCTGGGGTCTGGGTTAGTTTTTTGACTTCAATTATCATGTATCGGTCTTGCGCCCACAACCATCGGCTTAAAGGTTTGCGGTCATCATGATGGATATAGGAAGAGAGTGTTGATGATTTGCCATCTACAATAACTCGATGTGCATGACCATCATTTTGATAAGTTGCTTTTTCTCTTTTGTAGAGTACTTTTCTTGGTGGCAATAAAGTACCATGCAAAGGTTTTCCAAAGATACAATACTTGAATCGAACACTATAACTGTTTAGGTCTGGTGACGTTTGCAAGGTTTGTATTTCACTAATTAGCTCATCTGTTAACACATAATCAGCATCTAGGGATAGTACCCATTCAGATGCTATTTTTCCTAGTCCATAATTACACTGGGCAGCAAAGGAATCAAACTTTCTTTGAAAGACTTGTACTTGAGGAATTGAATCTAAAATTTCTAAAGTTTCATCGGTGCTGTAACTATCAATTACAACAATTGTCTTTGCCCAGGTAAGCTGTTGAAGGGTACGTTGGATGTTGGGCGCTTCGTTGTAGGTGAGAATGAGTGGGGTAATTTTTTCTAGCATTCCCGAAAAAGTTAAAATAATATCTTGTTAAGATAATGTCGGTATGGGTTGATTTTGGATGATAGATTTATAAACTTGAATCAGTTTTTTTGCTATGGAATCCCAGGTGTATTGTTCAAAGATAAGTTGACGAGCGCGAGTTCCCATCTCTTTGGCTTGTTGGGGAAATTGCAAACACTGGGTTAAAGCATTGGCAATAGCCTCAGCATCAATATCAACTACATGGGCAACGTTTGCAGTAGCAGCTTCTGGAAAATTACAGCCTGTGGTAATAACACAAGGTAAACCTGAAGCCATACCTTCCAGCACAGACATACTAAACCCTTCAGAATAGGAAGGGGCAACATAAATACTAGCAGCAGCAAGGGCAGCATATTTAAGAGAGCCTGTTAGCATCCCTGTAAAGGTAACAGCATCTAAACAACCTGCATTAGCAAAGTAGTCTTTGGCCGTAGATAAGAAACCAATGTTATCAGGACCTGCAAGAATTAGGTGAGTATGGGAAAATTTAGAGTGTATTTTACCAAAAGCTGTGGCTAGCAAGTCTAATCCTTTTTTGGGGTCGATACGTCCTAAGAAAAGAATCAGAGTTTTGTTACGAGTAGCTGGAAACTGTTGATAAAAAAGTTCAGGATTAGGGAGTTGTTCAAAGTCTTGACGATGTAAACCGTTGGGAATGATTATTTGAGGAGCTTTGAGGTTAAGTAACTTGATATTCTCAGCTTCAGCTGATGACAGCATTTGGATTGCACTGGCACGCTTAAGAACGGGTTTTTCGACTACACTATAGTAGATGCGCTTTTTCCACGCTTTGTAAGAGAGTGCCCAAGGTTCAAGCATTCCTTGAGGATTCATCACGTATGGAATGCCATAAAGCTGACAAATCCAGTGAGCAATTAAAGTAGGAATAGAAAAAACAGCTATTGTATGTACTAGATCGTAGTGATTTATGTTTTGAAGCAACCATTGAGTCAATGACCAACTCATTTTATAGTCGTTCCATCCCCCATAGGGAAAGTATTGAACTCGATAGTATTTCTCTTTAACCCACGTATGCAGTGGCACATTCAATCTTGTACTACCATTAGCATCTGTGGTAACTATATCAACATCAAGGTTATGTTTACCAAGTGCTTGAGCTAATTCAATGGCAATTTTGGATGTTCCACCATAGACATTTCCCAAAGCAGGAATAACAATTAAAATCTTCATGAATGATTAATTTTGATGCGCTAAAGCGTATTCAACAGCTTGTATTAAACCTTGAGCAAAATAGTCGGGAGAGAATTTATGGATGTGTTGCAGGGCGGCTTGACTGAGATTGTCTAGGTCAATTTCCCCTGAACTTACCTTAACCATTAACTTAGTTAGCTGTTCCCTATCATAGGGATTAAAACCAAATCCATTGATACCTTCAACTACTAAATCTTCAAAACAGCCACAGCAATTAGACACTACCACTGGTAAGCCAGCTGCCATAGCTTCATTGACAACTAATCCCCATTGTTCGTGAGTACTAGCATGGATAAAGCAGCCAGCGTGAGCAAAATAAGGCAGAAGTTCTTGTTGTTGTAAAAAACCAGTTATATGAATAACCTTAGTCAACCCTAAGTCTTTAATCTGTTGCTCAATTTGAGAGCGCATTGAACCATCCCCACACAGGACTAACTCCCAAGCCCTGTCTTTAGCTAGTTGGCGATAGGTAGCGTAGGCTGAAATTACAAAAGGGAGATTTTTCTTAGGGATAAAGCGATTGATAGTCAGGAAGTAGGGCTTGTTTAAAGGAGGTGCCAGAGATTTAATTTTATCGGGATGGAAAGCATCATTCCCTACGACATTATAGCCGCAAAAAATGGCTTCCTTAGGTACTCCTAATTTGATCAAGTAACGTTTTTGTGGTTTTCCGCCCACTAAAGCCGATTTATACCGGTTAAGTAGCCAGCGCTTTATCGTTTCACGCCACCAAATTCTAGTAAAATCGGTTTCTGTAGTCTCCGAAAGCAAAATTGGTAGTTTACCGTGCCATAAACTCCATACTAAAGTAGCAATCATAGCTGATCCAAAATAGCCAGCAATCACCACCACATCAGGCTGAACCTTCCTTAGGGTAGAATAAAGTTTTGGGAGTAATTGATGAGTTTTTACATCCTCTATATCCCGGTCTTTAACAATAGAAATTAGCGCAAAAGGAAGATTGTTTAAGTTAGCTTTCCAGGCATATTCAGCTTGGGTTCTTGCTAATTCTATGCCAATCACATTCCATCCTATTTGATGACAGTGCTGGTGTAAGGCACTGACACGGGCAATATGGTAGGGGCCATAGTTAATAAACAATACTGCGATTTTGAGCACTTGATTTAGAGAAAAATATATAGAGTTAAATTCTTATTTAAGGAGATAAATTAGATGTAGAAATAAATCTTCCCTGAGCTTTTTTGGATCCGTAGCGTTCTAGCATAAGCACAAATACATATCCAAACAAAGCTGGCCATAATACCAGTAGGGTAAATTCTCGACCTAAGTTAAACGTCAGCCCCAAACAAATCAGAAATAATCCTAAGCGCAGGGTGGAAAATTGCTGTGCCCAGAGTCTACCCATAAAACTTGCCCAACTAGCCATTAAAATCCCTGCACCCATTGGTCCAAATATAGGGCCAAAATTAAAAAAACCTTGTCCAATTAATCCAGTTGAAATAGTAGCAAATACCCCTATACTATTATCAGCACCACCAAATCCCCGTAAGATAGCATAATCAATTCCAATTAGAGGTTTATTAGGCCATATTGCTCTAGGTATTACATTAGCTGCTTCTGCTAAATAGCGACCTCCGTACGTTAAATTTAGGCTTCCTTCTTGATAAAAGTGATTGATATAACATAGCTCTTCTAGCATATTTAATCCCAAGTGCTTGGTTTCTGATAATTCTTCTGTTTGCAGTCCACTATCGGCAGCAAATAATTCCGTAAAACCAGTGTTGCGATAAGTAATAATCAAGGTCATGACTTGATTAATAATTAAAAACGTCACGATGCTAATTAAAGCCTTCCTCCAAACCTTGTCTTGGGAAAATAAGGCATAGCTAAAATACCCTGGTAAAACTACAGCAAGAAGATTGTTTCGGGCTCCCAAAAAAATAAAATATGGCAGTGTAATTAGAATAATTAAAATATTTAACGTCTTAAATTTACGGCGCATTGGTAGGGGTAAAAGCACGCCAAAAAATGCACAAACTAGGGTATAAACATAAGCGGCGGAAGAAATAATAAATCCATTACCACCAGCAGCAGCAGCCCGACCCCACATTTGCCGTCCAGTACGAGCTGCAATTGGAAATAAAGCATTGAAAATATCGCCGTTGAGACGGCTAACACCATATCCTAATAAACATAGCCAGACGAAGGCTAGAACCATTAAAAGTTGCTCAGGATTAAAGGCAGTAAATTTAAAAACAGTATGGTAGTTTTTAAGGAATCGGCGAGAAAGGGACGGGATGACTAGGCGAAAAGTGATTAAAAAAGTAATTATTTGCCAATAACAGCTTTCTAGTATTGATGAATCAAACTGCAGGAAATTTTCAGGAGTGTAAATTAGTTCTATAAAATACCAGGCTCCAACAGTTGCATACACCGCCAGGGCGGGAATACTCCAAGCTCGTTTGTCTTTGACTAAAAACGCTTCAATGACTAAGATAAAAAGTAGGCTTGAAGCCATGACATAAATAGGGACAAGGGCTTCGGGAAACCCTACAGAATCAGTCATTAATCAAAACTATAATAAAGGGAGTAGGGAGTAGGGAGTAGGGAGTAGGGAGTAGGGAGTCGGGAGTAGGGAGT
>NZ_MKZS01000001.1:7628013-7643840 GCF_001942495.1 Moorena bouillonii PNG
GCAGGAATTGAACTTCAGACCGAATGTCTAGGTTTGTGTAAGATTCATGATGCAGAACAACCAGGAAGCCGAAGAAGTGATTCATTGGAAGCGATCACCATAATCTTTGATTTGGTGTAGGAGGATGTCACTAATACTCTACCTTATCGGTTTTATCTTGCCATTCTTGGAAAGCTCTTAAGGCTTCATCCCGCATCAATTGAATTATTGGAAGTTTGCGATCGCTTATGGGCAAGTCCAATTCCTCGTAAATGAACTGGTCATCAAATCCAATTTGAGCCGCATCAGCTTTAGTATTGGCATAGTAAACCTTGTCCAGCCTAGCCCAGTAGATCGCCCCGAGGCACATCGGGCATGGCTCACAGCTAGTATAGAGTTCGCAACCGGTCAGTTGAAAATTCTGTAAGACCTTGCAGGCATCACGGATAGCTACAATTTCAGCATGTGCCGTAGGATCATTCGTGGAGGTGACTTGATTATGAGCTTTGGCAATAATCTCTCCATCCTTGACAACCACTGCTCCAAACGGACCTCCCTTTCCAGACCTAACGCTGATCACAGATAGAGCAATGGCCTCGTTCATAAACCGACTGTTGGGCTGTGTCATGAATTTCCATGGTTTAGAATTCTCGCTTCGCCATCATACCTCAGTAGTCAGGAGCGGAATTTTGAAGAAGGTGGGTTACGGGGCTTTCAAAGACTGATTGCTAATCCCTCAAAATCTTTCCCGCGCCTCACCCACCCTCCGTAATAGCTAGGGGTTTGTCTTAACCTAGGGTCATTTTGATGTGCTGCATAATTTGCTGCTTCCTAGCCTCTGAATATAAGGAAGGCTGCTGCTGAGGCAGTTCCGTAGTTTTCTGCAGGTGCTCCATGATTTTCTGTTTGCGTTGTTCTTCTGAAGTAGCCATAGTTAATATGTTGAGAAATATTGCATTACATTAACTTATGTTAAGATTAATCGGCTCAGATGGCAAGCTCAAATCCCCATATTCCCCTCAGGCTTAAAGCTGCTGGAGTTTTTGGGGTGCTAAACCCAGCATCTGTTGATATTTGTTGATTTTTGATATAATTAAAGTCTTTAAATGCAATCCCAAAGTTCTTCTCAATCAGCTGGTGGTTGCGATTGCGTTCGCGAAGCGGTTCTTTTGGAACATTGAATTGTCCACAATCCCTGTCAAAAAATTTTTTTCTCAGCTTGATAGAGAGGATGCTTAGCAGTTATCAGCACTTTGTAACTTACCCAATTGATAACTGCTATAGAGAGTAATTCTATACTAAAAAAATGACCTATTATTAACTTCGGAGACCAAACTAATGGTAGTGACAAAACCGAGAGCAGATCGGGTGGTTTTACATAACATTTCCTGGGAACAGTTTGAAAATCTGCTGCTGGATTTAGGTGACCATCGCTCTGCTCGTTTAGCCTATGATTATGGTACCATTGAGATTATGACTCCTTTACCTGAACATGAATATTATAAAGAGGTGATTGGTGACCTAGTTAAAGAGCTGGCAGATGAACTAGATTTCGACTACGAAAGTTTAGGATCAACAACCTGGCGGCGAGAGAGTAGCTTAGCTGGGGTAGAAGCAGATAATTGTTTTTATATCCAAAATGAAGCGGCGATTCGAGGCAGGTTGGACTTAGATCTCAACCAAGATCCCCCGCCAGATCTCGCTCTAGAAATTGATGTAACTAGTAAATCACTGCCTCGTTTGCCAATCTATTCTCGCTTGGGAGTCCCAGAAATATGGTGCTATGATTCTGGCAAACTAACAATTTACTTACTGCAAGAGGGTGAGTATGTAGAACAAGCAAAGAGTAGGGTTTTTCCTGAGTTACCGATTCAAAAGCTTCCTAGTTTAATTGAGCGCCATCGGGCTGATGGTAGGCGGGCAATTCGGCGAGCAGTGCGAGATTGGGCAAGGAACTATTTTTAAAAGATTCGATATTTTTGGATAATATTTAAGTCCTATTAATGTCAAGTAATAAAGAATTATAGCGTTGATAATACTTATAAAGTAAAGTCAAATTTATTCCCCCTACTCCCTACTCCCTACTCCCTACTCCCAAAAAGTAAGTAACTTATCCAATTGAAAACCGCTATAACTGCTATAGTTAAAACGGCAAACCATCAGATGCACTACCAATCAAAGTATGCCTAAGGCTGATGTTATTGGATTAGGACGGTCAGGTCTTGCAGCCGCAAGACTCCTCAGAAAAGAAGGTTGGGATGTCACTCTCAGCGATGCTGCTAGCCCTGAACGTATCGCTGCACGTTATACCCCAGAAGACTGGCAACACCAACAACAACAGCTTGCCAGAGACGGAATTAATCTTAAACTGGGTTATTCCCTAACCCTAGACTCTTCAGACTTACCCCAGCTGATTGTAGTTAGTCCCGGTGTTCCCTGGGATATACCAGTCTTAGTTGCGGCTAGGACCCAAGGCATTGAAACCATAGGGGAAATTGAACTAGCTTGGCGTTATCTCCAATCCTGTCCATGGGTAGGTGTTACTGGTACTAACGGCAAAACTACTACCACCTCCCTGATTGCTGCTATTTTTCAAGAAGCTGGTTTCCATGCCCCCGCCTGCGGTAACATTGGTTATGCCGCTTGCGAACTCCTCCTAGCACCAGAAATCACGGGTAAACCCCAGGAAACATCCCCAATCGATTGGGTAATTGGGGAAATCAGTAGTTACCAAATCGAATCCTCCAAAGACCTTGCTCCTCGTATTGGTGTCTTGACAACCTTGACCCCTGACCACCTCAGCCGCCACAAAACCCTGGAAAACTATTATGACATCAAGGCGTCTTTACTGCGTCGGTCCCAGTTACAAGTTATCAATGGGGATGACCCTTACCTGGGTAATTTGGGAGTAAACTATTGGCCCGATGCCTATTGGATTAGTATCACAGCTGGTCAGGGGGACAGGAATTTTAAACCTTGGGCCTACATCCAAGATGACTGGGTGATAGCAGACTCAGAACCGATCTTGCCAGTGAAATCCTTACAAATGGTCGGAGATCACAATCGACAAAATTTATTAATGGCAGTGGCAACGGCACGATTGGCAGGAATTGAAAAAAATGCGATCGCATCCGCCATTGCCAAGTTTCCTGGTGTACCCCATCGCCTAGAAAAGGTGATTACCTGGCAGGGGATAGACTTCATCAATGATAGTAAAGCCACCAACTATGATGCGGCTCAAGTCGGTTTAGCCTCAGTAGCTGCACCCACTATTCTAATTGCTGGTGGGGAAGCCAAAGCTGGTGATGATACCAGTTGGATTGAGACCATTAAACTCAAAGCAGCGGTTGTCTTACTCATTGGTGAAGCTGCACCTGCTTTTGCGGCACGCCTTAAGGAAGCTAGCTATTCCAGTTACGAAATTGTGGAAACTATGGCGAAAGCGGTACCAAGAGCAGCAGAACTAGCTCAACAGTATAATGCTAGTGTTGTCCTGCTTTCTCCCGCCTGTGCTAGCTTTGACCAATACCAAAGCTTTGAACATCGGGGGGATGATTTCCGCAGGTTGTGTCAGCAGCACCTTACTACTATTTAGCCAGTAACTAACGGTAACGTCCCTAATTGGAGAGCCATATTATGTCTAGCCAAAACTTTAGCAAGCCAGAATTTAGCAGAGAACTGCGCTTAGGACTAGTGGTTTATGGTGGAGTCTCTCTAGCGATTTATATGAACGGTGTTTGCCGCGAATTTTATAATGCTGTTCGCGGTCGAGGTATCTATAAACTTGTTAAAGCTCTCACCGATTCTGATATTATTGTTGATATTCTCTCAGGCACGTCAGCGGGAGGGATTAATGGGGTTCTGCTTAGCTACGCTTTGACCAATAGTAGTCAGGATGAAGTCATCGATTTTGAAAACTTTGCCCAAATTTGGCGGGAAAATGGCAACATCCGCAAGCTCATGCATAAACCTAGCATTACTCAAGGTAAAAATGATGGAGAATCTATTTTAGATGGCAAGGGCTACTATCAAGATGCACTAGCTAAAGCCTTTGAACAAGGGCAGAGTAATAAAAAGAAAGCACCCTCAGACGAGTGGGTATCTTCATTTAATGAATTAGATTTATTTGTAACAGGAACTGATGTTGTAGGACGGGTTGATACCGTTTTTGATGATACCGGACGGGTGATTGATCTTAAAGACCACCGCACGATTTTTCATCTCAAGCACCGTCAAGGTCGCAAAGAGCCCTTTAATCCCAATTTTAACCCAAACAATTCAACGGTTGAAGATACCTATCAAGCTCTGGCCAAACTGTGTCGTATTACATCCTGTTTTCCAGTTGCCTTCCCTGTAGTTACCGTTGAGTTAGATAATCCTAGCAATCAGGTCGATGCCAAGTTAGTAGAATGGGGAATCCTGAAGAATCGCAAGTTACCGGAAACCCCTCCAACCGGTGGGTATCAATTGCACTTTGTGGATGGAGGTGTGCTAGATAATCGGCCTTTCAGTTACACCATCAAAGAAATGTATTATCGTGCCGACTATTATCCAGTTGAGCGCAAGTTATTTTATATCGATCCCAGTCCAGATAATTTTGCTGGCAGCCAAAAGTTTAATCAGATGCCAAAGCCTGATGTCTGGGAGGTAATCCAGGAGTCGTTGTTAGGAATGCCGACCTATGAAAGTATTAGTAATGATTTGGGGTTAATCAAAGACCGTAACCATAAAATCCAGCGCTACCATTCTCTGCTAGCCGATGCGGAATCCCCCTTATTTGCTAAGGCTGACAACTCCCAACAGACAACGCTCCCAGTTGAGACGGGAATTTATTGGCGTAGTCGTATGATTAGCTTACGCGATCGCACATTACCTCTAGTCTTGAGAATGTCTCAAGTCAGTAGCACCAAATCTTACCAAGAAATATTAAACAAGCAAGTCCTTTTAGATAAAATAGCTAAGCTACTGACCCAACACATTACTGAACCGGAAAAACGGGAAAATCACGACATTATTCTCCAAGACCCTAGTCAACAGATTAGCAATCTCGATATCGACTATGCCTTAAGAAAGCACTTCTATATCGTTAAAAAAGTTTGTCAGTTGATGAATCAGGAGCCATCATTATCAGAGTATAAAATGCTCCAATCCCTAGCCTTAAGGCTAGGTCGTCACATTAAACTCCTAGAAGTCCTTAAGATGGCATTAACTAAGCTGTTGAATCATCCCCAGGTTAGTCAATCCTTCTATGATATGATATCATGCTTTCAAACTAATCAAAGTTCAGAGTTTATAGATAATCAACTGCTTAGTGAGATTTACAACCGTCTAATTCGGTTATACCGTTTCTTGCTCGATGCTGAGGGGCTAGCAGAATTTGTACCACAAAACTATCAGCAATCCTATTTAGAGACAGTCCCAGCCTATTTATTGCAAAAATTACCAGAAGAAGCAGCAGAACAATTAGCCGCTAACTCTGAAACCCAGACAGTTGGAAAAACCACCATTGACTGGTTGCCCCAGCGGCGAATTTCCAGCATTTTTGAACAATTTAAGCAAAAAGTTAATCAAGTAGAGCAAGAACCAAATCAACTTCAAAAAATCTGGCTTGCTGAAAAATTTAAAGATAACGATAATGAAAATAATGGAAACGAATACTCCTCGGTTTTGTGTAAAATAGAGGAAGCATCAGAGAAATTTATTGAACTAAGTGGGCTAAATCAGTCTGAAGAACTCTTGACTCGTTTTAAACGATTTCGAGAACTCGATCAAGTTTTGTATCCCTTTGAGTATCTATCTGAAATTGAGGAAAAAAATCTGATCGAGACGATTCGGATTAGTCCAGATGATGCTCAGCTGGGTTTTGGTAAAGGGCAAAACTTAGATAGTAAACTGGCGGGAAATACCTTAAATGCGTTTGGCGGTTTCTTTAAGAAGTCTTGGCGTTCCAATGATATTATGTGGGGGCGCTTAGACGGATTAAACCGGATCGTGGAAGCGTTACTTACTCCTGAGGGGATTGCTAAGTTTCCTAATTTTTTGAAACGACAAGCTCAAGAATATAACATACCTGAAGCCGGAGAAGAATTTGAACAGTTTAAAGAACAGTACTTAGATTTTTTAATTCAAGAGTCTTTCCCTAACGCTACCGCTGATCACCAGGATAAAATTAAAGGTCATCTACGTAAGCTGGCGACTCCTAATCCAGATATTTCTGAGGATTATCTCAAAACAATACTGGATGATTTAGTGCTAGAAGGACATCGTGATATTCTCAGCACTGACCTACAGAATGTGATTGAAGATGAAATTTCTGAACAACTAGAGTGGAGTCAACAGCGAGTTCAACCTGCTGCTCCTAACGATAGTCAAACCACAAATCTAACCACAAGTCTAACCACCAAACCCCAGTATAGTCTAGTTCAGGGTAGTTTTAGTGAAACCATTAGTCTACTAGCAGCTCAGGAATTAGCTAGGAAAAGCATTGACTCCTTACCCCAGGGTAAAGAAACGTTCTTTCTCAACCATTACCAGGTGGGTTCAGAGACATTGTCAAAGGATATTCCCACTACTATCCTAACAAATCTCGCTACCCGAGCTGCCCTGATTGTGCGAGATCTGCTGATCACTGTATTAGGCGATCGCACTCCAGGCTTCGGTAGTAGTTTGATCTATCAAGTCTTGAATACATCCTTACAACTATTTTATTGGTGGCAACAGATTAGCCAATCATCAGGGATTAAAAAGGGTGATGGTAGTCGCCAGAAGTTGATTTACCTGGTAGTGCAAGTAGCCTTGTTGCTGATTGCTGTCCTGTCTGTGGTTATTATCCTATATCGGTCATGGATATGGTTTGCGATCGCATTTCTGACTGGCCTGTTGTCTTGGCTTTTAGGGAATCCTTGGAAAGCTATAAAAGAACGATTAATTATCAAGAATTAATTATCAAGTATGTGTGCGTTGACGTAGCGATTCTCCTTTGGAGACACTACGTCAACCCATAGCTGTTTGCCCCATCTCCCGCTAACCATTTCGGGCAAAGCCCGACGCTGCGCGAACGGGTATACAGCGGTTTGCAATTCAATTAGGTACAAAGTTCTGGGTTTTTAGGGAGCAGGGACTGAGGCCGTGGGCCACGCGGGGCGCGTTCGGAGCAGGGAGCAGGTAAGAGGGAATAGGGAATAGGGAAAAAATTCAGTGTACTTGATAGTTATGCAAAGCGCCGTAACGGGAGGGGAATTGGAGTTGAATGATGGGCAATAGTTCGGGACTAATCACAATTACCAATTACCAATTACCAAGGTCCCTAAAAAGATTGCTGCATCGCTTTGAGTTGCTCTAGCTGTTGATGTTGTTGCTTTATTTGCAGTGACAGGGAATCACACACTAGCTCACATAGCTCAAAGATAAAGGGATTAGCTATTTGGTAAAAGACATTGATTCCTTGTTGATTGCGAGTGACAATCCCTGCTTTAGCCAGGATTTTTAAATGCTTGGATACATTGGCTTGACCTAAGCCTGTTTCTTCGATAATTTGACTAACATTTTTGGAGCCGGACTTCAGACAACAGATAATCTGCAAGCGACTTACTTCAGATAAGACTTTAAAGAAATCAGCGATCAGAGTCAAGGAAGTAGGGGATAACTGGGATATCTCACAGTCTGGAGGTTGCTCAGTCCTCAGAGAGGATTTTGGCAAAGAACTTTTAAGCATAATAGATTGGCTGACAGTGGTAATCAGGGCTAGGCTTTATCTATTATATTATTATACGGTAGTTTTAGGGAGTAGGGAGTCGGGAGTAGGGAGTCGGGAGTCGGGAATCGGGAATCGGGAATCGGGAATCGGGAATCGGGAATCGGGAATCGGGAATCGGGAATCGGGAATCGGGAATCGGGAATCGGGAATCGGGAATAGGGAATAGGGAGTCGGGAGTCGGGAGTCGGGAATAGCGATGTATCGCTTTATTACTCTCTAATACTGCTAAGGTAAAAGCGTATTTTTGCCTATCTAAAAACTTTATTAATGGCCTTGACAAAAAACGCTTTAAAAGAAATTACTTAAATCAGAAAAATAATAGCTAAAATACCATCAATACAAAAAAAATAAAGATACAATAAAAAACAGGCGTTACTGATTAATGGGATGATTGAGGGTAATTAGTAATTGGTAAGCTGTTGCCCATTTAAATTGGATATTATTCAGTTATAAAAATAACCCCCTGCTCCCTGCTCCCTGCTCCCTGCTCCCTGCTCCCTACTCCCTACTCCCCACTCCCTCTTTCATTGAAGAGCCATCAACAGACTCCCATGCTCTCCAACTGACCAATCCCAGTAAAATTGTTGTACTACCAACAATTACCGGACTGCGAGGAAACTGAACACAGACTAGCGCTAAACTGCCAACCCATAAGGTCAAAGCGTAAATCACTAACACCGTTAGTCGATGAGACAAACCTGCTTTTAATAAACGATGATGGAGATGCCGTTGATCCGCCTGGAACGGTGAGCTACCGTTATATAATCTCAGGGTAATCACCGCAGACATATCTAAAAGGGGTACAGCCAAGACCAGCAAAGGTAAGAGCACTGTGGTAGCCACTGCCGCCTTCACCAATCCCATCACACTTAGGCTAGCGATGGTGAAACCGATGAAATAGGAACCACCATCTCCCATAAAAATTTGGGCTGGATTGAAGTTATAGTACAAAAATCCTAATAAACTCCCTACTAATGCCGCACTAATTAGTGCTGCCTCAGTTTCCCCCATGAACAAACTGAGGAGAAAAATCATCACCCCAGCAAGACCAGCCACTCCTGAAGCCAAGCCATCCAGTCCATCAATCCAATTTATGGCGTTGACAACCCCTGTTAGCCAAAAGACCGTAAGGGGTAAGCTCAGCCATCCTAAGTCGATTATTCCCATTCCTGGAAGACTAACAACGCTAATCTCCAGCCCCATTTCCCAAGCGACACTAGCCACTGCCGCTTGCAGTAACAAGCGCGTTAAGGGCGATAAAGTCACCAAATCGTCGGTGACGCCAATCAAGAAAAAGCAGAAACTGCCGAGAACAACTGCCCAAACCTCTGAAGAAACGCCAGGGGGAAAATCAGCCAACCCTCCTAGACTCCATACTAAAAACAGAGCAAGTAAGGTGCCAGCAGCAATAGAAATTCCCCCTAAACGCACCATTGGTTGTCGATGCACTTTCCGCTCGGCTGGTAAATCCGTGTACTGATACTTGATGGCAGCCGCTTTAACTATCGGAATAGTATTAAAAACAATTAAAGCGGCAACAATGAAGGCAACTACATAATATCCAGAGGAAACCATGGTGCAATGGCGTAAAAATTACCAGCTCTGAGAACTAAGATTTACCGATTTACTGAGGAAGGACAGGTGGCTCAGGAAAGCCTTCGACAACCCCAGCAGCTTCGGTTAGTAACTCGCCCAACTCTGAACAATTAGACGCCGCACAAGCTTCTATCTCCCCGAAAAGCCGTTGAGCATTGTCGTACAAATCAGTATACTGTCCGACTCCTTGTTCAACTCCTTGGCGGACTTGCTGGCGGATTGCCCGGCGAACGCTAAACCTGATAATCCGTGCGATTAGACCTGTATTGTCTGACGCATTCGTCCCGGTAGTATCTGAATTATTATGTTGAGCCTGGGCAGGCAAAACTGAAGTGGATGCCACCGCCAAAGCAGTGATTGCCATAACACTGGCACTTTTAGTTTTAATTGAGGGCATGAGTTTCATGATTTACCTCTGTGAATTTACCTCGGTGTAACCTGTTAGCTTGCCTTAACGGCAGTTGAGACCTAAACCGGAATTTTAGAAGATCAGATCCAACAGAGAGATCACATCCCCTACTGAGCCACCAACACCCACAACAAAACGGGCTCCGTCCCCTGCACCAACAATATCTCTTACGGCGGGAGTAATTGTCAGAGGGATATTTTTAAACGGGACGATGGATGCACCGATGGCTAAATCTTGTCCCGTCCACTCCGTAATTAAACTTACCCACGGGAGCACTCCCACACCTACAGTACCAAAGACACCAATACCGTTTTCCTGATTATTAATCTGTTCTTCACTGCGAAACCGACCTGTACCAGCCCCGACAGTGACTACTGCCAGACCAAAAGGGTCACGAGGGTCAGGTCTGAGGGGAAGCACCTTGGTAACTGCTCCATAGTAGGTATTCTCGAAATCATTAAATTCAGTGGGACTATCTTCCGGTAATCGTCCCACGTTAATGATTCCTTCTCCTCCTAAAGCAACAGCCCATCCCGGATCAAATTGAGTGTGTATTTTGGCATTAACACCTCCACTCCCAAAGGGTCGGCTACCACCAAAACTAGCCACTGTATAGGACAACTGTACTCCCACTGAGTCGGTCGCATCCCCAAGACCAAAGCCAAATCCTAAGGTTCCATCCATACCACCTCCGAGCAAACCACCGCTACCACCGCTATAGCGCGTACGAGATTGAAAACTAAATCCTGTAAAACCTTGGAACTTGTCAGCCCCAAATCCGGAGGGATTGGAAAGGCTAAACCCCGGAGAAACTGAAGGGAGCTTTTCTAACTCAGCCGCTACTTGGTAAGACTCTAGTTTTTCTCTGTACTCGCGAAGTTTCTCTTGAATTGATTGCGGAATTGGAGAAGGGTTTGGAGATTCAGAGGAGTCAGTGGTGTCACTAGGGTCACTAGCGTCACTAGATTGAGACACTAGTGTGCTCGATACTGGCTGATACGATGTATAGGATGATCTATAGGCTGGAGTAACCTCAGCACCACTGGTTCTAGAATTCCCAGTCAACGATGAAGTAGACCCTAACCATGGACTAGAAAAACCGTTTTTAGTAGAGGTTAATCTTCCTGGAGTTATACCAGTTTCAGTGGTTACCTTGGGAACTGAGTTAACTGGATAGTTAACTGGATAATTAACTGGATAATTAACGTGATTACCAGCAGCTCCTAACACTGGAGTAGCGACCTTAGAGATGGCACCGAGGTGGTGAACTGGTTCTGGACTAGTGTTAATCTCACGGTTAGTAGTACTGAGCCCCACAGGAGTTGCTCCCAGCAGTACCTTTACCGATGGACTCTTAACAGTAGGATTAACAGTAGAAACAGAGGTTCCTAAATCCTTGTAGTTAGAGTATGAATTATAGGCAGCGCGGTCTTGGGGGTTTCCCCCATGAGCGACTGCCGCAGTTGCTGGAGCTTGACCCCCAATAAACCAGGGAGTTAACACCGAAAAACTGTAGGTTGCAAGCTTGGAAATGTGAATCATGCCTTAAGCTGACTCTGAAGTTGAGTGTCAGTCCGTAACGTTTGAATAATATAGGTGTGGTGTAGCGTACTCCCAGAAAAATGATGCAGGAATTAACGTAAGATGCACTCAAAACCTGTTAATAACTCGGAGCCAATTAGTTAGTGACTCTAGCAAGAGTTTTTCTCTTATTAGCTGATCAATAATCAACTCGATTTAGTTCTCGTATCACTTCTACTAACCTTGAATATAACATCAGGAATAATTTCATTTTTGTATTTATTTAATTTCAAAATATTTTTTAAAAAGTTATTATTATTGATGGAATTAATATATGTTTAATTTATAAATTATTGGAGGTAAAAATTACTGAATTTTAGGGAGTAGGGAGTAGGGAGTCAGGAGTCAGGAGTCGGGGTAACAAACTTGAATATATCTCATAAGTATGGAAAACACTATATTTATTTGAACGCTATCAAATAAAAAAAAGGGAGTAGGGAGTAGGGACTAAGGCCGTAGGCCACGCTTTAGGGCTTTGCCCAACCCTGCGCGTTAGCCTAGCGTGGCCTACGGCCAAACGCCAACGGAGCAGGAATGCATCGCTCTAGCATGCATGCCTTTTGCCTTTTGCCTTAAAAAAATCAGCAATTTCGCTTACTCGTCATGAAAATTGCTATACAGCGTTTTTCATAACTATTAGGTTCGCTTGACCCATTCGGAGGCGATTAGTTAGTGACTGTAGGAATAACGTTTATTCTCTTACAGCGTTTTTCCTAACTATTAGATGCCCTTGACCTTGGCGAATTTAATTCGCCACAAGTCGCACCTGAGGTAAACAGAATTTTTCCCTATTCCCTATTCCCTATTCCCTGTTCCCTGCTCCCTATTCCCTGTTCCCTACTCCCTACTCCCTATTCCCTACTCCCTACTCCCTATTCCCTATTCCCTACTTCAGAAGAATCCTGTAGGGAATAATCCTGATAACTACCCCAAGACCAGTATTAAGGATAGAGGTCTATTAACTTAGTCTATTAAGTTAGTTCCCTGTCGGGGGGTTTTAGGGACTGAGGCCGTGGGCCACGCTGCGCGAACGCTAACGGATCAGCAAAGAAGTAAAAAATCGGTGTGTGTACCTGATTAATACGAGAATTGCTATATAAGTAGTAACTATAAGCTGATCGGCATTTAAATTGGTTATTCCCCATTCCCTGTTGCCTGTTTCCTTTGACAAATTTAGGTATCCTAATCTAAATGGTGAACAGCTTAAAGTAACTATAAAGTAACTATAAAGTAACTATAAAGTAACTATAAATAGTGTTGAATGTTCAAAAACTATTGGTAACAGTTCAACATTAGACCTCTTGCAAAAGTAGTTTTCTGATAGTGTTTGTCTCAATTATTGTCCACTGTTCCCATATCCGCTGTTCCCTGTTCCCGACAACTGCCGCGAAGTCTATTATTGCTAAGACAAAACTAACAGCTGCATCTCCTAAAAGCTCTTTGACCTGGTGGGTGGAACGGGCATCTTTTAGGTACCCTTGACCCATTAAGAATTAAATTCGCGTAGCGGTGCGCGCCTCCAAGGGCGCGAGGGATTGCTCGCGCCCTTGGGTCGCACCTTTCGGCAAAGCCGATGCGGGGTGCGTTCGGGTCGCACCTGTGGAACGGGCATCTTGGTGGAACGGGCATCTTGGTGGAACGGGCATCTTGGTGGAACGGGCATCTTGGTGGAACGGGCATCTTGGTGGAACGGGCATCTTGGTGGAACGGGCATCTTGGTGGAACAGGCATCTTGGTGGAACGGGCATCTTGGTGGAACAGGCATCTTGGTGGAACGGGCATCTTGCCCGTATCCTCCCTCGGGGGGCTGTCCCGATTCCCGACTCCCGATTCCCGATTCCCGATTCCCTACTCCCTACTCCCTACTCCCTACTCCCTATATTGGAATTTGTTGAAATCCATCAAATAATCCCATGTTTAAAGCCTTAGTACTGATTCCCGTGTCAGCCGCCGCTAGCTATTGTATAGGGTATGGGCTGAGTAATAATTGGAATTACAACGATCATCCTATTATCCAACTGATTTCTGCTGATCAATCAACAAAGGTCAGTTTATTAAATCTCGGAAATCTCGGCAATCTCGGAAAAAACGATACCAATCCCCAAGAGTCACAAACCATTAGTAGACCACAACGGTTTCCTAAGGGAGAGTTTTCCCTGACTCCATCTCAGTTAGACCTAGGTAAGTCCCAGGCAACCCCACCAGCCCTTAGCAGACAAAGCCTGAGCCAACAAACCGTTGCAACGATTAAACCACCCCCCCTGCCTCCACCCCTTCCTAGGGTAACGGTTAGTCCGGCAGATATCGTTAAAACAGTACCGATTAAAACACTACCCATTAAAACACTACCGATAGAGCGAATTGTGGCTCGCTCCCTTGGCAGTGATTTGATCAAAATGCCATGGGAAACCGTGGAGCCAGCTCCAGTGAAGGTACCCAAAAAACCGCCAGCTGAGATGATTGCCAGCATCCCTAAGGTGAAGCAACCAAGCAAATCAAAGGTGCTAGCAAAGGCCAACACTACCAATCGACCTGTTATGAAATTAACCTTTAGCTCAGACCTGAGGTTAGTTAATGGTTCATTTTTCGAGATTTCTAATCAACCAGAAGATGATGTCGAGCTAATTGTTGCTGATGCCAACTTAACCGCTCCTGGGAAGTTAGCTATGCTTACCTTCAGGGAATTACTGCCGCCTCATGGTGAACAGCCCAGGGACAATTTTCCTGTTGTGACTGTTGCTACATCAACTATTGCTCAATCTACACCAACACCGTCTCAGGGTCAGTCGTCCTCAGGTCAGTCCACAGACATGGTACCTCTGCCCACCTTTGAGCAACCTACCCAGCCCCTACCATCCCCCCCAGGTCAGCCCACAGACATCCAACCTCTGCCCACCTTTGAGGAACCTATCGAAACCATACCATTCCCCAGTCTTCCTAACCTTACTACTCCTGCACCTCCTGTAGAGTCATTTAGCCCTGTGATTGACCAGAGCTATACCCTTGGTGCAGGAGATGTGATTCTAATTACTATTTTCAGGGTTCCGGAGTTTAGTGGCCAACAACAGGTTGGTGTGGATGGCTCTCTCAAGTTGCCCTTAGTGGGGAAACTGACCGTTGAGGGCATGACCTTAGAAGAAGCAGAATTTGCGATCGCAACTAAATATCAATCAGAATTGCGCTCTCCTGCCATCACTGTTAGTTTACTCCAAGCGCGCCCGTTACAAATCGCTATTTCCGGGGAAATTAAAAAACCAGGCTCCTACGTTTTACCCTTAATCAATAATACCCAGTTTCCCAGTATCGCTCAAGCCGTCCAGCTGGCTGGCGGGATGACCCAATCGGCGGATTTAGAGGCAATCCAAATTCGGCGTACTCAACCTTCTGGTATCACCGATACGATTAGGGTTAATCTCTCACAACTGCTGCAAGCCGGTGATTTGAGTCAAAACCTGATTTTGCGGGATGGGGATGTAATTATGATACCAACCACCACTGAGGTGGACTTAACCAAAACCGCTCAACTAGCAGCATCTAACCTAGCGAGCACTGACGCGATATCCGATGTGGCGGTGGTGGGGGAAGTCTTTCGACCAGGGGCTTACCGCTTAGGAGGAGGAGAAAATGGCGCTAGTCGCCCCACCGTTAGTCAAGCGATTCAAACTGCTGGCGGGATTAAACCCTCAGCTAACGTGCGGCAAATTCAAGTGCGTCGTCCCACTCGCGATGGCACAGAACAGCTGATTAACGTTAACCTCTGGAAATTATTACAAAAGGGCGACCTTAGTCAAGATTTGGCCTTGCAAAAGGGAGACACAGTGATTATTCCTACTGTCACAGAAATCACTGCCGCAGAAGCTGCTCAAATTGCCTCCACTAACCTTTCTCCAAATGTAATTCGCGTCAATGTTTCTGGAGAAGTGAAACAACCAGGAACAGTGGAAATGCCATCGAATACCACCCTTAATGAAGCGTTGCTTTCGGTGGGGGGATTTAATGAGCGCTCAGAAGAAGTGGTAGAGCTAATTCGTTTCAATCTCGATGGTAGCCTAACCCGACGGGAAATCCAAGTCAATTTAAAGCAAGGACTTAATGACGAAACTAACCCTCTACTATGGAACAACGATATTATCCTTGCTGGTCGCTCCCGTTCCGCCAGAATCACTGATACCCTCTCTAACATTCTCAGTCCGATTCTCCAAATTTTGTCTCCCTTACGTTTGTTGTTCTAATTTAGATATAGCGAGGCAACGGGGAACAGGGAACAGAGAACAGGGAGCAGGGAGCAGGGAGTAGGGAGTAGGGAACATAAATCAGTACTTTAGTTTTTTATTATTTATAGTTTATTTTTTTTTATTAACAGTTCATTAACTTTGAATTATCTAAATTTTTATCATCATGAGGTACATAATATTTTTTATGTTGCCTACTCCCTACTCCCTACTCCCTACTCCCTACTCCCTACTCCCTACTCCCTACTCCCTACTCCCTACTCCCTACTCCATA
>NZ_MKZS01000001.1:7643905-7689299 GCF_001942495.1 Moorena bouillonii PNG
CCCCCTACTCCCTACTCCCTACTCCCTACTCACTACTCCCTACTCCCTACTCCCTACTCCCTACTCCCTACTCCCTAAAATCTAATCTATAACCGGTACCAACTAACTCTTATCTAGTCAAATTTTATAGCATCTCCTTAATTAAATTTAAAACAAAACGCAATGATTAATAATTTTTCTCCCTCTCCTCTGCCAGTTGCCAGTAATAACGGTAACTTTCCCCCTTTACCCCAAGGATCACCATGGTTAGAACCAGACGATAGTGAATGGGATTTAGCCCGCTGGTTTGTAGTGGTGCAACGGCGAGGACTAGTCATTGTCGGGGTAACAGTTGCAGGGATGTCCTACGTCTACCCCACAACTTTGAATGAAGAGCCAATTTACCAAAGCAAATTTCGGATTTTAGTAGAGCCTGTTAATGCAGCAAATGACTTAGACAATTTAACGTCTGTTTTAGGACCACAAAACCTTAAATCTGGTTTAGACTACGAAACCCAAATTCAAGTCCTGCGTAGTCCTGAACTAATGAAACTAGTGGTCGCAGAACTCCAAAAAACCCATCCCGAAATAAGTTATAATTCCCTAATTAAGGATTTAAGCATAACTCGCTTAGGGAAAACTAAGATCTTGGAAATCAGCTACCAAGGCAAAGATCCGGATCTTATTCTGACTATTTTAAACCAATTAGCCAACGTATACCTAGAGTACTCCCTGGCGGAACGCCAGACTAATTTAAAGCTAGGGATTCAATTCATTGAAAACCAGTTACCATCTCGACAAGCCAGGGTAAATCAACTGCAAAACCAATTACAAGTCTTTAGAGAGCGATATCAGTTTACTGACCCCGAAAGCCAAGCTCAACTAATTGCTTCTCAAATGACCACCTTGAAACAGCAAAACTTAGCTCTTGAACAAGAATTAGTTCAAGCCCGTTCTTATCTTGGTTCTCTACAAGAAGAAACGGGAGCCCTGGCGGCTCTTGGTGAGGCTCCACTCTATCAGCAAATCATTGGTCAGTTAAGAAGTGTCGAAACCCAAATCGCTGGGGAATTAACTCGCTTCCAACCCCAAAGCACGGCCATTCAACTTCTCCAAACTCAACGGCAAAACCTCCTCCCGGTTCTAGAGCAAGAAGCAGAGCGAGTGTTAAACTCCAAATTCGCAGAAGGTGTAACTGAGGTACAAAGGCTTGAAACCCAACGTCAAACCTTATTTGTGGCTCAACAACAACTAAACCAACAGGCTCAACAAATACCTGCTTTAGCCAGACGATATACCGACTTACAGCTAGAAATACAAATTGCTACGGAGGGGTTAAACCGTTTTCGGTCTACCCAAGAAACCTTGCAAATCCAAGCTGCCCAAACCGAGATTCCTTGGGAAGTCATTGAAGACCCAGTTCGGCCAGTGCTTCCCATTTCTCCTAATATCCCACGTAGTCTAACCTTGGGAGCTGTAGCTAGTATTGCTGTAGGCATTGGTTTGGCATTGGTTTGGGAAAGATTAGATAACGTTAATCACACTCTCGACGAACTAAAACAACAAACCAAACTCCCTGTGTTAGGGACTATCCCCGTTAATAAAAAACTACCAGGAGCCCCAAGTACTAACTCCTTAGAAACAGCAGGACGTTTCTTATTTAAACCGTTTACCTGGGTAATACCAGGTTTGAAGAAAAAATCAACTGCTTACAGCTATGGTAACGACACGGAATTCTCACACTTTTTGGAATCCATACGAGTACTCAATACCAATATTAAATTACTCAGTTCAGACCGCCCAATGCATTCTGTGGCCATCAGTTCATCTACGCCTGGAGATGGTAAGTCAACCATTTCGCTTTTCCTGGCTCAAACCGCCGCAGCCATGGGAAAAAAGGTCTTATTAGTGGATGCGGATATGCGTAAACCCCAAGTTCATCGCAGATTGAACTTATCCAACCAGTCTGGATTAAGCAATTTAATTGCCCAAAGCCTATCCCCTGAAGAGGTTTTTAATAATGAGTTACCTATACCTCGCTTATCAGTCCTAACCGCAGGTAAAATTCCTCCAGATCCTACCAAACTCCTTTCTTCCGAGAAAATGAAACAATTAATTAAATATTTCGAGGAAATATTCGACCTGGTGATTTATGATACCCCCCCAGTTTTGGGATTAGCGGACGCTAGCTTGCTTGCTCCTAGCACCAATGGTTTGATTCTGGTAACTCGCATTGGCAAAACAGACCGCTCTGCTCTGACCCAAGCTCTTGATAATCTGAAACTGTCTCGAGTTAACGTTTTAGGCATTGTTGCTAATGGTGTTCAAGGTGACGCTAATAGCCCTTACGGTTACTACAAATCTGCGTACGGAAACAATCACAAAGAAGAGGCTTGGGAGGAGGAAGAGAACCTGACATCGACATTTTCCAAGTAAAAGGGAATCGGGAATCGGGAATCGGGAATCGGGAATCGGGAATCGGGAATCGGGAATCGGGAATCGGGAATCGGGAATCGGGAGCAGTAGGAAAAAACTTGGAGGAGTTTTTGGTGTTATGAAAAAGCGATGCAGCAATATTGTTCATCACCTATTTATAAATGCTATAGTTTGCGACTTATGAAATAAGTCTATAGTAATTAACTACACAAAATTATTTGGCTTTTGCCTTTTGCCTTTTCCCTTTTGGCTATTCCCTTTTGGCTATTCCCTTTTGGCTATTCCCTTTTGGCTATTCCCGACTCCCGACTCCCGACTCCCTGTTCCCTGTTCCCTGTTCCCTGTTCCCTGTTTCCAAATCCCTATTCCCTATTCCCTACTCCCTACTCCCTAAAAAAACAAATCTACCTCACCTATTTTAAACATGCTATATGACCCACCTATTGCTACTAAAATTGCCACCATCAACCATTGCTTATGCTGGGGTAATCCTAGAATTATCAACGAGGGAATTGACCAAACTCAGTTAGTCCTTGATGATGGTGACAATGAACGTCCAGACTTTTCCTTTCTAGTCCTTGGGGATACGGATTCAGATACGAAATATGGAGAGAAGCTGCAAGCACAAATTGCTCAACAATTAGGTGAGCACATCGATACTTGTCGCTTTACCTTACACACAGGGGATCTGGTTTATCCCTTTGGGTCGGGTGAGTTTTATCTGGAGAAATTTTTGAAATTCTACCGAGAGGTTTTCGGTATTAGGAGTCCTGTCAAGAAAACTGACGCTACTCGACTAGTTTTTAATCATCCGATTTTCCCTGTACCAGGAAATCATGATTACTATGACCTGACGTTTCTGCCCAGATTATTTGCTCAGTTAAGTTTACCTCTACGCCGTTGGTTAAAATCTCAGTTAGGGTTGACCCTAGGTTGGGATAGTTCTTACCAAGGCAAAGCCTATGCTCACGCTTTTCTTGATTGCTTGAGTCAGCCTCACAAGCGCCGTAATTTAGCTGAGTACCTCAACCAACACTATACCGCCAAGACCAAAACGGGAAGATGCCTGCGCTACCAACCTGGTCACTTTACCCGCCTACCCAATCGCTACTATACCTTTAGATATGGCGGCATTGACTTTTTTGCCCTTGATTCCAATACCTTTTGTAGTTCTGACTCTTCGTCTAAACCTAAGGCTGGTTCTGACCGAGAGCAACTAGACTGGTTAAAGCAACGGTTAATTGATTCTTGGCATGATCCTCAGGTAAGGGGACGAGTGATCTATCTTCATCACTCTCCTTATTCAACGGAAACAAGTCGATGGGAGCAGCCAGATGCGATCGCAGTTCGTGGCCATTTACGCCAAGTATTGGATCAGGTGGCTGCTGCTATTGGTTCCCTACCCGAAAAACGCCCACTGGTAGATTTAATCTTAAGTGGACACGCCCATTGCTTTGAGCATTTGCGTACCTTTGATACTAAACATGCTGACTCCCATTTAAATTGGCTGGTCTGTGGCGGAAGTGGTGCTAGTTTGCGGCATCAGCGCAAAGATGGGGTTGAAGTGATGGAAATTAGTGGGGGAGGTTATGTTCAAATGGTGGCGCGATCGCTTTTATTTATCGGGCGCAAAGGTAAAGGTAGAACAGCCCGCTCTCCTCATACGTTCCTACGGATTGATGTACATAACGGTGTGCCCCCTAAGTTTGTAATTCGGCCATTTATAGTTGAGAAACTCAAGAATAAGTGGAGTAGTAGTGCTATCAAACCGTTTGTGATCCAGAATCTATAGTAATTCTTAATTAGGTGAGGTAGAAAGTTTTGGTTTTTTTTAGGGAACAGCGGATCTGGGAACAGCGGATCTCGGATCTCGGAGCAGGGAGCAGGGAGCAGGGAGCAGGGATGCAGCGCGGTCAAAGGTAGTCAGTGCCGCCAAAGGTTCTTCCCATAAGGCTTACAAGGTGCTTCCGCAGGTGACCCACATAGCCCTTACCCATCTCCCCATCTCCCCATCTCCCCATCTCCCTATCTCTTTATCCTATAGTGTTACTATTTAAATCGTTGATAGTCATAGGCCATAACAACAAATGAGTAAACTGCGCAACATACTAATGGGTGCTGGTATAGCAGCAGTCGGTGCGGTCGGAACTAAAATGGCTGTGGATTATTTCCGCAACCGTGATCAAGAAGAAGAGAGGGACGAAAGTGAAGGTGACGCAGAAGCTACCTCTCCCCAAGAAGTTGCCTACGCTATCGTACAAGACAGTTCTGTGCAAAACTTCTTGGATGTTAGCTTTGGAGCTCCTGGTCGTTATGTCCCCACTCGTGCGCCTAAAGTATTCGACTATCAAGACCAACAATATATGGTCATTTGGGCTTACGACAATCAGAAAGAAAAAAACCAAATGTTGGCATTCATCTATACCGATGAGGGTCGTAAGATGGTGGCTAGCGTGGGATATACTGCTGACGCAACGGATTACAATATCAATTTAGACAGCACACCTTTCGCTGTTGAAGTGAATGGGGAACAAATTACCTCCGGTCAAGATCAAACTGACGGAGCTGATGAAGTGGATTTTGTCCTAGCTGGTGCTTAAATCGGATTTTTCATTGGATAATCTCTGAATAATAAAAGCGATCGCGTATCTCCATAGATAAGCGATCGCTTTTATTTAGCGATGCAGGTACACAGTACACAGGTAAACAGGATTTTTTACCACTCCCGACTCCCTCGGTGCGCTTTCCGTAGGCGAATTAAATTCGCCACGGGTCGCACCGCTCCCGACTGCCGACTCCCGACTCCCGACTCCCTAAAAGCCAGAGAAAACTGCTATATAGTTTAAACTTAAGCTATAGAGTAAACCATTTCTATTGCTTCCGGTCTAATGAAGAAAACTAAACGACCGAGAGAACAAATTATTGCTGATCTCAGTATCAATTATGTGGAAAGATATGTATTATTATGTGGTTACTCCGTAGAACGAGTTGAGCTTGGGTATACCTATGGTTTTGACTTGATTATCTTTACCTATGATGCCAATGGTGAACTTGAAAATGGTAAAATTTACGTCAAGCTAAAAGCAACCGATTTTCTGAGCATGCTAGCCGCTGACCAAGAAACCATAGGCTTTCCCCTAGGACGCTCAGACATAGAGCCATGGTTAAAAGAACCAATGCCATGTATCCTGATTGTATACGATGCTCAGCTCGATCTAGCCTATTGGCTGTACTTGCAAGCCTACTTTGAAAACTGGGAAAACTTTGATCCATGGCAAATGGAAGAAACGATTACTGTTAATCTTCCTAAAAAGAATATTGTCAATCAAGATGCCATTAAAAAATTCGCTCGATCTAAAAATGATGTGCTGCGGCAGTTACCGGGAGTAATTCGTCATCGTTCCTAGAAACGTTATTTTTACTAGAAACGTTATTTTTAAAGAGTTTAAGCATTAAGCTCTCAGCGGTCAGCGGTCAGCGGTCAGCAGTTAGCTTATGCGCTACGCGCACGCGTGCGCGTTCAGCGGTTAGGTCTCAAAGAAATGAAAATGCGATGCCCTTTCGGCCACGCTAAGCGAAGGCAAAAAAACCTCCCCTGGTAATTTCCCATAAAAGAATTAGGGAACCTTTTCAGGGGACGGTTAGTCAATATACATAGCAATCCCCTTCAAAAGTTGAATAGGATTGCTCTATCTATCTAGCGCCATTTTAATGGCTACCGGGTGCCATCAGATCTGTTGCAGATATTAACCCATGAGGTAATTTATGCATAGAATCCATTTTTTGGCAATTGCTCCGCTTACTTTGCTCGGATTATCTGAAATAGCGCTTCAGTCTAGCTCAGTTGTGGCTAACACTTATTCCAATAACACCCTCCAGAGAGGTTCTCAGGAGCAGATAACTGTGCTAACCAGTAGCTCATCCTTAGCTAAATTCAATACTGAGTTGCTTGGACTAACCAATGCTGAACGGCGAAAAGCTGGCTTACCACCATTACAGCTTTCTGCTGAGCTAAGTCAAGCCGCACAGCTACACGCTGAAGATATGGTGCGCAATGGTTTTTTCAGTCATACTGGTTCGGATGGTTCTAAAATAAGCGATCGCGCTAAAGCAGCAGGATATCTATATTCCTATGTTGGTGAAAACATTGCCGCAGGTTACTCGACTCCTGCTCAAACCATTAGGCAATGGATGGGAAGCACTGGTCATCGCCGTAATATACTCAAGCCTCAGTATCAAGAAATTGGCTTTGGCTATGTCAGCGATCCTTCTAGTCCCTATCGCCACTACTGGGTGCAGGTGTTTGGTTCACCACGTTAATACTCAGTAGGGAGTAGGGAGTCGGGAATCGGGAGTCGGGAGTCGGGAGTTGGGAGTCGGGAGTCGGGAGTCGGGAGTCGGAATCCCGGTAACCTCCCTTAATAAGTAACGGAGTTATATCATATCAGGATAATTACCCTGTCTTGATGCAGTCGCTCATGGGGGAAACCCCCAAGACCGCGCTGCATCGCTTAATAAAAATCTCCCCATCTCCCCATCTCCCCATCTCCCCAGACTCGACCATTGACTCTGGAGTTAGATGTACGCCTCCATCCCTTCACAAGAACAAACCAAATTCCTATCCCCAAAGGCATTATCAATGCGCCCTGCCACAGGCCAAAACTTGTGTTCCCTTAACCAAGGTGCAGGGTATGCTGCTTCCTCACGGGTATAGGGATGAGTCCATTCACTGACCATCAAGGCTTCTGCAGTATGGGGAGCATTCTTGAGCTGATTGTCCCTTTGGTCTACCTGACCCGATTCAATCGCTTTAATTTCCTGGCGGATGGCAATCATCGCATCACAGAAACGGTCGAGTTCCTCTTTCGACTCACTTTCAGTAGGTTCCACCATCATTGTCCCCGCTACAGGCCAGGATACCGTTGGAGCATGGAAACCATAATCCATCAGGCGTTTGGCAATATCATCCACTTCGATGCCCGCAGACTTTTTAAGCGATCGCAAATCCACAATACACTCATGAGCTACTAATCCATTGTTCCCCTTGTACAGAACAGGATAGTAAGGGTCTAACCGCTTAGCCATGTAATTAGCATTAAGAATAGCCACTTTAGTCGCCTCAGTTAACCCCGCACTACCCATCATGGCAATATACATCCAGGAAATCGGTAGAATGCTGGCACTTCCCCAGGGTGCCGCAGAAATTGCACCAATAGATAAAGTGGAAGGTTGAGGCTGTAAGGTTTTGGGCAGGAATGGTACTAAGTGAGGCATCACCCCAATTGGTCCCATACCAGGTCCACCCCCACCGTGGGGAATACAGAAGGTTTTGTGCAGGTTCAGGTGACACACATCTGCCCCAAAGTCCCCTGGACGGCACAGCCCCACTTGGGCATTCATATTTGCCCCATCCATATAAACCTGCCCCCCATGGTTGTGGACAATGGCACAGATATCTTTAATCTCTTGTTCAAACACACCATGGGTAGAGGGATAAGTCACCATCAGAGCAGCTAGGTTTTGGCTATGGTGCTCGGCCTTCTTCCTCAAATCATCTAAATCAATGTTGCCCATTTCATCACAAGCAACAGCCACCACTTTTAAACCAGCCATCACTGCACTGGCGGGATTGGTGCCATGAGCAGAAGTAGGAATTAAACAGATATTGCGATCGCTTTCTCCCCGGTTTTGATGGTACTTACAAATAGTGAGTAATCCTGCATATTCCCCTTGGGAACCAGCATTAGGTTGAAGAGAAATGCCAGCAAAGCCAGTAATTTCTGCTAACCATTCTTCCAGCTGCTGGAATAGAATTTGATATCCCTGAGTTTGGGAGAGGGGAGCAAACGGATGAATCTTGCCAAATTCCGGCCATGTCACTGGCATCATCTCAGCAGTGGCATTCAGCTTCATGGTACACGAGCCCAAAGGAATCATGGACGTGTTTAGAGCCAAATCCTTACTTTCCAGACGGTGCAAATAGCGCAGTAACTCAGTTTCTGAGTGATAGCGGTTGAATACTGGGTTGGTTAAGTAGGTACTACGGCGAGCAAACGGTTCATTAAAATCATCTGCCACCTTACGTGTTACCTCAGCCGCCAAATCTTCCACAGTAAAGAGTAGGGATGCACTGCTTGGTTCCCCTAAACTTGCAAAAATTTCCCACAAGTCTACTAAATCCCTAGCCGTCGTTGTCTCATCCAGGGAAATCCCGATAGTAGTTGAATCAATAATACGTAGATTAATTTGACCTGCTTCAGCTGCTTCTATAATTCCTGACACAGAGCGATCGCTTAATTCTACGCGCAAGGTATCAAAAAACGGTTCTGAGCTAATACTGTAACCTAAGCGTTTCAGTCCCTCCGCTAGGATAACCGTTAATTGATGAATTCTCTCGGCAATACCTTTGATTCCCTCTCGCCCATGATAAACTGCATACATTGAAGCTATCACCGCCAAGAGCACTTGGGCAGTACAAATATTGCTCGTGGCTTTGTCACGACGGATATGTTGCTCACGGGTTTGCAGTGCCAAGCGCAGTGCTGCTTTACCATTAGCATCTTTTGATACACCAACGATACGTCCTGGTACTTGCCGTTTATAAGCTGCCCGAGTAGCAAAATAAGCTGCATGAGGTCCCCCATATCCTAGGGGAACACCGAAGCGCTGGGTGCAGCCTATGGCAATATCAGCCCCAAATTCTCCAGGGGGTGTAAGCAGGGCAAGGCTTAGAATATCAGCTGCCACAGTTACTAAAGCTTTAGCACCATGAGCCTTATCAATAAATTCCCGATAATCGTATATGGTGCCATCCGTTGCTGGGTACTGAAGCAGAGCTCCAAAAATCTCTTGGTCAAATTCAAAGGTGCGGTGGTCACCAACAATCACCTCAATTCCCAAAGGTCTAGCCCTGGTTTGTACCACTGCGATAGTTTGGGGATGACAGGTTTGGGAAACAAAGAAGTGTTTGGCTTTCGTCTTACACAGACCATAGCTCATGCTCATAGCTTCCGCTGCTGCTGTTCCTTCATCCAGCAAGGAAGCATTAGCAATTTCCAGACCAGTCAAGTCTATGATCATAGTCTGGAAGTTGAGTAGTGCTTCGAGTCGTCCCTGAGCAATCTCTGCTTGGTAAGGGGTGTAAGCCGTGTACCAACCAGGATTTTCTAGAATATTCCGTTGAATTACAGGTGGGGTAATGCAGTCGTAATATCCCATGCCAATGAAAGACCGGAATACTTGATTCTTAGAGGCAATTTCTTTTAGCTGAGCCAGGGCAGCATACTCGCTTTGTGCCGCTGGTAACTGCAGAGGTTGATTAAGCCAAATAGCGGCGGGTACAGTTTGCTCAATCAGGCTATCTATAGTGGATATACCCAGGACGTTGAGCATTTGCTCTATTGCATCTGGATTTGGACCTATATGTCGATTGACAAAAGCATCGGTAGATGGTAATGTTTTTGATGCGGAAAGAATAGGGTCAGATTTCAGCAACGACTGAGTATTTGCTCTATTTTTTTGATCCTGGATATCCAAATTCTGCATAGTAAACCAATTTTTGAATTAAGCAGCGAAGGTGGGGGTCACTTTTGAGGGCTGTGACCCCCTAAGTTGGTAAATCTATAGATACACAAAGCCCGGATGTATAACTAAAGCGATTTAGAACTAAAGTAATTTAGTTCTAAATATACACTATGAAAACCTAGCATATGACAAGCTAGACGTATTGCTAGATTGGTTCTAGATACACAACTTTATACAGCTGGGTTCAGTTATGACAACCCTACTGATCAGATTTTTACCAAAAAATTTGGGTAATCGCGCCCCGTCCTTCCAGGACGGCTTTGTGCTAAGATAAAGACATAACAAAAAAATAGTATTCTAGATGAACATGATCTTAAATAAGTAGACAGTGTAAAAAACCTGTTTTGAGATAATCAGGTTGCACAATCAAGTCTAACGATTTGGAAGTCTATGAAAGTCTAAGATCCCTAAAAAAATGTTTATCTTAATTTGTTGATTAGTTTAGGTACGGTGGGGCACACCGAAACCTAGGTTATAAACCAAATACGCTTGTGGAGAGGCGACCTCTATTTTTCCTGGCTCCGGCCTGGTTAAACAAGTCACCCCATTGAAGCAAGAATCCCCGTCCTTCCAGGGCGGGGAGTGTCATAGTCTACTCTGCCTCGACTTGGGCACGGTACTCCTCAGCAGAAAGGACACCCTCCAGTGGGTTGTCAGGGTCATTCAGCCGCACTTTAATTAACCAGCCTTCACCATAGGGGTCTTCTGCAATCTGTTCAGGAGCCTCGATCATATCCTCATTTCGTTCTACCACCGTACCCGATACCGGGGAATATAGATCCGAAACGGCCTTGACCGATTCAATGGTACCAAAGCTTTGGTCATTTTCTTTGTTACCCTTCTCGATGGTGTCGTCAATGTCTGGGAGTTCGAGAAGAACTAAGTCACCCAGTTGGTCAATGGCAAAGGCGGTAATACCAATAGTGGCAATTTCTCCATCAAGCCGTACATATTCGTGGCTATCAAGGTATTTCAGGTCATCAGGATATTCAAAGGCCATGTCAAGTCCAAAATCAGCAGCAATGCTAATTATCCTTCCTCATTTGTCTTTCGTCCAGCCGCCTTTGACCATTGACCGCTGACTATTGACAGGAAACGTTCAGAGGTAGTAACTGAGTAATGGTTGACTTCTAGCTACCTATATCTTTAAAATGCCACCAGTGAAATAGCACTACTAATTTGCACTTTATGATAGTCTTGCTTAGTGAAGGAATAAAAGGAATAATTTTAAGCAAGCTTATCTAATGCTTTGCCCGTTTCTGCCACAAAGCACTCATAAATTAAAATCACAATACATCAGGCCAGATAGGAGCAACTCCTATCTGGGAGTTCAGTAGGCAAGCATTTCTAGAGTTTCACGTAAGTAACGACGCACTCGGCTATCAAGACTGTAATCCTGAAATTGTTCACCCAAGGGATGTTCCATTTGCCAGCGTTGAAATCCTGAACTAGCGGCTATGGCTTGTTTAAGACTGTTCCAAACTTGAGTGTCGTGATGTAATTGTCCGGATTCGGATGTAACGAAGCTTGCCATATGCACACACGCGAAGATTTAATACAGATGAATCTAGTTGAGTAATGCTTAAGTGCTAAACTATTAAGCTTACCTGTACACTATCCTATCTGCTTTTTTAGGATTGTGCTTTTAGCGACATTGAATGGTTAAAATTTGGCAGGGTTAGGGTTAGAGGTTATCGGTTAACAGGTTAAAAGTTGCTTTGGATGGAACCTTGACAATTGCAAGCTTGCCACAGAGCAACTCGTATCAATAACCTTTAACCTTCAACCTTAAACAAAACAACCTACCCGGCAATGGATGCCTGGGTAAGAACACCCCTCAGGGCTACTTCAGGGAGAGAGTCCGTCGCTTGGTTACCATCTGATAGGTTTCAATGATATCTTTTTCTGCCCAGTCGTTGAATTTATCAACACCCATACCACATTCGTAGCCAGCATTGACTTCCTTGACATCATCCTTAACACGCTTGAGGGAATCCAAAACTCCTTCGTAGATAACTTTGCCACCACGCCGCACTCGTAAACGGCAATTGCGCACGGCTTTGCCTGAGAGTACATAGCAACCCGCAACGGCACCACGACCCACTGGGAAGACAGCTCGAACTTCTACTTCACCCAATGGTTCTTCTACCTCTTCTGGCTCTAACAGACCTTCCATAGCACCTTGAACATCATCCAGGAGTTTGTAGATGATGTTGTATTCCCGCACATCTACCCCTTCCTGTTCAGCTGCTGGTCGAGCACCAGGAGCTAAGGTAGTGTTAAAGCCAACAATAACTGCACCACTAGCAGCCGCTAAGTCCACATCCGTTTCGGTGACTTCCCCAGGGGCAGCCAGTAGAACTCGAATTTGCACTTCATTTTGGGGCAGCTGTTCGAGGGATCCCAGAATAGCTTCCACCGAGCCTTGAACGTCTGCCTTCAAAATCAAGTTGAGTTCTTTGAGTTCACCTTCTTGAGCCTGGGCTGATAATTCAGTGAGGGTAACTCGCCGTGATTTCATGCGAGTTTGCAGGCGAGATTGACGTTGCTGTTGAGCTCTTTCACCAGCAACTGCCCGGGCTTCTTTTTCACTCTCAAAGACTTCAAACTCATCACCAGCAGCTGGAACATCACTCAAGCCAAGGACTTCCACAGCAAACGAGGGACTAGCTTGTTCGACTCGCTGTCCTCGGTCATCAAGCATGGCTCTGACCTTACCGAAAACTGAACCAACAACCAAGCTATCACCGATCCGCAAAGTACCGTTTTGCACTAAGAAGGTGGCAACAGGACCTCTGGCTTTATCTAGGTGAGCTTCAATCACCGTACCTTTTGCTGGTCGATCCGGATTAGCAGAGAGTTCTTCTAGCTCTGAGACCAATATAATCATCTCCAGCAGTGAATCCAAGTTTTCCCTTTGGATAGCACTCACTGGTACCATGATCGTTTCACCACCCCATTCTTCTGGGACCAAGCCCCGTTCTGATAATTCCTGCTTAACCCGATCAGGTTGAGCTCCGGCTTTATCAATTTTGTTAATAGCAACCACGAGTGGAACTTCAGCAGCTCTAGCATGACTAATGGCTTCAAGAGTCTGAGGTTGCACCCCATCATCAGCCGCTACTACTAGCACAGCGATATCAGTTACTTTTGTTCCCCTTGCCCGCATGGCTGTAAAGGCTTCGTGACCGGGGGTGTCTAAGAAGACAACCTGCTGAATTTTATCCTCATGCTCAACATCTACGTGGTATGCGCCAATATGCTGAGTAATTCCACCGGCTTCTCCTTGAGCCACTTTTGCTTCACGAATAGCATCGAGTAGAGTCGTTTTACCATGGTCAACATGACCCATAATTGTCACCACAGGTGGACGCCGCTCGAGGTTTTCCAGGTCTTGGACATCCAGCATTTCCACCTTAGTCGCAGCAGAGGCTTCTTCTTCCATCTCGACCTTTACCCCCACTTCCTCAGCTACCATTGTGGCGGTAGGAACATCCAAAGTTTGGGTAACACTCACAGCTATGCCTTTGAAGAAGAGCATTTTAACAATGTCAGTTTCTGCAATAGCCAGTTCATTAGCCAGGTCTCTAATGGTGAGTGAGTCTCTCAAAACAATTTGTTCTGGGCGTTTGGGCTGAGTTTTCTGTGTACGACGGCGATCGCGATGATCCGACTTGTTGCTACTACTGCTTTTAGAAGGCTTCTTCCTGTGGCTAACACTCGCAGTAGTTGGTTGGGTTTGCTGTTTTTGTAGAGACTTTGGTTTGGGAGGACGAGCCAGTGAAAGACTAACTGAAAATGAACCATCGATTTTGTTATCGTTTTGATCTGATCCTGTTTCGAGATCATCTTCATCATCCAGAATCATTTTAGGTCGCCGCTTGAGTTTGGCGGATTTCCCCTTCTGGACTTTGTCTTCTTCTTCCCCATTTTCTGCCTGCCACTCTTTCTTCTTAGCAGGTCGGGGGACAGATGGTCGCCAGAGCTTGACCTCCTTGAGCATTTCCTCAGATTCATTGACTAAGGTGTTGGTGTCTTGATCAGATTCTGTCAGACCCGTTGAGTCAGCATCCATTGCTGCTACTTGAGAATTGTCCTTGTCAAGACCTGGCTTAGTTCTTTTTGGAGGTCGCTGGAGTTCAGGAATGCTCGGCCTTGGTGAACTAGAACGTTTTGGTGGTGATGTTTCCGAAGGGGTTGACTGCTTATTGATAACAGGGGATTTGTTAGGAGTTGGACTCTTTACTGACTTTGAACCCGAAGAACCCTTTTGGTTTGATTTGATCGGTCGCTCAACCTTAGAAGGCTGAGTTTTTGGTTGTGATAGTCTTACAGGCGGTCCAGTTAATTTTGGTTTTTCTGTAACCTTAGGTGAGGCAGTACTATCCTGTGACACCTTCTGGACTGGTTTAGCGGCTAGTTCGGGTTTAGCCTCTGGTTTGGGTTTAGCCTCTGGTTCGGGTTTAGCCTCTGGTTCGGGTTTAGCCTCTGGTTTGGGTTTAGCGGCTAGTTCGGGTTTAGCCTCTGGTTTGGGTTTACTATCCTGCTTAATCTTGGTGTCCTCTTCAGTGACCTGCTTAGGTCGATTGAGAGTGCTAGGCTGACGGGGGGGTATAGCAGTCGGCTTGATGGGAGGTTGGGGTGGGATTGCCATTTGATTAGTTCTCTGGCTAGAAGTATTCCCAGAACTGCGTTTGTGCTTACGGAGCTCGACAATTTGCTGCTTCCGCTCCCCTTTGGGCGGTCGAATTAATTTACCAGAGCTTAACTTAGAACCTTTATTTGCCGATGACTCACCTTCGGTATTGCTTACAGCTGCTAGTTGGTCAGAATATTTTTCGGCTGTCGTGCGAATCCGTTGGGCATCCGATTCTGTAATCGTGCTACTGTGACTTTTAACTGCAATATTGAGTCCTTCACAGATGCTCAAAATTTCCTTGTTGTCCAAATTCAATTCCCGTGATAATTCGTAAATTCTGACTTTGCCGCTGTTCATGCACTATTCCCCTGTCGTACCTACTTGTTGTTAAACCATACTCAACTACTCGAATGACTTTTTACTTGATCAAGCTTTATTGGAAAGCTTAAACGATAAGATAAGCGATGCTCAACAGATAATCAACCATCCATGCTTTTTCGTTGGTGTGTTCACCTCAACGGTAGTTTGATAAGTTTATCTATTATCGCGTGCTTCTTTCCTGTGAAAAAAGCCAAGCAGCATTATACATTGACGATTCGGTTAAACCGCCTAATCAGCACGTATGCCTTTAAAGGTAGCTAGCGTATAATCGAAGTAAATTCACCTCCCTTTTGAAACCAGAGCATCAATAGAACTAATGACTTCCTTTGTATACTAACGATTACTTATGTTCACCGGACAAACATACATGGAAGCAATTGCCGCGCTTATTCACCCTTTAATTACCTAAATTGGGTTGGCTTGGCATGGTAGCTAAACGCTGCCATAAAGTTTCGTACAGATTTTTTGGCACCGATGCGCGCAGTGATCGCCCCAGTCGGTTTTTCTTTTGAGCCGCCGCTAGGCAACTCAGTTGAGGACATAAGTAAGCTGAACGACCCATACCCTGATCTAATTGTACCTTTCGTGACGGATAGACTCGGACAATACGCCAAAACTCTTGTTTTGGTCCTACTTTCCGGCAGCTAAGACAACGTCGATAGTTGGGTTTCATAAGGGTTTTCGGTTTGGAAAATCTCAAAAGTCCTCCTTCTTTAAAGGGTAAGGTAGATGGAGGCTTGTAGGGCGTTTGCGATTGGGCAAACGCCCTGTTTACCTGATTGAGTTACCCAATGAAACCAAAAATCAATCTTGATGCAAAGCGCGAGTGGGGGAAACCACGGCAAAGCGCGGTCTTGGGGAACCCCCGCGTGAAGGCGCTGCCTCCCCAAGACCGCGCTGCATCGCTGCCAGAGGGCGGTAAAACGGGTGTGGGCGTGCCCGGTGGTGTGAGCAGAAGATGAAAAACTATAGTAGAGATACTCACACCCTTGAGACTCGGATGATTAACACAAGAATAAAATTACCACACCCACCGGCAGTAGGAGGAACGGGGGTAGGCGGTAGAGTAACGAGCGCAGAAGTGGAAGGATTGAATAAGTCATTGGTTTGGAAGAAAACTGTCAAAGAATTCTTGACCACAGCGGATACCGCGCACCCCACTACCATTCTAAACCGACAAGCTTAGGGCTATCATTGTATACCATTACCATTCTCAACCTTGGCCAAACTTTCCTCACCTCAGGGTGAACCCCTAAAACTTCTTATTCTTCTTCTTGAGCACTCAAATCAAGCACTGGCTCAGGATCCAGTACATTTTCTGGCATTTCTACTCCTTCTTCGTAATCTTCCTTTAACTCATTGCTATCGACATCTTCTTCTAGGGTATCCTGTTTAGAGATGTCTGTAGTCTCTTTTTTGTATTGCGCAGCATCTTTAATGTCAATCTTCCAGCCTGTAAGGCGGGCGGCAAGGCGAACATTTTGTCCCTCTTTGCCTATAGCTAAACTGAGCTGGTCTTCTGCTACTAAAACATGGGCTTGACGTTCTTCTGGATTAACTAGTAGCACCTGATCCACTTGGGCTGGGCTAAGAGCGTTAGCAATATAGGTAGATGGGTCAGGAGACCAACGAATTACGTCGATTTTTTCACCTCGTAGTTCATTCACCACCACTTGAATGCGGGAACCTCTAGCACCAATGCAAGCTCCCACCGGATCTACATCTCGCTCCAGGGTATCTACAGCAATTTTAGTCCTTGGTCCGACATGACGAGAAGGAGGATTAGCTTCCCGTGCCACTGCAACAATCCTTACCACCTCATCTTCTATTTCTGGGACTTCGTTGGCAAACAGATAGACAACTAAACCAGCCGCCGCTCTGGATACCACCAGCTGGGGACCACGGTGAGGGCCTTCCCGGACTTTTTTGAGATAAACCTTAAAGGTGGAGTTAATGCGATAGTTATCATTGGGGAGCTGTTCCCGTTTGGGCAGTTCGGCTTCTACCTCTGGCCGACCAAAACCACTGCTGAGTGCCATAATAACAGACTGCTGCTCAAACCGTAGTGATCGAGATTGCAGAACAGTTCCTTCTAGGTCTTGAAACTCTTCCTTAATCAGCTTACGCTGTTGGTCTCGGAGTTTTTGAGAGAGCACCTGCTTGGTTTGAATCGCTGCCATGCGACCAAACTCTCCTTGGTCTGGAGTCACATCCAAAACCACTGAATCTCCCAATTGTGCTTCAGAGGCAACTTCCTGGACTTCTTTGAGAGAAATTTGATGGTCACTATTTTGTACCTCTTCGACAATGGTTTTGGTAGACAAAACGCGGAAGCCTTCTTCTTCAATATCAAGATCGACTTCAAAGTTGTCAAAATATTCTTCGTCAAAATGAAATCTTTGGTCTAGCCGTTGAGAACGGCGATAGCGCTCATAGCCTTTTAGCAGTGCTTCTCTTAATGCCTGTTGAACTGCAGACCTAGGTATATTGTGGCTTTGACTAATTTCTTCTATCATTGCCTTAAGTCCAGGCAAACTAACTATTGACATCAGCAAATCTCCGTCTTAAATCTATCCATGGCAATTATGTTGGGATTTAAAGTAAATCAAGTTAAACTTCAATCCTCAACCTTGAAGCTTGTAGGGCAGAAGCACTTGTAGATCTATAGTCGAGCCATTGTCTTTACAAGTACTGCCCCCCTACCAACCTTCAAGCAAAATTTAACCCCCATCATCGAGTTTTACTCTGGACACAAGCTGACGGGGAATGGCAAACTCGCGACCCTTGAGATTGAGATAAACTCCGCTCTCATCCCGGCGAATTAACTGCCCACGCCACTCTTGCTGTCCCTGATAAGGTTCAGATGTCTGAACAATCACACCAAACCCTTTGAAAGAAATGAATTCTCGGTCTGTGCTTAAGTCCTGTGTGATCCCAGGACTGGAAATTTCCAAAACGTAGGTGTCTAAAATGATGTCCTTAGCATCTAACTGAGCTTCTAAAGCACGACTCATGCGTTCACAGTCATCCAAGCTAGTGTCACGAATGGGATTGCGGATATAGACACGCAGCACGGGTGGGCGTCTGTTGGTCTGGAAGAGAGCCTCTACAATCTCTAATCCTAAATCTTGAGCCAATGGCGTGGCTAAATCGATTAGTTGTGGAATCAGGGGATGAGTCATGGCACCAATCCAATAAAAAAAGTGGGGTCAACCCACTTCATGGCAAATTCTTTTCCAAGAAGTCTAACCGCCCAAAAGCTTATGGACATCTACATAGCACAAGCCCAATGTCTAGTGCTATGTTTGAGTCTAACGCAATTAGCAACTCAAATGCTGGCCTGATCAAAACTTGAACATGGGTAGTTTTGAAGTCTAATCCCTGCTTGGTGTCTGGTGGGTTGGCACTTTCCCACTTCACAGCCTTTTTCCTCAGGTGCGACCCGTGGCGAATTAAATTCGCCGTTCGCATAGCGTCTCCGTAGGAGAAACGCGCCCCGCGTCTCCTACGAAGAACGGAAAGCGCACCTTAGAGCAAGCTGACCCTAGAAATCAACTTATTTTTTGTTTATAAATAATTATTTTAACTTATGGTCATTATTCTGTCAAACTTTGATGAGTTGATTTCAATATTTACAATAATATTTTTTTTGATGTTTTTTATCCTGCATATGTTATCCTAAATTAAAGCATTCAGTTATCATCAATTCTCTGTTAATAAATATGATTCATTAAGTGAGAGTTTACTATGAAAATTTTTATTTAAATGTTTTTAATAGCTATAATCTACAAATTCTTCTTATATTAATTATTCCCTATTCTCTTTTACCTGTTCCGATGAGCCGCTGTTGCCTGTTCCATAAAACCTAGTACGAAAGTCCCTAACCCAATTAAAAAACTCTATAGTACTCTTACTGAAATCTTTGACGAATTGCTCTGGTTTCATCTAAAATTTTATCTAAGTCTTCTTCAGATAAGCGCCGGACATAATTTATTTTGAATTCCTCTAACCAAGCTGTGATCAAATACTGAATCTCCTGTAATCTATCCTTGGTCTTAATTTCTGCCCCTAAGACTTCCCTTAAATTTTTGAGTAGGTGTTCCAGGAGTTCGTCGGCAACTGGGTCTTCTTGTATCAGAGTATTAATCCCATCATAGAGTGCCTGAAAAATGTTTTTAACCAATTCCTCTGTTAGCTGCTTCTGCAATTCTCCCACTCCTGGTACATTCTGAAGTCCTTGATAAAGTGTGGACTGTTTAAGGCTCATGTCCAGATAGTGTTTCATGAGAGCCTCTAGATCAGGGCGGATTTTGGGTAACACTTGATCAACTGTCATCTTTACCATCATGCTGGTGAGTTCTGAGACTTCATCAGTGTCATTAAGGTCAATGTAGGGGCGGACTTCCTGTTGAGACAACCATTTGGTAATTTCACCCTGGCTAATGGAGTCCTGAACTTCGTTAATAAATTGAATCACGACCACTTCCGTCATCTCTTGAGCAATACTGGCAACAAATCCGGAGCGGATTTCTTTGCTAATGGCACTCAGGTCTATTAATTTAGCTTGATCTAAACGAATGGTAATGGGAATAATTCGTAACCACCGCCATAAGGGTATTATAAAAAATATGTCATACCAGCGCCACAGCATCGCATTTTGCCACTTGAGTCCAGTGTGACGGCGACTGATAAACCAGGTACGAGCCAAAAACTCCGTACCAAATAAGATAAAAAATGGGAAATCAATCAGTCCGAATAGGTCTATGAATTCGCCATTTTCTCCAATTGGACGGTAATAGTTAGTGTCGATTAAGGGTTTAATCTCGGTGTTAAAAAATCCCAAACCTTCCTCTTGACTATGGCTTGCTAAGTACTTTTGAGTCCAGAACTCCTCAAATGACTCTTTTGCTGACTTATCAGGATTTGGTATGTGCTTACGCATCTTATTTTTAATCTTTTCCAAGTTTCCGGTTTTATTGGCTACTTGGAAAGGATTCGTGTCAATCATTTCTGAGCTAATTTCGCGCAGATACTTGAGTTTTTTTTCTACTTCTATAGACGATAATCCTATGTTTTTAATCTGGTTTTCCAGTTGCTCAACTTTGTCCAAATATTTTTTAGTATCTAGGTTGTCTTCAATACCTTTAACTGGGTCGTATAACGGAGTGATATCAGGAATGGGAATCGAGAGAGGAAAGCCTTTGGATTTGATCGGACCAATGGTAAAGCTAAATACCTGAATTTTTTGATTTAGCCAGAAATCCCTTAAGGGAATATAGCTGAGGTCAAACAACACCAAGAGCAGGTTAATCAAGGCGATGATCGCCATTAATCGTTCAAACCAAAGAATGCGGCGGCTGGGAACTTTATTAGGTATTTTGACGAATTTTTCTAATTTTTGTAAAGATGACATGGGGAAACTTGGGCTTTCTACCACTAGATGCTGATGTTTAACTCAGATGTATTGAGTTTCTTGGCGCAGCTATTCCTTCCTGATAATACAGTTCTAGGGGCTTTTTTAGGATTTATTGCGATTCAGTAGTGTTGATATTGAGAACTTAAAGTATTTAAGCACTTAAGTAGAATACCTGGTTTACCGCATTAATGAATTGAATTGCTATAAATTTTCACATCTGATTTTAAAGCGCTATAGTACGAAACTAGGGCGTGAACACACGCCCTAGTTTCAACTGTATTGAACTTTTTGAGTCCCTTAGCGCATTGTGACAAACTCTTCTGCAGAACTGGGATGAATTCCAACAGTAGCATCAAAGTTAGCTTTGGTAGCTCCGGTTTTCAATGCGATCGCAATTCCTTGAATAATCTCTGCTGCATGGTCCCCTACCATATGAGCACCCAAGACTTTGTCAGTGTTTTGGTCAACCACTAACTTCATCAGGGTTTTTTCATCCCGACCGGGTAGGGTGTAATACATAGGTCTGAACCGAGAACGATAGACTTTGACCGCATCCCCATATTTCTCCCGTGCTTCGGCCTCACTTAGACCAACAGTAGCTGCTTCGGGTGTGGTAAAAATTGCGGTTGGGACATTCTCATAGCTCATGATCCGGGATTTGCCACCAAATACGGTATCGGCAAAGGCACGACCTTCATTAATCGCAACGGGAGTTAAGTTCATGCGGTTAGTACAATCCCCTACGGCAAAGATATGGTCTTCTGTGGTAAGACTATACTTATCGACTGCGATCGCACCGTTTTCAATTGCTACTCCAGTATTCTCTAAACCTAGATTCTGGATATTGGGTATACGACCTGTGGCAGCTAAACTGACTGCATCAGCAATTATAGTTGTTTGTGATTCTCCTTGTACCGTTACATTCAGACCGGCTGATGTGTTTTCAATAGCGATGATATTACTGTTATTTAGCACGCGAATCCCATGGTTTTCCATGGCTTTTTGAATCTCGGAACCGATTTCCGCATCAAATCCCCGTAAAATCTGATCACGACGAATAACCACCGTGACTTCAGAGCCTAAGCCATTGAGAATACAGGCAAACTCGACACCAATATAGCCACCCCCAAGAATCACGATCCGCTTCGGTTGTTCCTTGAGGTGGAAGATATCATCAGAGGTAATCGCGTGTTCAATTCCGGGAATATCGGGCTTGACGGGATATCCTCCTACTGCAATCAAGATTTTCTGTGCAGTTACTTTGCGTCCGCCAATGTCTATGGTGTGGGAATCCGCGAACTTAGCATAACCCTGAAACAGTTCTACTTTGGACTTATCCAACATACGTTGGTAAATGCCATTGAGGCGTTCTGTTTCCTGATTCACTGCTGTGATCATGGTTGTCCAGTCCAGGGTACTGTGTACCTTACTCCAGCCATATCCCTGTGCCTCTTCAAATTGATCAGGAAAATGGGAGGCATAAACCATCAGCTTCTTAGGAACGCAGCCACGATTTACGCAAGTTCCACCTAAACGGTCAAATTCTGCAATGCCTACTTTTGCCCCATATTCTGCGGCTCGTCTAGCTGTAGCAATTCCTCCGGAACCTGCACCAATAACGAATAAATCAAAATCGTAGCTCATAACTCTCCCAAACTTCTGAATTACTATTCCGTGGAAAGATTACTTATATTATCTAGATAAACGCAATAGGCGTTCGGAGGGAAAATTTTACTGATCCCCCAAAATAATAATTTTTGTTTAACTCTCAAGTAAATCCACGATGATCAGGACTTATGCACCAAACTGAAAACAGTAGAGGCATTGCAGGTAACGCCTCTACTGATAAAGCCTTAACTAAGCTGGGAAGTATCTCAACTTTTAGCTGACTTCAAGTATGCCAGCATGGTATCTGCATCTGAGACCTCGAAGGGATCGGTAGGGCAGTTATCTTCATAGCCGGGTTCTACAAACATTTTTTCAATCTTACCGTCATCTACCACCATGGAGTAGCGCCAAGAACGCATACCAAAACCGAGATTATCTTTTTCTACCAACATCCCCATTTTGCGGGTGAATTCCCCATTACCATCGGGTAGCAAGAAGATATTCTGAACCCCTTGCTGTTTGCCCCACTGGAACATCACGAAGGCATCGTTGACCGATAAGCAGATCACTTGATCAACCCCTTGTGCTTTGATCTCATCAAAGAGTTCTTCATAGCGGGGTAAGTGGGTTGATGAACAGGTGGGTGTGAAGGCACCAGGAAGGGAAAATAGCACGATACGCTTACCGCCAAAAATTTCCTGTGTAGTGCGGTCTTGCCAGCGGAAGGGATTGGGTCCAGCAACTGACTCATCTCTGACTCTGGTCTTAAATACTACGTCGGGTACTTGATTGATAACCATCTTGTCTTACTGATTCCTTTATGATTGTCACTCTTTAATCGTAGTCGTAACGAGTATGAGTTGTCAAGGAAATTGAGCAGATTTAATTAAACAACAGTTGACGGGTAACCGTCAACTGTCAAGCAACCCTTAATTCTTGATTTTGATGGCTGTGCCAGTTGCAGTAATCAGTAGCAGCACCCCCTTTTCATCAACGTTAATTGTGCCAGTATCCATAGCAATGCCAATCACAGCATCTGCTCCTAGTTGTGAGGCACGTTGTTTTAATTCTTGGAGGGCTTCTTGGTGTCCTTTTTCAAAGACTTTTTCATAACTGCCAGTACGTCCCCCAATTAAATCTCGAATACCGGCAAAGAAATCCCGCAGTGCATTGGTGCCGTAAACCACCTCAGCAGTGACAATGCCCAAATACTCTTCAACAATCGCACCTTGAATAACATCAGTAGTAGTTACAATCATCAGTCCTGCCTCAAAAAATGGATCAAATGCGACCAGAATAGCTAATTTCTATGGCTTAATTATGAAATTATCCAAATACAACGACTTAATGGCATGCTACACCATCCTGACGTGCTGCCCTTTGCACCGCAGCAGCAACGGCAGGAGCAACTCGCTCATCAAATGCTGAGGGAATGATATGTTCTCGATCTAAATCACTGGGATTAATCAGGGATGCGATCGCAAAAGCTGCTTCGAGACACATATTCACGGTAATGCTTGACGCCCGACAATCTATAGCGCCACGAAAAACCCCTGGAAAAGCCAGAACATTATTAATCTGATTCGGATAGTCACTACGACCTGTAGCCATTACTGCTACATCATCTACTACCAATTCTGGCTGAATTTCCGGGATAGGATTAGCCATAGCCATGACAATGGGCTTATTTGCCATCGACCTAACCATGTCTGGGGTTAGAACCCCAGGTACACTCACCCCAATAAATACATCGGCATTACCAATGGCACCAGCGAGAGTACCAGAAGCATCCACAGCAAATTCTTGCTTTTGCTCAGTCAAGTTAGGGCGTTTAGTGGAAATAATGCCTTGGGAGTCGCATATCCAAATTGCACCTGCACCAGCTTTACGGAGTAACCGGGCAACTGCCATACCGGCAGCGCCAGCTCCATTAATAACAATTCTTACATCTTCTAGGGATTTCTTGACTAGCTTCAGGGCATTGGTCAAGGCAGCAAGGGTGACAATAGCCGTACCGTTCTGGTCATCGTGAAAGACTGGAATATCTAACTCCTGCCGGAGTCTGGCTTCAATATCAAAGCAACGGGGAGCACTGATATCTTCTAAGTTAATACCACCAAAAACCGGCGCGATAGTTTTAACGGTTTCCACGATCTGATCCGTATCTTGGGTAGCTAGGCAGATAGGAAAAGCATCAATACCAGCAAACTCTTTGAACAGCATTGCTTTACCTTCCATCACTGGCAAAGCGGCTTCTGGCCCTAAGTTACCCAACCCCAACACTGCACTGCCATCGGTGACCACAGCAACCATGTTGCTTTTAATGGTAAAGGAGTAGACCTGTTCTGGGTCAGATGCGATCGCTTTACAAATCCGACCTACACCAGGAGTGTAAGCCATAGCCAATTCAGATTGATGCTTGAGGGGGATTTTGCTGTTGACACTGATTTTGCCACCGCGATGGAGGTTGAAGGTGCGGTCATAGACATTTAGGATTTGGACATCGGGAACTTCTGACACCGCTTGTACAATCTGTTCAGCGTGTTCAGTGCTAGCTGCATCTACGGTAATCTCGCGAGTAGCAATTTTCCGAGTTTTCTCCACCACCATAATTTCTCCCAATTGACCGCCAACAGATGCGATCGCTTGAGTTACGCTGGCTAACATCCCGGCACGGTTGGGGTATGTTAAGCAAATAGTCAAACTGAAACTAGGATTTGGGGTCAGGTCTACCATGCTGTATGATCTGGGATTATAGAAATATGTTGGCGCAAGCTCATTTCCTGCTATATCAATCTAGACTAAACTAGACTTTAGTTCATAGTTGATAGCAAGCATGGAATAGGAATTATTTGCCGGACCCAGGAGATCAAGAGGATTCTAGCCTCCAATCAACTGCCAGAACCGATCATCTTCTGAAATAGCCTCAAAATCCGGGTCATTACTCGCCTCTTCCCGATACCTTGGATTTAGCTCAATCGCCTGCTCTAGGTTTTCCACAGCTAAGGTGACTTGACCCTGGGAAGAATAAACGATTGCTTTGTTATAATAACCAGCAGCATACTCAGGTTGAATCTCCAAAGCCCGATTAATGCTTTCCAATGCCTGATCATTCTGTTCTAGCTTGACTAAGGTAGAACCTCTGTAATTCCAGGCTTTGTGGGAGTCGGGATTTAATTCAATAGCCTTGTCAAAAGAAGCAACAGCTTCTTGGTATCTTTCTAATACATCCAGAGCCATGCCTCGATTCAACCAGGCTACTGTATTATCTGGCTGAACTTGGACAGCTTGGTCGAAGGATTCAAACGCCTCTTCATGCTTTTGTAGCATGCCTAGTGCGACTCCTCGGTCAACCCAAGCTTGATGATAGTTTGGCTGAATTTCTAGGGCCTTGTCATAGGAAGCGATCGCATCTTCGTAGCGTCTCAACCGTCTTAGGGTCATGCCCCGGTTTAACCAGGCTTTGTAGTGGTCTTGCTTGAGTTTAACCACCTTATTAAAAGCAACCACTGCTCCTTCATACCGCCGGAGTTCCATCAAAGCCAGACCTCTTTGATACCAGCTATCTGGGTCATCTGGCTTAAGCTCAATTACTTTGTCATAGGACGCGATCGCATCTTGATACTGCTGTAATTCCCATAATGCCATACCTCGCTGATACCAAATATCAGGGTTATTCGGTTGAAGGTCAAGAGCTTGATCATAGGAAGCGATCGCATCTTGATACTGCCCTTGAGAGAATAGAGTATTGCCCTGATTCACATAGTCATCTGGATTCAAGAACAATTTAGGATGGTTCGATTTGAGGCGTTCTAATTGTTCCGTCAGAGTTTGAGTGTTTTGCAGCACTTCAGACAGAGCAGCTTCTGCAATGGATGTTGGGGAAATCTCTGCTAGTTGTTGTAGAATTTTATCCTTCTCGGTTTGAGCCTCAGATTCCACCTCAGACAGCTGAGCAGCCAAGGTGGTTTCCAATTTGTCCAGATTTTGAATGATTATATCTTTTCGCTTTTGAATGTCCGACTGTAAATCAGAAAGTTGAGTTTTAGCCTCTGTTTCTAATTTTTCCAGACTCTGAATGGTCTGAGCATTCTGGGTTTGAATTCCTGACTGAGAGTCAGAAACCTGAGTTGTTAAATTAGCCTCTAGCTCTTTCAGATGCTGGAGAGTCTTATCGATTTGCACTTCAATCTTCGACTGGGATTTTGAAAGTTGTTCAGTAATGTCAGTTCCTAATTGCTCTAGCTTCTGAAGAGCTAAATCGATTTTATGTTGAGCTTTTTGTTCAGCCTCCACCTTAATGTCAGATAGCTGAGGAGTAAACTCTGTCTCTACCTGTTTTATATTTTCTAGTATTAAATCCCGTTGCTGTTGAGCCTTGGCTTCAAGTTCAGACAATTTTGAGGCAAACTCTGTCTCTGATTGGTTCAGTTTATCCAATACTTTATCTTGATGCCCTTGGACATTGGCTTTGAGTAAAGATAGTTGAGGAGCAAAATCAGAGGTTAGTTTTTCTATATTCTTGAGGTAACTGTTCCTTTCTTTATCAGCCTTTGCCTTAAGCTCAGACAGTTCAACAGCAAAATCAGACTCTGATTGATTTAGTTGCTGCAGGACTTTATCCTTATGTTCTTGTACATTACCCTGAAGTTCAGATAGTTGAGGAGCAAAGTCAGCACTTGATTTTTCTATGGTTTGCAGGTAATCTTCGCTTTGTTTTTGAGCCTTGGCTTTCAAGTCAGACAGTTCGGAGCCAAACTCAGTCTCTGATTGGTTCAGTTTCTTCAGTATTATCTCTTTCTGGGCTTGTACATCCGCCTGGATTTTCGATAATTCTGGAGTAAATTCAGCCCCTAATTTTTCGAAATCTTTTAAAGTTAAGTCCTTTTGGTTTACCGCAGTTTCTTTCAGGTCATACAGTTCGGAGCCAAACTCTGTCTCTAATTGCTTCAGTTTCTTCAGTATTGTCTCTTTCTGGGCTTGCACATCCCCCTTGAGTTCAGATAATTGGGGGGCAAACTCAGCGCTTAAGTTTTCTAGATACTTTAGAAAACTATCCCGTTGCTTTTTAGCGTCTTGCTCGAGTTTAGACAGTCTTGAGGCAAAGTCAGTCTCTAATTGTTCTAGCTCTTGTTGAGTATCGGTTTTTTGCGTCTTGATTGTCGTTAATGCCTGTTGCTGGGACTGAGACAATTTGGATAGCAGCTTAGATAGATTTTCTCGTTTAACACTTAGGTCTTGTTTAAACTCTGCCGCCTGCTGATCTAGCTCCAAGGCAATGTCTTCAGTTTTTTCTAGGATACTTTGAACATTTTTATTGGCACTGACAATCCTATCTTCCAAGTCAGTCAGTTCATTGAGGTGAGCTCTCACGATTTGGGCAACCTCACGAATCACAGACCTTCTTAGCAGCCACAACGCTGCGATCGCAGCCACCAGTAGCAGTACCAGAGTGACCAACACAACCAGCAAAACATTAGACAGGAGCGTCACCCGCTGAAAGCTAAGATTCGCATCAGTTTGAACTTGCTTTTGACTTGAGCTCTGAGCCACTATCTGTTTTGGAGGGTCAGGTTCGATGGATTGGGCACTGCCAAGGCCAACAGGCAACAGGAAGAATGACAAAACAATAGTGCTTCGCCACACCAGTGCTAACATGTGTTGATTTTTACGCTTCATCAGAACGTCCTTTCTCTGTTGGTCATCTTGTACTGCCCATAGAGGCTCTATCTTACGTGCCAAGATCAACTCCCCTACTTAAATCCATTTCTTCTAGTTTGCCACCTCCATGACTGAAAGGGTGAATGCCCTTTGATCCCAGTTTGCCAATCAGTAGACCAATCAGTAGACCACAGTTAACACACTTTTGGTTACACCAACAGCTCCTTCTCAGCTTACCCCCTAATCAGCTATGGGGCTATCCAAGCTATAGCAAGTCTTCAAAGTAGCACTACAGATGCAGATGGCCAGAGGTCGGGATGACCAGATCGGGAGATGGCCAGATGAAATTGATGTGCAATTAATCCAGGAATTAACGAGAATCCCTACCTTCAGAAGGCAGGGATTCTCGTTAATTGGTATAATGTAGTATACTGTCAAGGAAACTTAGTACTAGTGCAGGGGAAACCGAAATAAGTGAAATGACCAGCTCCGACCTCTGTAGATGAAAGTGGTGACTTATTTCTGCGAGCCTGGACTAGGTGGAATCAGTAAAGTTTACGTTCTTCCCACAAGAAGCAGTAGTACGGTACACTGCCCAAGCCAGCATTAGTCAAAATTGATACCTTTATGACTGGGTTGGGTTCACAATTGTCTTCCTCAGATATCAAATCTAGGTTGGCCTGGTTAAAGAAGATGCCTGAAACCCGGCTTTTGATAGCTTGGAAATTATGGGCAATCCCAAGGAGCACAGATGACAGCTTTTGCCAGACTACAGCAAAGGTTGGTTTGATGGTTTCGTTAATTGTTGTTAGCATGTCAACACCCTTTATAGTATGGATTGAAAAAAAATTGTCTTAAAATGCACCCTTTTATACCCATGGCCTACTTGCACTGCTTCAACCTTTCCAAAAGAAGCAGTAGTACGGCACAGTGCCCAAGCCAGCATTAGTCAACATTGACACCTTTATGACTGGGTTGGGTTCACAATTGTCTTCCTCAGATATCAAATCTAGGTTGACCTCGTTAAAGAAGATTCCTGAAAACCTGGTTTTGATAGCTTGGAAATTATGGGCAATCCCAAGCAGCACAGATGATAGCGTTTGCCAGACTACGGCAAAGGTTGGTTTGATGGTTTCGTTAATTGTTGTTAGCATGTCAACACCCTTTATAGTATGGATTGAAAAAAAATTGTCTTAAAATGCACCCTTTTATAGGCTTGTGAAGCTTTCACTTGTTCCACTGCTATCTGTGAATCCTGTTTAACCTTGAGATATGCCATTGAAGACAGCCTCATTAGCCATACCACAACCCCTAAGACATCAAGGCTATCAAGGGTGGTTTCTCCCATAGTTGTGGCTAGCATGGTTTTCTCCTTGAGCTGACAGCAATAAAACTAGTGATTTCAGCTGATCTACGTTTGATAAATTTGGAAAAATCAAAAATGGTGGAATTTGTTCTATTTAATTACTCATTCTTGATTTATTTTCTAATCTTTATATTTTATTTATATTTCTCTGGAGCTATCATCCCCAATTCCTCCTATTTTATATTTCTTAAACAAACAAGCCTTGATGGAACGTCAAATTTATGGTTAGCCAAGGGTTTTCTATGGTTTCGGACCAGTTAATCACCCTCGCCCCTGGCGTATCTTAAAGTTTTGTAATGTAATTTTTGATTTGAAATTACATGAGAATTTATTGCTATTAACTCATCCTTCCTCCAAGATGATATGGGATTGTTGATCAAGAACTCGGCGACATCAAGCACCAAAATCGGCATCCTTGCGGTGCGACCCATGGCGAATTTATTTCTTAATGGGTCAAGGGCACCGGAGACGTTTTGAACCTAGAAGCTAGCTGCAACTTGCCCCTAAATGCGACGAGATTTCAGTCATCTCTATGGGGGAAAAGATTGAGGTATTTGGTTAGGTGTAATCTAGATTTCTTAATACCTAAGACTCTTAACACCTAACACCACGACACTAATTCACTTCTTCTACCTTGGCGATATCTAGAAGTGTCTTGAGTACCGAGTCAGGATTCAAGCTGATGGAATCAATTCCTAACTCCACTAGGAAGCAGGCAAATTCTGGATAGTCACTTGGTGCTTGACCACAGATACCAATCTTGCGGCCATTTTTCTTGGCTTTTTCTATCACCATCCGCACCATCTGTTTCACTGCTTCGTTGCGTTCGTCAAAGATATGGGCAACTAACGCAGAGTCACGGTCTAAGCCTAGGGTTAATTGAGTCAGGTCATTAGAACCGATGGAGAAGCCGTCAAAGATTTGGCTATACTCGTCGGCTAAGATGACGTTACTGGGGATTTCACACATCACATAGACTTGTAACCCATTCTCCCCTCGCTTCAAGCCATGCTTTTCCATTTCCGCCAGCACCAGACGACCTTCATCAGGGGTGCGACAGAAGGGAATCATGGGGATAACGTTTGTCAGTCCCATCTCATCCCGTACCCGTTTGAGTGCCTTACATTCCAAACCATAGGCTTCCCGGTAGATTTCATCACAGTAACGAGACGCCCCTCGCCATCCTAGCATCGGGTTCTCTTCCCTGGGTTCAAACTGTTGACCCCCTAAGAGATTGGCGTATTCGTTACTCTTGAAATCTGACATCCTGACGATAACTGGTTTGGGATAGAAAGCAGCAGCGATGATGCTAATCCCGTTGGCTAGTTTATCCACAAAGAAGTCAGGTTTATGGTCATACAATGCTGTCAGCTGAGCAATTTCTTCCTTGACCGATGGATCTTCGAGTTTATCGAAGTGAATTAAGGCCATCGGGTGTGCCTTAATGTGATTGGCAATGATGAACTCAAACCGAGCTAACCCCACCCCATCGCAGGGAAGAGAAGACAAACTAAAAGCTTTCTCTGGGTTACCCACATTCATCATGATTTTGGTGCGGGTGCGCGGTAGGTTGTCAAGGAGGGTTTCTTGCACCTCAAAGGGCAGCAACCCTTGATAAACCTTGCCTTCATCTCCTTCTGCACAGGAAACGGTCACCAGTTGGCCTGTCTTCAATTGGTTAGTGGCATTGCCACAACCCACAATCGCGGGGATACCCATCTCACGGGCAATTATGGCAGCGTGACAAGTGCGACCTCCTTGATTAGTGACGATAGCACTCGCTCTCTTCATGATAGGTTCCCAATCCGGATCTGTCTTGTCCGTGACCAACACCTCTTTGGCTTGGAAACGGTCAATCTTGTTCACATCCAGAATTACCCTTGCTTTGCCTTGACCAATCATTTCCCCGACAGCGCGACCGGTGGCTAGCACAGATGTTGCTGCTTGCAATGTCTCTACATCGCCTTTGAGTTGATAATGACAAATAACATTGGCAGATTTCTGGGATTGTACAGTTTCCGGACGGGCTTGAACAATAAAGAGTTCACCGGTTTTCCCGTCTTTCGCCCACTCAATGTCCATGGGGGTGTAGCTACCCCGCACCTGGGAATAGTGCTCTTCAATGATGCTAGCCCACTTGGCTAGGGTCAGAATTTCCTCATCATTGATCGCGTATTTTCCCCGTTCTGATGGCGGTACTGATATATTTTTCGTCAGTTTCCCGCCGTCATCATAGACCATTTTGACTTCTTTGCTACCTAGACGTTTGTCTAGGATAGGGCTATACCCCTGTTGGAGAGTCGGCTTGAACACCAGGTATTCATCAGGGTTGACTGCTCCTTGGACAACGTTTTCACCTAAACCGTAAGCCGCCGTTACTAAAGCGGCATTTTTAAATCCGGTTTCGGTGTCGATGGAGAACATCACACCAGAGGACGCTAGGTCTGAACGCACCATTTTCTGGACACCGACAGAGAGAGCGACATCAAAGTGGTCAAAGCCTTTAACAGTTCGATAGGAGATGGCGCGGTTGGTAAAAAGGGACGCAAAGCATTTGTGACACGCTTGCTCAACCGCTTTTACTCCGTGGACGTTGAGATAGGTTTCCTGTTGACCAGCAAAGCTAGCATCAGGTAAGTCCTCAGCGGTGGCACTGGAACGAACTGCTACATCTATATTGTAATTTGACTGTAGGTAAGTGTCCCGATCATCTGGCTCAAACTGCTCACAGAATTCCTGGGGATCATTGCCATAACGTTGGCATAGTTGTTGGTAGGCTTGCGCGATCGCATTGGCTAGTTCTTCTGGGAATGGCGTATTGAGAATTAAGCTTCTCGCTTGCATCCCCCGTTGCCGCAAGTTATTGACATCTTCCACATCCAGATCCAAGAATGCCTGGCGCAGCTTGGCTTCTAACCCAGCTTTATCAATAAAGTATCGATAGGCATAGGCTGTAGTAGCGAAGCCAGTCGGTACTCTCACTCCTACTGGTGTAAGTTGTCGGATCATTTCTCCCAAAGAGGCATTCTTTCCCCCGACTATGGCGATATCGGCAATACCAACTTCCTCAAACCAGAGGACGAAGGCTTTGTCTTGGGCATAGTCTTTGGCAGATGGTAGGGTTTTTTCTGGATTAGTGGTGACCATATGAGCTTCTCCTGAAGTTTACTTCCAAGGGGAGTACAGATGGTTTTCTGCCTCAATGGGATTGTTCAATGGGATTGTGAAAAGTCCGATGAAGCACCTGAAGTTCTTGCAGTTGCTGAACTAGGATTAACTCAAGGCTTAGCCTGTTCGCCACTATGACAAGCTCAAGGAAGATGCCATTGTCTTAACTCTAGCCTAGCAATTCGTTTCTCCCCTTCATTGAGCTATCAACTCTATCGGGGCTGATACTACTAGTTTAGATACTAGTTTAGAAAATTTTCCTCTTAGGAGGTCATCCTTCTTAACTTTATTCTATAACAGATATTTTTTAGTAGAAATCAAAAATGTTTAATTAGAAATCAAAAATGATTTAAATTTTTTATAGATATAATCAAGGAGATGAGTTTTAGTGAATTTCCAGGCTTTGGCTTATATCCCCAAAATTTTGTAGTTGATTTTACATAATTTGTTCGGCAATTGTAGTTTAGTTGACATAACTTTCCTGGCCTTTACTATATGATTAAAAATCTGAATAAAATAGTCATAAATTTATCAATACCATTATTTTCCGTCTATGGTGCAACAGGTACTGAAGTAGCTGACCGCGAAAAATCCCCCCCTCACCCCCTTACCCCTTCATCTTCAAAGGAACTAGTCACCAATCTCTGCCTAGGTGTACTAATAATTACGGGTAATGTAAGGGGTCGTTATCGTTTCTAATCTAGTTGAGAATCATCCTTTCTTGATGCAAAGCGCGAGTGGGGGAAACCACGGCAAAGCGCGAGTGGGGGAGACCACGGCAAAGCGCGAGTGGTTTTGGGTCTGTGTGCGGAACCTGCGTCCGCACCGCGGTTTGCCCCNTAGTTTAGTTGACATAACTTTCCTGGCCTTTACTATATGATTAAAAATCTGAATAAAATAGTCATAAATTTATCAATACCATTATTTTCCGTCTATGGTGCAACAGGTACTGAAGTAGCTGACCGCGAAAAATCCCCCCCTCACCCCCTTACCCCTTCATCTTCAAAGGAACTAGTCACCAATCTCTGCCTAGGTGTACTAATAATTACGGGTAATGTAAGGGGTCGTTATCGTTTCTAATCTAGTTGAGAATCATCCTTTCTTGATGCAAAGCGCGAGTGGGGGAAACCACGGCAAAGCGCGAGTGGGGGAGACCACGGCAAAGCGCGAGTGGTTTTGGGTCTGTGTGCGGAACCTGCGTCCGCACCGCTGTTTGCCCCGTGGGAACCCCCTTTGGCGGCGCTGCCTCCCCAAGACCGCGCTGCCTCCCCAAGACCGCGCTGCATCGCTCACTCATTCCCTATTACCCATATTATCCATTCCCAACAATATAGGAACTATTTTGGCACTAATTAATTTGACAGTAATTAATTGCACTTGGTACTAGAGCTTGTCGCCGTACTGGCTCAGGAAATCCTTGGGTGTCTTGACCTGATCAGTACCTTTTACTCCTTGTGGTTAAAACCTATCCACAACCCTTTTGATGCTACGCCCTTCGTTTCACCTACAATCTCCTGTACCGGATTGGCGGTGGAACAATGGATAGGGCAGACTTCTGAGCACTCCTGAATCCCTTGAGGATTCTGACTTGGATTAGATTTAAGCGTTGAATCATTTGCTGTAGCTCGAATCAAGTATGATCCAGATGCTTAACAGAAGACGATGCCAAATTTTAGCTGGGTCGAAGTTCCGATCATGACCTGATATAAGTCAACGACCGTTTTAATAAAGTGGGCGTTACCAATAATGATGATGTTACTCCCCCTGATCAACTTTCTATCCTAACCACTTTGAGTTCGATTGTCACCGACCTCTGAGCCTCAGTGAAACAGTAAAAACACTAAACTAAACGTAAAATTTATATATTATCTCCAGTCAAAGTAAAATTACTGCCAAAATGCCAAATACCTACCGGCATCATAGATACTTCTTCTGATGGCAGGTGGTAACCTGTAGATCTAATTATCACCTCAGCATTGACAAAAATGCATAAGTATGAATACAACTAAACTCACATCAACAAACCACAGTTGTTGAGAAAATCCTGGAGAAATAACTCCCACAACTTAAACAAAACTGGACTCCAAAACCTATCACCAAAACCTATAAGTAGTAGGGTGCGTTATTAACGCACCCTACAAGTAGATTTATTGTGAAATTCCTGCTCTCAAAAAGAGACTAGACTTCTGGTGGAAGTAAGAAGGATTAGTGAAATGATTAGTGATGAATCAGTATATTTGATCCATCTATGTAAAAAATGCATAATCCTTCAAGCCTTCTTGATGCAGCGCGGTCTTGGGGGAAACCCCCATGACCGCGCTGCATCGCTAGAATCTCAAGGCTGTCCCTCGCAAAGCGTGAGCAAACCTCAATCGCAAAGCGTGAGCAAACCTCAATCTCTACTTTGTATCTGTAGTTACTGGAGTGGCTGTAGTGCTTAACTCAATGGTTGGGGTTGCTACCCCTTGAACTACCAACACTGAGCAAGGAGCATGGTGAACAACATAGTTACTGACACTGCCGAGTACTATTTCTTTTAAACCCCCAAGCCCTCGACGACCTAGAACAATTAAATCCGCACCCCACTTTTGGGCTAGCTCACAAATTCCTACACTCGGATCTGCCAATTGACAAGATACTTCGGCAGCGATACCATGATTATTGGCCTGTCGAGCATAACTCCTAAGCCACTCTTTGTTTTCCTCAACGTGTATTTGCAGATTTTCTTGGTGAACCTTTCGCAGGCTACCATATAGGTCTACATCAGCTATGGTGCCAAGACCTACGTAAGGACTCATCATTTCCTGAGGTTCCCAGTTAAGGAAGTGTACTAGCATCAGAGTACTCTGTTCTTTTTCGGCTAGGTCTAAAGCCTGTTCAAACACTGCTTCTGCTTGGGATGAGCGGTCGATTGCTACCAGAATCTTTTTGTAAGCCATGATTAGTTTTTCCTCGTATCTTCAAATGGCATATCGAAGACATGGAATTTAGGGACTTCCAGAAAATAAATCAGGGGTTGCCCTTGTAGCGGAAAGATAGGAAAGATGGGGACGTTCACGCTTTGCGAGGAGTACCGACATTGGAGACGTTGATTGAATAGTTTCCTGTAGTCAGTGTTTTAGTCAGTACCGTAGTCAGATGTTACTCGATGTGATAGAGTTCTATAACTTAATTCTAGAAAAACTTCTGAGAGATATTAAGTACTGGTTAACTATTTGTAACACTTTAGCAAAGGGAGTAGGGAGTAGGGAGTAGGGAGTAGGGAGTAGGGAGTAGGGAATATGGCATCAAAAATTATCACAATTCCTACACCGATTAGCTATGATTGGCTTAATGATAGATAATTAGTAGGGTCAGAGTATGGTGCATTAATTTCGACGGTACCGCTAAAGGAAGCTCCCAGTTGGGAAGAGGCGGTAATATCACTATCGGGGGTTTGTTGTTCCCGAAATTCAGTGCCAAAAATGCCTAAGGCATTGATAATCACTTGCCCCCCAAAGTCCTGTTCAGCATTGGCAGTGATATCGCTATTTTCTAGGGCAACTAGCAAGTCAGTATCAATAGTAATATTACCGCCAGTGGCAGCACCTGTAGCATTGGTAGTGATGTTACTGCCATCACGCATTAGGATAACCTGGGAATCCAGATTAATATTGCCGTTATCCCCAGCATTGACTTCAGCAGAAAGGGTAGCTTGATCTAATACAATCGAGGAGGCCGTAATGTCGAGATTACCGGCCTTGGCATTATCCCCATTACCACGAGCACTGACGGAAATTTCGGCACGATCACGAACTCTCAAGTTGTTGCTGGTAATGGTCACCGAACCGGCAGCTGAGTTTTCCTCAGAGAAGGCCGCAATCTGACTAGGAAACTGACCATCTTCTGAAATACCAGTGACCTCAATGTCATGAACATTGAGGATGATATCCCCAGCTTGACCATCCCCTGAGCTAGAAGCAATCACCTCTCCACCATCACTGACCTCTAGCTCAGTTGCCCGAATGGTAATATTGCCAGCATCCCCAGCTCCACGGGTACGAGAGGACAATGTTCCTTCATCACTGACAAGCAAACGCTCGGTTTCAATGGTTAAATTGCCGCCAGGGCCGGTGCCGACGAGTGTAGCTGTAACCAAAGCGCTGGGAAATATACCATCAGGTGAGGTACCAATGGCTGAGACTTCCTTAGCTCTAACGGTTACACTGCCCCCATCCATATTATTCCCCCGATTAATCGAGCGGATTTGAGCGCCATCACGCAACTGCAAAACTCGAGTTTCAACAACCACTCTCCCTGCATTTCCAATTGCTCCAGGTCTGGCGTTGCTATCGATGCGCCCACGCTCTTCAACGGTTGTACCTGAGAGCATCACAGATTCTGTGGCGGTAATGGTAATCTCACCAGCATTACCGGAGCTAAAGGTGTCGGTACTTACAATACCCCCGTTCAGCTGTAATTGTTTGGTATCAATTACTAGGTTACCGGCATTTCCACTATCCCGGGCAATGCTTGAGATTAACGTTGATGCATTATTCACTTCCAGCAATGAGCCCACATTTAAGGTAATGTTGCCACCACCACCCCAATCAAAGGTATCAGTGGAAATTCTGCCACCATTGTTGAGTATCAATGTTTGGGTATTAATTGTTAAGCTGCCACCATGGCCTTTACCTGTCGATTCCGAGAATAAGCCGCTCCTGGCTTCCACATTAAGATTAAAGTTAGCCCGATTGAAGGGGTCTTCCGGTAACGAGACTCCCTCCGTGCCCAGGTTTTCTAGAGACACTTGCAGGGTGTAAGTGTCCCCCACTTCTGGGGTTGCACCCTCGATCAATTCATTATTACTAGCATCAGAGGGGAAGGCACCAACTCCGAGTAAGTAAACCCCTGGCTCAGTGATGGTGGTCTCAATTAAGGAGTCTGTGCTGAAACTGCCAAAGACTTCTCTACTGCCACCAGCACCATCAGCAGCTTGAGAATCGTCATTGACTTCTAATAATTCTCCTGTACCTTGATTAAACAGGAAAATCTTGGTATCTACGTTGCCGTCTTCCCCTGTAAAGCCATTGTCAATGTCGAAAATAGCTCGACTGTTGCCATTCGTGATACTGAAGGAAAAGTAATCAACTTGATTTTCCGCTGCACCCAATACGGTGGTGCCATTAATAATCTGTTCTGGAGTCCGTTCAATGGAAACATAGGGAATTCCCAATGGTCCGGATTCAGCTACGTTGGGATTCGGTTCAGTAATAAACTCTAGAGGATTTAAGTCAAAGGTGTCTAAGTCTAAGAAAGGATTAGGGACAAAATCCCGACTTTCCCCAGATATGGTGACGCTTTCGCTAGCGTTAATGGTGATATCTCCAGCATTTCCGATGTTGGTGGTAGCAGTGATAATTTGTCCACCAGTTTCCAAGACTAAGTTATTGAGATTGAGTGCGATCGCACCGCCATTACTACTAGTCCGCGTAACTGTACCGATAAATCCCCGATTAGCTAGATTCAGTGACCCTTGGGCATTGTTAATGGTAATGTTGCCTCCAAAGCCACTAGTGTCAGCAGCGGAACGAGTCAGAATCCCGCTAAATAACCCATCCTCAGTAAAACCGGAGATATCAATGGCACCATTGGCATTAATCTCAATATCTCCTGATGCCCCATTGCTATTGGTAACGGTTTGAATTCTTGAGCCACCAGTGATGGTAAGAGCGCTAGTGGTTAGCTGAATGTTTCCGCCATTGCCGATGGCTGAGGTTAGTAAATCATTAGCAATCAAACTCTTGTCAATAAGATTGGTATTGCCAAGAGCGTTAATGGTAATGTTGCCAGCTACTGCATCTGGTATCGATGTCCCTGAAGTCAATCCAGCTTGTAAAGTGGATTGAGACATGTCGAAATTCGCACCATTGATGGCAATAGTTCCGCCATTTACTGAGGTCACATCTACCAAGCTACCGTTAGTCAACGAAACATCAGCTCGTTGGACTCCATCGGGAAAACTAACGGATGTCGCACCATTGAGCGTAACGGTTCCTGGATTAGATAATCCTCCTAATTCCACTTCCCTGGCACTTCAACGGTGGCACCATTGAGGTTAACTTCACCCCCAAGTAAAGCCATGGTTTGCCCAGTGTCGATGCCTAAAGTAGCTCCTATCACGTTGACTGAGCCAGGATTGCTACCATATTGCAAACCAGTGGGAATATTGATGGTTAACAATGGTGGGGCATTTGGATCACTAGCGCTAAAGTTGAAACCATTGTCAAATACCGCACTATCGGCAGTGCTAGCCACAAAGGAGCCTGCTACATCTAAGCGAGAAGAAGATCCAAATGCAATACCATTGGGATTAAGCAAGAATAAATTAGCGCTACCGTTTACTCCTAAGGTGCCCAGAATTTGAGACAGGGTGCTGCCAGTGACACGAGTCAAAATATTGGTAATGCCATCGGGATTAGCAATATTTTGACTCGTTGACCATTACCAACATTAAATTCGAGAAAACTGTGGAAGAGGTTACTATCTCGTATTGCTCCCCCTTCGATTAAATCAGCTACTGCACCACGGATAGTCTGATTGGGAGTAACCTGAGAATTTTCATTCCCCAAGGTACTATCTGGGGTAATTTGAGCGATAGTGGGTAAGGCGAGTAATAACCATAGACTACTAACTTCGAGCAATGCCACTAAGCCTAATTGCATTAGTGAAATGGTATCTCTGGTTCGACTTGCGATGAGGTAATTAGTGTTGTAGTGCTTGCTAGATAAGGGATTAGTTTTGTGGGCAAAGGGGAAGCGTACGCATTTCATAGATAGACCTGACCGATTAGTCTCAGTCTTAGAGTTCCCAGCACTTTTGCTCAGAGTAACAACTGTGATAAACTCAGAGCTTGCAGCTTTAGCAAAGGCAACAGGAACCCACCCCTAACCCCTCCCAGGAGGGGAAAAGAAGGAACAGGGAACAGTAATAATATTTGATTTTTTCAGTACTTAAATTGATTTTTATGACTTACGATATTAAGTCTATTTGTACTGCAGCAATATTTAAGATCAACAAAAAGTTAAGTCTCAAAAACAACTATAAATTATTAATTAAAAGCATAGTTTTACGATTTTTAAGTAGTTGTATAATCGTGCAAAATATCAGTATTAATTCTCCCCTATATCCCCACACTCTTACCCCGATTCCCGATTCCCGATTCCCGATTCCCGATTCCCGATTCCCGATTCCCTTTGCTATAACTAATTATTGATGTTCAAGCAAGCATGGAAGCCTTGACTGAGATGGAAGGAAATCAAGACCAGCAACATCCTCAGGAAAAACGCGATCGCGAAATAGTTAACCGTCTTTTACAACAACAACCCAATGAATACAACTTGGCGGAATTAGCCCGACTGCGGATTCGCTATGACAGCTTTCCCGGTGCTAGAGCCATTCAAAGGGACTTGGATGTACTGCTCCAGCGATGGCAACTGACAGAACAACAGCTTTTTGAGAAAACCCTTCAGATTCATCAAGAGGGTCTTGCGTATAGACGAGACAACAGTTCTGGCAACCAAGATGACTGGACTTAAGACTTCTTTGCTGAAGTCGCGAATAGGGAGTAGGGAGTAGGGAGTAGGGAGTAGGGAGTAGGGAGTAGGGAGTAGCAGTATCAAAAAGCTTCTTTTGCAAGAGGGTCTTTAGTTCTTTATAGAGTTTTTCATGGCTATGAGGTGAACAGGATTTTTTCCCTGTTCCGAGATCCACTGTTCCGAGATCCGCTGTTCCCTTTTCCCTTTACTAAATTCATTTCATTTAACCGATTTCCTAGGGGCTGGGGGTAAAAGCTTAAACATCTGTTTTTCTTGATTCGGTTGAAGCTTCTGATCAGCTGGAGCTATTGGATCGATCTGAGGTGGATCGATCTTAGGGGGGGACTTAGGGATGGAAACGGTTTTAGCAGGATCATTAGACGAGGCGGTGTCTATAGCAGTATTGAGAGCTTCCAGTTGTTGAGATATCAAAGCCTGCTGTTGCAGCTGCTCGGTAGAAGACACTAAGCCGCTGAGTCCATTAACTAAATCCTTGACATTGCGGCGAAAAGCTGGATCCCCAGTCAGATCATCTAGGTCAGCGGTAATCTTTTGGGCATTTTCAAAGGTAACTCGTGCTGAGTCTAGGGTTTGTTGTAATACCAGTAAATTAGTAGGACTGTTGAGAGTATTGGAAACATTACGTAAGTTAGCAGATGCTTGGGCAGCATTAGCCGATAGGTTTTCTAAGTTCCGCAGCATCTGTGATACATCCGTTTGATAAACCGCTGAGTTAACCTGATTCGCGGTAATAGTTAAGTTGCTGGTCAATACACGCAGATCTTGACTGGCCTGAGAGATGCTATCCAAGGTGGTCACCAAATTTCCCCGATTGCTGACCAATAGTTGATTGGCAGAGGTAATCAACTGATTTAGTTCCCTTGCCGTTTGGCTGTATTGCTCAGACGTACTAGAAATGCTACTGGTTGCCAACCCAATTAGACTAGATGTTTGATTGGCAGCACTGGTCACAGCATTCGTTGCGTTGGACAAGCCTGCTACCTCTTGCCGCACTATCCGGGACAACTGGGTCATCTCTTTGCTAAGTTCTGACACGTCTCTGGCGGCATTGGAGGCATTTTCCGCAAGACTATTGATTTTGTCAAAAAAGGCTGGATCACCGAAGAGTTCAGCAATGCGATTTCCGTTCCGTAGGAGGTCAGCAAAGGTGGAACCCACATCACCATTAATCTGATCTTCTTCACAAATAACTAGGGAAGAATTACATTGTGCTCCGAAGGGTGTAAGACTTTGAGCAGTGGCAGGTAATTGTCCTATAGGCAGGATATCCACATTGGTAGCACCAATTAAACCCGATTGATTAGCTTCAACCTGGACTTTGCGGGGGATTAACAATCCAGGGTCATCAATTTCAACGGTGACATTGACCCCATTAGTACCGGGTTCAATCTTAGTGATTCTCCCAACTTGGACACCGCGATAGCTGACCGATGCCCCCACTTGCATCCCAGCAGCGTTGCCAAAATTGACAATGAATTTATAGCTCTTTCGACCGAAGCTAATCCCACTAATCCATACAACAAGTCCACCGAAAACAGCAAGTCCTGCTACTATCAATAAGCCAACGGAGCCTTCTCGAATCGTCCGCGATCGCATAGTTTAACCTTTTTTACCCTTTCCCCTCACATTTACCATCATGCCTCACCAACCACTGACATCCAAATTTGAACCGACTTGAGCAAGTTTCGAGTAGTCCATTGGGTCAGATAGATGAGGTAAAATCCCCAAAACCTTAACATTGGTTAGAGTCTCGATTAAGCTAATCGGAGCCAACTGAGTTATTTCTTCGGAGGTACGAGGTTGGACGCAATTGAGGACAATGCCTTTGAGGTCAACTCGTGATGAGCGTGCCAGGGCAACATTAGCAACCACTTGTGCGATCGCTCCTAATTCTACCGGCGCAACCAATACCGTTGGCAATCGCCAATCCCTTGCCAAATCTGCCACAATCAGTTCATGAGTCACCGGTGAACCTAGTCCTCCCAAAGCTTCCACCAAGACCACATCCCGCTGACTGCGCAGATTAACGAAGCCTTGCCAGACCTTTTCGAGGTCAACCTCTCGTCCTTCTAGATCTGCAGCAACTGGTGGTGCTGCAGGGGTTTTAAACTCCACGGGTGTGATCTCCTCCAGGGTTTGACCCAAGTCAAATAGTTGGTGGTAAATTTCGCGATCGCCAATTCCGGTTTGAATCGGCTTGAATATCCCCAGACTCTCTTGAGGACGGTAAGTCTGCCAATAAGCAGCGATCACAGAAGTCAAAACCGTTTTTCCGATCTCTGTATTGGTACCAGTAATTAGTAATACGTTCAAGATTGAGTCACTCTCAGTCAGTAAGGCTAATATCTACAGCAAAGTTTCTTTCCTGTTTAGCAATTACATCTACTATATACTCACCAGCAATAGGCAGCTTACCTTGCCACCGTTGCACCCCTGAAGCCTTGTCCACTAACTTCCCATTGGGATAGCGGATAGTTAAAGCCACATCACTTTCAATAACCTCTAGCTTCAATTGCTGACCCTGTTTAGCCTTCACCAAGTAGCGCTGAATCTTCTGGGGGCTAGTGCGACCCAGTAGCCGCAAACGCTTGGTTCCCTGTAACAAATTGACCGGTTTTATCTTATACTCAGCAGTTGGTTTAGGTTCTGGTTTCGGCTTCGGTGCTTCTGTTAACTTTAATCCTAGCTGATAATCGCTATCCGGTAGACCCTTAACTGGACTCAGTTGAATCGTGTAGTTGCCGGTGAACAGAAATTTCCCTTGCCATTGCCGCACCCGCTGAGCTCGATTGTCCACTGGTTTTCCGTCCGGGCCAAGCACAGTCATCAAAACCCCTTCATCACTGAGATATGCCTTGAGGGTTTGGTCTTGTTTACCCTGGATAATGTAGTTAATCGTGTGATTAGCCTTTAAATTGCTGGATTTAGAAAGGGTTTTACCAGCAGAAAGCCCTAGACGCTGACTGTAGATTTGAGGCTTACTCGGAGTTGGACTAGCACTAGGGCTAGGACTAGGACTAGGACTAGGACTAGGACTTACAGACACTTTAGGACTTGGGGATTTCGCAGTGTCCTGCTGATTAACATTGCCCACCCAGACCCAAGAGCCTATCCCTGCCAGCACTGCTAGTCCTGTAGCTATCCCAAGCAGCGGCCAAGGACTATTCCAAATAGAGTTACCCCTGGCTTGAGACATTACCGGTTCACTCGGTTCTCCACCTCTAGCACCCCTGGGTGTTCTAGCTTGAGCCGATGCCACCGTTGTGCCTCGTAAATGCTTGGGCTTTGGCAGTTGCGGAGTTAACCCAGAAGCTTGAAAGGCATACAAGACTTCCCTAGCGGATTGGTAGCGATCGCTTGGTTGATCACTAAGCATCCGATTTAATATCTCAGCTAACTCATCGCTAACCCTAGCCCAGGGACGCCAGTTCCAAGTCAGATTAGCATCATCGACAAGTTCTTCTGGTTCTTTCCCAGTCAGGAGCACTATCGCAGTCACTGCTAGGGAATAGAGGTCACTACTCGGATACACCTGACCGGTCTGAATTTGCTCCCTGGGAGCGTAACCGCTTTTGCCAATACTAGTTGTTGGTGTGGGAGTATCTGGCAATTGAAGACGAGTTGCCAGTTCCTGTACCACACCCAAATTAATCAAAACGGGTATACTGTCTGTTTCCCCCATGATGATGTTATCGGGTGTGATATCTCGGTGGATAATCCCTTGGCTGTGGATGTAGTCCAAAACTGGCAAGGATTGCTGCAATAGCTGACGCACTTCCGTTTCTGATAAAACTCCCAAGTTGGTCGGGCTAGCCATTGGCGGTGATTGCACTTCCCGATCCGGATTAGAAGATAGAGGTTCACTTTGATTAAGAAGGGCTTTGCGTTGTTCTAGGAGGTCACCATAGGTTTTTCCCTCTACGTAGTCTCGCACCAGAAACAGCCGTCCTTCCTCTTCAAAGGTAGCTCGGAACTGAGGAATTTGCGGGTGTTCAATTTTATACAGGATACCTGCTTCTTGTTGAAACAGTTGCCTTGACTTATCTAGATTATTAGTTTCTGTCTGAGGGGGAATAAATTCTTTCAGGACACAAGGTTCATTGAAACGCCCTTGATCCTCTACCAGGTAAGTCCGATTGAATTCTCCTTGGTCAAGGACACGGAGCAAATGGTAGCGATTTTGCAGAATAGTTCCAGAAGCAATCGGTGGTTCCATCGGTGGTAGATCACTTGTTACGGACAATGAGGCCGGAGCAATATTCTTGAAGTTTAGACTTTATTCTGTTGCTTTGGAACTCCATCGATGGATTCCAACCCTTCCGTTGAGCCACAGAGTTGAGCCAAAGATAAGTTGATCAGCATATATATCAGGGTTTAGCCAACACTAGACTCCAAACACCCTTATGGTGTACAATCCGCAACCAGACCTTACAAATATCGTTATTAGAAAGCCTAACACTGAAAACTCCGCCACAAAGCGAGCGGAGATGAAAGTGTAAGCGCGACTTTAGTCGCCTTGAAGAAAATAAAAACAAATACTTGCTAATTTGTGCTAGGCATGTTAGCATAATAATAGAACATAAGAGGTCGAGTTCTGATGATTATACTTGAGTTCAAGGCATACGGAAACAAAACACAGTATCAAGCCATAGACAAAGCTATTCGGACTGTTCAGTTTATACGGAATAGCTGTCTTCGTTTGTGGATGGATAATAAAGGGTTAAGCAAATACGACTTAAATAAATATTGCAAAACCTTGGCCAAGAATTTCCCTTTTGCCAACGAATTGAACTCAACAGCTCGACAAGCTGCGGCTGAAAGGGCATGGTCATCAATCGCTCGTTTCTTTGAAAATTGTAAAAAGAAAGTACCTGGAAAGAAAGGTTTTCCTAAATTCCAGAAGCATTGTAGATCGGTCGAGTATAAACAGTCAGGATGGAAGTTGTCTCCTGAGAAAAAATCGATCAATTTTAGCGACAAGAAAGGAATCGGAAAACTGAAACTCAAGGGTACATGGGACTTGTGGCGCTTTGATAAGAAGTTAATCAAACGAATTCGCATAGTCAAGAGGGCTGATGGTTACTACGTTCAGTTTTGCATCTCTGTCGATGTAAAAGAGCAATTAAATCCTGCTGATGCGACTGTGGGACTGGATGTAGGATTGAAAGAGTTTTACACTGATTCCAGGGGCAAAACCGAACCTAACCCTCGTTTTTACAGGGCTGGGGAAAAGAAGCTAAAATTATATCAACGTCAAGTTTCTCGAAAGAAGAAAGGCTCATCCAATCGTAAAAAAGCGATTAATAGACTAGGCAGACAGCATCTTAAAATAAGTAGGCAACGTCAAGAACACGCCAAGAGACTGGCTCGTTGCGTAATCCGGTCTAACGACCTGGTCGCCTATGAAGATTTAAGAGTCAATAATCTAGTAAAAAATCACTGTCTTGCTAAATCTATTAATGACGCAGGTTGGTATCAATTTAGGAGATGGTTGGAGCATTTTGGCTGGGGGGGCGACATGAGAGCTAAAAAGTAGACTGTATAAGCTTCATAGCTCT
>NZ_MKZS01000001.1:7689399-7704725 GCF_001942495.1 Moorena bouillonii PNG
ATTTGGTCAATTTAAGATATATCAAGGGTTACAGGGCGCTTGTCGCCCCCCCAGGCATTTTGGTAAAAAATTTTGCAGGATAACTGTCGCAGTAAATCCTGCTTATACAAGCCAAAATTGTTCTGAATGCGGCGAGGTCGTGAAGAAGTCACTGTCAACCAGGACTCACATCTGTAAGTGTGGCTGTGAATTAGACAGGGATCACAATGCCGCAGTCAACATCCTTAACAGAGCCTTAGGTACGGTGGGGCACATCGGAACCTTGGTCACAGACCAGAACGCTTGTGGAGAATTGGCCTCTACTCTTCCTGACTCCGGTTTGGTTGAGCAAGCTGACTCGTTGAAGCAAGAATCCCCGCGTCTTTAGACCGGGGAGTGTCAAGTTGCTTTGGAACTCCATCGATGGATTCCAACCGTTCCGTTGAGCCACAGAGTTGAGCCACAGATAAGTTGATCACTATATACATCAAGGTTTACCCAAAACTAGACTCTAAACACCCTTATGGTGTAGGATACCGAATTAGACCTTACAAGTATAGTTATTGCGTAATTGCTGTAGGGAATAGTAAATAGGGAATAGGGAATAGTAAATAAATAGGGAATAGGTAAAAAATTCTCTGTACCTAATGAATAGGAGAACCGCTATATATGTTGTTCGGGTTTATTAGAACATCACTACATGTTCATTGCTATCTTATTTTGGGGTAGAACTATCTTAAATAACTACCTTACTTGAGTAGATATACAGTTGTTCTAATTAAGTACAATAGTTAATTTTCGTATTTTAGTAAGAAACTTAAAAAAAACTGCTTGAGTTCTCAGGTTCGTATGATAGCAAGACACTATATATAGTGTCTTTAGTCAACACCTCTGTCAGGTCAACGCTATAAAAATTAATAAAATATTAATTAAATTTAAATAAATAATTATAAAAATTATTATAAAAAGGATATTCTTAGAATGTTAAGATCGCGTTGAAATAAGCTTCGAGGGTTTGCTGTGAGCAGTTCAGTTACTTTAGAGCTTCAACCTATTCTGCCCCAGATTGCCGCTAACAATCGTTTAAGACTATTTTCTGGTTCGGCAAATGTTTCCCTTTCTCAGGAAGTAGCACGTTATCTAGGCCTCGACTTGGGACCGATGCTACGGAAACGATTTGCTGATGGGGAGCTCTATGTCCAAATTCAAGAATCGATCAGAGGGTGTGATGTTTACCTGATTCAACCGACTTGCTATCCGGTGAATGATTACCTGATGGAGTTACTCATTATGATCGATGCTTGCCGTCGAGCCTCAGCGCGGCAAGTTACTGCTGTGATTCCTTACTATGGTTATGCGCGAGCAGACCGTAAAACGGCGGGGCGTGAGTCCATTACAGCCAAGCTGGTGGCTAACCTGATTACTGGAGCTGGTGCTAATCGCATTTTGGCAATGGATTTGCACTCCGCTCAAATTCAAGGTTATTTCGATATCCCCTGTGACCATGTCTACGGTTCACCAGTATTGCTACAATATCTGGCTTCTAAGCACCTAAGTGATCTAGTAGTAGTTTCGCCGGACGTTGGTGGTGTGGCTAGAGCCAGAGCCTTTGCCAAAAAGCTATATGATGCCCCCCTTGCCATTATTGACAAGCGCAGGCAAGCTCACAATATCGCTGAAGTGATGAATGTGATTGGGGATGTCAAGGGTAAAACTGCGGTGCTAGTCGATGATATGATTGACACTGCTGGCACGATTTGTGAAGCTGGCAAAGTACTGCGTCAAGAAGGGGCTCGCCAAGTCTATGCTTGTGCAACCCATGCCGTGTTTTCGCCACCAGCTATAGAGCGCCTCTCTAGTGGAGTGTTTGAAGAAGTAATTGTTACCAATACTATTCCACTACCAGAAGCCAAACGGTTTCCACAGCTGACAGTGCTTTCAGTGGCTAACTTATTGGGTGAAACCATCTGGCGTATTCATGAAGACTCTTCTGTCAGCAGTATGTTTCGTTGAAAATCCCCCCTACTCCAGGGGGGATTTTAATTTTAAAAAGTTGTATTGAGTGTTGAGTTTTGAATAGATACAAGCAATGGTTAACGGTCAACCAATAATGCAACTGGGTATCAGCCAAGGTTCAATTAGCCACAGGAAATTATTGCTTGCTCCTGTAGGGACTAACATCTAACTCACCATTAGTTTTAAACACTACTCGAAAATGACCAAGGGGCTTCTGGGGTACTAACCCAGTCCCTTCGCCACCAATGCCAGCTGCTGCTGGCTTGATTAGGCGTTCTAGAGGAGTTTCTTGGGAGTAATCCCAAGACTCTTTATCAATTGCTTCATAATCAGCAATGATACCCTCTTCAGTCACACCTACCCGATACGTTAAATCTTGAGGATAGCTGGAGGTTTTATTCCAACTGTCACGAATTTGCTGAGACACCTTGCCTTTCAAATCGTTCATGACAGCGCTGTCAGTAATTTCTGGACCTAGGGTAATCTTACCCATATAACCATTCCAAGGACTGATTTCGAGAATCCCTTCGTCTTCCCCTTGTTTAAATAACACCTGAAACTGAGCAATAGGTTCTTGGGTAGCAATATTGCCTGTAGTTTTGGTGTACAGCAATTCAGGTAGGGGGGTTTGCTCTGCCCCATCCAAGGGTGTGCCCTTAACGGGTTTGTAGCCTAAAATCGCGCCATCTCTGCCAACACTAACCTGATATTTTAAATTCCCAGCAAACTGTTCCCGGTTCCCCCAAGTTCGAAAAATTCGCTTTTGCAGGCTTCTTTGTATATACCGCAACTCTGTGGGATCAGTAATTTCTGGTGCAGTTGTGAGCACTTTTTCTAGCTCCTCGATGGAGAGTGGTGTTCCCTTTGGTGTTGGTGTTGGTGTTACCTGAGGGTCACTCTCCCCAGTTGGGGTAGTAGTTTCATTGGCATTTTCCTGTGATAAGGAAGGTTCGGGTTCCCGTACTTCTGGAATCGGTACAAAGAAAAATGCGATCGCAGCTAGAGCCAAACTTGCCATGCCCAGTGCAGCGGGGGCAGTACGCTCGGTTACGGGTTTTTCAGCTTGGCGATAGTGCTTAGAAACGGGCTGCAACGAAACACTAATATCTGGTAAGGTTCGTCCATCAGCCAAAAACTGGTCAATCGCCTCAACCAAGTCAAACAACTGCACTGTGTTCAAATCTACATGGAGAGGTTTAGCTGAGTTGGTCATTGCTCCTGACCCAGAAGTATCTAGCAGTGTCAGTCGATGCAAATTCTTGTCCTCGACTTTCTGCAGATGCACCTTAGCTGGTTTCTCACTATGGGGTTGGGGGTGAGGCACTTTAGACAAAAATTGCTGAGCATAGCTGCTTACACTATGTACCAAGTCCTCAAAAAAATCCCGCCCACCACTGAGGGGTTGGTTCATAGCCCCTAAATGGCATTCCGCATTAGTTAGAGTTGTCAGCAATGGTCGGGGATCTGGCTGTAACCCACCCCCTGTGGTACTATTACTCCAACCCTCCAGGATAAGGGTACAGTTGGGAAGACTGTACTGGCGTCGAATTGTCATCGGCTGTTCCTGCTGAAAAATCCCCTTCAACCTCTTAGACTAGCATTGAGGGAATGGGTAATGGATAATGGGTAATGAATAATGGGTAATTGATAATGGCTAATTGATAAGTCACCTGACTATTACTTGATACTTGATGGCATGGCGATAATCAGCAACGGCAACATTCAAGGCAATTCCCCATCAAACAAACTAGTCCATAATCTTTGTCTTCCAGAAGTGCCTGTACAGAACAGAAGCTCACTCAATAGAGAAATTGCCAGTTGATTCAACTTTTCTTCAGAGTTATAGGCAGCAACTTTAGAGCGACGGGGATTCATCCGGCTGCGAAAATGAGCCTGGAACCTTTCCAAATACTTAGATAGGCGAAAATGTTGTTCTAGAGGTACCTGCTTTTCCAGCAGTTGTTCATAAGCCGTCAACAACTGCCGAATCAGAACGGTCATTCGGCGTGCCATATGACTAGCAATCACCACTAAAGCCTTAGCTTCTTCTGGACTTAGAGGACGTCGTGTGTAAGAGCGCCGCCAGGGATTGGTAGAGCGCATACGCCACAGAACAACACGATTTTTAATAATGTCCTGAAGTTCCAGCTCTCTAGCCGCCAATAGCATCGCCTCAGAACCTCCCAGTTCGAGAGCTTCAATGGCGAGTAAAATTAGGTCAATATGCAGCCGAGTTCGTGGTGGACAGCCCTGAGCTGGAATCCTGAAATCAGGTAGACTATCTAAAATGATTGGCTTTGACTGGGAAGCAGGACTATTGGTCAGCATTACGGTCGATCGAAAGATTCACTCTCCTTGCGCTTATCCTAACAGTGAAAACCTCTTGAATAGATTTGTTCCAAGGAATCACCCAAGGTTCAGCTTTCTAGTGTACGCTTTTACAGAAAGGGAATGGCAAGCTATAGTTTGAGTCAAACCCCATTGATAACTAAGTTCACCTACCGATGGATTTAAAATCTCTGATTCGCGATATCCCTGACTTTCCTAAACCAGGGATTGTATTTAGGGATATCACTACCCTCCTGAGAAATCCAGAAGGACTGCGGTACACTATCGATACCTTAGCTCAAAAGTTTCAGCAAGCAGGAGTAGGAGCTGATTACGTTGTTGGTATGGAGTCTCGTGGTTTTATATTTGGACCACCCATAGCTTACCAACTCGGGGCTGGGTTTGTCCCAGTGCGCAAACCAGGTAAGCTACCAGCAGCGGTATACTCGGCTGAATATGATCTAGAATACGGCACAGATACGTTGGAAGTCCATCAAGATGCTTTCACACCTAACTCCCAGGTTGTGATTATTGATGATTTAATAGCTACTGGAGGAACGGCAGCAGCTACAGTCAAGCTGGTAGAACAAGCAGGCGGTCAAGTGGTAGGTCTTGGCTTTATCATCGAATTACGGGCTTTAGGTGGACGTCAGCAACTGCCTGATGTTCCCTTGATCACCCTGGTTGACTATTAGTTAACCATTACTTATTAGTCATTGCTCAAAAGATAAGTTTATAAGAATTAAGAATTAAGAATTAAGAATTAAGAATTAAGAATTAAGAATTAAGAATTAAGAATTAAGAATTAAAGGACTTTAAAGCAATGACGAATGACTAACAACTAACGACTATTATATGACTTCTTCTACTAGAGATTCTAGCATTATCAATCGGTTTGATGGGGCTTGGCATAGACTAAAACTTCTGGTCACGAGTGAGACCTTTCTATACGTGGTCAAGCGACTGTTGCAGGGTCTTTTGACCTTGCTGTTGGCATCTGCTCTAAGTTTTGCCATTATTCAGCTTGCACCAGGAGATTTTTTGGATACCCTCAGGCAAAATCCCAAAATTTCCCCAGAACGAATCGAGGAACTCAAGGAGCAATTTGGTTTAGATCAGCCAGCAATTGTTCAGTATTGGCGTTGGCTAGTACGAGTTGTGACCAAGTTTGACTTTGGTACTAGTTTCGCTTACTTCCGTCCTGTGTCATCTTTGTTATTAGAGCGGATACCAGCCACCTTACTCTTAGCCGTAGCCTCAATCTTTATTACTTGGGCGATCGCAATTCCTCTCGGTATCCTGGCTGCTGTTAATCAGAATCGAACCACTGACCGATTCCTGCAAGTCATTAGCTACACAGGTCAGGGTTTCCCCAGCCTAATCACTGCTCTGTTGCTGCTCATACTCGCCCAGAATCTTTCCCCCTTATTTCCTGTAGGTAGTATGACCAGTATCAATCATGATGATTTATCCGCCATTGGAAAGGTTTTGGATATTGGCTGGCATATGATTTTGCCAACTATAGCTTTATCGATTACTAGTTTTGCAGGTCTACAGCGAATTACTAGGGGTGAATTGCTGGATGTGCTACGGCAAGACTACATTCAGACCGCTCGTGCTAAGGGACTACCAGAAAATCGAGTTATTTATATCCATGCCTTGCGCAATGCTATCAATCCTCTGATTACCATCCTTGGCTTTGAGTTTGCTTCTCTACTCAGTGGCTCATTTATTGCTGAAATTTTCTTCAACTGGCCAGGTTTAGGTCGTTTGATTTTACAGGCGGTAACTGCTCAAGACCTCTATCTGGTAATGGGAAGCTTGATGATGGGGGCTACAATGCTGATTTTGGGGAATTTGTTAGCAGACTTGCTACTAAAAGTGGTTGATCCTCGAATTCGTCTAGAAGATTTGAAATAGACAATGTAAGCAATCAGCATAAGCGCTATGCGCACGCTACGCGAACAGCAATCAGCCATTAGCCAAAAGCCTATGCTTCAAAGCGTCGAAGTCTGTGCCATTCTACTTGAGGTGCGACAGTTTTTGAATAGAATAAGCTGAACGCTGACCGCTGACTGCTGAATACTTACTGTCCGAAATTCCCTTTTGAGGTCAATTTTTTTTGACAACCAAAATAGAATAAGACCTTTGATTAAATCAGGAAAAAAAACTGAAACTATTGTCCCTAATACCTCCTGCCTTATGCCTTCAGCATAGCTGCCTTGCTAACTCGCGGACGTGCCTCAGCACTATTTTCGTAAGTATTCAGCCGTCAGCGATCAGCTATCAGCTATCAGCTAATGCGCTACCCGCACGCTAATTGATGTGCTAGCAGACACTTTCACTGCACTGGGTCGGATGAGTAAAATGAGCAGGGATTTTCAAGCAGCAGTACCACTCAGTAAGCTGATTTTATACCTTCCGTTGATTAGCTGACTGCTGACTGCTGATAGCTGAATGCTTACCTATTTTCAAGATGTTCACCCAAATTCATTATCTGATTCTTTCTAGAAGGAACGGTCGTTATATAGTTGCCCAACCGAAAGCTGGTAGCCCAGAGGCTGGAGCTGGATATCTGTTGATGTTTCGCGAACACTTTGATGCCCTGAGTTATCTCAATACCCACGCTGCTGATTTAGCTGACGAATTTTCTGTAGAGTCGGTTTCAGGGAGTCAGTTGAAGAATTTGCTTGAACGGTGGGGGTTTGTTGGTGTGGGTGTTGTTCAAGATCCATTGGTTCCGCAAATTGAGTTTTTTTCTTACGGATAAGGGCTATTAGGTGACACAAGCAGACTATTCAACTAGCCCAAAAAATAGCGATCGCATTTTCCAAAGCTCTGTGGCTTGACTGTGGATAATTGATAGTCCTACAAACCGTCGTTCCCTGATTAATTTTTTTGAGCAGGCAATGATGGCGAGGGCTGGTTATTCTCTGATTGATATTTCCTCTTGCTTGTCCATCAGGATAACAATGATACCCCATCAGGGCATACTGTTGTTAATATGCATAGATTTTGTTTAAATTTTATTAAGGAGTAAATATAAGGAGTAACTATGAAAGACCTCACTGCTTATCGAAATATCGGTATCTTTGCTCACGTGGACGCAGGCAAGACAACTACAACAGAGAGGATACTAAAACTTACCGGGAAAATCCACAAAATTGGTGAGGTTCACGAAGGTGCAGCTACAACGGACTTTATGGAACAGGAACAAGAGCGCGGTATTACTATTCAGTCTGCCGCCACCAGTTGTTTCTGGAAAGACCACCAACTCAACATTATTGATACCCCAGGTCACGTAGACTTTACCATTGAAGTTTACCGTTCTCTGAAGGTTCTCGACGGTGGCGTTGGTGTTTTCTGTGGCTCAGGTGGTGTAGAACCCCAGTCAGAAACTAACTGGCGCTACGCCAATGACTCAAAAGTTGCTCGAATTATCTACGTAAACAAACTTGACCGTCTAGGGGCTGATTTCTACCGAGTTGTTAAGCAGGTAGAAGATGTCCTTGGTGCTAAGCCTCTGGTAATGGTACTGCCGATCGGAACTGAGAACGATTTTGTGGGTGTAGTGGATTTGCTAACCCGTAAGGCATGGGTATGGGATGAGTCTGGGGATCCCATGAACTATGAGCTTCAAGATGTTCCCGCCAACATGGTTGATGATGTGGAAACCTACCGCGAGCAGTTAATTGAAATGGCTGTGGAGCAGGATGACGAGGTGATGGAACAGTATCTAGAAGGGGAAGAACCAGATCTCGAAAGCCTTAAGCGTTGCATTCGCCAGGGAACTCGTGAGCTGGCTTTCTTCCCTACCTACTGCGGTTCATCCTTCAAGAATAAGGGAGTGCAGTTGGTACTTGATGCTGTAGTTGACTACCTGCCGAATCCCACTGAAGTCAAACCTCAGCCAGAAATCGATCTAGAAGGTAACGAAACCGGTACACTTGCCTATGTTGACCCAGAAAAACCTTTGCGTGCCTTGGCATTTAAGATCATGGATGACCGCTTTGGTGCTCTGACCTTTACCCGTATCTACTCAGGAACCTTATCCAAGGGTGACACAGTACTTAATACCTTCACCGGTAAAACTGAGCGTATTGGTCGTTTGGTAGAAATGCATGCGGATTCCAGGGAAGAAATTAACTCTGCCCAGGCAGGTGATATTGTTGCCATCGTTGGGATGAAAAATGTCCAGACTGGGCATACCCTCTGTGACCCGAAAAATCCTGCTACTCTTGAGCCGATGGTCTTCCCAGACCCCGTGATTTCCATTGCGATCGCACCTAAGAAAAAAGGTTCGTCTGAGAAAATGGGCATTGCCCTAAGCAAGATGGTTCAGGAAGACCCATCTTTCCACGTTGAAACTGACCAGGAAAGTGGCGAAACGATCATTAAGGGCATGGGTGAGCTGCACCTAGACATTAAGGTTGATATCCTGAAACGGACTCATGGCGTTGATGTGGAGGTAGGTAAGCCCCAGGTGGCATACCGTGAATCCATTACTAAGCGCATCGAAGACAGCTATACCCACAAGAAGCAGTCTGGTGGTTCTGGTCAATATGGTAAAATCGATTACGTTATTGAACCTGGTGAAACCGGTACTGGCTTCCAGTTTGAGTCCAAGGTCACTGGTGGTAATGTCCCCAGAGAATTTTGGCCTGCTGTGCAAAAGGGCTTTGAGAGCAGTATTCAAAAGGGTCTGTTGGCTGGATTCCCTTGTGTTGACTTCAAGGTTACCTTGACTGATGGTGCCTACCACCCCGTAGACTCATCGGCTATAGCCTTTGAAATTGCGGCCAGGGCTGCTTATCGGCAATCCTTTGGTAAGGCTTCACCTCAATTGTTAGAGCCAATTATGAAAGTGGATGTATTCACACCAGAAGATTACATGGGGGATGTAATTGGTGACCTCAATCGCCGCCGTGGGATGATTAAGTCTCAGGAGAAAACTCTTACTGGTGCTCGCATTAAGGCAGATGCACCGTTGAGTGAGATGTTTGGCTATATTGGTGACCTGCGTACTATGACATCCGGTCGTGGTCAGTTCTCAATGGAGTTCTCCCACTACGCCCCTTGCCCAAATAATGTGGCAGAAGAGGTAATTAAAGAAGTGAAGGAACGCGAGGAAGCCGCTAAATAATCTTTTGATTTAACCAGAGTTCCTGGCTGGTTTTGGACTGGCCAGGAACATCATGTTATCAATGATTAAGTCTGTGCCATCACCATGCCCATCAAGGCAATCACCGAAGCATTGTTATCAATAGCATATTCATTAGTAGCCCAAGACCGCTCATCATCCACATAACTCAACATTCCCAACCCTTTAGGCGCAATCCCATCCTGGGCATCAGTATTAGGACCCCCTACCATCAGACCAGGGATGACAATTCCTTTAGCTCGGGAAATCCGGTGATGTACATGACGCACCGAGTTGCTACCAACACCGGTAATAAAGCAAAGATTAAAATGATTGCGCCCCAGCAAATAATCTAACTGCTCAACAGCTGCCTTATAGTAGCCTCGATTCCCAGTGATGCGGTAGGCATAGAGTAGAGTAATTCCTTCTTCAGCTATCTTGTGATTAGATGCCCAATGGAATTTATTAATAGCTAAACGGTAGCCACTACGGTTAATCTTTTCCATCAGACTATCCGCCCTTCTCATCAGCCTAGCTGTGATTTCTAATTTCAGTTTGTCTGACCCCTTCCTTTGTTTCTGCACCAAATAGTTAACCATTGCTAGAGGAGAGGGATCTTTCCAACCAAACTCACCATAGTCGAAGGCGGTGATAGTTTTAGCTAAGTATTTCTCGTAGCTAGTCTTCCCTGTAGTAATATACAGTTCTACGGCTGCCCAGAAGCGGTCATCTTGATCGGTTTTTAAGGATTCTTGCTGATCCCACTCTCCAAAAAGATACTTACCTGAACCGGTGTCATCTCCTTCTTGCCAATCCACCTTCATAGATCGCTGTTTTCGGAGAAACCCCCAGGCTTTCTGTGCCGCTTGTAAGTAGGTTTGAGCCAGTTGCTTGTCAAAGGGAGTATAAACTCTAGCAGCCATTGCCATTACTGCTGCAAACTTGCCAGTTTCAGGTGTAGAGATACCAAAAGTGTACCGTGGCTGAGTATCTTGATTGGGTAGAATTTCCCCTGGCCAATTCTTTCCTGACAACTTGCGGTAGACAGCACCATCCTCCCGCTGCATCTTCAACAGCCAATCTAATCCTACTTTGACCTCATCGAGTAGATCAGGTCTACCATTGCCGCTTTCTGGTATAGTTAATTGGTTGTCCCTAAATAATTTAGGATATTGCTCGTACAAGCTTAACAACCGTCCGATGGTGACTGTCATTGGCGCAACATATTTAGCAAAATCCCCAGAATTATGCCAGCCACCTTGGGCAGATTTGAAGTCACCAGCTTTATGAAACTCATCGTTGTGGGCAATAATCCCATCTTTGAGATGGCAGGGGGGATGTTTTACTCCAGATACTGAATCATTTACAGCAACACCGCACCGTTGCAAATAGTATGACCGGAGTAGCTTTGTAAAGGTATCCTTATAGATTTGCTTACCAATGCCAAACGGATAAGACTGACTATAGCCGTATTTGAGGTAATAGCTACCTGATTTATCGAATTTAGTAAAATCAATAACTCTAATTTTATCATTACTGGCTTTATCGCTTACGGAATTTCCCAGGTTGGTCACAAAAACCGTTTTGTGAGTGATTAAATCAACCAGTTCAACCTGCTTGTTTTCCGAATTGGGGGCATTGATTAAGAAAGCCAACTTAGGCCCAGTTGGGTAATAACCTATTTGATTGATAACAATTTTTCCTCTAGCTGCTGGATTATAGGGTTGAGCATTAAGCTTGGAAAAAAATCCATAAGCGATCGCACTAATCCAGCCAATAAGAAAAAATCTTCTATCTATTTTCATCGTGAAGCTTTTACTTCAATGATATCTTGATTATGGGTCTAATGGAAATTTTCCAGAACGAACCTCAGTACTAAACTCCTGCACGGCTTGGGTAATTACCTGGCGCAAATTCCCATAAGACTTAGCAAAGGGTGGCTGGCGCTCGGAAAGCCCTAGTAAATCCGCTGTCACTAACACCTGCCCATCACAGTGGGGTCCAGCTCCAATGCCAATGGTGGGAATAGTTAATTTTTGTGTAATTGACCTTGCTAAATCCGGTGGAATATGTTCTAAAACGATAGCAAAGGCACCCGCTTGCTCCAATGCGATCGCATCCTGCAAAATCCGCTCCCCAGTTTCCGGTGTTTTTCCTTGTTGCCGTAAACCTAGCAGATTAATAGACTGGGGTGTTAAACCTACATGACCCATCACCGGAATTCCCACAGCCGTAAGCCTCCCCACGGTTTCAGCCATGGCAGGATATCCTCCCTCCAACTTCACTGCCACTGCCCCAGTTTCCTTCAACACTCGACCGGCAGAGTGGATTGCCTGCTGAGGACTTTCCTGATAACTCAAAAACGGCAAATCACAAACCACTAATGCCCGTTTAACACCGCGACACACCGCTTTGGCATGGTGAATCATGTCATCAAGGGTCACTGGCAGCGTTGTGGAGTAACCCAGCGTAACCATTGCTAGAGAATCCCCGACCATGATTATGTCTACTCCCGCTTCATCCAACAGCTGAGCGATCGCATAATCTGCAGCAGTCAGCACCACAATCTGGCGCTCCTGTTGTTTCCATTGATTCAACTGCTTGATAGTAACTGCCATAACCAATAAGAGTTTCGGTAAATTGGATTAATAATTCTCAAAGATGCTTATAAAAAGAGTAAACCGAAGTATGGGAATCTTTGCAAAGGTAAGTATTCAGCCGTCAGCCGTCAGCCGTCAGCCGTCAGCCTTCAACCTAATGCAGCGTGCGCCTAGGGCATAAGCTTAATGCTGATAGCTGATAGCTAATAGCTCATAACTGATAGCTGATAGCACCTCAAGTAGCGTGCGCTACGCGCACGCTAGGGGCATAGCCATTGGCCGTAGGGCAGGCTACTTGAGGTGCGAGCTTTTGAATAAAATAAGCTGACCACTGACCACTGACCACTGACCGCTGACCAAAGAAGGTTGAACAATACTGCTTGAGTAGGGAATACTAATAATGAAGCTTCTTCGATCAGGTTCCCTATGTCAGAGCCTCTAATTTCTGCCATCATCTGCACCCACAATCGCGAAGAATATTTGGGTGCCGCCATTGATAGCTTGCTACAGCAGGATTTTGCCGATTATGAAGTAATTGTGGTCGATAATGCCTCAAGCGATCGCACCCGTAACATAGTTGACCAACGCTTGGACAACTCTCGACTAAACTATGTTTATGAACCCGTACTTGGTTTATCCGTGGCTCGTAACACCGGGGCGGCCACTGCCCGTGCTGCTATTTTAGCTTATCTGGATGATGATGCGGTTGCCAGTGCCCGTTGGCTTAAGACAATTTACCAAGCTTATCAAAGTAACGAGAAACTAGCAATTGCTGGTGGTAAAGTAACCCTATTGTGGCCAGATGGCATTACCTCTCCCTCCTGGTTATCACCAGACCTAGCCGGAAATTTGGGAGCTTATGACCTAGGTGATTCCCTAAAAAAGATCCAAAATCCTGGTTTGACTCCCAGAGGTTTAAATTACTCGATCAGGCGGACTTTCCTGGAGGAAATCGGTGGTTTTGATGTCAATTTAGGTCGTGTGGGTAAAAATCTGTTATCTAATGAAGAGTTACATATGACAGAATTAGCTCTCCAGGATGGTTGGCAGGTTGCTTATCTGCCTGATGCTCTAGTAGCTCACAATGTTGCCCCAGAACGAATCAATAAACGTTGGTTTTTGAATCGTGGTTGGTGGCAAGGTATTAGCGAGTGTTACCGTGAACAATTGGTTGGTCGTGCTGGTACTGCCCAATTTTTACGGGGAGGTGAACGAATGATCCGAGGAATCTACAAATCCTTGAAGCACTTCCGCAATCCAGCTCTGCGCTTTGATAATTTGGTTTATGCCTATGGTCAAATCGGTTATCTGAGTGCAGTAATTAAAGGAATGCTACAAAGGAGCAACTCCTCTGTATCCCACAACCAGTCCAGTAATTAATGAGACTGGATAAGAGGTAATATTATATTATATAGCAATCCGTGTAGGAATTGAGAGAATTTTGATGCGATATTCCCTACTCCCAGATCCGCTGTTCCCAGATCCGCTGTTCCCTGTTCCCTTTGCTATAGCACAGATAATTTTGGTTGATTGTTGACTGTTAACTGTTGACTGATAAGCCTTAATTTTAGTTAAGGTTTGCTGTTAGTTATTCTAGGCCAATAGACTTTTCATAAAACTTCCACAATTGCAGGTGTTTAATTATGAAATCCCCTAACACTAAACTTCCGGTATCAGTTCTAATTCCAGCCAAAAATGAAGAAGCTAATTTACCAGCTTGTCTTGAGAGTGTTAATAGAGCGGATGAAGTCTTTGTTGTCGATTCCCAAAGTAGCGATCGCTCCATTGAAATTGTGGAAGAATACGGTGCAAACATAGTTCAATTCTATTTTGATGGGTTTTGGCCCAAAAAGAAAAATTGGAGCTTAGAAAATATTGAATTCCGTAATCAATGGGTATTAATTGTTGATTGTGACGAGCGCATTACTCCAGAACTTTGGGATGAAATTGCTGTGGCAATCGAAAATCCTGATTATAACGGCTACTATATCAATCGTAGAGTATTCTTCCTCGGGAAATGGATTCGCTTTGGTGGCAAATATCCAGACTGGAATCTACGGTTGTTTAAGCACGAAAAAGGTCGCTACGAAAACCTAAAAACGGAAGGAATTCCCAATACTGGAGACAACGAAGTCCATGAACACGTTGTCCTAGAAGGCAAAGCTGGCTATCTTGAAAATGATATGCTGCACATTGACTTTAAGGACATTTACCATTGGCTAGAACGGCACAATCGCTACTCCAATTGGGAAGCTCGTGTCTATCTGAATCTACTAACAGGTAAAGATGACTCTGGCACCATCGGGGGAAATCTATTTGGAGACGCAGTGCAGCGTAAGCGGTTTCTGAAAAAAATCTGGGTTCGACTACCGTTTAAACCATTACTGCGGTTTATTTTGTTTTACTTTATCCAGCTGGGCTTTTTAGATGGAAAAGCTGGGTACATTTATGGACGCCTGTTGAGTCAGTATGAATATCAAATTGGTGTCAAACTCTATGAGTTACAAAAGTTTAGCGGTAAGCTGAATGTAGAAAAAACTGAACCAGCACAGACACCAGTAACGCCAAAGCCATCAGTTGTCTCTACAAATACCTGAGTCTAAATTATGACTAATGACTTAAGTAAACTACCAGCGTTAGATTTAGAACCCTTAGTGGATTTACGCCAGTACGACCAATCTTGGTTTGACCGAGGACGTCCGGGCTGGTTAATCTTACTCTGGTGGTTAGTGCAAGCGATCGCATTTCCCTTAAGTCCTCATAACTTCAATGGTTTCCGCCGATGGCTGTTACAACTATTTGGAGCCAAGATTGGTACTAATGTGATCATTCGACCCACGGCTCGTTTTACTTACCCGTGGAAAGTAGAAGTTGGTGACTATAGTTGGATTGGGGATGATGTGGTTTTATACAGCTTGGATAGAATTCGCATTGGTAGTCATTGCGTTATTTCTCAAAAATGTTACCTCTGTACTGGTAGCCACGATATGAAAGACCCAGCCTTTGGTTTAATCACATCTGAGATTAGTGTTGGTAATGGAGCCTGGATTGCCGCCGATTGTTTCGTTGCTCCCGGTGTCCAAATTGGAGCCAATGCTGTTATTGGTGCTCGCAGCAGTGTGTTTAGTAATATCCCAGAGCAGCAAGTATGCTGGGGAATACCAGCACGTCCCCGCTATCGACGGGAAATCCAGGAGATGGGGAATAGGGAATTAAGAATTAAGAATTAAGAATTAAGAATTAAGAATTAAGAATTAAGAAGT
>NZ_MKZS01000001.1:7704847-7705099 GCF_001942495.1 Moorena bouillonii PNG
GGGAGTCGGGAGTCGGGAGTCGGGAGTCGGGAGTAGCGGGTGCATCTCATATTTGAAAATATTACGTAGTGGCGTGGCACACCTAAAAACGTAGGTTGGGTTGAGCGGTAGGGAAACCCAACAAAGCGTTACTGGTGTTGGGTTTCATTCTTCAACCCAACCTACGCTTATTGCACCATTTTAAATGTGCCACCCCAGTAGTGGCGTGGCACACCTAAAAACGTAGGTTGGGTTGAGCGGTAGGGAAACCCA
>NZ_MKZS01000001.1:7705199-7754418 GCF_001942495.1 Moorena bouillonii PNG
CTCTCCAGAAAGCCATTTCAGGCTTTGGTTCAACTTGACGCTTTCACGTCGCGCAAATCCTTCCATTATTAAGCAACGCCATAGTTATAATTATATCCTTATTCCCGATTCCCGATTCCCGATTCCCGATTCCCGATTCCCTAGCAGAAGGAAGCTATGTTTTTATAACTGATTATCTGAACATGATCTAATTTCCTCCCGATCAACTCCAGTGATATTAGCAACTTGTTCAACATCCATCCCTGATTGCAACAGATTGACTATAATCTGTTTCACTTGTTGCTGGGCTTGTTCTTTTGCTTCCCGTTCCTGTTCGGTATCAGTCAGAAGCCAATTTCCCGAACCATCACACCAGCGCAACCAATTACGAGTTATGCCAGCATACTCTCCCCACCACAATCCCACACCTATGTCTAGTTCTGGAATCCAAATCTGGGGTGGGTCAGCTAAAATCCCTTGCTCTTGGTAACCAGCTCCGATTAATTTGAAAAACCGAATTTGGTTGGTATAGCGACTAAACACGAGATAATAAGGTACCCGTAATCGTTGCTCATAGACTTCCCACTTGGAAGGAATAGTTTGATGGGTACGCTCACTGCTACTATTACTAGTTTTATTACTATCTTGTAGTTTAATCTTATCACTATTTCCATCAACTCTTATAGATGCTTGAGATTCTTGATCTAGGTTATCCCCCAAGTCGTCTTTTGCAGTTGTCGGTGATAGCAATTCTACAATTATAAAGGGATTAACTCCTTCTTGCCAAATTACATAGCTAGATCTAATATCAGTGCCTTCGTATAAACGGGTAACTCCCACTACTAAAAACCAATCCGGGCGTTTATACCATTGAGGATGGCGCACATCATAGTAAAGATTTAAATCTGTACCAATAAATACTTCCTCAGAAGGGTAATACTGACAACGAAAGGTGCGACTTAATAATTCTGGTTGTAAATCGTGAAATTCGTCTGGCAAACCAGGTTCCTCCGGATTCTCACTTGGCAGGTCATACATGCTAGGTAGCGTTTCTTTAGGAGAGGCAGGAGCTTCACTTTGGGGAATCAAGTTTTTAGTCATTTTTTTAGGGAGTAGGGAGTAGGGAGTAGGGAGTAGGGAGTAGGGAATAGGGAATAGGGAATAGGGAGTAGGGAACAGGGAATCGGGAATCGGGAATCGGGAATCGGGAATAGTAGGAAAGATATCAGAGTTGTTTTTATTATCAAAAATTATTGAACATAAATTTATTATAATTTATTTGTTGTAATTTCAAGTTATAGTATTTTTTTTATGCTTATTTTTTGAATGTTAATTGCTAATAGTATAGCGTTTATTATCCTGATCAGGTACATTCAATTTTCTGTAAGCATTCAGCCGTCAGCCGTCAGCCGTCAGCCAAGGCCAAAGGCCAAAGGCTAGGCTACGGGAATAGCCAGGCTAAGGGAATGGCTCACGCTACTTGAGGTGCTGACGTAACAGAGATTAAACCAATGCTTACTTGTTTTATTCAAAAGCTGTTCGGTGTAGCACCTCAAGTAGCGCATTAGCTGATAGCTGACGGCTGATAGCTGATAGCTGAATGCTTACAATTTTCTTCCCCCTGCTCCCTGCTCCCTGCTCCCTGTTCCCTGTTCCCTGTTCCCTAAAATCCAGAAATTGTATACCTCACCCAATTGATAACTACTATAAAACTTCAATCCAAATTATTTTGTTTTCTAACCCAAGCCCTAAACGCCCGTAATGTTGCTGTTTCGCCATCGACTAAACTTTGGTTAATAAACCTAGGAATAGCATTCAAAGGCATCCAAGGGAAGGTTGGACTCTGATTTACTTGATTATAAATTAAAATCGGTTGTTGTAGCACAAAAACTTCTAATTTTTGTCCATTATAACGCCACAATTCAGGGACACCAAGCGCTGCATAAATAGGACGCTTATCTAAAGAACCACTGGTGATATCGACTTCTAAGACTAAATCAGGCGGTGGGTCATGATCTAAATTAATGGTTTGCTTATGTCTTACCAATGGCTCATTTTGGAGATAGTAACAGGAGTCAGGTTCTGCACCTTTTAACCGTGTTTCTCGCTTAAGAGTCAAGGAGCCAAAGGTTTTGATAGTTAGATTTAATTCATCAGCGATCGCACCAATCAAGCGTTCAATAAAGCTGTTATTATTTTCATGGGGGCCTAAGGGAGTCATAATTTCTAATCTTCCGTCATCGTAAGCCAAGCGAGTGGAGCGGTCTTCTCCTAATTCTGTGAGTAATTGTTCAAAGATATGCCAACTGACATTGTTGCAAATTACCCGCTGTTCAGCCAGTTCATAATTTCCTGTGATCATGGGATGGGATTACCTCTTTAGGATTACTTTTATATATAGCAGTGCTCAATTGGTTGAGGGACTTTTTACTGGGTTTTAGGGAGTAGGGAGTAGGGAGTAGGGAGTAGGGAGTAGGGAGTAGGGAGTGGGGAGTAGGGAGTAGGGAGTNCCACTGGTGATATCGACTTCTAAGACTAAATCAGGCGGTGGGTCATGATCTAAATTAATGGTTTGCTTATGTCTTACCAATGGCTCATTTTGGAGATAGTAACAGGAGTCAGGTTCTGCACCTTTTAACCGTGTTTCTCGCTTAAGAGTCAAGGAGCCAAAGGTTTTGATAGTTAGATTTAATTCATCAGCGATCGCACCAATCAAGCGTTCAATAAAGCTGTTATTATTTTCATGGGGGCCTAAGGGAGTCATAATTTCTAATCTTCCGTCATCGTAAGCCAAGCGAGTGGAGCGGTCTTCTCCTAATTCTGTGAGTAATTGTTCAAAGATATGCCAACTGACATTGTTGCAAATTACCCGCTGTTCAGCCAGTTCATAATTTCCTGTGATCATGGGATGGGATTACCTCTTTAGGATTACTTTTATATATAGCAGTGCTCAATTGGTTGAGGGACTTTTTACTGGGTTTTAGGGAGTAGGGAGTAGGGAGTAGGGAGTAGGGAGTAGGGAGTAGGGAGTAGTAGCAAAGGGGTCAGTTTTTTTTATTATAAATTAATTTTACATTTTGTTTCAAATAAATAGGGTAGTTTATATTTTTAAATAGTTACTTTATTTTAAATTTATAGGGTTATTTTTTTTTACGTTAATCAATAAGATAATAGCGTTTATTATTCTAAATAGGTACAGTCAACTTTCTTCCCCCTGCTCCGAAGTCCCTGCTCCGAAGTCCCTGCTCCCTATTCGAGGTTTAGTTTAAGCATTTAGCTGACAGCTGACAGCTGACGGCACCTCAAGCAGCGTGCGCGTAGCGCATAGGCTTGCTTTTTGACAAATGATTTAAAATTGCCATAGAAGCTGAAGGAAATGCGATCGCTATGACTCAGGAACAACCAATTGCCGAAGGAACACTAGTACTAGAACCAGGTACATTGTGGCCGAAACTGAAAGCACAAACTGAACACGCTATTGAATGTAAAGCACTCCACTCCATAGCGACAGAATACGAATTCGTAGAACAGGAGGGTATTCGCTTCCTGGTGCGGATTTTGTCTAATCTGGTACGGAAAGACAAAGCCAAAAAGAAGCAAGAGGAAAAAACAGCTACTTCATCCAAGGATTTCAACCCTTTTCTTCCCTACGAACAAGATTTATTTGTAGCAGACCTTTCCGACACCCACCTGTGTCTGTTGAACAAATACAACGTAGTTGACCATCACCTGCTGATCATAACCCGTGCTTTCGAGGAGCAAGATACTTGGCTGACTTTGCAGGATTTTGCTGCTATGTGGGCATGTCTTGCCGAAATTGATGGCTTGGCATTCTATAATGCTGGAACGATTGGTGGTGCGAGTCAACGACACAAGCACTTGCAACTAGTTCCTCTGCCCCTAGCTCCTGAAGGAGTGAACATCCCGATAGAAAATGCGATCGCATCAGCTAACTTTCAGGATTCTGTTGGCACCATCCCAACCCTGCCCTTCATCCATGCTATTGCTAAGCTTGACCCTAGTTGGGTAAACTCGACCTGGGATGCGGCTCTTCCCGCCCTTGAGTTGTACCATAGATTACTCAGTGCAGTAGGGTTGCCATGGAATAATGCCAATGGTAACAAGCAATCCGGTGCCTACAATCTCCTCGCCACACGGCAATGGATGTTGCTTTTACCCCGTTCTCAAGCAGATTTCCAGTCAATTGGTGTCAACTCCCTCGGATTTGCTGGAGCTCTCCTAGTCCGAAACCAAGAGCAAATGAAACGTCTGAAAGACCATGGTCCCATGACAATTTTAAAAAACGTTGCCGTTACTTGGTAATTAAGGAAAGGGAATAGGGAATAGGGAATAGGGAGTAGGGAGTAGGGAGTAGGGAGTAGGGAGCAAGTAATAAACTTTAGATGTACCTCACCCTTACTAGGAAACGCTATAGCGAATTTTAAAGTATTCCTTTTAAATTATCCTTTTTATATTTTAAATTAGCGTTTATCGGACTTATGAGGTACAGTCTTCTTTGAGACTAATTTTATTAAAACTCTCTTTACACTTTACAGCGGATCTGGGAAAAGGGAAGAGGGAAGAGGGAAAAAATAATGTGTACCTCATGAGTCCTAGAAACGCTATAAATAGATCATAAACAATCTTGATGATTGCTCATAACATCAAAAAATATTTGGATTTCTTTCCTATTTATCCTTACTCCCTACTCCCTACTCCCTACTCCCTGTTCCCTGTTGCCTGTTCCCTACTCCCTGTTCCCTACTCCCTGTTCCCTTTGCTATAGTTTCAATTATCCCCTAATTATCGTAATTAACATGATCAAGAAAATTACTCTTGATTCTATCTGGTTTAGAAATTTACTGATCATCGTAATCGTACTGGGAGTAGTCTTTAGATTTTACAACCTAGACCGTAAAGTTTACTGGTACGACGAGACTATGACCTCCCTCAGAATTTCTGGTCACACTCGAACTGAACTAGTAGAAGAAATTTTCGATGGTCAGATTATTAGCGTACAAAATTTGTTAAAATACTACCAATTTCCTAATTATCAAAAAGATATAAACGACACCATTAATTCCCTAGCAGGTAATCCAGAACATTCGCCCCTTTACTACCTAATGGCCAGGTTATGGTTACAAACCTTTGGCAATTCTGTAGCAACGATCAGACTGCTATCAGTAATAATTAGCTTATTAGCATTGCCCTGTGCTTACTGGCTATGCTTAGAACTATTTGGTTCAAAATTAATCGGCTGGGTAGCTGTTGCCATAATTGCCATTTCTCCCTTTCATGTTTTGTATGCCCAAGAAGCCCGAGAATATAGTTTATGGACCGTTACTATTTTGCTTTCTAGTGCAGTGCTATTATGGGCAATGAATTCTTCTAGAATAAAGCAATTAATTAAAAAACCTTATCGATGGATTATCTATAGCTTTACTGTTGCCTTAGCACTTTATACTCACCCTTTCTCAGCCTTTGTTTTAATTGGACAGGGATTGTATGTACTAATTACCGAAGGTGGTCGCTGGACTAAGGGAGTAACTAGCTATTTACTAGCCTGCTTAGGAGGAGTATTGCTATTTTCACCTTGGCTAATCATTGTTATCATTAATTTCTCCAAATTTATCGCTAATACTGACTCAGTTAATCATAGTCGTTCAGGCTTTTTACCCCTATTTTGGACCTTAAACCTCAGTCGGATTTTCTTTGATGTTAACCAAGGCATCCATCCTTTGAGTCCCCTCCACTATCTCAGTTTATGTTTAGCAGTATACGCCCTCTACTATCTTTGTCGTAAAGCTCCTCAGCATGCTTGGGTATTTATTATTACCTTAATTGGAGTGACAGGAATTGCTCTCATCGCTCCAGATGTGCTATTAGGTGGTCGCCGTTCTAGCATTACTCGCTATGCTATTCCCTGTTATCTAGGTATTCAATTAGCCATTGCTTATTTCCTGACAACCGAAGCTAAAAACTCAGGACAACTTACCAAAGATAAGGGAAAAAAGGGATTGCCCACAATGGGCATGATGAATGGAAATTTAGCAAATCCCGAAGATAGGCAAAATCAGCAAGTAAGGGGTGACCATGACATGGTGCCCATGGGAAAAACCCGACAAAATCCTAAGCCTTGGAAGTCTATAGCAATTGCTCTAGCATTTAGCGGCATACTCTCCTGTATAGTCAGCTCTCAACTGCCAGTTTGGTGGCACAAGAGCTATGCCAAGAGTCGCAATAATCCCTCGGTAGCCGCTTGGATTAATCAAATCCCACAACCACTTTTGATCAGTAATGAAATTCCCGGTAGGGTTCTATCTCTGTGTCATCTACTTCGTCCGGATGTACAGCTGATGTTATTGGATAAATCCAATAGCTCTACCAACATACCGGAAATTCCGGAGGGTTTCAAAAATGTTTTACTTTATCGACCGTCAGAGGAATTACGTCAGGGCATTGAAACCACTTATAACTATAGGGTTAAACCTACCGATCAATCTTGGCTCTGGAAACTATCAAGATAGGGAATTTCGTCATAGAAAAAAAGTAGTAGTGTTATCTGCCTTATCCCGAGTTGCATTCACACCATTTGGACACAGCACCTTCTTCAATCTCCTCCCCCTCTTCCCAATCATGATTGGCAATGGTGAAATCCTCTTGAAACGCACTTGGTATTAAGTACCCACAACGGATACCCCTACTCCCGATATTTCCCTGATAAATTAAGATGACGATGCCCCCATATTCCCTCGGAACTCCAGTTGTAAGGTGCAAACCAATCAAGATGAGTAATTCTTCCAATCCTGGTAATCTACCAGAGCCTACTCCGGAAAATACTCCAGAACCTACGGTAAGTAGAGGGTTTTGGCAGAGGCTGCTACGTCCGGTATTCATGCTAATGGTCATGATGCTAGCTTCTGGGATAGGGGGCGGAAGCCTTTTTGCTTGGTATTTCATCCAGAAGCAATTAGCACCAACGGTAGAGAAAAATTTATCTAGCTTTCTTAACCGGAAAGTCAATGTCGGACCAGTGGAGGGCTTTTCCCTAAATGGTGTACGGTTTGGTTCTTCGGAAATACCTGCTACCCCTACCGATCCCGATCATCTTGTCACGGAGGCAGTGAAGGTAACCTATAACCCGGTTAAACTGCTGTTTACCAGAACCCTAGAACTGGATGTAACCCTAGTTGAACCGAATATATATGTTGAACAGGACAAAGATTTAACCTGGGTGTCTACAGCATTTACACAAACTGCCCAAGATTCGGCGTTTAAGGTAGACCCAAAGGTGGTGCGGTGGCGGGATGCGGATGTGGTAGTGGTGCCAAGATCTAAAGTGGGAATCAAACAACCACCGATGATATTTACTGAAGTTAGGGGTAAAAGTAAATTTCTCGACGGAGGTCAGCTGATTCGCTTTGATGTAAATAGTCAGCCGTTAAGTGGGGGAAATTTAAAGGTTAAGGGAGATTACCGCCTCTCTCAACAAGAAACTGACTTGCACCTTGATGTCGATAACGTTAGTGCAGCAGAGGTTAGTAAAGTACTTCTGATTCCCCTGAAGCTTCAAGGGGGTAAACTGGGTGGCAACCTGAGAATACAACGGAATAATGCTGAACAGCCTTGGCAGTATTGGGGTACGATTAGCTTTTCTGACACCATCGCCCGCTTAGAACCCTTGCCCCAACTGTTCACTGAAAGCAAAGGTAAGCTGAACTTTCGAGGGAGTCAGATTTGGCTCGGTAACATAACTAGCCGATTCGGTCAAGTACCTGCCCAAATTGGGGGAATGCTGGATATTGAGTCAGGCTACAAGCTCAGAGCAACAACCGAACCGGTTCAGATACAGCAGTATGCACAGACCTTTGGGATCAAAGAGCTACCAGTAACTACTTTAGGTAAAGCACAGGCTACGTTTCAGGTAACTGGACCTATTGACAACCCGATTGTGATTGGAGAGGCGTTTACCACTACTCCCGCCACCCTTGACAAGGTGAGCTTCAGCTCTATTACTGCTGACTTTAGTGTTATTAATACTGAGCTGGCCATTAGAAACTTGCAGGCAAAACCAACAGTGGGTGGCTTAGTCACAGGCAAGGGGGATATCAAATTTATGGATCAGGGGGGGGCAGTATTTGATCTCAAAGCTGTGAATGTGCCAGCGAATGCGATCGCAAAACAGTATGGATTTAATCTACCCATTCCTGTGGGTCGAATTTATGGCAGAACCCAGATCTTTTCTCCCCTGGACAAGCCCCAGAATTTTCGTGCCACTGGTTATGCTAATCTGCCCATGGGTGATGGTGTTCTCAGAGCTACTAATTTTCAAGTGGGGGGTGGGCGCTGGCAGGGGTTAGTAGAAGCTAAGAATATTTCTGTGGCACCAATCATCAAAACCTTACCTGCACCATCTCTACCGCCACAATTCTCTGGACCGTTCAATGGTCAATTTAATCTGTCCGGTCGCCTTGATTCTTTAGAGCCAGAAACCCTCCGTGCTAGCGGTTACGGCAGCGTAACGGTTGATGGTGGTACCTTGCGTGCGACCAAGGTAAAACTGATCAATGGTGGTTTTTCTACCCTAGTCCAAGCCTCTGATATTCCTCTAGAAGCCTTAGCACCAGTACCCTCTGAATTTAAAGGTCCCATCTCAGGGGAGTTGACTATCTCAGGGAATGTAAAGTCTTTGAGTCCTAGTACGATTACCGCTAGTGGATCGGGTAGTGTAGATCTAGCAGCAGGGACTATTAAAGCTGATGCGATCGCGATCGCTAAAGGCAACTTCCAAGCTCAAGTACTCGCATCCAATCTCCAGTTAGGCCGTCTTGGACCAATACCTCCCCAATTCGACGGTCCAGCTTCCGGGGAGTTTACCATCTCAGGAAATGTGGATTCGGTAAGTCCTAGTACTATTAACGCTAGTGGGTCTGGTAGTTTAGATGTCGCAGGAGGCACCATTAAAGCTGATGCTTTCGATATCGCTAATGGCAACTTCAAAGCTCAAGTAGTAGCATCCAATGTCGAGTTAGGTCGTCTTGGACCAATACCTCCGCAATTCAACGGTTCAGCTTCCGGGGACTTTAGCATCTCAGGGAATCTGAATTCGGTAAGTCCTAGCACCATTACTGCTAGTGGGTCTGGTAGCTTAGACCTAGCAGGAGGAACCATTAAAGCTGATGCAGTCGATATCGCTAAAGGCAACTTCAAAGCTCAAGTAGTAGCATCCAATCTCCAGTTAGGTCGTCTCGGACCAATACCATCGCAATTCGACGGTCCAGCCTCCGGGGAGTTTACCATCTCAGGAAATCTAGATTCAGTAAGTCCTAGCAGCATTACCGCTAGTGGGTCTGGTACTCTAGATGTTGAAGGGGGTAGGATTCAGGCTTCTCAAATCGATATTGCCAATGGTAACTTCCAGGCCAAGGTACAAACCTCTAATCTTGACTTGGGTGCTCTTGTTCCGGTCCCGCCCCAATTCAATGGCCCTCTTTCCGGGAATGTCAATCTCTCTGGTAATCTAACTAATTTAACCATTGACGCCATTCAGGGCAAAGGGTCTGGACAACTCAAGGTTGCTGGTGGTCAATTACTAGGAACAGCTGAGTTTAGCAATGGTAAATTTCAGGGAGTTTTCCAGCCTACTAATCTCAAGTTGTGGGAGATTAATCCTGATTTACGAGGACGTCTCAATGGCAGTGTCAATATTTCTGCTCCGTTGCTATTGACACCAGATACAGCTCTATCAGCAATCCAAGCTCAGGGTAAGCTGAATTTTAGTGAAGGCATTTCTATACTTGAGCGTTCCCTAGCCACATCCTTTGATTGGAATGGTCAAAAGCTAGAGATTAAAGAAGCGATAGCCGAGGGATTCAATGCTAATGGTTTTGTCAATCTAAACCCAGGCAGTCAGGGCTTACAAGCAATTAAGACCTTTGATTTCCAGGTACAAGCAGAGGATTTGAATTTGCAACGATTACCTGCTGACCTGCCTTATGCCTTCAATTTAGGAGGCTTAGTCGGTTTTAACGGTCGCATTGCTGGTACTCCTCAAGCTCCGACAATTAACGGTGACTTAAGACTGCGGTACTTTTTTGCTGGTCCCCTGGAGTTTGAATCCCTACTGACAGGTCGAGTAAGTATAGCACCAAACTCAGGGGTAAATCTCCAGCTAGCAGGTAATCAAGAGAAACTGGAGGTTGTGTTAGACCCCAATTACCAACCCGTATCCTTTTTGGTGCAGTATCAGGACAAAACCGCTACTGGGATTCGGTCAGGGGATGAGCTACAAATGACCGTAGAGAATTTCCCCATCAATACCATTAAGAGTCTAGCCTTGAGTAGTGGTATGGTAGACGGTCAAAAACTCGAACCATGGTTAACCAAACCCTTGGCGGGAGACATATCTGGGAACATTGCTCTCAACCTCAAGACCTTTGGGTCATCCGGTGAAATTGCGATCGCAAATCCCATATTTGACAACCTCAGAGGTAATCTGTTAAGAGGCTTTTTCCAATACCAGCAAGGGAGGATTACTCTAACCGATGGCTTGTTTCAAAAAGGTGATAGTCAATACTTATTTGCTGCCAACCTCACCCCAACCCCCAACGGACCAGAATTTAAAGGGGAACTCCAGGCTAAGCTTGGAGAAATTCAGGATATTCTAACTACCCTACAACTATTTGAGATCACTGACCTAGGTCGAGGCTTGCAAGCGCCCGTCTACGGCACAGCTGCTGATCTTGCTGTTACTGGAGTAGGTAATCCACAAAATGGTCTCAAAAAACCCCTGCGGCGGATGTCAGAAATAGTCACCCTCTTAAACAGACAACGGCAGCAGCGTCAAGAGAACTTATTCTTGCCAGAACTTACCGACATGAATGGTACTTTTACTGGCAGTATCAGTATGGAAGGTTCACTCAAAGATGGCATCCGTGCGGAATTTAATTTCAAGGGGGAAAACTGGCAGTGGGGTTCCTATAAAGCTCAGACAATTATCGCCCAAGGGAATTTTGAAGAAGGGGTACTGAATCTTTTACCTGTGCGGGTTCAATCGGGACAGAGCCTAGCCACCTTGTCCGGTAGTATCAGTGAACAAGGTCCATCCGGTCAGCTCAGGCTAAAGAAAGTTCCGGTTTCCTTGATTCGAGAAGTGTTCAGATTTCCGAGCTCTGTTGGTTACGGAGGATTTGTTGATGCCACAGCGGACTTTTATGGAAGTCTAAGCAATCCCCAAGCTAGGGGAGCAATATCTGTAGTGGATGCCAGCCTAAACCGAACACCCCTCGAATCCATCAAAGGCAGCTTTAGTTACAACAATGCGCGGTTGAACGTCTTTGCCCAAAGTTTTCTGACCAAAGAGTCTGAACCCCTAACTGTAAATGCCAAAATCCCCTACAAGTTACCCTTTGCCGAAGTAGAGCCAGAAAATCGGCAAGTTAGTGTACAACTGACGGTTCAAAACGAAGGACTTGCCCGATTGAACATGCTTACCAATCAACAAATCACTTGGGTTGATGGTAAAGGACAAGTAGATTTAGATATTTCCGGTACCTTTGACCAAGACCAAGATTGGCGAGAGCAACTGGAGCAACTTACCGTTATTGGTAACATTAATGTACAAGACGCTACCATTGCTGCCCAATCTCTACCCGAACCCCTGACAGAAGTTAATGGCAAAATCCGGTTTAACTTCAACCGGATGGAAATTGTAGACAGCTTACAAGGTAATTTTGGTGGTGGTAAATTAGTAGCGGTAGGGAATTTGCCATTGCGAGACCTACCTAGACCATTAGAGAATCCCCTCACCGTTGACCTGAATCAACTAGCCATCAATCTCAAAGGGATTTACAGTGGTGGTGTTCAAGGTCAGACCATCATTACTGGGACTCTGTTTAATCCTAGAATTGGTGGTTACATCGAATTGTTTGATGGTCGAGTACCCATTTCTGAATCTCAAACTGCCCCGATCGGGAGTAGCGGATCGGCAGGTGACGAACTAATCGAGTTCAATAACTTACAGTTGACCTTAGGTAAAAATATCCTAGTTCGACAGCTACCAGTATTAGATTTTCTCGCCAGCGGTACCCTTCTAATTAATGGGGACATGAGCGATATTAGACCAGAAGGAACGATTCAGCTACTGCGCGGTCAGGTAAATCTCTTTACAACTCAGTTTCGTCTTGATAAAAATTACAACAACAACGCTCGATTTGTAGCCACTCTTGGCAGAGACCCAGAGTTAGATGTGCAGATGGTGGCATCAGTAATTGAGTCTAGGAAACAACCCATTACCAGTGAAACCTTTGCTAATGAAATTAGCGATAGCCCAACTAATTTTGGCACTACAGAAACTATTCGGGTTCAAGCCAAAGTAAAAGGGCTAGCAAGTCAGCTCTTTGACCGAGTGGAACTTAATAGTATGCCAAAACGTAGTGAAGGGGAAATTGTTGCTCTATTAGGGGGTGGCTTTGTGGATACCTTGGGTCGAGGCAATACTACCTTGGGTTTGGCAAACCTGGCTGGCTCAGCACTACTGAGTAATGTCAGCAACCTGATTGGTGATGCCGCAGGATTAGATGAGTTTCGCATTTTCCCTACTACAGTTACAGATGATAATAGACGCACTGATAGCTTAGAGCTAGGTGCTGAAGCAGGAATTAATATTACTAATAATTTATCATTTTCGTTGTTAAAAGTGTTAACTACTGATCAGCCAATTCAGTACAACTTGCGCTATCGAGTTAATGAAGAAGTTTTGCTACGCGGCGCTACAAATTTTTCAGACGATACTAAGATAATTTTCGAGTATGAAAATCGATTTTAATTAGAATAATCGGGAATCGGGAATCGGGAATCGGGAATCGGGAATCGGGAATCGGGAATCGGGAATCGGGAATTGGGAATCGGGAATCGGGAATCGGGAATCGGGAATCGGGGTAAGAGGCGTTGAGACAGCCCGCCGGAAAATTGCAACAGGCAAGATGCCTGTTCCACCCACCGGGTCAAACAGCTTTAATCAGATGCACCCGTTGATCACAGGTGTTCCTCTGACCAACAGTGGGGGGAACTCTAAGACTGAGACTAATCGGCCAGACAATTCTATGAAATGCGATCGCATCTCCCAATCCCAAAAACCTAATGCAATATCAAGCTGCAACGACAGCACAAATCGCCTCACACCAAGCGGAACCAGAGATACCATTTCACTAATGCAATTGGGCTTAGTGGGATTTCTCGAAGTCAGTAGTCTATGTTTATTGCTCGCCTCACCAACTCTAGCTCAAATTATCCCAGATAGTACCTTGGGGGATGAAAATTCTCAAGTTACCCCTAATCAGACTATCCGTGGTGCAGTAGCAGATTTAATTGAAGGGGGAGCAATACGAGATAGTAACTTATTCCACAGTTTTCTGGAATTTAATGTTGGTAATGGTCAACGAGTGTATTTTGCTAATCCCGATGGCATTACCAATATTTTGACTCGTGTCACTGGTAGCAACCTCTCTCAAATTCTGGGGACTTTGGGAGTAAACGGTAGCGCTAATTTATTCTTGCTTAATCCCAATGGTATTGGATTTGGAGCAAACTCTCGCTTAGATGTGGCAGGCTCCTTTGTAGCTAGCACTGCTGATAGTGCGGTATTTGACAATGGTTTCAACTTTAGCGCTAGTGATCCAAATGCCCCACCATTGTTAACCATCAATATTCCCACTGGTTTGCAATATGGTAGCAATCCTGGCTCAGTCAACGTGATAGGAGCTACTTTAGGCATCGACACTGGGCAAACCATGGCTTTACTTGGGGGTGAAGTTAACCTCAATGGTGCCACCGTTGAAGTGCCAGGGAAGTGGAATTAGGAGGATTATCTAGTTCAGGAACAGTTACGCTCAATGGCGCAACATCCGTTAGTTTTCCCGATGGTGTCCAACCAGCTAATGTTTCGTTGACCAACGGTAGCTTAGTAGATGTAACGTCTGTCAATGGCGGAACTATTGCCATCAATGGTGCTAACTTCGACATGTCTCAATCCACTTTACAAGCTGGATTGACAGATGGAGCATCGATATCAGATGCAGTAGCTGGCAATATCACTATTAATACTAATGGTAATACCAATCTTAGTGACAAGAGTTTGATTGCTAATGATATAGAAACCTCAGCGATAGGCAATGGCGGAAACATACAGCTAACCACTAGGGACCTGACTATCACTGGTGGCTCAAGAGTTCAAACCGTTACCAATAGCAATGGGGCATCAGGAGATATTGAAATTAATGCTAATGGCACCATTGATATCTCTGGTTTCACTGGAGATGGGTTATTTAGCGGGATTCTCACTCATTCCGCTGTTGATACTAGTGGCACAGGAGGCAACATTACCATCAACAATGCCTTTGGGTCACTGAATCTAGGTAATCGGGGATTTATCGGTACAGTAACCAACAGTAGTAGTAATGGCGGTGCGATCACACTCGATCTCAATACCTTAGTCCTGGAAAGTGGTGGACAGATTATCACCCTTACCAGCAACATAGGAAATGCTGGGGATATCACCATTAATGCTAGCGAAAGTGTGACTATATCTGGGGGAAGTCGGGATTTTGTCCCGAATCCTTTCCTGGACTTAGAAACCTTTGACTTAAATGCTCTGGAGTTTATTAATGACCCTAATCCCAACGTAGCGGAATCCGGACCATTGGGAATACCCTATGTGTCCATTGAACGGACTCCAGAACAGATTATTAATGGCACCACGGTATTGGGTACAGCCGAAAATCAAGTGGATTACTTCTCCTTCAGTATCACGAATGGCAACAGTCGAGCTATTTTCGACATCGACAATGGCTTTACACTCGAAGACGACAGTGTAGATACCAGGATTTTCCTGTTTAATCGCGGTACAGGAGAATTATTAGAGGTCAATGATGATTCTTTAGCTGCTGATGGTGCCGGTGGCAGTACAGCAGTCTTTGGAGATTTGACCTTCGACTCCTTAATTGATACCACCATCACTGAGCCAGGGGTTTACTTACTCGCAGTCGGTACCTTCAACTCTGATGGTAGCAATAATCAATTGATCCAGGGCACAAGCCCACAAGTGGGGGAAACTTACACCTTGCAAGTGTCTTTAGAAAACCTTGGTACTGAGGGAGTCTCGTTACCGGAAGACCGATTCAATCCGGCTAACTTTAATCCGAATGTGGAAGCCAACAGCAGCTTATTATCGGAATCTAGAGGCACAGGCAATAGTGGCAGCTTAAGGATTAATACCGACAAATTGATACTTAACAATGGTGGTAGAATTTCCACCGATACCTTTGATGCTGGTGCTGGTGGCCAGATTACCTTAAATTTAGGCTCATTGCTGGAAGTTAAGAATGGATCCTTAATCTCAAGCTTTGCCCGGGGTAGTGGAGATTCCGGTACAATCGTGATTGATACCAAACAATTACAGATGAACGGAGGTACTTTAAGTACCAGCACCTTGAGCTCCGGTAATGCTGGTGAGATTACCATTACTGCGACAGAATCTGTGATTCTGACAGGTACAGGCGTTGAAGATTTTTCGAGGATCAAGAACGACGTCGCATCTGAAACAACTGGGAATAGCGGGAGGGTGGTTATTGAGACTCCAGTTTTGCAGTTGCGTAATGGCTCTCAGATCACCTCAATGAATCGGGGTGATGGGGATGGGGGCAGTATAATAGTTAGAGCTAAGGACATCTCAGCCATTGGTCACTCAGCTGATAGTATATTTCCCAGCGGCTTATTTACATTCACATTTGGCTCTGGCACTGGGGGTAATTTAATCATTGAAACCGACCGTTTACTTGTTAGTGATGGAGCACAATTTAGCTCTACTGCCTCTGGAGATGGGGATGCTGGAAATATAACGATATATGCCTCCGAGTCGGTAGATGTGATTGGCACTGATGCTAGTGACCTATTCGCTAGTGGCTTATTCACTAGTGGAGCAGTTTTTGGTACTACTAGGGAGGAAATTGCTGGGAAGGGCGGCGATCTAGTAATTGAAACTGGGCGTTTACGAGTGGCTGAAGGGGGACAGCTTGTAGCCACTACAGTTGGTTCTGGGGATGCTGGTGATATTACCATTCGGGCCACTGAAGTGGAGGTTAGTAATTCCATAGTAGATATGACTCCCAGGATTTTCAGTACAGTTTCGCTTTCCGTGGATCCAGGAGCTACTGGGGATGGCGGTGATTTAATCATAGATGCTGAACGGTTGCACATCTTCAATAGTGGACAGATCACTGCTTCTAGCTTCGGGGATGGTGCAGCTGGGAATATCATCCTCAATGTTAATGACATAGAGGTCACTGGTATTTCAGAGGATGGTCAGTTTCGTAGTCGCATTGTTGCCTTCTGTGAGGGTAACTCCCCTGCACGTGATGTGACTATTACCACTAACACCTTGAGAGTTCGCGATGGTGCCGAAATTTCCGTCAGTGCTAGTGGTTCCGGGGAGTTAGCTGAGGCCGGTGATCTCAAGATTACCGCTGAATCCATTGTATTAGACGGGAGCGCTACCCTTTCTGCAGAAGTCAGTGCTGGGGATCTCGGTAATATTGAGCTGGATTCCCAGCTAATCCTGATGCGCGATCGCAGTAACATCACTACTAATGCCGAAGGTGCTGCCACTGGCGGTAATATTACTATCGATACTGACTTGCTAGTTGCCCTAGACAATAGCGATATCACTGCCAATGCTGTAAATGACTTTGGGGGACAAGTGATTATCAATGCCTTAGGCATTTTTGGCACTGAATTTCGAGAACAACTTACCCCAAATAGTGATATTACCGCCTCTTCCCAACTGGGAGCTTCCTTTAGCGGTACTGTCGAAATTAATGCACCTGACTTCGACCCTAGCGCTGGATTATTCGAGCTACCGGAAAATTTTGTTAATCCCAAACTGCTAGTTGCCACTGGTTGCGGTACTGATGAAGGTAATCAATTTACCCAATTTGGGCGCGGTGGCTTACCCACAGACCCCACTAAACCGCTTCGGGGTGAAACCCTGTGGGTGGATTTACGTCCATTACCTCGCCACAGCGCTCGCCGTAGGAAAAATCGTGATCATGCTGCTAATGCTGCTAATCCAGGTAACTCACGTCGGTCTAGAGTTATTGAAGCTAATCGATGGATGATTAATAACGACGGAGTAGTAGAGTTAGTGGCTGATTCAGTTCAGTCGAGTCCCTTCATTTCCTGGTTTTCCCCTTATTATTGCGTCAGGTAAAACCCGATTCCCGATTCCCGATTCCCGATTCCCGATTCCCCACTCCCTACTCCCTAAAAATCCTCTACCATCCATTCTGAGGACCGCTCACCTAGTTCGATCGGAATACTAACCACTTTGCCTAGTCGTGGACGCTCACGGGTGTTGTTAATGAACTGTTGCACCTGGCTGGCTCCTCCCCAACCTCGGATATAGTTGGCTACTGTATCTAAATGCTCTAGGTACTCAGCTTCAGAAAGGGGGAAGGATTGCTGCTCTAGATACTTCCACATAATCTGAACAAAGATTTTCCCTTGAGTCCTCCGAATCTGGATGTCATAGGAGCGTCCCCACTTATTGAGCAGGAGTTGGTGCAAGTCCTGTCCTGTCATAGCCTCTTGCCCTAACTTCATGTTTACATTTCGTTACAAATACAACGCTTCTTAACTTTATGATAAAGCGTAAAAGAATGTAATAATACTTATAGTTCAAGCCGTGAATCCTTATATTGCAGGGATTTGGGCAACCCTGTCCAGTGGTTAAATTACACTACAGTTAGAAAAACAGGGTTCAAAAAATTCTGGTAATTTTCCCAGAATTGTAAAAAAAGTATACCTTTAGGCGTTCAGTTATGGCTCAAGCTTCTGGCTCTCCAGACGTTCCAGATATGGGGCGTCGCCAATTTATGAACCTCTTGGCGTTTGGGACGATTACCGGCACATTTGTTGGAGCTCTCTACCCAATCGTTAAGTATTTTATCCCCCCATCCAGTGGTGGGGCTGGTGGTGGTGTCACAGCTAAAGATGCTTTGGGCAATGACATCAAGGTCAGCGAGTTTTTAGCTAGTCACAATGTAGGCGATCGCACCCTGACTCAAGGTCTCAAAGGGGACCCCACCTATGTGATTGTTACTGAAGATCAAGGTCTTGAGGCTTACGGTCTCAACGCGGTTTGCACTCACTTAGGCTGTGTTGTGCCTTGGAATGCTAGCAAGAACCGGTTTATCTGTCCTTGCCATGGATCCCAGTATGACAATACTGGCAAGGTAGTACGTGGACCAGCGCCTTTGTCTCTAGCTTTGGCACACGCTACGGTAACAGAAGACGACACCCTAGTCTTCAGCACCTGGAAAGAAACTGACTTCCGCACTGGTGAAGAGCCTTGGTGGAGTTAATTGCTTTAGTCCTTAGTCCTTAGTTTTTAGTTAATTGACTAGTGCTAATCAACCATTAGCAATTAACAAGTTGCAATTTTTAAATTACCAATTTTTGAGTTTTTTGGCTTAGTGATGAGAACACCTGATGTATCGGTGATGGTTAACCGTGGCAAGGGGATGATTGCCAGAGCTATCGTTTTGGTTGTGGCAGCTGTGGCCCTTTTCTTTGCCAGTGATCTGGCAGTTCCCCAGTCAGCTGCTGCCTATCCCTTCTGGGCACAGGAAACTGCTCCAGCAACCCCTCGTGAAGCCACTGGCAAGATAGTTTGTGCTAATTGTCACCTAGCAGAGAAACCGACAGAAGTGGAAATCCCCCAATCGGTACTGCCAGATACTGTATTTGAAGCTGTGGTTAAGATCCCCTATGACCTAGAAGCACAAGAGGTCTATGGTGATGGTTCTAAAGGTGGCTTACAGGTCGGTGCCGTGGTGATGTTACCGGAAGGTTTCAAGATTGCTCCTCCTGACCGGATTCCGGAGGAAATGCAAGAAGAAACCGAAAACATGTACTACCAACCTTACAGCGAAGAGCAGGAAAATATAGTACTCGTTGGTCCTCTACCAGGTGAGGAGTATCAAGAAATTGTGTTCCCAGTTCTCTCTCCTGACCCCAGAACTGAGAAAAATATCTATTTTGGTAAATACCAGCTTCATGTTGGTGGTAACCGGGGACGGGGTCAGGTTTACCCCGCTGGTAACCTTAGCAATAATAATGCCTTTAATGCCTCTGCCACTGGTGAAATTACCAAAATTACCTTTGAAGAGTATGTTGGCTATGACGTCACTATCAAGACCCCAGACGGCGAGACTGTAGTTGATACGGTTCCCCCTGGCCCAGAGTTACTGGTTGCTGAAGGAGATAACGTAGTATCAGGACAACCTCTGAGTACTGATCCTAATGTTGGTGGATTTGGTCAAAGGGATGTAGAAGTCGTCTTACAAGACCCAGCTCGGATTAAGTGGTTGATGCTTTTCATCGGCGCAATTATGCTATCTCAAGTGTTGCTAGTTATTAAGAAGAAGCAAGTTGAGAAAGTCCAAGCTGCTGAAATGAATTTCTAGTCTTAAGTGGCTGGTTGAGAGGTCACAAAGCGCGTTTGTATTTGGGTTGTAAACACAATTCTTGGCGAAAAAGGCAAGAGGCATGCATGCTAAAGGCAAGAGGGTAAAGAGATCCTCAGCTTTATTGTCCAATAACAAAATCCTTGCTAGGTTTACATCTCATTTATAAACGCTATATTGCGATAGTTATTGGTTAAAGGTTGACAGTTGATGGTTGTAGGGATGTATAGTTGTGTCCCTTGGCTATCAATGGTCAACCTTTATTTATTTAGGGAGTCGGGAGTCGGGAGTCGGGAGTCGGGAGTCGGGAGTCGGGAATAGAAATATAGCAATCCTATCTGATTCGTGGAAGAAATGGCCTGCTTTAAGGCAAAAGGCAGGAGGCACCCACCCCTAACCCCTCCCAGGAGGGGAATGCTAGAAGGGAAGGGAGAAGCAGGGAGTTTTGAATAAGTCCAGGGATTTTAGAAATGATTTAGAATTGCTATATATCAATCTAAATTTGTGGTGATTGAACTATGAATGACAATACTGATCAAAGTCGGAGCTTGACAGTTGGCGATGTAGGAGGGGACTTTAAACCAATCGGCTCAGCAATCATGTCAGATAACGTTCAGATTAGCGGTACAGTTGCCGAGTCCATAAACCAGTTACCTGCCTCGTCTGATCCTACAAAACCAGGTATCAAAGAATTATTGTCTCAACTAATTGAGGCAATCTCTACCTCGTCAGATCTAAATGATGAAGACAAAGCTGAAGCTTTGGAGCAGGTTGAAATTATAGCTGAAGTTGGAAATAATCCTAATGATGAAGCTATGAAAAAGAAGGGAAAGACAGCAGTAAAAATATTGAAAGGAACGGTTTCTGGCTTATCTAATGTTGCGACACTAACAGAGGCATGTGGGAAATTGTTGCCTTTAATTACCAAATTATTGGGGCTATAACTATTATTTTTTTAAGTTAGGCTGTCATCAGGCAAAATTTTATCAAGGCCAAGCAAATGGCAAACAAACTGGATATTAACTTACTGAGACAAGGTTTCAAAGTCTGGAATCTATGTAGGAAGCTAAATCCTCTAAGTATTCCCAACCTTAAGGGGGCGAATCTTACAGGATTAAACCTCTATAGAGTAGATCTCAGTGGAGCAGATCTCAGTGAAGTAGACTTTAGCAAGACCTCACTCTACAAAGCAAACTTAAGGGGTGCGAACCTCTATAAAGCAAACCTTAGTACTGCAATTCTTCAGGAAGCAGACCTTAGTGACGCAAGTCTGATCGAAGCTAACCTGAAAGATAAGAAATTTCCTCAAACAAATCTCAGCGGAGCAAATTTTACTAGGGCAAACCTTAATGGAGTAAAATTCTATGCACATACAAACCTTAGTAAGACCAACTTTAGTCTGTCTAATCTCAGCCGAGCAGATTTTAGCGGACTAAATTTAAGGGGTAATAACTTTACTGGATCAAATTTGTATCAAGCAAATCTTAGTGCAACAAACCTTAATGGAACAAACTTCAATGGCGCTAATCTTAGTGGAGCTAACCTCGAACATGCCAATTTACGAGAAGCCCAGATTCAAGAAGCAACCATTGATGAGAAATGGTATTTAGTTTGGGACATCGTTAATAATGGTGTAGAAGGGCGAGAGCTTCAAGGACTTGATCTAAGTATGGCTGACCTTGAAGAAGCAAATCTTTCTGAAGCTGATTTGAGTAGGGTCGATTTCACAAGAACAAAGCTTAATGGAGCTAATCTTGCTAAGTCTATTCTCAAGGATGCTAATCTCTGTGAGGCAGATCTTAGGGGAGCAGATCTTAGGGGAGCAGATCTTAGGGGAGCGAACCTCAACTATACAAAATTACACCGCACCCAAATTCAGGAAGCAATTATTGACAAAAAATGGTATTTGGTTTGGGACATTGTTAATAATGGTGCGGAAGAACGAGATCTTAGGGAAGCCGATCTTAGCGAAGCCGACCTGAGCGAAGTAAACTTCAAAAACGCAAATCTTAGCAGAGTTGACTTTAGTAGCTCTATTTTTAACAGAGCTGATTTGAGTTGGACGGATCTTAGTAGAGCAAATTTCAGGAAAGCAAATCTTGCCGGAGCAAATTTTAACTGGGCAGACTTGAACAATGCAGATCTTAGCGAAGTGCAAGGATTTGACTCAATAACCTGTAGCGGTGCTAATTTTAATGGCGCAAGCTTCCGTCAAACAAGTATCAATAGACGTACTGATTTGCCAGAATCTACTGAGGCAGCTCCAATCCGAAATAAAAAAGAGTTTTTTGAAAGTCTACTCTCTTGGAAAAATCAAGAATCGCTTAATGAATCCCTCAAAAAATCGTTATCATCATCTCAAAAAAGCTTTATACCTGGAATATTGCTGTATACGGATGAAGATGAAAAATTATCCCTTTATGTAAGAAAACACTTTGATGCTCTAGACAAACTAACGGGAGATTGGTGTACTATCTATCTTTTGGAGAATCCCTCCCCTAAGTGGAGACAAGCAAATCAAAATTGGAGGAGAATGATTGAATCTGGTTTGGATTTAAGCTGGTTTAGAACTAAACCCTACGATAAGTCGGAAGCCTATGATATTGCTAGAGAGTTGAAGGTGGAGTTAAGCAATCTTCCATGTCTTGTGCTTATTTGTCCTGAAAACTTATCTGAAAGACTAGTATTTGAAATCCAAGAAGTATCAGCGAACTACTTCAGGAAATTATTCTCAACTATTGAAAACTTAGTAACAACTTCTCAACTTAAAGGATTGAATCAACAAAAAAAACGTGCTAAAGTTTTCGATAATATAAAAAGTAATTTTTATGAAATAGTAAATATTTTAGAAAAAAAAGCAACTAAGCATCAACAAAATTATGGTGTCAAGTATTTTTTTAACAGTAATAATCTTTCGGTTTCCGTTGAGCCAGTTAATATCGAAAATGTAAACTACACGGATAAAAGTAGAAGTTCGACAATAGGAAATGTCGGGGGAAATTTTAATCCAATAGCTTCATCATTGATAGGAGATGGTTTGACTGTGAGTGGTACAGTTGCTGAATCTATCGATTTTGACCAAGACATGCCTAAAGGGGTGGACCTTCAAAACCGACAGGAGGAAAAAACTCTAAGCCAAACCTCTAAATCTGATAAATCCAAATCTATAGTTAAGGTTGTAGTAATAATTGTTATTTTCTTTGCTCTACTCGCAGGAGTAGCAGCATACATCTTATTTCAATTAGGCTTATCTAGGAATCCCGTGCCTCGCCCATCTCAAGAGCAAAGTGCGATGTAGGGATTATGGCATTAGTGCCAGATTCAGGACGAAAAACTTTCTATTGTTACTAAAAACTACCAATCCGGTGGCTTTTATTTTGAGAGCGCAGAAGCTCCCCATAGGATTGCCTGTGGTAAGATAAAAAAAGAGAATATTTTAAGTATGAGATTCCCCTTGATTAGTTGAATCCATGCTGTTAATTTTTTCTCTGAAAGCCTCAAGAGGAGCGTTATTTTTTGCCGACAGTTTTATCTGAAAACGGGAGAGCCTCTGATCGTTACAAAAAAAATAGAAAAGGATGAGCAAGCAATGAGTAATAGTGACTTGTATGATCAGGATTTCGTTCTGTGGACTGAGACAACTTGCCAGCAACTCAAAACCAAAAACTTTGATGAGTTGGATATAGACAATTTAATTGAGGAGATAGCATCCTTGGGAAGATATGATAGACGAGAGCTTCAGAGCCGACTTAAAGTTTTGATGGAACATTTGCTGAAAAGGCAGTACGTAGATTCAGAGCCTGATTATCGAGGCTGGGAAAATACCATCGATGAACAAAGAGAACAGATTAATCTTCTGTTGTCTGAATCTCCTAGCCTTAAGCCTTATCTTGAATCGGTCTTTTCCGATTGCTACAAATATCCACTGAAGAAGGTGAGCAGGAATTATCCATCTGTTAGTTTCCCTCAGAATTGTCCTTTCACTTCTGATATTTTAGATCAAGATTGACCTATCCTATGCGATTGGCCGTAGGTCACGCTACGTGAACGCACTATAATAAAGTGTCGTTATGATTGGGATTATTAATCTTAATATCTACCTATATGAGTGTTTTTGAACGTTCTAAGCACCTCTATGTATCTCCTGATTTTGATAAAATCATAAAAGACACAATTCGCTTTTTTAATCAAACTCCAGTTCATACACTTCCGGTTCCAGAGCGTTTTTGAAAATGTCTAAAATTTCGTGCTTAGAGCTATTTGCTGGCGCGGGGGGTCTAGCCACAGGTATTCGGCTATCTGGAGTCAAACATAAAGCTTTTATTGACTGGAATAAAAATGCCTGTCAAACCTTGTCCCATAACTACAGTGACAAGCTTGTTCACAATATAGATATTCGTGAATTCGATTTTAATCAGTTTGGTTATGTAGACATGATTGCAGGTGGACCTCCCTGTCAGCCATTTTCCATGGGGGGTAAGCATAAGGGGGATAGGGATCAACGAGATATGTTTCCCTATGTTTGTAAGGCAATAACTACTTGTATTCCTAAAGTTTTTATCTTTGAAAATGTCAAAGGTCTTCTGAGAAAATCCTTTGCCAGCTATTTTGACTACCTTATTTTAAGATTGATTTATCCTGATGTTGACCGGAAGGATAGAGAAAACTGGGATGATCATCTGAGAAGACTGGAACAAATCCATACCTCAGATAAATATGACGGGGTAAAATACAAGGTGGTTTTTCGATTAGTTGATGCCGCCGATTATGGCATTCCTCAACGCCGGGAACGGGTGTTCATTGTTGGCATCAGAGAAGATTTAACTATCCAATGGTCTTTCCCTAAAAAAACTCATTCTCTCGATGGGTTACTTTGGTCACAATTCGTTAGTTATGATTATTGGGAGAAGCATGGAATCAAGCCTTCAACCACTGAAAATCTAGATAAACGAACTCAGCAACGAGTTAATCTGCTAAAGCAACAACTCACTCTATTCACGCCATCTTTGAAACCCTGGAAAACAGTTAGAGACCAAATTGGAAAACTTCCGGAACCTGATTCATTAGGTAGTTTTGATCTTGACCATGTCTTAAGAAAGGGAGCAAGAATTTATCCTGGACATACTGGCAGTTACATTGATATGCCTTCCAAAGCTCTAAAGGCAGGAGATCATGGTGTACCTGGAGGAGAAAATATGATTCGTTATCATGATGGTCGAGTCCGCTATTACACCACTTATGAAGCTAAGCGCATCCAGACTTTCCCAGATAATTATAAAATTTTCGGCTCATGGACAGAGGCCATGAGGCAGATAGGCAATGCTGTACCTGTAGAACTAAGTCACCATATCGCTGATTCTTTAGTCAAGGTTATCTAGCATTTTTATGTAAGTTGTAAATATAGAATTGATATCAAAAGGGAGCAGGGAACAGGGAATAGGAAATAGGGAATAGGGAATAGGGAATAGGGAAAAAATCCTGTTTACCTCATTAGCTTAGAAACCGCTATAGTCTGGATTGATAATCCTTAGCTTGCCAATTGGATTAAATTAAAAAGCAAAAAAAATAGCCGTAGAAATACTATCCACGGCTATTTCAGTAAACACTATGTCATGTCTCTCACTTTCCGAATCAATCCGGATCTGATCCTATTTCATTGGGCAAAGGTCACGCTACGCAAACAGACCGGAGCCTTTGCCAGGGGGGGAAACCCCCCCAGAAATTTAAGGTGTTAACGCCAAGTCTGATACTTGGTTGCAAAACTAATTACTTGCCCTGGAATTCCGGTTGGCTGCAAAGGGCTCCAGTCGGAAACCGACCCATACCCGAGTGCAGAAAGGGAGTAAATAGTCTTGGTGACTCCTTCAGGAGAGCCCTTAATGTACTTAATACGTTGTTTATTTTGGTTAGATTCATCAGAATTATTGTTTTGATTCGGGAGAAAGTTTTGAGACATGGTTAAAAACCTGAATTATGTTTATAGTGATTATTGTAATGATTATTAATTTTGTTGTCAAGGGTTTTTATAAATTTTTTTTTGGGAGGTAATTTGAGAATCAATTTCATGATTTAGCCGTCAGCATTCAGCCGTCAGCTGTCAGTTTTAAGTTGATTTTATTAAAAAGCTGTTTCCATCCCATGATTACAGAGTTTTGGCTGATAGCTGATAGCTGATAACTGATAGCTGACAGCTAAAAGCTGATAGCTGATAGCTGATAGCTGACAGCTGATCGCTGACAACTTCCCCATCAATTAGCACTGTTCACCTGTAAAGCCGTCAACTTCAAATCACCGAAAGTCTGGGAAACAATCTGCTGATTATCACGAAATTCTTGTTTTTCATAACTACCATTTTTTAATACCAACACAGTTACTAACTGCTCTTGGGGGTCAATAATCCAATATTCAGGAATAGCCCTTTCTTGGTATTGTTTTACCTTCTCTACATAATCACGTTGGTAGTTTTCATCCCTTTGGTTTTTGTAGGGGCTAACTACTTCAGCCACAAACTGTGGGGGAAGCATATCAAGGGTGATAGTTAGGCGTTTTTCAGTTTGGATAAGATGTTCTTCTCTAATTACTACCAAATCTGGATAGCGGTTTTGAGGATTTCCTGGAACTTGTAATTCACAATTGTGCATTTTAATTAAACGGCGGTAAACTAGTTGGATTAATTCATCCCTTAGCCACATTACCCTCCAATTATTTGGTTCACTCTCAGGAGGCAATTCTACTAACTCCCCATCAAACAGCTCATAACGGTTATCTGTGCCATCATCGTATTCCAGGTATTCCTCAAAAGTGAGTTTGGAGGTGGTTTTAACCATGGTGATTTTAGGGAAAAGGGAACAGGGAACAGGGAACAGGGAATCGGGAACAGGGAACAGTAGGAAATAGGCGTTGCTGAATTAAGAAATGAATGCGCGATCATTTGGTTTTATTAAAGCCCCCTAAATACCCCATAATTGGGGGTCTAGGGCGTGTCTTATTACCTCGGAGATCCCCCTAAATCCCCCTTAAAAAAGGGGGACTTTGAGTATGGATCCCCCCTTTTTCAAGGGGGGCTGGGGGGGATCATAATCTTGCGTAAAACGTTTAAAACACGCCCTAGGGGAGCAAAACCATACGCATAATCAGCAACACCGCTTTTTTTATTTTAATCCCAATTAAATGACATTCCTAAATAATCTTCCAACTTCTGATTATGAGGTCGAAAGAAGTCACTTAAGGTTTGTTTCAATTCCTGAATAATGGGAGTGTAAGACCTACCATTGCATTTGGGGTATTGAAAAAACTTCTGATCAGATAATCCCAAGAATTCAATGATGGTACTCATGACAGTATTAGTATTGCTATAGAAGTCTTCACTCTTCACTATTAAAAATTGTTCTCTTGGAAAAATCTCCATCCATCGTTTTAACTTATAGACGTAAAGACTTCCTAATAAATTATTTGGGTGTCGATACCCAATCTGTAATAGATCTGATTCTGTCAAACTTTCCAGTCGTTGCTTCTCTAGAGCTAGGGAATCTTCTAGACTGCGCTTTTCTCGGCCATGATAAAAATTGTGATAGTAACAAGAGATAGCGCGATCAACAGGATTTCTCAATAAAATAATCAGCTTAACCTTGGGAAAACACTGAAACATCCGTTGGGCAGATTCAGTGCAGTCAAAATAATTAGGACTTGCTTCCCCAGCTAAGAAATTAGGATAGTCGGTAATAGATGGAAAATGGGCGAGATACCAATCAATCCCTTGATTATAATATTTACTGAAAAAATTTAACTCTTTTTTATGAGGGGAGATAATTTGTGGATAACGACTCAGATACATATATAATGAAGATGTACCACATCTAGCCGCTCCAATAATAACGAAGTCTGGACCATGCTCTTTTTTAGGTTTCCAGTGAACCTCGGCAAGTTTGGGATTGGATGCAACTGCTGTCTTGTAAGAGCTAGTTTGGTAACAGCTAATCGCCTCCTCAAGTTGCCCTTGCTCGGTTAGCACATCCCCTAAATTCCCCCAAGCTAGAGGAAAATCTGGTTGCCGTTCGATGCACTGTCGATAAAAGGTGATAAGTTGCTCTAACTGCTCTGATTCAATCCAGGTGTACTGTAGGTCTACATAAGCTCGCTTAAAACAGGGGTCAAGCTCAATCGCTTTTTGATAAGACTCTATGGCTTCTTTAAATCGACTTTGCCCTCTGAGGAGTTGACCTAACTGATGATAATCTTTAGCGCTAGGGTTGGGATTACTATCGACTATTTGTCGATAATAGTTCATGGCTTGGTGATTTCGGGGATTATTCTCGACCGCCTGTTGATAAAGTGCGATCGCATCTTCCATCTTTCCCTGGGATTTGAGTATCTCCCCCAGACGATAGTAAACTTGGAGTAAATTGGGCTTTAACTCAATCGCTTGTCGATAACAGGTGATAGCTTGGTCTGGTTTGCCTAGAGACCAGAGCCTGTTGCCCAACTTAACATGCTCCTCTGGTTTAGCCCAATGTGGCTCTAGGGTTAGAGCCTGATACCAACACTCCGTAGCTTCCTCCTGTTGACCTGTCTTAGCAAAAACCCGAGCCAAGTTACGGTAAGCTCCAGCAAATTTCGGGTCAATTGCGATCGCTTTTTCGTAACATGCGATCGCATCTGGCCACTGTTGCTGTTGAGCATACAGACTCCCCCGATTAGCATGGTCTTTAGCCAACTTTAATTGAATTTTCACCACCTTGAGCTGGCCCTGGGTTTGGTCAACAGAGTCGTGGTCATGACCCGAAGAGTGTTTGATATCCCTTGACATCGTTACCGTTAAGACGCTATTTTTTGAACAATCACTATGCGAGCCTGATGCAGAATCTCAAACTGACCCTTAACTGAATCTAGAAACCTATTAATCCCAATTTTAGGCGCTTCTTGTGGTTTAGCCGGATTGCTCCATCCATAGTTATTAACGATCATCAGCCCTCCAACCTTGAGCAGCTTCCAACAAAGTAAAGCATTTTGCTCAGCAATGGTAGCTTTGTGACGCCTGTCGCGAATGTTAGCTAAATCGTAGCAATTGCCATCAAGGGAATTAAGCAACTGCTCAGGTTTTCCCTCTAACCTAGTCACCTTTTCCGCTGCTCCAGTTTTAGCTATATTTCCAGCAAACTCTTCCTGAAAGTGTGGCGAAACACAGGTTAATCGAGCTGAGGAGTTAGTCAGGATTTTATCAAGTAACCAGCAAGCGGAATTGCCTTGAAAACTCCCAATTTCCAAACACTGAGCATCAGCAATACCAGCTAGGGGCTGCAAGTGTTTTTCCCAGACCGGAATTTTAAACGTAAACCTATCCTCGGTGAATCGATAATCCTTCTGAGCACACTGATGCCAACCCCGCAATTGAGCAGCTTTTTGATAACAAGTGTAGGCTTCGGTTAATTCACCTTTTTTTACCAAAGCATCCCCGAGTTTAACATAAGTCCAGGGATAGTCACCCACTGTCGCAATTACCGCACGGCATGAGACAATGGCTTCATCCCACTTCTGCTGTTTAATCAACAGTTGGATCAGTTCCCGATAAGCTCCAGGAAAATTTGGATCAACCTCAATCGAGCGGCGAAACGCTGCAATCGCTGTGTCCACCATTCCTTGTTTGAGCCAAATCCCAGCTATTTTATAGTGGGCCTTAGCTTGATTTGGGTCAAGGTCGAGTAACTGACGATAACATGCGATCGCATTCTCCCACTTGCCCTGGGCTATCAAACAGTCTCCTAACTCGTAGTAAGCTGCCCATAAGCTGGAGTCACGGTCAATCGCATTTTGGAAACAAGCAATGGCTCGATCCGGTTTACCCTGACCCAGGAAGGCTTTCCCTAGTTTATAATGCCCCTGAGCCTTTGCTGATTTTGGTTTCAGGCTCAGAGTCTGATACCAACACTCAATTTCCTCCTCTTTTTTCCCCAGCTGAGAATAGATTTCTGCCAGACTCCAGTAAGCCTCAGCAAAATCTGGCTGGAGGCGTATAGCATGATAGTAGGATGCGATCGCTTGCTGCCACTGTTGTTGACTGGTGTATAAACTACCGAATTTAGCATAGACTTGCACTAAATTCGGTTTCTCATCGAACACTCTAGAGTGCCAGAAAATTGCGTCATCGAACCGACCCATCCCTTGCAAGATATTGCCTAAAACTCGGCAAGTCGAGGCAAAATCAGCTCGATTTGGGGATGGACTTTCCAACGCTTGCTCACAAGCGGTAATTGCTTCAGTTAAGTAAGTGTACATGAGAGGGAACAGCGGATCACCGGAACAGGGAATCGGGAATCGGGAATCGGGAATCGGGATCGAGCGCTACTTGATTAACTCTTGCCTCTTGCCTTCCCCTCCTGGGAGGGGTTAGGGGTGGGTTCCTCTTGCCTCTTGCCTCTTGCCTGTTACCTTTCCTAATTAAAGTTATGTTCACCACTCAAATCAAGCATTAAGCGGTCAGCACTCAGCAGTCAGCGGTCAGCAGTCAGCAGTCAGCGCTTGGTCTTTGGCACCTCAACTATCGTGGCACAGGCTTCTAGCAGTATCGTGTCGCAGGCTTGGACGCTGGGATGTAAAGCATAACCTGATAGCTGATTGCTGATTGCTGATTGCTGATTACTGATTACTGATTACTGATTACTGATTACTGATAGCTGATTACTGATTACTGATTACTGATTACTGATTACTGATTACTGATTGCTGATTGCTGATTGCTGATTGCTGATCTACTAAAGTATCTCAAAACCATCGTCAGTTTGATTAATTTCAACATCCAAACCTGAACTCAATTGAGCAATGGTTTGCCCATCAACTTTTAGCTCACCAGTGATCGAATCGTAAGTCACGTTAGTCTGGTCACTAACCCCTGGAATCACGATCCGATCTTCTCCAGACTGAAACTCAGTAATAATATCCGGTGCATCGTCAAAGAACTCGAAGGTAAATGTATCATTTCCAGGACCTCCGATCGCCACATCACTTCCTGGTCCTATGATCAGGTTATCATTTCCTTCTCCACCCAGCACCACATCATCGCCTTGATCGCCAGTGATTTGGTCATCTCCTGCTCCACCCAGGGCCACATCATCCCCGTCACCACCACTAACGTCATCGGTTTGATCACCAGTCTGAATAACATCTAGACCATCGCTCCCATCAACATTAACTGGCTTATCGTCTGGTCCTAAAATCACGAAGCCATCTTCATTAGTTGGGATAACTTCAACATCTGGGTCAGCAACAATAGAAGACATTTACTATAACTCCTTCTTTATTTATCCTAGTTGATATGTAATATCAACTATAATTTATTAATTTTTTTTTTGCCACAATCTTAGTTTTTTTGATTCTCAAATAGTTTTATTTAAATGGCATTATTTGCCTCATTATTGGTTATAAACCCTTGATATTAGCTGATTTAGACCAGTAATTTTAATTACTGATTGAAGGGAATCTAGGTTAACTAATATATTTTCTGTTAGTGAGCTAGTATACATTAGTTTGCGAATAGGATAACATTCAAAATTTTCTCCTTTTACATAATAATGTTTCAGTCCCAATTGTTGGCTAATAAGCCAGTAATCTGTTCTCACATAATTGGGTGACACTAGTTCTATAATTTGAGTTCCAGGGCGACAAAATACCGTATTGGTCAAACCAGCGCCATGGGGAGCAACAATTACTTTGACAGAAGTAAATAAAGCAACTTGTTCCCTCACAGACAGGCTTTCTAGAGCAATCGTAATAAAACCAAATTGGGATAGCAGTTCCTTGACCTCAGTTTCGTTGAGAACTTGTCGATGTCTGGCTTGAGCTCTAGTGATGTATATACGCTCTGGGTATCTTAATTCGAGAGTTTGCGGTAGAAACGTCTGTCTGAGGAAGTTGATAGTACCCTTCGGTACCCAATCAAAATGTCCGGGAAAGGAGGGTAAGACTAACTCCCGGGCTTGAATATGGGGGTAGCGATCGCTTGAGATAATTTTGTTAGCAGCAATGCCTAAGCAATTGAGGGTTTCTTGTTGAAAGGGTTGCTGTGGCGTGTTGATCAAAAACCAATCAATCTTAGCAAAATCTATCCCACTGCGGCGCAGGATTTCAATTCTAGGCAGGACATCAAACATCCAGTGGTAGTAGCCATGTCCCGACAATCCCGATAGAACCGCTACTGTGCCATCAATGTACTCTAAAGGCGGCATCTGATCCAGACTAAAGATTATATGGTTTCTGGGGTCATAATTCTGACATCCAGGTAAATACCATGGGTAATTTCGAGAGACGTCAGATAGCAAATAATCATCTGGGGTAATGATGGCGATGCCATTACAAATCTTCCAGTAACTGCTTTGGGGGGCAATCCAAGCCCGTCCTTGTGGGATAGTCGCCACAAAAACAGTAGGGGAATCCACAGACAGTGTTTCCGGTGGGTTACACTGATAGACCCTATTGCCCAGATGAATGGACTCAAACTGGTTACACAGTCGTCTCATACATCGGTTACAGGTAACACCGCCACATTGAGACTGGGACTGAGGCTGGGACTGAGACTGGGATTGAGACTGGGACTGTCTGGCTTCAACAGATATAGGAGCCAGGGCAGAAGCTGGTGGCGCTACCATGGACATGGTGTTGAGATCCTTTGGCAAACCATTGCCCTGTAAACCATGGTTCACAGAAACTTCAATTTCCCTCGATCCCGTATATTGCCAATCCTTATCGATGCTTGACCAAGGTACCTCTATGTAGTAGCAACCATGGCACTCTGTGCTTATATACCAATCCCTGGTCGCTTCATAAATGCCCTTGATCCGGTGAGGAGGTTGGGAGCTAAGAGGGTTAGCACTATAGTTATCTCTCGGCACGTTATCTCTCGGCAATACTCCGAGACTACCAAGCTTACCGCTGACCTTGCCCTCTTCTAAGTGCTGATGCCAGAGGGCTTCGTAGTATTCAAGGGCTTGCTGGAACCGCTTTTGTTTGCTTAAGACTTGCCCTAACCGTAGATAAATCTGAGGATGAGCTGGTTGCAAGGCTAAACCCATGTGATAAGTCATTACTGCTGCATCCAGTCGCTGCTGCTCGGCTAAACAATCCCCTAAGCGTATATACAACTCAACCTGGTCTGGCTGAATCTGTAACGCTTTCTGGTAATACTTTTCCGCCTGCTTTGATGCACCATACTCAAGCAAGGTATCCCCTAAATACAAATAAGTCTGCGACAGATAGAGGCAGACTTGGAAAGTATCCTCTTTGTTCCGTAGTGCCTCAAGAAATCCAGAACAATAGATTTGCGATCGCTCGAATATGTCCTGGCCTGGTAAAGCTTTAGCACGTTGGCAATAAGCCTCCACAAACGCTGGCTGCAATGCGATCGCTTTTCGTAAATAGTCAAAGGCTAGGGCTAGTTTCCCCTGAGCCATCAAGGCGCTGGCGCACTCACTGTAAGTCAATATCTGTTCTGGATCCAGCCTAAGCAGCCTTTCAAAATACTGCACTGCTACCGGATAATTCCCCTTCTTTTGCCATAACCGACCCAGATTTAAGTAAGCTGATTTTAGCTCTGGGTTTAACTCAATCGCACTACTGTATGCCACCAGAGCCTGACCTGGCTTACCTTGTGCTTGCAGCACCTTACCCAGGTTATTATACAGAGTGCCCCACTTAGGATTATGGTCGATACCTTGTTGGTCGATACCTTGTTGATAGACCGCCTTTGCTGCCTCGAATTGTTTTAGATCGTAGAGAACACAGCCCAAATTATTGTAAGCGCTGAGGTAATCTGGCTGATTGGTAATGGCTTGGCGATAACTGTTGCTGGCTTCCTCTAACTGACCCCGTTCACCATACAACACTCCTAGGTGATAGTGGGCTTTGGCATCCTTGGGGTTAAGAGCGATCGCTTGCTGATAGCTTTCTTTGGCAGCATCCCACTCCCAGAGCTTGTGCCTCGTGATGCCTAGATTGTAATGGTACTCAGCCTGACGGGGCTGTAGGTAAACAGCCTGTTGATAATGCCATTCTGCTGTTGATAAATCCTTGAGTTGACTATATAACTCACCTAAGCAGGCATGAGTTTGAGCTCGTTCCGGTTGGAGTTGCACCGCTTTACTATAGGCATAAATTGCTTGCCTGGGCTTTCCCTGAGCAGCTAGAGCAAAGCCTAGTAAGACATTGAATTCCCCAGAATCAGGCTGCCGTTTCAGGGCTTGCCGACAAGAAGCAACGGCTTGACCCCATTGCTTCTTGGCTAAATAAGCCTTGACTTGTTGGTAAGTTGGTTCAACCTTGATCATTAGGCAGCTATCGGGTTAGAACTAGCTTGGGCAGATGGATAGTTGAACTGTCCCCCGCTTCAATCCAGCATCCTGGTTTTCAACCGTTAGAGTTTTGATAATTAACGTCTAGTTAAAACTAGCTCAGATAACCGTAACAAAGGACACCAAATTGCTAACTGGTTATTTGCAATTTGTTAGTTGTAATTGAATGACTGTAACGTAATTACTATTACTCATTACCTAAATTTGTAGATTACCTATATTAGTATATAGCAATAAACAAAAAAAGTTAATTTTCACAGTTTTGGGATTTTTTGTGGTTTTTTTACATAAAACGACTATTTCGCTCTAGTTTTTGTTTGAAACAAATTTTTTTGGCAAAGTTTTTATATTGTTATCATTAAATCTTCATATTAGTTTCATAAAAAAAGCTAATAAAAAAAGCTAATAACATAAGCTAATAACATAAGCTATCAGCTTAAGCGCTACGCGCACGCGTGCGCGTTCAGCTATTGGCCGTAGGCTGACGGCTGACGGCACCTCAAGTAGCGTGCGCGTAGCGCATATGCTTACCTAATTACTATCGGGATTTGTGTAGGAATTGTGAGAATTTTTGTCCCGAAGTTGCCTGTTGCCTGTTGCCTGTTGCCTGTTGCCTGTTGCCTGTTGCCTGTTGCCTGTTGCCTGTTGCCTGATCCGCTGTTGCCTGTTCCCAGATCCGCTGTTCCGTTTGCTATATAAGGCTATAGCAGTGCTCAATCGGGTCATGGGAGGATCGTAAATGATACCACAAGTCAGTGTAATTATTCCCGCCTATAATTGCGATCGCTATATTACCGAAGCAGTGGAAAGTGCCCTGAATCAAAAAGCCTGTTCCTATGAGGTAGTAGTAATTGATGATGGTTCAACAGACCAGACTCGATCACTGTTGGAACCCTATCGCGGACGCATTCGTTACATTTATCAAGAAAACCAAGGAGTCTCTCTTGCCCGCAACCATGGCATTAAACTAGCCTTGGGTGAATTTGTGGCATTCCTCGATGCCGATGACTTTTTTCTGCCAGGTAAGTTAGCTGCCCAGTTAGCAGTGTTTGAAGCACAACCCCATCTGGGAATTGTCCATAGTGGTTGGTATCGTGTCGATTCCCAGGGTAAGCTACTGATGACGGTGCGTCCATGGGAGAAAGTACCAGAATTAAACTTAGAAAGTTGGCTACTGTGGAAGCCAGTCCTGCCTAGTGCGATGATGTTCCGTCGCCATTGGCTAGAGTCCGTTGGCGGGTTTGACCCCAGGTTTCCACCCGCTGAAGATACAGAAATCTTGCTACGGTTAGCCCTCAAGGGTTGTCCTGCCGCTTGGTTGCGTGAGGTAACCGTAGGCTATCGGCAACATCACCAAAGTGCCATGCACAAGGGACTGCCTCAAGCTTGCTCCCTGTCAGCAGCCATTGACAACTTCTTTAAACAGGCTGATTTACCACCAGGAATCCGTCTATTAGAAAATCAGGTGCGCTATGGAACCCTAGTCTGGATTGCTTGGTATTTATATAATACAGGACATCCCAGGGAAATGATCAAGTATTTACAACAGGCTTGGGGCTATAGTCCTTATTTACCCATGGAGACAGTGGTAAATTGGGCAGAGAATTTTGCCGAGTTTTCCAAGAATTGGGGCGGGGAGTTTGATGCTGATGGGTTGGGGAAGTCACCAGAGTGGCAGCAGTTGATGCAATGGGTGATGGCTCAGGGGAGAGAGACGATGTTGGTAGGTGGGTCTAGCTTGTACTAACTGAAACTACTGCATCAGTTGGTAATCAAGACCAGTAATAATATTTTCTGCGGGGATACCAGCGGCAATAAGAGCCGAGGCCAACCCTTCCTCAAAGTTATCCTCTTCAATAACAACTTGGCCATTAACCAAGCGAGCGTGAAACAAAATCGAGTTAATCCAGCGTTGCTTATCCCAGCCAGTAGCCAGAACTAGGAAGTGACCGGTCTCGGTATCGCAAACAGGATAAAGCCGAATCGCTTGTATACTCGGTTGGGCGCGAGTTTCCTCTTGCAGGATTTGTTTGAGAATATCTGAATAGTTTAGTGAGTGATCCATTGAACAATAGCCTCTTGCTCGGGTTCATAAACTAATAAGTTAATTTTATTCCTCTCGACGGCTAGCTGAAAAATTGTTGTTTGGAAATGCCGAAGATAACTTGTTTTACTGATAGCTAAAAACAATAGATCCCCCCTAACCCCCCTTAAAAAAGGGGGGAAACTGTCGTTCTGGATCTTGTCCCTCCAAAGCCCATTGGTAAAGCTGAAGCTGTCCCATTGTTTTTTCCAGTTCATTAATAACTGAAAAAGTAAGCATTCAGCCATCAGCAGTCAGCAGTCAGCTAATCAACGGGAGGTAGTAAACAAGCATCGGAGGTGCTGGTAGGGCTGGTTGAAAATCCCTGCTCGTTTTACTGTAAGCATTCAGGCTACCGCTATCAGCCGTCAGCTTATTTTATTCAAAAGCTGTTCCCTTAGTCTGGCCTACGGCCAATGGCACCTCAAGTAGCGCTAATCGCTGACCGCTGATAGCTGATAGCTGATAGCTGAATGCTTACATCTCATCTTCCCATCTCTCCATTTCACAATTATGCCATTTTGCCATCATCTGTAGGTGGAATCACTGAAATGCTTATGGTGATTACTTTCAAGGGTCAACCGTAAACAAAAGTTATACATACACATACAGAAGTTAAACATGAACGCAAACCTGTTGGTAAACAGATAATTGCTACGCTGATTTCAAAGAAAAAAAACCTAAACTATTATTTATGGTTTATAAATCTATTTATCAACTACCAGGTGATCGCATTTTTAAAAATAAAAATAAACCCAAACAACTCTTAGTGATTAACCTTACTTCAAGCTTAGTATTGAGTCTTTCTTTTTTTAGCATTAAATATTCCCTATTTGGATTATTACCATCATCCTTATTTATAAAAGATATAACTCAGACAACAACACCTAATTACAATAATGAATTTATTGTTAAAAATAAAATTTTTGCCGCCCACCCAACCAGTATTCCTTGGATTAATGACTCCTACAACTGTGAAGCAACGGGAAGAGCTTGGGAACAGGGAGAGTGTTGGGACTATGAACATAATCACAACTGGTGATAGCGGGATTAATCCTTAAAAGACTATAGGTAAGCATATGCGCTACGCGCACGCTGCGCGAACAGCCGTCAGCCGTGAGCTAAAAGCTCACGCTACGCGAACAGCCGTCAGCCGTCAGCTAAATGCTTACATTCCCGATTCCCGATTCCCGACTCCCGACTCCCGACTCCCGACTCCCGATTCCCGATTCCCGACTCCCGACTCCCTACTCCCTACTCCCTACTCCCTACTCCCTATTCCCTACCATGAGGTTTAAGCAGGCTAGTCAGATCAGGACCACTGGGAATAATTCCACCTGGATTGAGGGGGAAAAGATTGCCGTAGTAATCGCGCTTGACATCCTCCAAGCTACAGGTATCAGCAACTCCGGGAAGCTGATACAAGTCACGCAGGTAGGGGCCTAAGTTATCGTAGTCCTGAATTCTGAAACGGTTGCACTTGAACAATCCATAATAAACCACATCAAAACGGAACAGAGTGGTAAATAGACGCACATCTGCCAGGGTTACCCTATCCCCACACAGGTATCTACTGGTCTCCAGGGCTCGATCAATCTTATCCAAGGTTGTGAATAGCTGATCGCAAGCTTTCTCATAAGCTTCTTGGGTCTGGGCAAAACCGCAGCGATAGACCCCATTATTCACCGTGTGGTAGATAGTCTCATTCCACCCATCAATGGTTTCCTTTAGTTCCTCTGGATAAAGGTCTAGGGTAGGATTAGTAGCGAACTCATTGAACTGTGAGTTCAGCATTACGATAATTTCTGCACTCTCATTGTTGACAATGGTTTTGCTCTGTTTATCCCACAGCACTGGAACTGTGCAACGACCGTTGTAGCCTGTTTGTGCCAGCTCGTAAAGCTCAGGAAGCGTGTCGCAGCCTTCCTGCTGCTCATTAAATACCCAAATCCCCTGATTTGAAGAAGGAGAGGCAATGAATACCGGTATTGCCTCTTTGAGTCCCTTGAGTGCCCTTACCACGAGAGTGCGGTGCGCCCAAGGACAACCGAGTCCTACATAAAGACAGTAGCGTCCTGCTTCGGGTTGGTAAGCATTCTCTGCTTCTGTCCCGATAAAATTCCTAAACTCGCTGGCAGGGCGAATGTACTCTCCAGAATTATTCCGTGGAGCCAGCTTCGACATCATCATTTGCCAGAGAGTTGTCCAGACAAACTTTCCCAACCTGATGATTAGTGATGGTGGGAGTGACTTGCCTTTCTTCTTAGTTTCAGCAGCTCTGGTCATGATAGGAATTTATTGACACTCCCCGCCGAAGTAAGAACGGGGATTCTTACTTGGCCTATGGCCACGCTACGCGAACAACGAGCCGACTTGCTCAGCCAGGTCGGAACCAGAAAGAGTAGAGGCCGATTCGACCTAAGCGTTTTGATCATAGATAATGGTTTCGGTGTGCCCCACCGTACCTTTACTTTTTTTTTTAGAGATAGATACTTTTTTAGATCTAAATTTTTCATAGACGTTAAAGTCGTTGTCTTGATGCAAAGCGCGAGTGGGGGAAACCCCCAAGACCGCGCTGCATCGCTAGACTAAATTACGCAATATGTATCTCAGACATATTTTTTACGTTGCCTACTTATGGTTAGATAGTATCTATCTCTTTTAAAAGTCTATTGTTTATAATCTTATACTAGCACACCTAGTACAAACTGTCAAGAAAAAGTTTTAAAAAAAAGCCGTCGAACGAAGGACGGGGCTTTAAACCCAATTTTTTTGGTAAGACATCTATACGATACCAACAAATTCTGACCAGTGCCCTTATTCCCCTAATAGGGCTGAAAAAGAACCGTAGCTTACGCTATTGGAGCCACGGTTCTTTTTCAGTCAAATCTTCCGGTTTTCCCAACCAAACTAACGTCTGTTAGGTTTCTTCTCCCTTAGAATTATCTTCTGGATCATCGATCTTTGGTACCCAATTAGGAGTGTCTGACCCTTCCCAACCAGCAGGACGTTTAGAGTTGTACCAAGCAATCGAGCCAATCACAACTGCTGCCACAAAACCCACAACATACACTAGGGTAAACCACAAGGGAAAACTGCCTGCTTCCATCAATACATACATAGCCAGTTTAGATTTTCTCGTATTTCGGTTATCGTACCATCCAGCATGATGGCTTCGATACCTACTTTCTAGCTGCTGGGGGAGCTAACGGACCTCCTGCTGGCTTGCGTTGAGGCTTAGGACGAGCCACCGGTTTAGGAGCAACTCTCGGTGCTGGTGCTGGCCTGCGCCGTGCTCGTGCTGGTGCTGTTCTGCGCCTTGCTGGTGCTGGTGAATACCTGCGCTTTGCTGGTGCTGACCGTCTCGGGGCAGTGTTTCTGGGCGTATAGCGTCTGGTAGTACTTTTACGGGGATAAGACCGTTTAGTTGTTGCTTTGCGACGGTAATACCGTTTGGGTTGAGAGCTTTTCCTAGACACCCTGACCCGATTACTACGACGCCGTGTAGAACTGGCTCTTCTGGTTGAACTACCTCGTCTTGAACTCGTTCTTCTCCTTGACCGAGTTGTGGAAGCGGTAACGGTAGTGGGAACAAATTTTTTGTTAATAACTCGTTTGGGTTTAATCGGCTGAGCTTCAATGGTAGCTTCCCGACCGGATAACTTCCTGGGGCGCTCAGTAAAGGACTCACGGTCTAAGTCTTCGATTACCTCCAACATGAACTGACGCCAGGTGGCAGCAGCAGTTGCACTAGAACCCTTGGTAGGCTTGTTATCATCATTACCTAACCAAACCCCAGCGACTAATTGGGGAATATAGCCCACAAACCAGAGGTCACGGGCATCATCCGTAGTGCCGGTTTTGCCAACTGCTGGTCGTCCAATTTGAGCCGCTGTCCCAGTACCCCCGGTAACCACACCCCTCAGCATCCAGGTGACAATGGCTGCTGTTTCTGCATCAATAGCTCGCTCACCCTCGACTTTGTGGTCGTAAATCACGTTACCGTGCTGGTCAATAATGCGGCGAATCCCATGAGCATCGTGGTGAATGCCTTGGGCGGCTAAGGTGCCATAGGAATTGGTGAGTTCTAATAGGTTTACCTCAGAGGCTCCTAAGGCTAGGGAGTAGGTGGGATGGAGTTTGGATTTAATCCCCATTTTTTGAGCCAGTTTAATAATCGGCTCCCAGCCCACATCCACTAGGGTTTTGACGGCTACCACATTTATCGAAGAAATCAGGGCATCCCGCACTGAGATCGAACCCCGGAATCTCTCACTGTAGTTTTTAGGTTCGTAACCATCTACTATATATCCCGCATCCATGTAGCCTTTATAGGGAGACATCCCTGTTGCTACTGCTGCGGCATACACGAATGTCTTGAATGTAGAACCAGGCTGACGCTGAGCTTGGGTGACCCGATTGAGGTAATTATTGCTATCTAGGTCATTAAAATCCTTACCCCCAACCATGGCTTTGATCTGACCATTGCGGGGATCCACAGCAACGAGTGCAGCTTGTCCAAACCGTTGGTAACGACCATAGGTTTTCATGGTCTTTTGGACAGCAGTTTCAGCAGCATCTTGCCACTCTAAATTAATTGTAGTTTCAATAGTCAGCCCTTTCTTAGCCAGTACTTCTTTGGAAACGTATTTGGGCAATTCTTGTTGAATATATTCCGTGAAATAGAATGCTTTACGCTCCAGTCGCTTCGGTTGGCTTGGCTTAATACTCAGGGGCTCGGCCATGGCTTTGTTGGCTTCAGCCTGGGAGATGTAGCCATTTTCCAACATCCGCTGCAATACTACATCACGACGCTCTTTGGCTGCTTTTTGCCTAGAGCTATTGATTTTGCCCTCCAACAATGGCGAGTAAACACTAGGAGCTGGGGGTAATCCCGCCAGTGTTGCCATTTCTCCCAAGGTCAGGTCTTTTACCGGTTTACTAAAATAGACCCAAGCCGCATCAGCAATCCCGTAAGCACCGGAACCCAAATAGACTAGGTTTAAATAACGCTCCAGGATTTGATCTTTGCTCAAATCCTGCTCAATTTTCTGCGCCATGCGCATTTCTTTGAGTTTGCGTACGATGCTGCGTTCGTGATCAAAGTAGACAATTCTAGCAAGTTGCTGGGTAATCGTGCTACCTCCTTCTACTACTCCCCCAGCTTTGAGGTTAGCCACAGTAGCACGGAGAATACCCTGGGAATCTACCCCTTTATGCTCTTTAAAGCGTTGGTCTTCAATCGCAATGAAGGCTTCCATCAGGGTTTCGGGTATTTCCCAAATCTTGAGGGTCTCATGGCTAGCTGGCCCAATTTGCTGGATAATAGTGCTGTCGGCAGCTTTAATCGTGATCGTGTCATCTCGAACATAGGTCAAGACATCCTTAGTAGAATCTGGCAGAGAGCTTTCTAGCTTTTGCCAACCCCAACCCAATGCGATCGCACTGCCACCCACCCCTAGTCCGATCCAAAACCAGGAGCGACGATAGATTGCTTTTGGTCCAATTAGCGGTTTGATAACCGTACTAGATACACGCTTAATTCCGTTGAGAGTTTGGGCAACTACCCTCGGTCGCTTCCGCCGTCTTGGCTTTGGTGAGGGGTGCTTGCCATCATTAGACTCAACACTCTGATTCAAATCCGATTTTTTCGCCAGTTTCTTTGAGAGATTCCCAGAGTTGTGGCTATGCCGATCTTGGGGCTTCGGGGAAAATATTGACACATCAACTCCTTAGCAATACAAAAGCAGCCATAACATGTTGTCGTATAACTTGTTGTCTATTTTAGGGCTTAAAATTTTAAATTTAGTGAATCTGTAACTTTTTTCCTTCTGCTTCCCTAAAATCAGGATTTATACGTAGTAGTCATGATGTCATTGGTCATTCATTATTGGTTATTTTCCACTACTAGTTAAGCCTAGGGTGAGCGACTAATCATGACCAAAGCATAATGGAAATATTAAACTAAACGTTATTTTTTGCGATTTTTCAATCCAATACGTCCTCTTTAAACCCTGTGGTATTTTCCTCCGAACGTCTTCTGTTTACACCAGCCACTCCTGACGACCATGCCATTCCTACTATCTTTGCCTTTCCTAATCAATACAGTATAGGTATTACTAGTCTTGGCTATCAGATAGTGTGGGCATCTTTAGCCTTGCGCCCTGACTTAAGGGTCAGCCGCTTGTTCACCGATTACCATGAGCCATTACCGAGACAGCCAGAATTACTAGGTTATTCTATATCATGGGAATTGGATTATGTCAATATCTTAGGGGGATTGGAATTTTTGGAGATACCCCTATACTCAGCACAACGGGACTCTAGCCATCCCCTAGTGTTTGGTGGCGGTCCCGTGTTAACGGCTAATCCAGAACCCTTTGCTGACTTCTTTGATGTGATTTTGCTCGGAGATGGGGAAATCCTGCTAGATAATTTTATCGATGCGTATCAAGAGGTTCGGACTGCTGAACGTAATACTCAATTGCAGCATTTGGCTCAAGTCCCTGGAGTTTATATACCTAGTTTATATGACGTAACCTACCATGACCTAACGAGTGCGATCGCATCCATTAAACCAGTGTCTGATCAGATTCCTGGCACCGTCTCTAAACAGACCTATCGGGGCAATACCCTGTCTGCTTCCACAGTGGTCACCGAAAAAGCGGCTTGGGAAAACATCTACATGGTAGAAGTAGTGCGCAGTTGTCCAGAAATGTGTCGCTTTTGTCTGGCCAGTTACCTTACTTTACCATTTCGTACTCCTAGCGCGATCGATTCTTTGATTCCAGCTATAGAACGGGGATTAAAGGTAACAGACCGGATTGGCTTACTGGGAGCATCCGTCACCCAGCATCCCGAGTTTGATGTGTTGTTAGATTACCTAAATCAGCCACAATACGACCATGTGCGCTTGAGTATTGCCTCAGTGCGAACCAATACAGTTACTGAAAAGCTAGCCCAAACCCTAACTAGACGTAACACCCGTTCGATTACGATTGCAGTAGAAAGTGGCTCACAACGGTTGCGCGAGATTATTAATAAGAAGCTCACTAATGACCAAATTATCCAGGCAGCAGTGAATGCTAAAGCAGGGGGATTAAAACGTCTGAAACTCTACGGGATGGTAGGAGTTCCGGGAGAGGAAATAGCAGATGTTGAAGAAACTGTAGCGATGATGGAACAGATTAAGAAAGCAGCGCCCGGTCTAGGCTTAACCCTCGGTTGCTCTACCTTTGTGCCCAAAGCTCATACACCCTTTCAGTGGTTTGGTGTCAATCCCCAAGCCCAGAAGCGCCTCAAGTTGTTGCAGAAAAAATTGCGATCGCAAGCCATAGACTTTCGACCAGAAAGCTACAACTGGTCAGTCATTCAAGCACTCATTTCCCGAGGGGATCGTCGCTTATCCCAACTCTTAGAACTAACCAGGCATTATGGCGATTCCCTAGGCAGTTTCCGCCGTGCCTTTAAACAATTGCGAGGACAGTTACCTGAACTAGACTTCTACGTCTATACCGACTGGTCAACAGAACAAGTGTTGCCTTGGAGTCATCTGCTTGGGCCACTTCCCCAAGCCACCTTGCTCAAGCACTTAGGTGCTGCGACAGCCCTGGGGGTAGGGAATGGGGAATAGGGCGTGTGGGAAGTGTGTGGTGTCAGTTATTTTATTTGATAGGATATCTATTTGATCCGAAGTTCGCTATTCCCTACTCCCTACTCCCTACTCCCTACTCCCTACTCCCTACTCCCTACTCCCTGTTCCCTTTACTATTTATTACTGTTACTAATTACAACCTATGCTTGAGATATTCAATGAAATACAGAATACATGGCAGGATATAGTCCTACCTGTAGATAAAAGTAAAGATTGTTGGACAGTTAGCCAACAATTCCGTGATCATGTAAAACAATTTTTCCCGAAAAAAAAATCTACTTTATTAGAGGTGGGATGTTACAAGGGCTTGACCGCAAAGCACCTAGCTGATCACTTCACTCAATATCTGGGTTTAGATGTTAACGATAGGTACCTGAGAGTAGCAAGACTAAACAATCTTTTGAATTTTAATGTAAAATTCAAAAAATTTGATGTGTATAATTCTGATTGGAATGAGTTAACCTTTCCTGCTGATGTGGTTTTAATAGATGCACGTCACAAATACGAGTATATTAAACAAGATATTGATAACTGTTTAAAGCGATTTAAGAATGCATTGATCATTTTTGATGATTACGGAGCATGGGAAAGCGTCTTTAGGGCAGTTAATGAAGCGATCGATGAAGGTAAGTTAGAGGTAGTTAAAGAAATTGGAGTTGAGAAAGGCCAGCAACTGTGGCCAGATCAGAATAATCCATACTCTTACACACATTTTGGATCAGAAGGATTGATTTGCCGTAGTAGTAGAGCGGTTTTCAATTAGGTTAGGTTTTTAGGGAGCAGGGAGTAGGGAGTAGGGAGCAGTGAATTCAAACCGAAAATCCGACTCTAGGGTTGAGTAATAGTTGTTCTCTACTTCATTTGTTCCGGTAGCGGCTTAGAGCATTGGATTCCGTCAAGTCAAAAAGACACCGCTTAACTAGTTAAAATAACTTAACGTTAATCATTCTTAACAGAAAAGGTACCCTCAGAGCTGATTTGTAAACAAAAGCTTAAGAAGCTAATCGGCGAGTCATTAAACGAATGAGCGAGCCTCCCGATCATCGCTTCGCGCTTTGGTCGTGTACAACTCATAATCTTTACTCAAACGCCGAAATCCGTTGAGCCAACCAAACGTCCGTTCAACAATCCATCGCGCAAGGTAGAATCTCAAATTCCTTTGATGTTCGCTCAACTACTTCCACTCGCACATGATCCCCACAAACTTGTTGGACTGCAAAGCGCAAAGTTCTTGCCCGAATAACCGTACTGCAACCCAAATCACTTCTAATTGCCTGAGTTGGGCAATAGCTTCATGCAAAACGACCACTGCACCATTACGTTCTGGGCCATTAGCTTCACTCACCAGCATCCCAATAACCAGACCCTGGGAATCTACAACAATATGGCGTTTACGGCCTTTAACTTTTTTGCCACCGTCATAGCCGTAGACCGCCCCCTTTTTTCCGTCGTCTTCACCGATTGGGAATCAGCGATTCGGGCAAAGCCCGACGCGAAGCGAACGCTACACTCGAATCCTCCTGTCGTCCCATTTGTTGTCGGAGTTGATGACGCAATTGGTCATGCATTCTCAGCCCATACCCAAAGCGGATGCCATTTGCGGAAATAACCATAGACCGTTGGGTGGGGTGGTTCGTCATGGGGCAACATTTCCCACTGACAGCCACTACGTTGAACATAGAATATGGCGTTGATAACTTCCCGTAGGTTAACTATCCTCGGATGTCCAAATCCCTTTGGTTCTGGTATCAGCTTACGCAGCACAACCCAAGCCCTATCACTCATGTCACTCGGATAGGGTTGGCGATGGGGATTGGCGATCTCAGGCAAACGACTCATGAACACAGTGCTTCAACTCGTTTTGTCATATAGATTACAGGCTACTCAGCCCGTCATTGAGTTCTCTTTAGATTTTCTTTACAAATCAGCTCTCAAGGGTACTGTTAAGCCAGAGTTAGATCTGACATTCTATAAATGTGTTGATGAAACCTAATTGCAGCAAGAGGTAAAACCCATGCCTTACAAATACTATAACCCCTGTGTGTTCCAAGTTCCGATCAAATTAGAAGTACCCATTGTTCTCGATATCGCTGTCGCTGCTAAGCGTAAGTGTTTTGATAAATATGAGGACATGGAGCTCATTGAGGCTGAAGGTAACGAAACTGCTGAGTCACCCCAACCGGTTGGCACTTAGTACCTTTAGCGGGACTGTGACAAAATTTTAGAATCAAATGACCTTAAACCTAGAAAGTAAGGGTGATTCACATTGAATTGTAGCTGCTCGTACCGCTTCAGATGTGATTACCGATTTCAGTGATGGCGTGGATCTGATTGGGTGATCCATTAGAAATGCTATATAATTTGTAGGGTGCGTTATTAACAGACCCTAAAGGTAGACTTGCTGCGTAAGTTCTGTATTTATTAACAAAGCGACAAACTTATGTACTCCTCACCCCCAGTACCTCTCCCAAAGTTGGGATAGGGCAGGAGGTTTTAAAGATATGTCTTAGAGGAAGACTAGCATGAAATTTTCCAAATCAACTTTCGACCCAACTAATCCTTTCGATCCAGGAGTACCCGGATTTGTTGGTTCCGATGGACCAGGTAAAGTTACAGAAAAAAACTTTGTCAATCCAATTTTTGTGGGCTTTGCTACAGGGGTAGAGGATTATTCGCCTGCTCCAGGAGTGATTGCCGATTTTTCAGATCCAAATAAAGCTTTAGGAGAAGTTACTGCTAAATTTGATGACGTAGTTTCTTTAGGCGAACTTTCCCAGGAGCAAATTGATGATGGAGTCACACCAGGTCAGATAACACTAACCTTCGATGTTCCAATTGGTAATGGAAAGGGAGCTGACTTTGTTGTATTTGAAAACGGCTTCGATTTTGGTGGAGGAACTTTTGCTGAATTAGCTTATGTCGAAGTTTCTACTGACGGAAGTAATTTTGCTCGCTTTCCTAGTATTTCCCTAACGTCCGAACCAGTAGATTCGTTTGGAGTCGTAGACTCAACAGAAATTTTTAATCTAGCAGGCAAGCATGTCAATAATGCTTTTGTAGACAATACTACAGGCGAAGTGAGTGGTGATTCGTTTGGCACTCCTTTCGATCTAGAAGATTTAAGTAAAGATTCTTTAGTAAATAGTGGTTTGTTGGATCTTAACGAGATTAACTTCGTCCGGCTGGTAGATATTCCAGGCAGTGGTGCTTTTCTCGATGCAACGGAGAATCCTATTTTTGACCCTTTTCCACAATCACCAGGAGGAGGAGGTTTCGATTTAGATGCAATTGGAGTTATTAATGAAGCTGATGATGATCAAACCTTAATTGGCGGCAATGGTTCAGACAATTTAGTTGGTGGTACTGGAGACGACTTGCTCAAAGGTGCTAATGGTCGAGATACTCTTTCTGGTTTTGGAGGAAATGACACCTTAATTGGGGGAAATGGTCAAGATGGTTTAATTGGTGGTGCTGGAAACGACTTGCTCAAAGGTGGTAATGGTCAAGACAGTTTAATCGGTGGTGCTGGAGACGACTCCCTTAAAGGTGGTAATGGTCAAGACAGTTTAATCGGTGGTGCTGGAGACGACTCCCTTAAAGGTGGTAATGGTCAAGACAGTTTAATCGGTGGTGCTGGAGACGACTCCCTTAAAGGTGGTAATGGTCAAGACAGTTTAATCGGTGGTGCTGGAGACGACTCCCTTAAAGGTGGTAATGGTCAAGACAGTTTAATCGGTGGTGCTGGAGACGACTCCCTTAAAGGTGGTAATGGTCGAGACAGATTAATTGGTGGTGCTGGAGACGACTTGCTCAAAGGTGGTAATGGTAAAGATACTTTTGTTATTGCAGCCGGAGAAGGCACAGATACAATTGAAGATTTTCGTAATGATGTGATTGAGTTGTTTGGGGGCATAAGTTTTAACGACCTCACCTTCTCTGGCAATGATATTTTCTTCGGTGATGAAGTGTTGGCAACCCTCAGAGGAATTGATACTAGTACTTTGACTGAGTCAGACTTCACGACGAGTCAGAATGTGACATTGCCAAATCCCGCTCCAGGTTCTTTCTCTACAACTTTTGATTTTCTTCCTGACAATAGGTTAGTTACTTTTAATGGTCTTGAAGTACAAGTACAGAGTCAACCAGGTTCTTCGGACTTTAATCTTCTAGGAACTTTGCCACCAGAGTTTGAAGGTGCTACCCCAGCTTTTATTATTACTGAGCCGACCGCCGACTTTTTTGTTCTGAGTACAGGTGCAAATGGCGACATCTTTACCTTACCAATAACAGGTGGCGAGGCAGAGCTAATAGCCGATATTCCTTTAAACTTTTCAGCTAGCTTCCGCTCTGAACAATCGGATCAGCTTTTCATCAATCGGGGGACTCAGCCTCAAGGCGCTTTTTCTGGTTCCCAAGTAGAACAACTGTCGCTATCAACAGGTGATATCCAGACTATCGTTGAAGATATTCCTGGTGCTTCTGGTGGAGTAGGATTTGATAGTTTTGGCAACCTTTATACAGGAATTGGTCTAGATCCAGATGGAGAGAGGACTGGAGAAATTCGACGCTTTTTAAGCGATGATGTAGATGAGTCAATTCAAACTGGAATTCCTCTTGACTTTGATGACGATGGTGAGTTCGTAGCTCAAGTGCTAAGTGCTACCGGGCTTGTTTTTGACGAAGAAGGCGATCTTTGGGTAGCTGGTGGAAACTTGAGTGGAAATGGTCAGCAAGGGTTTATTGCTGAAGTTAATCCACAGACAGGTGAGATAATTCGCCGCATAGATCCAACCGACGGAGACCCAGATAGCGGACCGCAGAACTTTTTCCAGATTGGAATCAGTCACCCTTTCTCTTGCACGATAGGAGCTACAGATTTCTTCGATTCTAGCAATACGTTTTTTGAAATCGATGCTTGTCAATCTTTACCATCAAACGGTCATGATTTATTTGATATGTAATCTCGTTTAACCTTAGTTCGACGAATTATATTTCAGGTAAAAAATATTGGTTTAAGGTGAATTGATCAACTGACTTTTGACGGCTTCCATTAAAACCTAACCAAGTAAGGGTTTCAGCCCCAAGTTTTATTCTAAATAAACTGGAATTAATGATAATGATTAACGGTAGAATAAGACTTGGGGGATTCAAAAATTTAGCGCACTAAATCTGAGGAAGTCAATCGAAATCAGGTTAATCAGGAATCAATTGACTCCAAGGAAAATTGTTTTGACCGCAGCCACCCGCTGGCGGATTACTCGGATCAGCGGGTGGGTGTGAAGCAGCATCTTCTTCAGTTAGAGCATCAAACACTTCCTGACAGTACCAGAGGTTACCCTCGTAAGATACCCAGTTAAATTGACTAAACCGATTGGGATTATATTCATTGTTGGGACCGTTCTGTGCAATTATTACCTCCTCGGGGTTATCTAAGCTGCAGTAGTCAAAAATCAAGTCTGAGGAGGGGTTATTACCGATGCTCCACTGATTAGCGGTGATATGGTGATGACCACCATAATTATCAACATATTGACCAGCAATGGTAGGCGCGACAATACCTCCGCTGCATCTTGTGGAGTCAGTGTTTCCTCCCTGGGGGGGCGACATGAGAGCTAAAAAGTAGACTGTATAAGCTTCATAGCTCTCA
>NZ_MKZS01000001.1:7754518-7765140 GCF_001942495.1 Moorena bouillonii PNG
CTCCCGACTCCCGACTCCCGATTCCCGATTCCCTACTCCCTACTCCCTACTCCCTACTCCCTTAAAAACGCTATATCTTGATCATGATAGTTTCCCCATTTCTCTATTATTTCCTGGGCAAGATGACTAGGAAATGAATGGTAACCGGGTTCCAATTCCTTCGATAAAATTAAGTCAATCGCTATGTTATGGGCATAGAACACTGGATCGAGAGTCTGAACTGGAGTAGGTTCTGCTAAGGAAAAATTGATCGGAGCTTTTTTGAAAAGCACTTCTGCATCTGAGAAGTTATCACCAAATTCATCTTCTGCGCCGATGTTGGCAAGATACTTACCACTGAAATCTTCCTTGTCTAAGTCATACTCTTTAGAAAGTACTCCATTAACTCCCGTACAGGTTACAACACAAAAAGCCTCCTTGAGTGCTGCCCTAATTCCATCCAAGTCCTCAGCCTGTAACCCTTTGATTCCTCTAGCCCTAAGCTGTTCCAAAATCTTAGGATTTTTCTCGACAACCACCAGCTCCTTGGTTAAGCCTAATAATTCATTAACGAGTCCTTTCCCAACTTTTCCACAACCAAAGATTACCAAATTTTTATCCACTAATGCCTCGTTAGTTAACTGTTGAAAGGCTTTGACAAATGCTTTACTAGTGCCATAGAATGTTTCGATATTTTTTAGGGAACTGTCATCCACAGAAATCAAGGGATAGGAAATATCTAACGATTGATAGATCTCGTTATCGAGTTTAGTTAGCTCTACCACTCCTTCGCGAGGGTTGAGTAGTGTGGGTAACTCTCCATAAAGATCTAAACAAATATCATAGTTATCCTCAAAATTCCCTTCAAGATTAACCTCAACATTAGCACTGAGTAAAATTTCCACCGCTTCTGGGTTAGGCTTGATAAAATTAGGGCAAGACACGGTAAGCTCAGCACCAGCCAACAGCAACGGTTCAACTTTAAATACAGTTTCTATGGTCAAGTGGATATGATGTAATAGTCTTAATCCTTGATAAGGCTGATGCGATCGCATCTGTTGTCTCAGCTCAGCCATAAATGGCATAGCTTCAGACCGGGGATGTTTTTGCCGTGCTTGTTCAAAGACCTTAAAATCGATCATCTTATCTTAATTTCGGTTAATCATTTATATAGTAGTTCTAAATTGGGTGATGGACAAAATCCTGGATTTTAGGGAATAGGGAAGAGAGCAAAAATCATCTGTACCTCATGAACATGATAACCGCAATAGCAGTTTTAAAGTGAGGGGTCAAGTCCCCTGCCCTGCCTGGTCATCCCCTCTCTCCAAACCTGAATCCTTACAGGAAATTTTTGATATGAAAGCTTTATCCAGCTAGTCTTTCAGCCTTTGGATGGGACTTCGTTTCAGCTTGACAACTACCTTTACCTGAATCAGACATTTGCAATATTATCCCATCAAAGATAAAATCCGAAGAGTTAACTAGCTGTAAGGGTAAAACAGGGTAAAATTTATGACAGACGATACAATGCAAACTCTTTCATCTTTTGCTAAAGAAGAGTACGGACTTAGTTCAGCCCCACTCCAAGCTATGGTAAACTATGGTTACGCTTTGTTAGCTATTGCCGGAGGTGATGGAGAGGTTTCTGAGGAAGAAATGGAGTGGTTAATCAATCACCAAACAAAATTTGGTGCCCCTGAAGAGGTTGTTGGACTCTAGAAATCTTTTGATTACAAAAATGCTAACCTACAAGAGCTGTTGCCCGATATAAAAAAAGTTGATGTTGAAACTTTGTCAGTAGCAAACGAATTGGTATATCATGCCATTAAGATGTCATCAGCTGATGGAGTTTATGCTGAGGAAGAGAGAGCAAAAGTAAAAGAAGCAGCAAAAATCCTCGGAGTTGCTGATGATATTGTTTTAACTCTAGAAAGTTTAGTAGATATGGAACGAACCGTTGTTAAGATGCGTAAGGCATTGATTCACGTAAACACATTATAGACGACGGTATCACAATAGCACGGTAGGTAAGCATATGCGCTACTTGAGGTGCTGCTTGAGGTGCCGTGAGCTTTTAGCTCATGCTACTTGAGGTGCCGTCAGCCTTGGGCACACTACACGAATGGCTGATAGCTGAATGCTGATAGCTGAATGCTTACTGTGTCGCTATTTTATAACAGATATAATAGCAATAAAAATTAAGCGATCGCAAAACAAGACTCTAATCTAAAATCTGGTAGCATCCATTCACAAATTGAATCTATTCCTATCTCCCCATCTCCCCATCTCCCCATCTCCCCAAACTTCCCACACTTCCCCTTCTTTTTGAGAAATATCAGATAGACCCGATTAGCGGTAGCGAAGTTGTTGACCCTTGATGACTAAACCCATTCTCATCGCGTTTCCAATTGGAGTGAATCGTTTTTGTTTCGTCATGGTTTGGGGATGATGACGCACGGTAGATAAACTCAGGCTAAGCAGAGTCACAACAATTAGTGTAGCGCTTAAATTACGAGTAAAGGTTAAGTCAAACATTATCTGCGGATTTCCAACTGTCTCTACTTTCACAGTAGAAATCTCTTTTGATTAGTTCCCCCAGTAATATGCAACTAACTGAATTGACTCTCTGGTGGAATGGTGAATCCCACCAATTCAGTGGGTTTAGCAGTGTGGTTGACCTAGACAATCTGCCCACTGGCACCATGGCAGAAAAATTGGCGTTGCTTAATAATGGAATGATTTTAAGAGTGAGGTGGAATAGGCATCTTGCCTGTTCCTGATTTGGGGCAGGCAGAATGCCCACTCTACTCGGATTCATTATTTGATTGAGCAACGCCGAAAAATTCAATATCCTTCTTGAGGATCCCACATTCAGGACTTGAGGGTAAGTCCTATAGGGATCCCTGTAGGAATTGTGAGAATTTTTGTTCCCTGTTCCCTATTCCCTGTTCCCTATTCCCTGTTCCCTATTCCCTGTTCCCTTTCCTATCACATTTTTGAAGATTCGGTGAATCTATGCCGTAAGTATTGGTCTGATTGTTAGGCTATAGCAGTATTGTGAGTAATTTTGGGAAAGTCTTATGCCCATAATTGATCTCAGTGATACCTTGCAAAATGACAAGGATTGGACTCCCTGGTGGGCACGCAATTCGGTAACTTACCAAAATCATAAATTTGGACGGTTAGCGATCTGGATGCTGTTTAGGATAACACCGAAATACCTGCGGGGAGGACTTGGTTGGGCCAATGACGTGATTAAGCTTTCCACCCACGGCACAACTCATATGGATGCGCCATGGCACTACGCACCAACTTGCGGGGGCAAGCCTGCCAAGACCATTGACCAGATCCCTTTGGACTGGTGTTACCGTGATGGCGTAGTTTTGGATATGCGCCACAAAAACCATGGTGAGGCGATTACTGTCGAGGATGTCAAATTAGCTCTCGACAAGATTAACTATAAACTCAAGCCGTTCGATATCGTGCTAATCCACACTGGTAACGATCGGCGGTTAGGAACACCGGATTATTTTACCCATGGGTGTGGTGTCAGTGCTGAAGCCACACACTGGCTGATTGATCAGGGTATCAAAGTCATGGGGATTGACTCTTGGGGTTGGGATGTACCTCTACCAGTTCAAGCTCAGCAGGCTAAAGCTAGTGGGCGGAACGATATTTTCTGGGCGGCTCATTTTGTTGGGATTGATAAGGAATATTGCCAACTGGAACGGCTGACGAATCTTGATCAACTACCATCCCATGGCTTCAAAGTTGCAGCTTTCCCCCTTAAGGTCAAAAATGGCTCCGCTGGACCGGCTCGGGTGGTCGGCATTATCGAAGATTGATTCGATCCAAAAGACTTCCGCAGATCTTTTGGTATTGGTATAGCGCTGCTCATATTAATAGACTTCGCGGCAGTTGTCAGGAGATAGGAGACAGGAGACAGAAAACAGTAACAATAATTGACGAAAACAGTATCAAAAAAATACTTTTGCAAGAGGTCTAATCAAGTACATTCAATTTTCGCAACCCCTGTCTTGATACAAAGCGCGAGTGGTTTGGGTTCTGTGTGGGTCACCGCTCAAGCACCTTATAAGCCCCTTGGAAACCATGCCAGTTGCTGATCTGACTCCCCATCTCCCCATCTCCCCATCTCCCCATCTCCCCACACCTCCCACACCTCCCACACTTCCCTCTCTTTCCCTACTCCCTACTCCCTACTCCCTACCCAGGGGTGTCAATCAACCGTATCTCCTATTGGGAGCCATCTTCTCTAGGGATTTCACTTTAGCAGCTCTTGGCTTCTCCAATTGACCCTGAGACTTACAGGACAAAGCACTGTGGGGTAGAACTCGTAAGATTTCGGTTAGGGTGGTTACCCCTTTGGTTACCTTTTCAATCGCCGCCTTCCGGAAGGAATAAAAACTGATTTTATCCAGGTAACGGTGCAACTGAGTCATGGTTCCCTCATAAATCAACTGCCGCACCATATCATCTACATCCAGTAACTCCACAATGGCTTCCCGTCCTAAATAGCCGGAATTGTAGCACTTGGCGCAACCCTTTCCTTTGCGCCAACCTTTGAGATTAGCTTCCTCTGGCCTCAAACTCAGCTTCCGCAAATCTTCAGAAGTCGGGGTGTAAGGTTCTTGACAGTGGGGACATACTTTGCGCACCAAACGCTGTGCCACTATTCCCAATAGGGCATCACTGATTAAACCCGGTTCCGGACCAATATCTTTAATACGAGGAATAGCACTAACTGCATCATTGGTGTGGAGAGTCGTCAGTACTAAGTGACCGGTCAAAGCAGCTCGAATCCCTGTTTCAGCGGTTTCAGCATCCCGAATTTCCCCCACCATAATGATGTCCGGGTCTTGGCGTAAAATTGCCCTCATCCCTGCCGCAAAGGTCATCCCCGCTGCCTCATTCACTTGGGTCTGGGTAATCCGAGGTAAGACATACTCCACTGGGTCTTCCACCGTTACTACATTCACATGTTCTGTGGCTAACCCTTGCAGGGAATTATATAGCGTACTAGTTTTACCAGAACCAGTCGGACCGGTGATAATAACCATTCCTTGGGGTTGCTGCAACCAACCTTTATAGATTTTAAGCTCTTCGTCAGAAAAGCCTAACTCTTCCAAGCCAGAAAAGGGGTTCTCTCTTGGTAATAAGCGAATCACTGCTTTCTCTCCCCCCACACAAGGGAGGGTACTCACCCGCAGATCTAACCCAAGTTCTGCCTCCTCCCCAGTAGCATAGTTTTCCCCAATTCGACCATCTTGAGGACGGCGGCTTTCAGCAATGTCCATATCAGACATGACTTTGAGAGCAACCACCACTGCTCGTCCCAAGTCTGACGGTAAGGTAGTTATATCCCTAAGAATCCCGTCAATCCGATAGCGGACTCTTAAGCCATCAGTCATCGGTTCCAGGTGAATATCACTGGCGCGGTTACGCAAAGCTCCAGAGATAATGGTTTTAATCCGCTCAATCTGGTCAGCCGCTTGGGACAGATACAATTCTGTGGTTTCGGTAATGTCTTCTTGTTCCACCTCACCAGTCAGGGGATTGACAAAGGCTACCGAACTGATAGATTTGGCATCATTGTTTTCCCTGTGGTACCATCGCTTGTAGCTTTTTGGTGCAATGGGAATAATTTTGATTTCGCTGAAAGTGCGATCGCTTAATTTTTTGAGCTGCTCTGGGGATAACTGGACTGGGGTACCCAGGTAATAACAGTTGCGCCACAGTAGCAGCGGAATCACCGGAGGTAAATCTTGGCGATTGGGGAATGGCTTAAAGAACCGGTAGCTGACTTCCCCATCTAGCAGGTTAAGGTTTAGTTCTCCTTGTGGGTTAACCAACAGTTTAAGGGCTGTTGCACAGTTAATTTCACCCTTTCTCAACTTCCTCCAAGCCGATGAACTTTTAACGCAACTTTGCATGATTTACCCCCCACTATATTAAACTAAATTAAACAGTTTTTGTTGATGAATTTCCAGTTTTACTTATCCCTTACACCTGGGTGCTTATTGACTATAGCAGTTTTTGATTAATTGGTATTACCCTTGGTTGATATTGGAGTGATAGATCAAGGTAATACTATAAATCTTTATCTAATCTTTATATATAACGTTACCTTTTTACTTTCACAAAACCTAGGCTTAGCTAAATAGAGTTACCTAGTTTTTTACAATGATTATATAGCGTTTCTAAACATTGACAAACAAGTACATTGACAAACAAGTAACGACAGTCTGGCGAGACCCAGGCTCCACCAAACTAATGGTTATTGAGGGTGTTAGCACCGAACTTGTAGAGCTGATATTCCTGAGTAACTCCCACGATGAATTGGGTCTGCTGAACCATCTTCACAGAGGAATAGGTCGCCATTAGGAGCGACGGTAAACACACAGTGTTGTCTAACGTTGTATGATAGCGCGCTAAATAGTCTAGGAATAAATTATGAAAATAAGTCCAAAAAAAAGTTAATTTTACGTTAAGAATTGATTAATAAATTACTAGTATCTCAATTTTTTGTGAAAGTCTACTGTCAGCTCTTAAACTAATCATAAAATTGTGGAAAATTAAACTAATATTAACCTCTTTATTTAAAGATAGACTAATAGAGTTTTAGTCAGCTATCAGCTATCAGCTTATGTGCTACGCACACGCTACGCGAACAGCTATCAGCTATCAGCTATCAGCTTATGTGCTACGCACACGCTACGCGAACAGCTATCAGCTATCAGCCAAAGGCTTGTGGCCACGCTACTTGAGTTGCTTTTGAATAAAATAAGCACCTCAAGCAGCGTGAGCGAAAAGCTCACGGCTGACCGCTGACGGCTGAATGCTTACGAGTTTTAAAAGACTAGCGCTTGATTCAAGACGCTCTACCAGGTTGAAACTAAGGAGAATTTTATAATGGCTGATCTCTTCCATAAATCAGGGATTTTGGCAGCCGCTAGTGTGGCTTTGGGTCTAGCTGTAATGCCAACCCAACTTGTCTCTGCTGCAACTATCAAATATGATTTTACCGTAGATGTAGAGACAGGGAATTTGGCTGGCAAATCTTATGAGGGGTATTTTACCTATGATGACACCTTCCAATTTGACAGCGGATTTGAAAGATTTAACTCTCGGAACGATGACCTATCGGTAGTCTTCGACTTCAATGGTGTCACCTACACTGAGGAAGATGATTTCTTGTTTCCTGTAGGTCCCTACGTTGATTTTCAGGATGGGGAGCTTTTGGGATTGAATTTTGCTCCCAATTTCTTCGTTTTCGATTTTCCCTTTGAAATCCGTGACGAAGACAATGACCGCATAGGAGGCGACTTCTTTACCTATGGTGATTTCTTCATCGGTTCTGGAGACGGTAGTGTCACCTACACTAAAGCGGGTAAAGTGCCCGAGCCAGCTACTATTTTAGGGTTAAGTGTCCTCGGTGCTAGCTTGCTGCTGGGTAAAAAGAAGGGATCCTCTCAAAACGCTTAGAAGAGTTTTGGGAGTTGAAAGTTGAAAGTTANAAATAGTGGACGAACTTTTGGAAATTAACCGTCGTTGGCTCAATTATTACAAGAAGGGTGAGCGGGCTATAGAGTTTGCACTGTGTACGTTATAAGCTTTATGTCCCCCTGTCAGGTTTGAGACCCTTTCGGATTTCCGTTTCCCTATTCCCTACCCTACCTGATTTCTGAGGATTTCTGAACTTGAGCTTAGTTTTCTGGCGTTGCTGAATAATGCCACGATTTCAAGAGTGAGGTGGAATGGGCATCTTGCGTGGAAGCGATGCAGCGCGGTCTTGGGGGTTTCCCCCATGAGCGACTGCATCAAGACACTGGCATCTTGCCAGTTTCAATATATTTCCGAGCGGGCAGGATGCCCACTCTACTCCTATTCATTCAAAGCTTAGGTAAACTGTCACACAGCCCCTAGCTGGAGTGGGCTTTTAGCGCTACTTTTGTAAAAGCACAACACTTGGCTAGTGTTGAGGGGATCCCGATACAGACACTCAACCCGATTAAAATCATGTTTGTGGGCAAGGGATTGCAGGGTTGTTTGGGTTTCGGGAAAATCACTAGACAATATATGACCCTCGACCATGGAAACTTCTTCCGGAGTCAGTTGAGCCCAGTCTTGGTAAACACCCTCTAGGTAACGTCTTAGATAGGTGTCTCGGGTTTCTCCATCTGTGGAAACCATATCGATCAGAATAAAAACACCATCAGGTTTTAGGAGATGGCTCAGCTTAGCCATAATACTATCTTTTTGCTCAAAACTGAGGTGATGGAACGCAAAAGAACTGAAAATCCCGTCGAAGCTATCCTGCTGGTTTTGTGCCAACTCAGAAACTACTTCAAAGAAGTCGCCCTGGATCAATGTCTGTTCACAGGGGATAGAATTGATGTTATCACGAGCAATTTCTAGTGCTGGCTCAGACAGGTCAATGCCTTTGTAGGAAGCAATCCTGGTATTGGCTAAAGCCTGGGCCGTGAAGCTAGCATCACCGCAGCCGAGGTCAAGTATAGAGAAGGGGGTTGGAAAGTAGCTGACTAGAAATGCGTGTAAAATGCCGTAAATTTCACGGTGTTGCATGTAATTGTTAGTCAGTATTTTTTGATAGAGTTGCCACTGACTCTCAAAGAGATTAGGGGACTGTTCTGTTTTCATAAAACACCTTTTTTGTACTTTGTAAAAACCACTTATATAGCAATTATTATAGTCATGAGCGACATTGCTTATCCTTTTAAGGCAGAAGGCAATAGGCATGCTAGCAATAGGCAATAGTCAAGAGGGTTTGAAGCGATGCAGCGCGGTCTTGGGGAGGCAGCGCGGTCTTGGGGGTTTCCCCCATGAGCGACTGCCGTTCCCCCAGCGACTGCATCAAGACAGGTAATTGGTGTCAAATAATACTGTACCTAATACACTTATCAACTTCAAAGTCCCCCTTTTTAAGGGGGATTTAGGGGGATCCATTTGTAGCTCATGGGAAATAAAATTGCTATAGTTTAGCTAACTTCTTAAAAAACACATAGTGAAATCCAAATCCCAGCCAGGATTTGAGATTTCGTAAGCTATCAGCTATCAGCTTATGTGCTACGCACACGCTACGCGAACAGCTATCAGCTATCAGCCAAAGGCTTGTGGCCACGCTACTTGAGTTGCTTTTGAATAAAATAAGCACCTCAAGCAGCGTGAGCGAAAAGCTCACGGCTGACCGCTGACGGCTGAATGCTTACGAGTTTTAAAAGACTAGCGCTTGATTCAAGACGCTCTACCAGGTTGAAACTAAGGAGAATTTTATAATGGCTGATCTCTTCCATAAATCAGGGATTTTGGCAGCCGCTAGTGTGGCTTTGGGTCTAGCTGTAATGCCAACCCAACTTGTCTCTGCTGCAACTATCAAATATGATTTTACCGTAGATGTAGAGACAGGGAATTTGGCTGGCAAATCTTATGAGGGGTATTTTACCTATGATGACACCTTCCAATTTGACAGCGGATTTGAAAGATTTAACTCTCGGAACGATGACCTATCGGTAGTCTTCGACTTCAATGGTGTCACCTACACTGAGGAAGATGATTTCTTGTTTCCTGTAGGTCCCTACGTTGATTTTCAGGATGGGGAGCTTTTGGGATTGAATTTTGCTCCCAATTTCTTCGTTTTCGATTTTCCCTTTGAAATCCGTGACGAAGACAATGACCGCATAGGAGGCGACTTCTTTACCTATGGTGATTTCTTCATCGGTTCTGGAGACGGTAGTGTCACCTACACTAAAGCGGGTAAAGTGCCCGAGCCAGCTACTATTTTAGGGTTAAGTGTCCTCGGTGCTAGCTTGCTGCTGGGTAAAAAGAAGGGATCCTCTCAAAACGCTTAGAAGAGTTTTGGGAGTTGAAAGTTGAAAGTTAAAAGTTGAAAGTTGAAAGTTGACGGTTGAGTGTTAGAGGATATCTGAAAAGTTTTTTGATACTGAATTTTGCCCCCTAGCCCCCCAATTCTGGGGGGAACAAGAATCAATTTGTTGGTAAAAGTCCCCCAAAATTGGGGGATTTAGGGGGCTTTAATGTAGCAAATGAGACTTCTCAGACAACCTCTTAAAGGTTGAGTATTGACAGTTGACCGTTAACACTCAACCCTTAATAGCTAGAATAATGGCAAATTTCTAGTCATCTTCGTCATCACAATTTTTTCCATTGCCCCAATCATGTGATCGCGTAGCGTCGCATCTAATTTACTAGCGCTATTGTTATGGGTTTGTGCGTTCGCGTAGCGTCAGCGAAGCCGAATCGCTTTTCTTTTGATAGCGCTATCCTTAGGTAATTTACCCCCAGAAATCGCTAGTCATATTGTTGATTTTGCCATTAATATTACCCCTGAACTCACCAAAGGGCAGTTTGCCGAAGATAAAATCTGCTGTTTAAAAGCATTGATTAAGCAAACTAGCGAAATTATCAGCAACTTCAATCCGGCAACGGCAGTCGTAACCACAACGGTAAATGGTCACTTACCTCATGTTCAAACCGTCGAAAAAATCCCTTCTTCTCGGAGAGTGATAACTCACTAACCCCTCGGTTGTACCTGGGGGGGCGACGAAATAAGTTAAAACGCAGACTCTATAAGCGACCTAGCCCTT
>NZ_MKZS01000001.1:7765240-7788599 GCF_001942495.1 Moorena bouillonii PNG
TTGAGACTGATCAAGATTTTTCTGTATAATGCACTTTTTAAGAGTGGTCACTCCACTACGGCTCTTGCCTATTGCCTATTGCCTATTGCCTCTTGCCTATTGCCTATTGCCTTTTGCCTTATTCCCTATTACCTTGTCTTTAACTATTCACAATTGTTATCATTATAATCTTAAAAAAAAATATACCATTTACTTCAAATTAAGCTTCATATATTCAGAAATTTCTACATTATTTACCAACCGGGGTTTCTCTAATTTAGCATCACTCAGATTCACCTTACTCAAGTTAGTCTCCCCCAGGATAGCACATCTAAGGTTAGCACCACTCAAATTGACACGACTGAGGTTAACACTACTCAAATTAGAACCGCTGAGATCACCACCTGCACAATCGGATGTTGTATTAAGACCAGCAATTATCCCTATCTCCAAAAAGTCCTTAGTTTTCTCCTCTATAGAGCGATCGATTAACGGTTGCGCTTCTGGTCGAATTTCTTGATTAGACATCGGTTGACTTGACCAAAATTAGTATATGATCACCAAAATTTTACTCTATACAGCTTTGAGGGCAATGAGCTCATCCCTGATACAGTCAGTCGCCCATTGACCCTCCTTTCATTGTCTTGATGCAGTCGCTGAGGATGTTACAATCAAAAAGCTGCTGGGAATAGTAGGTAAAAACAGACATTATTTAAGATGCTTACCCATTGGAAACAATCCCTAGCCAAGAGTGCTGGACTATTGGCTGTTTTGACTCTTGTACAGAGTTTCTGCGTGAGTCAATCAGCTTCTGCGCAATGCGTGCCGAGTAATTTTTCCTCCGACTGGTTACAACGACAGGAGTACCTTGGTGGTCACACCATAGATCGCCATGTTGGTAAAAGTGATCAACAACTAGTAGACCGATTAATTAATGCTCCCAGAATCAGCGCAGCTAGCACCTATCCCGATTTGGAAACTGCTGCCACTAATATTAAAGCTGCTTTGAGAGCCAACCGGAATAGATTAAATAGTTGGGTTCTTGATGCTGCTATAGGTGAGAAGCGAGCTGTTAACTATAGGGCTAGGGAAGTAGTTGGTCGTGTGGCTAGCCGTCCTCCTTCTCTGAGCAATATTTCTAATAGTAGGAAGTTGCGTGTGGTTATGGAAAAAACAGCAAAAGGAGATTGCTTACTTCTTACGTCATATCCCGCTAGATAACTGCTCAGGGGATTGTAGATTGTAGATATGTAAGCACTCAGCTATCAGCTATCAGCTATCAGCTATCAGCGAACAGCGATTAGCGCTACGCGCACGGGTGCGCGTTCAGCTTTTTAATAAAAGAGGTAAGCATTGGTTTAATATGAGTTAAGTCTCCTGACGGCTGACGGCTGACGGCTGAATGCTTACGTAGATTTTATAGTTTAGACTGACCCTTGCTTAAACTATAATATCTTGTATTTATTTAATCTTCAGTCTCTAATTATCTAATATTTAGTCATTACTCAACATTAGCAATTAACTATACACCAAAAATCTACCCATGAGCCAAAAACCTAACTACGAAAATCTCTACAGTTTTCTTGCTGGGGAGTTTGCTGAAGCTGATTTTGAAGGTAAAAGTGATGAAGAGGTAGTTCTTGGCTGCAACAATCCAGAACTTGCCAAGTGGCATCGTACCATCATTACCGAAGGACGGGTTGCTTTGGCTTCTCCCTCCTTTCCCTGGAAAGATGTGGGTGACTATGCCAATCGCCATTTTGAAACTGAAGAAAGTGCTAGAAAATGGCTAACAGAAATGCTCGACCTGTTGGAAAGTGGTCTTGATCAAGTATCCCGAGGAGAGTAAAGTACTTTATCTGATAGCTGATAGCACCTCAAGTAGCGTGGCACAGGCTTCTAGCCTGAAGCAGAAATCCTAGGGTTGCAGGAGGAACGTACAAAGGAAGCAAAAGCACGACTAGCAGAATACAAGAAAAGAGTTAGAAAACAAAAATTATTGATTGTCGGAGTTATTCTAGCATTTGTAGCGGGTGTTGGCACTCTTATCTATGAAATTGAACAAAAGAGGCAAAATAAGTTGACTAACACGTGGGCTAAGATTAACTCTAAAGTTGCTACAATAAACTATCTTCTCTCAGAAGCAAAGGAGTCTTTACCAGAAAACCAGAAAAACCCTACTATGGCTTTACGCCTTGCCGAGGCTGCTTATAAGATTAACAAGAAAGGGCCTCAGGCTTCAGAAGTACTGAGTAGAGTCTACCATTCAGCAATTCATAACCGCTCCTTTTTTTACTCTGCCAATATGGGACATAGGAGTGCTGTGACTAGTGCAGTATTCTCGCCGGATGGTAGTAGAATTCTCACGGCTTCAGAGGATACCACCGCAAGATTGTGGAATCTCAAGGGGGAGCTAATCACTACCTTAGCCGGACATTCTGCTAGGGTTAATTCTGCTGTATTTTCCCCAGATGGCAACACAATAGTGACTACCTCACAGGATAAAACGGCTAAGTTGTGGGATAAGGAAGGCAATTTGCTCAATACCTTACGAGGGCACGATTGCGATCGCAATGGTCAGTGCAGGGTTAATTCTGCCCTCTTTTCCCCAGATGGTCAGGTATTCTAGATAAAATCCTAATGATGTCAGATACCCTGATTGATTGACTTTTTTGGCTTCGTAGGTTGGGTTGAAGATAGTGAAACCCAACCCTGGCAATGGTTTTAGGTACAATCAAGGGGTTTAGGAGTTTTGTGAGTCAATCAGGGCATCGGGGACGCGCCCGGGAAACCCGAACGCGCCCCGCGTCGGCTGTGGCCTACGGCCACGCTACGCGAACGCATTCGAGAGCGTTGCAGGTTGGGGTACTTCACAGCTGATGCTGTTATATAGCAATCCTAAATCAATTGAGAGAATGTTTGTTCCCTGTTCCCTGCTCCCTGCTCCCTGTTCCCTGTTCCCTGTTCCCTGTTCCCTTTGCTATAGATTTAATAAATCCCAGTCAATTGTCGCAAGATTGGTAAAACTAAGGTAATGGGGGTTTGCTCTTCAATGGTGACTTGTACTGTTACAGTGGTTCCTGAAGTCACTGTCAACGACGGTCCTTGAGAAGAAGACCAAGCATAACCACTAGGAGTCGAGGAGTCAGCCTGTAACTTCCCATGGATTTCAATAACAGGTCTGACTTTAGATGCCAAATTTTCAGCTATTGTAGAGTTTCCTATCAGTTTAGTTGCTCCTTGTTGAGTAATAGGAAAAGGAGATACTTCCGAGACAGTACCAATAATACTACCAAATTTTTCTCGGCGAACTGTATCAGGTGTAACATAGATTTTCATACCAGGTTTGATCTTTTTACCCTGCCCAACAGGAAAGTAAGCAACGGTTGAGAGACTGTCTGATGAACTCTGTCTTTGAATCACTCCTAAAGAAAACCCTTTATCAATAACAGACCCTTTACTAGCAGTTATGTTCAGAAAACAACCCGAATAAGGACTTTTGATAGCTTGATTATCATTATACTGTTTAGAAAGTTGGGCTAGATCGTACTTAACCTGTTGAATTTGATTTTCTCTTTTGCTAGAATCTTCTAAGTTTTGCTGTTCAAGTTTTTTTCTTTCTGTAGCTAAGGTTTTTAGATCTGTTTTTTGTTGAGCAACTTGATTCATATTTTTCAAGTATTTCTCTCTAGTTTCAGTTCCCTTAACTGTCAATTCTCTTAATTCAGCTTGATGCTTGCTAATGGTACTTAAGTTATCTAAATATTGTTGTTCGACTTCAGCTTCTTTAACATCTAGCTGTTTGAGTTCAGCCTCTAGTTTAGATATATTTTGCAGATTTTGTTTATAAGATTGTTCTGCTTCTAATATTTGATCTAAAGAGATTGCTCCTGCTTGAACTAGTTCACGACGTTTTTCTACCCTATCTTTTAAGCTAGAACTGAGTTCCTTAAAATCGTTAAGTTGTTTAAAGATACTAACTCTTTGTTCTTTGATGGAGTTAAGTCCTTTTTCTCTAAGTGTTGGGGTAATAGTTTGAAGATCCGTTATTTTTTGCTGAATGCTTTCTTTTTGCTGCTTTATAGCCTCTATTGCTTGATTATTGAGAACCAAATTTAAGCTTTCACTATTTTGTAGAGACTGTTCTAATGCCTCTTGTTTTTGCTGAAGGGACAACACTTCTAAATTAGTTCGCTGTACCTGAAGAGTATTCGCTAATTGACTTTGTGATTGTAGTTGTGCTAATTTTTCTTTCTGTTGCTGAAGTTTCTGCTGAATATCAGACGGTTCAATTGTTGCTAACACGAAACCTCGGTCAACGCAGTCGCCTTCCTTGATATTGATCTGTTCTAACTGACCACTAACAGGAGACTGAACTTCAACTACTTTGTGTGGATGAATTAGCACCCCTTTACTTTTAATAGTTAAGGGAAGTTTACCGACAATACTCCAAATAATGGTCAAGAACACTATTCCTGCCAAAGTAGATAAAGGAAGCCAGTCTTGACGGGAGACAACTTCCATAGCTTGGTCTAATTTTTCTGGGGAAGTTAAGTGTTCCACAGATTCTTCTCGGAATAGATTAGATTTTTTTTTTGGTTTCATAACAGTAATATAGTGTTGGTGTGCTATCTTGTATAATAGAGAAATTAACTGACAATTATAAGAATGCTTGATTACTACTTTCTTCTCCAAGTCTCATCAATGCTTAAACAGAATATTCGCTATGCTATTGGTTTAACCATTATCTGTTTGATCGTACTAATTTTGTTATGGCTGCCAGACTTTTTAAAGAAAGAAGAGTAATAGAGAATTTTAGTCTAGTTGTCGAGCAACCAGTCGTGCAAACAACCCCTCTTCTTGACTGAGCTGTGCAAATGTTCCTGTCTGGACAATTCGTCCAGCTTCCAGTACATAAATTCGGTCTGCATTACGAATTGTACTAAGACGGTGAGCAATAACAATACGTGTTGCATGGAGTTGCTCCAAGCTGTCAGTCACTATCTCTTGAGTGCGGTTATCAAGGGCACTGGTTGCTTCATCCATCAGAATGATTTTTGGTTTATTGACCAAAGCACGAGCGATTAATAAACGCTGTCTTTGTCCTCCCGATAAGTTACTTCCTCCTTCACTAATAACGGTGTGCATTCCCATGGGCATTTTCTCAATATCTACGGCTAATCCAGCCATTCGTGCTGCTTCCCAGGCTACATCATGGGATACTAACGCACCACTAGTAATATTGTGAAAAATCGACCCTTGTTGAACGTGACCATTTTGTAGAACAACACCTAATTGGCGACGCAAAGCAGTAACATCCAACCCCGCTAGGTCTTGACCATCATAATAAATCGTTCCTGTTATGGGACTAGCAAATCCTAATAACAAACGAAAAAGGGTTGATTTTCCACTTCCACTAGGGCCAACAAGTGCAATAAACTCACCGGGATTAGCATGAATACTAATATCATCGATAATTAAAGGGCCATCTTCTCGATAACGAAAGCTCAGATGATCTAAAACAAGATGTCCGCTTAAACGACCCGGATCTTGCTGATTAATATCAGATTCTGGTTTTTCCTGGAAAATAGATTTCGCCCTTTCCCACATGGGTACAATTCCTAAAATATCTGTTAAGGTATTGCTCAAGCTTGTGACTCCCCCAATATAAGTTCCAAAGGCAACCTGAAAGGCTAAAAAAGTCCCTGCAGTCAGAGTGTTAGGGAGATTCTTTTCTTGGTTGATTTGGATAAATAATAAGGTGAAACAGAACAGGATTACTGAACTTATTAACGGTAAGGCTTCATTAAAGGTAGATAGACTATCATTAATTCGTTGAATTCCTGCAGTTAACTTAGTTTTTTGACTGTATTTTTCCGCCCAAGCCCAAAAAGCACGTTCTTCAGCAGCAGCGACCCGAAGTTTAGCCACTCCATTAATCAGTTGTACTGTTAAACCATCAATTTCTCCATCAAGAGCCTCTTGTTTTCGCTCTTTCCGAACTAAAACAACACCAGAAACAACTGTGACAATGACCGCAATTACAGATAGTCCTAAAGCAACTAGAGCAAGTTTAATACTATAAATAAACATTAATCCTAGATTCAAAAGAGCAAAAACACCACTGAGTAATGTGCGCTGAGTTGCCCCACTTAACAGATGATGAATTTCCCGTATTGCTAGGAGACGATTCACTAGATCTCCAGAGGTATATTGCTGAAAAAATGACGGACTTAACTTAAGCAGTCTGTCCCAAACCGCTAATTGTAAATTGCCATCAGCGACTGTTTCTAAACGCAAGGTCATAATTCCTTGGGAAAGTTGAAAAGCGGCTTGAGCAAACGCAGTAGCAAATAACACTAACCCAATGTGCTTTAATAAGAGTAAATTACTGCCAGGAATGGCTTGATCCATTAACATGCCCGTGGCTTGGGGCACAACCATTCCTAAAAGAGTTGCTATTATACCGATCAGGGCAATTAATCCTAATTCTTTTTCATAGCCTGCTATACTAAATCTAAATAGTGCCCCGACGTCTTGAACAACAAGGGGCAAAGGACGGTAAAACATATAAGCTTGGGAGCTAATATGTTGAGCGACGTCCTGATTAACAGGGGTACGAGTTTTTTTGATAGGATCAAATAATAGATAGATACTGTTTTTTTGGGGATTTGGTAATAAAGCAACAGGACAGTTATCTTGATTATAGCCAAGTAAGGGGCCATGTTCTGAGAGCCACCAATCCCCCACTAATCTTACAGAACGAATACGGCATTGAGAGGCATAAGCGATAGCTTCTAAGGGATTAGCCAGCTTACTCATATCTTCTGATGCAGATGGCGGTTTAATGACAATTTGCATAGCACGGCCTACGGCACCCGCTGCAATTAATAGAGGTGTTCCTGATCCAAAAAAAACATCATAACCCGGTTTGAGAATTGAGGTTAATTTTCCTAATGCTGATTGAGTAACTTGGCTATTTAGTTGTTGTCTGGCTTGAAACCGTCTAAATTCGGCTTCTTTATCTTCAATAAATTTTTGGTTTAAATAGTAATAAAAATAGTTATGTAAGAGTTCTAAGCTATGGGTAATTTCTTCTGATTGTTCTATAGTATCAGTAGTAGTTATTTTGAGTTGACTGGCATTTTCGGATTTTAACCACATCCTATTAGCCAGAGGAAATAGAGGAGAATTGATCTCTAAGGTTAACTCTGGCTTTCCTAAATAGTCAACTTCTCCTTCTCTAATCTCTACCCAAATAATTTGTTCACTAAAGGATTGAATAATTTGTTTATCTTCTAGGGAAAAGTATGAAGAAAAATCAGGATTGATAATTTTGATTACATTATTTAAAGGCATCTGGTTAATACTTTTTCCTAAATGCCGGATCCAGCTTTCTAGGATTGCAATTGCTTTAGGATCTTTTTGAGAGATTTGTTTAACCAAATCTTGTATGGCTACAGATTCTAATTCTGCCCCTTCTATGGCGACCGCTAAAAGGGCTTGACCAGAAGAATCTGAACAATGACCAAATAAACCTTGTCCTTTTTCTACAGTAAATAGATAATGACGATTTCCTTCTGGTTCATTATTCTTCATTTCTGTGGCAAATACAGAGACTTGTCCAGAAACCACCATCCAAACAATCTCAGGGTTATTAAGTATTAGTGGTTGATTACCTTGGATTTTGCAGGATTGTTGACTATACATAATATACAGCGGTTTGCAATTGGGTGAGGTACAAATTATTGGGTTTTAGGGAACAGGGAACAGGGAACAGGGAGCAGGGAGCAGGGAACAGGGAAAAAATCCGGCGTTGCTAATTATGAGTATGGTTTCGCCCCCCTAGCCCCCCAATTCTGGGGGGAACAAAACTCTCAAGCGATGCAGCGCGGTCTTGGGGGTTTCCCCCATGAGCGACTGCATCAAGACAAGTCCCCCAGAATTGGGGGATTTAGGGGGCTTTAATAAAACCAGATGATCGCGCATTCATTCCTTAATTCAGCAACGCCTAAAATCCTGTATACCTTATAGTTATGAAAAACGCTATAAATTTTTTAAATGTGTTTTATAGAGGATTTATAGGGTGTATTGGAAGAGAGAAGACGTTGATATGTCATTTTTTTTTTATTTCAGATTGGATTACCACTCAATGACTACTGATGAGGTGTTGATAGGTTCCTGTTTCTTGGCGTAATTGTTCATGGGTTCCCCGTTGAACAACCTTTCCCCTATCCAGGACAATAATTTCATCACAATCTCGAATGGTACTCAGGCGATGAGCAACGACAATGCAGGAACACCCACGCCGTCGTAAATTACGATCAATGATTAATTCTGTTTCTGCATCTAAAGCACTAGTTGCCTCATCTAAGACGAGAATGGTAGGATTTCTCACTAAAGCGCGAGCAATTTCAAGGCGTTGTCGTTGTCCACCACTGAGATTTGCTCCCCCTTCACTCAGTGGAGCATCATATCCTTTTGGCTGAAACAGGATTGATTCGTGAATTGCAGCATCAGTGGCAGATTTAACTAAATCTGATTCAGGAATGGTGGTATCCCAAAGGGTTAAATTCTCTCGAATTGTACCCGCAAAAAGAAAAATATCCTGTTCAACCATTGCTAAGGAATTAGCAAGAACAGCACGAGGAATTTGACTGCGAGGAATACCATCAAAAAGGATTTCCCCCTCCCAAGGGACATATAATCCACAGGCTAATTTAGCAATGGTTGATTTTCCTGAACCACTACTACCGACTAAAGCAATTCTTTGCCCTGGTTTGATAATTAAATTAAACTCTTCAACCAGGGGAGATTCTAAGCGATTATACCCAAAAGTGATGTTACGAAATTCTACATTACCCTGTAATTTAAATGAATCGGAAGTTAGAGCATCATTATTGATGGCACGAGCAAACTGATTGGGCTGACGGATGGCTTCTTCATCAATAGGATTTTGTAGTACATCATCAAGGCGATTAATATCAGCTTCTAATTCTTGTAAGGTACTCCCAAAATTAATCAGTTCATTAATGGGTTTGAGAAAGCTACTGGTTAAAAGTTGATAGGCAATTAGCATTCCAATGGTTAGTTCTCCCTTGATAACCCGTAAGCCTCCGATTAGCAAGATAGAGGCTGTAGCTAAGGCGGTTAAGAGATTGGGAAGTGCATTGAGAATTTGTGTTTGTAGCCCTAATTTTTGTTGAGCGTTTAAGGCTTTAGTATAATAACCGGCAAATCGAGTAAACAGATCTGATTCCAGTCCAGATGCTTTAATGGTTTCAATTGATTGAATGCCACCAATCGCTGTACCAGCTACTTTTCCATATTCTTGGGCTAAACTAATATTGGCATCTGTCCGATTACGAGATAAGTATTGAAGGGCTATAAAATTAAAGCTGGCAAATAGAATCGTTATGGTGCTTAAGAGTATATCATAAGTAAACATTAATAGGGCATAAAGACCCATCATGATCACATCAATAACAGTGGTGGCTAGACGGCCAGAAATTACCTCTGCTACCCGATCATTGAGTTGAGCCCGATCGCTGATTTCACCCGAAAACCGTTGAGCATAAAATCCTACAGGTAAGCGTAAAATATGCCAAACAAATTGTCCGGACATACTAACCGAGAGTTTGACTAAAAGTCGGCGTAAAACTTTTAATTGCAGACGAGCAAGAATTCCCTGAACAATTGCAGTAATAACCATTGCTAATAACATCGGTCTCAGCCAGTCTTGATAATCTTCAATTAAAATTTTATCCACAAAGACTTGGCTAAATATAGGAAATATCAACCGAGGAAAGGTTAGAATTAGTCCTACTAATAGGGAGAATAAAATTGATTTATGATATGTTTTTAACCGATTCTGTAGAGAAGAAAATATACTTGTTTTATTACCTTTTTTTTGAAACTCTGGGCCAGGTTCCATCACTAGAACTATTCCAGTGTAACCTTGGCTAAATTCTTCTAAAGATAGTTTACGGGGACCCGTGGCTGGATCATTAAGGTAAACGCAATTTTTGCCAAATCCTTCGACAACTAAAAAATGGCAAAATTCCCAAAATATGATAAAGGGCGGATTTAAAGTTTTTAAGTTTTCCAATGACTTTTTAAACCCTTTAGCAGTCAAGCCATAGGTTCTCGCTGCTCTAAGCACACTAGAAGCTTTACTCCCATCCCGTGATATACCACACACTTTTCTTAATTCAGGAAGGGGAACAAAGCGACGATAATAACCCAAAATAATGCCTAATGATGCTGCTCCACATTCTGTCACCTCCATCTGTATGAGGGTAGGGGTGCGGACACGTTTCTGGGTTGGGGGCTTTGTATTTTGGGTTAAGGTTAACATATTAACGAACTATTGTACTTAAACTAGAGGAGGGCATCGGTTTGGATGAGTGAGCAAGTAGACTTTGCCACGAAGCTTTAAAGTTTCTTAAAAACATCTGTTGCAGATATTCATGATGATCGGGTAGTAATTCTCTTAGCTGCTCAGAGCGACTTTTAGTTTTTAGGATAATTTTATCTTCTTGTGAGTGTTCTCCATAACCTAAAAGTGGCAAACTTTGCACAGGAAAATATCCCATACCAGCTAAAATACAAACATAGGAATAATCCGGAAATAAATGACCAATATTTCCATGATAAATTGGCCACATTACCTTCCATAAATTTAATTTTTCTTGGAGTGAATCCGGAATAAAATTGTGATATTTATTGGTTCGCCAAAAAGGAGTATATTCTCTTTGAGTTAAGCAATAGTGCATAACAATAAAATCTCTGATTTCTTCATATATTTCCCGCATAAATCGATTATAATTATTAATTAATAAAGGAGAAAATGATTTTTCAGGAAAATGACGGATTAAGGCTTCTAAACCTAGTTCAACTAAATAAATACCTGTTGATTCTAACGGCTCAATAAATCCACCAGACAAACCAATGCTCACACAGTTTTTAGCCCAAGTATTTCTAGTTCTTCCGACCCTGGTTTTGATATATTTTGCGGGTTGATCATTTGCTTTGTCGCCTAAGTGCTTTCTGAACTCAGTCTCAGCATCATCTTGAGACATAAAAGAACTGGAATATACATATCCATTACCACTTCTTTCTACTAAAGGAACATTCCAAGCCCATCCTGAACTTAAAGCCGTTGCTGTAGAATAAGGGTTAATTCCTCCATTGTTGTAATTGTATCTATCACCTTTTTCATAGGGAATAGATATAGCAATAGCTCGATCACAGAACAATGAATCCCCATAGGAAATAAATGGTTCTTGAAGTGCTTGATTAATCAATAATCCTCTAAACCCTGAACAATCAATAAAAAAGTCAGCCGTCTGATTGCTATGATTTTCTGTAATTACGTGGCTAATAAATCCCCTATGATCTAAAGCAACATCTAAAACGTTATCAACAATATGTCTAACTCCTGCTGATTTTGCTCTCTCTTTTAAATAAGTCGCTAATTTTCCAGCATCAAGGTGATAAGCATACTCTATATTCCCAGAATATTCTGGACTGTCATAGGATTTTGGGGATTTTTGAGCAGCACATAAATTAATATGCTCAAAACAACTTTCATCAAAAGCTGCGGTATTTCCTTGTAAGTAATTTTTTAACCAATACTGAGATATAGGAATTCCCAGATTTGGACTACTTTTTAGTTGACCAAAAGGATGCCAAAATATATCTGGTTTCGACGAACCAGACCAATTTACAAATTTAATCCCTAGCTTAAAGGAGGCATTACATCTGGTCATCCAGTCAAATTCCGAAAGACCTAAAAGTTTGAATGTAATTTGTAGTGTTGGTAGGGTGGCTTCCCCAACTCCTACCGTGCCAATATCTGAGGATTCTATCAGAGTAATTTGACAAGAATCTTGTAGGAATTTACTTAAATAAGCAGCAGACAACCATCCAGATGTTCCCCCGCCCACTATAATAATAGTTTTTATTATATTGGGATTGCTTACAGTGTTCATAATTATTGTATCTTGGTGTTCAGTTAAAAATTTTCAGTAAATTGTCAATTCCATTCCCTCCTAAAGTCATAGCGACCAGGCGCTAATATATCATTAGGATCTAGTCCTTTTTTTAGAGTTTTAATTAACTGACCAGAATCATCTTGAAAAGGAGGCAAAGCATCCATAGATTGAATTCCCAATCGATAAGGTATATACCCCGCTTCAGTTAAAGCACGAAGGGTTTCATCGTGGCATTCCATAGCTCTTTCATCTTCTCCTAAAACCTCGCGGTCATACATGATAGCGGCAAACAAATTAATATGTCTGCTTGTTTGACAGTTAAGGGCAATATTAGGTTCAAACTGATAATGCTTAAAAATAGCTTCAGTAATCTTTAAAGCTGTGATTATATCTTTTCCTTCAAAGGGTAAAATCAGACAAAGCCAAATCACTCCACAATTATCTCTATCTGGATCTCTTTGAGCAGGAACTTTATTTTTTTTTCGCCAATAGGTGCTTTTAATATTATCATCATTTGGTGGAGTAAATGATGGTTCTTTTCCGGGCTTATCATGCTCTTTAAACTCTAATTGATCTACTAACCCTGCCAGGGATTTTTCAATTATTTTTTGTTTAGCTAAGCCTAAATCATAATTAGCAGAATATAGCTCTCCCCTTCCCAGCCAAGGTTCAACACCCTTTAATTCTTTTAAAGAAAATGGAGTTTTTCCTTTCATTATTTTCCAAGGATATCGACCTTGTATAGCTAAAAACTTATAACAATTCCAAAAACAAAAACAATTTTCATTAATCACTCCATGGGATATCAAATTCTGGATTTTATCTAATAGGTTTTCGAGATATTCTAATTGGTTAATCGTACAAAAAAATGTTTGAAAATATTTAGGTTTAGGTGCTAAAAAAAGAGTCATTTGGGTGACAATTCCTAAGTTCGATTGGCTAAAAAGCCCATCTAAATAGGGACCAACGCCCCATTTATAGATAGATGCTGTTTTAGCTTGAGCAAAATGTCTAAATCCAGTCTGAATAAACTCTCCTGTTGGCAAGACAACTTCTAAAGCACAACTATTAGCTGACCTGTCTCCGCACGGACCAGCACCATCACCTCTTTCTAGAGCGTTACCAATTAAGCTGGCTTCAGGAGAACCACCAATTTCCGAGACTAATAGATTTGAGTTCTGTTGCTGAAGATACTCGTAAAGTTGCCGAAATGTCACCCCAGGCTCTACTGTTACATAAGCTAATTTTTCGCTGTAATCAATAATCTGATTCATCCTGCTCAAATCTATAATAATACTGTTTGATTGAACAGGAACCCTTGAACCTAACCCCCAATTTTTACCACAACTAATGGGATAAACGGAAATTTTGTATTGGTTGGCAATTTTTACACTTGCTTGAACTTCTTGGCGATTAGAAGGTTTAATCACTCCTATAATTTTTTGCGTTGTGGCAAATGTTGCTTTTTCTCTAGCAGTTACTTCAACTTCACTAGTGAGTACATTTTCTGAACCTAGAATGTTAACCCAAGCTTCTAATGCTTTTGATACCTTCATACTTTTCCTATCTATACATTTACATAGATATGCGCTCCCAAGAGCTTATTTATAAAGAAGCTAGCAATCACGGGGATGATTTGGCAATAATTGACCTGACATCCCCGTCATACTAATTATTAACTAGCTAGTTTTTTCCAACTTGTTTAGAAAACTGTTACCATTTTTTGATTCTGATTCTACCCCTGACAGGACCAATCCGCCCTGAAAGACGAATACCTGCTGCTGATAATAGTTCTAGTTGAGCATCGGATAATTCACCATGCTGTTCTAAGTAAGCCAAGCCAGATTCTACGTCTTCTTCAGTTACATTGAAACCTTCAGCCATGGCAATTGTAACAACATCTGCTAAACTACCTGCTTCTTGTAGTTTATTGCGGAAGACTTCATTGGCTTCTACTACTTCCATGAGAGCTTTAGCATTTTCACTCAGTTCAACAGGAGCTTCAGCAAATCCTAATTGCTGCTCTTGCATCACTGCCAAAAGTTCTTCTTCAGTAAAATTATAACCTTTGCTGGCTGCAATTTCTAATACTGTTGCAGGACCTTCAGCTGATTCGAGTTGTGCTTTTAAAGCCTGATCAGTTTCTGATGCTTTAAGCAGAGTTAATACAGATTCTCTAGACATGATTTTTTCCTTACTATTGGTTGTAAACTTATCAGTTGATGGACAACAGTTACTTTTGTTGATGCCATTAACATAATAAAAATATAACTAAATTAAAATAGTTTGTCAACACTTTAAAGCAAAAAAATAAAAATAAAAAATATAATTTTTATTGACATTAAAATATTACAAAGTATTTTAAATAATTCCAAAAATACTTTGTAAATAGTACATTAACCTCTTAGGCAAGACCATAAGAGGTTATTTATCATAGACCTCTTGCAAAAATAAATATGAAATCAAAATCTAGCCCTTTTGCCTTTTGCCTTTTACCTTTTGCCTTGTCAACACCCACGGTTTATGAGACTTATGCAAGAGGTCTAATAAAATTGTTGAAACTTAGCGTAAGCATTCAGCCGCCAGCGGTCAGCGGTCAGCAGTCAGCATTCAGCGGTCAGCGGTCAGTGGTCAGGCGTCAGCCGTCTGCTTTGTGGCACAGGCTTTGGCCTTTGGCCACGCTGTGCGAACGACGCCTGGACTTTCGTGACTATTAAACAAATCGTTACCTGTTGTCTTGATGCAGTCGCTCATGGGGGAAACCACGGCAGTCGCTCATGGGGGGAACCCCCAAGACCGCGCTGCCTCCCCAAGACCGCTTAGGTGCGCTTGACCCGTAATTAAATTCGCCACGGGTCGCACCTCTGCATCGCTTATTCAAAAGCTGTTAACCTAGCGTGCGCGTAGGGTATTAGCTGATAGCTGATAGCTTACGACTTAGCTACTGATAAGCAAGGGACAAAGAGTTAAACTCTATTTCAAATTCAGGGATTTTCTTAAGTTTGGCTGAGTCCAAAGCATACTGTTCACAAACCAAACTCATCCGAACTTGTGAGGTTTTGACATGATTAACTGAATGAGTTAAATTTCCTTGAAAATAAAGCAACAAATTTTCTTGAGGTTTGATTGTCTGGATAGTAAAACTTCCTTTTTGTAACAATAGTTCTCCCCCTTCTAAATCCTCAGGAATTTTCACATAAAGAACACTGACAACAAGTGGAATGGTGTGACTCTCTACATAGCTAGAAATACTACAGTCCACATGAGGTTTGACGTCCCCACCGGCTTGTAGAATTAAAGGATTCAGATAAAAGGCATTGCAGCTAGGGTTCAAAGTGGCTTGTAAATAGGGTTTAAGAAAAGGAAAATGTTGTTTTGCCTGCTCTATTCCTGCCGTTTTAAAAACAACTGAAAAACCTTTAGTTTTGCTAAAACTTTCACTGAGTTGATTTGCTCCTAAATAGGGAGAAGATAAAATGTCCTTTTCCAAGTTGTGGAGATAATCAGGATTAAATGCTTTCTCTCGAAGAGAGGAATATTGATTCCGAATGATTTTCATATTTATTTTCCTCAGACTAACTGTAAATTTTCAGTTACTTCTTCAGTCTCAGCATTCACTTTATTATTCTTTGTTGATAAGCGGACTAAAGTATTACCGATTCTCAACATTTTAGTTTCGTCCTTCTGAACAACTTTTGGATTAACCTCACTAGATTTCCATCGTTGAACTTCATACTGTCGAACTTTTTCAAAAATTTCCTCATAGGGAAATCTTAAATCGAGAGGATCTTTAACTTGTGAGCTATTTTCTTGATTTACTTCAATTGGCTTAATAATTCCGTAAGGAGTAGGTAGATACAATTTCTGGAAATTCCGATAGTAGCCGCCCATATGAGCAGAATCCCATCCTTTAATTCCCTTACTCATACCGTAAAAATTAGAAGCAGCAATGCTTGTAAAAACATGGGCTAAAGGATTATACCCAGTGTGACACTCAATATTCTCTTCCGAAAAATCAAAGTAGTATTGTTGCGTTTCATCTGGGAAGACAATTTCTAGCTGATAAATTAACTTCCAATGGCAATACTCTAGAAATAAAGAGTCTTGCTTCTCTTTAATAAATTTAGGAAAATTACAGCAAATTTCCGAGCGAATCGTTTGCTTCATTTCCTCTAAATCATAGTTATCAGAATTATCGTCAATCAGCTGATCTCCAATATTAACAGGCGAAAAACGTAAATCTTGTTGATCATCTTCTAACATTTGCACAAAAGAAGACCTTTGTTTAAGGTAACTTACTTCGCCATTTTTAACATTCACCACATCCCCAGGATTAAAATGGAATACATTCTCTTTTAATCCTGGGTAAACAATAGCAACATCTCGACAAAATTGTTCTTTAGTAACTGGAAAAACAACTTTATTTAACCAAGATGAACCTTGAATTAATTTAAAACCATTTGCCCCAGGAGCAACACTATAGGGTTTAATTAAGCTAATTTTTTTCAACAGTCCATCATAGAGATTATAGGGAAAAGAACATGGCTGATTATCCTGATGCTGTATTTCTAACATCGGTTGCCAACCTGCTAGTAAGAAATCAATCTGAGGATAGCGAGATTTAATCAAACTAATCGTTTCAACACTTACATCCGAATCAACTTGATTCCAGAACACCCCTGAAGGATCAGTGAATAACATCCCATATTCAGGAACACGATTTTCTGAACGAGTTGCAATTAAACGAGTTGAACCAATTTTGACCTCACTCCAATCTTTCAATTTATAGATTTGTGAATATCCTAAATCTCGTAAACACGTTTCCATCAACTTATCTTGAGGAATCAAGACATCAACATTTTTCGGTAGAGAAGCTAGGGATTGAATATCAAAATGATCTAAATGACGATGAGAGATAATCAAGATATCAAACCCTGGAATCTGGTCATGGAACACTTTTCGTTTAGGACAAATATCTTCTATTCCTTCACAGTGAGAATCCCATAAAATCGGATCCATCAAGATTTTACAATCTTCAGTCTCAACAAAGATAGAAGCGTGACCAATCATCTGAATCTGCATAATTCACCTCAAAATTTATACTAATTTATGATTTTATGAGCCAGTTTTTCTAAAACTTCAGTAAGCGGATGTTCAGGAAAAGCCAGAGAAAAAATCTTTCGACTTCCTAGCATCTTCATATCTTCTGACCAGGGAATAACTGCAGCCAACGAAAATCCATATTCGTCCTTAAATTTATGGCTAAAACGATCAATCCATAACGATTCAATCATCATATTCATTACCAGCAAGGTTTTCTGTATTTTTAACTTGTTTGCCAAGTCCAACATAATCCCAGTTGCTTGAAAATCTTGCTGATCCGGTTTCATAATTAAAACCAGAGTATCAGACAAGGTTAAAGAGACTAATACCTCTTCATTCAGACCTGGATGAGTATCAACAAACAGAAAATCTAGATTGAGTTCATTAATTAAAGCTCTAAACCCTTTTTCCAGTAAGCGAACATCATAGCCTTCTCGCAACATTCGGCTAATATCTTCTTGTTTCATACTGGCTGGAACCAAAGACAGAAAACAGTTTTCTGTTGGCTTTTTACCTTTGGCAATCACATCATAGTCGGTTTCAGTAATCTGACAGCGGTCTTGAAGACCTAACACGGACGTTACATCATAATCAGCTTCAGTAATTTGACAATCATTCCATAGGTAATCGTTTAAAGAATAACCTAAGTGATCTTTAGTCAACCCAAATAACACATAAATACCTGGGTTATGGAGGTCTGCATCCACAATTCCAACTCGATGACCCTGACTAGCAACAATTGTCGCTAAACTGGCAGTTATGTTGGTTTTTCCTGCTCCCCCTCGATAAGAGTGAATGGCAATAATAGACATCTAATTTTCTCCAAATATACAACTATGATGTAGCTAACTTATCCAAATTGTTCTTAACAACAATCTTGGCTAACTATCCTGTGATTATATTGAAATCATGCTGATTATTATTCAAGGTTTTGAGTTGCTTCAACATCCAATTAAATCGAGAGCCAGCTAAGGTTAAATTATCTAAGCGGTTATCACTCATTTCATCATCATAGGGAACAGAAGATGCTAAAGTCTTTTCACTACTGTAAATTCTCCTTTTATAACCTAGTAATTCTACAGTAGTTTTAAATCTCTCTATCGCCAATAAGGAAACGGCTCGATAAAACCTTGCTGAGAAACCAATATCGTCCTGTAATTTAGTAGCCAGTAAATTTCTAGCAATTGCTAGTACTCTTGAATCCTCAAGACAGCGAACATTAACTGAACTGAGCTGGGAAACCCCAAAAGGCATTTCACCAAGAATTTCCCCTCGCTGAAGGGCGATAATCTCTTGCTCAGAGGTAACACTATAACTAGTATCTAGGGCTGCAAAAGCCGTTTCCAAAGGACTTCTGGCAGTTTCTGCTAAGGTAACACTTGCGAAACCATCAAGCAGAATATACATCTTTTCAGCCGGTCTTCCTTCTTGGAATAGCAGAGTCTCTGCTTTTATTGTCTGATAATTTCCATTTTTAATCATCCAATCAATATCACTATCATTTAGCTCCCCAAATGCTAAAAGCACTTCTTTGCTTGCATTTGTTCGTCTTCTCAATCGTTTTGAGCGAAGTTTGTCCGTCAGCTTTACCAGTCGTTCAGAAAGTGAAATGGCAATGGCTTTATAAAACCGTGCCGAAAAAGCTAAATCTTTATCTAGTTTTTCTTGTAATTCTTTTTGCGGAATAGCCAGTAACCGAGAAGAACTATCAGCGATCACCTTACTTGAAGGTAACTCACTCTGAAACAGTAAATCTTCTCCTATAAGCTCTCCTGTAGTTACGCTGATCAGTTCCTGTTCTAAAACCTTACTATCTTCCAAGAGTGCAAATGCCCGATGGAGCCGATTATCCGTAGGCTGTGGCAAAGATATTTTTAGGTTCCCCTCAATAATCAGATAAAGAGTCTTAATAGACTTATCACCTTGCCTCAATACTTGACCACTATTGACTTGTTTTATTTCACTAACACTAACTAGCCAGTCGATATCACTATTGTCTAGACCACTTAATAAGGTTTGATTCATTGATTTACCTCGATATTAAAATTTTTATAGACAACCCCTCCTATTCTTGACTAATCGGAATTCGTCGGTTCGCCCAGTCTAATTCAAAACCATCAATGACAGCCATCCGATTCCCATAGGTTTTATCAGGAATTGTTGAGTAAGGATATTCTGACAGGGGTAAACGAACATCGGGGGTTCGTCGAAATTGACGGCGACAAGTTAGAATATTTTCCCAAAGTTGTTGTAGATTATTGGCTCCTGGATAGTAGCATCCCATGCCAATCACTGCAATTTTTAAGGTCTTGTCATTCATGGCAAAAATTAAACTATACACATATATTTATATTTCTTGAGTATTGCCCATCTTTTTAGGAGCAGTCACATCCTTTTGATCTGATTGACTTAACTGACAAAATAACGATCATTAGCTTCAGGGGCGACATGAGGCTTCAAAGGCTTACTCTATAAGCTTTTGAGGACGCTGAACAGCTTAGTACTTCTAAATCATTAAGTTCAAGCAAACCTATTGAATTTTTGTTCCAATTCAAATATTACTCCCATTAATTAGTTTTGTGCGCCATAAGGTAGTCGTTGCCCAGGTAACCATAAAGACTGTCGTTGCCAGAGCCACCATTGAGGTAGTCATGACCAGAGCCACCACTGAGGTAGTCATTACCGCCCTTACCGTAGAGACTGTCGTTCCCATCATCACCACCCATATATGGTGTCGTTTTTCGGGCCACCAATCAGGGTATTGTTGCCACCATTACCGGACATTTTCCAAGACTTCCATTTCTTGAATATCCACCAACCTTCTTTGTGTGCTTCGAACTTGTTGTTGAAGTCGTTACCAGTGTAAGTTCCCATGTCCTGTGCTCTTTATCAATTGCAATTGTTTGAAAATTTGTGGATTGTTCTATTCGGAAAGATTCACCCTATTTGTCTGAGTGTTATCAAGAGGTGCGACCCGAAGGTGCGACCCAAGGCCGGGAAACCCGGCCTTGGAGGCGCGCACCTTGAGCGAATTTAATTCGACGACTGTAAGCGCACCTAAAAAGTTTTTCAAGAAATACTCATTATTAATAGGAGCGGTTTGGAAATTAAGAGCATCACGCTTTTTTAACTGCCCTCACTATGTTAATCACTCCGAAAATCCAATTTTTATACAGTTTTATATAAAGTTTTGTAACTTTTAAAATAAAGTTTTGTAACGAATATCAGAAAAAGATGCAGCGCGGTCATGAGGGTTTACCGCAAGACCGCGCTGCATCAAGACAAGCAGACAGGGGTTAGGGTGACCGGGTGGGGCGGGGCGCGGGGAAAATAAAAGCCACTTTGGAGTTACCCCAACCTGATTCAACCGTCCTATCAACCTGGCATAGCTCCTCCATTGTTTCAATCACCCGTTCGCCTACACCCCACACCCAGTAAGCCTAACAATGCTGCTTGTCACCCGGTTAGTTAATCAGGGTAAGCTCATCTAATTTGGTATAAATGGTACTTGACAAATGAAGGTCAAGCCTAAAGTGTGGAAAGAACAGCGGTGTTAAGGTAGAACTCTACTATGTCTCAAGGTTTTGGAATTAACTCCCTCGAAGGTCAAAAAAGTACTCGAAGGGTGAAAAAGCCCAAGGAAGCAGCGGAAATTGGCAGTCTTCGAGAAAGTCTAGTGGAGCATTTCACAGCAATAGAAGATCAAAGAGTATAGCGTTGTAAAAAACATCAACTGACTAACATCATTGTCCTAGCCATCCTGGCTGTAATTGCAGGAGCACAAGGATGGGAAGACATAGAGAATTATGGTATCGCTGGCTTTCAGAGTTTCTGGAGTTACCAAATGGTATAACGATGATACTTTTTGTCGAGTCTTTGAGTTCATCGACCCAGAACAATTAAATCAATGCTTCCTCAGATGGGTAGAAACCTTGGTCACGAAGATGGGAGGAGAGGTGATCCCGATAGATGGTAAAACACTCAGAGGTTCCTACGATAGAAATAAAGGACAATCAGCACTGCACCTCGTTAGCGCCCGAGTGAGCAACGTTTGGTACTCGGGCAGATAAAAGTAGAAAACAAATCCAATCAAATTACTGCCATTCCTGCATTGTTAGAGCTCTTAGACATATCAGGCTCGATCATCACCATTGATGCAATCGGAACACAAACCGAAATCCCTCAGAAGATTATCGACTTGAACAAAAATGCGTCGCATTTTTGTTCAAGTCTTTAGTTGTTTTCACAGGCGACAGATTAGATTCTTCTCATCCCTTGTGTCAAGGCTGATTGAGATGCTCTTACCCTGGATCTTGGTAGAATGGGCATCTTGGTGGAACGGGCATCTTGGTGGAATGGGCATCTTGCCCGTTTCAATTGTCGGGCGGGCAGGATGCCCACTCTACTCCTATTAGACCTCTCGCAAAAATAAATATGAAATCAAAATCTATCCCTTTTGCCTTTTGCCTCTTGCCTAAAGCCCTTGCCTGTAGCGCTATATCAAAAACCATAACTCCACCTTGCCCGATACCCTCGCCCATCAATATGGGTGAAAGAACTGGCACTGGCTAGACCACCTCGGGAACCCCACCAGGAATCCAGACGTTTATTCACCGACATTGGCGATATCCCCTCAACCACAAAATCCACAGCATCCCCAGAAAGATGACGAGAGCGTGTAGCACCACCAACTTGGCGATTGGTTACTGGGTCGCGATACCAAGAGTTAACCAGGATGGGGCGATTGCCAAAGTATTCCCTAACTTCTTGCATGACCTCAGCAATTCTGATAATGTCCTCCACTATACTTTTGTCCGTAGGAATGCGGGTACCATTTTTAGTTGCCTCTGCCCAACTAAAGTTACCACCAGTGATAATTGCCTCCGATAGGTAAAAGGTTTTGTCATATCCAGGCAATTGAATTGGACCAGTCTTGTCAGACTTAATCTTAATTAACTCTGATTGTTGTTCATCCTTAGGTACGTTATCGGGTTCAGTCCCTTCAATGTCAACATGGTCACAGAAGACGTACCAGGTTTTTCTTGGTGGTGTTCCTAACGCAACATTGGCCAGGACTATCTGAATATGCTTATTCTCCGCGAGCTGATCCGATGTAATCTCAAACTCCGTGTCTGCCTTTACGAAAACTTTTTGTGAGTCCTTGAGCTGATAGGACTGCTGGGTACTTGTTTTAAACAAAGTATCCCTCAGTACTCTTAGCCTAACCCCTGTCTGTGGCAAAGTGCCTCGACTTTCTGGTTTCCTAGATTCTTGCTGAAGTACAACATTAGTCGGTAACTGAGTGCCATTGGGGAGTTGTACAACAGCAGACTTCCCCACAGACACTAATTTGCGATCAGCATCATCCTGCCAGCGACGAGCAAATTCAGTTAGCACTGATGGCGACTGCTGTTGTTGCAGCCAAGCTAGTGCTGCATCTTGATGAGGCAGTTTCTCATAACCTTTGAGCATATCCAGGAACTGAATTGATCCCGTGTTGCTTGGCTGTTGCCAATTAACAGAAGGTTGTGAACTGGCAAACTGTAACGGTTGATCGAGCATTCCTTGGTAATACAGATACCAAACAATGGCTGCTGCTCCTATCTTGTGCCCTTGACCATAAAAATCTACACTGTTACCTACCAGCGATTGATTCCAATGCTGTGAGCTACTAAAGTGATTGGTGCCATTCCAGAGGTACTCGGAATTATTCCCCCCCTTAGCATCACGGAAACCATTCCACAGCTCAAACCCCCATAGCATTGCGCCAATTGAGTGGTCTTTGGCAGTGTGGAATTGTTTCCAGCGCAGTGCATCAATGGCACTCTCAACAAAGGTGTATTGTTGTCCGTTAGCTGGTGGAGCAATGGGTCGTCCTTGTGGGTAGCGAATTGTTCTATTAGTTAAAGAATCGCCATTGTGCAGGTGAGCGTCTCGAAAGTCTAGCTCTCGATAGTGCAAAATTCCGACAAACCACCAAGGCACCCCCGTTTGCCGTTCCACTAATCCGTAATCTCCTCGCCGTTGGAGGATTTCTTGAGCAATGCGGCCAGTTGGTTCTAGGCAGCTTCGCCTGAGCTGACAAGTAGCAAAAAGTTGTTCATATTGAGGTTTGAGAGTACGAAGCCGGAAATCGCTAGACATTTTTATTTTGACTTTAGGACTAAATACAACTGTTAGGGGGAGTTATTCTGGGTGAAGTACAAAATCTTTGGTTTTAGGGAGTAGGGAGTAGGGAGTAGGGAGTAGGGAGTAGGGAGCAGGGAGCAGGGAGCAGGGAG
>NZ_MKZS01000001.1:7788699-7843566 GCF_001942495.1 Moorena bouillonii PNG
GTTCTGTGGAGGTTTGTCGAATATTGTGTAAGATTTAACGACTAAACGTCAACTCTTACGAGCTTTCGACACTTGCCGGTGCAATTCCCAAAGATGGACCCTCTGCAGGGGTAACTATGGTAACAGCGATCGCATCCCTGTTGATGAATCAATCGGTACGCACGGATACTGCCATGACGGGAGAAATAAACCTCAGTGGTGAAGTACTCCCCATTGGTGGAGTGCGAGAAAAGGTGTTAGCAGCGCACCGGTCTGGCATCAAACGAGTGCTGTTACCGCAACAGAATCAGAAAGACCTAGTTGACGTGCCGGACGATGTGCGTAACCAAATGGAATTTATTTTATGCGATCGCATTGAACAAGTGTTGGAGAATGCCCTACTCCACCAACAGGAAGTCAAATCTCAGCAAGATTCAGAGGATGGTCATCACAAGATAACTAAACTGTTTCAGATGTTTAGTAATTGAATTAAAGCGATCGCTTACTCCAAGTATCGAACGATTCACGGCTCTACAAGAACAAGTAGCGCGCGCAACAGGTTTCGACTAATGCTGCTGTGGAAAGATTAGACCGAATCTTGGATGATCTGATTCGAGGCCATGGAAAACCAGAAAAGCGATCAGGTAAAAGGTAATTTTGTCAACCCCCTAGCAATTAGATATCTACTCCTATTTATTACCTACCTAGAAACAAATAGAGATTGCTGGTTGAGGTGGAGTCTAGGCTATGGGGTTTAGGGAAATTCAAGGGCGATTTCATATTTCTTTACAAACTGTTACGGATTAAGTCAATCGCCCCCAAAAAAATGTGGAGTATAGGCTGTGGGGTTTAGGGGAATTCAAGGGCTATTTCATATTTCTTTACAAACTCTACCGAATGTAAGTGAATCGTCCCCAAAAAATTTAGATAATATTAAATTTAATAGCTAGGGATTGGTAGATAAAGTAAACTACAGCTATTCAAAGACTATGGTGCCACTATCTTACTAGATGATTGACGAACATTACTCACTACAAGTTACCATTTACAATTCTAACCAATGCTTGGCTTTGAGTTGGTCAAAGATGCTCCGACAACTCTCAAAGCACTTAACTAATTAAATTATCAATTAAATTATCAAAAGTAAACCCTCAACAGTAATAAATCAACCATGGATAATCGTTGCATGATTCCCGTAGTTAGGTCTCCCAAAGACTACCAAGCTTATCGTATTAGTCCCCAGGATAAAAATCGCTTAGCCATTGTCTTCGATCCAGACAGTGCTAATGCTTCAATAACATTTTGTGTAGAGATTTTTGAGCCAGGAGGAAAGACTCCGCTCCATTATCATAAAATTGGAGTAGAAATGTTCTATATCCTCAAGGGTCAAGGATTAGCCAGCTGTGATGGCAAAATCGTTACGCTGAGGACTGGAGATACGTTATTAGTTCCGCCTACAGGAATTCATGAAATTAGAAATACTGGCACTGAGCGTTTGTATACCCTGTGCTGGATGGTGCCTAATGAGGACTTTGCTGAACTAGTTCGCAGTGGTACACCGGTTGAATTCGATGAAGAGGATATGAGAGTGCTTGGGCGTCAAGATGTGTTGGTAGCTTGTTGAAGAATTTATGTTGAATAACTAAATAGCTGGATATCTGGGACTGTTCATCACTTTCTATTTAATAAAATCCCAGAGTAAATCCCAAACCTGTTAAATCCAGCAATAACAGGACTTACGCAAAACTCGACTCTAAACTCACTTATAGTGTAGGCTTCGTTAATAAAGCACCTTACTACTACAAGTAGAGTTACTGCGTAAGTCCTGTTGATGAAAAAAAGCTTTTACCTAGGAGTTAGTATTTTTACCCTATGCTGGCTCCTTTCATGTTTTCCAGCATTACTCCCTGAAAATTTACCACCAACTGCTGTGATAATGCTAGGAGCAACGCTTCTCATGGCAGTTTTTTGGATTGCTGAAACTATCCCGATTGCCGCCACCTCGATAATTCCCTTGGGTTTATTTCCCTTTTTAGGAATTGTTTCTGCTGAAGAGGTTGCTTCCGCCTATGCTTCTGATGTAGTATTGTTATTGATGGCAGTTTTTTTTATTGCTAAAGCGGTTGAAAAATATAACCTACATCAGCGGATTGCTTTCCACATTATTAGCGTTGTTGGTACCCAACCAAGCAGATTAATTTTGGGGTTTATGCTAGCAACAGCAGTATTGTCGATGTGGATATCGAATACAGCTATCACCTTGATGATGCTGCCAATAGCTATCTCTATTATCGAACAAACGGCTCTTGCTAATCCCAATATTGATGTAGGTAAAAATCTGGGAACTTCCCTAATGCTTGGAATTGCCTACGCTGCTAATATTGGTGGGATTGGAACCCCGATCGGGACTCCACCTAACCTGATATTTCTGGCACAATTAAAAGAAAACTTTCCAGACAATACCGCCATTACGTTTTTTCAATGGATGATGGTGGGAGTGCCAGCTGTTTTGATATTTATATTGTTAACTTGGATCTATTTAACTAAAATAATAGTCAAGCTTGATAATAACAGTTTATCCTCAGACTATTTTAATATTTCAGACAAAGAAGTCCAGAAACTGGAGAAAATGTCTCAGGGAGAAAAATACGTTGCTATTTTATTTGGGTTAATGGCATTGTTGTGGATTTTTCGGGCAGATATCACCATCGGTTCCTTTACATTAACGGGTTGGGCAACCTATCTGGGCGTGGCTAACTTTGTTCATGATACCAGTGTGGCTGCCCTAATTGCTGTGATCATGTTTATAGTTCCTGTAAAAACAGAGACGGGGGATAAAATTAACCTCCTAGACTGGGAAACCGCTGTCAAAATTCCTTGGGGAATATTGCTGCTATTTGGTGGTGGAATTGCAATTTCTAAAGGGTTTGCTGCGTCAGGGTTGTCTCAATTCCTAGGGTATAATTTACAAATTGGATTGCAGGGACTTTCAACGGTTTTGATGGTGGTTTGCATCTGTGTATTTATGACCTTTTTGACAGAAGTGACCTCGAATACAGCAACCACAGCTCTGATTATGCCTATTTTAGCTACTGCTGCACCGATTATAAATGTATCACCTGCTTTGTTGATGTGGCCCGCAGCAATTTCTGCTTCCTTCTCGTTTATGCTGCCAGTCGCAACTGCTCCAAATGCAATTGTTTACTCTCAGGAATATTTCCCAATTTATACCATGGCTAAGGTAGGATTAGTGTTAAATATAGTAGGGGTAATTATAGTAAGTTTGTTGATGAATTTTGTAGCTATCCCCATGTTGGGATGACTATAAGTTACAGGTAGCAGGTTGGAAGGTTGAAGGTTAAACAAGAAACGGCATCAATGGTAACACGGGATGGAGTAAGGCTGGATGCGGATATCTACCGTCCCGATAGCGCCGGTGAGTGTCCGGTGTTGCTGATGCGGCAACCCTATGGCAGAGCGATCGCATCTACGGTAGTCTATGCTCATCCCACTTGGTATGCTGCCCAGGGTTACATTGTAGTGATTCAAGATGTCAGGGGGAGGGGCACTTCAGACGGTAAGTTTGATTTGTTTGCCCATGAAGTGGAAGATGGCTTTGATAGTGTTAACTGGGCAGCAAGTTTACCCGGTAGCACTGGGGATGTGGGCATGTACGGCTTTTCCTATCAGGGGATGACTCAACTGTACGCTGCTGCAAGCTATCCCAAGGCTCTGAAAACGATCTGTCCAGCCATGATTGGCTATGATTTATATAGCGATTGGGCCTATGAGGGAGGGGCATTTTGTTTACAAGCTAATCTGGGTTGGGCGATACAATTAGCAACAGAAACGGCACGATTGCGCTCAGATGAGCAAGCCTATCAACTGCTGTATGCAGCATCTCGGAATTTACCCCTGTATGACCCAATTCCTGCTCGCCCTCAAATCCTCCAAGACTTAGCACCAGACTCCTTTTATCACGACTGGTTAGACCATCCTCACCCAGATGAATACTGGGAAAAACTATCTCCCAAGGGAATGATGCAGGATGTAGACATGCCCATGTTACACATTGGGGGATGGTTTGACCCATTTTTGCGAGGGACACTTCATTTATATAAGGATATGGCATCTCATGGCAGTTCGCCTCAGCATCTGATCATTGGACCTTGGGCGCATCTGCCTTGGGGGCGTAAAGTGGGAGCAGTGGATTATGGTCTCCAGGCGAATAGTCCCGTTGATGCCTTGCAAGTGCGTTGGTTTGACCAGTTCCTCAAGGGAATTGATACCAAGGTGCTTGAGCAACCGCCTGTTTGTCTATTTGAGATGGGAACTAATCGGTGGCGTTATTTTGATAGTTGGCCTGATGGCAATCAGAAATCTTATTATCTGGTAACTTCCGGTTTAGCCAGTGTCAGGGAAGATTCTGGAAAATTAGTCCCAGAAGAGTCTCAAGAAATGCAACAGCCATCGGAGACAGAGGGAGTATCCCAAAGCCAGCATACCTGTGATGTATCCTGTGATCTATTAGTTCATGACCCTTGGCGTCCAGTTCCAGCAATGGGGGGTCATGCAGGGATGCCAGTCGGTTCATGCGATCGCACTGCCATAGATTGTCGCACAGATGTTTTAACCTACACCTCTGAACCCTTAGCAGAAGATTTACATATAGTAGGGGATGTGGTGTTTGAGGTGTTTTGCACCGCTGATACTCCCAGTTTTGATATCTGTGCAGTGTTGTCGGAAGTCCATCCTGATGGCAGGGTAACCCATGTCACTCAGGGATATAGACGGGTCAATCCTGGGGACAATACTACTAATCCGTTGCGGATTAGATTCCAGGCAACTTGTGTGCGTATTGCCCAAGGAAATCAATTGCGCTTGAGCTTAAGTGGGGCTTGTTTTCCCGCTTATCCAGTGAATTCCGGCACCGGGGCTTTCCCTAGTGAAAGTCGATTGATGGATGCTCAGATTATTACTTTGATGGTGAGTTGTGGAGGGGATGATCCAACTCGTGTTTTATTACCTATTTTTAGGTCTGACCAACAATGAGCGCCATTATAAATAAGCGCTATAGCTGACAAGTCTGCAAAGCAGCAACTAACTGCTGGAAATGATCCAGTGTATGAGTTGCCATAACTGAGATCCGAATTCGACTGGTAGGCACTGTCGGAGGACGAATAGCAGGGGCGAAGATACCAGCTGCTTTCAAGGTTTCGCCAACAGTAAGAGCCTCAGTAGCACTATTTATGGAAATGCACAGGATAGGCGACTCAGAAGGCAAACAGTTGAGATTAGGCAACTGCTGAGTAATTAACTGTTTGAGAGTCTCTACATTATTCCTCAGTTGAGCGCACCGTTCTGGTTCTTGTTGGACAATTTGGATTGCTGCCAATGCTGCTGCTGTATCTGCTGGAGATAAGGCAGTAGTGTAAATCCAGCTAGGAGAACGATTTCGGAGGAAATCAATTAAAACCGCTGAACCCGCAACATACCCTCCCAAACTCCCCAAAGCTTTACTGAGGGTGCCAACTTGAATAATCGTTTCTCCAGTACAGCCAAAATGTTCCACACATCCAGCCCCTGTAGCGCCCAAAACTCCCGTAGCATGGGCTTCATCCACCAGAAGCATACAATTAAATTGGTTTGCCAACCCTAATAGATCAGGCAAGGGGCATAAATCACCATCCATGCTAAAGACGCTATCAGTAACAATTAAGCAGCGGCGGTACTGTTGTCGGTATTCAATCAGTTGACCCTGCAAAGAAGCCATATTGCAGTGCTCATAATCGATTACCTGGGCACCGCTCAAAATTGCCCCATTTTTGAGGCTGGAGTGGTTGTACTGATCCCCTAGGATTAAATCCCGTTTCCCTACTAACGCCGCAATCGTGCCTATATTCGCTAAATACCCAGAGCTATAGACTATCGCATCTTCAGTTTGTTTGAGAGATGCGATCGCATTTTCCAATTGTCTATGCAGTTCCCGGTGTCCAGTGAGTAATCTCGAACCAGTGCTACCAGTACCATAGTCCTTAGTAGCACTAACTGCGGCTGCAATTAAGGGAGGTGAGCCCGCCAGTCCGAGATAGTCATTACTAGCAAAGTTAATCACCTCTCGCCCATCCAGTTGCACCACAGCACCAGGCATACTTTGTACAGTTTGTACAGAACGATACCAACTGGCTTTCTCAATCGTGGCCAGGGATGGCTTTAGCCAAGCATAAGGGTCAGTAGGCATTATTTGTGCTAATCATCTTTTTTCGCCTTCACCCCAACTAACTCTGGATTACCATCCAAAGAACCGTATAGGATATTTCCCCTCTTGTTGTCTTGTTTATAGAAAACTAGTCGTTGCTCCAGTCGTTGCAGCTGCCGTTGAGCTGCTTGTGGATTCTTCGAGTAATACTTCTTCAAGTCAATCTTGAAGTGGCGATTAATCTCTGACCATGGGATGTCCCAAAGTTGGTCACCACAAAGTACCTCTAATTCCCATCCTTCAATATCAGTATCTTTGATATCTAGCTCAACTTCCCTTGGTTCAACCTCAATCAGCTTGCACTTCTCCATTTTGTTAGGGGAGCAGCTACTGAGTAATGTTACTCCCACACTGAGCAACAAGACAATGATAAACAGTTTTTGATTAAAAAAAGATTTTTGGTAATTTTTCACGTCTGGTACTAAACTAATCACGATCCTAATGGTATTGACTCATTTATCCCCAATTAAATTATAGATTGCAGTTGGTGATGAATTGCCAGAACTGTTAACTATCCATCCCTATCAAAAGGTAGTTGACACAATAATATTTTTTTGCTACGAAATAGTCTAAATTCACCAGGTAGAGTAGCTACGTAAGTCCTGAAAATGAACCATGTTTGAATTCTGGATTCGTCAATTACCAGATTGTATATCAAACTAGATATAGAAAACTAGTCAGTATAAAAAATTAGATAGTTCATTCAATTGAGTGATAATGAGAGTAGCAACGAGATCCAAAAAACTAGGGATAGGAAGTAACAACTGACCAATCACCTGACCAATCACAAGGAAACATTCCTTCAAAATTACTCTTTATGAATCATGAGCAAGATAAAACTACCGTTAGCACCGCCAATCTTAGGAATTACATTAGCAATTGTCAGCTTTAGTAGCAGTATTGCCTTGCCACGTATTTCAACAGCTAATACTAACAATTCTCGGTTGGATTCAGCTCAACGTTCCCCAACAGCAGAAGTGGCTCACAACCACCGAGAGCAAGAGCTAAGGACTTCAAGAACTTCACAGCCATTACCCATCAGTCTAGCTTGGATGCCACCAGATGTACCGGAACGAGGCGTACCCGGTAAACGAAAAGCAGCGGCAAGCCGTGGGCCTCGATGTCCAAAAGTCAAGCAACCCTTGACTGCCTTGGTCCCTGCTAGCCCCAGCATGGCCAGTGAGGGTCAAATTCCATTGACCGTAGGTCACGCTACGCGAACAGAATCGGTTTTCGGCTTAACCGTTGTTTCTCATCCCACCTTCTGGTTTTATGTTCCCTATGCCCTGACACCGGACTTGCCTTTGGAGTTTGTGCTACAAGATGAAAACTATAACGAAATCTACTGGACTAAATTTGTTGCCTCATCGTCCTCACCAAATGTAGTAGGGATCGAACTTCCATCAACAGTCGCCTCCCTTGAGGTTGGTAAACAGTATCGTTGGTACTTTGTGGTGAAATGTGAGCCACTGGGGTCTCCTGTAGTGACAGGCTGGGTAAAACGGATGTCACTCAACCCATCCCTCAAAAATCAGTTAGACCAAGCGACATTAGAACAGAAAGCGATTATCTATGCCAGATCAGGGATGTGGTATGATAGCCTAAATGCTCTAGCTAAGCTACGTCAGCAAAATTCTAACAATGACCTGGTGATGAAGGATTGGGTGAAATTATTGCAGTCTGTTGACTTAGATGCGATCGCGCTTGCACCCCTTCTGGAATTTTAAGATCAAGTCCGTCTAATTCCATTACCAGCACTCGAGTGGGTCATTTACCGTTATTGGTCATTGGTCGAGCCTGCTGTGTATTTTAAGGATGCAAGCATCCAAGCCTTATTTCAGTTCCGGATGAGTTGTACTCTCTTGAGAAACACCCATGTGATTAATAGTAGCGAGTAGCTGGTAAAGACGGCTAACATCTCGTCGATTGAAGTAGAAAACCAGACGGGGAAGTTCAGCAGTTTCATCAGGTAGTTCTTCTGGTAAAACCTGACTTTTCTCAATCCGTCCCTGAACCAAGATATCGCTAAAATCCTGATTTAGCTGTTCAACCTCAGGATCTGACAACTCAGATTTGAGGCGAATGACGAATTGATCTCTGACATAGCGGCTAGAGTGATAAACCCGGTAAAACCGATTAATTGTTTCGTAAGCCACATCTAAGTTATCTGTGATGGTATAGAGACTGGAATCCTCTGGACTGATCAAACCCCGTTGCATGAGGTGCTTTTGAATATAAGCATCCCAATCTTTCCAGTAGGTGCCACCAGGTTTATCAATCAGTACTAAAGGAGTTGGTTCTAATCGTCCTGTTTGACAAAGGGTTAAAGACTCAAAGGCTTCATCCTGAGTACCAAAGCCACCAGGAAATAAGGTAAGCGCATCAGTTTCCTTGATAAAAAATAGCTTGCGAGTGAAAAAATACTTGAACTCAATCAGCTTGGGATCCCCTGCAATAAACGAATTTGCGTCGTTTTCAAACGGTAGTTGAATATTCAGACCAAACGAATGCTTAGAGCCAGCACCTTTGTTTCCTGCCTCCATAATGCCAGGACCAGCACCAGTCATTACCATAAATCCCTGCTGGGTTAAATGATGAGCAAATTCAGCTGCCAGCTGATATTCAGGAGTATTTGGAGCAAGGCGCGATGAACCGAAAATGGTAACTTTCCGGACATGACGATAGGGATAAAAAACTTGAAATGCCCGCTCCATATCTTCTAGAGAAGCGGTGATTATTTTCCAATCTAGACGGTCAATTTCTTCCCCAGTTAGTCGCACTAGCACTGCAAGAGACCGTTTGATCAATTTACGATTTTCCAGATTAGGTAGCTGGTCAATCAGTGTTGCTAAATCGTTTGACAGTGACTTGAAGCCATCCGCAGAAGGAGATAGAGTCATATCGTATCCAGTTGACTACTTATCATTAAAGGTTTTTCATCAATTGAAAATTGAAAATTAAAAATTGTCAATAGTCAAGGAGCCATTAACAATTAACAATTAACAATTAACGATTTCCCTGAATACGAAGTGATTAAGCGGACTCAATATTATTCCACAGACTTATCACGAACGCCTTTAAAAATCCGAGAGAGTTCGCTTTTTTCATCGACGGGAATACGAGTGGGAGAACCACTGATAATTCGTTCGTAATTGCGGAAGGAATCCTTAATTTCTGGTCCATCCTTACTAATAGTGTACTCTCTGATCCCTGTATCATGCCAAGAGCCACGCATCTTAAACACATTGATAGCACGGGACATTTCACCACGAATTTCCACATACTGTAACATTATAATTGTGTCAGTAATTGTGGAAATATGGGAATCGGTAATGGAGTCAGAGCCCAGAAATTTATCGGTGGTATTGGTAAAAAAGCCAGTTATTTCTTCTTGCTTGGCATAGCCCGTCACACCAATCACAAACTGCCGAAAGGCATTGTTGCTGACTCCCCGTGCTAAAGCAGAAAGAGAGTCGATGGCAATCCGAGAGGGCTTAAATTCAGCAATTTCTGTTTTAATCCGTTGTAAGTGGTCTTCTAAGCCCGCTGATTCTGGATAAGAACAAAGAATTTTTAATAAACCCTTTTGTTCCATTTCCTCAAAATTAATGCCCCAAGACGATGCATTACGAGATAGCTGAGCCCGAGATTCTTCATAAGCAAACAGGATGGCGCGATCACCTTGTATGCAAGCATTTTCGATAAACTTGCTCACTAACAAGGTTTTGCCAGTACCTGTGGCACCCGTTGCCAGGATAATGGAATCCTTGAAGAAACCACCACCACACATCACATCAAGAGTTTTGATTCCGGAAGACACTCTGGCCATGGAAGACCGTTGAGTCAGTCGCATTGCTCCTAAGGGGAAGATGTTGATCCCTTGATCGGTAATAGTAAAGGGGTATTCTCCTTTCATATGGGTGGTACCCCGCAGCTTGAGAATTTCTATAGTGCGGCGTCGGCGTTCCCCTTCCAGGACATTACGGACAATGACCACATTATCTGAGACAAACTCTTCCACCCCGAATCTAGCTACTGGTCCATACTCTTCAACTCGCTCTGTGGTCATAATGGTGGTTACACCAATGTTTTTCAGGCGTGCCACTAGGCGAAAAATTTCTCGCCGTACCACCGAAGCAGCATCGTACTGCTGAAAGATGGCAGTGATTGAGTCAATGGAAACTCGCTTGGCTTTGTATTTGTGAATGGCGTACTGAATACGCTCGATCAGAGCAGACAGGTCGAAGTTGCCGACAATGTCCTGTCCTTCTGGATCCGGGGAAGCATCCAGAATAAATAGCTTGCCTTCATTAACTAGTTTATTTAGCTCCCAACCAAAGCTCGATGCATTTTTGGTGATATCTGTGGGTGATTCTTCAAATGTAACAAACACACCAGCTTCATCAAAATTGCTAATGCCGTTGTAAAGAAATTGAACGGCTAATAGAGTTTTTCCCGTGCCAGACGTTCCACTGACCAGGGTGGTTCTACCAGATGGTAAACCGCCATGAGAGATCTCATCGAATCCTTCGATCATTGTCCGTATTTTCTGGACACCGACCGTTGTTACTGAGTTTTGATATTGTTCATTTTGATTCAATTGATTCATATTGGTCGTAAGTAAATGTTCTTAATCAAAAAAAAAAGTTTAGTTTAATGGTGTTGCTGACTTGCTAAATTTTCACGCTTTAATCTAAAATGGTATAATCTATTTAGAAATCCAAATCTCCTTCACGGAGTTCTTCATAGAGCAAATCTAAGCCGATCAAGACTTTTTCCCGATCCGAGAGGTCCCCAATGATTTTTCGCACAGGAGGCGGTAAAACTTTTGCCAAGGTTGGTGTTGCCAAAATTTTATCTTCCTCAGCTAGTTGGGGGCTCTTAAGAACATCAATTACTTTGAGAGCGTAAACCCCTTGGAATTCCTGTTCGAGAATAGTTTTCAGTGTTCTCAAAGCCCTGACGGAGTTGGGGGTGTTCCCAGCTACATAAAGCTTGAGAACATAGGTTTTTTTATAGGAACTCATAGGCTCGTAAGTTTAGGAGAAGATGGGTTAAAGGTCAATACAAGGGATCAAGGAACTCAAGGAAACGGTTTTTTAGGAGAGCCTCCCATCAAGCTTACTACTCAATGTTGATCCGATTCTGCTGATCTTACAGTTCTCTGGGGATGGAACGGCGATACATTTCACCTAAGTGAGCAATCACGTCGATTAACGTCAGGCGATAGTCAAGCAGTATATCCTCTCTACGGCCTTCCAGCTGCAACTGTTTGGAAAATTCATCCATCAGTTCCATATGAATTTCTACAATCTTAGATATAGAAATATCCGCAAAAAACACTTGTTCTACAAAATGATCAATGTCTTGGTTTAGGGTATCTCCCGGTGCAAAGTACTGTAGAACAATTTGACGATACTCTGATCTTAAGTGTTCTAACAGCTCATCCCTGTCGTTGAGAGATAGATTACGAAAAAAAAGCCGAGGATTTCTCTTGTAGTACACACCAAGGTATCCAAGTCTTTCCCTGAGCTTTTCAGCTAACCGATGCTGCTGCTTACTCAAGAAACTGTAATTAGCTACTGCGAGGGTAGGATAAACCGGGTCAGATGACCTGGGTAAGTTACAGGCGGGAGCCAGGGACAAAAACCCGGTGATCGCCTTTTGGATGAAATCGCCAATTTCAGGTAATTGGTGAATACTAAGTTCGACTTCTGCCGGATGGAACAGATAAGCCCTGGATCTGGTGGTGAATTTATGGGTCGTCTGGTTAGAGCCGAGCTGTTGATTTCTGTCAACCCTAGGGGGAATTTCTGGGGAGTCCGACCGCAAAAATACTGCAGGTAAGGTGGTTCCTTGCAGGTACAAGTACTGGATCACCTGGGGAAGTGTGTCGGTATCCTGCAATACCAAACAATCAAGATCCTGTTTATGTTGCTCAACCACCTCGAAAAACTCAGATTCTGAGCTAGTAGAGTGTACAATATATTGCTCGCTACCCAAAACCTGAGAAAGGGATTGAGCTAGGGCATCAGAACTGATCAGCGTACATATGGTTAGTTGGGAAAGCAACACAACAGGTCCCGAATATCAAACTGGTTACTCTTACTATATAAGAGTGCTTAAACCAGTAAGATTTTAACATTTTTTTTAACAATGGGCTTAATATAAATTAAATTAAATTGAAACAGTCTGATAATTGAAATTAATTTTGATTTCGCGCCTCACTATATCCCCAGTGTTGAGCAGTATATTGAAAAGTACTTGCTCTTCAAGCATTAGGGGATCGTCTAGTCCTGTTGGGCTTGAGTTAATTCCTTTGTTGCTACTTTAGGAGGATGTGTTGCTACTGTAGCGCTCAACCGCTGTTGAAGCTAGATTGGTTATGCCCATGCCTACTCCCAGTATCCAAAAATTTGCCCAGCTAGTTCCTGTTTGTCAAAGGACCTCTGAGTTGGCTACTCTGCTAGATATTTTTAATGGTTCAAGGCATGACTCGATTGTGGTAGTCAGCGAACACCAATATCCTGTGGGAGTAGTGAAGCTAAGGCAGATCATGCCTCACCTGCTCTCCTTAGCTAAGGTATGTAGCTCAGGAACAACAATGACAACTGGTTTTCTTCACAAACCACTATCTTGGGTAGAGCCAAACATCATTGAACCCATAACCATCCTACCAGGTAAGCTGAGTCTAAACCAATTCTGGTACTACCTACAAGACAATGGAAGTAGGGAGGGGGGGTTAGGGGAGTTGGGCAGCAACTGGGATAGAGAATTTAACCAATTCCCGATCCGAGATCAGGAACAGTGGGCATTAGTAGATGGGGACCAGAAATTTATCGGACTCCTTAACAGTTGGCTGCTGTTAAAATCATTAGCATCCACATTCACCCAACAACGTTCTGAATCGATAGTAAAGCGTACTCAACCCAAGGGACTGAACCCTAATCCCCTCAGGACTCACCACCCAGACTATCGATTAACAGCCAAGAGTTCTTGGGTCAATTCCCTAGGATTATCATCTCGAATCAACTCAGGACTGAAAACTCAGGAGGAAGCCGTCACTAAAACTCCCCACTTCAAGGGCATTAAGCCATTAGTCCAACTGTTAGAACAACTGCCATTACCCCTAAGCATACAAACCTCGACGGGAAAAGTTTTAGCCGAGAATCTGACCTGGCGTGAGCAGATTGAGAAATCCTCCGAAGGGAATCTGGCACATGCTAGCACCACAGGAAATAAAAATACTACCTCTGCCCAGAAAAACCCTGGAGCTAGGGAAAAGATACCCTACCGTTCTTCTTACAATCGTCTGTTATCTAATGATGTACCGAGGGCAGTCAGTAAGGAAGGTTTGAACCAATCGATGGAACAGTCAATGGACTCGATAGACTTCAACTCGGGTCAGCCTGATACCCAGAAGTCCCCAACCTTCCATCACAAATCTGCTCCGACCTCTCCAGGACAATGGCCATTATCTGTGGGGAATGTTTGTGACCAGGGAGACAAAACCTCTCAACAAGCTGCTGTTGGGCAATACTGTGCTCTTGATACTCCCTATCAAGCAGCAACAACTATTCATGAGCGCGTGCTACTGTTTTCACAACCAGTGAAGAAAACCGGGGCAAACCATACCCGGTGCCGGGAAACCGCTGCACCAACTGACTTAACTCTTTCAAACAGCCAGGAGCAGGTATTCTCGTTTGTTAAAATTCCTCTGTCACCTTCTGTCGCTGCCCTTTGGGAGGGAGGACTAGAAACTGGCAGTGAGCCTAAGGTCGCTTTTGACTATTCGAGATCTCCAATCTCTAGGTCTGAGTCACCCAACTCTCAAGTATACCTAGTCTTGGCTCAAGATACCACAGAGCAACGACTTTTTGCCCAAGAACTGGCAGCAAAAAATGCTGATTTAGTGCAACTCAACCGACTCAAAGATGAGTTTTTAGCTTGTATTAGCCATGAACTGAAAACACCGATAACTGCGATTTTGGGTTTGTCAACTTTGTTGAAAGACCAAGCCCTAGGGGAACTCAATCAACGTCAATCCCGTTATGCGCAGTTAATTTATCAGAGTGGCCGTAAGCTAATGACCGTGGTCAACGATATTCTCGATTTGACCCGTATGGAGACTGGTCAACTGAAACTTACCCTCGAACCGGTGCCAATTCGGACTGTATGCGATCGCGCTTATGACCAAGCTCGCTCTGAGATAGACTCAAAACACTCGGAGGACAACAATCGAGATTATCCGACAAAATTCACCCTAGAGATTGAAGCAAGTTTAGAGATGCTGATTGCTGACGAGTTGCGTTTACGGCAAATGTTGGCCCATCTGTTTTCTAATGCCCTTAAGTTTACCGATGGCAGTGGTGAAATTGGTCTGAAGGTCAATTGGTGGCAAGGTTGGATTGCTTTCACGGTCTGGGACACTGGCATTGGTATTCCTGCCGATAAACAGCACTTGATCTTTCAGAAATTTCAACAGCTGGAAAAGCCTCTGACTCGTAGCTTTGAGGGGACTGGTCTGGGATTAGTTTTAACACAACATCTAGCTCACTTGCATGGTGGAGATGTCTCGTTTATTTCCAAGGCAGGGGTCGGTAGTCAGTTTACCCTACTCTTCCCCCCCTGTCCTCCCCACGCTTCATCTGATCAATTGGACAATTGGGATGAGCAACTATCAGAGATTGCCCCTACGGCAACGTCTCACCCCCCATCTTCGACGCCCAACCGTTTAGTGTTAATTGTGGAAGCTGTACCTCTTTACCTGGAAGGATTGACGGAACAGCTCAAGAGTTTAGGCTATTGGGTAGTGGTTGCCCGCTCTGGTACAGAAGCCATCGAAAAAGCCCGCCGTTTACAACCCTATGCTATCTTACTCAATCCCCTACTACCAAAACTTTCTGGTTGGGATGTCCTAACACTGCTAAAGTCGGATGCCCAAACTAATCACATCCCGGTTTTGGTCACAGCCACCCAGGCTGAAAAACAGCAGGCAACCCACAACAAAGCTGATGGTTTCTTAAGTTTGCCGGTACAAGAGGAAGCATTACGAGAAAACCTTTCTCGCCTGGCTAAAGACGAGAGTAATACCAGTAGTGTGCTAACGATTCTCTATCTCAATCCTGGTGATGGGCGAAAAGGCTATTATGTAGATTCCTACCAGAACTCTGACTCGTCTGCACTGACTGATGAGTTAACTTCACTATTGAGTCTAGAACACTTAGACCTGAATTATCGGGTACTCGAAGCCGATGATTTCGATCAAGCTGAGTTATTGAGTCGGGTTTGGAATCCAGATGTGATTGTATTAAATGGTGCTCGACTGATCAACCCTTTAATATACTTGAATCAGTTTTCATCATATCCTTCCTTGAGTACTTTACCACTAGTAACCCTGGATCACCAAACTACAGAAGCCGCTAATCAAGTAACTGGTCTTTCAGTCTATCCCTGTTTAGCACCAAATAATCAACAAAAGATGGCTGCCATACTGCAAGTCATTCAAGTGGCCGCTGGAATCAGTTGCAAGCCTACCATTTTAGTGATGGACACGGGGGAGCAGAGAACAAAGTTTAGGGGTAATCCGTTACAGGTTAACAGGTTGAAAGTTGAATCGTCTCACTTATCCTACGGATTTTCTCTAGGAGGAAAATCATCAACATCTTGGCTACAGGCACTGATTCAATACTTACAAACTGCTGGTTATTCCAGCTTACTCGCCTGTTCTTGGGCAGAAGTATACCGTCAAATTCAGGGAAAAAGTGTGGACTTGCTGCTGATTCGATTAACAGATCTCACTAATCCTTTAGAACATTCCCAAGGATTGATAACTCTTGCTCAATTACCAGAGCGACCACCAATTCTGGTTTTGGATCATCGATTAGACGCTAAGCAGCATGATCCAGTAATCAAGAGTAGTAACAGTAGTAACTCCAATTCTCAGTTGGAGTTGCTGGTTAAGAAAATTGCTACTCAGATTGTACACTGGCATTCTCAGTCAATGACCCAGTTATTAAAGCAGATTAAGCAGGTCATGAACCAAACCCTTTAAAGGGGTGCCATGCAAGTCGGTCATATTCTCTGACACCGTGATTATCCATCCAGTCTTCGAGACACTTGTTGCGAACAAAGCCAGCCGTGGGGATCATCTAGTCAATGATGGCAAACTGTTTTGTTAACCTCCCTCTTTTGCCTTCAAGTACAAACAAGAGCAATTCCTAACTATCTGATCAGGAGAGTTTACCATAAGGATGCCCTGGGCCCAATGTGTTGGTTGCTCGCAATTCATCCCACCGCAAATCAAGGATTATGGCGTGAGCCTTCTTTCGAAATTCAAGCTAATATGGAGAAGACAGCTCCTATCCACCCAAAGTTATTTTGATTTCTATCACGTTTTCCTTAGCATTTATAGTCAATAATAGTTAATATTTGTTGCTAATTAATAGCTTAAGGGTTAATTACTTTTAAGAAAACTAATTCAATTTTTGTAAAAGCAAATTAAAAATAATAAAAATCAAAATTGCAACGGCAAACCAAAAAACTATAAACGGTTGAAAAAAGGATGATTAAATAGTAATAATTTTTCCAAAAATAAGTGCCAACAATAGTATGGCTTATGGTTAATGAATGGAGCGAGCGCTTGATCATCTGAGTTGCTCGAAAGTATTTACTTTAATTTAAATAGTTTTAAAGAGTAAGTAAGAGTAAGTAAGTTTTTTAAAGGAGGTAGACCATGAAACGTCTTGTGGTATGTTGTGATGGCACATGGCAAGAGTTATCAAGTACTTACCCAAGCAATGTGGTTAAGATTTCTCAGGCAGTTAAACCATTGGGTAGTGACGGAGTTTCACAAATCGTATTCTACGATGAGGGAATTGGCACAGAAGACTCTCTCAAGAGCAAGCTTTTCGGTGGGGCTTTTGGCAAAGGGATTGATACCAATATCCAGGATGCTTATCGCTTTCTTTGCCTGAACTACGCCCCTGGTGACGAAATCTACCTGTTCGGTTTCAGTCGTGGGGCTTACACCGTGCGCAGTCTCGCTGGAATGATTTATAACTCAGGCTTGCTATCTCGGATTGAGATCGATAAAGCTCCGGAAGCCTACGAAATGTACCGCTCTCGGGATATCAAGCCTAATCACCAACAAATGGTAGCATTCCGCGAAAAATACGGAGAAAGTGTCCCCATTACCTTGCTTGGCTGCTGGGACACCGTTGGTTCCCTTGGTATCCCTAATTTATCTCCCTTTTTGCGGTTTGACAAAAGGGTTAACAAGAGGTATAGATTCCACGATACCTCTTTGAGTCCGATTATTGAGCATGGGTTGCACGCTGTATCCATTGATGAGCAGCGCAAAGTCTTTGACGTCACGCCAATGGACAAAAGCCACCTTTCCCAAACCCAGGTTGTTCGTGAAGTATGGTTTCCAGGGGTTCACGGCTCCGTCGGTGGTGGCTCCCAGGAGCAGAGCGGCTTGTCCGACGGCGCACTGCAGTGGATGATCGAGTCAATCGGCAAGATCGGTCTTGGTCTTGAGTTTGACCCAAGCGCAATTCCCACTGGTATCAACCTTGACTATGAAATTGATTTCAACAATGATCTGGGTCTATTCAAGTTCACAGGGCGCAAGCTACGGGAGATTTCTGATAACTTTGATGACCTTCATGAGAGTGTAATAGAACGCTGGATGAGGCGGCCCGATTATCGACCGAGCAATCTGGCTCAAAAGCACGGCTCCAGACTAAATCAACTATTAGAACAGAAGCAACAGAAGTAGAATAATGATGTCAATTTTGGTTGACTAGTCAACAGCTAATAATTAGTAATTTGTTATTTGAATAAAATTGTGAAGTATGAAGTATGAAGTATGAAAAATAAATTTTCAATTTTTAATTTTAGAGTTATCAACAAAAACTTGTTTTGAAACCCGAATCAGTTTATAGGGACCAAGACTAGCTAAGGTAGTATATTGCTCAGGTTTTAGCTTGGCTTTCTTTAGCCTTTTATTCCTAGCTAACATCAAAACTGAGGGAGGTGAAGGCTGAGTCACTGCTATTTCTTTCATGTAATTTCGTGCTTTTTTACCTTTGCTCATGTAGGTGACGGGTTGCTGGGTGTAAAAAACTACACTGGGTTTTTTGAAACCAATCATAATCAATTCTTCTGACGATTGCTTTTCTTGAACAGCAATGGCAGATAATTGCCGTAGGGGTAATTGACGCACTTGATCCACTAATAAGAAAGTCGGGGTCAACACGACAATAAGAAAGGCTAAAAATCCCACTAGGTTGACTATCCATAGCCCAAACAACCAACGTCGCCACAGCAACAGTGCTGCTAGAATAGCAGTTAAACTCCAAATAATACCTCCCCTCACCATTAAGCCGGATTCTTGCAACTGCTCCGGTAAGTTGGGTGCTGCTGGTCCACTACCGATATATTCCGGAGCCAAGAAAATAGCAGTGGCAAGGGCAATTAACAACAAGAGGTTAAATAGGCTACTGAGTAGCATGGATGGGGAAAGGGGCAGAGGGCTAGACCAGGAAAGGTTACTAGTATGGGTGAGTTGGTCACTCCACAATAAAGCCAAAAGAATGGCGGCAGCTGGAATTAGGGGTAGAACATAGCTGGGTAGTTTAGTGGCAGCAATGGTAAAAAAGCCGAAAATCCCTACAAACCAGAACAGAGCAAATAAACCCAAATGAGTAGAACGGGGTGAGTTACGCCACCGCACCCGCCGCCAAAATTTTAGTCGTGCGATCGCAAAGGGTAAGTAGCTCGACCAAGGGGCAAAAGCTACCAGTACTACTGGAAAATAAAAATACCAAGGCCCAGCGTGGCGGTTAACGGTGCGAGTAAAGCGTTGAATATTGTGATATCCAAAAAACGAGTCGATATAGGCTTGCCCATTGGCTAGGGTTACTAATAGATACCAAGGTAGTGTCAGAGCCAAAATAATCAAAATGCCTCTAAATAAGCACATTTCCTGCAATACTTCCCTGCCATTGCCCAGGTAAAGCAGAAAACCACCAATAATTAGTGTGGGTAGAACGATACCGACTGGTCCTTTGGTAAGGATAGCTAGAGCAATGAGCACATAACAGGCTAGGTACCAACGGCAAGGGTATTTGTGAGGGGGTGAGGGGCTTTTAGCAACAGTTGTTTCGCTGTTTCCGAGCTCCTGTGCTCCTGTGCTCCTCTGGTTTCGATGGGCATACCCTAGAAAAAAGGTTAGTAATGCACCCCCTACACAGCCGCTGAGTAGCATATCTGAGACACCAGTTCTTGCCCAGATAATGGTTTGAAGATTCACTGCCATCAGGGTGGAACCAATCCAGGCACAGATCCACAACTGCCGCTGGAGATAGGAAGGGTTGATTTGGCTATCCCTGTGCTGAGTAGAATCTAGATCAGGGGTAAAGCCAGCAGGACGGGAAATCCCATAATATCGTAGGGTGTAAAAGCCTAATCCAGTTAATGCGATCGCACTCAGGGCTGACGGCAGTCTTACTGCCCATTCATTCACCCCAATCAACCGGTAACCAATTGCCATCAACCAGTAGATTAGGGGTGGTTTATCAAAGCGAGTCTCACCATTGAAATAAGGGGTAATCCAGTCACCTGTAACCGTCATCTGGCGAGCGGCCTCAGCAAACAAGGGTTCAGTTTCATCTACTAAACCGATGTTGCCCAAATTCCACAAAAAAGCTAGCCAGCTGATCAGGAGTAACCACAGAATAGAAAGTGTCCATAGGGTGGTGGGATGCTGTTGCCAAGATTGCCACCAATTTTTAAACCTATTAGTTAATTTAAACTTCATCAATGGGCTAGGGGGTGATTGAGGTCTAGCAGGCTATCATGAGTCCAAAAGGGATAGCATGGTCTACAGGTGTGTTATTCTTGTTTAAATGAGTGTAGTAGATGCAGAATACCCGTCTTAATAATTTAGTTGATTTTTTATCGACGCGGCTGGGGCTATGGTTTGCTAATCCCTGGCGACGCCTGTCCATGATCCTGATTAGCTTTCTGTGTGGCTTCTTGGTAGGACAAGGCCTGTGTACTACAGCAGGAACTGGCCAGGAATTGATACTATCTGGGATGTTGATTATTTTTACAGAACCACTTAGCTGGTTGATTTATAGCGGTAAATTTCCAAAAGGTAAATCAAATCAAACCGTTGACCGGGTTTCATGGTTGGCCGATCTAGTCAATTGTTTTAAAATTGGTGTGGTATACAGTATGTATTTAGAAGCGTTCAAGCTTGGCTCTTGAAATAGTAATCAGTTATTAATCAGTTAGTAATCAGTTTGTAATCACTATCACTGCTGAATCCTTAGAAGGGAGATGTCCCATGCAACTACTGACTGAGAAACGATAAATGAGAAGAGATACCAAGAGCGTTGGTCCAATTCTAGAGCAGTGGGTATCAGGACAAAAACCAAATCCCCTTGAATGTCAGCAACTGTTGGCTGAGGAACTGGCTGATCACCAAAAGGCAAAGGCGTTTGGCATCACAGAGGATAATGGTGAACAGGTAATCCAAGCGCGATCGCATTTGTTTGAGATAGTCTACCCAGATATTCTCGCTCTACCGTATTTTGAAACTACTCCTGAAACACAGCAAAAGACTCTCTTATGCCTCTGGAACCTCTGGCTTCCTTTAGCCATGGCGTTGGTATCCTATCGTAAACAGTTGGGACGTCCTTTGATTCAAGGCATATTAGGAGGGCAGGGCACTGGGAAAACGACTCTAGCCGCAGTCTTAAGTGTGATTCTCCACAAGCTAGGCGAACGCACTCTCAGCCTGTCTATCGATGACCTCTACAAAACCTACAAGGAGCGACAACAGCTTCAAGAACAAGACCGCAGGCTGATCTGGCGTGGTCCCCCTGGAACTCATGATGTTGAGCTGGGTTTACAGCTATTAGACCAATTACGATCCCCTTCCTCTACCCCAGAAATCCTCGTGCCTCGGTTTGATAAGTCAGCTTTTGGGGGGGCTGGAGACCGAATCACTCCAGAGGTGGTCGAAAGTATTGATATTGTATTGTTTGAAGGGTGGTTTGTTGGGGTTCGACCCATTGAGCCAGAGGTGTTTGATGGCTCCCTTCCAGAACCGATTCAGACCCTGGAAGACCGAGAGTTTGCTCGGGATATGAATCAGCAACTGAGGCTTTATGTACCCCTCTGGGAACGATTAGACCGATTGATGGTACTCTACCCTACTGACTATCGCCTCAGTCAGCAATGGCGACTACAGGCAGAGAAACAGATGATTGCTCAGGGTAAGTCAGGGATGGGAGATAGACAAATTAGAGATTTTGTTAACTATTTTTGGAAAGCTCTCCATCCAGAATTATTCATTACACCCCTGACTAGAAGCCCAAATCTAGTAGACTTGGTGGTTGAAATTAATTATGACCACACACCTGGTGTGATTTATTCACCAGGGGATGCTGGTTAGCATGGATCCAACAAGCGGGTGATCGGACTCGAACCGACGACGTCCAGCTTGGGAAGCTGACATTCTACCACTGAATTACACCCGCAATCCTTTAACTAATATTTAACTATTATTTAACTATCATTGGTATTGTAGCACTTCTTAATTGGGTCAGGTACTTGACCCAATTAAGAAGTGCTAAATGAAGTCCCCTTAAATACCTATCATAAAGAAGATTGAGAGGGAGATGGGGCAGATTTTTATTAAGGTTAATTACCTCGACAGGATCTCCTCGGGGCTTTCAGCTTAGCTAGCTTTTTGGTAAGCTGTATACAAATATAAGCGTTCCCCATTGCTGCTGATATAGCGCCCAAGGATTACCCAGTTTAGATCTGAGAGTTTAGATCTGAGGCGTTAACCCTAAGCGACCGATACAAAAGGTTAAACTACCAAAAATTGAATTCTACCAAACTAGTAAAACTAAGCCAGTGTCATGGGAATACTGGAATAAGTCTTAGCATTTAAGTCAATCAAAAATCATGTTTAACACCACTGAAATTCTAATTAACGCCTTTGTTATAAGACTCCGGGAAGGCTACCGCCGAACTTACGGGGGACTCAACCCTGACAACGAAGATATAATTGCTTGGGCTGGCAGCATGGCGATGGAAAATATTGCCAACAGTGATGCGCTCTATCACGATGTGGAACACTCCATTCTAGTTACCCTCGTCGGACAGGAGATTTTGCGAGGCAAACATATCCGTGAAGGTGGTGTAACTCCTGATAAGTGGTTACACTTTATCATTTCTTTGGCATGTCATGATATTGGCTATGTTAAAGGAGTATGTCGCCAAGACCGAGAAAATGAACGACTCTACGCTACTGGTCAAAATGGGGAGATGGTTCATTTACCCCAAGGGTCTACCGATGCTGCTCTGACTCCTTATCATGTCGATCGGGCAAAATTATTTATTGATGAGCGCTTTGGTGGTCACAACCTGATTGATGCCGAGTTTATCAAGCGCAACATTGAACTGACTCGTTTCCCTGTGCCGAAGCAAGGGGATCATCAAGATACAGGTAACTATCCTGGATTGATTCGCGCCTCTGACTTGATTGGTCAACTGAGTGACCCACGCTATCTCAAAAAAACTACTGCTTTGTTCTATGAGTTTGAAGAAACTGGATTTAACAAAGCCATTGGATACCGCCATCCTGGAGATCTGCGGGAAGGCTACTCTAAGTTTTACTGGAATGGGGTATATCCTTATATTCAGGATGCCTTACGTTACCTATCCTTAACTCAGGAAGGTAAACAAATTACGGCTAATCTCTTCTCCAATGTGTTTGTGGTTGAACACTCAGAAAATCATAATGGAATGGTGAAAATGACACAAAAAATTAATGTATAGCAGTTACCAATGGTGTGAGGTACTTAGGGAATAGGGTTTTAGGGAACAGGGAATAGGGAATAGGGAATGGGAAATAGGGAATAGGGTTTTAGGGAATAGGGTTTTAGGGAACAGGGAATAGGGAATGGGAAAACGGGAATAGGGAAAAAATCATGTGTACCTCATTACTCTGAAAAATGCTATATAACCAGAAGCTATTAAAGGTAAAGGCTTCCCGGTGAACGGTGTTGGGTCAAGGGTGTTGGCTCAAGGATGGTTGCACCAGATTTCGATACCATCTTATTAGTATGGGGTATGGGCTTGCACATAGCTAATGCACGGACGCCCATACTAATATCCATGCTTTTAAGACCTATACTAAGTAAACGCGAGGTGCTTTTCGCCCTTTCGGAGTCAGAATCCTATGAACTGGTGGCAAAAACTTACCAAGAACCCTCTCGCCCGTTTTGGGGCATTGCTACTATTGACGTTTTATCTAATTGTCATTGCAGCAGATGTTGTTGCTCCCTATGATCCTTATGTGTCTCAGCCAGATGGTTCCCTGCTACCACCTACCAAGATCTACTGGCGTAACCAGCAAACCAAACAGTTTATTGGTCCCCATGTCTATCCCACAACCCAAGGACCAACGGATTTAGAGACAGGCGATCGCAAACTAAATGTAGACTGGCAGAAGCCGTCGCCAGTTGGTCTATTTGTTCCAGGTCGGGAGTATAAGTTGTTTGGAGCGATTCCCTTCAACCGTCACCTGTTCGGTACGGTGGGTGAGGGTAAGATTAATCTATTAGGTACCGATGAGCAAGCTCGTGATCAGTTTAGTCGCTTGGTGTATGGGGGTCGGATTAGTCTTAGTATTGGTCTAGTGGGAATTGCAATCTCCTTTCCCCTTGGTCTAATCATTGGGGGAATTTCCGGCTATTTCGGCGGTTGGGTAGATGGGATCATCATGCGTCTGGTAGAAGTTTTGATGACTATTCCTGGTATTTACCTACTCGTCGCCTTAGCTGCTGTGCTACCACCTGGTCTAACTAGTGCCCAACGGTTTTTGTTAATTGTTTTGATTACCTCGTTTATTAGCTGGTCTGGCTTAGCACGAGTGATTCGAGGACAGGTGTTATCGATTAAGGAGCGGGAATTTGTCCAAGCTGCCAAAACTATGGGAGCCAATCCCTTTTATATAATTGTACGGCACGTTCTGCCCCAGACAGCTTCCTATGTGATTATATCAGCAACCTTGGCAGTTCCTGGTTTCATTGTGGCCGAGTCGGTACTGAGTTTAATTGGGTTGGGAATTCAGCAACCGGACCCGTCCTGGGGAAATTTGTTGTCTTTGGCAACCAATGCCTCAATCATCGTGCTACAGCCTTGGTTGATTTGGCCCCCAGCACTGCTGATTATTCTGACGGTGTTGGCATTTAATTTACTTGGGGATGGGTTGCGGGATGCTCTCGATCCCAGAAGTTTACAGCGCTAGCTATTGAAATACTCAAGGGGATGGGTCGAGTCTGGAAAAATCCTTTTTTTCTGGGTTCAATCATCAGCCTTGCTCCCCTTGAGCGATAACCCTTACCACAATAGTCCGAAGGCAATATTTATTATGTCTGTGAATAACTATTACACCCTTGGTCGTTCTGGATTGCGCGTCAGTCGCCTAGCTCTTGGAACAATGACTTTTGGCACTGAGTGGGGCTGGGGAGCAGACCGTACAACCGCCAAAACCCTATTTGATGATTATGTTGAAGCAGGTGGTAACTTTATTGATACCGCCGACCTTTATACCAATGGGACGAGTGAAACTTGGTTAGGAGAGTTTATTGCTGAGCGTAATTTGCGGGACTTGATGGTGATTGCTACCAAATTTTCCTACAACGGAGAACCTGGCAATCCTAATGCTGGGGGCAATGGACGTAAAAATATTATGCGTGCAGTGGAAGGGTCGCTCAAGCGTTTAAATACTGACTATATTGATCTCTATATATTACATACCTGGGATAGAATTACGAGCGCTGCAGAGGTGATGCGTACCCTAGATGATCTAGTTCGCTCTGGTAAGGTGCGTTATATTGGTCTTTCTGATGTTCCTGCTTGGTATGCTTCTCGTGCGCAAACTATTGCGGAGTTAAGAGGGTATGAAACGTTATCCACGCTGCAATTAGAATATTCCCTGGTAGAACGGAATATTGAAAATGAGTTTGTCCCTTTTGGTACAGAACACGGTATGGGAATTATGGTGTGGAGTCCCCTTGCTAGTGGTTTACTCAGTGGTAAATATCGCCCTAGTGAAGATGGTGGCATGGGTGAAGGTCGCTTAGAAGCGATGAAAGAGTCAATTAATCCAGCTTTTCAAAAGTTTAGCGATCGCAATTGGAAAATTGTGGCAGAGTTAGAAGCTGTAGCAACAGAGGTAGGACGCAGTATGGCTCAAGTAGCAGTAAATTGGGCGGCTAACCGACCTGGTATTGCTTCGGTGATTATTGGTGCGACTAAACCCCATCAGCTTCAGGATAATCTACAGGCATTAGATTTTACCCTGAGCGAGGAGCATTTAATGCGTCTTAATCAGGTAAGTACTCCAGAATTAAAATTTCCCTATACTTTCTTTGGTTCAGAAATGCAAGCCATGCTTCATGGTGGGGTAACCGTGGGTGATAAACCTAAAAACTACTATCCCGTAATTGAGACTAGCGGTGGGGGTGCGGGTGTTGATAGTGATGCTGAATAAATGGTAGTGATAAATAGGTAGTGACCCCAAATTATTGGGGTCTTAAATAAGTAACTTTTTATAGCAATGGAAGTATAGTTTAGGACATACTATTCTAGTGTAAAGGGAGCAGGGAGCAGGGAGCAGGGAGTAGGGAGCAAGTAAAAGAAATATCTCCTAAGCTTTGCTTCGACTGCTATAGTAAAATTGAGATTTTAAAAAACATACAAAAATTAGTTTTTTATAAATAAAATGCTTAGGGTTTGATTAGGCAATCAATACATGTTTATAACTACAGGTTTGGCAACGATAAATACTGTAAAAAATACCTAGTTTCGATAAAAAAAATATTTTTTGTTTCTTTATAATCATCGACAATTCCTTGTCTGTTTCTTTACAGTCCATGTGGCAAGACAGTAGCAGTTAGAAGAGACATACAGACTGGGGACATGAAAGCATTATCAGTGGCAAGTGTTACGGCACCATCTAATCTACCCAAGGAGTCACCTCCTCAAGAGTATCGGAGTGAGTATCCCTTCCGGACACTACTTTATCTCTACCGCCAAGACCTAGGTAAAATCGGACTGTCGATGGCGGTGTATGTGATCAAACACAGTCCGGAATGGATCAGACCATTGGTGATTGCTAATGTAATTGATATTATTGCCAACCCAAGCACTCACCCACTGTCGGAGTTATGGATTAATGGGGCTATCCTAGGGATTTCTGTAGTGCAAAATATCCCCACCCATTACTTACACATCCGGTTTATGAGTCTCGCGACTCGCAACATGGAGTCGAATCTGCGCTCAGTAATCACCCAGCAGCTGCAACTGCTTTCGATTGGGTTCTACAAAAATAACAGCAAGGGAGCACTACAAACCAAACTCTTGCGGGATGTGGAACAAATTCAAGGGTTGGCGACAACCCTGTTCCAGTTTGTCCCTTCTGCTGTGCTAACTATCTTAGTAGCAATTGTCGCTACTGCTATTCGTGCTCCTTGGTTCCTGCTGTTCTTCCTGGGAACTGTCCCAGCGGCTGTGATTTTGATCTCGGTACTCAGAGGACCGATTCGCGATCGCAATTCTGCTTTCCGACAACAACTAGAAGAAATGGCAGCTAGCTTAATCGAGATGATTCAGCTAATCCCAGTCACACGAGCTCATGGTGCTCAACAGACTGAGATAGAAAGGATTGATGGCAAGTTAGTGACGGTCAAACAGGCAGCGGTGCGACTTGACTCGATTAACGCCATCACCGATTCCTCTTCTTGGGTAACCCTACGGTTATTCAGTCTGGTTTGCTTGATCACCTCAGCCTGGTTAGTCTATACCAAGCAATGGTCAATCACAGTGGGGGATGTGGTGTTACTGACCGGCTATTTTGATTCCCTGACTAACTCGATAGTGCAAATTTTAGCTGTATTGCCACAGATTGGCAAAGGTTTTGAATCCATTCGCTCAGTGGGTGAAATTATCGAGTGTCCTGACCTAGAGCGCAATCCTGGTAAGATAGCTCTGCAACAGGTGCGTGGTGAATTCACCTTTGAGTCCCTTAGTTATAAGTATCCCGATACGGAACAGTTTGCCATTCAAGACTTTTGTCTACAGGTCAATCCTGGGGAAACCATTGCCATCGTCGGACCATCCGGAGCCGGAAAATCTACCTTATTAAGTCTGATTATTGGTTTTATGGCTCCCACGACCGGAAGAGTTTTACTAGATGGTACAGATATGAGTAGCCTCGACCTACAGACCTATCGGAAATTCCTGTCAGTGGTTTCCCAGGAGACTATCTTATTTGAAGGTACGGTGCGAGAGAATATTGTGTACGGCAGTAAACAATTGGATGAAGAGCAGTTAATCAAGGCGATTCAGGATGCCAATGCTTTAGAATTTATTCAGGAATTGCCCTCGGGACTTGATACTCTAATTGGGGAAAATGGGGCAAAACTTTCTGGTGGTCAACGGCAACGATTAGCGATTGCTCGTGCTTTAATTCGTAATCCACGGGTGTTAGTTCTCGATGAAGCAACATCGTCTCTAGATACTGCTTCGGAAGCTTTGATTCAGGACGCTTTGGAACACTTGATGGAAAACCGCACAACGTTTGTGGTAGCTCATCGCCTGTCAACGATTCGGAAAGCTGACCGGATTGTAGTTATGGAACGAGGGCATATTGTAGAAGTTGGCAATCACGCTCAACTGCTGGCGAAACATGGAACCTATACACAATTACATTCATTACAGATCTAGCAGTTATCAATGGGGTGAGGTACTTTCATTATGGGTTTTAGGGAACAGGGAACAGCGGATCTGGGAACAGGAAAAAAAACCTGTGTATCTCATAGCTATGAGAAATGCTATATCACTCAGGCAAATCACCAAACTGTTCTCGATAACGAGCTAACAATGACTCCATTTGAGATAATTGCTCCTGAGCTTGTTCCTTTTGCTGACATTCTTGTTCGGCTCGTTGCTTTTCGAGTTCGGCTGCTTCAGTAGGGGTAGGAACTAGTTGTCCTTCTGCGGTAAACCAACGTAATTTTGAGTCATAAATTCCCAAATATAGTGCCAACTGTTGACTCCACAACCAACCTTCTTGATTAGGCTCAAGTTCGAGATAACAACCATCTACCAAGTGGAAGCCCTTCAATTCCAGGGTGTTGGGGTCAAACCAGAAATAGTCGGGAGTACGGAATGTATCCTGGTAGATTTGTTTCTTTAATCCTCGGTCCGTATCTGCCGTGGTAGGGGAAATAATTTCTACAATCACATTCGGATACTTTCCCTCTTCTTGCCACACTACCCAACTGTTCCGAGGTTTGCGCTCAGTTTGCAGCACCACAAAAAAGTCAGGCCCACGAAATTCTTCAGACTTACGTTGTCGAGGACTGTAATAAATAGTCAGATTTCCCGAGACATAGAAATCATCACGCTCATCCCACAACCACTCTAGGCATTGGATGAGTAGGGTCATTTGTAGTCGATGTAGATCAGTTTCCAAAGGTGGTTCGTCACTGAGTAAATCCCTAGGGGGGAATATAACATCTTCCGGTACAGTTGTTGCAATTTCTGTTGGATTTTTTAATTCTTGAGTCAAAGACATCGCGGCTAGGGTCTAATAAGTAGGTGGTACTTATTAGTCTAGATTATCATCATTATATCCAGTCAAGTAATATCTGAACAAAGTTGAAAAATTATCAATCTCTGACTCTTAACCATTAGGCGTTGCTTAATAATGGAGCAACGCCAACCATTATTAAGCTAATAAATGATTACAGCGTTTTTATTCACTATCAGCTACACCTGTTTCCTTTGCTATAGCTGATAGCTGAATGCTTATAATTTAGCATTAGCTTTTTTTTTTATCCTAAAATTACTCCCGGAAAAAAAAATTTAGAAAAACCCTTGACAATTATAACTATAATCATTACAATAATCATTGTAAGCGAAATTTAGTTTTTTACTCATGTCTACAGACTTTATTCCGAATCACGACAATAATCTAAAAAAACAACGTATTAAGTACATTAAGGGCTCTCCTGAAGCAGTAATTAAGACTATTTACGGCCTTTCTGCACTGGGGTATGGGTCGGTTTCCGACTGGAGCCCTTTGCAAGCAACCGGCATTCCGGGGCAAGTAATTAGTTTTGCAACCAAGTATCAAACTTGGCGTTAATAGGTTAAATTTATGGGGGGGTTTCCCCCCTGGTATGGTCCGGTAGGATCACATCCGGATTGATTCGGAAACTGATAGACATGACATAACGTTTACAGCATTGATATAGCCGTGGATAGTATTTCTACGGCTATTTTTTTTGTAAGCATTTAGCTATCAGCTATCAGCTATCAGCTATCAGCTAATGCGCTACGCGAACAGCTATCGGCTTACAGCAAATTTTGCCCCCCTAGCCCCCCAAATTTGGGGGGAAATTGAGTTAAAGTCCCCCGCCCCCCTAACCCCCCAATTTTGGGGGGAATTAGCGGATGCTTCGCTTTTTGATAGTCGGGGATTTAGGGGGCTTGCAGCTAAAGGTAGTGAGGTCAATTCATCTGAAAACGGCTGTATGATTGGGGCTACACCTATGGTGGGCAGTGCCTAGTAACGGGTTTTGTCAGCTGATCTGTATTAAGCACTGCCCACCCTACATCAACTAAAATCAATTAAATTGATCGTAATGACCACCTATTGCAAAAATATAAACATAGTTATCATCAAATTTGTAAATAAGGCGATCTTTTTGAGAAATTCTTCTTGACCACAACCCCGATAAATTATGTTTTAACGGTTCAGGTTTTCCCATTCCTTTAGCGGGATCGTATCTCAGCATTTCTTTGATGATTTTACAAAGGGTTTGATGGAGTTTTTTGTCTTTTTTACGAAGTTCTTCGTAAATCTCCCAAGTTTTGCCCTCAAATACTAAGTATCTCATCTAGTTCTTCCTGATTGGGAGAGTAGCCTTTATTTTGGGTATGGGTAGCTTGAGAACGGTTAATCTGTTCCATTAAATGGCTATTTTGTAATACATACAATGTTTCTTGTTGTTGTTCCCAATCTTCGGCACTAATAATAATAAAGTCTCCCTGATTGGGATCGGTGATTTTGAGGGGAGTATGTTGATTAATGACTTGTTTAATAAAGTCTTGAATGTTAGTCTTAAATTGCTTGATAGGAATAGAGTTCACGGTTTTTTCCTCATTTATACTTAAGTATAGCAGGTTAATATTTCCTTGAGTTGCTTGTAAGCATTTATCTCAAGTCCGGTTGAATACCGATAATAAAAGTGTATCGAAGGCAGCTTTGCTGAAGTAAAAGAATAAGGTTTCAAGGGAATGGTGCGATGCGCTACGCGCAGCCAAAGGCGATTGACCGTAGGTCACGCTTGGCCTACGGCCTCAGCTTCCGCTAAAAGCGATCGCGTTTAGGGGTTCCAAACGAGCATCGCAACGGTGGCACGGCAGCAAGGTTATGAGTAGAGGGTATGTGCTCACTATGATGTAAACCTAGGAGTTTTTTTCTTATCAAAGAAAATTAGGATTTTTTTTATATTATCAAATAAAAATTGTGCTCTTTTTACTCTATTGCATTTTGCCTCTTGCCTGCATGACTTTTACCGCAACAAGTCTATTGACATTCCAGATACAAACACTATAGTAGTTTATAGTAATAAGCGAGGCAGCATTTACCTTAAAATAAAATGAATTGTGATAATTTTTGTTTCCTACTCCCAATTGCCTTTCCTATATATATCGTTTTTCATAACTATGAGGTGCATAGGTGCGCTTTCCGTTGGTGACTTAAATTTGCAAACAGAAAGCGCACCTTTACAAATATGAAATGCATCCCACTATTAACGGTTGACATGACCACACATAAAAAAACGATAAACCCACAACAACCCAGTAGTAAAACTCAAGGTGTAACACAATTATCAACTAGACCAAAAACAAGGTCTGGTAAGGTTATTAATGAACTCCTTATCAACATATGGGAGCCCTTGGATCAGCTTGGAAAAGCTTTAATAGGTAACCTCTGGCGAGATGTCTATTTAACAATTCAGGATGCGATTGGTTTTGGTATCCTATACGTTATTTTCGGCTGGATATTTCATTGGATAACTAAAGAAAATTTTACAAGCTTTGATCAATGTTGGAATACCTGGAGCGTTTGGGAAGTAAACCGCTACTTCTGCCTTGTTGTTGTTTTGCTCAAGGGGTGACAAGAAAGCTGTAAACTAGAGAGAATAGGGGTTTAAGCCAGCCCAAGACTTACAAAAATCAGGGGGCGTTCGTGACCCCCCCACAATCATATATGTTTCCTCAATTCTACCAGACTGTCTTCGAGACTCATCTGACTCCTTGCCAATATCTGACTCTACAATTGCTAATTTTGCTATTGCAAAGTCATCGTAATGTCCGTTTATCTTGCTTAGCCAACCTGTTCCCACAACCGATAAAATATGAAAGTCGTGTTCGGAATATTCAGAGGTTTTTGAATTTACCTCAGTTAAGTGCTAAGCTCTTATGGTTTCCTATTATCAAGCAAATTTTAAAACAAGAGTTTCGTCCTCATATCTCTAATCGAAAACAGATAAGACGAAGGAAAAAGCTGAAGCTCATGCATCAAGGATATCTGCTATTAATCCTCGATAGAACTCAATGGCAAGACCGGAATTTAATGGTGTTAAGCTTAGCTTGGGGTCATCATGCAATTCCTGTATATTGGCAACTTTTACCAAAACGAGGGAACAGCAGTTTGCCAGAGCAAAAAAAAGTTATAACTCCGGTCTTAAGGCTATTGCGTTCTTATCCTGTACTCCTATTAGGAGACCGAGAATTTCATAGTGTCCAACTGGCTAAGTGGCTGGNCCCCCCCACAATCATATATGTTTCCTCAATTCTACCAGACTGTCTTCGAGACTCATCTGACTCCTTGCCAATATCTGACTCTACAATTGCTAATTTTGCTATTGCAAAGTCATCGTAATGTCCGTTTATCTTGCTTAGCCAACCTGTTCCCACAACCGATAAAATATGAAAGTCGTGTTCGGAATATTCAGAGGTTTTTGAATTTACCTCAGTTAAGTGCTAAGCTCTTATGGTTTCCTATTATCAAGCAAATTTTAAAACAAGAGTTTCGTCCTCATATCTCTAATCGAAAACAGATAAGACGAAGGAAAAAGCTGAAGCTCATGCATCAAGGATATCTGCTATTAATCCTCGATAGAACTCAATGGCAATACCGGAATTTAATGGTGTTAAGCTTAGCTTGGGGTCATCATGCAATTCCTGTATATTGGCAACTTTTACCAAAACGAGGGAACAGCAGTTTGCCAGAGCAAAAAAAAGTTATAACTCCGGTCTTAAGGCTATTGCGTTCTTATCCTGTACTCCTATTAGGAGACCGAGAATTTCATAGTGTCCAACTGGCTAAGTGGCTGGAGGAGAGGAATGTAGACTTTGCTTTACGTCAGAAAAAGGGCACTTGTATTCAAGATGATGATGCTGTTTATCGACCCCTCAAAGATTTAGGAATTCAACCGGGATTTTCTCGATTTTACTCAAATATTTCTTGCACAAAAGCCCATCAGTTGGGAAACTTTAATCTAGGGGCTTATTGGAAACGTCAATATCGGAGTCGAGCAAGTAAAGAACCTTGGTATATTCTCACAAGTCTTGATAGTCTTCCACGGACTTTATCCTGCTATCAGGCTCGATGGGGTATTGAAACTATGTTTCGAGATTTAAAAACTGGAGGTTATAATCTCGAAAATACAAAGGTTAGTGAGCGTCGCTTAAAAGCCATTATTTTGCTCATTTCCATCGCTTATACTTTGGCAACTTTACTTGGAGTTGCTTTAAAAAATCTGGGAGTGAGTGAGTATATTTGTCGTCCCACCGAATCAGAACGTTCAACGGAGCGACATAGTTTTTTTTGGATGGGATTGCACGGTCCCGATTGGATTCAATCTCTCAAAATTTGGTCGGATTTAGCCAAATCTCTGATGAGTCTCAAACCTCACAAATCTCTCTATTTCAAGCGGGGACTTAACGCTAAGTCCCTTATCCAGAGTGCTTTGTAGCCTTGTTGTCACCCCTTGAGGTTGTTTTGTTAGCTTTTAGCTCCTGTATTACCTTATGTGGTCGAATCCTCAAACGCTTATTAAAAGATATGATTAATCTATGACGCTATAACTAAGTTAGTGAATATGTCTACAGTTAAACGCGAAGAAATTAGTCTCTACCAAGAAGCCAAAGCTAGTTTAAGTTCCCTGTTTTGGCAAACAGCCCAAGTCTTTACTAGTTTACTAGTAATCTTCTTGTTTGCTGGTGGCAGCCCCCCCGGTTGGTTAGTCACCACCAGCTTTGTCGTCGGTACTGTATTTGTTTTTTGGAAAGAAAACAAGCGAACTAAGGATGGATCAGGTGAACATAAACAAATAAATAATAACGAGCAGAAACCAAACAAATCTATGGTTCCCACTTATGAGAGTTACAAGCAAAGGAAAGCTAATGAAGTTCTGAGACGATCCATGGCAGAGAAAGAAACTACTATAGATGACCAGAGTGGTGCTCAGTTTAACATTAATGCTAACTATGTCGAACAAACTGATTCTGTTAGTAGTGAGCAAAGCTATGCTAAGCAAACTAATATGGATAGAGAATCGAAAATACAGAAATGGCAAAACTATTTGAATTTTGCATTAATTATCATCATTGCTACAGCACCATTATTTGTATTTGGAGGGTATAAAATACGAGAATTTATTGTAGCAAATTTTCCGACCTTAGTAGGATTTAATTCAGAAAATTACCTGAATATACAAGTCGAAGCTCTCCAAGATAAACTGAAAGAATTGGAAATAGAAAATAATAAACTAGAGAAAAAGAATCAAGAACTGATTGCTGCAATAAATAGTACACCTCCTGTTGCTAATTTGGCAGTAATTGAACGAAATTCGACAGATAATAACCCTAAAAATAATCAATTATCATACGAAATAGTTGAATACAAAGGTATTATCTATCAATTTAAAAGTTGCCAAAAATCTCCCAATATAAATTTAATTACTCAATCGATAAGTTGTGCTATATTAATTACAACTACCAAAGAAAACGTTCAGTTATCTTTGTATTATAACAGTTCTTATGGAAGAAGTAGACTATTGGAGCAAGGGAAAGAATATGTAGCTACAAAAGTTGAATTTGGTACATTCAGTAATAATCGGAATGGTGTTGTAAAAAATCGTTTAATTAAAGATGTACCGATAGAAGCCATTATTACTTTTGATGGAGTTCCACTAGAAGTTAACCAGATAGATATGCTGCAATTCAGATCTTATTTGAATAGTTCTTATTATACTGGTTATATCAATACTGAGTTACGGGATTTGTCGGTTATTACGGAAAACTAGAAGCTATCTAATTTACAAATAGGTTATAGCGGTTTTCAATTAGGTGAGGTACAAATTTTAGGGTTTTAGGGAACAGTGGCGTAGGGTGTGTTAGGGACGGGCTCCCCTTGATTTTCTCCCTGTTGATATCGGTTGAGATAGCCCGGCCCGTAACGCACCACCGGGTCAAACTAGAGATCCTTCCCCCTTGCCTCAGCGCAACCCTGTAAATAATTGATCTGTAGATAACTTAAGGTTAGGAAAAAGGGAAGATTTGAGACAATCCCCTCTACGGAACATTACTTTCTGATATTGATCATTCACCATACAGCAGACCGTTACCGTCGGTTGTTTGGGGCTACCAATAAAATATTTTCCGCCAATACCGAGATAATCGACAATCCAGTATTCTGGAATTCCCAAAGCTTCGTAATCTTCATACTTACGAGCATAATCATTCTGCCAGTTTGTACTAACGACTTCAACTACAAGTTTTACTGTAGTACCCAGAGTTATCACTGGTTCCCTTGCCCAAAGTGGTTCGTTGATTAGTTCTCCTTCATCAAGCACAACCAGATCTGGTCTGAAAGCGTTGAAGGTTCCCAAGGGCTGAATTAAGCAGCGGTGTGGAATAAAATAAGGTACATCTAAACCATCTATTTCTACGTTCAACTTTCGGCTAATCAACGCCACGACTTGCTCGTGGGGGCCAGTTGGTTCCATCTCAATTAGCTCTCCATCAATGAGTTCGTAGCGTTCATCGTCTCCATACTGAGCAATAAATTCTTCTGGACTGATACCGGTTTTGGTTGCTGATAGAATCATAGGGAACAGGGAACAGGGAACAGGGAACAGGGAACAGGGAAGAGATAAGAGGCAATAGTGCTTAGCCTATTGTAGGGTGCGCTCAAAGTAATCAACATCTGCTGCTTCAACCGATTGATTATAAGAGGTTGTCTGATAAGTCTCATTTGCTACATATAAGCCCCCGTGGGTCCCCCAATTTTGGGGGACTTTTACCAGCAAATAGATTCTTGTTCCCCCCAGAATTGGGGGGCTAGGGGGGCAAAATTCAGTATCAAAAAACTTTTCATATATCCTCTAAGGAAGGCACCACCCAAACCCCTTGATTTTTACACTTGTTACCCTAATATTTTATCTTTTATTGTGAGTTAAAATAACTTGATCGGACTCATAATCCGATCGCCCGTAGGTTAAGAGAGTCAAAAATGATGCAAACAAGTCACTTCAATCAAATTTTAGAAATGATTGACGCTCTTTCTTTAGAGGAACAGAACGATTTAATGAATATTGTTAGACATAGACAAATTGAACAAAGAAGAGAAGAAATCGCTGTTAATATTACTAAAGCTCACCAAGACTATCAACAAGGTAAGGTTTTTCGGGGTACAGTTGATGATGTGATCGCTGAATTAAACGTTTATCGCAGTTATGAGGTACGGTCATTAACCTCAAAGTCCCCCTTATTAAGGGGGATTTAGGGGGATCAATTTGTACCTTATGGGATATATAATTTCTATATAATCCTATACTACGTACTCATAAACTCAAAGGTAAATTATCAGGTGCTTGGGCTTGTTCGGTTGAATATGATTGTCGTCTTATTTTCAACTTTGAACAAAATCCAGACACCTTAGAAGAAGAAATAATTTTAATTGATATTGGCACTCACGATGAAGTTTATTAGTGGTGCGTTACGGAGCGGGCTGTTGCAAAACTAGCGCTTGGGTTTAACATGAGGACAAGCCCGCCCCTAACGCACCCTACGCACGACTCTCCCTCCTCATACCCTGTTCCCTGTTCCCTGTTCCCTGTTCCCTGTTCCCTGTTCCCTGTTCCCTATTACCTACTATTTATAAGTGTTCAACCGAACATGATATGACCAATTAACTTAATTGAGCCACTACCTGATTTGCTAATAAGGTTTCATTGGTAAGTAAATCATCAACAGTAACTCTCAAGTAACGTTCAGCATCAACTTGAAACTGGAGTTTAATGCGATCGCTTCCGGGATTGCCCAGGGGGGTTAAGTTAGCCACACTTCTTGCCCCATCCCTGTCATTGAGGGGTTGCACAGCAGATTGACCCTGGCCTAACTGACGAGTAATCAAGCGATCGCCTTCAAAATAAATCTCTGTGCCACCAGTTTGGGAGCCTAACTCTCCTAAAATTAGCTCTATACTCGGTTGATTCTCTACCGAAGCTCCTAAGAATAGTTCTACTGGCTCACTCATGGGGTAAGGCTGTCCTTCTCTAATGATTGAGTGCCAGTTGTGACGCTTTAACCGTCTATCCCAATAGCGAATTCCGTAGCTATGGTAGAGGAAATCTTGGACTTCGATACCTTGGCTGAGCTGAAGTGCGCCAGTTGCGATCGCTTCAAAGGGTTTTTGGCAACGAACCTTGCTTGAATCGAAATACTGGTTTACCCATGCCTGAACTGCTGGGATCTTCACCGTGCCACCCACTAACAAGACACCATCTATATCTGGTACTTCTATACCGCTACGTCTTGCTTGTTGCAGCACTTCGGTCATCTTATTATCAAGGGTATCAAAAAACTCGTGTTCTTTGAGAATAGTTTCAAAGGTCTCCCGGTCTAGTTTTAGTTCGTAACTCTCAAAGGTTTCATCATTAAAATAGACTTCTGTAGCTTCAGACTGCTCAGACAGTTGAATTTTCAGGCGTTCTGCTAGTCGAGTAGTCAAAGGCGATCGCATTAACCCTTGAGTTTCCACAAAATAATCCACCAGCCAGTTATCAATATCTGTCCCACCCAAGTTTTGTCCCACTTTCGCCAGCACACGGGCAATTTTCACCTTCTGGCTAGACCCTTCACCAAAGGACTTTTGCCCCCACTTAAGAATAAACCCGAGGGGTTTTTTATTCCCTTGAGCCTCCTGATTCAGCTGCACCAGAGATAAATCCAGGGTGCCACCACCAAAGTCTATGACTAGCAGAGTATCCCCTTCCGCAATACCATAGCCCAAGGCAGCCGCTGTCGGTTCATCCAGCATCCTCACCTGTTCCACTGGCAAGGATTGGCAGATTCCACTAAGCCAATGGCGGTAAGCTTCAAAGCTATCCACAGGCACAGTCAGAATCACCGATTCAATCGCAGAATCCCCCGCCTCTGACTGGAGGGCTGATAAGTTTTCAATAATTTGGTTGAGGAACCATTCCCCAACTTGTTCAAAGGTGATCCCGATGCCATCCAGTTCTGGCAGAAATCCCTGAACCTCAGCACCAATTCCCCGTTTGAAGCTGCGGAAGAATCGAGGGTCACTGGTAAGGTCCAATCCGCGATCGCGTACTGCCTGTCCAACAATCACCTTACCCTGAGCAGCATCTTCCACATACACCAAACTGGGAATTAAGGGAGGATTTTGACTAAGTTGCAGAGCAAGTCCTGGTAACGTGATCGTTTCTGGCGTTTCCGTGACTGGGTTCCAGCGAGTGATTACCGTATTGCTCGTGCCAAAGTCAATAGCGTAGGACGTAGTACTGGTGCTAGGCATTTAATGTTTATTGAACTGATCTTATTGATATTCTTTATTATTAAATATCAGTTTATGGCCGAACTACTCAATAGCCAGGACACCTGTACCCAGGAAGACAGTTTAGCAATCCGTATCGGAATTGTGATAATTTTTGATGCCATCTTCCCGATTCCCGATTCCCGATTCCCGACTCCCGATTCCCGATTCCCGACTCCCTTTAGACCTCCAACTCTTGCCTAAAGCTTAGCCATGCTGCCATAGCCTCTGGATTAGATGCTACTCCTTTTTGCATCAAAATCACACCATCTTTAAAACCAATGATGCCATACTCGTTAGTCTTGGTGACCCGGTCAATCATGTTAACTAAGGAGCGCAACCGCTGACCATCATGCTTAAAGGCAATTTGATAGCGTTGTAACCGCCATAAATCTGCGATCGCATAATCCACCTTCACCACCTCGCCATTATCATTGCGCAACTGTAAATCCCCTAAGCGGATGATTTCCCGACGTCCTGACAGATGAGGGACTAGATAGGTAGTAGCTGAGACACTAGCATTTGCAGGAATCTGAGCCAGTAATGACCGGATCGACCCCACACGAGACCACTGTTGGGTTAAGGGCACATACACGAAGGGTTGGTAAGAATCAGGAAGCAGGAAATAAAAGGTTCGATTTGGGCTAGAGGTAATAGTCAACACTACCGCAAGGGTTAGACAAAAAATCCAAAAGCGCCGAAACTTAGACCTAGCAGAGATCACAGCTTCACTAAATTGGGGATGAGCTGACCACCAAAGTATCGCGCCATAAAATAGCCCAGGTACTACGGTCATCGCATAGCGGATATTAATAGCAAGCACTGATTGACCTTTACCCAACAGGAGTTTTAGCAAGGGAAATGCTGCGATAGACCAAGACGCCGGAGCAATAGCTGGTATAAATGCTAACGGTAACCATTGACCTAATAAATACTGAATGGTACCAAAAAAGGGAGTAAACAGTTCTACTAGTAAACGCCAGGGATTGGTCAGCATACCCTTAATAATCTCCAGAGTAGACGCCTCATCCCCATCAGCGTACTGACCAAAACGCTCAATCATGAACCGTTGAGAAATATCTTCCGAAAATATAGGCATAATTAGATTGGTCAAGACAAGTATGTAACCGAAACTGAGGGTACAAACTGCCAGACCAATGCGAGGATAGCGCCGACTGACAATTAAATAGAATCCCACACCAAACAAACCTATCCCGGAATCTTCCCGTACAGCTAAAATCAAAATTGCCAGCAACCAAAACAGCCACCACCAGCGTTTTTCCATAGCTAGCAGTAGCCCAAACACAAACAGGGGAATTTGGCAGATGTCATGGAAGTTGGCTAAGGTCGGACCAAGAATAGCATTAGCACAGTAAAAGCTAACCGTAATCATTGCTGCTAACATCGGTTGCAGATACTGTCTGGCCAGGATATACAAAACTACACCAGCAGCTGTTACCAAGGTTACCTGCAAAACCGTTAGAGTCGCGGGAAATGGAAACAAAGCATATAACGGTAACCAAAGTAACAGCGCGGGAGTAAAATGTTGCCCTAATCGGTGGTAATAGACATTTGGAACTTCCCCATTATGAACTACATTAGTAGACAGCTGGGATGAAAGAGTACTCTGAAAGACACGACCGTGACTGCCATTCCAGAAGACTTGATTAAAAATTCCTTGATCGTAGGAAGAATAAAAAGTATAGTGTCGATGTAGAGTAAAAATTAAGGTGAATAAAAAAAATGCGATCGCCGCAGTAATAACAAGTTTTAAACCAGGTTTTTTTGTCATTTGTCCTTTGTCATTTGTCCTTGGTATTAAGCTCCATACATAAAGTTTCGCTTTTTGAAAACTACTCTTGTTTTAAACACACCCGAACTAAATCCCTACAAAGGTAATTGCTAATTGCTACTACTCCCGAGCCCTTGCCAATCAGCACTTATCACGTCACACGTCTGACATCTGACTTCCCCATTACTTACTAGGGGAATTTTAATCGTAAATGTTGTCCCAACGCCCAATTGACTAGTCAGTTCAATCTCTCCCTGATGCTGTTCCACACAGCGTTTCACAATCGATAATCCCAGACCAGTCCCTTGAATTGTTCCCACATTTTTTGCTCGATAAAAAGACTCGAAAATTTTATTTTGGTCTGCTTCAGCAATTCCAATTCCTTTATCCTGGATCCGGAACACAACCAACTGCTGTTTCAGATCACAGGTTAGGTTAAAGGTCACGATTTCATGAGAAGGAGAATACTTTAGAGCATTAGTAAGCAGATTAGTTATAATGTAATGTATGAGTTTATCATCCATACAGACTTCTGTATAGGCCCCGTCAGAGGTAAAAACAATCCGGTTGCGGCTGGCTTCATCTAGGCATAGTTCTGCAATTAAATCCTGGCAGAATTGCTCTAAGTTCATCGGAGTTGGAATAAATTCTAGCCGACCTACTTCAGCTTGACCGATTAGCAACACCTCTTCCATCAACTCAGTCATGCGCTCTACTGAAATAGTAATTCGTTTTAGATAACGCTGCTTTTGCTCCTGAGTGGCCAGATTACCATAGCGCTTAAGTAATTCAGCGGCAGTTAGGATCACACTGAGGGGATTACGGAATTCGTGGCAAACGGTGGAGACGAACTGGGAGCGGAAATCTTGGATTTCTTGCTCTTTTTCCAACACCTGCTCTAACATTTCTGTCTGAGGATCCTCGCTGATATCCCAAAACGCCAGCACTACTCCATTCACGTTTCCCAGTTGGTCTTTTAGGGGTGAAGCACTATTACCAACGGCAATTCGACCACCATCCTTTGTAATCAAAGCGTTATGCTCGCCCAGATAGACAACTTGTCCGGTCTTGATTACTTTATCTAGGGGATACTTGACTAGATTACCAGTCAGATCATTAACAATTGGCAACACTGAGGTCAGATCTCGCCCCCATACCTCGGATTGGTTCCAGCCAGTCAAAGCTTCAGCGGAAGCATTCATAAAAGTAATGATACCTTGGGTCGTGGTAGCAATAACTGCATCATCGATAGAGTTTAAAATGGATGCCAACTGAGCTTGGCTGCTCTGCAACGACTGCTCCATCTGGTATTGCTGGAGAGCCATCTCAATAGCAACCCGCAAGTCTCTCTCGTTAAACGGTTTGGTCACATAGCCAAAGGGTTGGGTAACCTTAGCCCGTTGCAAGGTATCTTCATCGGCATAGGCAGTCAAATAGACGATAGGAATATGTAAATGTTCACGGATTTGCCTAGCAGCAGTAATACCATCCATCTTGCCTTTTAGGAAAATGTCCATCAGTACTAAGTCAGGCTTAGTTTGAGCGGCTTTGGTAATGGCTTGAGAGCCAGATGAAGCGGTAGCTGATACCATATACCCCAATTGCTTAAGCTGGCTAGCAATTGTCTTAGCAACAATAACTTCGTCTTCTACAACTAACACCCTGGTAACCACTATTGTTGTCCTATTGCTTATACAATTGTTGCTGTTGAGAATACTATTCTGAAAGCTGTGCCCTCGCTATGGCCCTGAAACATACTCCCGTCTAATTGCTCTGTTGCCAGGTCATAAACTAACGATAATCCTAAAGACTGGGTATTACGCCAATCTAACTCTTCTGGTAAACCAACCCCATTATCTCGGACAATCAATGCAACGTCATCCTCCCCGCTACGGTGCAATTCAATGTGAATCTCACCAGAGCGTCCATTGGGAAACCCGTACTTCAGGGAATTGGATACCAGTTCATTGATGATTAGACCGCAAGGAATTGCCTGATCAATACTGAGGGGAATCGGTTCAATACTGGTGTGCAACTGAATCCTATCGCTAGTGACTTGATAAGCTACCAGTAAGTTTATGGCTAGGTTCTGGATATAATCGACTACATCCAGGTTGCCTATCACTGAGGCACCATAAAGTTTCTTATGAATTAGAGCCATGGCTTCAAGGCGATGGCGAGCTTCTGACAGATGTATTCGGGTTTCGGGTTGATCTACTGCCATAGATTGCAAATGTAGCAAGCTAGAAACAATTTGTAAGTTGTTTTTGACCCGATGGTGAATTTCTTGGAGTAGCACCTCTTTCTCAACTAGGGTAGCTTTGAGGTTTTCCTCAACCTGTTTGAGCTGTGTGATGTCGATGGCTATGTTATAGATCCGAATTGGAGTGTTATTAGCATCTGTTAGAAGGTGAGCGCGATGGCGAATCCAACTCACAGCTCCATCCGGTCGCAAAATTCTGTAGTCAATATCTTTGGCACCAGTTGACAGCAGGGTTTGGTGTGCCAGTTGATAGGTTTCGACATCCTCTGGGTGAACCACTGATTCCCACAGGCGTAAGTTCCCCAAGAACTCAGTGATACTGCGACCATAGACTTGCTCAGTAGCACTGTTAAGATAAAGCAGTTTGTCAATGGAAGGATCAAAAGACCATACCACTGCTTCTAGGAAAGCCAGAATACTCTCAAGGCGTTCTTGACTCAACTGCCAGGCATGTTGATTTTCCCCCAATTCCTCTTCAAACTGCTGATTTACAGCAACTTCCTGCTGCCATCGCTGATTAGCTGCCACTAATTCCCCTTCTTTTTGAGTCAACTTTTGCTGTAAGTCTTCCACCTTAGTCACGATAGCAGAGAGGATTGCTGCCATGGTGTGGGGGGTCACCACAGGTACTACTTGACCTTGTTCATCCACTAGAGGTAGGTGACGAATCTGGTGTTGACGTAATCGAGACTCTACCAAAAAAATGTCTGGTGTCGGTATGATCGCCAAGGTAATTAACTCAAGAGTCATCACATCAGCAATGGAAACAGCTGAGTGTACCATTCCAGCTGATGCTACTTGGACCACATCCCGTTCTGTAAAAATTCCTACCAATTTCTGGTGCTGTACTACCAGCACATAGCTCCTTCCGGTTTGATTCATCCTAGCGATCGCTTCCGTTACTGGAATATCGGGAGCAATGGTTAAAGGCTGCTGGTCGCAAGGAAAATTTACAATGGAAAATTGACCAGAAATGCCATTTTTCAGGTAATCTTTAGCTTCCATATAACCCTTGAAGCGCCAAATTATTGGATACTTTTAGGGAGTCGAAAGACAACAATCAACAAAATCCAGTAGCAATTCAAAGAGACGGTATGCATCTCAGTGAAATTACTCATCCAAATCAGTTGCACGGTCTATCGATTCGTCAACTAGAGGAAATTGCCCGTCAAATTCGCGAGAAACATCTCCAAACCATAGCTACTAGTGGTGGTCACTTAGGCCCAGGCTTGGGAGTGGTAGAATTAACCCTAGCTCTGTATCAAACACTTGACCTTGACTATGATAAGGTAGTCTGGGACGTTGGACACCAAGCTTATCCCCACAAAATGCTCACGGGGCGCTATAACCGATTCCATACCCTACGGCAGAAAGATGGTATTGCTGGTTATCTAAAGCGCTGCGAGAATAAGTTTGATCACTTTGGAGCTGGTCATGCTTCCACCAGTATTTCTTCTGCTTTGGGTATGGCGATCGCCCGAGACCGCAGAGGGGAAAACTTCAAAGTGGCAGCAGTTATTGGTGATGGTGCTCTGACCGGTGGCATGGCCTTGGAAGCCATCAATCATGCCGGACACTTACCCCATACTAAACTCCTGGTGGTGCTCAATGACAATGAGATGTCCATCTCTCCCAATGTGGGGGCTATTCCCCGTTACCTCAACAAAGTGCGGCTTTCTGAGCCGATGCAGTTTATTACTGACAATTTAGAGGAACAGTTCAAAAATCTCCCCTTTGTCGGTGAGTCTTTATCCCCAGACTTGCAACGGCTCAAGGAAGGCATGAAGCGTTTAGCCGTACCTAAGGTCGGAGCTGTCTTTGAAGAACTGGGCTTTACCTACATCGGACCGGTAGATGGTCACAATCTAGAGGAGTTAATTTCCACCTTTACCAACGCACACAAGCTAGATGGACCAGTGCTGGTGCATGTGGCAACTACGAAAGGCAAGGGGTATGCGATCGCAGAAGCAGACAAAGTGGGTTACCATGCCCAAAGTCCCTTCAACCTAGCTACCGGTAAAGCGCTTCCCGCTAAAAAACCCAAACCCCCGGGCTATTCCAAAGTGTTTGCCCACACCCTGGTCACACTAGCTCAGAATAATCCCAAAATCATTGGCATCACGGCAGCTATGGCTACCGGCACAGGGTTGAATAAATTGCAAGAAAAACTCCCTAACCAATACATTGATGTAGGGATTGCGGAACAACATGCCGTTACCCTAGCGGCTGGCCTAGCCTGTGAAGGAATGCGACCGGTTGCAGCTATTTACTCCACCTTCTTACAACGGGCTTACGACCAAATTATTCACGACGTTTGTATCCAAAACCTACCGGTCTTTTTCTGCCTCGACCGTGCAGGAATTGTGGGTGCAGATGGCCCTACTCACCAAGGGATGTATGATATCGCCTATTTGCGATGCATTCCCAATATGGTAATTATGGCTCCCAAAGACGAAGCTGAACTGCAACGTATGGTAGTTACAGGAGTCAACCACACCGATGGTCCGATTGCCATGCGCTATCCTCGGGGTAGTGGTTATGGCGTTCCCCTGATGGAAGATGGTTGGGAAGCACTACCCATTGGTAAAGGAGAACTCTTGCGTAATGGTGACGACCTGTTAATGGTAGGGTACGGCAGTATGGTTTACACCGCCATGCAAACCGCTGAAATTCTTAGCGAGCATGGTATTGAAGCAACAGTGATTAATGCTCGTTTTGTCAAGCCCCTAGATACAGAATTAATCTTCCCCTTGGCTCAGAAAATTGGTCGTGTAGTTACCCTAGAAGAAGGGTGCTTAATCGGTGGCTTTGGTTCAGCGGTGGCAGAAGCACTGATGGATAATGATATATTAGTTCCCCTCAAGCGCTTTGGTGTACCGGATAAATTAGTGGATCATGCCAAGCCCGATGAATCAAAAGCTGATTTGGGGCTGACTGGCTCTCAAATTGCTGAACAGATCAGGGAAGCTTTCTTTACTAGACAGCCATCTGCTATTAGTTAGTTTATCAATGTTAACAGTTGACGGTTGACGGTTAACGGTTAACCGTCAACTGTTAACAAAATAGGAAATAACAATTAATAAATAACAATTAACAATATACCGAAGTTAGATGAATTCATCCATATACCAAGTGTATCCCGTTATTTGGGAAAACGACCGAGTTTTCCTTATTGACCAAAACCGCTTACCCGGCCAATATTCCATGGTAGAAATCAGCCGCTGTGAAGATATGGTTGAGGCGATTAAAACTATGATTGTTCGGGGAGCGCCAGCAATTGGAATCGCAGCGGCTTATGGCATTTACCTTGGTGCAAGAGAGATTAAAACTAAAGAACGCAAGGCTTTCCTCGAACAGCTTGAAGTTGTAGCCCAGCAGTTGCGGCAAACTCGTCCTACAGCGGTTAATTTGTTTTGGGCAATCATGCGGATGCTTAAAAATGCCTATGAAACGATCGGGACAGTAGAAGAGATTAAAGCTTCCTTACTTGAAACAGCTAAACAAATTCAGCTGGAGGATTTACAAACCTGTCAAGCCATAGGCGATCGCGGATTAGAGGTATTACCGACAACCCCCGACAAACTGTGTCTTCTGACCCATTGTAATGCAGGAGCCTTGGCAACCGCTGGGTATGGTACTTCCTTGGGAGTGGTGCGTTCGGCGTGGCGGGATGGGCGATTAGCCAGATTATATGCTGGCGAAACCCGCCCCCGCTTGCAAGGTGCTAGGTTAACGACCTGGGAATGCGTCGAAGAAGGTATTCCCGTTACTTTAATTACCGATAGCATGGCCGCCCATTGTATGAAACAAGGGCTAATTGATGCGGTTGTAGTGGGAGCTGATCGAATTGCTGCCAATGGAGATACGGCTAACAAAATTGGTACCTATAGTTTAGCCCTGATTGCTCAAGCTCATCAGATACCCTTCTTTGTTGCTGCTCCGATCTCAACCATTGATTTTCAGCTATCTACAGGCGTTGAGATTCCCATTGAAGAACGTCACCCCTCAGAAATTTATCAGATTGGGGAAACAGTGATTTGTCCTCCTAAAGTGGAATTTTATAACCCAGCTTTTGATGTGACTCCGGCGGAGTTAATTACTGCCATTATTACTGAAAAAGGTGCACTTTCCCCCAGTGAGCTGTCACAACTTAACATTAAGCAATCAGTGTGACATCTATCTTGGTTTTAGGGAATAGGGAGTAAGGAGTAGGGAGTGGCACCGCATGAAAATTGAATGTACCTCATAAGGAGCAAGAAACGCTATAACTGACCCAACTATACTTGAGTCAGTTTTTTAGTTCAGCAACCTCTAAAGGATAAACTTCAATAGCTATGTCTGTTTAGATTATGTCTGTTTAGATCATGTCTGTTTAGAACAAAGCCCTGCAGCTGTATAACAGTCAACCGTTAACCGTCAGTGGTCAATAGTCAACAAAACATGATCAAGTAGAATATGCACATAAAATATCGACTAGCTAAGAGGAAATCGTGAACGGAAAACTTTCCACCCAACGCTTAATTGTGTGCGGCTTAAGTGTAGCTATCCCGTTATTCTACGCAGAGGTAGCCACCGCCGCCGCTGATCTAACCAATACTAGTGTCAGTAACTGGAAAGAAATTCGGTATGAAAGCTTTCTGCCAAGGCTTGAAACACCAGAATTGTCCCCTCTCGAAGAAGTCAATCAGTATCTGCGGCAAGAGGAAGATTTTTTTAATAATACCCCTCGTTTAGTGATTAAACTAAATGAGCGTCGTCTTTATGTTTATCGAGGAGATAAACTCGAAGCCAGTTATCCAGTTGCCATCGGTCAGCCTGGTTGGGAAACCCCTACAGGCAATTTCCAAGTGACACAGATGGTTCAAAATCCAGTTTGGCAGCATCCTATCACTGGTGAAGTTGTTGCTCCAGGACCAGAAAACCCTCTTGGTCCAAGGTGGATGGCATTTTGGAGTGATGGAACAAACTACATCGGCTTCCATGGTACCAATGATGAGGAACTGGTGGGACAAGCAGTGTCTCACGGTTGCATCCGGATGCGTAATGATGATGTCAAAGCTTTGTATAACAGAGTGGCTTTGGGAACATCTGTAACAGTACAGGAATAGTTATTGTTAACAACTCCCCGGGCGTGAGCAATCCTCGCGCCGGGGATTTAAGTATTAAGATCCTGGCAAGTCAAATAGTACCGAAGTCATATAGTTCTCTGCCCATTCAACACCAAACGCTTTTTCAAGCACCCGCCGGGTTTTGTCATTCTGCCGCTGCTTGCTGCAATAATAGTGTTGACTAGCAATAATTTCTGCTTGCTTTTCTCTAGAGACCGGTAGGGCATTAGCAGCATGGGCACAGTGAATCTGTAATAAATCATCCACCCATGTTAAGAACTGTGCTTCTTCTTCTGGACCATTGGGACGCACAAAAATGCAAAATTCTGAAAAAATGTCTGCCCAAGGTGGTAAGTCACGGGGCTGTTTAAACTCAGGTTTTGGTAGGGTCTCTAAAGAACAGTGATAGGCTTCGGGTAAGGTACGTTTAGGATGGAGTGGAGACAGGTCTGCGATCGCAGCACTGATTTGTCCTCTAGCTGCCACCACATCACAGCCAAACATGGGCAAAGCATAGTCTGGACGAGGAAACATTACACAGTGTAAAATATCCAACATCTCACCTACTTTTGCCAATTCCAGGTGCATTTTCCGAAACTGAGGTGTCTGATAGCAATGATTTTCGATAGTCAGTTTCTCTCCCTCAAGCCGTCCTTGTACGTAGCCTAACTCGGCTGGTAAATGATAAGGAGAAAGGTCTAAGTAGCGCCGCCAGTTCGATTCAATACAGTCCGCCAGCTTAGCGCACAGAGGGTTTTGTTGGGTTCTTAGGGATGGCGTGGAAGTGGTTGACATTCCTTAACACTTAAAGGCTATGGGTAACATTGAGGCAACAGGCTTGCAGACCAAAGGGTTGGATGGGTTCTCCCCCCATTATTTCCCTTCACAAGAGGGCTAGGAAAAAGACAAAAGCTATGGAAGACTTGAAGTATCAACCATTGCATTGATTGTAACCATTGCTAATGGTATATTTTTATACTTTATCTTTCCTCCTTCATCCTTCCACCTCTATCTTCTCACCTTATCGGTGACCATCAATTGGAGCAAGACATCCTAAGTATGGACTTCGGATAAGCTTAGGATATCAGCTTGCCATGGTCAATCCTGTAACGCTACACAAAACTTTGTTACTCCTGGGATTGGATCTACGATATTGTTTGCGTTCGCGTAGCGTAGCCCGAAGGGCTACGCTACGCGAACGCATCGAATTCCTTCCTTGTACCCTGGACTAGGGATGCATTGCTGAATCTTTGGATGAATAGGAGTGGGGTGGGCATCCTGCCCGCCCGAAAATGAATACTTTGAGTGGGCTACCGAGATTGACCTAGGTTGATTGTGCGCCAGATAAAACCGTAAAGTAGATTAGCTAGGAAATTTTTTTGTTTGGCCGTGAAGTAGGGTAGGCTAAGTGCTAGAAAGAAGTTCAAGGTTAATTAAAAGTTAAAAGCAGTTTAGAGGAAATTGGTATGTTTGGTTTAGGATGGCCGGAAGTAATGATTATTGGTGTTGTAGCAGTTGTTATTTTTGGACCAAAGAAGATTCCTGAAATTGGCAGCGCCCTAGGGAAAACCCTCAGAGGCTTCAAAGACGAGATGAATAATCCGACATCAGACGCTGAGGAGTCACAAACTGAGCAGAAAAATTCATAATTAACCAAACTTTCAGGGGGTAATTCATCCCACACTGACTTTACGGTTCAGACCTGGTTATCGCAGGTGGTGGAAGCTATAACAATGCCTGCAATAAGCGCGTTTCTCATAGTAACGAGGTACAAACGAGGTACACAGGATTTTTTCCCGACTCCCGATTCCCGACTCCCGATTCCCGATTCCCGATTCCCCACTCCCTAGTCTTTTCATCCTTCGTTGTCCGCGATTGCATCTAACTGCTGCCAGTCATTGATAATAATTTTGCCTCCCCGCTTGTAGGTAACTACTGAATTGATCGAATTTATCTTTTTGAACAAACGCACGCATTCTTCATAGGTTATACCTATACTGCGAGCAATTTGATAGTAAGGAAGGTTCACATTTAAAGACTCTCCCTGAGCAACAGACTGAGTTCCATAGCGAGTGGCATAGTATTGCAGCAGACGCACCAGTCGTACAATTGCCCTTTCAGAAATTAGTCCATGTACGGTGTTATGAATTTGTTGCAGGCGTTGGTTAAAGACTTCCAGGATTCGCAACGCCACTTCTGGACTATGGCGAATCGTCTCTAACAGCGCCTCTCGTTCTATGGTTAGCACTTGCGAGTCCACCTGACAAATAACTGTTGCGGGAGCAATACCATTACCAAAAATTGCCGGAGCCGCAAAAATATCCCCCTCAGGGATGATGCGCAAAAGGCTTTCTTTACCACTCGTCCCGGTTTTTTTAATTTGCAGAGTTCCCTTGATTAAGGCATAGAGTTGGCAGGGCAGGCGATCGCCCTCGTAGATCACAATCTCATCCCGCAAATAAGTCCGTACATTGCTATAAGGTTGAATATTCTCTAGCGCTGAGGTTTCTAGGTCTTTCAGCACCCAGACTTGAGCTAATTGTTCTATGGATGAGACCATGCCTAGTAGTCCTTTGAGTGTTTATGAGAAACGCTATAGCAATTCTCTATCCCATGAGGTACAAAGGGATCCCCCTAAATCCCCCTTACAAAGGGGGACTTTGAGATTCATAAGCGTACCTCATAAATGCTATTAACGCTATATGATCAACAATTTTAGGGATCCGTGTAGGAATTGTGAGAATTTTTGTTCCCTACTCCCTACTCCCTACTCCCTACTCCCTACTCCCTACTCCCTACTCCCTTTGCTTTTTCTTCGTTTATGAGCTAGCTCAAGGACAGCCCTAACTTTTTCTGTCACAGTAAAAGTAACAACGAGTTCAGGGATATTTACCAATCTTAGAACTTCCTACCTAAAATTGTGATGAGGAAAGGATTATGGGTAATGCGATCGCTACAGCAAAAACATCGTTTAGCACTTCCCTACAAAAATTAGTTGACTATCCAGAGACAGGGATAATTAGCAAAGTTTTGCTCAAGGATAACAATTGCCAATACACCCTATTTTGTTTGGCAAAAGGTACAGCAATTGACGAGCATACTTCACCTCGTAATGTCGCCATCACGGTAATTGAAGGGAAAGGAATTCTGAGCTTAGACCAGAAAGAGATTACCTTAGAACCAGGAGTCTTTATCTTTATACCTGCTAAAGCACCTCATAGGTTACAAGCCCAAGAGAATCTGAAATTTGTGCTAACCCTTTCGGAAAAGCCTAAACCGGTAAATCAGGTTAGTCAAGAAACTATAGATATCATCAAGTCCACAGCTCCCCTGCTCAAAAAGCATGGTAAGCAAATTACTACTCGGATGTATGAAATCATGTTTCACAACCATCCAGAGGTAAAAGCACAGTTTGATATGTCAGCTCAAGCCAATGGTTCTCAACCAGCTAAGTTAGCGACAGCAGTCTATAGTTATGCTACCAAAATTGATAATATGGAGGCTTTAAAATCAATGGTTGAGGTGATTGCTCATCGTCATGTAAAAACCCATGTTAAACCAGAACAATATCCCATTGTGGGAGAGAGTTTACTACAAGCGATGAAGGATGTGTTGCATGAAGCGGCGACAGAGGAAGTGATAGCAGCTTGGACAGAAGCTTATCAGATATTAGCTGATATTTTTATTAACCGAGAACATCAAATCTATCAATCATTATAGCAATCTGGGAGTCGGGAGTCGGGAGTCGGGAGTCGGGAGTCGGGAGTCGGGAGTCGGGAGTCGGGAATATGAGAACCGCTATATTTCTGTTAGTCTAAATTCCCGGCAGTCAAAACTTGGCTCAACGGTTAAGATCAGCTCAGGAAACGTAGGTGATGTTAACCGTTGATTTCCAGTTGCCGTGGAACGGGCATCTTGCCTGTTCCTTAGATTGTCGGGCAGGCAGGATGCCCACCCCACTCCTATTCATGGGAAGATTCAGCAATTGCCTTGCATTCAGCTATCAGCCGTTGGCCAAGGCTGACGGCTGACGGCTGACGGCTGACGGCTGACGGCTTACGATAAATGATCGGAGTTGAAAATTTCTAAAAATATTACGATATATTTCATTGTTTAAAATCCCGAAAAATGTTACGATAGATTTCATTTTTCGGGATTTGCTCTCTTTCTTTGTTTTTCATGTTAGTGTTATTTTGGTGGCAGTTAGAAGTATAGAAAAGGTATTGCCCTATTCCATAGTCTTCTTGTCAAGATTATCCTCCAATTATTAGGCGGGATAGATACTTCCTATGTTGGATCATGTTCTCTCGTTTCTTAAGGAACAACTCAACAGCTACATCCGAGTAAAAACCGGGGGTCAGGCTTTTGAGGTCTTATTTCTTCAGGATCGCAACGGCAAAGAAGTTTCCTTAGAAGAGAATGCGATTACTACCTTATTAGTTAACTTAGAAGAAGACTATACCTTTCGTTCTGGTGCCGCCTATGAAAGGATGCCTAATCAGGGGGGTAACCAGCAAAATAACCCTAATCTTTACCTCAATTTATACGTTCTCTATGCTGCTAATTTTACTAATTACCGGCAATCTTTAAAGTTTTTATCCCTAATTATCAAATACTTTCAAAGTCATCGATTATTTGATTGTCGTAACTCTCCAACCCTCAATCCTGAGATCCAAAAATTGACCATAGAACTGGTTAATTTGCCTTTTACTGAACAAAGAGAGGTTTGGTCTGGTTTAGGCATGTATTATATGCCTTCAGTAATTTATAAAGTCAGAATGGTTGTCTTTGCCGATGGGGATACGGTGGAAATTGGTTCTGATGTAAAAGAGAAGGAAGTTAGTAGTTCAAGAATCTAGTATCGCCGCCAAACTAAAACCCAAGGGTCATCTAGATTATGCTTTATAAGCCACTCTTTGAATTAAGTATTATTCACGACTATTATCGGGATGAAGTCTGCCCGGACTTAAGTGTTGAACCAACACCTGAATGTCGTAGGGTACTTAGGGGTCATCGTCTGATTGTTAAGAATAAAGTTAACGGACTAGTGGTCATTGCCCCAGTAGATTCAGAACAGAAACCCTGGGTATATCTTGCTGATAATTTGCGATTTACTTTTATATTGAAAATAAAAAATCAAGATTTTATAGATTTCACAGATATTGACTGGAAACCCGTTGATAATGTTAGTTATCATTTTAGTAATGAAAATAATAATTAAAATAAAGCGTCAGATTTAGATATAATTCATACTCAATGGTGTTACATAAAAGTGCCCAGGGTACAAACTATTTTTGGCATTGTGGATATTTATAATAACTCCTCCATGCCTAAAGATTTGAATGAGGTGAGTGACTATAAAATAACCTTTCAAGCCAAAAAACAACCGTGGTACTATTACCTGGTAACGGATCAGTTAACTAATGGCGATGAATTCTTGATTGAAGATAAAGATACAATTAGGGAACCAAAAATTAAGTTTACTAGATCTACGAGGGCCGAAGCCGAAAATACAGATCCAATATTTTCGGCTCTTAACCAACAATTTCCTGAATTTCAAAAATATCTCTTTAAATCTGACTCAGAAATTGCTTGTCAGGAAGCTGGGATAAAAAATATTCAACTTTTAAAAAAGAAAAAGAGTGAACTTGGCGAGCCCACTGAGCCCACTGTGTGGATTGACCATTTACCTAATCCCCCTAATCATAACGGAATTAAAGTCATAAACGCCCTGAAATACCTGTAAAACTTTAAGACTAAGGATTGAACCATGGTAACGTATAAAACTCCCAATGTTTATGTCGAGGAAATTTCTACATTTCCCCCCTCAGTCGCTGAGGTATCTACAGCGATTCCAGCTTTTATCGGTTACACAGAGAAAGTTGGAATAGGCGGCCACTTAAAGAATAAACCCACTCGAATTAGTTCACTGCTTGACTATGAAACTTTGTTTGGCAAAGCTCAAGCAAGTAAATTTGTAGTAACAGCAAACGGAGATGGTATTGCTAGCATTAAACCTCCTGAATTCAAGTATTTAATGTATTATGCCTTGCGGATGTATTTTGATAACGGTGGGGGCAGTTGTTACATTGTTTCGGTGGGTACATATGGCACTCCAGAAACCAATACAGAAACCAATACAGAAACCAATACAGAAACCAATACAGCAACCAATACAGCAACTCTGAAGAATAAGAGTGATTTTGAAAAAGGTTTAAAAGCTTTAGAAAAAGAAGATGAACCAACCTTAATCCTGCTTACTGATGCGGTAACTTTAGGTGATACCGATTATTACGGACTTTGTCAACAAGCTTTAGAGCAATGCAAAAAATTAAAAGATAGGTTTGCTATCTTGGACGTATTACCAAATACAACAAGCACTGAGCAAGCAGGTAAGGATTTTAGAGATAAGCTCAAAGTGAGCGAGGTAGATTATTTAAAATATGGCGCAGCTTATTATCCCTACCTCCAAACATCACTCAACTACTATTACACCGACGATTCTGTAACTATCAAAGGAGGTGGAGGAAGCACTAATACAGGAGGAACCACTAATACAGGAGGAAGCACTGACTCAACGCTGACTGACATCAAAACCGACAACACCGATCTCTACAACCAAATTTTGACTGAACTAGCTAAACAGCGAGTCGTATTACCTCCAAGTGCAGCCGTAGCAGGGGTATATGCCAGAGTAGATCGGGACAGGGGAGTTTGGAAAGCACCTGCTAATGTCAGCTTGGCATCGGTACTTGCGCCTACGGAAAAAATTACCAACGAGGAACAGGAAAATCTTAACGTTGATCCCACCGCCGGTAAATCCATCAATGCTATTCGTAGCTTTACCGGAAAAGGAACTTTAATTTGGGGTGCAAGAACCTTAGCGGGTAATGACAATGAATGGCGCTATATCCCTGTGCGCAGACTGTTCAATCTGATTGAAGAGTCTATTCAGAAAGCCACTGCATTTGTGGTCTTTGAGTCTAACAACACCATCACCTGGCTGAAAGTGAAGTCCCTAATTGAAAGTTATCTAGAGGGATTATGGCGACAAGGTGCCCTGGCTGGTAGCACTCCTGAACAAGCTTTCTTTGTTAATATCGGACTGGGTAAAAGCATGACAGCACAGGACATTTTAGAAGGACGGATGATTGTGGAAATTGGTCTGGCAGCAGTTCGTCCAGCTGAGTTCATTATCCTGAAATTCTCCCATAAATTACAGGAAGCATAGGGGGAATTCAAAATTCAAAATTCAAAATTCAAAATTGTAAGCATTCAGCGGTCAGTGGTCAGCGGTCAGTGGTCAGTGGTCAGTGGTCAGCGGTCAGCGGTCAGTGGTCAGCTTATTTTATTCAAAAGCACCTCAAGTAGCGATGCAGCGCGGTCATGGGGGAAACCACGGCAGTCGCTCATGGGGGGGACCCCCAAGACCGCGCTGCCTTCCCAAGA
>NZ_MKZS01000001.1:7843666-7926801 GCF_001942495.1 Moorena bouillonii PNG
GTGGGCAAATGGACATGATTGATGATCAAATTGTCAAACTATCATTATTTGCCCACCCTACCCCACTGAGTTATGGAAAGCTGACGGCACCTCAAGTAGCGTGAGCTTTTAGCTCACCGCTGACTGCTGAATGCTTATTTAGCAGGAGAATTAGCGATCGCTTTTGTAGGGTGGGCAAATGGACATGATTGATGATCAAATTGTCAAACTATCATTATTTGCCCACCCTACCCCACTAGAGCAAAGGGAACAAGGAATAGGGAACAGCGGATCTGGGAATAGGGAACAAAATTATTTCAATTCCTACACGGATTGCTATATCAGCGATCAGCTATCAGCGATCAGCGATCAGCTATAGCGATCCTAAATCATTGTCTTGATGCAGTCGCTCATGGGGGAAACCCCCTTTGGCCGACTGCATCGCTTGTAAAATCACTGGACTTTTTAAAAACTAGCTCCAACTCTTGTCACTTCTGCCTTCTGCCTTCTGCCTTCTGCCTTCTGCCTTCTGCCTTAAAGCTCTTGTCAGGTGGGCAAATTAGCCATGATTTCTAATCAAACCGACAACCGCTTGAATTTTGCCCACCCTACCATTGAAAAATCCTAACTTTTGTAGGGTCTGCAAATTAGCCATGATTTCTAATCAAACCGACAACCGCTTGAATTTTGCCCACCCTACCATTGAAAAATCCTAACTCAGTTTTGCCATTAGGCAAAACTGAGATGCACCCACCCCCTTTGGCCGACTGCCTCCCCTGTTCCCTTGCTGCATCGCTTATTCAATGTTCGGTGTAGCTTGCCCATAGGCCATAAGCACCTCAAGTAGCGTGAGCCTAGGGCGTGTTTTCAAAGTTTTCCGCAAGATTTAGATCCCCCCCAGCCCCCAGGGCTGTTTCATTGTCGATGTCAAAATTTTTTCTGAGGTTTTGAAACCGCCTTGGAGTAACGGGTTCACCCTTTTTTTTAAGAGTTAAGTATTTTAACCTAAAAAAGTCTTAAATTCTCTAAGCGCAAAAAGCTTGGGCAACGGAATAAAAAAGCGAATGATATCAACAAAACAAAAAGCGATCGCCGATACTGTAAAATAAAAGCGAACGCTATTTAATTATAAAAAGTTTATCTATGAATAGCCTAATTCAAGCTCTCAAAAAAGTCAAGGACTTTCGTAAACTCCAAGGACAACGACATCCTTTATGGAGGGTTTTATTAATTATTATTCTCGGACTCATGCAAGGATATACTGGGTATAGAGCTTTAGGAGATTTTGCTAGATTTAATCAAGACTTATTATTGAATACCTTAAATATTGTCCCGGAGAGAGTTCCTTCTTATTCAACCATTCGACGAGTGATGTTAGGAGTAGATTGTTCAAATTTATTGGATATTTTTAATCAGTGGGCAAGTCAATTTGCTTTTGATAAATCCTTAAGAGATTGGATAGCTATTGATGGAAAAACTTTAAGAAGTACTGTTGAAAATTATAACAATCATTATCAAAATTTTGTGGTAATCGTTTCTTTGTTTAGTCAGAAGTCAGGGGTAGTTTTAAATTTGACTAATTTTGAAAATAAGAAAAGTTCAGAAATTCACCAAGTCCAAGGAGCTATAAGAACTTTTACCCTTCAGAATCAAGTATTTACTCTCGATGCTCTCCACTGTCAAAAAGCAACCACTCAAGCTATTATTGACTCAAATAATCATTATACTATTGCCGTTAAAAAAAATCAAAAAACACTCTATAAGTCTCTAGAATATGTTAGTAATCATCAAACACCAATTACAGTTAATTGCACTATTGACAAGAGTCATGGCCGAGAAATTGAGCGCACTACTTACGTGTTTGAGCCTCCGGCTTATTTTTGCTTAGATTGGTGGGATGTAAAGAGTTTTATAAAAGTAGTTAGACAAGGAAAAAGAGGAAATGCTAATTATTATCATATTGCTTATTATATCAGTAGCTTGTCAGAAACGGCTAAAGTATTTGCTGATAAAATTAAAGGACACTGGGCAATCGAAAATAAATTGCATTGGATTAAAGATGTGATTTTACAGGAAGATCATTGTTCTTTTAATGACACTCAAGCTACTACTAACTTTTCTATTCTCAACACAGTAGCTCTGAATCTTTTCCGAATTTTGGGCTTCGACTCAATTACCCAAGCCCAAAGATGGCTTCGTAACAAGTGGTCTAGGCTTTGGGTTTTGTTAGAATGAAACAGCCCTGCCTTAAAAAAGGGGGGAGCCATTCTCAAAGTCCCCCTTTTTTAAGGGGGATTTAGGGGGATCTCCGAGGCAAGAAGACACGCCCTAGCCCATTAGCTGACAGCTGATCGCTGACGGCTGATAACTAAATGCTTACACCAAATTTAATTTTCGTTCCTTATATGAATATTCATTACTTTTTTTGAGATTAGCTTGTTAATAAAGTTTACATCTGCCATCCTGATCAATGATGTAGAATTTAGTTATGAATACAAACAAGAAAATTATACATCAAATTTTTCGGGATGGCGTTAGTCAGCGCGGACGCTTGCTAAGGGAACTCGAACCAGATTATGTTTCCGTAGATGAGCGCGATGTTTATGATTTACTCACCTTCGTACAAGAGTATGCCACAAAACTAAACTATTACGATGAGTCCAATCGGATAAATGGGGATTGGTCGAGTTTCTTTGCGGGAGATGTTGAGCAAATGGTTGCTTACATTAATAACCCGGAAAACTTCGCAGACGAGCCATCGACACAACGGCAATTAGCCCAACCTCATCTAGTTTTGTTGTTCACGTTTTTACAATTATTACGTTATCCTCAGCAACAGTTCAAGGCACTGACCCAAAGATATCTCGATTTTTACTATAAAGAGGTACTGCAGTTAAGGACAAAAGAGGAAGTTCCAGACAAGATTCATGGGATTTTTGAGCTGGCGCAAGGAGAAGAAGCCCATCTTATTAACAAGGGTACTTTGCTCAGCGCTGGACAAGATAGTCAAGGGGTTAATATTAACTATGCCACCGATGAAGATATAGTTGTTAATCAAGCTCAAGTAGCCAGCATCAAAACGTTATTTTTAGAAAAAAATTATATCGGTTTAGAAGAAATTCATAATCAAGATAATAAGAGCGATCAAAGTTTTGAAACTAGGCTGCGCTGGGCGGTTGGTAGCCCCAACCAAGGAGACAAACTTCCTGATTTTAATGGTGAATCTGTTGATATTGATTATCTCAAAGACACTATTTATCAAGGGATTAAAAATCCTGAACAAATCTCTGAAGAATAAGAAGAAAAGGATTCTATTGAAAATTATATTAAAAATCAACTATTTTTTGTCTCTACAGAAGATTTTAAGTATTGCTTTGATATCCATGATAGGCAAATAAATAAAGACAATCCAGAAGTAGAAGAACCTACAGAATTAGAATGGAACGAAGTTTATAAAATAATTGAAAAAGCCTACAGAAAAAAAATTACCATGGGGAGGCGTAATGCCTTAAAACAAAAGCGAGAACAGTCCGATTTCAAGAGCATGATGGAATGGGCTCTTGGTCATCCTAATCCTGGCGATCCTTTGCCGAAAATGCCTAATGGTTATACAACCCTCCAAGAGATAGTTGCTGATCTTGACCAAGAGCGAGTTATTAGATATGTCAAAGAAGAACTGTATCTGAGTGTGGCAGATTTCCGGAAGATTATGGAAATCCAAGCTACTACAGAAAATCCTGATTGGAAAGAAGTCTATCGCCTCGTTGAAAAAGCCCAAACCAAGAAAAGAAACTTTACTTACCCTCCCATTGGAAAAACCGAAATTAAAAATATCCATGGAAGTTCACTAGTTGACGCGGAAGAGGGACAAGTAACTAAAGCACAACGTTTTCAGACTTTTGGCAACATTACTCAAACCTCACAAAATTCCATCGGTTTTGCCGTTACTTCTCCCGTCTTGTTGTTGCAAGAAGGTACACGTAAGATTACCCTTACCTTCGCCTCTGAAGGAAACACTTTGAATCGGGATACTTTCCAAGAAATACTAAGTAGCGACCCTTTTGAGATTTACTTGAGTAGTGAAGCCCAATGGATACAACCTCAAGCTTTTGAAGCTAAAGTTGGCGATTTTATTGTTGAAGAACCACTAGACTATTATAGCAGTACAGAACTATCTCTGAGTTCCACTGCTTCGGACAACGATAACTTGACAAGCGTTTCTTTTAGTGAAGGCTCTGAACATACCTTTTCTGAGAGCGACGATGTAGGGCAACTTCTGGTTTGGAATGACGGCAAGATATTCAAGATTATAGGATTAGTCAGGGATAAAGAAGCTAATATACAGCAAATTGGTATCGGTAATTTTCCTCAAGAGGCTGTTAGTACTGACCAGATTAACCTCTATCGTAATTCTGCTATTTACCTCAACAGTTTACAGTTTCAGTTAACCCTCGATCCCACCCTACCTGCTATTTTGCCACCCAAACCAGATGAGTCAACTTTTTTCCTGGACACTCCCTATCCAGTGGTAAAAATTCTGTTGAAAGAAATATCATCAGCAGAAAATACCCAGGAAAAACTATATTACGATCAATTTAAATCGGTACGCTTAGAAAAAGTAAAGATACAAGTTAAAGTAGAAAATAGTCAAGATGTCCAACTGCGGAATGATAACTCAGTACTAAATCCCAAAATTCCTTTTCAACCCTTTGGCAATAATCCTAAAGTAGGTTCGGGGTTTTACTTCGCTAATCGAGAAATTAGCACCAAAAAATTAGATAGTCTTGCCATTAATATGGAGTGGATGGGACTTCCTAAAGACTTTGCCACCCATTATGAGGCATATTCAAGTACTGGGGTAATTACGGATGCAATTACTAATAACAGCTTTAAAGCCAGTTTGAAGCTTTTTAATAACCGAAGCAGGGTGGATTTTGAAAAAAATGACAAAGAAATATTTACAGAAAAAACAATTACAATTACCGGGACCGGAGAAAACCAAGAAGAAAAAACTATTTAAAAAAAAAATACTTCTTTGAGTTATCACAACTCCAATCTACAAGATGATTCATCATCTAATTCCCTTATAGATATAGATACAGATGATCCTTTTGAGCAAAATCGGTATTTCATACTGGAATTAGCAAGCCCAGATTTTGCATTTGCCCATGATTTATATCCGATAGTATTAAATAAGGTGACTTCTGCAACGGATAAAGACGTTGTAAAAGATAAAGATGGAACCAAAGTAAAAGATAAAGATGGAAAGGATATAAAAATCAAATCCCTGACGGTTTATCCCCCTTACACCCCGCAAGTTAAAGCCATCTCCCTCGACTATACCGCCTCAGAAGAGATTGACTTGCAAGCCTCCCAAAGCGAGCAGGAACCTAGTAAAATCTTCCAACTTAATCCCTTTGGCTATGCCGATATCCAAACTCTCAATCAAGACAACCAATATTATCTCTTACCGAACTATCAAGAACAAGGCACTTTATACATTGGTATCCGTAATCTGCAACCACCCCAAAACATTTCCATCCTCTTCCAAATGATACCGGGCAGTGGTAATGGGGAACTAATTCCGCCACAGATTCACTGGAGTTACTTGAGTGGTAATTCTTGGCAGAAATTTCAAGATACAGAAATGCTTTCCGATAGTACCAATGGGTTAGTCGATTCGGGGATTATCCGCTTGAGTATTCCAGACAAAGCCACCAGTCAGCATAACTTATTACCCAGTGGTTTACATTGGTTACGAGCCACCGTCACCGAAAACGCTGCTGCAATTCCTGATACTCTCGACATCAAAACCCAAGCTGTCAGGGCGACCTTTGTTAACCAGGGGAATGCAGCCGACCATTTAAGTAAACCCCTCGCAGCTAATTCCATTCAAGGATTTGTAACACGAGATCCCGCCATCAACACAGTACAACAGCCCTATAGTTCCTTTGGCGGTAAACCAAAAGAAGACAATCGCGCCTTCACCATGCGGGTGAGTGAAAGACTGCGCCATAAACAGAGGGCTATAACTGCCTGGGATTACGAACGTCTAGTATTGGAACATTTCCCCCAAATCTATAAGGTGAAATGTATCACCACAGTTACCTTGGCAACCACAATCCTGGTGATGCCAAGGTAACTGTGGTGGTAATTCCCGACGTGGCGAATACTGCGCCTTTCTTTCCCCTCGAACCCAAAGCACCTTCCTACTTACTAAAGGAAATCCAGGTATACCTGCAAAACTATACCTCACCGTTTGTGCAAATCGTGGTAAAAAATCCTCACTACGCACCCATTCAATACAAAGTGGGTATCCGTTTTCTCGCTGGATGTGACCAGGGGTACTATCTCAATCAACTCAATGAAGATATTAAACGCTTTTTGTCCCCGTGGGCCTATGAAGAACAAGCAGATATTACCTTTGGTAGTTCAATCCCTAATTCCTCAGTGATCCATTTTATTAAGAAAAGATCTTATGTAGATGATGTTGGCTATCTCAAATTAATTGAGCAAGTCGCCATCAAAGCTGGATCTGGCGGCAAGTCAGATATCTATTATCGGGTGATTCCGTCTAATCTTGCCCAGGTGCAACACCCGGATTCAATTTTGGTTTCTGCCCCTCAACATATTATCTACCTGATGGGCACAGAAAATTCTTATGATGAAGAGGATTTTGAGGGAATTGGTTATATGAGTATTGTTACTGATTTTGAGGTTATTTAAAAGGAGTTAAATATCATGGAACCCAAGAATAGATGTGACCTAAAAAAATTATTCAAGACAGGGGCAAAGCCTTCTCAACAGGATTTTGCCGACTTTATTGATTCCACCCTCAATATAAAAGAGGATGGCATAGAAAACCCGGCTGGGGCAGATACTCCCCTGAAGATTACCGCCCAGGGTGACGATGAGAAACTATTGGATTTTTATGCGGGTGATACGAAGACTTGGAGTATTAATCAAAAATCAGGAGATAAGCCAGGTTTAAATATAAAATATAATTCTGGAGATAGTAAGCTTTTTATTGACAGCAGTAATGGGAATGTGGGACTGAGTATCGATGATCCGCCGAAGGCGAAACTCCATATTCGCCAGACGTGTCATGAAGATGCTTTACGGATTGATGATCAGTTAAATAATACTACTCCTTTCGTTATTAAGAAAGATGGCAAGGTGGGGATTGGGACGGATTGTCCAAAGGCCAAGCTGGAAATTAAAGGAGATCAACCTGTCCTGAAGATTTGGGGTCAAGGAGATAATGATAATGCAACCATTCAATTGGGAGAATCGACCGCAGCAAACGGGGGTTTTGACCTTAAGTACATTGGCAGTTCAGAAAAAAAATTATATATAGAAAGCTATAGCAACTGCGTTTCAAAAGGAAAACATTTAACCATTGTAAGTGAATCAGGCAATGTGGGGATTGGGACGACCTGTCCAGATGCAAAACTAGAAGTTAAAGGAAATTTAAAGCTAGAGTACGGAGTAGCGGTGAATGCATTTTCTTGTGATGGTACTCTCGAAGGTTGTAGCGATATGGCCATACCAACGGAAAAAGCAATTAAAACCTATGCCGATACTAAAGCACTTCTCCATGGTTGTGTGAGTGAGGATTTTTCAGCAAAAAATCTAACTGTAAATGGAGTAATTAAACCAAGTGCGGGTAATAAAAAAAACAACGGTATTTTCTTTACTAAAGAACCGGATTATGGTAGTAAAGATGCTGCCTGGATCAGGTATTACCGTTGTGGAAATTCAGGAGAAAATACGACACTGGAGATAGGAACATCTAATGATTGTGACGATCATATTGCCTTAATGCCTCGAAAGGGCAATGTGGGGATTGGGACGACAAATCCAAGGGCTAAACTCTCTATAAATGGCGGTTTGCACGTTGGTGGTGATTCCGATCCAGGGGATAAAAACCTACGGGTAGATGGCTGTACAACCACAAATGAATTATCTGTCTCAGGAAGTCTTAGCTTTGATACACCGACAAGACAGATAATTAACATGTGTAATAATAATTACGGGATAGGGATACAGCATGGCACTCAATATTTCCGCACTGACAATAATTTTGCTTGGTACAAAGGTGGTACTCATGATAACAATGAACTGAACCCTGGTACTGACGGAATAGTACAGATGGTTATCAAAGATTGCCATGTGGGGATTGGGACGATAGATCCAGGGGCAAAACTAGAAGTGAAGGGCAATCTCAAGCTACTAAAGGGAGTAGCGGTGAATGAATTTTCTTGTGATGGTAGTCTCGAAGATAATAGCGATTGTGCAATACCAACGGAGAAAGCAATTAAAACCTATGCCGATACTAAAGCGCTTCTCCATGGTTCTGTGAATCAGGATTTTTCAGCAAAAAACCTAACTGTAAATGGAGCGATACAACTAAGTTGTGGTGATGCTGCCTGGATCAGATATTACGGTCGAGGAGGTGAACGAGAAGCAAAGACACTGGAGATTGGAACATCTAATCATTGTCACGATCATATTGTTTTAATGCCTGGAAAAGGCAATGTGGGGATTGGGACAAGCAATCCAACTCACAAGTTTCATGTCCTAGCATCAGATGCAGTAGGCTTATTTCAATCTTGCACTAACCTAGCCTTCTTAGAACTTTCCACCAACGAAGGATTGAAGAATCGGGTAGAAATTGCCAATAAACCTGGTGGGCGATTGAGCTTTTCTACAGCAGAAGCGTGTGATGTATTCAACCTCACCAAAGATGGTAATGTGGGGATTGGGACGACAAATCCAGGGGCAAAACTAGAAGTGAAGGGCAATCTCAAGCTACAACAGGGAGTAGCGGTGAATGAATTTTCTTGTGATGGTACTCTCGAAGGTAATAGCGATCGGGCAATACCAACGGAGAAAGCAATTAAAACCTATGTAGACACAAAAACATGTCTTTCTGGTTCTCAGAGTCAGGATTTTTCAGTAAAAAACCTAACTGTAACTGGAGCGATACAACTAAGTTGTGGTGATGCTGCCTGGATCAGATATTACCGTCGAGGATGCGAACCAGAGGCAAGGACACTGGAGATTGGAACATCTAATCATTGTGACGATCATATTGCCTTAATGCCTGGAAAGGGCAATGTGGGGATTGGTACGGATAGTCCAGAGGCAAAGCTGGATGTGTCAGGACAAATTAAAGGTGGCGGGGTTTTGGCTGGAATATGGGCAGCCCAACCAGATACTGATGTTTCTATCACATCCACGGGGTGGGAATATGTTTCCGATACATCAGTTACTTTCACCCTAGATAGAAAAGCAATAATTTTTTGTACCTATTCAATTAATGTCCAACCAGATGGAAATTGTGAAGGTGGTAATCTCGTTGCAACAAGGCTAGTCGTGGACGGTAATGGCTGTCGCCAATCTGGTTCGCACTTTCAACCCCATAGCCCTAATCATCCTAATGTGAATTTGAATGGCAATCTCGTCTTGCCGCTTCAGACAGGTCAGCATACCGTTAAGCTCCAGTGGAAGAAAGTTGGCGACAATGTTGCAAGGTGGAATAGCAACCCATCATGCCTAGATGGCTTCGGTGGCGGAAGAACACTTGTGGTCATGGCATTTTACTTACCAATAATAGGTGTTTAGTGCGATCGCCGATATTGTAGGGTGCGTTAGCGGTAGCGTAACGCACCATCTCCAAATTTCAACCGAACCTGAATCTAAAAGTTAAAGGAACATCAAACAACAACTGTAGCGTAACGCACCATCTCCAAATTTCAACCGAACCTGAATCTAAAAGTTAAAGGAACATCAAACAACAACTGTAGCGTAACGCACCATCTCCAAATTTCAACCGAACCTGAATCTAAAAGTTAAAGGAACATCAAACAACAACTGTAGCGTAACGCACCATCTCCAAATTTCAACCGAACCTGAATCTAAAAGTTAAAGGAACATCAAACAACAACTGTAGCGTAACGCACCATCTCCAAATTTCAACCGAACCTGAATCTAAAAGCCAAAGGAACATGAAACAACAACTGGAGAAACGTCTAGCCGAACTCAAAACAGTTGGTAGGCACTGCCCACCCTACATGAACCAAGTGAGATCGCTCATGCTATAATCAAAACACCTAATAGTAAACGAGGAAAATTGTAATGAAAAATAAAGTCATAGATGTGACAGATCTAAGTCCGAAACAGATTGCTATGCTTGAAGAAATTATTGCTGCTTTTAAGGCGGTTTCTCAACAGAATAGTTTTTCACAAGATATAAGTAAAAAAGAATACAAAGAGAAAGAAGACTTGAAGCAACTTCATCAAGAGTTTGATTGGTTGGTTGCTGACCTTGGTGTAAAAGAACCACTTACTAGAAGTAATGTCTATGGCATCGAATAAGAAAATAAAACGGTATTTAGACACTAACATTCTGGTATATTAAATTGATTTAAGTAAGGATAATAGGCAAAAACATCGGGCAGCTTTATAAATTTTAAGACCTAGTCAAAGAGAAGTTATCTGTCTGTATTATCAGTGCGATCGCCGCTCTTGTAGGGTGCGTTAGCGGTAGCGTAACGCACCATCTACAAATTTAAACCGAACCTGAATCTAAAAGCCAAAGGAACATGAAACAACAACTATAAAAACGTTTATCCGAACTCAAAACCGAATTTGCATCATGACAAAAACTTCTAACCGATTTAGAAACCAAACAAGCTAATGTTCGTAAAACCTTACTCCCCATCCAAGGAGCAATTCCAAAAGAGCAATCTTTAATCAGAGTAGAGCAATGATTACCTTAGCTAAATGGTCAATTGAAGACTATCATCACATGATTGCAGCAGGTATCCTCAGTGAGCGTCATGTGGAATTACTAGAGGGAAAAATTATTGAAATGTCACCAGAGGGACCATTGCATCGGAAAATCAACGATTCTATGGCAGACTATTTGCGGGAAAAGCTCCGAGGTTGCGCCAAAATCTACGAATCACATCCAGTTACCCTTCCTGATTCTGAACCAGAACCAGATATTGCTGTTGTTAAATTGCCAGTTTCATTGTATGACAATCGTCACCCTTCTGCCGAGGAAATTTACTTATTGATAGAAATATCTGACACTACCTTGGAAAAAGACTTAGAACAGAAGCGAATTGCCTATGCTCATGCTGGTATATTAGAATATTGGGTTGTAGATTTAAAAGCTCAACAACTGATCGTGTTTCAGCAACCATCAGGGGATAGTTATCAAATCAAACAAACCAAAGCCTATGGAACTTTGTATCCAGTTGCTTTTCCCCATGTTGAAGTGTCAGTGGAAAAGTTAATATCAAAAACTATCTGATATATAGCAATTCTCATAGCTATGAGATATACAATTTATGGATTGTAGGGAACAGGGAACAGGGAACAGGGAACAGGGAATACAGAAGAGGGAATAGAGAAGAGGGATGCGCTGCATCAAAACAGGGAATCAACGTCAAAGAAGACTGTACCTCATAACTGCGATAAACGCTATAATATACTATAGCGGTTTTAATAGTAACGAAGTACAGAGGATTTTTTACCACTTCCGACTTCCCTCTTCTTTCTTCCCTACTCCCTACTCCCTACTCCCTACTCCCTAAAACCCAATAATTTGCACCTCACCCAATTTAAAACTGCTGTATTGTAACCCATCCTCGTCAACAAGGAACATGAAAGAACAACTAGAAAAACGCCTAAACCAACTAAAAGCCGAATTTGCATCAGGACAAAAAGTCCTAGCCGATTTAGAAGCCAAACAAGCAAATGTTCGTGAAACATTACTCCGCATCCAAGGAGCAATTCAGGTATTATAAGAAGAGCTAACTAAACAGAATAGTGCTACCTCTAAATCAGACAATTTGCAAGGATTAGAAACCGAGGCTTTAGCAACACACCCTCAGAACAAGGATTAAATGCTGTAGGATCAGGGATGAAGATATTTTATAGATTTCTGTGAGCGAAACCGTCTACATTGAAACCAGTATAATAGGATTTATCCACTATTTGTACACCTTATGAATTAATGGTAGAATAAAAATGTGGAGAGATTAAATTCTAGAAGAGATCTACAGAATTCGAGAGGAACACGCTAGAACTTTCAATTACGATTTGAAAGCCATCTGTGATGACTTACGGAAACGACAAACGGCAAGCAACAGAAAAATTATTTCCAAACCCCTTAGGCGACCGGATTTACCTTTAATGTCCCAAGAAGGCTCACGCTCTATCTGATAGGAAAGCATAGTCGATTGCAGCTCAGGCTGTGCAATAGCATCAACAAAAACCCAGAAAGCCAAAAAATGGCTTATGCCTTCCCATTATTGCGCTGTAGCTACCCTGCGGGAAGCTGCTCAACGAGCATCATAGGTACACGCTCCATTGTACCTGATATAGCGGTCTTCAAATGGGCACGAATTCCCTGTTCCCTGTCCCCAACTTTTGTAAGAAGTCTACTCTAACGTTTATCGTAGCTATGAGGTACACATTATTTTTTACCTCTTCCCTATTCCCTATTCCCTATTCCCTATTCCCTATTCCCTGCTCCCTGCTCCCTGCTCCCTGCTCCCTGCTCCCTAAAACCCAGAAATTTGTACCTCACAAGTCGTAGAATTGCTATATCATGACTAAAAACCTTACCATCTCCAACGCCCCCCCAGAAAATCCTGGCATGAATTTCGCCTTATTGCGACAAGAAGGAATCAAGCACATCGAACGCCTAGGGGGGAAACTGTGGACAGACTACAATACCCACGATCCCGGTATTACTATCCTAGAACAACTTTGCTATGCCATCACGGATTTAAGCTATCGCCTTGACTTCGAGATGAAAGACTTGCTTGCGCCTGCTCCTAAAGAAAATAGGAAACAGTTTTTCACCGCCAGAGAAATCCTCACCGTTAATCCCCTCACAATTAATGATTATCGCAAACTGCTAATCGACATCGATGGTGTTAAAAATGCATGGGTTAAACCCATTAAGAATTCACAACCCCCAATTTATTACGATTCCCTTCTTCATACCTTAACTTTTGAAGCTTCTAAACGCACTCAGCAAGTCAACTTAAATGGACTTTATCGGGTACTAATCGAAAAAGACAAAAATGTCTCTGACGAAGGGAGTCTCATCGAAAAAGTAAAATCTAAACTTAATCAGCATCGAAATTTGTGTGAAGATTTTGCTTCAGTCGAAATTTTACCCATTGAAGAAATCACCATCAAAGCCGAGATGGAAATTGAAGAAGGATTTGAGGTGAATGAATTAATGGCACAGATATATTTGGACTTAGATAATTTTATTTCTCCTCACCTACAATTTTTAACCTTAAAAGAACTACTGGATCAAGGCAAAACTCCTGAAGCAATCTTTGATGGTGTCCCCCTGGAACATGGCTTCATTGACGATGAAAAACTTGATAGTTTTATCAAGAAAGACCAACTGCACACCTCTGACATAATTCGGATTATTTTAGATATTCCAGGGATAAAAACTGTTATAATAATTACTATTTCAAGCGACAATTCATCTGAATTAGAAGAAACGGCGTTAGCATTAGAGCCTAATCTAACACCCCAACTCAAAGATATAGATGGCTTGACAAGTAACATTACCTTTTACAAAGGACAAATTCCGTGCAATCTGAACCTGAATAAAGCTAAAATTTATCTGAAATCCTTACAACAAAAAAACACAAAAACATCATCAAGCACACAAACAAAAGATATCCCCATCCCAGTGGGACAATACCGAGAATTATCTGACTATGAATCAATCCAAAATGATTTTCCTGCTACTTACGGTATTGGAGAAATAGGTTTACCGGCTTCCGCATCTCCCAAACGCAAGGCTCAAGCCAAGCAGCTACAAGCTTATTTAATGTTTTTTGACCAACTTTTAGCTAACTATTTTGCTCAATTAGATCATGCTAAAGATTTATTCTCTTTTCAAACTAAGAACAATACAACCTACTTTTACCAGGAACTTTATAGCATTCCAGGTGCGCCAGAAATCCTCAACTTTGAGCAAAATTCACCAGAAGATCAATGGAATGATATTGATAAGATAATAAAAAACCGTTTCCTAGATCATTTAATGGCACAGTTTTGTGAAAAGTTCACAGATTATTCTTTACTTTTATATGAATCAATTCTGGATGAAAAACTGATTGATGATAAAATTAGTTTCTTACAAAATTATCCCCAAATTAGCGCTGGGAGGGGTAAAGCCTTTAATTACACTGATTCCAGTCAGGTTTGGGATACAGAAAACGTATCGGGACTAAAACAAAGAATTTGTAGTTTACTAGGAATTCCTTACCATCGAAAAACTTTGGCTCTCTGCAATGAATCGGATGAAACCGAAGGTTTCCATATAGTCGAACATATTTTACTTCGTCCTCGCAGCAGTAACGACCCCGACTCAGACGAGAATTTTTCAGAATTTAAATCAAACACAGATTCAAACACAGATTCAAACACAATAGATCCTTACTCTTTCCAACTCAGTTTTGTATTCCCTGATTGGCTGCCTCGCTTTCGAGAAAAAAACTTTAAACAGCTAATTTATAACATTATCAGTGCGGAAATACCAGCCCATATAACTCCTTATTTCCACTGGTTAAATAAAACAAAAATGCGAAAGTTTGAAACGGCTTACACTCACTGGTTAAATACAATTGTAGATAAAAATGCGACACCTGATACTCTTAAGAGTACGACTAATAACCTAATAGAAGCCTTAGAAATTGGTCGTGTTGGTATAACATCATTTAGCGTCCTTGGATATATGACTATCCGTTCTAATGATCTAAATGTACACACAGACACAGATTTTAGAGTGATTTAATTAAAGCCTTTGGAAGTGAAGCAACAACGACATATTATCAAAAAACAGATTATAGAACTTAATTTAAGTTCACAGCAAGGTGCTTTTGAACTGCAAAATGAGGTAAGTAGACTATATCGCTATAAAGTCCTCCCCCTGATTGATAATTTATTTAATCAGTTCAGCGATTTAGATACAATACATCGAATTAATACCCTAGAAATAGACCTAGGCAATATCGATATCAATAATCTAGAACAGGAATTGATTGACAAAATCATAGAACAAATTCAACAGCAATTAGGAGAACAAATTAGCCACTCAACTTCCAGTTTTTCAACACAGCCACAACCTAAGACTGAGTTGGGTGAGTCTTCACCACTGCTTGCTAGAACAGAGGGAGAGACGGGGGAAAATATAGAAGTAAATAAAATTACCTCTGTAAGTTCAACGAGCTATCAAAGACTATCTGATCAAATTGGCAAATCAGAGATTGCTAGTAAAAGAGCTTTACAACTAGAGGTTTTTAGCTACTTTATCCAAACAGGGATGCTACCCTGGTGGGCAGAAAACTTAAGTAAACAAGAGCTAGAAGACTATTGCGATCGCCTGATCACCAATTCCCCAAATCAGGTCAAGTCTATTGTTCAGCAAAGCTTAAAAAATCCCAAGCAATTGCAGCGCCTTATTTACCAATTTTCCGATTCAATACTCCTCAAAATAGCCGGATTGTTGACTGGGGATTCAGTCCCGTTTATTGCCGACTATAATACAGACATAAAACCGGTCTTGGCACAGCTAGAGCAGACGAGAAATATTCCGGCAGCCAAATTGCGATTAGAAATATGGCAAGGAATACTTTTCAGTATCTCCTCAAATAGTAATACTCAAGTAGATAAGCTCAAGTTAATCCAAGAAAATTTATTACACATTGCCACCAGTAATCGGATTAACTATCCTGAGTTTTTAAAGAATCTTGTTGCCAAGATAGAGCATCTAGTCAGAGAAGGAAAAGGATTTAAAAGCACACTTCCAGAAATCTTAGATAGAATCCAAATCCCTAGCCAAGAGACACAGTTAATTAGAGCAGAAGCAAGAGCTTCACAGCTAGAGATTTTAAGGGACTTTATCCAAACCGGTATACTACCGGAAAACTTCAGCAAACAAGAGCTAGAAGACTATTGCGATCGCCTGCTCACCAATTACCCAAATCAGGTCAAGTCTATTGTTCAGCAAAGTCTAAAAAATCCCAAGCATTTGCAGCGCCTTATTTACCAATTTTCCGATTCAACACTCCTCAAAATAGCCGGATTATTTACTGGGGATTCAGTCCCGTTTATTGCCGACTATAATACAGACATAAAACCGGTCTTGGAACAGCTAGAGCAGACGAGAAATATTCCGGCAGCCAAATTACGATTGGAGAGATGGCAAGGACTATTGTTCAGTATCTGCTCAGATAGTAAGACTCAAGTAGATAAGTTTAGATTAATCCAAGACAATTTATTACATATTGCCACCAGTAATCGGATTAACTATCCTGATTTTATCAATAGTATTGTTGCCAAGATAGAGCATCTAGTCAGAGCAGGAAAAGGATTTAAAAGCACACTTCCAGAAATCTTAGATAGAATCCAAATCCCCAGCCAAGAGACACAGTTGATTAGAGCAGAAGCAAGAGCTTCACAACTAGAGATTTTTAGCGACTTTATCCAAACAGGTATACTCCCCGAAAATGTCAGCAAACAAGAGCTAGAACAATATTGCGATCGCCTGATCACCAATTCCCCAAATCAGATCAAGTCTATTGTTAAGCTTTGCTTCAAAAATCCCAAGCAATTGCAGGGTGTTATTTACCAATTTTCCGATTCAACACTCCTCAAAATAGCCGGATTATTTACTGGGGATTCAGTCCAGTTTATTGCCGACTATAATACAGACATAAAACCGGTTTTGGAACAGCTAGAGCAGACCATAAATATTCCAGCAGCCAAATTGCGATTGGAGAGATGGCAAGGAATACTTTTCAGTATCTCCTCAGAGAGTAAGACTAAAGTAGATAACTTCAAGTTAATCGAAGACAATTTATTACATATTGCCACTAGTAATCGGATTAACTATCCTGAGTTTTTAAAGAATATTGTTGCCAAGATAGAGCATCTAGTCAGACAAGGAAAAAGATTTAAAAGTCAACTTCCAGAAATCTTAGATAGAATCCAAATTCCTAGCCAAGAGACACAGTTGATTAAAGAAAGGGAACAACTGGAACACCTATTAATGGAATTGCAACACCTTGATTTCAATAGCCAGATATTACCCCAACATAAACAGCAAATTAATCAACTTAAGACTGAAATAGAAATATTACTAAATGAAATCAATAATCCTGCCCAAGTCCAAAGGTCATCAGACCTGATTACACGCTTCAAACAACTACAGAAAAGTATTCAAACTCTTAAACTCAACATCCAACAAGAACTCAAGTCTAATCAAACCAGATTTCCAGATACTGTCAATACTTTTAGTGACTCTGATGAAATCTATATTTACAATGGGGGATTAATTTTGCTATGGCCATTTCTGACTCGCTTCTTTGTCAAAATAGGATTGGTACAAGATAAGATTTTTATTAATACCATATCTGCTGAACGAGCAGCCCTTTTACTCCAGTATTTAGTTGATAACTCAACAGAAATACCAGAACACAGTTTACCTCTTAATAAAATACTATGCGGTATAGATTTATTAGAACCTATAGACACCAATTTAGAAATCACCCCACAAGAACGAGCAGAATGTGAAAACTTATTATATGCTGTGATTCAAAATTGGTCTATTTTGAAAAATACATCAATAGAAGGATTTAGAAAAGCTTTTTTGCAGAGAAACGGTATTGTGAGAGTTCGTGATGGTAGTTGGCTGCTACAGGTTGAACGTGAAACCTACGATATTTTACTAGATAGAATTCCTTGGAGCATACGAGTTGTTAAGCTGCCGTGGATGGATAATATTTTATATGTAGAGTGGTAAGCTGTAGGGAACAGGGAACAGGGAATAGGGAACAGGGAACAGGGAATAGGTAATAGGTAATAACCAATTTAAATGCGCGACAGCTTAGCAGGGTAGTTAATATCAAACAAATAAGCATTCAGCTGATAGCTGAATGCTTAAAAAGCTGACTAACTTTTACTTTTTACTAATCAACCTTCAACCTTCAACCTCTTAACCTTCAACCTCTTAACCTTCAACCTCTTAACCTTCAACCTTCAACCTCTTAACCTTCAACCTTCAACCTCTTAACCTTCAATCCCCAGTAATCGACAAACCATCAACCCAGATTTTTGGACACACTCCACCAGAGGTAAACTCAGGCTCTTTTTCCACATAAATAATGGATTTCAGCAGTTCCCGAAAATCTCCGGCTACGGTTGCGGAATCAATACTAGTTAATTCTCCTTTATTCACCATCCAACCATCAAAGGGTAGAGAAAAGGAACCTTCGAGTGCTTTAACTCCCGCATGAAGCGCATTCACCTCATCAATCCAAATCACATTTTCGGCTTGCTCCAAGCTGTATTCTTGTTCAGCAGATTGACCAGGAAAAACATGATAGAAATTAGGGCTAACTGTAACTTTTGCCCCCATATTGGCATGACCTGTTGGTTGAGCATTCAGGCGTTTGGCGCTGCCAGCACTGTGCAGAAAATTGCTTAACACCCCTTCTGTAATTATCGGTACTCGACGAGTAGGTGTTCCTTCTCCATCAAAATAGACCGGTGCTACATTCTTTGGATGTAGCTCATCATCACAAACAGAAAGCAGAGGAGAAGCAATTTGAGTACCTAGAGACTCGGGAGTCGAGAGGCTTTGCTTGTCTAGAATATTCTGAGCATTAAATAAATTAGAAAAAGCATTCAGTAGACTCAGGAAAGCTTCGGGAGAGAACACTACCCGATATTTTCCGGACTTAACTTTCTCATAGTTCAAGTGACTGATGGTTTTCTCAGCAGCTTCTTGCAGACAAGTCTGAATATCCAGAGTTTCTAAACCTTGACTAATCTTATAGGCACCAGCACTACGGGGCTTTTTCCCTTCTTCCTCAGTTTTGGTATAAAGATAAATGGAAGCCGAGGAACTAGCTTGCTGGCGCAATGCCCCATCACTATTGAGATAAAAGCGCTCAACATCCCGTTGAGATAGTCCATTGTAAGGAACTCCGGCAATAGCTGAGTGAGCGTCCAGTAACTTTTTCTCTGAATCCAGTAGGGTTTCTACTAATTTAGATACTGGCTGTTGAGGCACTTGATTATTGGGAATCTCTGGAATCGATACTGTTGACTCAGAGCTAAAGTCTGGGGCGTTTTCCTTCACCCCAAAACTACTCGCCTCATAAGCGGTTTTTAAGGCTAGTTCCAGCCCAGTTGGGTTGGTATCGGTAGTTGAAGTAATGCCTACTTTCTGGTCTTGATTCCAAACCCGTACAGTTACACCAGACCGATTAGATGCCTCAACCTGTTTTGGCTCACCCTGGTCTACTTGAACACCAGCTTCATCTACTGCAGAGCCATAAATATCGAATTTTTCAATTCCCAGGCGTTTTGCGATCGCATTCGCCGAATCAGCTATCTCATTAATCTTGGTCATGTTATCTTAAATTTTGAATGTTGGGTTAACAAAAAAAAGAGGCATGATATCAAATCCGGTTAATCGCTTCGGATTCAGCTTAATTGTTAGTTAATTGTTAATTTACTAACAACCAAGAATGATAAGTCTTCAACCGGAGATGATAGTCTAACACTAGTCCCAAAGCCTGGCTGCTGGGGTAACTTACCGTCCACCAACCGTAATCGAATCTACCTTGATATGAGGTTGACCGACGGTTACATAAACACTGCCGCTAATGGAACCACAGAAACCAGCGGCTAATCCTAAGTCTTTGGAACACATGGAAATCTTATTCATAATTTCCTTAGCTTCCCCAATCAGAATTGCCCCTTTCAGCGGTTTAGTGAGTTTGCCATTTTCAATCAAATAGGCTTCATCGACACCAAAATTAAATTCCCCAGTAGCACCAACACTACCACCGCCCATCCGCTTGCAGTAAATGCCTTTATCGATAGAAGCAAATAAATCCTCTACCTCGTAATCACCAGGAGCAATGTAGGTATTGCGCATCCGTGAAGCAGCAGCATAGGCATAATTCTGACGGCGGCCACTACCTGTTCTGGGGTGTCCAGTCAGCTGAGACCCTGCCCGGTCGGCGATAAAATTCTTCAGTATGCCATTTTCTATCAACAGAGTTCTTTGGGCTGGCATGCCCTCATCATCCATATCAATGGTTCCAAAGGCATTGTCAGATAACCCTTCATCCCAGGCAGTAAGGCTTTCGTTAGCAATCTTCTCGCCTTTTTTGTCAGCAAACGGAGTAGTTTTCCGCTCAATCTGGGTCGTTTCCAACAGGTGTCCACAGGCTTCATGGAAAATTACCCCACCAAAGGAATTCGCCATGATAATGGGGTAAGTACCAGACTCTACGTAATCCGCATAGAGCATCTTACCAGCAGATTCAGCAACTTCCTCAGCAGTAGCATTATAATCCCAGGCTCTTAGAAACTCTGGGTTACCGGTACTACCAGCACGCTTGCCAATCGAAGAGCGATGGTCACCATCAGCACATAGTAGGTTATATCCCACAGACTGAGTTAAACGAATATCTCTGGCAAAGGTGCCATCACTAGCTGCCACCAAAACTTCCTGCCAATCCCGGAAATAAATAGCCCGTCGGGATTGGACATGGCTAGCCTTGCGCTGGAGTGCCCCATTGGCATCCAGGAGTACTTCTCCCATTTCTGCCATCGAACTGCAACCGGATAGCCAAGTGTCTTTGCCTTTAGCAGTAGCGTAATCCCGCAACAGTTCCAGGTTAGTTTCTGGGATAAAGGCATTAGGGGTAGGTAATTCCAGCCCTTGAATAGACAGGGCTTTCTCCAAAGCCGCTTTTAGCCCCGAAAAGGATAGGTCATTAGTGCTAACATAGCAATCTGACTTACCCCGAAACACTCGGATACCAGCACCAGAGGAAAGGCGGGGAGAAATGCTAGTAATGGCATCATCTTCCGCAAGACAGCTGATGTAGTTGACCCGTTCTAGGAAAAACTCAATGAAATCAGCACCAGCTGCTCGTCCTAATCCCAGGAGGGTGGAAAGGGGAGCTCTCCAGCTTTCATCAAAGCTTGAGGATGTGGATTGGTATTCCAGAGTAGGTAGTTCTTTGGATAGAAGTAGGGTTGGGGGCATAGATAATTTCCTTATCCTTTGGATATATATCCTTTTGATGATGGGTTTTATATCTGCCAGTCTAGCAAAATCCTCAAAAGTTGGTTGAATCTGGTTCTATACTATGGGGGATGAGCTTTCTTGATTTAAAATTATTCATCTCTTACTTAATTTCAGATTATTTTTATGAATACTAAAGGATTTCACCATGTAGCGATTATTTGCTCAGATTATGAAAAATCGAAGCAGTTTTATGTGGATATTTTAGGGTTTTCGATTATTGAAGAAACCTTACGAGCTGCGAGAAAGTCTTATAAATTGGATTTACAAGTGGGTGATGGGGATAGGATTGAGTTATTTTCCTTTCCTAATCCTCCTGAACGAGTTAGTCGTCCTGAAGCTTGCGGATTGAGACATTTAGCATTTCAAGTAGATGATATTCAAGCGTCGGTGAATTATCTCAAATCCAAGGGTGTGGATGTAGAAAGGATTAGAATTGATGAGCATACTGGGAAGCGATTTACGTTTTTTCAAGACCCAGATGGATTGCCGTTAGAAATGTATGAAAGTTAAATGGAATCGGGAATCGGGAATCGGGAATCGGGAATCGGGAATCGGGAATCGGGAATCGGGAGCAGGGAGCAGGGAGCAGTGTATTCATAATAGTAACCCACCCCTAACCCCTCCCAGGATGGGAAGTGAAAATATTGTATAATTTCCTAAGAAGTAAAATTTTCAAGGAAACTAAAGAAAATGTCTTGGGATAGCTACATCGATAATCTAAGAGGTTGTCTGAGAAGTCTCATTTGCTACATCCAAGCCCCCGTTGGTCCCCCGAGCGAGCAATCCCTCGGTCGGGGGACTTTTAGAAGCAAATTGACTCTTCCCCCAAAGTTGGGGGGCTAGGGGGGCAAAATTCAGTATCAAAAAACTTTTCAGATATCCTCTAATTGGACAATCTAAAGACGCTAATGGAAGGTAACAAAATAAGTATAGCGGTTTTTACCCTAATGAGGTACACATAATTTTTTACTTCTTCCCTCTTTTGACTTTACTGCTCCCTGCTCCCTGTTCCCTGTTCCCTGTTCCCTAAAACCCAAAAACTCCTTACTAGCTTGAGAACAGCTATGACTAAAACAAGTGATCTATATTCTCTGTATGATGTTGATAATGAAAAATGGTTATTAGAAACTCTGAAACTCCTAAAAGAAAAACGACTAGGAAATCTCGACATAGAGCATTTAATTGAGGAATTAGAAGGATTGAGTCGTCGAGATAAATTAACAGTTGAAAGTTTTTTAGAACAAATTATCCGACATTTATTACTCCTGAACTATTGGCAAGAGCAATATGACTATAACGCGAACCATTGGCAAGCGGAAATTATGAGCTTTAGAACCCAACTGGACGAGTATTTAACTAAAAATCTCCGCAATCATTTACAAGAAAATCAAGCCAAAGTTTATAAAAAAGCCTTAAAATATGTCAGAAAAAAAACCGCTATGATGATTCAATTTCCTGAAGACTGTCCCTATGCTCTCGAACAATTATTAGATCAAGATTGGCTGCCTTAGTCAGCGCTCAGCAGTCAGCGGTCAGCTTTGTGGCATAGGCTTTGGCCTTGGCCAAAAGGCCACGCGGGGCGCGTTTGGCCACGCTGTGCGAACGACACTGAAACTTTCCTCAAATTAAAGGAATGCTTACCTCTTTTATTCTTAACGGTTTCCTCATCAACCGTGCCCATAGCGCATAAGCACCTCAAGTACCGTGGCACAGGCTTTGGCCTTGGCCAAAAGGCCACGCGGGGCGCGTTTGGCCACGCTGTGCGAACGAGGCTGGGACTAACCCATTAGCTGATAACTGAATGCTTACGATTGTTTTGCCTTGAGGACTAGAGGTCAATGAAAAAAACTCCTCTGGATAATTGAGGAGCGATCACCTATAAAAACCGATTAAAATTTTAACGTTTTGCTGTTGATATGCGTTACTTCAATTTACGTTTGAGAGCTGACCCAAAACCAAGAGAACCAGTAATAAGCAGACCTAAGACAGAAGCAGGTTCAGGCACAGGTGTTGTACATCCAAAACATGTAATCTCGAAATCAAAAGCACCATCACCTCCATCATTAGGACCACTTATAAAATTAGTAACGATGGCTGTGTATTCGCCAGTTCCAGGCAAAGTTAAGGTTACTACAGCACGAGGATCTGCAAATGGTCCCGGATTAGGAATTTCATCATCAGCAAACTCTAGAAAGCCTGGGTCACCCCGATCAATATTTACATTAAATCCGCTAGCAAAGTCGGAAGTATCCTCGAAAAGACCTTCAAAAACCCAGAGAGCTGGATCTAAATCTTGCTCTATGCGGAGTGCTTCGATTGTAACTACATCTCCTTGATTGCCGAAAAAGTTAAAAAAACGACCTGTGGACTGGTCACTAAAAAAACCACTACTAGAAATAGCATCAAACTCAGGGATTCCGTCTTGTAAAGTCCCTTGGTAGGTGATAGATGCGGCGTCAGCTGGTGCAGCGGCAATCCCAGCGCCAGCAATGACACTGAGGGCGATAGCGCTGTAGGTAAGGGGATTGGTGACTTTGTTGTTTATCAAACTATTAAGCATGATGATCATCTCCTGACAATTGACAGTTACTGATTCCCAAAAAAATCACAAAAATGCCTCTGTTAGTAGCGATAAAAAACCTGATTAGTCAACGCTACTAAATTGTGATTTTATTGATAATCCGTTTATTAATTAACCGGTCAGTTCATCTAAAAATCAAGCAGATCAAGCCAATTAGTTAACCCATCTCGATCCCAAGACTCACGCGAGCACCATGAACTGACCTATCTAATACAGATAGTTTTAAGCTGGATTTAAGTAATTAGGATTTAAATCAACTATTGGTATTGATGGCTTACTTGTCTCCAATCAAAATTTTATATCTAACTCAGATAAAATTTATAAATTTCACGGAAAACTCACTAAACCTTTAACTATATAAAGCTTTGATAAAAAATTTTTTGATGAGATAAAATTAGATAGTTTTGCTCTCCTAGACTGATTCTAGTAAATGAGTAGTTTAAATCAGCTTAAGCCCTTAAATAGCAAGGGATTCAACAAAGGGATGCATGGCTACTCCCTACTCCCATCAACCCAGGACGAAGTACCTCACCCAATTCAGAAACGCTATACTATGTTTACATCTCAAGTAAAAATGCTATAGATCACAAATTAACCATTAGTAGCAAGTTGCTGTTAAAGAAGTCATACCACCCACATCAAGGTCTGTCTAGATTTGAGATTAGCGTTCGCGAAGCGGTTCCAAAGGAACATCGCACTCTGTTAATGAGATGCTGACCACTAACCTATTTTTCCTCTTTGAATTAAGAATGTAGAATTAAGAATTTAGAATTAAGAATTAAGAATGTAGAATTAAGAATTTAGAATTAAGAATTTAGAATTTGGAATTCTGCATTCTACATTCTACATTCTGCATTCTACATTCTACATTCTGCATTCTACATTCTGCATTCTGCATTCTACATTCTGACATACAACCTTCAACCCTCAACCTTGGCCTTTCGGCCACGCTACGCGAACAACCTTCAACCTTGGCCTTTCGGCCACGCTACGCGAACAACCTTCAACCTTCAACCTTGGCCTTTCGGCCACGCTACGCGAACAACCTTCAACAAATACCAACAACCGCTTAATTGACCACCGATGGCTTCAACTCATCTTCGGTGTCAGCACTGGTTGCCTTAAGGCCATTATCCGACAAGGGATTACGAGCCTCAATGAGTTTGATCGCACGACTGACACTTTCTGGCAGAATCACCACTAAACCACCATCAGCCACTTTATCCAAACCCCTATCAATTGCCTCTGTCTCCTTGAGGATAATCTCATAGTTGGACTCGCGATTTTCCTCTCGTATGCCCTTACGAATTAACTCAGCTGCATCACCACTGGGACGTCCTCTTAAGTCATCATCTTCTTTGATAATAATCCTGTCAAAGATTTTTGCTGAGAGTCGTCCTAATTCAATAAAGTCTTCATCCCGGCGATCCCCAGGACCACCCACAACCCCAAAGCGCTCTCCCGGCCAGTTGCGCACAAAACTACCCAATGCCTCGTAACTAGCTGCATTGTGGGCATAATCCACTAGAGCATGATAACTGCCAAGATTGAACAAATTCATTCGTCCGGGTGTCTGGTCTACAGAAGCCCGAAATGTGGTCAATGCCTTTCGAATGGCCTCAATCGAGACTCCTTGAGCAAAGGCAGCGAGACTCGCAGCTAGAGCATTAGCAATCATAAAAGGTGCCCGTCCCCCAATTGTCACTGGCACATTAACTGCCTGCTCAATCCGCAGGGTCCAATCCCCTTTGATGATAGACAAATAACCATTTTCATAAACCGCAGCCAGACCTCCACCACTAGTGTGGTTTTTGATCAACTCATTCTCTGAGTTCATCGAGAAATAACCCACTTGACCCTTTACCTTTTCTGCCATTGCTCTGACTAGGGGGTCATCAGCATTGAGGATAGCATAGCCCTTCGGACTCACCACTTCCGCCACAATACTCTTCACCTTGGCCATCTGTTCAATGGTGTCGATGTCTCCAATTCCCAAGTGGTCAGCGGAGACATTTAAAACCACCCCAATATCACATTTGTCAAAGGCCAAGCCAGAACGCAGGATCCCACCCCGAGCAGTTTCCAGCACTGCCACCTCAACTGTAGGGTCTTTGAGAATTACCTGAGCACTTTGGGGTCCAGTGGTATCACCTTTTTCCACCATATATTCATCAACGTAGATCCCATCGGTAGTGGTATAGCCTACAACCTTTCCAGTTTGGCGATAGATATGGGCAATTAAGCGGGTGGTCGTGGTTTTTCCGTTGGTACCTGTAATGGCGATGATGGGAATACGGTTAGGTTGGCCATTTGGGAAGAGCATATCTAGGACTGGTGCTGCCACATTCCGGGGCTGACCTTGACTAGGACAAACATGCATCCTAAAGCCAGGGGCAGCATTCACCTCAACCACCACCCCATCAGCTTCCCGTAAAGGCTTAGTGATATCGGAGGTGACAATATCAATTCCAGCAATATCCAGACCAATAATTTTGGCAACCCGCTGTGCCAGCCAGATAGTTTCTGGATGGATGTTATCGGTGTGGTCTACAGCAATACCCCCAGTGCTGAGATTGGCAGTTTCCCGCAAGTAACAAACTTCCCCCTTTCTGGGTATACTGTTCAATCTGTACCCTTGCTTTTTCAAGACACTCTCACTGGTAGCGTCTACCACAATTTTAGTCAAGACATTGTCGTGTCCCTCACCGCGATGGGGATCAAGGTTAGTTTGGTCAATCAGTTCCTCAATCGTAGACCTACCATTACCCACCACATGGGCAGGGATACGCTCTGCTACTGCTACTACCTTGCCATTGACCACAAGAATCCGGTGGTCAAAACCTTTATAATAGCGCTCCACAATCACAGAGCGGGAGACTTCTTTGGCGGTCTTATAGGCAGTCTGCGCCTCTTCCCAGCTATTAATATCGAGGGTAATGCCTCGTCCATGATTCCCATTCAGGGGTTTAATCACAATCGGGTAGCCACCTACATACTCAATTGCCCCTTCCAACTCATCTAGGAATCGAATCGTTGTCCCCCGGGGAACCGGTACACCAGCATCCCTCAGGATTTGTTTGGTACCTTCTTTATCACAAGCCAACTCAACCCCTAAAATCCCTGAATAATCACTCAATGTGGCTTGAATCCGCTTTTGGTGGACACCGTAGCCCAGTTGAATCATCGCTCTCGCGCTCAGCTGCATCCAGGGAATATCTCTGGCTTCGGCTTCCTTAACCAGGGATTGAGTGCTTGGTCCTAAAGCTGAATTATTAGCCAGTTCTTGTAAATCTTTCAGGTCTTGTTCTAATTCACTTTGGGGATAGGTTTGCTTATCAATGATGCTACGACACAGCCGCACAGCTGCCCTAGCGGCATAACGACCCACCTGCTCATCAATGTACTCAAATATGACCTGGTAGACTCCTGGTGTCGCTGTTTCCCTAGTGCGACCAAATCCAACCCTCATGCCAGCCAGATCTTGTAGTTCTAGGGCAACGTGTTCAATGATGTGCCCCATCATGGTGCCTCTGGCAACCCGAGCAAGGAATCCCCCCCGGACACCAGGGGAACAGAAATGCTCTTCCAGACTGGGTAGGACAGTCTTTAGTCCTTTATAGAAGCCAGGAATCTCGTTGGAGGGGGTATTTGCCAATTCCTCTAAATCGAGACGCATGACAATCAGTTTGTGATGTCCAATACTCCAATAATTAGGACCACGTAAAGTCTGGATTCTCAGAATTCTCATATCAACTGAAACTTCGGTGGTGATGCTCGCTGAATGTGCAAGGAAGCCTAAAGACGCAATTCATCAAATAAAATCCGCCTTTATCGCCTACTTTGGCACTACTTTGGCACATTATGAGCCGATTGGCACGCTTGAAAACTCTAGCTCCAATCCGGGAATCAGGCGATCCGGTAGGCTGCTGATTAGATTTGGGATAATCTTATTATTATCAACCTTGGAGATAAAAAAAACTGTTCTGTGTGAACAGTTTTTTCAAAATTATCCATAATTATCCATTGCAGCCAGCAGGTAAGGAGCCATGTAAAAATAAGTTGTACAAATTTTATCTGAAATAACTTGTGAGATATAGCTTCCAGAACAAAAAATGTTCAGGTTATTTTTACGCGAGTCCTAATCAGATGAATTCCCCCAACTACAGTCATGAGGAAACCCCTTGATTAAGGCACTGCATCCCTTGGCACAGGTCAGGTCAAGCCATACTCAAAAGCGTGGGCTGGTTATTGCGCTTGTTGTCCAGGAGGTAAGGTTTAGCTTTCTACTGCGAATAACGAACGCTTCTGAAAGTGGTAGCGATCGCCATGACACAGAACATGCACTCGCAGATTGTGGATACTGATCGGGTCGTTATGACCAATCTTAGGCTGGTTGGTGTAAGACATTTCCTTGGGATCAATAATTGTGACAGTGCCTTTACCCATCACTTCTAACCAACCATTTTTTTCAAACAAAGCACAGGTATCTTCATCGATTCCGATGGCCAATCGCTCCGGATGTTCCGAAATAGCACTGATCAGGCGTGCCATACGATTCCGATGGTAGAAATGTTGATCGACAATCACCTCTGGAATGATTCCTAAGCCCATGGTTATATCCACCAAAGAACGATTAGGAAACTCACCACTACCACCACCAGCAATCATGTGATGACCCATAACTGCAGCCCCAGCACTTGTCCCAGCTATGGTAATCTCGCTCTGATGAACCCGCTGCCGAACTTTTTCCATTAAGGGGGTATCGGCTAGTAGCCCGCACAAGCGTAGTTGGTCACCTCCAGTCATGAATACCCCGGTACAGATTTCCAAGTACTCTAGTAAGTCTTGGTTTTCTGCTTGATAGCGATCGCGTATATCTAGCAACCGAATTTCCTCGGCTCCCATGTCTTCAAAGATGCGTTGATAGCGACTGCCAATCACGGTTGGTTCTCTGGAGGCTGAAGGGATAATGGCAAGGCGAGCATTAGTTCCTCCAGCACGCCGAAAAAAAGTTTGCAGGATCTCTCGTCCGTGAACTTTATCTTCAGCGCCGCCGATTACCAAAATAGCTGGTTGAGTGGACTTAGGCATCCTCATTCTTTGCAATTGAGATTCTAACTGCTGCATTATATTAGTAATGGGCATGAGGTGAGTTGAATACTTTTGAGTAGTGCTTTTTAGTTAAAATGCCACATTATAGCAATTTTTACGTTGAATCCGTGATTTTTTAATGATATTCACGCATTATAGCCTTACCATTTATGCATAATCACTGATTATGTATCTTAGCCTCTTCCCACAGGATTTTTAGCTCCAGACCCCTACCCTCCCTTAACTCCTTGTGCGATTTGACATTATCACTCTGTTTCCGGATTTCTTCACCTCTCCCCTGAGTTCAGGGCTACTTGGTAAGGCACTCCTCAAACAAATAGCCGAAGTGCATCTGATCAACCCCCGAGACTTTGCTACTGACAAGCATCGACGAGTTGATGATGAACCCTACGGTGGTGGGGTGGGAATGTTGATGAAACCAGAGCCGATTTTTGCGGCTGTAGAGTCTTTACCCATTTTACCCCACCGTGATGTCATCTTAATGACTCCCCAGGGGCAACCGATGAAACAGCAATTGTTCAAAGAATTGGCCACAGGTTATGATCAGCTGGTGATAATTTGTGGACACTACGAAGGTGTGGATGAGCGGGTATTACATTTAGTCACCCGAGAGGTATCACTGGGGGATTTTGTCTTAACCTGTGGAGAAATCCCAGCCCTAGCCATGATTAATGGTGTCACCCGGTTGCTACCAGGAACAGTAGGCAAAGCCGAATCCCTTAAATTAGAAAGCTTTGAAGCCGGGTTACTGGACTATCCTCAGTACACAAGACCTGCTGAGTTTCGGGGATGGAAGGTTCCAGAAGTTCTGTTATCAGGACATCATGGGGAAATTGAGCGCTGGCGTAAAGAGCAGCAAATTCAGAGGACTAAAGAACGCCGTCCTGATTTGTTTGATCAATCCCTAAATGCAAAGGGAACAGGGAGTAGGGAGTAGGGAGTAGGGAATCGGGAGTAGGGAATCGGGAGTAGGGAATCGGGAGTAGAGAATCGGGAGTAGGGAGTAGGGAATCGTAAGCATTTAGCTTATGGGCTACATCACAGCGTCGTTCGCACAGCGTGGCCAAAGGCCAAAGCCTGTGCCACGATACTTGAGGTGCCAACGGCTGATAGCTGATAGCTGATAGCTGATAGCTGTTCGCGTAGCGTGCGCGTAGCGCTTAAGCTGATAGCTGATAGCTGTTCGCGTAGCGTGCGCGTAGCGCTTAAGCTGATAGCTGATAGCTGAATGCTTACGCTCCTACTAAGGAAAACTTTAAGATAAATACTGTTGCTAAAATCCACATGGCAATAGTCGTTTCGTGAACTTTACCCTGAAAAGCTTTCAACAGAGGAAAGGTTATTAAACCGACAGCTAAGCCATCAGCAATGGAATAACTTAAAGGCATGATCAAGATGGTGAGAAATGAGGGAATTGACTCGGCTGGATCGTCCCAATGGATTTTTCTAACACTTCCGATCATCAACACTCCAACCATGACTAATGCTGGTGCTGTGGCAAAGCTGGGAATGGCAGATAGAAAGGGAATGAAAACTATCGATAGGGCAAATAAAATGGCAGTAACAACGGCAGTCAAGCCAGTGCGTCCCCCTTCCAATAGTCCTGAGGCCGACTCAATATAGGTGGTTACTGTAGAGGTGCCTAAGATTGCCCCAGCAGTAGTACCGATTGCATCTGCCATAAAGGCTCGCGACCCATGGGCAAATTCCCCCTTTTGATTGATATAACCTGCTTTGACTCCTAGTCCAGTTAGGGTACCAACGGTATCAAACAGATCCACAAACAGTAGCACAAATAGGATACTCAGTAGTTCCCAGATATTGGTCTGAACTACCTGTGACAGACCTACAAATGCCTGACCAAGTAAATCTCCTGGCCATTGGGGTAAGGCAACAATTCCTTGTGGCCAAGGGGCTATCCCCAAAATCCATGCCAGTAATGCGGTGGCGAGAATACCCCACAGCAGGGCTCCGGTAATGCGTCGAGCGATCAAGGCTGAGGTAATTAGAATCCCGACAATGGTTACTAATGTGGCTGGCTCAGTCAAATCTCCCAAGGTAGTGGTAGTTGCCTGAGACTGAGTAATGATACCTGAGCTATTGAGACCAATATAAGCAATAAATAAACCAATGCCTGTGGTGGTGGCTTGTTTAATGCATTCGGGAATCCCAGTGACAATTTTACGGCGAACTCCAGTAACCGTCAGCACTATAAAAATTAATCCTTCAATGAAAACCGCAGCCAGAGCAACCCGCCAATCTATGCCTAAACCCAACACTACTGAAAAGGCAAAGTAGGCATTGAGACCCATGCCTGGTGCTAGGGAAAATGGATATTTGGCATAGAGTCCCATCACTAAGGTTGCCAAAGCAGCTGAAATCCCGGTGGCAATCACTAATTCCCCAAACAAATCCTTGGGTTGTTGGAGGAAAATGGCATTAGACAAAATATCGGGATTGACCACCAGAATGTATGCCATGGTGACAAAGGTGGTTACTCCCGCCAGAATCTCGGTACTAAGTTTGGCTTGGTGTTGATCAAATTGGAAGAATTTAGCGATCGCGTTCGCGCAGCGTCGGCTCTGCCGAAAGCGTGACCAAAGGTCAATCCCATTGGTATCTTCCACGACTTTACGGGGTTCAGTGAACGGGTCAGATTCTGGCGTCATGGCAAGGCAAGGGTAATCAATCTGCTGCTAGCATAGTAGTTTTTTGCCAAATGCGATCGCGTAATCTAAATCTGTAACCTCGGCGTTGCGTCAGTCTTTGAATGAATAGGAGTAGAGTGGGCATCCTGCCCGCCCCAAAAGTACGCCGAACAGGCAAGATGCCTATTCCACCTCACTCTTAAAATCATTCCATTATTAAGCAACGCTGTAACCTCTGCTGGCTCCAATCCATCCTTTGAGGATAGATTAGGGGTTGCCTGAAATAACAAAACGACCAACACATACCACAAAACCGCCAACTGCTGTGATCAAAATGCCGATCAATGTCCAAATTTGTGCCTTGCTTGAACCGTTTAATTCTTTGAAATCCGTTGCAATCGCGTTTTGCTTGCTCTCTATTTTTCTTAGTGTTTCGTTTATCGTGTTGACATCTTTTTGAAGGCTATCTAGCTTTCCCTTTATGTCTTTTAAGACTTCCTCTAAGGAGTAAGTAATTTTTATGGGGGTCTCGCTCATGGGTTAAATTTCTATTATAGATATATTTTGCTGATGTCCCCTAGTAGGCAACTAGGGGACTGTCTTTATTATCCACTTTATGCTGACACTGAGTGAAGCCTCTGCAGCTGCTTTGACTGCATTCCAGGAGGAGCCTCGTAACTATGAATAGCGCTCAGCTTCCCTTCCCCTCACTGCTGACTCCCTTCTTTGTTGCCAAATTTAACTAAATTTAACAAACCTTAAAATTGACCATCAATCAAATAAAGTATTAAATAAAAAAAATACAGTTAATAACTGTAATAAAGTTAATCATTGATAAATGATTCGCTGACAGCTGACGGCTGACAGCTGACGGCTGACAGCTGACGTCATTTTAGACACCCTTGACTTTTGTTGCCAAATCTTGAAATAATAAAATCTGATTGTAGAATAGCTTAGAGTTGTTCTGTGATTTTGACTGATTTGGTCTTAATCCTCACATAATTTTTTTCAATGAAAATCCAGTATAAATCTCTCGAAAACCCTACATCCTCGGCAAGTGAGCGTCACTCGCCACACCATCAAAAATTTGTCGCTCCGCCACTGGATGATAAGTTTTACGCCGAGAGTTATGAGTTACGCAAGGCAGCTTCGACCATGACAGTTGCTGCCATTGAGTGGTTCCGCAATAATGTAACAGTATTACTGGAGGGAAGTTATTCACCCTCACACCAAGACGATACCTTATCGGTACTCAGTATTGGCAGTGGCGAAGGTGATATTGATCTTGAAATCATACAGAGCCTGATTCCCAGGCTTAATCCACGGTGGAAGCAGTTAAACTATGTAGCACTTGAACCGAATCCGATCCATCGCGGACGCTTTCTAGAACGGCTCGACCAGGCATCTTTAGGCGAAAATGTAGAGGTGTCGGTGCGTGATGACTATTTTGAACCCGGTAAGTTTGAAAGCCAACAGAAGTACGATTTGGTTCTGTTGACCCACGTTTTATACTACTTTGACGAGCCTTACCAAGCAATTCAGAGCGCCCTAACTCAAACCAAGGAAGGCGGACAGGTGGTAATTGTCCACCAAACAGCTACAGGTATCCCTCAAATCCAGCGCGAGCATATGCTGGAAGCAAAAGGTAACCAAAATGAGATGTTCACAGCACAGGACATTAGAAATTTACTGGATACTCAATCTCATCAGCATCAGTATCACCATGTCCATGCTCGCCTGGATGTGACGGAATGCCTCCAAGGCTTGGAAAATGGCGTCAAAATTATGTCATTTTGTATGGAATGCGATTTGCGCCAGCTTCAGGAAGCCAAATTTTTCAAGATTCTCCAGGGATTTTGGAGGTTGGCTGAGATTGAGGACAGTGGAAAAGCATTTATAAATGAACCGATTGGGGTTTTTGTATTGCCAGCTCCCAGTGTTACTGTTCAACAAAGAAGTCCAGAAGACCAAGATCCAGTAATTGATTATTGGCAGTTGGCGCAGCGTTTCGACTGGTCGGGTACTTTCTTATCACAATATCAACGAGGAAAATCTTCGTCTGATCTCAGATTACTGGATGTTGCCTGTGGCACAGGGCGCTGGTTGGAAGCTTTTAGTCACTATATCCAACTTGATCAAGGAATTGATAATGTTGTCTACGATTGCTTAGACCCTTGTGGGAGTTCACTGTCTCAAGCGAGTAAAAAAATTCCTCTTCTTTTCCAGCGAGGTAACCAATATGTTAATACAATTCAAGGAGCAAAGCTGGAAAGTAATGCTTACGACCTGTTGTGGTCGATGCACGGCTTTTATATGATTCCACGCCAAGACTTGAAACCTGTGTTGAAAAAGTGTGCTAGTTTGCTGAATGATACGGGAGTTGGATTTATTGGTTTGGCTACTCGTAAATCTTTCTACGTGGATTTCTACGAGCAATACCTGCAAATTTTTAAAGATGGAAAAGGCGAAGGATTTACCTCTGCGGAAGATGTGATCGAGAGTTTGGGTGAATGTGGGATTCAGCATCAAGTCCATAGGATATTCTATGAAGAGCCCATAAAAGCTGATGACTACGCAGCCTTAGAGCATTACATCAAGAATGAGGCAACAGTTAACTGCTTTAACAAGGATAAGGAAGCAGAGCAGTTATCTGAATCAAAAAATATTACCTTGGAAGATTTGCTCTCTCATCCGGAGATGGAACGATATCTAAACTCATTGCTCAGAAACTCCGTCTATTACTTTCCTGAGGAGATCTGGCTGATCTCGTTTAATGGTAGCCAGTGTTAATCGGTTTCTATTTTTTACCAAAGTAAGGAATGCCTGAATTTTCATTCCTTCAAACATCTGCTGTACCCAGCCCAGTAGTACAGCAGTCCTGTTTCCTTTGAATACCGATGTGATCACAAAGCAAAAGACATGGAAGTATGAGTGTACAGATAACAAGCTCTAACATCAGGAATCCGATAGCCAAGTCCTACTCCCAGGATGAACAAAACTTGCGCGAAGACCTTGCTGCTGCTTACCGCTTGGTTCACTACTACGGGATGACGGAGACGATCCATAGCCATATTTCAGTACGCATTCAGTCCGAACCAGCTATATTCCTAATCAATCCCTATGGTATGCTGTTCGATGAAATCCGTGCATCAGATCTAGTGCGAGTTGATGTCAATGGTAACAAAATCGATGCTACAGACGCTGAAGTAAATCAGGCAGGATTCACCATCCATAGCGCCATTCATTTAGGTTGTCCTGATGCTCATGCGATCGCCCACACCCATACTGTAAGTGGCATGGCGGTTGCTGCGATGGAAGAGGGTCTGTTGCCACTTAACCAAGCTTCCATGGAGTTCTATAATCGTGTTGCCTACCATGACTATGAGGGGATCTCACTCGACCTTGATGAGCGCGATCGCCTGGTTGCATCCCTAGGACAGAAGAACTGTTTAATCCTGCGGAACCACGGGCTTTTAACTGTGGGTCGAACCGTTGCAGAAGCACTTTACTATATGTACAACCTGAATAAGGCATGCGAGATCCAAGTCAATGTGCTAGGTACTAGCACCAAGCCGATCCTGCCATCACCTGAGATTTGTGAACATACAGCCCGCCAGTTTGAGGAGCCAACCTTCTACAACCAGGAGGTCGCCAGGATATGGGAAGCCAATCGCCGTTTGCTTGACCGGCTCGATCCCTCATATCGTCAGTAATAATGGGAACCTTAGTAACCTTGTTCACAATTCACCACATTCTTCAAAGGAAGACCATCACGAAGGCAACAAATAGCCTCTACAATCGGTTTTGTCCAGTACTCAGAATCAGTTTGAGTTGCTACATGGGGTGTTATTGTAATTTGAGGGTGTGACCAAAATGGATGATTTTCATGCAAAGGTTCCCTAGAGAAAACATCCAGACAAGCACCTGAAAGTTGACCTGAATCTAATGCTTCTAATAAATCTTTTTCTACTAAATGTTGCCCTCGTGCAACATTAATCAAATAACTTCCTTTAGGCATGGCGGAAAATGTTTCACGATTAAGAATCCCTTCTGTTTTTGGAGTTAAGGGAAGTAAACACACCAGCACTCGACATTTACTCAAGCAAAGTTTTAACTGGTCTGGTCCATGAAAACACTCTATACCATCGATGTTCTTTGGTGTCCGACTCCAACCCCGAATCGGGAAACCAAGAGTCTTGAGTTTACCAGCAGCATCTGTTCCAAGCACACCAAGACCTAAAATTCCTATAGTACAGGAGCTGGTTTCTGGTAGAGGTAAAGGGTCCCAATGTCCCGCTTTTTGAAATGTTTGATATGTAAATGCTTGTCTGTGAAAACGAAGAACAGCTAACAAGATGTATTCACTCATTCTTGATGTCACATAAGGTTCAACAATACGAACAATTGGCACATTGTGGGGAAGATGGGGGTCTCGTAAAATCTCTTCGACTCCAGCCCCGAAGGAAATAATTCCCTTAAGCTTGGGAAATTTTTCCATTATTCCTAGAGGAGGCTTCCATGTTAAGATTGCTTCTATTTTATCTGGATTCTCCACTTCTGGCCAGATCTGGACATCGAGATCTGGTATAGTTGCCTTGAGTTCTGTAACCAATAGTTCCAAATTTTCAGCTTCATAAATTATAAGTATTGAAAACATAACTAAAACCCTAAATATGACTACAACAAATCCGAATTTGAATAAATTGTTTGTTTCTGATACCTTCGCCGATATGATTAAAAACAAGCTAATGAAGAAGATGGAAGCTCATCAAGCATCCAATCCCCAAAAAGAACTATACATTATGGCCTGGGGCGAAGGATTTACCTCGGCGGAAGATGTGATCGAGAGTCTGGGTGAATGTGGGATTCAGCATCAAGTCCATAGAATATTCTATGAAGAGCCCATCAAGGCTGATGACTATGCAGCCTTAGAGCATTACATCAAGAATGAGGCAACAGTTAACTGCTTTAACAAGGATAAGGAAGCAGAGCAGTTATCTGAATCAAAAAATATTACCTTGGAGGATTTGCTCTCTCATCCGGAGATGGAACGATACCTAAACTCATTGCTCAGAAACTCTGTCTATTACTTTCCTGAGGAGATTTTGCTGATTTCATTTAATGCTAATTAATTTAGGTGGAACTATGAATACAAAAATGAGCACCCTTAAAACCAGGGAAACTTTAACTAAGTCCTACTGTCAGGATGAACAAAACTTGCGCGAAGACCTTGCTGCTGCTTACCGCTTGATTGACTACTACGGGATGTCAGACATGATCTACGGTCATATTTCCCTGCGCATTAATGAGGAACCACCAATATTTCTCCTAAAACCGCATTATCTATTTTTCGATGAAGTATGTGCATCAAATTTGGTCGCAGTTGATGGCAATGGTAATAAAATCAACCCTACAGACGCGGACATAAGTCCAGCAGGATTCACTATACACAGCGCCATTCATTTAGAACGTCCTGATGCCAATGTAATCCTACACACCCATAGTGTTAATGGGATGTCAGTTGCTGCTATGAAAGAGGGGCTGTTACCCCTTGACCAGATATCGATGGCGTTCTACAATCGCATTGCCTACCATGACTACGAGGGGATATCATTTGACCTTGATGAACGCGATCGCATCTTTGCATCGATCGGACAAAAGAAATTCTTGATCATGAGAAACCACGGGCTTTTAACTGTGGGTCGAACCGTTGCCGAAGCGTTCTACTATATGTATTATCTCAACAAAGCCTGCGAGGTTCAAGTCAATGTGCTTCGTTCTGGTGCTAAGCCTAACATTCCACCACCGGAAGTTTGCGAACATACAGCACGCCAGTATGAAGAACCCAGCTATTACGATGAGATCTTAGGCAACTGGAAAGCCAATCGCCGTTTACTTGATCGGCTCGATCCGTCAGATCGTGAGTAGTCGTCTTTCCTCTGTTCACAAATTATTTGAAAATAAGCTGTTCAGCATTTAGATTCGGATCCGCAAATTCTCGAAAGGAAACAGGGAAATGGGAAACAGAAGATTCACAATTTAAATGTCGAATAGCTTACTGTATTAGCGTTTCATTATGAATATCAATTTACCTAAAAATCATTTCAAAGAACAATCTAAGATAATAGCGTTATGGGGCGCACCTAGATGTGTAACCACTGCTTTTGAGAAGACTTTTAGTCAACGTCCAGATACAGAAATTTTTCACGAGCCTTTTAGCGATACTTATTACTTTAGTAAATGGCGACGTTCCAATCGATTTGGTGATTATCGAGATAAGCTAAATCATGACTGTGCCACAGTAATTAAAGAAATACAATTAAAAGCGCAGGTAATGCCCATAGTCTTCGTTAAAGATTTTCCGTTTCAAGTTTTGCCCTATCTTGATGAGAATATTCAAGAATTTCTTGGCTCTGTTATCAACACATTTATAATTCGCCATCCTCATGAAGTCTTAGCTTCATTGTACAAAACCAAGCAAAAACTTATAGAACAGGGGTTTGACCCAAAATTTACGGAAGAAGAATTTGGTTTCAATTCATTATATAAGATGTTTCAGATAGTAACTAAAGAATTGAGACAACAACCAATTGTTGTTGAAGCCAATCGCTTTCGCCAGAATCCAAAGAAGATTTTGATTAATTATTGTCAACAAATTGAAATCACCTTCACGCCTAAGATGCTAACTTGGGAAAATGGCAGATTAAAACAATGGAATCCTCATGAAGCCAAAATCCATGATTGTTATCACGAAACTTTAAATAATACCACTCAAATCAATCCTCCAAAAGAAATTAATCTACAGATTAGATCCGAACACTTAGACATGGTTGAAAAAGCAGTAAATGTTTATAACAAGCTTTTTGCTTATATAAGCACCTAGACACAATTAATTTGTATGCTTGCCTTAAGTTCTGTAATCAATAGTTCCAGATTTTCAGCTTCATAAATTATAAGTATTGAAAACATAACTAAAAACTTAAATATGACTACAACAAATCCGAATCTGAAGAAATTGTTTGTTTCTGATACCTTCGCCGATATGATTAAAAACAAGCTAATGAAGAAGATGGAAGCTCATCAAGCATCCAATCCCCAAAAAGAACTATACATTATGGCCTGGGGTGACACAACTCAGCCTTTAGCACCAAAAGTGGTTGACGCTTTAGTGGATGCTGCCACTAAGCTAGGAGATCGCTCAACCTATACAGGATATGGGGAATTTGACGGAAATATTAAGCTGAGAGAGGCGATCTGCAACAACTACTACAAGCCTCGTGGAATTGACCTAAAACCAGAGGAGATTTTTGTTAGTGATGGGGCGCAGTCAGGTACTTTTGGTCTTCAGGATCTCTTTGGTCTAGATAATGTTATTGCCCTACAAGACCCGATTTATCCCCCATATTTAGAAGCAAATCTGTTGGCAGGTAGAAGTAATATTATCTACCTAGAGTGCAACGATCATAATAATTTTGTTCCAGATATTCCTACATCGAAGGTGGATATAATTTACCTATGTTTTCCTAATAATCCTACAGGAGGAGTTGCCACTAAAGAACAACTCAAAGCTTTTGTTGACTATGCCAGAAGTCACAAGTCTGTGATTATTTTTGATGCTGTTTATAGTGCTTTTATTACCGACCCTAACATTCCTAAAAGTATTTATGAAATAGAAGGTGCAACTGAATGTGCCATCGAAGTTGGTAGTTTTTCCAAAACAGCTGGATTCTCTGGATTAAGATTAGGTTGGTCTGTGGTTCCGTGTGCCCTAACCCTTGAAAGCACTGTAGCAGGAGAGTTGAATGAAATGTTTAGAATTGGTCAATCTATCCGGTTTTGGGGTGCTTCTAATTTAGCACAACAAGGGGGCATTGCGGCTTTGTCCGAGCAGTGCCAACAAGAATGCCAAGAAATTGTTAACTATTACCTGGAAAATGCCAGAATCCTCAAGGAAGGTTTAGAAGCTTTTGGACTGACTTGTTTTGGTGGCACTAATAATCCCTATATATGGGTCAAAGGAGCGGAGGGCATGAGTTCTTGGGACGTCTTTAACCAACTGTTGTTTAAAGCAGGGATTGTTGGGGTACCTGGTAGCTTATTTGGTCCGAGTGGTGAAGGTTTCTTACGTCTAAGTACTTTATGTAGCCGAGAAAATATAGAAAAGGCCATAGACTTCGCGGCAGTTGTCGGGAACAGAGAATAGCGATGCAGCGCCTTAATCAGGGAGTTTCCCCCCTCTCCCCACACTCTTCTCCCGACTCCCGACTCTCTATTGCACCCGATTCCACATCCGTTGAATTTCCCCAATCACCTCAGAATTTGGTGGTGCTAAGCTTTTTAAATTAGGGTCAGTTTTTGCACCCGGAATACCTTTTGTCCAAGGACTCCCGGACACCGATTGCAAATCAATACCCCCAACTACAGGACGAAAACCGTATTGCACAAAGGTTTTTTGTTGTTCTGGAGCAGTTAGGAATTGGAGGAATTTCCGTGCTGCTTTTACCTGTTGCGAGTTAACATCTCTGCGGACAATGGCTGCTGTCGAAACCGTTTCAATGGTGGGATTAAAATAATAAATTTGATAGGGCTTGCTTTGAGTCTGGGCTGCTTGTTCCCAACGGTAGAGGGCAATGCTTTCATATACAGTAGCAACATCTGCATCATTGGGGCCACGGGCAATAAACTCTTGCAATAGAGTGTCCGTTGACCGTGGCGGTTGATAGACAGACCGCTTTACTAAACCGAACAGAGATTGAGTTTCCGGGCTATTAAAATTAGTTGGGGATAAGGTTGCGCCCCCAGAATTACTCTGTGTCCAAAGACTTAAGGTCAGTTGTCCGCTATTGGAACGATTAGGATCGGTAGTGACAAAGTCAAAACTACCCCAGTTAGGATTGCCGCCAATCTCCTGCCAATTGCGCTTTTTCATGGCATTTTCTAGTTTTAACCATTGAAAACGACCATCAGGAAATAGAACTTGGCCCCGTTCTGGCCAAGCAATACCTACTAAGAGGGTTTTGGCAATGGGTTGGGGGTTATCATAAAAAGGTGCGCTAGTGTTTTGGGCTTGCCAGCGATCGCTTAACTCATTCAACAAAACCCCATTAGCGGGAATTAAAATTGTGGGTTTAAAATCATTCTTTTCATCGAGATAGCGATTTACTAATTCCTGGGAGCCTTGGAATTTAAATTCGATGTTAATATTAGAATAGGTTTCTTCAAAACGTTGTTCCAGAACAGCGAGGGGTTCTTGCAATTCTGTTCCAGTGACGACATAAAGGGTTTGGTTTAATCCTGGTAAAGGAGCGTAGGCAATGCCTAGGGAAACAGCGATAATCCCCAGGGATGTAATTGTTTTAGTGGTTTTATTATCCATTTACTCTAGCGGTTTGCGACTTTATTGAGTTTTCTGATTTTTTAGGGAACAGGGAACAGGGAACAGGGAACAGGGAAGAGAGAAGAGGGAATAGGGAACAGGGAACAGGGAACAGGGAACAGGGAAGAGATCAGTTGGTATTAAACTTAAGTTATTTACAGCAGTTTGCAATTGGGTATTGAAAACCGCTATAGCTGATAGCTGACAGCTGATAGCTGATAGCTGAATGCTTACTATCAAGTTAAGATAGGAAAAGAGCCATATTGTCTTGAAAACCTGCCAATTCGGTACTGAGGGAGCGCAATTCTTCCAAGGTTTGGGTATCTTCTAAATTGCTTGTGCGCAGGCGATTCTGCAACTGTTGTAAAACTCCCGCAGTATCAGTAATCAAAGTAGCTAGAGCAATCACCTGGGCTTGTCTGGCATCTTCCCCTTGTCTGGCCAGGGTAATGTTGTGCTGCAAGCTGGTGGCTAATTGCTGTAATTGTTGTCTGGCGACTCCAGAACTCTTAGTTTTTTTCGCCTCTACCTCTTGCAACTGCTGCTGTAACTCGGTTACTGAAAGCAGGGAGTCGGTACCATGGAGACGTTGGGAGAATTGGTCAATTTTGGTGGGTAATTCCAAAGCGCGATTGACCGAAGGTCACGCTACGCGATCGCATGCGAATTGAATCGTAGAAAGTAGCTCCATTTCGGTGGTAGCAAGGGCAAGTTTTTCCGATTCTGAGCGCAGGCTTTCTGCTTTCTGAGCAATCAGTTGAGCCTGTTGTCGTACCTGTTGTAATTCCCTTTCTAAGGCAGGGTTTTGTAGGGTCGGGCGTGGTTGACTTTCCTTTTGCTTAAGAACAGTGGCACCAGCCACCGTGACCACTCCTGCTAGGGGTATAGCAATGGGGCTAGGAAGTCGAGCAACTCGTACTGCGATCGCATGGACTACACCTCCTGCTAAGACCGCTAGGGGATAATGAAGAGGATTTGCAAAGGTTAACATGGGTTTGGTAATCGGTAATCAGCGACTGATAATTGATTTAAAATAATTTACTTAAAACTCAACTTGTAAATCGGCGATCAACTTAGAAATCGTTTCGGGATTGCCCTGACGATAATAGCCCCCATTTAGTTCAGCAATTGTTTGCAATACTTGAGGACTAAATTCTCCTTGTTTGCCGTAACCGACGGTGAAAAAAGCAATACTTTCATCCGCTTCAAAGTTACTGCTTTGTAATTGTTGTGAGAGGTTATCGAGAGTAATTTCTGAGCCAGAATCCTGACCATCGGTTAAAATCAACACCGCATTAATTGCGTCTGTTTTAAAATTTTGTTTTAACCAGTTCCGAGCAAAAATAGCACTATCATATAATCGAGTTCCTCCCCCAGCTTTCAGACTACCGATAAATTTTATACCCTCAGCTTTTCCTTGGGGTGTTCCTTCCACCATAAATGGCTGTTCAATCTCATTACTGAAAGGAATAATGGCAATCTTTTCCCTTGAACCGATATTCTGCACGTAGTTCAGTAACGTATTCTGCACAGACGAGAGTTTCTCACCTCTCATAGAACCGGAAACATCTACGACTAAAGCAACTTGGGAAGGTTTTTTGGCGTAGCTTTGCCAACTTTGCAACATCGCTTCTACCACTTCCGGTTTAGGAGGACGGTAGGAATCGTATTTAGGATTAGCTTGTACCCCAAATTGAGGGGAAAACTTACTGCCAAGGGGCACCCCTGGAATCCCCGGACGTAAGCCCAAGTCTACCGCAATTTTTTGGGTTTCTGGTTGCCGTAGGAATTCAATAACTTTTTCCCCTGCTGCTTTCTCTTTTTCACTCACCCATGGGGCATTGGGGAGGATGGCGCGGATGTTAGAACTGAAGGTAGCAGAAGGATAAACCGCTTGATAGTTAACCGTATTATTACCTTGGCTGTTGGCAGAAATCACTAAGGATTCGTAGACAGAGCCCACAGAAGCCCAAAACGGACCGTTTTTCACCATCGATTTCGCTAAAGACCCGGTGGATTTGCCGTAACGGGTTATTTTGTTTTGGATTTTCTGAACCCGATCTTGGTATTTTTTTACATCAGCTATGGTGAGTTCTTCAGGACGCTTACCGGAAACCGAAGCAAATTGAGCCACTAGGGTTTGCAAGCCAGAATTGGAACGGGTTGGGGCGGTGTGAACGTAGGTTATTGGTAAAGCAGCCGCCTTGGGGTCTAGATCCTGGTGATTTTTCGCCTCTACCAAGGAAACATAGAGATCGTCCACTGCTGCTAAACTTCCGGCTAAATCAGCTTGGGTCATAAAAACCATCGGACTGTAAGCAAGCAGAGGTGATTCAGTTAAATCTGGGATATAGTTCTGTCCTGGAAAAATTTTATTAATCTGGAAGATCAGCTGACTCTGGTAAATTTCTCCATCGACAGAAATTAAAGTAGGAAATTGGGAGTCTTCAGGAGCGATCGCACCAGATTGCAATTGTTTAGTAAGATTAAGAACTTCCTCCACCACATCCCCACTTCCTTTAGTATCGCAGGTTAGATAAAAGGGAGTACCATCCTCTAGTTTAGGCTGGGAGTTATTGAGTTTGGTGGCAGCGCGATTGACCGAAGGTCACGCTACGCGATCGCAAAAATCTTTTAAGTCACTCCCTGCCAGAAAGCGAATTTCTAAACCTCGGTTAACTGTTTGGTTGATTGTTTGACTAGTCTGACAAGCACCAAGGAGCAAGAGAACAGAAGAGATAGGTATAAAATATCGTTTCCAAGAGATTGAAGGGAAAACCTTGGGGAGATTGCTATAATTAAACATCACACATCGCTTAGTTTTTTAATCTAAGATCAAGCACCAATTAAATGATAACACGTTTGCTTAAAAAAAGCTGTTTAAATGGTAGTTTTTTATTGGGTGTGATAAGATAGAATAGGCTTCCCATGTTTGGTAACCAGTTTTACTATGATTCAGCAGCTTACTCCCACCACCGATGACATCTTATATCCCGAAAGTGACGGGAAACCAATGGCCGACAATACCCTTCAATTTGAACTAATTACCACCATTAAGTATGGCCTGGAAGTCCACTTCAAAGATGACCCTAATGTATTCATCGCTGGGGATTTGTTGTGGTATCCAGAACAAGGAGAACCCAAAATCAACCAAGCCCCCGATGTGATGGTAGTTATCGGTAGACCCAAAGGGCATCGGCGTTCTTACAAGACCTGGGTTGAAGATAACCTTAATCCCCAAGTCACCTTTGAAATTGCATCAGAAACCAACACCATCAAAGAATTAGAAGAAAAGAAACTCAAGTTTTACCAGACCCATGGGGTAGAAGAGTACTATCTTTTTGACCCAGATCGGACAAAACTGAAAGGCTGGTTGCGTTCATCAGAAAAACTAGAACCAATCCCCCAGATGCTGGGTTGGGTAAGTCCCCGTTTAGGAATTACCTTTGAGTTAGTAGCATCTCAATTGGTGCTCTATTATCCCAATGGTGAGCCTTTTGCTAGCTATTTAGAAATTAGTGAGCAAAGAGATATGGCTCAACAACAGGCAGAGCTCGAAAGGCTCGAAAAAGAACAAGAACGCCAACGGGCAGAACAAGCGGAGCAAGCTTTAGAGCTTGAACGAATTCGTATGAAAGCATTGCTAGAGCAATTAAAAGCCAAAGGGATAAATCCCGAGGATTTTAACCTATAATCTCTAGCAATTCTCCTAGTAATCAGGTAGACAGGATTTTTCCTGTTCCCTACTCCATTCCCCCCTTAATAAGGGGGGCTAGGGGGGATCCCGACTCCCATTAACCCAAACAATTTTTCCTATGGTTCAGCAAATTACTCCCACCACCGATGACATCTTATATCCCGAAAGTGACGGGAAACCAATGGCCGACAATACCCTTCAATTTGAACTAATTACCACCATTAAGTATGGCCTGGAAGTCCACTTCAAAGATGACCCTAATGTATTCATCGCTGGGGATTTGTTGTGGTATCCAGAACAAGGAGAACCCAAAATCAACCAAGCCCCCGATGTGATGGTAGTTATCGGTAGACCCAAAGGGCATCGGCGTTCTTACAAGACCTGGGTTGAAGATAACCTTAATCCCCAAGTCACCTTTGAAATAGCATCAGAAACCAACACCATCAAGGAATTAGAAGAGGATAAACTCAAGTTTTACCGGACCCATGGAGTAGAAGAGTACTATCTGTATGATCCAAACAGAGCCAAACTAAAAGGCTGGTTGCGTTCAGGAAAAAAACTAGAACCCATCCCCCAGATGCTGGGTTGGGTGAGTCCCCGTTTAGGAATTACCTTTGAGTTAGTAGCATCTCAATTGGTGCTGTATTATCCCAATGGTGAGCCTTTTGCTAGCTATTTAGAAATTAGTGAGCAGAAAGAACAACAACGTCAACGAGCAGAACAGGCAGAAGAAGCTTTAGAACAAACACAGGAAGCTTTAGAGCTTGAAAGACTCGAAAAACAACAGGCATCACAACGGGCAGAGCAAGCACAGCAAGCTTTAGAGCAAGAACGAAGTCGTATGAAAGCCTTGCGGTCGCAATTAAAAGCAAAAGGGATAAATCCCGAGGATTTTGACCTGTAAGCTATTTGATTGATAAGTTTAAACCATACCGATACCCCATACCTTCAATCCAGAGCCGCCTGTCAAATTTTACTTTTATTCTCTTCTAGTTGACGCACCTTTGATTCATCCCCTAAAGCCCGATAACTAACTTGGGCTTTTTCCAACCACTGTAAAGCTTCCTCTTTACTGTCAAGAATTATGCTAATAATTACTAAGCGCTTTTGTATTTCCGCTTGACTGTTTAAATCTGATGTTGCTTGAGCCAGTTCTAAACCTTTGAGGTAACGCTCCTTTGCCAGTCGATTTAATCCCACTTCTGTGTAGGTATCCCCTAGCAGTTGATAGGTGGCTACCAAAGTATTACCATCTTTGATGCTTTGTTCAAGTATATCAATGGCATCATATTTCAAGTCTTTGCTGAGGTAAAAATGGGCTAGGGCTAAGGTATTTGCTTTTTCACTTAACTGTTTTTGCTGGAGTTCCTCTACTTCTTTTAATAGGGTGTTGGCTTTCTTTTCATCAAGTACCCGAAAACCCAATACCCCTTCCTCTATAGAACGTTTACCTTTGTCAGTTTCAACAATTAACGAATAATAACCAGGTGCTAGAGGTTGTTCCCCTGAATAAAGAATTTCTGTCTCCCTAGTGTAGGTTTTCCAGTCTAGATCTAATCCTTCTCCACGAATCCTAACAGAGTAACGTTCTGCACCTTCAACCTGATGCCAGCGTAGGGTGGGTCGGTTGTCGAGTAAGGATGTGTTCCTCGGACTTAATAGGTAAGGAATTTTTTGATTATTTGCTGCCCTAGTAGGAGCGGTATAATCCTCTGAGTGAATTATTCTACTATCTCCGGCGGTAGGACAGCCTTCATTAACGATGGATGTTTTTCCCGGTTCAGGTTTCCAGGTTGTCCAGTTGGAACACAGCACTTCAACCGTAGCATTTGAGTCTACCAACAGCCTATCTTCCCCCCTGAGTACATTACCAATAGAAGCTGGTTGAAAATTTGACCAATTGGGCTTCTGGAATTTGACTTGACCTGGAGGAGCCAAGGCGATAATTAGATTAAAGCTTCGTATTTGAGGCAGGGCAGGTTTGACGAAAGGGACTGCCACACCTAGCCCCAATGCAAAGGCAATTAAGGTTTTCCATTGTTTTGACCACATGATTGATTTTCCTCCTTTAATTTTTGATGAGCTAAGCCCAGCCACAGATCCTCATCAGGATTAGCACTTGACCCCAATTGACAACATTTTTGCCACTGGGTAAGGGCTTTGGTTTTCTGGTTTTGTCCTTGATAAACCTGAGCTAATAAGCAGTGGGCTGAACCGCGATTGCTGATTTTTTCAATACCTTCTGGACTACTGCCTAAAGAGACCGCGCTCCGGAGAATTGGTTCTGCTTGCTCCTCTCGCCCTTGCTTGAGTAAAGCCCAACCCAAGTTTTTCATCAGGTCGTATCGAACTTTGATGCTTGCTTGCCCAGCCCCGGCTAAACCTTTGAAGAGTAAGGGGATAGCTAAGGAGGGTTTGTTGTTAAGAATATGCAAGCGACCTAAGTTGTTATAAGCTTTAACAAAACCGCCTTTTACGGCGAATTGGTATTGAGTTCTGGCTTTGTCAAACTGTTGTAAATCTTCGTATACTACAGCTAAGTTGTAGTGAGCTTTGACATTATCAGGATTAAGGGCTAAGGCTTGCTGATAGTGGGCTTCAGCACTGGCGAGTTGACCCTTGTTATAGTTTTCAAAACCTCTTCTATTAGAAAAATTAGAAAAATTGGGCAGATAAAAGTTAAAACCTAGTAAGATTAGCAGTAATAACTCCGTCGCCCCGAGCTGGGCTTCCCCATGAAAATGCTTGGGAATACCCAGTCGGATTAATAATTTATCAAATCCTTCTTGTCCGGTTTCCGTTAGTTCGCTTATCGCTTGTAATAAGGTCAAAAGACTGGGAAAAGCAATTGCTACTGCTCCCGCAAATCCAGTGCCTGCTATCAGAAAACGAGGCAGAAGGTCGATTAACAAGCCAAGATTCGCCGTCCAGCCAGCAATGCTCAATCCTCGCCATAACCAATCCCACCATTGCCAGCGGGCAAGCTCCGCTTCTGTTTCTAAATGCCACCACCAAGCTGTGTCTGGGGGTTCCAAACTAGTTCGCCAGCTGGAAAAATCAATAACTTTGCTGATCTGCCAAGCATTTTGTTTGAGGCGCACATCCAAGGCAACAAGGGTTTTTTGTTCGTGATAATAATGGTAAACTTTTGCCTGAACAGTAGCGTGAACAAAATCCCTAGCATTTAAAACTGCAATAATTTGCTCTTCAGACATCGGTGATGCTGAATCTTCCAGGTTATCAAGGGCTATTTCGTAAGTCTTGAGAGCCTCATCTAAGGGAGGAGTATTCATTTACTTTGTGGGTCAAAGATGTAAAAATTAAACTTAATTGTTCTTCCAACTTATATATTTTATTTTATAGATTTGTACTACTAAGCTCGAAAAGCTTGACTGTAAGCATTCAGCGGTCAGCCGTCAGCCGTCAGCCAAGGGCATCAGCTGATAGCTGATAGCTGATAGCTGATCGCTGATTTTTCAGTATCTATAGACTTATCCGGCTAACCACCAAAAGTTATGCAGGAAACTTTCAATACCAGGTTGATCTCCCACAGGACTTACCCACCAAGACCCTTAACATCCCGTTTCTCCTTATAAGTCAAAAGCTGAAATCGGTATATAGCATTTCTTAAATAGGTGAGGTACACAAGTTGTGGATTAATGGAAATAGGGAATAGGGAACTAGGGAATGACTTTTTTGAAGTGTCGTCTGTTGCTTGATGTACTTTTGCTGCTCCAATATCAGCCATACCAACTGCTCCCTTGCCAGTTGTTTGAGGGCTTTTGGCTCTAGCTTGTTCAGTGCGAGTTTTCTGCTCATGCTGTTAGGTTACCGATTTTTTCAGTTTTGTCAACCCCCCTCACCTGAATTCTTACAATTAAACTTAATTGTTCTTCCAACTTATATATTTTATTTTATAGATTTGTACTACTAAGCTCGAAAAGCTTGACTGTAAGCATTCAGCGGTCAGCCGTCAGCGGTCAGCCGTCAGCGGTCAGCCGTCAGCCAAGGGCATCAGCTGATAGCACCTCAAGTAACGTGGCACAGGCTTTGGCCTTGGCCTTTAGGCCACGCTACGCGAATGGCCACGCTGTGCGAACGACGCTGTGACGTAGCGCATTAGCTGATAGCTGATCTAGGGGTAATTGCAGCTGGCTCACATTTTTTTGTTCCCGCTTTTTATTGTAGGGCGCAGGCTAAGTAGTAACAACCGTTAACATCAGCCTTGCAATTGGGTTGAGTGCGGGGCCAGTCTCTACATTGACAAGCAATTGGCAATTATTGACAATATAGCTATAAACAAGTAGTAAGCAACTAAGTATCCCAATGGAGACAATGAACATTGCCCTGCCCTCTCAGATGAAAGAGTTTATTCAAGCTCAGGTAGCCTTAGGGGGTTATAGCAGCACTAGCGAGTACATTCGAGAGCTAATTCGAGCTGACCAAAAGCAGAAAACTAGATACGCCCTAGAAATGGAAATTCTCAAAGGACTAAGTAGCCCAGAGCCAACACCAATGACAGCTGACGATTGGGAAGATATTCGGGCCAATATCAGACAGCGGTTTGACCAATCCGGGAAATAACTGATACATCGGATAATTACAGCGTTTCTCATATTAATTAGGTACAAAGGATTTTTTCCCGACTCCCGACTCCCGATTCCCGACTCCCGACTCCCGACTCCCGACTCCCTAAAAAAAAATCGGTCAAGTTTGGGTTAACCCCAATCCTTGACCGAATTCTGTACTTTAACGTTCCACAAGTACAGCTTAAAATCGATAATTTCAGATCTCAATTATGCCATGATTACCGAGTTAGTCAGCAACTGCTGAAAAGCAATAACATCCCAACTCATTTTGCTTCATGCTGCTTCATCCTCCTCCACAAAACATCCTTAACAAGTCCTGATTTGCCAGGGGGCAACCCTGGCAATATCCTATCTTAATCTACGTAAAAGTATCGAATCAAAAAGGTCATAACCTCACCAGGATTTCCCGTCGGCTCCGGAGTGCTCCACTCGTCCGGATCCGCATACTTAAGGGAATAAATGGCATTAATTGTTTTGCGAACCTTTTCAGGAGAACCGATCAAAAGGAGCTTGGCTTTCTTGGGTTTAGAACCTTGGTTGTCGGAAGGAGGAAAATTGTTACTCATCTGAAATTATGGATTGATTTTGTGGACACTATTAATTTATCAACAAATAAATATATTGTCAAGGGGTTTAGAAAATTTTTTTTTATTAAGAAATCGGGAATTGGGAATCGGCAAAAGTTTTTACTTGTATAGATTTTTAAGAAGATTACTGGTCAGGTGGGCAGTGCCTAATACCAATTCAAACGCTGACCATTGTTTTGCTAAGCACTGCCCACCCTACATCTACTATTGAGCATGCTAATACCAAGTAAGGTTTGTGTTTTGTTCGACTGATGTTGAAAAGACTAGCTACTGCTTAAAAAGATCTCAACTAGGTTCTATAGCACTACGCATTCAGATGTTTGACATTGTCTTGATGCAGCGCGGTCATGGGGAGGCACCTCTGCATCGCTCCTAAACTCCGAAACGTGAGTCTAGCTTACTTCTGACTTCTTACTTCTTACTTGCGGACTTGCGCGTAGCGCTATATTAGGACTAAACCCGTCCCCATTTCTAGTAAAATTAATCTCTTTGATGGCAAAAAAAAAAGCAAGTTATAAATTAACTTGCAAAAGATTTAACCCGATAGATTTTGTGAATTTTATTGGATTATCAACCAAATAATGCCATTATCATCTAATAGCATTATTTGGCTTCTAGGTGCAACAGGTATCCGTGTAGGAATTGTGATAATTTTTGATGCCATATTGCCTACTCCCTGTTCCTATGATCCGTTGTTCCCTTTGCTATACAGCTAGTTCACACTACTTTCATCTACTGTTGAATTCGATGCCCCTGTAGCAATTGGCAATTCCTCGACTTTGGGTAGCTTTTCGAGGGCCAGACGAGACGAAGACGTCCCACCGGATAAACGCTTGAGAAGTTTTGGTCTAGGGTCATGGAGCAAGTAAATAATATTATCCCCCGGTTGCCAATCTTCATTCCCACTCGCCACTTGAAAACTCTTTTCCCTTTCCACTAGCAAAGGTACCAGTTCTCCAGAGCGAATTAAGGCATTTAGATGAGCTCGCTGAAAACCAAATCCAGCTTCCTTGAGAGTGGTTTTGCCCAACTTGATTTGCCCATCATTAATGTACTGGATCCAAGTTTTGATCGGTAGTTGTGCCATGAAGGCCTGATTAACCTTGGTTTTATTGTTGTTGCTATTGACTTGGGGGTCACGAGGAAACACTGCTAAGACTCGCGGTGGATTAAACTCCTCTGCTGCTCGTTGAGCCAATACCAAGTTAATTTCGCCATTCTTGGTCATTGCTAGGAACGTTCCCACCGATTCGATGCCAGCTTCTTCTAGAACATCCACATCCAAACCACTGCTTTGGAAAACCCGCAGATTTTCGTCCCTTGCTTTTTGGCATGCTTCTGGGTCTGTATCAATCAGCACAACAGACTCTCCTCGTTCTTGAAACAAACGAGCAATCAGACGGCTCATCGGATTACAACCGATAATTACAGCACCAGTTGCCTCCTCCTCTGGGTTAAGTTTTAGCCATTTGGCGACCCAACGAGCGGTCAAACCTTGTAAAACTACCGTCAACATAATGGTGAGGAATACCAAGGCTTTAATCGAGTCACCACCATTAAACCCCCGTTCCGTCAGGAGAATGGCAAACAAGGAAGCCACAGAAGCACTGACAATTCCCTTAGGACCAATCCAGGACACAAATAATTTTTGCCGCCAATTGAGATCACTATTCCAAGTACAAACCACCACACTGATGGGGCGCACCACCAACATCAACACCAAGACGGTAAAGATACTGCCCCAGCCTAGGGCAAACACACTGGCGATGGATAGGTCAGCGGAGAGGAGTACGAATAACATGGAAACCCCAAGGACAGTTAATTGTCCCTTGAAGCGTCGCAACAAGCGCTCTTCAGGCAGGTCAGAGGCTCCCATCACTACTCCAGCCACTACCGTTGCCATCAAACCGGATTCAGAGCGAACCATCTGAGCCAAGCCAAACAAACCCCACATGCCAGCCAGTACCACCAAGTTTTTGAGTTCTTCTGAGATGAAGCGTGCTTGCTTGAGAAGAAACCCCATTAACCAGCCCCCTAAGCCCCCAATAACAGCACCGGTGCTCAAACGAAGACCTAGACCCACAAATGCTGCATTTGCACCACCATCACTATTTAAAATTGTGTCCAGGACAACCACTGCCAGAATTGCCCCGACTGGATCAATGAGAACCCCTTCCCCTTCTAGGAGGGTTTCTACACGTCGATCCACTTTCACCTGTTTTAGCAGAGGGCTAATCACCGTTGGTCCGGTGACCACCACTAGAGAGGCATAGAGAAAAGCAATCGGCCAAGGAAACTCCCCTAGCCAGTGAGCCGCCATACCACCTCCTAACAGGGTAATCAGTGTTCCTATGGTAACTAGATTTCTCAGACTACCAGACACTTTGCCCAGATCCCGCAGATCTAGGTTAAGCCCTCCTTCAAACAGAATAACTGCCACTGAGAGGGCAACAATTACCTCTAGACCAACCCCTAGCTTCTGTGGGTGCAAAAGACCGAAGCCATCTGGTCCGAGTAGAGTGCCAAACATCAGCAAAAAGACAATGCTGGGAATTTTTAAATACTCACCCATTACCTGGGCACTGATCCCAGCGAAGATGGCGATAACCATCTGTAGGGTTAGTTCAAATGAGCTTTCCATATGCGTAAGTGTCGCAAGTGATCAACTTAGGTAGAAATTCCTCATTATTCTGTGTTCAACTCCATGGCCTGGCTTGGTCAACAAGTGATCGGTTAGCAGTGAATCTGAACTTGAGGTAAGTTCTAGAACATTGCTCGTAGCAGTCGATGGTCAATGACTCAGCTATAGGTCACAGTAATAAAACCGTCTATAGCCTATCTTAAGCATGCCCTTTGTGTCCTGGTAGTGTATCACTTTCATAGGACTTATTACAGAAGTAGGCAACTTTGGAACTTCGGAACAGTGAACAGGTAAGGATTCTGGAGAAGATTTTTTAACTTTGGCAACAGGTCTTGAAAAAAACTCAAGTTTGAATTACTCAAGAGTGTAAGCAAAGCTGTTTGCTGTTGTGCCTTACTTAAACGATTGCTGACCAACACTTCCTCCCGGAGATAACATTGAGCGAGTGTAAATAGTCATGGGGAGGTTTGAGAGTGTCTGTTACCAGCTCATCCTCCTCTTTGTCTAATTAGTTTTGTTTATATTGTGTTTATCTTGTGTATAATTGTCAGACTTTGCCATTAGTCAGCAATCTAATCATTAATTCCAGCCATAGCTCACACTACTCATAGGTCAAAGGTTTTTCTACGTTGATTGGTAATTTAAAAAAAAATTAAGTTTTAATTCATGCTGGATAGTTTAGCACCGTCAGTTCCACAACGGACATTCCATCACTGACGGTAAACAGCTTCAACAGAATTGCCTTTTCACCCTCGCGCGAGACGATTAGTTAGAGACGATTAGTTAGAGACGATTAGTTTTCGGACATAATTGAAAGGTTAAAGGTAAAAAGTGTACTGCTGTGGTGAAGAACACCAGACAACGGGGTTAGTAGATTAGATAGGATGGCTAGCAGGATTGGGATAATCCCCCAAGTAGAACCGAAAAATTCGATGATGGCTCGTGGTCTGGTGGGGAACAGTAAAATTAGCTTGCTTAATGGTTTTTTGTTAAACTTCTAGCTTTAATTATGAATTATTGGTAAAGGTAAAGGTAAAGGTAAATTTATGGATCATAAAACGTTTACTTGGGGTGGCTCGGGAAACCGCATACGTAGAACTCAACGCTGGATTGAGAGATTGTCGCTGTTAGGGTTACTCCTAGCAGCACTATTGTTGTTTAGCATTAATTTGGGCAGTGGCTCGTTGGAAGAGGTAGAGCAAAGCATAAGTCATCTTGCTACTCAACTACTTTCAGCAAAGGGGGAATTTGGGCAGTGGCTTTACCCAACTCTCGAAGGTGAAACCCTAATTGAACACCCCCCCCTACTAGCCTGGCTGATTGCGGTGGCTTATCAGTTTGGTGGTGTCAACGAGTGGACTACGCGCTTACCTAGTGCCATCCTCAGTGTTCTGTCGGTACTGCTAGTCTATGGTCTTGCTACAGAAATCTTCCCCTGCCGTCAGAAGGCTATTTTCTCTAGCTTGATTTACCTAACGTTCTTACCAATAGCCCATTATGGGCGTATGGCAATCCTGGATGGAGCTAATCTGTGCTTTGTGGTGTTGATGATGTGGTGTGTGTTGCGATCGCGTCGGGACTCACGCTGGTCACTGCCAGCGGGGATCGGATTAGGCTTGATTTTCCTCACTAAGGGGATCCTGGTGGCATTGTTGATCACAGCGATCGCTCTGTTGTTTCTAGCATGGGATACGCCCAGACTCCTCACGTCTACTTATTGGTGGTTAGGATTGCTCTTAGGCTATAGTCCTGCTCTTGCTTGGTACACTGTGCCATTGCTGGTACAGGATCAAAGAGCTGTTACTACAACTAAAGCCATTCTCTACGAGTCCCTACGCCCGATCTGGACAGCAGTGGATGGGCAAAATCGCCTGCCTTGGTATTACCTGGGGGAAATGTTAAAATTTTCCGCACCTTGGTTACTGTTCTTTTCCTACTGGTTACAGCAGGCTTGGAAGAATCGCCATTGGGGCTGGGCTAAATTGGTACTGGTATGGGCTGGCGGTTACTTGATCGCCATTTCCCTTCTTGCCACTAAATTGCCTGGGTATGTGTTACCAGTTTACCCAGCATTAGCCCTTGCTGGTGGAGCCCAACTCACAGACATTTGGCATTGGCCTTCTGGCAAATCTTATCCCCGTTTTTGGAGTATTGGTTTAAGTCTGCTAGGTGTCGCTACCATTACTGTGATGCTTCACTTCGGGATTAGGAAAGCTTTTGACCTCAGCTCCTGGCTGTTCTTCGCTTGTGTCCCTTTAACCATGGTTATAGCAGGGATGCTGGTTGCCCGACAGGATAGACAATTTATGGTAATTTTATTCTGGGGAACCTATATTTCACTACTGATTTTGATGTCTTCTGACCCTGAGATTTGGCAATTGCTGATCTAGTTCAACTTATTGCTTAATACTGGTCTGCTTGAGTAATGGAAATTGAAGCCAGCCAGAAGAATTGATGATGCCCCTGACTGGATGTTATTTATACAATATCCCAATTGAGTGATTAAAAGCTAGATTGGGAAGTTTCCATAAATGGGGATGGAAATTGATACACCGCTTTCTTAACAGACAGTGATCAAGTTGGCATGGAGCTATCAGCAGTCAGCTGACGCGCTACTTTCCGGCTTTGCAAACAGCTAATGTTTTGGGAGCCTGGGTTTATCAAGAGAGTAAGCTTATGGGCTCCTTTTCAAACCACGCTTACTGTTTAAAGCCTCGTGGATTGGTTCTCTTGAGGGCATCATCAATGGCTACTTGCAGAGCGTTTCAAGTAGCGCTAATGCTGATAACTGACGGCGGAATGCTGACATTTTGAGCGAAAGCACATTTACCGGTTAAGGCGTTCTAAGCCTTGTCTATTCGGCTCAGGATGCCTCAAGTGCTTCTTCTTCTGTTTCATCAAGTTGTTTAAGGTGAATGTGCTTGCGTCCCAGGGTGATTTCAAACTGGTCCCCTGGTTCTAAACCCATTTGTTTCGTGTAAGCCGAGCCAATCAGAAGATTGCCGTTAGACTGCACACTAATCCGATAGCTGGCACTGCGTCCGCCACGACCATTGCCATTGACTTTGCTGTCTAATTCAATCCCCTCCGCATCAATAAGGGCATTGAGGAACTTCATCATATTGACTCGCTCTACTCCGTTTTTTGTCACGGTGTAGTAGCCACAGGCTCTAGCTTTTTCTTCTTTGCTCAGGCCACCTAGGTTTTTGACTTTCTCCACCAATGCTTGGCCCTGCAGAGGAACGATCGGAGCAGCCATGTTTTTCTTTTTAGCCATCAACTTGAATCTAATACTAAGGACTTAAGTGGTATCCAGCCTTTCTACTGGACTGACTGTCAACTAAGATAACAAAATCTTAGTTTAATATCAGTATATGAGACTATCTTACACCGATAGTGTCAACTGTGTTCGTTAATAGTCAGTTTTTAACTACCGTTCAACTACAGCAATAGGTTGTGAATAGGTCGTGAACAACTCCGATCATCTGGGTCACAGGAAAATTGCCTAGGGTCACGGGAAAATTGCCTAAAAGAGTATGGGCTACTCTTGTAGGCAATTTCCCCACCAGCAACTTGTACTTTCCATCCCTGTCACAAGTCAATGGCTATCTCCATTGGGTGACACTATTTTATAGTTTCTTTGAGCTGTTGCATTCAGAAGGGCGGGCTATCAGCTATCAGCCATTGATAGTCTAAGATATAAGCTTCTGCCTTGAAGCCGATAGCTAAAAGCATACCGCTCAAAGTATAGTCTTCAGGATGAGAGGGTTCCTTGGTTCCCCCTGCTCTTGATGCTGATAGCTGAGTGCATTAAACGAGCGTGATCTTTAAACAGGTCATAAAATCGTTTCCGACTAAGCGTCTTTCAAAGAAATTGTCCCGTTAACTCCCACGTCCACTTTCCGATTGGATTGCTATTTTATTATGAAGCTCACCACTCGTGGACACTACAGTGTTAAGGCACTACTAGATCTGAGCCTAAGACCAGGGTATGGACCGACATCGGTTAGAGCGATCGCTAAACGGCAAGGTCTACCAGCTCCATATCTAGAAAAACTACTGATTGAGATGCGTCGTGCTGGCTTAGTCAAGTCAGTTCGTGGAGCTCAAGGAGGCTATCAATTAGCCCATGAACCCACAGAAATTTCCCTCGGCAAAATCCTAGAAGCAGTGGGTGAAACCATCGAACCACTACCCCACCATACCCCAGACGCTGGTCAAGCCGAAGACTGGGTTACATTTACACTTTGGCATCGTTTGCATCAAAAGCTTAAAGAAGCATTGTACACTATAACTCTTGCCGATCTTTATTATGATGCCCGTAGTTGGCAAGCGGCTATGGGAGAAGAAACCAGTTTCGTTGTTTGAATCAATTTTTCTTTTCATGAAAAAGAGTAACGAACCGATTACTTATGAGGGAGGCTGTCATTGTGGCGCTGTCCGCTTCCAGGTAATTGTAAACAAGCATCAGGCAATTGATTGCAATTGTTCGATGTGTAAAAAAAAGGGCATCTTACACCTGATTGTCTCCCCTGAGCAATTTAGCTTACTTAAGGGAGATCAAGTGTTGACTAGTTATACCTTCAACACTCACACGGCCAAGCACACATTCTGCCAAATCTGTGGCATTCATCCTTTCTATCGACCCCGCTCTCATCCCAATGGGATTTCTGTCAACCTACGTTGTCTTGACGGTGATGTTCTATCTCGATTTACCATTGTCCCTTTCGATGGGGCTAACTGGGAAGAGAATGTCGATAAAATTAGAAAGTAGTGGTTCAAATCCTGGGTAATAACCATACTAATGGTCTCATTTTGCTGCTGGCGGCTAGTCTGGATTATCTGATCGGTGATCCTTGGGGTTGGGTCCATCCAGTGCAGGTTATGGGCTGGGTAATCTCTCAGTTCACTCAGCTAGCAATTCACTTCTGGCAGCAGCCTTGGCAACGACGCCTAGCAGGAATTGGGTTGGGTATTGGACTAATTATTGGGAGTGGAGTAGCTGGATGGTTTATTGTCTTCCTAGGAATCTGGCTCAATCCATTTTTGGGTATAGGCATAGGAACGATATTGCTAGCCAGTTGTTTTGCTGGTCGCTCTCTTCGAGCAGCAGCAATGGATGTATTACAGCCTTTAACTGCCGGAGAATTAAAACTAGCCCGTTCTCGATTAAGTCAATATGTTGGTCGTGATACAGAAAATCTTTGTGAGTCAGAAATCCTACGAGCTGTCCTAGAAACGGTGGCGGAAAACACTACCGATGGGGTCACAGCCCCTCTGTTCTATGCCATTGTTGGAGCGTTAATTCCTGGGGTTGGTAGTGTTCCTCTGGCCTTAGCTTATAAAGCTGCCAGTACTTTAGATTCGATGGTCGGTTACCGCCGAGAACCTTACACGAATTTAGGTTGGTTTAGTGCTAAATTTGAAGATTTACTAACCTGGATCCCCTGTCGATTAACCGTATTGACCCTAGCCTTGATGTCTGGAAAACCCCAGCAGATCTGGCGTCTGTGTCGCCGTGATGCTATTGCTGATCCGAGTCCTAACTCTGGCTGGAGTGAATCGGCTTTTGCTGCGATTTTGGAGGTTCAGCTGGGAGGTACTAATGTTTACAGTGGTGTTGTCAAGCAAAAACCCTTATTAGGGAAACCTACCTACGAGATCACACCAGGCAAAATTGACCAAGCCTTAGAGCTGACACGATATTGCTTTTTAATTTGGCTGGGTATAGGGTTGGTTTTTTGTCTAGTGCAATATGCGATTGGCCTTTGGCCACGCTTTGCGAACGCTTTACACAACGTTATCGTTTAATCAGGCAATTATTTTTTTTTGCTTAAATTTTCCTCTATGGGAGTAAATTGTCTTATAACCTTTTTCCAGCAATTTATTTGGCATTGCTGAACAAAAGAATGACATCAAGTATAGTTGGGTCACTTACCGATTACCGATTACCGATTACCCTTGGGTCTTCCAGCTGACAGCAAAGCCATCTATTTTTACTCAACTTTAGGGCAAATTCTGATCATAATTGCCTCAAAACTTAATAAAACTTAAAAAAGGAGATAAACGTGGAAGTACTTGCTTACACTCATTCCTATGAATCCTATGAAGAAGCAGTAGGTATTGATTGTGATCTAGATCTAAGAGAACTCAACCTCAACTGGTTTAAAATTCCTAACACTGCTTGGCTCGGTTTACTAGGATGTGCGGTCTGGTTAGCGAGTCTGAGTGTAACGGCTCCAGTGTTTGCGGCTTTAGAAACAGGGATCAAAGTCAAGACAAGTGGTGGTTGCTTGACTGCACGCAAAGGTCCGAGCGATACTTCCGCAGCTGTCGTCTGTGTTAGCAATGGAGCTGTACTCAAACCTGTGGTTGCTAAAAATGGGAATTGGCTGCAGCTGAGCAGTGGCAATTGGGTTTATGGTCCTTACACTACCTCTCGATACTTTAATGGCAGTGATCAAGGGGGTGGCGGTAGTCCGATTTTGGAATCAGGAATCAAAGTCAAGACTCCCAATAGTGGGTGTTTGAAAGCACTGACTGGTCCTGGCACTGGTCAGGTTGTTGCTTGTGTCCGCAGTGGATCTGCACTCAAACCTGTGGTTGCTAAAAATGGGAATTGGCTGCAGCTGAGCAGTGGCAATTGGGTTTATGGTCCTTACACTACCTCTAAATTATTTGATCAAAGTAGTGAAGGTGGTGGAGGTAGTCCGATTTTGGAATCAGGAATCAAAGTCAAGACTCCCAATGGTGGGTGTTTGAAAGCACTCCCTGGTCCTGGTACTGGTCAGGCTGTTACCTGTGTTCCCAGTGGATCTGTACTCAAACCTGTGGTTGCTAGAAATGGCAATTGGCTACAGCTGAACAGTGGCAATTGGGTCTATGGTCCTTACACCACCTCTAAATTCTTTTAATCTGAATCTTTATAGGACAGGACTTACCCAGTAACTCTATCTGTAAGGTGCGTTAATAACGCACCCTACTGCTATGATTACCTCGCAAACCTAAGGCTATTCAGAACATTGATAACTTCTGCTTTAGTCATTCCGGGACGAATTTCTGGTCTATATAGCATTTCTATGACAGCTTGATCAATCTCCGCATATTCAGTCGTATCAGTCCACCCTTGGAAAAATACACTATTTCTGTATTTATAGGAATCCCTCATCAGTCCTATAGATTGGGTGAGCTCTTCTCGGATTAGGTGAGACCGTGCTTTTTGAGTAATGCTAGTTGTAGAAATCATAATTCTTGACTTATAAATTACCTGGTTATTCCACCAAGTCCGAAAAAAACCAAAATTGACCGGTCGATAGTTAGGCTCATAGCGACGAAACTCGTATTCGGGAACAAAATAAATCTTGAGATTGGGATTATTATCATCAAAGTTTATTTGAATTGAACCTTGAGTAATCGTATTTATTTCATCAATAACGGTTGACAAAGTCTGCCAATCTTCAGGGGTTGGCAAGCCGATTACCTTAATCCTCACATTTTTGTCCCATTTTTTGATAGTAGGATTGGAGGAGCGGTATTCCGAGCCTAAGGCAATTTCCAAAAAATAATCAATTTGAGCTTGAGTATAGTTTTTGTTTTCAATTGATTGGAGAGTGGGTTGTGTGCTACTTAGCTCATAATTATTCCCATAAGTGGGTGTTTGATAAGTAGATGGAATCAAAAAACCTAAGAAACTCAGAATAACAGACTTGACGATTGGCAAACAAAAATTACGCATGGTCATCCGTAAAGAAAGTAGATGAATCTATAGAGTTAGGTTGATAAGCGAGGGGGTTTTGGCAGGGTGCATCTCACATTTGTAAATGTTCGTAGGGTGCGTGATAAGACGGGCGAGCCCTTATTTTATCGGTAGCAAGTGTTAGGACAATCCGTCCCGTAACGCACCACCCAAACGGCAAAAATGAGATGCACCCTTTTGGCACAGTGATGATTCGCGATCGCATCACTGTGGAGCGCCGATTACAAAAAAAAACCCCAGCAGTCAGCTGAGGAAAATTATCCAGGAGATTTACTTTGATCACATCCGTTATAACTCTTAAATCCGCCAGGAAATTGACTACATCCGGAAAGATTGATCATGGTTGGGCTCATTAAACCGAAGAAACTCAGAATATATGACTTGACGATGGGCAAACAAAAATTCCCCATGGTCATCCGTATCGAAAGTTGATGAATCTAGAGGTGCGACCCGTGACGAATTAAATTCTTAATGGTAAGAGCGCACCTAAGAGTGAGGTTGTTCACAGGGGGTTTTGGTACAGTGATGATCCGCGATCCCATTACTGTATGTAGAGCGCCGAGCACAATAAAAACCCCCAGCAGTCAGCTGGGGGCAATATCCAGGAGATTTATCTTTACTAAATCCGTTATAACTCTTAAATCCAGGCTGAAATTGACTACATCCGGAAAGATTGGTGATGGTTGGGCTCAAAAAACTGAAGAGACTCAGAAGATATGACTTGAGGATGGGCCAACAAAAATTAGGTCATCCCCTTTGGAATTAATCTAGAGAGTCAGGTTGCTCAGAGGCGGTTTTGGCACAGTTATGATCCGCGATCCCATTACTGTAGAGCGCCGATCACAATAAAAACCCCCAGCAGTCAGCTGGGGGTAATATCCAGGAGATTTACCTTTTTAGGGTAATTATCCAGGAGATTTACTTTGATCACATCCGTTATAACTCTTAAATCCAGCAGGAAATTGACTAGCTCCGGAAAGATTTCATGGTTGGGCTCAAAAAAACCAAGAGACTGAGAATATATGAATTGAGGATGGGCCAACAAAAATTAGGCATGGTCATCCCCTTTGGAATTAATCTAGAGAGTTGGGTTGCTCTATAGCAATAAGCGCGCGGGTATTTACAAATAATGGTGAGGGATAAATGGCTAAAAGCTTTGTAAAACTTGGATTTTATCTTCCGGTCTTGATGCAGTCGCTCACGCCTGCATCAAGACCAGGCTCAAAAATGTAGTTAACGATACTCTTAAGCCTCGAAAACTACTTCTTACCTATTCCCGATTCCCGATTCCCGATTCCCGATTCCCTATTACCTATTACCTATTCCCTGTTCAACACTTCTGAGGCGATCGCATCACTGTGCGACGCGATTACAATAAAAACCCCCAGCAGTAAGCTGGGGGCAATATCCAGGAGATTTACCTTTTTAGGGTAATTATCCAGGAGATTTACTTTGATCACATCCGTTATAACTCTTAAATCCAGCCTGAAATGGACTACATCCGGAAAGATTGCTAAAAGATTGCTCCTTCAAGATTGCTCATTATTGGGATCAAAGATATTACCTGGGAACTGGTGAAGGAGTGATCAGCTAAAGGGGTGATCAGGTAAAGGGATGATCGGATCAGCAGTTATGACCGATGAAGGTAACTGGGGATGACGTGGGCTTGCTGATCTCCATTAAGATAGTAGTGTTATGAACACAATACAAATATTGCTAGAGAACTGGCTATCATAAAAAAAAATTTGGTAGGAAAGCGATGGAAAGCTTAGTCTGCGTTAATCTTGCCGAGTCCTATGAAGACGCGGATAATTTTCCGTGGCAAGATGATAATGGTTTAATTCGATGGTTAGATGGGCTAAACACTCCCACTATTCCTAGTTCAGCTTGGATCAAGATTAGTGCGATCGCAATTGCCCTAACCATCCTCAGTACCGCTGCTAATGCCAGTGCTAAAGTACTTCAAAAAGGCAGCCGTGGAGCACAGGTGACTTCTCTTCAGAGAGAGTTGGCAGCGGCTGGCTTTTATAAAGGTCGGATTACTGGCAACTATGACATGTTAACCCAGTCTTATGTTGCTATCTTTCAGCAAAAGAAGGGACTACCAATAGATGGTGTGGCTGGACCAAAAACCCTAGCAGCGTTATATAAAACTGCTGGTACTGATATTCGTCTACCAACAAACACACAGCTCAAACGCGGTAGTAGAGGAACGGTAGTCAGCGATCTGCAAAAGAAGTTGACAACCTTAGGATTTTTTAATGGTCCGATCACTGGCTATTACGGGCGCATGACCCAAGCAGCGGTAATTAAATTTCAGCGAGCCAAGGGATTACGGGCGGATGGCGTTGCTGGACAAAACACCTTATTCGTAATCAATGGTGGTTCGATCAACAGCGCCACTCAGTTACGGCGAGGTAACAGAGGAACTGCTGTGACCAAACTGCAACAGCGCATGAGGGAGTTGAAAGTCTACAACGGTCCAGTAACGGGATTCTACGGTCGTTTAACTGAAGCAGGGGTCATAAAATTTCAGCGCTTGAGGGGACTACCAGTGACTGGTATTGCTGACTCTCGGACTTTGTCAGACTTAGCCAAAAATCCTAATGATAAGGATAAAGATAAGGATATTCTTACCAACGTGACTGAGTTGCGACCAGGCAGCAATGGCGAATCGGTTACAAAACTTCAAAATCGCCTCAAAGACTTGGGATTCTACAAAGGGCCAATAACGGGATACTATGGTAAATTAACTGAGACTGCAGTCAAAGATTATCAGCTTTCTCGGGAACTGCCAGCAAATGGCATTGCTGACTCTCGTACGTTATCAGCACTACGGGGCAATTCTGGTATTGCTGTTGCTGCTACCATCATTACTCCATTAAAACGAGGTAGTCGTGGCACAAGAGTGAATAGCCTTCAGAATCGCTTGATTTCCCTAGGCTACTATAAAGGATTAAAAGATGGCGTATTTGGACCAGACACAGAGGCAGCCCTGAAGCAATATCAACGGGACAAAGGCTTATTTCCCAATGGAATTGCTGATGCTAGAACCTTTTCATCTCTTGCTCCACGGTAATAGCTGAACGTCTGGTATAATCTCAAAACCTTGACAGCCCTGTCCCCGCCTAACTATAGGACTGTGGGCGGGGTATCCTGCTGAAATTTTTAATTAACCAGGATGCCTACTCAAACCATTGAAATCCTATCAGCTGAAGAACTGCGCCGTACAGTCAATCGTTTGGCATCTCAAGTGATCGAACAAGTGAGTGATTTGTCCAAACTAGCACTGGTGGGTATATATACCAGAGGTGTTCCTTTAGCTCAGTTGCTAGGACGTCAGATTGAAACCCTAGAGCAGGTCAGTGTGCCAGTGGGAGCGTTGGATATCACCTTTTATCGGGATGATCTTGATCGAATTGGTATCCGTACCCCGGCAAAAACAGATATTCCCTTCGATCTTGATCGTAAGATAGTGGTGTTGGTAGATGATGTCATTTATAGAGGACGTACCATTCGTGCTGCTCTAAACGCGGTGCTTGAGTATGGTAGACCCCAAACGATTAAATTATTAGTGCTAGTAGACCGAGGACATCGGGAACTGCCGATTAGTCCAGATTTTACCGGCAAGCTACTCCCCACATCCGCCGAAGAACAGGTAAAGGTTTATCTAAACGATAATGATGGTCGGGATGGAGTGGAATTAATTAAAGTAATTAGCGCCTGAATCGTGATCAGATTGCTCTTATTTTCCAAATTATTATGACCCAAACCCAACAGCGAAAGGCTGACCACATCAGGATTTGTCTGGATGAAGATGTTCAATTTCGTGCCAATACCAATGGACTGGAAAGGTACCGCTTCACTCACTGTTGCTTACCAGAACTAAACCGCAGTGAGATTGACATATCTACTACATTTCTGGGGAAATCCTTGGGAGCACCATTGTTGATTTCTTCTATGACTGGTGGTACTGAACAGGCAAAAACGATTAATTTTCGTCTGGCTGAGGTTGCCCAACATTACAAACTAGGCATGGGGGTTGGTTCTCAGCGAGTAGCTGTGGAAAAACCCGAGGTTGGTCATACCTTTGCGGTGCGCTCCCAAGCTCCAGATATTATCCTATTTGCCAACATCGGTGCGGTTCAGCTGAACTACAGTTATGGACTAGAAGAATGCCAAAAGGTGGTTGACCTGTTAACAGCAGATGCGCTGATTTTGCACATCAATCCCTTGCAGGAGTGCATTCAAGCTAACGGGGATACTAATTTCAAGGGGTTACTTGACAAAATTAATGGTTTATGCAGTAAGTTAACGGTACCAGTGATTGCTAAAGAAGTGGGTAATGGCATCTCAGCCGCTATGGCCCAGAGGTTGCTGGAGGCTGGTGTTACCGCTATTGATGTTGCTGGTGCCGGGGGCACGTCTTGGGCAAAGGTAGAAAGTGAGCGAGGATTAACCGCTCATCAGCGTCGGTTAGGACAGACCTTTGGTGACTGGGGTTTACCAACCGCTGAGTGCATTACCAGTATTCGAGCCATTGCCCCCGACATTCCCTTAATTGCATCTGGGGGATTGCGCAATGGTTTGGATGTGGCAAAAGCGATCGCATTAGGAGCCGATATTGCTGGTCTAGCATTACCATTCCTGCAAGCAGCAGCTGAGTCAGTAGATGCCGTTGATGCCTTAGTGCAACTGTTGATGGCAGAAATCACTACTGCTCTATTCTGCACCGGTAATGCTACGTTGTCTGATCTCAAGCAATCCAACACTTTGAAAAAGTTAGGATAGTGGTAATCGGGAATCGGGAATCGGGAATCGGGAATCGGGAATCGGGAATCGGGAATAGAGAATCGGGAATCGGGAATCGGGAATCGGGAATCGGGAATCGGGAATCGCCCTTAATCCTTAATCCTTAATCCTTAATCCTTAATCCTTGATGCTTAATCCTTAATCCTTAATCCTTAATCCTTAATCCTTTATGCTTAATAATTCATTCTTTATGCTTAATCCTTAATCCTTAATCCTTAATCCTTAATCCTTAATCCTTTACCAAATGCGTCAATTTCTTCAACAAACCTTTGCCAGCCTAGTAGGAAGTCTTGCCGGTTTAATTCTATTTTTTAGTTTAGCTACTAGTGGATTCCTGTTTCTACTGATTGCAGTAGCATCCAAAGATACAGGGCCACAGGTTCAAGATAAATCAGTACTGGTGTTTGATTTATCGGTCAATATCAGCGATACCAATCCTACCTCAAGCACTAGTGAAGTGATTGAAGAGGTGTTATCGGGTCAACAAACCAATATCATCCCTTTGCGCAAGGTGCTCGATACTCTGGATAAGGCAACTAAAGATAAGCGCATTGTTGCTCTCTACCTGGATGGAGCTGCATCTAAAACTGTTGGCAACACTGGCTTGGCAAATCTCAAGGAGGTAAGGGAGGCTCTGGAACGTTTCCGAGCTGCTGGGAAAAAAATTATTGCCTATGACGTAGATTTGGGAGAACGGGAATACTATCTTAGCTCAGTTGCGGATACGATAATTCTTAACCCGATGGGAGTTGTGGAAATCAATGGCTTGAACTCTGCCCAACTTTTTCTGACCGGAGCTCTCCAGAAGTATGGTATTGGTGTTCAGGTAGTTCGAGTTGGCAAGTACAAGTCCGCAGTTGAACCGTTCTTGCTCAAACAGCTCAGTCCTGAAAGTCGGGAACAGACTCGAGAATTGTTAGATGATATTTGGGATGAATTTTTGACAACTGTGGGGAAAAGTCGTGAGATTACTCCCAAGACCTTGCAAGCGATCGCTAATACTAAAGGGATGTTGATCGCATCAGAGGCCAAACGTCAAGGTTTGGTGGATCAAGTTGGATACTTCGATGAGGTGATTGCTACTCTCAAGGAGCTTACTGGAGAAAAAGAAAAGGATAAATCGTTCCGGAAAATTAAGCTGGCTACTTACGCTAGTGCGAAAAGTCCTTACTCTAAAAATCGCAAGTCTAAGCATAAAATTGCCGTAGTTTATGCCGAGGGTAGCATTGTTGACGGTCAGGGAAACCTTGAGCAAGTAGGGGGTGAACGCTTTGCTAAACAGCTGCGCGAGCTACGGCTGGATAAAGATATTAAAGCAGTAGTGCTCAGGGTTAATAGTCCTGGTGGCAGTGCTACAGCCTCTGAGATTATTCAACGGGAAGTGCGGCTGATCCGTCAAGAAAAGCCAGTGATTGTGTCTATGGGCAATGTGGCAGCTTCTGGTGGCTACTGGATTTCTACCTATAGCGACCGAATTTTTGCTGAGCCAAATACTATCACTGGTTCTATTGGTGTCTTTGGTGTACTTTTTAATATCCAAGAATTAGCTAACAACAATGGTCTGACCTGGGATATTGTACAAACAGCTTCTTTAGCGGATATTCAAAGTACTGTCCGTCCCAAAACAGACCAAGAGTTGGCAATCTACCAAACCATGGTTAATCAGATTTATGACCAGTTCATTGACAAAGTAGCAGAGTCACGTAAATTGCCTAAGGGCAAGGTGAAAGATATTGCTCAGGGACGGGTTTGGTCAGGTATAGACGCCAAGGAGATAGGTTTAGTTGATGAGATTGGGGGTATTAATGATGCTATTAAGTATGCAGCTCAACAAGCTAAGTTAAAGAATGATTGGAAAGTAGAAGAGTATCCAAAAATTCCTAGTTTCGAGGAAAGGATTCTGGAGACACTGACTAATGATGTTAGGCTCACAAGCCGACAATTACCTGAGCCACTAACTACAGAGTTGCTGAAGCTAAAACAGGATTTGGCAATTTTCACAACCTTCAATGACCCGAAGGGGATTTATTCTATTTTGCCGTTTAACTGGCGAGTTGATTAAGGGTTCCATAGCGCAGCCAAAAGGCCAAGGTTGTCTGTCATAATGCAGAATGTAGAATGCAGAATGTAGAATGTAGAATTCCCAATTCTACATTCTACATTCTTAATTCAAAAATGTTGTTCGCCTTTGGCGATTCGGTGTAGGGTAGGGTTAAATCTGAATTACACTATTTGCCCGATTCCCGATTCCCGATTCCCGATTCCCGATTCCCGATTCCCGATTCCCGATTCCCGATTCCCGATTCCCGATTCCCGATTCCCGATTCCCGATTCCCTCTTAAAACCGATACTTGCGAATCGGCTGTTGAGAATCCTTACTTACCAGTGCCCAGATTCCGATTGGTAAAGCATTTCCTTGAGCATCCACCTTAATTTCCATCACAATTGGTGGTGGTGATATCGGTAGATTAGAGTTCTCTTGCCTAGCACTATTTAATTCTTCATTAATTTGTTGCCGTTGGTCTTCTGGCATATAGTAAGTTTCCAATCCATACTCAATCGAGCCATAGTTAGCAACACCTTTGAGGGGAATCTGATTAGCTGGTAGTCGGGAAGGGAATTTGGCACTTAAGCCTACTGGTTTCCAGGCTATTGGTAGTTGAGTTGAGTTGGATGAGTCTGGTGCTTCTAAAATTACGTAAAAACGGGTACCAGGCTTGATAAAGGTTACCTTGTTGCCATTAGGTTGTTGCTTGGGCAGTTTTTGCCAGCCATGAAGATTGCGTAAGTTGTCCTGATTAGAAATATCGTATCTTAGAGTTTGGGAATAGCCTCGCAAAAGTTCGTAAGGGTCTACTGGCGCTGTCTGAAGGATGACAGTTTTTCCAGTCAGTGTAGTGTAAATTGCCTGGGTGGGAACAGTAATAATTAGTGCAGTTTGAAATAAAAGAGGTACCCAGAATCGCCAGCTTGGTATAGGACGGGAATACTCAGAATTAATGCTCATAATTCATAATTCATAAATCATAAATCATAATTCAGACTTCAAATAGCGCTCAAACCATAGTCCAGCACCAATAATACCTAGCCCACAGAGGAATAAGACTATGGATTTGACTAACAAAGCAGTATCGTACTCCAGCATCCGGGTCAAAATTTGCAGCGTCAGTAGCACCATGCCACCCCAGAATAAACCTCGTTTCCCCTCTGCTAGTCCGGCGCGGATTAAACCGATGTCGATTAGGAATAAAAGCAGATTGAAGATGAATACCGCTATGATGGGTAGAATACCAATACTGAGATGCCAATAGGGAACTAGGGCGCTGATCACAATCATAATAGCCACACCCTTAGTGATTGAGTCCATTCGACGTAACAGTCTGCTCCATGCCCAGATCGTTAAGCTACCTAAAATGACACTATCAATCACGGCAGGTTTCAGGAGTATTGAGGTGACTTCAACTAGCGGTTTGACTGATGGGGAACTATCCCATAACACGTGGAAAGACAAAAAATAAGATGATAGGCTGAGGAAGGTGATCCCAAGGGTGCGGGCTGTGCTATTAAATTCCTGGAGGTTGGGCTGAATTCTTCCCAGGAAACCCCCGTATGACCATAACAAGGCTGGTGGTAGAGCGCATGCGATCGCAGCAATCCAACCGGGATAAGGCCATAGCTCGAAGTTGATCAAGTTCCATTCCAGGGCAGCAACTACTGCGATCGCACTTAAGCGAAACATCCATCGTGAACGACACCAGTAAGCCAAGGGAATAAACAGTAAACCCGCAAACACTGGCATATGTTGTATGATTAGCCTTAGCCAAGACAACTCTGTGATTGCCAAAAATTCTGGCTGGGACATTCCTCGCACATACCCTAACCCAATCAAGACCATTGCCAGCATCCCTAATAGGGTCAAGCGTAGGCTATAAGCCATGGCTAAGACTCCTAATCCCCAAATCAGGTATAACTGATACAGTGGTCCACTTTGGTGGAACATTTGGGACATCAGTGCTATATTGGCTCCTAAAGTCAGGGCTCCTAAAAGTAATAAACCCTGTCCCAAACGGCAATGCCTACCTTGGGTTGGGTCTCGCCATAGATAGAAGCCAGCAATGTTGATCCCGAAGAAGACACTCAGAAGCAAGGTCACTTTCAACCACCGAGACCAGGCTTGCCAGTTGGCTGCCACAAAGGTGATCATGCCCAAGCCTAAGAGAAGACTGCCTAGAACTAGCAAAATTACGACGAATCGATTACGGGCCGCTACTTCCAGGTCACTAAATTGATAGCGTTCCGCTAATTGAGCGTATAGGCCAGCATCAATCAACCCTTCTGTTTGCCATTGTTGTGCTTCTTGACGTAACTGGTGACGAAATTTATCGGAAGGCATCACAACCTATTTTTTAGAGCTTAAGACTTTCATCTGGGAATATACAATGTTATAATCACTAACCGACTGAATGTTTGATTATGTCCATGATATGGTGTAAACATTCTGTAATAATTAGATCAGAGTAAGTAAAAAACTGTTAACTAGAATCGGAGCTAATGGTAAACCAGAGGTCAACGTGTGGGTAGTAGTAGCTCCGAACATGTGGTATATAGGAGTTTTGATTTTACTGCATCCGTCTGTTCAGTTGAGGTTGGTAAGGTACGTCAGAAGATTGTCTAGACGTGGTAAGTGTTCGTCCCTCAAATTTCTCCTTATCCACCCTAGTGACTGGTGTCAACAATTTTTTCCTTTTTTTTTGTTATAGCCCGGAGGTATCTCTAAATGTCCATTCGCCTGTACATAGGTAACTTACCTAAAGAAGAAGTAAACCGTGATGAGCTGCAAGCTATTTTTGCTGAAGCCGGTGACAACTTTACCACAAAAGTGATTAAAGATCGTAAAACTGGTAAATGTCGGGGCTTCGGCTTCGTCACGGTGGCAACGGATGAGGAGGCTGATCAATTCATTGAAAAGTTCAATGGTCTTATGTTCAAGGATACTGCCTTGAAAATTGAAAAAGCCCTGCCACGATCCAAGAATGTAGAGAAAGAACCATCTAAGGAGAAAGAAAAACCCAATCAAGCATCAACCTCATCTACCAGCAACAATCCTCCCCCTCGCCGTAACAACAACAAGAATAAGTCTAATAAGCGTAAGCATCAACAGACTACATCTGACCCCGCTGGAATTCAACCCGATCCCCGTTGGGCTAATGAATTGGCAAAGCTGAAAGAAATGTTATCGGCTCAAACTACTAACTCTTAATTTTGAGTGAGATTAGCCCTACGCCATACCCGTCAGGGAGGCGTGGGCTTATTGCTCTGTAAAGCTTCAGGCTTTCGACGCAATTTTTTAATAAAAGATCTAATCACCAAGCGCCTGGGTTATACCAGTCTGCTGATAGTACTACTTTAATATCGATATCTGACTCATTCTGCCAGACAGAGAGTCTTTTCTTTTTTTTGGTTCATGTACACTGGCAAATCCCGATAGGTTTATGGTCATTTAAAAGGGAGGTTACAACCAGATCCCGATAGCTTACCAATACCAAACAAATTCAAGCCAACGAAACAGCAAACTATTGAGCTTGATAGATAGCTGTTAATGTTGTGTGTCCACTACCAACTACCTATTAGCTTAACCCTTGCCGATTAAAAGTCTGGCAAGCTCAGGTAATTTTGCATCCTGTGTTACCTGATGGATTTACAATTGTCAGTTGTGAACTAAAACTTACGTTTTAACCACTAACCACTAACCACTAATCACTAACGTTGTTATGAGTGCAGAAATTGACCCCATTAAGTTAATGAAACAGGAAGTTGGCAAAGCAGCTGCCAAGCGGGTGCAGTCGGGAATGATTGTGGGGCTAGGCACTGGTTCAACGACTGCCTATGCAATTCAGTTTTTAGGCGATCGCTTAAACTCTGGAGAGATTAAGGATATTGTAGGCATCCCCACCTCTTTCCAGGCAGAAGTCTTGGCGAAACAGTACGGCATTCCCTTGACTACCCTTGATGCGGTGGATCACATAGATGTAGCGATTGATGGTGCTGACGAAGTCGATCCCCAGAAAAATTTGATTAAGGGGGGTGGCGCTGCCCACACCCGTGAGAAAATTGTAGATTCCCTGGCCAAACAATTTATCGTAGTAGTCGATAGCACTAAAATAGTTGAACACTTGGGGTCTACCTTCCTATTACCTGTAGAAGTTATCCCGATGGCAATCACACCAGTTATGAATGCCATTGAAAAGCTAGGGGGTAAACCGGAACTGCGCATGGGGGTCAAAAAAGCTGGACCAGTGATTACAGATCAGGGAAATATGGTCGTTGATGTCAAATTTGATGCCATTGATAACCCAGCTGAGCTAGAAAAAACTATCAATAATATTCCTGGTGTTCTGGAAAATGGTTTATTTGTTGGGGTTACGGATCTGGTTCTAGTTGGAGAAGTTAAGGATGGTCAGACCGTGATTCGGGAAATGTAACACGTCCAGCACTAAAGCTTGAAAGTGCCGTGGGATTCTTGCTTGATAGAAATACTCTTGATAGAAATACTCAGATATTTCTCCCAAGCCAAGGCAATTAAGTGTATGTCCCACGGCTTGATTAATTTTCCAGGTAGAGAATAGTTGATTAGACTTTGTCGAGCTTAGCCACCAGCGGCAAAGGTGAGCATGATCACTGCTGAAAGCAACATACCAGGACTTAGTAACAGAACTAACATCAAAAAATCATGGGATTCCATAATCGTAAACTCTCCTAACTGCTTCTTTACTACCTTAACCTGCTACAAAGGCTAATCCCGGAAAATCAAGAATTTATCAAGAATTCGTAAGCGGTCAGCCCTCAGCGGTCAGCCCTCAGCGAAAGGCCTTTGGCCAAGCTACGCGAACAGCGGTGAGCTAAAAGCTCACGCGTGCGCGTTCAGCTTCAAAAAAAACATCGTTCGCGTGTGGCACAGGCTTTGGCCTTGGCCTTTGGCCACGCGGGGCGCGTTTGGCCACGCTGTGCGAACGACGCTGGGATTTAACTCAGTATTAAACGAATGCTTACCTCTTTTATTCAAAAGCTGAACGCGCACGCGTGCGCGTAGCGCATTAGCTGATAGCTGAATTGTCCTTAACTTGGAGCAGGAGAATAACGAATTTATCAGCATCTTCTAGTTGCTGTTAAACGTAGGATGGGTTTACCCTGGGAATCAGTTTACAATACCTTGTAATTTAAGTTTGAAACCGGGAAGCACTGCTTCTCCAGATAACTCTTTGGGATTATCTATAACCTCAGTGTTTTGTCCTGAGCGATAAATTTCAACCCGTCGATTCTGAGGGTCAATCAGCCACCCCAAGCGCAAGCCATTGTCAATATACTCTTGCATTTTTGCCTGTAGCTCCTTGAGACTGTCAGACTTTGATCGCAACTCAATTACGAAATCAGGACAGACTTTAGGGAAAGTTTGTTTTTGTTCCTCTGTCAGTGCATCCCAGCGGTTACGTGACACCCAAGAGCTATCAGGGGAACGATTGGAGCCATTGGGAAGTTCAAATCCGGTAGATGAGTCAAATGCTTCTCCTTGTTCCGGGTTTTCCTCATACCAATTGCCCAATTGCCTGCTAATACTTAGATTTCTTTTACCGGTTTCCCATCCTGTTGGTGGATTCACAATCAATTTTCCCTCAGCAGTTCTTTCTAATCTCAGGTCTCGGTTAGCATTAGCTAACTGTTCAAACTGTTGGTGACTGACGTTGAGGTCCAAAGATTGTGGAACTATTAGCTTTAGTAGGGGTTCTAGTTGACTTGACATAACCGTTAATCCTTGGAATTGAGATATAACGAGAGAGCAGAAGATAAAGAACTCACGTCGGTTAATTTTACTGGGATTATGGGGAGTTTATCTAAGTCGCGTTCGCTTTTAGCGGAAGCTTAGCTTCATCGCCTTTGGCGTGGCCTACGGCCAATCGCTTAATGGATAATTGAGCAGGGAAAACAAAGGTTGGGCAATCTGCGAACATTTATCTTGCTGTTCATTCTTGTCCTGATTCAAAAATTTTATCGACGATCTCCTGCCCAAGATGCCACATCATCCTCCGACCAAGGGAATGGCGGATTGCTGCTATAGTCAATAAAATAGTCGTAGCCTAACTGGTCATAAAGCTCATCCACTAATGTCTGTAATTCTACCATTGGTTCGGTATCCCCAGGAAGAAGGGGAAGCCGAAAAGAGGGAATGCGTTCGCCTTTGGCGTGGCCTACGGCCAATCGCATAAATTAAAAAGGTACAAGTCAGCCGTGGGACGGGTATTAGAACGACTGACTAATATCCGATAATGACTGGGATTACTGCTGTTAGAAACAGGTAGAGGTTCCCCATCTCGCAACAGGTCAATTTCGACCAAATGAGTCATACTCTCGAATATCTGCTGCCGTTTGGCCTCGTATTTCTGACGCCCTTCTCCTCGTTTATTGGCAGGAGAGATAACTTCAATCGCTGTCACCACTTCCTTAGTGGCTACATCTTTAACCTCGATGTAGGATTGTCGGACTTCTTCTCGTAAAGGAACAGCTACCTTAATCGGTTGAACTAACGGTTCAGATACCGCAACTGCTGTAGCCATTGCAGCTGAAGCATCTCGGCTTTGTTGAACCGTAACATCGGGTCTACCAATGGCAATCTTGGTTGAGCCAGCAATCTTATAAACCCACTTATCCGTGACTACCCGATATTTAGGTAGCAGTTTCGGAATTAATGCTCTAGCCAAAGCCGCCACCAATTGGTTGTGGAAATCCGACCAATATTCCGGTTGTTCGAGGTAGGGATGAATCCCTGGAAATGGGTTAGTCATATAGCATTTTGATTTGAGTTGTAAACATACTTCCTTAGAGCTGATTCGTAAACTCGCACTAAACCTTGTAGGATAAGGCTTGCGCTAAAATAGAACAATTGAACTATTTAATACCGAAAAGACAATCATAGCAAGGCTTTCAGACTTCTTAAGATTTACTTGACGAATCAGCTCTAAGGGGGCCTTGCCCCAAACCAACTATCAGCTGATATGGCTGAGAAAGGTACCGAGTAAATTCCAGAATCTTTTCCCTAGCCAAGCTGATAAAACTCCACAGTAAATGGAGAAGCCTATGCTTAAAAGCATTATTGTATTCAAAGATATCTCTACATGCCAAAGCCATCGATAGATAGACATGATAGCGATGCCCACCAGTAATCCGGCAGCCGCACCTGCTGCCGCCTGAGTTAATACTTGTCTTGCAGTAGGTTGAGTCGTTTCTGTTTCCATAACTAGAGGCTCCTCGTTAGTATCGTTAGCAATTTTGCACGGGACACACAGCAGTGTGCCCCCAATCTCAATCTATTAAATTAATTCACCTTGGATGCAATCAATTCCTGACCCGCTTGATAAAGTGTTAGTCCGTTAACCGTTTCATCTGCTGAGAAATTGAATTGAATCGTGATATCTGCAACCTGAGCCAAGAATTTAGTTTCTGGCAAAATTCATCCCACACTCATGCTGCGCATTGAGATGTGGGATAAATTTTCCACAGAGTCTTTCACAAAAGACCAATCGATGTGTTATACTCATAATACTGACTTTCAAAGCCGTTCGCGTAGCGTGGCCAAAGGCCATAAATGCTGGAAAGTTGGTCAAACATTATTAAACAAAAGACCAAAAAAACAGAGCGGCAGGGCAGTCCGTTCTTAAAGCCCAGCGCCTCCTAAGCAATAGCTGGATTGGCTGGGAAGCCCACACTGAACTCAAAGAGTCAGTGTGGGAGCTGTCACTTTCTGAAACAGGGTAAAGGGTAAACGCTTCCTGCCCTGTGGCTTGGGCGAGTAGTTGTTGTTCCTCGACTCGAATAGCGATCTCCATATTAGGGAGTAATTGGTAGGTTCCCAAATAGCGGTTGTAAATTGCTGGGTCAAGTTCAACAATCTCAGGCTCACCGGATTAATTAACTGTGACAGTGTCAATATCAACAGTTAATTTGTCTAGTTGAGCCTGTACCTCTGAAGACATCTCAGCCTGGTAACGTCCGCCTAAATGTTCAGCTAAAAACTTCTCTAATGCAGCTGTCATGGCCAGTGAGTTGATCTCCTTACGGAAACCATGGCCTTCATCCGGGGCAATCAGATATTCCACGGGTCGGCCTAAATCTCGTAATGCGGCCACAATTTGGTCTGACTCCGCTTGCTTAACTCGGGGATCGTTGGCTCCCTGAACCACCATCAGCGGGGCCTGAATTTGGTCGGCGGAAAACAGGGGTGACTGGGCTTCTAGACGGGTGCGATCGCTCGGATCATCTGGATCTCCCAGCCGCAGAGCAAAGGTAGCCTTCATCGATTCCCAATAGGGGGGAATTGACTTGAGCAAGGTAATCAGGTTCGATGGCCCCACATTGGATACGCCAACGGCATAGATATCTGGTGTAAATGCCAAACCAGCTAGGGTGGCATAGCCTCCATAGGAGCCACCAAAAATTCCCACACGCTCGGGATCGGCAATCCCTGCATCAATCAGATACTGCACGCCATCCGTCAGGTCATGCTGCATCGCACCCGTGCCCCATTCGTTGTTACCGGCATTGAGAAAGGCTTTACCATAGCCAGTAGACCCTCTAAAGTTGGGTTGGAGAACGGCGTAACCGCGATTAGCGAGAAACTGGGTAAACGGCCTGTACCCCCACATATCTCGTCCCCAAGGTCCACCGTGGGGCATGACAATCACCGGTAGCTTGACTGGGTTTACCCCCTGGGGCAGGGTCAGATAGGCTGGAATCTCTAGACCATCACGGGCTGTATAGCGGATCGGCTGCATGGTGGCCAAATGTTGCCTGGGCAGCTCTGGCCGATCATCGTAGAGTTTTTCCAGGGTTTGAGTACTACGATCAAATAGATAAGTAGACCCAGGATTCACATCGCTCCGGGTTCTAATCAACGCAAAGCGATCATCGATAGTAAGGGATTGCAACACAATATCAACGTCGGGCAGCTGTTGTTTCAGAAAGGCTAGATCAGCCGCTATCTTGTCGTTTTGAGGATAGATGCGGATGCGATCGCCAACATAGGAGGTAGCAATCAACTCATCAGTCGCTTCTGAAAACACTGCACGGCCAAAATCCACCTGGTTTTCAGGATCAACTTCCACGACCTGACTCTGCTGGCTTTCGAGATTAAGCAGCTTTAACTGCATTAAATTCCCATCCCGATTGCTGATCAGATACACCCGTTGGCCATCTTTATGAAAGCGAATGGGGACACAGGTTTCTTCAATTCGACAGGTGTAAACAGGTGTTAATCCATCTTTTTGCACCGCCAGAATCTCATGCCCCCCTTCCAGGGTTTGGCGATAGCCGATGCGCACATTACCGTCTAAATCGGTTGTCCAGAGGGCAATATTCTCGTCATTTTGAATCAGCAGCGTCCGCTCGCCTGTTGTCAAATCCAAACGATAGACATCATGAAACTGGGGATTGCGCTCGTTAAGACCGATAATGATGTGGTTGGGAGTCCGTTTAGGAACGCTATAGATCATGGCCGTAATCCCCTCTACAGGGGTTAAATCGCGGGTTACCGGGCTAGTCTCACCTAAAGATTTAGCTTCAACCGCATAAATGTGAAAATTCTCATTGCCCCCTTTATCCTGGGCGTAGAGAATGTAACGACCATCGGCGCTCCAAAAGTAAATTATAATTGGGCTTTCAGCATCAGCCGTGACTGGACGAGCAGCTTCCATCGGTTCATCGATGCCCTTAACCCACACATTGATCACGCCATCTAGAGGTTTTTGAAAGGCCAGAAACTTACCGTCGGGGGAAAGCTGGGCACCCGTAATCTCTGGATCGCCAAAGAATAGTTCCCGCTGAAGTAACGGTGCTAGAGCGGTCTGACTTTCAGCAGCGCTAGCAGTTTTTGCCGTTAGGGGCAGCGGTGGATTGCCAAGGCTAAAACCCATCAAACTAATAGAAATCATCAAACCTGCACCAAATTGAAATTGTTTCATAACAAACCGTATCCTCTGAAGAGTTGCTTATAATTCAATATTAAACAGGCCATTTCAAACTGACTATAGCGAAAGGTCATATGGATACATGACGTTTGTCATGGAAATTTATCCATAAGTTTCATAAGCTGTAGAAGCAGTCATAAACATTGGGTAAGCTGATGTCAGCTCGGACAACTCCTCAGGTTTCCACCATTAATCCTTCAATTCCCAAAATCCTGCGCTATGTGGAATGGGCATTCTTAGTCATGGTGACCCTGAGACTGATTTTTCTCATCCTGAATAAATCATTGCCCTATGAGGCCAATAACAGTGACTATCTAGTCTTCTGCGTATTAGGAGTTTTGGCCATTCTGAGCTTTTTCTTTCCAATTCGTCGCCCCATGTGGCAGCGACGAGCCTATATCTTTGCCGAAATTGCCTGTCTGTTACTGACACGTATCTTTAGTCAGGTGGGTTTGGATCTCTTTCTCTTTCTATACTTAGCCAAAAGCTGTTTTCTGTTGCGTCGTCGGGACGTGATCATCACGGTTGTTTTAGCCGGTATTGCCTGGCATATAGGTTTTGCGTGGCAGTTTATGAATGGTTTTCTAACTGATCTCTCAAACCCAATTGAAGAGCAGAAAGCTCTTTTTGAAGAGCGAGTAAAAATGATCCAAGAGGCTCCCCAAGTATTGCTTGCAGATATGATTTTCAATAACCTTGTACTCTATATTTCTATGAGCATACTGATTCTTCTGCTCTGTTTAACCTTAGTAGCTGAGTACAGGAGTCGTCAGCAAGCAATCGCCTTGACTCAGGAAGTTGAATTGCTAGCCGCAGATTTAGAACGCACCCGCATTGCTCGCGATATTCATGATTCATTGGGGCATACTTTGACCTCCCTTGATGTGCAGCTAGAATTAGCACAACGACTCTACGAACGAAACTCTAATAAGCTTCAAGCAGCGTTAGAGACGGCCAAACTGCTGGCCAGCCAATCCTTACAAGAAGTGCGTCGGGCAGTGACCACCATGCGAGAAGAGACCTTTGATCTCAATAAGGCGCTGCCACAGCTGCTGGAATCTTTTACATCCAACCCCTCCATAACGGTTAAAAGCAAAATAGATTTGCCCCAGCTGCCGTTACAAACCAATCATCAGCTTTACTGTGTGGTTAAGGAAGGATTAGAAAATATCCGCAAACACAGTCAAGCCCAGGTTATTCACCTCCGGGGATATGCTTCTGCTGATGCGGTTATCCTTGAACTAAAGGACGACGGTATTGGCTTTGATATTGCTAAACCCACCCAGGGTTTTGGCCTCAGGGGTATGCAGGAGAGAGTTCAGCTGATAGGCGGATCGATACAATTAGATAGCACACCGGGACAAGGCACCTGTATTCAGATTAGGATACCACGATGATTCGACTTCTATTGGCTGATGATCAACCCATCTTTCGTCAGGGACTGGCGGCACTGTTGTCCCTGGAGGATGATCTCGAGGTGGTGGGTGAAGCCAATCACGGTGAAGAAGCCATTGCCCTCACCCAGAGGTTACAGCCTGATATTATCTTGATGGATGTGCGGATGCCCATCTGCGATGGTGTGCAAGCAACCCGAGAAATCCATACCCGCTACCCCTGGATTCGGATTCTAGTCTTAACCACCTTTGACAATGATGACTATGTGTTCCAGTCTCTTCAGGCTGGGGCCTTGGGATATTTGCTTAAAAGCACTCCAGCCCCTAAGGTGGCAGCGGCCATTCGCAGTTTGCATCAGGGATACAGCCAATTAGGTCCTACCATCGCTCCGAAGGTGTTTTCTCAACTGAATAATACCCAACCTGAACGGGAAAAAACAGATTATCATGCTCAATTCAATCAGCGGGAACTAGAGATCCTGAAGCTGTTGGGACAAGGTAAAAGCAATCGAGAAATTGCAGCCGCCCTTAATCTGACCGAAGGCACGATTAAAAATCATCTAACTAATATTTTCTGTGAGTTGGATGTTCGCGATCGCACTCAGGCTGCCCTCTGGGCCTATCAGAATCTTTAATGTGCATGATATTAAACTATTTTATCACTATTTTATCTGGTAAATCATCATAGCAGAGCTTTTTTGGGAAAAACTAAACTGCCAGAAGCAAACCACCGGAGGATTACCTGAGTTCGCAATCAGGAGCAAAATACCCTGGAGTACATCACTATACATGATGGCCTTTAATCCTCCTACCTCACTGTAAACCAGCATAATCACAACCATAATAACTGCCCAGGCCCACATCGGAATAGCTTCGGGAAAGGCTGCATGAAAAAAAGTAGCGACTCCCCTGATTTGAATAGCGACATACGGTACGAGAAAGATAAAGGCTCCTCCGAAGGCTACGATTCCAGCCATTTTTGATTGATAGGCATTTTGTAAAAAGCCTGCCATACCCAGATATTCTGTTGAACGGGCACGTTTCCTCAATTCAAAGCCCAGCCAAACGATCCCAAATACCATGACAGCATCTGAAATCATGAGGAATATCCAGGCTCCTACTCCATGTTGTCGGAAAAAATCCGGCATTCCTAATAAAGTAAAGGTGCTGAATAAGGTCGCTGCGAAAGTGAAAAACCCCAGAACCGCACCAATGCTGGAACCTGCCATGAGGTATTCTTTTGAACTTTTTTCCTGACTTCTACTTCTGACAGCCAGCAGGACAAGTATCCCGATATAAATGGCACCTATGATGCCTAGTGTTAGTAGCATGAGTTATTTTTTGAGGCTTATTTGTGATTGCTGGGATGTAAATGTGTAGCCAGCCAGGTGAGGCCAACCAATATTATGGATTGCAATATTCCGGTCCATAAGGTGTAGGGCATACCCATCCATGTGGGTTTCCAAATTCCATGAGGAGTGATCAGTGGGGTAAAAGTAAGTAGCGCCACGATAAGAGCGGCGATGCAGCATAAGCTCCAGGCTAGTTTTTTATTCATGAGTAGTAGTTTTTGAGTTGTAAGGGGTTGAAGTGTTGTAGTGTTGTAGTGTTGTAGTGTTGAAGTGTTATAGTGTTGTAGGTTCTTTTGAGTAATAATTTACTGCAGAACTACAACACTTCCGAACTATAACACACTTTGCTTATGTCATAACCTGCCCATCTCCAATCCTCCATCTACCATAATGACTTGTCCGGTAGAGTAGGGGAAATTTCCTCCAAGCAAAGAAGCCACAGCTTTTCCAACATCTTCTGGCAGCCCCCACCTTTCCTGCACGGCCAATCCCTCTTCTAATAGCAGCTTGTCATACTTTTGCTTAACAGCCGCAGTCATATCAGTTTTTATTACTCCAGGTCTGACTTCATATACCATGATATTTTCCTTTGCCAGACGGGCTGCAAACAATTGACTCATCATGGCCATACCTGCTTTGGAAATACAATACTGCCCTCTGTTTACTGAAACCATGGTGGCAGATACGGAAGACATGTTTACGATATACCGGAGACTATCATTTCCCTGCTTCAGCATCTCCTTTGCAACCAATTGAGAAAGAAAAAAAGATCCCTTGAGGTTGATGTTCAGCACCCGGTCAAAACTTTCCTCGCTCATATCAAGCAGGTCCTTTCTTTCTTTAGGGGCTACTCCTGCATTGTTTACGAGGGCATCTATCCTGCCCCATTGATCCAGGCATTTTTGAAGGATAGCCTGCCGATCCTCTTGTTCTCCCACATTCCCCTGACAGTAAACAACTTCAACCTGATATTTCCTCAAATCCTCAAGCAGTCCAGATACGGCAGATTCATCTCTCATTCCATTGATAGCCAGATTCCAACCTGCTTCAGCCAGAGATCTGGCTATGCCTAAACCAATCCCTCTGCTTCCTCCTGTTATGAGTGCTACTTTATTCATACCGTTAGTTCTTCTAGGTCTACCCAGGCTCTCTTTTCCCAACTTTCAATTCCTTTCTCTGCCAACTGAATGCCCTTGGCTCCCTCAAGAAGATCGTAGGCGAAACTTCCTCCCTGGTGAATATATTTCAGGAACATTTCCCATTGTACCTTAAATGCATTGTCATATGCTTCCTGTTGAGGAACTTTGCTCCAGTCTTCATAGAAATTGATAGGTTGAGGAACATCAGGATTCCAGACAGGTTTTGGGGTATTTCCATAATGCTGTATATAACATTCCCTCAGCCCCGCTACAGCTGATCCTTTGGTTCCATCAACTTGCAGGGTCAACAAATCATCCCTTCTGACACGTACCGTCCAGGAGGAATTGAAATGGGCAATGATGTCTCCTTCCAGTTCGAAGGTAGCATAGGCAGCATCATCGGCTGTTGCTTTATAGGTATTACCATTTTCATCCACTCGCTCTGAAATATGGGTCGCTCCCATGCAGGAGACGGATTTCACCTTCCCGAAAATATTATCCAGTACATATCTCCAATGGCAAAGCATATCCACTATGATACCCCCATCGTCTTCTTTTCGGTAATTCCAGGAAGGTCTATTTGCCGGTATACTATCTCCTTCGAAAACCCAGTAGCCAAATTCCCCCCGCACGGACAGGATCTTTCCAAAGAATCCATTTTGGATCAAGCGCTGTATCTTCAATAGGCCCGGCAACCAGAGTTTATCCTGAACTACCCCATGTTTTATTCCTTTGGCTTCCGCCAGTCTATAAAGTTCAAGCGCTTCCTCCAGACTTGCTCCGGATGGCTTCTCACAATAAACATGTAAACCCGCGTCAATGGCTTTTTTTACCCCTTCAAATCTTCTGCCTGTTATTTGGGAATCGAAGTAAATCTGGTAAGCACCTTCCTTTAAAACTGCATCCAGATCTGTACTCCAGGCATCCATTCCGGAGATTTCGCAGAGGTGTTTGAGTTTATTCTCATTTCTGCCCACAAGGATGGCATAGGGCATGATGCATTCATTGGCATTTAATTTCACTCCCCCTTGTTCTCGAATCGCAACGATAGACCGGAGTAAATGCTGGTTGGTTCCCATGCGACCGGTAACCCCATTCATGATAATGCCTAGTTCATGTACTTTCATATTTATTAGCTATAATTCAGGATTTTTGTTGATATGCTTCTATGATTTGTTTGAGAAAAGTTTTTTGGTCCATAGACCAATATTTGTTGCTAAAGATTTCAACTTCGTGAAATCCTTTAAAACCGGCTTCTTCTATCCAGCCTCTAATTTTTTGTAAAGGAATGCAGCCTTCGCCCATCAATCCTCTGTCATTCAACATATCTTCTGGCGGGTATTTCCAATCACAAATATGGTAGGCCAATAAATTTCCCTGTTTACCAGCTCTCAGAATTTCCTCCTTTAGATTCTCTTCCCACCAAAGATGATAGACATCAACCACTACTCCTGCATATTCATCTTTCAATCGCTCGGCCATATCATTGGCTTGCTTCAGGGTATTGATGGCAGAACGAGTATCTGCATACATAGGGTGCAGGGGTTCAATGCCTAATTTAACCTTATGTTCTCTGGCAAATGGAAGAAGATGTTCTATGCCTGATTCAATTTGAGCACGAGACTCTTCGAGGCTTTGATCGGGTTCGGCCCCACAAACCAGAACCAGCAAGGGGGCGCCTACTGCAGCAGCTTCCTCAATCATTTGCTTATTATGGCTAATTGCTGCAGCTCTTTTTTCCGGGCTGGTCGAGGGGAAAAACCCTCCTCTTACATAGGAGACTACTTCAAGCTCATAAGATGCTATTAGTTCTCCCGCTTGCTGAGCCCCCATGTCTTCTATGGCATTTTGCCAAACACTGATTCCTTTTACTCCTTCTGCACTATATTCATCCAATGCCTTTTCCAGAGACCAGGGCCTGGTAGTAATGGTATGGATGCAAAGTTTATCTAAATCTGGCTTATTCATGGCATTCAGTCCTCGATGCATCTGTAAAAGGTGTAATAAGCTTCCTCTTGGATGATCCTCTGCAGGTAGAGGGCCAATTCTCTAAGGTGATAATCTCCCCACATACAGGATTCGCCCTGAGGGATTTTATACCCGGGAGGAATATAGTCCCATCCATTTGGATGATGGTAGATGCTGTGAAGGAGTAAACCGTGATGATTTGGGTCAGTGCTAAGATAGGGCTCGGAAAAAAGTGCCTGACTTACGGTTAAACCTGCCTGCCAGTATTTCTGAGCGGCTTCCGGTTCTGATTTTTCCAGAAATTTCCCCAACCTCAATAGTCCC
>NZ_MKZS01000001.1:7926901-8009701 GCF_001942495.1 Moorena bouillonii PNG
TCGGGAATCGGGAATCGGGAATCGGGAATCGGGAATCGGGAATCGGGAATTGGGAGTTTTGAATCTAATTCCCCCCTTTTTTAAGGGGGGTTAGGGGGGATCTATGTACCTAATTTCAAAAGTGACATGCTCCCCGGCATACCGACATCAAATTAACTATAAAATAGGAGTTTTTTGTCTAGATTTTTAATAAAATTACTGGTCTGGTGGGCAGTGCCTAATACCAATTCAAAACCTCACAATCCTGTTGGTTCGCACTGCCCACCCTACATCTACATATATAGGTCTGGTGGGCAGTGCCTAATAACAATTCAAAACCTGAAAATCCTGTTGGTATCCACTGCCCAGCCTACATCTACTAGATTTTTAATAAAATTACTCCTCTGGTGGGCAGTGCATAATAACAATTGAAAACCTGACAATCCTGTTAGTACGCACTGCCCACCCTACATCTACTTCTTCCCACACTTCCCACCCTCCCCACACTTCCCACCCTCCCCACACTTCCCACCCTCTCCCTATCTCCCCTGCCGATAAAGCAAATCGATAATTGCCATGAGTTTTTCTTAAGTTAATAGATTTATTAATAAATTATTAATACTAAGTTAAAGGCTTATGTTTCTGGGGGTTGTGTCTTGACCATAGACTTAAGTAAATGATTTTAGTAAGATCATTAAATAAATCTAATGGATGTATTTGCAGTACAGTAAAAAGTAGTTACCTACATGTAATGTAACAATTACCTAAATGTAATTTAACAATGCAACTAACTAACCAAATTCACTTTCGTAACATTAAGGGGGATATTTTTGGTGGACTAACCGCCGCCGTTATCGCCCTCCCCATGGCTCTTACCTTCGGTGTCGCCTCCGGTGCTGGGGCAGAAGCTGGTTTGTGGGGTGCTGTATTAATCGGCTTTTTTGCTGCGGTATTTGGAGGTACTCCCACCCTAATTTCTGAACCCACTGGCCCCATGACGGTGGTGATGACAGCGGTAATTGCTAACCTTACCGCTGCTAATGCAGACAACGGCTTGGCTATGGCTTTTACCGTGGTCATGTTAGCCGGAATTTTTCAAATTCTGTTTGGCTTTCTGCGCCTAGGCAAATACATTACGTTGATGCCCTACACCGTCATTTCCGGTTTTATGTCGGGTATTGGCATCATACTAATTATTTTGCAAACTGCTCCTTTCTTGGGTCAAGGTAGCCCTAAAGGTGGCGTCATTGGCACAGTTACTAGTTTGCCCGAACTGATAGCAAACATCAACCCGATTGAAACTATTTTAGCTGTTTTGACGGTAGCAATTCTTGTTTTGATGCCCCGCAAATGGAAACGCATCTTACCCCCCCAGTTGGTAGCATTAATTCTGGGAACAGTTTTGTCTTTGGTGTTTTTCTCTGGAGTAGAGATTCGCCGTATTGGGGAAATTGCTGTTGGTTTGCCTAATTTGCGTCTACCGGTGTTTACCACTCAACAGTTACAATTAATGGTGGTTGATGCTTTGGTGCTAGCTACACTGGGCTGCATTGATGCATTACTAACGTCCCTGGTGGCTGATAGTTTAACCCGCACCGAACATGATTCTAATAAAGAGTTGATGGGTCAGGGTTTAGGTAATTTGGTATCCGGTTTATTTGGCGGTATTCCTGGGGCTGGCGCAACCATGGGAACTGTGGTTAATATCCAAGCCGGGGGTAGGAGTGCCCTTTCTGGAATCGCCCGTGCTTTAGCATTACTAGTAGTTGTGCTGTGGGCTGCCCCCCTCACCAAAAGTATTCCCCTTGCTGTTTTGGCTGGTATCGCCCTCAAGGTAGGTATTGATATTATTGACTGGGGTTTCCTCAAGCGTGCCCATAAAATTTCTTGGAAAGCATCCCTGATTATGTACGGGGTGATTTTACTGACTGTTTTTGTTGACTTGATTGTGGCCGTGGGAGTAGGAGTATTTATTGCCAATATCCTCACCATTGAGCGTCTTAGTGCTCATAGAGCAGACAGTGTTAAGGCGATTACCTATGACGATGAGGAAATTCAGCTTTCCCAGGAAGAAAAAGTACTATTGGATCAAGGTGACGGTCGTATTGTACTGTTTCATCTCAGTGGACCGATGATTTTTGGGGTTGCCAAGGCAATTTCCCGTCAACACAATGCCATTGAAGGTTTTGATGTACTGATTCTGGATTTCAGTGATGTACCTATTTTAGGTGTTACCGCTACCCTAGCTTTGGAAAATGCTATTCAAGAAGCCTTAGATAAAGGTCGTCAAGTATTTATTGTAGGGGCAGCAGGCAAAACCAGAAAGCGCTTACAAAGCTTGGATATCTGGCATAAGATTCCAGCCCAAAACCTAGAAGTTAGTCGTTTAGAAGCACTGCGGTTGTCTCGTACGATCGTGAATAACTATCAAAATTATGCACCAAGTCAGGCACAAGCTAATTTTGATTTGTCAGCTGATATATAAGTTTTGTTGTAAGCATTTATAGCTTTGGCTTAAAAAAACTTGAGTTCGATAACTGATCAATCACCTTTCCTTAATGGTTTCCAGCTTTGGCTTAAAAAAACTTGAGTTCGATAACTGATTAATCAGCTTTGCTAATTGATTAATCAGCTTTTCCTTAAACAAACCTGATTAATCAATTAGCAAACGTTACAAATGAGAAAGAATTTGCGTTAGTTACTTAATCCGTAGTAATAATAGCACTGAAGCGTTGAATGTTTAAAACGTTCAACGCTTCTGACTTTTTGATACCTTTTGATAGTTGTTTAGTTAACAAAAATAAAAATTATTTAAAATAAATTAAAATATCGACGTCTTGCATAAATAGCCAACAACAGGGTGATAAGTACTATAGCGTTTATAGGATTTATGAGGTACGCTTCTAAACCTCAAAGTCCCCCTTGATAAGGGGGATTTAGGGGGATCTATTTGTACCTCATAGCATAGAGTGAGCCGTAGTGAGCCGTAGGGTGGGCAGTGGATAAGACCAATTGAAAAGCTGACAATCGCTTTGCTAGCCACTGCCCACCCTACCTCAACGTTTGCCTCTTGCCTTGCCCTAATATTCCCAAAACATTTTTACTGACATGATTGCTCAAGAATTTGATGAGTTTTACCCCTCCCGTCCAGTTCTGAGTGTAGTCTCTGGAGTAGACTCAGAATCAGAGTTAGCTTGGATACAAGCAAAAGAGTCTGCTGATCAAGTTGTCTTCAAAAATACAGGCAAACATCTCAGTGACATTGAAACCAAAGTACTTCAGGGTTCCTGGGAAGGGAAAACCTATGAGCAGATCGCCAATAGGTATGGCTACAGTGCTGAGTATCTTAACAAAGATATCGGCAACAAATTATGGAATAAGCTGTCAGAAGCCTTAGGAGAAAGGGTTACCAAAAATAGTTTCAAACAAGCACTGAAAAGAGCATGGAAAAAGTGTCAAAGTAAATCAGTTAGCACTAATAGAGAGCAGCAACCATCTGAGCCCCTAACAACGCTACCATTTCCGTCGGGTTGGGTGGCCCTGGATTCACCTCTTTATGTGGACCGAGACAGCATCGAATCTCTCTGTTACGATACCGTTATTATGCCTGGTTCCCTGATTCAGATTAAAGCACCAAAGCTAATGGGAAAAACCTCCTTAATGATGAGGATTCTAGCTCATGCTCAATCCCAGGATTTTCAAACGGTGTATTTAGATTTGAATAGTGTAGACCGAGCCATTTTAACGGATTTAGATAAATTCCTACGCTGGCTCTGTTTGAAAGTTGGTCGGCAGTTAAAGTTAGACAATCAGTTAAATGATTATTGGGATACAGAGATTTTGGGTAGTAACGATAACTGCACAGTCTATTTTGAAGAGTATTTACTGGCAGAAATAGATTGTCCCCTAGTCTTAGCATTGGATGAAGTCGATCGAGTTTTTCCCTACCCCGAAGTAATAGAAGACTTTTTAGGGATGCTGCGCAGCTGGCATGAGAAAGCCAAGATTTCAGATATCTGGAAGCAACTGCGGCTAGTGATAGCACATTCTACCTCAGGGGGTGACAAGCGCTCTTTAAAATCTTACAGGGGTTAGGTTAATGGGGTTAGGTGTTAGGTAAAATTGCCCTGGCGGGATGGATTGATTAAAACTATCATTGACAAAGTATGCGTGAAAATTGCTTCAATTGCTGGGAAATACAAATGACACCGATGCGCTCATTTTACCCAATACCTAAAACCTAAAACCTAACACCTATATAGGTTTGAGCTTTGTTGTCACCCCGTGAGACATTCTACAGAAGTTTATATTCCCTTGGACTTAAATCAATCTTCCTTTAACGCTGGGATTCCAGTAGAGTTGCGAGAGTTTGACCAACAGCAGGTAAAAAATTTGGCTCAGCTCCATGGACTAAATTGGGAGAATGCCCAGATAGAGAAATTAATGACAATGGTATCTGGTCATCCCTATCTGGTACGGTTAGCGATGTATGAAATTGGCTCTGGCAAGGTAACATTCCAGCAGTTGTGGCAAGATGCACCGACAGAAGCAGGTATTTATAGCAACCATTTGCGGCGACATTTAGAAACACTGCAACAATCACCAGAGTTGCTTCAGGCCCTCAAGAAAGTTGTCACGTCATCCGAGCCAGTGGAACTAAATCCCATAGAGATTTACAAACTACACAGTATGGGGTTGATAGAGCGACAGGGTAACTATGTTCTCGCTGCAATTTGTATCGGGAATATTTTTACCAAGTTCTAGCTTTTAGGTAAGCATCTGCGCTACGCGCACGCTGCGCGAACAGCTGTCAGCTATCAGCTAATGAAACAGCAAACATGAATGGCAGATATTTTTGGTAATAGCAATCCTAATGTGCTACCTGGCACAAACAACAGCGACAGAATCTTTGGTTTGGGTGATGATGATCAACTGCGTGGTGGAGGTGGATACGATCGGCTATTTGGCGATCGCAATGCTCCAGGAGAGCAGCCTATAATTATTATCCCCGGAAATGACACCCTTTGGGGAGGTGGCGGCACTGACGAACTGTTTGGCGATGCTGGTAATGACTTCCTCGATGGTGGCAATGACGATGACTCCCTTGAGGGTGGCATAGGTAATGATACTCTGCTTGGGGGTGATGGCAATGATACTCTCGTTGGTGTTAATCCCTTGGCAATAACACCCGGTTTTGATGAGATTGACTCCCTAACTGGTGGTTCTGGAGGAGATCTATTTGTGCTTGGTGATGCTAATCAAGCTTACTATGACCATCTAGGCGAGAGTGATTTTGCTATCATCACAGATTTGAATCTGTTTGAGGATAGTATTCAACTCAACGGAAATCCTGCTCGCTATGAATTGCAAGAAGAAACCGTCATCCTTGATTCTGGAGATGTGATTCAGGGACTAGGAATTTACGCTATCCAAGAAAGTTCCGGTTCAAATGATTTGATTGGTTTGATAGAAAACTCCCCCATAGGTCTGGATTTGAACGATTCTGTATTTAATTTCGTTTAGTTTCTATTGAACCAAACTTGATAGAGTGCGGTCTGAACTTGACTCAGATCGCCTCTTTAAGCACAACAGAAATCGATGTTGCCAGAATTTAAATTCTAGGTTCGCTGTCAATCATATCATCAATTTTTTCCAGAAAACTGTGTCTATTTCCATTAGCTTTAATCGCATTTTCTGAACCACCATGAATATTGGCTAGTAAATTATAGCGTTTCTAGGACTCATGAGGTACACATTATTTTTTACTTCTTCCCTCTTCCCTTCCCCTCCTGGGAGGGGTTAGGGGTTGGTTCCTCTTTCTTCTTCTCTGCTCCCTGCTCCCTGCTCCCTGCTCCCTAAAAACCAGAAATTTGTACCTCACAAGTTGTATAATTGCTATATACAACTTGTGAGGTACTCAAGTACAAACCGTTATAATAGATTCAGGCGGTTCCGGTAAATCCCTGTCCGACATTCATCTCGCCATTGATCAGGCAGCATTCCATCGGAGCATCCTGTCGGCGGAATGCTAAAAAAAGCACTACTCCCATCACTCCTCTAAACAAAATCTAATGTCTGGTAACTCACCCCCACTCATTCAAACCCTCACCCCAGAGCGTTGGGCAGGGTGGAGCATGGACTTTATCGGGGCAGGCTATATTGCTTTATTTGTCAAAAATGGTCGGTGTGTGCGGGTATGGAAGCCAGGGCGTCATGTCAGCTTCGCCCTACCCTGGCTAGAAAAATGTGAACTGCTCCTAGTAGACAGCAAACTCCGGCACTTGCCCATTACCTCTCAAGGAGACTTTCTATCCCGCGATCAGTATCTTGTCAATGTCTCTTTGAATGTAATGTATCAAGTGGTAGATGCCAAACGAGTTGCCCTAGAAATATCTGACCCCATTGCTGCCTTAACTAGTGCCGTTAAAGATAGCTTAGGAGTAGCAATTAGTCACCTAAGGATGGAACAGTTAACCAATCAGGGACGGGTAGACGTCCGACAATATATTCTCGACCATGTTGACGTTTACTATACCGTAGGCTTTTCCATCGAAGATGTGCGAGTCAGTGACATCAGCTTTCCTAACACACGGGGGATAATTCGTCAAGTCGAAGGGATGAGTGCTCGACAGGAAGCAGAACATGAAGCCGTCCTAAAAATGCAGATTGCCAATGCTGGTCGCCCAGAACTCTCCCCACCACCAATCCAGCAAGTCAATATCCTCCCTGGTGGAGAAGCTAACTCTAAACACTCTATTGTCAATCAGGAAATACCTAGGGCTACAATTCCAGACGAATCAGCCGCCACACCCAGTCTGCCCATTCGCGATCAACCAGTACTTGCCCCAACCGTACTTTTTTCCAATCCTACCCCAGCAAGCAAGGGGCGTTTAGTAAACCGTTCATCCGGTGCCATCATTGTTTTGTCTGCTAATCCTTTCACTATTGGCAGAGAACCCACGAACACCCTAGTGTTAGAAGATGCGATGTGTTCTCGCAACCATGCCCAAATTCTGCAAATTCCAGAGCCTCAGGACAAAGTGCGCTATCAAATCATTGATGTAGGTAGTTCCAATGGTACTTTTGTGGACCAACAGCGGCTTACCTCCCATCAACCCTTTTCGCTCAGTGCAGGAAATGTGATCCAGATTGGTAATCAGGAATGGACTTTCCAGTTACCTTGAGCAGTTGATCCGCATCTAATACTCTACGAGGTAGCATTACCGTAAAGGTAGTGCCAAGACTGATATCACTGTTTAGACTAATTGTCCCGCCATGGATATCGACACATTTTTTGACAATAGCTAACCCCAGTCCACTACCAGAAATATTTTCTACATTCGAGCCTCGATGAAAAGCATTAAACAGATTATGTTGGTCTTTCCTCGGAATGCCAATCCCATCATCACTCACCTCAAAAATAACTTGGTTATTTTGACAGGCAAACTTAATCAAAACCTTACCTCCATTAGGGGAATACTTGATAGCATTATCAATCAGATGGGTAAGGATTTGTAGTAGCAGCTTAGAATCAAACAACGGTCGCCCACACTGTTGATCAATTTTTAAAATCAGGCGATGTTGCTCACCATAGTTATGTTGCATGTCATCCACTAGATCACGCACAAATACCCCTAAATCCAAAGGAGTAGGCTGAAACTCTAGTTGTTCAAATTCTGCCTTATTAAGGAACATCACATTACCCATTAAGTCCGTTATCCGTTGAACAGCTTCTCGGATCCGTTGAAAATGTTGGCTTTGCTTAGATTTATCCCATCTATGGCAGTAAGCTTCCAGGAGTTCAGAACTGGAGAGAATGCTGGTCAAAGGCGTGCGGTACTCATGGGAAATGGCTATGATCATCCGAGATTTAAGATGATTGAATTCTTGTTCTTGGGCTAGAGCTTTGCGTAGCTGAGCTTCTAATTCTCGCAGTTGCTGGTTTGCCTGTTGTAGATCAGCAGTGCGTTCCGCTACCCGTTCCTCTAAGTATAGATTTTGGTCTTCTAGTTGTTTGGTCAGGAAATGCAGTTGTAAATGCACCTTGAGACGGGCTAACACTTCTTCAGTCTGAAACGGCTTGGTGATGTAATCTACAGCCCCCAGGGACAAACCTTTGATCTTATCAACCGTGTCATTCAAAGCAGTCATAAAAATCACTGGGATTTCATTAGTCGCCGGATTAGATTTCAGTCGGCGGCAGGTTTCAAAACCATCCATTCCTGGCATCATGACATCTAACAAAATCAGATCTGGTGTTGCATATTCGCTCTGATCGATAGCCGTTTCACCATCAGTTGCTACCAAGATTTCCCATCCCGAATTGGCGATCGCTTCTGACAACACTTTCAGATTCGTGGGATTGTCATCAACGATCAAGATAGTGGCTTGATCAACTTTATTGATAGTCATGGATTTACCCCCTGAACGATTTGATAAATTCCCGAATTTGCTTAACCTGAAAGCTAGTTGCTAATTGCCTTAACTCATTGGCAAAAGGCCCAAATTTTTTATCTCTCTGTTCCAGTTCAAGCACAGTTTTCTCTATGCCATGGATATTGCCTCTTTTTGCCAATTCAAATAGCTTTTCAATTACCTCAGCTGGTGGAGGTAAAATTTCATCTGTCTCCAGTGGTAAATTTTCGGTATTTATACTTTCTAGATGATTATTGGCTTCATAAAACCAATCAATTTTTAAATATTTTTGTAACTGATTAAAAAGATAATCCATGTTAATTGGCTTAGATAAGAATGCATCAGCTCCAGCCTTTATACTGTTTTCTATGTCAGTTTCAAAGGCACTAGCAGATACAACCATAATCACTACATTTGGCAGTTGTTGTGATTTTCTAATAGCACCGATCATTTCCAATCCATCCATAATTGGCATCACAATGTCTGTCAAAATTAAATCGGGCTTAATTTCTGTTGCTTGCTGATAACCTTCTTTCCCATTACTTGCTTTAAAGCAACGAAATCCAATCGACTCTAGTAGGTTAATGAGTAACGAGCGATTGTTGAGATGATCATCCACTATTAAGATGGTTGGAGGTTTACCTTTAATGCCAACAATATTGCTGCTGTCTACGACTGTTTCTTGCTCCAGGGATTCCGTAGCAGTTGCTAGTTCCAAATCTAGCCAAAACTGACTTCCCTCACCTAAGGTACTATCTACTTTTATTTCACTCCCCATTAGGGAGATAAGTTTCATACTAATTGCTAATCCCAAGCCAGTGCCTTCTGACTGTTTTTTAGTATCTCCTACCTGCTCAAACGGCAAAAAAATATTTTTCAACTGTTCTGGAGTCATCCCTACACCAGTATCTTCAATTTTAAATCTGATTGTTTGGGAACGGTCACCATTCAATGATGAACCGATTAAACTTACTTGAAAGGTCACACTTCCAGTATCGGTAAATTTAATCGCATTACCCAGTAAATTAATTAAAACTTGCCGCAGGCGTTTTTCATCCCCATAAATTGCCACTGGAAGCTGAGGATCGGCATGGTAAATAAACGATATACTTTTTTCCTGGGCACGAATCCGACAAATTTCTACCACGCCCATTAAAAAAAAATGAAAATGAATATTATTTTTGTGCAGATCTAGTTTCCGAGCTTCAATTTTAGATAGGTCTAAAATATCATTAATTAAAGTAAGCAAATGAGAGCCACACTGGTGAATAATACCGATGCCATCCAGGTCTGATTTACTTATATTCGAGGAGCGTTTGAGGATTTGAGCATACCCCAAAATGCCATTGAGGGGAGTGCGTAGTTCATGGCTCATGTTAGCCAAAAATTCGCTTTTTGCCTGGTTAGCCACATCAGCAGCTACTTTGGCTTTTTCTAATTCTTGGGTGCGCTCTTTAACTTTGACCTCCAAAGTGCGAGAATAATCTTGCAATTGTTGGTTAGCTTGTTTCAATTGCCATTGATTGTGGGTATTAGTTCCTAAAATTGCCGATAAACCTAGAGCCATTAATGGGGAAATTACAGGAATCCACCAACCTGTTATAAACACTAAATAGCTACCACCGACAATCATGCCCCCTGTGATCAAAATACTCAGAATTAATTTGCTCAGGAGATGTTTTCTTAACCAGTTAGTCTCTGGTAATATCCAACTTCCTACGGCTCCGATCAACGAACAGCAAAAAATCCACAGCCCCTGTGCGTTAATAGACCATACTCGCAGCAGAACTCGTCCATCAAGTGCTGAACTCAACATCTGGCTGGCGATATTGGCATGAATAACGACACCAGGCATTTCCTGAACGGTAGAGCTCACACTGCTATCATAGGGAGTCGGAAAAATGTCGTTAAGGCTCGGTGCGGTCATACCAATCAAAACAATGCGATTGTACAACTGCTCCGGCGAAATTCTATTGCTCAGAACATCACTGATTGAAACTGTATTGAAGCGCTCCTGGGTGCCACGGTAATTCAACAATATTTGGTAGCCTCCAAGATCTGCACCTTGATAACCAGCATTTTTCTGGGTTAGATTGAAAAATGTTGCTTGACCTAATTGGTAAGATTCGCGCCTCCCATCGATTTTTTTGAGATTGATCCCTTTGGCTTGAAGATACATCAAGCTCAATCTAACCCCTAAGGTAGGTATATCCTGACCGGATTGATCTGCTGCTGATATCAAGCTTCGCCTTACTTTACCATCCCCATCTAGCACCAAATCTGCTAGAGCAACTTGATCTCGTTGTGCTAAGGTCGGAGGTGGTGCAACTCTTTTATCCCTCAGCACGGACTTCACTCCAATCAAGTTTGGTGTGGACTTCATCACCTCAACCAACTCCTGATAACCAGGTTCCACTGGAAAATCGCGATAAATATCCAGACCAATAGCTTGAGGCCGGTGTGCTTTAATTTTTTTGATTAACTCAGCTAAAACAGCATCAGAAATCGGCCATCCTCCAAGTTGAGTCAGATCCGATTCATCAATGGTGATAATCATATCAAATCCGGCTAATCAGTTATCGCAAACGTTGTTTTAGGCCACCAATGAAAACAAGTCAAACCACTAATAAATTTTGGCTGTTCCATTAAAACTTTCAAGCGAGTAAGCAAAACTTCTTCTAACTCTGAGGTCGAAAAATCTATTGACTATCGGTTCATTGGTTAAAGGCCACAGTCTTTCTGCGGGCTGCAATTCGGGAGAGTATGATGGCAATAATTCTAAAGGTGCGCTTTCCGTTGGCGAATTAAATTCGCCACGGGTCGCACCTAAATGTATTCCTTCAGGAATTTTCAAAGATTTAGTGGTATGCCATCTAGCTCCATCTAAAACTAAAATAACTTGTCGGTTTTTTCCCAATCCAAAATAGGTAGCAAAATCCTCTAAAACTTTACTAAATATTGTACTATTGACTTTCGGTAATACCCACCAGTAGGTTTTTCCGGATTCAGGACAGACAAAGCCGTACAACCACACCCATTTATATTGCCACTTGATTTTTGCGATCGGAACCTCAAACCAAGGTATCCACACCTTTCTATAAATCGGCTTTAATCCAATCCGATGTTCGTGGCTTTGCCCAAAGTTCAACAAACGAAGTCGGGATACTTTTGTTGTAATTCTTTTAACTGACCAGTAATTTTTATTTTCCAACCTTCTTGTTCAATCCGGTCGGCTTGTTGATTTTCCGGTCGAGGCACTCTTAAACGATATTCCATCGCCTTCAAATATTCCCAACCTCTTTGAGGTGAAACGGGACGTTCTAACAAATCACTCATCAAATCCGCTACTTTTCTTCCGTTCCATAATCCACCATCATAAGCAGGCTGTTGTATTATTTGTAGTAATTGTGCCGTTTGAATTTCATCTAAAAGCGGTTTGGCTCCTGGGTTGTTTTGCCTGCGTTCGCGTAGCGTGGCCACAGGCCAATCGCCTAATCCTTCTATTCCCAAGCGATTATAGCGTCTAGCCAGTTCTGTGATCCATTGCACTGAGTATCCTGTTGCGTGCGCAACTTCTTCGGTTTTTTTCCCACTCGCTAATAACCACAGAATCTGATACTGACTTCGGGCGACAGAATTTTGGGCTTCCCGATACTTTGAGTACAGTTGGTTGACACAAGGCGTGAGGAACTATTGTGATTCTTCTTGGCATCGGTGTATATTGCTTACGCTTTGTCCACTTATACGTTTATTATACAACCGGATTTGATATCACAATGCGATTATCAATGTCTTCAACCGGACGCAGGCGAAAAAATTGATCCAGGGTAGCCCACTCCAGTAGCTGGAACCATCCTGCCGTATCCAAAACAGTGACCAGTGCAGCCACAACGGGAGCTATTATCAGTACAAAGCGCCATTGCTTCAAACGCTCTTTAAAGTGAAGCCACATTCCCCTTAGTCAATCTCTAATCTAGGTCAGGTGTGTTCTCTACCAACCTTAGTGAGAAGCCTATAGGCGCTTCTATTGGTTGGCAGGATTCCAGGAATAGCATCGACCGGTAGAACTGCTTTTGTGGTGAGTCACTAACCCGTCGATAACTTACCTACAGAATTCCCAGTAAATCCTGACTAAGTAACAGTCTTGAGAAAACAAGCAAAAAAGGGAGAAAAATTGAGCTTGCCCAATTGTGGAATGATTGAGGCTAATTGGTCATGGATAATTGCTAACTGACTCAACTATACCAGGGTAAGCGCAAGAATCAATAAGTCGTGGCTTACCCTCGAAAAAAACCGCTTCATTCTCAACAAATAAACTCTATTGCGATTAAATTTATACGAGATTATAGGGGTTTCGAGCGACGATCAACGAATATCCAGCCAATGCACATTATGAGCCATTTTTTCTTGCGCTTACCCTGTCAACTATACTTGATTGAGTTTCTTAGTTCAGCTATTGACAGGATAGGACGGAATCAATTCCGTAAGTTGTTTTAAGCCCCATCTTAAACCCCTGGTTTTCAACCAGGGGTTTAAGATGCGATATTTTTTGGAGTTATCACAAATCAGCTGCTAACTAACCCCTTGATCCAGATAGGATTAAATCCTTGCTTTATAAGGATTGCAGGATAATAGTTGATGGTATGATGTTCAGATATTTATAGTTTATTTATTGAGCAACGGCTGGTTAGCGATCGCAGTTAGTCCTTGTGATTGTAACAGTTCTTCCCAATGGGAGAGATAGACTGAATTTTTTGGTTCAGCTCGCCTTAAATCAGCGAGGGTAGAGACAGTATCGACCCAAATGCCTGATTCAGCCAACAATGAGGCTTTTTTCAGTGAGGCTTTTAATGTCTTCTGATTCATCAAGGTAGAATTGGCTTCAACTCGACGAACCCATCCAGTTACCTCAGGACTATCTGGTTCTAAATACTCCCCACAAATCATCACCAAAGACCACTGGTAATTCTTACCGACCTTTAGTGGTGGAGCCTGAGGTGGTAATTCAACCGCCATTACACCTGGCTGATTAGGCAGACGTATAAAGGTCTGGTAATGATGGTTTCGCTGTTCATCCTCGAAACTTAAAAAAGCTTCTTTAGCTGAAGTCTGAGGAACATATACCAGCAAAGTTGGACGTTCTGCCACCGTTAAGCCCACATTAGTAGCTGGCATCAGCGGTGTGACTGATGAAGTGGTGGTTTTAGAATCAGAGAAACAAATATCTTCACCCCGGGAAGCTCCACCCCTTCCCGTCTTTGGTGCTGGATTCTTCCCATTTTGGAACATCACCGCCTGACTTGGCAAACTGTGGATTAAAGTCATTCCTAGGAATAGGAAAGTAAAACAAAGTGGTAATCTCACGGTTAATTTGTTTGATTTCATAAAATATTTCCTATTGCTGCAGGACCTTCTTTATGATTATTCTGGGCACAGAAAGCAAAGCAGATATAGCAGAAGTCAGAAGTCAGAAGTCAGAAGTCAGAAGTCAGAAGTCAGAAGTCAGAAGTCAGAAGTCAAACTATTGCGCTTACTTAGGTTTGATACTTTTGTGATGTCCTAACTGCCCTGGCGACTGCTAGAATTTGCCGCTTTCTAATTTTTTTTTTGAGGGTTGCTATAAATTTCAATATAAACGCCTAATGTTTGCGTTCATGTTTGTTTTATGTTTTATTTCTAGTATGTTTTATGCCCAATTGTCCTCTAATAATGTGTTTGAAAAGTCCTTCGATTAGAGATAGAGCAATTACAACCAATTTCCCACTAACACAAAGGGAGCCCAATAGACAGGATGGTTGTATTCCCCTTTCAATAGCGCTAACTGAGCACGGCGCAACGCTTCAGCTTTAGTTACACCTGCTTGAGCCAGATACTTGTAAAATTCAGCCATCAGCTGAGCAGTAGATTCATCCCTTACTGCCCATAGGGTAGCTAAGGTACTGCGTGCTCCCGAACGTACTGCTACTCCAGCTAACCCCAACACAGCACGATTATCCCCTCTAGCAGTTTGGCAAGCACTGAGTACCAATAATTCAATTGGATTAGTGTCTTGTCTTTCTCTTGAGCGCAGTAGTGAATTAAATTGCCGGACATTAATTCGATCGTTCCAGGCTAAAACAAACGTCTCATCGGCAGTACTACTAAACTGACCGTGGGTTGCCAGATGCAATACTGGGAAAGGTTGTGCATCAACAGCGTTTTGGAGGTTGGTATCAGTAAACTCCTGATTCAAAAGTACTGTTGTGGAAATTTTTGACGAAATCTGGTCTAATTCTCGCTTTACTGCTGGCAAAGGCTTAAAACCTTGGCGACCCTCACTCAGCCCAGCAGTTATAGCTTGGATCTGTTTCGATTCAAGGGAACGTGGATCTAAAAGCTGCAATCCTGGACTTAGAGCTATGCTATATTTCTCGATAAGATACTGTTGACCATCATACAGAGCGGACATGGGTAAATTCCGCAAATAACCATCTAGTACAAATACTAGAGTGGTGATGCCGTGGTCTTCTAACTCAGATTCTGCAGGTTTAATCAGCAGATCATAAGCTTGCTGATAGAGCTTGAGACGTGCTGGCTCAGAAAAAGCTCTATTCAGGGATTGTCGCATCCGTCGGAGGAACTGCTTCAGCTCTGCTTGAGGTATATAACTTTGGTAGTGACGGAGGGCTTGTCCTGGCACAGAAACAATCACCTCTAACCGTTCTGGCAAAATAATAGGATATATAACTGCCGCTTTCTGGTCAATTTGGTCAATCTGCCTTGGTTGACCTTTTAAACAGGCTTCCTGGAAAAAGTTCTCTAATTCAGCTAATTGCAGCGATTCAATAACTTGCATCGCCTTTTTCAGGTGGTCTTGACTAATTTCCCCTGAGGCTTTTGCTTGGGATATCCCTCCTGGCTCAGGGGTGGTGACAGAAGGTTGCAGTAGTAATTCAACTAGCTCTCGATAGATCGGTTCAACAGTTTCAGTGAAAGAAAATTGGACATCTCGATTGATAGCGACTAAGTCTTTGCGCAGTGACTGGAGAGTTTTGACCGCTGAATCGTAGCTGCGATCGCTTCATTGATATCCCCCTGCTGTTTGTGCAGCCTCCCCAGTTGCCAAGCTGCACGAGCGGCAATATCTGAGGCATGATGACTTTGGGCAATCTGTAGAGCATTCTCTGTTAACCTCAAAGCTTCCGACCACTGCTGGGTTTGTTCATACAATGAACCTAACTGAGTCATGGCATAAGCTTGAGCTGTTGGATCCCCCAATTCCGTCGCTTGTTGCACTGCTCGTGCGAGAATTTTTGCGGCTTTTTGGATGGGTATAGGCACCCCTTGTGACTCTCTAGTGGAAGCAGCTGCCAACTTTGACAAGCTCTCAGCAAAGTTGACTGCAGCGTAGACTGTGGTTCGACTAGGGGGCTGCTGAGCTAGATTAGATTCAATGGCAGGCAATAGTGCGATCGCTTTCTTGTGCTGGTCTAGTTCTAGATAAAGGCTGAGTTGGTTGAGTTGGGCTTCAGTTTTAATTTGTGGGCTAGTTGCTTTTCTGAGCACTTGTTGGTAATAATTCAAGGCGGTTTCCGGCTCTTGTAAGTTCCTGGAAGTATTGCCCAAGCTGAAAAGAATGTCACTGGTATCGGTGGGAGAATCTAACTTCTGGGCGATTGCCAAACTTTGCTCTAAAACTTCCCTGGATGCGTGTACATCTCCCACTACTTGCAAAGCCACTCCCAAACTCCGCAATCCCTTGACTTTAAGCAGGGAATCATCTTGAGCTTGGAGCTTTTCATTGACAGCTTCTAAGAGTTTTCGCGATCGCCTGTAGAAGCCCATAGTTTGCAGGGCTTGAGCCTGGTTAATCTGGCTACCCAAGATGCCAACCTCATCCCCTACAGATTGATAGGTAGCTTCTGAGTCTTGCCAACTTTCCAGAGCAGATTCCGTTTTTCCCATAGCATTTCTGAGACTTCCCTGAATAGTCAGCGCTTGAGCCAAAATCGACCTTTCTTCCCTAAGTTGTAGACCCTGCAAAATCTTCAAACTTTGGTCAATAGCACTCTGGGCTTGCTCCCATTTTCCCAATCGTTGGTCAGCTAAGGACAGATAGCTCAAGCTCAAAGCTTGTCCCACTTCATCACCTTGTTGCTCAAAACCAACAGCTGCCTGTTGCCAGACAGCAGCCGCCTCAGCAAATCGTCCGGCTTCATAGAGAGTTTTGCCTTGCTCTAGCAACTCTGAACTATGGTCGGCGGGTTGTACCACAAGGGTTTGGGGATTAGAAATAGCACTAACGATTTCCTGGTTTCCACCGACCTTTAGTCTACTCCCCAGTACCGAATGATCAGGATGGGCTAGAGCAGGAACTACCATAGTCACTATAAAAAAGGTTAGTAATCCTAACCAGATAGTATAGTGAAGAGATTTGGGAAGCTTACCTAACTTGCTCATCATCTATGTCGAATAACCACCAGCAAATGTTCTTGGGCTCAAATAAATTTCTGGCATCTTAGTTATTAATTAGTTATTTTTAATTGATTATTTTTAATTAGCTGAATATTAGCCATGACCGGAACATAGTCTTCGCCAACATGAGAACTAATCGCGATTAGTTCTATAGTTCCCACTTTTCTAGGCAAGAGCGTCAAGCAAAAAACTGCTTAAAAATTGGGTTCGATTACCCATTACCTATTACCAGTTGGGTTAACGGGGGTATTCAACCCTGATCAGGTATGGCTATCGATGCTTGATCAACAGCTTTTGTGATAATATAGAGGTATATTGCGATTGGGGCTGTGGCTCAGCTGGATAGAGCAAGCGCCTCCTGAAAAATCGGGCACCATGGAAGAAATTCTGTGAGTGAATGTGGTCAAATTCGGTGAAACCTAAGGGGTATTTAGCTTATTGAGTACTCTAAGGCAATACCGAGCCAAGCCTGAATCTGTGTGCGAGTAATCGTCGAGGTTAAATCCAGGAAGGTGGAGAGACTAGACGGCCACCACCTAAGGGGTATTATCCTTAATGGGTATTATCCTAGGGTGAAGGTATAGTCCAGAGAGTGGGGAAACTCACACCAATCTGAAGCGCTAGGTCGCCGGTTCGAATCCGGCCAGTCCCGTTTTTAAGCTGTTAGCTATTAGGTAAGTTAACTACTTCTTCAATAACTACTTCAACACTTCTTCTCTACTGCAATACTTCTTCTAATTGGTGCTGCTCCCAAAGAAAGCGATAAATACCAGGTTGTTGTAGAAGTTCACCATGAGAACCAGTTTGGACAATTTCCCCTGCGTCCATTACCAAAATTCGGTCAGCCTTGGCCGCAGCTGAAAGTTGATGGGAGATAAAAATTACAGTTTTGCGCTGGACTCCTTCCGAGAGATTGTCCAGAATTTGGGTCGCTGTCTGATTATCCACACTGGAAAGGGCATCATCAAGAATCAGCACTGGTGCATCCATCAGCAGAGCTCTAGCTAAAGCAGTACGTTGTCGCTGCCCCCCAGACAGGGTTATTCCCCTTTCCCCAACAATTGTTTCGTACTGCTGGGGGAAATTCATAATTTCCGGGTGAATTTGGGATTGCGAAGCTGCGTATTCTACCTCTGAGTGTTCGCTGATTGGTATACCGTAGCAGATATTGTTTTTAATGCTAGTGCTGAACAAGAAGCTGTCTTGAGGAACATATGCGATCGCATTCCGCAAGTCCTGCAAGGGCAGCTTAGTAGTATCATATCCATCCAAAAACAGTTGACTAGCTTGAATATCCAGCAAACGAGGCAAGGCATTAGCCAGGGTAGATTTTCCAGAACCAATGGCTCCCACAATCGCTACTGTCTCACCTGCATTAATCGTGAAGCTAACATTTTTCAGGGCAGGAGTTTGGCTGCTGGGGTAAGTGTAACTCAAGTTGACAGCCTTGATCTGACCCCTTACTGGCGTTGGCAGACTAACCGAATCTGGGGCATTTGTAATCCGAGGCTGAGCCAATAGAATCGACTCAATACGATCAATACTCACTTCACCGCGTTGATAAGCAGTGATGGTAAACCCTAGCAGTGCTGTGGGGAAGACTAAACGTTCAGTGTAAATAATCAGCGCCACAAAGTCACCAATACTAATAGCACCGGACTCAATGGAACCAGGACCAATGCTTAACAGCACCAGTAAGCTGAGGTAGGTAAGAGCCTCAATTATTGGAAACAGAAAGTTTCGTGTTCTTGCCAAATTGAGATTTGCTACCAAAAGCTGCTGATTGAGTTGATGGAACGCACGACGCTCGTTTTCTTCCTGAGCGTATATTTTAATCATGGCGATACCACTCATATCTTCCTGAATCAGCTCACTGAGGTTAGAAAGTTTCTCCTGGACTACTTGTTGTTGGCTGCGCAGTTTCTCACTAAATAGCTTGACAGTGATCAACATCAACGGATAAACCGCCAGCGCGAAGAACGTCAACCACGGATCAATGGCAATCATAACCGGCACGGTCAAAGAGTAGGCAAACACCGTATTTGCCAGACTCAAAACTGCAAACCCCAATAGACGCCGAATATTATCCACATCACTGGTGGCTCGGTTAATCAAATCACCTATGGTGTTCTGAGAAAAATAGGCTGGTTCCAATGTCAGCAAATGCTGAAAAATCCGCTGCTTCAGGTCAAATTCAACTTTGCGCCCCACTCCAAACAATAGGATGCGCGAAACCATCCGAATCCCCCACATCAATGAGGTGAGTATCAAAATAAGCAGCACAAAGCTCCCGACTTGGTCGAAGCTCAGGGTTTGACTCAACTCGTCAATAGTATCCCTGATCAGTAAGGGGATATAAACACCAAGTCCATTGACAATAAGGAGGGCAAAAATACCTAGGGCTGACTGTCGCCAGTATGGGCGCAGGTAAAGCAGCAGTTTTTTTAGACGGGAATTCAGCATGTTACAATACTATACAATTCCCGTCCTGGTTACAATATTCAACCATACCCCTCCTTTAGGCTTAACCTTTCACCAAAAATCGGGGAGTAATTACCCTCAATGGAACCGCAGATCAGGATAAATCATCGACCCTTACTGACGGTGGGAGCCGAAGGTTGTATCAATTTACTTCCGATTAAACCAGAAACCCACACTATACCTGATCGGGTTCATGTGGGTAGTTAACATAAGGTCTATCTTTCAAGAAACATCTCTTGCGGTCGGCGATTCAAGTTCTGTGCTGGTAACTGGTCTTCCTCGTAGTTGGAAGTAAATATTGCTAAAGAAGCTGTTAATCACCTGGGTAGTTTGGTCAAGGGCTCCGATAGAAGGGATAAAAGCTTGGATGCCAATGGCTTGATTGGGTGGAACAAGTTGAGCCAACACAGCGTCCCTAGGGAAAGGACTAGCATTAGTAGTAAGCTGAATTGATTCCCCATTGGGAACAAAAGCAGTGAGGGTTTCCTCCTGCCACCCAATTGTTTTCGCCATTTGAACCTGAGGTTGGTTTTGAACGACTCCAGGCCCGAGAAGTTGAGCCAACCGATTAGATAGAAAAGGGGTACTGGCGACAAGCAAGACAAAAAATCCCGTCCAAATCAAGGTAGGTCCTGGTTTAGAGATGTTGTCACCTTTAATTCGCATTGCTCCTAGGAACCAAAGCAGAATTGCTAAGCCCAATGGTTGAAAGGGAAGTGAGAGAATTGTCCATATCGGTGAAACCAGGGCATTGGTTGGGGTGAAAAACAGCAGGACAATGATGGCAAAAACCAAAAAACCCCCAAGCCAGGTGAAATACTGTTTAGGGATGATTTCGAGCAGCAGCTTGGCGAGCAAAAATCCAAGCACTACCCATAGCAGGACTAGAAATAGTAGTTGCATAAGTGAATACCCTTGTAAGTTTTTGACCGTTAGCTGTTTGTTGTGGAAGTTTGATCCGACAACTCAACGTCCTATCCGGCTAGTCGTATTCGGCTAATTGATAAACTGTGGTAATTTGATAGGCATAAATCCCTCAAATTGGGGCGACATGCTCAGTTTGAGGAATCTCTCAACAGGTAAATCACCCCAGTCTGAATTGCCTTAACACCGGCATTATACTTGCCATTGGCAGAAAAGCGTCACTTTGAAATTTCTGTGAGTGGGATCAAACTACGAAACGTTTTCTGTCAAAGGGGTTGAAATTTGGCTAGTTCAACCAATAATCATAGAATACTCTTGGCGAATTAAAAGGGGATATTTGGATCTGACCCCATTTAATGGCAGACTAGGCAAGACTTCATACTCCATGCCTGTTTGCCTCACGCCCATGGTATTGAGGGCCGATATTGAGGGCCGATATTGATGAGGGAATTGAAAACGTTGCCGGTGGATAAACCAGCTCAAATGGGAAACACTTCATACAACACGACTCCTACCATACAAGAGTCTCTGACGGTGGAAAACCGCATCAGTCGTTTGGAATTAATTGTTGGACAAATCGGAGAGGCAGTGCTTGCCACTACCGAAACCATAGACCGTCTAGCTGACCGGGTCGATAACTTTGTCATTCAAGTACAAAACCAAGGGCAGCAAGTTCAACAACAAGGCTACCAGCTTTTTGCTCTAAGTGATGCGGTGCAAACCTTGGCAGAAACTCAAAATGAGTCTCTAAAACAGCTCGAGCAAGTCACACAAACCTTGCAACAGCTTGCTACAGCTATTGAAGCAGGGGAAGACTGACCTTCCTGGCTCTTGACTTACGCAGCAACTGTACTTGTAGGGTATCGCTCAGTACCCTACACCATAAGCGCGTTTGTTGCAGAGTTTTGCGTAAGTCTTGTCAATGTTAGCCTACACCCGCGCGCTCACCCTATCCTGACTCTGAAGGCGGTGCATTGAAGAGTGGAGTGTTGTGGAATTAAAGCTAAAGCTTTTCAGCATGGTAAAAATATGCTACCAAAACGAGAGTACCCAAAACTGATTAGGAGAGCATTAATGCATTTTCCAACGCGGTACTTCCTCCTTGTTCCGGTGACTGTACTCATGAGCTTATTGACCGTTAGCTGTAGTGGCAAAAAAGTTGAATGTCAGAAAATTATTGAAGTGGCGAACCAGGCCGTTGAAGAAGCTAAAACCCTGACTAATGGTGGAGAATCAAGTGATCCCGAGGCAATGCTCCAGGCAGCTGATGCTATGGAGGGGGCATCTCAAGACATGGAATCGATAATAGTTAAGGACGAACAGCTCCAAGACTATCAAGCTGGTTTTATTAAGATGTATCGCAATACCAGCAAAGCGACTCGTGACTTTGTAGAGGCTTTTAAGAAGCAAGACCGCTCAGCTGCGGAAGAAGCTTTGAGCAATTTGCAGAAAGCCACCACCCCAGAACCAAAATTAGTGGCGGATATTAATAGCTACTGCTCAGCTAACTAGGGGGTTGAAACAGTTAATAAAACCCTATTATTAACTCAACCTCTGTATCACCAGACAGGTTGTTTAGATGTCTTGTCGGGAGCTGAGTGCGCTATAGAATCGCCCTCTAGAGCGCAGCTGAAAAACCCTATATTTTTATATCCTGGTTAGGCAATACCCAAAATACCCTATCTGCTAGGTCTATAGTAAATTTACCATTGAAGTATATGGTATGTTTCGTTTGTCAAGTACTGTCAGTAGTATATTTAAACAATCTGCCTTTGAGATCTAATGAAATATGCCTTGGTTCATGAGTGGTTGACTCCCAAAGCAACTGGTGGCTCAGAACTGGTAGTGCAAGAAATACTCAAACACATTGATGCTGACCTGTACGCCCTGATTGATTTTGAATCAACAAATCCCCAGAGTTATCTATATCAGCGCTCTATTGGCACAACCTTCCTACAGAACTTACCCTTCGCTCGTAACGGGGTTCAGAAATATCTGCCGCTGCTACCCTTAGCGATTGAACAGCTCGAACTAGGGGAGTATGATATTATTCTCTCCTCATCCCATGCTGTTGCCAAGGGTGTCCTTACTAGTCCCCAACAACTGCACATCTGCTACTGCCATACGCCCATGCGTTATGCCTGGGACTTGACGTTTGATTATTTGCGCAGTAGTTCTATGGGACAGGGTTTTCCAGGGTTGATCACTCGCTATCTGCTTCATCGGTTACGTCAGTGGGACGTGATTACAGCAAATCGGGTGGATTACTTTATTGCCAACTCTCATCACACAGCACGGCGGATCTGGCGCTGCTATCGGCGTAGGGCTGAAGTGATTTACCCACCGGTTAATATTGAACGTTTTCCTTTCCAGGAAGAAAAGGAAGATTTTTATCTAACCGTTTCCCGGATAGTAAGTTACAAACAAGTATCTTTAATTGTTCAAGCTTTTAATCAACTGGGATACCCTCTAGTGGTGATTGGTGATGGCTCAGATTTAGCAGGGATTCGCAACTTGGCTCACAAAAATATAGAATTTATGGGATTTCAACCCAATCAGGTGGTTGAGCAGTATATGGCTAAAGCTAAAGGGTTTGTCTATGCTGCCTGTGAGGATTTCGGCATTGCCCTGGTGGAAGCCCAAGCTTGTGGTACGCCGGTGATTGCCTATGGTGCTGGTGGGGCACTAGAAACAGTTCTAGATATTCGGCAACATTTAGACAGTGGTACAGGTCTATTGTTTCCAGAGCAAAGCTCAGGGGCTTTGATTGAAGCTATGGAAACCTTTGAGACCTTGGCAGGAAATTTTAATCGGGAAGCAAGCCGATTAAACGCTGCCAAATTTGCCTCCAACATTTTTGCTGATCGCTACCTGACATTTCTGGAAAAGTGTTATCAAGACTACCAGTTTTAATTTCTCTGGTAAAAAATTAAATATCCTAGCTGGCTATGCGCTATAGCGAGTGTCTCGTAGCTTTATGATTATGACGTGTGGTGTGAATTGAAGGAGTGAGATGACTGCCGAAAGCCAACTTAACTCCGTCAAGATATTGCGAGCATTCGTGAAGCGAGGTTTTCAGCCCCTCGTTTCACGTCGTAGACACAAGAATCTGACTCGCTATCGCTTAGACGGAAATTTTGCCAAGCGACTGTTTGATGTTACTTTTTCCCTATCAGTTCTGATTTCGTTTTTTCCCGTTTACCTGCTATTGACATTGCTAATTGTGATCAGCTCACCTGGACCAATTTTTTATGTTCAGGAGCGGGTGGGTAAAGACTACAAACCTTTTACTTGCCTGAAATTCAGAACTATGGTGGAAAATGCAGACGAAATGTTGCTAGAGATGATCGAAAAATACCCTCAGATACGGGAGGAATTTCAGGATAATTACAAGCTCAAGGATGATCCTCGAATTACTGGAATTGGAAAATTTCTACGGCTGACTAGCTTAGATGAGTTTCCTCAGTTCTGGAATGTACTCAACGGACAGATGAGTGTGGTTGGTCCAAGACCGTTAGTGCCAGAGGAATTGCCCAAATACGGGCGTCACATGGATAAAGTCTTGACAATTCGACCCGGAATTACTGGCTTATGGCAAGTTTCTGGACGCAATGACATACCTTACCACCGCCGTGTGCAAATTGATGTTTACTATGTCAGTTTCCGGAATTTTTGGCTGGATTTATGGATCATATTGAAAACCATTGGTGTTATTATTTTTCCCAAAAATAACGGTGCTTACTAGAGGTAAATGGTGCCTGCTAGAGGAGAGATTAGGTAATGGGAGAGATTAGGTAATGGGTAATGGGTAATGGGTAATAAGCCCAGTTGCCAATTACCCATTACTGATACCAAGTTGCTCTCAAACCTATTATTTAACCTATTATTTATCAGAGTGGGAGAGTTTGAGAGGGAAAAGAATACCCCGTCCTCTTAGATCGGGGATGAATTTTCCCTCTCAAATAGTATTAATATAAAAAGGAAGGGTCTCAAAAAAACAGGGCAAAAGACCCTACTCAGCTACCCTGGCCATAGGCCACGCGGGGCGCGTTCGGTGCGCGGGAAAGTTACGCCCAGGTCGATAACAACCAACGCTGGTTGTGCCTGGGAATCCCCATTCCTGCGACGGATGGGGAAGTTCAATGCTTAAGGGCTCAATTGAACGGAATTGGTAGATGGGAGTGAACAAGCTCCTATCTACTACCTATAAATGCAACTCGGTATGATTACCCACTATCAGCATAGTTTGTTGATATGATCGCGCTATCAAACCGGAGGTAAGATCAGATGAACAAAGCAGAACTACGCCGATCCCTGCTTCAAAAGCGCCAGTCTATGTCTGTAGAAGAATGGCGGCAAAAAAGCGATCGCATCTGTAGCCATCTGCAATCTTCAGCCCTAGTTACCCAGTCACAAACAGTCTTAGCCTATTTCAGTTTTCGACAAGAACCAGATCTAAGTCCCCTATTTACAGACACTAAGCACTGCTGGGGACTACCCAGATGTGTGGGAAAATCTCTCTTCTGGCATAGCTGGAAGGCGGGCGTTCCATTGCAAAAAGGAAATTATGGTATTTTAGAACCCAAACCTAATGCTACCACCCTAGAGCCAAAGGATGTGAATTTAATCCTTGTACCCGCTGTGGCTTGTGACCAGCGGGGGTATCGTTTGGGCTACGGTGGTGGTTTCTATGACCGACTGCTGAATTCACCAGAGTGGGATTCTATTCCTACCATCGGCATTGTATTTGAATTTGCCTATATACCTCAACTACCCATTGATGAGTGGGACAAAGGCTTGCACAGTGTTTGTACAGAAACAGGATTCAAGAGGGTGGAACAGATCTGAAATTCCTTGTTCGATACTGTTTCATACTATTGCTGTACCAAGACTGGAGACTTCATACTTCATTTAGGAGACGACTGGCAATTAAGTGCTCCCTTTGGATAAGCAATACGTTGGTGATTATATTGTTGCCAAACTCTGATAAACACTTGGGCAATTTTTGATAAATCCTGCCGGGTTAGGCCAGAATCCACTAATTGGTTGTCCTGCCAGCGAGCTTTGAGAATTTTATTGACCACCGTAAGAGCAGTTTCCGGAGTGACCTCTTTGAGTGAGCGTAGGGCCGCTTCACAGGCATCAGCTAACATAACTACACCAGTTTCCTGGGACTGGGGAATTGGACCGTCATAACGAAAATATGACTCGTCCACAGACCCAGTACCTTCGAGTTGGGCTTTTTGCTGAGCCTGGAAATAAAAATAGGAAATCAGCAATTTCCCCTGATGCTCTGGGATAAAGTCCCGCACTGCCTTGGGTAACTGGTGCTTACGAGCCATAACCAGTCCTTCGGTAACGTGCTTTTTGATAATTTCAGCACTCTTGAAAGGATCATTAATCTGATCATGCTTGTTCGGACCACCCATTTGATTTTCTATAAACCCTAACGGATCGTGCATTTTACCAATGTCATGGTAGAGCGTACCTGCCCGAACCAGTTCCACATTACAGTGGAGTTCTTGAGCCGCTGCTTCTGCCAAAGAAGCAACAAACAGAGTATGTTGAAACGTTCCAGGTGCCTCAGTAGCTAGACGTTTGAGCAGGGGACGGTTGGGATTAGACAATTCTGCCAGACGAATCGGTGTCACCAGGTCAAACAAACGTTCCAGGTAAGGTGATAGGCCCAGGGCGACAATACTCCAAGCTAAGCCAGACAGAGCGAATAACAAGGCTCCTGGCAGAACTGCATACCAAATTGTACTAGCCGTGGCACTAATAATCAGATTGATAATCAGGGAAACGACACCTTGAGTTAAGCCTACCCCAACTCCCAAAACAGCCAATTCCTCTCGCGATCGCATTCGTCCTGCCATCAAGGCACCCAGTAAACCACCAGCAACATTTGCCAGTACTTGTTCTCCAGTGACTTCCATACTAAAGGTCACTAAGCCTGTCAGTAAAACCACCACTGTCACGCCCATGGTAGACCCATAAAAGTTCCCTACTAACAAACCAATAGCAGGCATAGTGTAGGGAATCTTGAAGAAGGGACTCTTGAAGAGTATTGATATTGGCATACTCAGCGTCAGTAGCAATACCAAAATGTAGTCCCGCCGTCTCCATTTCGGGTGAACTCGCCGTTGCACTAAGGCAAAGATGCCCACCGTAGTAGTCACCAAACCACCAAATCCCATCAAACCCGGCCAGTTAATTCCTCGACGGCTTAAGTCGAAATAATCCAGTAGTACAAAGTCTGTTTGAGTGATGGTTTCACCTGCGGTTACAATCACATCTCCTTGCTGCACTGAAACCATCATTGGTTCCACTTTTTCTGCTGCCTGTTCTGCTATGAGCTTGGTTAATTCTTTATTTTCGATCAAGTTGGGTTCTAACACTCTAACTAGTAAATACTTAGCTAGTGGTTGAGCTTCCTGAGGCATAAGGCTACTCAAGTTTACCTTCACCGCCTCTTGGATCAGATTTGGTGGTAATCCTGGAACCATGCCTTGGGTCAGGATGCGACCAGCAGCCTGCTTAATTACTATGCGGGTTTTCTGCCAATCTTGATCTGATAGATCCAGTACGGAAACATCATCTAGGCTACTGAATTCAGGGCTCAGGTATTGTGACAGCTGAGGCAACACCTGAGCGTACTGTTGGCGAGCAGCAGATATTGACTCAATCAGAGCTGAGAACTCTTGTTCAGAAGACTGTTGACGGTAGCTTTGCAGTTCACTTACTGCCTCAACAAAAGCTTTATTTAATGAATTTTCTGCCGGAGTTGGTGGTTTGGCTTCAGCATCAAACCCCTTGACATGGTTATCGATATCTGAAAATGCCAAGATAGCCCGCCATTCCCATTCCTTACTTTGGCGCAGATACCGCTGGGTGGCGATGGATAGTACATCAGTCTTTACAAAAGGAAAAACACCGCTGTTAGTGCGCAGTTCTTCCACAGCGTCGAGAGACTTCTCAAGATTTTGATCAATTCTTTCTGTAACAGATTGGTCAATCATCAAGACTGGTTGAGCACCTCTTTGAGCTTCTTTGCGTCTCTCAGCCGTCGTCTTAGAGTCCTCAACCAGAGCATCGAATGGTGCCCGGACTGTCTGTGGTGCTACTGTCTCTACATCTAGCTGTGGCTGATTGTAAAAGCGCCCTCCCATAACACTGGTCAGGGAAACCACTGCTAAAGTCCACATTACAGGTAGAGTAATTTTCTGTTGAAGTTGGTGCTGGCTTTTGCCCCAATCTTTTCCTGAAGTTAGGCTAGTCGAAGTGCCTTCACAATGGGTTGGAGACTCTGTGAGCTGTAGAGGTTGTCCTTTCAAATTCTCCTGCTGTGATTGGCTAACTGAGGATTTGGCAGCACTAGAGGAGTTAAATCCCAAAAAACTGCGAAGGTGCTGAGATGTTCGCCGTAATTGCGTGATCGGCTGCGTCAGCGAATTGAACGTTTTCATAGCACAGGAATGGCAATGTCTGGTAACAGTAGCGGTCTGCTCACAATTTGCTGTGTGGTGGTGGCATTTTGCTTAAAGACATCTACATTTATTTATTATTCATAAAAAACACTGGAAAGTTTGCCTCCACTCATTTTCAATCCACTCATTTGACATGGGTAGAGCGCAGGTTGTGTGGGAAACTTCCAGTGACAATCACGCCTTGTATACTGTAACAGTAACTGGAGTTTGCGAACAGAAAACTTCATTAAAGTGGTAATTATGGTTTCGTGGTTACCTTGGTCAATCCCCATGGCTATTGCTTGGGTTTGACTTCCAGATGATTCACAGACCAACTTCACCGTAAATACGCCTACATCATTATGTACAACTTTAGCTTTTCTTTCTTTGATCCATTCCCTAGGGGAACTTGGGGTAATTCGCATTAGTCGCTGTCGAGTTGGTGATAAAATAGCTACTCGCATTGAGATAATCCTCAATCATGGAGTTGTAAGTCCCCTTGACCACCTAATCCAAGCGGTGCCACCCTAGGCCGCGAGGGATTGCTCGCGGCCTAGGAGGCGCGCACCTTGATGATTCCGATCCTTAACCGCGACTGAAGTAAGCAGTCTTGCAGATACTCCAGCTTAGGGGTTGTGGCTGGAAGTTCTTACCAGGATTAGGCTCAATGGTCTAGTCACACTTAGGCTTAAGTCTTACCCCATAAGCACCCTTTATTGCGGGGTCAGTAACAGAATATAATTCCAGACTTGACTGATTTTTAGTTTACAAAACTCAGAAGCCAGTGTTTTTTTTAGATCATCTTAGTTTAACTGGTTTATATTGGTTTTACCTATAGCTGTGGTAGCCAATTCAACACCACGGGTGCAACACAGACCATGAAAATTTTATGTACCATCAAGTTTCAGGCTACAGCCCCTTGTAGGTGGAGCTTCATTTTTGCCTTGAAAGTCCTTTGATTGAACAGCTTATCGAGATCCGATCACCCTTGGTGCCACCACAGCTAGCTTCTGAAACTGAGCTATCGCTGAAACGTCATATACACCTGACCACACTGCCAACAACTGGTCTGCTAATTGCCATTGGTCAACCCCAGTACTGCTGAGGTTAAGCGCCACCAGCCAGGGCACTGGAATACCGATGATACCGTTATAGGCACCAGCTAAAGCACCTGTTAAGGCAGCAGTAGTTTGTGATTGATAGCCTGTAAGAGCTGCACGAGTTACACAGAGGCGAAAATCTTCTGGGGTGTTTAGGAAACAGTACAATGCTAAGGCAATCGATAAAGAGCAGTCATCCTCAGACTCATTTCTACGCCTTTGCTCTCGACGCAGCTGGATAACAGTTTGTTCTAAACTTGCCCCAAGCTCCAGTAGACTTTGTACTTGTTCCAATTGTTGCACCCAGGCATTTTGATTTTCATAGTTCCCTAGGTCGGCAATGATTCGGGAAATCAGGTTAGGGCAGTCAAGTTTTTCGGTAAGGGCGATCGCTATTGCCCAACCTATAGTCAAGACACTCTCAAACCTTTCAGAATCATTTTGCCAAATTGCTGCCGCCTCTAGCAGCTTTTGGCGCAACTTGACTTCATCTTCATGAAAAAATAATGCTACTGCTAAGGTTGCTACTGCTGCTTGGCTACTGTTGGCAGTCCCTTTTAATGAAAGGATAGAGGGTTGAGCCTTTTCACAGTGAACTAACCAATCTCCTAAATCGAGGTTGCCACAGCGAATTAAACTTTCAATACCACAAGTAGCAATCTTTCTCCAATCGGAAATCGCCTTACTCAAACCAGCATCCCCAAGGGAAAGCGGTCGAAATCTTACTTGAGCTGGTGGTAACTTTTGGCAGCCACTCCCAGCCAGGATTTCTCCCACAAGGCTACCTAACAAGGCACCTCTAAATCGGTTCAAAAGTGAGTACCGCATCCATATTTTGATTTTGTCAAGAAATCTACTGTGCTTTTAAATTCCCTTTTTCAACCCCCAAGGCAGCACCCATCACCTTTTCGATTTTAATTACCAATCGATTTTCTCAATGTAAGAACTAGAGCCTGTAACCCCAGTCTATAGCTGTTAGCTCCAAAACCACTAATCTGACCGACTACCACTGGTGCCATTAACGAATGATGTCTAAAGGCTTCTCGTTTATAGATGTTGCTCAGATGAACTTCTACAGTTGGCAAGGCTACCGCAGCTATTGCATCTCGAATAGCCACACTGGTATGGGTATAAGCACCAGCATTAATTAAAATCCCCTCGTGGTTTCCTAAAGCTCCATGTATCCTATCGACTAAGATACCTTCATGATTAGACTGCAAGGCTGTCACGCTTGCCTCAAGCCTTTGCCCTTCTTGCTCTAGGAGATAGTTAATCTCATCCAAGGTTACAGATCCATAAATACCTGGTTCTCGCTGTCCCAGTAAATTAAGATTGGGACCATGGAGAACCAGGATACTTAGACGTTTTCGAGGATCACCGGACACAATAACTATCTAATTCCGACGACACCTTGGGTCATTAACAGGAATGGGTATTGGTTCTGGTTCAGGCTGAGCCTCAGGACCTAATAGCGCTTCAATAAGTTTGCGCGCCCATTCTTGAATTTTTTCCAAAACCTTTTCTATATAGTCCATCAAGCAAAAAGCTCCTATAAGACCACTTGTATCTTTTCTTTTACACTTTCAGTTCCGATACTTTTTAGCTACCAAAGTCTACCAAGATAGACCAAGGCTCGCCAATGCAAGATGCTTTCGCATCCAGGGGGTATCTCCCAAAGCTCTCAGGAATATCCCGCGAGCGCCATAAAAATGTCAAAAAAGTTCGTTCCACCGGGATTACAGCGCAACTATTAAACCCTTGGTTTTCGGCTTTAATTTAAGTTACATAATAATCCCTGTCGGTGTTACCTTAATTTAAGTCTAACAAATAATAAGAGTTTTTGGTAGACTCTGCGACATTTTCGATTAGCTTTTACTAACCCTAACAGGTTAAAAACCGTTACTGCTTTTTGAGCAGCTTAGCAAGGGAATCAGTCTTGCCTAAGGTTTTTTTGCCTTGACCATGACTCTGAGAAAGGAAAAAGAACAAAGTGTTGTATCTATTATGTTATTGAACCTCCCCATCCTAAGAGGAATGGGGATTCCCAGGCACAACCAGCGTTGGTTGTTATCTCCATGGGCGTAACTTTCCCTGGCCTATGGCCACGCTACGCGAACGCACCGAGGGTAGCTGAGTAGGGTCAATACCCAGTTTTTTTTGAGACCCTTACTTTTTATATTAACACTATTTGGAAAAATTCATCCCCGGAGACGAAACCGATAGAGAGAGTCCCTTTTATGGTTAAAGACGCGCGCCTTAGACAGGGTAGCCTTTATGGTCGGCAGGCTATGCAGATGCATGGTTAAAACTTTTTGATTAAGGCTACCCTGTCTGAGGGTAACTCCCTCCGCAGGCTATGCAGATGCATGGTTAAAACTTTTTGATTAAGGCGACCCTCTCCTTACGGTAACTTCAAGACCTAAGAGGACGTGGTATTCTTTTCCCTCTCAAACTCTCCAACTCTGATAAGGCTAGCACATTTTATACAATTCATTCAACCAAGATACATTAACAGTGTTTATACCCTCACCAGCATAAGACCTATCAGTTGCCTGACTCAGTCAGTAATATTTGGCGAAAGGCTTGCCTGGTTTCGGGCTTCAAATAATTCTGTTGTAAGGTTTGCCACTGTTGCCATGATTTGTAGCGGTTGGCCTGTAGTAACTCAGCCAACTGGGGAGCCTTATGTTTTAGGTCCGAGTGAAAGACAGAGTTTAAGAATTCGTCTAAAACCATACTGTCCTGAATATCACCTAAGATGCCTTGAATTTGCTTCATATCTTCCACATAGTCCTTATAGGTAGGACTATATAGTTCAGTAAATAGGTTCATTTGGTAACGCACCCGCTTGGCTTGCTTGCGTAGATCGTGAATCACTGACCCACGAATGGCTAGCAGGGATTCAACTGCTGCTGGTTTCAGCTGCTTGGGAGTTTGGCTACCAGTATCCTTAAGATCAATGCCCACTAGCCAAGCCGGGTGGAGTAACAGGCTGCTGACAATGGGTAAGAGTAAATCAGGTAATACTGCAGCCGCTGGCATCTGAGCAATTTCTTTATAGGTGGGTTTTTTGAGCCACCGTTTTAAGGTTTGCTTAAGCTTTTGATGTGGCTTACCTTGCAGAGCTTCCCGAACTTGTGTTAAAGCTTTGCACCGCTTTTTTTCCAAGTAAACGTAAGCTTGCTTCAATGCTTTCCGTTCTTTGGTGGGTAACTTGGGTTGGTAACCTTTGTGGAGGGTTTCTTGGAGGACATCTAGATCTCGAAGACTCCCTAAAATACGGGCAATCTTACCAATCTGTTTTTCAGAGGCTGCTTTGGGCAAGTCTAAGGCAGGGGTAAAACTAGTGATGGCGGTACGCAAGCGCCGCATTCCAATACGCATTTGGTGCAGCTGTTCTGGATCTCGATCTTGGAGAACGGCGGCTTCGTGACTAAGCATTTTCTGGAAGTGTTTCTGAATTCCCAGATAACTCCATTCTCCAATGGTTTTGGTTTGGGGTAATACTAGTTTGTTCATCGTCCCAGTCTGACGTCTAGCAAGCCAGACTCTTGAGATTGAGGTTGAGTAGACTCAGGATAGTCAGAGTCCAAAGCTTAACGTAAAGTTAACCAAAAGCCCACTTTGATTAACTTTACGTTAAGGATAAAAATAATGTTTTGTATTATTACTTATTCAGAGAATATTGTCAAGTTATGATCAGACTTTGCATAGAGGTTTGCAGCTCATGAGTCAGGTCAACTATAGCTTGTCGGATAAATTCTAGGGGCGGTTGGGCATGACTCATCGGTGTCTGGTCGATTTTGTCTGTTGGATGATATTGGCAGCACTAACTGATTAATCGAAGGTTTGATTGAGTGTGATCAGATGTGGTGATCTAAGGATGGATGGTTCCATCAGGCATAATTGTTTCCCTTAGATTAACTTGGCTTAGTTCAGCTTCAATGATAGTAGCCCCAGTTAAGTTAGCTTTACTGAGGTTAGCGCCCCTGAGCTTAGCTGTAGTCAGGTTAGACCCGCTTAAATTTGCTTTAGTAAGGTTCGCCCATCTAATGTCAACCCTGTAAAGGTCTGCCTCTGCTAGGTTAGCTCCAAACAGATAGCTTCCACTAAGGTGAGCTTCTGCTAGGTTAGCCCCTCGACACTCAGCTTTGTATAGGTAAGCCCCAAGCAGTTCAGCTTGATGAAGATTAGCATTGCTCAGATTAGCATGGCAGAGATTAGCAGCCATAAGGTTAGCCTCAACCAGGTTAGTCCGTCTTAGCTTTGCCCCACTTAAATCTGCTTCTGAGAGATTAGCTTTGAGCAAGCTAGTGCCAATTAGATTAGCATTACTTAAATCAGCTTCCATGAGGTTAGCTAGGGTCAAGTCAGCCCCAATTAAATTGGCACCATTTAGGTCAGCCCTGATCAGGTTAGCTGCTATAAGTTTAGTCCCAATTAGCTCTGCCGAGATCAGTTTAGCTTTGATCAGTTCAGCATCTTGGAGGTTGGCATTACTGAGGTTGGCATTACTGAGGTTAGCGCTAATCAGTTTAATATTGCCTAGATTTGCCTTTTTTAAGTTAGCTTTTGCTAAGTTTACCCTTTCAAAGTTAGCCCCATTGAGGTTAACTTCGCTAAGGTCTGGTTCTAGATCTAGATTTGTCTTTCTCCATTCTGTCCATCTCAATGGATCTTGTTTGAGTAGAGCAAGATGTTCTATATTGGCCATTGAGGTTCTCCTTCACATTATGTAGCGGTGCCAACAAAGACTTTAACTCAATGGCACTACATTAAGGGATCAGCTCAGGAAGAATTCCTTTCTATTCCTTGCGCTTGGCAGCAGGATGTTCACGACCACTCACGCTTTCAATAGCTGTCAGCGCTGCCTGAGACGCTGCTAATATATCCCGTTCTTCTCCACCTAGGTAGAGGCGTCCAAAGCTGCCCACTGCACTAATTTGTAAGATGTTAATTAAGGCAGATTTCTCTGCTTCATTGGCAGCTAGGGCAGCATAGGCAGCTGGCTCAACTTCTAATACATATAGGGTTTGCCCTGCTAGCAACATTTGACCCCGCCGTGTGCGATTAATTAACTGGGTCTGGTGGGCATCAATGTTACGGATAATTTGGCTAGAAATGACCCGAGGTTTGAGCCGATCCTGTTCACGGACGCCCAGTGCGTCTAAAATTGCTTTGCCAGCTGTACGGGTTTCCCCTTGTTTATTAGCATGCACCTCTAGAAGTCCATAAAGCCGTTCTACCACCAGCACTCCTGGACGCACGGCAGTGGATTTGAGGGCAATATCGGTAATCCGGTTAATTTCAATACCTGGTGAGATTTCAATCCAAAGGGAGGTATCTCCTGGTAAGGGCAAAAATCCTAACGCTACTGTTCCCATGTAAGCGGCGTGCTGAGGCTGCAAGCTGTCTATGTATACGTAACTGCGTAGTTCAATACCCAAAGTTTATATCTGTTCCTTTTTTGCTGACTAGAAGTTGTCCAAAAGGTAATTCGCACTCAAAGAAGCCTACCACACCTCTCGACCTTCTGCTTTACCCCAGTGAACCTCTTCACTGATTTCGACTTCATTGGCTAGTAATTCATCTAGGGTATATTCTCTGGGGGGCAGATGGGTTGCTCGAGCTTTTGTTCATAGACATCAACAGCAATTATGACAAGCAACGAAAGATATTATTTTTGTGTTGCTATAGTAAGAAATGTCTTCAATGGTCAAGTCTATAATAGTTTGGCATTTAACAATAACAAGTTCTTTTAGATGATCAAATAAAATAATTTATATTTGTTTATTTGCAAATATAAATTATGGTTATTATTTTATGCATATATACAAACTATGCTTGGCATTATTTGTGCTATTTTTTAGGTAAATCTTGAAGTTATTTATATAAATTAAAGCTATTTAAAATAAATTAAATAGCATCAATGCAAACCTTTATTAAAGGTACAATGGTAATATGTTTACTAATGAAACCAAGGAAACGTAGAGCTTCGCGAGCTAAAATTTCTATAAGCACGATTAGGCTAATTTAGAGCTGATTTGTAAATAAAAGCTTAAGAAGCTAATCGGCGAGTCATTAAACGAATAAGCGAGCCATAAATCATCGCTTCGCTGATGGTTGTGTACAATTCATAATCTTTACTCAAACGCCGAAATCTGTTGAGCCAACCAAACGTCCGTTCGACAATCCATCGCTTTGGTAGAATCTCAAATTCCTTTGATGTTCGCTCAATCACTTCCACTCGCACATCCTCCCCACAAACTTGTTGGACTGCATGAACAAAGTTTTTACCTGAATAACCTTGATCTACCCAAATCACTTCTAATTGCCTGAGTTGGGCAATAGCATCATGCAAAACAACCACTGCACCCAAACGTTCTGAGCCATTGGCTTCACTCACCAGCATCCCAATGAGCAGACCCTGGGAATCTACAACAATATGGCGTTTACGGCCTTTAACTTTTTTGCCACCGTCATAGCCGTAGACCGCCCCCTTTTTTCCGCCGTCTTCACTGATTGGGAATCAGCGATCGCCACACTCGAATCTTCCTCTCGTCCCATTTGTTGTCGGAGTTGATGACGCAATTGGTCATGCATTCTTTGCCAAATTCCTTTACGCTGCCATTTGCGGAAATAACCATAGACTGTTGGGTGGGGTGGAAAGTCATGGGGAAGCATTTCCCACTGACAGCCACTACGTTGCACATAGAATATGGCGTTGATAATCTCCCGTAGGTTAACCATCCTCGGATGTCCAAATCCCTTCGGCTCTGGTATCAGCCTACGCAGCACTTCCCATTCCCTATCACTCATATCACTCGGATAGGCTTGGCGGTGGGGATTGGCGATCTCAGGCAAACGACTCATGGATACAGTGGTTTAACTCATGTCGTCATATAGGTTACAGGCTACTCAGCCCGTCATTGAGTTTCCTTTAGATTCTCTTTACAAATCAGCTCTTAAATTAAACTAGAAATTAGCCTATAGTCACAAAAATATAAAACGCGGAAGCCCCGTCTTTTTAAAGCAGGGAGGAAGCGTAATAGCGGCTTGACGCGCCATCAGCTATAATGAATAAAGACCGAAATAGACAAGGCACTCTTAACTTCGGAGTAACAGCTAGTTCAGTAGGTTAGTATCGGCGAGTGATGCGCAAATCGAAGTATTGGGGCTGTCCGAGAATTGACTCGGTTGTAGAAGCTGCGGATTTGTCTGTAGAGTAAGCCAGCCTGGAGGTTCAGCGCTTAACCCTTAGATTCGATTAATTTGGAGTCTAGGCGCGTTAAGTATGCTAGGGCTACTGAAAACCAACGTTCTGAAGTCTGGGCGAAAGCACCCGTGCTATGCCTAGCGGCAGGCTACGCCAACAGCCGGGGGTAAGCTTACATACCTTCTCAGAGTGCAAAGAGTTTGTCAATCCTGGCTGACACACTGTTGATGAAAGTTTTCGAATGATGAGATAATGGTAGTTTGGTCTAAAAAGGAAGTAAGTAATGCGACTGTCTCAGATGCTGTTGGTGACACTGCGGGAAGACCCAGTGGAAGCAGAAATCCCTAGCCATAAACTTTTGCTCCGTGCGGGTTATATTCGACGTATTGGCAGTGGCATCTACGCCTATTTACCCATGATGTGGCGTGTCCTGAAAAAAGTTTCTCAGATTGTGCGGGAGGAAATGGATGCCACAGGTGCTCAAGAGTTTCTACTGCCTCAGTTACAACCGTCTGAGCTGTGGAAAGAATCAGGTCGTTGGGACACCTACACCAAAGCTGAGGGCATTATGTTTGCTATGATTGACCGACAAAAGCGGGAATTGGGACTTGGACCAACCCATGAAGAGGTAATCACTACTGTTGCTAAGGACATGATTCGCTCCTATCGGCAATTACCTCTAAACTTGTATCAAATTCAAACTAAGTTCCGAGATGAAATTCGCCCCCGATTTGGCCTGATGCGGGGACGGGAATTCATTATGAAGGATGCGTACTCTTTCCATACCGATCACGAAAGCCTGAAAAAGACTTATCAGGCGATGGATCAAGCCTATCGAAATATGTTTAGCCGCAGTGGTTTGGAGTTTAGAGCGGTTGAGGCTGACTCTGGGGCGATTGGGGGTTCGGGTTCTCAAGAATTTATGGTTCTGGCTGATGCTGGGGAAGATGAGATTCTCTACACGGAGGATGGCAAATATTCTGCCAATGTAGAAAAAGCGGTTTCCCTACCACCAGATCTAGAGCCCTCACCCTATAACACTTATGAAAAGCTAGAAACTCCAAACACCTCAACTATTAACACCCTCTGTCAATTCCTGAAGTGCTCTGCCACTAGTGTGGTTAAAAATGTTCTTTACCAAATTGTCTATGACAACGGCATGACGGTGTTGGTTTTGGTGAGCATTCGGGGGGATCAAGATGTAAATGAGGTGAAGTTACAGAATGAACTGGTGAAATTGGCAGACCAATACGATGCCACAACGGTTTTAGCCCTGACTGTACCAGAGGTGGCTACCCAGGAAAAATGGGCATCGAAACCTTTACCTTTGGGCTACATGGCACCTGATTTGGCAGATGATTACATCAAGCCAGCTAAAGATATTCGGCCTCAGTTTTTACGGTTGGTAGATCAAACAGCAGTGGAACTGAAAAACTTTACTACTGGTTCTAATGAGTCAGGCTATCACGTAGTTGGTGCCAATTGGGGTGAGCAATTCCAGTTACCGAAGCTAGTGGTGGATGTCCGTAAGGCGAGTCCAGGCGATCGCGCCATCCATGACCCGAATCAAACCCTCTTATGCGCTCGCGGAATTGAAGTTGGCCATATTTTCCAGTTGGGGAGGAAATACTCATCTGTGATGGGGGCTACTTACACCAGTGAGCAAGGAGAAGAAATTCCGTTATGTATGGGCTGTTATGGGGTGGGAGTGTCTCGGTTAGCTCAAGCAGCGGTAGAGCAATCCTATGACAAGGATGGGATTATCTGGCCAGTTGCGATCGCACCCTACCATGTGATTATCACGATCCCGAATGTGGGAGATACCCAGCAGATGGCAGCAGCAGAAAAACTTTACACTCAACTCAATGAAGCAGGTATCGAAACCCTGCTTGATGACCGCAACGAACGAGCTGGGGTCAAGTTCAAAGATGCTGATTTAATTGGGATTCCCTACCGGATTGTGACTGGGCGATCGCTTAAAGATGGCAAAGTGGAAGTGGTGGAACGGGCTACCCACAAATCGACAGAACTCTCCCTTGAGGAAGTGCTACCCACCCTAAAGCAGTGGATTGATAAAGCTCTAAGGACGGTTTAGGATTGAGGGTTGCAGGTTGTTCGCTTAGCGTGGCCTTTTGACCAAAGTTGTTTGCCCAAGGGGATTCGGTGTAGGGATACAAGGATAACCATTGGGTAAAAATCATTAATGATTAATGATTGTTAAACTAATTCTATGGGTAGGGAAACGGTAAAGGTCGCTCCCTTACCCAATTCACTGTCCACAGTTATCTGACCGGCCATCAGATGACAGAGTTTTTTTGCGATCGCTAAACCCAACCCAGCCCCACCATACTTGCGGGTGTCCGACTCATCTACCTGAGTGAAGGGTTCAAAAATCTTTGAATGTTGCTCTGGACTGATGCCAATACCGGTGTCACTGACTTGAAATGTGATTGATGGTTTAGTTCTTTGGTGTTGACCAAAATCAGAAGTAATTGTAGATTCTAAATTAAATTGATCGTCAATCTCTGCTGTGCCATCACTCTTTTTGACTATCAATTTAACAGTTCCATGCTCTGTAAATTTACAAGCGTTGTTGAGCAAGTTAAGCAGGATTTGGCGCATTTTGGTGGGGTCAGTACGGATTCTGCCAGGGTTGTTCAAATAGATTACTTCTAAGGTATTTTTGTTTTTTTCCGATAAAGGACGCACATTGGTTATCAGTTCTTCAATCAATGAGGATATCTCAGTCTTTTCTTCATGGATTTCTAGCTCACCTACTTTCATTTTCGATAGGTCAAGTATGTCGTTAAATAAATTCAGCAGATGCCAACTAGAGTTTTGAATCTTCTCTAGCCGGGGAATAAAGTATTCTGGATCCGACTTTTGAGCCCGAGCTTGTAATAACTCACTATTACCAATAATGATATTTAGAGGCGTGCGAAACTCATGGCTCATGTTGGCTATAAATTGGCTCTTAGCATAGTTAGCTTTCTCAGCTATTTCTTTAGCTTTGATCAGCTCCTGCAAGTAAAGTTGACGCTGTTTATGAGCCTGTCGGATTTGGTGCTGTTGATCTCTAACTTGATCGACAAACTTTAGGGTTTTATTGATGGTAATTTCCAAATCCTGAAAATCTATTGGTTTGGTCAGAAAATCAAAAGCACCACAGTTCATCGCTGTCCTAATATTTTTCATATCCCCATAAGCTGATACCACCACTGCTTTAAGTGTTGGGTCAACTTCAGGGATAAACCCTAGCAAAGTAAGACCATCCATCTCAGGCATATTGATATCAGTTAAGATCAGATCTATTCGTTTTGAGGATTTTAGGATGTCGAGCGCTTCAGAGCCATTATGCGCAAATAAAAAGTCCAACTCTTGAGTTCTGATCCGTTTTCTAAGTCGCTGTTTTATGAGACGTTCTAATTCCAGCTCATCATCCACAACAAGGATGATTTTTTTTGAAAATGCCATGTAATTTTATCTCCCCTTGAGGATTACCACTTAGTTTTAATAGTTGGTAATGGGTAATAAGAAAAATAATGAATTTGGAATTTGGAATTTGGAATTGTTCTTACCCATGACCGATTAGCCATGACCGATTAGCCATGACCGATTAGCCATTACCAAAAAAACGTTTATTATGAACACTACTAAAAATACCGGACGTGATATATCTATATAATTCCCATTAACCCTTAATTAAGTAACAGTCTAGAGTAGTAAAGTTATTTAATTATGTTTACTGGTTTGTGAATATATGATGACCAAAGGAGTGTCAGTTGCTGCTGTCTAAATTCGTGAAGGGTAGGCAAATTATAAATTCCGTATAAGCTCCCAATTCAGTGTCCACATTGAGTTTTCCTCTATGCTGTCCAATGATGATATCATAGGTTAAGGATAATCCTAAGCCTGTTCCTTCTCCCGTAGGTTTAGTAGTAAAGAAAGGATGGAAGATCTTCTCCTTAATTTCAGGCGGGATACCAGTACCATTATCACCAATCCGAATTTCTACTGAGTCACTTAAGCGCAATGTCTTCACCCAAAGTATGGCGGTAAATGGTTCACCGATGTTTTTCTGCTTGCTTTGGAGGGCATAGCAAGCATTTTCGACAATGTTAATGAAGGCACGACTAATATCACTAGACACCAACTCCAGTTGACCAATGGAATCATCATAGTCAGTTTTAATCGTGACATTGAAGTGATGATTCTTGGCACGAACACTGTGATAAGCCAACTGGATAGCTTGGGCTAATACAGTATTGAGGTCAGTCAGTTGGAGTTGAGTACTGTCAGTTCGAGCATGCTGCATCATACTTTGAATGATGCCCTCGGCTCTTTGACCATGACGTTTGATAGCGAGAGAATTGTCTCGCAGTTCTGTCAAGGTTTCTTTGATATAGCTAGCTGTTGTTGTTTCTATATGCTCTAATTGGATTTTAAATTCTTCGATGAGTTCCTCAGCTAACTCCATCGAACCTTCGGCATAATTGTTGACAAAGTTGAGAGGATTCCTCAGTTCATGGGCAACCCCTGCAGTTAAGGTGCCGAGGTATGCTAGTTTCTCTGTGGCAATAATTTGTTCTTGGGCTTCCTTAAGCTGTTGGAAAGTTTTACTTAACCTCGTTTCCGCCGCCGCACGTTCCGCAACTTCTTCTTTCAAACGGGCATTTTGCTCATCAAGGGTTCTAGTCAAATTTCTTATTTGTAGATGTATCCTTACTCTAGCCAATACCTCGTCTTGTTGAAACGGTTTGGTGATGTAATCGACGGCTCCGATGGAAAGACCTTTGACCTTATCAACTGTGTCAGTCAGTGCGGTCATGAAAATTACTGGGATGTCTCGATTTGAGGGGTTGGCCTTTAGTCTTTTGCAAGTCTCAAATCCATCAATTCCTGGCATCATTACGTCCAATAGAATTAGATCTGGTTGATTATAGTTAACTTGTTCAATTGCGCTTTCACCATCTGTTTCCACAGCAACCGTAAAGCCAGCATTGTGAAAAGCCTGGGATATAACTGATAAATTGGTGGGTGTATCATCTACAACTAAGATGAGATTTTTGTCTTGATCGTATGTCACTGCTTCAGGATCCTATCAACACAAATTGATTTACTCATAAATTTAAAAATATCTATAATTTATTATCCCTTAACCATGTATAATCGTAATTTAATTTATTAAAATAAAAAAAATATTTTTGAGTTTTAATTAGATCAAAGTTAGTGATTATCAATTGATTTTGATAAATGAGTTAACTTATTAAAGTTAGCAAACCCTAAGCCGGAAAAAAAAATGGGTAGCCTGATTCATCTGTGCTGGTGCATACTTGAAGCTATTAATGAAAAAGGTGCTTGTTTAGGATTATATAAACTTACCTTGAACTTACCCTCAGGGAAAATACTGACAGGAGGCGGTATTTATGGCAGTTATTGTCAAAGATTGAGAAACGAGCCAGGAGTATATTTGGCTCGGAACAAGATTCGGAGTTTACAAGTCATCACGCCCAAGTCATTTCTGGGAGTAATTTCAGACATAAGCGAGTTTGTTACCTACTTTTGCTTAAGTCCTGTTCGCGCAGCGGAGGCCTTCGGCCAATCATTTATAGATGATTACCCATGATAAAAACCTGTCCTTGTCTGCTTTCCCATCAGCCTTAACTATGGGTGTTCAACCATATTTGTTATGATGGGCTATTGATCTGATGGGCTATTTACCGAAGCCAGAATTTCTTGCCATTCCTGATTTGATAAAGGCTTCTCTACCAACTCCACACCAAAACAATCGGCAGCAGCATGAGTTAGAGCATCCACCACAATTTTGATTAAGGCATCTCCCTGTTGAGCCATGGGTAGATTAAAGGGAGGGGGCGCTTCCTCAAACACGTGAGTATACAGTCCAGCATCTGGTTCTAAGCGAATTGAGCCATGCTGCAAAATCACATTACCACGGCGCAATTGAGCACTACCAATCAGTTTAGAACCATCTGCTAACACTAAATCGGCACCAGTAGCAGTCCCGAAACAGTTGGGATTGTGAATATACCCCCGTCCAGCTGAACCATAGTGCAACTCTACACCAAGGGAGCGCCACCCCTGAATCAAAAACTCACAAATTTGGTGATAGGCATCAAGACGTTTACCAGTCAATCCGGAATTAACCACCATATAGGTCAAATCTCCCTGATGTAGCACAGCTCTACCACCACTGGGACGCCTTACCAGCTCTACTGGTTGTGATGCCCAAGTGAGTTGTTCCCAGAACTCAGGCCAACGGCGTTGATGGTAGCCAAGAGAGATGGTTGGTGATGCCCAGGTATAAAATCGCAATACTGGGGAATGTTTTCCCCGTTGGTGCTGGGCTAGTAGCCACTGGTCAATGGCCATCTGAAGCCGCCCTGATGCCTGTAGTAAGGGTATTAAACGCCAGGATGAACTCTGAAGTGGTAAGTCTGAACTATCAGAAGTCTCAAGTGGTAAGTCTGAAGTATTAAACAATGCCATTGTTGGCTGATTTGTTCGCTAACTGGTATGTTTTAAGCTTTATCCTTCACCTGTGTGCTAACATCAAGTTGAATCGGAAGATTCTAGGCCGCACCAAACTCAGCTTGTAATAAGTCATCATTGTCATCGGCAATAGTGGCTACCACGGTAATGGCGCGAGAAATTTCTCCTGGGGACAATTCAGCAACAGTTCGGGTAGATAACACGACAACTTGATCCTCAACAATAGCAAAGCGAGATTCAAAGGTGTCATACCAGTTCATTTCCAGGAGCTTGCGCATCAATGTTGCCTCGTCCTTGGCAGGTAGATTCATCACAGAAGACCAAGCTGTAAAGGTATCATCATCTGTGGAACCAGTGAGCTGAACGAATACTTCCACGCTACCGTACTGAAACTTCCACAAGTAGCCTTCTTCACTGTGGCTTACCATAGCGCTATTGTTTTGTTCCAGGCTGGAGATAACCGTTTCAATGTTTTCGACATAGTTAACGGCAGTCATAGTCTGGTTGAACTCACTGGCAACGATTTCTGCCATTGACAAGTCTTGACTAGATAGAGTGTCAGGATTCGGCTGTGGGTTTGTCATAATCAATTTCTCTGTGCTGGTCTTGGGGTTTGCCTAAGACCCAGTATCACCTGTAGCTATGCATGTTGACACGTTGATTAATTTTCTTAAATCAAGGGTCGAGACTTGCAATTAGGTGAGACAGGCAAAAAGTAAAAGGTCAAGGGGAAAAGATGATTTTGCCTTAACCTTTTTCCTTGAACCCTTGTCTTAGATTTTACCTTTGAGAGACCGAAACAATAACAAAAGCCCTTGAACAGCTTCTGACTGCTTGAACAATTTTCTAGGAGACTGCTTTTTGCTGATTTTTAGATACCTGATTCAAACCGTTCAAAAACATTGGCACAAATTTTTCTATAAACCCTTGTGGATCTTGCTGCCAAGCCTTTTGTGCTACCTGAATCCTGGTCATTTGCAGTTCAGGGGCTAGCAATGTTTGGGGTAAGCGCTCGATCAGGTACTGAGGACGTTCCCACACTGGCAAAGTATTGGCAACCTCCAGCAAGTTATTGAGTCGGCGTAGTTCCGCACCTGCCATCAGATCTATACCAGATTCATAAGCCGCCTGTTCTATGGCTACATACTGGCGCTTTGCCTGTTCTACCTTCTGTCGATGTTCTGGGCTTTTCTTGGCAATTTGTGCCAACCACCGATTCCCCCAACGGACATGACCAACTTCCTCTGGGAAAATCCGTTCAATGGTTTTGAGAATCTTAATATTTTCTTCAGTTTTTGGTGAGTCGTTCAATGCTTTGATGTGAGCTGAGAAGTACTCACATCCCCGTTTTTCGGTGACATTAATTGCTGCCAATCCATGGATCAGCCGATCGTCAAGGTTTCCTTGTTGTCTATAGCTTTCCTGGTCGATGAGTCGATCAAATTCCTTGATGTAGGACACTCCAGGGGGCTTACCAATCTCTGCCCCCAATTCCATGAGTAGGTCAGTCAACCACATGGCATGACGAGCTTCATCAGCAATGTGATGAGATAGATCCCGCACCAGTTCTTTTGGCTGACCATCCAGGTTTTCTACCAAATCCGTGAGATCCAGGCAACTGTGTTGTTCGTTGTAGCGATAGCGGTTGAGCATGACCAGGTGAAGTTTGCGATCGCGTACCACATGTGGCAGGATTTCACGAGCACCCATGCCGTTGTTTGATTTGTGAGGATATGCAACTGTCATAGATTTTATTAGCTATACCCGCACCAAACCCACGTCTGACCCGATAGGAGAGCGGTGGTTGAATTGGGGACAGGAATTATTTCTAAGTTTCACCGAACATACCCCAAGTCTACTTTAGTCTCTAAGAGGATATCTGAAAAGTTTTTTATACTGAATTTTGCCCCCCTAACCCCCCAACTTTGGGGGGAACAAGAGTCAATTTGCTTGTAAAAGTCCCCCAGAATTGGGGGACCCACGGGGGCTTGGATGTAGCAAATGATACTTCTCAGACAACCTCTAACAGAACAAGTTACTCGACCTTACCAGTAGCCAAAAGTTGGATTCAGTAATAACATCAATCTCAAACAATCTACAAACAGTGGGATCATACCTGTTCCTAACTTGTGAGCGTACTGAAATACTAATTAATCAAGAGTCAGACATAAATAAAGAAGCCACCCTTAAGGATGGCTAATGGTCTTAGTTCACCATTGACAAAGTACTAGACATCGTAGTAGAGTGCGAACTCGTAGGGATGAGGCCGCAACCGCATGGGGTTGACTTCGTTGTCTAGTTTGAATTCAATCCAGTTGGTAATGAAGTCTTCGGTGAATACTCCTGATTCAGTCAAGAAGGTATGATCCTTTTCTAAGGCTGCCAGAGCGTCTTCTAGAGAACCGGGGGTGGATGGAATTTTGCTCAATTCCTCTGGAGAGAGGTCGTAAATATCCACATCTAGAGAGTCACCTGGTTCAATCTCGTTCTTGATGCCATCAATACCAGCACAGAGCATAGCGGCGAAGGCGAGATAGGGGTTACAGGTGGCATCAGGGCAACGGAACTCTAACCGCTTCGCCTTGGGATTGGGTCCAGACAGAGGAATGCGGATGGAAGCTGAACGGTTACCTTGGGAATAAGCTAAGTTCACGGGCGCTTCAAACCCAGGTACCAGACGCTTGTAGGAGTTGGTGCTGGGGTTGGTAAGTGCCAACAGAGCCGGGGCGTGCTTGAGTAAACCACCGATGTAATTGAGCGCCATTTTACTTAGGTTGGCGTAACCATCACCCCAAAACAAGGGTTCTCCATCCTTCCAGATAGATTGATGGGTATGCATCCCGGAACCATTGTCGTTCAAGATTGGTTTGGGCATGAAGGTGACAGTTCTGCCATACTTCTTGGCAACATTTTTGATGACATACTTATAAATCATCAGATCGTCAGCAGCCTTAATTAGGGTGCCAAAGCGGATACCCAACTCGTTCTGTCCACCTGTAGCCACCTCGTGGTGGTGCTTTTCAATGGGTACACCGCACTCTGCCATAGTCAGCAGCATTTCGGTACGCATGTCTTGCAGGGTGTCCGTGGGGGCAACAGGGAAATAACCTTCTTTATAGCGAGGCTTATATGCGAGGTTACCACCTGCTTCTTCTCGACCAGAATTCCAACGACCTTCAACGCTGTCTACATAGTAGTAGCACTGACTCTCGGTTTGGTCAAAGCGAACATCATCAAACACAAAGAATTCAGCTTCTGGACCAAAGAAGGCGGTATCCCCAATGCCAGTGCTGCTCAGATAGTCAAGGGCTTTCTGAGCAATGCTGCGAGGATCGCGGCTGTACCACTCCCCTGTACGCGGTTCCTTAATGCTGCAAATCATGCTCAGGGTTGGTTCTTTCATGAATGGGTCGATCCAAGCCGTTGTGGGATCAGGAACCATTGCCATGTCAGATTCGTTGATTGCTTTCCAACCCCGAATGCTTGAACCATCGAAGGGAACTCCTTCGTCAAAGGAACTCTCTTCTATTTGGTCAAAGTAAAACGAGCAGTGCTGCCAGATCCCTGGCATATCAATGAATTTAAGGTCGATGATTTTTATGTCTTCGTCTTGAATCATTTTCAAGACTTCTTGTGGGGTTTCAGGCATGAATGACTCCTTTGAACAGCTTTACGTTTGTTTACAAAGAAACAATTTTAGAAAATTACTTGAGGCACGTGAATCTACCAAAATTGGCTACACTTAACCTTTCCCAAACCGAGGACTGGCTAGGTAAGCATCCGAGTCAGTTATTCGTGGGGAGATACTTTTTTTGCGAGTGGTTCAAGGAGCACGATTTCCTTAAAAGCATCCTGAGGGGGTGACATGAGCCATTAAAAGCTTGCTATATAAGGCTTTAAGGCCAATAATTCATGTAAGATCTAGTCCCAAATTAACTCTCGATTCATTTAATGGCAAGCTCAAACCCTTATAACATAGTCCAATGTCAACCCAAAACAGAATGTATCTTTTTGTAACATATGGGCTGAAATTATTACCCAGTAATGATTTCAGCTTGCATGTCACCCCCCCATAAAAGCATCTTGATTGGCTTTTCCCTTGAACAGTGAAAAGTTGTAGTTCCCTGATTCCTGACTCATCCTAGGGATAGAAAGTAGGAGATTATGTATCTAACAATACAGAATGTCCTAAGATGTACGGATCTCATATGAATAAAAAATTAAATTTTCGACTTCTAGACTCAGTCAGGTTGGCAAAAAGGCTCGCACAAAGGCTCAACAGAAGGTCTTTGTCTGCTCAGCAAGGGAGCCCATGGCAAGACTAGGCTCTGGTTAGTGGCAGGTTTTGCCTAAATCCCTCTATATGGCCTCTATATGGGCAATGGGGTTAGTGGGAGCATTTGGTCGGTCGGTTCTAGTTTCCCTGTTTCCCCCCTCTGGGAGTGTCTTGCTCAACTATAAGGTCACATCTATGGTGGGCAACCCCCAATCCTATAGGAGGATTCAGGATGAAAGCAACAAGCAACACGGTACAATCTAGTGATGAAAGATATGTATACGCTTAGCTCCAGGCAATTATAGCGTCTGGAGTTGAGCACACATTCAACTTGCTGTTTAACTCCTGTGGGGCGCATAATGTAGCGCTCTGTATCTGTTGAGTTCTCGCCCTAAATCTAGGGAAGACACCAATAGTAAATCAAAATTATCAAGATTGTTGTTGGGAGAATAATTTAATGAGGGATTTAGTCACAAACTTGATTAGGAATTATGATAGCTCAGGTCGCTACCTAGATCGGGATGCCATCGATTCACTTAAGTCTTACTTTGAAACTGGCACCGCTCGGGTGGCTGTAGCTACTTTAATCAATGGCAATGCTGCTTCTATTGTCAAGCAAGCATCAGCACAACTGTATGAGGAAGTTCCTGAACTGTTGCGTCCAGGTGGCAATTCTTATACAACTCGTCGTTATGCTGCTTGTTTACGAGATCTGGATTATTACCTGCGCTATGCTAGTTATGCCCTAGTTGCTGGTGATACGAATGTCCTGGATGAGCGGGTTCTACAAGGGTTGCGGGAAACCTATAACTCCCTTGGTGTGCCAATCGGTCCAACGGTACGTGGGATTGAGATTATGAAAGATATGGTCAAAGCAATGGCAACAGAAGCTGGTATTGAGAATATCGGATTTGTTGATCAGCCTTTTGACCACATGAATCGTGAGTTTAGCGAAACAGATGTTTAAAACATTGATGGTTCGTTGAGAGTTGACGGTTGTACGGGTGACCGGACTGGTTGCCCGTACTATAGGGCTGCGCGCAGGGAATCGGGAATCGGGAATCGGGAATCGGGAATCGGGAATCGGGAATCGGGAATCGGGAATCGGGAATCGGGAATCGGGAATCGGGAATCGGGAATCGGGAATCGGGAATCGGGAATCGGGTAATTGGTGATTATATTGCTAATTTTGTCAAGATCGATTATTTTATCGTTGCTCTAGGAAGGGTGGAAACTAACAAACTTGCCAGAGGCGACCGCCACAAATGATTGAATTGCTGATTTAATTGCGATTGGCCTTTGGCCTCAGCTTCCGCGCTTATGCGATTGACCGTAGGTCACGCTACGCGAACGCTTAATACAGGCTTGCTGGTTTGTAGCACTCAGGACGGATAACTGGCTTCTAAAATAGTACATAAATACTAAATCACGTCCAGTATGTGTGGTAGATTCACCCTGGCAACTATAGGGGTAAGCTTAGCGCGAGCTTTTAATTTAGATAATGTGCCAACTGAGGAGGCTAAGTACAATATTGCCCCTACTCAGCTGGTAGCAACAGTCTTAAACCCCTCAAACGATAGCGAGCGACAATGGCAATTGTTTCGTTGGGGTTTAATTCCTAGTTGGGCAAAGGATATTAAAATTGGTGCAAAGCTGATTAATGCTAGAGCAGAAACGGTAGCAGAAAAGCCAGCATTTCGTAGTGCATTCCGTCGTCGGCGTTGCTTGGTTGTAGCGGATGGTTTTTATGAGTGGCGACGAAAGGATGGCAAGAAGCAGCCGTTGTATTTCCAGATGAAAGATAAGCGTCCGTTTGCTTTTGCAGGACTTTGGGAACGTTGGAAAAATCCAGCGGGTGAGATAATTGCTTCTTGTACAATTATAACTACAGTAGCTAATGAAATTATTAGTCCGATCCATGATCGGATGCCAGTGATATTAGAACCTAGGGATTATGATTTATGGCTGCATAATCAGGTAAGTCAACGGGAGCTATTGCAGCCACTACTGATTACCTATGATGCCCAGAAGATGAGTGTTTATCCCGTTAGCACTACTGTGAATAATGTCAGAAACAATAGTCCTGATTGTATCATCCCTGTGGAAATTGATAATAAGTCCAATAGTCCCTACCATTCTACATTTTAAATCACCATGATGGCTTTTACAGTAAATTTTAATTACATTATCCAACTGACTGATGACCAATTTTATCAGTTATGTCGAAATAACCCGGAGATTAAATTTGAGCGCAATGCCAAGGGAGAAGTGATTATTATGTCACCTACTGGCGGAGAAACTGGTAACCATAATGCTGAAATCATCATCGATTTAGGTATTTGGAATCGACGAACTAAGCTAGGTAAAGTTTTTGACTCTTCGACATGCTTTAAACTCCCTAATTGTGCTGACCGTTCTCCTGATGTAGCGTGGATTAAACAACAACGCTGGGATTCACTTAAACCAGAGCAACGCCAGAAGTTTCCACCGATTTGCCCCGATTTTGTGCTAGAATTAATGTCTCCAACTGATCGGTTAACGGTGACTCAAGCCAAGATGGAGGAATATCTAAAAAATGGGGTACGTCTGGGCTGGTTAATTAATCCTCAAGCACGGCAAGTGGAAATTTATCGACCAGGACAAGTGGTGGAGGTGTTGGAGTCTCCTAAGACTTTATCAGGGGAGGAGGTTTTGCCTGGGTTTGTCTTGGATTTGCACTATCTTTGGTCAAGCTAGGATTCTGCTTTTGTCAATAATCACTTGCCCCCGGAATGATAATTTTTTAAAAATTCAACACTAGTTTTTTAGAGGTCTGCTATGGGTCGTGCATCAAAACTAAAACAACAACGTCGCCAAGAATCTCACGATGTTACTAACAGGACTTCATCCCGACCTAGGTACGTATTATTTGAATCCAATAGCTCTAATTACCTAGCTTCATTAGAGTTATTAGGTGGTATGGAACGCTTAAATTGGTGTCCTCATCCAGGGGGAGCACTCAAATTTGATTCCTTCAGTCAAGCCCAAGCCAAAGCTAAGCGGATTGCTAAGCAAAGAGGATACAGCCTAGAAGTGGTTGAGCTTAATTCTGAACATGTTAATACTGACCAAAAACCTTAGTTACAACCTCCACATTAGGCTCAACCTCTATCCAAAGGGTGGCACCACCATTCTTGGGAGACTCTGGTCGATAGACTAACCGGGATGGCCCGCTGATTTCTACATAATGACAGTTGATATCGCGATTACCCCGTTTAACTGTAATCACTGGGTCTGTTGTATGGTTTTGTTGATTCTTGAGAAGTATTTCCTCGTTGAGGTAGATGTGAGTCAGGGATTTGCTGGGCTGTTTTCTCCAGGAGCCTTGTGGTCCTCGGCTACCGGGAACTATCTTGGGCATACCGTTATATAGGGGAATCCGCCAAAAGCGACCAACTTTTTCGGCTCCTTGAATTCTGCCCTCTTTCAGGAGTTGGCGAACTCGTTGAGGACAAATACCTAGAAGATAGGCGGCTTGGGTGGTATCTATCATGATCGGACAACTTACTCTAGCGCTATTGATTTATTCGGAAATATACCATACAATTACAGCAATTGCCAAGTTTGATAGGGAACAGGGAACAGGGAACAGGGAACAGGGAACAGGGAACAGAGATTATTAAAGATTAAGTATTAAGTATTAAAGATTAAGTATTAAGTATTAAAGATTAAGTACTAAGTATTAAGTATTAAAGATTAAGTGTTGAATCTAGTAATAATGGTTTAGAAAAATTGCTGATGTCTGTACATAAAGTAGGATAAAAATAAGCAAAAATATCTCTAACTATAGCAAATTATCGAAAACTACTTCTTAGATCTCCCCTCTCCACCCTATCCCCACACGTAAGCATTCAGGCGTCAGGCGTCAGCCGTTGACCAACGGCTGAATGCTGTTCGCGTAGCGTGCGCGTAGCGCTTATGCTGTTCGCGTAGCGTGCGCGTAGCGCTTACGCTGTTCGCGTAGCGTGCGCGTAGCGCTTATGCTGAATGCTTACCACTCTCGCTTATTCGCTGGCTCCAGCCCTATAGTTCTGACAGTAATACCGTCGAAATCGATAACCAGGGACTTTAGATATAGATTGTTTATCCTTAATACAACCTTGGTCTTTTAACTCAACAGAGGCAGAAAAATTGACTACCCACAATTCTAAAGGTTTGGGCAGTTGAGCCACAGTTTTTTGCAGGGTTTCTGTAGCCACCCTTGGCTCGGTGTCTTTATGTGCCAAGAGAAACTGGGGTGAATTAATGGCAGCATCAACGACTTGGCGACGGTTCAATTCCCACGCTAACCCCATGATTTCTCCTGTTTGTTCATGGCTTTTGTGAACTGTGGCAATCAGGACTGGAAGGGATTGAGGCTGGGAATCACTAATCTCTAACATTTTAGCGATCGCAAGATCTGGTCGATCGGCTTTTTGGTAACTCACATGGGATGCGACTATGACTCCACCTACCAATCCCATCAACAGGATTAGTGCTACCCATTGCTGATCTTTCCCTTGGGCCGCTCTCCAACAACTGGCAAAGCTTGCTGCTAGTAACATAATTACGATGGGGAAGTAGACAAACTGGTAACGAGCCGCTAAGGTCAAATCAATGCCAAGACCGTAAGTGAATAATAAGAATAATGCGATCGCTCCCACCACAAATCCGCCCAAAACCTGAGTCATGACCTTAGTCTGGGAGTGTAAGCTCTGAATTCTGAGTCCTCGACGCAACAGTTGCACGATCAAGACTACTAATATTACTGTTACTAGTCCAGAGGCGACCATAATCGGTAGGGATTGCCCTTCTACTGGCAGCATCACTACCATAGTGATCAGCCAAGACAAGAGTCTAGCTACCGGTTCGAGCAAATTGCTCAGGGTTGTGTCTTGGTGAACCCACTCTGTCAAACGATTACTGGAGGGGCGTGGCAAAATTGGCAGCCAAACTAAGACTCCCATTAATGTCCCGAGGGCTACCGCGTAAATTCGCCACCAGTACTTCCAAGAAAACACTGAACCCCCTGACCCAATCCGCAACCCAAGCATTACCAGTCCTACAGCTGCGATCACCAGGACGAAAAAGTAATGGACAGCTATGCCTAAACTATTGACAATAACCCAGATTAATGCTATTGAAATCGGGAAGGGAGTCTGCCGTTGAAGCGATCGCGTAGCGTACACCAAACAACTGACTGAAGCGATAACTAATAGAATCCCTAGAGTGTAGTGTCGAGCTTCTTGTGCCAGATAGATGCCATAGGGTGAAACAGCCATCAGTGCTGCTGCGAAGTGACCGACCAGGGAAGAGCGAAACCCTAACCAACCTAAGCCAAACATGGCTGGAATGGAAATCACTCCCAGTAGGACACTTAAGGATCGCGCTACCCACAGGGATACCAATTCCCCATGGCCTGGAAACAGCTTCAGCCACAGATGGGTGAGGACGAAGTACAGTGGTGGGTGATTACTCTCTGTGATTAGGTTATTAATAACGGAATTGATGCTAGCACTAGAGTTCGGTTTCAGGGGAGCTAAGAGGGTATCTGAGGTAATCACCTGATCCAGCGGTACCCTCCGAAAACTATTGCCCAGGCTAAACACTAGGGTGGCAAATTCATCTGACCAGGGGGGTTTTCCGGCCAGATAGGTAAACCGTAAACCTGCTGCGATCGCTATCCACACCAGCAGTAATAGAACTATGACCCAACTACTCCAGCTTTTGTCCACTTGGGATTTTGGGTGGTTAAGAATCATTAGCCATTAATTCTCTTTGTAGGTAGGAATAAACGTAACGTTCTCCCACACTACTTTATTATTGTTGATGCCACTGTTTAGTTACTTGAACTGAAATCGGTGCTGGGGCAGAGGAATAATACCGCGCAATAATACCCCTATGAAATAATTAGATGAGCTAATCATTGGGATAATTTTTGAATACTGATGAAAGACAAGCTCAAACCAGACTGGGCGGGGGATGACTTACTCTCCCGGTTCGTTAATCTGTTGATCGACACCAAGCCGATCTACAAGGTGATGCAACACCAGGCCAGACAGGTGCTAATTAAAACCGCAGAAAAAAATGGGATTGAGTGGCGGAAAAACTACCAGGAGTTAGAAAAATCAGCAGCGAAGACCTTACTATCCGAGATTACTAACCCTAGCCTGGTCTACCCAGACTACTACAAAGTGCCTTTCCATGCTTATGACCAGGGAAACCTATGCTGGGAAGCTGCCTTTGAAGCTGGCAGTGCTACCAAGGCTATGGGGTTGAGGATTTGGCCTAAAGAAAAACTTACTTGGCTTTCGGCACAAGAACGATTACGAAGTAGTTTTCATAAAGTACTAGGAGAGTATAATCCCGAGATAGTCACAGATGTCCTAGACATTGGCTGCTCAGTGGGCATCTCTACCTTAGCGCTACACCGCTACTACTCCAGGATCAAAAAGGGCAAAATCCGCACCGTTGGGTTAGACTTATCCCCTTATATGCTGGCTGTGGCCAAGACAATGGATGAGACAGCAGAAATATCAGAATGGATCCATGGCAAAGGAGAGGACACCGGTTTACCGGACAATTCATTTGATGTGGTCACGTTACAGTTTGTGATCCACGAACTACCGCGCCAAGCAACAGAGGAAATTTTTTCGGAAGTGCTACGGATTCTACGACCTGGTGGCTGCCTTGGTGTTGTAGACAATAATCCTGCCTCCCCAGTCATCCAGAATCTCCCCCCTGCACTGTTTGTGTTGATGAAAAGTACAGAACCTTGGAGTGATGACTACTACAGCTTTAATGTAGAAGGGGCGATGATTAAAGTTGGTTTTGACTATCAGACCACGGTGGCCAGCGATCCTCGTCACCGCAGTATTATTGCTACAAAACCTGGTTGAGGTGAGTGTGGGTTGTAGCAATTCCTCTTGATGCAGTGGCTAATAGTGATAATTACGAGTCAATCCCAAACTAGTCCATTTGGGATTGACTCGCTGTTTGCAGCTTCCTGTGCCGTTCAAAGGTGCTGTAAAAACAACCCAGTTAGGTTATATAAGTAAGGATATGAAAAAATCAGTAGAATTTTAATAAATTTATGATGAAGACTAGCCAAATTTTTTGAAAGCTTTTTTAAACTAAATGTGAAGATTTGGTGATTTGTGAAAAAAAAGTAAAAATCTTGTGAATTAAGTCCAGGTGGTTTTCGAGTATCCTAGTCTTGCCCAACCTGAGTTCGACATCACCGAATTTATCCAGGAGTCAGGAGGTTCGATTCAGGAGTCAGTAGCCATAATAACTGAATTTTATAGTTAATTTGGAATTAATCAGAGTTTAATGGGCAATTAAGCTATGTATTCTCCCAATAACTTCTGAATTATTCTCCTTAATTCTCAAAACACCAGCCAATTTCTTAGATAAAACTGAGGTTGATCAAGACCTATTGCCCAAGACCTATTGTTCATACTGGGATTTTGGCATCAACAGGTTTGGGGTAGACTCAAATCTAATCTCTTTGTCCTTTGCCCTAATCCGCTGACAAATCCGGCGAAGTCTAATCAGCGCCCAAAGCCGGTTAGACCAAAGCACGGGCAGAATTTAGGGCAGCACTATGGTATTGATTGGACTAATAGCAGTCAAACCCAATTGGACTAATAGCCATGGGAGGAGGATATCCTGATCTGGTCAGCCTTGGCCTTTATCACCTTTCTCGTCAGAGAGATAACATAAAAGAAGTTCTTGCAAGCAGCACCTACACTAGAAGGTGCGACCCAAGGGCGATTTACTCGTCCTAGGAGGCGCGCACCTATGAAAATTTATAGCCACCATCTACGAGGTCTTCTGGTTATGATCACAGATCTGTCCCCATTGGGATCAGGACTGAAACAAGTTGTTAGGACTAATCAGGGGGTGTCGATAGAACGGATTACTGGCTATCAGCAGGTGCGACCCATGGCTAATTTAATTATTCATGGGTCAAGCGCACCTATAGAAAGTATGGGGTTGGTGAGACTCGATGGCAATCAGGCGAAGCCAAGCTGTCAGTTGTATGGTCTCTATTTTCGTCTTGCAGTTGCCAGGGAACCTATTCGACCTATTTCCTATATTTCTTTAGATGTCTTTTGTTAAGAACATAAACAATCAGTTCTAATTATGTCAGAAATTCTAACACTAATCAAAAAACCAGAGATTCCCAGAAAATTAGTAAAACCATCTCAACCAATTGAACTAATTCAGCCATCAGAACCAAAGTTTATGGCTGTTGGGGTTATTACTGGTGAGGTAGATTTGTCGGAAAAAATTCCTACCATTACCATCCAGGGTAAGGCTTACCCACTCTTTTTTCTGCTGAAGCACAACCGGAAAAGGTATGTGCTGGATATTCTCAAGGGGCACATCGAGGCTGGAAACCGAGAGCATCGCCTCGTGGTATATCCTAAGCCGATCCACTTCCCAGATAGGAACAAATTCCAGGATATCCGGTTTGAGGTAATTGGGATTTTACAGGAAGACAGACCCCATGCTTGGGCTGAAGCGATTGGCAATGGGTATTTCATCTTGGCTGGATTGTGGCAGTTCATCCCTGTTTGTAAAGTTCCCTGTGTGTCAGTCTTTAGGAACCACAGTGAACAATTAGTGAACTATCTCAAAAACCACCAGGCTACAGAAAGAACTCGGGTACTCAAAGCTGGTCACTGTCCATTATTCTGGCGGGACTCCTCGGTCAAACCATTCCGATTCAATCCTAAGCTCAAGGAGCAGGGCAAGCCAAAATTCATCCAGGTCAAAGCCCGATTCCTTCCCCACAAAAATGCTTTCGCGTTTGTGGAAGAATTGGCACCCCCAATGGATCAGGCTCCACGGTTCTGCAAAGTTCGGAAAGAAGATAAGCAGGAAGCCTTGGCCGAAGCTAAGAGAAGAGCTGCTGAAATGGCTGAAAAAAGAGCTGCTGAAACGGCTGAAAGTCCTGAAAAAACAGCTGCTGAAAGTCCTGAAAAAAGACCTGCTGAAATTCCTAAAAGTGCTGAAAGTTGAGTACTTCTATTCACAATACCAACTGTGCTCAGTACCAACCCAACTCCCAGTCGAGCCGTTGAGACTTGACTGCTCAGGTGTTTGGTGCTGGCAAGGCTGGTAGGGCGATAGTTAAGACGTCAGCACAGGTCAGGTAAGTCACCACTGCGCTATAAATTGATTGAGTGGCTATAGTATTGCCAGGGCTTAACTATAGCGCTATGCTAAACGAGTAACTATAGAGGTTTTCACTTAGGTTAGGTACATTTTTAGAGAAAGCAGGGAGCAGGGACTGAGGCCGTAGGCCACGCTACGCGAACGGAGCAGGGAGCAGGGAACACTGATAGGAATTATTTGAGCAAGGAATTTACTTAATCTAGCCAATCATTGAAAATAATAAGTTATGATTAGAGATTAACCTATTTTATTCAGGTTTAGGGTATTGCTTTGACAAGGATGCGTTCGCGTAGCGTAGCCCTTCGGGCTAATCGCAACTGCCCCCGTTGGTACTTTTCTGTAAACAAGCGAAGCATCCGCAGTTTTTGTACTTAAGAGTAATTATCTCTGATTATCTTCTATTTTCTTGACAATGAAATATCCCTGCTCTTAGAATCGCGGATGGCGCAGGACTTCTTGACCCGAATTCCACTCTTTTCCAAAGTGCGATGGGGCAGTAAACCTGAGTATTCCTGAATTTCCGGAAAGCAGAAGCCACAAGGAGACCCTAGGGTTCAGTCTTTCGAGTGCTCAATCTAAATTGACCAGGCCTTAAGGGGATGGCAGACACGAGGGTCTCCATCATCTCGACCGTCCTGTCCCTTTAACATCAGGCCAAAATTCGGAAAATCATTAATTCAAACATCATGCTAAGTACACCATTCAACCGCTTCAAGCCAGCTGCTCTTCCCTTGAAGAAAGCACTCTCAAGACTAGCACTCGGTCTAGCGACCCTGCCCTTTGCTGTAGTGGCAGTATTTTGTGTCACAGCTCCCACGGCTTTAGCAGAAACGGTAGAACCATTGCATGGAATAAACATCACTGAAAAAGGTGTCACGATCGTAGTGACGAGCAACGGCTGCACGCAGAAAGAGGACTTCACAACCATATTGGCAAAATCCCAGCCTCCCATTGTTACCTTCATCCGCCTGAAACCGGATCTTTGTAAAGGTGTTTCCCGTCCCTACCCGATTAAGTTCTCGCTGTCGGAAGTGGGAGCGAAAGAGTTTAAAGTGGCCAATCTGTTTGTACCCGGCCCCAGATTTTAGCGGCGGAAGTTCTTAAAACAGGACTCTAAGTCGAAAAAAATGTCACAAACTGCCTGGTGATATCGTTTTAGTTATAGAGGGACATAGCTAAATTTGGGGTAGGCGAGTGTGGCCAACAGTAGTTAAACAAGGTTTAACTTTTACCCTATGGTCTCAATTTAATAATTCCGCTGAAATTCCTCCCGATGCTGACGTTACGGTAGAGCGCGGGAGGAATTTTTTAGATCGATCTCAGTTATAATAAATCTTAAAAAGCCTAAGTCATTTCCAATTGCCCATCTGTCTATACCAACCAAGGATATTTTTCACAACACCGTTCGGTTAGCCCTGGAAAAAGATGGCTAGGTTATCACCAAATATATTCTATTATACATCAAAGTTTACGGAAAGGCATGGAAACCTTAAACTATCATGAATTAGTCCAAAAAATCCTGAAAGCCCACGCTATCAACCTTAACGATGATGATACAGAAGTTCAAATGATTTTTGATAGTGAGCGCAATCATTATTTAGTTATGCTAGTGGGCTGGTATGACCAACGACGGGAATATGGAAGCTTAATTCATATTGATATAAAAGATAATAAAATTTGGATTCAGAGTGATGGCACTGAAGTGGGAGTAGCTAATGAATTAGTTGAAGCAGGAGTTCCCCAACAGGATATAGTTTTAGGGTTTAAGTCTCCCTTCAAAAGGCAATTTACTGGATATGCTCACCAGTAGCCTGTTACAAAAAAGCAGTTTAGTCGTAGGGTGGGCAAAAAGTAATAGACTTTTTCCATTAAGCTTATCGGCGATAAATTTTTGCCCACCCTACCATTATCGATTCAATCCAATAGCCAACTAAACAAATCGCCCACAGTAATGCTTAAATCCCTAGCAAAGGATGGCACAGGAAGTTGCTCGGATGATTGATCAAATACTTCCATCTGCTGTTTTGGACGATAAACGAAAACGGTTTGCTCTTCTGGATCAATCAACCAGCCCATTGCCGTCCCATAGGTTAAACAATGGAGAATATTCTTGGTCACCTTGGTTTGACTTTGGTCAGGTGAAAGAATCTCAATTGTCCAATCAGGCGCTGCCTGGAAAACATTGGCAATTTCGCCATTGTCATCACGAGGAATTCTCTGGGAAACAAACACAGATACATCGGGAACGGTTGAGCGTCCACCAAAAGTACACCGAAGCTCTGGAAAAGCACGAGCAATTCGTTCTTGCTTAACCACTATATTAATAGTAGTCACCAATTCCCCTTGAATTGTGCTGTGTTTTCCTTGTGGGATTGGTCTCTGAATAATTTGCCCATCAATGTACTCACTAGCAGGTTTGGTTTCTGGTAATTTAATAAATGCTTCCAATGACACTAGATTTAATTTTTGATTCGGAGAGTTTTGAGTAATCATTGCTAATGGCAAAAAACTCGATGTAATTCCTATCTATAGTCTATAAAATTTTCAGTTACAACGTTTTTAATAACTATGATGTACACAGTATTCTTTCCCTATTCCCTATTTACTGCTCCCTGCTCCCTGCTCCCTGCTCCCTGCTCCCTAAAAAATGTACCTGACCTAATTGACAAGCGCTATATCCTTAAGCAATTAACCAGGGTAACCAAATTGCTAAACTAAGCAAGCTGATAAATAAAACTGGCATGGTAAGAATAAAAGTTAAGCGAATATAATAAATCCAACTTATTTGGAGTCCTCTAAAAGCCAATACATTCAACCAAAGTAGCGTTGATAGACTACCTAAGGGAGTAATTTTTGCTCCTAAATTGCAGCCAATTAAGTTACCGTATATCATCACTTCTTTGACAGCTGTATCAATATCGTTAATGCTTTCAATTGCCTTAGCATTCAGCAGTAGTGTTGGGAAATTGTTGAGTACGCTAGCAAGAAATGTAGCTAGGAAACCACTACCACTAGCTGCTAAAGTTAGTCCCCAATTAGAAAGGATGTCCAACCGCTGGCTCAACAGAGCAGTTATGCCCAGATTGTCCAAACCGATGCCGAATAGAAACAGCACTAGGATAAGTAAAATAATTCGCCATGGCAGTTGACCTACTAGCTGTAAGATATAGCTAAGTCTACTAGTCCGACCGTTAAAGGAACGTGCTGCTAATGCGACCATCACTAAAGCTGCCATAGCAGCAATCCAGGCAATGGGGAAATTTAGGACTTTTGCGAACAAGTAACCAATTAGGAGTAGTCCTAAAATAGGAAAAGTCAATTTAAAGATTAAGGAATCTCGAATCGCACGATTAGGTGGTGGTAGACGGGCAAGGTTATAGGTCAGGGGAATTTCCGGTTCAAAATAGAACCAGAGAATGATGATACTAGTGGCTATTGTGGCAACGGTTACGGGCAACATCACCATCACATAGCGCAACCAGGAAATATGTAAATAGTCAACATAAATCAGATTTACTGGATTACTCATCGGCAGTAGTAAGCTAGCGGCATCGGTAATAAAACTACTAGTAAATACAAATGCCAGAGTAGCTTTGGCACTAAAGCCAAGCAGCAGCAAAATTTCCATGACAGCAGCTGTCCAGACTATGGTCGTGGCCACGTTAGTAAACACATTGCTCAATAACATCCCGACTAGGATCACTAAGGAGAAAAGCAAATGGCCACGACCACATCCCCAATTAGCTATGTGAAGCGCTAACCACCGAAACCAACCTGCTTGACCTAAACTTAGGGCAAGAATAATTAGAGAAATAAGGGTGAAAGTGGCGTTTCCAACTCTCGCCCAGACTATGGGAATATGGTGCATTGACATCCTCCCCCGTTAAATCAGAGATTATAACGGGGGATTCCCAAACTTCACAATTTGGGTTTACTGCTTCCAAAGCACTTATCTAGGTTGTTGTAAACCCCCGACAGCCCGCCTACACAGTCATTTTCTAGCACGATCTGTCCGACCGCAGTAATACCACGTTGACAAATCACTTGAGCAGCTGAAACATCTCTGTTAATTTCGTAATGGCATTCAGGACATTTGTGTATACGTTCAGACAAATCCTTTTTGCCTGTATGCGCACCACAGTTCGGACAAATTTGACTAGTAAATCTGTGGTCAACTTTGCCAAAATATACTCCTCGTTTCCAACACACCCAAGCTAAGATATTAAAGAACTGACCAAAACCTGCATCAAGGGTATGTTTACTGAACATACCTTTTGCCCAAGTTTTAAAATTTAAGTCCTCAACAAATATCATTCCAGCTTGGTCACACAGATGGTGTGCTAACTTAAAGTGAAAATCTTTTCTGATATCTGATATTTTCTGATGAAGTCTTGCTATTTTTTGGTTAAGTTTATCTCTATTTGCTGACCCTTTTTTCTTAGATTTTAATCGGCGTTGTAGCAATTTAAGCTTACTGTGCAGCTTTTTTAAAAATCTAGGGCGCTCTATTAATTCATGATCAGAAGTTGCTAAAAACTTATTTAGTCCAATATCAATCCCCAGCGGGTGACCCCATGCTGGTAGATCAGGAACACTGACTTCATTTTGTAAAGACAGCATTGCAAAATAACCACTAGCTCGTTTAACTATCCTAACTTGCTTGATCTTGAATCCATCTGGAATTGGCCGTGATAATCTCATTTTAACTAATCCAATTTGAGGTAGCTTAATCCACTCATTTTTAATTGGATTTGTTTTAAATTGAGGAAATATAAACGATCGCATCCGATATGGATTTTTAAATCTAGGAAAACCATATCCTTGTTCTTTCATTTTTTTAAATGCTCGATCTAAAGTCTTTAAAACTTGTTGTAAGACCTGAGCATTTATTCTTTTGAGTTCAGGATTGGCTTTTTTGGCTTTAGTTAAATTAGCAGCTTGTATTTTGTAGTTAGGATATGGCTGATCTACTGGAATTATATATTCATGCTGTAATGAACAATAATTAACTGCGCACTTTCGACTTTTGTACCAATCTTTTCGTTCCCTTAAAGCGTAATTCCACACTTTTCTGCAAACCGCCAATATATCTTCAATGACGGCGATTTGTTTTTGGGAAGGAATCAGTTTGTACTCGTAGGTTAGTCTCAGCATATTTAAATTATAACATAATTCTATCCAGGAATGCCACTTGAGTAGAACTAAGCTTCTGACCGCAATTCACCTCACGCTAACCCGATGGGTATAACGTGAGTCATCTTGCTCCATATTGATAGCAAAGGGAACAGGGAGTAGGGAACTTCCGATCAAAAATTCTCACGATTCATTTAGAGTCAATATACTATAAACGATCAAAAGTCAACCGTCAACGGTCAACTGTAAACAAAATCTAAACCATTAAGTAAAATCAACTATTAGGTCACAAATAGTGTTATATTCCTTAAGTTAAAGATTAAACCACTAGATATAGCGTGACCTCTGCCAGAGTCTTCCCCAAACCCATGAACCATATCCAGGAGTGGACAGCTAGTAGTGTTGATGAACAGCTGACTCGCCTCAATGTAAGGTCTCTCGAAGGCTCTAGCCCATTTGAGTATCTCTTCTATTCCGACTCCCTGCCCAGACGCAATGATGGTCGATTGCTAAACTCGATTCTGAAACGCTATCAACACCTCGAACAAGGGGGATGGTGGTGTTCTGGTATTGACTTGCTTACTGGTCAGGAGGATATTTGGGGCTGTTTCAAACCCAGCCAACCCCGTCACAGTGGGGAAACTAGGAAGCTAATAAAATATGAACATCCCCCCAAAACCCCCACAGGCTTGTTTGCTCTGCGAGTACCTTTCCACCTGTGGCAACGGATTGCTGAACGCAATGATTTTACTATTCTCCCCACAGACCTTGACCACAATCAACCCGATCTAGGGTTTTGGCAGTGGCTAATCTCTCACCCCTCGATTCCGTTGTGTATTACTGAGGGCGCTAAGAAAGCTGGAGCTTTACTGACTGCTGGTTACGCTGCGATCGCATTACCAGGAATTAATGGGGGGTATCGAATCCGTAGGGATGCCCAGGGAAATCGGATTGGGAAGTCTGACTTGATTCCTCAACTACGGAAACTAGCTACTCCGGAGCGACCAATTTACATAGTCTTTGACCAAGACTCGAAACCAAATACGATCAAAGCTGTCAATGCTGCCATTCGTAGAATGGGATATCTGCTCAATCAAGCCGGTTGCCCTGTGAAGGTGATTACTTGGGATGCCCAGCTAGGCAAAGGGGTGGATGATTTAATTGCTGATCAAGGTCAGAAGACCTTTGAGCAAGTTTACCAACGAGCACTCCCCCTGGATACTTGGAAAGCTAAATCCCTAACCCAGCTCACCTATGGAGCTAACCTTAAAGTAAATTGCCGCTATCTCGAAGAACTTCCGATTCCGGATACAGCCCAACTGATTGGCATTAAATCCCCTAAGGGTACTGGAAAAACCCAACTACTAGAAAAAATTGTCTCTCAAGCCCTAGCCCGAAACCAATGGGTATTGGTGCTTGGTCATCGGGTGCGATTAGTAGAAGCATTGTGCCAACGCTTTGGCATCAAGTATATCACTGAGGTCAGGGATGATCAGAAGCAAGGGGTGTTAGGTTATGGTTTATGTCTCGACTCCTTGCATGGTAATTCTCAGGCTCGCTTCAATGCCGCTAACTGGTCTGATGGTGTAGTGATTATCGATGAAGTGGAGCAAGTGCTCTGGCATGGATTGAACTCTAGCACCTGTCAGAGTAATCGGGTTGCTATTCTCAAATCCCTGAAAACCCTAATCCAGAATGTCTTGGGGGGGTCTGGTCAAGTTTATATTGCGGATGCGGACTTGAGTGATATATCGATAGATTACTTACTGACCTTGTCTGGAGTTGACCTGGAACCCTTCATCATTGAGAATGACTGGAAACCGAACATTGACGGATCCTGGCAAGTTCATAACTATACCGATAGCACACCAAAAAGACTAGTGCGAGAGCTAGAAGCACACATTGCTCAAGGAGGCAAACCGTTTGTGTGTCTTTCTGCTCAAAAACCGAAGAGCCAATGGGGTACTTGCACTCTAGAAGCGTACCTAAAAAAGCAATTTCCCGACCTCCGGATATTGCGCATTGATTCGGAATCCCTTGGTGAAACCAGTCATCCAGCCATGGGGTGTATCAATAACCTCAACAATGTTTTAGGGGAGTATGACATTGTATTAGCTAGTCCTGCTATTGAAACGGGAGTGAGTATTGATCTGCGGGGACACTTTACCTCTGTGTGGTGTATTGCCCAAGGGGTGCAAGGAGAAAATAGTGTCAGACAAACCTTAGGGCGAATCCGAGAAAATCTACCCCGGTTCATCTGGGTAGCCCCTTATGGCTTTAATCGAGTGGGTAATGGCTCGAACTCTCTATCCTCACTGCTGGCATCTGGACAGCGTTTGACCCAAATGAATATTCGGTTGCTACAACAATCGGATTTCGATGCTGTGGATGATTTAGATACAGGCTTTCAAGCAGAATCCTTGATGTGCTGGGCTAAAATGGCTGTCCGCTTCAATGCGGCAATGGTGAGCTATCGGGAATCGGTGCTAGCAGGATTGCGTGCTGAAGGTCATCTGGTGATGGATGTTTCCCCAGCCAGTTCCACTAAAGCTGGGAAAAAGAAGTCTAAGGGTTCACCCCAAGCGGAAGAGTTGGGAGCACAGAATGCTCTGATGGCAGCGATTACTGCAGTTAGAGACCAAAACTATCAGGCTGAGTGTAATGCGATCGCATCTAGTCAAGACTTCAGTAATAGCCAATATCAAACGATTAGCAAACGCCTAGTCAAAACACCATCGGAGCGTCGCTCACTACGGAAGTACGATTTAAAGCAGCGTTATGCCATCCCAGTCACACCAGAACTGGTAGTGAAAGATGACCAAGGCTGGTATCAGCAGCTACGGCTCCATTATTTTCTTACCATCGGTCGGCAACATCTGGCAGAACGGGATGCTAAGGTAGCGCGACTATTAATTGAGCAAGGTCAAGGGAGTATATTTCTACCGGATTTCAATCGTGCTGTGCTAGGAGCAATGATTGGTACCATGAAGGTTTTGGGGATACCAATTCTATTAGAAAATCTGGAACGAGAACTCAAAAATACTGATCAGGACTTGCAGGAGATGGCTGCGATCGCATTAGCAAACCGTTGTGCTATCAAAACCATCATGGGAATAGGACTAGCTAAGAAAGCAACTCCGATTGTTATTATCAGGCGCTTCTTAGATAAAATCGGTTATGGCTTGCAGTGTATTCGTTATCAGAGCCAAGGGAAAAAGCGGTTCAGAGTCTATCAGCTAGTTAGTCCAGAGGATGGTCGGATGGAAGTGTTCCAGAGGTGGTTAGCTAGTGATAGTCAGAGATTAGGCACTAGTGAAATTTGGCTGGATAATGATTTATCCCCTAGGTCGGGTAACACTCAGTCAGTGGATTCAGAAAACAGTAATTATGTTCAGTTGTGTTTGAATGTTTAGTCTTAATGTTTAGTCTTAATTTTTAGTCTGAATGTTTAGGGATAATCAACACAACTGTCTCGGAGTTTATTACCTTGACGGACAAGCACGTACCGTCAACTATTCCAGCTAGTTTTTGTGCTCAGCTGAGTCAAAGCCCTTTAAACCCTGGATTGATCTAGCTAAGCGCTCAGCGCTCAGCTAGAAAAGCTTTATTTTGAGACAGGAAATTTAAAGCTAACCACCAATGGCGTTATTAGTACACGCCAGGATTAACGCGATCGTCGCCCGCATTATAAACTTCTGAGGTCTTAGTCACGGTAAAATTACCTTTATCAATTTCCTTTTGTAACTTTTTCTTCTGCTTTGCGCTGAGTCCCTTAATGTTCAGAACATCTTCTACTGACTCGTAGGGAGCATTATCAGCAATCTTACGAGCCAAGTTTGGGTAGAATCCGCGATATTTGCGAAACTTACGCAAAGGAGTATTGTTCAGGTCAGTCTTCTTACCAAACTCGGTGCCTAACTTGCGATCAGCCGCATTGCTCCGGGAACGAGCGATTAAAGCGGTAGATGAGGGCAACGTTAAGTTATTTAACGAAAATGTGTCTGCTGAAGACATAGGGGAAGCGATCGCATTTTGGGGTAAGCCCAAGCACCCCAAGCTAAGCACTAGAAGGCATAACACTGCCAGATGAACCAATTTTTTCATCATAAAACTCCTTACTTACACAACACAGCACTAAGAGAAATTAATCTCTGTGGGTTTAGTTTAATTTTTGTTTCTCATCATCTCATAATATCGAAGTCCAGACACAAGACCTAAACTTTTTCGAGAAGACGATTCCCACCCTAGTTCATTGACAAATGTTGCTTTGTAAGCTATGAGCTATGAGCTATCAGCTATGAGCTATGAGCTATGAGCTATGAGCTATGAGCTATCAGCTATCAGCTATCAGCTATCAGCTATCAGTTATCAGCTATCAGTTATCAGCTTAAGCGCTACGCCCACGCTACGGGAACAGCTAAAGGCCTTGGCCTATGGCCACGCTTTGCGAATGGCTGACCGCTGACCGCTGACCGCTGACCGCTGACCGCTGACCACTGACCGCTGACCGCTGACCGCTGACCGCTGACCGCTGACCGCTGACCGCTGACCGCTGAATAACGAATTCCTAAGCAAATCCTAAAATAGATCTAAAAGCTGAGGGATAAACCTGACTTTTGTGGGACGATAACTATCCTGAGAAGAACAAATAGCAACAGGATTTAGCCATGACTCTACGATTGGGGGATACCGTACCCGACTTTACTCAGAATTCTAGCGAAGGTGAGATTAATTTGTATGAATGGGCAGGAGATAGCTGGGTAGTGCTGTTTTCTCACCCAGCCGACTTCACCCCAGTTTGCACCACCGAGTTAGGTATGGTTGCTAAACTCAAGCCCGAATTTGAGAAGCGCAATGTTAAAGTGCTAGCCTTGAGCGTGGATGATGTTGACTCCCACAAAGGCTGGATTGGAGATATCAACGAAACCCAGACAACAACGGTCAACTACCCGATTTTGGCGGATCCAGATAAAAAGGTGTCTGACCTTTACGATATGATCCACCCCAACGCTGACAATACCCTAACCGTACGCTCTGTTTTCGTCATCGACTCACAGAAGAAATTGCGGTTAGTGTTAACCTACCCTGCTAGCACCGGTCGTAACTTTGACGAAATCCTGCGAGTGATTGACTCCCTACAGTTGACCGATGACTATAAAGTCGCTACTCCCGTTAACTGGAAAGACGGGGATGACTGCGTTATTGTACCATCCATCAAAGATCCAGAAGAGTTGAAGGAACGGTTTCCCAAAGGATATGAGGTAATTAAGCCCTATCTGCGGATGACACCCCAACCTAACAAGTAATATCAAGTTCGGTTGAATACCCAGAATAAAAGTGTGGGGAGATGGGGAGATGGGGACCCACCCCATTCCCCTCCCAGGAGGGGAATGGGGAGATGGGGAGATGGGGATAATTTTAGGCAAATAGTCAGGATTTTCGCGCCTATTTATCGAAACATCCCCTCATATCCGAATCACGAATTGTTAGTCATTGTCTTGATGCAAAGCGCGAGTGGGGGTTCCCCCCATGAGCGACTGCATCAAGAAAGGAAATTTTGGTTTATCCCCCTATCTCCCTATCTCCCTATCCCCCTATCTCCCCACACTCCCCTATCTTCCCACACTTCCCCCTCTCTAGAGTCCTAAGCTGGAACCTGGATTTTTTGGCTTCCAGCAAGACCAAAGGCTTTATGAATAGCTTGCAATGCTCGCACTCCTTGATCTTGGGCAACAACACAGCTAATTTTAATTTCTGAGGTGGCAATCATTTGAATATTGATTTGTTCCTGGGCTAGGGCAGCAAACATTTGTGCTGCGATCCCTGGTTGGCCAACCATGCCAGCACCGACAATACTGACTTTTGCAATATCCGCATCCAGGAGAATTTCACTACACCCAATCACTGGTGCGATCTGTTGTAGAGCTTTCTGAGCCATTTCTGCTTCGGCTTGAGGTACTGTGAAGGCAAGATCCCTGGTGGCAATTCCATTAATGATTCGACAGCGTTGGGACTGGATAATCATATCAATACTAATATTGTGCTCTGCCAAGGTTCCAAATATCTTGGCTGCCATGCCTGGACGATCGGGAATTTGACGAATGGCTAGACGGGCTTGCTTGATGTCTAGGGCTACACCTCGAACGGGGGGATGGGTGATCTCGCTGGAGTGGTCACTATCTGCTGCTTGATCAGCAATGGGTAGATGAATGGGGGTATTGTTGATATCGAAACAGTTACACAAGGCCGCGATCGCGCGATCGCATTCGACAGCATCAATCACACAGCTGACTTTGATTTCGGAGGTGGAAATCATCTCAATGTTGACACCGGCATCGGCTAAAGCCTGGAACATCTGAGCTGCAACCCCAGGACGTCCAATCATCCCTGCCCCAGTGATCGAGACTTTAGCAATATCCCTACCGACCATTACTTCTGCTTCTTGGGTATCGGGGGTGGTTTGGCGACGCAGGGCGGGAGCAATGGCTTCGGCTACTGCTTCCGCTCGATTGATCATAGGGGTATTGACGGTAAAGGCAATATCATTAGTATTCTGTTCGTGAATGGACTGGATAATTAAATCTACATCTAGGTCTTGAACTGCAATTTCACCAAACAACCGTGCTGCTACACCAGGGGAATCGGGCACTCGTAATAGGGCTATTTTTGCCTGGTCGGTGTCATATTCTACGGTATTGACTGGTCGAGCAATTTCCAACCCCTCTAAGGAACGGGGGGGAGAGGTTGGGGAAATTACTCTAGTTCCAGGCTCATCGCTCCAGCTGGATAGTACCACTAAGGTTAAACCATAGTTGCGTGCAATTTCTACGGCACGGGGATGGAGGACTTTTGCCCCTAAGCTAGCTAATTCCAGCATTTCATCAGCAGTAATTTCCGGCATCAGTTGAGCATCCGGTACAATCCGGGGGTCAGTGGTTAAAATCCCCGGTACATCGGTATAAATCTCACACCGAGATGCCCCCAGTGCTGCGGCTAGGGCTACGGCTGAAGTATCAGAGCCACCCCGACCTAGGGTAGTGATTTCTAACTCATCAGTGCTGGTGATGCCCTGGAAACCAGCAACGACTACAACTTTCCCGTCCTTCAAACATCGCTCCAGCCGCTCGGTTTCGATTTGCAGAATCCTAGCGCTACTGTGTTTAGCTTCTGTTACAATACCCACTTGAGCGCCAGTGAGGGAAATAGCTGGTTGCTCTAATTCCTGTAGGGCCATGGATAATAGAGCAATGGACACTTGCTCACCGGTGGATAGCAACATATCCATTTCCCGACGACAGGGATTAGAGGATATGGCTTTCGCTAGTTGTACCAAACCATCGGTAGTCTTACCCATAGCCGACACCACCACTACCACGGAATTGTCCTGTTGCACTGTTTTGAGAATTCGCTGGGCAACGGCTTGTATGCGTTCCACAGAGCCCACCGAGGTACCACCGTATTTTTGGACAACTAGCGCCATAAGCTTATTCCACTATTTGTTTCGTTGTTTGACTCCCGTTTCCAGGATTGAGTGAATCGTAATGTAAGCTATCAGCTATCAGCCGTCAGCTATCAGCCGTCAGCTATCAGCTATCAGCTATCAGCTATTAGCCGTCAGGTATCAGCTGATGGGCTACGGGCACAGCCAAAGGCTTGTCGCCACGCTACTTATCGGTGCTTTTGAATAAAATAAGCTGACCGCTGACTACTGACTGCTTACATCGTAATTCCCTGGATACGTTAACAAAATCATCAATAATTGTCAACAAACAAAAATTTTTTCAGTCTCTTGTTTCTAGGGAAGCAATCAGCTTTCAGCAATCAGCTTTCAGCAATCAGCTTTTGTATCTGGGTTGTCAAGTCATCGATTGCCGAAAAATGCAAGAGGCAAGAGGCAAAATGCAAAAGATATCCGGAGTTTTATTGGAAATAAAAAAAAAGACCATACAGGTTTAAAGCAAGATAGCTGACCGCTGACCGCTGACCGCTGACTACTGACCGCTGAGAGGTTGTCTGAGAAGTCCCATTTGCTACATCCAAGCCCCGTGGGTCCCCCAATTTTGGGGGACTTGTAGAAGCAAATGGACTCTTGTTCCCCCCAAAGTTGGGGGGCTAGGGGGGCAAAATTCAGTATCAAAAAACTTTTCAGATATCCTCTGACCGCTGACTGCTTAGAAACCTTCACCAAATTAAATCAAGATACAACACAAAACCAGGCAAAACCTCTTCTCCCGATAAACTAGTGGGAGACTCTAAAACTTCAACCTCTTTACTTGGTCGATAAATTTCCACTTGTCGCTCTTTACGATTAATCAAGCAACCTAAACGAGTGCCATTGTCTCGGTATTCTTCCATTTTTTTGCGAATTGCTATTAAGGTATCACTGGGCGAACGTAATTCAATCACAAAGTCAGGACATAGGGGCAAAAATTTCTCTTGCTGTTGAGGAGTTAAACTATTCCAGCGTGCTAAGGGTATCCAAGAAGCATCGGGAGAACGGTCTGCTCCATTGGGGAGTTTAAAACCAGTGGAAGAATCGAAAGCAATGCCAGTTCCAAAGGCCGAAGGCCACGCTACGCGATCGGAATCACTCCAGTTAAACAACTGTTGGTTTAATCTACCATTCCGGTTTCCTGTGCTGCCGCCAGTGGGTGACATAATAATTAAATCTCCATTAGCATTGCGTTCAAATTTCAAATCGTCGTTGTCTTGACAAAGCTGGAAAAATTGCTCGTCGGTAAGGTTAATTGATTGGAGATCAAGGGTTAAGGTGGTCATTATTGTTTAGGAAAGGGAGTAGGGAGTAGGGAGTCGGGAGTAGGGAGTCGGGAGTAGGGAGTAGGGAATAGGGAGTAGGGAGTAGGGAGTAGGGAGTAGGGAGTAGGGAGTAGAAACCTAAGTGTATTTTATAATTATAATTAACGCTATAGAATTGTTTTAGCGATTGACCTTTGCGACCCTAAACTATTCCGATGTTGTCCTCTAAAAATTGACTACTAATAGAATAGCTAGTGTAGGTACCTGGACAAAAATAAACCTCACAGTATTAACTTGTGTAACGTTGCCAAAAGTCCCTCTGCTCCCTGCTCCCTGCTCCCTGCTCCCTGCTCCCTGCTCCCTGTTCCCTGTTCCCTGTTCCCTGTTCCCTAAAAGTTGTACCTCACCAAATTGAAAACCGCTATAGTGTAGCAACTCCAATACCATAGTTTGGTCAAAAAAGACAGAACCAACGGCTGGGTTTTTTGGCGAGTTTCAACGATACCTTAGCGATAGGCGTTAAATTTGAGTAGGAAATACCACCACTATGTCTAAAACTATGACCTCTGCTGTTGTGCCTAATACTCCTCCTATACCGCCAACTCAATATGAACTTCCTTGTGATGACGGTATTCCTATGGAAACGGAACGACATAAACTTCAGATGGAATTGCTGACTGACCCGTTATACCCTTGGTTAGCCCAGCGGGAGGATGGCTATTTTGGGGGTAATATGTTTCTTTATTTCAGTACAGAACAAATTAAGAATCAAGACTTCCGAGGTCCGGATGTATTTGTAGTGCTTGGAGTTCCCAAAGCCGAACGACTAAGTTGGGTAGTTTGGGAAGAAGGTAAAGCACCTGATGTGATTATTGAGCTAATTTCTGACAGTACAGCTAACACGGATAAAACTACTAAAAAAGTAGTTTATCAAGACCAAGTCAGAGTACCAGAATATTTTTGGTACGACCCCTTTAATCCAGAGGATTTTGCGGGATTTAGGTTGCACAATGGCGTCTATCAGCCTTTAACTGAAGATGAACAAGGACGACTAATTAGCGAAAGGTTAGAATTAGCCTTAGTCCGTTGGCAAGGGGTTTATAAAAATAATGTTGATACGACTTGGTTACGTTGGGCTACTTTAGAGGGAATTGTGCTACCTACTGCTGAAGAGATAGCTGTGCAAGCTCAAGAAGAAGCAGCTCAAGCTCAACAAGAAGCTACCCAAGCTCAACAAGAAGCTACCCAAGCTCAACAAGAAGCTACCCAAGCTCAACAACAAGCCACCCAAGCTCAACAAGAAGCTACCCAAGCTCAACAACAAGCAGCTCAAGCTCAACAGCAATTAGCCCAAGCTCAACAACGAGCTGAGCAACTGGCTGCTCGTTTACGAGCTATGGGAGTGGATCCTGATCAAGTTTGAAGCGATCGCGTAAGGGATTGGTGTAAGTGCATAGGGTGCGTTAGGGGAGGGATTGCCATGATATTCAATGTCGTAGCCAGTAGCCCCGTAACGCACCACCAAAAGGTAGGAGATGCACCCTTATTTAGCAAAGGGAGTCGGGAGAACAAACTTGAAGGTACTTTATAAGTATAAATACTTATAATTAACGATATATAGTTGTTTTAGGGATTGGCCTATGGCCACGCTACGCGATGAAGCTTCGCTTCCGCTAAAAGCGAACGCGTTTTTGATTCCTAGACAGCGATGCATTATGTTTGAGATCCTAGCATTTGTGAAATTTTGTATCTGAAAGAGTTTACCAGTTAAACCAAGGTTTGTTTGGTACGTAAAAAGAGAAGGAGATTTCAAGGGTTTGAGGCTCCTAATTGTTAAAGGGTTTAATTGCTACAGTTATTAGCGTAACTTCTTGCATGGTTGCGACTCAAACCCCTTTTTCAACAGACTCAAAAAGAGGATGCGTTAAGTATTCTTTAGCCGAGTGCCATAGTAATTCAGCTATGTTATGATCCAGACTGTCTTAAAACGGCTGATGAGCTTCAGGAGAGTGATCCTGTGATCGGCAAGAATGCCCTCGAAGGATTCTAACATTAACCAACACCAGGAGCAATACCAATGAACTATGAAGGGTTTACAACGTTTAACGCTGAAGTTAATGATGGGGTTCTCACTGTCACGTTTGATTATCCACCTGTGAATGTTCAGGGGCTGCCAATGCTTGCTGACCTGAATATGTTAGCTCAGAAATTGGAAGCTGACAGGGATATTAAAGTTGTGGTTTTCCAATCAGCGCATCCTGAGATTTTCGTGTGCCATGCTGATACTAATTTCCTGAAAGATATGTCAGGAAAAGCTGTTTCACGGGACGAGGTGAAGTTGTTAGATCTACAGGTAGTGCTAGAGCGAATTAGCAAACTGCCTCAGGCGACCATTGCCAAAATCGAAGGCTTTGCCAGAGGTGGAGGCCATGAGTTTGCCCTTGCTTGCGATATGCGTTTCGCAGCTCGCGGTAAAGCTAGATTCATGCAGATGGAAGTTGGTATGGGCATCCTACCTTGCGGTGGTGGTGCATCCCGTATGGCGCGCCAAGTCGGTCTTGGTCGTGCCCTTGAGATTGTTCTGGGTGCCCGTGATTTTGATGCTGATGAAGCGGAAAGGGTTGGTACGATCAACCGTGCTTTGGATCCCGAAGAGATCGGACCTTTTGTTGAAGATCTTGCCAAACGTATTGCCCTTTGGCCGTCGGAGTCGATCAATGCCACTAAACAGGCCGTTTATGAGTCTATCGATCTGCCAATTGAAGAAGCGCTGCGCACTGAAGCTTATTGGTTGTATCAAGCAACCAGCCAAACTCCGGCCCTTAAACGCTTCAAGTGGGCAGATGAACAAGGTGCACAGTTTGATATGGATAATCAGCGCTCCTGGCCGGATATGCTGGTCAAAGTTCAGGACGTAAAAGAATAATTGTCCAAAAGATTCTGACGGGGGCGCATGCCCCCACCATCCTGGGTTTATTGATAACTACTCCGGGTTTATTGACAAGATGCATTTACCCTGGTATCCTGTTTTTGTGTATTTTGAAAGTATTCTGAGCAATTTAAGTTTAGAAATTGTCATTGATTTGTTGACGTAATAAATCATTCTGCTCTCGAAGATGTTTTAGATCTAGTTCCAGTCCATCAACCCGCTGTTTTAGTCTTTTAACTTGTTTTTCCAAATTTGTAACTAAATTCTGAATATCATCTTGGATATCTTGTTTTAGCTCAATTTGTTGCTTGGAGGCTATCTGTTCAGTGTTAGAGATTTCATTTGTTAATCCACAAAGCTTAACTGCTGGATCGCCGACAATCAAATAGTTTCGAGCATCGTTATTGGCTGTCCAGAGATATGCCAAATCTTCATCTTTAACCAAAGTTTTATATTTCATTTCTTCTAACTCATGACTCAAATCAGAAGACAATTCTGCATAACGTTCATTGAAAAACTCTACTGCTGAGCCAATAGGATGACCTTCCATCAAACGTTTGAAAGTACTCTCGAAAACCTCTGTTTGTTGTCCAGCCCGTTTCCATTTAAAGGAATAACCCCAGGCTCGTTCAACATGACCAATTACAGCTAATGCTCCACCTTTAGGGTGGCTCAGAAGACGTTGGGGGAGTTGAGCCATAAAAGCATAGGGAGCAATTTCAGATCTCTGTTGACCAGTCCTATGAGCAAAATCATCCAATTTTGGCGTCCCCGAACTATAACAGGCAAAATTAAAAGCAATTAGTCCATGTATTTGGGCATCATCACCAATATCATCCGCAGAAAAATAATGGATATCAGGGTTTAATTCTTTTTTTTCAGACTCCCGAAATACGCCTGGCCAATCCTGACAAATTAATGCACCTTGATGAAGCAACTGTCGAGGATGATCTTTGGGGAAACACACGCCATGACTCGCTGTAAACAGCAGAGCCGGGGTTTCTGAACCTCCAAGCAGTTGGCTTAGACTAGCTTTTGTTGCCTCTTTGTCCAGCAAGGTTTGAATTGACCAATCTGGCTGATCTATCTTGACCTTATCGGAAAGGGGCTGAACTAAATATTTAAAACTTTGCTCAGTAGCGTAATCACCAGTATTTTTGACTCCAAAAAAGCTAGCTCGACGGTGAAGATTTGGAGGATTAATTTCTGCCTGCACCACACTTTGAGCATATTGGGCATATTTCTCCAATGTATCGAAGTAAATCCGTCCCACAGCATACTGTACATCAAGCTGATATTGAAAGTGATAGGGAATCGATTCTGGATCGCCCACAATTAAGAGATAATAGGGCATCTTATTGGGATTAGCAGGACCTGAGCCAACTCTTTGGCGTGTAAGAAAGTCCACTTTGGATTCATTGGTACGGTAGGCTCTGGAGTCAATATACTCTCGATAGAAGTTTTCATGAACTTGAGTTGCTTGTTGACGACGATGCTGTAATAATTCCTTAAGAGCATCTTTGATTTGTTCTGCTTGTAACCTAGAACTATCTTTATACTCATAGGCAAAAATGACTCCCCAACCTGTCTCAGCCAAATTCTTGGGATCAATCCCTTCAATTGGCCCCATTGGTTGATATTCATCTCTTTCCTTGCGATCTTTAAGTTCTGTCAGATGATGGGAATCAAAATGTTCGCCACGAGCAACATTAGCAATTTTTTTCAAAGAAAAAGGGTGAAAAAAATATTCTCCTGTTGCTCCATTAATTCCGTTAAAATATAGTATTTTTTTGTTCATTTGAATAGAGTTAAAAAATGAAATATAGCTGAGGGGGCGACGAAAGAAGTTAAAACGCAGATTCTATAAGCAATAAGCGCCCTTATACCTCGTTGATAATACTTTCGTTGTCTTGATAATGTATTCAACATTTCTGGGTTTTAGCATAATGATAAGAAAATTATCAATAGGTAAATTTTGTTACACTATCAATAGTTGAACTTTGTTACAAATAGAAGGGAGCAGGTCAAAGTTGCAGAACAGATGAACTATATACTATCAGAGCATGCTCAAAAACACGAACAGGTATAGCTTTAGTACAAATGTTCTGTATAAATGACATGCGCCCCAAATAGAACACCTACCTTTTTTCTACCACAAAAATCGACTAGCTTGACATACTAAGGATTTCAGGCTATTTTGTCGCCCGTTAAAAAATATAGCTAGAGGAAATACTTTGAATAAACAAACAGTAATGACTCATTTAGGTGCAGTAATTATAGATGGAAAGCTAAATCCTAATTATAATATTGCTTATATTCCTGAATTATTTGGAGATGCCCTTCCGATTGAATCAGTCAGACCTTTTATTACCTGTTTAATTACTCTACCAGGATATAAAGACGCTGAGCTAAATCCCACTTGTCATGGGACAATGCTAACTTGGAAAGAATATGGTCGGTGTGTTGCAACAGCCTTAAAATCTATTAATCAACCATTTACATTAGTTGGTAGTTCTAAAGGTGCAATGATTGCAATTTACACTGCTGTTCTAGTCCCTAATTTGGTTACAAAATTAGTTCTCTATAGAATTCCACGGTTTCAAAGTCTACGTGAAAATCTACAAAAAAAATATGCAGGTATTGCCCAATCTATAATAGATGAGGTCAATTTTTATAAATTTTTAGATAAAATCAGAGACAAGACTTCATATGAAATTTTACAAAATTTGGAGCATACTGGATGGGAAATATCTAAAAAACTTTATATGGGAGCTTCGGTTTCAGAACTAGATCTAGAAGTTTTGAAAAATGTTACTCAACCAATTATTTTGTTAGAACAGGATTTTCTATACGACGATCTACATCCCAAAGAAGCTTTAGAAAACTTACTGAATTATAAGTCTACAAAGACTATCAAAAAAATAGATACTATCGAAAATGCATTTCTAGTTTCTCCTGGAAATCTGTTCGATTCTTAGTTAGATTGTAGAATAGTTAATAAATCTTTGTCTTCATCTCGAACCTCTTGTTGATTATTCTCAATAAAATTACGCGCCCATTCACCTCCTCTTTGTGTTAGTTTATCTAACTCTGATAAATCTATTTCAGTATCATTGGTATTTTCTTCTTCTAGCTTCATCATTTCAACCTGTGCTTTTATATTCCAAATAATAACTACATCATCAACTCCTGCTGATACCATAAATTCTCCATTCTTATGAAAATCGACTGCCATGACTCGATCTGTATGAGCTTCTAAAGTAGATAGCAAAGTTCCTTTCCGACTCCATAGTCTAACGGTTTTATCAGCCCCTCCAGTAGCAATTAGCTTTCCACAGTGGCTAAATACAACATCAGAAACCCGATCTGTATGACCTTCTAGAACTAGAATAGGATCCAAATTTCCTAATGTTTGATTAAATTTCCAAATTTTAACAGTTCTATCTTCACTGGCTGTTCCCATTAATACTTGATCATCTTCTTCACAGTCTGGACTAAATACAACATTCCAAATTTCTTGTTCATGTGCTTTAAGAGAGTTAACTAAAATCCCATCCTGAGTCCATAATTTAATATATCCATCTTTACCGCCTGAAACAATCCACTGACTATCTGGACTGACACTTACGCCTCGAACCTCAGAAGTATGACCGTTTTCTCCTCCTAAAGTAGCGTATTCAATGTATTGATCTCCATTGAGAGTCCATACTCTCACTGTCTTATCTCCTCCTGCTGTAACAATAAATTTTCCATCTGGACTAAAGCTGGGATCACGAATATAGTCTTCATGTCCTTGGAGTGATTGTTTTAGGCAACCATCACTACTCCAGACTTTGACGGTTCGATCGTTTGTGGAACCAACTGTTACAATCAATTCGCCATCTGGACTAAAATTAGCACCATTGACTTTATCAATATGTGCATCGAGAGTTTGAAGATATTTTCCATTTAAATCCCATACGCAAGCTGACATATCCCAACTGCCTGTAACTAGTCGTTGACCATCTGGACTGAAGTTAACATCTAAAACTCGATCCGTATGATGTTTAATTACTGTATGAATTTGTTGATCTAAACTCCATAATCTTATTGTTTTGTCCCAACTTGCAGTTGCTAAGGTTTTATCATCTAGACTAAAACTTAAACTTTTAACACGACTTTGATGTCCCTTGAATGTCTTTAGTATATTGCCTTGTAAATCAAAGAGTTTAGCTGTTCGATCATCACTTACAGCACCTAAAATAGATCCACTTCTACTAAATCGTAGACAATTGACATGACCATCAAAATCAGTAACTTTTTTAATAATATCTCCATTCTGATTCCAAAAAATCATCGTACAGTCATCACTGCCAGATACAATAAGCTGTCCATCTGGGCTAAATACAACTGTCCTGACTCTGTGCTCATGACCTCTCAACTCTTTCAACAGATTTCCTTCGAGATCCCATAATTTAACAATTCGATCTTCTCCACTTGTTGCTATAATCTCACCATTAGGACTAAAGGTAACACTCCATACTTCTCTTGCTTCACTATTGGGATCTCCAACTTGGATTGTGTTGACTAAATCTCCACTAATTGTCCAAATTTTGACTGTACCATCTTTCCCGGCTGAGGCGATTAGCTGTTTATTTACAGCTACAGCAGTATCGAAAATCCAGCTTTTATGTCCCTTTAAATCTCTCAGACATTCAAACTCAACGGACTCAACTGAGTTTTCTTGTTCATTTAACTGGTATGTAACGTTCCAAATCTTAATTAATTTATCTGAACTACCAGAAACCACTAGAAAACGATTTCTATCTTGCGGAATAATATCAACACTATTAACCCAACCTTTATGTCCTTTTAAATCGGCTAGCAATTTACCACAGTAACTCCAAATCTTAACTGTTTTATCTCCTCCTGATGAGACCACTAAGTTATAATCTGAAGCAAAAATAACATCTTCAATCTGCTGACTATGTCCATGAAATCGGTTACGTTCTTGAATCGTAGAAACAACCTGTCTGAGAGCATCCACAACCTTTCGATTAATTTCCTCAGATTTAGCTTCTAATTCTCTAGTTCGTTTAGACGCTTTTAATGCAGTCACAAGAGAAGAGATCTGATCATTCAAAGATAGTTGTGCTTTTGACAGTGAAACCAAAGCATCAATCTCAGAATATTCTTTGCTGATTAAGATCTTTCTTCTCTCTGCTTGTTGATCTTTTTCATATTTAATACTAAGATTTACAAAATTGAAGGCTTCATCATCTAATTCAACCTTTAACTTTGAATAATACTGATCATATTTTACCTGAGATAATAAGCCACCCATAATTAAATGACTGTCATTATTGGTTGATTTTTTCCATTCTTCAAATTGGTCTTCAATTTTATCTCGTATTTTTCTAATTTCTTGACTGTTACCGAGCCAATTTGCAAAAGTTTTCCAACCTTCAATAAGAGCTTCATGAGCTAGATCAATCTCATCTTTACTTGTTACTAGGAGACGACTTTTGACTAGATATTCAATCAATTCAGAGAGTTGTTCTTGTTTCTCTGAATCTAATTCAATAGTTGATAATAATTTTGCTTTGGGTTGACGTTGACGAGTATCTTTAGTCCCCTCTCCCGTTCGTACCAGTCGCAGAAAGATTCTCCTAATCCATTCTTTTTGCTGCTCATCTCTTAGTTCTCCTGGGAATTCTTCGTAATCCTGTTGATACTGATAAATTTTATCTGCATGGCGGTTTAGTGCGCCAGTCAAGCTACCGATTTGGTTATAGGCTTCTAGAGTTAACAAATTTTGTCCTTGATCACGTTTATCCCAAAGTTGCGTTAATGCAAACTCTAACAAAGGTAAACTTCCCTTTTCTTTTCCTACATCTGTCATTATTTCTCCAATTAATCCTTTCTCCAAACGATATCCTTGCCGTATAGCAGGTTTAACAATCGCTGCTTCTAAGTTTGCTCCTTCTAGGGGTGGCATCAATTGGTTTTGAGTCTGTATCAACTGAGTTAATTTTGAATAATCTAAGCAGGATGATAAAAAATCTGCCCGCATTGTTGTGACAACTTTTAATCGACAGTCAGAAACTGTAACTACCTGAGTTAGCAAGTCAATAAATCGTTGCCGCTCTTGTTCATCAGAACAGACCGTGAAAACTTCTTCAAACTGGTCAACGATGAGAAGAAACTCTTTAGTATCCGGAAGTTGTTTCGTCAGTTCAATCAATCCTTGAGGATGTTTCTCTATTAGCTCTTTGAGTTGTTTTGGTTTTTTTTGACCTTTGAAAAAAGGCTTGAATATTTCCCTTAATTCTTCTAAAGGGAAATCTCCGGGTTTAATCGGTTCTAAAATATGCCAGTTTCCTTCTTCTTCTAGCCAAGGTATTAAGCCAGCCCTAACGACTGAGGATTTACCACTTCCTGATGTCCCAATAATTGGTACAAAATTAGTGTTTTCCAGGCTTTGTTTTATTTTTTCAGTGACTTCTTTTCGACCAAAGAAGAATTCTTTTTCTTCAGATTCAAAAACCTCTAAACCCTGATAGGGACAGAGAATATCTCCATTGTCATCTCTGATAGGTTCTATCGTGGCGAGCTGATGAGGAGAATCATGCTGCACAATTACAATAGAACGTCCACGCCCCATGCGAATAGGTTCCTGTCTGCTCTTGTGGAGGTCTCGATAAATAAAATCAAATAGGCGATCTCCTGTTACTGCACCTTGTTCATCAGCATTACTGTTAGATAATCCTTCTAACAAAGCACCTGTAAAAACACTGTGTTTCTCCCGTTTTTTTACGATTGCTGCTTCACTACTACGACAAGCCGTAATCAGGCAATAATCTGTTTTAGAGCTGAATGCTTGAAGTGAGCTTTCAATTAAGTTTTGTTCTAGAAAAAGACCGCTGTGACAAGCATCCAGTAATAGTACTAGGTTGCTCAAGTTTGATTGAATTATCAGTTTGCTCAGAGCACTGAGGGCTAAACCTCCCTTTTGCGCCGTAATCTTTTCATCTTCCAAAGTTACGGTACAATTTTCAGTTGCTATGTATCCAGTTGGTTCCTCAATATCTAGAGAATCAAAAACTTGAAAGCCATGTCCAGTAAAATAAATTAAAGCTTCATTGAAATCTGCTTTTTTCTGCAAAAACTCTTTCAAAGTATCAGCTATTTTTTTTGTAGTAACGTTATCCGTTAAGACTTTAACATATTTGTATCTTTTATCTTTATTCAGCACCTCTGCAACTGCAGAAGCATCTGTATATGCCTTGTTCAACATCGAAAAATATTTATCATCATATTTTGAAATACCAATTACAAGGGCATATCGTGCCATTTTTTAACCTCCAAAATAGAAAAAAAATTCAACTGTATTAAATTCTATTGACCTATCGCCGCACCCAAAACTGCATGAGCCACTACAGGTTTAAAAATATCACTATGAGAACCTGCTAAACCTGCATTTGGCAGATGTTTACAAATATACTTGCTACTTTCAATGTTATAAACTTTACCTGCTTCAAAGGAATAAGCTATATCCTGAGGTAACATCTCTAGATCGACAATATCTAGTCCTAACCCTCGCGCCCCAAACGTTCCCAGAGCACCATACTTGGGTAATTGCCCTGGTGCAAAATCAACCTCACTCAGAACAACACCTGCTCCCAGTGGATACATTTTACCCACTGCGGTATCGTACTCTGACTGAGTTGTAATAATTGGCCCTGCTACTCGACCCTCTGCAATAATTGAGTGAAAGTAACCGGGTTTTTTGTCTGAAATAACTGGAATTTCAGAGCAGTAAGACCAAAAAGAAAGCGCACCTTGGAGTAGTGCCAAAGAGTTCACAGGTCTTACAAGTTCACCCTTTCCACCTTTACCTGCCAAAATTGCAGAAACGACAATACAACCAAAACTATGACCTTTTAGATGAAATCGTACAGTTTCTGGTGCAGCTTCTTGTAGTTGCTTCAATAGTTGAGAACCGCCACTTTCTCCAAATTGACGCGCCCGTTCCTTCATTTTCCAAAAAGAAAGGATTCTCAAAGGTGCAAGTAATCCTCTTAAACTATAGCCACTACCAAAATCAAAGGATTCATCTGCAAACTCTTCCTCAAAAGCTTGGTAGATTTGTTCGGGATCAAAAGGCTCTCGATCATTTCCCGGAGCTGCACCTTCACCGTCATGACCCAAACCAGACAATTGGTTTAGTTGTTCATAAGCCTCTCGCACATTGGAGGGCAGTTCTGGCGGTTCCATATCTTCCATTGCTGCCGATAAAATAGTCTGAAGGGGTTGTTTGGCAACTTCAGTATCTGCTATTCGTTGGTATTGGTTGATCAAGTTTTCCATTGGAGTTCCAGATGTGGCATCAAAAGATACCGCCTGTTCCAAATTCTCGTCTCCCCAGGGCAAGCTAGGCCAATGCAGTCCAATAAATAAAGATTTGAATCCTGATCGAACTTGCTCCATTTTAGCTAAGTCAGTTTTTTGAACAGCGATCGCAGTTAACCAGTTTCTATATTGATGACGGGCAGCTGGAACGTCTCCCATCCAACCGTGACTAAAAATAAAAACATCTGTAATTGGTTCGTTAGCCAAAATTTCTACCAATTTTTGGCTCATCTCACCCCTTTCCTGCTCATTACCATACTGATCAAAAGCTACTAGGTAATAGTTTACGGATTGTCCTCCTTGCAGGACAATTTCAGGTAAATTATCGATAGGCATCTTCTTAAATTTTAAGTCTGTGAGTTCTATTTACTAATCGTCATCTTGCAATGATGAGTGACTAGAAAATACAACCCTTTACACATCCGAGGTTATCCTTGATGAGAGATAAATTATTAACCTATACACCAGGGCTTTTGTGAAGTGCAATTTATACCAAATTAAATGGGATTACCCTGGCAGTAATAGGGCGACAACTTTTGATAAAATCGGCTTGATTTTATCAAAGGTTGTACTAACCTTATCGGCGCATCGATTAGAAATCTGTTGGGCTTGGTCTTCTGGCACCTCTACTTCTATCAACGTGCCATCGTTTAACTCAATTAACTTAGTAGCGGTCATGATTTTACCTAACTGAACGTCTACTCAACTCCTAAAAGTTGTTTGATCCAGCATTGGTGCGTTAAGGGCAGCAACCTAACCCTGGCTACGAGGCGAAACATTAACGCCCCCCTAAAGCACCACTAGCAATAGTGTCAAATATGAGATGCACCCTATGTCTGATTCGAGTAGTTTATTTTTTGATGATCAGCTTTGATGGCTATCAATTTGTTATTGATAGCTAATTTACTTTCCAAAAACAGTATTACACACAATTAAGACTATTTTAGTTAACTTATGTTAAGTTTATTAATTTTATAAAAAACTTTTACGAGAGATAATTCACAACAACGAATTAGTAAGGGTTTCAGGGCTTTTTGTCTTGGTAGTACGAAGTAGTAAGTAGAGCATGAAGTGTCGATGAATTGCTCTGAAGCAGGGTGAAGTAACCTGAAGTAAATGACAATTACTATTGTATTTATATTGGAGATGTAAACAAATAATTGCAAGAGTTATAAAACATAAAACTCCGAACAATTAGGAGCCGTAAGGAATACAAGTTTTTTTAGTTTAGCGAAAATCACAATCTAGTTTTACAACTCATTTGTAAGCTTCAAATAACGTATAAATACTCATTGCTAAAGTTCAATAAATTTGATCACAGTATCAAGACAAATAGAGATAGGTGAGGTGTTGACTGTAGCGATTGGCCGTAGGCCACGCTACGCGATCGCATCATCACTACCCAGCCCAAATAGAAAAACCAAATAACCAAGCAGTAAAGTAAGGAAATGCGATTGACCTTTGGTCACGCTACGCGATGCTTCGTAGGAGCCGCTAAAAGCGATCGCATTTCCCGATTCCCGATTCCCGATTCCCGATTCCCGATTCCCGATTCCCGATTCCCG
>NZ_MKZS01000001.1:8009801-8033438 GCF_001942495.1 Moorena bouillonii PNG
ATTTGGTCAATTTAAGATATATCAAGGGTTACAGGGCGCTTGTCGCCCCCCCAGGTACTCGTCTCTTTTCTGTAACACCTAGTGGTGATGTCAGTCTTGGTATTGCTATACGTAATAACGATTTACAAGTTGCTTACCGTAAGCATAATGTGCGTGGACGGGGATGGTATTCTGATGCTCTGACTCTTCTTGAAGGTGTATTTCGCAATCAAACAGTTAAAGCGGTCAAGAAGGGTTTGGCAAATTTTGATGGTGTCAATTTGATTTCCTATCTTAAAGATGCGGGCGTTGATCAAAATTTGAAACCCTATGGATTAAGCCTAGATAAACTCGTTAAGGCTGGTGTTTCTATTAACGCCGATGTTACTCCAAAAGGGCTAAACTTTGTCATTGATTTACCTAAAACCATAACCCTTGAATAATTGGTTAACCTGTTAGGTACTAATGCTTAACAGCTTAGTCAGATTTATTTGAGCTTTTCTAAAATTTGGTTATCCTGAATAAATTTATCTATTTCCTCGATAATATCATTTCGTTGTCGAGGCACCAAATATGCTGTCTCTACGAATCCTATCACAAAGGATAAGAATCCACTACCAGGTCTAAATGAATAGTCAACTATTTCAGATTTCATTTCAAACTCCCCACTCGAATTAGCATTATAACTAATCTTGAATTGGATATATCCTTTATAGTTTCTTTTGATAAATTTTAAGTATTTTTCCTGCTTGATCCATTCCACATCACTAAGCAACACGTGTAATTCATCATTGTCAAACGAGTCGTATTTAAAACTACGTCTTACTTCAGCTTTATCTATCGATATTTGCTTTATATTACGACATTCACCTATCTTAAACTTGTTTTCAAAAACTTTTCCTATTTCTGGGTAATTCTTAGATTTTTGAGGTAACTTTAGTGTTTTATTTGGAAAACTGCTAAATATAAATGCTTCTGTTAATATTACTATTACCAAGATTACTAAGCTTCCCAAGATTAATAAGCTTCCCAAAATTACTAAGGTAACTGAGCTTATTTGGTTCAGTCTTAAATTTGATTTTTTAACTAAATCAATTATAGCTATTATAATAGCTATAATTGTAAATAGTATAAAAGCCAACATGCTAAAGACTTTATACTGCTTAACCAATTCTTGATTAGTCAATAATTCTATTATCCAAGTCCCAGTAATATTAATAAAGAGGAATGGCAATATACGTGACACTACATAATCAAATTTAAATAAGCGGTTATTGCTTACTAAGCTTATTATCAATCTTATTATATACCTTACTATATAGCTTGCTTTACTCCTCTCGGACTTGATTTTTTTTAACCATTTATTGAGCTTATAAGCATTTTCTTGCCTCTCAAAAATCCATTTTTTCGCTGCTTCCAAAGCATAATCATTTTCTTGATATTTATCAAGATATTCATTTTTTAATAAATCAGCAAATTCTATAATGGGTTTTTCATTATAATATTTTTCTTCAAGTATTGTGTTTAAATTATCTATAATGTCATTTAAATTTTCAAGTATTTGATGGATTTTATATTCCGGATTATGCTTATATTTCGGGGTATGCTTATCTAATAATTTATTGATGTAATCACTATAAATAGTTTGCCTTGGCTTGTTCGTTTTTTCTAAAGGATACAATATGTCGAGTAAACTAGTCGTAATTTTAAATTTTTCCTTGATTGCATTTAAATCATCATTACCGGGATTTTGTTCACGTGCGCCATTAATTAATTCGGCTAACCTATTTTTAATATCAAAATAGTGGACTACTTTGTTTACAATTTCACTCAAATTGTCACCAGTGGCAATTTCTGGCAGATTTTCATTTAATTTGTATTTTAGCATTTGTTTGAAATCCTGTGGATCAGGGAAAGCACTAAGCAGGGCTGAATGTATCTGCTCAAGGAGATAACCAGGGGTATTTCCAGCATTTTTTCTTCTAGCAGGGAAAACAGTAAATAGGGCTGACTCTATCTGCTCAAGGAGATAAACAGGGATCTTTTTAACCTTCATGTATAGTTCTCTAGCTGTCAACAATATAACTAGTGATACGATCGCTTGATGTGATCACTTTTAGGTGTGATACGATGCGCTTGCAAGCTATTGAATTTGCGTTTAATCAAATCTCCTTTAAGGATATTCGTAATTGGTTTGATCATTGTTGTTAATGTCCCTGATTAGACTAAAAATTACTATAATTCACCCTCTGTAATCTTATATGAGTAAGAGGAACTCCGATAGGCTGGTTTCAACTATATCCCAGTGCCATAGACAAGCGGTATAAGCCAGATCAAATACGTTTGAGTGTAAAAACAGCAGTTGGATATCTAACTCCTCTCCCCCCACACTTCCGACACTTCCCCTTTGACCCTAATCTAAGAAAACACCCCTGTTACCATCATCCTACTGGGCAAATTGCTAAGATTTGCGCGATCATATCAGTGTTTTCGGTGTGAGTAGTCAACTATCGTTCCCAATGCTCAAACTTACTTGGAGCTTGCCCCATGTAACTCCAGCTGCGATCGCTGCAGCCTTTCTACTAACTCCCAATGGTCTAGCCAATGAATCTCAACCAAAGTCAACAACCGCCCAGGAATTATCCATAGCAGTAGAGTTACTTCCCCCCATCTCTGTGGAAGTGATGGAGCAGGTGACACCTGCTTCCCAGTTGTTACCAAGATCACCAATAACAGAATCACCAACAAGCACACAAGGGTTTGAGAATGAACTAACTCCCCATATCGAACCCAATATCGAACAGACAGATGATCCGATGGCTCAAGTCACATCAGTATCCCAGTTATCGGATGTCCAGCCCACAGATTGGGCATTCCAAGCCTTACAATCTATCGTAGAGCGCTACGGTTGTATGGCAGGATATCCTGATGGTAGCTATCGTGGCAATCGTGCCCTCAACCGTTATGAATTTGCTGCTGCTCTCAATGCCTGTTTAGATCAGCTCAGTAAGGTGATTGCTGGTCCCGATTTGTCATCTTCCTACTTTAAAGAAGATGTAGAAGCAATCAAGGGTTTGCAAGGAGAGTTTACCCTCGAACTAGCTCGACTGCGTGGTAACCTCGATGCTGTAACCGCTCGTACTGCTGAAGTCGAAATTACTGAGTTTTCCACCACTACTAAGCTCAATGGCGAAGTAGACTTTATCCTAATTGACTACTTCACTGATAACAAAGCTGCCCCTTGTTGCAGTAGCCCAACTGAAGACGATAGTCTTACCACTACATTCACAGGTCTTGCCCTATTATCCTTTGATACCAGTTTCACCGGTAAAGACCTGTTACGCACTAGAATCGACGCCACCGATGTGCCTGAATTGAATAACCCCCTCGATGGCACAGACATGACTCTCTATGACTTTGACACAAATACTGACCAGGACTTTGTCATAACCGAACTATATTACCGATTCCCGATTAGCGATCGCATTCAAGCTCATATTGCTGCAGCCGGTCTGTCAGCCGATGAGATTACTGACCCCCTCAATCCCGTCTCAGCCCTCTCCCGTTTTGGAGTACATAACCCGGTTTATCGCCTAGCTGAAGGTGGTGGAGCTGCTATTCGTTATCAATTTAATGACTCAATTAGAATCAGTGTAGCTTATTTAGGTAGTGCCGCTAGTATCTCTAATCCCACCGAAGGTAATGGGTTATTTAATGGTCAATTTGGTGCTTTCACTCAGCTAACCTTAACACCAAATCAGCGCTTAGGGATTGGATTGAATTATGTCCATTACTATTCTCCTGAACCCAACTCAGGGATTGATGTCACTGGCAGTACTGGCAGTCAATTTTCCCAAGCACCCTTTGGTGATCAAACTGCTACCTCCGCTAATGGGTTTGGCTTACAAGGGAGATATCGACTTAGTCCTGGTTTTGCCCTTGGGGGTTGGCTCAGTTATATCAATGCCAACGCCGAATCCTCTCCCCGCCAAAGTGGTTTGGATGGCTCAAAGGGCGCTAAAGCTGATATCTGGACGTGGGCGATAACCATGGCATTTCCCGATTTAGGCAAAGAAGGCAATGAATTAGGTTTCGTGTTTGGAATGCCCCCTAGACTAGCTGAAAATGATATTAACAGTCGTCAAGATTCGGATGTATCTTACCACTTAGAGACTTTTTATCGCTACCAAATTAATGACAATATATCCATCACTCCCGGTCTATTTGTAATTATATCTCCAGAACACAACAGTAACAACAATAGTATCGTAGTGCCAATGGTTAAAACTAAATTTATTTTTTGATTTGTTGGTTGATTTAGTGATATAGCAATTCTAAATAAAGCGTTTTTCATAACTATAAGGTACACAGGATTTTATCCCACTTCCCTGTTCCCTATTGCCTATTGCCTATTGCCTATTGCCTATTGCCTATTGCCTATTGCCTATTGCCTATTGCCTATTGCCTAAATACGTTCAAAGGCAAAGCACATTGAGCATGATCAGACTGAGCCTGTGTACTATATATAGAGGAAGATTCAAAAACAGGCTGCGTGGAAATTACATTTTTAGGAACTAGCTCCGGAGTCCCAACGCGATCGCGCAATGTGTCCAGTGTAGCGCTGCGCTTACCTCAGCGTGCAGAAGTCTGGCTGTTTGACTGTGGCGAAGGTACTCAGCATCAACTTTTGCGGAGTGACCTGAAAACCAGCCAGATCCGACGAATGTTCATTACCCACCTCCACGGGGACCATATTTTTGGTATGCCAGGTCTGTTGGCAAGCTGTGGCTTAGCGGGAAACATCGACAGGGTTGATATTTATGGACCACCGGGTTTAGATAGTTATCTCCAAGCTTGCCTAAAATACTCTCGCACCCATTTGGCATTCCCCTTCAAGGTTCACACGATAAAACCTGGTTTACTCTACGAAGACCAGGAATTTACCGTTAGCTGTCTACCCCTGGAGCATCGTGTACCAGCCTTTGGCTATCGAGTTTGTGAAAAAGACCGACCGGGCAGGTTTAATGTAGAAAAAGCGATCGCATTAGGAATTCCGTCTGGTCCGGTTTACGGTAAACTCAAACGGGGAGAAACGATTACCCTACCTAATGGGCGTGAGATTAAGGGCATTGACTTGTGTGGAGCACCCGAAACTGGTCGTAAAGTAGTGTATTGTACCGATACTATCTTCTGTGAGCAGGCCATTGAACTGGCAAAGGATGGGGATGTTTTGATTCACGAAGCTACTTTTGCCCATCAAGACGCTCAGATGGCTATTGAGCGCTTACATTCTACGTCTACCATGGCAGCTCAAGTTGCCCTTGGTGCAGGGGTCAAACAGCTAATTATGACCCATTTCAGTCCTCGTTATGCTCCAGGAAATCCCCTGAGGTTAGATGATTTGCTTCAAGAAGCACGGGCAATTTTCCCAAATACCATCTTAGCCTATGATTTCTTCACCTATGAGGTGCCTAGACGACGTTCAGAAGAAAAACAAGTGGTTTGTTGAGTGTTACCTGTTGAGTTGAATGTTGACTGTTGAATGTTGAGTGCTGAGTGTTAACCTTCTAACTTTCAACCTTGGCCAAAAGGCCACGCTAAGCGAACAACCTTCTAACTTTCAACCTTCAACCTCCTAACCTTTAACCTCCTAACCTTCTTACCTTCAATTACATTCCTCCACCTGAGAAACACGTCGGATATTTAACACATCGCTCATGTGTTGGATTTTGGCAAAGCTGCGGTTGAGTTGTTGGTGATCGAGAATATCAATGCACAGGTCAATTAGAGCTGGTTTGCCATACTGAGTTTTGACTTGAGCTTTACGGACATTAATGTTTTGGTCACTTAGGCGAGAGAGAATGTCTTTGAAGACACCAACCCGGTCAATGACTTCAATTTGCACATTCACCGGGTAGGTTTGGGGACGCCCATCATCGATATCAGTGGGATTCCAGCTGACCGGTACTAGTCTTTCTCCTAAAACATTTTCCACATTCACACATCCTTGGCGATGAATGGAAATACCCTTAGTGCGAGTGACCACCCCAATGATAGATTCTCCTGGTAAGGGGTTACAACATGCAGCAAGGCGATACAGTAATCCTTCTACACCAGCAATAGGATGTTTCTTACTAGGAAGTTGGGATTGGGGATGAATGGGGGTAGAGCTAGTATACTGTTGGAGCACTTCACTTTCTTCTGGCTCATTGTCTAAACCAGCGTGTAGTTGTTCCCGTAGTCGTTTCACTACAAAGTTGAGTGTCACTGCACCGTGACCCAGACCAGCCAGTAAATCCTCTACTTTGTGGTAGTTACAGCGCTCCGCCACAATTTGCATTGGTGCTGATTTGAGCAAGGCTTCAAATCCTTTTTTCCCAAGTTCCTTCTCTAAGAGTTCCCGACCCCGAGCCACATTTTCTTCCCGATGCGATCGCTTAAACCATTGCCGAATACGATTTCTGGCACTGGCTGTTACCACAAAGTTGAGCCAATCTAGACTAGGGTGAGCGTTTTTGGTGGTGAGAATTTCTACAATATCCCCATTCTTTAGAGGACAATCGAGTACCCGCCACTCACCATTAACTCGTACACCAGCACAATGGTTTCCCACCTCGGTATGAATCCGATAGGCGAAGTCTACGGCGGTTGCTCCCCGACTCAAAGCGACTACGTCACCATCTGGTGTAAATACATAGACATCTTCATCAAATAAGTTATCTTTGATGTTTTCCATGTATTCCTGAGCATCTTTCAGGTCTTTCTGCCATTCCAATAACTGCCGCAGCCAAGTCAGCTTTTCATCATCAGCCGTGAATTTGGTAGTATTAGAGCCACCGGTTTCCTTATACTTCCAGTGAGCAGCAATACCCCATTCCGCCACATGGTGCATTTCCAGGGTGCGAATTTGGACTTCGATCGGGCGACCATTAAACCCAATCACTCCGGTATGGAGGGATTGATAGCGATTGGGTTTGGGTAAACCAATATAATCTTTAAACCGACCTGGAATTGGTCTGAACAGATCATGAACAACGGCTAAGGCTCGGTAGCATTCCTCTTTGCTTTCCACAATCACCCGCATGGCAGCAATATCATAGATTTCATGAAACCCCTTGTTCTGGCGCTGCATTTTCTGATATATTCCATAAAGGTGCTTGGGGCGACTACTAATATCAACGCAATGAACACCGGTTTTATGAATCCGCTCTCGCAAAAGTTCTGAGACTTCCTTCAGGCGCTGTTCCCGGTCTGAGCGTCTTTCTGATACCAATGACTGAATTTCCCGATAAGCATTTGTTTCGAGATACTTAAAGGCTAAATCTTCTAGTTCCCACTTAAAGCGACCAATTCCTAACCGATTGGCTAGGGGGGCAAAGATATCTCGGGTTTCTTGGGCAATCTGAACCTGTTTTTCTGGCTTCAAGTATTCCAAGGTCCGCATATTATGTAATCGATCTGCCAGTTTGACAACGATTACCCTGATATCTGCTGCCATGGCGAGGAACATCCGGCGGAAGTTCTCCGCTTGACGCTCAGTTTTACTGGAGAAGTTGAATTTAGATAGTTTGGTTACCCCTTCTACTAAATTTCGTACCTCCACTCCGAACCGGGATTCTATTTCTTCTGGAGTAATTTCCGTATCTTCAACTACATCATGCAGGAATCCAGCCGCTATCATAGTAGAGTTGCCGCCCAAATCCCTTAATAGATCAGCCACTGCAATCGGATGGGCAATGTAAGGCTCTCCAGATTTGCGGTACTGACCTTCATGGAGTTGGTAAGCAAATTTAAATGCCTCAGCGATTAACAAAGTATGATCACCGACTGGTTCCTCTGCCGCTGATGAAGCGGCTTTTAAGCAATATTGCAGCCAGTCAGGAATCTCAACGTTAAAATTCAGAATAGAGTAGGTGGCGATCGCGTCCATAATTATTTGCCCCTCAGAGAAAAAATAGATACCGGAGTCTAGCAAAACCGAAGTCTAGCAAAATGAGTGCTGACTCAGAAGAGTGGCAAGCCTATCCATGCAGCCAAACCCTTCTGAGTAAGCAATCACTGTAAGTAAAGCTTCCTCTCACCCTCCTTTTTCGTCAAGCCAGAATGCTGTCCGGATCCTCAAGTTTAAAGAGATGGAAGCTTGCTTCAATATTTAAGAGGCAGAGCCAAATTGTTGGTTTGGTAACTACCCTGTCTTTAAAAAGAAAAAATTCTTTACATTTATAATTTTACGCTAACTGGGCTCACAATGTTATTTCAATCACATAATCAAGCATTACGGGAATTCCAACAAGCCCTAGAACAAATGTACTACCAGGTTGACCCTGATGATGTGGCCCGATCAGCAATTCAGGAGCAGTTTCAAGCACTAAAGCAGCTGTTCACCAGTCAGATCGCTAGTATTAGTGTCGAAGACATACCTCTGGATTATGTCTCTCGATGGCAGTCCCTAAAAACCGAAATTCACAAACAGATCCGATTATTGGAAAATGACCTGATGCTTCTGCAGGCATCCCGAACTCCTGAGAAAGCCAAATTAAGGCAGAAGGGAGTATGCGATCGCATTGGGACCCTGATTCAGTACTGCCAAGGGTGGCTGCAACAATCTCAGGAACAACCATAATACGGGTGCATCTGATATTTGTAAATCTATAACTATAGCAATTCTACGACTTGTGAGGTACAAATTTTTGCTTTTTAGGGAACAGGGAGCAGTTAGCAGGTAGCAGGTAGCAGGAAAGAGGTAAAAAATAATGTGTACCTCATAGCTACGATAAACGCTATATAAGAAGTATGGGGAGATAGGGAGATAGGGAGATAGGGAGATAGGGAGATAGGGAGATAGGGAGATAGGGAGATAGGGAGATAGGTAGATAGGGAGATAGGGAGATAGGGAGATAGTGAGATAGGGAGATAGGGAGATAGGGAGATAGGGAGATAGGGAGATAGGGAGATAGGGAGATAGGGAGATAGGGAGATAGGGAGATAGGGAGATAGGGAGATAGGGAGATAGGGAGATAGGGAGATAGGGAGATAGGGAGATAGGGAGATAGGGAGATAGGGAGATAGGGAGATAGGGAGATAGGGAGATAGGGAGATAGGGAGATAGGGAGATTTTTATTGTTTTGCCTTGTCAGTCCGTTCTGTTGCGGTAATCATGAATGGCACCTCAAGTAGCGTGGCCAAAGGCTGTTCGCGCAGCGTGCGCATAGGCTGATGGCTGATGGCTAATATATTGATAACTGATAACTGATAGCTCAATTATTACCTCACTGGAGTTTTGAGAAAGCTATTTCACTCACCTGACACTATTTGATCAAGAATTTATACAAAAGTTAAACCTGACATCAAATCTTCATCAACGCGATCGCATACATCGGACAGAAAGACTTATAAATAACAGGGAATTCACAGACAAAACTGCTCTATACTCCCTAATCTCTAGAACCAATAAGTGTGAATCAGGTAAGTCACTCAATGAAATATAAACTGCTTTCTGCATTAATGGCGACCGGTACTGTTTTAGGAGTTTTGTGTTCTGCCAATCAAGCATCTGCAACCACAAATGGATCTGATGTATCTGAGCAAGAATACAATCAACAGTATAGCAATTCAGGGAATGACGAACCAAAACTAACCTATGATCAGTGGCAATTCTTTAACGATTTTGTAAATTATGAAAGGTTAATGATAAATCAAGATGATTTACCTGAAGTCGATTTAAATAATCTGCGCTGGGAAAGTGGTGCCAACGATGTGGAATTATTTTTTATCAACGAAGGAGCAACTTACAGAAATCAACTATTCTATTCTGTGGATGGTGGTAACACTAAAGAAATGGTGTTTAATGATGTTTCCTCTCCCTTGAGCATTCTTCCTGAGGAAGATGGTTCTTTGGCACTTGGTCAAGGTGTAAATCTGGGGAATTTTGCCGGTAACACCTTTATTGAATTCTTCATAAAGTCCAATGGACACAATGGTGGTCGCAACTTCTTTGGTTTCGATACCCAACAAAACCCCGACGGATTCAACCATCTCTTGGGTTATGAACTTGAATTTGGAGGGGAAAAGTTTGTAATGCTAGGATTTGAAGACATTTGGGGCGGAGGAGACCAAGACTATAACGATAATGTCATGGTTGTCAGGGGACTCACACACACACCGAACCTACCATCAAACAGTGTATCGACACCAGAACCAGGAACTCTCCTGGGTACGCTGTTTGCCTTCGGAGTTATGGGATTAACATCAGTACAGAAGCGCCAAGGTAAAAAATCCTACTAATAAAACTGAGGCACAATAAGGCTACAGATAGTTATTTGGTAATTGGTAATTGGTTAGTGGTTTACTATTACCGATTTCCCATTATCCATTACCCATTACCTATTATCTTTTACTATAAAGTAGTCATATTCTGAGATCTTGCACCATTGTCATTAATCGTAGGGTGGGCAGTGCCTACCAACGCGCTTTGCAAGCTTCATTATCTGTCTGGTGCACTGCCCACCCTACATGAACCAAGCTTCTTGATAATAGTGCAAGATGTGAGATATTCGTAGTTATCATGTGAATAGACAATATGAATCAAAATTAGTGTGTAGGAATACAGCAATGTTTCCTACACACTATCTATGTTTACCCCTATCAATAATGGCTATAGGACTTATATCAAGTCTGGTTGAATACCCATAATTAAGGAACCCGGGAAGTGTGGGGAGATGGGGAGATGGGGAGATGGGGGAGATTTTTATTAAGGGTAATTATCCTGACATGATATAAAATAATTATCAGGTCTGAAGGATGAAGGATTAAGGATTCTTCATCCTTCATTCTTAATTCTTCATTCTTAATTCTTCATTCTTCATTTTTAATTCTTAATTCTTCATTCTTTATAATTTGTAATTTAAACTTGATTGAAATGGATATCAAAGCAGATTTTGTTGATACAGTTGGGAATACACCACTGATTCGGTTAAACAGCTTTAGCGAAGAGACGGGTTGTGAAATCCTAGGGAAAGCGGAGTTTCTCAATCCAGGAGGTTCTGTAAAAGACCGAGCTGCCCTCTATATTATTAAAGATGCAGAAGAAAAAGGCTTACTCAAGCCTGGGGGTACAGTTGTTGAAGGAACCGCTGGCAATACAGGCATTGGTCTAGCCCATATCTGTAATGCTAAGGGATACAAGTGCTTGATTATTATCCCGGAAACTCAATCCCAAGAAAAAATGGATACCCTCAGAACACTGGGAGCTGAAGTCCGCCCAGTGCCAGCAGTACCCTACAAAGACCCGAATAATTATGTAAAGCTTTCTGGACGCATTGCCCAAGAGATGGATAATGCCATCTGGGCGAATCAGTTTGATAATTTGGCAAACCGACAAGCTCATTATGAAACCACTGGGCCAGAACTGTGGCAGCAAACTGACGGGAAAATTGATGCTTGGGTCTCAGCAACTGGGACAGGTGGGACCTATGCAGGGGTAGCGATGTATTTGAAAGAAAAAAATCCTAACCTTCAATGTGTGGTGGCTGACCCCATGGGCAGTGGTTTGTACAGTTATGTCAAGACCGGTGAAATTAAACCGGAAGGTAACTCTATTACAGAAGGTATCGGTAACAGCCGTATTACTGGCAATATGGAAGGGGCTCCCATTGATGATGCCATTCAAATTGATGACCATGAATGTCTCCGGGTAGTTTACCAGTTGCTGAGCCGGGATGGATTATTTATGGGGGGGTCTGTCGGGATTAATGTCGGAGCTGCTGTTGCTCTGGCTAAACAAATGGGACCTGGTCATACAATTGTGACTGTACTTTGTGATGGCGGTGGTCGTTATCAATCACGGCTATTCAATCGGGAATGGTTGGTATCTAAAGGACTTTCTGTGGGTGATTGCACCTCTTGAGGAAAAAGGCTCAAGGGTCATGAATCTAGTCATCTTTGTAAGTATTCAGCCAATGGCAACGGGAAACGGGGAACAGGGAGCAGAAAGGACTTCTTGACACTTTTTACCAATCTTTAAGCATAACACAAATAAAAACAAATAAAAGTACCCTTTCGAGTACTGTCACAGATGCCAGCAAACTTGGTATTGTAATTGATATGGATCAATATCAAGCCTTGCTCTGTGAGCACCTTGAGCACCCTAGGCACCACGGATGTCCCTAAAAAGACACCTACAGACACTGGTGCCAAGGCTTTCCACTTTGGAAAGACACCTCAAGTAAACTGAGCTTTTGGTTATCAGTCGAACCTAAGCTCCTTGGCTGTAGGGGCATAGGGGCTGATACCTGTTTGCATAAAGTGTAGCATGGGCGTCGCGCCTTAGCTGAACGCTCAAACTCGATCAGTGTCACAAATCAAGACTTAATTCTCATTATTTATTAAGAATAATCATGAGGCTTCTTCAAGAAAAACTGAAGTAATAAGCCTCAACTTGGTATGTTGATTTTTCTAGAGGAAGTACACCAGATGCAAACCCAAGACCTCCTAAAATCCCCTAATCGTCAAAAATTTGATGCAGTAGTTGATTCTAGCTGGAAACAAAAAGAAAACTCTGAGGTATATACATTTATTAAACGCCAACTCAAGTACTTCAATCTTGAACAGGAACTTGATATAGGCCAGATACTTTTTGAAGGCTGTCTTCGTGGTGTTAGCAAAATTGAATCTGGACAAAATATTCAAGACCCCTCAGACTGGCTAAAATCTACCTGCTTCTACATAATCCTAGAGCATATCCGCATCACTTACGTCTACAGCAGTTCTGACTGGCAGCTGACTACAAGCAATTGGGAGCAAGCATCGCCGACCCACGCCATGGGCACTTACAACTAATGTGGCAACTAATGTGGCAACTGATGTGGTAATTCTTTGATGATCATAAGGGCTATAGTCATTAGGGTCACTCTTGGACAAATGTAAGTAGGGGCATACTAAAACACCGCTATGGAAAGATTTTTTATGCCAATTTGGCAACACAGCTCGGTAACCTCATTGTTTCATGGTTATACCCTTGATCAATTTATTTTCCCCTACCTACTTATCAATGTCACAAATCGAGACTTAATCGTCACTAAGTGAGTAATAGTGATCATAAAGTTTCTCAAATACAATTGAAAGTCAGGGGCATTATCTGCTTTTATTTTTACTGAGGAACTACACTATATGCAACCTAGAAAACCTCCAAAGTCCCCTAATCGTAAACAATTTGATGCCGCTGTTAATTCTATTTTAAACCAAAGAGATAAATCTGGACTTTTTGCATTTATTGAATTCCGACTCAAGCAGTTCAACCTTGAACACAAATTTGATATCTTTGACATCTTTATCGAAAGCTATATTCGCGGAGTTAGCAAAATTGAATCTGGACAAGATATTGAAAATCCATCAGCTTGGCTAAGAACAACCTGCTTAAATGTGATTAGAGAGCATTTTGCCAAGAAAGGAAAGCATTGGAAAAAAGAACGTGAGTTTAGCTCTATAGAATACCAGATTAGCTCCAATGATGGTTCCGATTATTTATCGGATGAATATGTCAAGGAAATACTGTCAGATATTAGACAACTAGTAAGTCCTCTAGATTTTGATATTTTTGTGTTACGAGTGATGGAGGAATTGTCCTGGATTCAAATTGAAGAACGCCTGAACTTGGCAAGTAATACAGCCTTGCGCAAACGATATCAGCGTATGAGGAAAGTTTTGAGAGATTATTTTTTTGATATCGACAACTCTATGCTCGAAGACTATGGCTTATCCTGAAAGGCAACTTCCGACAAGGGCACAGTGAATAGAAGAAAATCCTTGAAACTTCTTAATCAAGTAAATTTGGTTAACTTGATTTATGTCCAGGTATAGCAAAGGGCTGACGGGCTAAAGGTTAAGTTAATCAAGGGCTTGACAACGGATTCAACGGTTGTATTCAGTTTAACCTTTGAAAAAAGCTAAGTCTACTGCCTGACCAAGTATAGTATCTCCGGTAGACCCGAAGTCCCTAACTTTACCCGTTTCCTAATTATCAGAACCGATATACCATCGTCAATGAATATCCACCAACGCGATTAAGATGGCGTCTAGACTTAGCTTCCACAAATCCAAAACGTTGATAAAGATTAACCGCAGGATTATCTGGCCGCACACTCAGTGATATGGCAGGAAAGTTTCCTCGTGCAACTCCAATAATTTATGTTAAGAGCTCCTACTTTGCCCCAGCCAGCTACGTACTTAAGCAGAATAGGGTGCGTCTTTACAGCTTTCCGCGAGGTTTCATGAGCTGCATATACGAGCATTTGCCACAAAAATAGTTCATTTTCAGGCATAACTGGATTGAGCGCAAGTGTCATAATATCTATTGCTTAACTGCAACAATGATGGATATTTTAGATCAGGGAAAGCAAATAAAGCACTATCCTTGAATGTATCCTTATCAATGAAGGGTCAAAGAACTGAATTCCATTTTGTTGATAGGTTTTGTAGTCGATTTCAGATATTTTATGAAATCATAATTTTTTGAAGATTCGACACGAATACTCACTTGCAGCACAGACTTTTATGAAGGAAACTCCACTGTTCTTAGCAATAGAAATTGATTTTATGACTAACTGTGTTCCCAGTCCTTTTTTACGGTAGTTTGGCGCGATCGTTAATTGAAGAAAAGATATACCAGCGTTATTTGGGTCAGTGATACCCTGGTCTAGATCTGCGAAGAAACGATGTCGCTTTTTTAATCCTGTGGACTTTTCAATTAGTTTCCTCTCTAAGGAGACTGTATCAATATTGGGATATGGCTCACTAAGGCGGAAACCAATTATTTCACCGCTACTCGCACTTTCAATAACCAAAGAGCATGGATTGGTGATTACAGAAGGGTGCGTGTGTGTCTGAATAATGTATTCGATCAATTCCTGTTTTGGAACAATTTTAGAGGCTACCATCAATTGAAACTCTGGATCATCATTAACCGAAACCGAGGTTAGGAGATGGGAGATACCTGGTACGTCAGTCAAAGTTGCATTGCGTAATATCTCTGTCATAGATAATCGCCCTAAATGAAATAGATCATGTCATTTTTGTTTTCGGGGCTTAAGTAGCGGTCATGAGTTATTTTAGTACATTTGTTCTGCGAAGACCTGCTCCCTGGCCCATTCCCTATGCCCAATCCTAATCAAGCAATCCCAGAAGATTTATGACCAGCATTAAGAACAGCGTTAATTACTTCTTTTATATCTTCAAGTTTAGCATTGGGGTTCAGTAGGGTAAACTTCAAAAAAGTATTGCCATTAAACCGTGTTTCACCAATAACTATGCCTTCTCCCATCAGAGTCAAGCGAATTTTTCTATTTATAGTATCAATATCTTTATTACCAATAGGTTTATATCGAAAAACTAACGAAGAGAGTTCTGGCTCATTTAACAGTTCTATCTCATCCAATCCCTTAAGGTATAAAGCAACAGCACGAGTAAGATCAAGTAAACCTTGAAGTATATCTTCTATACCAGACTGTTTCATCCCTTGGATCGTGAGCAGGAACTTCAAAGAATCAAACCTCCTAGATGTTTGCAGTGACTTCTCAACAAGGTTCTTCATTCCCACCTCAAAATCTTCTTTTCGATTCAGATAGTCTGACTCAAAATTTAGATTTTGTATATATTCCTTCTTGTTGCAGAGAAATAAACTTGAAGAAATGGGTTGAAAAAGCATTTTATGCAGATCGATAGTAATAGAATTTGCCAAGGACAAATAGCGAGTCCACTTCACTTTTGGATTAAATATCATTGCTCCACCATAAGCAGCGTCTATATGGTGCCACATGCGGTATTCCTCAGCAATTTCAGCTATTTCTTTAATCGGGTCAACACTTCCATAGTCAGTTGTGCCAGCAGTAGATACAACACAAATTGGAATACAATTATTAGAAATATCTTTGACAAGCTGTTCTTGGAATTTTTTTAGATCAATTTTGAATTGTCTATCAACATCAAGCTTGACAACACTCTGTTCACCTAGACCTAATAACCAAGCACTTTTTTCAATTGTAAAATGAGAAACACTTGAACAGTAAATTCTAAATTTACTTTCTAGCTGACCTAATGACTCTCGCCTTGAATCAATATTATATTCTTGCCTCTTGATATCTCTAGCCAACAATATCCCCATCAAATTTGATTGACTTCCTCCGGAGGTAAAAACTCCATCAGAACGATGGTTTTTACCAAATATATTCTGTAGAAAAAAGCTAACGACAAGTTCATCAATTTCAGTGGCAAAAGGAGCTTGATCCCATGAATCAAGGGAAGGATTTAAAAGCCCAATCAGATATTCCCCAATAACTGTTTCTATAGATACAGTACTATGAAGGTGAGCCATGTATAAAGGTGAATATATATTGACTGAATGCTCAATATATAGATTAGATATATCTTCTATAATAGAATCTAGACTTTTATCCGACTCAGTCGCTAAGTCAATACCTGAGATGAGTTCTTGCAACTGTTTTGGATCGACTCCAGAAAAGCAATGCCTGTCATTTTTTAACCGTTCAGCTAGTATTTCATTGATTCTAAGGATGCTTTTACTGATGGCATCCAATCCTTCACTATTATTGATGCCTAAGAAATGATTAGTTTTCATTAATGAATTTTTCAATTGTAGACACTACAGTCGCTAAACCTTTTTCCAGTTCTTCAATACCGATCGTTAAAGGTGGCAAAACTTTAAGAACTTGGTCGTTGATTCCTGCTGTTTCGATGATTAAACCCTGGCGAAAACATTCTCTGGAAATAATTTTGCTGAGTTTTTGATTAAAGCATTCAATGCCCCAGATGAGGCCACGCCCTCTAACTGCAAGCTTAGTATCAAAGCTTTCAAGAAGCTTAGTTAAGGTTTTTTTAACGATTTCTTCTCTTTTTTGTATGCCTTGAATAAACTCATCATTTACCCAGTAATAATTAAGGGCGGCTGCGGCTGTAACAAACGCAAGATTATGTCCTCTAAAGGTTCCATTGTGTTCTCCTGGAGTCCATTTATCTAAGTCCGGTTTTATTAGTGTTATAGAAAATGGAAGACCAATACCAGAGAGTGATTTTGATAAGCAGATAACATCAGGAGAGATGCCAGAATGCTCAAAGCTAAAAAACGTTCCAGTCCGACCACATCCGACTTGAATGTCATCAACAATTAGGATGATATCGTAATCGCGGCATATACTTTCAATTTCTCGAAGCCACTCATAGCTGGCAATCCGAATACCACCCTCAGCTTGAATTGTTTCTAAAATAACTGCTGCTGGGATATCATAACCGCTACCCCGATCTTCAAGATATTGCCGAAACATTTTCGCAGTATTAACTTGAGGACCATGATATCCGTCATAGGGAATAAAATAGCTGCCAACTAACTCAAGGCCAGCCCCTCGTCTTTTTCTGGCATTCCCTGTAAGGGACAATGAACCAAGTGTCATCCCATGAAAAGCATTGGTAAAGGTGGCAATCGTTGTTCTTCCTGTCACTTTTCTGGCAATTTTGATGGCCGCCTCTATTGAGTTTGTTCCAGTAGGACCGGGAAATTGAACCTTATAGTTCATGTTTCTTGGCTTGAAAATAATCTCATTAAATGCATGCAATAAGTCAGCTTTTGCACTAGTCATTAAGTCAAGACTGTGAATGATCCCATCTTCTATAAGATAGGAAATAAGTTGTTCTTTAATGTGATAATTGTTATGTCCATAGTTGAGCGCGCCAGCTCCACAGAAAAAATCAAGATATTCAGTGCCATCTTCATTAATGAGGGTTGCTCCCTTAGCTTTTTTAAAAACAGTAGGAAAAGCTCTACAGTAACTCCTAACCTCAGACTCTATCTACTCAAAAATATTCATATTTATTTCTAATTTTATGGAAGATAAATTTGGGAATTTTATGTTTCTACAGGAGTTGCCATACTAAAAAAGAGTTTATTCACCATAAAACCATTACTGGGTAATGGTTTCAGTTTAAAAAAACTGCTATACTTATAACTCTCTTGCCCAGTAATGTTTACAGATGGGCTTTAATTTAGCATAGTATCTCCGGTAAAACCGTTTTGACATAAGCTATCACAGTTTAGCAGAACAACTACCGAAAAACCAAAATTATCACAATTTATTGAAAATTGCTATAGTTATGGCACTTCTCAATAGGCAATTGATAACTACCATAAATGGCTAATAGCTAATCCCTGACGGCTGAATGTAATGGTGATTCTTAAGGGTTTCCAGTGAAACAAGCAAATTTATGACGTAGACTTTCACTGGTCTCAGGTGATTTCTGGCAAACAAAGATTTCTAAATACTCTTCCAACTTGGCGATTTGGTTTTTATAGGTATCAATATCATTGTCACTGAGCCAGCTAAATTGTTTGGCTATAACTAGATCAGCTTTATCTATCAACAGGGTAAGGATTTCGTCAGCTTCAGCTACTTTGAGGATATCAGCCATACGGTTGCTGTCTGACACAGACAAACTTGGACGGGCTGCCAGTTGGCAATACTCCAGCAATAGTTCCAATCGGCGTAGATTTGATTGGGTTGGGCTTTCTGTTGATATCGTGTACATAGAAAATCTGTTCATGTCACACCACTTGTTACTTTGATTGGGCTTCAGTCTTGATTTGGCTTCACTACATTAGTGAGATTTTTGCTGTAATTAGGACACGAATCGAAAGGATTTCACAAAATCTTTATATCTAAGAGGTTTTTTGTAAAGCAACCATGAAGGTTGAAGAGGTTGAAGGTTGATCAGGTTGAAGGTTGATCAGGTTGAAGGTTGAATGTTGATCAGGTTGAATGTTGATCAGGTTGAAGGTTGAATGTTGATCAGGTTGAAGGTTGAAGGTTGATCAGGTTGAAGGTTGAACGCGATTGCGTGGCCATTCGCGTAGCGTGGCCAAAGGCCAAGGCCAAGGTTTAAGAGGTTGAACGCGATTGCGTGGCCTTTTGGCCAAGGTTTAATAACCAGTTAACCTGTAACCAGTTCACCTATTCCCTGTTCCCTGTTCCCTATTCCCTGTTCCCTATTCCCTGTTCCCTATTCCCTGTTCCCTATTCCCTATTCCCTATTCCCTTTACTATATGACTGAGAATCTCTACCGTAGCTTGGCCAGTTTTTTGCCAACTAAATTCACTGGCTCTAGCAAGACCTGATTGGCGAAGATGCGATCGCATTTGAGCATCGGTTGCTACTGCTGCCATGGCTGCTGTGATTTCCTCAGGGTTGTAAGGATTGATTAATATAGCGGCATCTCCAGCTACTTCGGGTAAGGAGGAGAGATTGGCTGTAATTACAGGAGTACCGCAAGCCATTGCCTCTAATACAGGGATACCGAAGCCTTCCCAAAGACTGGGGAATACAAATGCGATCGCATTTCTAATCATGGTCGGTAACTGGTGCTGAGGAACATATCCCAGGAATTTCACCTGACTGGATATATTCAGTTCCTCCGCTTGGGCTTCCAGCAATGGTGTGTAGCGTTTATCCGTTGCGCCAGCAATCCAGAGTTGGTAGTCCTGGCAATTGGCTAGACCAGCGAAAGCCTCAATCAGCCGATGGAGGTTTTTGTGGGGGTCTGGGCGTCCGATGTAGAGAAAATAGGGACAATTTTCGCGATTTTCCCCATTTTTTTCACCATCTACTGTATCCACATAATAATATTGATTGGCATCGTAAGCCAGTAAGATCGGGGTGATTTTTGCGGCTGGAATCTTGAAGAAGTCAGTAAGGTCTCTAGCAGTAGCCCGAGAGTTACAGATGATGTGTTCTGCTTGAGCAAGAACTTGAGGGATATAGTAGCGTTGGTAGGTAGTTAAGGGTGAAAAACCCTGGGGAAACCGTAACCCAATCAAATCATGAACCATTACCACATAGCGGCAATTGGTGAAGAGGGGAGCTTCTGGAACAGGAGAAAACAGAAGATCCGTTCGCAATTTTTTATAAATTCGCGGCAGTTGAAACTGAGTCCACAACAGACGGCGAAAATGTCCTTTCGTGCCTTGTTCAGGGCTTAAATTCCCTGGAATTGGGTAGCAAGTGTAGGTAGTAGCACTACAGAAACGGCTAGACGCAGTGGGGGAAATCAGTAGAGTAGGGTCGAGAGGTTTTAAATAAGGAAAAAGATTAGCGGCATAGTTAGCAATACCCGTAGGTTGGGAAAATAGAATCGAGAGATTGACCAACAACTGGCTCATAAAAAAAGAATTAAGAATTAAGAATTAAGAATTAAGAATTAAGAATTAAGTAGGAGCTATTTGTAAATGCTATATAAGGCAATAGTAATTATAATTTTAAGGAAATCATCCTCAAAACAAATACTTTACATCATAAGTTCGATCAACGCTATAATTTTTGTTTACTTTTTTTAAAAAATTAACGTTACTTAACCCCTTTCTATTCCCGACTCCCGACTCCCTACTCCCTATTCCCTGTTCCCTATTCCCGACTCCCGACTCCCGACTCCCGACTCCCGACTCCCTTTACAACCAATTACCCACTAGAATAAAAGGTGCCCAAAACAAAGGTTCGTTAAACTTGGCATCTCCAATAAAATCTAGTTGGGCTGTCCTGACCGCTTCTGCTTTGGTGATTTCTGGCTGTTTTAGGTATTCGTAAAACTTGTTCATGAATATAGCAGTGGAATCATCACGCACTTTCCACAATGTCCCTAAGGTAGAACGCGCTCCCGATTTAATCGCAAAACCCGCTAACCCTAACATCGCTTGATCGTCCCCTTTAGCAGTTTGACAAGCACTCAGAACCAGTAAATCAATTTGGTCTTCTCCCAACAATTCTTGACTACGCAGCAGTTGTTCGAATTCTTTGACATTAATTTTATTTTCCCAGGTTAGTATAAACGTCTCGTCAGCTTTGGAGCTAAATTGACCATGAGTAGCTAAGTGTATCACATTAGAGGTTTTAGTGGTTATTTCCTTAGACACTCTTTTGCTAGTGAAGTCTTGATTGAGCATGACTGAGTCTGGATTCAACCTTTTAGCAATTTGCTCAATTTCCTGCTTCACCCCTGGTAAAGATTTAAAGCCTTGACGAGCTTCACTCAATCCCCCAGCAATGATACTAAATTTTTCTTTTCGTAACGGTTGTGGATCTAGCAGTTGCAACCCTAGAGACACGGAAATATTGTATTTTTCCACTAGATACTGCTCTCCATCGTGTAAGGCTGCCATCGGCAATTTACGTAATTTGCCATCCAGGATAAACACCAGGGTTTTGGTATCCGTTAAAATTTGCTCTTGTTCCGCAGGTCGGATGAGCCAGTCATAAACTTTTTGGAGGTGGGGTAAGCGTTGGTTTTGCTTAAAGACAGGATGGAGAAAGCTCAAAAATTTGGTCAGGGTTTGATCCACCTCTGCTGCAGACACAGACGTAGAATAATAGCCAATCGGTTTACCGGGGGCGGAGACAATCACAGCTAAACGTTCTGGCAAAATAATCGGGTAAATTACCGTTGCTGACCTGTCAATCTGATCAATTTGGGCAACATTAGCATCTAAACAAGCTTGCCGGAAAAAGTTATCCAATTCTGCTAATTGTAAATCCTCAATGACCTGGCGTGCTTTTTTTAGATACTCTTGACTAGGATTACCGTCTAGCAACAATTCTACCATTTATCGGTATACTGGTTCAACGCTTTTTCGGAAGGAAAACTGGATATCTGGATTAATGGAAACCAAATCACCACGCAAAGTTTTTAAGTCTTTGACTGCTTCCGTATAGGCGGCAATTGGACATAAAGGCGTAGTTGGTTGAGGCGAGTTTTAAATTTTTATTCTGGATTAGTACTCGCACTTTCTGCCCGTTTAAAGTAATCTAATGCTACTGAATTATCTCCAGCATCAAGGGCTGTATTGCCTAAACTCAACAGGATAATGCCTAATTGGTTAGTGGCTTCCAGACCCTGAGCAATAGATAAGCTTTCTTCGAGTACCTCTCTAGTAGCTTTTACATCCCCCAACACTTGTAAAGCGATGCCTAAACTTCTGAGCATTCCTACTTTAACGGCATAATTTTATGTAGTTGCTAATTGTTGATTAATCTCTTCCAGTAGACGTTTAGCACGATTATAAAATCCTAAGCTTTGCAGGGCTTCAGCTTGGTTAATTTTGCTAATCAAAGCACCAATTTTATCTCCCGCTTTATCATAAGTTTGTGCTTTTTTAAATGTTTCTAAGGCAGATTGGTTTTGTCCAGTGTGGAAAAGGAGTCTGGCTTTGGTATTAAGAATTTGCGCCCACAGCAGAGGATTGTTACTGGTAGCTGATTCGACTAACTTAAGGCTGGATTCAATAGCAGTTTGGGCAAGGTCCCACTGACTTAGGTGTTGGTAAGCTAAGGATAGATAATTCAAACTCAAGGCTTGATGGAGAGAGTCACCCCGAGTTGCGTAATCTTGGGCTGCTTCCAAATTTCCGCTGCTTGGGCAAATTGTCCCCTGTTGAAATAGGCTCTGCCTTGGTTAAGTTTACTAAGTTTACTGGTAGCCTGAGGAGTTTGGGCTTGCAAGGTCGGAGCAATAGTGACTTGGGGGTGGTCACCGGATGCGATCGCTAAAGCAGGAGTAGCTGTCAGTGCTAGCAATAAACTGGGTAATCCGACGGTGACTAAATTTAGGATGGTTTTCATAATTGTCTTGGTAATAGATTAATGATTAAAGTAGGGTGGGCAAAGTAATCGCTCTCATTAATACTCATTTGAACCAAACTGTTTTTGCCCACCTTACCAGTAATCAGTTAAAGTAGGGTGGGCAAAATACTCTAATCATTAATATTGATTGGAACCAAACTGTTTTTGCCCACCTTAGCAGTTAAAGTAGGGTGGGCAAAATACTCTAATCATTAATACTGATTGGAACCAAACTGTCTTTGCCCACCTTAGCAGTTAAAGTAGGGTGGGCAAAGTCATCTCATCATTAATACTGATTGGAACCAAACTGTCTTTGCCCACCTTACCAGTAAAAAGTAATCGCTCTCATTAATACTGATTTCAAGCAAACTGTCTTTGCCCACCTTACCAGTAATCAGCTAAAGTAGGGTGGGCAAAGTAATTTAATCATTAATACTGATTGGAACCAAACTGTTTTTGCCCACCCTACAAGCTAAAAACTGATTGGAACCAAACTGTCTTTGCCCACCCGAAAATCTAATCCTCTTTAATCGCACAAGTTGCTCGCAGAAAATCGAGCGCCTGGTTCGAGTTGACAACAGCGACTAATTCCACATTACCTTCCTCATTAATAATCCAAGCATTAGCTTCCACTATCGGTGCTTTGGTATTAGTGTGTGCTTTACGATCTTCAGCTTCGGGTATGGCGCGCACTATGGATAGATCCGATATATCCCGCACATCCGATAAAATTTGGCCACCCCGTACCATGGCACTGGGATCTTGGGGTATGCCACCCCGTCCGGTAATATAAAAACTACTGGTGGCAGTCCAACGGCAACCTTCAGCGATTTGTTGAGTGCGATCGCTAGTATCTGTGGGTAGTTGAACTAAGCCATTAGCCGGATCGGCGTCAGGATTGTTAATGGTGATCACCCCATCTACCCCAAACTGAGAACTAGGGCGTGTCTGCAAACTGCTATACTGAAGTAAAATGATTCAGGTATTGTGATG
>NZ_MKZS01000001.1:8033538-8040544 GCF_001942495.1 Moorena bouillonii PNG
CTCGCGATTGCAAATCTCTCTAACCTAAATTATTGGGTTTGCAGACACGCCCTAGCGGTAATGGCACTATCTGGAAACACAAATAAGCCTTGGGTAGTAATGGCAATATCTCCACCATTGCCTCGATTAGCATTGGCGTTGATCAAGCTACTTTCAATGAGACCTACCAAGGCTAAAGTATTCCCTGGTTGAACCTGTAATTGGGATCCAAGATTACTGCGATCAAAAGGAGTAAAAATACTGCCATTGAGGGTTTGTCCTGGACCAACTACTGTAATATTTACCGGATTTTTTCCCATCTGTAAACCAGGGGTAATATTAATCGTTAATAACGGTGCTTGGTTTGGTTCAGTGGCACTAAATTCAATCCCATTTCCAAATACTACACTCTCGGCAGTAGTAGCAAAAAATGAACCACCAATATTCAACGAAGCATTTTGCCCAAAGATAATCCCGGCTGGATTAATCAGAAATAAATTAGCGTTACCATTAGCACGAATCAAGCCGTCAATGTTAGAAATATTTCCTCCGGTGACACGGCTAAAGATATTGACAATATCCCCAGCATTGTTAAAAAAGGCTGACCCGTTGCTGGGTACAGAAAATTCCGAGAAGCTATGAAACAAATTATCTGAAGTGCGTACGCCAGATTCAATCAAGAAATTCACTCCATCATCACTATTAACCGTAGTGGATAAGGTGCCATCACTGCTGATTTGGGCGGTGGCGATATTGGGGATGAGGACACTAGAGAGTAAAAGATGGCCGAGTAAATAGCATCGCTGAATAGTTTGGTTCATCAACTTGACCCTGGTGGCTGATGTAACTTCGGTTTGAGTGGGATATGGTTATTTTTCCCATCACCGATGGTTAAACTTACAAATCGTCAGCTGTCAGTTGTCAGCTAAAGTAGCTAAAGTAGGGTGGGCAAAGTAATTTAATCATTAATACTCATTTGAACCAAACTGTCTTTGCCCACCCTACAATCTATGGTCACGCTACGCGAACGGGAGAATTTAATAGTTCGAGATTATAGCACTACGCATTAAGGTGTTTGACATTGATACAAGCTGCCAAAGCTGTTATACTGAGGTCTTGCACCAAGTTTAAAATAGACCTGTGAAGGTAGGCAATAGGCATGCTAGCAATAGGCAACAGTGATAATATTTGACTGTTTCTGTAATGAAATTGATTGTTATCCGTTAGGCTATTTAGTATTTCTGTACTGGTGCAAGATCTGAGTTATACCAAACTTTTGCCTTTTGCCTGTTGCCTTTTGCCTTTTGCCTGTTGCCTGTTCCCTGTTGCCTTTTGCCTGTTGCCTTTTGCCTGTTGCCTTTTGCCTGTTCCCTGTTCCCTATTCCCTGTTCCCTGTTCCCTATTGAAAACCGCTATATTAGATTACTTCGTACCATACAAGCGATCGCCTGCATCCCCAAGTCCTGGAACAATATAGCCATGGTGATCTAATTCTTGATCAATAGCCGCCGTATAAATCACTACATCCGGATGCTGCTGTTGGAAATAGTCAAGCCCTTGCTGTGCGGCTAATAAGCACAGAAACTTAATGGACTTCGGGCTAACTTCCTTGAGTCGGTCAACAGCAGCAACGGCAGTATTACCTGTAGCTAACATCGGATCAACCACCAACACATCTCGCTGAGTCATATCATCGGGGAGTTTGAAATAATATTCGATGGGCACAAAGGTATGGGGGTCACGGTACAAACCGATATGACCGACACGAGATGATGGGATGAGTTCTAGAATACCATCTAACAGACCCTGTCCGGCTCGCATAATCGAGACAATCACCATCTTCTTTTCTGAAGCCAGCATCGGAGCTAGCATCGGCGAGATTGGTGTATTGATTGGTTCATACTTCAGGGGCAAATCCCGTGTTACCTCGTATGCCAACAATAACCCAACTTCTTTAAGGAGTTTACGAAATTTGGCAGTACTGGTTTCAGCCTGACGCATCAGGCTTAACTTATGCTGCACCAGGGGATGGTAAATTACTTTGACATTATTGATCATTAGTGATTGATCATCAGTGATTGGTGGCGACCTATTTGACTTTAACAGAAAGTGACACTATTTCAAAAATAAACGGTTGCGTGGCTAATTTGTATATGGCTAATTTGTATATAAAGTGTGATTAGCGCATTAATTATCACAACATCAATAATAAGATAGCATTTACAAATATATCATGAAAACAAATGCTGATTTATGATAAAACCAAAAAATCCTAGCATCCCTCTTTACTGCTGTTCCCTATTCCCAAATCCGCTGTTTTCTTTTTTAATCAATCCTATGTTTACATCTCAACTAAAAATTCTATACTATGAATACTAAATTCTTGAATTATCAGCGCATAATTAACCTTAGCACCGTGTTGGCTATCCTTTTTCTAGGAGCTTGCACGGGAAAACCCAACCGTCTAACCCAGCAAAGCTTTGAGGTCAAATTCTTAGTCGGTAGCGCTTTAGGGCAATTCTGCGAGCAAGCAGCCGAGCAATTTAACCAACAACAGCCCAAATTAGACAATGGCAAGGGGTTTTATCTCAACTGCGACACTAAAAGTAGTAGCGATGTGGTAACTAGTCTGACATCCCTGGCACAACAACTCAAATCCCGTAGCCTTAAGCGTAATCGGCCAGAATTTCCTACCTTAGTTTCCGTGGATGGGGAAATCTATCATCGTCAGTTAATCGATCAGATCAATCAGATTTTTCTAGGGAAAGATTACATTGGAGAAATTCCCGATGCGCCGTTGTTAGCCCATAGCCCCATGGTATTTATGACATCGGCAGAATTAGCCGATGGATTACGGCAGCAACCGGATTTGTACAAAGCTTTGGTTAATACCAAAACCCACCAGGAACTGGATCCCAATAGCCCTCAATTGCCCATTCACCTTGTCCACACTGCTCCTACTGGCTCCAATTCTGGTTTACAAACTTTAGTGGCTCAATTCGCCAGTGTATCTGGTAAACGACCAGAACAATTGACAGTAGCCGATGTGGAGGGTTATCAGACACAGATCCAAGCCATACAGAGTAAAGTGATTCGCTATGGTGTCTCTACCAGGTCCTTGGCAAAGGACATGGTGAAGAATGGTTCATTTTGGGCATCAATTGCTTCAGTGTACGAGTCTTCAGTGATTGCTGCCAATTCCGATCAGCAAGCTGGGCAAAGCCGCTATGAGGCAGTGTATCCCCAGGCCACCTTTACCTCCAATATGCGAGCAATTTTACCCAACGCTCCTTGGGTCAGTAGGCAGGAAAAGGCTGCTGCGCAACAGGTGATTGACTATTTGCGATCGCCCCAAGTGCAAAAAATTGCCACAGAACTTGGTTTAAGACCAGGTGTACCAGAAGTGCCATTAGGTGCCAAGTTTTCTGCTCAATTCGGTGTTGACTCCAAGACCAGATACGATTCCCTGGGTTCCCCTCAACCAGAGGTAGTGGCAGCAATGCTCAAGTCCTGGCAGGAATTTGCCAAAAAACCCTCACAAGTGGTGGTGCTGGTAAACTCTTCTGGTTCTATGTCGGAGAATAAATTAGCAGCGGTTAAAAAGACCTTGGGCGCATACATCGAGAGTTTAGGACCAACAGAGCAAATTGCCCTGATTGATTTTGATTCCGAGATTCGTCCACCAGTATTGGTAGATAGCACCCCTCAAAAACGCGATCGCGCTATGGCGTTTATTCTTAATCTCAACCCTGACGGGGGTAATCGGTTATATGATGCTGCCCTGGAAGCCCGTAACTGGTTACAAAACAATTACCGAGAGGGTGCCATTAATGCTGTAGTAATTTTGACCGATGGCGACGATTCTGATTCTAAGCTTCGTCTTGATCAACTGTTTCAAGAACTGGAAAAAAGTGGCTTTTCCAGCGATAAGCGAATTGCCTTTTTCACTGTTGGTTACGGTAACGAAGGAGACTTTAATCCTAAAGTACTAGAACAAATTGCTGAATTTAATTGGGGATACTACCGTCAAGGGGATCCATCAACTATTTCTCAATTAATGGCAGCTTTAAAACTGGAGTTTTAAAAATTATGAATTATGACAGATGAATTGATAATGAGTCCCTCTAAATTATAGAGCTATCGTTTATCAGCCAATGATGAAAGTTAGCTTACCCTTTGATTATCCCATGTCTTTGCTAGTCGGTGGGTAAGCATATGCGCTACGCGCACGCGTGCGCGTTCAGCGCTCAGTGGTCAGCGCTCAGTGGTCAGCGCTCAGCTGATGTCACAGAGATGAAACCAATGCGTACCTGTTTTATTCAAAAGCACCTCAAGTAACGCATTAGCTGAGAGCTCTCAGCTGAATGCTTACGTCGGTGGTGTACTACTCGTAGTTGGTGTCCGGTTTATACCGAGCTACTGTAGTATCCTGATTTAGGGTAAGTGTTGTGCTCAGTTTACCAGCCGCCTTATTCTACGGATATTCTCCTCCAAGAATTTATTGCCCATGGTTCCAATGACCCAGATGTTGCCACCGTTTACCAATGTATTGCTCTCCATCGGTAGCAATAAGCACCAGATAAATCAGGGTAAACCGGATCAACACTCAGCACTCAGCACTCATACCAAGTTGCGGTTAAACGTACAACTTTCTCTTCCCCCCATCTCCCCATCTCCCCATCTCCCCATCTCCCCATCTCCCCATCTCCCTAATCCCTACTTCCAGATCGGACTATTTTCCACTAGCTGTTAGAATATTGCGGTAGCCAATGACTAATCACAATGAAGTCTAAACTCAACTATATCCTGCAATGTATTTATGGCAAGGTGTACTATTTGTTAACCCGCCCAAAATTTTCCCTGTCAATTAGTTCTTTGATTTCTCGAACGGTGGTAGCTTGAATCGCAATTCTATCCTCAATTTTTAGGGATGGATCGTAAGATGGTTGACTAGTATTCGTAATTTTTCCTCCTCCTCCAGTAGGACAAGCAATAAAAGCCACAGAGGCTAACCAGGGAAATTTAACTGAGAAATCGTCAATCCAGTTTTGGGCATAATCCCTCCAGTGGCAATCTTCAAGCAAGGAGGCTAATTCGCCTTTCATAAACTCCTGACTCGTGATTCTGGGTAAGATTTTGTCGTGATATCGAACCTCTGCATCAGAGCCAAAAGCATCTTGTATTAGTTCCAGAGCAGCGATCTGATCACCTTCTTTAGCAGGGGATAAATGCTGTCCGCAATAAAGTCCATCTGGAAATAAGTGAACTGCTGCATTGCGAACAAATACCTCTAATCTTCTCAATCCTAATTCATCTCCAGTCTGACCATAAGAAGGCAAATAATCGCCAATTTTTTTGGGAGCAATAAACTGACCGGGATTGCAGATAATGCCATGCAGAAACTGAGGTTCAAAAGTCGTTTCTGGGCGTTGCTGATTCTGGGTATGGTTTCGCCCCCCTAGCCCCCCAATTCTGGGGGGAACAAAACTCTTAAAGTCCCCCAAAGTTGGGGGATTTAGGGGGCTTTAATAAAACCAGATAATCGCGCATTCATTCCTTAATTCAGCAACGCCCGTTTCTGTATAGGGTTCTTGTTTGAAAGCTACACCCAAGCTTTTAGTACTTTCGTAATAACACCCATTTTATTGACAGATACTGATGCCTACTTCCACATCTTTTTCTTCTGGTTCAACAGCATAGACAATGCAGTAACTTATTCCCCGTTTTATAGCTTCATCAACAATACGGATTGCCAATGTGCCTGTTCCTGCACCGATATCAGCAATTCTAAATTCTACATTTTCTCCATACTTTAGTATCAATTCGTCAAGAAACTGAGGAATCATCTTGAGCAGATAACCAGTTGCATCTGCTTTGGGAGTCAAAGGTCTATAAGAATCTCTATTCATATCCTTCACATTCACCTTAAAAAAAAGCTAAAAATCCATTAAATCCCAAAAGATTATCTAGGTATTAATCACTATTAATCATTGATCATTGTTTGAGGAATATCTGATATTTTAACTCCTATTAATGCTAGCTCATTGAGGTAATTACCATTAACAGAAAGACGATGTTGATAAGACTGTTTAGCTTTGACTGATAAAATACCTTCTTTAATGATGGTTGCCAACATTTTACCACCATTATGCTGGCTTTGAGTATCAAGTAAATCTTCTTTAAGATTAAACGCTATCCAGCCTCCACCAACAATTAAATTATAGGCAAAAGCAAATGCCGAAGCCGGTAATCCTCCTGTTAGGGCAGAAGCACAGACCAAACAGTTAAACTTGGCATTTTCTAACTCATTATGAACTTCATTAGTTACATTAGGAAATTCCTCAACATAATACTTATTATAAACATTTGGTCGTTCTCGTTTAGCTGCTTCTGCCGCTTCTATAACCACATCTGCTCCTACAATTGAAGTGACACCTTTATCCTTAAGACATTGACCAAGTAAACCAACTCCTGCAGCTAAATCTAAAACCGATAATTCAGAAGCAATTGATTGGGATTTGGTAACTTCATTTATCAAGATGTCGCTAATTATATTGTGTGTATTATACTTTAGCAAATCGACTAAAACATATTCATATAAACCAGGGATTTTGTAGGTTTGTTTATAATCTTGAATCCTCAGTTTTTGCTCTTGGTCATTTTCGGTTAAGATAAAATACTCTTCGGCTCGAATTAAATTTTCATCTGTATTTGGAAATGTGACAGTATAACCCTTTTTTTTCATTAGTTAACCCCCTCTATGATTGTGTTTTTAATTGAACTTACCCCGTGGGGGTAGTATATAAATTTACTATAAATTATGGTAGTCAAATATGATCATACCATCTTTGGGAATCCAAACCAACTCATCCAGGCATGTCGGTGGAGTATGTTTTTCGTTGAATGTGCCCACACAGATGGCTGTATCAAAACCACCTGATGCCAAGCTGGGGGGGCGACGAAATAAGCTAAAACCCAGACTCTATAAGCGACCTAGCCCTTATACCTCGTTGATAATACTTTCGTT
>NZ_MKZS01000001.1:8040644-8059683 GCF_001942495.1 Moorena bouillonii PNG
CCCCATCTCCCCATCTCCCCATCTCCCCATCTCCCCATCTCCCCATCTCCCTATCCAAGCAATCTACTATCTTTGAATGCAACTCGGTATCAGCACTGAGCAATCAGCGCACCTGAGATAATTCAAATCCATAAGACCACCAAATGGTACAGCAATAGCAGATAATTGATTCTTGACGGCCAATAAATAATAAATAAATGATAAAGACTGCATGGGTGTTTCCCGGACAAGGTTCTCAAGTACCAGGTATGGGAGTGGACTTATTAGACCTGCCCTCTGCAAAGGTTAAGTTTAAGCAAGCTGAGGAAATTTTAGGCTGGTCTGTTCTAGATATTTGTCAAGGGGAGTCCGATCAGTTATCTCAAACCCTCTACACTCAACCTGCCTTATACGTAGTTGAGAGTATTCTGGCTGATCTGCTCATGGCACAAGGGGAACGACCCAATCTAGTAGCCGGTCACAGTTTGGGAGAATATGTTGCCCTCTACACTGCGAGGGTATTTAACTTTGAGGCCGGGTTACGCCTAGTCCAACATCGGGCTAAATTGATGGATAGTGCAACTGAAGGCATGATGGTTGCTCTGATTGGCTTCAAACGCCCAGAACTTGAAGAAAAAATCCAGCAGATACAGGATGTTGTTATTGCTAATGATAACAGTCCTGCTCAAGTGGTAATTTCAGGTAGACCAACAGCAGTTCAGGATTTTCTGAGTCAGATTAAAGTCAAACGGGCTGTTCCTCTAAAAGTGTCCGGTGCCTTTCATTCTCCCTTAATGGCTGAAGCAGCAGCTCAGTTCCAGGAACTTTTGCTGTCTGTCCCCTTTGCTGATGCCCAGGTACCAGTATTATCGAATGTGGACCCTGTACCCACAGTAGAGGCAGCTACCTTAAAACATCAACTCCAGTCTCAAATTACTGGTTCAGTACGATGGCGAGAAATTTCTCTGAGGCTACCAGTGGAAGGGATTGAGAAAGTGGTGGAAGTCGGACCAGGTAAGGTGCTGACTGGCTTAATTAAACGGATGTGTCCGAAGTTAATTTTAGAAAACGTTAATAGCATTGCTGATCTGCAGCAATGCTTAGTAGTAAGGTGACATACTCCCACACTGACTCTTTGAGTTCAGTGTGGGCTTCTTGCCAACTCCACCCAACGGTTAGGATACAAGGCAAGCTTTATTAACGACACGGGATGCCCCTCCGCGCCGGAACAATACAAAAAAGTTCTATTTTTAGTTAGTAGGTGGCGGTTAGCTCTTAATTTGATAAACCCTACTTTTTTTTAGTATAGACGAAAAATAAAATATCAAAGTGCGTAGGGTGCGTTAGGGGCGGACTTGCCCTTATTTTTAGGCTCAACACCCGGGTTGGGATAGTCCGCCCCGGATGCTGCTGGCGAAACATTTCTTAACACGCTTAAAGCCTTGATATTCCGTGTAATGGTCGAAAAACATTTTATAGTTTTGTAACGCAATCAACGGCAGAATCAGTGTTTTGGATGTTAACTTATATTTCGCCAGCAGCATCGCCCCGTAACGCACCACCCAAGGGCTCGCCTTGATTTTCCGCCTCTTCGCGCCTTGTTGAGACAGCCGGTCCCGTAACGCACCACCAGGTCAAACAGCTTTAATCAGATGCACCCTATGAGGAACGCGATCGCATATCGGTCAAATCCAGAACCATTAGGTTTTTTTGAGTTTCTCAAAAAAACCTAACATTCTTGATGCAGTCGGTTTTGAGATCATAAAAATATGAGAAAATGCAAAATCACAGCGTAAATAAGTAAGTCAGTTGACCTTCGATGGCTGGAAAAGGTCTCTGGATTGGTGGTCTGTAGACAAAAGATCAACCACTGTTTCCTGATGCCCACTAAACTGACTTCTGCTGACTTCATCCTGACCAGTCTAAGACTTTGCTCCAAGGGGTTTTGGTTAGGGGAAAGGGTTAGCTAAATAAGCATTTTTATAGCTGATTTATTTGCTCTATTTATTGTATTAACAATATGAATACAACAAATCATTTTTATTTCCAAAGGAGTTGCCGATGCTTGAAATAATGAGTATTCACAAAGCTGATGAAATCAGTCAAATAAAAAAAACAAAAAGTGGAATAATTAATGGTAAAATGGAACTCAATATAAAAATTAATGAGTTGCCTACAGTAAAAACTGTTAAAAACGGCTGGCAGGAATTTAATGTTGATTGTGATGGCACGATTTTTACGATTAAGGTCAAACCCAAAGTTTGGAAAAAAATCACGACTGCTAATGAGATGTATTCCATGTGGGTCGCTGTTATTACTGGCAAACTGGGAGCGAAAATTAACAAAGGGTTTCGGGTAGAGCAACCAGGTATTCAAGTATTTGAGAAAAAACCCAAGGCACCAAAACCAGATAAATCACAGGAGCAGCTAGCCCAATCACAGGAACAACTACAGCAGCAGCTAGCCCAATCACAGGCACAGCTAGCCCAATCACAGGAACAGCTACAGGAGCAGCTAGACCAATCACAGGAGCAGCTAGACCAATCACAGGAACAGCTAGACCAATCACAGGAACAGCTACAGGAGCAGCTAGCTCAATCACAGGAACAGCTACAGGAGCAGCTAGCCCAATCACAGGAACAGCTACAACCACAAGCCTAAGCAAAGACCAAGAATTGGGTATTAAACTGATTTAATCTGAACAGTTATTATCAAATTTCGTTAATCGTTAATTGAGACTTAATAATTTTCAATTAACGATTAACAATTAACAATAAATACTCCGGCGAGTCGCTTCCTCAGCCACCAACCCACAAAAGCTAATGTTATGCTAGCTTAAATGGCTAATTGTTCATAGTGTTCATTGGTTGACAGGGTTTAGCCATGAGCCATTTGCTAGAGGCTATCTGTATATGAGCGATCGCATAACTCATATCCTTCTGATTGATGATGACCCAGTATTCCGATTGGGTCTAAGGACTGCCTTGCAAGCCTTCCAGGATCTGCTAGTTGTAGCTGAGGCTGATACTGGCACAGAAGCCCGATCAAGATTAGCGGCACTAGAGGGGACCAACTCCGTGGATGTGGCAATTTTGGAACTAGCTTTGGCTGAGCCTAATTCAAATCAAGAGGTAACCTTATCAGGATTGCCACTGTGTCAGGGATTACGGCGGGAGTACCCTAACTTGCCAATTTTACTACTGACCAGGGAATCTAAACCCACTGTGCTAGCAGTAGCTCAAGCATTGGGTGTCAATGGGTATTGCCCCAAAGGAGTCGCGATCGCTACCATTGTTGAAGCCATTGGTCAAATTATTGAGGGTCAATCCTATTGGCAGACACTGTCTAGCTTACCTACTGTATCCTATAAAGCTGCAGGTTTTGCTCCCTGGTATCAACAGTGGCGTAAATCAGGATTCCAACAATTTGAAGCGGCTTTAGCCCAGGTCAATAGTCAGCTGCAAAATCCTCGTCTTTCCAATTGGGATTGGCTGTTTTGGACTGGACGCCGTCGAGAACTGTTAGTAGCCCGTTGGCTGGCGGATCAGCTATTACCTGCTAGCATCATTCTGGTGGAACCGTCACGGGACAATTCCTTAGTCCCAATGCCTAAACCGGAAAGGTCACTGACTGTTGCGCCAATGGCTCAATCCCAGCTTAGCCCTAAGCCACCACTAGTTGAGCAGATATTTGACCGGACAATGAACCGGACAATGGTAAAACTTCAATCTGGTTTATCCAACCTCTCTGGTGTTCCCCTAGAAATTGACATTCTCCAAGTAGAGAAAAGAGCAGAGTTACTTGGTTTAGTCTTCCAAACCTTTGAAGAGCTGGTTGAAGATTTGCGCTTGTCTCAAGTAACACTGGAACAGTTACCTCAGAAGCAACAGCTGATTCTGAAAGATCTGTGGGAAGCATCAGTTACAGATTTCTTCGGAAAGTATTATACCTTGTACACGGACAATACTCAACTAGAAGTTGTCACTATTTTGCTGGGTAACTATCCCATTGTAAAAAAGGCAATTCTTGATAAAATTCCTCTAGTTATTGACTTATTATATCATCGACTATTTGAGAGCTCATTAATCATTGATAATGTCTCTTATCCAGCTCACACCCCCGAAGCAATTCAACGGTCAGAATTTATCCTGGACAATTTAATTATCCAAATCGGTAATGGGGTGATTCAACCGTTATTAAATCAATTGGCAGATGTAGAAAGTATTAAGGGAAATTTTTATCATAAAAATCTGATGTCATCTCGGGAAATTGCCCGATTTCGCAATAATCTCTCCTGGCGATATCGCCAAGATAAATTATTTGGTGAGCCACAAGCAATTTTCGAGAGTCGATATGATTTATTTATCCTAACTGACACTGGCATTAAACAAACCAGTATCTATGCTCCCCGGCGTCGGGAATTAGAACGGCTACAAGGTTTTCAGCTAGCTGTGACCTTAGCCTATGAGCTACGGGATGCTCTTTCTCCCCGTTTGCAAGCCGCTGTTACTTGGATTGGGAATGGTGTGGTGTATCTGTTGACCCAAGTCTTTGGTAGAAGTATTGGTCTAGTGGTTCGTGGTGTAATTCAGGGCATTGGTAGCAGCGTCCAAGAGGCCAGGTTTGGTAAAAATCCTGGACGTGGGAAGTAGGGGAGTGTGGCTCACATGGGTCGGGAATCGGGAGTCGGGAATCGGGAATCGGGAGCGGTGCGACCCAAGGGCGATTTACTCGCCCATTGGAAAGCGCACCGAGGGAGTCGGAACCCACCCCTAACCCCTGTCAGGAGTGGAAGAGCGGGAAATGGGGAGAATTACCCTGGGAATTATTGTGTATCCGGACTTGATATAAGTCCGGACCGGAGATCAAGCTGGTCTTGAAAGTTTGCTGCATAACTTTTGGTGGTTAGCTCGATAAATATGATAAATATATAGATACTTAACAATCAGCTATCAGCACTCAGCATTCAGCAGGTAGTGCATGAACTAAATGCTTGCCATGAAAGTTACTATTTTAGAGGATTATCAAAAGACTTTAGAAGAGTTATTATATCAATTCAATGTCTCTACCAGCGGCAGCATCCTATTTTGGCAAATATATCTATTATATCTTTTTAAGTTGCCGGTAGAATCACGAGCATACAGCTTAATGCGGTATGTTTATTCCAAAGTGGTATGCTCCCCTAATCCATCCCTGTTGAAGGAGAAAGTTCTCGAGATATTATTAACCAGAGATGCTCTAAACCAGGTCTTGTCAAGTAATATTAATCCCTCAGCTTCGGTTATTTTAAAACTTGAAGAATTAGACAAGCAACTCAAAGAAAATGCTGAAAAACTGATTCAATTTATTGATTTAGATCACTATCGAGATAATTTCCCAAAGCACCCCGATGCTTGGTGGTGGTATTTGGATAGTTACGCTGAGAAAAAAGCGATAAAATCTCACCCTTGGAATCGCTTTGACTGGTTAGTTAGAGGAGCCAGAGTTATTGTTTGGACAGGAAACTTAGCTCTTTTAGGAACACTGGCGAGCCTTTTCCTCAGTAGTGGTTCCGGTTTTTGGAGAGCAGCGGCTATTGCTTTCCCCAGTATATTGTCATTACTTCAAGCTCAAAGTGAATTAACAGAAACGGGAAAAAAAGGATTTGACCAGCTTTTAAAAAGACTAAAAATTCCTCAACACTGGCATGAGGAAGCTAAACTTGGTTCGAGTTTATTAATGACAGTATTACTGTTAGGATTTTGGTTTAATTTACCATCTATTTCTAATCGTTATAAACGAGAGGGACAACAATTACAATACCAACAAAATTTAGCGCTGGCTGAACAAAAATATTTAAAAGCAATTCAATTAGACTCATCTAATTTAGATGCTCATTATAAATTAGCAACTATCTATGAAGAATTACAAGATTTTGCTAATGCTAAAAAACAATATATAATTGCGGCAAAAGGTGGTTATTTGGATGCCTATAATAATCTGGCCTATTGGTACATTAGAAAAAACAATAATGATCAAGCGGTGGAGTTGCTGAATCAAGCCTTAAAGCTTTTAAATAAAAAAGAAAGTAATCTTGAACAGTTAACAGATAGAGAAAAAATAAATTTACAGACTCAAAAATATAGCTTATATAAAAATTTAAGATGGGCAAGATTTAAGCAAAAGCAAGATGATGATGCTATTCCTTATCTTATGATGGCGATTAGTATTGCAAAAAATCCCAAATACCAGAAATTTATCCGAAATCCTGGGGCATCTTTTTGTATTTATGCCCAAATCTTGCCAAACAAAAATAAAAAATCCTCTCAAGGGCAACAATATTGGCAACAATGCCATCAATTAATTGAGTCTCGTCTAGCTGCGGGTGAGACCATTAATTCTGAAGAGGATCGATGGTTATATGAAGCCAAACAAAAGTTAAAGTAAAAAAATGAAGAATTCTGTCTTTAATTCTAAAAGTGCAATTCCAGCTGTTTTGAGCTTAATACTGATGGGAGGTGAAACTCCTGTCGAGACTAATTATCCTGTCGAGACTAATCCTAATGCTATCCATATCCTGCTTGATTTTACGGGGAATGTCCAAGTTAAAAAGACACAATGGAAGCAATTTCATCCAGCTGATTCTGGTATTACCCTCAATAGTAACGACCAAATCAAACTAGGAAGTAATGCTTCGGTCACTATTTATTGCAGTAACCTTGATCAATTGACAGTGACCCAACCTGGAACCTATCTTGTGTATCAGGGATGTCCTGGAGGAGAAGAGATTATTAGATTATGCCCAGAGTGTAATAATGATACACGCCGTCCTCTTGGTACAAAAGAAGAGAGGTTACAACAACTGCCCTATCTGATCAGCCCTCGTAATACTTTGGTTTTCAATGAGTCATTAACCCTTCGCTGGAATGGAGTGTCAGGGGCAAGCCAATACACGGTTAAGGTGGGAGACTGGGAACGGCAAACCAATGAAACGCAAATAGTTTATGACGGTGAATTGAACCCAGGGGAGTTTTATGAAATCACCGTAGTAGCAGATAATGGAGTTTCTTCTCAAGACGAAGATAGTGATGGTCAATATAGCTGGTTTATTGTTTTAGAGGAAGAGGAAGCAAAAACTTTACAGGAACAAGTAGCGGTTATCAAGCAGCAGGAATTAAGTCAAGACCAAGAAGGATTAATCTTAGCCTATTTTTACCGAGGAAATGAATTAAATGCTGAGGCAATTCAGGTATTAGAAGGGTTAGTGAAGTCTGTAAGTAAAACCACAACGGTTTATCAGTTGTTGGGGGATATTTACCGGCAGGTTGGATTGAGTTTAATGGCAAAGGAGGTTTATGGGCAAGGGTTGGCATTAACGAAAGAAGAGGAGAATAGTGAAGTTAAGGCCATGATGCAAAGGGGATTAGCAGAGGTGGAATATACGTTAGGTAATAGGGATGAGGCGGCAGAGTTATTAGAGAAAGCAAAGGCCAGTTATTCGGCATTAGGGGACGAGATACAGGTAGAAGCGTTAGCAAAACAAATAAATAAGGTTTTAGAGAGGGATTAATGATGAAAAAGGGTTTAAGAAGGTTATTGATATCATCTATAGTTGCTGTTGTCGGGGTCATGGTATTCTGAATAGGGATGCAAGAACCAATGGTGGAACAGGCAATGTCTCAGGTTTCAAAACAAGAGGAGTTAGCGGAGGCAGAAAGATTAAATCAACAGGCGGAACAGTTATATCAGCAAGGAAAGTACAATGAAGCCATTCCCTTAGCAGAACAAGCTTTAGCGATTCGTAAAAAGATATTTGTAAATAATCATCTTGATGTAGCCACAAGTCTCAACTACCTAGCATTACTTTACAAATTACAAGGAAGATACGCCGAAGCGATTCCCTTAGCAGAACAAGCGTTAGCGATTCGCAAAAAGGTACTGGGAGACAACCATCTTGATGTGGCAGCCAGTCTCAACAACCTGGCAGAACTTTACAAGTTACAAGCAAGATACGCCGAAGCCGAACCCCTCTACCAACAGTCCTTAGCCATCACAAAGCAACAGTTAGGCGACAATGATTTGTATGTAGCAACCGGTCTCAACAACCTGGCATTACTTTACAAGTTACAAGCAAGATACACCGAAGCTGAATCCCTCTACCAAAAATCCTTAGATATCAGAACGCAACAGTTCGGGGACAATCATTTTTATGTAGCAACCAGTCTCAACAACCTGGCAGAACTTTACAAGTTACAAGGAAGATACGCTGAAGCCGAAAACCTCTACCAACAATCCTTAGCCATCACAAAGCAACAGTTCGGGGACAATGATTTTTATGTAGCATCGAGTCTCAACAACCTGGCAGGACTTTACCAGTATCAAGGAAGATACGCCGAAGCCGAACACTTCTACCAACAGTCCCTAGACATCAGAAAACAACAGTTAGGGGACAATCATCCTGATGTAGCATCCAGTCTTAATAACCTGGCAACACTTTACGTCTCCCAAGCAAGATACGCCGAAGCTGAACCCCTCTACCAACAGTCCTTAGCCATCACAAAGCAACAGTTCGGGGACAATCATCCCAAGGTCGCAGCCACTCTCAACAACCTGGCATTACTTTACTTCTCCCAAGGAAGATATGCCGAAGCCGAACCCCTCTTCCAACAGTCCTTAGCCATCCGAAAACAACAGTTAGGGGACAATCATCCATCCGTAGCAACCGGTCTCAACAACCTGGCAGGATTTTACAAGTTACAAGAAAGATACGCCGAAGCCGAACCCCGCTTCCAACAGTCCCTAGAGATCAGAAAACAACAGTTAGGGGACAATCATCCTGATGTAGCATCCAGTCTTAACAACCTGGCAGACCTTTACCAGGATCAAGGAAGATACGCCGAAGCCGAACACTTCTACCAACAGTCCCTAGACATCAGAAAGCAACAGTTCGGGGATAACCATCCCAATGTGGCAGAAAGTCGCAACAACCTGGCAGACCTTTACAAGTTACAAGCAAGATACGCCGAAGCCGAACCCCTCTACCAACAAGCCTTAGACATCAACAAGCAACAGTTAGGGGATAACCATCCCAAGGTAGCAATCACTCTCAACAACCTGGCAAGACTTTCCGAGTCCCAAGGAAATACAAGTCGTGCTATTGAATTGTTAAGCCAAGGACTTAGGATTGAAGAATATAATCTCTCCGAAAATTTGGTGGCAGGGGATGAACGCCAGAAACAAGATTACATGAGGAAAATTTCTGGGACGACTGATTGGGCTATTTCTCTCAATCTTCAATCTGCACCCAATAACCTAGAAGCAACTCGTCTAGCACTTAAAGCTATCTTTGAACGAAAGGGACGTATCCTGGATGTCTTAACCAACAGCTTACAAATTCTGCGGCAACGTATTGATGACCCCCAAAGTCAAGAATTATTAACTGAACTGATCGCCACACGCACCCAACACGCTAACCTGATCTTCAAGAAGCCAGAAGATTTTCCTTCTCCCGACGTTTACCGTAAACTACTCACCGAAGTTGAAAACAAAGCCAAACAACTTTCAGACCAACTGAGTCGTCGTAGTGCCGAATTCCGTAATCTATCCCAACCCATTACCCTCGAAGCTATTCAAAAACAAATTCCTGCTGATGCTGCTTTAGTGGAATTGGTACGGTATGAAAGCTTGGGAAAACCTCACTATGCTGCTTATATTATCTATCCTAACGGTGAAATAAAAGCCAAGGATTTAGGAGAAGCAGAAGCCATTGATAAAGCAGTAGAAAAATTGCGTAAACGACTCCGAGTTTCTCACCCCAGAACTATCAAAACACTCAAAGCTGCTGGCAGAGATTTGGATGAAATGGTGATGCAGCCTGTGCGCCAACTATTAGGAGAGACTAAAACCATTCTTTTATCTCCCGATGCTACACTCAATTTAATTCCCTTTGAAGCATTAGTAGATGAAAATAACCAATATTTAGTCGAAAATTATCAAATCACCTATCTCACTTCTGGAAGAGACTTACTGCGACAAAACCCCAACAATAACCGACAATCTCCCTTAGTCATCGCCAACCCTAACTATCAACAGCAGGGAGAAGTAGTTGCCCTTGATGCTTACCGTTCCATTGACCTATCTCAGCGTGTTTTTATGCCCCTGAAAGGCACACAACAAGAAGCAGAAACTATTAGTTCAATTTTCTCACAAGCCCTGACTTTAATGGGTAACAAAGCCACCAAAAATGCCCTCAAACAAGTGAAGAATCCTGATTTCCTCCACATTGCCACTCATGGATTCTTTGAAACCTCGTTAAAAAACCAAAACTATGTTGATAATCCCCTGCTTCGTTCTGGGTTAGTATTTGCTGGTGTAGAAAAACAACAAAGTGGGGAGGATAATGGAATTCTAACCGCATATGAAGGCACCCTCTTAAATCTGCTCGGGACTCAATTAGTAGTATTATCTGCTTGCGATACCGGAATTGGTGATATTAGCGCGGGGGAAGGTATTTATGGGTTGCGTCGTGCTTTTGTAATTGCTGGCAGTGAAAGTCAACTAATTAGTCTGTGGAAAGTAGAGGACACTGCGACTAAAGATTTAATGGTAGCTTATTATCAGGGGTTAAAAGCAGGAAAAGGACGCAGGGAAGCCTTATCTCAAATTCAGCGAGACTGGCTTGAAGGAAAGAACGGGAAAAAATATCAACATCCTTATTATTGGGCAAGTTTTATTTTTTCTGGGGATTCGACACCGATGGAGTTTTAAACATCAGCGGTCAGCGGTCAGCGGTCAGCGGTCAGCGGTCAGCGGTCAGTGATCAACCCTCAGCTTTGTGGTACAGGCTTCTAGTTTGTGGCACAGGCTTCTAGCCTGTGAGGTAACTCAGATTAAACCAATGCTTACCTCTTGTCTTGATGCAGTCGCTCATGGGGGAAACCCCCAAGACTGCGCTGCATCGCTTATTCAAAAGCTGTTCGCGTAGCGTGCGCGTAGCGCTTAAGCTGAATACTGAAAGCTGTTCGCGTAGCGTGTGCGTAGCACATAAGCTGATAGCTGACGGCTGATAGCTTAAAACTAATAGCTAATAGCTGATACCTGATAGCTTACGATTTCATGACTCATTCACAGTCACACCCTTTTTGCCATTACTCTCAGTATGCTCTACTACATCCGAGCCTAGAGGATTAGCTTGATGCTGAGATGGTGGCAAAGCGGGTTCTAATATTTCCCAAGCCTCTTTGGCAATGGGCAAATACTGATCGTGAGCGGCTTTAGCTTCAGCAAATTTTGTTAAGGTTTTGGCAAAATTTCTATCCGTTGCCAGTTTCATATGTTCCGGTGTCAGGGGGTCTGGGGAAAATAAGGCTTCGATCACTGGCCGTAATTCCACCGCTTGTTGGTAAGCTTGTTCCAAATTCACCCTTAAACTTGCTAAAGATGCGATCGCTTTTACTGACTGAATAATCTCTGCTTCTTCACCATCTGTATCACTGGTACCTAGTGGCTCAACTAAAATCAAATCGTCAGCACTCAAGCCATCGGCAAAGCTATCCTCATTGACCGTAGTGTCTTCTGAGTCTTCCATCCGCCTTTGGATCTCTTCAAGGGCTTTGGCTCTGTTTTTGGCATTGTCGGTTCTGCCTGGGACTTCAACGATGAAGCCCAGTTCCTTTAAATCCTTGGTTGTATATTGCACCGTAGCTTTTGACATAATGTTTACCCTAGTTTCGGTGTCCGATTAGATTAATCCTACTTAGATTTATAGTACGCCTGATCGAGTTCCCCATGGAACATGGTTCCAAAACCGCAATGGCGTAAGCATATGCGCTACGCGAACAGCTATCAGCTCTCAGCTCTCAGCTCTCAGCTCTCAGCTCTCAGCTCTCAGCTCTCAGCCATTGGCCAACGGCTTACGGCTGACGGCTAACCACTGACCACTGACCGCTGACCACTGACCACTGACCGCTGACCGCTGACGGCTAACCACTGACCACTGACCGCTGACTACTGACGGTCTAGCTAAGAATTTTTGCTTACTGAGTATTTATTAACTTTTGTAAAAATGAGCGTTCAAGACCTACAAAACTGATATATACGTCGCTACACTATGCAAAGTGTGTGTTTATATTGAATTTGAAAGTATTAACGGTGTGAGGTTTGTGGATCCTAGATGATTCCTATCCAACTAACTCTAAAAAACTTCCTCAGCTACCGCGACGCAACTCTAGACTTTCGCGGTCTTCACACTGCCTGTATTTGTGGTCAGAATGGAGCAGGGAAATCCTCCTTGCTAGAAGCCATTACCTGGGCAATTTGGGGACAAAGCCGTGTTGCTTCGGAAAACGATGTCATCAATACTGGGGCGAAGGAAGTCCGAGTAGACTTTATTTTTCAAAATAATCAACAAACCCATCGAATTATTCGGACTCGCCACCGAAAACAGGGGAGTTCCCTAGAGTTTCAAGTGGAAACACCAAATGGTTTTAAGTGTTTAAGCCAGAAAGGAGTACGAGCAACTCAATTATTAATAATAGCGAATCTGAAGCTAGATTACGATACCTTTATCAACTCCTCTTACCTGCGTCAAGGTCGAGCCGATGAGTTTATGGTCAGGCGTCCCAGTGAACGGAAACAAATTCTGGCAGATTTGCTCAAACTAGACCAGTACGAAAAATTGGCAGACCAGGCCAAGGATTTGTCAAAGCAGTTGAAAGGTCAAGTAGAACAGCTAGAGCAAAGTTTGCAGGGTATTAAAGAACAACTGGGAGAACGGGATGCGATCGCAAAGGAAACAGCTACCCTCGAAACTGCTTTACACCAGCTGCAACAAGACCAAGACCAAGACGCGCAACAACTCAAAAAACTACAAGCCATTGGACATCAGCGCAATAGCTGGGAACAACAGCTGAACTTTGTGAGGACACAATATCGTAATCTTACTCAAGATTGCGATCGCATACAACAAGACATTGCTACTGCTGTTGCCCAACAACAACAACTTTCTGAACTACTCTCTCAAGACCAACAAATTACTGCTGGTTATGCCGAATACCTCCAGCTACAAGAACTTGAAGAAAGTCTTGCCGCCAAATTACAGACTTATCAGAAAGCGCAACAGCAACGACAACAACTCCAACAGCAGCTTAATCAAGACATTAATCAACATAATCTGCAAATCCGTGATACCCAAGCTCAACTAGAAGCCTTGGGTACTCAAGAGCAAGAGATTCAAGATACTCTCTCCCGTTCAGGGGAAGTGGCTACAGCCCTGGCACGACTTAACCGATCTCGTCAACGCCTTAAGCAGTTAGATAATCTGCAACTAGAAGTCTCTCCCTTGTTGCAACGCCGTGGGTCTATCCAAAGCGAACTTGACCGGGTTCAAGCCAGACTCAGTGCCAAATTAGAAGAACTGGTTTCTTCTGAAAAACAGTTATCCCAGCAAGTAGCAACAACACCTCAGCTGAGACAGGCGGCACTTCAGTTAGAAGCTGAACTTGGGGAATTAGAGAAAAAGCGGGTCTACCTGTCTCGGTTACAGGACAAAGGACTAGAACGTCGAGGCTTTCGAGAACGCCTCCACGAAAACCAACGTCGCTATCAAAAATTACTGGGGGAACTGACCCAAAAAATCCAGTTTCTGCAAGTTCAGAACGCAGTTTGTCCCTTATGCGAGCAGCCTCTAGATGCAGCCCATTCTGACCGGGTGATTCAGAAAACCACTGCTGAGCACAAGGATGTTCAAGATCAATTCTGGGTAGTACGAGAGCAGCTAACCGTTTGTGAACGAGAACTTCAGGTGTTGCGCCATGAATACTCCCAAATTTCCCAACAACTCTCTCCTTATGAACAGTTGCTCGAACAACGGGGACAACTAGCAGCACAACTAGAAGCCACCGACGAAGTTTATGACCGACTCTATGAAGTATCTGAGGAAAAGAAAGAACTGGAACAATCCCTTACTATTCGTGCTTATGGGGTAGAGTTACACGAAGAACTCAGGCAACTCGACCTCCGAGTCCAACAGCTCAACTACGATGAACAAACCCATGCTCTAGCACGGGGGGAAGTTGACCGCTGGCGCTGGGCTGAAATCCACTCGGCTAAGCTAGAAGAAGCAAGACGGCGTCAGCAAAAAATTGATGCCCAGAAACCACAGCTGCTTCGAAAGCTGGATAGTCTTCAAGGCTCAGTGCATCAGTTACAAACCAATTCCCCGTTGAAGCAGCAATTGGATCAGCTAGATCGATACATTGCTGAGATTGGCTATAACTTGGATGCTCATAATCAGGTTAGAGCCTCCTTGCGTCAAGCCCAATCTTGGCAACTGCGTTATCAGGAATTACAAACCGCCCAAGAGCAAAATCCCCAAGTCGGTCAACGCTTGGCAAGCCTAACTCAAAGCCTCCAGAGCAGACGCTGTAATCTCAAGGAGGTTAATACACAAATTGAGGACATTGTCAAGCAAATGGAACAAAGTCCTGATGTCACTAGGGACATCCAAGCCTTAGAACAGGGGATGAAGCAGCGCCGACAGCAAATGGATAAACAACTATCCCAGCAGGGGCGTCTCCAACAACGGTTGCAGCAACTGGAATCCCTACAAAGTCAGTATCAACAGCAACTCGAAAAGCTGCAACAACTCCAGCGGCAATATCGGGTGCATCAGGAATTAGCGATCGCATTTGGCAAAAATGGCATCCAGGCACTCATGATAGAGAATATTTTGCCTCAACTAGAAGCCCAAAGCAATCAAATTTTGGCTAGACTGACTGGGAATCAGTTACACATCCAAATTGTTACCCAAAAGGCCGGGAGTCGGTCTTCTAAGAAAAAAACCAAACTGATTGATACCTTAGATATTTTAATTGCTGATGCCAGTGGTACTCGACCTTATGAAACCTATTCCGGTGGTGAAGCATTTCGGATTAATTTTGCCATTCGTCTGGCATTAGCACAACTGTTGGCCCAACGCTCAGGCACATCCTTACAAATGTTGATTGTGGATGAGGGGTTTGGCACCCAAGATGCCGAGGGGTGTGAGCGATTGATTGCAGCAATTAATGCGATCGCATCCGATTTTGCTTGTATTTTAACCGTGACTCATATGCCTCAGTTTAAAGAAGCCTTTCAGACCAGGATTGAAGTATCTAAGACATCCCTTGGCTCTCAGTTAAGTTTATCGATGTAATCAATGCTAATATTTGTAGCAAAGGGAGTCGGGAGTCGGGAGTCGGGAGTCGGGAGTCGGGAATAGGGAATAGGGAATAGGGAATAGGGCGTCAAGAATGATAACAATTACTTAAATGATAGCTGATTGCTGATAGCTGATTGCTGATAGCTGATAACGGATTGCTGATAGCCCTATAAAATCAAATCCATTGCTGTTTTTATGATTTCCTCCCGCTCCACCATTTTAGCAATTTCTTCAGCTTCATAACTTCCTTCAAATGCTTCTAATGAAGCGCGGTCTAGTGCGGATTGATAGGCATCTTCTAAAGTTTCTAATAATTCCGTTTCGGTTAGATAAGTTCCTTTAGCCTTGTGGCGCTGATTAGTACGTTGAATTTGTTTAACAGAATTACGGATTGATACTTCCCAAGATTTAGTCGTCCGTTTTTCAGCAGCTTTTTTAATTAGATGTAACAGCAGAATAATTCCATAGCTAAATAGTTTATTCAGTTTATCCGATTTGCTCATCTCCTCCAATTCTTCAATCAGTTCCAGGGCTTCAGGGATTTTGCCTTCGTAGAGTAATTCCTTTAGAGTCATTAATTCTTCCATTGGCTAATATTCCTCCGCTTTTCAATTTCCCCGTCGCGACTAATACCGAACCAAAGATATAGCAATCGAAGTAAAGCTTAAGACATATTTCTACTCCCGACTCCCGACTCCCTACTCCCGACTCCCGACTCCCTACTCCCTACTCCCTACTCCCTGCTCCCTACTCCCTGCTCCCTACTCCCCTTAACCCATTACCCATGACCAAAAGAACCGTAAAATTGCCCAATGTCTCCAAATAGGCTATTCAACTAATTCCGCAATTGTACGGTTATCTTATTCCTGAAATAGCTTCTACTATAGTAATATCTAAACCGAAATCTCGGCAGTATAGAGGCTGTTATAAACGAGCTAGTTTCGGATCTTCTGTTGACTAACGTTATCAAGACGGTAGGACAATAACTAGTCCAAAGGGAATCAACTATCAGGGCATCTACACATAGGGTTGCAAATAGGTTGTTGTAAACTAAGAAGCTGATTTAACTTTTGGCTGTAAACTGTTGACGACTACTGACAACAGTTTACCAGAGGCTAAGAGTAAAAATGATGCTAATTGGATTATAGCACCTCTAATCAGGGTTGCATCTACTTTTTTTCTGGTTTATTATTACTTAGTTTAGAGTTTATTCTGGAGAACCTTTATAAATTCTTGCTTGCTGCTGAGGTGTTATCCATGCTCCTCTTGAAAACTGGGTTTGAGGTGGTACAAATTGCTTTTGCAGTGGACTATATTCCAGAACCTCTCCCGTTTCTATCTTATAGACCCACCCATGAAGCCGAATTTCCTCACTTCTGAGTCGAGATTGAATAACTGGGTAAGTACGTAAATTTTGTAGCTGGTTAAGGACATTTTCCTCCACCGCCCCATTCAGGAGTTCATCACCTTCATAGTCTTGATAGTGTTCTTTGATAATCCGGCGAGTAGCTTCGGCATGCTTGAGCCATTGGTAAACGGCTGGCATGTCCTCTTCTAGCTTGTCGATTTTCAGTAAACCTTTCATCGCTCCACAGCGATAGTGACCGCATACGACAATTTCATTAATGCCTAAGGCATAAATAGCATACTCTACTGCTGCTGGTTCACCGCCATTACTTGCTCCATAAGGCGGTATGATATTCCCGGCATTGCGGATGATGAACATTTCACCAGGCTCAGTTTGAGTAATCAGACTCGGGTCAATGCGAGAATCTGAACAGGTGATGAATAGTATCCTGGGATGCTGCCCGTGAGACAGTAACTCAAATAGGTCTCGGTGGGTCTCGAAGTATTTGGTCTGGAATTGATGCAGACCTTGAATCAACTGCTTCATTTCAGGCTTACAGCTAGATGCTCTATATTGGGATCTTAATTATTTTATAAGGAATAGCCCTCTTATACCGAGTTGCATTCAAAGATAGTAGATTGCTTGGATAGGGAGATAGGGAGATGGGGAGATGGGGAGATCTCACAAGGGTAGGTTTTTTACATTTGGGTCCTGCCCCACCCCCAACCCCCGACCGGTCGGGGGCGGATCAGAAGGAGAGGAAAAGGAAAACAACGAAGAAGCGATGCAGCGCCGCCAAAGGGGGTTTCCCCCATGAGCGACTGAATCAAGACAATGATGATTTTTAACGACAAATTAAGTATATTTTCTTATCCCCCACACCCCACACCCCACAACCGGTCACCCCACACCTGAGGTCTTTGTTAAAAACCTACCCCTGTGAGGATGGGGAGATAGGGGGAACAGAAAGTTGTACGTTTGACCGCAACTTGGTATTAAATGACTTTCGGGTTTGTATTTAGGTCAGCTATCAGTTATCAGCTATCAGCTATCAGTTATTAGCGGTCAGGGATTAGCGCTACGCGCACGCTACGCGAACAGCTATTAGCTATCAGCTATCAGTTATCAGCTTTCAGCTGACCAGGTAAGTATTGGTTTAATCTCTGTTAGCTCTGCTGACGGCTGACCACTGACCGCTGATAGCTAATAGCTGAATGCTGACCGCTGATAGCTGATAGTATTGATTGAATCGGTACGGAGAGGGAGGGATTCGAACCCTCGTTAGAGTTACCCCTAAACAGCATTTCCAGTGCTGCGCCTTCAACCACTCGGCCACCTCTCCAGGTAAAGTATTCAGTTGGAGCTTTGAATCTTTTTCAATTCATCGCCCGATTTCTTATTATACAGAAAATTATATACGAAGTCAATGACTCAATCGTACACCATTCAGATTCATAATCGCCAAACTGGTGCTAAGCACAAGGTAAACGTGCCAACTGACCGCTATATCTTGCATTCCGCAGAAAAGCAGGGTGTAGAGCTACCCTTTGCCTGCCGCAATGGAGCTTGTACCACTTGCGCAGTGCGAGTATTGGCAGGAAAAGTCTACCAACCGGAAGCCATGGGACTATCTCCACAATTGCGGGACCAAGGCTATGCTCTATTATGTGTGAGTTATCCCCGGTCAGACCTAGAGGTAGAGACTCAGGATGAAGATGAAGTGTATGAACTTCAGTTCGGTCGATATTTTGCTAAAGGCAAGGTTCGGTTTGGGCTGCCACTGGATGAGGATTAGGACACTAGCGGAGCAGAGGTACAGTAGAGCGGGTAGCCTGCTGAGTTGCTTTCTGCTCTTCCTCGGGGGTTGCCAATTGACCAATGTCCCCAACCAGACTAGTGCTCAAGTGCAACAGGTGATCAGTGGACACACGGTGGATGTATTGATCACCAATCAAGATCCACCATTAGTGGCACGAATCCGGATGATTGGTATACAGGCACCAAGCTGGAAACAAAAGCCTTGGGGAGATCAGGCCAAAACCTGTTTACAGAAGATGCTTAGTCAAACTAGTGATCAACAATCGGTTATGTTAGAGCTCGATGTAGAGGAACAAGACCGCTATAGTCGCTGGTTAGCCTATGTATGGATAGATGGTGTGTTGGTCAATGAGCAGTTGGTAGCTAAGGGCTGTGCCTTAGCTTCACCCCTAGCCCCCAATAACAAATATGATCATAAAATCGCCCGTGCTCAAGAATACGCCAGAATTATGGGCTATGGGATTTGGAACCCAGATCAGCCTTTGCGCTTGACACCAGCAGAATTTCGCCGTCAAAATCCTTAGTGGTTATTAGTTATTAGTCATCAGCTATCAGCCATCAGTTTATGCGCTACGCGCACGCTACGCGAACAGCTATCAGTTATCAGCTATCAGCTATCAGCTATCAGCTATCAGCTATCAGTTATCAGCTATCAGCTTTCGGCCTGTGGCCAAGCTACTTGAGGTGCTTATTGGTACAGTCACAGGGTCGTTCGC
>NZ_MKZS01000001.1:8059696-8069723 GCF_001942495.1 Moorena bouillonii PNG
TATCAGCTATCAGCTATCAGCTATCAGCTATCAGTTATCAGCTATCAGCTTTCGGCCTGTGGCCAAGCTACTTGAGGTGCTTATTGGTACAGTCACAGTGTCGTTCGCACAGCGTGGCCATTCGCGTAGCGTGGCCAAAGGCCAAGGCCAAAGCCTGTGCCACGCTGAGGTACTTTTGAATAAAATAAGCTGACCGCTGACCGCTGACCGCTGACCGCTGACCGCTGACCGCTAACCGCTGACTGCTTACCGACTCAATTGATAAACTACAGGTTATCTGCTCAATGACAGAACATACCTCCGAACAACTACAAACTTTCCTTGATATTGCCGCTAAAGCTGCCACTGCTGCTGGTGATGTTTTGAAAACTTACTGGGGCAATCTCAAAACTATAGAAGAGAAAGGACGTCCTGGAGATTTAGTCACTGCAGCTGATAAAGAAGCTGAAGCAGTAGTCTTAGATATACTCAAAAACGATGTGCCAGACCATTCGATTCTGGCAGAAGAATCGGGTCAACTGGGAGACAATCAAAGTAAATACCTATGGGCGATTGACCCCCTCGATGGTACTACTAATTATGCCCATCAATACCCCATTGCTGCTACCTCTGTGGGGTTGTTGATTGACGGCAAGCCTCAGGTGGGAGCAGTATATAATCCCTTTCGGGATGAGTTATTGTGTGCAGCTGTGGGCTTAGGGGCAACCTGCAATGGTCAGCCAATCCAGGTTTCCCAAGTCTCTGACCTGAGTAAGAGCTTGTTAGTCACTGGATTTGCCTATGACCGGCGGCAGACTTCCGATAACAACTATGCCGAGTTCTGTTACCTGACTCATCTGACTCAAGGAGTTCGCCGTAGTGGTTCTGCATCCATCGATTTGTGTGATGTTGCTACTGGACGATTGGATGGCTATTGGGAACGAGGGCTTTCTCCTTGGGATGTAGCGGCTGGCATCGTTATCCTAGAAGAAGCTGGTGGTAAAGTTACCGCTTATGATCGCAGTCCTATTGATATTAATTCTGGGCGGATTCTGGCAACTAATGCCAAGATTCACGACAGTCTTAGTGCTGCCTTGTTAGAGACACCACCTTTATCTTCTTGGCCTTTATCTTTTTCGAAAGAATAATAATTAATAATTGTCATTAATTATAATTGTCAATGTAAAGTCGATTAACTAGCGTCCATGAGTGACGCATTTTTTATAGCTAATATCTACAATGTCTACAATCTATACAGAAACTGTTGCTCAATTTTTCCATGCTATTTCTCAACAAGAGGATTTAAAACAGCAGCTAATAGCTACTAGAAATCCAGAAGAGGTAGTTAAGGTAGCACAGGATTACGATTTTAAGTTTACCGTAGCTGACTGGCAACAGTTTATCCAGGGGCATCACTCTAGTCAGCCTACCAGTGATACTTTAAAAAATGAAACAATAGAATTAGATGTTACAGAAGAACAGTTAGATGCTTGGTGGAAATTTGCTTGGGAAACAGGAGATATCAATCTGATCGCTTGGGTTTATGACAAGAGAGATGCTATCAATTGGGTGCAATTGCTAGATGAGTTTAAAGTGATTAAAAAAGACGATCAATCAAATCAAAACATTCAGCAAAAGTTAACCAAATTAATGTTATGGATGGTAGGTGATATGATTGCCGGGTTTCTGACTTGCTTAATTTCCTAGGGATTCACCAAAGGTAAGCATTTAGCGGTCAGCGGTCAGCGGTCAGGCTGAAAACTGATAGCTGATCGCTGAATGCTTAAGATTCAATCACCCCATTAATCAGTAACGCTGCCTTAGTTTTGTCTAAAATATCTTTTTCATAGGTTTTGATTGGGTCCTTTTCATCAATCCTCAGGTTAGTAGCCATTGGGTCTTCTATCTGATACTCTTTCTCGAAGTAAAGTAAGCTAATTGTGGTCAGGTGTATGCGATCAGCAATAGCAGCAGCAAGCAAGCGATAAAAACGAGCTGCAAAACGGGGGTCTTGCTCTAGTTTATGGGTTAATTTAGCTCGATCAATTGACCACACAATCGAGTCTTCTAAAGCCTTAACTGTAGCGGAAGGGGGATGATCTTTCACAAAAGACATTTCTCCGACTACTTCACCGTTGGATAATCGAGCAATTTCCCGACTTTTCCAAGCTTCGACCGAAACGGTTAAGATACCATCTAGGACAATGTAGAGGGCATTGATCGATTGTCCTTCATGAATCAAGACATGACCAGCTGGAATTTCTTTACTCTCCCCTGTGGCAATCATCCAATCTCGGTCACGGTCATTCAATTCATTCCAAGCCAGAAGCACTTCCGTGATACTAGGTTCCCATATCCCTCCTCGCTTGATCAGGTTATCTTTGGTCTGTTCAACCAGACCGGGATTTTTGCCAAACCGAGTTCCTGTGACTTGGGCATTACTGAGATTAGCATGGCTTAAGTTTGCTGAAATCAAGCTAGCGCCACTCAAGTCAGCACCACTCAAGTCAGCGCTACTCAAGTCAGCACCACTGAGTTTAGCATCCCTTAAGTCAGTATCACTTAAGTCAGCATGGCTGAGATTAAGACTACTGAGATTGACACCCCTAAGGTTAGCACCTGCAAAGTCACTAGTAATATCTAAACCAGCAACTTCTGCTAATTTCAAGAAATTCTTGGTCTTGGCGGCTCGAAAACCTTGGAGTGTCTTGATAATTTCCTGGCTTAATTCTTGATTAAACATCCTGCAATACCAACCGACTTACATAAGGTTTTAATTGGCGCTTGAGTAAAAATAAGACAATCTTTCGATCTAGGACTGCCCGTTCTTCTCGACTAATTTCTTGAAACCAGATTCCCTCCGCTTCATAAAGATGGACATTTTTCTGCAAAACTGTGAAAATTGCTTCGATATAACAGGGTTGATTGATATCTAGTTTGGTAATGCTGCCTAACCATATACTGCTAAGGGTTCCAGTTAATAATGGCTCACCACTTTTGGCTGCAAAAACCCAGGCTGGACTAGTTTCTCCACCTTTGGATGTGATCTGGTAATCCATGATGGTGAATTCATCAGTTTTTTCGTGATTGATATTTTTCCTGAGATTTAATTCAGTGCCTATGTTGAACTCAAATTGATTGGAAGTAGGATCTAAACCCATGGACATCTTCTTGTCATGGTGAATTTGACTAGCTTGCTTTGACCGTCGCTTTTTCTCTATGGAAACCTTAAAATCATCATTGAAACCACGGTTAGAATAGGGAAGTTTGCCATTGGTTAAGTTCAGCCTTAGCTCTCCACCGGTTAGCCCAAGTTTGATGCTACCACCGGGTAGTTATAAAAATTGATCATGAAAGTTTATCGTTAAAAGTAGGTCAATTTTATCTGGCTGAACGATAGTCCCCTCTAATTTCATGAACAGGCAATCTTCGTATTTATTCTCAATTTCAATAGTTTCAAGTTCTTTTGGCAAATCCTGCGTTATTACCATGCCCTCTGAAATTGGAATTATGAAGTTACTTTGATTAAAACCTAACATAATAATTTATATCTTTTTAATCTATGTTGATCAGAAATTAAGATTTACAAAAGCTACAATAATCCTCGATTTATTACGAGAAATTACTTAATTAGTAAGCGGTCAGCGGTCAGTGGTCAGCCGTCAGCTTTCCGTAACTCAGATTAAACCAATGTTTACCTATTTTAGGCGTTGCTGAATAATAGAATGATTTTAAGAGTAGGTGCGCGCCTCCAAGGCCGCAAGCAATCCATCGCGGCCTTGGGTCACACCTGTAGAATGGGCATCTTGGTGGAACGGGCATCTTGGTGGAACGGGCATCTTGGTGGAACGGGCATCTTGGTGGAACGGGCATCTTGGTGGAACGGGCATCTTGGTGGAACGGGCATCTTGGTGGAACGGGCATCTTGGTGGAACGGGCATCTTGGTGGAACGGGCATCTTGGTGGAACGGGCATCTTGCCCGTTATCAATATCTGGTCGAGCGGGCAGGATGCCCACTCTACTGCTATTCATTACTTTATTCAGCAACGCCAAAAGCCAAGCGCTAGCTAGCCACAGTTAATCCTGGTGGGCAAGGTGATTGGTCAACCCAAGCGCTCCAACCAATTTATCTCCCCTTGCCCACCCTACAAAACTGGCTAAGGCTAAAAATTCATTCTAAATTCTTCATTCTTCATTCTTCATTCTTCATTCTAAATTCTTCATTCTAAATTCTTCATTCTAAATTCTTCATTAGTCTATTGCCTTTTGACTTGTTCAGCGAAGCTTCCTAATTTCTTCTACAGGTATGCCAGTAGTTTGGCTAATCGTTTCATCATCCAAAAGAGGCAGAAGTTGGCGTGCAATTGCTTGGGCTTTTTCTTTCTCCCCTTCTTCTCTCCCTTGTTTCATCCCTTCTTCTATTCCTTGTTTCATTCCTTGTTTCATTCCTTTTTCTCTCCCTTGTTTCTCAGCAAATATAATCAGCCCTTGTTGGTCATGAATAAACATTTCTCGTTTTCCTAGTTCCTCCAACTCTTTCCTGGTTAAGTTCGCCTGAGAAGCAATCCCAAATGCCTGTTGAAACTCTGGTAGTTGTGCCATTTTATCTGGGACTGTATCTAAGGAAGGGGCATTTTTTAAAAAATACATCCACAACTCATCCAATTCTTCTAACTCCTCCAACTGCTTCTCAAACTTCGGTAACTCTACAAACAATAATTGTAAGTGATTTTCTACGTAGCTGATGTTGGTACTTTTTTCTCGGAACTCAAAATGATTAATTACCTGATTATTCTCAGGAAACATAATAAAATCGGTAATGGTCAGAGCAATCACTGGTTTGAGATAACGGTAGCCTTCCCCTTTACCTAGTTGTAGTGAGTAAGCTTTAGCTGCGTTATACAAAACTCGACGAGCAAAAGACTCTACCTGCAAAACCTGCATTTCAATAATCACTAGAGAACCATCCCTCAGCTTAGCTTTCACATCGAGGAAAGAGTCTTTGAGGATTGGCAGAGGAGAAGACTGATAAGGATCAATAATTTCCAAATCTTGGATGAGAGGTTGATTGTGATAGACAAGAGCATTGAGGAAGCTAATCAGAATCGGCTTACTTTCCTGGGAGGCAAAGATTTTTTTAAAGGCAAAGTCGGTTTTGGGGCTGATGAATTTCATGGCTGAGATGGGGCTGAGGGTGCGTTTACTCAAAGAAGTAGTAGACTACAACTATAGCAATTCTAAGACTTGTGAAGTACAAATATCTGGGTTTTAGGGAGCAGGGAGCAGGTAAGAGGGAAGAGGGAAGAGGAAAAAAAATCCTGTTGAGCTTACACTCCCCATCTCCCCACCCTTGCCACACTTACTTTCTTTTTTACAACTATGATATCGACCCTACTCCTCCTCCTCTTCTTCCCTGACCCAACGCCAAATCAACACGCAAAGATTCAAGACTATGATTAGGTTTGCATCAAGGAATAAAGCTAGTAACTCCACAACGAACTCTATTAATAGCCAACGTTTTCGGTTGCGATTAGTCTTCTTGCTCATGGCGATAATGTTTAAATTAAATCCATCTAACTTCTAGCTTATGGAGTTAAAAAAAAGGTGGTAATAAGTTTGATATAAAAATTTTTTACGGTATTTGGATAAAAATAATTACAAATAAATTAACCAGGTATTGTAATCAAAATAAATATAATAAATTCAACTCAAAGAAGCTCAAATATAAACAAATAAAAATAGCTTTTATAGGCTGGCTATGTAAACCTTTTTTACAAAAAATTATTATAATCCTGATGAGGCGATACTTTTAGTTTTTAATAGAAAATTTTTTATAAATCGACTGGCCAATCCTATTAGTGGTCATTTCAGCTTTTTTAGATATACTAGGTTCGACTAAGCTATAAAAAATTGTGCTAAGTTCACACAAATTGCCATCTACATGGCAAAATTTAGTTGAGCACAACTGTAAGCATTGATTTGATAAAAATTTTACGAATACAGAATTTTTACTATTTTGTTGACTATAGAAAAATGCCATGTTAGACGAACAATCTCTAAAGAAAAATTTCCTTGGAGAAATAAGTGACCAGATTTTCCCGGTATCCACAAGCTCCGAAACCCAAAAACTATGCTTTCAACTGCGTTTTAGTCCTGAAAACTGGCAACAAAAGAATGTTGACATTGCTAGCCAAATGACAGAAAAACTGGGAGCCTTTAATGAAGCAAGCATTGGTACTACCATTCGGGAAGTACTGGACAAGCTGAAACAGCAGTTTGGAGAGGAAATGGCCAAACATGGGATAAATTTGGACAAGCGCAAACGAGGAAGACCAGCCAATGACAAAGAATCTCCCTGGCGAATTGCTTATGGCTGGTTATGGGAGCATAAATTTCCTTACTGGCAAATGGATTGGCTTTGGCAAGACCTAATTCAAAAAGCGGCATCGCCTTACCGTTGGCTTCGTTTTACTCAAGATTATAATAGGATATTTGTACCTGAAAGCAAGAAGTATGAAATTGTTATAGATGTTCCTTACTATATGCATGTGGAGCTAGATTGTGACCAAGAGCATTTGTTGTTACTACATCGCGGTATATATAATAACGGTGTAATTACCAACTATATACTCTGTCCTTCCCAAGCTTTTGCTCCAGATAATCGACTCAAAGACAAGACAATGTTGATGCCTCAGTCAGGGGCAATGTGTGAAGAGATAACATTTGATACGGTAGGGCAAGAGGAGTTTCTGGCTATTGTCTTAGACGATTCCTTAGATTTTCCTTGGTTAACTCCTAATGAAGAAGAACCAGCTCCCATTTGGAATCTCGAACGGCTTAAGGAATTGTGGACAAGGTTGGGAGAAGATAACAATAATTGGCAAGCATTTTATCGCTCTTTCGAGGTAGTAGAAGCATCTGCTTAGAATTACGGAACAGGAAATATAATAGGCAAATACTATGGACGAAGAACGATTTCAAGAGTATTCCAACCTGATCCAACAACTACTGCAATGCCCCAACGGACAGGAAGGGGAAATACTGCAAGCCAACCCAGAACTAGTGAATCAGGAGTTGGTGCAGATAATGGCAGCAGTAGCAGCACAAATGGAAGAGGATGGAGATAACAATGCCAATTGGTTGCGAAGTTTGGCTCAGCACTTAGCAGAGATACTTAAGACTTCTTGGACTCAAGTTATTTCAGAAGACTATCTCAATTTCCTAGAGTCCATCTTGGAAGCAGTCGTAACTGACCATAGTCCTCAATCAGTTTACCCCCTACTGGAACAGAACCTCGACAAGCTAGATGAAAACTTAGGGCAGATCCTGCAATTTTGGGCAAGGGAAAACCTCTCTCAACTTCAGCCATAAGAAGCTAAAGATTTTGCTAGAGTTATTGGTCAATTCGGTTATTTGATTCAACAGTTTCCTCTGGGTAACATAGCCAGTAACCTAGAAATCGCCATTGCTAGTTATGACATCGTTGGTACAATTTTAACTTTGGAGGAATTTCCCCAACATTGGGCAACCATTCAAAACAATCTCGGTGCTGCCTACCGTGATAGAATAAAAGGAGATAGAGCCGAGAATATCGAACAAGCCATCACTGCTTATCAACATGCCATACAAATCCGTATCAAGTCAGCATTTCCCCAACAATGGGCAATGACTCAACACAATCTTGGTAATGCCTACCTTGAGAGAATAAAAGGAGATAGAGCCGAGAATATCGAACTAGCGATCACTCCTTATAAACATGCCATACAAATCTATACAAAATCAGCATTTCCCCAACATTGGGCAACCATTCAAAACAATCTCGGTGCTGCCTACAATAATAGAATAAAAGGAGATAGAGCCGACAATATCGAACAAGCCATCACTGCTTATCAACATGCCCTACAAATCCGTACCAAGTCCGAATTTTCACAAGATTGGGCAACCACTCAACACAATCTAGGGAATGCCTACTCGGATAGAATAAAAGGAGATAGAGCCGAGAATATCGAACAAGCTATTATTGCTTATCAACATGCCCTACAAATCCGTACCAAGTCCGAATTTTCACAAGATTGGGCATCGACTCAAAACAATCTCGGTAATGCCTACAAGAATAGAATAAAAGGAGATAGAGCTGATAATATCGAACAAGCCATCACTGCTTATCAACATGCCCTACAAATCCTTACCAAGTCAGAATTTCCCAAAAAATGGGCATTGACTCAAAACAATCTCGGCACTGCGTACAATAATAGAATAAAAGGAGATAGAGCCGACAATATCGAACAAGCCATCGCTCATTATGAAAATGCCCTACAAATCCTTACCAAGTCAGAATTTCCCAAAAAATGGGCAACCACTCAAAACAATCTCGGTACTGCCTACTCGGATAGAATAAAAGGAGATAGAGCTGATAATATCGAACAAGCCATCGCTCATCATAACAATACCCTACAAATCCTTACCAAATCAGAATTTCCCCAAGATTGGGCAACCACTCAAAACAATCTCGGCACTGCCTATTCGGAAAGAATAAAAGGAGATAGAGCCGAGAATATCGAACAAGCTATCACTGCTTATCAACATGCCCTACAAATCCTTACCAAGTCAGCATTTCCCCAAGATTGGGCAACCACTCAAAACAATTTCGGTCTTACCTACACTAATAGAATAAAAGGAGATAGAGCCGAGAATATCGAACAAGCTATCACTGCTTTTCAACATGCCCTACAAATCTATGCCAAATCAGCATTTCCCCAAAATTGGGCAATGACTCAAAACAATCTCGGTATTGCCTACAATAATAGAATAAAAGGAGATAGAGCCGAGAATATCGAACAAGCTATCACTGCTTTTCAACATGCCCTACAAATTTGGACTCCAGAAAACTTCCCCATTAATTGCCTAACAGCTAGTCGAAATTTAGGTAATGTTGCTCTAAAAAATAATAATTTGCAACTAGCTATCGAAGGTTACGCCCTAGCTATCCAAGCAATAGAACAAAGCCGGAGTTGGGCAATTGATGAGGAGCGTCGCCAAGAAATTCTTGCTGATTCCATTGACGTGTATGACAAAATAATTCAAGCTTGCCTCAACTTAAGTCAGATCGAGAAAGCAGTGGAATATACTGAACGTTCTCGTGCCCAACGGTTGGTAGATATGATGGCTAGTAATGAACTCTACCAAGGAGGAGACATTGTCCCAGAACTAGAACAGCATTTGCAGGACTACGAGGAATTGCAACGGCGTATCAATGCCCTCCGTGAGGAACTGCAACGGCGTATCAATGCCCTCGGTTTTGGTTCTGCTTCGGAGACTGTTCCAGTTCTAGCCGGAAGTCCTAATAAAACCATGTCATTGGGAATGGCAGTGAAACAATCTGGTCAATCCTTAACTAGGGAAGCTTTATTAAAATACGAGAAGGAAATCCAAGCATTAGAGGCACAAAAACAGCAAGTTTGGCAACAACTGCGCCGCTATGATCCGGTTTTGGCAGGACAAGTGCAGGTGGAGCATCTCGATTGGGAGCAAATGCAGCAGTTAATCGAGGAATCAACGACTGCTCTGCTTAGTTTTTACACAACAAGGGAGGATACCCATATTTTTATCCTACGTAAGGATCGCAGTCCTCAAGTTTTTACTTGTGTAGGCCAGGGAAGAAAAAGACTACAGATTTGGCTTCTAGAAAACTGGTTTATTCCCTATGTTGAGGCACAAAGTGAATGGAAACAGAACATGGGGGATTTTCTTGAGAAACTTGCTGAGCGCTTGCAGTTGCAGGAGCTGGTGGCACACTATCTGACTGGGATTGAGGAGTTGATTATTGTGCCTCATATATTTTTGCATCAGATTCCTTTTGCGGCGTTGCCGATTGTGGATCCCCCCCAGCCCCCCTTAATAAGGGGGGAGCAAGAGGGTTTATCACCCTTAAAAACAGGGGAGCAAGAGGGTTTATTACCAGAAAATGCCGCAATTGTCCCCCCCTTGTTAAGCTATGCTTTATAAACATATTTCTTTACAAAAAACTTGACAAATTTTAGGAATTAT
>NZ_MKZS01000001.1:8069823-8078918 GCF_001942495.1 Moorena bouillonii PNG
TATCAAGTTACTTTTGTCAAGTTTTTTGTAAAGAAATATGTTTATAAAGCATAGCCTTGTTAAGGGGGGTTAGGGGGGATCTTCCCCAAACTCGCATATACTTGCCCAACAAAGACTCCAAACCCTTTGCCACTAAACCTGTTACCAACACTACTTATTTATGCGATCGCTTTCGTATTCGCTTGGTTCCCAGTTGCCAAATCCTCCACTATTGCCACCAACGCCCAGCAATCCCAGGTCAGGAAATGGGTATAGTCGAAGATGCTACGGAGGATCTGCCCTTTGCCAGTTTTGAATGCAAAACCCTGGCGGAAATGTATCAGGTTCCTGCTGAGCAGCGCTTACAAGGACGGAATGCCACGGTCAAATCATACCAAACCTTAGCCCAGCAAGTGCATATCCTCCACTCCAGCCATCATGCTAAATCTAACCCCAAACCGTTGGAATCTCAGTTAAGGTTAGGAGATGGTTCCCTTACCCTGGGTCAACTTTTAACTCCTGGTTGGCGGATGCCCAATCTTTCTGAAGTTTTTGCTTCAGCCTGCGAGGTTAATTTCACTCTTACCAAACTTACCGATGACTTGCTTAGTCTAGCTACGGGTTTTCTCTGTGCTGGAGCCAGGAGTGTGGTTAGTACCCAGTGGTCTGTAGATGATTTGGCCAGTGCTTTATTAGCGATTTTTTACTACGATGGCCGCAGGTCAGGGATGAGCTGTTGCCAAGCACTACAGCAAGGACAAATTAAATTGCGCAATTTAACCGGAAAGGAGTTTGCTGATAACTATCAGCGTCAGTTAAGGGAACATCTGGAACAAAAGTTAACGGAAGCCAAAGCTGCTAAACAGAATGCTAAGGATCAGGGAGATGAGGAAGAGTTAGATAAGTGGGTCACAATTGTGGATAAATTTGAGATACAGCTAAAGCGGTTGGAGTCTTTGAGTAAGGAGGATTTTCCTTTTGGTCATCCTTTCTATTGGGCTGGTTTTGTTTCCCAAGGAATTTAGAATGAAGAATGAAGAATGAAGAATGAAGAATTTATAATTTAGTTGGAGCTCTTTTTGGTGGGCAAAAGTCTTAGAGTTTTCCCTACAGGTGATCTGTGTACACTTTTTGCCCACCCTACAGGATCTTACTCTTTTCGGTGGGCAAAAGTCTGAGATTTTTCCCTACAGGTGATCTGTGTACACTTTTTGCCCACCCTACAATATCTTACTCTTTTTGGTGGGCAAAAGTCTTAGAGTTTTCCCTACAGGTGATCTGTGTACACTTTTTGCCCACCCTACAAAACTGCTCCCTAAAAACCCAGAACTTTCTACCTAATTGAAGTGCAAACCGCTGTACTTGATAATTGATACTTCTGACTTTATTCATGCTGGTGTAACCAAGCGTTTCCGGAGGGATTCTGCTCGACGCTTAGCGGTAGAATTCTTGGGGTCATATTTGAGCGCTTCATCATAAGCTTCTAAGGCCTGAGCAATTAATTGCTTGCGCTCGTAAACATGACCGAGATTGTTGAGGGCTGTGACATATCCAGGCTCTTGCTTCAAAGCTTCTTTGTACTGGCGAATAGCGAGATCATACTGTTCTTTGGCACAGTAGGCAAAACCCAAAGCATTATAGACAGGAGCAAGGTTTTCTTGGTCAGCATCCGTGGCTTTCAAGGCTTTTTGAAATAGCAAGATAGCTTGACCAAAGAGCTTCTTGTCGGCATAAATACTGCCCAACTCGTAATACTCTATAACCGTTCCCCGGTCTTTTTGCAGCTTTTTCTCCAACCGAGAGAGAGTGGTTTCAATTTTACGAGTTTTGATAACTTGGAACAGCACCGCGACAGTAACACCAGCAAGTAGGACTAGCAAAACTGACAGATAAATCGTTGGCAGTGTATCATTCATAAGGTTTGACTTTTTTTCTTCTTAATGGTAATCCCCAAGCAGTTGCTCGTTGAGCTAACCAACCATCTGCTTGCCAACGTGCGATCGCATTATTCACGCGCTGCTTTAGCTTGGTGTATTGTAACCCCTTAGGCATCACCACACACAAGGCTTCACCGGAGAGCCACACTGGTAGCATCCGATACTCAGGATAGTCTTGTACCCAGCCACTCAGAATACTATTATCGGCAGCAAAAGCATCAGCCCTACCATTTTCTAAAAGCGATCGCGCTTCTTGGTAGGAATCTACTCCCACCACCCTAGATTCTGGTAAAGCATACTGCACTATGGCAATTGTGCTAGAATGATTGAGTATGGCGATGGTTCTAGTATGGAGATCACCCAATCTGGTAATTAACGGGTCTTTAGTAATCAAACCCGTGCCATCCAGGTAGTAGGGGATACTAAAATCCACCAATCGACGGCGAGGTGCTGTGGCTGTAACTCTAGCAATTGTCAGGTCAACTTCACCGTCCAAAACTACCTTAAGTCGGTCAATATTTCCCACCTGCTGCAACACCACCGCATCAGAATCACCTAAGAGTTCTTCTGCTAGACGTCGTGCTAGGTCAATTTCCAATCCTTGTAACTTGCCATCGGCATCCCTATATCCCAAAGGGCGCAGATTATCTTTGACACCAACAATCAACTGACCCCGCTGCTCTATTTCCTCAAGTTGAGCACTCCGAACCCGTAACGGTGTCAAAAAAGACATGGCCGTCAATCCGAAGACCATACCAAAGTTGAATAACTTGTGCTTAAGCATCGGTCGGGGAATAGAAATTGCTAAAAAGGTAAGCTATCGGTCGTGGCTTTTGGGACTTTCCTGAAAAAACAATACCAAATTTAATACCAATTCAAGATACTAATTAAAGTCGGGTTGGATAATTATTGTAATCTATAATAATCAAAAGAACCAAAGGTTATTTTTACCCCCGACCAGCCTTACCCGTAAGGATTACCCATGTACCCAAAACCCGAGTTTCTCAGGTTGCTAAGCATTCAGCTATCAGCTATTGGCCTTGGCCTATGGCCACGCTACGCCAATGGCCAATAGCTGACCACTGACCGCTGTTTGCGTAGGGTGCGCGTAGCACATATGATGCTTACTCAGCTTTAGCCGCTAACTCCACCACTTTGTTAAAGCTATCTGGATCCAGCACTGCCAGCTGTGCCAACATCTTGCGGTTAATTTGAATATTGGCTTTTTTCATTTGACCCATCAGCTGGCTGTAGCTAATGCCATTTTGACGTGCTGCTGCGTTAATGCGAGTAATCCACAGACGTCGAAAATCCCGCTTGCGCTTGCGGCGATCACGATAGGCATTCCGCAGCGCTTTCATCACTTGTTGGTTAGCAATGCGGAAGAGTTTGGAGTGGGAACCTCTGAAGCCCTTAGCAAGTTTGAGAATTTTTTTGCGTCGCTTACGAGCGACATTACCGCGTTTTACCCGTGTCATGGTTAATTCTAGCTAGTGTGTTTAGTTTAATAGTGTTAGCAGTAATGGTCTACTGTTAAGATTTACATATAAGGCAACATCAGGCGAACATTATCCGCATCCCGTTCGTCTACCAAGGTCAGCTTAGACAAGCGCCCCTTCCGTTCTGAGGTCTTGTGTTCTAGTAAGTGATTTTTAAACGCTTTGCGGCGTCTTATTTTACCACTGCCAGTAGCTCTAAAACGCTTGGCAGCTGCTTTGCGGCTTTTTAGTTTAGGCATTGACGGATTATAATAATGGCACAATTTATTATTGTATACCAATTGCTGCGTAATTAGGTGACCGTCTTATTCGTCTTCTGATAAATTCTTGGGCAAGGTGATGGTAAAGGTTGTTCCAACACCCACTTCACTTTCTAAGTGAATCTTACCACCGTGCAAGTCTACACAACTTTTGACAATTGATAACCCTAGTCCTGTTCCTGGGATGATCCCCACATTACTGGCACGACTAAAAGACTCAAACAATTTTGGTTGGTCTTCTTTAGGGATGCCAATACCTTGATCAATTATCTGTAATATGACTGTCTCTTCATCTCCGTTTAGCTGTACTAAAATAGTCCCACCATGGGGAGAATACTTAATGGCATTGGAGATGAGGTTAGTGATAATTTGTCGAAGGATTTTTGGGTCTCCTAATATTGGTTCCCAGTCTCTTGCACTACTAAAGATTAGACTATGTTTAGCCCCAATGCTTGATTGGATCGGGGAGACTAACTCCTGACAAAATGTTACTAAATTCAGAGCAACTGGTTTTACTTCTAATCTATCGAATTCCGCTTGATTAATGAATAATAAATCATTGACTAGGGTAGTCATATGTTTGACCGCAGCTTGGATCCGCCAAAAATGTTTAAGTTGCTGAGAATCAGTAAATTTATGACGGTACTTTTCTAGGAGTTCCACAGAGGATAGAATTGTCATTAAAGGTGTACGGTACTCATGGGATATGGTAAAAATAATCCGAGATTTAAGATCACTGACTTCTTTTTCACGGTCCAGTGATTGACGCAATTGCGATTCCAAGTTCCGTAGCTGTTCTAAGTAATCTCTTAGTTCCACTGTGCGAGCTTGGATTCTGGTTTCAAGTTCTTGATTGAGGGCTTCTAAAGCAGCTTGAGCGGAAATGCGATCGCGAATTTCCTGTTGCAGCAGTTGATTTTGCTCAATCAGTTGTGTTTGTAGCTTGTGCAGAGTCAATTGATTCTCCACACGGGCTAAAACTTCCTCAACCTGGAATGGCTTGGTGATATAGTCAGCACCACCAACAGCAAAGGCTTTCACCTTGTCCCAAGTTTCATCCAAAGCACTGATAAAGATTACTGGAACTCCCTGGGTTTTTTGATTAGATTTCAGCTGTTTACAGACCTCATAGCCATCGATCTTTGGCATTATAATGTCTAGTAAAATCAAATCCGGTGGATCACACAATGCTGATTCCAAGGCCAGTAGTCCATCGATCATGCTCCTAACCTGATAGCCTTGCTCAATCAGGATCGAAGATAGCAGCTGCAAATTGGTTGGTGTGTCATCCACAACCATAATTTCTGCCTGAGTTGCCTCAGCTTGATGGTTATTCATGCTTTAATTAGGTAGAGCGAACCATAGGGGAGAAGCAAATTGGGCAGGAGTATACTGACCAGTAGCCCGCTGATCTGATTGAATCAGAAGGCGGTTTGGCTACGAGTTTTCCTACTCCACGATTCCTTAAACATCATCACGGCGAAAGAACAACATTCGGTACACAGGTTCACCACGAGCGAGGGTGGAAATTTCCCGTTCAGTAGGCACTGGCAGGGGGTTGGTTGGCAGCCAAGCAGTCTCTGGCCGGTAGAAGACTGGATGAGCATCGAAACGCGATCGCATTTCCACTGCCACTTCCTCCACATCGGATTGTAGAAAGACCTCCCCTCCACTGGTCAAATAAGCCCCTAGAGTATCAACCAAGGTGGGCTGCACTATACGTCGTTTGGCTTGTCGCTTCTTGAACCAAGGATCAGGAAATTGAATAGTGACGCGCTGCAAGGCACCAGGGTGCCAAGAGCTAAAGAGTGAATCTATAGAACTATTAGCATTACAGAACAAAAATAGGAGATTGCTCAACCCTAAATCCACCACCTTACTGTTGGCTTGTTTTACCAATGGTTCCCGAATTTCTAACCCCAAAAAATTCCAGTGGGGTTGTTGTGTTGCCATCTGCAATAAAAATTCCCCTCTCCCGCAGCCAATATCCAGATGTAATGGAAGAGCCGTTTGGGCATAAACTTGATTCCAATCCGGAGGACTCACCGGCATCTGATATTGCTTGCTAAGTGGATTAACGTGTTGTCGCACTCGAACTCTAGCCAACCTTAGCACCTCCTTACTTTACTCAGGGGATGGGGGATCAGGGATTAGGGGTTATATCCCTAATCTAGTTGTAAATGTCAGATCTAGGTGCGCGCCTCCAAGGGCGCGAGCAATCCCTCGCGCCCTTGGGTCGCACCTCAATGAACGCAATTCCGACTCATCTCTATTTATCCTAAATGTAATCTTTAAAATTTTTTATAGACTAAAGCTTAATTATGTAAGGCTAAATTAAAGATTATCCATTATTGTTTAGGTGAGCAGTTAAATGTAACCTAAACAAGGAGTTGTAATGGTATAACAGCAAACGTCATGAGCGATAATTTTAATAATAATTAATCTAGGGTTTAATCAAGAAAAGTTTTAGCTATGAGTTTAAATTTTCGCTTTGCCGTGGTAAGTGACCTACATATCGGGTTACCCCAAACCATCTGGGATCATCCCAATCGGTTTCATTTGGTAGAAGTTAGTATTCCAGTCCTAGAAAGGATTCTGGAGGATTTAGAGCAGAAAGCCTTGGATTTCCTCCTCCTACCAGGAGACTTAACCCAGCATGGTGAACCAGACAATCATGCCTGGTTACAAAAGCGATTGAGCCAGTTGCCTTTTCCAGTGTACGTCGTACCTGGAAATCATGATGTCCCCAATATCTTACCCAATGAACACTCGATTGGACTAAAGGAATTTCCTTACTACTATCGCCAATTTGGTTATGAAAATCCCGAGCAGTTGTACTATACCTGTGAAGTTTTGCCTGGAGTACAGCTGATTGGGTTAAATTCTAACCAGTTCGATACCGGTGGTAAACAGGTAGGGCGTCTTGATCAGCAACAGCTGATCTGGCTTGAGCAATTGCTTTCCCAGTGCCAGGATAAATTGGTGCTGGTGATGGTGCATCACAATGTGATCGAGCATTTGCCCGATCAAGCTAACCATTCCTTGGGACATCGGTATATCTTGGAAAATGGTCCAATATTACACAATATTCTCAAAACTGCTGGGGTCAATCTACTCTTTACAGGTCACTTGCATGTACAGGATATCGCCTATCAAGAGGGAGTCTACGAAATCACCACAGGTTCATTAGTTAGCTATCCTCACCCCTACCGGATATTGCAGTTGTGTACCGATAATCAAGGAAAAAGATGGTTACAAATTGAATCTCATCGAGTGGAGTCAGTCCCTGGTTGGGAAAACCTACCCCAGATATCTAGAGAATGGATGAGCGATCGCTCTTATCCATTCATGGTGAAACTCCTGACTTCTCCCCCCTTAAATTTACCGTTACCAGATGCCCAGAAACTTGCTCCGAGTCTACGCTACTTCTGGGCTAATATTGCTGATGGTGATGCTGTATTCAACTTTCCTGAGTTTCCTACCCCAGTTCGTCGCTATTTTGAGTCATTTAGCTGCCATACCAGTGATGGTAAACCTGCTCTGATTGATAATCAGACCACTCTGTTGCTGACAAAAAACTAATGACTAAGACGGCTTTTCTTGAATAAATTCAAGCACTACAACTAACCTGATAAGCTCAGGGATTTCCTCAACCAGGGAAGCCATCCTCTACTCCTTGACCTTGACCAGGGAAGCCATCCTCTACTCCTTGACCTTGACCAGGGAAGTCATCCTCTACTCCTTGACCTTGATCCGGTAGCGGAACAGGAATTTCCGGTTCCGGTTCCGGTTCTGGCTCCGGCTCAGGTTCCGGTTCTGGCTCGGGTTCGGGTTCTGGCTCCGGCTCAGGCTCCGGCTCAGGCTCCGGTTCTGGCTCGGGCTCGGGCTCCGGTTCTGGCTCGGGCTCGGGCTCCGGTTCCGGTTCTGGCTCAGGCTCAGGCTCCGGTTCTGGCTCCGGTTCCGGCTCAGGTTCTGGTTCTGGCTCGGGCTCAGGCTCAGGTTCTGGCTCACGCTCCGGTTCCGGTTCTGGCTCGGGCTCGGGCTCGGGCTCGGGCTCAGGCTCAGGTTCCGGTTCCGGTTCCGGTTCTGGTTCTGGTTCTGGTTCCGGCTCAGGTTCCGGTTCCGGCTCGGGCTCGGGTTCTGGTTCTGGTTCTGGCTCCGGCTCTAGTGGTTTGTCAACGTCTTCGGGATCCAGTTCAACAGTTTCATCCTCCTGCTCAGTGTTAAGAAACTCACCGGTTTCCAAGGTAGACCTGATATCTAACTGGTTAACCTGATCAGTGATATCGGCATTGGAATTCTCAGAACCCACATCTTGATCGAAGACATCAACACCACCATCAATCACACTAAAATCAGCACTGGGAAACTCGTCCGATTCACTCCCCCGAAGACGAATGAAAGTAGGATTAACAATTATGTTGTTGCCAATAATAGGAACTTGCGCCTCTAGAGCATCTGCAATTTCCCCTCGCACTAAATCCAAAGCTTGATCTGGACTATCCGCCGGTCCTGTCTGGGTCAAATTCAGCCCTTTGACTAATTCACTGGTTTCATAAAACTCTCTGAGGTCAAATTCATAAACCTGCTCAATTTGATCCTCGGTTATAACCACGATCTGCCCAGCTTTTAATTCCTGAACTTGAGAACGAGTGCGATTATAGACCACAATACCGCTATTGGTCAGAGCTCCAACAATTGTTGTATTGGTATCAGATATATATCGCATGAACAGAGCTGACCCCCTAATCCCAGCCACGGCATTGGGTGTACGCACTCGAGTTTTACCCCGATCTGGAGGAATTAACAGCAGTAGTGTGCCATTAGATAGCTCAAAGGTACGACTTCTAGGTATAAATCGAAAGACAGCTAACTCTCCTTGTCGGGCTAGGGAACCATCATTGAAGCGCAGTTGAGCCATGGAGGAGCGAGCTGTTACCAGTGCATCTCCTATCGTCATGGCATCAGATGGACGGGCTGGTCGAGCTGACTGATTTTGAGGAATCAATCGCACTCGGTTACGTAGCTTCTCTAGCACAGCACGAGTTAAGGGAATTTCGGCACTGACTGGTTTAGAAAAAATTAGTAAATTAACGCTCCATAGAGAGATGGAAAGTACTAGGACTGTCTTGCGAAACACTGGGCAGCTCCAATAGCTCAAAGGTCAGTATTGTCAGGTAGTTGAGAGGTCAGCATTCAGCTAATGCGCTACAGATGGTGCTACTTGAGGTGCTATCAGCTGATTTAACAGAGATTAAACGAATGCTTAGCTCTTTTCTTGATGCAGTCGCGCTTTAGACCCTGGAACTTTCCCGATCAGAACCTCAAGTAGCGTGGGTGGCACAGGCTTTGGCCTTGGCCTTTAGGCCACGCGGGGCGCGTTTGGCCACGCTGTGCGAACGACGCGCTTGAGGTAGCGC
>NZ_MKZS01000001.1:8079018-8091507 GCF_001942495.1 Moorena bouillonii PNG
CCAGCCTCCCGCCCGCCGAGAGACGATAGGCAGGCACCTGATGCAGCAGGCCCGGCTCGGGCTGACAACGAAACGAGGATGCGGCGAGATCTTCGCGTAGCTGGATCTGAACCGACAATGAAGAGAACGGGACACCGAGAAAGGCCCAACCGACGTGTCCACTCGACATCAACTCCAGGGTGTACCGGGCCTGTTCTCGCAGTCTTTCCGGTGAGTCTCCGGTGGCGACCCTTTCGAGGAGTGCCTTCACCTGAGGGCGCGCCGCGTAGAACTCCACGCCGCACTGCGCCGGGTCGTCCGCCTGCCGGCAGGCTTCGGCTGCAGCCTGATAGCCGGAGAGACTCGAGAGTGCCGCCATCCGGATCCGCGCATCTTGCGACGACAACAGAACGTTGCGGAGCCACTCCTCTACCTCGGGAGAGGGCTGCCTTCCCAGCACGTCGATCGCGTGCCGGCGAATCGATCGGGGCCCCTCGGTAGCCATGCCGATCAACGTGTCCGCGAAGGCATCGTCCGGCCAGACCGCGACCACGGAGAGCGCTTGACTGACGGTCTCCTCGTCCTCATCCCGAAGCATCTGCTCCAGCTTCGCTCTCGCCCTGGGAGAGCCGAGACGCGCCAGCGCCCGGAGCATCTGTCCACGTTCGCTCTCTTCGACCACATCCCAGAGCGCCTCGATTCTCAACCGATCCGGGATATCGACTTCCTTGCGGGCCTGAACCCAACGATCGATGGCCCACAGCAAGGCCGGGCGCAGGCCGCGATCCGCCTCGAGCTGGCGAATCAACGCCGCCGCCCCGCCGTCGGGGCCGTAGTTCCCGACACACTCCACCGCGGCGAGGGCCAGCGCCGGATCGGGGTCGGCGACCAGGGCGAGGCACGGCTCGACGTGAACCTCGCTGTCGGTATAGCCGAGAGCTTGCAGCAGCTCGGCCCGGGCCCACGGAACCGTCTCCCGCTCCCACGCCTGCTCCAGCAACGCCTGCGCCTCGGGAGACTCCGAATCGAAGTGATAGGCGTTGGCACGCACCGAGGCCGAGGGATGGGCCATCAGTTTCTCGATCAGGAGCTCCCAACCCTCTTCGAGGTGGTGCCACTGGGCGACACGGGTAACGCGCCGGAAGTCCGGTTCGTCCTCGACGTAGCGAACGAAGGCCGAGATCACCTCGGGAGGAGTTTCCGTATCGGACAGATCGCAGCTGTCGAGCAGATCGAGCCGTTCCTCGAGCCCCCCTTCCAGCAGCAGCCGGTAGGCCTTGCTCGCCAGCAACGGTCCGGCGCCGGGATCTCCGAGCAGCGCCTCGACCGGGCATTGCGCCACGACCCTCGCCGTCGAATGCAGTTCCTGAGATGGCGCACCGAACAGGCAGATCAGCAGGCACGCCGCGGTGAACCGTCGTGAGAGAATCGCCATGAAGCCTCCCGTTTTCTGCTCCGAGAGTAGGTTGGCAGGACGCTCACCGGGCGCAGGGGCTCCCACTCCTGCTGCACCGCACCCGCGAGCCCCGGACTCCGGAGTGTCCTCAGGCCCCGAAACCGCCCGTTCATTGACACTTCCGGGCAACGGAGCTACCATCCGGGTTTGCTTGAACGGGGTCGGGAAAACGCAAGCTTTTTCGGCTTCCAGACAGCCGTCGGACCGTAGCTCAGCTGGATAGAGCGACTGGCTACGAACCAGTAGGTCGGGGGTTCGAGTCCCTCCGGTCCGACCACTAAAGGGTCTCGGGTCACGGGTTTACGAGCGGGCGATGAACCAGCACGAGGATTACATGCGTTTGGCCCTCGAGCTGGCCGCCGAAGCCCGGAGCGCCGGTGAGGTTCCGGTCGGCGCGCTTCTGACCCTCGACGGCCGCATCGTCGGCCGGGGTCGCAACCGTTCGGTTGGCGACGTCGACCCCACCGCCCATGCCGAGGTCGTGGCCTTGCGCGACGCGGCACGCAACATCGGCAACTACCGACTGGTCGGCTCGACGATGTACTGCACCGTCGAACCCTGCCTGATGTGCCTGGGAGCGATGATTCACGCCCGGGTGCAAACGGTGGTCTTCGGTGCCCACGACCCCAAGGCCGGGGGCACCTCGAAGCTCGAGGCGCTGCGCGAGGCCGGAACGCAATTCAACCATCGCTTCGTGGTGATCGGCGGCGTACTTTCGGAGCCGGCCTCGGAGATGCTGGTCGACTTCTTCCGCGAACGGCGGGAGGAGGCCGAACCGGCGGCCTGCGCGGTCCACCGGGGGGCATAGATAAGTTTAAGTACGGAGAGGTACCGAAGTGGTCATAACGGGGGCGCCTCGAAAGCGTCTTGTCTGGCAACAGGCACGAGGGTTCGAATCCCTCCCTCTCCGCCAAACATTGCAGAGGTTCGGTTCGCAGGAGGCTAGCCACGGAGAGGTGACCGAGTGGCTTAAGGTGCACGCTTGGAAAGCGTGTGTGCGGCAACGTACCGAGGGTTCGAATCCCTCCCTCTCCGCCACTTCCGAGCGATCCGGACCGATCGAAAAGGTCGATGAGAAGTTATGGGGCTCGAGCCCTGTGCACTGCGGTTCCGTGAACCCCGCCAGGCCCGGAAGGGAGCAACGGTAAGCGGGTCGCCGCAGGTGCCGCAGGTCCACTCGAGTCCCATCAGAGTTGGAGGCTCCGGCGGCTCGCGGGCGGGCGGGTTGCCGGAGCATTCCTTCCCAGGGGTTATCGCCACGGGTCGAAAGAGCTTGCCCTGAGCCGAATGTCGAAGGGCCTGCCCTGAGCGACCCCGAGCGCAGCGAGGGGGAGTCGAAGGGTGTATCAGGTTCTGGCTCGCAAGTGGCGCCCGACGACCTTCGAAGAACTCGTCGGCCAGCCCCACATCGCGCGGATCCTGACCAACGCGATCCAGTCCGACCGGATCGCCCACGCCTACATCTTCGCCGGCCTGCGCGGAACCGGGAAGACCTCGGCGGCCCGCATCCTGGCCCGCTGCCTCAACTGCGAAAAGGGCCCGACGCCCACCCCCTGCAACGAGTGCGTCCCCTGCACCGAGATCGCCGAGAGCCGCGCCCTGGACGTGCTCGAGATCGACGCCGCATCCCGTACCGGTGTCGATGACATCCGCGAACTGCAGGAGGTCATCGCCTACCCGCCGGTGCGCGACCGCTACAAGCTGCTGATCATCGACGAAGCCCACATGCTGTCCAAGGCGGCATTCAACGCGCTGCTCAAGACCCTGGAAGAGCCGCCGCCGCGGGTGGTGTTCCTGCTGGCCACCACCGAGATCCAGAAGCTGCTGCCGACGATCCTGTCCCGCTGCCAGGTCCTCGAGTACCGCCGGGTCACGGTCAAGGATGTCGCCGGCCACCTGCGCCGCCTGTGCGATGCCGAAGGGGTCACGATCTCCGACCCGTCGCTGCACCGCATCGCCCGCGCCGGCGAGGGCTCGGTCCGCGACTCCCTCTCCGTGCTGGAACGTGTGCTGGCCTCGTGCGGCAACGACGTCGCCGACGAGGATGTGCTGCGCGTCCTCGGCGCGGTGCAGTCCCAGGTGCTGCTGGACAGCATCGGCGCCCTGGCCCGCCGGGACGTTTCCGCCCTCCTCGGCGTGCTCGACGCGTTGATGGACGAAGGGCACGACCTGGTCCACTTCTGGGGGGAATGGATCGGCGTGCTGCGGGACGTGATGATGCTGCGGGCCGCGCCGGACCGCGCCGGCCTGGTTTCCCGCGCCGAGGAAGAGACCAAGGCGCTGCTCGAAGCGGCGGAGCCGCTCTCGTCCGAGGATCTGGCCCGGGCGTTCCAACTGCTGGCGGAACTCGAATACCCGCTCAAGTCCTCGGCCCACCCGCGCTTCCTGTTCGAAGCCTGCATGATCCGCCTCGGCTCCCTGGGCTTAGGAGATTAATCATCTCCTCATGTATACATTAATGGATTAAATCAACTCAATATTGTATGACATCAATACTGATTGTGATGAGTATACAGGATACATAATTCAGAAATCAGGATAAGAATTTAGCAAGGTTAGTGAGAGGAGCAATAAGGATTAGTGAATTCCCAAGCAAATTTATCTTAAAAATTCCTGGAAAATCAATTATTCTGACTCGAAGCTCCTGACTCTGAAGATAGTTTGTTATATTGAACTATCCTCAGAGTGAAGCACAGGGGATTATAATTGGTTATAAGAAAAGCAGGCTTTAACTACCGACTTTAGTACCTGTCTGTTGACCTTCCTAAACACAAGCGTGGTTTGTAGTGGGGATTATCCTTGAAATCTTTGCAACGTTGACCATAGGTAACCTTAATACTCTTGTGTTTTCGACCAACTTGGTACATGTCATAAACATGAAAGTAAGTGTAATACTGACAGTTCTCAAAATAAGTCTGTCTTACTGCCTACCAAGCATGCTTGTACAGCAGGTTATTGGCTTGTTCACACCAGCAAACAAGGAGGTCATTAGTTTTATCTGCTATGTTCCCAGACAATAATCCAGATAATACTATTTTCTTTGTCTCGTATTGCACTAGTTAGATCACCTCCTAATCACAAACAAAGTAGACCAGGGGTGTGCATCCCCTAACTTGTTTTCATGCCCCGCACCAAGCATGGGGGTAAACAAGCTGCGATTTATGTAAATTTAATTCCTAACAGCTTAAATTGCCTATAGCCATAATTAACGTTAGCCATCTTAAAGCCTGTATTATCATAAAAATGAAACACATGGCTGCCATTTTGCCATTTTTATGTTTGCACACAGATAATCAATTGTAATTTAACTATTGCTAATCATTATATCAGTAGTGATTGCAATAGTTTTCAGGTGTAGAGGAGACGAAGCAATAGAGTTATTATAGCGAATAATTTGTGAAGGGCGGAAGGGTAAAATAAAACGTTGCTCCATCGGGTCACCGCTAACTCTCGAAAGCTCTAGCAAATCGTCAATGAGTTTCCACATATGCTGACTGTTAGCAAATATACGTTGGAGATAGATTAATGCTATAGCCAACGACTAGCAATTGGCATCCGCCAGCCAGTACCAAAGGCGCGGTCAGTAACCTTTAAGCCTGGCGGGGCTTGTCGGCGCTTAAATTCAACACGAGCGACTAGTCGGATGATTTTGTTAACCACTTCGGGCTGATGACCTGCATCAATAATTTGTTCCGGGGCTTGGTGCTGGTGGATCAGTCGCTCCAGAATATCATCTAGGATATCGTAGGATGGCAAGGAATCTTGGTCTACTTGACCAGGTTTTAATTCAGCGCTAGGGGGCTTGATTAGAATGTTAGAAGGAATAATTTCTGTTTGGCTTAAAAGTTGTTCCCCTTTGGCGTTCGAGTCGCTTAGGTTACCAGGTTGAAGCTGATCAGCTTGAAGCTTAGAAGAGGAGTCTGAAGGTTCAACATTGAGCGTACTAACCTGCAACTTCTGATTAACCTGGGACTCCTCTGCCCTAGAATTTAGCCACCGACATAGGGAGTAGACTCGGGTTTTGGGAACATCGGCAATTACAGCTAATCCACCATTCATATCACCATAGAGGGTACAGTAACCCACTGCCATCTCTGACTTGTTGCCAGTAGAGAGCAGGAGATAGCCAAATTTATTAGCGATCGCCATCAGTAAGCTGCCCCGAATTCGGGATTGAATATTCTCTTCAGCCACACCGAACTCTGTCCCAGCAAATAGAGAGGCTAAGGTTTGGTCAAACCCTTCCATCAAGGAACCAATGGCTAGGGTATGAGTCTTAATACCTAGGTTTTGTGCTAAAGAGAGAGCATCTTTGACGGAGTGGTCAGAACTGTAGGGAGAAGGCATGAGAATCCCCAAGACATTCTCTGGTCCTAAGGCGGCGGTGGCAATAGCAGCCACAAGAGCAGAATCAATCCCACCACTCAAACCAATTACGACTTTTTTAAAACCACACTTACGGGTGTAATCCCGGACTCCTAGGACTAAGGCTGACCAAATTTCTTCGTCTAGGCTGGCTGGGGCTGGTGCTATTGCTGCTGATGGTGGAGACTGTATAGTTGTTTCTGGTGGGGTGACGAGATCCTGTGTTTCTCGGTCATATTCCACAATGACTAAGTCTGTTTCAAAGGCACGGGCGCGACATAGCATCTCACCAGCCTGATTAAATGCTACACTACACCCATCAAATATCAGGTCATCATTGCCTCCTAGCTGATTGGCGTAGAGGATAGGTGTATGGTAACGGCTAGCGCTATGGCGCAACATTGGTTCCCGAGTTTTCTGTTTACCTGCGCTATAGGGTGAGGCGGACAAGTTTACCACTAGGTCTACACCCTGTTGAACTAAATCTGTGATCGGATTGACTTGATAGCTGCGTTTGCCCCAAAACTCTTCATCGTTCCACAAGTCTTCGCAAATGGTAACACCGATTTTAATTGGGGAGTGGGCATTCTCAGTTGTGATTGCTAATGGCTGGTCATCAATGGTGAAGGAATTACTCTCCCGTCCTGGTTCAAAGTAGCGGTTTTCATCGAAAACATCATAGGTGGGCAAGAGTCGTTTATGAAAAATCTGCCGTACTTTTCCCCCCTCTAGTAGAGCAATGCTGTTATATAAAGGTTTGCCACCAGCAAGCTCTGCTTTGGTATTCCGTGTTACTGTGCCGACCAAAACAGCTAGAGACAATGGTAGCTGCTGAGCTAGTTGTTGCACTTGTGTAGTCATCGATTCTCGAAACTTGGGATTTAGCAGCAAATCTCGTGGTGGATAGCCACACAAGGATAATTCTGGTGTCAGCAACAGACGCACATCCTGACTCGCAGCAGTGTTGGCTACTTCAAGAATCTGTTGAGCGTTGCCTGTAATATCACCAATGGTGGGGTTGAGTTGAGCGATCGCAATCTTCATCATTTTTGCTTGTTTTTTATAGTTTATGCCATCTACTTCACACAATCTTTAGTAATCTGGGTTTGGTTAGTAATTAAAGGCGAAAATATACAGTTGATATCGTTTTGTGTTTTTTTGTTTTTCTATAAAAAGTAACGGGTTCATGATTATTATTTTTTGTATTGATTGACTAGTTTTATTTTTTGAACAAGTTAGTAAATCAACTCCAAAGCTTGCGGCTGATGGATTTGATTAATTTATGGGCACAAATAAATTTTAACAATCTATAATTTTTATAATCAGCTATGGGTCTCATTCCGATAATTTCATTGTTATTAATATATTATTTTTATGAGAGATAATTATAAATTAATTATAAATTTTTAACGAAATTAAACATAAACGCAAACGTAAACGTAAACCCTAACGCAAACCTAATCCTTGATAGTGTAGATTAAGTAATCAGAAATAAATCATGAACGTAGAAGAACTCGAAAACCGTTATCGAGAAGAGATTCAAAGTCTAGCCAACCAACTTCAAAATGCAGTTCTCGGACTGTCTCAGACAGAAGCCAAAATTGCTAAGATGGGACGCTCTATAGAGAATCTGAGCGAAATCGTTGAGGAATTTATCCTACAGCAGAATCAAAAAAACTAATTCCATGACTGATGATAAAATTAATGTCAATGATTTACCTAACAAAACTTAGGAACCCTATTTGTAGGGTGTGTTCTTAAGGAAGCTTACTACTTAAACGAGTTTGTCACCTAGTTTTGTGTAAGTCCTGCCTAAGACTTCAAACTCCTATGATATCTGGTAACATCGGTATTGTATACCACAAGAGTGTTTGGCAGGCGGCTCAACCTTGTGGCTCTGAAGACAAATGACAAAAAAAGCTGACTGGATATCAATTGGTTATTTCTTCCTCTATGGCTTGTTCTATTTCTCTGAGAAGCGCTGGTTTGACTAGATAACGACTAGCCCCTAGTCTTAGAGCTCGCTTTTTGTCTGCTGGGAAGGAGTAGGCAGAAAGGATAACTATAGGGATTGTTGCCCATTGGGATTTCTTGAGTTTTTCGATCAAGGTAAAGCCATCAACTTCTGGTAATTTGAGATCCAGCAGAATCAAGTCAGGTTGAAAGTCGGCGAGGTCTCGTTTAATGGTTAACCCATGGGGTAAAGCGCAAACGTCATACCCTTGCAACTGAAGGTATTCAGTGATAACTTCTCGATTGAAATCGTCATCCTCAATGAATAGGATTTTCTGAACCACAATTACAGATGTTTTTTCATTGCTACATAAATACCAACGGTTTATCCTTTAAACGAGCATATGCCTCCGCATCAAAGCGGTACAAACTTCATGGACGACCTGCTCCCTGAGACACTTTTCAACTAGTATCAGCCAGGAAGCATAGCTTTAAAATACGAGGGCTAAAATTGTAATAATCCGAGACGTTTTCCCAAAAAACTGTGGTGTACAGTCGATAAATAGTATAGATATTTTTGAGGGTAAATACATCTCGGAACACGTCAAAGCCGACAGGATTGTCTGCCAATTTGTTGCGCAAATGCCTTTGACCATAGTCCAAAATTGGATTATGGTCAAAGGGGACCTGCGGCACATGCTCGATGGAATACCAGGCAATACCACTGACATCATCTGTGTTGAATTTAGCTTCTTCTAGTCGCACTAGGGCAAAGTAACTGACGGATAGGTAACCCATGGCGTAGTGGTGGTTATAGGTAACCTCGACTCTAACCAATTTTGGTGGATAACGACCTAGTTTTCCGAAAGTGTACAGTTGCTCTAGGTACACGTTGTTAACTCGAATTTTCTCTGCCCAAATCCGTTCGCGTAGCGTGGCCATTCGCGTAGCGTGGCCCAAAGGCCAAGGCCAATCGCGTAGCGTGGCCAACGGCCAATCGCCAGCATGGTCTAATGATTCTCCGTGCCACACAAAGGTTCCTGGTAAACTCCATTTACCAAGAAAGGCTTGCTCTTGGAGTACCAAAAGGCCGCTTTGTTGGGTATTGACGGAAAAAATCACATGACGGGCCCTGACCTGGAAGTTGGCTAGAGCTGGTAGTTTGACCTTTATATTGCTGCTTTGGGTCATTGGTACAACTGCTCTTGATGGATATAGTCCTTAACCAGAGGAGTCAGTGCTGTTGTATCACCATTCTCACGATACGCTGTAGAGGAAACTGATGGTACCGTAATATTAGCGATCGCTAATTGTGCTCCTAGATGCTTCAACTTTTCTAAACTAGCCTGATCTACTCCATATCCTGAACGAGGTATCACCAGCAACTGTACTTGTTTTAACAATTGTTCAATTTGATACCAACGGGGCATCTGACGGATTAAATCAGTACCAATCACCAGAGTCAAGTTTGCCTGTAATCCCCAGCGCTGTTTAACTAGTGCTATGGTTTCCAAGGTTCTCGGGCTACTCAAGTCGGGGCTGACACGGATCGGATTTTGATACGGGTCAATCTCCTCAATCAGTAACTTGAGCATGTGGGAACGTTGTTCGAGGGTGGTCTGATGAGACTTGAATGGATTATCTGAGGCCCAAACCACCACTTGGTCATAGTGATGGGATAGCCACTGGAGAATGGCTTGATGAGCACAAGTTGGGGGATCTGCACTGGTACCAAACAGGGCAATATTGACCATAGTTAGTTAAAAGTTAGTTAAAAGCTCAAAGGGGTTTGAGATTAGGTTTGCTCTTCAGCATCTAGTGCGTGAAAAGCGATCTAAGCCTAGGGTTGGGTTTTAGCTTCAGAATTATAAAATTTAAACGCGCCACGGATTAGGGTACACTCAAAGGAAACAGAATGCGATGGACTTCGTCCCGCTTTGCTGCGAACGCTTGAACTACTACACGCTATATATAGCTTATTTGCTTCAGCCCTGATACCAATGGTGATAGCCCCCTAGTTGATTGACAAAAGTCCTTCAACTAGGGGGCATGACAGTCGTTACAATGGACAGAGCCTGAGAAATCCGGGAAATCAAATAGGATTTACTGAGAACTCCAACTGATCAGGACTTATCCAGGAACTCCCTTGAGTAGAGTGGGTTAATAACCCACCCTACTAAGCTGTCGTCTATTTAACTTATCTATTTTTGAGTCAGCGGGAAAAACTCTACAATCCTCTCCCCGTGCCGGTTCAATTTATAAATCAATTAGATGTAGATGCGAGTAAGATATGCTTTATATAGATGTATTACAGCTTACTTTCCCCTCTTTTCGCTGTTGTATATCTTCCATACCACCACAAATAATCTCTCTAAAAGCGCAACGCCCCTGAAATAACGGGAGTTTCAAACGCCCGTTCGCTTAGCGTGGCCATTCGCGTAGCGTGGCCCATTCGCGTAGCGTGGCCAATAGGCCAAGGCCAAGGCCAATCAACTGCTGCGATCTGACCTCGTTCGCGCAGCGTGCGCGTAGCGCTATCGCCTAGGCTAAGCTTGTTTCAACCCTATTGTTTCAAAATAAACACCGGATCCTGAACGTTTAATTCAATGCCCTCCTGGTCAAAGAAATCCTTGATCATTTTACGAAGCACTAGCTTAATCAGGCGGTGCTTTCCAGGTTTAACTTTGGTAACGGTTCTTATGGACAGATCAAAATCCCCAAAGTCCTCGATTCCATCCACCTTGGTCGGTTCAATTACCTCGGAATACTTCTCTTTTAACTGGTGTCCCACCTTTTCGATCACCCTGTACACATGATCCAGGTCAGCATCATATTCTATGCCAACTTCCACTACAGCATAGATATAGTCCTTGGAGTAATTGGTAATTGAGCCAATATCCCCGTTCCGAATAATATACATTTGACCATTGAAGTGTCGAATACGGGTAGTTCTCAGTTCAATCGCCTCCACAATCCCCTCGGCTTCCCCTGTCTGGATATAGTCACCTACCAGGTAGTAGTTTTCAAAGAGAATAAAGAATCCACTAACCATATCGTTAATGAGACTCTGCGCCCCAAGACCGACCGCTAGCCCCACAATGCCAGCACCCGCTAGGATTGGGGTGGCGTCAATTTCTATGGTATCGAGGATCAATATACCCGAACCGAAGTAAATCAAGTACTTCAGTAAACTCTCTAGTATGGGAATAATCGTTAACCGCTTCTTTCGCTGCACATCAGTCAGCTTCGGGGACCTAAGCAGTGCTTCTTCGAGGAACAAATTGGCGATCACGATCAAGCCACGACTCAGGAAGATGATACCGATAATTTTGACAGCTTTCGATCCATAGGTGGCTAAGTTAGCAATTATCTCTACTTGCTCAACCACCAGGGTGGCCATGGTAACATAGATTATATATTCTAGGCACCCCTTAAAGAAAGGAATCCGATGCCTGAGATTGCTATAGAATCGCAGGATATTATCAGGGCTAGAGTATTGAACAGTCAGGTTGTCTATGCTATCGATAATGACCACGATGGATCTCAGAATGAGCAACCCGATTCCAATAATCAGATAGATGTTAAGAAGAACGTACAGATACTTAGTTGTGGATTCTGGCACTTTCAGAAACTGGGTACACCAGATTAGGGAAAGCAGCCAGAGTCCACTGGTAAGGATTTTGGTTAAGTAACTGAACAAATCCTCAATGCTTTCATCACTAGCAGTGATTTGTTCTAGTTTCTTTGCCCGAACGCAGCCATAGTTGAGCAAACGCTGCAAGGGTTTCATGGCGAACGCAACTAGCATCAGAAGGCAGATGCATTTGCCTAACCCAGTGCCAAGGGTTATCCAGAATCCTTTGGGAATATTGCTCACTAACTGGAGTGTGTATTCCTTGAGGTCTTTCCCGCGATAGATCAGCCAACCGTTGCCACCAACAATTAGAAGGCATAGCACTATACAACAGATAACGATCAGCGCCTGGAGGTTCTGGCGGAGGTTTCTAGCATTGCTGTTCACCTTTTGGAACCAAGCAACTCTGATCAGTTGCTTGAATAGTCTACCCACCAGCCAGTTGACTAGACAGAAAACTACGATGACCAGGCTGACTTCAGCCAAGATAATAATTATGTTGTTCACTTAACAAATTAGCTCAACCTTTCAGTATAATACAATACTTTACTTAGTAAATATAAATTATATTCTTAACTACAATTAAATTGATACCACTACAGGAAGGTTCATCCACCGCCTCATAGCCAGAAGTTGATGAAGGTTTCAAAAGGTTTTTCTTGACAGTGTTCCATGGACAGGAGACCTCTAGGTCGATCTGCGCCATTTGATCACAACTTGAGCTCAGATCATCACTTGAGTTTATTTAACTATTTAACATTTATTTCATAATTAATCCCTGTTGTTACTTATGCTTCATAAGCTTTGCTTAAAAGGTTTAATGGTGTATTGTTTTATTTAATGAAAGAATTAAACAAGTATCTAAACCTGGAAAAGCGAACATTCAGATGAGAGCAACAGAAGTTAACCCTTCCAAAGCTGACGGCTGAGAAGCTGATAGATGAATAGTTCCCACCTATTAGTTTATTGAATTTATAGCACGGAAGTGCCGGTGATATCCCTGAGGATCTTACCTAAAGCAATTGCTATGGCTCTATTACAGAAAATAGGGAATAGGGAATAGGGAATAGGGAATAGGGAATAGGGAATAGGGAATAGGGAA
>NZ_MKZS01000001.1:8091607-8100304 GCF_001942495.1 Moorena bouillonii PNG
AAGGTTGAACGCGATGGACGAAGTCCCGCTTTCAGCGATCGCGTGGCCTTTTGGCCAAGGTTGAACGCGATGGACGAAGTCCCGCTTTCAGCGATCGCGTGGCCTTTTGGCCAAGGTTGAACGCGATGGACGAAGTCCCGCTTTCAGCGATCGCGTGGCCTTTTGGCCAAGGTTGAACGCGATGGACGAAGTCCCGCTTTCAGCGATCGCGTGGCCTTTTGGCCAAGGTTGAACGCGATGGACGAAGTCCCGCTTTCAGCGATCGCGTGGCCTTTTGGCCAAGGTTTGATGGTTGATGGTTTGATGGTTGAATGTTGTTCGCGTAGCGTGGCCTTTGGCCAAGGTTGATGGTTGATGGTTGATGGTTTGATGGTTGAATGTTGAAGGTTGATGGTTTGATGGTTGAATGTTGAAGGTTGATGGTTGAAGGTTGATGGTTGAATGTTGAAGGTTGATGGTTTGATGGTTGAATGTTGAAGGTTGATGGTTGAAGGTTGATGGTTTGATGGTTGATGGTTTAAGATAGAAGGTTTGATGGTTGATGGTTTGATGGTTTGATGGTTGATGGTTGAAGATTAGAGGGTTAACAACTGAAAGCCGGATGTATAACTGGCAACCTGTAACGTTAAACATGTAACATGTAACCTGTAACGTAAAATATAAACTTTATAACGTTAAACCTGTAAACTATAACGTTAAACCTTCAACCTGTAACCTTCAACCTGTAACTTTCAACCTGTAACCTTGGCCAAAAGGCCACGCTACGCGAACAACCTGTAACCTGTAACGTTAAACCTGTAACCTGTAACCTGTAACCTGTAATCTGTGACCATTCAACTGATCAGGTGATATATGCTAAAAAAAGCCATCGTATTAGTATCTATAGTACTGCTTGCCTGCGCTACAGTTGTAGCAATCGATACCTTCCAGGGATATCAAGAGAGGATAACCATTGCGATCGCAGCTCCGTTAAGCAATGCTAGTGAATCAGCACAACGCTCAGGCAGAGCAATGGTAGACGGTGCTGAACTTTACATTAACCAAGTTAACAAGGCTGGTGGTGTTAAGGGCAAAAAGTTGAAGCTAGAGGTTTATGATGACCAAGGAAATCAGGATGTGGCACGGCAGGTTGCGAAGAAGATTGCTCAATCAAATGCGATCGCAGTGATTGGTCATTACAGTAGTGGGGTATCTACGGCTGCTGGTGAAGTTTATCAACACCATAAGATTCCTGCGGTGACCGGCTCAGCTACTGCTGATGGGTTCACCCAATCGAACAGTTGGTATTTTCGCACCATTTTTTCTAACAGTGCTCAGGGTACTTTTATCGCCAATTATATCCAAAAGATTCTGGGATCTTCCAATATTAGCCTAGTTTACAGCCCCAGCACTTATGGCTTGACCTTAGGGAAGACTGTTGAAGAGACGTTTCAGGAGTTAGGGGGAGAAGTAGCCAGTAAGTGGGTATTAGGGGATGATATAGACCAAGCCATAGAAACGATTTATCAAGATTTATTGGCTTTAAAAAATAGCGGCAGAGACCCAGGAGTGATTGTGATGACAGCTAATCGCAATCAAGTGGCTCGATTAATTGCCAAAATGAAGAGTTCTAAGATGGATTTCCCCATTTTTGGCGGTGACTCCTTAGCCGAAATATCGCTGGCTCAACGGTTTGAAGACTCCCCAGAGGAGAGAGATGAAGTAGGCTTCTTTACCAATGGAATTTATGCCATAGCTCCGATTATTTTTGACATTTCTGATGATAGCGGTCAACAGTTCAGAAACGAATTTGAAAAGAAGTACAAACAAGCGCCGGGATGGGTGGCGACTTGCTATTATGATGCGGCAATAGCCATTGTTGAGGCCATTAAACGCTCTGATCTTACCTGGGATGATTTACCGAAAAACCGTTTGATGCTTAAAGAAAGCTTAGCAACTATTAATAGCCAGGAAACGGCATTCAAGGGGGCAACCAGAAATATTTATTTTGACTATTACGGCAATGCAGTAGCACCATTTTTTGTGGGTATTTTTGATAGAAGAAAGTTTATTTCAGCGTTTAGCCAGCTGCAAATAATCCCGGACTTACGGGCTGTTGTTAATCTGCAAGAACAGCTCGACAGTGGTGAAATTGTAAAGGTTGGTAATAACTATATGGTAAAGACCCATATCGTTTACACCGGGATGGATATCAATGAGATTAGTCACATAGATGAAAAAACGTCCTCCTATTTGGTGGATTTTTACATTTGGTTTAGGTACCAAGGCGATATTCCAGCAGACCAAATCGAGTTCACAAATTATGGCATTGAGCGGCTAGATTCAGGAGAAAAATTGACCTTAAAGGAACCGATAGATACAGAGTTAAATGATGGTATTAATTATAAAGTCTACCGGGTTAAAGGCGATTTTCATGAAAAGTTTGATTTTCACGATTACCCGTTTGACCATCAGACTCTATCAGCCAGATTTCGACATCTTAACCTAACCCGGGACAAACTAATTTATGTAGTGGACTTCGTGGGAATGCGAGACACCACTACAGAAAAAGTTCTCAAAAATTGGAAGAGAGCTAAAGTGTTTGATAAGATTACCGATTGGAGTGTTGAGAATGCTAATTTTTTCCAGGATACGGTGATTAACGATTCGACTTTGGGCAATCGACGATTTATCGACACAGACTTAGATATAGAATACTCCCGATTCAATGTGGTTATTAAAATCAAGCGGGATTTAGTCAGTTTCAGTATCAAGAATCTATTGCCTCTACTGTTTTTTGTAGTGGTGGGATACCTGTTCATGTTTCTCCCCTTCGATCACATCTCCGTAGAAGCAGTAAGTGGCTTGCTACTAGCGATTGTCTTTTACCATCTGAGCTTGATAGAAGCACTACCGGAGGGGGTTGGCTATGTAGTGGCTCTAGACTATGCCTTTTTTATCGTTTATGTACTCAATGGCTTACAGTTGTTGATGGTGGTGATTGGGAATAGTGAGCGCTTTCAGTCTGGTAAGATTAAGATTAGCAAATTAATGGAGTTTGGAAGAGTGGCGTTTCCAGTGATTTTGGTAGTTTACACGTCTCTTCTGTGCTGGCGGTATTTGTAGTTATTTGTTCTAGCGGTTTGCGACTTGATTAAGTACATATATCTGGGTTTTAGGGAACAGGAATCCCCCTAACCCCCCTTAATAAGGGGGGAAGGGAACAGGGAATAGGGAATAGAGCAGTTGGCATTCAATCTAAGTTATTGATTAATCTGTAACAGATTAAGCTGTTGTGCATTTAAACTGTATATTAGTGAAATCAAATAAAAAAGATAGATCCCAGTGCCCTTTTGCCTTTTGCCTTTTGCCTTTTGCCTTGCTAAAAAGCATTTTAAATGCGTTTTAGCTTACCTTTTGGAGCTAGCTATGGTGAGCTGCTGTAGGGCATCAGAAATTTCTACCGGTAGTGGGGTTGGCTGATGAAGTTCTCGCGTTGAAGTGGCAAGACTAGCAACAGAGGCAGCTGTGCGTTTTTGGATGGTGTCTAAGGATTCTGGTGGCTTTAGTCGTTGACCTTGTTTGATTACTTGTTCCAGCAAAGGTTGTTCATGATCTTGGCAGGATTCAGCCATTAATCCTAGCCGGTCTTTGATAACTGTATCTTGGTGAAATTGGCGATAGATTTGCTTGCGTCCTGGATAGGTGATTTTGCTACTGGACTGTTTCATGGTGGGAATGCCATCAATTTCTACTAATTTGTAGACTCCATTGACTGGGCTTCCAGTGACTAGCCGAGTTCCGAGTCCATAACCGTTGATACAAGCACCAGCCTCTTTGAGTCTGGCTATTTCATACTCGTCTAAATCCCCACTGGCAAAAATTGAGACATTGGGTAAATGCGATCGCACCTCTTGGGACAAGGTCACTAAATCCCCAGAATCCAAACGTACTCCAGTCACTTGGATTTCTCCAGCTGCGATTTGTTGAGCCAGACTCTTAGCGGCTGCTACAGTATCGTAGGTATCTATTAATAAGGGAGCATTGGGAAAATAGCGATAAAAGGCCGTAAAAGCATCCTGCTCACTTCCAGATACTGCTGTGATCGCCATGACCAAAGCATGAGCCATGGTTCCTTGAGGCTGACATCCTAATTTAAGGGCTGCTAATACATTAGATGTGCCATCCAACCCAGCTGCTATAGCTGCTCGTGCTGCCCACAAGGATGCCTGAGGACTAAAGGCCCGTCGAGTGCCAAACTCTAGTAAGGTAGCTTCGGCCCCCGCCACATCTCTTAGCCGTGCTGCCTTAGTGGCAATTAAGGTCTGATAGTTAATTGTATTGAGTAGGTAAGTTTCTACTATCTGTGCTTGCCACAGAGGAGCATCCACCCGCAACAACGGTTCATTAGCAAATATTGCTGTTCCCTCGGGCACTGCCCACACATCACCGGTGAAGCTTCCTTCTGCTAAGAGTGACCAAAACTGTTCCGGTGCTCCCTGAAAAATGTCTGTCTGTTGTAATGCTTCTAGTGCCTGGGGACTAAAGCGAAACTGTTCCAGGTAGTCGAGTACCTGGGCGAGTCCCATAGCAATCAAGTAACCAAAGCCATTAGGTAAACGTCGGGCAAATAGTTCAAAGGAAGCTCGTTTTTGGGCTAAGCCTTCACCACTATAACAGGCTGTCATGGTCAGCTGATACAGGTCAGTTAATAAGCTATAGTCCTCAGGTGTAGGTATTAATTCCTGGTGTTTATCATTCATGGTAGTACTGTTTAAGTAGTAATGTTTAACATAAGGTAAAGGAACTTTAAATAGGTACAGATTTGTTAACAAGCATCTCAAAATTACCAAACAAATCTTAGTGATTAGTTAACCTTGATAAAAGTATTGCAAATATTGCCAAACAAATATTACTAATCCTGATCCCAAATCGATAATTTTCGATAAGATTAAGTACACCAAGACAAAAACGTCTTTCAGTCTTTACTGAGAGTTAATACTCAATAATTTGAGAACAGCAATTTGATGAGAGCAGGAAAGTAATCGTGAACCACCATAAAAGCTAAAGGTTCGCGGTAATTATAACCACTGCTGCTGTTTTCAACTCTAACTCAACTAATTCAGGAGAGCAATTTTATGGGTTTTTACAAACTATTGGAAAGCAGTATTCAATATCTTTCTGAAGCAGTAGCTAGGATTTTTGGTCCTAATGATGACATTTATCCTGCTATTGGTGTTCAACCCTTTAGCGGTGACCCCTTTGAGCAAAAAGAGGCATCTTGGTAAATTCTTCGGTAAATTCTTTGAATTTAGCTAGAATTTGAACGCTAACTATAGGGGTTATTGCTGGAATAAACAACACCCTTAGGGGCGCACAGCGTGCGCCCCTAAAGCTAATGTGGGGTTGCCTATTGACGGGATGATTTAAGCTGGGAGCGAACACCGTGATGCAGCTCATTTGGTAATGTAGCGGTTCTCATAACTCCCTACTCCCTACCTCATAAGGGTAGGTTTTTTACAAAGGGGCGAGTAGGTACTTTGATTGTCTTGATGCAAAGCGCGAGTGGGGGAAACCACGCCAGTTGCTCATGGGGGGAACCCCCAAGACCGCACTGGCTCCCCAAGACCGCGCTGCATCGCTACGTAGAAATTCCTCAAAATATGTATCAAAATACACACTAGTTTCCGGGATAATTCTCCCCATTTCCCGCTTTTCCCGATTCCCGACTCCCGATTCCCGACTCCCGATTCCCGACTCCCGACCCAAATGTAAAAAACCTACCCCTGTGAGCTACTCCCTACTCCCTACTCACCACTCACCACTCCCAATAACTCAGGCGTTGCGAATTGTCTAGTGGTTTAGCGTGACAAAATTGCTTTCACCTTTGCTTTAAACATTTCAAACTCTTCTGGTGTTGGTTGCACTTGCTGCCAACTTTCCCGTTGCTGTAAAGCTGTTTGCCAATTTTGAACTGAGGGATAGTCAGCTAAAGAAACGCCGATCTTGCTGAGAAAATATACCGACAAACCGGCGACAATATCGGCTACCGTAAATTGCCCTTCTACAAAATAGTTTTTATTGCCTAATTTTTCGTTATAAAATTTCATCACTTTGGCAACTTGTTTTTGAGCTTGCTCTAATTTTTTTGCTTCTACTTCAATCTCCAAGTTATGGCGCATAAATGTTACGATAGCAGGAGCAAGCTCATTGACGTTGACCAGTTCTATCATCCTCACTGTAGCAATAGCTTGGGGGTCAGTGGGCATAAGAGCAGGAGTTGGATATTTAGCTTCTAAATAATCTAATATCGCTAAGGATTCTATCACTTTAAATCCATCATCGATTAGGACTGGAACGTGATGAAAAGGATTGATTTCAATAAATTCTGGCGTAAATTGATCACCATCTAATTTTATTTCAACAGGCTCAAATTCAATCTGTTTTTCTAATAAAGCAATCCATACCCGTCGGGCATTGTTGGACATAGGATTATTGTAAAACTGTAACATTAACTCAATTCTCGCTTACTATCAACGTTTGATTTATTCTTAGTTTAATATCTACTATCAAGCACAGGGTCATAACTTGAGCTATTTCAAGAGCCTTCAACCCAAGCTGAGGATTTGACCTAAAAAGAACCCTACTGCTGCACTACCGATAGGAACTGTGAGATTATCAATACCGAACTTGGAGAAGGCTTCTAATACTGTGGCAAAGAATGCGATCGCAATTGACATCAACCAGGTTTCCCAGATATTACCTTGAACAGCGAAAAGGATCAGGCTACTGACGACATAGCTAGTTATGGCCATGGTCCCAGACCCTTCCCAGCTTTTTTGCATCCCCCAAGCCTGATAGGGATGTTGGCCAAATTTCTGACCAATCAGTCCTGCCAGTCCATCCCCCCATGCCATCACTAAAATACCAATAGCGGCATACTGGAATTGTTGTAAGGGCCAAAACCAGGCAATCACGACACCAATACTGACAGCATAGAAGAAAGTGCCTAGGCTTTTGCGCCCAACGCTGTTAATACCAGGCAAAATAGGAATGTAATAGGACAAAAGAGCGATCGCACCAGCGATAACTGATGCCAAGATACCTACCCAGCCAGGTATTTGTAGCCACCAAGCCACTAAAATAACGTTACCCGTGCCAATGTGAACAATTTTACGGGTAATTTCTGAATCCCTGGCGGTGCGCTGATGTAGCGTTTCCGCCAGCAGCACAATCGCACCGAGACCGACAGCAATCAGCGCAATTTGCAGCCATAGGGTTGGGATTGATTCTATCCAGGGTACAGAATTAAACAAGGATTTGATGGCAGCATACTGTAAGACCTATTTATTACTGTATTAGATTGAGTGACCATTACATGAAACTTTTACTGATTTGGCTAATTCGAGGCTATCGAGCGTTTATTTCGCCCCTATTTCCCCCAGTCTGTCGCTTTCGACCAACCTGTTCCCAGTATGCTATCCAAGCCATTGAGCGGTTTGGTGTCTTTCGGGGCGGTTTGCTAGGAATTCGCCGTATTCTACGGTGTCATCCTCTCTATCCAGGAGGTTATGATCCCGTGCCTGACGTTTATCCTAATGGTAATAGCGATAAATCTAGAAGTGTTGAACTTCGGAACAGGGAACAGGGAACAGGGAACAGGGAACAGGGAACAGGGAAAAAGTAGTGGCTCTTGTGGTTTGAGTATGCTGAAAAAACTGAGAACTGCTATAACTTATGAAACCTTATCAGCAAATCCCAATTGTAGAGTGTGGAGAACCCCTCATCCCCATTCCCTTAGAACAATTTGCCGCTCGTACCCCTCACCCCTACCAAAAACTGGGGGCACCTTATGGTAAGGCTTCCCCTTATTATCTGCGCCAGAGTGTGATAGAAGCACTCTTTGTGGCTCAAAGCCAACTCCAACAGCAGCATCCAGGTTGGCGCATCGAGATTTTTGATGGCTACCGACCGGTGGAAGTCCAACAATTCATGGTTGACCATACCTTTGCCGAAGTAGTTCAGGCACAACAAATCAACCCAACCATCCTATCGGAAAAACAACAGCAAGCCATTTGGAAACAAGTCTATCAATTTTGGGCAGTACCGAGCTCTAACCCCATGACTCCTCCCCCTCACAGTACAGGTGGTGCGTTAGATATTACCCTGGTGGATGCTACCGGTGAAACCATTGATATGGGCTCTCCCATTGATGAAGTCTCACCACGTTCCCATCCCGATTATTACGCTAATCAACAAGACTTGCCTTATCATCACAATCGACAGCTGTTAAAAAATTTAATGTACTCGGCTGGGTTCCGGTGTCATCCTAGAGAGTGGTGGCATTTTTGCCTCGGAGACCAAATGTGGGCTTGGCTGCGCAATCAAGAGGATGCAAGCAATACCTTTATGGCACGATATGGTGCTGTTGAGTGCGTCAGTGCCTAATCCTGAGTATTGAGTCGGAGAGTGGGTCAGTCCTACGTGGATCAGTCCTAGGTCAGTCAGTCCTAAGTGGGGAGCGTGGTGATAACTCAGTTGCTGCTAAGATGGTTTAGCACTGGCATTGTAGTGGAATTATCAATCAAGTAGCTCAAAGAATGCTACAAATAGACCATTTTTTATTGCCCCTCTTGCCTGTCTTGGCCCTCTTGCTAAGCACCTAAACAAAATTAATTTCCTACTACCAATCTCTGTAACCCTTACATCGTAAGGCTT
>NZ_MKZS01000001.1:8100404-8144083 GCF_001942495.1 Moorena bouillonii PNG
CGCCTTTGGCGACGCTTGGCCGTAGGCCACGCCAAAGGCGAACGCGAACAAACCACTCGCGCTTTGCATGGCTGACAGGTGTGGACCCTTGCTTGGGCACACAGAACCCAAACCATCAGCAACTGCATCCAGAGGCGCGCACCTTGAGGTGCGACCCTAGGGCGCGAGGGATTGCTCGCGCCCTAGAAGGCGCGCACTAAGAGCGAATTTAATTCGACGACTGTAAGCGCACCTAACAAAAGTGTTATGGGTAGGTTTTTTGCTAAGGATGGAAAGGATGCTTTTATTACAGGTAATGAAGCGGAGTAATGACGCGGTAATGATATAATTATGAATTATATAGCCACAATATAAACGCGCTTCAGCTAATTAATAACAGCTAAAAGTATCATAAATAACGATTAAGGACTAACGACTAAGGCATTACTTTCAATCCTCCACGACATATCAGTTGTCCAGTGGTCAGGGTAAGTTCTTGAAGCTCCACCTCTGGTCCTAAATTTATTAGAAACCCATCTAAACTAATAGGGGGGGCATCAGGGTCTATCTGAACTTGCAAGGGGTTCAGTTCCAGTTGGTTGGGGGTAGCTAGTTGGATACCAGCACGAATTACTATCAGCTTGGTAACAACATCAGGATTAGTATAAATGCCTCTTAATGTCAGCTGTCCTATATTGAGATTAATCTTTTGCCAGCGTATTTGTGGCGTTATTGGGTCGTTACCGGGTTTAATGATATCATCTGATTTAAGGAATGTATATAATAACTCCGTCAAAGCGTTAGATAACAAGGGTGCTTCAAGAGATGATTGCAGGTCTGGTTCTAGGAGTAATAGCTGACCCACTACGGGAACTGGTTCTAAAAGACGTACGGGTTTACGCTTAATTATCTGACCCAGGTTGAGTCTAATATTACTGCCTTCGAGCTGAATTTGGCTTAGATGCAGTCCTTGATAAACTGCTTGGTTGGCAGTAAGGGCAACCTGAGGAATGTAACCAGTCAGGATTTGGCGATCGCATCCCACAATGTTTAGTTGCAATGTAGCAACTTCCTCTACTTGCGATCGCAGCCACAGCCGTAGCGCTGGGGAAATAACTTTGCTGATAATCTGGCTTGGCTTTTGCTTCGAGCTTTTCGGAGTTTTAACCAAAAGAACACCTTCTTGTACTATTTGTACATAGTATTTTGAAGTCGTTGTCTAATGGAAATCAACTCCTGGGCACACTATAAGCATAAGGCAAACTAAATTCAGCATCACCATAGTCCAGAAGACAAAGCTCAAGCCAAATGTTGGGTCATGGAGGAAAGAGTACAAAAAATTCTTTCACAGTGGGGTATTGCGTCACGGCGTCGAGCCGAGAAGATGATAGCCGCAGGACAAGTGCGCCTAAATGGTACGACTGTACATTTGGGGCAGAAAGCTGATCCAGAAACAGATGTAATCGAAGTGGATGGCAAACCGATAAACCCCTATCACCGACCTCAATCTATCTACCTTTTACTGAACAAGCCTGCTGGAGTAGTTTCCACTTGCCGAGATTCCCAGAATCGTCCGACAGTAATTGACTTATTACCGGATAAACTAACCAAGGGTCAGGGGATTCATCCTGTAGGAAGGCTGGATGCGGATTCTACAGGTGCATTACTACTGACCAATGATGGTGAGCTAACATTTCGCCTGACCCATCCTAGTCATCACATACCTAAGACGTATCAGGTTTGGGTACGGGGTAATCCCCCAGAATCGGTACTGCAAACTTGGCGTGAAGGTGTTAATCTGCTGGGTAAAAAAACGTTACCCGCTCAAGTCCGTGTACTTAAGCGTAAGGGTCAATCCACACTTTTGGAGGTAGTCTTAACGGAAGGTAGAAACCGACAGATCCGTCGTGTTGCTCAACTGCTAAGCTATCCAGTGATTCATCTACATCGTACTGCTATTGGCCCGATTAAATTAAATCTACCAGGAGAGCCAATTCTTCCTTGTGGTGACTACCGTGCCTTGAATGATGTAGAGGTGAGTTTTCTTACCAGTAAATCCACCATTGTTCAGTAAAAATGCCAGCAGATGTCGAGGAGTACCGTGTATGAATGAAAACAAAGTCCCGTTGCAGCAACAACAACAGAAGAAGCTGGAAGAAATGGGTTCATACCTGTGTCAGTTACGCACTCAACAGTGTAAAACCATCCAGGAAATTGCCGCTTGCACCCGAATTAATGCACGATTTTTGAGGGCAATAGAGCAAGGCAAGCTAGACCAATTACCAGAACCTGTGTATGTTCAAGGGTTTATCAAGCACTTTGGGGATGCACTAGGCTTAAATGGAGACGAGTTTGCCAAGGCTTTTCCCACTGGGGTAACTGTAAAAAGGTCAAAACTTTCCTGGGGTAACAGTAGGGTTCCTCAACTGCGACCGTTTCATCTTTATTTGTTCTACATTTGCTTGGTTATTGGTTCAGTGAGTGGCTTATCTGTCCTAATCAACCCTTATAAGCCACAAATAACTGATAAGGAACCAAACTCGTCTCCAGCTCAATCGTTACCGACACCCGGTAATTTAGATCAAACTAACTCGCAAGCGCAGTTAGCCTTAACCAAGATACCGTCGGGTCCAAATAAGCCAGTTCAGGTGGATATCACTCTCAAAGGTAGATCTTGGCTTCTGATCGTGGCAGATGGCAAGAAAAAATATGAAGGCATCCTAGAAGAAGGAGCGCACCAGACTTGGGTTGCTAACGAAAAACTATTTGTTAAAGCTGGCGATGCTGGGAATGTAATCGTTGAGTTCAATAACCAACAGGCAAAGCAGATGGGGGCTCCTGGTGCAGTACAAGCATTAACTTTTGCTGCTAAACCTAGACCCTCTCTTCAGTAGTCAAGCTTTCTATGGGAAAAGCATTAAATTCATCAATCTTAAACATTAAAAAAGCAGATAATTGGGGGCAACAACCTATAAATGTTACTAAAAAAATAACAACTTACTTATAGCATTTAAAATTCAAAATAGATGCATGAAAACCAATGCTGATTTACCAGAAAACGCTCACAAGTGTAGGCTCTCTTTCCTAATGTCACCTGTTACCTTGGTTAATCAATTAAATTTGAAGATATCAAATTCAAATGCTATAGCAACGACTTAACTTATATAAAGTCCAGTTAATCCCTTGTATAGAATAGAATTGTTTAGGATTGTGAGTTTAGGATTGTTAACTAATAATTAACATTTTTGTCAAAATATAAACAACCAATAATGAACTTAATAGGATTAATTGTTAAAACTATTCCAATACAATATAACTAGGCTTGCTAGTCATAACTGGGAGCACGATCGTAAGTGTGAGTGAGGATTTTGAGGCGATTAGCTAATTCTTCACTCAACGCATTCGGTCGATAGCGCCATTGCCAGTTACCTTCCACGGTACTGGGAAAGTTCATTCGAGCATCTGTGTCCAGACCTAAAATATCTTGCACAGGAATAATCGCTTGGTTGGCAATACTACTGAGCGCTAATCGGATTAAATCCCAATGGATGCCTTCTTGGCTGACTGATCCGGAGTAATTCATTATAATCTGCTTATCTTCAGCAGAGAGTTTTTTAAACCAACCCACTGTTGTGTCATTATCATGGGTACCGGTGTAAACCACACAGTTGTGGACATAGTTAAAGGGTAAGTAAGGGTTACTTGATCCCCCACTAAAGGCAAACTGTAAAATTCTCATACCAGGAAACTGGAAGCGTGAGCGTAATGCTTCTACTTCTGGAGTGATGATCCCTAAATCTTCGGCAATAATTGGCAAATTGCCCAACTTGTCTTGGAGTACTTCAAAAAATTCTTTTCCTGGTGCCTTAACCCATTCTCCAGTGATGGCAGTTGTTTCTCCTTGCTTGACTTGCCAGTAGGCCTCAAATCCCCGGAAATGGTCAATCCGCACAATGTCTACATACTCCAAGATAGTTTGGAAGCGTTGTATCCACCATTGGAAGTTATCTGCCTGTAACTGTTCCCAGTTGTAAACTGGATTACCCCACAACTGACCTGTGGCACTGAAATAGTCCGGAGGCACCCCAGCCATGAGTGTGGGTTCGCCAGTTTCGTGATCAATGGCAAAGATTTCCCGATGAGCCCAGACATCAGCACTATCGTGAGCCACATAAATTGGAATATCACCAATAATCTGGATCTGGTGATGGTTGGCGTACTGTTTGAGAGCTGACCACTGGCAGAAAAACTCAAACTGTAGGTATTTGTAGAAATAAATTTCATGCTGCAATTTCTGCCGCCAATACTCAACTGCTTTGGGTTGAGCCATAGCAATGTCTCGTTCCCAAGTATGCCAGCTACTCTGGTCAAACGCATCATGAACAGCCATAAATAAAGCATAGTCTTCCAACCAGCTGGCTTTTGCTTGACAAAATTCTGTAAATTTCTGGTGCTGTTGGGGTGAGGCGTTGGCACGGAAGCGATCGCAAGCTTGGTACAACAGGGGCATCTTGGTTTGAATTACCTGATCATAATCCACTGAGTCGAGGGGAAACTCTGGCAGATTGGCAAAGTCTTCATCCTTGAGCAGTCCCTGCTTTTGCAATTGTTCTGGGCTAATGAGTAGGGGATTGCCTGCCATGGCTGAGTAAGAACCATAGGGAGAGTTCCCATACCCAATCGGACCAAGGGGCAAGATTTGCCAGTATTGTTGGGCGCTTTCTGCCAAAAAGTCAATGAATTGATAAGCCTGTAAACCTAAGTCACCAATACCAAAGGGACTGGGTAGGGATGTCGGATGGAGCAAAAGACCACTAGATCTCGGAAAAGGCATAAAAAAGCAATCAACAATAATAGTAAGTAAGCCTTACCAAAAAAATTTGGGTTTAAAGCCCCGTCCTTTTAGGACGGCTTTAAGCTATAATTTATGGTAGCGGTAAAGCGCATATATAAAAAGCGTAGTCGGTCTAGCGGACAGCTTCTGATCCGGAACCCTGGTAGCAAAAATCCTAAATCTTGTACAAATTTGGAAGCTGTAATAAGAGAATTTAAAAATCTCTGCCGGTGCGCTTTGTGTAGGCGAATTAAATTTCCCACGGGTCGCACCGGTTGAAACGCCGCCGGGCAGACTGTGTATGCTTTCTGAGGGCAAGTTCATTTTTGCCAAAAGGTTGACATTACTTACGCGCTAGAGTATTAGTAAAATATGGGTACAGGCTGAAAATCCGTTCGCGTAGCGTGGCCTTTGGCCTTGGCGCAACCGGGAGAGAGACCCGCCACTGCATGACCTGAAAGTAGTAATGCTCGGAGGGTAGGGAAAGTCCTCCTTAAAAACCCAATCGTTAATTAGCAGTTAACGTGTGAACCTAGCAGAACACGACTTGAGATAGAAAACGGTACGGCGGGGCACGCCGGAACCAGGTGAATAGGGAAGAAACGGACTATGCACATGCACTTTCCTGCAAGTAGCCAAACGCTATCGCGAGAATTGCCCGCTGGGTCTACTGTGAACTAAACTGAATTCTTGGTCTTGACGGGTCTTTGGTTTAGATATTGCCTACTTTTTGGCGGCGTCAAAGATTAGGACACAGTGGTTTAAGGCAGCTCGTTGATCTAGGAATCGCCGTTCTTTCAAGACGGTGAGTGTCAAGGAGAGCAAGGGATACCAGAATCTTGGCGTTCCAGACTAGTTAAACGGGAGCTGATTGAGTCCACAGCTGACCAAATATTTGCCCTGGCTCAACGCGCTTAAATTATATCAATTAAGTATATCAAGCAAGTCAGTTATATCAATAGTTATAGCGTTTCAAACACTTATAAAGTACATTCCATTTGCTTCCCCCCTCCCACCCTTCCGCCAGCAGTAGGGTGGATTCCGACTCCCGACTCCCGACTCCCGACTCCCGACTCCCTAAAATCTTCAAAGGCCAAAGTCCCTCACCCAGAAGCCAACGGACTTGATATTAAATAGAATAGACCTGACCATCAATTAATAATCGGGTAATTCCTTTAGCTTGCAAATAAGAAGAGGTCTTCTGAAGCATCTGAGCATCAGGAACCTTGATGACTCGCTCAGAACGATTAGAAAAACGCCGTGCTACCCTATGGTTTTCAAATACTGGCAAGGTTGTCTCTTGAACTTCTTCGTCAGGAATTTGTCCGAGGTCGCTAAACTCATTCAGAGGGCGAGCAATTAACTCCGCCGCTCGGCTGACTACCAAATAGCAGGTTTTAGGAAGAGAAGCTTCCGAGAGGGGCAAAATTTCAATGTAAGAACCGCTTTTAGCCACAGAGGTTCTGATGGATTCGTGAATCTCAGGATCTGGCAAGTCATCGTCCCAATCTTCATCTAGGTCATCTAGGTCATCTAGATCATCTAGGTCATCTAGATCATCCAAATCCTCCAAATCCTCTAAATCATCATCTTGATCCAAATCCCCTAAATCTTCGTCCAACAACTCGGTGAATCTCCTAGTTGCTAGTCCCTTATGCTCAGGTAATAATTGATCTTGGTGATCAACAGACTTATCTTCCTCTGAACCTGATGTGGTAATATCAAGTTGTAATTGGGTATGTTGCTCCTCTTCCTCCACTGGTGGTTGAGCAGCCACAGAGGAACGCTTACGCCGCCGACGTCCATCAGTAGAGGTTGAAGTGAATAAATCACTGACAGATTCTGCTAATGGTTCATTTTTGAGTACAACTAGTGATGATTTAGTGGCTGTTTCTACCACAGGCTTAGCGGTTTTGACAGTAGAAGAGGAGACATTTTCAGCAGTACGATTAGAGCGCTTTTGTTGAATTAGAGCCTCGTATTCTGCCTCCAACAAGTTGCTCTTAAGGATACGGCTAATGGTGGAGTTACTAACTCCATAACGGTCAGCCAGCGTTGAGGTTGTCTCTGCTGTCTGTCGATATAGTTCTAGGATGTCCTGTTTATCGACATCAGATAGTTTTCTTGGACTCATGCTACTTTTTCAGCTCGCCTGCGTGAACCACGACGGGAACGGCTCGATATTTGATATTCCAGGGCAGCCCCTATTGCAAACAATACACCACTGAATACAAAAAAGACTTCTGGTAAACCGCCACTTTGGTAGTTCGGTCTAGTCTCAGCATACTTAAACCACATATCTGCAATGTACAGGCAAAATGTTGCAGCGGCAATCATTTGCCAGGATTGGGAAAAACGTCCACCCCAAAACGCTAACAGTAGGGATGAGGCAATAATCAGCAGAATTACATCGCAACCAATGTAGAGGGTGGTCAATTGGTTTGAATAGGCACTCAGTGACTTGTCAAGTTCAATCGCCCACCTTGGAGAATTATGAACGGTACTCTGATTAGCCTCAGATTTGGTTATTTCATCAGATGGCTCTGCCGAGATGACCATAGCATTATTTTCCAAGACCCGCAGTGGTGTGGTCGAGTCAGAAATAGAATAGGCAATTGTCACATCACCAGATTCAGGAGTGCTTGATTCGAGGGAAGGGGCAAGTAAGAGCAAAGCAGCTAAGGCCATCCCCACTATGGCAATCGCTATAATCGTTAACCCTTGCCAAAGTTCTAAGTTTAAGCGCCTGGGAATAACTGCTAAAAACATACCTACCCCAAGACATACGTAAGAGGATAAGTAAAACACATCTGCTAGTGATACATCAGGGTTAAGGTGAAAATACAGCTCCCACACACCGAATATCAAGCCACCAATCAAATAGAACAGATTCCCCAAACCGAGTCCTAGCCAGACATTTCGTCCACTGGCAATCTGAGGGCTACGCCAATTTCTGAAACAGAGAATACTTGCTACTAGGAAGGGTATACATTCTAAAAAGTAGGTACTAATCACGTACCAAAATGGACTCTCTTGCCCAGGGGATGTAATACCAAACAGCAAGAAAAATAATAGGGAAATAATCGCCCAAGCAATACCACCATAGATGATGGTATTGCTGCTGAGGGGAGATAGATTACCTGATGACCGTTCTGCAGAGCTGCTCATAGGAATTTCACACTTATCACTGACTGGCACAATAAGACTATGGTTAGCCAGATAACATATTAATGATTCTAATCGCTTATTTTTAATTGTAGATTATTGCCATATGTAGATTATTGCCATAGTTGACCAAGATCAGAGTTGTTAAGCCAGTTGATAAACTGAGTTTGCTCCTGAGCTGGCATATCCTGCAAGATATCGCTAACCCCCTGAGCAAAGTTGGTATTGCCAAAATAGCCTTTACCTAAGCGATAGAGTTCTTGCAACAGGGTGATCATATGATGTTCTTCCCAGATTGGAAAATCAGAGTTGGTAAGGGGGTCGATTTTGAGCAATTGTTGTACAGCTTGGGTCGATTCAACCTGGGGAAAGTTTGAATTTATCAAGATCTTGGCGATATCCTTCTGGAACAACCCAGCTTGTCTAGCTCCTAAGAAGTCTTCCACATCCATATACACCGTCTGTAGTAGCAAAATACAGGCTTGAATGTAGGATACCCTAGTGCCCCTAGAGCTTGGTTCAGTGCCTAATTGCTCCAGACGGATTTTTCCCCAAACGCTGTAGCGCTCAGGTTCTTCCAACAATACACAAGCTTTTCCCCGATGATCGGTGAGGTCTCGCCAGAAAGCTATGGCTTCCTCTTCCTGAGTGGCACCAAATACACTGAGCAGGCGAAAGGTTTGCCCCTGGTAATTGAGAATCGGGATTTGCTGCTCCCTCTGTGGGTGCTGAATACTAGAGATTTCAACATCCTGCCTTTTCAAAATAAACATGATACTGGCACATGACTCCTGACCCTGTCAGGGGGTGCTGTTGACGAAGTATTCTAACCCCCTAGTACTCTGTCAATTTAGTTTTGAGGGTTAGGGCAAGGTGGCAAGGTGGCACGCTGGCAAGGTGGCACGGTGTTAAGTCATACCTAATGCTTAGTAAAAGCATCCGGGAAAGTATAGTTTACCCCTCAATTCAATTTTGACAGAGTACTAGTCACTATCTCCTGATCAGAATCCTTGTGACAGAGTCTGACTAAGTTCTGATCAGTGACACTGACTATGTACCTACCTTAACTCGGGTTCGAGCTAAGTGCCTTGAGTCTTACCGCTAATTGAGACAAGCAATCGATAATTGTGGTGGCTATCCACTTAAGCTGAAGCCTATGGTGAGATCGGTAACGGTAAACGGGGAACGGGCAACGATTAACAAGCAATGCTTTCTGTTACCGGAGCCATTGTTCCTTGATCCGAAGTTCTCTGTTGCTCCTTGACCTTGACTGTCCCGTTTTAAATTGGTATAATTAAATCTTATGCTTAATGGTTTTCCGAGACAGGAATGAATACCCACAAAGCGCCTTGATAGGACTAGGTATTAGGCACACAGAGACTACTACCCGATCACGAGCCAAGCAAAAACAGTTTTTTCTGATGTATGATATAGCTATGCCCTCGTAGCTCAGTGGATAGAGCTAGGGATTTCTAATCCCTCGGCCGTAGGTTCAAATCCTACCGAGGGCGCTTCTTGATAATTGGTGATTAGTCAAAAGTCAATACCATCTGGCTTAATCGGGCTCACAAAATACACAGGACTAAGGATTAATGACTAATGTCTAAATGTAAAGTCTAAATGTAGATGTAAATGTAAAGTGATGTTGCGCTCCTCTTAAAAATTATTGAGAAATCCCCCAAACCTGGATGAGACGCATATGCTTATAAAAATAAAGAAATGTGTCAATAGATGCCATGGATAACTTACAACGATATCGCATTGTATGCACCCTAAGCTTTGGTGACATTTATGGACAAATTATGGTTTGGTTAATCGTAATTTTCCTGAGTCTCGCCTCAGCCTTAGCTCTTTGGAGTGCTGACCGCCAAATTTACGCTCTGGCAACTGTCGGGCTGATTTTGGTACTATCTCTGCCCTTCCTGCTCTTTGCCTTCGTGACTACATTGTTAAATCATATTGAAATTGCTCAGATGGAAGAGGAGGAAACCACATCAACAGCGGTCGGCAGAGGGCCTAGACAGAAACCTATTGGGGCGACCGGTTGAAGAGAATCCGAACCATCCCCGGCTTTTTCCGCAACCCGGGGAAGGGGAGTTGAGAGCCTCCGTCCTTAAGGAGGGGCGCTTCATACTTTTTCCGCAATCCTAGAGGGTAAATGCCTAGAGGCTAGAACCTAGAGCCTAAAATAGGAATTGGGATTCCATAATACGACCGAGATGCTAGAACACGATGTCATTATTGTCGGTGGGGGATTAGCTGGATGTCGCGCTGCTTTAGAGATTAAACGCTCTGAGCCTAAGCTCGATGTCGCCCTTGTCGCTAAAACTCACCCAATTCGTTCTCATTCGGTGGCTGCCCAAGGGGGTATGGCAGCTACTCTGAAGAATGTTGATGCTGAGGATAGCTGGGAAGCCCATGCCTTCGACACGGTTAAAGGGTCTGACTACTTGGCAGACCAGGATGCAGTCGAAATCCTCACCAAAGAGGCTCCAAAGGTGGTCATTGAGCTGGAACACATGGGGGTGCTGTTTTCGCGCTTACCGGATGGTCGGATTGCTCAGAGGGCTTTTGGAGGGCATTCCCATCGCCGCACTTGCTACGCGGCAGATAAGACGGGTCACGCCATTTTGCATGAACTGGTTAACAATCTCCGCCATAACGGTGTCAAACTCTACGATGAGTGGTACGTTATGGAGCTGATTTTGGAAGAGGGTCAGGCAAAAGGGCTGGTGATGTTCCAGCTCCTAGACACGAAGGTGGAAGTAGTACGGGCAAAAGCGGTCATGTTTGCTACCGGGGGTTATGGACGGGTATTTAATACGACCTCCAATGACTTTGCCTCCACTGGGGATGGTCTGGGAATGTCAGCTCTGGCTGGGGTGCCTTTGGAAGATATGGAGTTTGTACAGTTTCATCCTACGGGCTTGTATCCGGTGGGAGTTTTGATTTCTGAGGCGGTACGAGGGGAAGGGGCTTATCTGATTAACTCAGAAGGCGATCGCTTTATGAGGGACTACGCCCCCAAACAAATGGAACTGGCACCCCGGGATATTACTTCAAGAGCGATTACCCTAGAACTCAGAGCTGGTCGTGGCATTCATCCTGATGGCAGTGCAGGTGGACCTTTTGTTTACCTTGACCTGCGCCACATGGGCAAAGAAAAGATTATGAGTCGGATTCCGTTCTGCTGGGAAGAAGCCCATCGATTGGTTGGTATTGACGCAGTACATCAACCAATGCCAGTACGACCAACTGCCCACTATTCCATGGGGGGAATCCCTGTCAACACCGATGGACAAGTTCATAGTGGTAAAGATGGGTTAATTGATGGGTTCTTTGCCGCTGGGGAATCAGCCTGTATCTCTGTTCATGGGGCAAATCGCCTCGGGAGTAATTCCCTGTTGGAATGTGTGGTTTATGGCAAAAGAACTGGTGCTGCGATCGCAAAATACGTCCAAGACCGGAAGTTACCAGACATTGACGAGCAATCCTACCTCAATGCAGCCCAGGCAAAAATCAAAGCCCTTGTGGAAAAATCTGGCACCTTACGGCTTAACCAGTTGCGTCAAGCTTTCCAAGACTGTATGACCCAATTCTGTGGCGTTTTCCGTAACCAAGCGTCCATGGAGGAAGGATTAAACCAACTGGAAGAATTCAAACAACAGTACCAGCAAATTTATTTGGATGACAAAGGCAACTGCTGGAACACTGAAATTATCGAAGCCTTGGAACTGCGCAATTTAATGATAGTCGGAGAAATTATTCTTACCTCTGCTCTGAACCGACGAGAAAGCCGGGGTGCCCATAGCCGGGAGGATTATCCCCAACGGGATGATCCCAATTTTCTCAAACACACCCTAGCGTTTTACTCATCTGCAGGTATTGACCTGCAATATAAACCGGTCAGCATTACCTTGTTTGAACCGAAAGAGCGGAAGTATTGATTACTAGTCCGAGACTGCCTCAGTGGTCGAGTCATGAGTAAGTGACGCTCCTACTCTGTGTTGGTTACTCATGACTAATCACGCTTTGGCCAATGACTAATTTTCTGGAGTTTCTGGAGTTTCTGGAGTTTCTGGAGTTTCGGCTGCCAACTGTTTGACTTGGTCTTTGTACTTGGCTGGTGCTAGGGATTCAGCCTGGTCAAACAGGGGTTTAGCCTTTTCAGTGTTACCCTGTTCTTTAAAAATCATGGCTTTAGCTAGCACTGGTCTCCAGTCATCTTGGCTGCCTTTGATCGCCTGGTCATATATAGCTGTGGCTTCGTCATAACGCTTCTGATTCGCGTAAACTTGACCTAACAACAACTGCACAGAAATGACATCAATGCTCCCAGGTTTAATCTCATTGACTTGCTGGGAACTTTTTAAGGTGTCTTGCAGCAAACCGATGGCTGCTTCTGGGCGGTTTTCCTGGGTTAGCAAACTAACTAACCCTTGCAGAGCATTCATATCCCCAGGCTTAGCGTTTAGTATGTCCCGATAGGCTTGAGCTGCTCCTTCGCGATCGCCAATTTGTTGTTTTACCTGAGCCAGCAAGACTCCATAATCTGTCTGGTCTGTATTGAGTTTGGCTAACTTTTCTAGGGGTTCAATGGTGCCTTTGATGTCTCTGAGCTGCAGCCGTATCTCCAGCAGACCTCTCAAAGCCGTTAAATTTTCTGGTTCTCGCTGCAAGACTAGTTCATAACCCTTGGCTTGAGCTTCTAGTTCTGCTTGCTGCTGGGCAGAAATATTTGGTGTAGCTGTAGGTGTTGCCCCAACAGAGGCGGGATTATCCTTGAAAATATTCCCTAGCAAAGGAATCATCGAAATACCGATAAACGCTAGCACAGCTAGTACTAGCACTATTTTGATCCACAGACTGCGCTTTTGAGACACAAAACTTTCTTTAACTCTATTCCCATTTTGATACTCCCCGGCCTGAAGGGACGAGGATTCTTTAGCGGAGGTACCCTTTTGGGGCATTGCTCGTAGCAACTACCAACATGGGGTTGATAGTCCACTTGGCGGTACCAATTGCCTCTACTCTCTCCGGCACATGGCCATTGAGTCTACTTTTTTTGAAGTAATTTGATTCGCTCTCGAAAAAGACTTGTGCGTGGCATTGGGCTGGAGTTGGAGTCTTTTGACCGAGTACCCATTTCGAGTATCTCCCATTTAACCAAAGCGTCCCACTGCTGGGAGTTTCACCCTTCCTTTCCGGGTCATCGCGTCTTCTATTATTCTAACACAAAGCCGTCGAACGAAGGACGGGGTTTGGGACCCATTTTCTTTGATGAAACGATTTGGGGAGTTTAAAGTCTCCTCCCATCAATCCCATCTATCTAAATAAGCTAGCATTAAAGCTCATTTAAATCGGCTATAAACCGCTCAGATTAAAGATTCCATAAACTTTGCGGATCTAAGCTTTATCTCACTGCATTCTGTACAGTGGGTAGACTAGTACCAAGTGCGCTCACCCTCCAGTTTTTTGGTGGCAACAGTCCAGAAGAATTTTTTCTGGAAAGGACACCGGAAAGCTGGAACATGTTGACAAGACAATGCTGCCAATGTCAGTCAAAACCACCCATGGGAATGTGTCTCCGCCGCTAGGAGGTTATATGAATTCGTCTGTGAATGGGCTTCCCGACTCAGCTGAGTCGTCTCGAATCCAACCACCGGAAGTATCCAGTGTGCAAAACCAGCCCCCAGAAACACCAACTGGTGGCTCTCAAGATACCACCAAATCAGATCCCTTAGCTGAATCTAATGGGACAGTAACTACTCAGGTCTCAAGTCAGGTCTCAAGTCAGGTCTCAAGACAGCACCCAATTCCTGCCCCCAGTGAACCTAGGCAATACCGCGCCATCGGTCTGGTCAATGGCAAATATATGCCTTCCGCAGAGCAGTTGACCAGGGGAACACTTGTAGCGGCAGATGGAACCTTGATTGATGCGGTGTTACTCGGTCGGGTCATGAGTTTGGTTAAGAATCACTTAGATCTCAATCAGCCCCACCTCTGGGTTGTCTATCCCCGCATCAGGCAAGCAGACGATAACTTACATGTCCAAATTGTTGGCGTCTGGGAACCAGAAACTCTCGAACCCACAGCTGAAGCTGAAACAACTGACTCCGGAGTTGCTCAGTCCGAAGCAGAAGTCGAGACATCAAATGACTGCTCAGAAGCTGAGGTGGAACCGATTCCTAAGGATGGCTATTTTTCCATTCGTGGCGAGGTGATCTACCATTCGCGGGAGAATGAACAAGTCGTTGTTAAAATTAGGCAATTACCTCGTAAAGAGTCAGATAAGCCTAAGTTTTTCAAGTTAAAGCTTAAGGGTTGCCTGGGAGAAAGGGTCGTTGGTCATTTTTGGGATTTACATGCACAGCTGCAAGCCAATACCCTGGTAATCCAGGAAGGAAATGATATTGGTTTTCTCAACAAAAAAGGACCAAAGAGGAAACCATTTAATAAAAATAAGAAACGTTTTGGTCCTAAAAAGAGTTACCCGAAGCCACGCCCTGCTCGTAAAAAGGATGGCGCGGCTACAGCCACAGCACCCAAACCCCAAACACCAAGACCGAAACCGATCAAGCGTATTGACAAGGGTAGTCAGGGTGATCCCTCTGGGAATTCTGCTTGATGGGAAGTGGAGAATTGCTCGAAGCGTGAGCTACCACGCTTTACTTTGAAGAATATGGGGGGATGGGGGAATGGGGACGGACATGGAATATCCCCTACTCCCCTACTCCAGTATCTATTCTCCTGGCAGACTCAGAGGGACTCGCAGGAGTTTATTCAATTTTAATTTAATTGATTTTTTGCTTGGCGAGATGGTAGGATTAACAGTCAACGGTCAACCGTTAACGGTCAACAGTCAACAATAATTGACAGTTTATTATTAAAGTTTTTTAAACAAAGGCTGTCTTAATTTAAAGTTTTAATTAAGGGCTCTACTTGACTAGATTATAAGGAATAATTAACTTCATAACTACGGATGAATTCGGGGAATAAAGACTAGTACATTATTGTTCCGAAGTTCCGAAGTTATGAAGTTATGAAGTTACCTTTAAATTAATTTGATGTCCTAAGGATTCTGATCAAATCTATAACTATAAATTATAGATTTGATGAAGGATACGCTAACTAATAGCGTTATTGAATCCTATGGCGAGATAAATTCCATGGATAGGTAAATTTATAAAAATGTTTGATTGATGTCCATGAGCTACCTAATTAAGGTAGTCTTTTTTGGTGAGATCCTACGCTATCTATGACTATTTTTCTTACCCTGAGCGTTGTTGTACTAGCTTTAATCAGTTTCATTAGGGAATGGATGCCAGTGGATATCACTGCGATCGCAGTGATGGTGTTACTGATGCTTCTAAAGCTAGTCACCCCAGAACAGGGAATCTCCGGTTTTGGCAACCCTGCCACGATCACTGTGATGGCTATGTTTATCCTCAGTGCTGGGATTGCCCGAACTGGGGCGCTTCAAATCGTGAATGACCTACTGCTGAAGTGGGGAGGCAAGGAGTCAACCCAGCAAATATTTACCATGGGAATGATTGCTGGTCCGATAACGGGCTTCATCAACAATACTGCTGTGGTAGCTGTACTACTTCCCATTGTAGAAGATTGGTGCCGCAAGCAAAGTATTTCCCCTTCTAGGCTTTTGATGCCCTTATCCTTTGTCACTATCTTAGGGGGCATGATCACTACCATTGGCACCTCCACTAATGTCTTGGCCAGTGGGTTGTCTAAACAGTTGGGCTATGGTGATTTCAGCTTGTTTGAATTCACCCGATTGGGGCTAATTACATTCACCATAGGATTGGCATATTTGGCTCTAGTGGCACCCCGACTTTTGCCCAACCGTAAAGTAGCCAGCAATGGTATTGTCACTCAAGACTATAATCTCAAAGAGTATGTCAGTGAAATTGTAATTACACCAGATTCCAGCCTAGTTGGGCAAACCCTACGTGCTAGTGAAATCCAGCGGAAGTTTGATTTGGACGTTTTGGAACTGATTCGCAATGGTAGCCGTTTTCCCCAACCGCTGGCAGATAAAGTATTACGACCAGGGGATATTTTGATTGTGAGGTCTGGTCGGGAGTGTCTGCTGAGAGTCAAAGATCAACGAGGGATAGAAATCTTAGCTGATGTCCAATTTGGACAGCAACCCTTGGAAACCGGTCTTACCTCTGGGGAGGAGGGGATTGCTGAGGTGTTGATCCTGGCTAACTCTAATTTAATAGGCTCAACCTTAAAGGATATGAGGTTTCGGCAACGCTATAACAGTACGGTTTTGGCAATTCGACGGGGACAGGAACTGGTCAGAGAAAGACTTGGAGGAGTTTACTTGCACTTTGGTGATGTGCTGTTGGTACAAGGTCCGAGGCAAAGTTTGTTGGGATTGCAAACTAGTCGAGATTTGTTGGTGATTGGACAGCGAGATTTAGAAACCCTACGGCGAGAGAAAGCAGGGATTGCGATCGCAATTAGTGTCGGGGTAGTCTTAGCAGCTGCCTTTAATGTGCTACCGATTATGGTGAGTGCCTTGTTGGGAGTAGTCTTGATGGTGATCACTGGTTGTCTCAAGCCTGGGGAACTATACGGAACAGTACGCTGGGATATTATTTTCCTGCTGGCTGGGTTAATTCCTTTGGGGATAGCGATGAAGCAGTCAGGCACAACTGAATGGTTAGCCGAAAATCTAGTGGCACTAGGGGGTAATCTGCCTGGTTATTGGTTGTTAACACTGTTCTATGTGGTTACTGTCCTGATCACAGAGGTGCTGTCTAATAATGCTTCGGTAGTGTTGCTATTGCCGATTGCTGTGGAGGTAGCTAAGAGTTTGAGTCTGAATCCTTTAGCGTTTATGTTTACGGTGATGTTTGCCGCATCCAATAGTTTCATGACTCCGATTGGGTATCAGACCAATACTATGGTTTATGGGCCAGGGGGTTACAGGTTTTTGGATTTTGCTAGGGTGGGTGCCCCATTAAGTTTGTTGATGGCGTTGATTATTCCGCCACTGGTGATTGCCCTGTATGGGTTGTCTTGAGTTTTACCGCTATAAATAGGGTGCTCTTTATTCCCTCCTCACTCGCACTTTGCATCAAGACACGGTTATTTTTTTAACTGAATAATATCCAATTTAAAGGTGCAACAGCTTAGAGCTTTTTTCTGAACCAATGAATTTAATTACTTTGCTAAACTATCCCGATTTAATAGATAATTTGTGAATAACTGAACAGATAATTATTCTCAGGGATAACTCTAGATTTAACCTAGATTCAACTTTTAAATATAACCTGTATTTCTGCTCCCTGCTCCCTGCTCCCTGCTCCCTGCTCCCTGCTCCCTGCTCCCTGAAACCCGAAAATTTGTACCTCACCCAATTGATAACTGCTAGAAAAGTGAGGAGATAGTTTTGAAACGGACTAAAGGATCAGATCAGAGATTACCCAGGGTGGTTTATACTCCTGAGAGTCAGATGAGGCATCCGCTTCAATTATTTCAAAAGATGGGGCGAGACTTGCTGGCTTCTAGGGAACTAGCTTGGCGACTTCTGGTGCGGGATATCAGTGCCCAATACCGGCAGTCATTTCTGGGAATTGTCTGGGCTTTTATACCACCAATTGTAACAGCTGTTGGCTTTACTATGGCTAAGAGTAACGGGGTGATTAATGTTGGTAGCACAGATTTACCCTATCCAGCTTATGTGATGTTTAGCATGACCCTGTGGCAGACTTTTGTGGAAACACTGAATGGTCCTGTCCAAGCCGTGACCCAGGCCAAGGCAATGTTGGCTAAAATTAATTTCCCCCGTGAAGCGATTATTCTTAGCAAACTCGGTCAAGTATTTTTTAACTTTGGTATCAAGCTGATTCTGATTTTTGGTTTGTTTATCTGGTTCAAGATGCCAGTAAGTTGGAGCGTGATTATAGCACCAGTTGCTTTGATTAATCTTGTATTTTTTGGAACATTTATTGGCTTGTTATTAGCCCCGATGGGAGCCTTGTATAAAGATTTTTATATGGGTCTTACTTTGGCAACTGGATTTTGGTTATTTCTGACTCCAGTTGTCTATCCAGTTCCTAGTGAGGGGGTATTTGGCGCTATTGTGAAATTCAATCCAGTCACTCCTTTGCTGGTGACAACACGAGAGTTGGCAACCACAGGTGTGATCTCCGATCCCCTGGGATTTTGGGTGGCGAGTGGAATTGCTGTGGTGGGATTGCTACTAGCTTGGATTTTCTATCGTCTCTCCATGCCTTTTGTAGTTGAGAGGATGAGTTCTTAATGATGATTAGTACCACTGAGCAAGACCTTGAGGACAAATCCCAGGATAGTGAAATCATTCTCTCGGTTAATGGGGTTTCTAAAAAGTTTTGTCGGGACTTGAAGCGGTCTTTATTATATGGGGTTCATGATATTGGCACTGAGTTATTAGGATTGCGGCAGAAGGATGATAAGCTGCGGAAAAAGGAGTTTTGGGCACTTAAAGATGTCAGTATTCAATTGCGACGAGGAGAAGCAATTGGCTTAGTGGGGAAAAATGGTAGTGGTAAATCGACATTATTACGAATTATTAGTGGTTTGATTAAGCCGGATGTTGGCTCTGTGGAAGTTAAAGGTCGGTTGGCACCATTGATTGCTTTGGGAGCAGGGTTTAATCCGATTTTGACAGGGCGGGAAAATATTTATGCTAATATGTCGATTTTGGGGTTGTCGAAAAAAGAAATTGATCAGCGGTTTGATCAAGTTCTAGAGTTTGCAGAAATTGGGGATGCCATTGATTCGCCAGTACAAACCTATAGTTCTGGAATGGCAGCAAGGTTAGGTTTCGCTAGTGCAATTCATACAGAACCAGATATTCTTCTGATTGATGAGGTGCTAGCAGTCGGCGATCTTCTGTTTAGGATGAAATGCTATAGAAAGCTGTCTGAATTACGGGATAAAGGTACAACGTTTGTTCTAGTAGCTCACAATCCTAATTCTATTCTATCTATTTGTGATTCAGCCATTTATCTTGAACGAGGAAAATTACTAGCAGTTGGTAAGGCGGCTGTGGTAATGCAACAATATGATCAAGATTTGTTTCTAGATAATAAACAGGAATCCAAAGGAGCTGTTTTCTTTAAAGAGAAACCAGCAGAACAAAGCACTGGTTTAGATATTATTGGCGTTTACTTTAGAGATGGACAAGGAAATAGGATTGACTATCCTCTCAGTGGTCAACCTGTATCCTTATGTGTTAAGTGCAAAGCTCACACAGAAATTTATAATGGAAGCTTTTGTATTATTTTTAGACAAAATTGTGGGGAAGGAGAACCATTATTAAATTTAGATAGTTATCTAGATAACACAATATTTAAAATTTCTAATGGAGTAGTTGAACTTCAGCTAGAAATGCCTTATCTTGGATTACAGCCAGGTTATTATTCTACTAAATTATGGGTTCAAAAACGACCTAAATATATCTACGACCACGTTTTATTTAAATTTCAAGTGAAAAGTAATAGTTTAATGTCAGAATGTCAATTTTATCAACCTAGAAAATGGAAAGTTTTATACCATTAATATATTGACCCGGTGGGTGGAATGGGCATCAGGCGTGGAACGGGCATCTTGCCCGTTTCATTTCCGGACGGACTGTCCCAACACTGGCTACCGAGAAAATGAGGGCTAGCCCAAAGGTGGTGCGTTACGGGGCGGGCTGTCCCAACACTGGCGCTCGAGGTTGAACATGAGGGCTAGCCCGCCCCTAACGCACCCTACGCAACTCTGCTCCCTACTCCCTATTCCCTATTCCCTATTCCCTGTTCCCTTTGCTATATGTATGAATTCTTTAAGTTAATCAATAAATTATGGAATAATCATAAACAGAAAATCAGACACAACTATTATCGTAACCAACTTGGAAATATTGGGGAAGACTGTTATATAGGTAAAAGCGTAATCAAAAATAATTTAAGTAAATTATTTCTGGGCAATCGCGTCATTGTAGAAAATAATGTAACGCTTAAATGTAATTTAGAAGACTCTGCTATTCATATTGGCGATCGCTCCATTATCCGAAGTTCAGCAATGCTCATCTCTGCAGAGGGTAAGATAAAAATTGGTAGTGACTGTAGTGTTAACCCTTTTTGTTTTCTTTATGGTGCAGGTGACTTAGTTATAGGAAACTGGGTCAGAATCGCTACCCATACTGTAATTGTTACTTCAAACTATACTTTTGACGATCTTGATACGCCTATCGACCTTCAACCGTCTACTAAAAAAGGTGTCATTATAGAAGATGATGTTTGGATAGGGGCGGGAGTAAGAATCCTTGATGGTTGCAGAATAGGTAAAGGTTCTGTAATCGGTGCTGGGACAGTTTTAACTAAGAGTGTTGAGCCTTACTCTGTAGTTGTAGGAGTACCGGGCAAGGTTATTCGTAAACGTGGTGAATATAAAGATAGTAAACAGGAGTAAATAGGATAATTGTTTTTCACAAAACTAGTCACAAATAAATAGATTTATCTCATCTATTTATTACTAATAAATAATCACGACTATCCTAGACTGATGATAGTAAATGAGTAGTTTAACTGAGCTTAACTCCTTAAATTATAAGGGAGTCAATACAATTAAATTTAAAAAACATTGTTTTTTGTTATCGCTACAAGCCTCTTTGAGTAAGCTTTGTAGCGATAATTTTATACTAATTTAGTTTAGCCACATCCTAGATAGCCATAATCCCTAGCACTATTAGGACAATTAGCTATGAAAAATCAAGAGCGTGTGCGAGTATTTATCGGCTCTGGTGAAGCAAGTCTAGTGGAGAGGAAAGTCTCAATTTACTCTCTTCGTAAGCATAGCCGTAGGGAACTGGATATTTATGTTTTTAATGGCACCCACAATGCTATTGAACATAATGATGATCAGCCTTATCTCGCTCCCATGTCTTTACGAGTTAAATATCGCAATACAACTGAGTTTAGTCTCTACCGATATTTGATTCCACAGTTGTGTAACTATCAAGGTAAAGCTATTTATATTGACTCAGATACTATCTGTTTAACTGATATTGGTGAACTCTTCGAGACACCTTTGAATGGCTGTGATTTCCTGGCAAAAAGAGCTTATAGCACTGAAGGTAAAGACCTTTGGGGCTTGAGTGTAATGCTGATCGATTGTCAAAAATCTAACTTTGATTTAGAAACCTACTACGACGAAATTGAGCAAGGTTTATATTCTTATCCTGATCTTGCCCGTATGAGTCCGGCTTTTCTGGCTCATCACCATTACCAAATCGGAGAACTAGACCCCCTTTGGAATGTCTTTGATTACTATGACAACAATACGAAGTTAATCCACTATACTAACCTCTACACTCAACCCTGGAAGTCTTCTAATCATCCCTATGGAGATTTATGGTTTCAGTACTTTAATGAAGCTAGGGAGTGCGGTTATATCAGCCAAAATGATATTGATTTAAGCCTTGCTCGTTCCTACGTCAGGCGTGATTTACTAAAGGAAAATTTATCACGGAGTATTTTTAAAAAAGTGAGATACTCTCCAGTTATTTCTCGTCTTTACGAGAGTTTAAAAAAGCTACTGAGCAATTTTATAAACGTGATTATATCACCAGTTAGGTAACTTAGTTTATGAATATTATTGCCGTTATTCCTGCTCGCTATGATTCAATTCGTTTTCCTGGTAAACCTTTGGCAATGATTGGCGATCGCCCAATGGTACAGAGGGTTTATGAGGCAGCTAAAGGTTGTCCTAATTTCACTAAGGTGGTAGTTGCCACTGACTCTGAATTAGTTGCCGATTGTGTGGGGCAGTTTGGGGGAGAGGTGGAAATGACTCGCTCAGACCATGCTACTGGTACTGACCGGGTTGCAGAAGTAGCTCAACGTTATCCGGAAATGAGGGTAATCGTTAATGTCCAAGGAGACCAACCTTTTGTTACTGGTCAGATGCTGACCGAGCTGGTAAGTCCTTATATCAAAGGGGAGTTCCCTGCGATGACGACTCTTGCTTGTCCTCTGGATATGGCAACAAGCTATCAAGACCCTAACTCAGTCAAGGTTTTATGCGATCGCAAAAATCACGCCCTCTACTTTTCCCGTGCTCCCATTCCTTACTTCCGGAATTCTGGAGATGCACCTGTATTCCACCATCTCGGACTCTATGCTTTTGAGCGAGATTTCCTGAGCAAATATGCTCAACTGTCACCCACACTCCTAGAGAGGTGTGAAGGCTTAGAGCAGTTGCGAGTACTTGAACATGGATTTGCCATTCGGGTGTGTATTACTGAAAAGGCAGTTTTGGAGATTAATACCCCTGAGGATTTAGTTAAAGCTCAAGCCTTAATTTATCATTAAACCTGGAGATGCTATCCAAATTATTGAGAATATATCCCAGTTTTCCCTAAGTAGCTAAAAATTCTGTTAATATGTAAGTCTATCAATAGATAAATGATTATCTACATTGCCTCATATCCACGCTCTGGAAACTCATTGACCCAGCAAACAATTCAAACTTTCTTTGAGCGACCAATGACTGTAGTCTACGGAGGTAGTAGGAAACCTGAGACCTATGCTAGTGGAGCCGTAAATTTTATCAAAAACTGGCGTTGGCCAAAGGACAAGATAATTTCAAAATCTTTGTGGGGTAAGTTGCATGCTCAAATTAATACAAACAATCTAGAAAAGTGGATTGCTCTGTATGACCTGAATGTGCCCCCTTATACGAAAGATTGCCGCTACTTACTTCCTGGCTGTTTGAGCGTGCTAACGCCGAAAAATCGCCAAAAATTGGCAGCTGAGGAATCTCCCTTCTTTATCAAAACCCACGAACTACCCTACCAAGAATATTTTGAAGGGGAATACGTCATCTTAGCTGTTCGTCATCCCGGTTCTGTTCTTTGGTCTTATTTCAATTTCATCAAGGATTTCTGGCAAGACGTTAAAACTCTCGATGAAGTAATTAGAGGAGAAGTTACATTTGGCTCGTGGAGTGAATGGTATCAAAGTTGGAATCAAGCCATACCTTCTCTAAATGACAGACTTTTAAGACTCCGCTTTGAAGATGTGCTGGCGGATAGGCGCAGGGCATGTCAGCAGATAAAAGCCTTGATTAGTCTAGATTATAATCCCTCCAAGCAAGAACTTTCATTTGAGGAGCTGCATAAAAAAGACCCGCAACATATCCGCTCTGGAAAAGCTAATGGCTGGCAAAAGTACTATACCGACAACCAGCTCAGCCTTCTTTGGGAGTTACACAGTGCAACCATGCAGCAATTCGGTTATGAGATGCCTAAATAGGCATAGTCTACGTTGGCTTCTGACGTTAATCAGCCTGCCTTGCTAAGGCAGAAGGCAGAAGGCAGAAGGTAAAAGAGTTTCAGGGTTTTTTTTCTGATTTAATACCAGGGAGTTTAAATGGGTGACAGCTTACATATTAGTACAACCCATTGTATAGTTAACAATAATTGACACTCCCCGTCCTGTAAGAACGGGGATTCTTACTTCAACGAGCCGACTTGCTCAGCCAGGTCGGAACCAGAAAGAGTAGAGGCCGATTCGACCTAAGCGTTTTGATCATAGATAATGGTTTCGGTGTGCCCCACCGTACCTTTACTTTTTTTTTTAGAGATAGATACTTTTTTAGATCTAAATTTTTCATAGACGTTAAAGTCGTTAGACTAAATTACGCAATATGTATCTCAGACATATTTTTTACGTTGCCTACTTATGGTTAGATAGTATCTATCTCTTTTAAAAGTCTATTGTTTATAATCTTATACTAGCACACCTAGTACAAACTGTCAAGAAAAAGTTTTAAAAAAAAGCCGTCGAACGAAGGACGGGGCTTTAAACCCAATTTTTTTGGTAACTAATTTATGACTCGCGCTCAAATCACAGATACCCTCTCGATTGGCGATCGCTACCCACTCACCCTGATTGGTGGTCCGTGTGTGATTGAATCGGAAGACTTTACCTTAAAAATGGCAGAGGAGATCCATAAAGTATGCGATCGCTTAAATATTCCTTTCATCTTCAAGTCTTCCTTTGACAAAGCCAATCGAACTTCCATCAACTCCTTTCGGGGACAAACCCTAGACACAGGTCTAGACATTCTCCAGAAGGTCAAACAGAAGGTGGGTGTGCCAGTGCTTACCGATATCCACGAAAGTCACCAAGCTGCAACGGTTGCTGAAGTAGTTGATGTCCTGCAAATCCCAGCGTTTCTGTGTCGCCAAACTGACTTGCTAATCGCTGCGGCTGCTACAGGTAGGGCAATTAATGTCAAAAAAGGTCAGTTTCTTGCCCCTTGGGATATGAAGCATGTGGTCACCAAACTGGAAGCTGGGGGAGCCAAGAATATTTTACTGACAGAGCGGGGTACTAGTTTTGGTTACAATACCCTAGTGGTAGACTTTCGCTCCCTCCCTCAGATGCGCGAGTTAGGTTATCCTGTAGTTTTTGATGCCACTCATAGCGTCCAGATGCCAGGAGGAAAGGGAGATAAATCTGGTGGACAGCGGCACTTTGTTCCCTATTTGGCCAGAGCTGCCGCTGCCGTTGGCATTGATGCTCTGTTCATGGAAATCCATGAAAATCCTGACATCGCCCTTAGTGATGGTCCGAATATGGTACCATTGGCAGAACTGGAAAATGTCCTCAAGGGAATTCTGAATGTTCGTGCAGCTTTGGACGCTACAACTGGGGAAAATTTGCGGGAAAATTTGCTATGAACAACATCCCTGAGACTGAATTACAAGCACGTTTATCCCAGGTCAAACTGCTAGCCCTAGATGTAGATGGAGTCATGACCGATGGCGGACTTTACTACACAGAAAGCGGTGAAGAACTCAGAAAGTTTAATGTCAAAGATGGCATGGGTATAAGGCTACTCCAACAGACTGAAATTGAGGTAGCTGTTATAACTAATAGCAATTCTAGGGCAACCCGACATCGAGTCCAAAAGCTAGGAATCAAGTACAGTTTTTTTGCCATTGAAGATAAGTTAGCTGTGCTCAAAGAACTCTGTGAACAGTTGAGTTTATCTCTTGCCCAAGTCGCCTATGTTGGTGATGATATAATTGATTTACCAGTTCTGAAAGCTGTAGGATGTCCCTTAACTGTTGCTGATGGGATACCAGAAAACCAAGACACTGCTGTGTATGTTACCAAATTAGCAGGTGGGCAAGGAGCGGTTCGAGAAATATGTGACCTGTTGCTCAAAGCACAGGTTTAAGGTAAGTATTCAGTATTCAGCTATCAGCTATCAGCTATCAGCTATCAGCTATCAGCTATCAGCCCCCGCAGCCTAGAACTTAAACGCTACAGCTGAACCAAAAGCTCACTTGATGCCCGTAGGAAGTATAGAAGACTATCCCGATTCAAAACATAACGTCTGAAAGGGTTAGTAGGCAATGTTTTTCAAGTAGTAAGCCTATGGGCTACGCCCACGCTACGGGAACAGCTGGCTTTTGAATTAAACAGGTAAGCATTGGTTTAATCTCAGTTACCTCAACTGACCGCTGACCGCTGACCGCTGATAGCTGACCGCTTAGCTCTTAACCAGGAGCAATGCTGAATCTTCTATAAAAAAAATGACAAATCCTAAGCTTGTTAAACGCATCATTACCTGTCAAGGCACCATTCAACTAGTGACTGCCTTATCAGTGCTTAGTTACCGGGAAAAACAGCAAAAAGACCTTACTATTAAATACCAAGATTACCTTGTTATTTATCATCTCTATTCTCCCCCTGGGCAAATTGATGAATTTGCCGCCTTTATCAAAAGGATAGCAGAGTTAGTGGGGGAGTGGCAGAAAATTGTGTACATCACCCCTGAGCAACTCAGTGATATTGAGAGTCGATTAGACTATTCCAGCCCATCAAAAATTTTCCGGATAGTCCATGAAATGGTTGGCACTAATAGGGCTGATGAAATTTACCTGTGCCGGAATTGGATGTTTGGAAATAAGCTACTGATTAATACTTACAAATCTGCCCTGAAACTTGGTTACGGTGATAGTATTGGCTTTTACTTTTCGGTAAAATCAAAAGCATTATTTGCAGATAAGCCAGAACCTAAATTTAATTTAAGTAGCTATATACAAAAAAAACAAAAAGCATTAGTTCGTAAAATAAAAACTAGTTTACGACTAATCACTTATCTAAAAATTAGACCAAAATTTGATATCGGTTATTTTGTATTACCTGAAGCGTTTGGGGAATCACCTCCCATGAAAACTGTCACATTAAATAAAGTGTGGCTTCTCGACACGTTTCAAAAGCTCAGGGGTTTGGTAAACCCAGAATACGTTGTCCAGTTTCGCAATAAAATTGCTGAATCTCCCGTTTCAATCCTACTCACTTCAAATTTCTCTGAGGCTCGTAGAATGTCTCTGGATAATGAAATCGCTGCTTACCGTGAATTCCTGATCGGTGAAGGTATAGAGCCAAACACAGTACTGGTCATAAAACCCCATCCTAGAGATGACAATGTCAAACTCCAGAAGTTGGAGGATGCCCTATCTGAATTGTTTGATAAAATAATAATATTATCAGAACCAGACCTCTTTTTTCTGCCCTTTGAAGTCTTTTTTGCAGAAGCTTTCCTACCCCTAGATTCAAGGGTCAATAATCAACCCAGGGTGTTTGCTGTCAGTACAGCTTGTGTCTCCCTAAAGCTACTGTTTAATGTTCCCAGTATTGTTGGCTTTGGAGACCAGATTACTTCCAAGCTTTTCTATGAAAATTATGCAGCTGGTAGGTTGGAACACGAACAGGAGTTAAGAGCAGCAATCAACAACGTTGAAGTACCTGGAATCATTAGCGAGCACCATGAAAGTCCTACATATCAATCAATCTGATCTTTCTGGGGGAGCCGCGATCGCAGGCTACCGACTCCATCAAGGTTTGCTCGGTCAAGGCGCAGACTCACGCTTGTTAGTCTGGAGACCCAAAACGATTAGTGATCGTGTAGATTATGCTGCCCGTTTAGCCATTCTAGATAAACTAACTGCCCCGATTACCCAACAACTAGGACTTTACTATATTAATAAACTGGGCACCTTTACGATTCCTAAGCACAGCTTTTATAAAAACGCCGATGTACTCAATTTTCATGTGCTTCATGGTGGCAGTCGTGGATACTTTAATTATTTAGCAATCCCTTCATTAACTAAACGTAAACCTGCTGTGTTTACCTTCCATGATATGTGGAGCTTTACTGGACATTGTGCCTATAGCTATGACTGCGATCGCTGGAAACGTGGTTGTGGAAAATGTCCTGATCTAAATATTTACCCAGCTATTCCAAAAGATAATACTCATATAGAGTGGAAGCTAAAAAACTGGGCTTATAGTCACTCAAACTTAACAATTGTTACTCCCAGTCGCTGGCTTTGTGAGCAAGCTAAGCAAAGTATGCTCAACCGCTTTGGGATTCACCATATTCCAAATGGTATTAATACCGAAGTCTATCAGCCCCTCGAATCTCAACAGTGCAAATCTGTACTCAACATTCCCACGGGCAAAACAGTTCTGATGTTTGCTGCAACAAACTTAGCCGAGAAGCGCAAGGGCGGCGATTTGCTGTTGAAAGCGTTGCAAAGTCTACCCCAGTCTATCAAGGCGGAAACTATAGTGCTAACCTTTGGTAGTGGTGGCGAAACGATTGCTGAGACTGTTGGCATCCCAGCATTGAATCTTGGTTATGCCAGCAATGATCACTTTAAAGCCATTGCCTATTCTGCTGCTGATTTGTTTCTTTTCCCCACCCGTGCGGACAATCTTCCCGTGGTCCTGCAAGAGAGTATGGCTTGTGGTACCCCCATGGTGTCTTTCAACATCGGCGGCGTTCCCGATTTGGTACGTCCTGGTATTACTGGTTACTTAGCTCGGCCAGAGGATATTCAAGATTTCTGTAATGGTATTGTGCAGTTACTGGAAGACAAACCGCTACGGGAAACCATGGCACAACAGTGTCGTGCTATTGCTTTGGAAGACTATTCACTTGAACTGCAAGCCCAGCGATATATCGACCTATATCATCAGGTGTTACAAAACTAGAATGCGATCGCATCCGTCAACAGCACTATTAGATGACTCTAGAAACTTATATAGCGTTTCTCATAGCTATTACGTAAACATTATTTTTTCCCACTCCCGACTCCCGACTCCCGACTCCCGACTCCCGACTCCCTGTTCCCTACTCCCTACTCCCTACTCCCTGTTCTCTTTACTATATAAATTCCATATGATGGCTGATTAAAGGTCACCAATATTTATTGAAATTAGTATTAGAGAGAGTATATTAAGAACTCTGTAAAAGTAAAATTATGATCCCTGATATCTATTTAGTTAGTATGTATTGATAGCTAGTAGCCAGATATAATTATTTTAAGAGGTGATTACCTTGAAAACCATTGCTATCATTGAGGAAAATTGGAAGGGACATCGTCCAACATACCTCAAGGTTTTCACCAAAATGTTGCTTGAGCTTGGTCATCAAGTAATAGCCTTCTGCCCAAAGCCATTAGAATTAACTGAATGGGTTGCCTTTAACTGCCCTAACTATCAAGAGCAATTCCAGGTTTTTGAATGTCAAACACCAGAGCCTAGCTCATTTAGGATCAATGGAATTCGCACAGCCCTGAATGCAGTAAAACGTTGGTATTACGCCAAAGCTAGCATTCAGTATGCTTCATCAAAAATTGGTAAAGTACCCGATCTAGTATTTTTTCCCTGGCTTGATAGTTGTTTAGCGCCCTACCTGCTACACCATATAGTAGACAATATTTTCCCTTACCCTTGGTCTGGTCTCTATGTTCAACCTCGTCATTTGAGGCTTAAACAAAAGTTTTGGTCTATCAATAGAGGTCCTCTAAAACCTCATGCTGCGTTAAAATCCTCTAATTGCCCAGCTGTTGCTGTTCTTGACGAAGGGATTGCTAACCAATTACAAAGCAAAATCAACGGCAAAACTGTCATTACGTTTCCCGATTTTACCGACGAGTCAGCTCCAGACTTGAATTGGTCAATCGTGAAACAAATTCAAGCCAAAGCGAAAAGAAAAAAAATCATTGGATTACTAGGAATACAATCCCAGCGCAAAGGAGTTCTGACACTTTTAGAAGTTGCTCAGCAGATGGTGAAACAAGACTATGTTTTTGTCTTCGCCGGTCAGTTATCCAAGCACAGCTACACTTACCAAGAGCAAGCAAGACTCCAGACTCTTATTGACCGAAAGTTACCTAACTGCTTTTTTTATTTTGAGCGTATTCCTGATGAAGCAAAATTCAACGCTTTAGTTAGTACTTGTCATATCTTATTTGCTGCCTATCATGACTTCCCCCACAGTAGCAATATCCTAACTAAAGCAGCAGTTTGTGAAAAACCTGTGATTGTGAGCAGCAAATTTTGTATGGCAGAGAGAGTACGTAAATTTAAATTGGGTTTGACTATTAATGAAGGGGATGTGCTGCAATGTATTTATACTATAGGTCGCCTTTGTAGTCAACTGGATAACTATAACCAACAAGTGCAACCTGATTTTGATGGTTATAGACGTCTTCACTCTACTGATCAGCTCCCAGAAAAACTTCAGAGTATTTTAACTAGTATTTAGCAAGTCGCTACTGAAAAATACTAGTTTTTATATTAATTATGTAGATAAAGATGAAAACTCCAGTTGCCTTCATAATCTTCAAACGACCAGATACTACTGAGAGAGTATTTGAAGTAATTCGCGAAGCCAAACCTCCCAAACTGTTAGTCATTGCTGATGGACCCCGTGGCGATCGACCAGGTGAAGCAGAAAAGTGTGCTGCAGCTCGTGCAATTATTGAGCGCGTCGATTGGGATTGTGAAGTTTTGGAAAACTACTCTGATGTAAATCTGGGTTGCTGTCAGCGAGTGTCAAGTGGAATAGACTGGGTTTTTAACACCGTTGAAGAAGCAATTATTCTTGAAGATGATTGTCTCCCCCATCCCGATTTTTTCCCATTTTGTGAAAATCTGTTAGAGCGATATCGAGACGATGAGCGAGTCATGATGGTTAGTGGGACTAACTTTCTAGGTAAATGGAAGTCTGATCGTCAGAGTTATCATTTCTCCTATTATGGTGGAATTTGGGGTTGGGCTTCTTGGCGAAGGGCATGGAATTATTATGATATTACTATGAGTCTTTGGTCAAATCCTGATATTAAAAATCGGATCAGGGATGTGTTGGCAAATAACGAGCATTACCAAGCCCGTAAAAAATCCTTTGATTCTACACTAAACGGTAAATATGATGCTTGGGATTACCGATGGAGTTTTGCCAGACTTGCACAGTCTGGATTATCAATTGTTCCTGCTGTTAACCTGATTTCAAATATTGGTTTTGGGGAAGGGGCAACCCATACCGTATCAGCAACTACCCAACTAGCAGAACTTAAAACCATAAGTCTTAATTTTCCGATTAATTATAACCAATTTACAGCTGTCGATAGAGATTATGACCACAATTATTTTCAAAATTTTATTAAACGCTCTAAATTAACTAAATTATTAAGCATTTTAAGATTTGCTTAAAAAACTATGAAAGTCATTTCCCTTCTAGATCCATCGATTTGCAGCTCTAACCTAGGCGATCAGATTATTATTGACTCTGTCGATAACATTATAGATACAACCTTTGATGAACCACTGTTAATTCGGATTCAAACTCAAGATAAAATTTCCAGTAATTCCTATAAATACATGAGGATGAGTGACATCAAAATTATTGGGGGCACAAATCTTTTATCATCGAAGATGAATTCCTATAAGCAATGGAAAGTTAATCTGTGGGATTCCCTATTTATTAATGACATCATTTTGTTGGGTGTGGGCTGGTGGAAATATCAAAAAAAGCCTAATTTTTATACAAGAGTTTTGTATAAAGTGCTGCTCAGTAATACCTATCTCCACTCGGTTAGAGATAGCTATACCGAGCAAAAATTAAAATCCATCGGCATCCCTAACGTAGTTAATACATCTTGCCCGACATTATGGACTCTGACAGAGGAACACTGTTCCAATATACCACGAAAAAAGTCAGACTCTGTTTTAGTTACCTTCACTGAGTATCATCAAAATGAAAAGTTGGATTTCAACCTAGTCAAGGTATTGTCACAAAACTATCAAAAAATTTATTTCTGGACTCAGCAGCCCAAGGATTATCACTATATGCAATCCTTTTGTGGCAAGAGTGCTATATATCTCAAACCTAGCCTAAAAGCATTAGATCAGTGTTTATCTAGCTGTGATGTAGATTATATAGGTACGCGATTACATGCTGGCATTCGAGCATTACAACACAGCAGAAGAGCACTGATTCTTGCTATTGATAACAGAGCTACTGAAATTGCTAAAGATACTAACCTTCCAGTTATTAAACGAGATGATATAGACTCGATTAAACATTGGATAGATTCCTCCTATGAAACAAAAATAAACTTACCAATAGAAAATATCAATAGATGGAAAAATCAATTTTAATCAACGTAAGCTGTTTTGCATTTAAATTGCACAACAGCAAGGCAGAAGGCAGAAGGCAGAAGGCAGAAGGCAGAAGCGATCCAGCGCGGTCTTCGACATCCCTACTCCCTACTCCCTACTCCCTACTCCCTACTCCCTACTCCCTTTGCCATATCGTTAGTGATGTTAGTTTTATGGTAGGTTGATGTTAAAACTAATAAATATAGGTTGCGGCTCTACATATTCTAATCATCCGGCGTGGACTAACGTTGATTTAGCACCACAATCATCCCATATTGATAATCATGATATCAGGAAAACGTTGCCCTACCCTGATGCTTATTTTGATGCTTGTTATAGTTCTCATGTAATAGAACACCTCAAGCAGCATGACGCTGAGCAACTTATAGCTGAGTGTTGGCGCATTCTTAAGCCACAGGGAATAATTAGGGCAGTTGTCCCTGATCTAGAATCAATAGCTAGACATTATATCTCTACTCTAGAACAGGTTGAGTCTGGTGTTACGGAAGCAGAGGCTAATTATGACTGGATAATGTTAGAACTTTATGACCAGACAGTGCGCCACGTTAAAGGTGGTGAAATGGCTAGTTATTTAGCTGACCCTAATCTTACGAATAAAGAATTTATCAGATCTCGTATCGGTAGCAATGCTGATCTATTTTTGGATAAAAACTCTGAAAAAAAATCCTGGATAGAGCGACTAGCATCTAAAGATAGATATTGGTTTTACAAAACCTTGAGGAAGTTTAATCTCAGAACTAGTATTGCCAAATATCTAGTGACTCTGATCGCAGGGAATGAAGCACGAGAAGCATTTGAAGTCGGGTTGTTTCGGAATTCAGGTGAAATTCATTATTGGATGTATGACCGGTTTTCTTTACGACGACTGCTGGAGCGCTCAGGATTTGTAGAGGTGCGCGTTTGTGGTGCTGATTCAAGCCGTATTCAAGATTTTAATAGCTACGGTCTAGATATGCTTGAGGGCAAAGTGCGTAAACCCGATTCACTGTTCATGGAAGGTATTAAACCATGAAGACTCTAATTGTTAGTAGTTTCGATATCTCTGGTGGAGCTGCTCGTGCTGCCTATCGATTACATCAAGGTTTCCACAGCATTAATTTAGATTCCCAAATTTTAGTGCAGGAAAAATTTAGTCATGATCAAACTGTCATTGGACCAACAAAAAAGTTGACACAGGGCCTAGCCAGGAGCAGATGGACTTTTGGCGCTTTACCTCAAAAGCTTTACCCCCAACGGGAAGATAAGACTTTTTCTAGCCAGTGGTTTCCCGATGCAGTTGTTCCCAAAGTTGCCCGACTTAAGCCCGATATTATTAATCTCCATTGGATTTGTGCTGGCTATGTCCAAATTGAAAGCATTGGGAAACTAAAGCGACCAATTGTTTGGACTCTTCATGATATGTGGCCATTCACAGGAGGATGTCACTACAATCACGATTGCGATCGCTATACAGTCTCCTGTGGTAATTGTCCTCAACTTAACAGCAGCAAAGACTGGGATTTATCCCGTTGGGTATGGCAGCGCAAAGCCAAAGCTTGGCGAAATCTTGACCTGACAGTTGTCACCCTCAGCTCATGGTTAGCCAAATGTGCCAGTGCCAGTTCCCTTTTCCAGGATCTGCGAATTGAGCTCATTCCCAATGGCATTGATACTCAACAGTACAGACCCATCCATCAGCAGGTAGCGCGAGAATTACTTAACTTACCCCAGGATAAGCAACTTATTTTATTTGGAGGAGTAAATGCCACTAGTCAAAAACGCAAAGGGTTTCAATTGTTACAACCAGCGCTCCAAGAGCTGAGCCAATCCGGATGGCGAGATCAACTAGAGTTAGTTATTTTTGGTGACTCTCGGCCAGACAATCCACCTGAGTTTGGTTTTAACGCTCACTACTTAGGGACATTCAGCGATGATCTCTCCCTAGCGCTAGTTTATGGAGCAGCAGATGTATTTGTTTGCCCTTCCCTTCAAGATAACTTGCCCAACACAGTCATGGAAGCGATCGCATGTGGAACTCCTTGCGTCGCCTTCAACATTGGCGGGATGCCCGATCTGATTGAGCACCAGAAAAACGGCTATTTAGCCCAACCTTACCAAATTGAAGCTCTAGCTCAAGGAATTGCTTGGGTGCTAGAGAACACAGAACGACATCAGAAATTATCCTACCGCGCCCGCGAAAAAGTAGAAAAAGAATTTACCTTAGAAATTCAAGCAAGACGCTACTTATCCCTTTTTACTGAAATTTTATCCGGAGTATAACTATCATTACTAGAAAATATAGTATCACTGATATAACTAGGGTTATATAACTCTCAATACTAGATAATTCATGATAAATTTAAAAAGGTTATCTACTAATCAGTTAATAACTTTTTTTTTGCTCCGATTAGAACCATTTTTGATTGGAATATGCTTATTTTCCGGCATGTTTCTTGATTTTCCAGGTCCTCTACTTAAGCTTTTAAAAGTTGGTAGCTATCTAATCTTGTTTTTTTTAATTCTTTGGCGATGGAAAAGATTTGCCTATGTTTTTACAAGGGATATACCGTTACTATGCTTAGTAGGGACTGCTGTGTGGTCGGTTGGATGGTCTGCGGTTCCCGGTATTCCAGAATTACTTAGAGCCGTCTTACGTGCAACTGCCCTCGGAGCATACTTAGCAGTTCGCTATAACCCTAAGGAGCAAATGCGTCTGGTGGCATGGGTGCTAGGTATAGTGGCGATTTTAAGCTTATTGGTCACTTTAGCTCATGGCTTAGGGGACGCTCCCGCTCAGGGTATCTTTAGGCATAAAAATCATTTAGCTCGTCTGATGACCCTAAATGCCATAATTTCGTTATTGAGCATCCTCAACCATCGGAAATATCGCTGGGTAGGGTGGGTGGGATTTAGCTTATCTGTTTTGATGCTACTACTTTCTCAGGGAAAATCAGCATTGCTAATCTTTTTAGTTATGATTACCCTGCTGCCCCTTCACAACTTTGTAAAACAGCACTATAAGTTACAAACTGTTCTTTACATGGTCTCAGCCCTCCTGGCTTTTGTGGCATCGATAGTAATTTTATGGAACCTGGAATTCATACTAGTTGATATTCTAGGCAAAGATCTACAATTGAATGGGCGTTTACCGATTTGGACTTTAGTATTTGATAAAATTTTAGAACGACCTTGGCTAGGTTACGGTTTTGAAGGATTCTGGTCTTCCGACGCTGGCTACTCTGTCATCAACTCTACATGGCTTGCCCATGGAGGATATGGTAATGCTCATAGTGGTTATCTTGAGTTAGCTCTGCAACTTGGATTTTTAGGTATTTTCCTTTTTGTGCTTAGTTTATGTATAGCCTTATTTAAGACAATTCAAGTCCTAAGTGTCACCAAAAAACTAGAATTTTTCTGGATGTTTCTCTACCTAGTATTTTTCAGTATTGTTAACCTGAGCCTAGACCCATCAATTCTTGCCGAAGACATCGTGTGGACTCTGTACGTATCAACCGCTCTTTCGGCAGCTGTTTACCAGAGTCGAATTGTCAAGAATCCCCACTTACTAGGTGTTAGGAAACAGGGAGTAGGGAGTAGGGAGCACAGAAGTCAGAACAGGAAAGAGGTAAGAGGGAAAAAATCCTGTGTACCTGATTGCTATGAAAAACCCTGTAAATTATTTCAGTAAAATAAACGGGATAGTAAGCCATGAAAAACTCAGAGCAAAGTACCATTGATGAACAAGAAGACCCTCCCTTAGCCGAACTTCCGAGCATTTCGATAGTTGTTCCTAATTATAATAGCGGAGCAACTATCTGTGCCACCTTACAAAGCTTAATTGAGCAGAACTATCCCAAGCTAGAAATCATTGTAGTTGATGGCGGATCCACTGACAACAGTGTCGAAGTAATTAAGCAGTTTGAACCATACATTACCTGGTGGGTTAGTGAAAAAGACAGTGGTCAATCCAATGCCATTAATAAAGGTTTTGCGAAGTGTAATGGTGATATCGTTAATTGGCTGTGTAGTGACGACCTCCTAGCACCAGATGCCTTACACACAGTGGGAAAATACTTTGCCGAGTCGCCTGATATTGACGTCTTAGTTGGTCGCAGCAAAATTGAATATAGGACTGACAATTTAGGTCAACCACTCAAAGGAGCTAATTTTTGGATGACCCTGTTTGGGCGAGTCTTGCCCTTAGGATTAGGGTCACGACCGATGATATTGGATGCAAAAAACCAGATCTACATTAAAGCTCCTACACTCAAACAAATTGACTTAATTTCTGTTGCTTCTCCCATTCACCAACCTAGCTGCTTTTATCGGCGCAAGCTGCTTGATCGACCTCAACCATTAGATGAAAGCTATGAGTACACCATGGATATTGAGCTATTTAATTATTTCTACTCCCGTGGTGTGCGCTGGCGCGTGATCGAAGAGGTGCTAAGCATTGCTCCAGTAAGTGGTGACAATAAAACCAGCATAGCTGGTGTAAAAGCCACCTATGAATTAGAGCAAATCTACAAAACTTACACCAAAGAATTAATCCCTCTAACCTATTGGCATAGACGACTACGTTATCCCTTGGAGCGTTTTATCAAACATCATCGTAGCCGTCTTTGGTTATACATAGTCGGACCAGTATGGGTTGCCATCACACTACTATTAAGCCCATTTTATGGTGTTGAAAAAGTTTGGGCACTTAGGTGGACAAAGTGGATTTGATTACTTTTAGGGAACAGGGAACAGGGAACAGGGAGCAGGGAGCAGGGAATAGGGAATAGGGAATAGGGAATAGGGAATAGGGAATAGGGAATAGGGAGCAGGGAGCAGGTTACCGAAGTCCTGAATGTCTTAAAATTATGGAAAATTATGGTTCACTATCCGTCTTCACACACAAGTAAAGACACAAGTAAAGACACAAGTAAAGATACAAGTAAATACCAAAAATTAGACCTTAAAACACAAAATACTTTTCCTGTCGTGGGATGTCAGGTAGTAATGTTAGGTGACAACCTTCAGATCAAGGCTGGTATCCCATCAGTGCAGAAGGTTATTCTTCGTAATGCACCCTCTCAGGTTAAAATTCAGCATATTCCTACTACCTGTACTGATGGCAAAAACGGATCAATTACTCGTAAGCTCTTAGTTTTTGGGAAAGCTCTGGGGAAGTTGCTGTGGAGGTTATCCACAAAAAAGACTGATCTGATTCACGTGCATTTTTCTCAAAGGGGTAGCACGCTCCGGAAAATGATTTTGATGCTCCTTGCACTAGCATTCCATGTCCCTGTGGTTTTGCACGCCCATGGTAGCGAGTATAAGTTGTTTTACACTGGGCTACCTGAATTGGCAAAAGGAATAATTAGCTTGGTGTTTCGACAATCTGCCTACTTTATTGTTCTATCACAAAGCTGGAAAAACTTTTACCAGTCCAGTTTCCGACTAAAAGCAGAACAGGTTGTAATTCTTCCTAACCCAGTAGAGTTGCCCTCAAAAATTCCAGAGCGCACAAGCTGCAAACAGATAATGTTAGTTTTTGTGGGAGAAATCGGTAAACGGAAAGGAGTATTTGATCTGATCCAGGCCTTTGCATCTCTGTCTCCTGAACAAAAAACTTGCTCAGAATTACTATTAGCAGGGGATGGAGAAGTAGAGCAAGCCTGTCAATTAGTTGAAAGCCTAGATTTAGGAGACCATATCAAAGTCCTTGGCGGGATAGACTCAGCTCAACGGGATGCTCTTTTAGCAAAAGCGAACATATTTATCTTGCCGTCTTATAACGAAGGTCTGCCCATGGCATTGCTTGAAGCCATGGGTTGGGGCTTACCTGTGATCACCACACCAGTAGGGGGGATACCAGAGTTGGTAATACATGGTGACAATGGTTTGCTAGTTAAGCCTGGACAGATACCAGACCTATCTATGGCTATGCAGACTCTAATTAATGATCAAGGGTTACGGCTCTCCTTAGGATCTAGCGCCAGAGCAAGCGTTGCCGATCTCAATGTCAAAAACTACCTCAGTTCTCTGCTTAATATTTATGGCTCAGTGCTCAAATCTCAAGCAACAGCTCCATGAACACACTATTGAGTTTCTCAAGATCTCTGTTATACAAATGTCGGCTTATGTCTGGGATACAGGAGGTTGACCCATGAAAGTATTACTTTCAGCCTATCAGTGCCAACCTCATACCGGTTCAGAAAACGGAATCGGCTGGGCTTGGGCAACACAACTGGCTCTAATGGGACATGAAGTCTGGGTGATTACCTGGAGTCATAATCGGATTCCGGTAGAGCAGGAACTTCAGGTAAATCCAATATCTAACATACATTTTTTCTTTTGCGACCATCCTACCTGGTTATCTCGGTTGTTCAAAATTCTGATTACCAGACACCTAATATTGCTCTCAGTTCCCTTGTGGCAATTGATGAGTATCTGGTGGCAATGGGATGCTTATCGAATCGCCAAATCATTAACCCAGGAGGTGGTATTTGATCGGGTTCATCACGTAACTAATACAACAATTCGACGCCCCAGTTTCATGGGTCTTTTAGGAATCCCTTTCATTTTCGGACCGGTAGCTGGTGGAGTAAAAGCACCTTGGTGTCTCAGGAAAAGCTACCCAGTCAGGGGCTGGTTATTTGATTTTATCCGCGATATTTCTAATACTATTGTTAAATTTGACCCGCTGATGAACTTAACGTTTATCACCGCATCAAAAATCTATTGTCGCTCAAAGCCTACCCAGGCACTTATCCCAAAATTTTACAAGTATAAGTCTGACGTTGTTTTTGATATTCCTATATATGATATCATAAAAATACCTAAAATTATTGAAGAATACTTCATCAATAAAGATACTTTTAATGTTCTTTTTGTAGGGCGTTTTTTACATTGGAAAGGGATACATCTGGCGCTGAAAGCCTTTTCTCTGTTGCACCAAAAGATTCCCAATACCCATTTTACAGTCATTGGTCGTGGTAGTGAGCAAACTTGGCTGCAGAGACTGAGTGAGAAATTGGGTATCAAGGATGCTGTAGACTGGATACCTTGGATGGAGCAGAAAGAATTAAGTTCACCTTATCTAGAACATGATGTTTTTCTATTCCCCAGTCTCCATGATTCCGGCGGGCTAGTAATTCTAGAAGCTTTGTCCCATGGCTTACCAGTAGTTTGTCTAGATTTAGGAGGACCAGGGGTGATGGTGGATGAAACCTGTGGACGGGTGATAAAAACCGATGGGTTGACGGAAGAAGGGGTGATTCAGAGACTTAGTGATGCCTTAGTAGAACTGGCAGAAAACTCAGAATTGCGACAGCAGTTGAGTGCAAGGGCCTTGGCGCAACCAACTAAATTTGAATTTAAGAATGTTGTGGAAAAAATATATATAAATTAATTGGTTGAGGTAAAAAGTTCTGGGTTTTAGGGAGCAGGGAGTAGGGAGTAGGGAGTAGGGAGTAGGGATTAGGGAGTAGGGATTAGGTAGTAGGGAGTAGGGAGTAGGTAAAAAAAACCTGTGTAAATCATTACTATTACAAGCGATATAATTTTTTTAAAAATTTTAATTTATTAAAACTAAAACTATAGTTTAAAATACGGCGGTTTGCATAACTATCAGGTATACAGTATTTTTTCCTCTTCCCTCTCCCCTCTTTGATGCTCCCTGCTCCCTGGGGAGCAGGTCAAATTTGCTGAAACATTAGTACTATTTTCCAGTAGAGCAAGCAATTACCCATGAGGGGGCTATAGATAATGTACAAATATTCATCCAGGACTAGGGTGTGTCTTCAAACTCGGAGATCCCCCTAAATCCCCCTTAAAAAAGGGGGACTTTGACTATGGCTCCCCCCTTTTTTAAGGGGGGCTGGGGGGGATCTAAATCTTGCGGAAAACTTTGAAAACACGCCCTAGCTCCCCTGATGACCTATTACCTATTACCTATTACCCATTACCTATTACCTATTACCTTAGTACTAATGTTGCTGCATAAGTGACATGCTCCCTGCTCCCTGCTCCCTAAAACCTAATAATTTGTATCTGATCAATTGCAAACCGCTGTACTTATGCATCTATCCTTAAGGTCACATTTAGTGATAAATTTTACGAATTTTATTAAGGATATAAATTTTAATGGTTTCATTTTCAAAAGTATTAATAATTGTCGAGAATTTACCTTTACCCTTTGACCGACGGGTATGGATGGAAGCCACTAGCTTACAGAAAGCTGGCTATCAAGTTACTACAATTTGTCCCAAAGGGAATGGGTTTGATAAGGATTATGAAGTCATGGAAGGGATTCATATTTATCGCCATCCCCTACCACCAGAAGAAAGCTCGGTTACTGGCTATCTTCGAGAATACAGCTGGGCTGTGAATTGGCAATTTCGCTTAGCTCGTCAAGTATGGCGAGAGCAAGGTTTTGACATCATTCACATTTGTAATCCGCCAGATTTAATGGTTCTAGTGGCGGGATGGTTTAAATTGTTCCGGGGCGTAAAAGTAATCTTCGACCACCACGATCTGGCTCCAGAGATGTACATCGCCAAGTATGGACGAAAAGATATTTTTTATCATGGTTTACGCTGGGCTGAGCGCTTGACTTATGCTACGGCAGACATGGTGATTTCAACTAATGAATCCCATCGCAAGGTCGCTCTTACCCGAGGGGGGAAGAAACCAGAGCAAGTAGTTGTAGTGCGCAGTGCTCCTGATCTGGAACGGTTTCGGATCATGCCCTCAAACCCAAGTTACCGCAGAGGTCGTGACTATCTGGTCGGTTATATGGGGGTTATGGGGGAACCGGAGGGCATTGACTATCTTCTGAGGGCAATACGTTACATTGTGCAGGAAAAGAAGCGCCAAGATATTCACTTCATGCTAATTGGCAGTGGCCCTGCTGCTGAAACCCTCAAGGCTTTATCTAAACAGCTTGACCTGACTGATTTTGTAGAATTCACAGGATTTCAGACCGGGGAAGCACTTTTAGAGCGGCTTTCCAGTTGCGATGTATGTGTGGAACCCTCTCCCACATCGGCTTATAACGAAAACTGCACTATGAATAAAATCTTGGAGTACATGGCTCTAGGTAAACCCATTGTTCAGTTTGACCTCCGAGAGGGAAGACACTCTGCAGGCAATGCATCTGTTTATGCTACGCCTAATGACGAGCTGGAGTTTGCTGAGAAAATTCTCGAACTTCTCAAGTCTCCTCAACTCAGAGAAAAAATGGGAGCAGAAGGTAGACGCAGGATGGACGAAATGCTGGAATGGCGTCATCAAGCGCCTAAACTTTTAGATGCTTATGGAAAAGTTTCGTGAGTTTTTTTAGGAGCAAAGGGAGCAAGGAGTAGGGAGTAGGGAGTAGGGAGTAGGGAGTAGGGAAAACATCCTGTCTAGTTCAGGTGCGACCCGTGGCGAATTTAATTCGCCAACGGAAAGCGCACCTAATAGTTATGAGAAACGCTATCTATTGCTTTAGCAAAAGTAACTATATCAGTTATAACCTAGAAAATAGATGGTCTTATAGTATCGATTTTATAAAACTATTTTTATGATATTGAATGAAAATTATTTAGTTAAAAAAATCAAACGTATACCGGGAAAACTTAAGAGAGAGTCTTTGCGAATACCGATGCTAGATCACCTGTATTATGGTGACTATATAAAAAGACTAGAAAATCATGCTAACTCCCTACCTGCCCTAGAGCCAGTAGATTTACCATTGTTGAATTCTCTCTTCAAACAAGGAACGGTTGTTACTTCTTTAGAAGAGTTAGAAATTTCCTATAAGGAACTGATAGATAGTGCTGAGGATATCTTACCAAAATTACGGGCATTGCCTATACCGAAACTTGAGTCTTGTATAACCTATCGCGAAGAGCTAATTAGTTACCCACAACTTTTTAAGTGGGGACTTAACGAACGATTGCTTGATATTGTAGAAAATTACCTTGGTGTTCCAGCATTATTAGCTGCTGTAACCCTTCAAAGGACTATTGCGGATGGAAAACCAGTACATGTCAGGCAATGGCACGTAGATCCAGAAGACTATCGCATGGTTAAAATCATTATCTACTTGAATGATGTGGGGTTAGATGGTGGCCCTTTTGAATATATTCCCAGACATTTAACCTCATCATTAGCTGAAGCCCTGAACTACAATTATTACAGTTCTGGTTTTGTCTCGGATCAAGACATGACAAGGGTTGCCCCTAAAGCTACCTGGAACCCTTGCCCAGGACCCTATGGCACAGTAATTTTTACTGACACACGCAGCATTTTCCATCGTCTGAAACCACCTACTGGATCAGAGCGATACTCAATTACTTTCGCCTACACCTCTAGACGACCGATCACAACCTTTGAGAGAAATTTCTCTAAACACCAGTTGCAAGCTATTGCCAGCGGGTTAAGCCAACGACAACAAGATTGTCTCTTTTTCGATTAAAGCTGTGATCATTACAGTGGAGTTGCACCATGGTTAACCCAGTGGAACAGGCATCAGGCGTGGAACAGGCATCTTGCCTGTTTCAATTCCCAGGCGGGCTGTCCCAACAAGGCGCGAAGAGGCGGAAAATGAGGGCTCTCCCTTGGGTGGTGCGTTACGGGGCGGAGTATACCAACCCTGGCTACAAAGCGAAACATCAGAAGCTTTCCGCCCCTAACGCACCCTACGCAACTGTGATCCGGTCATGCCTTGATCATCTCGTAAATTGCCAAAAATCAATCCTACCCTGAGCGATCGCATACCTTTGATGTTAGGATTTGACTCGTAACCGTAAATTATACGGATATGAACAAAGATACAGGGAATTGTATCTTTGTGAGGAGTGTTCGAAAAAAAGGAATAAGAGGCTTGTGGTAGATTCTAAACGATTGTCTGGGCAGTTGTTCAACTTAACGGGAACTAAACTCCTATATATTCTATCAATCGGCTTAACTCTGGGTGCATTAATTTTGGATGGGACAGCAGCTCGGTCCCTGATCGCAGGTAACTCCATCACTATACCCCTGTTGATCTGTGCTCTGATCACTACTGGGATTGGATATCGAGCAGTCCCCTTTCTACAAGCACTCAAAATGGGTCAGATTATCCGTCAAGAGGGTCCCCAATCCCATTTACAAAAAGCGGGTACCCCCACCATGGGTGGCATATTTTTTGTGCCGGTAGCGGTGGTGATTGCCCTGGTGTGGTCAGGATTATTCCTCCAACAGCAGGATTTTATCCCAGTCCTAGCGGTATCCCTAGCCACCCTTGGCTATCTGTTAATCGGCTGGGTGGACGATTGGCAAGTGGTCCAACGCCGCTCTAATAAAGGGATGTCCCCGAGAATGAAACTGGCCTTACAAATTGTGGTCAGTTTACTGTTTTGTCTATGGTTATCACAAACCCAGCCAGCCAGTATAACTAATATCACCTTACCCTTGGGGATCGTCTTACCCTTGGGATTCTTGTTTTGGCCGGTGGGTATGTTTGTGCTATTAGCAGAAAGTAATGCTACTAATCTTACCGATGGAGTGGATGGACTAGCAGCAGGAACCTGTGCGATCGCATTTTTAGGACTAGCTGCCCTGATTGCTCCGACCTCCCCTGGTTTAATGGTCTTCTGTGCTTGTATGAGTGGCAGTTGCCTCGGTTTTATTGCCCACAACCGCAATCCCGCCAAAGTCTTCATGGGGGATACCGGTTCTCTAGCCCTAGGAGGAGCACTAGCAGCGGTAGGACTTTTGACTGGGAACCTCTGGGGTTTATTTATAATTAGTGGTATTTTCTTCCTAGAAGCCGTATCAGTGATAGCTCAAGTTAGTTACTATAAAGCCACCAAAGATGCCAATGGGGTGGGTAAACGTTTATTAAAAATGTCACCGTTCCACAATCATCTGGAACTTTCTGGCTGGTCAGAGACCCAGATAGTGGCGGTATTTTATGTAGTTAATGGGCTTCTGGTCTTGTTGTGTTTGAGGTGAATTGTGATTGGTTTTTTCTCCTTTGCCCAAGGCCTATAGTTGATCAAGGCAAGAGGCATGCATGCAAGACTAACCCACGCCTACCCCCTCACAGGGGTAGGTTTTTTTACATTAGGGTAGGGAGTCGGGAGTCGGGAGTCGGGAGTCGGGAGTCGGGAGTCGGGAGTCGGGAGTCGGGAGTCGGGAGTCGGGAGTCGGAA
>NZ_MKZS01000001.1:8144183-8150548 GCF_001942495.1 Moorena bouillonii PNG
TCCCTCGGTGCGCTTGACCCGTAATTAAATTCGCCACGGGTCGCACCGCTCCCGACTCCCGACAATAATAAAAGTACCTTAGCCAATTGAAAACTGCTATAGTTTTACTATCAAGGATTTCCACTGATGGCAGCTGGTGAGGGATTTCTGCCAGCCTGCACTAGGTGGAACGGTGATCAGCGGTAATAACTGTTTCTACTTGATTAGTCAAGGAAACCAATTCACAGCCGATTTACGGTTGAGATTTACTCACTATGATCACTATTTCTGACCTGAATGTTTCTCGGGAAAACGGTTTGACTGAACTAAAGGACCCCCAAATTATGGGTCGCATCATGGGCGGTCGCTTTCAACTAAATGCATTTACAGTCACTATTGGTAATATTCCATTTAGCTTAGGTACGCCACTGGCAATCGACTTAAACGGTGATGGTACTATTCAACCCGATGAAGTCTACGTACCCCTATCTGGTACGTTAAGCTTTAGTTTCAGTTTGGGAAGGGGTGAATTCCAACGAGACCATAGATCAATGTCTGATTGTTAACTATAGGGTTTTAGGGAGTCGGGAGTCGGGAGTCGGGAGTCGGGAGTCGGGAGTCGGGAGTCGGGATTCGGGAGTCGGGAGTCGGGAGTCGGGAGTCGGGAGTCGGGAGTCGGGAGTCGGGAATCGGGAATCGGGAAACTAGATTCATCGTAGGGTGGGCAGTGGCTACTAACGCGATGGCAAGGTTCGGAATCTCTCTGGTGCACTGCCCACCTTAGTCGGGAGATTAATCCTAGGGTGGGCAGTGCCTACTAACGCGATGGCCAGCACAGGAATTTGTCTGGTGAACTGCCCACCGACATCAACTTGACCGATTAATCCTAGGGTGGGCAGTGCCTAGCAACGGAATTGGCTACATGAACTCTGAAAATGCTATTGCATTTACAAATAAATCATGAAACAAAATACTTATTTCTGATAATACCAAAAAATCGTCGTATCTCTTTCCTAATTTTCCCTATTCCCTATTCCCTATTCCCTATTCCCTATTCCCTTTTTCAACTTATATCAAAGCAAGAGGTTTTCTAGTATGGATGTATTAGTAATTCAGTCATATTCCTGTCCTCCTTATCTAGGAACTACTGGAGAAGTTGCTATTAATGCAGCAGTTGCTGGGAAAAAGACAGGATTTTCGTTTCTCCATGTCGATAATCCGGAGGACCCTCGATGGATTGCCCAGAGACATGCTAAAAACTTGGGAAAAAGAAGTTGGAAAGATCTAGTATCGAGATTTGAAAGCATTTTAAGAAGCTATGGCATAACCACTTTACCGGACGAATTTTTGTCAGAAAAAACTCGGTTAACTATCCAAGACTATGTCCAAAATGCTCCCCATAGCTTGAGGGAGCTTAAAGCCTACAAATACAACGACGCTGCTCTGGGTTTATCTACAGTCTCTTCCCTGATATCGCGAACACTATCCTGGGATCCCGATCCTGATGACCATTATTCACTTATACAACGATATTTGCGTTCTGCAGCAATGGTTTATGAAAAGGCTCGGGCACTGATTCTAAAGTATAAACCCCAGAAAATAATTGGGTTTAATGGACGAAGTGCTTCCGTTAAAGGGATATTTGAGGCAGCTAAACAGCTTGGTGTTGAGGTTCAATACTGTGAACGGGGAGTAACCTATGATCGATACGAACTGTTTGATAAGCCGCCTCAGGATATTGCCTATATACGTGAAAAGATCCAAACCTATTGGCAACAGGCTGGTATGGATAGAGAAGAGTTAGGACATACCTTTTATAAGAATGCAAGGCAGGGAGAGGGAATTGGATCGACTAGGTTTACTTCTAAGCAGCAACAAGGTCTCGTACCTGAGCAAACCGCTAATCATCGTCAGATTGTCTACTACTCTGCTAGTGATGATGAATATGCTGCCGTTGGCGACTTGGTCAAGCATCCAATTTTTAAGAATCAAAGGGAAGCGGTAAAGTCTCTGATCACTTGGGCATCTAATCAGATGGACTGTTATCTGACCATTAGAGTCCATCCTCATGTTCAGCAAAAGTCATTAGAAGACCGCAACTGGTGGACGTCTTTGACGGGAAAAAATGTCCAGGTTATTCCCCCGGATTCCAAGGTTGACTCCTATGGCTTAATAGACTGCTCCGATGTGGTGGTTACCTATGGTTCAACAGTTGGTGTGGAAGCGACTTACTGGGGTAAACCCTCTGTACTTTTGTCGGACAGTGAATACTCTGGGCTGGGGTGTGTTTATGAGCCTAAGTCTGAAGCAGAGGTTTACCAATTACTAGAGAATGATCAGATCGCACCGCTGCCCCAAGAAACCTGCTTGCCCTATGGATATTATCGTTTATGTCGAGGCATAAGATATAACTATTATAATCCCCATACTTTAGAGCTGATTTATAAAGAGAATTTTAAGGATAGCTGATGGACTGACTAGAGCTTTTAGTTTGATGAATGTAGTGGGGAGATTAATCCTAGATTAGGGGAGATTAATCCTAGGGTGGGCAGTGCCTACCAACGGCATTGGCAAGGAAATGAATCGGTCTGGTGCACTGCCCACCCTACATGAACTCTTGCCTCTTGCTAGTCGGGAGGTTAATCTACGATTAATCCTAGGGTGGGCAGTGCCTACCAACGGGATTGGCAAGGAAAGGAATCGGTCTGGTGCACTGCCCACCCTACATGAATTTTCACAACTCAAATAGAAATGCTATATATGTTGCTCAAGATATCAAAGTCGGAGGATTTTTAGTATGGATGTATTAATAATTCAGTCATTTGCCTTTGCTCCTTATCTAGGAACTGCTGGAGAAATTGCTATTAATGCAGCAGTTGCTGGGAAGAAGACAGGATTTTGTTTTATCTATGTCGATAATCCGGATGACGTTCGATTTATTCCCAAAAGCGGTTCTCAGAAGCTTGCAGGAGTAAGTTGGAAACATAAAGTCTACAAAGTTCAAAGCATTTTAAACAACTATGGAGTAACCATTTTACCGGACGAATTTTTGTCAGAAAAAACTCAGTTAACGATTCAAGACTATGCCCAAAAGGCTCCTCATAGCTTGAGCGAGCTCAGAGCCTACAAGTACAACGACGCTGCTCTGGGTTTATCTACAGTCTCTTCCCTGATATCGCGAACACTATCCTGGGCTCCCGATCCTGATGAGCATTATCCACTTATACAACGATATTTGCGTTCTGCAGCAATGGTTTATGAAAAGGCCAGGGCACTTATTCTCAAGTATAATCCTCAGAAAATAATTGCTTTTAGTGGACGATATGCTTGCGTTAAAGGGATCTTTGAGGCAGCTAAACACCTTGGGGTTGAATTTCAATACTATGACCGAGGAGGCAGCTATGAGCGATACGAACTGTCTGAGAAGTCCCCTTATGATTATGCCTATATGCGCGAAAAGCTACAAATCTATTGGCAACAGGCTGGTATGGATAGAGAAGAGTTAGGACATTCCTATTATAAGCGTAAAAGGCAGGGAGAGGGAATTGAATGGACTAGTTTTACGTCTGAGCAACAACAAGGTCTCGTACCTGAGCGAACGGGCAATTATCGTCAGATTGTCTACTACTCTTCTAGTGATGATGAATGGGCTGCACTTGGGGATTTTGTGAAGCATCCAATTTTTAAGAATCAAAGGGAAGCCGTAAAGTCTCTGATCACTTGGGTCTCTAATCGGATGGACTGTTATTTGACGATTCGAGTCCATCCTCACCTTAAGAAAAAGTCATTAGAAAGCCGCAACTGGTGGAATTCTTTGACGGGAAAAAATCTCCAGGTGATTCCGCCGGATTCAAACCTTGACTCCTATGCCTTAATGGACTGGGCCGATGTGGTGGTTACCTATGGTTCAACAACTGGTGTGGAAGCGGCTTACTGGGGTAAACCCTCTGTACTTCTGGGGGACAGTGCATACTTTGGCCTGGGGTGTGTTTATGAGCCTAGGTCTGAAGCAGAGGTTTACCAATTACTAGAGAAGGATAAGATCGCACCGCTGCCCCAAGAAGCCTGCTTGCCCTATGGATATTATATTTTACGTAAGGGCATGACCTATAACTATTATAATCCCCATAGTTTATTCTCTGGGGACTTTTTGGGCGAGCCACTGAGCCCAGCAACTAGGTTCTATAGAAGTAATCTAATCAATAGCATAGAAACTCCTACGGCAGGATAAGGACTATAGAGTGTGGGGAGGGTGGAGATGGGGAGATGGGGAGATGGGGAGATGGGGAAGTCTCACAGGGCTAGAGATTAATCTTCGGGTGGGCAGTGCCTAGCAATGCTATGGCCAGCTTCGGAATCGGTCTGGTGCACTGCCCACCGGACATGAAATACATGAACTTAACTACATGAACTTAACCGATTAATCTTTGGTGGGCAGTGCCTAGCAAGGGGATTGACAAGCTTGCTGAATCTCTCTGGTGCACTGCCCACGGCAGATGAAATACATGAACTTAACTACATCAACTTCACCAATTAATCGTAAGGGGGGCAGTGCCTAGTAACGTTATGGCCAGCTTCGGAATCGGTCTGGTGCACTGCCCACCGGACATGAAATACATGAACTTAACTACATGAACTTAACCGATTAATCGTAAGGTGGGCAGTGCCGAGTAACGTTATGGCCAGCTTTGAAATCTCTCTGGTGAACTGCCCACCCTACATCAACTCCCTACTCCCTACTCCCTACTCCCTACTCCCTACTCCCTACATCAACTCCCTACTCCCTACTCCCTACTCCCTACTCCCATCAATCCTATATTCACATCTCAAATACAAACGGTATAGTATGGATTTATTAGTAATTGAGTCATTTGCCTTTACTCCTCGTCTAGGAACTGCTGGAGAAATTGCTATAACTGCAGCAGTTGCCGGGAAAAAGACCGGATTTTCGTTTCTCCATATGGAGAATCCCGATGACATTCGATTCCTTCCTAATAGACGTTTTCAAAAGTTTGGAAAACGGAGTTGGAAACATAAAGTCTCGAAAGTGGAAAGCATTTTAAACAACTATGGCGTAACCACTTTACCGGACGAATTTTTGTCAGAAAAAACTCGGTTAACTATCCAAGACTATGTCCAAAATGCTCCCCATAGCTTGAGGGAGCTCAGAGACTACAATTACAACGACGCTGCTCTGGGTTTATCTACGGTCTCTTCCCTGATCTGGCACACGACATCCTTGCATCCCGATCCTGATAAGTATTATCCAGTTATACAACGATTGTTGCTATGTTCAGCAAGTGTGTATGAAAAGGCTCGGGCACTGATTCTCAAGTATAAACCCCAGAAAATCAGTGCGTTTAATGGACGATTTGCTTCGGTTAAAGGGATCTTTGAGGCAGCTAAACAGCTTGGTGTTGAGGTTCAATACTATGAAGCGGGAGCAAACTATAAGCAATACGAACTGTTTAAGAAGCCCCCTCATGATTTTGCCTATAGGCGCGAACAGCTCCAAACCTATTGGCAACAGGCTGGTATGGATAGAGAAGAATTAGCACATACCTTTTATAAGAATAGAAGGCAGGGAGAGGGAATTGGATCGACTAAGTATACGTCTGACCAGCAAAAAGGTCTCGTACCTGAGCAAACGGGCAATCATCGTCAGATTGTCTACTATTCTGCTAGTGATGATGAATATGCTGCCATTGGCGACTTGATCAAGCATCCAATTTTTAAGAATCAAAGGGAAGCGGTAAAGTCTCTGATCACTTGGGCATCTAATCAGATGGACTGTTATCTGTCGATTAGAGTCCATCCTCACGTTCAGAAAAAGTCATTAGAAGACCGCAACTGGTGGAATTCTTTGAACGGAAAAAATGTCCAGGTTATTCCCTCGGATTCCAAGGTTGACTCCTATGCCTTAATCGACTGGGCGGATATGGTGGTTACCTATAATTCAACCATTGGTGCTGAAGCGGCTTACTGGGGTAAACCCTCTGTACTTCTGGGGGATAATATTTACTCTGGGCTGGGGTGTGTTTATGAGCCTAGGTGTGAAGCAGAGGTTTACCAATTACTACAGAACGATACTATAGCACCACTGCCCCAAGAAAACTCCTTGCCCTATGGATATTATCGTTTATGTAATGGCATAAAATATAACTATTATAATCCCCATAGTCTACTCTCTGGCGACTTTTTGGGCGAGCCATTGGACTGATATCAAGTCTGGTTGAATACCGATAATCTCGGGAACTGTGGGGAGGGTGGGGAGATGGGGAGATGGGGAGATGGGGAGATGGGGAGATGGGGAGATGGGGAGATGGGGAGATGGGGAGATGGGGAGATGGGGAGATGGGGAGATGGGGAGATGGGGAGATGGGGAG
>NZ_MKZS01000001.1:8150648-8165784 GCF_001942495.1 Moorena bouillonii PNG
ATTCCCGATTCCCGATTCCCGATTCCCGATTCCCGATTCCCGATTCCCGATTCCCTAAAACAAAAGTACTTTAACCAATTGAAAAGACTATCAGTGGATTTATGGTTTTTATTAAACAACTAAAAACATCAAATCTAATTAAAGACTGGTTACCAACAAATACAGTTAGTGACCAGTCTCTGCGGCTGTCTGTACTAACTCAGTTTTTTCCTCCTGACTATGCTGCTACTGGCCAGCTAATTCAAGAGTTGGTGATGCAATTGGGCAAACAAGGGATGGATATTAAGGTGTTTACTGGGCAACCAGGCTATGCCTTTGAGACTGCCACTGCACCAATGTATGAAAAGTTGGGAAAAGTACAGATTAAGCGATCGCGTGCGTCTCAACTTTGGCCTCAGCGCATTCGTGGGAAGGCTGTCAATGGTTTAATTTTTGCTGTGCGAGCGTTTTTGCACTTAGTTAAAAACTGTCGTCGTCGTAATTTGGTGTTATTAACCACTGCGCCACCGTTTTTCCCTGTGGTTGCTTACCTGGCTCGTAAGATTTTTGGTATGCGCTATGTTTGCCTAATTTACGATTTTTACCCAGACATTGCTGTAGAGTTAGGAGTGATTGGTCACAATCATCCCTTGGCTCGATTTTGGAGAGGTCTCAATCGTCGGGTTTGGCGTAAAGCGGAGGCAATTATTGTGCTCAGTTCAGCCATGAAGCAACGAGTGATAAATACCTGTCCTAAACTAGCTAACAAGGTGGCGGTGATTCACAGTTGGGCTAACCCAGATGTGATTGTGCCACTGCCCAAGCCAGATAATTGGTTTGCCCAGAAGCACAACTTAGTAAATAAGTTTACGGTGCTTTACTCTGGTAATATGGGGCGCTGCCATGATATCGATACGATTCTTGAGACTGCTAAATTACTGAAAGACGAACCGATTCAGTTTGTCTGTATTGGTAGTGGCGCGAAGCGAGAAGCCTTAATCGAGGACGTGAAGCGCTTAGGCTTAACTAATTTTCTGTTTTTGCCCTACCAAGACAAAGAGGTGCTGCCCTACTCCTTAACCGCTTGCGATCTCTCCTTAGTCAGTGTGATGCCTGGTATGGAAACCTTAGTGGCTCCTAGCAAACTCTACTCTGCGTTAGCGGCTGGGGTTCCGGTGACGGTGATTTGCTCTCGGGAGGCATACTTAACTGAGCTGATCGCCAAGGCTAAGTGCGGTGCCAGCTTCGTGAATGGAGACAGCCAAGGTCTGGCTGACTATATCCGCTCTCTGGCCGCTAATCAGGCGTTAGTCAAGTCCCTAGGTCAGGCTGGTCGTGAGTATTTATTAGAGAATTTTACTCCTGAGGTGATTGCTAAACAGTATGATCAGGTTCTTTGTGAAGCGTTAACGAGGGAGTAGGGAGTAGGGAGTAGGGTGTGGGGTGTGGGGTGTGGGGTGTGGGGAGTAGGGAGTAGGGAGATGGGGAGATGGGGAGATGGGGAGATCTCACAGGGGTAGGTTTTTTACATTTGGGTCCTGCCTCACCCCCAACCCCCGACCGGTCGGGGGCGGATCACAGGGAGAGCAAAAGGAAAACAACGAAGAAGCGATGCAGCGCGGTCTTGGGGGTTTCCCCCATGAGCGACTGAATCAAGACAATGATGATTTTTAGCGATGCAGCGCGGTCTTGGGGGTTTCCCCCACTCGCGCTTTGCATGGCTGACAACGACAAATTAAGTATATTTTCTTATCCCCCACACCCTACACCCCACACCCTACACCCCACACCTGATGTCTTTGTAAAAAACATACCCTTGAAAGGATGGGGAGATGGGGAGATGGGGAGATGGGGCAGAGATTAATCTTCGGGTGGGCAGTGCCGGCAGTGCCTAGCAACCCGATAGTAAGCAAAGGAATCGCTGTGATCCACTGCCCACCCTACATGAACTACATGAACTTAAGTATAGCACTACCCATTAAGATTAGGACATTACTAAACTCCGAAACTTAATCATAGCTTACTTCTGACTTCTGACTTCTGACTTCTCACTTGCGCGTAGCGCTATACTACTTAAGATGCGTATTCTATTCCTCCATCCCAGTACCTTCGCCCAATTTTCCCACCTCGCTAAGGCATTAGCCCATGATGATACTAATCAGGTTGTCTTTGGCACTCATCGCAGAGCAGGGAAATTGCCTAAGGTTTCCAAAGCCATCTACAGCCCTGTGAAGACAGTGCATGGGCAAACTGACTACTACCTTTACCACTTCGAAACAGAGGTCCATGAGGGTCAAGCAGTCTATCACCTATGTACCCGGCTGAAGTCTGAGGGATTTGTTCCTGATGTGGTTTATGGTCATTCCGGTTGGGGCTCGACCCTATATATCAAAGACGTTTTCCCCCAGGCAAAACTGCTGTGCTACTGCGAGTGGTTTTACCATGCCCATGGGTCGAATTTTGACTTTGATCCCTCTGACCCCCTGACCTCTGACGATGAAACCCAGATTCGGACCAAAAATGCCCCAAAGTTATTAAGCTTAGTCAGTTGCGATCGCGGATTGTCTCCCACCTACTATCAGCATCAGCAGTTTCCACGGGAGTTCCACAACAAAATCACTGTGCGTCATGATGGCATTGACACCGAGTTCTTTAAACCCAAGCCTGGAGCGAAATTAGTTCTGCCTCGGATAGATTTAGACCTGTCCGAGGTTGACGAACTAATCACCTATGTCGGACGGGGGATGGAACCTTACCGGGGGTTTCCCCAATTTATGGCAGCGGTGGGGATTCTCCAGCAGCGACGACCAAGGTGTCATGTGGTGGTGGTGGGGGAGAATCGGGTTGTCTATAGCAAACCTCTACCAGATGGCAAAACCTACAAGGAATTGATGTTGGACAAGGTGCCTCTGGATTTAGACAGAGTCCACTTTACTGGCTTCCTGCCCTACTCAGAATATCTGAAAGTCCTGCAAGCTTCCTCTGTCCATATTTATCTGACCTATCCCTTTGTTTTGTCTTGGTCGATGCTAGAGTCAATGGCTACAGGGTGTTTGGTGGTTGGCTCTAATACTGCTCCGGTGATCGAGGTGATCGAAAACCGGGTGAATGGATTATTAGTAGACTTTTTCTCTCCAGAGGACATTGCGGATCGGGTGGAAGAAGCTCTGGATAATCGGGACAAGATGGCTCGGATACGGGAGAATGCCAGGGAAACGATTCTACAGCGCTATGATTTGGCTAAGTTATTGCCTCAGCATATCCAGTGGATACGGGAGGATTGAGTGATTGTGCAGGGAACAGGGAACAGGGAACAGGGAACAGGGAATAGTCCAGATTAATCGTAGGGTGGGCAGTGCCTACCAACGGGATTAGGAAGTAAATGAATCGGTCTGGGGCACTGCCCACCGACATGAACTTGAACTTAATTTTTTTAAGACAGTTAACCTAATTTATGTCCAGATTAATCGGGTGCATCTCAATGCATGCAAAAACACTCTTCGGCAAGAGAAAGCTAATATCATTTTATGACAATTCCCCTTAATAAAAATCTCCCCAATCTCCCTATCTCCCTATCTCACCCTCTCCCCACACTTCCCACACTGGGAGCAGGTCTTGCGTTGCTGAAACATTAGTACTATGTCCCATTAGCGGAAGCAATTACCCATGAGGGGGCTATAGATAATGTACAAATATAAATAAGTAAATGCTCCCCCTATTACCTATTACCTATTACCTATTACCTATTACCTATTACCTATTACCTATTACCTATTACCTATTACCCAAATAAGCGTACAAATGTTCTGCAGAAGTGACATGCTCGCTCCCACACTTCCCACCCTCCCCACACTTCTTTTAGTTATAGTTCAGTAGCATAATAATAAGTTAAGTAGGTATACTATGAATAGTAAAAAGACAATTCACATGGTTATGGGGGTTTCGAGTGCTGGCAAGTCTACATATATTGAATCAAGGATTAAAAATGGAGAATGGAACGACATCCCGTTAATAATGGATGTTGCAGTAACTCACCCCTTGATGGGTGAGTTATTAAACAAAGAGTGCATAATTCATTACAATTTGTATTGGCCCTATAAAAACAATGTAGACCAGATTGGTAATGACTTTCTGGGAGAGCCAGCGTTAGTTAAATTACTAAACTATCCTGAAAGGATTAGAGCTTATATATTAGTTGCGCCTCGTTCGGAAATTGTTAAGCGGTCTTTATTAAGAACAACCATTGAACCGATCTTTAATAAAAATCTAACCCCGCGATATCCAAAACAAAGAATATTCGAGCTTTTGTGTCGGCTTGATTTAACGGATTTTTACAAGAAATGGTTTTTGATCCTCAGACAATATGAGATAACTTTTGAGATTATCAATTCTGCCGATAACTATTTACCAATTTACTCCATAGAAGAAGCTTTGTAATTATTATCCCTAGAGCAACAAACACACTATTCACAACAAGAACTAGACTATATTATTGACAACAATATGTTTAGTCATCAGAAAATAGAAGTATATCCTAATAAATTCACTCCTGGTCAGTACAAGTCAGCCAATTTAATAGTTTTAGATCAAGACTTGAAAGGTAAATCTGTTTTAGATATTGGATGTGCTTATGGGTATTTCTGTTTTGAGGCAGAAAAAAGAAATGCTTCGAGAGTTGTTGGCACAGAAGTAAAGCATCATCGATTCCTTGGCTGCAATATTTTAAAAGAAATTCTTGGAAAAAGGAGCGTATTTTTGGAGCAAGACATTTTTACTGACCCGTTAAAGGAGAAGTTTGATATAGTTCTATTGCTAAATGTAATACATCAGCTGAAGGAACCCATAAAAGCTCTAAGAACGATCTCACAGCTATGCAACGAAAAATTGATTATCGAATTCCCTACCTTATCAGATCAAAGATTCAAGTCTACTATTTCGTCATCTATTATTTCGGCCTTGCAGAATTTGTTGGACCGTGATAGAAGCGATTCCTCACTGCCACTTATAGGGGTCAGTTTATATTCCACCAAAGACCAAACTTTTTTATTTTCAAAAGAAGCGCTGAAAAGGATACTTTTAGATCACGATAAACTTTTTCAAAAAATCGAATTTAAACAGTCAAAAATCTCTCCCGAAAGTACTATTGCAATTTGTTATAAATAGTTGAATCATTGGGAATGGAGAATGGGTAATGGGTCATAGTAATATAGCGTTTATCATACCTATGAGGTACAGTATTGATTGGCGCTTATTGCCTTAAGACATTCTTACTTCTGCCTTCTGCCTTCTGCCTTTTGCCTTCTGCCTTAAAAGGATAAGCAATGTCGCTCATGACTCTGAGAATTGCTATAAATAAGCCGATCAGAAAACCGTTAAAACTATTATAATTTGTACTGAAAAATTTGGGTTTATTAATGGCTTGAATAAGCCTCCAAGCTATAATTCTGAAATATTATTTTTTGACGAACCCCTAAAAGAAACCTTAAGCCGATTCGCTGATCTTAAAATCAAGCCGATTGGTGGATATCGTCAAACCGTAATTTATCAATGGCAAAGGATTAATAGCAGTTCTTAATTGGGTGAGGTACTTTCGTCCTAGGTTTTAGGGAGTAGGGAGTAGGGAGTAGGGAGTAGGGAAGAAAGAAGAGGGAAGAGCTAAGAGGGAAAAAATCCTGTGTAGCTCATAGTTATGAAAAACGCTGTAAATTTAGGGTAAATTTAGTGGCCAAGGAATATAATTTACTAAAACTTTATCAACAATTGCCGGTTATTATATTAAGATATAATCCTAGAGATTACTGCAAAACTAGGACTAAAATTAAGGTAAGCTATCAGCTATCAGCTATCAGCTATCAGCTATCAGCTATCACTGGGTAGATTAATCGTAGGGTGGGCAGTGCCGACCAACGGGATGGGCAAGCTTTGGAATCTGTGTGGTGCACTGCCCACCGACATGAACTAGTTTCACTTGCCTTACCCCTACTCCCTACTCCCTACTCCCTACTCCCTACTCCCTACTCCCTGTTCCCTTTGCTATAGATACTAATAAATTAATAGGAACGATCTAATTATGTCAGTTATCTGTGTTTTAGGAATGCATCGCAGCGGTACTAGCTGTTTAGCAGGCTCTTTACAAGCGGCTGGGTTGTATGGCGGTAAAGTGAAGCGGTGTAATGGTGATAATCTCAAAGGTTGTCGGGAAAACCAGAATATTATAACATTGAACGAAGCTGTCTTGGCTGAAGCCGGTTGCAGTTGGAAAAATCCCCCAGATCCCATCAGCTGGACCGAGGAGCATCAACAACAACGGGATGCCATTATTGCTGACTTTTACTACTATGTGCCGGTCTGGATGTTTAAAGATCCGCGCACGGTACTCACCCTTCCGTTTTGGCGTGAAGGCATCCCCAACTTACACTTCATTGGTACCTTCCGCCATCCCATGAAAGTGGCGATGTCCCTGTATCACCGATCAGGATTTCCCCCACGGGATACTTTAACTCTCTGGATTCACTACAATCGCATCATCCTAGACACCTTCGGCGAATCACCGTTTCCCCTACTCTGCTTCGACCTTCCTCAAGAAGAGTATCTGACCCAATTGGAGCAAGGGATTAATCACCTATGCTCCCAAGTCAAAGCATCCATATCCCTCTCTATCCCAGCCGCCCAGAAATTCTATGAAACCAGGTTAGTGAATTATAACGATATGGTTTGTTTACCGCCACAAAATTCCAATCGAGATCATGACCACAGCAACGACACTCAGCTGCTGGCTACCGCTGAAGAACTTTACCGGAATTTGAGACAAGCAGCGGGATTGACACTGGAGGAAGCAGAGCAAGCAGTGGTACAAACCTCTGCTTACACTGTCCCTTTAGAAGAAAGTATTACTGCTTGTCAGGAGGTGATTAAATCCCAGCCCGACAACCCTCATGCCTATTTCATGCTGGGTAATGCTCAGCGTCACCAAGATGACATTGATGGTGCGATCGCTAGCTATGCAAAAGCCTTTGAGTTAGCTCCGGACAATTATTACTTCTACCGACATTTATCGACCCTGCTCTACCAGCAAGAGCGGTTGGATGAGGCAATCACTGTTTCTCAGCAAGCCCTTCAGTCACAGCCTGAACATCCCTTTATTTATAGTACTCTTGGCAAAATCCAGCTTCAGAAGGGAAATCAAGCAGAAGGAATGGCTAACTGCAAAAAAGCTGTTGAACTAGTTGAGGGGGTGACAATTCCCCTGCAAGCTTTGTGTTTTTAGGGTTTCAGTTGGTAAGCCTTTGAGAAGATCGAGCCAGGGATGGTCATCCCAATTGAACTTGACCAACGAAAAAATTAGGTTTCAAGACAAGGCCATCCCAAATAGGGGCGTTATTCAACCTGTCAATCGACCCAATCTTTTTTGGGATAGCATGGCTCAAAAGCTTACCCCAAGCAATTTTTAGCCTGGTTGTCACCCCCTCAGCCCCTCATCAAAAATAATCTTACCATTAGGAACCAAGTTGGGCAGAAGGTATGATATTGAACATTTGGTAGGCTCGTATAGATCCATATCTAGTAATACAAAACTGACCTTGGAAAATGCAATTTTATAAAAATGCTCTTTAGTGGTTTTTGTTGCATCTCCAACAACAAAGGATTTCATTAGCTGTATACTACATAAGCGAATTCAATTATCATGATTATTCTGCCTGCTTATTGAGAATGAATTCAATAGCAAAAGCTGAATCCCAGCATCCTCGTTATAAATTTTTTTGTAGTACGTCCTTCGGACGTAATGTCGGTTTGCAACTTTCTTACTTATTTATTGCCAGACATGACCATTTCCCAACTGACTGGAGTTCCCTTATTCACATCAGCTTTCACAGATTTCCCCAAGAGAACATCATAATATTTAGTAGGCAATCCAGACCCCGGTCTAATCGCCCTCAAATTCTTTGGAGTTAAGATATCTCCCGCTTGCATATCCTCAGCAATATAAAGACTTCTCCTAAACACCAAGGACTTTTTCTCTGCCTCAGTTGCACCATAATTAACCTTACCCAAAGCCTGCCACGCCCGCTCGGATTCAATTACCAGTTGTTGCATTTCTTGGGGTTCCATGGAAAACGCAGAATCCACTCCACCATCAGCCCGGCTGAGGGTAAAATGCTTTTCGATGAAGGTAGCCCCAAGAGCAACACTAGCCACTGCTACACCAATACCCATGGTGTGGTCAGATAGACCAACCTGTACGTCAAAGAGTTCTCGCAGATGGGGAATGGTGAGGATGTTGGTATTCTGAGGGGTAGCAGGATAAGTACTAGTGCATTTGAGCAAAATTAAATCCTGACATCCTGCCTCTCTGGCAGTGCGTACGGTTTCGTCTAGTTCTGCTACTGTTGCCATACCAGTAGAGATAATCATGGGTTTACCAGTGCTAGCAACTTTGCGAATCAAGGGTAAATCCGTGTTTTCAAAGGAGGCGATTTTGTAGCAGGGAACATCAAGAGATTCCAGAAAATCAACTGCTGTCGCATCGAAGGGAGTGCTGAAGCCAATCATGCCTAATTCTTGACAGCGGTCAAAGATAGGTTTGTGCCATTCCCAAGGTGTGTAGGCTTGTTGGTATAGCTTGTACAGTGAGTTTCCTTTCCAAAGGCTGTTGGGGTCATTGATGAAAAACTCGCCTTCATCAATGTCCAAGGTCATGGTGTCAGCGGTGTAAGTCTGGATTTTCAGACCATGAGCGCCAGTTTTAGCTGCTGCTTCGACGATTTCTAGGGCACGCTCAAGGGATTGATTGTGGTTGCCAGACATTTCGGCTACCACAAATGGGGGATTTGCCGGACTTATAACTTTACTTGAGATCGCGATTTCTTTCATAGCATGACTCACATCACTAACTGTCTTCCTAAAATAAAGGCTTCAGCCGCTTCAACACCTACGCTTGCTCCCCGCCAACGGGCTAAATGTTCAACCGCTTGTAATGAACGGGGATGAGGCCAGGGACGCATTTCAGACTGATAGGCTTCTAGGGCTTTGAGCTTGAGGTTCAGGGTTTCAGTTACATCTACAAACCAGTTAGGTGCAAAGATGGGGGCAGAGCCAGGGGGTTGCCATTCGGTACTGGAAGGTATTTCAAAAAATAGGAGTGATTTGACTGGATGTCCAGGGACAGGACGGCAGGCGGTAATCACGGCTTCATGAATGCGGCGGTGATCAATATTGACATCACCGCTATGGTGGGTATAAACGACCTCTGGCTGATATTGGTCAATGGCTTGTTCAACCACCTTAATCACATCCAACAGTTCACAACCATCCATGCGATTATCAGCAAAATTATCGAGCGTGACAGAGGCTGCGCCTAAAATTTCACTGGCCTTGTGAGCAGCCACAGCTAATGCCGAAAGTTGAGATTTCCATTGTGAGCGATCGCGATTAACAGCTCGGCTGGTAGCTCCCTCAGCCAGAATCAAACTATGAACCACATCGCCCTGCTTCCCGTGCTTGGCAATGGTTGCGCCACAGCCCAACACTTCATCATCCGGATGGGCTGCAACAACTAATACGTTCATGCATGGGGCTCCTTTACTGGAGTAATCCTGACATCAGCTACGATCCGACCATCATAAAGAGCAGCTCGACTGAACTCGTAGCGAAAGCCTTGATGTTCAATAAAGGCTTTTGGATATCCCTCTGCATCTAACATGCGAATAAAGTCGTGTAAATTTTGCAGGGATGGTACTTGGGGAATCTCGCTCTCAGCAGGTTTACGGCGCTTAAAGTTGGTAACTTCTCCAGTTTGAGGTACAGGCTCAGGTTCTTGCTGGATAATGCGTCCAATCATTTTGGCTGAAAGATCAGTGGCTCGGATATAAATTTCTTCAGCATTTCCGGCTAAGCACAGATCTTCTTTTAAGTACACTGGACCTGCGTCAAAGTCCTGGGTCATTCTGAGGGCAGTCAGTTTAGTTGACTCATGTCCCCGAATAATCAGGTTCTGAAGTGGACTGCCTCCTCTACCATAGGGCACATCGGTCATATGGAAACAGATGCACTCGTAGTTATTGATTAACTCATCGGGTACTTTCCAAGACCAATGGAGAAAAAATATATAGCGAGGTTGTATTTTTTGTATATTGTTTATTGTCAGCTCTTCTGGTGTACCAATGAAGTACCACTCACCGGAATAATACTGAATGATATTATTAAATATTTTTTGACTCCAAGGCGTTCGACCAACCACTAAATAAGCAACCAAATCAACCTCCTTACTGATGATTTTTTTTTACTATTTTCAATATGTATACTTCTCCATTAAGTTCAAAAAAAGCTGGATAGCGTTCGTTATCTACAACTCGCAAAAGGTTAAACTGTTCTTTTATTGTTCGTTCTGGATCTAAACGACTATCCTTTGGTTTTCGACGAGAATAGTAGGTTGAGTCTCCAGATTGCTCTTTCCCTATCTCTAAAATTGCTGGATATTGCTGGACAAACTCTAAGCACATTTCAATTGATTTTTCGGCTTGAGTTTTACGCAATTCATCAACAAGTTCATTTCCCTTAAACTTCAAAACGTATTGAAGATAAATTTTACCGCTATCTACACTTTCTTCAGCTTCAAATAACGTAATTGGAATCTCATTATTCCCTTCTAAGATTTGCCAAGTGAGAGGCGACCAACCCTTTCCTTGAGGTAAAGCACTTTCGTGAACAATCAAATTTTTTGAATTTCTCTTTAAAACTTCTGATGACAAAATTTGTCCGCATCCTAAACAAAAAACGAAGTCTCCTTCTGGAATCTCTTTCGCTTGATGAATCCACTTAACAAAATGTTGTTTTTTCTTTAGCTTTTCAACGAGATCAGGAATATAATTATTAATCCAACTATTGCTATCCGATAAAATTGTAATCGTTAAGCCTTGCATTATTTAAAAAAAAAAAGCATTCTTATAACTTTGAATTGATCCTCTGCATCAACTAAACTTTTGCTAGTTTGGTGGACTTCCCAACGTAGTTTTTTGGATAATAAAATCTGAGCTACTGATTCTGCTATTTGTTCTGGAATAACTTGGTCATGCCATCCTAAACTCACAGCAGCACATCGTTCGTCCAATTTCTGAGCGATCGCTCTCTGGTTGTCAGCCAAAATTATAATTAAACTCGGTAAACCCATAAAGGCTAACTCCCAACAAGTACTTCCCCCAGCTGCGATCGCAATATCTGCCCAAGCCATCAACTCAGGCATATTCGTCACATTATACTTGAGCGTAATTGCTGCCCCCGAATCATGCACTGCTGCCTGTAACTGCTCATAATAAGGATTACTCCCCCCAACCACCACCACTGCTTCGAGTCCTTCAACCTTGACCTGCTGTAGTGCCTGAATCACCTTCAGGGTCACATTATCGGGGTCTGCTCCCCCCAAGGTAACCAGCACCTTGCGTGCAACTGTGGGGATCTGCCGCTGCCAGCCTTGCCAAGGCCAGAATTCCTTCCTCAGGAGTGTATATTGGGTACCCAGCAGCAGCTTGGTGTAGGATTCCCGTTTAGGATACAGTCCCTCATGGGCATAGACATTCTGATTCAACACTAGGTCGGCCCAGTAGTGGGCTGCATGGCCATAGTCATCAATAAACAACAGCCGTAACCCGGCGTCTTTAATCACTCGCTGATAGTCAGCTCCGAAGTTATAACCATCCACCACCACCCAAGTTGCCCCCAATGCTTTAGCCTGGCCAATGGTTTGCTCAGCATCTTCTTCAGTCCCTAGTGGAACCGATAAATGGGTAACCTGAATACCTTCCGCCTGTAACCTGGCCTCTAGTTTTGGTGCTGCTGTTCCCATCAACAAGGTCACTTGCCCCCCTGCCTCCAGCCATGCCTGAGCCAGAGCCAGGCAGCGCATGACATGCCCAGTGCCAATTTTAGGGGAGGCGTCAGCCCGAATCAGCAAGTTCTGCTTTATTTCCATCAATTCAACCGCTTGAACCCACTATGACAAACCGGTCCCTTGAGCAGAGAGAATATATCCCGACCTTCCTCACACTCCTTAATCAACCCAAACACCGGATCCAGCGCTGTGAAGTACCCCTCAATAATCTCTGGGGTGTGCTCCGTACAAACATAAACGCTGGTAGCGGCCAAATAGCCCTTAGCCAGCATTTCTTGAGTAATCAGGGTTTTGTAGGCCAGATGATTGTCACTGACAAAGCTAAAACTAATCAGGGCCGGAAGACCAGCAATCTGGATATCCAGAGCATACTTGGCTGCTAGTTTCCGCCACTGTTCCCCAATCACCTTTCCAGTTTGAGTGATCTGGTCGTAGGCATGGGTGCGCTCCATCACCTCCAGGGTCTTTAAGCCTGCTGTTGGCCCAATTCGCTCTGTCCAAAAGGTACTGCTAATGAACGTACTCTGGGCTGCTTCCATAATCTCACGACGGCCAATGACAGCGGTAATCCCGTAACCATTACCCAATGCCTTGCCAAACATGGCCATGTCTGGCTCGACACCATAGAGCTTGTGTAGACCACCTAGGGTTTGACGAAACCCTGAGGTACATTCATCAAAAATTAAAACGATGTTGCGGTCCGTTGCCAGTTGCCGGATTTTCTCCAAAAACCCAGGTTTCGGCCCTTGATTGCGAGACACCTCCATCTTAATCACGCCAATATCATGAAGGTTCACCAGTGCCTCCAACTCATCAAACCGATTGTAGTTGAATGGATAAACCGTATTGCTCAGATTAGACGGCACACCCTTGGGTGCTAATCCCGGCAGGAGATGGCCAGCTAAGTTTGTGTCGTCTCCCAGATTGGCTGACAAATACCAGTCATGCCAGCCGTGGTAGCCACAGATGGCAACTTTGTCTCGTCCTGAAGCAGCTCGGGCAATGCGAATTGCGATCGCATTTGCCTCTCCCCCCGAACGGGCAAACCGCACCATGTCTGCCCAGGGATGAAGTTCTACTAAGCGCTCTGCTAGATAAACCTCCTCAGGACAGTTGAAGGTAGACATATTTCCAGCTTCGATGGTCTGGCCTACGGCCTGATCTACTTCCGGATTGCCGTACCCTAGAATGTTGGTGCCAATGCCCATAATGGACATGTCGATGTATTCTCGGCCATCCAAATCCCAGACACGGCATCCTTTCGCTTTGCTAAAATAAGCAGGCCACTGCTCGGGGAGAAACATCTCTGCCCGTTTCGACAACAGCATATTACCACCGGGAATGACCCGTTTGGCTCGCTTCCAAAGTTTTTGACCAGTCCCCATAATAGCTCCTTCATTCCGGGTCAATAGTTGATTTGCGGCAAATAGTTCAGGGCGAGTATGGCAGAGATTTAGGACTTCCAACCAGCCAAAGTCCTTTCTGGGATGAAAATGCTGAAACACATTAGTTACCACTTCAAAGTCTTCAGGCTCATCCACCGTCCAGCGCTTGCTTGAATAGTCTTCAGAGTGGCTATAATTTCCCAGGGAAAACTTCCCAGACTCCCTAATATAAGGGGTGACATGTTCCCGCTCATGGGGTTGAGTTGCTTCGTGGCTAGTTTGTTCCAAGGCAGCAAAGGTAAAAACTTCCGTATCCAGACCGTCAGGGAAAGTTGGCGGCAAGCAATTACTGAGGTAATCCACCGAGCTTAGCTTAAATTCAGCCACTACTGCGTCCACGATTTCAGGATCAATCAGCGGACAATCCCCGGTAATACGAACTACGATCTCAGGTTGATAGGGTCTGGCTGCCTGATAGTAGCGGTCGAGAACATCATTCTCACTGCCCTGATAGACCGGATATCCTAACTGTTTAACATGGGCTACTAAAGGTTGATTGCGTGGATCTTCAGAGGTTGCCAGCACAATTTGATCTACCAGCTTGGCCTGAGAAAGGCGCAGCAGTAACAGTTCAATCATCGGCACCCCCAGGATGGGGCGCATTACCTTCTTAGGAAAGCGTGTGGAGCCCATACGGGCCTGAACAATAGCAAGTGTTTTCACTATAAATAGCAAGTTCGACCTTGGGTGAGGGACAAAGTTCTGGGTTTTAGGGAGTAGGGAGTAGGGAGTAGGGAGTAGGGAGTAGGGATGCAGCGGTGTCTTGGGGAGCCAGTTGCTCCCCGCGCGCCACACCTCCCTCTCTTTCCCTATTCCCTGTTCCCTGTTCCCTGTTCCCTGTGCTATAACTGCCAGCGAGCAGGATTAATTAAGTCAAGATCATCACAATGGAGGGTATCTGGTAACTCAGGCATATCTCCTGTGGCCGCTTCCAGGATTTCCTGGAATTGGACCAGACTGTCAACCCCAACCAAAACCCGATCAATGCCTAGCTGATTTAATCCAAAGCGTAAACAAGCTTGCAAGGGTGTCAGGTTAGTATCTGCAAGCCACTGCTGCCATTGATGCCACAGGGTATTCCAACGGCCAAACTGTACTGGTCGAGCTGCGGGTTCCATCAACAAGAGACCCTGGAGAAACACTGAGCGGACATGGACTTCAACCCCTGACTGATGTAAGCGATCCAGCCATCCCGACTGGATCAGACGACGATCTAGGAGATTAAACGGAGCTTGGACTAGATCAAACTCAAACTCAGCTACCAGAGGCTCAAGTTCTTCAGGACCATAGATCGAGATGCCAATTTTTTTAACCCATCCTCGTTCTTTTATGGCACATAAGGACTTATAAAGTGTTTGGCCTTGAGAACTGAGTAAGTCTTTAGGTCGATGGAGCAACAGTCCATACAACTGATCAATTTTGAGTCTTTTCAGGGAGTCCTCCAGGGATTGCTCAACCCAAACAGGCACATTCGTCTGTCCTTCTGGCAAACTCGGCAACTTAGAGACTATTCGCCAGTGGTTTACCCCCATATCTCCTAACCGCTGTTCGCTACTCCCGTATGCGATCGCAGTATCGAGGGTATCAATTCCAACAGACCAGGCTTGATTGAGAATAGCGTTAGCGTCTTCTAAGCTCACCTGCCCTTGCTGGTTGGCGACACCGTAGGGCAAGCCAAACTGAACTGTACCTAGAGCTAAGCTTCTTAGAGTGTTCATATAGCCACAATCCGTCAAGGAGATTTATAATATCGACCCTGAGAATCTTTACGAACCTACATTCCGCAGGTTGGAGGGGAGAGCTATGGTATTTTTAAACCATGAAACCA
>NZ_MKZS01000001.1:8165884-8201308 GCF_001942495.1 Moorena bouillonii PNG
GCTATCCATTAGGCAAAAGTAGTCGAAACGGTGATAGAGACTAGGATTTAGGCAAGGATTGGGAGAGGAGTGGTGAGAGCCATTATTAAACTAACAGGGATTTCCCAAGACTGCGGTCGCAAAATCACAAACGCGATCGCAAAATCACAAACGCGATCGCAAAATCACAAACGCGATCGCAAAATCACAAACGCGATCGCAAAATCACAAACGCGATCGCCTACGGCAGCAGCTTGCGCTGATCGCACTTAAGTAGGGCTTGCTGCACAAGTATGGAAACTATACCAGACAGGGCTTTCAATCATTTTTACCCTGAAAAAGTGCCAGGATTTTGAGCCCATCGATACAAAAACCTGGCACCATCGTAGGGGAACACTTGGTTATATTCGGAATGTGAGGGAAAAATAAGCATATTTTTCAAGAGCTAGTTTCAGATCCGCAAATTTCCCCAAAGACTTGTGCAGCAAGCGATAGTGAACTCTTAACTTATTACTTATTACTTATTACTTATTACCCGAATCAATAGACTTATTCAGCAAGCCCTAAGTAGGAGCACCCTCACGGGAGTGGACAGGGAGGCATTGGTTATGAGAGTATCAGAGGAAAAAGTCAATCAGGAGATGAAGAAGAACAAATGAAGGATTGGATCAGCCAGGAAATAAATCCGAAATTTTTCAGGACATACGTCATGCCAAAAGATTGAGAAAGACACTTGTGGTCTTAAGCGAGCATCCAGGAGAAACAGTACCAAAAGCGAGTGGTAATGCGAGCAACAGCCAAAGTATTTACAGATTTTGGTCAAATGAGAAAGTGACAAGAACACAAATATTGGCTTCACACAAGGAAGGCGTAGTGAGGAGATGTGTGGAAGCAGGAGTAGTGCTGGCAATACAGGACACGACCGACTTGGAGTATACGACACATGAAGCCACAAAAGGTTTGGGATATATAAATCAGACCCTTCAACAAGGAATTAAAGTTCATAGCTGTATAGCGGTCAGTGCCAAAGGAAAACCATTAGGACTGCTACATCAACAGAGTTGGACCAGAAAGCACAGGAGTGGTTTGAAAAAAGAACGCAAGAAAAAAGCGATTCAAGAAAAAGAAAGTTATCGATGGTTAGAGACAGTTAAGGGAGCTGAAGAAGGACTAGCGGAAAAAGCCAAGCTCATACATGTTGCAGATCGTGAGGCTGATATCTTCGAGTTATTCGCCCAAAAGCGTTCTGCTAATAGCGAATTACTGATTCGAGGAGAGTATAATCGCAGGGTTAAAGAGGAGATGGGATATCTGTTACCGATGATTGAACAAAGACCAATTTTAGGTACAATGACCATCAACTTAGAGCGTAATCCCAAACGTCCAGCTCGTCAGGCATCATTACAAATCCGAGGGATAAGAGTCACTTTGGAAGTGCCTCAACATCATCCCAAACCCCACAATCTCCATCCAGTGGAAATCAACGTACTACTGGTAGAAGAAACTGAGAAACCGGCTGATGGTAGTCAACCCATTCGTTGGTTGTTGCTCACAACTCTACCAATTGACGACTTCCAAAAAGCTTGGCAATGCGTGCAGTGGTATAGTTATCGATGGCTCATCGAACGCTTTCACTTTACCCTTAAAAGTGGCTGTGGTATGGAAAAACTTCAACTTCAAACTAGAGAGCGTTTACTCAAAGCACTGGCTACTTATAACATTGTTGCTTGGCGATTAATGTGGTTAACTTATCAAGCTCGACTTAATCCCGATGCTTCTTGCCAAGTAGTTTTCTCTCCACAGGAATGGAAGCTCAAGCGACTTCAATTTCAACCCAAAAACCGCTCGAAAAAACCTCCTACTCTTCGCCAAGCTCTGATGAGCGATTGCACGTTTGGGTGGATTTTTGGCCCGTACCGGAGATGGCGAACCTGGCTTGAAAACTCTCTGGCGAGGGCTTTCTACCTTTTACCATTTGTTTGAAGGTTCACAACTTGCTTCTACGTCCTAGTCTCTATCACTGTTTCGACTACTTTTGCCTAATGGATAGCTTAAAAAAGGGGGGAGCCATAGTCAAAGTCCCCCTTTTTTAAGGGGGATTTAGGGGGATCTCCGAGTTTGAAGACACACCCTAGGGGTGGGTTCCTTTTGCCTGTTGCCTGTTGCCTTTTTCGGCAATTCGTGTGTTTACAACCCAGATACAAATGCTAAAGTCCTATTCCCCCCTTCTGCAATTGCTTAAACGGATCAAGAATCAAATCAATAATCCGACGCCGTCTAACAATTACTTCAGCAGATGCAGTATCCCCCGGACGCAAAGGAATACACTTATTCCCTGAGTCAATGCAGTCTTTTTTCAGGGCAATGTTTAAGCTATACACCGCTATCCTGCCCTGAGGCGTATCCACCTCCTCTGTAGTGGGAGAAATGCTGGTAATTTCCCCGGCTAGCACCCCATAATCTTGATAGGGATAAGCATCAAACTTCAACTTTACGGGTAGCCCAGTTTTCAAGGAACCACTTTCCTGTGTTGTCATCTGGGCCTTGAGACTTAAGGAAGAATTCTCTGGGGCAATTTCTGCCACCATCATTCCTGACTGCACCACTGAACCGGCACCAGGAATCGGGAAATCAAATATTGTCCCATTTACCGGAGATTTGATCACCCGTTGAGACAACTGAAACCTTAACCCCTCTATCTGACTATTATTCTGAGCAATATCAGCCTCAAGTCTAGAAATTTCTGCCTCCATATTTTTAAAATTCTCCTCAGAGCGAAGTATAGCCAATTTCCCGGCTTCGACTAAACCCTGATAACTTTTCTGTTGCTCCCGTATACGCAATTGCGCCTGTTCAATCTCTGATTCGGTTTGGCGCAAGGTGCGCTCATAAGTACTTTCTCGCTCTGTTAACCGTAACTTCGCTTGCTCAAGGTCTGATCGGGTTTGTTGATACAACCGTTGCCGATCTTGAGCCATATCTTCCCGGTCTACCAACTGAATTTCCGAAACAATCCCCTCATTAAATGCATCTCTAAACCGTGCCACCTCCCGCTTGGCATTTTCCATGCGATTTTCCATTAAATTATAAGCCAGTTGACTATGATCTAGCAATTGCTTGGCCTGATTTAACTGAGCTAATTGTTCTGTTTTTTGTAAATTATAAGATTTCTTAAGGGCTGCTAATGTTTGTCGCACTTGTTCAACCTGGGCCAACTTCTCCAACTGCTGGGCTTGATTTTGTTGCTCCTGAGTTTGAAGGGCGATCGCTAACTGATTTTTCATCAGTTTTAACTGATTAAGCTGATTTTGTTGACCTTCCAATCGCTTTTGGGACTGCTGGAGCTCAGTCTGGACTAAGTCCGATTCTAGTTCAACTAAATTCTGACCAGTTTTTACTGATTCTCCTTCCTTGACATAAAGTTTAGCTACAGTTCCCATCACAGAGGAATCTAACCGAATCGTCTTATCTTGGGGTTCTAGTCGTCCCCTAGCACTTCCAGTTTCATCGATTTTAAAAAACATTGTCCAAGGAACAAGGACACTAATAAATATTACCAATAAATACAACAATCCTCTAGTCCAAGCTTGGGGGAGACTATCGAGAAGTTCTTTGGTAGCAAAAGACCAATCCTCCCTGGAGTCATCTTTCTTCAAAACCTCTAGCTTAGGAGATATTTTCTGCTTAATCTGTTTAGCATTCTGGAGTTGAGGAGACATTAAATCCTGTTCAATCTGTTTAGCATCCTGGAGTTGAGTCGCAGTTCTTCCATTCGATGAATTAGTCATTTGTTCTTTATTATTTGTAATTTTTTATATAGCAAAAGCAACAGGGAACAGGAAACAGGGAACAGGGAGTCGGGAGTCGGGAGTCGGGAGTCGGGAGTCGGGAGTCGGGAGTCGGGAGTCGGGAGTCAGGAAAATCACAACCGTTGCTAATCTAACTCTCCATCTCCCCATCTCCCCACACCTCCCAAACTTCCCACACTTCCCGATCTCCCCATCTCCCCACACTCCCCCATCTCCCGATCTCCCCATCTCCCCATCTCCCGATCTCCCCATCTCCCCATCTCCCCACACTTCCCACACTCTCGACACAGGGATTACTGGGTTACCGTGACCTGTTGTTGGTTTAGGTAATAGAAATGTCCGCGCTTTTCCATCAATTCCCGATAAGTTCCACTCTCAATTAATATTCCTCTATCCATCACTAAAATTAAATCGGCATTGCGAATTGTTGATAAGCGATGAGCAATTACTAATGTCGTCCGTCCCTTTAAAATTGTATTTAAGTTTCGCTGAATAATTCGTTCTGATTCTGGATCTAAATGAGAGGTAGCTTCATCTAAAACCAACAATTTGGGATTGCCCATCAGTGCTCGTGCGATCGCAATCCGTTGTCGTTGTCCCCCGGACAACATTCCTCCCCCTTCCCCGATCTGAGTGTCATAGCCCATAGGCAAGTCTTGAATAAACTCATGGGCTCCTGCTAATTGGGCCGCTTTCATCACGTGCTCTAAATCAGCGGAAGGATGACAGAGGCTAATATTTTCCTGAATGGTTCCCCCAAATAGGAAGGTATCTTGGTCTACCACTCCCATTTGCGATCGCAAGGACTGTGTCGTTATCGACGTAATATCCAATCCATCAATCAACACCTTACCATCGGTAGGGGGATAAAACCCCAACACCAACTTAGAAATCGTCGTTTTTCCGGAACCACTGCGTCCCACTAGGGCTACCATTTGCCCAGGCTTGACCTCAAAACTGAGATTTTCCAGCACATTGGTATCACTGTCATCGTGATAGCGAAAGGTGACATTATCAAACCGAATATGACCCTGGAGTTGACCTAAGGTTGCCTTCTCCTGCTGCTGTAAATCCTCCTCCGGTTCGGCATCCAGGACATCATTAATCCGTTCCACAGAAATTAACACCTCCTGCAGCTTATTCCATACCACCGTCAGGCGTTGGAACGGAGAGGTAAATTTCCCTAGCACCATATTAAAGGCTACCAACTGTCCAATGGTTAACTGGTCGTTAATCACCAGCGACGCCCCAAACCATAGCAAACCGGTACTTGTCACCGCTTCGAGGGTACCACTCACCATTTGCAGCTGAGTATTAAACACATGTCCAGAAAACCCAATCTTGATGGATTTATTCAGCAACTCCTCCCAATGCCACCGCACCGTCTGTTCTACCGCCGAGGCTTTCACGGTTCTTACTCCAGACAGAGCTTCAATCAAATAACTATTCTGCTTAGTACTGGCATAGAAAATTTCCCGAGAAATCCGTCGTAAAAACGGTGCGGTCACCAATGCCAAGATCGAAAACGGTGGTACAATCACTAGCGCTAGCACTGCCATCTGCCAGTTGTAGGAAAACATCATGCCCCCATAGATAAAGACAGTGAGCAAATCCAGCAGAATCGACAAGGTCTCACCGGTCATGAACTGCTCAATCTTGCGGTTTTCCTGCACCCGTGATACGATGTCTCCTACATAACGAGATTCAAAGTAACTCAAGGGCAATCGGAAGGTATGGCGAATAAACCCCACTATCAGCGCCAAATCAATCCTTTTGGCCGTGTGAACCAGCAGATACTGCCGCAACCCTGTCATTGCCACCCGGAAGAAGCTAAACAACAGTAATCCCAGTACTACTGTTGTTAAGGTTACCTGTGAGCGCTGCACCACCACCCGGTCTAGAATCAACTGGGTAAAGATAGGCGTAACCAATCCAAACAGCTGGAGAAATATTGACGCTATCAAGATTTCCACCAACATCAGCCAATGAGGCTTAATTAACTCAAAAAACTGCCAGATAGATGTAGAGGACGCCTTAGTATCCTTAAACTTTAGGGTTGGTTCCAGTAGCAGGGCATAACCGCTCCAATCCTGATTAAACTCGCGATGGGTGAGGGTGCGTTGCTCAAGAGCTGGGTCACATACCACCACATGGGTTTTAGTAATCTCATAGACAACAATAAAATGTTTCCCCTCCCAGTGAACAATTGCTGGTAACTTCTGCTTCGCCAACTCATCGAAACTAGCTTGCACCGGACGAGTGGAAAAGCCAACACTTTCCGCAGCAAAGCACAGTCCTCGCAGGGATGCTCCATCCCGGTTGACATTGGCCAACTTCCGCAAGCGATTTAAACTAAACTGCTTGCCCCAGTAGCGAGACACCATCACCAAACAGGCTGCACCACAATCGCTAGCACTCTGTTGAGCATAAAATGGATAGCGCCTACTCACCCGTTGAAACCAATGTCCAACACGCTGAGCGGGATGGGGAAAGAAAGCTTTCTTGATTTTTTTCTGGGACTTGGTTTTTTGAGGGGATCCAGAGGTGAAGGGAGTGGCGGAGTGAGCTGAGGTAGGATTTTGCGTTCCCGTAGCGGCTCTTTCAGAGGATCGCATTTGGCACTGGGAGTCTCGCAATCGTGCTGTATTCCACAAATGGTCTCGGATTTGGGGATAGCGATCCATCAGAGCCAACACCACATCCGCTGGTAAAAAGCACAGCTTCAAATTCACTGAAGCTCTAGCCAAATAGGGCTCCAAGTCAACTTCTGGGAACAAGGTCAATTCGCCAAAAGACTCCTCAGTTTCCAAGGTAGTGATTAATTCACCTGCCCCATCTAGTAGTCTCACCTTACCAGCGATAATGATATAGATCCCAGCATTACTATTAGCATTACTATTGGCATTACTATTGGCATTACTAGTTCCTGCGTGCCAAAACTTGCCCACCTTAGGCTCTTTGAATTGACATCGTTTTAGGACGCGCTGGAATTCTGATGGAGACAGAGAATATCCCAGAGTCTTGCTCAATTGTTGAGGAGAAATTATTGGAGCAGATGAACTTTTAACCATTGGTACTCAGGGTTATCCTATTTGTGTAAGAGAGCATAATCGGTGAAGAATCAGGTAGAACAGCCGATTGCAAGTCATGAATCATAATGCTAACCCCACTCATCCCATTCTCAGTCGTCTTTGACTGAGCCTTACTGGATTTTCTCGGTCGAGTGGACAATCCCATCTCTTTGAGCAACCGATTCACATGGCGAGGGGTAATTTCAACCCCCAATTCCTTAGCCAAATGCTTACTCAACCAATGAGCTGTCCAGCGCCGAAATGAATAGCCACAGTCCCTAGGACTCTGTTTTACCAGTTCCTGTAACCGTTCAAGATATTGCTCATTAACCGCCTTAGGGCGACCAATGGGATTATCCTGCCAATTGAGTGCTTGACCAGTCCGAGCCATCAGGATCCAATGCCTAGCTGTCGCTGGGCAACAGCCTAAGGCTTGGCGAATTTCAGCTTGAGATTTCCCCTGATCCGCCAGCAGCATAATTTGAATACGCTGACGGTATTTTTCTGATATATCCAATTCCAAACTTTTTTGCAGAAGTTTTTGTTGAAATGGGGTTAAATATCTCCCTGTAGTACTACCTGCACCCTTTTGGTCAGCTCGTAATTTATCTCGTAATTGATGTCCTAAGATAGCCATAACTAATGGGTCTGTTGATTATCGCTTCATCCTCAAGTTGACTCGGTCATAGTTTGCCACTTAAAGCTTATATTTTTGATTGGCAAACTAAATTAATTGATAATTTAACCTGTGTTAATTGCTTTGGTTGCGGGTTATTTTGCTAAGTAATTAGTCTACATGATTAGTTTAAAATTAGTCTACATATTTTTTTTTATAACTGCTAAACTTTATGAACAATTCATGAATTTATAGGAACTATTTTGATGACAGTTAGATAGGCTACTTGGATCTACAAATAACAGAAAAAACCGCTATTTTTATATAAAAATCATGTTAATCTTGAGGAAGATTCTGTGAAGTTAAACTGAAAACTGCTCAAAATCAACGGATAATATTATTTTTTTTTAATAAACCTCAGCCATTTGTATTAAAACCATCAGCTAAATTACTGAAAATAGTGATGTATCCCGGGCGCGGGGGTGTGGGTCTAGAGGGGGGAGTGTGGGAAGTGTGGGAAGTGTGGGGAGATAGGAAAGTGTGGGCAGATGGGGCAGTGGGCAGTGGGCAGATGGGGGAGAGGGGCATTGTAAATTACCCCAAAACTGAGTTTTATTAAGTTTTGTATACTAATTAAGGTAGAAGCGAAGGTAGAAGCGATCGCATAATCATGATCAAAAAGGTGCAAATATGGGTAAATATAATGGTTATAGCTGTAATTTGCCTCTCAGGCTGTAGTGATGGTAAACCAAAGAGCGAGACTAAGCCTACAGCAGGGAATGGCAAGCTGCAATTTCGGGCTAACGGTGAAGACTTTGTCCGACAGGGCTTTGTTTCCAAAGACAGTTGGCAAATATCTTTCGATCGGGTTTACATCAACCTAGCGGACATGACAGCTTACCAAACTAAGCCTCCCTTTAACCCCGATACAGAAAAGGAAATCTCAGTCCAAGAGAAAATTATCCTCCCCAATCCCAAAACCATCGATTTAGCGGAAGGGGGAGAGGATGCCGAGCCAATTCTGATTGCTGAGATAGCTGATGCACCAACTGGTCATTACAATGCTCTTTCCTGGAAAATGGTCAAAGCCAAGATTGGTCCAGCAATGGGTCAAACCTTGGTGATGGGTGGTAAAGCCAGTAAGCAGGGACAAACCATTGATTTTGTGATCAAACTCGACCAAGAGATTGAATACCGCTGTGGTGAATTCGTCGGTGATCAGCGCAAAGGGATTCTAGCTAAGGATGGGGAAGCGGACATAGAAGCTACCTTCCACTTCGATCACATTTTTGGCGATAGTGATGTGACCGCCAATGACCCCCTCAACACTGGTGCGATCGGATTTGAGCCATTCGCTGGACTCGCTAAGGACGGCAAACTAGAGGTGACAATGGCTCAGCTTCAATCAGCACTCCCAGCTGGAACCTATCAGCAGCTTACTCAAGAGATTCTTCCTAACCTAGGTCATGTGGGTGAAGGTCACTGTACATCCATGCCAATTTCCAGGTCATGAGGTACCCAACACCCTTACTCCAAACCCCGGAGTCTTATCACCTAGAGTCCTTATCAAGACAAGGAAAAATCGAGAGGTAGTGCTATAAAAATCAAACCTGATCAGCTCTGACCCATCTAATTTGCATGACTCTTGAAGAGTGGGAGAGTGGAAGAGTGGGAGAGGGTCACAGAGATTGACGACTTTTCCGGAAAGTAAAAAATATGTCAATTAAATCCAGTCAACACTCAACAGTCAAGAATTAAGGATGAAGTGGAAAGGTTTGATGCTACTGAGCCTGGTTTCTGTCTTGAGTTGGTCAGTTAATGCTGAGGCTCACGGCACTAAGCTTGAATCTAAAACTATCCAGGCCATTGAGATTAATGCTAAATACGACACTGGTAAACCGATGTCTAATGCCCAAGTAACCATTTATGCTCCCAATAATCCTACCACTCCTTGGCAGACAGGGACTAGTGACACCAACGGCAGGTTTATCTTTGCTCCCGATTACGCTCAGCAGGGAAATTGGACAATTCAGGTGCGCCAAGCTGGTCACGGTGGCATGATTACTCTTACTCTTGGTGAAGAGAATTCTGCTGTAGCGGGTCAGTCATCAGCAGCGGGTAACTACCTAATGAGCTCATCAACCAGTCCTACTTACACCCCTGTTCAGAGAATGCTCATGGCAGCTGCTGGTGTCTGGGGATTTGTGGGTACAGCACTCTTTTTCTTAGGGAGGAAAACTAATGCACATTCCTGATGGTATTCTCCCTGCTTCTGTCTGTCTTGCTGGTTATGCAGCTACTGGTGGACTCACTTGGTATGCCCTACGTCGAATTGATCAACATCAAAACCCCCAGGAGGCAATTCCCAGAGCGTCCTTACTGACCGCTGCCTTTTTTGTGGCATCCTCAATCCACCTCCCCATCCCACCAGCGAGTGTCCATTTCGTTCTTAATGGCTTGTTAGGGGCAATTTTAGGTTATTATGCCATTCCTGCCATTCTGATTGGTTTGTTCTTTCAAGCAGTTATGTTCCAGCATGGTGGACTCTCCACCCTCGGGATAAATGCAGCCATGATGGGAATATCAGCAATCTTGGCGTATCACCTGTTCCAATTGCGGCGGGTGTTTGGTAAAGGCAATCGAATTGTTACTGCTATCTTCAGCTTCTTGGCAGGTGCTGCTGGCTTGGGAGTGGCGACGCTAATATTCTTCGTCCTAGTCATTACCAATATTCCTGCTACTATTAATGTGGCAACAGAACGGACAGCAATTTACGGGCTAATGGTTGCCCATATCCCCCTGATGGTGATCGAGGGGTCGTTTTCAGCGGCAGTCGTGTTATTTTTGCAGCGAGTTCAACCAGAATTGCTAGGGGAATCGGGAAGGGGAAGCAAATACGATATCAAAACTCAAAAATGATTTTCGACTAATTAGGGCTTCTCCCACTGCCCCCTCTCCCCTCTCTTCCCCTGGAGCCAAGTTCTTTTTCAGACCTTACAAAACACCACTAGTGGCTAGACCTAAGATGACACCAGCGCCTAGGATGTGACCCAGGCTAGTAGTTGCCAACAGTTCAGGGATGCCAAAATTGGCAAACAGTCCAGAGGCACCGGGTAAAGCTGGGCCTTGACCGGGGTTTTTGATGGCAAAGCGACCAACAGTAATCGCAAACAGATTACACAAAATCATTACTATCCCCACTGTGGGACTCCACTCTGGGGTCACCGGAACAGAGGTTTCCACAGCAGCTAACAAAATTGAGTTAATCAATGTAGTTTCTCCCATATTTGATAAATTGATCAGCAATCAAAGCAATCATAAGAATTTTCGGGGAGAAAAATCTCAACTTGTTTTAAGAATTTACATTTGGAGATTTCAGAGTGATCACAGCCTCAGAATTTATGGAAATTCCCACAAGCCAAAACCCCGCGTTTTTAAACCACCGGATGTAGGCTCGCTGCGACTTTAGTCGCCTAGACACAATTTTGCCAAAAAAGGTTGACAATACATGCGCGCTAGAGTATTAGTTAGATATGGGTACAGGCTGCAAATCCGTTCGCGTAGCGTCGCCTTTGGCGATGGCGCAACCGGGAGAGAGACCCGCCACTGCTTGACCTTAAAGAAGAAATGCCCGGAGGGTAGGGAAAATCCTCCTTAAAAACCCAATCATCAACTAACAATTGGTGTGTGAACCCAGCAAGATCACATTTTGAGAAAAGAACGGTACGGCGGGGCACGCCGAAACCAGGTGAAACAGGGAAGCAACGGACTTCATAAGGCACTTCTCAAAAAGTAACCGAACGCTTAAGGAGACTAGCCCGCTGGGTCTTTCGTAAACTGAACTAGGATCTTGGTTTTGACGGGATTTCGGTTTAGGTATTGCCGCAAGGATACGTTCGCGAAGCGTCGCCTACGGCGAAAGGTTTAAGGCCGGTCGTAGATCTAAGAATCCCCGTCTTTTTAAAGCGGGGAGTGTCAAGCAAATTTTGGTAAATTGTATAGAGTACCTATATCTTGAGCAGTTTTCCAGTGACTCAATCTGACCAGAGTCAGCCAGTAAAAGCAAAGCAGATGGCTGTATGGGGAATCTTTAGTTCAACCTTCCTAACCATCTTTCTAGCGGAGATGGGAGACAAGACCCAATTGGCCACACTACTAATCACTGCCGAATCCCAGTCTCCATGGATTGTGTTTGTTGGTGCTGCCGCAGCACTGATATCTACTAGTTTGCTAGGTGTACTGATTGGTCATTGGCTCGCTAAGCGCTTCTCCCCTGAGATGATGGATACTGCTGCCGGAACACTTTTACTGTTTATATCAGTTATGCTTCTTTGGGACGCAATCAAACTGAATTAGTTATGAATTAGTGATTAGAAGATGGATTGGCAATTACTAGGACTAAGTTTCCTAACTGTATTTTTAGCTGAAATTGGAGACAAAAGCCAATTGGCTGCGATCGCACTCAGTGGTAGTCTCAATTCCCCCCGTACTGTGTTTTTGGGAACTATAGCGGCACTGATACTGGCTAGCTTTCTGGGTGTAGTAGCTGGGGGAGGGGTGGCTCATCTGTTGCCTACTCGTCTACTAAAAGCGATCGCAGCCATTGGCTTTGCTTTGATGGCATTACGGCTATTGTGGCCTTCAGAAGGAACGGTGGAGGATTGATCCCCCACCACCCTACCTCCCTTTCACCCCATTAACCTGACAATAATGTCCACGAGAATGAATCAGTCCTGGGGTTAGGGGGAGTATGGTAGCAGGTTACGAACAGACCAATCTACGATTGTCTTGATAGCACCAACTAAGTAGTGTAGTCCCTGCCATTAACTTGATTGCTTCTAGGAGCCAGTAGCCTTCATGCATTTGCACCATTCCTGGTGGCATGCCACTCACTGGCTCTAGAAGATTCAGTTGTAGAGCCATGGCGCTCATCTGGGGTGTCATGATGTAGGTATAAATAATTGCGATCCCTACCATGAGCAGGGATAATAAAATAGACCAGCGTCTGACGTAATGATAAAGATTAGAATTACCACGCAGGACTAGGAGGCTGGCTAATATTAAAGCGCCACACAAAAGCTCAACACGATTAAATGTCCAGAAGATTGAATAGCCAGCTGTAGCAAAACTAGCCTGACTCATCATGCCAGCTGTAGACATGCATGGCATGATCACAAAGTCTATAACCAAACTGCTACTGAGCCAAAACCCTAAAGCAAACATGGCAATGGTTCGCCAGCGGCTTTGCTGTGAATCCACGCCAAAAACAGCGTTCATAAAATTTCCTCTACTTTCTATCCTGCTCTTAGCTTAACCAATGGTTTTTACAAAAAGTGTGAAGTATTTTTGCAAAAAAAAGTATTTTTGCAAACAAATTTTAACTTAATTGTCAGGTAAACATATGCGCGTAGCGCATATATTTACGATAAATTTTCTTGAACTGTCTGTTGTAGTTGTTGGGTTAACATCTCCACTGTTCCTGCTCGGTTTTGTCTGTAGGACTCAAAATGCTCTTTGATGTTTATGGGGTCTCCAATGCGGACCATCGCTTTGCGGTGTCCTTTCACCAAAGGTCGATCAAACTTAAACACTTCCCGCTCTAGTCGAGTCAGGGTATCCAAAAAACGCTCTGGGGTAGGGGAAGCCGCAACATAACCATCGTAAATTGCATCGAAATTCAGCAGGCGGATAGTAGCTTGGTAAATTGATTCATAAGTGGTTTCATCAAACTGTTCTAACTCTTGAGCACGGGATTTTAAGACTGACTGAATTTTATACACTCGTTCTCGGCTTGGTGTCATGGTTGCCGGTGTTAGCTCTAGCTTCTGTTCACACTCACTCAACAGATGAGTTTTGAGCTTGTTAATCCTTTGGTTCCAATCCATCTGAGTGGTTTGGTCTAGATTAAGGTCGTATTCAGTCTCCAAGCGAAGAATGACTTGCTCAGCCACACCCCGTAAACGCCCATAGAAGTTTGGTGCGATCGCATTAATGTTCAACGCCTTCTCTAGACGGGACAGGGTCTGATCAATCACTGGCTTCATGGAATCAGTGTAGTGGTACTTCAGACTTACGGGTACTAAATAGAGATTAGGAACAGGTTCACCCTGTTTGACCATTTGGTTCATTGCCTGTAGAGGCAGTTGAATCGCTCCCGTTCGGAAGGGCATAACCGTATCATTTTGATAAGAGCAGCCGCCTTCGGGGAAAATCACCAAATCACAACTCGGTTGCTTCAGTAACGTTAGGGTTTGGGCAATGCTGGCGCGATCGCCTAAACCCCGTCTAATCGAGTATGCTCCGATCAGGGGCAGAAATTTTTTGTTCCATCCCCGGAAACTCTCGTAAGCCACAACATAGTGAAAGAGTTGCCCTAACCTAGTTGATAACAGAAACAGAACTATCCCATCATCAAGGGTAGGATGATTCGGGAGATAAAGCACCCGTTCCTCTTCCAACCGAGCCAGTTTCTCTAGGTCCGTAGACTCAACCACTAACTTCAGTTGATAAAAATTATCGGCGATCAGATCAGAAAAGCCTTGACAGAGGCGGGTTAATAGGGGATTGAGCCTAGGTGGATAGAATTGAGGGCTTGACAAAACAGACATAGCATGTATCCCAAGAGTAGATCACAAGATCACGGAGATGGAGAGATAATAAATACTAGTTTGACTTTAAATACTTGATTGTGCCATTGTGCATTGTGGATTGTGCATTGTTTGACACTCCCCACCTTTGCTCCCTTCGGGATTTTCCTCACTACAGATAGATGCCATAGTTATACGGGATCAATTATGCTTTGCCTACTAAGCTTTCACCTTAGAATTATCTAATAACAAGAATCATCAGTAGTGTCAACATGTTAGATGGTGAAATCAAACAAAAGACGGCGTCATATACGGTCACCTCATGGTTGCTCCCAGCTCTAAAGATATTGGGCTTTCGTGGGTTCCTTCTTTTTTCCGTAAAATTTATCAAAATCACTATAGCCTTAGTCTTATCCTTAGTAATTTTGGATACTCCCTCAACCCCAGCCGTTCAGTTAGCCGATGGCAGAGTTTCATTTGAGAAATCTCCTAGGTTGTTGGATGCAGTAACTACGTTTAATCAAGCTGATGTGCGAGGAGGAACATACTATTTCACCGTGGACTTACCAGGGGATATTGGTGAACCACTCCAAAGATTAACCATTAATCAGCGTCAAGGAGGATATAAGATTCGATTCTATCCCGAGAAATCCTCAGCATTTGAAGGAACCTACCAAGACCGGGGTCAGCCGTTATCTCTGGGAAGCGTAACAAAAGACGACTCAAGCAAAACAATTTCAGTTACCTTCGATCCACCAGTAAACCCAGGAAAAACCATTACCGTTGGGCTTCGTCCTGTTCGCAACCCACGATGGGGTGGTGTATATCTGTTTGGAGTTACAGCTTTCCCCCCTGGAGAGAACCCCTACGGTTTATATTTAGGTGTTGGACGTTTACAGTTCTACTCTCCAGCGGGAGACAGGCTCAATTTTAGATAATATCTTAGGAAAATTGCTGGCATGTTAATTGTTATACCAAAGGGAACAGCGGATCTGGGAACAGGGAGTAGGAAAAAGGGAACAAAAATTCTCACAATTCCTACACGGATTGGTATAGTGAATTGGTAATTTTAAATGTTTAATGATTAAGTGACACTTAACAATTTAAAATTAACACAATCAAGCATTTTAAAAGTAATTAACTAAACTTGATTTAACCTTTTGCCTGATTATGGGACAAACCATTATTCAAGTAGACGCTTTCACCAGTAAACCCTTTACAGGAAATCCTGCTGCTATCTGTGTTTTACCAACTGCTCAAGATGACAGCTGGATGCAAAACCTAGCGCAAGAGATGAATTTATCGGAAACCGCATTTATAGTCAAGCAAGACGATGGTTTCAATTTGCGTTGGTTTACACCGACAGTGGAAGTCCCCTTATGCGGTCACGCCACCCTAGCTAGTGCTCATGTTCTCTGGTCAGAGGGACATGTGTCTCCTGATCAAACGATTCGGTTCTACACCAAGAGTGGATTGCTGATCGCTCAGCGCCAGGGTGAGTGGATTCAACTCGATTTCCCGGTGAATCCCTCAGAAGTTATCAGTACTCCAGAACAACTCAGCCAAACCTTGGGTATACCCATCAAGTGGGTTGGCAAAAATTCCCTAGGCTATTTGGTCGAGGTCGAGTCGGAAGAGTTGGTCAAGCAGATGCAGCCAAATTTCCAACTGATGAAAACCTTACCTCTGTCTGCGGTAATTGTGACTAGTTGGGCTGACAGTGATTCAGAATACGACTTTGTTTCCCGATTCTTTGCCCCCAGATTGGGAATTGATGAAGACCCAGTTACAGGTTCTGCCCATTGTTGTCTCGCTCCCTTCTGGCGCGAACGTAATAGTAAAGATCAGTTCTTAGCCTACCAAGCCTCCTCTCGGGGTGGTGTAGTAAAAGTTAACTATACCGGTAGCGGACGCGTTTTTCTGAGTGGACAAGCAGTTACTATCCTGCGCTCAGAATTGCTAATCTGAATTTTTGAATTAAGAATGTAGAATTAAGAATTAAAAATGTAGAATGTAGAATGCACAATTAAGAATGTAGAATTATAAATTCGGCCTTCTACATTCGGCCTTCTACATTCTGCATTCTGACAGACAACCTTGGCCAAAAGGCCACACTACGCGAACAACCTTAAACCTTAAACCTTAAACCCTTCAACCACACCACCTTCAACCAGACCCAGAACCCACTGCCTCAGAAATTGAACTCATGCTTCTTTCCTCCAACTTCTGCAACACCCCTTGCAGAATCTGCCTTACCATCCATGGACCGTTATAAATCCAACCCGTGTACACCTGAATTAGACTAGCACCTGCAGTAATCTTCTCCCAAGCATCCTCCGCCGTAAAAATGCCTCCAACCCCTATAATCGGTAAATTTCCTTGAGTTTCCTGCCAGATAAACCGAATTACATCTGTAGAACGTTGACGCAAAGGAGCTCCACTAATCCCCCCAGCTTCTTCCGTTACCGGTTTGCCCGTTGCCGCAATCTGTTGTGTTTTCAGCAGATCCCGACGGATAGTAGTGTTAGTGGCAATAATCCCAGCTAATCCATAGGTTTGCGCAAGCTTAAGGACATCTGCGATCGCATTCCACTCTAAATCCGGGGCAATCTTAACCAGAATCGGCTTTTGGGAAACATTTTCCTGTTGCAGAGCATCTAAGATCAGACTAAGTTGGCTGGCATCCTGAAGCGATCGCAAACCTGGTGTATTCGGTGAACTCACATTCACCACAAAGTAATCCCCCAATTCCCTCAACAGCCCAAAACTCGACCGATAGTCATCTGCTGCCTCTGCTAGGGGTGTTACTTTAGATTTACCTAGATTAATGCCAATCGGAATAGTTAAACCTGAAGCTTGGATCCGGTTTTCTCTTCCGGTAGGTTGTTCGTCCTTGGCTTTCTCTTCCGGTAAGTTCTTTTCTAAACCTGCAACCCTTAACCTGTTAACCTTCAACTGTTCTAATCGAGCCGCCATTGCTGTAGCTCCGAGATTATTAAATCCCATCCGATTCAGAGCAGCTTTGTCCTCTACCAAGCGAAATAAACGAGGACGAGGATTTCCCGATTGACCATGAAAGGTTACAGTACCCAGTTCAGCAAAGCCAAACCCTAAGCTTCCCCAAATTCCAGCAGCCACACCATCTTTATCAAATCCTGCTGCTAAACCCATAGGGTTGGGGAAGTTTACTCCCCAGAGGGTTTGTTCGAGGCGAGCATCATTTAGGCAAAACCTTTGCTGTAATTGACCCTGAAGCCAGTGACCTAGAGTGGAATACTGATTCGATGACAGCCAGCTCAATAGCGCTAGAGTTCTATTGTGTAACCATTCTGGATCTGTCTTCAACCCAGAAAAGAGAATTGGACGAATGGTAGATTGGTAAATATCCATAATACTGAGTGAGTCAGTAGGTCAGTGGGTCAGTAGATCAGCGAGTCAGTAGATCAGTGCTGAACAAAATACTCCACCATCTGGCTAGTTGTTATTAACAACTGTGGATTTACTTCAATTTTTAATTTACCCATTCAAACGTCATACTTTGATTGATTCTTTGATTAATTAGTTGCGTTATGACCAAACCCTAAAAAAAGGGCGTTGTTTGGGTAACTTAAAATGACATTTTTATCACTGAGTTACAATCAGTTTTTGCAACTCTTACTCCCTACTCCCTACTCCCTACTCCCTACTCCCTACTCCCTACTCCCTACTCCCTACTCCCTACTCCCTCAAACCACCCGACGGGGAGTTAGGTGATCCCTCCTGACGGTAACCATAAAAATCAATCCGATATTCCGTAATCTTTACACCAGTTTGTGCCTCAATTTGCTTGAGCAAGTCTTCCGGTAGTTCTACATAAACATCAAGAATCTGGTTTGTATCCAGGCAATTGACATGGCTATGAGTATCGCTGATATTGCCGTACAACCGTCCATCCGAGCGCTCAATACATTCAATAATACCTTGACTGGATAGGGCATCTAAATTCTGGTAAACAGAAGTATGACCAATAACTTTACCTTGTTGATTCAATCGGTCATAAATGTCTCGCGCTGACAGATGGTCTTTAGCTTCCCATAACAGTTCTAGAATAAAGCGACGTTGACGACTCAGACGCATACCCAGGGTCTGACACTTGTCGATTGCATCTTCTAGTGAACGAATTGGTTTAGCAGCTGCCGCTTCTTGTTGCATGACATGAGTTGATGAGTTTAACGAAAAGGAATCCCTTTAAATTTATTTATAGCTCAGGCAGTTATTCACTTAAGCCAGGACAAGGCTATCGTGTGATCGGAAGCAACGGGAAAGGGTAAACGGGGAATACTTTCTGTTCTCAACTTCCCTGTTCTCAAGTTTTTCCTTGACCTTGAATGCCCCTGTTTAAATTAATTTTCAGTTAAATTTGGTAGCCCTAAGCCTTATATCCTATATTTTACTACAAAATCCTGAACTACCCCACCCTACCATCTAGATGTGCTCTGCTTAGCCATCGGACAAGATCCAGGTGTCTTGACTAAGCCATTGCTCTTCACAGCAGTTACTGCAGCAATGCAACTGAGCTATAACGGAAGTATATCACCTTTACAAAAACTTTGGAAAAAAATCTGGAATTCTTCAGGGTCAATGGGTAGTTGACTGTATTGCTCAGAAACACTCACATCAACCTGATTCTGAAACAAAAGCCAAGACAAACTCCTCTCTATCGAGCAAATTATAAAACATCATCAGAAATTAGCAGAATGGAAAACATAGAAAGTCACGAACCAATGGTTCCAGGTATGACCAATGGTGGAGCAGCTACCAATGGCATGTCATTAGGAGAAATGGCTGATGACCAGATGTCATCCTTTGACATGAATGCTGTATCATTTCAAGGCAATATACCCACAGCAGTGCCAATGAGTTCATCTGTTCCAGATAGTCCTATGGAGAACGTGCTGGTAGAAATGCGAGCACCTAAGGGTCAAGGGGCTAACTTCTTTCACATGGCAGGAAGTTTCACGGTTCCTAGCTTCCAAATCGATTATGACTACGAGCCAGTATCGATGGAGCCTGAGACACCGGAACTGGCCATGCAGCTCCAAGCATCTAATCAAGAGGTGATCGTTGTCAAGGGCAAAGTTGCTCAAAACCAAATTGCCGCCCTCGAAGCCCAACCTAATGTCATCAAAGTCTGGCAAGACACCGCGATCGAACCCTTCAGCACTACCACCCTACAGCAAGAGTATCCCATGGTAGAACCGATGGCAGGGTTTGGTAGCTGTCCTATCGGTTCTTGTGACTGTAGCCCTGGGGCTGCTAAGGGAACTATGGCGGACGTAGCCAAATATCTTGGGGTTGATCAAATTCACGCTGCTGGTTATAAAGGTCAAGGCATTGTTGTCGGTGTCGTTGATGGGGGAATTACAGCAGCTGGTCGTCCTGTTCGTCCCGGAGAACCCTCCAAGCGAATTCGCAATGTCATTGGTGGCTACCACCGCACAGTAGAATGGGGGACTCAAGCTCGCAGCTGGGGGGAACATGGCAATATGTGCGCTACAGACGTGTTGGGTATGGCTCCAGAAGCCAAGCTCTATGACTTTCCCCTAGTAGGGAATGCTATCTCTAACGCCCTGGCTGCATTCAATTGGGCAATCAAGCAGTATAAAATTGACGGCACACCCCACATTCTCACCAATAGCTGGGGAATTTACCAGGAACAGTGGGATAAGACTTATGCCAGAAACCCAAACCATCCCTTCACCCGTAAAGTTGTCGAAGCGATCAATCAAGGGATTCTAGTTCTGTTTGCCGCTGGTAACTGTGGTGGAACCTGTCCTGATGGTCGTTGTGCCTCAGATGTCGGTCCTGGTAAAAGTATCTGGGGCGCGAATGGTCATCCCCTAGTGATGACAGTGGGCGCAGTTAACAAAAATGAACAGTTTGTTGGCTATAGCAGCCAAGGACCAGCGGCTTTGTCCCCTAAAAAGCCAGACTTCTGTTCCATCACCCACTTCCGGGGTTACTTCCCCTCTGATAGCGGTACCTCGGCTGCCACACCAATTGCTGCTGGAGTAGTAGCCTTGCTCAAGCAAGCCAAGCCGAGCTTGACTCAGCAGGAAGTTAAGAAACTCCTGGAGAGTACTGCTAAAAATATTGGTTCTCAGGGATGGGATCAGCATTCCGGTGCTGGCATTATTCAGCCCAAGGTAGCCTTTGACAAAATCAAAACTCCCCCACCCCGCCCTCGCCCCAGTGAAGATACCTGGAGTGACTGGGAAAATCTAGGCGGCTATGGCCTATATAGCCCAGCGGCTGCTTCCTGGGGACCTAATCGGATTGACACCTTTGTGATTGGTACTGACCACGCTATGTATCACAAGTGGTGGGATGGCTCCGCTTGGCGCGGCTGGGAAAACTTAGGGGGTTACATTATTTCTGCACCCGCAGCGGTTTCTTGGGGAAATAACCGCATTGACACCTTTGTGGTTGGTAGCAATAATGCCCTGTACCGCAAGTGGTGGGATGGCGACTCTTGGCGTGGTTGGGAAAATTTAGGCGGCTACTGCCTGTATGCTCCAGCGGCTGCTTCCTGGGGACCTAACCGCATTGACACCTTTTTGATTGGTACTGACCACGCCGTCTACCACAAATGGTGGGATGGCTCGGCTTGGCGCGGCTGGGAAAACTTAGGAGGCTACTCTATTTCTGCACCCGCAGCACTGTCTTGGGGTCCAAACCATATCGCTATCTTTACCATTGGTCGCGATCGCGCTCTATACTACAAGACCTGGAATGGTTCCATTTGGAGTCCATGGGAAAAATTGGGAGGCTACTGTCAGTATGGTGTAGCCGCTGTCTCCAGGGGAGTCAACCAGCTCGATTGTTTCGTCATTGGATCCATGGGCAAGGTCTATTGCCGTTCCTGGGATGGTTCTGCCTGGAAAAATTGGAAAAACCTAGGTGGTTACAGCATTGCTGGGGTAGCAGCAGCATCTTGGGGAGCTGACCGCCTTGATGTTTTTGTCGCCGCTGGTGATCATGCTCTGCACCACAAGTGGATGGGTTGATATCAAGATTACTAATTAAGGAAGTGAAGGTAAAGAATTAAAGACAAAGGGCAAAGGGCATCCCTGGAAAATGATATCACTTTCCAGGGATGCCCTTGTCATTTTTGTATGATTGCCCTTTTCCTTTCCTAATCAAACAGCATCAAACTTTCAGAATTCAGCCGTCAGCATTCAGCCGTCAGCCTAATGCTTAAAATAAACCTTAAACAGGAGAATTTAATAGTTCGAGATTTTATCCAATTGCCAGTCTGGATAAAAGTCTTTGGCCAAGGTCAATGGCCAATGGCTGAAAACTGATAGCTGTTCGCGTAGCGTGCGCGTAGCGCATAAACTGATATCTGACAGCTGAATGCTTACTTTTTCAGTTACAATTTTTATGTAACTATTAACCAATAATTATAAGTATTCAACCCAACTCGATATGATGGAAAGCACAGACTTGATCAATCAAAACCCAAGGTCGCCGATTCTCGTAAAAATGCCTGGAGAAGATGGGTCAACTGGGTCAACTATTGATCAAAGTATGCCCACAGAGGTAGCGATTGAGCATGGTGTGAATACCTTGGTTAATGACGTAGTGGATCAAGCCTTAGTGCAGGTTAAAAGTAACCAAGAACTGCAATTAGTGCGGGAAAAGGTTGCTACGGTGATGGGAGATACCCTTAAGGAAATAGCTGCTGAACACCCTCAATGTCAAAGCCCACTGGCAACAGGTGTTAGCCCAATGAATAATAATAATACTAATACTAATAATAGTGCAGTTGAGTGTGGTATCAGTGGGGCAAAGCAAGTTCAAGAGCTAGGCTTTACTGAGTTTACTGCTGGGCTGATCAACAGTGCATTCGACGCTATCATGGGTGCAACTATCAAGCAGATGGAAGCCTATCGGGAACTTGTAGCCAATCTCGCTAAAACTCTGGCTCAGTTCCAGGCTGAGAATGTCTCTGATGCCCAAATTACTGACCATCTTGTCCAACACTACCCTGATGGTCCCGGAGGTACAGTTGTGCGTCCCAACTATACCTTTAAAACTATCCCTGCTAACCCCAACACTGGTACTCAAGAAAAGCCAGCCAATCACCTCTTAAGGGAAGTAGCTCAAGCTCTAGAAGCTGAAACCATTAATCTTACAAATCCTCTGACACTTACCATCCAAGAGAATCAGGAGAGATTCTTCACTAGCCAAGTCCAAGAGATTCGCTCGAAAATTGGTGAGTTACTAGCGACTAATATGATAGAGCATCTGCGGGCAATAGCACGGGAAGGAATGGCACGGATTGTAGTAACTGATGGGGAAATTGTCTCGAAGCTCACCTTCAATGTGACTGCTACTGAAGAACAAACAACAGGAAAAAACCAGTATCAGTATCAAGAAACCAACCCTTACATCAGAGGTCGTGCGGTAGCAGGATCGGGTAACGTTTCTGCTGGTGCTAGTCACAATAAACTCACCGTTAAGCCAGTGAATGAGAGTTCATTCGATGCAGTGACTATGAGTACAGACATCATTGGTCAGGTTAAGATTCGCTTTAAGACTGAAACATTTCCACCAGTGGACAGGAATAGATAATATCGAGTTCGGTTGACTACTCATCAGTCTTGGATGTTCATTAATTAACAATTAACAATTATCCTTCTTTTCCGAATTTTTGCCTTGATTCGGAGATAATCGGTCATGGTTTACCGAATATGCTGATTATACCTACTTCCACTCAAGCACAGAATTTTGTACGCTTCACCACACTCCTTTTTACCTTTTGATTGACTTTATTTTCAAATTACTCATAATTCTCTCCAAAGTCACTGATAAGTTAATATAGCAGTTCTCAATCGGGTGAGGTACTTTCGTTATTGGTTAAGGAAGAAAATTTAGATGTACCTCACGCTTACTAGGAAACGCTATACATCACTATCTCAAGATTAAGCAGATCTCAGTAGAATTGCTGTATTGATAGATAACTAACAATGTTTAAACTATTTCGGTGTCATCAAGCCCAAACCTCCCCTAGCCAAACCCTTAACCGTTGGCAAGGAGAAGCTACTGTTAAAGTTGCCATACAACCCAATCAAAGCGGACGTGTACACTTCCGAGCCAGCTACTGGAATGCTAAATGTCCACAAGCCATCACTCTCAACCCTGGGGATATTGTTGAAGTAACTGGGATTGATAACATTACCCTGATTGTAGAACCTAGTTCTTTGAATTAAATCAGTGTATCAATACCGTAGAGTGTACTATTTCTAAAGTTTGCAAATCCCTTTCAAAACTTGGAGTATAACCATGGCGCGATCGCTTTCAAACAAGTTTAAAATCGGCATATATTGATAAGTTTGGGGATTACCCTGATGGATATAAACAAACTGATAAACCAGACCATTAGTGGCTAATCCCCAAACAAATTCTTGATGCTCTAGGCTGTTGAAAGCATAAGTCAGTAATTGCGGTAAACCTGTAGACATCTCCAATAATCTGTAATCAAGTCACAGCAATCAAACTAAGGGGGTCAATAACTGATTCAAAATTTAGCCATAGGAACCATTTCATCAGGTTTTGGAGTCTCATTATCCAAATTTGGAGTAAAATTATGAGTCATTACAATGTCAATTACTTGACCACATTCAGCCGATTCTATTATTTTTAAAATTAGAGAGCCAATGTCTTGATGCAGTCGCTCATGGGGGAAACCCCCAAGACCGCGCTGCATCGCTTCTTAATCTTACTAAGCCACAAACAGTTAATATTACCGATTCATAACGCTTTTTAGTTAAACGAAATCTTTCTTGAATAATTTTAACTATTTTCACTCTTCTGATCAAATGCTCTACGAAAATTCGCGATTTTGATAAAAGTTTATTATCGGCTTTCTGTGAATCAGTTAATTCTCCATTTTTAGGTTTCTTAGACGGAGTAGTTATTTGCGCTTCTCCTACATAAGCTTTATCTCCACTAAAAAATTGGTGTTCATCAAATTTATTTAAAGTTTGGCGACATATTTTAAGGTCACTCATTGGCCCTGGTTTTCCCACAACTACATCAAGAATTTCTTGTCCTTTTGGTAAAACCACAAACTGACTTTTAAAAGTATGTCTTTTTTGTTTACCTGAATAATAGTTCTTTTGGGTTTGGTAGTCTAAAGGTCTCTCGATGACTTGCTCTGAACTATCTACTATCAATTCATAGTTGGTTAATTCTTCCTTAATCTGTTCTACTTCTTCCGGGAACTTTTTTACTTGTTCTAACCGACTTGGTGGTAAGGCTTCTTGAAATATTTTTTGCCAATAATTAAATAAGTTATGAGCCGTTGACTCGCTTACTTTAAAAAGCAAACCTAAAAGTTGAAAACTTAAGTTATGCCTCAGATAAACTAACATCAAAATTATTTGTTCTTCCTCAGATAATTTGGGATGATTACCACCTCCTGCTTTAATAAGTCTAATTTTAGTTTTTTCATTCTCTTGTTGTTTTTCTTTAGCTATAAGCTTTCCTTGCTCTATCAGTTTTATTAATTGCTCATAATTAATTCCTAATAACCTTTTTGTTTGTTTAGGGTGTTTTTGAATATATTCCCAAGTAGAATTGCTCATTTTTCCAGATTATCTATGACTAATTCCTTCCATTATACTCTATTTTTAGAATTTTAAGGTATTATGGAGATGTCTTGTTGATACGTCAACGTCACTATTTTTGCTCTCCACTACCAAAATCCACAACGGGATAGCTTGTTGCCCTTGTCTGTTGACAGCAACAATATCGAAGCGCCCAGTGATGTAAGTATCCTCATCTTCGATGTAGATTCGGGCAATTTCTTCCTCAACATTGAGCTTAATGGGAGGGCGATGAAAACCTGCTAAACGTAACAAGGGCGCAACTGATACCAGGCGTACTTGTCCTTCGGAAACCTTACCTTCGAGCCAATAGTTCCTAAATTCATCCTGAATGTTAACAAGTTCCTCTTGTTCAGTTTCAGTAAGGGGTTCAAGGGTAAGTAGTGGTGCAAATAAGCCGTTGTACAGGGGTTTAATCCCTAGCAAATGGTGAACATCCTTCAGGGAGAGTTTACGGGCTTGTAAGGTTGTCATTTTTGATTGTTTATGCCGTATAAGCTGATCAATAAAGCGGGTATCGCCATTTTTATGATAAGCTTTAATCTAACAAGTTTAAAATGACTAATAACTCTTCACCCCAAACCATAAAAACGCATAGGATTATCCCACAGGATCTTTTGCACTATCTTCTGAGATAGCTTGTCCTGAAGTCCTACCATTTCTTCAATAATCTTGGGATTGTGGTCTATGTGAGGGTAGTCAGAACCAAAGATCAAGTTATCAGAACCGATGTACTTGATAATATCAGCTAGATAAGGCTCATCTGGCTCAATGGCAATGAAGCACTGGCGACGGAAATACTCTGAAGGCTTCATCTTTACATGGTCTTTCACCTCCCAGGCCAGTTGATCGTACTCTTCATCTAGCCGCCACAGCCAGTAGGGAAGCCAACCGCAACCGGACTCAAGAAACGCTACTCTGAGATTGGGGTGACGCTCTAATACTCCCCCTTCGATCAGTGCCAACATTGCCATCATCTGTTCCATGGGATGAGAGCAAGCATGCATGGCAAAACGGGTATTAAATCGATCTGATCCAGTGGTCGGTAATCGAGCATGGCTACCCTCATGAATGCCAACTGCTATGCCCAGCCTCTCACACTCCGTCCAAAATGCCTCATAGGCCGGGTCACTGAGCAGTCGTCCTTTAACCGGATTTGGCCGGACAAAGACAGCTTTCCAGCCAAACTCTGCGATCCGATGTAATTCCGACACCATGTTGCTGGGGTCGTGTAGACTAATCGCTCCTACTCCTTTCAATAGTTGCGGGTCATAGCTGCAAAAGTCTCGTAACCAATTGTTGTAGGCACGGGTGAGTGCTGCTGCCAGTGGCGGATCCATAGTATCGATCGCCAACATCCACAATCCTGTAGTTGGATACAGAAAGGAAATATCCACACCCATCTGCTTCATGGCCTTGACCTGAGATTCTGGGCCAGAGCCTAGGTTTTTATTATAGGTAGCCTTGTTCCGGATTGCTACCTTAATTCCTTCAGCCCAGACAGCATCGGATATCTTATTATAAATTGTCTCACCTTCCACTCTCATATACTTAGTTGGAGGGGAAAAGATATCAATTTTCACAACCCCATCCTTTTGGGAGGGTTGATCTCGATAGGGTGCATGATTTTTAAATGCAGGTTCCAGGTACTTCTCCCACATATCTATCGGTTCATTCACATGGCCATCGGCATCAATAATTTGATAGTCTTTCAGCATTGTTTTTCTATTGAAGGTTGTCTGTCAGAATTAATTCTTAATTCTTAATTCTTAATTCTTAATTCTTAATTCTTAATTCTTAATTCAAAAAGGTTAGATGTTGGGAAACTTGTTGCTGATCAGAAGAAAATCGGAAATGGGTTGAGTTGGTTTTCGTTGAGGGATTGTGGTAACTGACCCATCTGTACTGGCACATCATAAAGTCTTCCGGGAGCCCACCGTTTCCAAAAGTGTCGCAGACCAGGGACAATCACTTTGACAACATTGAGTCCAATATCGGGACGGGTTTGATCTAGAACCAGGGTTTCCATACTTTGCTTGGCAGCAATGTCTACACAGGTTTGAACATCGTCTCGCAGATCATCGCTGCTCAGTTGAGAATAATCGCTGTAGAGTTTTGGAGTAGTGTTTTCATCCGGTATCAGATACGGCTGATTCTCTAAGGTAGCCATTCGCCACCAGTCTATAGCTAACTCATCGGAGTAGTTGTATTTGGTGCTGCCATCGGGAGCTATGGATATAACCGCTGGAAGCATCTGGTTTAATTCCGTTAGCGATCGCATAATCCCAATTTTGGGGTCGAAATGAGCACCGAAAGCAAAAATGATATCTTCCACAGGTTGATCAATCCTCCTGGAAAGAGCAGCAAAGGCCGGAATCCCTAAATCGCTAGTGAGATCGAGTACCCAAAGTTCACGGTTGAGGGAATGGTAATACTCCTTAAGAGCTGTAAAATAGGGTTGGTTAAAACTGTCTAAATCCACAGCTGGTCGTTTGAGGCGGTTATACCACCACAGCGCTACACTATCTCGCTCTACCAACTCCATGAATCCTTGTAGGATTGCTTCTTCTTTGGTGTTGCCAGCAGCAGTACCATTGGAGTCTGCCCAACAATCTGGTTTAGAGGGTTTTGGGTAGCCGTAATAGCAGTAAGCTGTGGGTAAATACTTAAATGTTTTGTCAGTCAAAGACCAAATCGGTGTCCACTCAATCTCTCGTTCGGGATCAAAGGGTTCTGGAACCTTTTGAAAAAAGCTCGGACAGCTTTGATTCCAGTCCTGGCGGGTTTGGTATTGGCGATCGCTAAACAGCATACAAGCATTGGGGTGAATAGCCACATCCGCCATACTCTTGTAGCTACCTTTGCGTCGAATTTCGTCTCCCTGAAACACACCAGAATATCTCTCAATCGCTTCCCCAAGGGCGCTGGCTTTTGCCTGAGCGTCAGTCTGTCCTTTGCCAGCACTTCTGCCACGCAAGTGTTTCCGCAAGAAGTATAAACTATCGAACATGCTGGCAAAATTATGTCCAGCTATATAGGTAGGGGTCAAATCGCTTTTTAACTTAGAAACTTTACTAATTCCTCTAACTGCTCCGATTATCGGACTAATGTGGTGTTCGTATTGCTTAAGGGTTTTTTCTGGTGAAACACAACGGTGTCCACCATCAGCTGTAAAGGTTTTCTTCCGGCTTTCTAATAAAACTGGCAAGGGGTCTCTATCTCCTAGATAGCTTGAGTCGCCACAAGCAGGACATTGAGGACGCTTGACCAGAGTGTGATTTTTGGTTTCTAAGGATATGGTGTCAAAGGTGACCAGAGTCCCTTTGAGGGATGGATGGTCTCCCTGAACAATCCATTTGGCGATTTCAGTAGCCGCTAGATTCAGTCCAGTGTCTAGAGTAGACGGTAGTAAAGAGCGAGAAGTTGGGAAAGCCGTCGATATACTATTAGGTTGGCGATGTTTGCGCAGAAAATCTTCCACGGGGCGATTGGCTCGCAGCCGTTGGGCTAGACATTCCCAACACCCAGTTTTTCCAGGATCGAAAATCGGACCAATCCAAATCATTTTGCCCACTGGCTTGACCAGCATCCACGGACGCTGGGACTGTAAAGCCTTTTGATTGAACTCATCAAGACCGACTTGGAGATAGTCATCGGTTAATACAACAGCAATGTCTCCCTCCTCAGCCATCTGAATATTGAGTGATTCCAGGATCGCGATCAAGGGTTGGGTTGGAACTGTGCCAAAGGAAGTTACTGAAACCTTAGTAGATTGCAAGCGGCTGGTGGCTGTCGTGTGATCAACATTCAGAAAATTCCAGAAAGCTGCTACCTCTGATGGCATATCTGAGGCCATCGGGTTATCGTTTTCCACGATATAGCCTTTCTTTTCCATCAGCATCAAAGCATAGTAAATCTCAGCCGTGGAGGCTTGGCCTTGCAGCAGGTTAACCATGTCTTCCACGGAATGCTCGCCATCAATTAAAGGAGCTAATTGTTCATAAAGATCACCATTGAGAACAAAATACTCTGACTCGGACAGCAGAAAGACACCAACCGATTCCACATCTTCGATATGAAAGCAAGGTTTAAATTTAGGTTTGTTCAGCATGGTTAGTTTTTCTCTTTTCTCTAGGGAGGCATACTATCGCAAAGGCAACAGGGAACAGGGAATAGGGAATAGGGAATAGGGAATAGGGAATAGGGAATAGGGAATAGGGAATAGGGCACAGGGAAGAAAAATTCTCACAGCAGCCTTAACTATGGCAGCATCATCAGCGGGCTAACCTTTGACAATAAATCAATAGCCCTGTAATATAGTAATTAGTTGATAAAATTTACCGGACTTGCTAAATTTTAAGGCTGCTATAATTTAAGCAAGACATGGTAAACTAGAAGTCTAGGGCTTAGCTTAAGATGACTAGCCCGGTTTGATCGAGTCGGTTTGATGAAGTGGAATTGATTGAGTAGGTGTACCGATACTCAATCTGAGCCAACTAAGACTTATCCAAATAAGGGACTAAGCAACGGGCAGGTATAAAACGCCCGTTACCAGTCCAGATTGGCGGTAGCTAACCCCCCCGTCAGAGGTAAAGCCGGTTAGAGATAAAAATTGATAGGTTTGTATCTGGTTGCTCTATTAGGGTAATCGCTGACCATGGCCTGGTTTAATCAGGCTTAATAAAGCGTTTACCCGATAGGGCTTTCCTATCCTAAAGTCGATGGCGACTTTATGTTTTTGTTCAGACTGTTTGTTCAGACTGTTTGTTCAGACCTCTTCGGGGTAGTCATCTACTTTTCCCTAAAGCCACTAGGGATTTTAGCAGCACCCAGGAACGGCGGAGTCATCGATTACCGTCTCTTCGAACCAACTACTAATCTGTGCATCTGTGAGGTCGCTGGGCTTAGCAGGGAGATTGATTTCATAGATCATTGCCCCGCCATCAGCGGTTGTAAGGGCTGGAGCCCCAGTAGAGCCCTGATTCACCACCACGTTCACGAAATCTTCTACCACTAGTCCAGCTTCCCGAAGAATGTCCGCAGGAGCACTGACAAAGCGCTTACGGAATTCATCGTCGAGCCAGGCTTTGGCGACAAGTTGGGAAACAGTGGTTTCTAGGGTTTTCCAATTTTCGCTCAATTTCATGTTGATTCTCCGGTACAAATTATCCTGTACAAACTGTATTCTTGGAGTCTTTTGAATGAAGTTTTTATCAACTCGTTTTATCAACTTCAAGAATACACAAGTAGTTCTAACAAACCCTAAAAATTAGTCCGCCGTAGTAATGGGGTAAGTAATTATACAGATAGTTAAGCAAGACAACTAGGAATTTGATCAGGGATATCATGGTTGACCCAAGACAAATCAAACCTACCGAAACCATGGTTAAATCTTGATTATGCCTAGGCAAGGTGCCCGTTTCACTACACCAAGTAAGGGAGATTAGGAGTAACTGATCCTTAGGGTGAGATGTCGGTTATTTTACCTATGAATTTGTGACAACCCTGCTGGGCCTCGGCGCGTTCGCCCTCATTGCCAATATGGATGCGCTGGTTGTGAAGCGGCTCTTTGATCCGGATGTTGCCGGCAATTACGGACCAGTTGTCACCCTGGGCAAGATAAATCTCTTTGTTCCCTTGGCGATGGGTTTGGTGCTATTTCCCAAGGTGACACAACGCCAGGCATTAGGCCAGAATCCTCAGCCAATTCTCTTCCTATCTCTGGCCGTCACGATCCTGCCCGGGCTCATCGTCACCGCGCTCTACTTCTTATATCCGGGTCTCATTGTGGAAACGATTTTCACGGACAGCTACCGCAATCCAGGACAGCTACTCGGGCTAGTGGGATTAGCAACCACGCTCTTTGCCGGCGTCAACATCTGGCTAAACTACGCGCTCTCTCTGGACAGAGCAACATTCGTTTATGTCCTGCTCGGGCTTGTGATACTCATGTTTCTTGGCATGGTCATCACCGGCTCCGCCCTCATCAACATCGGCTGGACCATGGTCGCCACCGGCCTCCTTGCCAACCTCGCCGGCCTCATCCTCCTCGCCCCCATAAGACCAACCAGCTAGCCCCTCTCAATTACTTACTTCTGCCAGCGAACGACAGTCAGCCCTCAGTTCAGGCATTGGCCGAGTTGGCATAGCTCGAAATCCAAGTTGAAATTGTTGGATCGAGCAGCAGTTAGCAAGCCAACAAGTAGGATTAGACCCGGGACCATCCCAGTCAGTCATATCATCATAATCGAACCAATAAGCTACTGGCCTTGCAGCAACTCAATTTTGTTTCAGAGAGACGCCAACGACCGGTCGAGCGCATCAACGAAAATCTCAGCGTGCTCTGGCCGGAAAACCAGTGGCGGTCGAATCTTTAGGACATTGCCACCTACACCCGATTTTCCAACCAAAACGCCATTCTCCACGAGCAGATCCAATAGGCGTACCGTCTCTTCGGTAGCTGGCGCCCGACTCTCACGGTCCTTGACCAGCTCAGCCCCGACCAACATACCGCGCTGGCGAACATCACCCAATATCTCGTACTTATCCATGAGCGCCGATATCCCCTCGCCCATTAACTTGCCCGTTACACCGGCATTTTCGATTAAACCTTCATTTTCGATCACGTCGAGCACAGCGTTACCGGCGGCACAGGCGACAGGGTTGCCACCGAAGGTACTAAACAGCCCTTTCGCGGTCATAAAGGCGTTCAAAATCTCCGGTCGCGTAATGACGACTCCAAGCGGGAAGCCATTGCCCACTGGTTTACCCAAAGTCACGATATCCGGCACGATCCCTTGCGCCTGATGTCCCCAGAGGTGCGTCCCGGAACGACCAAACCCAGCTTGTACCTCATCGGCAATAATCAGAGCACCGGCAGCCCGTGCCTTCTCGGTCACTTTCTGTAGGTAACCGGCCGGTACCCCCGGAATGCCATTGCTCACAAAAGAGCTATCGATCATGAAAGCGGCCGGCTCAAGCCCTTTTGCCCGCATATCTTCAATGGCCCGGTCCGAGTCAGCAGCATAGAGTGACGCTACATCGGGTGCGTCATAACCGTAAGGTCCCGTATACGGATCAGGTGATACAAATGCTTCCATGTGGGGCGCCAAGATGGCCCCAGAGCGTCCCGGGGAGAAGTCTGCGATGTCACCGGTGATACCGTGATAAGCCCCTTCGACGATGAGGCCGCCGGACCGGCCGGTAAAATGCCGCGCAAAGCGCCACGCCACATCATTCGCCTCGCTACCTGAGTTGACAAAGGTGCAAACGGCCAGATTGTCCCCCATCGTACTCGTCAACCGCTCTGCATAATCCAGGATGATTTCGTAAAGATAACGAGTGTTCGTGTTGAGGGCCGCCATCTGTCGCGACACAGCCCTAACGACGTGGGGGTGACAATGACCAACCGAAACGACATTGTTGTATGCGTCTAGATAACGCTTACCGCTAGGGCTAAAAAGCCATGGGCCCTGCCCCCGCTCAACATGAATCGGATTTGCATAGAAAAGGCGCAAGCTGGGGTCCAGAACACCATGCCGACGACCAATAAGTTGGGAGCGTTCGTCAGAAAGCGATTCACTTACATAACTCGGGAAGCGGCATACTTTACGGATACGGCGGCTTACTTCATCGCGACCTAGTCGACGCAATTCAACCATTGCGTGCCAATATTTGGCCTCATCATCCGTATGGAAACCTTCCTGTTCGGGCGTTTCTGCCCGACGCCAGGCAATGATGACAGAGGTGGCTGCCAGACGAGTCAACGTCAAATCATAAATCAGGTCGATTTCCGCTTCTTCTAAAGGCATTACCTCATCAAAACCAGCCGCCATATTGGCCATGACGTCAACGGCGGCATCCGCGTCCAACCCACCCACGTCGTTAGCGATTGCCAGTTCAACAATGAGCGGCGCAAACACCATATCGCCGAAATCCAACAGGCCGGTGATCGTATCCGGGTCGGCTGGATCGATGAGGCAATTGCGCCCGTGGCCATCAGCATGAACGACCTGATGACGAAGCGTACGCATCTTCGGTAGCACGACGTCCCGGTGGTGCTCGAGAATTGCCCGAATATGTTCACGCACCTCAGGATCAGGGACATGGTCGACATGGGGTAAATAAGCTGTGGAGCGGGTCAAATCCCAGGGATGCTCATTCCGGGCGGCGGGATGGAAGAAGCCACGTAGAGCCAAATCTAGTCGAGCAAGGTAGCGTCCTAGGCTACGCCGTTGAGCCATCGAGCGAGGTACGCTTCCGGCGATATCTCCAGGTACGTAACTCAGCACCCGCATGATATGGCTCGTTCCATCCGGCCCCTCCATCATCGTGAATGGCTCGCCCCCATTTGTCAGAATCACGCGGGGCACAGACAGCTCCGGATCTTGCTCTTCCAGGTAACGTAACGCCGCGGTCTGATACTCAATCACCTCGATCGATTCAGCCGAATTCGATATCTTGAAAACCACTTTATCCCCAGACTCGCTCTCTATGCGAAAATTCTGATCCCGTTCGCTATAAAGGGGGGCAAAGGTGCCTTCCAAACCATAGTGGGTTAGGGCTAGCTGCTTGGCAAACGCTTCAGGGAATTGGGGTTGGTTGCGATCAAGGAATTTTAGGGTGTTTTGACTCATCGGGTTTTCTCCTCCGGGGATTTTACTTGCCCCCCACCCGATTTAGCCAATCAAAACCCGTCGGGTCGGGGTAGACCCGTCGGGTTGGTAGGAACCCCTCACCGCGACAAAAGTAAATCATCTCTCATTGACAGTTAGTAACCCTTGTGATAATCTTCACAATGCATTGTGAACTATATCACAATCAACGTTTCCAATGATTGATGAGGGCACGCCCGCCCAGGCCCACCCAGGGCTGCTTGTTACGCCGCCGTTGCACCCACTCAGCTGTGGCAAAGGAATAAGTTACCCATGAACATTGATGAACATATTCAGCAAGCTCAAAAACAAGGTGCATTCGATAACCTGCCCGGCCAAGGTCAACCAATTAAGTTGGCTACCAACGCTTTCGCCGGTGACGAAGCACTCGCGTTTGATATTCTCAAGCAAGCTGGTTTTACACCCAGCTGGGTTGATGAGCGCAAAGAGATTGAGGCAGACATTGAGCGCACAATGAAAGCTGTCAATCGCTCCTGGCAACTGGTTGAAGGCAATTATCGCCGTGACCAACGCTGGCTCAAGGCGGAAAAAACCTTCCGCGAGAGCATCCTCCGTGTTAACCAAAACATCCGAACCTACAATTTAAAGACGCCGCCTGGCATACCTCATCTCGTTGAAATCAACGTCGAGCGAGAGCTGGTTAAGATGCGTCGCCTAAGTGGCATCTAAAGAATATAGTAGAGACCCTGGCCTACCCCGCCAGGGTCTTTTTTGTTATTCAGGCTAGTCTAGAGGTTTTTTATCGATACCGGCCGGTCTTCACACCCTACCGGAACGGTTCCGGGAATGTCCGCGCACAACAGCCAACCTGACCTCACGCTCCTGCGCCATTATCTCAGCCCGCAATGGCGACGTGTGGGCCTCCTCGGTTGCCTGCTACTCATCACCATCGCTCTACAACTTTATGCACCCATAATCCTCGGTCAATTTATCGATGACGCGCGGGCCGGAGCACCGTTAAACGGACTCTACCTGATGGCCCTTGGCTTCATCGGCCTAATCGCGGTGGCTCAACTATTTTCGGTGATGACCAGCTATCAGGCAGAGATAGTAGGTTGGACAGCCACCAACGCCTTGCGCTCTGACCTGACCCGGCACATCCTCAATCTTGATCTAAGATTCCATAATCGCTATACCGCTGGCGAGCTTATCGAGAGAGTAGACGGTGATGTCGGCACCTTACATCAATTTTTCGCTCTCTTAGTTGTACGGATTATTGGCAATGCTTTGTTATTGATTGGATTGTTGATTGTTCTGTTCTGGCAAGACAGCTTAATCGGATTAGGTGTCCTGGCGTTTGTCATTGTGATCGCGATCATCTTTTATCGCATTCGGCATTTGGCGGTTGAGGCGATAATCAAGGACCGACAGGCGACAGCTGATTTGGGTGGTTTCTGGGAAGAGCATCTGTTGGCAACGGAGGATTTGCGGAGCAATGGGGCCGTTGACTATGTCCTCAATCAGCAAGGCCCCCTTCATTGGCAGGTTTTGCAAGCGACACGAAAGGCCCGTTTTCTGGGCTGGAGCATGCATGGGAGTTACATCGCGCTCCATATCTTTGGCTATGCGCTAATCTTTGTTTTGGGTGGCTATCTTTATCTGCAGGGAGACGTGACGCTAGGCACGGTCTATCTCGTTTTTCATTACCTGGGCTTGGTGGTCGTCAATTTGCGGGCGTTTGTGCGGGAGCTGGACACCTTGCAAAGGGCCAGGGCGAGTTTGTCGCGGATACGCGGACTGTTACGTGAAAAGAGCTTGCTAGGCACCAGAGATGAAACCGGGTATGCTGCCATTTCCCCAGCTTATCTCCAGTTTACCGATGTCGCTTTTGCCTATGGGGAACAACCTGTTTTGCAGGGGGTGACGTTTGGGCTGCAGAAAGGGGAGCGGATGGCGCTGTTGGGGCGGACGGGGAGTGGTAAGAGCACGATTGCCCGGCTGCTTTTCCGCTTTTACGATCCGCAGGTAGGTCAGATTCGTCTGGGTGGTGAGCCATTGCAAGGTTTGCCTTTATCGGGTTTGCGGCGGCGTATTG
>NZ_MKZS01000001.1:8201408-8218974 GCF_001942495.1 Moorena bouillonii PNG
CCCGATTCCCGATTCCCGATTCCCGATTCCCGATTCCCAATTCCCGATTCCCGATTCCCGATTCCCGATTCCCTGTTCCCTGTTCCCTACCCTACAACTTGCCAGTTTCTACCAGAATCGGATTGACTGTAAACCAAGACCCTTGAGTGTCATAGTATTCATACACAAATAGACTACGCACCAGTACTCGATAATGGTCATCACCACTTACTTCTTGGTTCTGATGCACCTGACGCAATAATTCCCACTGCTCTTCATCAATCGCTAATCGGATTTTATTGCAGCGACTACCAATAACCTGGTCTAACCCTGCTCGGGATAGGGGTAACTTGCCCTCCACCATAATCCCATCCCGAATTATTGCCAGTAACTCCCGCACATGACCACCACTGATAGCACAGAGTCTGTCTAGGGTTTCCGGTGCATCAAACACTTCCGGAATCTTCTGCAACCGTTGCGCTGGTGCTAGCTTAGGGAAAGCTCTAGCCATTACCATCGCTCTGAGCTGCGCCATTCCTTCCTCACACTCCTGACCATTCCGTTGCGTCACTGGCACCATGGGCAAAACCTTCGGCTGAACCCCCCCAAAACGATTGGTAAGCCGAACAATATCATTACAAAATCGTAGCCCTAGGGGCATGGTATAAATCACATGACAGTTGAGTTGGCGCAACTGTTCTCCCCGGTCTACAAATAAATATTCCGGTTGTGGTGTGCCCCAAGGCTTGGGCACAATTTCCACCCGGTCAAGGTTATCTACGATTACCACTAGTCCCCGTTTTCCCTGGTGTTGGAGTTGAGCGATCGCAGGCTCAATCAACTCGGTATTAATCACATCAATAATGGTTTTGGTACGAGGTTCAATATAATCCCGCAACCGATTACGCAAGGTTGGGCTATTTTTGGCTCTTGTGGTAATCTCGGCAATCCCTGCCGATAGCGAATACTGTCCCTGTTTTTGCTTGAGCCCAAATTGACCAACCTTGGGAATCTTAACCTCAACCCCAGTTACATCGGAACCCAACAATGTGGTAATTTCCTGTAGGAAAGCTTTAAAGCCTTTTAGTGGTAAGTTAACCTGGCTAGCTTCCAAACTTTCACTGACCTGGCGAGCAATAACTAATAAAATATCCCCCACATCCACATCGTTCATCTCCAAGTCCTGATCCGACTCGAAGTAAACCACATGAAAGTCTTCTGCTAGCAACTCAGCCTTGAGTCGAGATAATTCCGTAGAGATACTCTTAAACCGTCATTAATTGGGATAAATCCGTATAAAACGGTCAAGGTTCAATTTATTGTCGCCTGAGTGAGGGGTGGTCATACAGTAATTGGAGTTAAACCTGCCACCCGTCTGTCTAGGCGTTCCTCACATCTCGATGAGGAGTTGCTTGAAAGCCTGAGTTTTGCTATGTTTTGAGTCAAGCCAACCAAGCTCAACTGCATCAAGCAGACTCAGTCCCATTCCTTCCAGACAACGCGCGGTACGGCGCAATAACACCGCCTGAACCTCGGTCTTATTCATATACCGAGTTATTTCGAAGTCGGTACCGCGAGCAAGGATGTTTTTGGCAGCATTATGGTCAGCCTGCAACACGACCCCATCAAATCCGGTAAAATTGTCCCCAGTCCTTTTCCCCAATAGGGTGCCATTCCTGGAGTCAATTTGCGACGTGTAACTAGGCTGAACTTCTGTAACAACCGAGCCAGTCCAATTAGCCCATTTTCGCAAAGAATCCCGCATCACTCCTTTGATCCAACTATTAAGCTTACGGGATACTGCTTTAGACTGGCGCTTGTTTCGGATCGGTTGTGTTAAATCCTCAGCAAAGACTTTTAAAGACTCCCCGTTAAAGAGGGATTTAGAAGCTGCTCCTATTATGGCCGTTAGCTCTGATTGATTTTTTCTGTAACGGCGATTTTCTGTTTTTCTGGTCAGGTTATTTTCGAGTATTCGAGCCGACTTAGCTGGGTCTAATTTTTCTAGCTTTCTGTGAAGCGCCCAAAGTTTCCCTCTATTGCGGTTTTTGGCACATATACGATCAGACTTCTTGGTGGTTACTTTTCCTAGTCCTTTCCCGTGAGCCTGACCCTCTGAGTCATAGAAAGCCTCCGTGTACCCCTTATCTACTCCGACACTCCGACGTTCAGATGGAATTCCTACGGTTCCATGGTCTACCAGAAAGTGAATTTCAAATCTTTGCAAAAGTTGGTTATGGATTAATCTAATTTGTCCTTTTATTTTTCGATTAGATCTGACAACTATCCTATTCCTCTTTCCCCTTCTTAATCCAGCTAGTTCTAACTGGTAAGTGTGACGAGAGATTCTTTTGCATTTATAACCCACTTGTTGATAGACTATCTGGTTTTTACTCCAAGAATGTCCTCTATGAAATTCCTTTCTGACAAGTCTGTGTAGGAGTGAGTTATCCAGGAATGCTAGAGTCCTAAGTTGTTTGCAAAGCTTCTTTCGTTTATTTTGGTTTTCCTTTCCTGGAAACTTTTTGTAGACCTTTTTTGCTACCGCATCTATACAAGCAGCCTGGCTCGCTGTAATGGTTTTGGCTACATCATTAATGGTCCAATCCATCAATTTAGCAGGCAGTCCTAAACTGTTGGGAGTCCTAAAACTTTTAATCTCTGGAATGGCCTTTTTCCAATCCAGCCCCCAATAGCTAATACTCCCTAGTTTGTTGTAAGACTCAGATCTGACAATGCCCAATTTTTTCATGGTAGATAGTAACTCGGTCTCAACCGACTCTGTCATCCCCACTACGGGGACGATCTGAGTTGATATTTTCTTTGTTACTCCTGTTTTTTTGGGCATCATCAACTAAGATGTCTTCTTTTCTTAGAATACTCTAGTGCTATAGAAAGGTCAATGTCGGATTTGTACTATAAAATACCGTTTTATCCCTATTTATTGGGGTTTGATTGCGAGACTTCCCACAACCAATATGTCCGGTAAATAATTGACAGGTGGGCTGATCTTCCGACAGAGTAATTGGAGCTTTCAGTTGCTGAATCAGTGCTCCCCCCCGGACAGCAGAAAAATCGATATAGAGCTTCTGGTCTTCCTTCTGGGTGAGATCAAGGGTTTTACTTGGGTTAGTCCCTTTGTAAAACTCGGTTAAATTTAGAGTCATAAGGTGTGGGGTGTGGGGTGTCAGATCATCAAGGGTTCAATACTGTTTATGTATCATAACTAATGCTGCGAGTTTTAATTACTTTTTGGGAATAATAGGCTATTTTTTTCTATAGTAATCCATTGCACTAAGGGTAGGCTAGCTTAGGCAAGTGCGATCGCATCAGCCTCAGAGCCTGGTGATTGAGTCTCTGACCATGATCAGCCAAAGTGATCCCACGAGCTTAATGACTTGGACTTGTCGGAAAATACCATTTAAACTTTCCCATAGACGCGCTATGGGAGGATACAATTCATGGCAAGCCTTAATCTCAAAGAAGAAGCACGTAAATTAATCGATAAATTACCAGAAGATTTTAGCTGGGCAGACCTAATACAGGAAATTCACCTCCGCCAAGATGTTAAAACTCAATCGGCTGACAGTAGAGAAGCTCGAAAGATACCTGTAGTAACAGCTATCTTCGATGGTGAGGTTTTACGCTTAGAGCGAACTGTTAATCTAGAACCTGGCAAGCGCTACGCGATTGCTATTGAGACAGAAGTGAAAACAGTTACTAGCCAAAATGCCTGGGATTTGTTAGAAGAATTTGCTGGAACAGTTGAAGCACCATCAGACTGGGCTATGGAACATGACCATTATTTGTATGGTACGCCTAAGTCTAATCTTGAGGATGAGCTATGATTGGGGAGCGGTTGTTCTTGGACACGGCTTTTATCCAAGCTTTGTTAAATAAACGCGACCAATACCATCAGAAAGCACTGGAATTACTGCCTAGACTAAAAAATGCTAAGGAGGTATGGGTTACTGAAGCTGTGCTAACAGAAGTTGGTAATGCTTTGAGTGCGGTTAATCGCGTGATAGCAGTTCAGTTTATTCAACAGTGTTACCAGACAGAAAATATGTATGTTGTTAGTGTAGATACATCACTTTTACAACGTGCCTTGCAACTATATTATGCTCGTTCCGATAAAACTTGGGGTCTAACTGACTGTATTTCCTTTGCTGTTATGAAAGAACAAGGTTTAACAGATGCTTTAACTACAGATAAGCACTTTGTCCAAGCTGGTTATCGAGCTTTGATGCTTGATAAATAAAAAACTATAGCACTAAGGGTAGCCTAATTTAAGCAAGTGCGATCGCATCAGCCTCTGAACCTGGTGATTGAGCCTCTGAATCTCGTGAACGAGTCTCTGAATCTCGTGAACGAGTCTCTGAACCTAATCAGCCACTTGTGTAAAGTAATCTATAGCCTTTCTCATCCTGATCAGGTATATTTAATTTTCTTACTCCTATTCCCTGTTACCTGCTGCCTACTCCCTACTCCCTGCTCCCTGCTCCCTGTTCCCTCTCCCCAGTCTTATGCACAATTTCATTCCTCCAGAACGCTTTTTCCCTTATCTGACCTGGACTGATATCGAACAGATGCCAGACAAAGAAAATGTTGTGATTATTCAGCCGGTCGCTTCCATTGAGCAGCATGGCCCCCATTTACCGCTGATTGTAGATGCGGCGATTGGGGTGGGAGTCTTGGGCAAAGCCTTAGGCTGCTTAGACCGAGAAATCCCGGCTTATGCTTTGCCTCCCCTTTATTACGGTAAATCCAATGAGCATTGGCATTTTCCTGGCACTATTACCCTTAGTGCTCAAACCTTGCTAGCGGTGCTGATGGAAATGGCTGATAGTATCTATCGGTGTGGGTTTCGGAAGTTAGTACTGATGAATTCCCATGGCGGACAACCCCAAGTGATGGAAATTGCAGCACGGGATATTCACCAGAAGCACGAAGATTTTATGGTATTCCCCTTGTTTACCTGGGGCGTGCCTAACATGGCCAAGGAATTAGCCACCCAGAAAGAATTAGAATTAGGGATTCATGGGGGGGATTTAGAAACTAGTCTCATGCTCTGTCTACTCCCCGGTCAAGTGAAAATGGATCGGGCAGTAAAGGAATATCCCCAGGGATTGCCCGAGGATAGTCTATTGAGTATGGAAGGGAAATTGCCCTTTGCTTGGCTGACCAAGGGGTTGACTCAGAGTGGAGTACTCGGGGATGCTACAGCAGCAACTGAGGAAAAAGGCGATCGCTTATTAGCCTCTCTTTGTGATGGTTGGGTAAACGTGATTCGCGATATCTATCGGTTTCAGCAGCCTGATGTGACGAAGAGGTGATGGCTGGCGGGAATCGGGAATCGGGAATCGGGAATCGGGAGGGTTGGGAGGGTGGGAAGTGTGGGGAGAAAGGGAGGTGTGGCAAGAGGCAAGAGGCAAGAGGCAATGGTGCGCCCTTGTCCCATAGTGCTGCATCGCTTTTATGATACTGTTTTCGTCAATTTTTCTGCCCTGAGCGGGAGTTTACTGTTCCGAAGTTCTCCACAACTCCAGGCTGATCAATGCGGATGGCGAGACTCGAACTCGCATGGCTTTCGCCACACGCCCCTCAAGCGTGCGTGTCTACCATTCCACCACATCCGCTAATAACTCATTTAGTAGGATACCATACAACAGGACGAAGCTGCAAAGCCTAGATCAGAAAATTGCTGTCAAAATTGAAGGGAGTAGGGAGTAGGGAGTAGGGAGTAGGGAGTAGGGAGTAGGGAGTAGGGTAAAAGTTTGTTTAGTCTGGGTCTCGGACGTGGGTAGGGGGGGAATGGGGAAAAATCCTGTCTACCTCACTCGTGATGACAATTGCTATAGTTTATAAACTATGTTGCTCCCCACACTTCCCACCCTCCCCACACTCCCCAAACTCCCTGTCTTTCCCCATCAATCCTAGTTTTAAATCTCAACTAAAAACTCTATATAGCCAAGCTACTCTATGAAATTTTCAAAGATCTTAATTGCCAATCGTGGGGAAATTGCCTTACGGATTATCCGAACCTGTGAGGAGATGGGGATTCCCACCGTTGCAGTTCACTCCACCATTGACCAACATGCTCTTAATGTCCAACTGGCAGATGAAGCGGTTTGTATCGGGGATCCCCCCAGCAGCAAAAGTTATTTAAATATACCTAATATTATTGCTGCAGCCCTCACTCGCAACGCCACTGCCATTCATCCAGGCTATGGTTTCTTATCAGAAAATGCCCGTTTTGCTGAAATTTGTGCTGATCATCAGATTTCTTTCATCGGTCCTACTCCAGAAGCGATCCGGGCCATGGGAGATAAATCTACAGCCAAAGAAACCATGCAACGAGCGGGTGTGCCCACAGTGCCCGGAAGTGATGGATTAGTCAGCTCTGAGGAAGAAGCTCATGCGATCGCACGTCAAATTGGCTATCCTGTCATGATTAAAGCCACGGCTGGTGGTGGAGGAAGGGGTATGCGCCTGGTACAGGATGACAGCCAATTGATTAAACTCTTCCAAGCCGCTCAAGGGGAAGCCCAAGCAGCCTTTGGTAATGGCGGGGTATATATTGAAAAATTTATTCAACGCCCTCGCCATATCGAGATTCAAATTTTAGCTGATAGTCACGGCAACGCAATCCACTTGGGTGAGCGAGACTGCTCTATCCAACGCCGTCACCAAAAGCTACTGGAAGAAGCCCCTAGCCCAGTGCTTGACCCAGAATTGCGGGCAAAGATGGGTAATGCTGCGGTAATGGCCGCTAAGTCCATCAATTACGTCGGAGTTGGTACAGTAGAGTTTCTCTTAGATGCCTCTGGTGAGTTCTACTTTATGGAAATGAACACCCGAATTCAGGTAGAACACCCAGTCACCGAGATGATCACCGGTCTAGACTTGATCGCCGAACAAATTAAAATTGCTCAAGGGGAGAAACTAAGCCTTACCCAAGACCAAATTACTCTCAAAGGTCACGCCATCGAATGTCGGATTAATGCCGAAGACCCAGACCACGCTTTCCGTCCCCAACCAGGACGAATTAGTGCTTACCTACCACCAGGAGGACCAGGGGTGCGCATGGATTCCCATGTTTACCCCGATTACGAAATTCCCCCCTACTACGACTCTCTGATTGGGAAATTAATCGTTTGGGGTCCCACCCGTGATGCAGCCATTCAGCGCATGAAACGAGCCTTAAGGGAGTGTGCCATTACCGGAGTGACCACCACCCTGACTTTCCATCAAAAAATCCTAGAGACACCAGCCTTTCTTGAGGGTCAGGTCTATACCAATTTTGTCGAGAAAGAGATGATGACCTGAACGGCGGCTATGCTGAAGGCAGAGGGCAGAAGTAGGTAAGTATTCAGCTATCAGCATTCAGCCATCAGCTATCAGCTATCAGCTATCAGCATTCAGTTATCAGCCATTGGCCTATGGCCACTCTACTTGAGGTGCTTATGTGCTATGGGTTGGTAATTAGCGATAGCGCTACGCGCACGCTACGCGAACGCGTCTTGTTGTACTTCTAGCGTTTATACGCTCCGTCCCACCCTGACGTTTCACTTTCAGGCGTGGGGCTTGTTCTAGATCATCATCCTGAGGATTCCCTGCTGACCTAAAAGAATTTCCCGCAGCAGGCTGAAAATTCCTACCCAAATAATTGGGCTAATATCAACCCCACCAATGGGAGGCACAATTTTGCGCATTGGCACTAAAAAGGGTTCCGTTGGCCAAGCTACTAGATTAAATGGCAAACGATTTAGGTCTACCTGAGGATACCAGGTTAGAACAATGCGAAAGATAAACAAGAAGATCATTAGTCCGAGTAACGGACCAAGAGTCCAGATAGCAATCGTAGCAGCAGTCATGGGTTATTCAATCTAATCATCACAAATGTATTGCCGGTGCCACCGTCAGCGGTCAGCGGTCAGCCTTCAGTGGTCAGCCTTTAGCTGTTCCCGTAGCGCTAATCGCTGATAACTGATAGCTGATAGCTCAATGCTTACCTGCCGCCTTAGGTGGGTAGGTGGCTTACGGGTGTCGTTGTGATTGTAGTTAATTTAATGTAAAGTTTCTCAATAATAGTATCATGTTCTAGTAAGCATTCAGCTATCAGCCGTTAGCCGTCAGCTAATCAACGGGTAGTAAACCAGCTGGGAGGTGCCGGTTCCCCTGGTTGAAAATCCCTGCTGCTTTTACTGATCCGACCCCGTGCATTTATCGCTCCTGCTAGCACCTCAAGTAGCCTGCGCGTAGCGCTAATCGCTGATAGCTGATAGCTGAATGCTGAATGCTGAATGCTTAATCACAAACAAAGTTTACAAATTAACTAGGAGTTTTTATGACACCTTCATTAGCCAACTTTTTGTGGAGTTTACTTTGGGGTACTGCCATTGTGGTTATTCCTGCCACTGTGGCACTAATCGTCTTTAGCCAGAGCGATAAGATCAAAAGATCATAACAAAATCCCTACTATCTATGCCTTCAAGGAAGTAAGGCGGAACTTCGAGCTTCGGGAAATTGAGTGGGTTCACAACCCGCTCAATTTTTGTATTCAAAATCTCTCCTGATCCAGGAGTAAAATTGTTGTTCTCCAGTTACAGTAGAGTGTAAGACCAATAACTCGCTACCATATAACTGACCATAGGAGAGTAGTAATGGTAAATGTTGGGTTTAATCCAGCTAGCCTTTTGGGCATATTATTGATGCTTGCCGGAGCAGGACTCTATTTCCTGCGCTCGGTTCGTCCAGAACTAGCCAGAGACCATGATATCTTTTTCACTGTGGTCGGGTTAGTTTGTGGCTTTATTTTGGTGTATCAGGGATGGCGACTCGACCCGATTTTGCTGTTGAGTCAGCTGTTGTTGAGCGGTACAGCAATATTTTTTGCCGTGGAAAGTCTGCGGTTACGGGGCGTTGCCACTAAAAAAGCCCGGGAAGATGCTGGGTTTGAAGACCGTCAGCGACCAGTTAGCCGTAACTATTACCGCGAAGAACCACAAGAGGCTAATGTTTATGATGAATACGATGAACTAGAGCCCGTAGAGGAGCGATACTCCAACCCTCGTTTGCGGCCCACACCAGATTCCAGGGAAAGGCGCACAGAGCGTTATGAAGTAGAAACCCGCCGTTCAAGGAGTCGAGGGAGTTTAGAGGAATCGAGGCTAGAAGAGCGATCGCGTAAACGCCGCCCTCGTTCTAATGGTCAGTTTTCAGAACGACCTAGAGAGACCTGGCAGGCTAAGTTAGATAGTGATTGGGAAGACAGACCATCTCGTAGTAGACGTTCTCGTCCTTCGGAACAATCTGTGGAACGACCTGTAGAACGATCCGTAGACACTTGGGAGGCTAAGTTAGATCGGGATCTAGACAGAGATCTAGACAGAGATCTAGACAGGGATAGAGAAGACAGACCCGTTCGCCCTAGCCGTTCTCGTCGTGAATCTATAGAAAACTATGACTCAGAAAACTATGATTCACAGATAGCCTCAAGGGAAAGAAAGCGTCGTACCACCCCAAGGGAGGAAACATCCTCTAACTACTCAGACCAAAGCGATTATGTGGATTACAAACCCATCGACCTGTCTGAAGAAGAAGATGAGCCGTTAGGACCCTTTGAGTACTAATAAAACTAGCGTTCAGCAATCAGCAATCAGGTATTAGTTATCAGTTATCAGCTAAAGGCTAGGGCGTGTCTTCTTGCCTCGGAGATCCCCCTAAATCCCCCTTAAAAAAGGGGGACTTTGAGTATGGCTCCCCCTTCCGCGCGGGGGGCTGGGGGGGATCTAAATCTTGCGGAAAACTTTGAAAACACGCCCTAGAGGGATAGCGGATGTCACCAACAATAATCTCTACTCGGTTATCAAACATTTGCTGAGCTTTTTCAGCACTGCGAGTCAGAACACTAACCTGAAAACCTTTATCTAGTAGCTTGGCCACCGTTAGCTGTCCCACCCCACCTGTAGCACCCGCCACCAGTACTCTATCTGTTGAAGTCATCACCCCTGCTCCTCAAGTTTTGGTCTTAACTGGAATTTGGAATAAGTATATAGTAGTTGTGAGTTTTAGGGAGCAGGGAGCAGGGAGCAGGGAGTAGGGGAGTGTGGGATGTGATCGCATTAAACAATTTCACCAATCCCAGGATTATTATTGCTAATTGAAATTGTAAGCATTCAGCTGATAACTCTTCGCTGAATACTTACTTCTATTCTTAGGATTTTACAGAATCCACAATCTAATTAGTCGCCAATAACCGTAAAAGTGAAGGCACTATCGACAGGACGCTCTGGAGTAGAAGTTACTACGAAAAATTGATCGGGACTGACATCAATAATTGCAGCAGACATATTAAAAGTCCGCCAAGGCGGACCATATACAGAAACAGTAGGTGCTGGCTTACTTAGGAAGTCTTCTTGAAACTCTATAATATAAAAACCGTCCTGGATTTTGTTGGTTGTGAAGCCCTTGCCATACATTACAGAACCATCTGAATCAACAGCTCCATAAACCTCACGAGCTTGAGCTACAGCAGGGTTAGCAACGAACACAGACAAGCACCAAACAATTAAAAGGAATAGGGAAGCAACTTTCTTCCCGATAGACTGAAAATTCACTATCATATCTCCATTTGATGATCATGTTCAACCTAAAACTTTTGTTGTCTCAGGTTGCGATAACAACCTACCACGAAAAAAGGATACATTCCCCAAACCCTTAACATTTTTTCAATATTTTTTTTAAATTAATCTGTGATAGGAAACCAATATCTCTTACTTGGTCAAGCAAAGAAGGGAAGTGTGGGAATATCGGAAGTGTGGGAAGCGAACCCATGAAATAATCTCACCAATCCCAGCATTATTATAGCTAATTGAAATCAAGCATTACTTTCAACAAACTAACCTTCAACAAACTAACCTTCAACAAACTAACCTTCAACAAACTAACCTCCAACCTTCAACCTTAAAAAAATAGCCGCAGAAATACTATCCACGGCTAGGAATGTTACCTTATGTCATTCAGTTTTTTCACCTATCCAGACGTGACCCTATGGGATTAGACCCGATGGTTTGGCCGGGGGGAAAACCCCCCAGGAATTTAACGTTTTACGGGATAATCAAGTACTTGACGCTAATTGTGATGAACTCTCCCGGAATACCCGTCGGCTGAAGAGGAGTCCAGTCGGAAATTTCCGTGTAACGAAGTACATACAGGGTATGCATCGTATTAAGTATGGCCTTGCGGGACCCCTTTAAAATATGCTGAACAGGGATTTTTTTTGGGGAAGACTCGTCAGGAGTATTGTCTGAATTAGGCGGTAATTGTGAAGGCATAAGGTTAACCTCTTGCTTAATGTTTGCCATTATAATAGTAATGATTATATATTAATTTGTCAAGGGTTTTGAAAATTTATTTTTGGGATGGTAAATTTAAATAAAGCGCTCGCATCCCATCAGCAATCTGTTTTTTTATGAGTAGTAAATTTTGGTAATTGGGAGTCGGGATAATAAATTTACTGGATATAATAATTATTTTTACTATGAGGTACAAAAAGAACCCACTAAATTCCTAGTGAAAAGGGGTACTTTGAGAAAGAGATTCCCCTAAATCTCCCTTAATAAGGGGTACTTTGAGAAAGAGATCCCCCTAAATCCCCCTTAATAAGGGGGACTTTGAGGTTGATAAGTTTACCTCATGCATGCAATAAAATCTATGTCATAAGTATGATCAACCTTAGGAAGCGATCGCGTATCCTTTCTGTCAGAGCCTCACTTTTTATTATGAGTAGCATAGGGGATAGTAAATCGTGAAACTCTTCAAGTAAAGTTGTATTTTTATTTGTGCTATGCTAAATTAACAGTAGGCTAAATTATCTATTAATAAATTGGGTGCATGTCAATTTTGTTAATCCCTGATTCAGATCCCCCTAAATCCCCCTTAATAAGGGGGACTTTTCAATCTAGTTCCCCCCTTTTTTAAGGGGGGTTAGGGGGGATCTATGTACCTAATTACAAAGTTGACATGCTCCCTAATAAATTCTATATAATAGCGTTTCCATATAGTAATGAAGTAAACAGTATTTTCCCCGATTACCTACACCCTACACCCTACTCCCTACTCCCTACTCCCTACTCCCTTTGCTATCTATGATTAACTCTGAATCCTTAAAAGCTATTGAAAACGCTAGAACAAATGACAATATTGGTAAACCCCTTTATGACTCCTATTGTTTCTCCCAGATTCCGCAGATGATCTATCATCTGCTCACTGGTCAAGGAAACATGGGATTACCTAGGAGTGTATTAGGAGAATTACCGGATCGCTATGATAAGGTGATTCTGATTTTTGTTGATGCTTTCGGGTGGCGCTTTTTTCAGGACTATGTTGAACAATCGGAATTTTTGAAGCGGTTTGTAGTAGAAGGTGTCGCTTCTAAATTGACTACCCAGTTTCCCTCCACAACTGCTGCTCATGTTACTACTATTCACTCAGGGCTTCCGGTTGGTGAGAGTGGTGTCTTCCATTGGTTTTACTATGAGCCGCTGTTGGATGATATTATTGCTCCCTTGATGTTTTCGTTTGCGGGTGATAAGCAACGGGGAACCTTGGAAACCACTGGCATTTCTGAGCAAAGCCTTTTCCCTACCCAAACTCTCTATCAAAAATTGCAACAGTATGGTGTGCAATCCTATTGTTTTCAACACTACAATTATGCTTACTCTCCTTTTTCACGAGTGGTGTGTGATGGGGCAACGACTGTTCCCTACAAAACTATTCCTGAAGCATTAGTTAACCTGACTGAAGCAGCGATCGCTGAATCCCAGAAGAGCTACTTTTTCCTGTATCTCGATACTATTGATGGCATGGCTCATAAATACGGTCCTGGCTCGCTACAGTTCCAGGCTGAAGTTAGCACACTTTTGCTAACCATGGAGCGACTTTTATATCAGAAGGTAGCTGGTAAGCTGAAGAATACATTATTACTAATTACTGCTGATCATGGACAAATAGAGATTTCACCAGAGACTACTATTTATTTGAATCAGCTTACTCCTTCTATTGAGCAGTTTATTAAACGGAATGCCCAAGGTAAACTCTTAGTGCCAGCGGGGTCATGTCGGGATATGGTGTTGTACATTCAGGAAGACCATTTGGATAAAGTCTATGATTTGCTGACGGAGCAGTTGGCAGATCGAGCAACAGTATACCGCACCACCACATTAACTGAAGAAGGCTATTTCGGTACAGGTGAACTCTCGCCACTATTGCTGAATCGGTTAGGCAATTTAGTTATTTTACCGAATAAGTATGAAACGGTTTGGTGGTATGAAGAAGACCGCTTTGAACAACACAAGTTGGGCGCTCATGGGGGATTGTCAAAGGAAGAGATGGAAACGATTTTGTTAGCTATTGATTGTTAAAAGTTGGTTGAAGGTTGAAGAGGGTTGAAGGTTGAAGGTTGGTTGGTTGGTTGAAGATTGAAGGTTGTTCGCGTAGCGTGGCCGAAAGGCCAAGGTTGAAGGTTTGTTTGAAGGTTGAAGGTTTGGTTTAAAGTTGAAGGGTTAAGGTTGGTTGTTTGGTTGAAGCTTGAAGGCTTAAGAGTTAAGGTTGTTTGCTTTAAGGTTGTTTGGTTTTCGGATATCTTGACTACTCTTCCCGATTCCCGATTCCCGATTCCCGATTCCCGATTCCCGATTCCCGATTCCCGATTCCCTAAAACCACTGCTATCATCTAGCTGAAACTTGGACTTATTTTTATTTATAAAAAGAATTTATAGCATTGCCTGCTTCAACAACTGTCTGGACTATTGCTCCAAACAGTTGTATTTTTTTACGCCAACAAAAAAAAGCAGGGACTTGCGTGAGATAAAAATAGGAATTACAGTAGTGTGGGAAAAGTAATTTAATCGTGACTACTCATTTTAACCAAACCGTTTTTGCCCATCCGATGAGCTAAAAACTGGTATTTTTTTTGGCTACCCCCTCATCCTTGCCATGGAGTCGTGCAATTGGTGATGACTACTTCTGAACTAGAAACTGCCGTGAAGTGCTATCGAGAAGCACTATTTAACTTCAAAGAGTCTAAATCTCCTCAAGAAAAGGAAGTGTTAGAGATTTTGAATGCCAGGGATGCTGTGCAGGCTGCTTGGAGTAAGTGTAATCAGGTGTCTACAACTGATCAACAGCAACTGGTTGAGTTGGACACTCTGCTGAAGAACAAAGCAGAACAGATTACCAAAGTCATCGAGTTAGCTAAGTACCGAAAAAGTTTTCAGCCTCCCGCCGCTGCGTGGTGGTGGCAATTGGAAACAGAGGCACCACTTCATCCCTGGGATCGGTGGGATTGGTTGTTGAAAGTGGTGACAGTGAGCAGTTGGACAGTGAATCTGAGCTTGTTGGTGGATATTGTGCCCCGATTTCTGAGTGCTGGAACCGGATTTCCTGGAGTAGTAATGGTGGCGTTTCCGAGTATCTTAACCCTATTGCAAGCCAGAAGCGAACTGACCCAGGCCGGAAAAGAAGGGTTTGAAAAATTACTCAACAGCCTGCCTATTCCCAAGCATTACCATGAAGAAGCCAAGTTAGCTTTCACATTATTCGTGTCTGCGATTATAGTCCTATTATCCTCGAACAAGCCAGCTTTTTCCGATTGGTACAATCGCCAGGGAGTCAAGAAATATCATCAGGGGCAATTGGCTGGTGCTGAAGCTGACTATCTTCAGGCTTTGGCTCTCGATCCAGACAATGCCAAGGCTCACTATAATCTAGGGTCCCTCTACGAAGACCTGCAAGAGTTTGATAAAGCCAAGAGTCAATATCAATTTGCTGTTAAGGGGAATCTGATTAGAGCACAGAACAATTTGGCTCGTTTGTGGATATTGGAGAATAAACCAGAATTGGCTACATCTCTGCTGTGGAAGAATTTACAGGAGATGGAAAATCAGCCCTTGAGGATCAGATACAACTTGATGAAAAATTTCGGTTGGGCATTGTTACAACAACAGCAACTAAAGCAAGGGGAGAACTTTCTAACCGGAGCGATCGCTTTAGCCACTACACCAGAGGGATTAGAGCAAATCACAACTCGCGCTTCAGCCCACTGTTTGTTGGCTCAGGTCTATGAACAGCAAACGCGGAATGGCGAAGCCCTTGAACAATGGCAAAAGTGTTGCCAACTAGGTTCAATTGTTAATCCCGATGAACCGAAATGGTTGAATTTAGCTCACAAAGCGTTAAAGGAGGCAGGGAAGTCATCATGCAATGGAAAAAATGGAAACTCTTGATTTACTTGGTTTTGGGGTTGACCTTGGTAGTCTGCTTAGCCAGATTAGCTGATCACGGCAGACCAGGTCATCCCATCGGAGGTGGTTTCAATCTAGTTGTGGCTCTTCGTCCTCAAGGTCAGGTGAAACTGAAGCGTTCCACTTGGCCCGATTATCAGCCAGCCTTTATTGGTGTCTCACTCGCTGCTACCGATCAACTGTTACTGGGCAGCAATACCTTTGCTAAAGTACTTTGCCAGAACTTAACGGAGTGGGAACCGGAGGGTGGCAGAGACTATATTGTCTCTGAAGGCTGTGCTCCTACCTCAAAGCCAAAGCTATTAAAATATGACCAGGATAAAGTGATTGAGAGATCAAGCAATAATCCAGACATTCCCTATATTCTAAGACCTCGGGATAGTTCTGTGCTCAATCAGCAACCGCTATTGCGCTGGCATGAGGTTGAGGGTGCCAGCACTTACCAGGTGAGGGTGATTGGTCCAGGGGTGGAGTGGGAGCAGCAAACTAGTGCAACGGAGATAGTTTACTCAGGAAACCAGTCCCTACAACCAGGTGCTCGTTATTGGTTAATTGTCAAGACTGACCAAGGCCAAAGTTATAAACAGGAAGGGAGTTCCGGGTTTACCATCCTCGATCAGGAAAAAGCCCAGGAGGTATCAGCAGCAGCAGAGGAAATTAAGCAAAAGCAGTGGAGTAAGCCAGCAGAAGCACTAGCCTTGGCTCATTTGTACCGCAGTTATGGCTTAAACACTGAAGCCATTGACCTGCTGGAAACGGCTTTGGGTGATGGATCTGAGTCGATCCGGATTTATCAACTTCTGGGGGACATTTACCAACAAGTGGGATTAAATCGCCTAGCTAGGGAGCGTTACCTGCAAGCCCTAGAACTGGCCAAGGCAGCAGGAGATTTAGACACTCAAGCTCAAGTGCTTGGGGGGCTGGCAGTCACCAGTGGGATTATCGGCCAGAAGGATGAAGCGATCGCGTGGCTAGAGCAAGGGAAAGAGGTTTATCAAACCTTGGGAGATCAGGTCAGGGCAGGTCAACTGGAACAAAAAATACGTGATATTTTAGGAAGCTAATCGTTGATCAAGCCAAAAATCTTAATAGACCTCTGGCAAAAGTATTTTTCTGATAGTATTTGCGTCAATTCTTGTCCACTGTTCCCTGTTCCCGTCTTGATGCAGTCGCTCATGGGGGAAACCCCCAAGACCGCGCTGCATCGCTGTTCCCTGTTCCCTATTCCCTGTTCCCTGTTCCCTAAAAAAACCTAAATATGTACTTAAAAAATAGCAAATTACTATATCAATATGAATCCGTCTCGGTTAGTCAAAATTAGTAAATATTTGAGTAAGCATCTTCGGCACCAGCCTCAGAGAATTGGAATCACACTCGCTCCTGGTGGCTGGGTTGGTGTTGAGGAACTACTGGCAGCTTGTAAAAAGCATTCCTTTCGGATCAGCCGTGCTGATTTAGATCAAGTAGTTGCCAAAAATGACAAGAAGCGCTTTTCCTTCGACTCCACAGGTACCCGAATTCGTGCCAATCAAGGTCATACGGTCAAAGTCGATTTACAACTAGAAGTTGTGGTTCCACCAGATGTGCTGTATCACGGCACAGGTCACCGGGCAGTTGAGTCAATTCTCCGGCAAGGTTTGTGTAAAATGTCGCGACATCATGTTCATCTATCGACAGATATGGCAACTGCCAGAAAAGTGGGAGCAAGACATGGTCGCCCTGTGGTTTTTGCCATTGATGCCGCAGCTATGCACAACGCCGGTCACAGCTTTTATTGTTCCGATAATGGCATTTGGTTAGTGGATTGGGTATCACCAGAGTATTTAGCAGTGTACATTTAAGTCAAAATGTCATCGACAAGGTGAGAAAAAGCATAAAAGCTGTAAAGGAGCAACAGTATAGCCATGACCTGCACCATACGGGAATTAGAGGAAGGCATGGTTGTACCCCTTACCCACATGGATACGGCTGCTCCCATGGCAAAACTAGAACTGAGTACTAGATAGGGCCAGTCATCGGTATAATATCCCCAGGTGGCTAGTAAAGCCATTGCCAATGAGGTCATCATTAATTCAACGAACTCTGGTGGATTGTACTGGGTTGAAAGCACTAATGTTCGCCACCAAAACTGCCAAAGTCTCATAAATTAAAGTAGCTAGTTAATGCTCTAGGCTAGCGTTGACTGAAGACTCTGATATTCTAATATAGTTATGCTTATAGTTATGGGGCGACCGATGAAGGTGCTCATGCAGAGTGAAAGGGGTAAGAGCCTTTCCAAG
>NZ_MKZS01000001.1:8219074-8219301 GCF_001942495.1 Moorena bouillonii PNG
ATCCTAGGGTGGGCAGTGCCTACCAACGCTCTTTGCAAGGTTCATTATCTGTCTGATGCACTGCCCACCCTACTGAACTACTGAACTACACCAGATTTTGGAGGCAAACAGACATTAATCCTAGGGTGGGCAGTGCCTACCAACGCTCTTTGCAAGGTTCATTATCTGTCTGGTGCACTGCCCACCCTACTGAACTTGGGCGTTGCTGATTCTGGGTATGGCGCACG
>NZ_MKZS01000001.1:8219421-8262658 GCF_001942495.1 Moorena bouillonii PNG
CGCCCCCTGACCCCCAATCCTGGGGGAGAAAAGTAAGTTAAAGTCTCCCCCGGTGCGCTTTCCGTAGGCGAATTAAATTCGCCACGGGTCGCACCGCAAAGTTGGGGGACCCACGGGGGCTTTAATAAAACCAGATAATCGCGCATTCATTCCTTAATTCAGCAACGCCTGAACTTGAGCCAAATCAGAAGCGTCATCACTGGTCGCACCTCAAGATTAAACAAAATCAAACAAAATTCAATCAATATAGCTATCACATATAGCTATCACAATTACTATATCTAAAAACTTCAAGGGAGAGATGATGTTAAGTTTACCAAAATCTCAAATTAAAGTTCTAGAAGAACTAGAAGCTGGTGTTAGTACAGTTGTTTATCGCGGCTATCACCAGCAAGAGCAAAAACCAGTTATTATTAAAGTTATTAAATCGGACTATCCCTCCCTTGAAGAGATTAGCAGCTTACGACAAGAATATACAATCTCCCAAGCTATTGATTGTGAAGGCATTGTCAAATGCTACGGTCTGGAAAACTATAATAATGGGTTGGCGTTGATATTAGAAGATTTTGGGGGTCAATCCCTGAAGCAGTTTATCAACTCTCACTCCATTAATCTAAAGGAGTTTCTGCGAATTGCTATTTCTCTAGTAGAAAGCTTGGATGAGCTGCACAAAGTCCCGATTATTCATAAAGATATTAACCCCTCCAATATCATCATCAATCCGGAAACAGGACAAGTTAAAATAACTGACTTGGGCATTGCCTCCCGCTTGTCTCTAGAGAATCCCACCACTAAGAATCATAATTGGCTCCAAGGGACTCTTGCCTATATTTCACCGGAGCAAACTGGGAGGATGAACCGCTCCATTGACTACCGCAGTGACTTCTATTCTTTAGGTGCCACTTTCTACGAAATGCTAACGGATCGGGTACCGTTTATCACCACCGATCCCATGGAATTGATTCACCATCATCTGGCTCAATATCCTGTCCCTCCTGATCAGCTTAATCCAGAAATTAGTGAAGTAGTTTCATTGATTGTGATGAAACTCCTCAGGAAAAATGCTGAAGACCGATACCAAAGTGCTACGGGACTAAAAGTTGACCTAGAAAGCTGTCTATACCAGCTACAAACCACTGGAAAAATTGAAACCTTCACTCCCGGAACCTATGACATCGGGAGCCGACTGCTAATTCCTCAAAAACTCTATGGTCGCGAAGGGGAAGTGGCCACCCTGATGGAGGCCTTTGAACGAGTCAGTGTTGGAGCCACTGAATTGATGTTGGTATCCGGTTACTCAGGGATTGGTAAAACCTCAGTGGTCAATGAAGTTCATAAACCAATTGTCAAAGCCCGAGGGTATTTTATTGGTGGTAAATTTGACCAGTTTAAGCGCAATAGTCCTTACGCTGCTTTGCTGGACGCATTTCGGGGATTAATTCGGCAACTGTTGACAGAACCCGCTCAAACACTAGGGATTTGGAAAGAGAATTTATTACATGCTCTGGGTGCCAATGGCAAGGTGATTATTAATGTCATTCCCGAAGTGGAACTGATTATCGGTCAACAGCCGGAAGTACCCCAACTCGGACCATCGGAATCCCAAAACCGATTTTTACGGGTGTTTCAACAATTCATCGGTGTCTTTGCCCAACCCCAACATCCCCTGGTGCTCTTCCTTGACGATTTACAGTGGGCAGATTTAGCATCATTAAGGTTGCTCCAGACCTTAATGACGAACTGCGATCGCAACTATTTATTAATCATTGGAGCTTATCGAGATAACGAAGTCAGTCCCACCCATCCCTTGATTCAAACCATTGAGAAAATTCAAGAAACTGACTTAGTCATACATCAGATCACCATTGAGCCGTTACAGAAACAATACGTTCAGCAATTAGTAGCCGATACTCTCAATGACACCCAAGGGGAAAACCAGACCAAACCCCTAGCAGAGCTATTATTCCATAAAACCCAAGGTAATCCCTTCTTCTTGACCCAACTGCTCAAAACCCTCTACTCAGAAAATTTGCTGAGTTATGACGTCAGCAGTGGCAGCTGGCAGTGGGATATTGATGAAATTCAAGCTATTGGCATCACTGATTATAATGTGGTGGAACTGATTGCCAGAAGTATTGGCAAGCTACAACAAACGACCCAGCAGGTTTTAAAATTGGCAGCTTGTCTGGGCAATCAGTTTAACTTAGAGATGCTAGCCATTGTCAATGAAGACTCAACCATTATCACGGCTGCTCAGCTCTGGGAAGCACTACAGATCGGTTTGATTCTGCCGTTGAGTGATACTTACAAAATTCCTCTGCTATTTGGACAAGAAGAATCCGCAGATTTTGGCCTCAGTGATGTCAAGGTTAACTACAAATTTTTACATGACCGGGTGCAGCAAGCCGCCTACTCTCTGATTCCCGAATCCGACCAACAAGCAACCCACCTAAAAATTGGCAAATTGTTGCTGAACCATACCACTCCAGAGGCACGGGAACAGAATATCTTTGCCTTGGTTAACCAACTCAATTTTGGCACGGACTTACTCACCGCTCAGTGGGAAAAAGATGAGTTAGCTCAACTCAATCTGACTGCGGGTCAGAAAGCCAAGGCCGCAGCCGCTTATCCCAGCGCTCTCAAGTATCTGAATGTAGGTCTAGGACTCCTAGCAGCGGATACCTGGACTGACAACTATGACTTCACCCTTGCTTTCTATATAGAAGTGGTGGAAGCGGAATACCTCAACAGTAATTTTGAGCAATCAAACCTCTTGGCTGGAGTGGCTCTGGAACAAGCCAAAACCCAATTAGATCAAGTCAAGGTGTATGAACTAAAAATCTACTCTTATATTGCTCAAAACCAAATGCAAGTCGCCTTGGATACGGGGCTAGAGGTTCTGGACATGCTCGGGATTCAACTGGATCAAGACCCCCCCTCTAAAAACCTGATTAGTGAGGATTTGGTTGACCTACCAGAAATGACTGACCTGACTAAACTAGCGGCCATGGGGATCTTAAAGTCTGTAGGAAACGCTGCTTTTATTGCTAATCCGTCATTGTATCCACTGTTTATCTTTACAAGAATCAATCTATGTATCAACCATGGCAATTCAAATCTGTCCACGGACACCTATATTAATTACGCCATGATCCTGTGTGGATTTATGGGAGATATCGATGGTGGCTATAAATTTGGTCAACTGTCTTTGATGCTGTTGGAGCAATTCCATGCTCAGGAGTTCAAATGCATAGTATTAGATGTTTTTAACGGTCATATCAGGCACTGGAAAGAGCATCTCAAGGAAACCATAGACCCCTTACTAGAGGCGTTTAACAGCGGTCTTGAAACCGGAAATATAGAGTATGGCGGTTATGCTGCCATCAACTACTGTGCCAACCTATTTTTTGTGGGATATGATTTGGACTTTGGTGCTCAAAAGTATGGCCAGTATCTGGATTGGCTGCAAAAAAGAAAGCTAGACTATCATGTTACTTATGCTAAAATCGGCAAACAATTAATCTTAAATTTACTCGGCAGATCTGACGATCCCTGTCAGTTAATTGGGGAAGACTTTAATGAATTAGAAATGCTTCCCATTTTAATAGAACAGAATAATGGAACCTCTCTGTTTTATCTATATCTTGCCAAATCCATTCTGTTTTATTGGTTTAAGGAACCCGAAAAAGCTATTGCTCAGGCCAGGTCAGCAGAGCAATACGCACAAGCTGTCCCTGGCATGATTCTTATTGCTGAACACAATTTCTACTATTCTCTAGCGCTTTTGGCTCACTATCCCCATGTAGAGCCACAGCAGCAAGGTGAATACCTCACCCAAGTAGCAGCTAATCAGGAAACTCTGAAAACCTGGGCATACCATGCTCCATCAAACTTCAAGCATAAGTACGAGCTAGTGGAGGCAGAGAAAGCACGAGTTTTAGGGCAACACTGGCAAGCCATGGAAATTTATGACCAAGGAATTGAAGGAGCAGCGGACCAGGACTATATCCAGGAAGAAGCACTGGCCAATGAGCTAGCAGCAGAGTTTTATCTGTCTTGTGGCAAACGAAAGATCGCCGAGGCTTACTTGACTGATGCCTACTATGGATACAGTCGCTGGGGAGCTGTGGCAAAAGTGAGAGACTTAGAATCAAGATACCCCCAACTCCTTAGCAAAATTACTGCCCAACCAACAACGCAAGTTCCAGTAGATTCCATAACCAACTCAACGATAACACTAAGTTTAACCGCACTGGATTTATCTGACGTTATCAAGGCATCTCAAGCCATTTCAGAAGAAATAATTTTCGATAATTTACTGGACAAGTTGATGCATATTCTCCTGACTAATGCTGGGGCTAAAAAGGGGTTTATCATTTTGTCAAAAGAAAATAAACTGATGATAGAGGCAGCCGGTTCAGTGGTTAACAATGGCGTAACAGTAAGGCATTCAATTCCAGTAACCATTACTCAGCAATTGCCCAAATCTGTAATTAATTATGTCGCTATCAGTCAAGAAAATTTGATTTTAAATAATCTGGTTACTAACTCTACTTTTGCTGATGATATATACATCATAAAGCATCAGCCAAAGTCAGCTGTGTGTTTGCCACTTCTGCGTAAAAAAAATATGATTGGTATGGTGTATTTAGAAAATAATATAATTTCTGGAAATTTTACCAATGAACACGTAGAAGTGTTAAGCCTTCTGTGTAATCAAGCGGCAATTTCTTTGGAAAATGCCACGCTTTACCAGACCTTGCATGACGTTCAAGTTAGGGAGAGACTCGAAAAACAGATTCGCAAATCTCTGGAAAGAGAAAAGGAACTCACTGAACTCAAATCTCGATTTATCTCTATGACTTCCCACGAGTTCCGCACCCCCCTAACCAGTATTATGGGAGTTACTGAAATTTTCAAATATTATAGCCAGAATTGGAATGAGGAGAAAAAACAAAACTATCTAGATCGGATTCAAGCTAATGTCAAACATATGCTCCACATGTTGGATGACGTGTTGCTAGTCAATAAAGCCAACGCCGGAAAACTAAAATTCAACCCTGTACCATTGAATTTATTTGACTTCTGCCGTGACTTAGTCGAAGAAATAGAACTAGGTCTTAACACCAAGCAAACCATTGTTTTTGTTATTCAAGGTGAATGCCCAGAGGCTGATTTCGATGAACAAATTATCAGACATATCTTGAGGAATTTGCTATCAAATGCTACTAAATATTCCCCTAATGATAGCACCATAAACTTTGACTTGATTTGTCAGCAAGAAGAGGTTATCTTTAAGATTAAAGACCAGGGTATTGGTATTCCAGAAGAAGACCAAAAGCAACTGTTTGAGTCATTTCATCGATGCAATAATGTAGGCAATATTCCAGGAACTGGACTCGGACTTGCAATTGTCAAACAGTCTGTGGAAGTACACGGTGGTGAAATTACGGTAAATAGCCAGGTCGGTATTGGCACAACGTTTACTGTCACAATTCCACTGTACTCCCCTGCTGCAGCACCAGAGCAAGTACAAAGACCGAGAGCTGTTTGCCAGTTGGCAGTTGGCAGTTGATCCTAATAGGAATTATGATTATGCCTAGAAGAAAGGATTAGTTTGACTTGGTTTTTAAAAGCGTTTCTAAATGTTAAGGTTTGAAGGAGGAACTGATATATGTCGCAGATTTTAGTTATTGAAGATGAGGAAGATATCCGTACCATTGTTGTGGAAATACTTCGGGCTGAAAATTTCGATGTTATTGAAGCAGAAAATGGTGAAATCGGTGTGGAATTGGCAAAAAATGAATGTCCTGATTTGATTATTTGCGATATTAAAATGCCGAAACTGGATGGTTACGGTGTAATGATTCAGTTACAAGAAATTCCATCCACCCAGACAATTCCCTTGATTTTTCTTACGGCTAAATCTACAAAAAGTGATCTGCGGATGGGGATGGAACTGGGCGCAGATGATTATCTGACCAAGCCATTTACTAGAGATGAATTATTAGGAGCAATCACAACCCGCTTAGCCAAGCAGATGGCTGTTGAGCAAGAATCTCAAAAACAGGTCGATGAATTGCGCGATAACATCACTCATGCACTACCTCATGAGTTGCGTACTCCTCTCAATGGCATTTTGAATCTTGCCCAATTCCTGATAGAAGATTATGATACCATAGAGCGGGGTGAAGCTATGGAAATGCTTCAGGAAATCCGTGTATCTGGAGAACGTTTATATCGGCTCACCCATAATTTTTTACTCTATGCAGAACTAGCGCGAATCGAGCAACAACCTAAGCAAGCCAGGAAGCTGCTTGATTATGGAGAGCAAAGTTTTACTAGAACAATTATCCAAGACCTTGCTATCCAAAAATGTCTGAAGGTAAACCGGAAAGACGATTTGCACTTAGAACTGCAAGAAGTAGTTGTCAATATTTACCAATCCAAATTCACTAAAATTGTTGAAGAAATCATTGATAATGCCTTGAAGTTTTCCGAGTTTGGTAAGCCGATTAAGATTCAGAGTTATTTCCAGGATAATAAGTTAAATATTTTGGTGATCGATCAGGGACGAGGCATGACACCAACTCAAATTGCTAAACTCGGAGCCTATATGCAATTTGATCGTAAACTCTACGAGCAACAAGGCTCTGGATTAGGCTTGATCATTGCCAAACTGTTGACTGAATTACATGGTGGAGAATTAAACATAACCAGTTCTCCAGGAATACAAACAATTGTCCATGTTATACTTCCAGGAAAATTATCAATTTAAGGATTAATTGTTGATTGTTGATTACTAAAGTTTACTAATTAAACTTTAATTTTTCAGGGTTCATCTATAATATCAAGTATGCTGTAAGCATACAGCGGTTTGCAATTCAATTAGGTACAAATTTCTGGGTTTTGAGGGAGCAGGGAGCAGGGAGCAGGGAGCAGGTAAGTCGGAAGTGCCAAAACAATCCTGTGTACCTGATAGTTATGCAATCCGCCGTATGGGCGTAGCGCATTAGCTGCATGCTTACGTCTTTGTTTGTTTGCTCAAAAGTCTGTTGTCATTTGTTATTGGTATTAAGAGTCCATAGCCTCAACACCTGCAGAAGACTCTTGTATTATACAATATCAATGCGCTTCGGACTTGATATCATGCAAAACTTTCTTCTGGCCATTGATTTTTCCGAGATCACCCCAGTAGTGATTGCCCAAGCCGAGTCTTGAATCCTTAATCCTTGATCATAAAATTCATGCATCCAGTTGATTACATCATTGTTACTATTTACCTGATTTGCATAGTCGTTTTTGGGGTTATTCTTCAACGGAAAGCATCTGAGGGTATAGAATCCTACTTTTTGGGAAATCGCAATCTGCCCTGGTGGGTTTTGGGGGCTTCTGGAATGGCTTCCAATACTGACCTGGCTGGCACGATGGTGATCAGCGCCTTAATTTATGCTCTGGGAACGAAGGGATTTTTCATCGAGATCCGGGGTGGCGTTGTCTTAATTATGGCTATTTTTATGATATTCATGGGCAAGTGGAACCGACGGGCAAAGGTGATGACTTTGGCGGAATGGATGCACTTGCGCTTCGGCTCAGGAAGGGAAGGCAATACGGCTCGGATCATAAGTGCTGTTGCTAATATTATCTTTGCTATTGGCTCCATGAGTTACTTTTCGGTTGGGGGGGGCAAATTCCTGGGGGAATTTCTGGGTATTGATGACCGCTATGCTTCGATATTTTTGATTTTGCTCGCCCTGGTATATACGGCTGTTAGCGGTTTTTACGGCGTAGTATGGACGGATGTATTTCAAGGTATTTTGATTTTTATTGCGATTATCTATATTTGTGCGATCGCATTCTCTACGGCAACTATTCCGGATACCTTCTCGGTCTCGATTCCTGGGGCTGAGCAATTGCAAACTTGGAATTTCACGGAGTGGAGCAGCATCTCGCCCCCAATCGCAGTTGATCTACCGGGAGACTATGGCATCTTCAATTTGTTCGGTGGGGTGATTTTATTCTATCTGTTCAAAGAAATTATGGTAGGGTTTGGCGGCGGGGGTGGGTATATGATTCAACGCTATTTTGCCGCTAAAAGCGATCGCGAAGCTGGGTTACTGTCCCTATTTTGGATAATCTTGCTTTCTTTTCGTTGGCCCTTGGTTACAGCCTTTGCAGTATTGGGTATCCATTACGGAACCACTAAAGCAGTAATTGCTGACCCTGAACTTATCTTACCAACGGTGATCGCAGAATATGTGCCAGTGGGGATAAAAGGGTTGCTGATCGCTTGTTTTATTGCAGCAGCTATGTCTACCTTTGACTCAATCATCAATGCTAGTGCTGCTTACTGGGTTAAGGATATTTATCAAGCTTATATCAATCCCCAAGCTAATAGCCAACAACTGATTGTTCAAAGCCGCTGGGCATCAATTGTAATTGTAGTGGTGGGATTGCTATTTAGTTTCAATATCACCAATATCAATGACATTTGGGGATGGCTAACCCTGGGACTAGGTGCTGGACTGTCTATTCCTTTGGTGTTGAGATGGTACTGGTGGCGCTTTAATGGCTATGGATTTGCCCTTGGGACAGTGGCGGGGATGGTAGCGGCTATTTTAACCAAGGCAATAGTACTACCCAATTTAAATTACGCTCAATTTCAGGAATATGCGCTGTTTCTCATTCCCAGCGTTTGCTCATTACTAGGATGTATCCTAGGAACATTTTTAACTGAGCCAACTGACCGGGAGGTGATGGATAATTTCTATCGAGTCACTCGACCGTTTGGGTTTTGGGGAGTAATCCGTCAAAACCTCCCAGCTAATAGTCAGGCAAAAATCAGGAACGAGAATCGGCGGGATATTCTATCTACATTGATCGGGATTCCTTGGCAGATAGTGTTGTTTTTAATGGGAATCATGTTGATGATGAAACGTTGGGATAATTTTGGAATCCTGTTGTTTTTATTTATTATCCTATCTATTTGTTTGTACTTTAATTGGTTTAGACACCTGTCAAAAGAGGTGAGACTAGATTAAGTTTGAAACTGTAGCAAAGGGAACAGGGGAATAGGGAATAGGGAATAGGGAACAGGGAACAGGTAAAACTAGGAAAGACCGCGCTGCATCACTACTCCCTACTTCCGGTAGTGCCTCAAGGAAGTGTGGGAGTAGTCACTACTATGGAATGTCCTCTGTGTGGTCATCACAAGACCCATAAACAGGTCAAAACAAGCATTGGACATCAACGGTATTACTGTCGAGTTTGCCGAGAGACTACCTGTACCTTTGATACTCTTTACTATCGCGCCACAGATTGAACCGGAAAAAATCTCCACGCTTCTAAAAGCTCACGCAGCAAGGTTGTAGTTTAAGTAGGGAGGGGGTTTGGGGACTTATCGCTCCCCCAGACCCCCTCGCTAGTTAAGTCAATTTGTTGCAATAAAACTTTACATTACGTTACATTAAGTTACATAACACGTCAAAATAAAAAACAATCCTATGGTCAAAACTACTAACAAACCCTCTTATTCCAATATTTTTGATGTTCCAAGGCGGTGCAAACTATCCAGAGCCTATCCATTGATGACCAACTGGGACTTTTGTGGGTCTTTGACGACAATATGAGAGGTTTAGTGACTTCACTGGCTGTTCAATTAAAAATTGAACGGGGGATTAAAACCCAGATAATTACTACTTAGAAATTAGTTGATCGACAAATAATAGATAAGTGTATTTACCTAGATACATTGTACTCAAATCAGCATAAGTTAGTCAGGAGCCTGGGAGTAGCAAACCCCACGGATAAATCCGGGGGCTTGTGAATCATTACCTGACCAGCCCAAGTCCCGTCAGGGACTACGTTATCACCAAGAGTTGAAGTTCCTACCTTGAAATGCGACGCTAGTTTCAAGCTCTAGAACCGGATTGTTAAACATCTTTATCAGGTTAAGGAAGTGCAATCTGGAAAGTACCGACTGATAACATTGGCGAAGCGAACTTTACCCTAGCAATAGGAGAATACTCACATTATGCGAGTTTTTGTACTTGATAAAAACAAAAAACCTTTAGACCCATGCCAGCCTGCTAGAGCTAGAATCTTGCTCAAACAAGGAAGGGCTAAGGTCTTTAGGAGATACCCGTTCACAATCATTATGCGCGATTTGGAGGAATTGGAATGTGTAACACATAATCATCAGATCAAACTTGACCCTGGTTCTCAAACGACAGGTTTAGCAATTATTCAAGAAAAGGTGGTTGTTTGGGGTGCGGAACTAACCCACAGAGGTCTTCAAATTCGAGATGGTTTAACCTCACGTAGAAAGTTGAGACGTTCTCGTAGAAACCGCAAAACTCGTTATCGACAGCCACGGTTTCTTAACCGTAAACGTCCTGATGGGTGGTTAGCTCCCAGTCTAATGTCGAGAGTCTATAATATTCTCACATGGGTAAAAAAACTTACTCGATTTTGTCCGATAACTGGCATTTCTCAGGAATTAGTTAGGTTCGATACTCAGAAGATGGAAAACCCTGAGATTTCTGGCACAGAGTATCAGCAGGGCACACTCTACGGATATGAAGTTAGAGAATATCTACTTTCCAAATGGAATCGTAAATGTGCTTACTGTGGTGTGACCGATACTCAACTAGAGGTCGAACACATCAAACCTAAATCAAAGGGCGGTTCTGACCGAGTAAGTAACCTAGCAATTGCTTGTAGGAAGTGCAATCAAATCAAAGGTAATCAGGAAATCGAACAGTTTTTATCTGGTAAACCTGATGTTCTAAAGCGTATTCTTTCTCAAGCCAAACGACCTTTAGTCGATGGGGCAGCCGTCAACTCAACTCGATGGAAGTTGTATAACGAATTAAAAGCCTTAGGTTTGCCGATTGAAACAGGGTCAGGTGGATTAACTAAGTACAATCGATGTCGGCAGAACCTTCCAAAAACACACTGGTTAGATGCCGCGAATGTTGGAGAAGTCGATACTTTGTACATCGAAAGTTATCAGCCCTTGTTGATTTCAGCTAAAGGACATGGTACTCGTCAGATGTGCAGAACGAACAAGTTTGGCTTTCCCACTCGTTATGTACCAAGGTTTAAGTTTGTCAAAGGGTTTCAGACTGGAGATATTGCCAAAGCCGTTGTAACCAAAGGCAAGAAAATTGGAACCTACACAGGTAGAATAGCTACTCGAAAAACCGGTTCATTCAATATCTCCACTAAACACGAACTGGTTCAAGGAATTAGTCATAAATATTGCAGCATTGTACACCGGAAAGATGGATACTCTTATAGTTTCTAATTCAAAAGAATCTCTGTCAAGCTGCTGTTTATGTAAGGGGAGCGACTCCTCCCCATGCATGAATGACAGGGGTTTCCGTCGCTCCCCTTACCAACCCCTATTTTTTTGATGAAGATATCCAACTTAGATAACCAAACTATTGATCGCATTGTTGAAATGGCTTGGGAGGATAGAACACCATTTGAGGCAATTGAGGTTCAGTTTGGTCTCCAAGAGAAACACGTAATTCAATTAATGCGACGTTCCATGACTACTTCAAGCTTCAAGATGTGGCGTAAGAGAGTCACTGCACGTAACACCAAGCATCTCCGAAAAAGAGATTTTACCGCAGGTCGATTCAAGTCAAACAACCAAAAGAATTAAGTTAACAACACTATACGGATTTCACTACCTAAATTACCGTGTCAAGTCCTAGCAATTTATATGAAAAACAATTAACATAACTTATAAATGCATAAATATTATACAATAAATAGTAATTCAGCCATGAAATATTCCGAGCAACTATCTCTATAACTGAGATCTTGCACCATTGTCATTAATCGTAGGGTGGGCAGTGCCTACCAACGCGCTTTGCAAGCTTCATTATCTGTCTGATGCACTGCCCACCCTACATGAACCAAGCTTCTTGAGAATGGTGCAAGATGTGAGTATAACAAGAATTCAATGTTAGGGATAATACTTTATCTGTGTTTGGTCTGGGGTGAACTACTGGTCAATGTTTTTGATCAAAGTGGAATCCGCGTTCTGAGTCAAGTATTAGGCTTTTTCATTTTGGCTATTTCCATCCAACTGTTGGCTGATGGTATTTTCGCCTTACTACAAGAATCAGGGTTAATTTGAACAAGGATTAGCAGCTAATCCTCCAGAAGTTCAAAACCAAGTTTACTAATCAATTAATTTAAATTAGTCACATTTTGAGATATTCCCATGGAACTACATCAGATTGAAACTAATCTCAATAGCCCTAATCCTCAAAATCGGATGAAAGCCATTACCGAATTAAGGCACTATGAACCTGGTTTGGTTGTCCCCCTACTCAAGGGAAGGATGTATGACCAAGAATTTCTAATTCGTTCCTTTGTTGCTATGGGTTTGGGGTATAAGCAAACAGAGGAAGCCTTTGGGTTATTACTGGATTTAATCGAACATGATAAAGATTATAATGTCAGAGCTGAAGCAGCTAATTCTTTAGCTAAATATGGTGAGCGGGCAATTCCCCATCTCGTATACCTATTCCAACAAGACTCTAATTGGTTGGTAAGGCAAAGTATTCTTGCTGCAATCGAAGTAACTGAACATCCAGAAATATTTTTAAAGCTCTGTATTTCGGGACTTAAAGGGAACGATATCACAGTTCAGGAATCAGCGATCGCTAATTTAGGGCAATTAGCAAAAACACCTCAAGCATCTTCAGCTTTAGAGGTTCTTCTTGAAGCAGCTAACTCCTCTATAGATGCAATTCGTGCGCAAGTAGCCATAACTTTGAGACATTTTGATGACCCAAGAGCCCAAAATGCTCTGATGAAGCTGCGACAAGATTCTGATTATCGAGTTGTCGGTGCAACATTAGAGGGACTTCTCTAGATTTCTTCACGGGGTAACAAGCCAATTGAAAGTCATACAGGGGTTAGGTTTTAGGGGTTAGGGGTTAGGGAACATTCCCTACACCTTTCACCCCACACCCAGTAAGGCTTTTAAGCTTGTTTGTCACCCCGTCAGGTCTCGACCCTACAGCATCATAGTGTTTAGTTGCGTAAGTCCTGAGAATCTTGCTCAGGTCTGCTGCTGTTGCAAATTGCCATGAATGGCTAGCCAAATGCAGGGTGGCTCAGCACTGGTATATTCCACTCGATGCTTTTGATGAGCTTTTATAAATAGATAATCCCCTGCTTTGAGCTTGACACTGGAACCGTCAAGGTAGCTAAGGGTTGCTTGCCCTTGTAACAGGATTACCCATTCGTCTTGGTCTTGGTCATACCACTCTCCGGTTGGTGTGGTTTGTCCAGTGGAGATGATGCGCTCGATTAATAGGTTATCGGTAGATATCAACGGTTCAAACAGTTCTTCGGTAGGAAGTTCAGGAGGTAAATTGAAAATGTTAGCTATCTCTTCAGTGTTCATACATCACCTTATGAATCAAGTTCAATGGAGACAACCACCTGTCCGTGATCAGATTGCCAAGTCTCAATTTTCTCGTCACTCAAAGTTTCGTCGATTAGATGATCATTGAAAAGGGAGACATACCCAACTCTGCCAATACGTTTGGGATTTTGAACCACGAATTCCTGACTGACCAAGATGTGATCTAGGCTCTCGTGGTGGCCATTATGGATGTGGGTGTAGTAGAAGTCACCATAGTTTTGTCGAGCTTGAATGTCTTTGACGTAATACAACAACACATCCCAGATCATCTGCTTTTGCTGAAACCAGAGTTTTCTCAAAGGGGGCTCTCCAGAAACGATTTGAGAAGTTATAGCCACACCACTATCATTGACATCACCCATCACTATTACCGGATGATCCCTGTGCTGTAGCTTATCCATCAAAATTACCCGCAAAGCTGTTGCTTCAGCTGCTCGGAGGATTAGAGATCTCGCTTGTCCTTTGGCTTGTTCAATTGGGTCATTGCGGTCTACTCCATCTGGGATGATCGGACGCTTGGACTTGAGGTGAATTACAAAAACTGTACAATCAATCGTGTCACTCAGCTTGAGATGTGCTTCTAACACTGGTCGAGAAAAACGCTTGAGTGGGATGTCTGTTCCCTGGATATCCAGGCATGCCGTAGTGGGAAAATCTTTGATGACGTTGTATTCAAGCACTGGAAACCTGGAGGTCAGGGCAACAACTGGACTTTTACCGGTAGGCTTTGCGAACACAGTGGTGGCATTATCATAAATTTGGCTCTGAGCCAGTGCTTGTTGGAGAGCTTCTTGATGAAATACCTCTTGAAAGCCAACAATGTCAGCTTTCATCTTCTTCAGTTGTTCAGCGATCCAGGTGGTCTTAAGAGCGTATTCTGTTTGGGTATATATCTTCTTTCTATAGTATAGGACATCTGGTAGCACTAAGTTGCATAGGTTAAAGGTTCCAACTTTGAAACGGTTTCGATGCATGATTCTTATTTGTGTTGAGAGCTATTCCTCCAGCTTGGCATTTCCCCATCTAAAGATGCGGGGATTCTCTGTTCTTGGAGTTGCTCTAACCTCGCAGGCTTAGGCCATTTGTAACAACTTCAACCAAGGGCTTAGATCATGTCAGGATAATTACCCTTAATCAAAATTTCCCCCATCTCCCGATCTCCCGATCTCCCCATCTCCCCATCTCCCCATCTCCCGATCTCCCCATCTCCCGATCTCCCCACACCTCCGTTCTTTGTTACAAATATGAGATGCACCCGTTGGACAAGCTTAAATCCTATAACCAACACTCCTCAAGGTGAGAGAATAAATTAACTCTCATCCTCCAAATCGATAATACTCCCAAATTCATGCCATCACGACCAACCAGAGTTGGTAGGTGACCCACTGGAGCCCAGATTACGGAAAATGTCAGGTCTTCATAATTTCTCCATCGTCTTCTGAGGTGCAATCCTTTCCGCTCTCGCCATCCCACACGATGACCAAATTGTTGATAAAGCTGAGTTTGATAGGCTAATAGGTTAGGGAAATAATTACTGCGGGAAATACTGTTGGGGTTGTAATAGGAACTTAAAACATACAAGCTTCGGTTGAATTCTAGTTTATCAACGTTATTATCGTCACTATCAAGTTTTCCCCCAAGCTTCTCCCAAATTTCTTTTTGCAAACTGAAGCCGAATTGCCCACTGCTATACTTTAGCCAAAGCCGCTCAATGGTGTGTAGATCGGTGCAAGGAAAATTCTTGATTGACTCAGGGTCGATATTGTTGTCTTCTTCTCGATCAACTGCTTTGACCATGAGAGCAAACGTTTCCTGATCGGCTTCTTTCCATTTACCGGCTCTTAGTAAATTTCGCAAGTTAGAGTAGTCTATGCCTTGATCAGAAATGAGTTGGTCAGGTTGGTGTAGGTCAACAGTTATCCCCAACTCTTGGTTTTTTTGATTTAAGGTATATTGAACAATGTCAGGAATCTTACCATACCGTTCATAGTTTTCCACAATTTTGCGATACTTGGCTTCGATTTTGCGATACTCACTATCGGGATCATGGTTGGGGTCTTGATTCATTAAAATAGTCAGTAAAATATCCAACCCGTTATTATCAAGAAACAGAGCTGGCTCGATCTCGGGCTTAATAGTCTGGACTTTTTCGGTGGCATAGTTATGTAATTCACGAACATAGATTAAGCCAGCCCCATCTCGGTCTGCTGCACCAGTTTCAATGCCTTCGACTAAGTACTGGGTGTAAAGGGAACAATCAGCTGGTTCCTGTTTACAAGAGGTTTGTGTAGTTGTGGAGGAGGTGAGAACCGCTCGCCCTGGAGCACTGAGTTCTTCCTTGAGATTGACACTCACAGGTTCTGTCAGCCAACCGTCAGCTGAAGCACTATAGTAATCACACTCAAGAATTACTATTTGTTGCTGAGCATCACTACGACTCAATTGCTGGTGTAACAAAGAAGCGGGTAATGCAGTACCTTCAAGGTTATCTTTAGTCGTGATGCTAGTTGTTAAATACAGTTTACCATCCTGATTAATAATTCCTTGGCCAGAGAAAAAAACTAGGGCTAAGTCATTGACACCACATTGGTCAAATACGTTTTTAATTGCTTCTTTTAGGGTTTCTAAATTGGGATTTATCAGCAACTCTACCCGAGTAAAATCCCCTAGGGTTTTCTCTTGCAAAACTCGCTGCATTGCTGCCACATCATGGGAGGCAGCTTGATGGGTAGTTAAACCTTCGGCATACTGATCAACCCCGATCAGCAGTGCTACTTTCTTAGCCATTTACTTTTTTACTAATGCCATCTCTTATCTTCTTATAGCATTTCTAAAATAGGTTACGTACAAAAGTTTTTGATTTTCGGCAATAGGGAATAGGGAATAGGGAATAGGGAATAGGTAAAAAATCCTGTGTACCTCATAAAGAGGAGAACTGCTATATAATAATTAAGGACTGATTAGATTTTCATATTGTTCCGACTCCCGACTCCCGACTCCCGACTCCCGACTCCCGACTCCCGACTCCCGACTCCCGACTCCCGACTCCCGACTCCCGACTAGTCACGGGTCTTGGTTAACCATTAGAATCGATTTAATTTTTCGTTTGATTCGATTTCCGTTTTTGTCCACTCTGCCATAAATGGTTTTGCCGTTATAATAAAGAGCGGAGGAGCTTCCTCCATCTAGATTCATGGCTTTTTCAACCCCGGCAATTTTCAGGAAGGTAGCTAGGGCTCTGAAGGACATACCGGAATTTCTGGGAGCTTCTGATTTTTGAGCCACCATTACTAACAAAATGCTGCCATCAGGAGTAATACCGACTGCACTTCTAGCATTGGGTCGGCTGCTCCCTAGGGCATCTCGTATGACTTTCCGATTTTCTACAGCTACAAAACCTTCGGTTACTGATGTAATTTGTGGAACCAGCAACGGACCACTGCCTAGGGCATCTAATAATTGACAACCGGGGGGGGTCGGTTCACTGTGTAGGGTGATATCATAGCGGACTGTTGACCCACAACGGTATCGCCGAAATTCTGATCGATTGAGAATTTTCTCCATGTAGGGCTGTAAGTTGGGATTTTGGATCAGCCCCTGGTTGTCACGGGGATCTGCTACTAGTTGCCCTTGCTTGATTACAATCGAGGTGGTCTTCTGATTTTTTGGGTCAAAAAAACCGCCGTTGATGGCAGCTACAGCTTGGTGCTTTTGGGCTAAATCTTCTAAGGTGATTAACTGTTCCGATATGGCGGGAGTAACGGAAAATCCACTTTCAGCTGGAATTAATAAGGTGTGAACCACACTAAAGTCTAGAGGATGGGATTGGTATTTGATCTGTTTCTGGGGTGGCGAAACATCTGAAGAAAGGGCATCGGGTGGCTGGTGATCCTGGATAGATAACCACGCAACCGCTAAACCTATGGCAATCAAGCTCAGCCCAAGGATTTTTCTCACGTTATTTTTGCTAAAGTAGTCAACCGGATTTGACATCATAAAGCATAATCCGATGACCATCGTAATCGCAGAATGCTTGTTCAGTGAAATTGAGGTTTGGTGGTCTAGTAAAGTAATTGGGCTCAATGGTGTCAAGTCCCAGTTCACGGATTTTCTCAATGGTTAGGGTGAGGTCTTTTACTCTGACCACCAGTGCTAGAGGATAGGGAGTGGTAGGGGTGGGTAATTCAATTCCCTTGGCTTCGGTCAGGGCCAGGGCTCTAGGTTCGTCTTCTGTACTGAGTGATGCAAATTTGAGCTTCAAGGCGGCAGCCCCGCGCTGTACCCGATAGGGTCAGCGTCGGGAAGGATAGCCTGGTGATGGAGTGAAACGGAGTCACCAATTAAAAGTTTTGAGGAATAGGGAAACAAGCTATCAAGCTTCTGATTAATTCTGAAGGGGTCATCCCTCTCCTGTCGGCTTCTTGTTTTAATTGTTGTTTTTCAAATTCAGTTACTCTAACTATCAGTTTTTGATCTTTCATTTTTCTTTATGTTTTGGGTTATCAAACAGGTACCCATATGCTAGATTATTGATAGGTCGATAAACAAGAGGACAAGAATGAAATCCGCATATCAATACCGATTAAGATTAACAAAGTCGCAAATATCAAAAGCGGAAAAATGGTTGGACATGTTGCGTTATCAGTACAACTATTTATTGGCAGACAGGTTCAATTGGTTTGACCAAAATCGCTGTTCTATCAAATCTTGTCCTCTTGTTTGTCACTTACCAGATCTAAGGAATAATCCTGACTACTTTTCTCAGAAGAGAACCCTGCCTCAACTCAAGAAAGACAGACCTTGGTACAGTGACATTCATGCTCACGTATTACAAGACTGCGTTAAAAGAGTTGATCTGACTTTTAAGCGATTCCTAAAAGGGGATACCAACGGAAGAAAAAGCGGAAAACCTCGATTCAAGAGTAAAAATAGATACAAATCCTTTACTTTTCCTTCTTTATCTAAGAATCCTATAAATGGGAATATTTTGACTCTTCCAAAATTTGGCCAAGTCAAGATGATTTATCATCGACCTATCCCAGAAGGATTCAAGATAAAGACAGCTACTATCACCCGAAAAGCTGATGGCTATTATGTCACACTGTCAATTCAAGATGATACTGTACCAAAAATTATCCCAGTAGATAGTGTTACCAACCCTATCGGGATAGATATGGGACTCAAATCTTTCCTGGTAAAGTCTGATGGCTCAGAAGTGCCCATCCCCCAATACTACCGAAAAGCTCAAAAGCGACTAAAGAAAATTCAGAAAGCTGTCAGTAGATCGAAGAAAGGAAGTAATAACAGAAAGAAAGCTGTCAGCAATCTAGGAAAGGCTCATAAAAAAGTAGCTGACACTCGAAAAGATTTTCATTTTAAAACTGCAAAGAGGTTATTGGATGAGCACGATTTAGTAGCTCACGAGAAACTCAACATTAAAGGTCTGACTAGAACTAAACTAGCTAAATCTGTATTAGATGCTGGATGGGGGCAATTTCTGTCTATTTTGTCAGTCAAAGCCGTTCGCGTAGCGTGGCCTACGGCCATAAATGCTGGACTGATCACGAAGGCAGTAAACCCCAGAAATACCAGTCAAAACTGTTCTAACTGTGGAGCAAAAGTTCCTAAAGAATTAAAAGACCGCATCCACTCTTGTACTCATTGTGGTTTTACAGCGGATCGTGATGTGAATGCGGCAATAAACATATTGGATTTGGCGGTGGGACGTCCCGTCAGAAGTAAAGCTTGCCGAGTAACCGAAGGAATACCTGGTGTTGGCAAGAAGCCCGCGTTGTCCCGTTAGGGCAACGTCGGGAGTACGTCACCTGAGCAGTTTTGGGAAACTGAAACACTGGGTATAGGTAAGACTCTGGGGATGCTTCAGCGAGATAGTCGAGCTTAAATCCTAGGATATCTTGGTAAATGGTGAATGCTCGTTCGAGATCAGCAACGACTAAGCAGGGGCGCTTGATGTGAAGCGCATCTAGATTAGGGGTATTGGGGTTGACTGAGGGCTGATTGGTTTCCATTCACCCACCTAATTCTACGTTAGCTAATTATATAGCAAAGGGAACAGGGAATCGGGAATCGGGAATCGGGAATCGGGAATCGGGAATCGGAAATCGGGAATCAGGAATCGGGAATCGGGAATCGGGAATCGGGAAGCGGGAATCGGGAATCGGGAATCGGGAATCGGGAATCGGGAATCGGGAATCGGGAATAGGCAAGAGGCAAGAGGGAAAAAATATTGTGTACCTAATAGCTATGATAAACGTTATAAAGCTTGGGGAATTGGTAATTGGAATAAGTGTTGAATAGAAAAATTGGTATGAATTATTTTTCGATAATAGGCTATATTGAAAACCATTTTTTTGCCGTTTTATCCTACCTTTTTAGTGAGGGTAAACCTTGGCCTTGGCCTATTGGCCACGCTACGCGAATGGCCACGCGTGCGCGTTCAACCTGCCAACCTGACAAGCTGAGACCCTTCAACTTTCAACTTTCAACCAAACAACTTTCAACCAAATAACTGATAGCTGATAGCTGATAGCTGATAGCTGATAATTTAGCTATCAAAAAAGTTTGCGATCGCATTTGCAAATCCTTCAAAGGAGCTGTAACTTTCGGATACAATAGAAACAGTTAATCCCAAGTTTTCAGTATTAGCAGCGGTATAGGGACCAAAGCAAGCAACGACACAATGGTTATAATCCTGGGGGGAGTTAACCATTGTCAAAAAAGCGGTTACTTCTGCGGTGCTACTAAAAGCGATTACATCTATCTTGCCTTGACTAATCAGATTTAATTCTACATCATAGATAGTTTGATCCAAAATTCGGGTTTGATAGGTCAATACCGGAGTGACTTTCATGCCTAATTCCTGTAAACCCGAAATAAAATTTGGGATGACATTAGGCTCTGGTATCCCGACCACCTCTGGAATAGGAACTAATATAGTTTTCTGATCAATAGTTGGATAGTTAGACAATTCACTAACAATTCCGGTTGGGCTAGCTTCAGCGGGAACTAAATCAGCTGTTACTCCAAAATCAGACAATCTTTCGGCATCTTTTCCAATGGCAGAGAGTTGACAATTTTTCAGCACAGATGTAGAAATACCCAAGGATGCCATGCGCTCAAAAAAAGCGTCTATTCCGTTGCGGCTAGTGAAGGCAATCCAATCAAATTTATGAATTTGTCTGAGAGCAGCATCTAATTCAGGGGAATTGCCTAACAGACAGGTTTCAATAGTTGGCATCACTATGGGAAGTCCACCCTGGTTAATGATTTGTTGAGATAACCGAGACCCATAGATTCTTGGTGCTGTGACAATGATTCTCTTGCCATAGAGAGGGAGTTGATTGGAGGGAGATAGAGGGTGCATCTTTTTATTGTAAATCTATATCAAGACAGGGAACAGAGAACAGGGAACAGGGAACAGGGAACAGTAGTCAAGAGCTCCAAGGAGTGTTTACTGTTATCTATAGCATTAATATTAAGGATATATTTATAAATACTATAGATAACATTTATAAATATATTTTATTTGAAAAAAAATTACAGTTTTTTTGAATAGCAAAAATTATTATATACTTAATTAAATCTTGCCTCTTGCCTCTTGCATCTTGCCTTTCCCGAACAGATTATGTTCACAACTCAAATGGAAATGCTATATAACCATCCTAGGGCGAAACTATTAAAAACATTAATTAATATAGCGTTTTCCATACTTATAAGGTACATTCAATTTTGTTACCCCGTCTTGATGCAGCCGCTGATGGGGTTTAGCCCATCAGCGGCTGCATCCCTACTCCCTACTCCCTACTCCCTACTCCCTACTCCCTACTCCCTGTTCCCTTTGTTATAGATGAACAAATTAGCACTTATCTTAAAAAATCCCTTTTTCACGGAGATCAAGTGGATCCTAAGCCTGTTCCTGGCTGCCCTTTTCCTTTGGGGTATTTTTCTGGGAAACGTACCCCTACGAGACTGGGATGAAGGCACCAGAGCCCTGATCGCTAGAGAAATCTATCGCACGGGTAACTGGCTCCATCCTACTCTGTGGGGAGAACCTTATCTACTTAAACCCCCTTTAATGGATTGGTTGATTGCCTTAAGCTATAAACTAGGGGGTGTCCAAGAATTCACTACTCGTCTGCCTGGTGCTTTTTTGTCAGCGTGTGGAGTACCACTGCTCTATTTAGTAGCACGAGAACTATTTGTTGAACGTCTCAGTGCCATGTTTGCAGCTAGCGTTTACTTGACCCTGTTGCCAGTGGTGCGCCACGGACGTTTGGCGATGCTGGATGGCATGATCAATACTTGGTTTTTGCTGTTGCTATTGTGCTTACTTAAAGCTTGTCAGGCTCAGTCTTATTGGGCAATTGGGATCGGAGTTTGTTTAGGACTAATTACTTTCACAAAAGGTCTATTAGTTGTGCCTCTAGGGGCAATTGTCTTGGTCTTTATTCTGGCAAATAAAACGTTATGGTTGTTGAAAAGTCGCTATTTTTGGTTGGGCATAGTCCTAGGTTACGCACCGGTTTTGGTTTGGTATATTGCCCAATGGCAGCATTATGGAGCAACATTTTGGCATGTTCATTTTATCTCGCAAGGATTCGCTCGTATCTCTCAAAAGGTGGAAGGGAATCAAGGCTCACCATGGTATTATATTTTGGAGTTAATTAAGTATACTTTCCCTTGGCTATTGTTTTGGCTAGGAGGATTTTATCTAGCTTGGCGAAAACCTCTCACCACTTGGGGGAGTTTGATTTTAATTGGGACTATCGGCTATTTGACGATTATTTCTATGATGGGAACCAAGCTGCCCTGGTACATTATGCCTGTGTATCCCTTTTTTGCTATAGCTGTTGCGGCTCAACTCACCCTATTTTGGCAACATTGGAGTCGTTATCCTAAGATTTTAACAATTATTTTAGGATTTATCGGAGTAGCTGGTTTAGGGGGATGTATTTATTTTATATTGGCAGATCCCCAACCGGTTTTAATCATTATGGGTATGGTGGTAAGCCTAACCATGACCCTAGCGGCTTTGAAAATTAAACAGCATAACCGCAATTTTATCCCAATTTTATTGATAGGGATGTACATAACTTTAGTATTATTAATGAGTTCTCAATCTTGGCTGTGGGAGTTAAATGAAGCATTTCCAGTTAAGCCAGTAGCAGCTTTGATTCAGGAACATACCGCTCCAGGGGATATTATCTATACGTCTTTTTCCTATCAGCGTCCTAGTTTAGATTTTTATAGCGATCGCAAAGTGATTCCCCAAGATGAAAATACTTTAAAACAGTTGTGGTCAACTCAATCTTACCTACTCTTGGACAACTCTACCTTAGACGCTTTGCAATTACCTAATCAAGTATCTTTAGGCTCTGCTGAAGGGTTTACTTTAGCTAAATCAATGGGAGTGGGGAGTGGGGAGTAGGGAGTAGGGAGATGGGGAGATGGGGAGTGTCAATCGAGAGTAGAAAATAGCTCTGCCCAATCAATCACTGATGGTCTTGCTCCCTGGTTTATCAGCTCAAAAACTTTTCCGACCGTAGCAGGGTTAGCAATGGATTCTACACAAGCTGATGCCACATCAATTCGGCTAGCTTGACCTGATAAAGTATCCCCTGTACCTAATACTAACCCTAATTTTCCTCCTGTTGTCGCTTTCAACAGAGTGTTTAAATCATAGGAGGTAAACGGACCGTCGATCAGTCGTCCTGGACGAATAATAGTATAGGGTAATCCTGAATTAATGATGATTTCTTCTGCCTTTTTTTTGGCATCGAGTACACCAAAGGAATTAAGAATACTATAGGGTGGTTTATCTTTCCGTAGCACACCACAAGAGGATACAAAGATAAACCGCTTGAGATTTTTAGGAGCTGCTGCTAGCAGATTGCTAACTCCTATAGCATCAACTTGCTCAGGACTATTTTTGGCTTTAGTACGAGCGTAGGTGGGCTTGAGATAGATCTTGAGCCACTCGATCACACTTGGGAATCCTTTAGCTTGATCCATTGTGTCGAAATCCCACTTTTGAGAAGGGAAAGCAGTAGTTCCAGTACAACAGATGATATGAGTAACATTTTGTATTTCAGGGGGGAGGCTAGGGCGTGTCTTCTTGCCTCGGAGATCCCCCTAAATCCCCCTTAAAAAAGGGGGACTTTGAGTATGGCTCCCCCTTCCGCGCGGGGGGCTGGGGGGGATCTAAATCTTGCGGAAAACTTTGAAAACACGCCCTAGAGGGATAGCGGATGTCACCAACAATAATCTCTACTCGGTTATCAAACATTTGCTGAGCTTTTTCAGCACTGCGAGTCAGAACACTAACCTGAAAACCTTTATCTAGTAGCTTGGCCACCGTTAGCTGTCCCACCCCACCTGTAGCACCCGCCACCAGTACTCTATCTGTTGAAGTCATCACCCCTGCTCCTCAAGTTTTGGTCTTAACTGGAATTTGGAATAAGTATATAGTAGTTGTGAGTTTTAGGGAGCAGGGAGCAGGGAGCAGGGAGTAGGGGAGTGTGGGATGTGATCGCATTAAACAATTTCACCAATCCCAGGATTATTATTGCTAATTGAAATTGTAAGCATTCAGCTGATAACTCTTCGCTGAATACTTACTTCTATTCTTAGGATTTTACAGAATCCACAATCTAATTAGTCGCCAATAACCGTAAAAGTGAAGGCACTATCGACAGGACGCTCTGGAGTAGAAGTTACTACGAAAAATTGATCGGGACTGACATCAATAATTGCAGCAGACATATTAAAAGTCCGCCAAGGCGGACCATATACAGAAACAGTAGGTGCTGGCTTACTTAGGAAGTCTTCTTGAAACTCTATAATATAAAAACCGTCCTGGATTTTGTTGGTTGTGAAGCCCTTGCCATACATTACAGAACCATCTGAATCAACAGCTCCATAAACCTCACGAGCTTGAGCTACAGCAGGGTTAGCAACGAACACAGACAAGCACCAAACAATTAAAAGGAATAGGGAAGCAACTTTCTTCCCGATAGACTGAAAATTCACTATCATATCTCCATTTGATGATCATGTTCAACCTAAAACTTTTGTTGTCTCAGGTTGCGATAACAACCTACCACGAAAAAAGGATACATTCCCCAAACCCTTAACATTTTTTCAATATTTTTTTTAAATTAATCTGTGATAGGAAACCAATATCTCTTACTTGGTCAAGCAAAGAAGGGAAGTGTGGGAATATCGGAAGTGTGGGAAGCGAACCCATGAAATAATCTCACCAATCCCAGCATTATTATAGCTAATTGAAATCAAGCATTACTTTCAACAAACTAACCTTCAACAAACTAACCTTCAACAAACTAACCTTCAACAAACTAACCTCCAACCTTCAACCTTAAAAAAATAGCCGCAGAAATACTATCCACGGCTAGGAATGTTACCTTATGTCATTCAGTTTTTTCACCTATCCAGACGTGACCCTATGGGATTAGACCCGATGGTTTGGCCGGGGGGAAAACCCCCCAGGAATTTAACGTTTTACGGGATAATCAAGTACTTGACGCTAATTGTGATGAACTCTCCCGGAATACCCGTCGGCTGAAGAGGAGTCCAGTCGGAAATTTCCGTGTAACGAAGTACATACAGGGTATGCATCGTATTAAGTATGGCCTTGCGGGACCCCTTTAAAATATGCTGAACAGGGATTTTTTTTGGGGAAGACTCGTCAGGAGTATTGTCTGAATTAGGCGGTAATTGTGAAGGCATAAGGTTAACCTCTTGCTTAATGTTTGCCATTATAATAGTAATGATTATATATTAATTTGTCAAGGGTTTTGAAAATTTATTTTTGGGATGGTAAATTTAAATAAAGCGCTCGCATCCCATCAGCAATCTGTTTTTTTATGAGTAGTAAATTTTGGTAATTGGGAGTCGGGATAATAAATTTACTGGATATAATAATTATTTTTACTATGAGGTACAAAAAGAACCCACTAAATTCCTAGTGAAAAGGGGTACTTTGAGAAAGAGATTCCCCTAAATCTCCCTTAATAAGGGGTACTTTGAGAAAGAGATCCCCCTAAATCCCCCTTAATAAGGGGGACTTTGAGGTTGATAAGTTTACCTCATGCATGCAATAAAATCTATGTCATAAGTATGATCAACCTTAGGAAGCGATCGCGTATCCTTTCTGTCAGAGCCTCACTTTTTATTATGAGTAGCATAGGGGATAGTAAATCGTGAAACTCTTCAAGTAAAGTTGTATTTTTATTTGTGCTATGCTAAATTAACAGTAGGCTAAATTATCTATTAATAAATTGGGTGCATGTCAATTTTGTTAATCCCTGATTCAGATCCCCCTAAATCCCCCTTAATAAGGGGGACTTTTCAATCTAGTTCCCCCCTTTTTTAAGGGGGGTTAGGGGGGATCTATGTACCTAATTACAAAGTTGACATGCTCCCTAATAAATTCTATATAATAGCGTTTCCATATAGTAATGAAGTAAACAGTATTTTCCCCGATTACCTACACCCTACACCCTACTCCCTACTCCCTACTCCCTACTCCCTTTGCTATCTATGATTAACTCTGAATCCTTAAAAGCTATTGAAAACGCTAGAACAAATGACAATATTGGTAAACCCCTTTATGACTCCTATTGTTTCTCCCAGATTCCGCAGATGATCTATCATCTGCTCACTGGTCAAGGAAACATGGGATTACCTAGGAGTGTATTAGGAGAATTACCGGATCGCTATGATAAGGTGATTCTGATTTTTGTTGATGCTTTCGGGTGGCGCTTTTTTCAGGACTATGTTGAACAATCGGAATTTTTGAAGCGGTTTGTAGTAGAAGGTGTCGCTTCTAAATTGACTACCCAGTTTCCCTCCACAACTGCTGCTCATGTTACTACTATTCACTCAGGGCTTCCGGTTGGTGAGAGTGGTGTCTTCCATTGGTTTTACTATGAGCCGCTGTTGGATGATATTATTGCTCCCTTGATGTTTTCGTTTGCGGGTGATAAGCAACGGGGAACCTTGGAAACCACTGGCATTTCTGAGCAAAGCCTTTTCCCTACCCAAACTCTCTATCAAAAATTGCAACAGTATGGTGTGCAATCCTATTGTTTTCAACACTACAATTATGCTTACTCTCCTTTTTCACGAGTGGTGTGTGATGGGGCAACGACTGTTCCCTACAAAACTATTCCTGAAGCATTAGTTAACCTGACTGAAGCAGCGATCGCTGAATCCCAGAAGAGCTACTTTTTCCTGTATCTCGATACTATTGATGGCATGGCTCATAAATACGGTCCTGGCTCGCTACAGTTCCAGGCTGAAGTTAGCACACTTTTGCTAACCATGGAGCGACTTTTATATCAGAAGGTAGCTGGTAAGCTGAAGAATACATTATTACTAATTACTGCTGATCATGGACAAATAGAGATTTCACCAGAGACTACTATTTATTTGAATCAGCTTACTCCTTCTATTGAGCAGTTTATTAAACGGAATGCCCAAGGTAAACTCTTAGTGCCAGCGGGGTCATGTCGGGATATGGTGTTGTACATTCAGGAAGACCATTTGGATAAAGTCTATGATTTGCTGACGGAGCAGTTGGCAGATCGAGCAACAGTATACCGCACCACCACATTAACTGAAGAAGGCTATTTCGGTACAGGTGAACTCTCGCCACTATTGCTGAATCGGTTAGGCAATTTAGTTATTTTACCGAATAAGTATGAAACGGTTTGGTGGTATGAAGAAGACCGCTTTGAACAACACAAGTTGGGCGCTCATGGGGGATTGTCAAAGGAAGAGATGGAAACGATTTTGTTAGCTATTGATTGTTAAAAGTTGGTTGAAGGTTGAAGAGGGTTGAAGGTTGAAGGTTGGTTGGTTGGTTGAAGATTGAAGGTTGTTCGCGTAGCGTGGCCGAAAGGCCAAGGTTGAAGGTTTGTTTGAAGGTTGAAGGTTTGGTTTAAAGTTGAAGGGTTAAGGTTGGTTGTTTGGTTGAAGCTTGAAGGCTTAAGAGTTAAGGTTGTTTGCTTTAAGGTTGTTTGGTTTTCGGATATCTTGACTACTCTTCCCGATTCCCGATTCCCGATTCCCGATTCCCGATTCCCGATTCCCGATTCCCGATTCCCTAAAACCACTGCTATCATCTAGCTGAAACTTGGACTTATTTTTATTTATAAAAAGAATTTATAGCATTGCCTGCTTCAACAACTGTCTGGACTATTGCTCCAAACAGTTGTATTTTTTTACGCCAACAAAAAAAAGCAGGGACTTGCGTGAGATAAAAATAGGAATTACAGTAGTGTGGGAAAAGTAATTTAATCGTGACTACTCATTTTAACCAAACCGTTTTTGCCCATCCGATGAGCTAAAAACTGGTATTTTTTTTGGCTACCCCCTCATCCTTGCCATGGAGTCGTGCAATTGGTGATGACTACTTCTGAACTAGAAACTGCCGTGAAGTGCTATCGAGAAGCACTATTTAACTTCAAAGAGTCTAAATCTCCTCAAGAAAAGGAAGTGTTAGAGATTTTGAATGCCAGGGATGCTGTGCAGGCTGCTTGGAGTAAGTGTAATCAGGTGTCTACAACTGATCAACAGCAACTGGTTGAGTTGGACACTCTGCTGAAGAACAAAGCAGAACAGATTACCAAAGTCATCGAGTTAGCTAAGTACCGAAAAAGTTTTCAGCCTCCCGCCGCTGCGTGGTGGTGGCAATTGGAAACAGAGGCACCACTTCATCCCTGGGATCGGTGGGATTGGTTGTTGAAAGTGGTGACAGTGAGCAGTTGGACAGTGAATCTGAGCTTGTTGGTGGATATTGTGCCCCGATTTCTGAGTGCTGGAACCGGATTTCCTGGAGTAGTAATGGTGGCGTTTCCGAGTATCTTAACCCTATTGCAAGCCAGAAGCGAACTGACCCAGGCCGGAAAAGAAGGGTTTGAAAAATTACTCAACAGCCTGCCTATTCCCAAGCATTACCATGAAGAAGCCAAGTTAGCTTTCACATTATTCGTGTCTGCGATTATAGTCCTATTATCCTCGAACAAGCCAGCTTTTTCCGATTGGTACAATCGCCAGGGAGTCAAGAAATATCATCAGGGGCAATTGGCTGGTGCTGAAGCTGACTATCTTCAGGCTTTGGCTCTCGATCCAGACAATGCCAAGGCTCACTATAATCTAGGGTCCCTCTACGAAGACCTGCAAGAGTTTGATAAAGCCAAGAGTCAATATCAATTTGCTGTTAAGGGGAATCTGATTAGAGCACAGAACAATTTGGCTCGTTTGTGGATATTGGAGAATAAACCAGAATTGGCTACATCTCTGCTGTGGAAGAATTTACAGGAGATGGAAAATCAGCCCTTGAGGATCAGATACAACTTGATGAAAAATTTCGGTTGGGCATTGTTACAACAACAGCAACTAAAGCAAGGGGAGAACTTTCTAACCGGAGCGATCGCTTTAGCCACTACACCAGAGGGATTAGAGCAAATCACAACTCGCGCTTCAGCCCACTGTTTGTTGGCTCAGGTCTATGAACAGCAAACGCGGAATGGCGAAGCCCTTGAACAATGGCAAAAGTGTTGCCAACTAGGTTCAATTGTTAATCCCGATGAACCGAAATGGTTGAATTTAGCTCACAAAGCGTTAAAGGAGGCAGGGAAGTCATCATGCAATGGAAAAAATGGAAACTCTTGATTTACTTGGTTTTGGGGTTGACCTTGGTAGTCTGCTTAGCCAGATTAGCTGATCACGGCAGACCAGGTCATCCCATCGGAGGTGGTTTCAATCTAGTTGTGGCTCTTCGTCCTCAAGGTCAGGTGAAACTGAAGCGTTCCACTTGGCCCGATTATCAGCCAGCCTTTATTGGTGTCTCACTCGCTGCTACCGATCAACTGTTACTGGGCAGCAATACCTTTGCTAAAGTACTTTGCCAGAACTTAACGGAGTGGGAACCGGAGGGTGGCAGAGACTATATTGTCTCTGAAGGCTGTGCTCCTACCTCAAAGCCAAAGCTATTAAAATATGACCAGGATAAAGTGATTGAGAGATCAAGCAATAATCCAGACATTCCCTATATTCTAAGACCTCGGGATAGTTCTGTGCTCAATCAGCAACCGCTATTGCGCTGGCATGAGGTTGAGGGTGCCAGCACTTACCAGGTGAGGGTGATTGGTCCAGGGGTGGAGTGGGAGCAGCAAACTAGTGCAACGGAGATAGTTTACTCAGGAAACCAGTCCCTACAACCAGGTGCTCGTTATTGGTTAATTGTCAAGACTGACCAAGGCCAAAGTTATAAACAGGAAGGGAGTTCCGGGTTTACCATCCTCGATCAGGAAAAAGCCCAGGAGGTATCAGCAGCAGCAGAGGAAATTAAGCAAAAGCAGTGGAGTAAGCCAGCAGAAGCACTAGCCTTGGCTCATTTGTACCGCAGTTATGGCTTAAACACTGAAGCCATTGACCTGCTGGAAACGGCTTTGGGTGATGGATCTGAGTCGATCCGGATTTATCAACTTCTGGGGGACATTTACCAACAAGTGGGATTAAATCGCCTAGCTAGGGAGCGTTACCTGCAAGCCCTAGAACTGGCCAAGGCAGCAGGAGATTTAGACACTCAAGCTCAAGTGCTTGGGGGGCTGGCAGTCACCAGTGGGATTATCGGCCAGAAGGATGAAGCGATCGCGTGGCTAGAGCAAGGGAAAGAGGTTTATCAAACCTTGGGAGATCAGGTCAGGGCAGGTCAACTGGAACAAAAAATACGTGATATTTTAGGAAGCTAATCGTTGATCAAGCCAAAAATCTTAATAGACCTCTGGCAAAAGTATTTTTCTGATAGTATTTGCGTCAATTCTTGTCCACTGTTCCCTGTTCCCGTCTTGATGCAGTCGCTCATGGGGGAAACCCCCAAGACCGCGCTGCATCGCTGTTCCCTGTTCCCTACTTCTGCAAGAAGTCTAATCAAACCAGGGCTGATGGCGGCTACCATAGTCGGTGTGATTGGGATCACGGCAGCTGTTCCCCTGCCACCATGGGAACAGACGGGTATAGCCCAAGCCCAAGAAAGCTCACCATCAACTGAGCCAAGGGAGTCTGTTATTGCAAGAAAACTAGCAGAAGCATCTCGACTTAATCAGCAAGTGTTGGAGCTTTACCAACAAAGAAAGTACTCAGAAGCCATCCCCCTATGGGAAAGAGAATTAGAGATTCGGCAACAAGTCCTAGGACCAGACCACCCAGATGTAGCAGCTAACCTCAACTACCTGGGTGTCCTGTACTCTAGCCAGGGCAGGTACCAAGAAGCCGAATCCCTCTTCCAGCAAGCCTTACAGCTTAGGAAACGGTGGCTAGGAGAGGAACACCCAGATGTGGCAGAAAGCCTCAACTACCTGGGTGTCCTGTACTCTAGCCAGGGCAGGTACCAAGAAGCGGAACCCCTCTACCAGCAAGCCTTAGACCTGGATAAACGCTTGCTAGGAGAGCAACACCCTTCTGTGGCCACCAGCCTCAACAACCTGGCGGGACTGTACTATAGCCAGGGTAGGTACCAAGAGGCCGAACCCCTCTACCAGCAAGCCTTAGACCTGGATAAACGGTTCCTAGGACCAGACCACCCAGATGTGGTCACCACCCTCAACAACCTGGCGGGACTTTACTATAGCCAGGGCAGGTACCAAGAAGCGGAACCCCTCTACCAGCAAGCCTTAGACCTGGATAAACGGTTGCTAGGAGAGAAACACCCTTCTGTGGCAACTAGCCTCAACAACCTGGCGGGACTATACTCTAGCCAGGGCAGGTACCACAAGGCCGAACCCCTCTACCAGCAAGCCTTACAACTGAGGAAACGCTTGCTAGGAGAGCAACACCCTTTTGTGGCCACCAGCCTCAACAATCTGGCTGTCCTGTACTCTAGCCAGGGTAGGTACCAAGAGGCCGAACCTCTATTCCAGCAAGCCTTACAGCTGAGGAAACGGTTGCTAGGAGAGGAACACCCAGATGTGGCCACCAGCCTCAACAACCTGGCGGGACTGTACTATAGCCAGGGCAGGTACCAAAAGGCCGAACCCGTCTTCCAGCAAGCCTTACAGCTGAGGAAACGGTGGCTAGGAGACCAACACCCTTTTGTGGCCACCAGCCTCAACAACCTGGCTATCCTGTACTCTCGCCAGGGCAGATACCAAGAGGCCGAACCCCTCTACAAGCAAGCGTTACAGCTGAGGAAACGCTTGCTAGGAGAGCAACACCTAGATGTGGCCACTAACCTCAACAACCTGGCGGAACTGTACTCTAGCCAGGGCAGGTACCAAGAGGCCGAACCCCTTTTCCAGCAAGCGTTACAGCTGATGAAACGGTGGCTAGGAGAAGAACACCCTTCTGTGGCAACTAGCCTCAACAACCTGGCGGGACTATACTCTAGCCAGGGCAGGTACCAAGAGGCCGAACCCCTCTACCAGCAAGCTTTACAGCTGAGGAAACGGGTGCTAGGAGAGGAACACCCTTCTGTGGCCACCACCCTCAACAACCTGGCGGGACTATACTCTAGCCAGGGCAGGTACCAAAAGGCCGAACCCCTCTACCAGCAAGCCTTACAACTGAGGAAACAGTTGTTAGGACCAGACCACCCTTTTGTGGCCATCACCCTCAACAACCTGGCGCTACTGTATCACGCTCAAAGTAAGATTACCTCTGCCCTTGAGCTGTTCGAGCAAGGATTGGAGGTAGAAGAACGCAACCTCCACTCCAATTTGGTGGCTGGTTCTGAGCCTCAAAAGCAAAAGTACCTTTATACTATCTCTGATACCACAGACCAAGTCATTTCTCTGCACCTCAACGCAGCTGCCAACAATGCCAGAGCAGCCCGTCTGGCCTTGACTACCGTCCTGCGGCGAAAAGGTCGTGTTCTCGATTTCATCACCAACAGCCAGCAAATCCTGCGTCAAAGCTTAGACCCTGAAAGCCAGAGGTTACTCGATGACCTCAACGCTACCCGCACTCAACTAGCCAACCTGACCTACAACCGACCCCCAAATCTACCTCTTGAAGACTATCAAGAGAGGTTCAAGTCTCTCTCTGAACAAGCCAACCAATTAGAGGATCAAATTAGCCGTCGCAGCCCTGACTTTCGCACAGCTAACCACAGTGTGACTATCGAAGCCATTCAAAAGCTGATTCCAGCTAATACCGCCCTAGTGGAATTGGTCAAGTATCGACCTTTCAATCCTAAAGCGAAAGAAGGTAAACCTTGGGGTCCCCCTCGCTACGCCGCCTACGTGCTTCATTCCCAAGGAGACCCCCAAGGCATTGACTTAGGGGAGGTTGAGTTGATTGAACCAGACCTGGAGCTATTTCGGCTCTCTCTCCAAGACAAAAAAACACCCACAGCTGATTTGAAGCAAGCCGCACGGCAAGTGGATCAGAGGTTGATGGAGCCTGTGCGCAAACTGTTAGGGTCCACTCGATATATCTTACTTTCCCCGGAGGGAGAGCTCAACCTGATTCCCTTTGAAGCCCTGGTGGATCAGCAGCAGCAGTATCTGGTAGAAAACTATCGCTTTAGTTACCTGACCTCTGGCAGGGACTTACTGAGATTATCCCAGGAATCTGCCAGTCAAACTCCTCCGGTGGTGTTGGGCAATCCTGACTTTGACCGTTCTGCTGGTGAATTGATTGCTAATCAAAATCATAGCAATCTCCCCAGTGCCCACCTTACCCGTTCCATTGACCTATCAAAGCTGGACTTTTCACCATTACCAGGCACCGCTGAGGAAGTACAAGAAATCGCTAAGAAGCTGGGAGTAGACCCTCTACTGGGGGCTAAGGCCACAGAGTCAGCAGTCAAACAAGTCAACAGTCCGAGGATACTGCATATTGCTACCCATGGTTTCTTTGAAAATTCTCCCAATCCAGAACTGCCCACACTCTATGACAATCCCATGCTGTTGTCCGGACTAGTGCTAGCAGGGGTTAAGCAGAAGCCTACAGCTCCAGAGAATGGGGTACTCACTGCCTTGGAAGCCGTAGGACTTAACTTGTCTGGCACCGAGTTAGTTGTCTTATCCGCTTGCGATACCGGTTCCGGACGGATTAGTTCAGGAGAGGGTATCTATGGCTTGCGTCGGGCTTTTGTGATTGCTGGTTCACAAACTCAGCTGATCAGTTTGCGCAAGGTAGAGGATAAAGCCACCAAAGAGCTGATGCTGGCTTACTATCAGCGCTTGCTAGACCAGAACATGGGGCGCACCGAGGCTCTGCGGCAGACTCAACTGCAACTGTTGAAAGACAAGGAGTATCAGCATCCTTATTATTGGGCGAGTTTTATTGTTTCGGGCAACTGGCGACCGATGAAGAGTGTGGCGACTTTAAGGGGGTGGGTGTTGCTGGTTGTATGTATATTATCTGTATTGTGCGTAGTGTGGGTAGTAGTTTGTCGGATGGGCAAAAACCCTTTGGTTAAAATGAGTATTCACGATTAAATTACTTTGCCCACCCTACTTTAATTTTATTACCCCGATTCCCGATTCCCGATTCCCGATTCCCGATTCCCGACTCCCTTTGTAACATGAACAGTCTAAAAGACTATCTACAAACCACTCCAATCATCGATTGGCAACATCCTACAATTCTGGAACTGGCGAAGACAATTAGCCTAGAGCATCAAACATCGAATGCTTACGCAAAAGCCTGTTTTGAATGGGTTCGAGACCACATTTGCCATAGCGTTGACTATAAAATGAACCCTGTCACCTGTCGTGCCTCGGATGTACTTAAGTATAAAACCGGTTATTGTTATTCAAAAAGCCATTTGCTAGCTGCCCTATTACGAGCGAATGGAATTCCAGCAGGCTTTTGTTATCAGCGATTAAGTATTCATGACGATGGTGAGCCTTACAGTTTGCATGGTTTTAATGCCGTTTACTTAGCTGAATTCGGTTGGTATCGAATTGATCCCAGAGGAAACCGTGAGGGAATTGATGCTCAATTCAATCCCCCAAAGGAGCAATTAGCTTTCAGCATTCGATTTCCTGAAGAAGCTGACTTTCCTAACATTTTTTCTGAACCACTTCCTATAGTTATCGAAGCATTACAGGCTGGCACTACTTGGGATGAAATGCTTGGTAGTCTTCCAGATGTTTTGTTGTAGAAATGGGAAGAATGAAGAATTTAGAATGAAGAATTAAGAATTAAGAATTAAGAATTAAGCTGCGTAGGGTGCGTTAGGGGCGGGCTCGAACTCATGTTCACGGTTGCCAGGGTTGGAATAGTCCGCCCCGTAACGCACCAGCTGTAAAGGTAGGGAACAGCGGATCTGGGAACAGGGAACAGGCAAGATGCCCGTTCCACCAGTAGGCTTCCCTAAAGTGTGGTAAGTGTGGTAAGTGTGGGGAGGGAGAGAAAAAAAAATGAGCGATCGCAAAATTATTAAAGTAAGCGATCGCTACATCCAAAACAAGCAATCTGTCCAGTATTTTACCATTCGGGAACCTTAAGCTATCCACTATCAGCTATCAGCTAATGCACTAAGCGCACGGCTGAACGCGCAGGCGTGAGCTTTTAGCGCACGGCTGAATGCTTACCCGAAACCTGGAAAGGCTACGGGATGCTATTGAAGAGCCGGTACTGGAACGCCCTAAAAAATCTTAAGCTAAAAACTGTAGGATTAAAGTCAGTAACTGCGAATGGCACGATGGTTAAAACCACCTCCAAACTCACGTTTGACCAATACCTGGAATACGATGACGGTACAGATAACCGTTATGAACTGGTTGATGGGGAGTTAGTACAATTGCCACCAGAGAGTGAACCAAACAGTTGGAGGGCGATGTGGCTAATGTATCAATTAGCCCAACACATTAACCCTCGTTTAATCAGGATACACGATTGTGAATTGCAAGTTCCAGGAAATCCTCAAAACCGCTATCCTGATTTGGTAGTGATTACAGAAGAACATCTTGTTCAAACGGAAAAACGCCTCACTATCACCCTTGATATGGAACCCCCACAGTTTGTTGCGGAGGTAGTTAGCCCCTACAGAAACCAAAATGATGAAAACTACCAACGTGATTACAGTGATAAAGTAAAACAATACCAACAAAGGGCTATTCCTGAATATTGGATTATTGACTCCCAAGGGCAATTAGTAACTGTGCTACTCTTGAAAGACGGTAGTTATCAAAAACAAGAATTTAGGGGTAATCAGCAGATTGTTTCCCAGACTTTCTGTGATTTGAAGTTGACGGCTTTAGAGGTAATCAGTGCGTAAGCTATAGCAATTATTCTTTGGGGAATATATAAATTATTCGGTTTTAGGGAGTAGGGAGCAGGGAGCAGGGAGCAGGGAGCAGGTAAGAGGGAAGCCGGAAGTGATAAGAGGTAAAAAATTATATGTACCTCATAGCTATGATAAACGTTATAATTTAGGGTACCTAAATGAATTTTGATAATTTTTATTCCCTACTCTCTACTCTCTGCTCCCTACTCCCTACTCCCTACTCCCTTACCCAATTACTTTTTCCATCCTAAACCGTTCAAACCCTACCCCACTGAGGAATACAGTCTCCGGTTCAATAATAGTAAATCCCTGTTTGAGAAAGAAATACTTAGAAATTATGCTAGCTTCAGTATAGAGACAATTAACCCCTTGCCTTAAGGCTTCATCTTCTAATTGTTGGTAAATCGCTGTAGCATAACCCTGGCGAGAGTAGTCTTTTGCCGTAAACAGTAAATCAATGTGATTAGCGGGATGTAATTGACCAAAAGCCGCTATATTATTGCTATCAACCGCAACAAGTGTTATTCCCATACTCAGCCGTTTTATAAACTGGTCGATATCCTTAGGATAGGATGACAAAATCTCTACTTGTTTACGATCATACGCTTGTGAAGCTATCCCCATGATAGCATTTTTGTAGACATCTAAAACAGTTTTAGCATCTGATACTTGGTAGTTACGGATTAACATCTGTCTCAGAGATTACTCTTGCCTCTTGCCTTTTGCCTTAGTGGTGCGTTACGGTGCGGACTATCTCAACGCTGGCTACAAGGTTCAAGATGAGGGCAAGTTCGCCCCTAACGCACCCTACTGGACTATTTTCTTTCAATTTAACTTATAACGAGCAGTCCACAGTATTTTCCTGAATAATGGAATATCTCTGAAAATTTTCAACAAACCAATTTTCTTTTCTGGTTCATCAAGATAAAACCAATCATCAAGGAATTCAATACCGGAATTCCAAGCCTCCAAGTCTTGACTGTCTTTAATTCCAAACTTGAACGTAGCATCTTTGCCAAACTGCAAATCCCGTTGTAATTTTCTGTTCATTATTCCTTGCAGAGGCTGCTTTAACCAAGCCGCATTGACAAATTCAGCAATAAGTTCACAACCTGGAAAGGTTGATTGCAGTTTCAATACTAATGATTTTACCTCCTCTTCTTGAAGGTACATAAACAGGCCTTCTGCCATAAATAAAACTGAATCAGCCTTCAACTCTTTGATTAGTTCCATCCATTCATAATTCAATACCGAAGACGGAATAAAGCGATAGCGTTCAGTTTCTGGCAACAATTTCTTTTTAACTGCTATCACCTCTGGTAAATCCAGGTCATAGAAGATAAGCTTTCCGTTATCGATCCGGTGGAAACGAGTATCTAAGCCACAAGCAATATTAACCACAATTCCGTTATGCGATCGCTCCAGGAAATTTCTGGCATAATCATCATAGCGTTTGGCGCGCATAGCAACATGAACCACCACTTTTTTTTCTACCTTGCCCTTAGCTAACCTTTGATAAAGCTTGTTATCTGATTGGGATAATTCAGGGTTTAATTTATGAGTAATTTCAACAGCTAATGGATCCTCTAAAATTGGATCTCTTGACTGGCTTTCTAGGGCATGGCAATAGAAAGTTAGTAGGGATGTTGCTGCTACATCACTGATTTCAGTATTGAGTAATTTAGGAATTTCCATATAATTTATCAGCTAATGTTAATTTTTAACGACCAGCAGTGGTTATAAGACTGCAAGCTTCGGATTGATCCGGTGGGTGGAACGAGCATCTTGCCCGTTACAATCGGACAAACTTTCCCAAAACTGGCTACCAAGAAAATCAGGGCGAGCCCGTCCCTAAAGCACCACTAGCAACACTTGCACGCGCAGCAGATGTACCTTAATAAAAATCTCCCCATCTCCCCATCTCCCCACCCTGCCCACCCTCTACTTAATTATAGGTATTCAACCAGACTTGATATAAGCTGTTTTGAGGGCGTTTATACCAATCTACTATGGCAACCATTAACGATAACTACCTCAAACTCAAAGCTGGCTACCTATTTCCCGAAATTGCGCGACGGGTCAATACTTTCGCAGAAGCCAATCCCGATGCTAAGCTAATCAAGCTGGGGATTGGTGATGTTACCGAACCACTACCAGCAGCCTGCCGCACCGCCATAATCAAAGCCGTTGAAGAAATGGGCGATCGCGCCACCTTCAAAGGTTATGGTCCAGAGCAAGGCTACCCTTGGTTAAGGGAAAAAATTGCTAGCCACGATTTCCAAGGGCGGGGGTGTGAGATTGAGGCTGGGGAAATTTTCATCTCCGATGGCTCCAAGTGCGACACTGGCAACATTCTCGACATCTTTGGGAACGATAACACGATTGCCGTTACTGACCCAGTTTATCCCGTGTATGTAGACACCAACGTGATGGCTGGTCATACCGGAGATGCTAATGATGCGGGTAAGTATGAGGGTTTGGTTTATCTACCGATTACCGCCGAGAATAACTTCACCGCTGAGATTCCTTCCGAGAAAGTTGATTTAATTTACCTGTGCTTCCCTAATAACCCTACCGGAGCAACCGCTAGCAAAGACTACCTCAAAACTTGGGTAGACTATGCCAAAGCTAATGGCTCGGTCATTTTCTTTGATGCAGCCTACGAAGCCTTTATCACTGACCCAGACCTACCCCACTCCATCTACGAGATTGACGGAGCAAGGGATTGTGCCATTGAATTCCGGTCTTTTTCCAAAAATGCAGGCTTTACCGGCACCCGCTGTGCATTAACAGTAGTACCAAAGACCCTAACAGCCAAAGCATCCGATGGTTCAGATGTAGAACTGTGGAAACTTTGGAACCGCCGCCATTGTACTAAGTTTAATGGGGTTTCCTATATTGTACAACGAGGCGCTGAAGCCGTTTATTCTGAAGAAGGCCAAGGGCAAGTTAAAGCACTAGTCAACTTCTATCTGGAAAATGCCAAAATTATTTGCGATCAACTAACAGCGGCTGGATTAACCGTATATGGTGGCGTAAATGCCCCTTACGTTTGGGTTAAAACACCTAATGGTCTATCCAGTTGGGATTTCTTTGATAAATTACTCAACACTGCCAATGTAGTCGGAACCCCTGGTTCTGGATTTGGTGCTGCCGGGGAAGGCTATTTCCGCATTTCCGCATTTAACAGTCGGGAAAATGTAGACGAAGCGATGCAGCGGATTACCGAGAAATTCAAAGTTTAGTTTTAGGGTAGGGTGTAGGGTTACCAGGTGTATTATTTAGTAATAAATTCAATAAATTTTATCTGCTATATCCTACGCTCTACACCCTATTTTAAATTATAATTCGCCCCAGTTGTCGGTAAATTTAAATTCCCGATTCCCGATTCCCGATTCCCGATTCCCGATTCCATTTTTTAAAAATAAGGAAAAAAATCATGTCAATTAAAGTCTACGGTATCCCCAACTGCGGAACTTGTAAAAAAGCATTTAAATGGCTCCAAGATAACAGTGTTGATTATGATTTTATTAATACTAAAGAGCATCCACCAACTGCTGATATGATTAGCAGCTGGGTAGAAGCATTGGGCTCTAAACCCATGCGTAATACCTCTGGTAAATCCTATCGTGAAATAGGTGAAGAAAAAAAGACTTGGACAGATGAAGAGTGGGTTGAAGCCTTTGCAAAAGATGCGATGCTGCTGAAACGACCCCTATTTGTGAAGGATGGCACAGCGGTATTGGTAGGGTTTAGAGCAAATGAAGAAACGATACGAGAAAAATTGAAACTATAGCATTTTTAACCTTGAGAAAGGCAAGAGGCAAAAGGCAACAGGCAAGAGGCAATCGCTCATCTGACTCCCCATCTCCCCATCTCCCCATCTCCCCATCTCCCCATCTCCCCATCTCCCCAACTCCCTACTATAGAATAAACAACATTGCAAACTATCGAGCCCAAAGTTCAATGAGTAAAGAAACAGATATAGTTGTAATTGGCAGTGGGATTGGTGGTTTATGCTGCGCCTCTCTTCTAGCTCGCTACGGTTTTAACGTCACAGTCTGCGAGAGCCACTCAATCCCTGGTGGTGCTGCTCACGCTTTTGAGCGCAATGGATTCAAATTTGACTCCGGTCCGTCTCTTTACTCAGGTTTGTCTTACAGCCCTTCTTCCAATCCTCTGCGACAACTGCTAGATGCCATCGGTGAGGATTTAACATGGGAAACCTACAATACATGGGGTTGCCGTTTGCCTGAAGGTGACTTTGACACATCCGTTGGTGCGGATCAGTTTTGTGAGGTTCTAGCCAGGCTTCGTGGTAATGATGCTGTCACCGAATGGCGTGAGCTCCAGCGGGTGATGGAACCCCTAGCTAAGGCTGCGATCGCAATTCCCCTCACTGCCATCCGTTTTGATCTCGGCGCACTGGTCACCCTCAGCCGATTTGCCCCCTCTTTTCTACGATATGCTGGGGATTCTATCAAGCTCAGAGGACCCTTTAGCCAGATTATGGACGGTGTTCTCAAAGACAACTTTAGCCGTAATTGGCTCGATTTGCTTTGTTTTCTATTATCCGGACTACCAGCGGATGGAACCATTGCGGCAGAGATGGCCTTTATGTTTGCGGAATGGTATCGACCAGGGGTAGTGCTAGACTATCCCATTGGTGGTAGTGGTGCCCTGGTTGATGCCCTGGTGCGGGGATTAGAAAAACATGGCGGTCAGTTGATAGTTAATGCTCATGTTGAAGAAGTGATAGTTGAGCACAACCGTGCCGTAGGTGTGCGTCTGCGGGGCAGCAAAGAAATCCGAGCCCGTAAAGCAGTAGTGTCTAATATCTCAGTATGGGATACCCTCAAACTACTGCCAGATTCAGCAATACCAAAATCCTATCGAGCCAAGAGAAACGCCACCCCTGAGTGTGACAGCTTCATGCATCTCCACTTAGGCATTGATGCTGAAGGACTACAAAAAGACCTAGCCTGCCACTACATTATCGTTAATGACTGGGAAAAAGGTGTTACCGCTCCCCAGAATATAGTAGTGCTATCGATTCCATCCCTTCTAGACCCATCCCTAGCACCACCAGGAAAACACGTGATTCACGTTTATACTCCAGGTAACGAACCCTATGAACTCTGGCAGGGGATGAGTCGTAGCAGTGAAGCCTATGCGCAACAAAAGCAGGTGCGTGCAGAAATCATGTGGAAAGGATTGGAGCGGATCATTCCAGACATTCGTTCCCGTTGTGAAGTCACTCTAGTCGGTACACCGCTCACCCACGAACGCTTTCTGCGCCGCCACCGAGGTTCCTATGGTCCAGCCATTCGAGCAGGAGTTGGCATCTTTCCTGGTCCTGGCACACCCCTACCTGGACTAATGTGTTGTGGAGACTCAACCTTTCCCGGTATTGGCTTACCAGCCGTTGCCGCCAGCGGGATGATTACTGCCAATACCCTTGTACCGGTTTCAAAGCATTTGGAAATGCTAAAAACGATTGGGTTATAGCAAGGGAAGTAAAGGGAGCAGGGAGCAGGGACTTCGGAGCAGGGAACAGGGAACAGGGAACAGGGAACAGGGGGAAGAGTTTGGGATCTCCCCATCTCCCCATCTCCCCATCTCCCCATCTCCCCACACCTCCCGACTCCCGACTCCCGACTCCCGACTCCCGACTCCCGATTCCCGACTCCCGATTCCCGATTCCCGACTCCCTACTCCCTACTCCCTGTTTAAGGATCACCAACTAGCAAGAAAGCCGCCCAGAAGTAGGGATGGCTAAAGTTTTGTTTTCCAAATCCTGACAATTCTGAAGATAAACCAATTTTCTTGCCAGAGATAAATAAGTGATCATTCTCAATCCGGACATTGCCTCGAATCATGGCCAACTGTGCCTGTCGCAAGGCTTCAGTTTTACTCGGTGTCTTGTTCAACTGACGGTAAAACTCAGTAGTCAGCCCCATAGCCCCTTGGTCACTGACAGACCAAAGGGTTGCTAGAGTGGAGTCAACCCCTGCCTGAAACGCTGATCCAGCAAAACCTAACTCTGCTTCCCGATTTCCCAAAGCGGTTTGGCAAGCGCTGAGTACTAACAACTCTACCGATGGCTCATAAAATAGATTTTCCAATTCATCGAGCCCCAGTTTTCTGTCCCACATTTGAATGTAAGAATTTTCAGGAGCTCCTCGATTAAACTGAGCATGGGTAGCTAAGTGAATGATCCCAAATTTCCGTTTTTTTCGTTGAGCCTTTAAATTTTTCAGAGTGAAGCTTTCGTTTAGAAAATAGTCACCTTTCCACAGTTTTTTGTCGATAATTGTTTCTAACTCGACTTTTACCCAAGGCAAATCCTCTTTATCATAAAATTGGGAGGCTCCCATCGCCAGCAGTCGCAAGGATTGAACATTGGTAAACCGAGAATAGGTCAAACTAAGACTAGGCACCAGGCTGACACTATAATTTTCTATTAGATAGTTCTTTTGATCGTGCAGAGCAGCCAGGGGTAGGGAGCGCAACCCCTGATCCATGGCAAATATCAGGCTTTCGATCTTATTAGCTTTTAACTCAGCCTCCAACGGTCCTATCAGCCATTGGTAAAGTTGCTGAGCTGGTTTGAGATGATCCTTATCATCCTTGCTTCGGGGATTGATCAGTGTTCGATGAAAGGTTCTAGTCACAGCTAGGACTTCAGCACGATTTGCGTTATAGACTCGCCGCAGAACTGGATTACCATCTGCTGTGATCAGCAACAGTTCTAGCTGGTCATCGCTTTTTTGTAAGCATTTTTCGGGTTCTGAAGGTAGATCAGAGGGTCGGTAACCAAATCGTCGGTCAATTTCGGCTGCTGGGATTGCTGGAGTTTGGCATCGCGTTCCTGGCAATGTCAGGGAGTTTTGGACAAAACTGACGTAAATAACCCCAGTCTTGAGACCAGTCTCCCGCTCAAGCTCACGAGTGCGATCGCGTACATCATTCTGATTATAAATTTTGCTCTTGAGCGATCGCATAAAGTATGCCTGATATTCTTCTGTGAAGGCTTGTTCTATGCCATAGACTAGGTCACTTTTAACAGTCGCCTCCAGTGTGATTGGTTGCTCTACCAATGGTGGAACCTCTGGCGGTGTGATTGATGAGTTATCCGGTGTGGGGATTGTTGAGTCTACCTGTTGTGAAACTGTTAAATCATCCGGTAGTAAAACCGTTACATCATCGGGTGCTAGGACTGTGACATCATCCGTTGGTAGGACTGTTAAATCATTCAGTGCTGTACCGCTACCGGTGTCACCATCGGTTACTATACCGCTACCAGTGCCACCATCGGTTACTATACCGCTACCAGTGTCACCATCGGTTACTGTACCGCTACCAGTGTCACTATCGGTTACTGTACCAGTATCGGTGCCACCATCGGTTACTATACCGCTACCAGTGCCACCATCGGTTACTGTACCGCTACCAGTGCCACCATCGGTTACTGTACCGCTACCAGTGCCACCATCGGT
>NZ_MKZS01000002.1 GCF_001942495.1 Moorena bouillonii PNG
CTTTCAGAGGAGGAAACTGATGTCTTCTTCCGTGGCTTGATTAAGATGGTGCGAGCACTTCAGGAACGAGGACAAATTCCGGTTTCCAAGATGTGCGTTACCTGTCGCTTCTTTCGACCTAATATTTACTCAGACTCTGATCGCCCTCATCACTGTGCTTTAGTGGATGCCCCCTTTGGGGATCGCCACCTCCGGCTTGAATGCCCAGAGCATATTGCAGCCTCCCCGGAGGCATGCATCGAGCAATGGCAGTCATTCTCGGGCAGAATTATTGGCCCTTCGTGACAGCTTCTCTAGCATTGCTCAACTTGACAAGCATAGGTGAAGAGGGAGTCTGACTCTGATGAAAGTCACAAAAAATTCAGATTGCTTGGACTTGTTGGATACGGGAGTTGATATAGTAACGGTGCAGAAGTTGGCGGGTCATGGGTCGCCGGTGACGACTGCTAAATATGACAGGCGCGGGGAGGAGGCGAAGCGGAGAGCGGTGCAGAATTTGGGATTTTAGGGGCGATCGCCCTATTGTAAGGTAATGGGGGTGCGGTTGAGTGAGAACGGAATGCAGCGGGTTTATTTTGCACTGTTGCCTGTGATCATTGGGCATCGGGTAAATGTAACGGCTCGCAAACAGTAAGCTATAAACTCATTATTTGCGAGCCGCTACATTTAACGTTGCTGAATGGAGTAAGGAAGGCTGAGGTCACCAGAACGAACACTATAGACTTGATAAACACCAAGTAACGGTCTTTCTGAATCAGAAGTATTAACTTCCATGTAGGCAGTTACGCCATCAAATTTAAACTTGATGTTGTGATTAACTCTTTCAGCAGGGACTAAAATCTTGAGGGAATTGTTTTTGGAAACAACACAAAACCCTGGAGAATCCATATACATTTGCATGCCTGGGTTAGTAGGCGGAAGGACTACGCTGTCATCTTCTTTCTCAAACTCTTTTACGGACAAACCACCTGGAACTCGTTCATCTGGAGTTAAGACAACCCAGTGAGTGTGAAAAATCTTACCATCATCACCATAGTTATTATTGTTATCCTCATCCCACAAGGGAGTATCATCGAAATCGGGATGGGAAGTAGCTGCTAAAGCCACAATCCCCTCTGTAGAGTTAAAACCCACATCTTCTGGTTTAAGAGTAGTCGGAAATACATAACCCATAACCGGAGCCGTATCTAGTTGACCAGCAGCATTGGGGAGTGTGTTACCAATAGTGCCTTTTACTTGTTCTTCAAATACTAATAAGTCTAAATCAGACAGATAGGTAACATTAGCTTGGCGAAGTTCTAAATCGGGACTTACAGGAAGAGAGTTAACGGAATTGATTGGTTGTTGAGCGAAAACTGCTAAACAAACAGCAAGACTTGAGATCGCGAAAGCTAAACTAGCCAATTTGATAAAACGTTTCATAAAGCAATCAGAAAAGAGCTACCTAAGTATGATTTGAAGATTCATCAAGCCGCCGATGCGGCTTTTCAGTATTTACAAATACTGGAAAGATGCATTCCCTGTTCCCCGTTCCCCGTTCCCCTTTCCCTATTACCTATAACTTGTAACTATACCAGCGGAAACTGATATATGCAGGTTGACGAGGTTTCAAGATCCATATCTAGTTTTTACTAGTTTTTATAAGCCTACATATAGGGGCAGAACTAGCAAAAGTGTCATCAAGGGCAATCTAGATAATTTTGCCGCTTTCAGTCTTTGGGACTGTCTGGGCACGAGTCGCTATAAAATTGCTAAAAGCTTTACTGAATGATACTTTTAGCGTTTTTAGCTTCTCCGCGATCGCCTCAGTTTTGCTACTGGTAGCCGAAGGCTGCCATATTTGGGGGGAACTCCCCCAACTTCCGATGGGTTAAACCCTTACATAGCAAGCGTTGCCAGCGTTTATTGCCCCTGATGACAGCTTCGCTAGATCTACGCCATATAGTAAACAGGATTAGTTCCTAGGTAAAAATTAAAGAGCAATTTCGGAGCGCAATTATTTTAGATCGCTGATAGATGCTCCGAAATTGATATGGAAGGGTGTTGCCCCAATAACTAAAGCTGGAACGGATTTTACTCCCGCCTTTTCTGCTTCAGCAATGCGTGATTTGTCATTGCCGAGATGCACGACTTCCACTTCATATTTCGAGGGATCGAGACTTTCCGCGAACTGCTCTTCTGCTGTAACACATACTGGGCATCCTGCGTGATAAAATACTGCTTTGGTCGTCATGATTAATTCTCCTGAAATTGTAGACTTTTGCTAGTCCTAAACAGATTTATTTTTACATATATTTAGGACTCCTCACTATAATAACGTTTTTTCCGATCTCGTCAACGGATAAAACCAGATTTTGTATAAATTATTATTAATAAATTCCCTCAGAAAATTGGGTTTAACAAGACCCCCTGGGATTAGGCTTGACTATTTTCGTTTCCTTGTTTAGCATTTAATAAAATCTAGGCATTATTACAAGGCAAACGCATCTAAAGTATAGAAACCTTACTCAGAAGCGATGCAGTGGCCTCAGGGGGGTTTAACCCACTCGCCCTTTGCATGGCTGAGGTGCGACCAGTGGCGAATTTAATTCTTAATGGTAAGAGCGCACCTAACAAAGATTTAAAAATTAATCAGCAAAACTACTTATGGTATGAATCTCATATCCAGTAGCCATTTCAAAATAAGATGGGTTTACCCTGGGCATTATTAAGGAGAAATTATCATCACTAACCCGTTCGATACGTCAAAGAATGCCGTTGGCCACAAAGTAATCGCTGGTCTTGCTAAAATCAGTCTCGCTCTCAAAAGTAAAGCTTGGCAAGATGCAGGTTTACAAGGGCTCACACCAACCCAAGGTCAAATTCTTGCTCTACTGCGATCGCGCTCGTTATCGCCCATGCGACTATCGGAAATAGCTGATGGACTGGCAGTCAAACCAGCAACAGCAAGCGATGCAGTGGCAGTACTTGTGGAAAAGGGCTTAGTTAAGAAAGGTAAAGCGCCAGATGATAGACGGGCGATCGCCATTACCCTGACAGCAAAAGGACAGCAGGAAGCAGATAATGCAGCTAGTTGGCCCGACTTCTTGCTAGCTGCTGTGGATGAGCTTTCAGAGGAGGAAACTGATGTCTTCTTCCGTGGCTTGATTAAGATGGTGCGAGCACTTCAGGAACGAGGACAAATTCCGGTTTCCAAGATGTGCGTTACCTGTCGCTTCTTTCGACCTAATATTTACTCAGACTCTGATCGCCCTCATCACTGTGCTTTAGTGGATGCCCCCTTTGGGGATCGCCACCTCCGGCTTGAATGCCCAGAGCATATTGCAGCCTCCCCGGAGGCATGCATCGAGCAATGGCAGTCATTCTCGGGCAGAATTATTGGCCCTTCGTGACAGCTTCTCTAGCATTGCTCAACTTGACAAGCATAGGTGAAGAGGGAGTCTGACTCTGATGAAAGTCACAAAAAATTCAGATTGCTTGGACTTGTTGGATACGGGAGTTGATATAGTAACGGTGCAGAAGTTGGCGGGTCATGGGTCGCCGGTGACGACTGCTAAATATGACAGGCGCGGGGAGGAGGCGAAGCGGAGAGCGGTGCAGAATTTGGGATTTTAGGGGCGATCGCCCTATTGTAAGGTAATGGGGGTGCGGTTGAGTGAGAACGGAATGCAGCGGGTTTATTTTGCACTGTTGCCTGTGATCATTGGGCATCGGGTAAATGTAACGGCTCGCAAACAGTAAGCTATAAACTCATTATTTGCGAGCCGCTACATTTAACGTTGCTGAATGGAGTAAGGAAGGCTGAGGTCACCAGAACGAACACTATAGACTTGATAAACACCAAGTAACGGTCTTTCTGAATCAGAAGTATTAACTTCCATGTAGGCAGTTACGCCATCAAATTTAAACTTGATGTTGTGATTAACTCTTTCAGCAGGGACTAAAATCTTGAGGGAATTGTTTTTGGAAACAACACAAAACCCTGGAGAATCCATATACATTTGCATGCCTGGGTTAGTAGGCGGAAGGACTACGCTGTCATCTTCTTTCTCAAACTCTTTTACGGACAAACCACCTGGAACTCGTTCATCTGGAGTTAAGACAACCCAGTGAGTGTGAAAAATCTTACCATCATCACCATAGTTATTATTGTTATCCTCATCCCACAAGGGAGTATCATCGAAATCGGGATGGGAAGTAGCTGCTAAAGCCACAATCCCCTCTGTAGAGTTAAAACCCACATCTTCTGGTTTAAGAGTAGTCGGAAATACATAACCCATAACCGGAGCCGTATCTAGTTGACCAGCAGCATTGGGGAGTGTGTTACCAATAGTGCCTTTTACTTGTTCTTCAAATACTAATAAGTCTAAATCAGACAGATAGGTAACATTAGCTTGGCGAAGTTCTAAATCGGGACTTACAGGAAGAGAGTTAACGGAATTGATTGGTTGTTGAGCGAAAACTGCTAAACAAACAGCAAGACTTGAGATCGCGAAAGCTAAACTAGCCAATTTGATAAAACGTTTCATAAAGCAATCAGAAAAGAGCTACCTAAGTATGATTTGAAGATTCATCAAGCCGCCGATGCGGCTTTTCAGTATTTACAAATACTGGAAAGATGCATTCCCTGTTCCCCGTTCCCCGTTCCCCTTTCCCTATTACCTATAACTTGTAACTATACCAGCGGAAACTGATATATGCAGGTTGACGAGGTTTCAAGATCCATATCTAGTTTTTACTAGTTTTTATAAGCCTACATATAGGGGCAGAACTAGCAAAAGTGTCATCAAGGGCAATCTAGATAATTTTGCCGCTTTCAGTCTTTGGGACTGTCTGGGCACGAGTCGCTATAAAATTGCTAAAAGCTTTACTGAATGATACTTTTAGCGTTTTTAGCTTCTCCGCGATCGCCTCAGTTTTGCTACTGGTAGCCGAAGGCTGCCATATTTGGGGGGAACTCCCCCAACTTCCGATGGGTTAAACCCTTACATAGCAAGCGTTGCCAGCGTTTATTGCCCCTGATGACAGCTTCGCTAGATCTACGCCATATAGTAAACAGGATTAGTTCCTAGGTAAAAATTAAAGAGCAATTTCGGAGCGCAATTATTTTAGATCGCTGATAGATGCTCCGAAATTGATATGGAAGGGTGTTGCCCCAATAACTAAAGCTGGAACGGATTTTACTCCCGCCTTTTCTGCTTCAGCAATGCGTGATTTGTCATTGCCGAGATGCACGACTTCCACTTCATATTTCGAGGGATCGAGACTTTCCGCGAACTGCTCTTCTGCTGTAACACATACTGGGCATCCTGCGTGATAAAATACTGCTTTGGTCGTCATGATTAATTCTCCTGAAATTGTAGACTTTTGCTAGTCCTAAACAGATTTATTTTTACATATATTTAGGACTCCTCACTATAATAACGTTTTTTCCGCTCTCGTCAACCGATAAAACCAGATTTTGTATAAAGTTTTATTAAGAAATCCCCTCCGAAAACTGGGTTGAACAAGACCTCCCGCGATTAGGCTTGACTATCTGACGGGGTGACAAGCAGCATTGTTAGCCTTACTGGGTGTGGGGTGTGGGCAAAGGGCGAACGGGTGATTGGAAAAATCGAGGTGCGGGTAGCACGTTGGTAGCGATCGCGCTCGTTATCGCCCATGGGACTATTGGAAATAGCTGATGGACTGGCAGTTAAACCAGCAACAGCAAACAATGCAGTAGCAGTAGTTGTGAAAAAGGGCTTAGTTAAAAAAGGTTTTGCGCCAGATGATAGACGGGCGATTGCCCCCTGACAGCAAAAGGACAGCAGGAAGCAGATAATGCAGCTAGTTGGCTCGACTGCTAGCTGCTGTAGATGAGCTTTCAGAGGAGGAAACTGATGTCTTCTTCCGTGGCTTGATTAAGATGGTGCGAGTACTCCAAGAACGATGACAGATTCCTGTTTTCAAGATGTGCGTTACCTGCCGCTTGTTTCGACCTAATATTTACTCAGACTCTGATCGCCCTCATCACTGTGCTTTAGTAGATGCCCCCTTTGGGGATCGCCACCTCCGGCTTGAATGCCCAGAGCATTTTGCCACCTCCCCGGAGGCGTGCACCGAGCAATGGCAATCATTCTCCTCCGGCAGAATTCAAGGCAACACCTCGTAACCCTTTTTGTAGGAGTTGATCGGATAGATGGGGAAATAAGTTATTACCTGTTGTCTCTTCCAAAAGTGCCTTTTTGATCGATCTTGGCATCTTAACCTTTACTTCGATTTCCATAAGGTCCACTTCCATCAATTGATTCTGGATAGCTTCTACTTGTTTGAGCCATGTTTGCCAAAATAAAGTAGCTTGAAACTCTAATTTTTGGGCAAACATAGCCGTGTCTTTGCGCAATTCGGCAACAGTGACATCGGGAGTTGAACTAATTTCACAGGCGTGACCAACAAACCAATGCTCTAGTCCTGTAGCAGTTACTTCTGGGTGAAACTGTAAACCCAAAGCACATTCACCCCAGCTAAAGGCTTGGTTCTTGTACTTTGAACTAGAGGCTAGACGAGTAGCACCATCAGGAAGGTCAAAAGTATCCCCATGCCAGTGTAGGACTGCAGTATGTTCTTTGGCTAAATAGTTCAAAGGTGACTTTTGACCTGCATAGCTCAGCTCTATGGGTGCCCAGCCAATTTCTTTGACACCACCGGGGTAAACCCTTGCCCCCAGAGCCCTTGCCATCAGTTGAGCCCCCAAGCATATACCGATGGTGGGTAAATTAGCGGCTAAACGCTGCTCGATGATGTGAAGTTCGTCTTTTAGAAAAGGATAATCCGATTCGTCGTAGGCTCCAATCGGCCCACCTAAAATTATGACCAAGTCTGGATAGAGAAAATCTATTCTATCTAGATAAACAGAAGCAGCCTTGATATAGGTGACATGATAACCCTGTTGCTCGAGAACCTGATGTAAACTGCCTAGATCTTCAAAGCAAACGTGTGTGATGGCGATCGCATTTTTAGTCATAACTTGTACTCAATTGATGGTATTTTGCTAAAGTTTCATCCAACTGTAGTCGTTCCAGAGGAAAGTGTGAGAACCAAATTCATCGTTGTGGGCTTAGTTAGATCTGAATTTCAGTCCTCACCTGCATCTTCAGTTAAGAAGATTGGCCTGGGCGAAGCTATCGATCCCGCGCTGGGAGTCTAAAATGCCCAACTCTTTGGCGAGCTTAGTAATCCCGTTATAATCAATGCGCATCAGGTTAACCTCGTTGTCTCTTGCGCAATCACCAATCACCTCTTTAGTATGTGGAAAGCCGATCTGAGCCAACATTGCTTCCCATACACCAAGCTCGATATTGGCAAACCAGTTAACTGGTTTGGGCAGCATTTCTATGAAGAATTCCTTCTGTTGTTTAGTCAGTTTGCTGTAAACCAACTTAGCCAAATTTTTAAAGATAGGGCTATGAGCCATCTCGTCACGGCGATGCATATCAACGGTCAATCGGTTGAATGGCTGAATAGTGCTATCCTCTGCTAAAAGCTTGAGATAGTCACTGATGAAAACTTCGGAGACGATCGCCGTTACCAACTGAACGATCATTTTTTGCCAATCTTCCGACCAACGGTCTTGCTCCTGACGCATCTTCATCACAAGATTGAACTCCGGCAACCTCAGGGACTCTAAACCCCTTTGCTTGCGGGTAATGGAGCAAGCGTTGTTGACTAGTAACACGTGGAAAGCTTCATCGGTAAGTGTCTCGATCGCAATCTTCTGACTGATGTCATCCTCTGTTCCGGGTACATTTTTATAAATAATATCGGAACAGGCAGGGACAACTATTTTTAATTCAATGGCGGTAGTTTTCTCATTGTAAGCCAGCCAGCCGCAGGAGAGAATTTTATTCTGGACTTCCTCGGATGCTTCTTTGAAACGAGGATGGTTTTTAAATGGCAACAAATCCACGCGAAAGTCTTTCAAAGTTGGATCGAATTTCGGATTGGGCTCCTGCTTCTTCACTTGTGCTCGTTGAGGCCACTTATTGGAGATCTTTTCTAGTAAGGTGCGGCAATGGGAGTCGTCATGAGAGTTGAAATTTCTCTCTTTGAGTGAAAGAGTAGCTGTATTCTGAAATTGACTATTGTTTAAAGTTTTCATTTTTAACTCTCCAAATGTTTTGATTTAATCAAACTAATCGGCATTTGATTTGCCTCATGAGGCAAAAGAAGATCGAACCGCTCAATTCCTCTCCCCCTCTCCCTCTCTCCCTCTGTGTCCAAACATGCTTTCTTACATGCTCAGCAGCTGATTAGAAAAGTGGGAAGCAGCGAACTCCCCACCCTGTTACTACTTAGCGAGAAGCACCAGCAGCAAAGCCACCGTGAACTCCTTGAAGTCCGTCTTCCGAGCTATAGACCTTAGCAACCGTATCTGTTTCGGTATCGATCTTGATCAGGTAATTGGAGCGGTAACTGGCGACGTAAACCGCACTACCATCGGCTGAAGGACTCAACCCGTGGGCAATCTGGAAATCTGCAGGCAAGTCTTCACCAGGCTTAAGACGCTTGATAAACTCTGGGTTATCCTTGTCACTGATGTCATACACCGCTATATAGCCGTCTTCACCAAAGGTGCCATCTAAAGAATCTTCTTCAGCAACATACAGCTTGTCCCCCACGACAATCAGGTCAGAAGGATTGCGGAAAATACCCGTGTCATCAGCAGTAGCTGCCGTACCAATAATCCGCTCTGCAGTTCCCTCAACGGCATCGATCAGCCAAATTCCCGGACCAACAATATCAACACCTTCTGGAGTCAGGGAAGTTGGACCGTACTGCATGTTGGCAGTGTAGGCATAGCGATCGTCAATCCAACTGACATAGTGGGTGAATGCACCATTGCCCTCAGGGGAGCTAAGAGTGATATTATCTTCATAGCTCACGGTATTGTCTGGATTAACCTTGTATAAATCAATGTCATAGAGATCCCAGTAGTAACTTGGTGACAAGGCAATCGTACCGGAGGGGTTGTAGAACACACCGTGGGTTTGCTCGGTAACTCCTTCAATGACCAGCGGGTCAAAGCCTTCTACAAGTTCGTTAGTCTCATCGTTAATGAAAAAGAGGCGATCACTCGTCCACTGGGAGAACTGGATGATAGGTGACCCAGGCTGGATAGACGGGCCGTGAACCTGGTTCCAAGCCTGTGCAGGCCAGGACTGAATCGGTTGACTATCATCGACCTGAGATAAACCTATGGGATAAACAGTGGGTTCCCCCGCTTCAGCCGTCTTAAAAGTAGAGACAACACTCAAGTCAGCAGTTCCGGCCTCCCAGTCAAGGGAACGGATTTCGGCTCCGACAATAGCGTTAGCAATTTGCAGGGAACCATTCACCGTCATATAAATCTTCTGCTCGTCAGGAGTAATCAGGATATGCTCGACAAAAGTAGATTCAATAAAGCCTTCAGTAGAAGCTTCGTATGTTCCGTCTCCAGGAACTTCTTCAACTTGACCCCGTAAGACTCCCCCTGGAATGTCAAATTCGTTTGTATGTACCTGTAAATAGAGATTGCCAGCCAACAGTTCGTCAGCATATTCAGATACTGTCTTGGTGGTCAGGGGTTCTATGCCACTCAGGACATCGCTCAAGTGATGATCCGGGACACCATTGGAGGTATTAGAGTTGTTGGCAGAATTAATTGAGTCAAGATTATCCCAGATTCCAGTGATGGTGTTGTTCTCAAAATCGAACACCGCATCATCATCATCTTCACCTGGTAGACCAAAAATATTCAGGGTATGTGGCCCAATACGTTCAGCTCCTTGAGAGCCAGAGTGGAGGTGAATAGCAGTCACATCGTCTGCGGTTGTCTCTGTGGAAGTTCCACCGAGGTCTACTCCTTCCAACTCAATGGTATACTTAATCGCAGGTCCTTCTTTGCCAAAGTTGGCTCCGGTTGGATCTAAAACAAGCTTCATGATTCCGCTCGCACCGCTTCCGATGGGACTTGGCTCGCCTTCGGGGATATAAACCTGTTCTGGAGTCAATTCAGCCTCAAAATAACGGGGTTCAGTGGAACGAAGTTGTGTCTCAACCTCTTCCCAACCCTCAATATCATCTAGTGGAAGCAGGATCATTTGATCTGTTTCAGTATTAACCAGTGCTAATTCCCGGCTATCTTCATTAGAAACCGTATACAGAACCCGATTCATGGTAAAATCTAGATCGAAATGAGCGAGGTTTCCCCACTGGTCTTTTGCTTGTAGGTGAAGGGTTTGTTCTCCATCTCCCAGTGCAGAACCATTGATTTGCTCTAGCAGAGGCCGATTTAGAGAGAAACTACCGTCTGGGTTCACCGTATGGGTGATATCGGTGAAATTTTCATCATCCAAGCTCCCATAAAGCCTCGTTACCTGGCTCGCATCAGTAACAACTCCGCTTATAGAAGGATCTGCTGTAATGCGATCACTATTGGTTCCACCATCATTAGTAGTATCGTTACTCAGATCTGCTGAGAGTAATGGTGCTTCATAGTCATCGTTCCTAAACAGCGTTCTTAAAACCTTTCTGGCATCTCTTGTTGTAACTCTTCCATCTCCATTCACATCAAGGGGATCTCCAGACTCCACTTTAGTTCCACTGGCGCGAACGATCAGAGCTAGATCGTCGGTATCTAAATCGCCATCGCTGTCTGCATCACCTGTTAGAGGATCTTTGTAATTTGAGCGATATTCTACCAGGCGCGCGTTCCAATGAGCAGGTAAACTGCCCTTGGGTCGCGCCTGAGGATCGTTTTGATGGTGCCCAGTGATGATATCTATGCCATCAGTGTTTGCTATTGTCTCAATCGTGTCACTGTTTAGGACACTATAGCTGATCAATTCTGGATCTTGAAGCCAAACAGCCTTCTGATCGAGTGAGATGGACTCCAGGTCAAAAGTTTGAGCCCCGATAAGCCCAAGTCGATCTGGTTCTAAATTCAGGTTTTCAACTCCAGGTAGAAGACCATTTTCTTCTCTGAAGAGACCGTCATTTGAACCAAATGGGGCGGATTCTTGAAAAATTGTCGGATCTTCCATTATTTTTTCCTTAAATAAAAAAAAGAAAAAGAAGCAGTAGAAGTGGCTAATACCCTTTACTAAGGCAGCTGGCAATTAGTTGCCTGTAACCCCATGTTTGGATGTCCTTGAGGTGGACAGTAAACAACAGATTCTTTCATAAAGCTCACCTGGTATACATTCGGCATCAAGCCATTCCATCAAGTTATAGACGGTCGAGATAATGGCAACCTGATGTATTTGATCGCCTATGATTCGATAGTATGGAAAGCAACCAAGAATTAAAATCCCAAAAATTCAGCTCTTTTAACGGTCAATTCATATGAACTTTATGAATAATCCTGTAAGCATTCAGCGGTCAGTGGTCAGTGGTCAGCAGTCAGTGGTCAGCGGTCAGTGGTCAGCGGTCAGTGGTCAGCCGTGAGCTAAAAGCTCACGCTACGCGAACAGCGGTCAGCTTATTTTATTCAAAAGTACCGATCTAGTAGCGTGGCACAGGCTTTGGCCTTTGGCCACGCTGTGCGAACGACGCTGGGAGGTAAGGCATAAGCTGATACGCGACACCCTAATAGCTGATACGCGACACGCTGATAGCTGTTGGCGTAGCCTGCGCGTAGCGCATATGCTTACATAATCCTCATGAATGGGATAATAGGGACAGTCAGTCAAGGGAGTTGCTAGTCATGAACCCCACTCAGAACTCAGGATGCCCGATCCAGCAGTTACGACTTACACACCCAGACATGTCATACTACATCCGGGTTAAAAAACCCTGGAAAACCCAATCCTTGAGGTGCTCCCGAAAGTTTTTGTAGCCGGGACTTTCAGTCCTCTGGGCTTAAAAGGAGCTATAGGGTTTATCATACTTATGAGGTATATTCAATGTCTTGATGCCGTCGCTCATGGTCAAGGTTGCTGTGTGGGTCACCTGGGTCAGCACCTGTCTTGATGCAGTCGCTGATGGGGGAAACCCCCTTTGGCGGCGCTGCCTCCCTTTGACCGCACTGGCTCCCTTTGACCGCGCTGCATCGCTACTCCCTACTCCCTACTGCCATTAACCCAGGACTTTGTACCTCACCCAATTGAGTACTGCTATATAATAAATAGGGGCAGTCAGTCCTGACTTTTCAGGGCTTCTGGGGAAAACACCATCAAATAAGGGTTTCAGCTCAACATCTTATTATCAAAAAACTAGGCTTAATGATCATGGCTAACGCTATAATAGCGATGCAGCCAAGCCAAAGGGGGTTTCTCCCACTCGCGCTTGGGATCAAGACAAGGCTTGGCGGATTCAGAAATGAGCGCGATCCTAAGCATTGAGCCGCTACGGGAACGGGTTGAAGAAAAAAGATCCCGTCAAAAGTCAGCAGTCAGTCAAGGGAGTTGTCATGAACCCCACACAGAAATCAGGATGCCCGATCGAGCAGTTAGGACTTACGCACCCAGAGGTTTCATACCACATCCGGGTTAAAAAACCCCTGGAAAACCCAGTCCTTGAGGTGCTCCCAAAAGTTTATTTAGCCGCGAGTTTCAGTTTTTTGGGCTTAACAGCAGCTATAAAAGGGGATTTGGTATAAAACATCTGTAATTCCCCCTTCCCTGTTCCGTGTTCCTCATTGACATTCATCATGGATATTGACAAATTCCTAACCCAATTAAATAATTTGCTGATTGGCAAGGGAGAAAAAGAGCTGTCTCCTCGTGATCAGAAGATAATCCAAGACTCTTGGGCAGGTCAAACCTACGAAGACATGAATATTCCTGGATACACCATCGATTATATTAAGAAGATCGCTGCTCCTGCCTTATGGAAGAAACTGTCAGACCTAACAGGACAACGTGTCACCAAAAAAAATCTTCGGCTAGTTCTTGAGTCAGTCCCAAAACCGTCAACCTCTATTCCTGAGCCGACCCAGAGTAGTCCCCTCTTCAAACTCGATTTAAGTGACGCACCCTATGTATCGGATTTCTACGGACGCACCAACGAACTGGCTCAGCTAGAGCAATGGATTGTCACAGATAACTGTCCATTGGTGGCTCTTTTGGGCATTACTGGCATTGGCAAAACTGCCTTGTCAGCGAAGCTAGTTGAACAGATTAAGGATCAGTTTGAGTATGTGATTTGGCGTACCCTCAACCATACTCCATCTGTTGAAGAACTTCTGAGTGACCTGATCCAATTCTTGTCCAACCATCAGGAAAACCCTTCATCAACAACTCTAGATAACCTGGTATCGCGACTAATGTATTACCTAAACCAGCATCGTTGTTTGGTAGTGCTTGATCAAGTAGAAGCGATCATGGATGCTGGTCAATCCTCTGGAATTTACAAAGAGGGCTACCAGGGGTATGGAAATTTACTGCAATCTATTGGGTACAAACGCCATCAAAGCTGCTTGTTGTTGACCAGTCAAGAACCTCCCCAGGAAGTTAAGGAACTAGTAATCAGGGCAGGAAGAATTCGGGAATTCCAACTCAAAGGCTTGAGAAAGGAAGAAGCCAAAGCACTCTTGTCAAACTACGGTCTTTCTAAATCTGTGCATGGAGTGGGACAACTAATTGATAGGTACAAAGGTCATCCCTTAGCCTTAAAGATTGCGGTTAGGACGATCCAAAACTGCCATAATGGTAAAATTTCGGATTTTCTCAAAGGGTCATTATTTATTGGTGATGTTTTGCTCAGTCTCCTCGACCAGCAATTTTATCACTTATCAGATTTTGATCAAGAGCTAATGAACTATTTAGCCATGGCTACCGAGCCAGTCTCAACTCAACACTTGCTAGCTGAATTTTCTTCATATCCCAACAGAGCGACTTCAGAAATAAAGACATCTCTAAATAATTTGTTACAACGTTCACTTATTGAAAAAAATTATCAGGATATGGGGGAAGTCTTCTTTACCCTAGATCCTGTAATTAAAAAGTATCTTAACAAACGTTTGTACCAGGGTGGCTGATTTAAGTAACTATGATTCAGATCGGACAGGAAATACACAATCGTTATAAAGTTATTAAAAAGTTAGGTAGCGGTAACTTTAGTCAAACCTTTGAGGTAGAAGATTTGCTTGGTATTAACTCAAGTAACTTAGGCAAAATGAAAGTGCTGAAAGTCCTGAAATTAAGTTACTATAGCAATTCAAAGATGAGAGAAAAAGTCGTTGAGCTGTTTCAGCGAGAAGTAGAAGTGTTGAAGCAGCTCAATCATCCAGGAATTCCCCGAGTTGAGCCAGATAGCTACTTCCGTTTTGTGCCTAATAAAAATAACCAAGACGACTTCTTACACTGCTTGGTGATGGAGAAGATTGATGGACTAACGTTGGAAGAGTGGCTGGGACAGAACAATCAACTAATTACTGAAGCACAGGCAATTGACTGGCTAAAACAACTGATAGTAATACTTAATGAAATCCATCCCAAGTATTTACATAGGGATATTAAACCTGATAACATCATGGTCAGACCCAATGGACAACTGGTATTAATTGACTTTGGCGCAGTTAAAGCACTAACCCAAAAATACATTATTCAACAACAAATTACTTCGCAAAATACCAGTATTGGAACCCTAGGATATATGCCGCCAGAGATGATGAATGAACATGAAGCTTATCCACAATCTGATTTTTTTTCCTTAGGTCGTACCTTTGTGCGGTTGCTCAGTCGTAAACACCCTAGTGATTTTACACAAGACTTACAAACTCAAAAGTTGTTCTGGCGAAATGAAGTTAAATTTGTTTCTAAGAGACTGTTGGATCTAATAGATTTTCTAATGGAACATGATTGGAAAAATCGTCCCAAAAATACCCAGGAAATTCTGTTGTATATGTTAGATTTTATGATGGTTACGACGGCCAATAATCATTATAAAAATCCCAATATCGTAGGAAGTAAAAGGGGTAAGCTTAGCAATTATAATTTTATTAATTCAGGGTTATTAATTTTTAGCATTGTCCTCAACTTCTTTTTAATTGGTTTACTTATTAAAGTATACTATCTAATGCCTGTTGTAGTTTTGCTACTGTTTGTAGTCGTCAGTATCCTGTCCATATCACTAGTATTTCCTTTAGAATTTCCTTTATTCATTAAAAGAGTATACAAGCTGTTACTGTCTAGTAAAATATCTCTCTTCTGTCACTCTGGGAGACGTAACATGAAGAAGAAACCTCTGAAACCCTGAGGTCAAGTATGGTAAAGGCGAGACAGGCGTAAGCATTCAGCTATCAGCTATCAGCTATCAGCTATCAGCCGTCAGCTATCAGCTATCAGCCGTCAGCTATCAGCTTATGCGCTACGCGCAAGCTACGCAAACAGCTTTTGAATAAAACAGGTAAGCATTGGTTTAATCTGAGTTACCTCCAAGGGTCGAAGCCTGTGCCACAAAGCTGTTCGCGTAGCGTGAGCCTTGGCCGTTGGCCACGCTACGCTAATAGCTCACGGCTGACGGCTGACGGCTGACGGCTGACGGCTGACGGCTGAATGCTTACACACAGGCTGCTTCCACCACAGTGAGATTTGTAGATAGATACTGTGAATTGTACAAAGACTTATTTAAAGACTTATTTGTAGAAGTAAGAGCCTATGGCTTTTCCGGACTTACTATGCCAAACTGTTAGTTCAAACAACTCCAAAGATAGCTATCCCTTGATGTTATACTTCAACGTCCTAAACTAACGGTAAATAATTGCCAAAATTATTGTGTACCAATAATTTTGGACATCATAGGAATAATTTACCATCATAGGTACGGAAAAGCCTTAAATAATGGGTTTATTGGCTTGCTGTTTAACAATTTCCCACAGATTTGCGCTGCGCTGACGGGAGCTTGCTAGCTGGTCATGGGAAGCTTTCAATTCTGCACGATATATTCCTTCAAGGGTACTGAGTTTAGTGTCATATAGTGTTTTTGCCTGACGTTCAATTTCAGCCTTGCTAGCATCTAGTGGTACTTCAAGCCTAATCAAAAATGAACCACTGCTCTTCTTTTCGATAGCTTGGATTGATAGGTATTCCTCACCGTATTCTTCCCTCAGCTGTTGAAAGGAAAGCAAAAAAGCTTTCCAGTCAATACCATTACTGAATGTCAGGTCAACAGTTTCCAAGGCTTTCTGAAACAGACAAGTAAACTCTCCTGGGGCAAAGTTCTGAGTTTCATTCTTAGGGCGACGTTCAATGAATTTGTCTTGTGTATAGTCATATTTTAGATAAGCATACTCACAAATCACATGCTTCAGCTTCGTGCCCTGATTAATTTTCCAATCTTCCAGACAAGCTCCGGTAAAGATTACTTCAGTAAAATTACAGTCTAATGCTTGAGTCCTAATCAAGTAAGCTTCCCTCAGGTCAGCCTTGGTGAGGTTAGCTTCGCTCAAATCAGTCCCGCTCAGGTCAGCCCCGCTCAGGTCAGTCTTGGTCAGGTCAGCTTTATGGAAGTTAGCTCCACTAAGGTCAGCTTTGCTGAGGTTAGCTAGGCTCAGGTCAGCTTTGCTCAGGTCAGCCCAACTGAGGTCAGCACCCCTGAGGTCCGCCTGGCTTAGGTCGGCATTTCTAAACTCAGCTAGACTGGGGTTAGCACCACTAAGGTTAGCCCTGCCAAGGTAACACCCACAAAGGTCTGTTTTGCTGAGGTTAACTCTACTGAGGTTAGCCTTGTAGAGGTTAGCAGAGCGGAGCTTAGGAGTCATGTAAAAATAACTTTAACAATATAGTCCCGAGAAAGAGGCTTAATTACATAGTTCCATTCCCCATGAAAAGAGTTTC
>NZ_MKZS01000003.1 GCF_001942495.1 Moorena bouillonii PNG
GAGCTAGGGATCAAGCCATGTCTACGTTACAAACTCCCTTGTCCCCCTGCTAGAATTCGTAGAACTGGCATCCTGCCAGTGATAATTATTAATCTTGGTAGAACTGGCATCCTGCCAGTCATAATTATTAATCTTGGTTTGAGACCGCCTCGAAGCCTGTGCCCCATAGGATGGAGAGTTAGGGGTAGTCATTAGTTACATTTTTAAAGACATTAATGGGGTATATTTTTTTATTTTAGTGCGTTGAGACAGGCTGAAAGGCTGTTCCACAGTTATAAAAGTAGAACTGGCATCTTGCCAGTGGTGATCAAAGTAGAACTGGCATCTTGCCAGTGGTGATCAAAGTAGAACTGGCATCTTGCCAGTGGTGATCAAAGTAGAACTGGCATCTTGCCAGTGGTGATCAAAGTAGAACTGGCATCTTGCCAGTGGTGATCAAAGTAGAACTGGCATCTTGCCAGTGGTGATAAGAGTAGAACTGGCATCTTGCCAGTGACCAGGATTATTACATCTTGCCAGTGACCAATATGATGGCATATTACCAGTGACCAATATTTAATTTGATTGATATTGACACATTCATAAAGGCTATTCTGGAGCCACTGGCAAGATGCCAGTTCTACGCGGGGCTGATTCCGGCCACTGGCAACATGCCAGTTCTACGCGGGGCTGATTCCGGCCACTGGCAAGATGCCAGTTCTACACAGGGCTTATTCCCCGGCCACTGGCAAGATGCCAGTTCTACACAGGGACTATTCCCCAGCTACTGGCAAGATGCCAGTTCTACACCAAGATGCCAGTTCTACACCAAGATGCCAGTTCTACGGGGAAAGGGGAAGAGGGAAAAGGCAAAACAGGGCAAAGAGCAAAAGGGTAAAAGGGTAAAGGGTTAAAGAGTCCACGCACACCCACACACCACACGCAAACCAACAGCATCGCCGCTGTGGCTGAGAGCCGGAACATAGATGCAGCGAGACCCAGAACGGCAGTAGTCAGGGACGTTGAACCAGGAACCACCCCGCCACAGCCGGTTTTCGTTATCATTATCATTATTATTGTTATTGTCATTATCATCCTCCCAGGCACTGCCATCTGTTGGTGCATCTTCATAGTTATTATGCCAATGGTCTGCACACCACTCCCACACATTCCCATGCATATCGTAGAGTCCAAAGTTATTGGCTACCCGAAAACTGCCCACTGGGGTTGTTTCCCCAGTATATTTGCCTTTGGAACCAGAGCCATAAGTATAGTTGCCATCATAGTTAGCTAGGTCAATTGTAATGGTCCCGACAAAATGAAACGGAGTCATTGTACCTGCTCGACCCACTGGGGTGGTTTCCTCAACATATTTGCCTTTGGAACCAGAGCCATAAGTATAGTTGCCATCATAGTTAGCTAGGTCCGTTGTAATTGTCTCGCCAAAATGAAACGGAGTCGTTGTACCTGCTCGACAAGCATACTCCCACTGGGCTTCACTAGGCAAGCGATAAGGGCGTTTGGTATACTCAGACAGCCGCTCACAAAACTCTACCGCATCATACCAGGAGACCTGCTCGACAGGTCGGTTTTCCCCTTTAAAATAAGATGGATCGCTTTCAAGTTCTCTGTTGACTTGGGGTAGGGCGGCGACAGCTTGCCATTGGGCTTGGGTAACTGGGTATTTGCCCATCAAAAAGGATTTAACGGTGACTCGATGCTGGGGACTTTCATCATCACTATGCCCCTGTTCGGTTTCTGGGGAACCCATGATAAAACTTCCTTCAGGGATAGCAACCATCTCTAGCTCAACTCCATTCCCTAAGTCTTGGGTAAAACCATAAGCTTGGTGCTCACGACGGTCGATCGTTAATCGGGCATTTAATACAGACTTAAGATTAGTTTTGGTAACTTTTTGACCCAGGGCTTCTGTCAGCAGTTTCCATAACTTAGAGCCGAGAGATTGTAAATATTTTGAGCTGTAGCCTAGTGAATGGGAGATTTCTTGGTAAGTCTGATTGTCTAATGCTCCTCTCAAGATGCTTCGTTGTAGGTCTGTAAACGAGGGTCCTGTTGAACCAAAAACTGCTTCTTCAGCGGTTTGAATGGCATCTTTTACCTGTATCGTTGCCACTTGAAAGTCAAAGGGTTCTAAGTCAATCTCTGAGGATATCTCTTTCCCTGTTCTAAGCCCAATGGTTAGCACATTACATTGAAAGGTTTGCAGGGGTGGTAAACCTTCAACCTCAGTCACTGTCTGCCCAGAAGCTGACACTGTTTTTTTCAGTGTTTCTGGTAATAACCAATCTGGGACTCTCAACTCCAAATCATCTAACTGATAGGGATTAAGTTCAGCTGGAGTAACTGTCTCTGGCTGTCTTAGGACTCGCTGGATCAGTCTTGCGTACTCCACCAAGGTTGGTTCCTGTTGTAACTGAGGGGATAGCTCTGCGGTAATGCGTGTTAATCGTGCTAATTCTGCCCGCATACCTGATTCAGTAAGATTTTCAGAATCGGTTCCACTACTGGTTTCTATGAGCTCCTCGGCAATCTCTCGTGCTGCCTGTTTGCACTGTTCATCCCCTAAATACACCATTGCTGCCCAACGCTGTGCCTCTAATTCCTTTTGCTTTCTACCGGGATGAAGGTGACTCAGATACTTGACATAGTTGATTAAAACCTGGGCCACTTGCTGCATTCGCGGCTTACCAAAGCGGGGGTCTTGTTTCATTTGCTCTAGCAGATAGCCTCGGATATGAGTATCCATGGCATAAAGCTCATAGCCTACCTGAGAACACAAATCCGACAGTAACAAATCAACCTCCGCCACCCACGGAACCTTTTCATTGCGCAAAAACTGATTGCGCAAGTAGTTCACTAGCTCCGGTGTTAGCACCAGAGGCAAAGCCGCATGATAGGCCAAGACCCGATAGGACTCATCAAAACGTTTTACAAACCTCTCGACGGCTTGCTTTGCTGCTTGTTGGTGCCATTGTTCTTCCTCAGCCACAGTTGTCATGATCAGGGGGAATGGAGGTGTTGTAGGGGTTGTCCACGTACAATGTCGATGGCATTACTTAATCCATCATTATCCATCTGATACATTGGCACCAAATTAGCAATAATTTCTGCGGAACTACCCAGCCAACGGTCTTCTGGCATTGGATTTAACCAAGCCAAAAGGGTGGTGTGCTGCTTTAGCTTAAACAGAAAGCTGGTAGTTGCCCGAATCCTCTCTAACTTACGATAGCCCCTTGCTGCTCCAGCATCACTGACTATTAATACGCTGGTTTCCTGGTCACAGATTGTGAATAGGGTTTGCAGGGGGATGGGTTCTGTCAAGTAGAGGTCTTTGTAGACACTGGCAGCAGGTACGTTATGGAAATAGAACACATTCACCTTTTCTGGTTGCAGAGTGCTGTCATACTGTGCCGTTTCTACCAAGTCACTGGTGAAGCGATGAAACGGAGTCATTGAACCATTCTGATCCAAGACTAGTAGGAGATGGGCATGGTTTTGTTCACGTCTGCGGTAGACTGGAGCCAGATAAAACCCTTGCCGAGTTGCTTGCTTAACGGTTGCGGCTTCATCCAGTTGATCCATTGATCCATCGGCAATCGGTCGGCGCAAATACCTCCAGTTATAGACCATTGAACGGCGGGAAATGGGATAGTATGTCTGTAAGCTAGAAATATCTTCGTTTTCTACAAAGGTAGAGGGTGCCCGCACCGGTAAGGATGACCAGTCCGGTTTTGGTTTGCTCTCGGTAACAACCTCCTGGGGTGGTGACTGCAATAATTTCTGGGATACCTTGAGCTGCTCGTGATCAGGTTTAGACTTGGGTTTTTCTGAAACACTATTTTCAGTCCGTTTGGAGGGAGAAATAACCCCCAACGACTCCCTGATGGAGTCCCAGATCGAGTCAAATTGACTTTGTTCTGATCGAGAGTGACACCATAAAAGCTTTAAGGTCTCTGCCAGTGCCGTTTCATCTTCTCCAAATCCCCCTTTCACCGCTTGCCGTGCTGCGAAAAGTTCCCCTACGCCAAGCTGAAATCTGTTTTGGCGCAGGCTAATGAAAGCACGAGTTACCCAATATTGGGGGTTAAAGGAGTTCATGAGGCTTTAGCATATTTTTTCCAGTCTTGTTGCAGCTTAAACAGTAACTCTGGATAGGGGAGCAGTTGGTCTTTTTTTAATTTTGTTGGATTGTAAGGCTTTAACTCAAAGGTATGAAGGGCTTTGAGCCAATCGAGAAATTCACTAGTTCCTGGTGTCTTGAAGAGACCCCCTTCGTTCCAGACCGCCAGGAAACGAGCGATCGCAGTATTGACTAAATCTGCAGGGGGTGGTGCTTCCTCACACACCTGGTAGTGTTTATCAACAATTTCCTGCAACTGCTTGGGGTCGTTAGGAAAGTCTAAGTAATGATAGAGGCAACGGCGGAGAAAAGGTGCAGGCAGGTTACCTTTTTCTTTATTACTGGTAATGAACACAATGGGTTTGTGTGTTGCTGTAATGGTTTCTCCAGTTTCTTTTATTTTAAATTCCCAAGGCTCATCTAATACGGTCAGTAAGTCATTGGGAAAATCTAAATCTGCTTTATCTATCTCATCAATTAACACCACAGCTGGAAAATTCTTCAACCTAAAGGCTTTCCCTAAGGCACCAAATTGACGATAGTGTTTAGCATTAGCGGGATTGCGATTAACTGGTTCCGAGTCTTCCTGGTCTAAGTATTCGTGATCCAAGTCTTCTGACTCCGGTTGTCCATGAGCAACGGTGGGCTCTGGTGCTACTTTTTGAGTGTGTACATCATGTAATCGGAGAATAGCATCATATTCATAGAGTCCATCTTCGGCTTTGGTTGTTGAACGCACATCCCAGCGATAAAGGGGCAGTCCTAATTCATAGGCAACCGCTGAAGCCAAACGAGTTTTACCACACCCCGCATCCCCTTCTAATAGTAACGGTCGTCTGAGATAAATTGCTAAATTTACGGCTTTTTTTAATTCTGAAGACACCACATAAGGCTCTGGCTTTTGTGGGGAATCTTTATGAGTCTTTTTAGGTCTGCGAGTAAGATTCCCTGTAAATGTTAATCGTTTAGATGCGGTCATTACTTAAATTTATCCTCCAATATTGAACAAATAGTATGTGGTGTTCCTTCGCTTTCTCTATAAATTTGCTGTGCCAACTGTTTACTTTCTGATTTCGATAACCCCCGAAACTTAATCAACCAATCTTTTATATCAAATCCGGGTGTAGACTTATTGTATAGAGTGAGTCGGGAAAGATCTAT
>NZ_MKZS01000004.1:0-725 GCF_001942495.1 Moorena bouillonii PNG
ATTAAGAATTAAGAATTAAGAATTAAGAATTAAGAATTAAGAATTAAGAATTAAGCTTTTGTAGGGTGGGCATTGCTTGAAACCAACTCCCAACCCTGCCCAAATTCATCTGAGCAATGCCCACCAACCAGGGTACCCATTGTTGCTTTCTAACCCCCAATCCTATCCGAATTCACCATTACTTTACCCACCCAAAGATTTAAGGGTATTGGTGGGCATTGCCCATTTAATTTATCGGGGTTCAATCATGATCAAGCTCAGCAATGCCCACCCTACGATTCTCAATTCTTCATTCTACATTCTCAATTCTTCATTCTACATTCAAATGGGTATTGGTGGCCATTGCCCATGTAATTGCTCGGGGTTCAATCATGATCTTCCGAGAGCCTTGCCCACCCTACGATTCTCAATTCTTCATTCTACATTCTCAATTCTTCATTCTACATTCAAATGGGTATTGGTGGCCATTGCCCATGTAATTGCTCGGGGTTCAATCATGATCTTCCGAGAGCCTTGCCCACCCTACGATTCTCAATTCTTCATTCTACATTCTCAATTCTTCATTCTACATTCAAATGGGTATTGGTGGGCATTACCCATGTAATTGCTCGGGATTCAATCATGATCTTCCGAGAGCCTTGCCCACCCTACGATTCTCAATTCTTCATTCTACATTCTCAATTCTTCATTCTACATTCAAATGGGTATTGGTGGCCATTGCCCAT
>NZ_MKZS01000004.1:779-5859 GCF_001942495.1 Moorena bouillonii PNG
TCTCAATTCTTCATTCTACATTCTCAATTCTTCATTCTACATTCAAATGGGTATTGGTGGCCATTGCCCATGTAATTGCTCGGGGTTCAATCATGATCTTCCGAGAGCCTTGCCCACCCTACGATTCTCAATTCTTCATTCTACATTCTCAATTCTTCATTCTACATTCAAATGGGTATTGGTGGCCATTGCCCATTTAATTGTTCGGGGTTCAATCATGATCTTCCGAGAGCCTTGCCCACCCTACGAATCTCAATTCTTCATTCTACATTCTCAATTCTTCATTCTACATTCAAATGGGTATTGGTGGCCATTGCCCATTTAATTGTTCGGGGTTCAATCATGATCTTCCGAGAGCCTTGCCCACCCTACGAATCTCAATTCTTCATTCTACATTCTCAATTCTTCATTCTACATTCAAATGGGTATTGGTGGCCATTGCCCATGTAATTGCTCGCCGTTCAATCATGATCTTTATCAGCAATTCCCACCCTACGAATCTCAATTCTTCATTCTACATTCTCAATTCTTCATTCTACATTCAAATGGGTATTGGTGGCCATTGCCCATTTAATTGTTCGGGGTTCAATCATGATCTTTATCAGCAATTCCCACCCTACGAATCTCAATTCTTCATTCTACATTCTCAATTCTTCATTCTACATTCAAATGGGTATTGGTGGGCATTGCCCATTTAATTGCTCGGCGTTCAATTTTGATCTTCCGAGAGCCTTGCCCACCCTACGATTCTCCTTCACTTTCCTCCTGAATTACCCTTTGCAATTGCTCAACCAGTGGCACTAAATCATTCCTCACCGTTCCCCAAACAATATCTAAATCGATAGAGAAATAAGCATGGGTCAAACGATTTCGCATCCCAATCATCACTGCCCAAGGAATATCAGCATGTCTCCCCCTACATTCAGCTGAAATTCTACCTGCCGCTTCCCCAATAATTTCTAAATCTTTAACAACTGCCAACACCAACATCCTATCCTTAGCTAAATCTTCTCTGGTCTTTCCAGACATAAAACCGAGAGCTTCTATTGCTGCATCCTGCATATGGTGCAAGCGAGTTAAATCGTCAATTGCTGTCATACTGCACCATGGCCTCAGCCATCACTCTGTATCGAAAATAAATACTTAATTCATTAGGAGTTCTTAAATCAATCTTTCTCCCTTCTACTAGTTCTGAAAGTTCTATTTCCATACTGGCTAACCTAAATAAACCAGGGGTTTTGCCTGGTTCAAATTCTACTAAAAAATCCAGGTCACTCTCCGGTGTAAAATCATCCCTCAACACTGAACCAAATAAAGACAATTTGCGAATATGATGACGCTGGCAAAATTGCTCTATTTCTTCCTTAGGAATCTTAATTGGTAACACCGGGCTTTCACTCATTTCTCTTCTGGATTTTTATCAGGTGCAATTAGTTGGTAGGAGCAGGTTTCTCTATATCCTAGCAGCTTGTAGGGTGGGAAAAGCCTGTTTCCAACTCGCCTACCTGCCGGAATTCATCTGAGCAATGCCCACCAACCAGGGTACCCATGGCCGGTTTCCAAGCCCCAACCCTTCCAGAATTCACAATCAGTGCGATTGACCTTGGCCTTTAGGCCACGCTTCGCGAATGGTCACGCGGGGCGCGTTCGCATTTTGTAGTTGATAGTGCGATCGCTGATCTTGTCGGGTGGACATTGCCTGTTTCCAACGGAAGGAAATTGCGAGCAATTTCCTCTAGTGTGAGTGTAATCACAACAGGAGCGATCGCACCCAGATACAACCAAGAGCGATCGCTGACAGACTCAGGATAAAAATCCCGACTCCCGATTCCCGATTCCCGATTCCCTACTCTACTTGAGCACCAACTACCTCCGATGGCTGAGTATTGTTTTCCTCTGTATCAGTTGATTGGCCTAAGGTTTCTTCGAGTACCTGAATTGCGCCACTGATGCGGAGTAAGGTTTCTCGGAGGTTGGCTTGTTTTGCTTCTAGTTCCGCTAGCATTTTTTGACCAGCTTCATATTCTGATTTTAGGGATTTTAAGCGTTGTTCGAGTTTTTCTTTCATGGTTTAATTTAATCGGTAATAAAAAGGTATCTCAAGGTCAAAATTATGGTCAATAAACTATGGATCTTGGGTTGTTTGGGCATTGGTGGGCATTGCCCATGTAATTGCTCGGTGTTCAATAATGATCTTTATCAGCAATTCCCACCCTACAATTCTACTCAGCAATGCCCACCCTAGGATTGTTGTTGTTTGGTTGGGCTTTCAATCCCATCATTTTACCCTACCTCCAAGTCTTGCTCAACTTAGTCATCTGACACTAGTTGATTTAGTTGAAGTTCCAATTGATTGATCCGTTGTTCATAGTTGCTGCTCTTGTGAGCCATATCTTTTATAACTTCAACTAAGTACATGCTTATTTTTCGGTAATTAATTGCTTCAGGTAACCCCTGTTCGTCATAGTAAACAAGTTTGTTAAGACCAATTTCGTTAAACTCCTCAGCAATGTATCCAATTTCCCAACGATTGGGATGGTTAGGTCGTGTATAAGTCTTGGGTTCTACTGTCAAAATTTTCTCAAAATCGTCTTCCAGAGAAATGATATTTTCTTTCGTTTTAGCGGAAGAATTGTCGTGATAGAATTGTCCCGTACTACTCTTCCACTGTGCATTTTTGTGATCACCATAAGGGACATTAGTAACATATAAACCACCACCTACATTAAGATTACCAGGGAAAATGGAATTGTGATTATCACCACCTCGCAATATAGTATCTCCATTGCTTCCCCCTAATTTTAGGAAGCCATAATCACCACTCGCCACATGCAATTTTATGATGTTAGTTTTATTGGTTGCAGCAATTTTCAATCCTTGACCTGCTGCGGAGTGAATGTGTAATGGTTCTTCAGCGGGATTAATGCCGATACCAACATTACCTGCAAAGTAGTTAGCTCTTTGGTAGTGCATCAGCAAAGTGTGGGTAAGTTACGCAAGTCATTCCAACTCCAAGGGGCGATTGGCCGTAGGCCACGCTACGCGAACGCTAACCCAGACCTTTGTGCCGCCGTATTGCCAAAGCGACTATGAATCCAAATCCAATTGAAATAGCTGACTACCAACCTTACTGTTGCTAAGGTCTGCTCCGATGACCTTGGCAAATAAATTGCTGTCGCCGATGCCCGAGACCCGTCTGCTGTCGGACAATCCCGGAACGTTCGCTCTAGTTGTTGGGTCTGCTCTTTACCGATGATGTGTCTTACTTGTGGAGGTAAAACTCGCGCTATATCCACCCCAATCATCAGTACGCCATTGTTGACAATCGGTTTTTCCTTCTGTATTCACTATTAATTCTTCGATGATAGGGTCAGTATGTTTACCTACAAGAGCGGCCAGAATTAAGCCGCTTGATGATGCTTGAGTCATCTCCTACCAACAGTCTCCTTCTTTCAATTCATTGGACTGACAGCGTTTTTGTTTTTTTGGACAAATGACCAAAATTCATCACCGCTGATTTGTGAGGTTTCAATCTTCTGTACACGGGCATTATGAATCATTTGTCCAATCACCGTAGCTGCTCGCAGCAGGCGTTCCTACCGTATTGTAGGCGAGATTAGTCGTCCGACTGACTCCTCTCAAACTACTTCCGGAGGCATGAGCCTGTAGAACCGTGTGAATTGTTTTGGGTTCAATTTGTGGCGCGATAGTAAAGAGTATCAAAAGTAGAAGTGAACGTTTGTTGGCACACTCGACAGTAGTACCGTTGGCTTCCCTTACTAGTTTTGACCTGTTGATGGGTCTTATGATGACCGCATAGAGGGCATTCCATCATTCATAGGACTATTTTTGGACAAGATTCATCTTACCACTCCCACACTTCCGCATAGGCACTACCGCTCTTTCAGTACCTCCAAACCATGCAGAATTGCTGCTACTCCCAGTCCATCCATCATGCTCTACAAATAAACGAACTGCTTCTCCTTCGCTTCTGACTTGGAAGATCGGGTCACCTTCAGGGGGATTTTCTGCCACTCGATAGACTAAGCCGGTTGCTCCTTGAGTACCGTCACCGCGATGATTACCGTCGCTGGGAGCTTCCATCAGCAGAGTACGCTCACCAGAGGTGTTGCTGCTAGCACTAAAGCTGCCAGTGACAGTTAAATTCCCTTGTACTTTTAATTTCGATGAACCTGGATCCGTTGTGCCAATGCCAACATTACCGTCACTACCTTGTACAAATAATTGTTTTTCGTGGCGTCCGATATAGACATTGGAATTTGAACCAGAATCTGGATTGAGATAAAGATGCTTACCATCAGTTTTAGCATTGATATTCCATCCACTTGACCAGCCAACAATCTCTAACTGACCCATTCCACTGCTACCAAATCTAACATCTGCAAAATCTGATGTTGAATCGGCAATTTTCAATTTCGATGAACCTGGATCTGTGGTGCCAATACCAACATTACCGTTGTATTTAATTGTTAATGCATCACTTAGATCATCATGGTGATAATTACTTCCGCCTCTAACTTTAAAACCTAGGTCGGTTGCATAGTCATTAGCCGAGTTTGAACTAGAAACAATGTAAGCATGACGCCCGTGATTACTGCCATTACCCTTTCCTGTCAACTCTAGGACAGCCTTAGCCTCCTGACCGGCAGCTGCATCAATCAGTAAGACAGTATCCCCTTGATCATTTTTGAGTTCGAAATCATGAGCTCTATTGTCAGTTGATGATGCAATAGATAATTTTGCCGTCGGATCGTTTGTCCCGATGCCAACATTACCATCTTTAATCACCATCTGGACTGTGCCATCACCAGCATTGAGTTCGTTATCGTGATGAGAGCCATCTTTGTACCAGGCAAAGTTTTTAGCGGTGCGAAAATACTGTGTATGACTCTGAATACCGATGCCATAGCGTTGGTCCCACAAATTAATCATCTCCCGCATGTTGTTGTGGAAACTGAGGGTTGCAGAGTCGTCAATGGTCAAATTATTGAGAGTGGTATTACCCTGGTTGACTGACAAAAAGTAGAAGTCAATTGCCCCAAGAGTTTGCCAGGAGTAG
>NZ_MKZS01000005.1 GCF_001942495.1 Moorena bouillonii PNG
CCCATCTCCCCATCTCCCCATCTCCCCATCTCCCCATCTCCCCATCTCCCCATCTCCCCACACCCCATACCCCACACCCTACTCCCTAAAGAATTTGTTACAAAAATTTTAAAAATATGTTATAATATAACGTTTTTTATGTTATACTATAAAAGTGGATGAAAAACGTCCATGGGAAGAGCCAGCCTACTGACAGTCCAAAATCTCTAGGCTGGCTCTAGATCGCCCCATAAAAGGATTGGGTAAGTCGGCGGGATTACTCCCGCTTCGTCCCCAACGCACCGTGCGAACAAGTCTCCAAGTACACGGCGCGACCAATTCCTTTTGAACTCATTTATCACTACCACCTCTTTTCTTTGATTTATGGGTTTGTACCTTTTGGTTTTTGTTCCGTTTCAAAGAGGGTTTCTTTATCCCGGCTCTCAGCATTTCCTGTATGTCGGGATTGGAGGCACCCAAGGCGTGTATGGAGTGGTGGCAATCGGCATGTAAATATATTAGATTATCATACCGGTCGTTCCCACCTAAGTGTTTTGGTATGATGTGATGTATGTGTAAATCATCACTTATACCTAAGGATTGATTGCAAACAGGACATATATAGTTCTGTCTGTTTGCTATTTTATCCTTCCCCGCAGAAAGTCTTCCTTTTGCCGTTTTTTCTCTTTGTTTAGCTTTGCGCTCTTCCCAGTATTCTTTTAAGTCAGGGTCATCTGGGCTGTTTGTATGTTGCAGGAGAGTATGGCGTTTTATAGGAATCCAGGCGAGTTTTTGAAGATATACTTCTTTTAAGGATTTGTCTCCGAATACCCATATGTCATCCCTGCCGGGACATAGCTTTCCAAAGTATTTTTTGGATATCCAGTTCCAGCTTTTTTTGGGATGTTTCCGTTTCCCCCATCTTTTTAATTTCCAGAATATGTATGAATCCAAGGAATTAACTGTTTTTTGGGCTACCACTCCATCATGATAATTTCCCCATCCTTTTATTTGAGGATTAAGTTTATTAATTATCAGTTCTTGTGATAAGCTTTTGAATCTTTTAAATTCCTTTTTCAAGTTCTCTTTGAACTTTTTGATATTTTTTTTGGAAGGTTTTATGAGGGTTACCAATCCGGTTTTTCTGGCGGTTGTTTTATATTTCCTAAAATTCCATCCGAGGAAGTCAAATCCTTGTGTTAGATGTTGTATTTGGGTTTTTTCGTCTGAGAGTTTCAAGCCTTTTTTGATTAACCATTTTTGAATGATTATCTTAGCGTTCGCTGCATCTTCTTCGCTTTCAGTTAAGATGACGAAGTCATCGGCAAAGCGGATGAATGCTCTTTTCGATATGTTGTCCCAATATCCTCCGGATTTTTTTCTAGTATCTTTTCGCCATATATATTTAATTCCCAACTCCTTTTCCATGCCGTGTAGAGCGATATTTGCCAGTAAAGGGCTGATTATTCCCCCTTGTGGAGTCCCTGAATCTGATTCAAAAAATACATTGTTGTCAATGTATCCTGCTTTAAGCCATTGGGCTATTAAAGTTTTGGCTGGAAATTTCCCTAATGTGTCTAAAAGTGGTTTATGTGCAATATTATCGAAACATCCGGAGATGTCGGCGTCTAATACCCACCACTTTCTATTGTTTTCGCCCTTAATGTTGTTGAATATCCTTTGTCTTGCGTCATGGGTGCTTCTGCCTGGCCTGAAGCCATATGAGGATGGTTCAAAGGTGGCTTCCCATTGAGGCTCTAATGCATTCTTGACGATACCTTGAATACATCTATCAATCATGCAAGGTATTCCCAGGGGGCGTTTCTTACCATTAGGTTTGGGAATATATACTCGTTTTGCCGGGATTGGTTTCCAAGCCTTGTAATCTTTTAGAGCATCGACCAACTCTCCCCTGGCTTCTGGATTTAATTTTGCTATTTTGTCAATGCCAGGGGTGTTTTTCCCTTTGTTAATTTGGGAGGCTTGTCTCACGGCTATGAGTATGTTTGAGTAGCTGCGTAGCATCAGGCGTTGCAGCTTGTTCACTTTTTTCCAATCGCCTTCACGAGTCGCGCGGAATATTCTACGTCTCAATTTCCTGACTTCCCTGTAGGCTTTCTTCCAATTAATGGAGTGCCAGTGGGTAGTTTGTTCAGTTACGATACCGTTCTTTGGGTTCGGTTCTATCTTTTCCATTACAATTAAGGATGAAAATGTATTATATTCCTCCCTCGGAATCAGTTCTGAAATTCAGCACTCTGCACGAGTTGAGGGATTTCCTCTATCCAACCGGTTATACGCTTTAGCGCTTTCCCGTTAGTTTTCACTGTGTTGGCTTTAGCTTGGTTCAGACTTTTACCGGATTGAGAGTTATACCCTTTCTTACGATTCGGCTACCCTATCTATCGACCTAAGGTAGGGACTCAATCTCGGCTTACCCGGTTACACACAAGGAAGATGCGAACTATAGGTTGTCGTCTCTACGCCGAGTCCGTGGAGTTCTCAGTTATCCAATATCTACTGGATTAACTCTTGGAGCTATTACTCCCATTACCGCTTTAGTAGGAGTATCAATTATTACGACGCTTCAATCAACGATTCCTTTCGTCAACCTATTGGTTCTTTCCTTAACGACCCATTGGCTTGCGGTATAAGTTACTGGTTACGCATTACCCTCTAGCTGTGAGATAAAACGATTCGGGATTATTCTAGCTAATGCCGGAATATCCATCTCGTAGTACCCCTTCGGGTAGGAACGAAGCTTGAACCCTAGCTTATAGGGAGGTTACGGAACCTCCACTTCCTTGAGCGCCTTCTTCGGTCGCCCAGACAACCCAATTATGACTTACTATCACCGCCTACACCCGTGGGCCATCGTTCGCCTGTTACCAAAGATGCAGCGAGTTGTTGTTGGTCGCTTTCGCAATCGTTCTGATGCGGAAGGGCATTTAAAGGCTCTGAAACGATTAATGCCGGATGCTCAATTCATCATTGTTTTTGATCTAGGCGATCTTCCTAGGGAAGAAATGTAGAATGTAGAATTAAGAATGTAGAATTAAGAATGTAGAATTAAGAATTAAGAATTAAGAATGGAGAATTGAGAATTAAGAATTGAGAATTGAGAATTGAGAATTAAGAATTGATAATTAAGAGGTTGTCTGAGAAGTCTCATTTGCTACATATAAGCCCCCTAAATCCCCCAAGTTTGGGGGACTTATACCAGCCAATTGATTCTTGTTCCCCCCAGAATTGGGGGGCTAGGGGGGCAAAATTCAGTATCAAAAAACTTTTCAGATATCCTCTAAGACGGCAGAATTTACAATTCTCAATTCTTCATTCTTCCTTCTTCCTTCTTCCTTCTCAATTCTTCCTTCTTCCTTCTCAATTCTTCCTTCTTCCTTCTCAATTCTTCCTTCTTCCTTCTCAATTCTTCCTTCTAAATGAGAAATTATCAAAGGAAAGCACTATGCTATTAAAAGATAAAAAACGCTACTACACAGCAGACGAGTATTTAGAACTAGAAGAAGCTGCTGATTATAAAAGTGAATATCGGGATGGAGAAATTTTACCGATGGCTGGAGGCACTACAAATCATAATAAAATTGCTCTGAATTTTGCAGCTCACTTGAAGTTTGCCTTAAAAGGACAAGCATACGATATCTATATCGGTGATGTACGATTGTGGATACCTGATTATAGCCAGTATACCTATCCTGATACTATGGTAATTCAGGGGAAACCCATCTATACCGGCAAAGGTAAGACGACTGTCATGAATCCCTTGCTAATTGTTGAAGTATTATCCAAATCTACTAGAAACTATGACCAAGGAGAGAAGTTTCTCTACTATCGCTCAATTCCCCAATTTAAGGAATATATATTGATAGATCAGGCCAGATATCATGTGATTCAACATACCAAAACCAGTGAAGGACAATGGTTACTTACTGAGCAAACTTCAGAAGCAGCAATTCTGGAATTAAGTACTATCGACTTTAAACTTAACTTTAGTGATATTTACGAAGGGGTTAATTTTGAAGAGGATGATGAAACTTGTCAAGTTTAAGGTTAAAAAGTTGAAAGTTGAAAGTTGAAGGTTTAAGGGTTTAACTTTTTCTGTTCCCTATTCCCTGTTCCCTGTTCCCTGTTCCCGATTCCCGATTCCCGATTCCCGATTCCCGATTCCCTAAAAAGCGTTATCGTAGTTTTGGTTAAGGCAAAAGAAGCTTCTCTGACTGGTATGTATCTCACCCATTTCGGCGCAAACAGCTGGCTACTGGAACTCCCAGAGCAACGAATTCTGATTGACCCCTGGTTAGTAGGTTCATTGGTCTTTGGCAACCAACCTTGGTTCTTTAAAGGGGACAAACCGGAAGCACTTAACAGCATTCCCGATAAAATTGACCTAATTTTGCTCTCCCAAGGCTTAGAGGACCACGCCCATACGCCAACCTTGGAAAAATTAGACAAAACTATTCCAGTGGTTGCCTCTACTAGTGCAACAAAGGTAGTCAAACAGCTAGGTTATACCCAGGTAACCACCCTTACTGCTGGTGAAAGTGTTCCGTTAGGAGATCACATAGAAATCCGAGCCTTGCCAGGAGCACCCATTGGTCCATTCCAGCAGGAAAATGCCTATCTGATCAAGCAGTTGGATAGTGGTAAAAGTCTTTACTACGAACCTCATGGCTATCCCCCTGCTGAAGTCAAGGATTATGCCCCAGTTGATATCGTGATTAGCCCAGCCGTGACCTTAGAATTACCGTTACTAGGGCCAGTCATTCAAGGCCATAAAACAGCACTGCAGTTGGCGCAATGGTTACAACCCCAAGTCTTTCTGCCCACAGCAGCCGATGAAATTGTAGAGTATCAAGGGGTTTTGGCTTCTGTGCTGCGGGAAGTGGGGAGTCTCGAAGAATTGCGATCGCAACTCCTCCAGCAGAACCTGCCTACCAAAGTCATCACTCCCAAAGTAGGGGTTTCGTTGGAGTTATAGGAAGGGAATCGGGAATCGGGAGTGGGGAATCGGGAATCGGGAATCGGGAATCGGGAATCGGGAATCGGGAATCGGGAAT
>NZ_MKZS01000006.1 GCF_001942495.1 Moorena bouillonii PNG
ACTCCCGACTCCCGACTCCCGACTCCCGACTCCCGACTCCCGACTCCCGACTCCCGACTCCCGACTCCCGACTCCCGACTCCCGACTCCCGACTCCCATTAACCCAGCACGAAAACCCTCACCTCATTAAGAACTGCTATACCTTATTATATGTAGGCTAGAATTCCCTTCTTAAGAGGCATTTGGCGATGCTCTGTAGGAGCTGCTGGGTGAACGCAAAAGCGAATCTAAATGAACAACCAATCAGTCAACGTAACAGCTAAAAAGACTAACAACAAAATTACTATCCTATTTGATGGGGGGTCTCGTGGAAATCCTGGAATAGCCGGTGCTGCTGCTATTATTAAACAACCGGGAGCTCAAACCATTAGGGTTAGTCAATTTTTCCCTCATGCTACCAACAATCAGGCCGAATATACTGGAGCCATTCTTGGCTTGGAGAAAGCCTTGGAAATCGGTGCTGGCCAGGTAGTCCTAAAAGGAGATTCTCAACTAGTTATCAATCAGCTTAAAGGTACCTGGAGAGTTAAAACACCCCACTTACGACCGTTATGGACAAAGGCTAAGTCACTGCTGAATCAGTTTGACTCTGTTCAATTGGAGTGGATTCCCCGAGCACAGAATTCAGAAGCCGATGCCGCTGCGAATCAGGCTATGGATCAACGCCAAGGGGTTAACGCTGTCAGAAAGAACCCAACTGGGTTGCCCAAGGCTAAACCTGCTGTACCAAAACTGGCTAACCAGTCCTCTGAGTTGCCCAAGGCTAAACCTTCTTTAGCAAAACTGGCTGAGCAGTTCTCTGAGTTGCCCAAGGTTCAACCTCTACCAAAACTTGCTAACCAGATCTATGAGCTGATTGCGATGGGAACAAAGGCTGGATTTAAAGATTTCTTAAACTTGAAAAGTGGTCGGGATGAGTTGACTAGCAAGCGATTCCCCACCCTAAAGGAAATGGTACCTAGTGCTGTTCAAAATGCGATCGCATCGGCTATGGCTGAAGCCGATGAATCTACCTTAGCCAAGGTATACCGCTGGTATCTCAGAGGATTACCCGCAGACTTAGCAATTAGAAAAGTCCAGGTCGATTTAGAAGTATCTGAAAAGATTATCCAGCGTCGTCAAAAAAAATAACCAAACCCTTTAATTATAACACATAATTATCGCTCTAGCAATCCTAGGTAATTTGTAATAAGTAAAAACTCTGATCAAGACCTGAGTACTTAGTAATTAGTACTAGATTTATACAAAATGCGACTGGTTCACCATTGGGATTGCGATCGCAACCATGGCTTTTGCCTGTGATATATATCATAGGCGGAAACAAAAAGATGAGTTATTATTGTGAGTACCAGATTCCCCTGGCCAGGTGTGGGGTTAAGCTCAAATCTAAAAAAATACTAAAGAGCTATTGTTTAGAGTTCCTGAGAGGATACATAACAGCTATCTAAAAGAGCTTCACTACAGTAGTAGAAGCTCAAAGCTAATCCAACAGGAGTTCAAAAAAGGGGTTACTAAGAAATGGTAACCCCAATTAGGGTATTTGACGAGCTGGTTCTTGCGTAGGTAAAACAAAATGTCTTTCACCTTGCCATCTTTGATCTTGCCACTCGTCAAGGATTTTTTATTTATTGCAATATCTAACTGGTTAAGTCATGGAAGCACATCGATTACATCAAGCAATAACATATCAAAATGTCATGGAAATCTTAGTGACTCAGGAAGTAGAGCGTCAAAAGTCTCGACTTTCTCCAAAGCTAGCTAAGTATATCAACCAGGTAGAAGTGGCTACCTACGCCCTCAATCGTTTACCACCTCTGTATGCTTCCAGTGAAGAGGGGAGGCGTCAGCAGCAGTTAAAGGGTAACAAAAAACTAAGGCAGGAGATTAGCACTACTGTGCGTCAAGCCTTTGCTGCCGTGCAACGAGACCCGATCAGGGTTTGTACACCAATCAGACCAGAAGAAGAAACCGAATCTCTAGCCGCTAAACTGGCTCTGCAAGGAATCCGGGAATTACTCAAAAATCAGAACATAACATGGTATAACCTGGTCAGTATTGTCAAGCAAACCCTGATTAGAGCAACTCAGATCAGAAAAAATCGCCAAAAAGAGCAGTCAAAAGACCCAATTTATGGTTGGAATGACTCTCGTTACCAGCTCTAACCTTTTGATTGCTTTCACAGGTTGACAAGTTGTTCCCCCTTGGCGTTCCCGTAGGGTAGGTTGACAGGTTGACAGGTTGACAGGTTAACAAGTTGATCAGTTGAAGGTTGACAGGTTGACAGGTTGAAGGTTGACAGGGTATGGTCTCTAAACCAGCGTTTTAGATTTATTCATAACTTGGTGATTTACACCGTTTTTCATAGATATAAGGTACACAGGATTTTTTCTCTCTTACCTCTTAACTGCTCCGAAGTCCCTGCTCCCTGCTCCCTAAAACCCGCTGGCGTAAGTACCTAACCCAATTCAAAACTGCTGTAATGCTGCACTTCAACTATTCTACTATCATCAATGCACCAGTTGACATAGTTTGGACCTTTCACGAGCGAGATGATATACTCGATCTGCTCACTCCACCCTGGCAACCAATCCAGGTGATCCGTCGTGAAGGAGGTTTAGGGATTGGAGCTGTTTCGGAATTTCGGATTTTTCTTGGTCTAATTCCCTTACAATGGATTGCTGTTCATATCGAGTATGAGCAATACCGACTCTTCAGTGATCAACAAAAAGATGGACCCTTTGAGTATTGGGTTCATCGCCATCAATTTATTCCAGAAGACCAGAAAACTAGGCTAACTGATTCCATTGAATTTGCTTTACCAGGAGGAGCGTTAGTGGAAGAAATGTTTGGTTGGTTAGTAACGCTGCAATTAGAGCAAATGTTTCGCTATCGTCATGAGGTAACCCAACGGGAATGTTGTAAATTGGTGAATTGAAAGGTAAACATTTTATAAAAGTAGGGAACAGGGAACAGGGAACAGGGAACAGTAAATGTTGCGTAGGGTGCGTAGGAAACGGGCAAGATGCCCATTCCACCCACCGGATTAAACAGCTTTTAGGAGATGCACCCGGCAAGAGGCAATAGGCAATAGGCAAGAAAGTATATAGGGATTTTACCACTACCATTAATACAAATCTCCCCATCTCCCCATCTCCCCATCTCCCTATCTCCCCACACTAATCCCCTGTTTCATCTAACAATTTATGCATCATTTCCTCTAATTCTTCCTGTGAATCCTTGGCGAATTGGACACTATTAATAGTGCCCAAAACTCCGCCCGATGCGGTCAGGCTTGCTTCCGACACTTTGTCAATATATAACAATCCGACACCAAATAAAGTCATCAACGCGGATGCAGCAGTTACACCAAGAGCAAGGTTGTAACTATGTCTTACTTGTCGTAATAATTCCCGGATGATTTCTTCTTTGATATCACGGTAGTCATCGTTATTTTGTGGCTTCTTATTAAAATTAAAGGGCATTGTTAGTCTCCTAAATCTTCTATCGTTTGCTGCTGATATTCGTATCTTATTCAGAGGAAACTATCTACAGCAAGGGCAGATGGGTTGAGTTGATGTTAGGCTTTGCCCTATTGCTGTAATCAGACTTACGAAGTTAGTCGGTTTTGCCCCCCTGCCCCCCAATTTTGGGGGGTAATCAAGTCAAAGTCCCCCAGAATTGGGGGATTTAGGGGGCGTTGCGTAAGTCCTGTGTAAAATAGATTAGGGCAAATAGGTTAATCAAGAAAAACCTATCTGCCCTAGTTGGTGAAATTCCCAGTAACCACGAGTTACATAACTCCCGACTCCCGACTCCCGACTCCCGACTCCCGACTCCCGACTCCCGACTCCCGACTCCCGACTCCCGACTCCCGACTCCCGACTCCCTGCTCGCTGCTCCCTACTCCCTACTCCCTACTCCCTAAAATCAAAATGCTCGAATCTGACAAAGTGCGATCGAGTCAGCAAGGTAAAGCCAGACTCAAACAAGCTTACAAAGACGCTAGACTAACTCAAGAGAAACTAGCACAGCAAGCCCGTGTCTCTGTGGATACCGTTAAGCGCTTGCTTGGTACTAAAGATTGTCCCCATGGAGTAGAACGATGGGCAGTTAGAAATATTTGCAAGGTTCTAAATATTAAACCAACTGATATCGTTGACAGAAAAGACTGGGAGCCTCAACAGCAGTTACCACCAGAGTTTGATCAATTTATTCAAGACAAAACTGACTTATTTTGCGGACGTGAGTTTGTCTTTAAGGCTATTGAAGACTTTTTCAGCAACACTACTCATGGCTACTTTACTGTTATTGGTGATGCTGGGATGGGTAAAAGCGCCATTGCTGCTAAATATGTATTAGATAATCCAGACGCTATTTGTTTTTTTAATAGTCGTGCTGAGGGCATGAATCGTCCAGAATTATTCCTAAGGAAAATCCGTCAACAATTGATCACCCGTTACCAGTTGTCAGATGCTCAAGATGCTGATTTATCAACCTTGTTGGCTAAGGTTAGAGAAAACTTATCTGCCGGTGAACGGTTGGTGATTGTTGTAGATGCTTTAGAGCTGATTTGTAAATAAAAGCTTAAGAAGCTAATCGGCGAGTCATTAAACGAA
>NZ_MKZS01000007.1 GCF_001942495.1 Moorena bouillonii PNG
AGGGAACAGGGAACAGGGAACAGGGAACAGGGAACAGGGAACAGGGAACAGGGAAGATAGAAGAGGGAACAAGGCAAAAATCCGGTGTACCTCATTAGGTTAATAAACGCTATAAAAAAAATAAAAATCAGTATTTATGTAATTTTTATTAAGATATGAATCCCATTTTAAATAGTTTTTTTGAAAAAAAATAAAAGTTTGCTTGATCACGTCGTGTTTAAAAGGAAACGCTAGTGATTTTTCGAACATTTTTTTCGAACTAAGCATTTGAAAAACAAAAATTTACGAGTTAACATTTATAAACCTAAGTGACTACGCTAGGAAAATTTTTAATCATCTCGAATCCCTTGATTGTTAGTATTCACAATTTACAAATATAGATTTTTAAAAACTTACTTAACTTAGATTCGTTTACCCTGCCTTAAAACGCAGAATTGATTCATGACTACAGTATGCATAATACCTGCTCGTGGTGGGTCTAAGGGAGTACCCAGAAAAAATATCAAGCCATTGAACTCACTGCCTTTAATTATTTACTCAATCATCGATGCTACAGAGGCAAGTTTAGTCGATCAACTTTATGTTACTACTGATGATGCTGAGATCGCTTCTAAAGTAGAAGAATATGGGGCTTCGATTATTAAGCGCCCTGATGAACTCGCTGGAGATACAGCATCTTCCGAGTTGGCTTTAGCTCATGCCCTTGATGAAATTGAGAGGAGTGGTATACACCCTAATTTAATCGTCTTCCTTCAGTGCACTTCCCCAATTCGAAGTGGGATTGATATTGATAATGCCATCCAAAAACTTCAGGCAGAAGATGCTGATTCCTTAGTGTCAGTTTCTCCTTCCCATCGCTTTCTTTGGAAACAGGTTGACGGCGTGGCAAAATCGATTAACTATGACTATCGAGATCGCCCCCGCCGCCAGGATATGAATCCACAGTATGTCGAAAATGGTTCAATATATATCTTTAAGCCTTGGGTCTTGCAAAAACTGGGCAACCGCTTAGGTGGCAAAATCTCTCTTTTTCCCATGAGTGAGGCTGCAGCCCACGAGATTGACTCCCCGCTGGACTTCGAAATTGCCGAATTTTTCCTCAATCAACAGGTGGCTTCCCATGCTAATTGACAGAAACCTTTCTAAATACATCGTCTTTGGTGAAGACAGCATTCTCAACGCCCTCAAGAAAATCAGCGATAACAAAAGTCGCATAATCTTTTCCGTCACAGAGTCAGGAGTCCTAGAAGGAATCATGACCGATGGTGACTTTCGCCGCTGGTTAGTTAGTCAAAACAATATTGACCTCAATCAACCTGTCTACAAGGTTTCTAATAAAAACTATAAGTCTGTTCCAGCTGATGTTGACCATGGGCAGATTTTGGCAGCATTTTCGGCAGAGGTTGAGTTTATCCCGCTGGTGGACTCGGTAGGACACTTGGTTGCAGTCGCCCGCAACCGTCCAGATGGAGTACAGATTGGTGATTTCAAAATTGATGCTGACTCGCCAACGTTTGTAATTGCTGAAATTGGCAATAACCACAATGGCAGTCTGGATTTGGCCAAGAAGCTGGTCGATCTAGCCGTTGAGGCAGGGGCTGACTGTGCGAAATTTCAACTGCGCAGCATGAAAGCGCTCTATCGCAATGCCGGCAATGCCAATGATGCCAGTGAAGACATCGGCTCGCAATACACCCTCGACTTGCTATCACGCTTTCAGCTGCCAGCAGACGCCATGCTGCAAGTATTTGACTATTGCAAATCCCTAGGCATCCTGCCGCTTTGTACACCTTGGGATTTAGACAGTCTTGCGATTCTCGAAGACTATGGAATGCCAGGCTATAAGGTTGCATCAGCGGATCTAACCAATCATGATTTACTCAAAGCTTTAGTGAAAACCGGTAAGCCGCTAATTTGCTCTACTGGCATGTCCACAGAAGCCGAGATTACTGAATCCGTTCGGTTATTGCAACGGCTAGGTGCGATGTATGTATTACTGCACTGCAACTCAACTTATCCTGCTCCTTTCAAAGATCTTAATCTCAACTACCTGGAGCGGCTTAGAAAAATTGGCGATTGCCAAGTGGGTTATTCAGGACATGAACGGGATATTCATGTTTCAGTTGCTGCTGTGGCTAAAGGCGCAAAGGTGATTGAGAAGCATTTCACCATTGATAAATTCATGGAGGGGAACGACCACAAAGTGAGTCTGTTGCCCGATGAGTTTAAGACTATGGTGCAGGGTATTCGTCAGGTAGAAGCAGCCCTCGGCACCAGTAGCGAACGCCGACTTAGCCAAGGTGAGTTGATGAATCGTGAAAATCTAGCAAAAAGCCTAGTGATTACCTGCAATTTAGAACCGGGGCAAATGATTACTGCTGAGATGATTACTGTTAAAAGCCCAGGTCAAGGCATACAGCCTAACCGAAAAGCGGATTTGATTGGCCAGTATGCTCAACGAAAATTTAAAGCGGGAGACTTTTTCTATCCTAGCGATTTAGGAGATGGGCAGGTTCATGCACGTAACTATTCCTTCAATCGCCCTTGGGGTGTACCAGTTCGTTATCATGATTACAAAACGATTTTGTCGAAATCTAATCCTGATTTTCTGGAATTTCATCTCAGTTATAAGGATATAGAGTTAGATATAGAGCAGTATTTTGATACCGTTTACGATCTTGACTTGGTTGTTCATAGTCCAGATTTTTTCTCCGGAGACTTTATATTAAACCTGGCTGATCAGGATGAAGCACTCAGACATCGATCAATTCGAGAGTTACAAAAGGTGGTTGATGTCACCAGATCGCTCAAGCCATTCTTTGGAAAATCTACCAAGCCTCTAATTGTAGTTAGTGTTGGTGATTGTACGCGAGATGCTTTTGTTTCTCCTGAAAAACGCGACGAGCTATATCAGCTAATTGCTGATAGTTTAACACAGATTAATTCGGAAGGTGTAGAAATCATTCCTCAGACATTACCTCCTTTCCCTTGGTACTTTGGGGGACAACTCTATCGAAACTTATTTGTGACGCCTCAGGATACGGTTGAGTTTTGTAAGAGATATAACTACCGCGTGTGCCTAGATATTTCTCACTCAAAACTCGCCTGCAATTTCTATAAGCTTTCCTTTAAGGAGTTTATTAATTCTGTTGCCCCCTATGCTGCCCATCTACATATTGTTGATGCGGCTGGTATTGATGGGGAAGGATTGCAAATTGGTGAGGGCGAAATTGACTTTTATGCTCTCGCTCAAGAGCTCAATAAATTTGCACCTCATGCTTCATTTATTCCAGAAATTTGGCAAGGTCATAAAAATGAAGGAGAGGGGTTTTGGAAAGCTCTATCAGCATTGGAAAAGTACTTTTAGTAAAGGGCTACTTAGAAAATTAATCTGGAGACTTACGTGGGTACTAAACAGCTGCTCAAAATGATTGCCTACTGGAGGCTGGAAACTGATTTTTTTATCAATAAGGCCAAAACCTCAGTGCCATCCTCCCCAAGGAGCAGAAGGCTCAACACAATAGCGAAGAGATTATTGAAGTGTCTTATGACCTCCAGGCTGGCAGCTATATCGCAGCGATGAAAAATCCACGGATGGCACAGTATCTAAAAGACTATGCATCCGAGATTGTCAGGACAATTCTATCTCTGTGCAATCCCGCATCTATAGCAATCCTATTTGATTCGTGAAAGAAATCGGCTGCTTTAAGGCAGAAGGAATCCCCCCTAACCCCCCTTAATAAGGGGGGCTGGCAGAAGGCAGATGAGATAGGAGTTGGAGCTAGTTTTTAAAAAGTCCAATGATTTTACAAATGATTTAGGATTGCTATATACTTGAAGCCGGTGTTCGTGAAGCGACAACCCTTTCTGAAGTCATAAAATGCTTTCCTAATCAAGGAATTGAGAGCTATAGTTGTCTTTGTGAACCTTCTTTGGCTTCATAGGCATTGATGATCCGTTGTCGTAGGTCAATCGAATCAGCAGCAGGCATCAATCTTTTTATTTATACTACTCTTTTAGCTTATCCAATTTTGGGGTCTACTCAAATCAAAACTGCTGTAAGATTTTATTTGTAGTACAATTACACCAGATCAATAAAAACGAATGAAAGCGAAAAACGAGTCTGATTTTTTCCTCATGTCCTATCCTAAATCTGGTCGAACTTGGCTGCGATTGATGTTAGGAAGAGTTTTAGAGATGCACTTTAACTTAAAGGATACTAATATTTTAGCCCTACAAAAATTGAGAGAATTACATCACGATATTCCCAAGATTTGGGTATCACACGACGATAACCCGCAATTAAAAAAGCCGGATGAATTGGTAACCTCAAAAGCTGAATATCAAGACAAACGGGTAATTTTGTTAGTCCGAGATCCCAGAGATGCGATCGTCTCTAGCTATTACCAGAAAAAGAAACGTGAAAAAGCTTATTACGGTATTTTGACGGAATTTATTCGCGAAGAGAAGGGTAGTTTCGCCACACTTATTGCTTTTTATAATATCTGGGCAGAAAATCGAG
>NZ_MKZS01000008.1 GCF_001942495.1 Moorena bouillonii PNG
TTTGAAGACGAGTCAGTGAGGTGACTCACTGGCTTAGTTTAATCACCCTGGCTGAGAGATTCGGCAAAGCCGACACTTCGTGAACAGCTTGCATTGGCGGGCTAAAGTTGGCTTTGGTAGACTTTGGTAGCTAAAAAGTATCGGAGTTATGGACGCAACATTAAGGTAATGTTTCCCATGGTTTCCTCAGTAGAAGAGGTAAGGGCTGCTAAGGAAATCCTAGCAGAGGCTAAAGCCGAGTTGCGCCAAGAAGGGTATAGTTTTAATGCACAGATGCCAGTGGGGATTATGGTAGAAGTCCCCGCAGCAGTAACCATGGCTGATCAGTTAGCCGCTGAAGTGGACTTTTTCAGCATTGGTACTAATGATTTGAGTCAATATGTCATGGCCGCTGACCGTACTAATCCCAAGGTGGCCAAGCTAGCTGATGCCCTTGAACCGGCTGTGCTACGGATGATTCAGCAAACGGTAACTGTTGCTCATCAAGCAGGGATTCCAGTTAGTGTCTGTGGTCAGTTGGCATCAAATCCAGTAGGGATACCGATTTTATTAGGGTTGGGTGTGGATGAGTTGAGTGTGAATCCACCTGCGATCGCTACTGTGATTTCAGTTATTTCACAATTGAGTATCAACCAGGCCGAGATGCTTGCTGGTGAGGTGTTGCAGCTAGATTCGGCTCTTGCGGTTAGAGAGTATATTAGACTTCTTGCAGAAGTCGGGAACAGGGAACAGCGATGCAGCGCGGTCTTGGGGGTTTCCCCCATGAGCGACTGCATCAAGACGGGAACAGGGAACAGTGGACAAGAATTGACGTGAACACTATCAGAAAAGTACTTTTGCCAGGTCGGTTTGAGTCTTGGCAGGAGTGATACAGCGCTATAAACAAGGCAACAGGCAACAGGCAACAGGCAACAGGCAAAAAAAAAGAGAGCCGTGTTACTGACTCTCTCGATCATCAGGGTGCATCTTATATTTCAAATATACCTGATAAAATGAGGGGTGTCACCCCTCACTGCAAAAATCAGCCAAATGGCTTAATTGGTAAGTTGTTACTGCTATAGCAGAAGTCAGAAGTTAGAAGTCAGAAGTCAGAAGTAAAACTCTTGCGCTTACTTAGGTTTGAGACTTTTGTCATGTCCGCGCCTGCCCTGGCGACTGCTATAACCTGATCTCTCTCACCAGACAGGGATTTAGATTTGAACAGTTATAGCGCTACGCGCAATGGCATTGGCATGCATGCTAGAGGCAAAAGTTAACTAAAACAGCTTAATCGGTAGTGCTATAAACTTAGGAAGCAAGACCAAACCCAGATTTATGTTCGAGGAACAACCCCAAGCACTACAGCAAAAGGTCAAACTCTTGGCATCGGAATCAATTCGCCAAGATAATCCATCTCAATGGTTTGAGGTTTTATATTCCGAAGCTAATGGGGATTCGGGGCAAATACCTTGGGCGCGTAATACACCCCATCCCTATCTACAGGATTGGTTAGAGCATAATACACCCCAAGGGTCGGGTCGCTCTGCCCTAGTGGTTGGTTGTGGGTTAGGGGATGATGCTGAAGCGTTGGCGCAGCAGGGTTTCCAAGTGACTGCCTTTGATATTTCCCCGACTGCGATCGCATGGTGCCAAAACCGATTTCCCGATTCCCAGGTCAATTACCAGGTGGCGGATTTATTCGCGTTAGAGCCAGCATGGCATCACAAATTTGATTTTGTCTTTGAATGCCGTAATATCCAAGCCTTACCCCTCAAGGTCCGGTCAACTGTTATGAATGCGATCGCATCCTTAGTTGCCCCAGGAGGAACCCTCTTAGTGATCACTCGATTTCGGGATAGCGACACTGAACCGGATGGTCCCCCTTGGCCGTTGTCCAATACAGAACTAGCTTACTTTCAGGAATTGGGCTTAGTCGAAATTCATCGTGATACTGTCCCAGAATCACAGGATGATCCGATTCCACGGTTGCGCATTCAATATACTCGCCATGGTTCGTAAACGCTTAATTATTGAAATGGGAATGGGAGTAGACCAACACGGTCAAGACCCAACCGTAGCAGCAGCAAGAGCTGTACGCAACGCTATTGCTCACAATGCCTTGCCTGGTGTTTGGGAAGTAGCTGGTTTAGAGCATCCCAATCAAATGATAGTTGAAGTTCAAGTCGCCGTGCCTTACCCAGAGCAAGTCCGGGAAAATGAAGTACTGGCTGTACTCCCTTTTGGTCAGAAAACTCTATCCCTTGAGTCCGGTGGAATGGTGGTTCAAGGCAGGGCGATTCCAGAACTTAATGATAAAAATGATGAGATGCTGATTGCTGTTGCAGCGGTTACTGTTTTCGTGGATAGTGATTAGCTAAGCTATCAGCTTAAGCGCTACGCGCACGCTACGCGAACAGCTATCAGCATTCAGCTATAGCGTTTTCAAACGAGTTGTAAAATCAGAGATTGTCGAAAAAGGCAATAGGCATGCTAGCAATAGGCAATAGGGGCAAGAGCTCCATCGTTTTTTAATAAAATCAAATAAGACCTTCTCAGTTTACATCTCAAATGAAAATGCTATAGCGTTTCTAGGACTCATGAGGTACAGTTTTCTTTGACGTTGATTCCCTTTGAGGTGCGCTCTTACCATTAAGAATTAAATTCGCGCTTATTGTCGCACCTCTTAATGCAGCGCATCCCTATTCCCTCTTATCTCTTCCCTGTTCCCGATTCCCGATTCCCGATTCCCGATTCCCGATTCCCTATTCCCTATTCCCTATTCCCTATTCCCTATTCCCGATTCCCGATTCCCGATTCCCGATTCCCGATTCCCGATTCCCGATTCCCGATTCCCGATT
>NZ_MKZS01000009.1 GCF_001942495.1 Moorena bouillonii PNG
TTGCTCTGACTTCACTGTTTTTCAACAAGACTTCTCTATTGCAGTGAGCAGTTACCCCCCATGAGCGACTGCATCAAGACGGGAGTAGGAAATATGGAGTAGGTATTAGGGCACAAAAATTATCAGAATTACTACACGGATTAATCAAAATATTTTGGGATTAATTTGAGTTTGTTTATGTCTACATTGCAACGGTTATTAATACACATTATACTTGGCTATATATAAGTAAAATGCTGTGGGATTGCTTACGGAATTTGTTATAATTATAACTAGGATTATAACAGTTTAACGATGACACTAACTACCGATCCAGAACCGAACCACAATCAATATCCAGAACCGACATTAACTGATGTAATCCGAAAACTTGATGAGCTTTCAGATGAAGTGAAAAAGTTTGATGAAAGATTTAGCAATTACCAACAAGCCACACAATGGGTGATTCAGTTAGCTTTTGGCTTAATTGCGAGTGCTACTGTTATCGTGATTGTGAGCAATGTTTTAAACTAACTCAATAGTTAATTTTTGATTTTATCGCCATTTTCAACCCTTACTGCCGAGGAATTTTACCTTAACCAAGGGGATAGCTTTCATGGAAAACGCGTTCGCGTAGCGTGGCCTACGGCCAATCGCGTAGCATCTCCCTAGGAGAATCGCGTCGCGTCTCCCGATGGAGTATCCCGTAGTTTATGTCTGGTGGGCAGTGGAGCACACAGATTTACCAAACTTACCAATCCCTTTAGCCACTGCCCACCCTACGATTCTCACTGGCGTTGGTCTTGACCGTGCGATTGCCCCTCATTAAGGTGGAATCAAAGTACAGACACACTTCCGGTACACCTTCACAACACGAGGTTACGGCACCACAGACGTTTTGGAGTGCATCGGTGTTGAAACGTACAGTATAGGAGGAGTCCGCTTTCTCTACAAATAGTGGCAGTTGGGAGCCAGTCACAACCAACGGCTTGCTCAACAAAGCGTTATAGTGGCCATCCTTATCCAGCCCGGTCATCAAAAACGACAGTATGGAAGCAGTCCAGGCCATGGTGTCCGTGCCATGGAGCACAATAAAAGACCAGCCCTTTCAACGTGTACAAATGTACTATAGGAATCAATCATCATTTGTTTTTTTTCAACTCAGAGCGAAGCTGATTCTATTCCCTGTTGGAACAGACTAGGGGAAAGCGGGATAAGTTAAGGCGATCGACAAGGGTCGGTGTTGGGGGAACCCCTTTGGGGATCTGTGCGAGTACAGGACAGGATTCCCTTTTGCTGTGCGGGGAGATAATATCAGACTGGGTCTGACCCGATAGATCAACACAGGAAAACATTAATGCTACCCTTGTATTTTTTCCCAATTTGTAAGCGCTTGCCCAGTCACCGTCATGGCCAGAGGGTTAATGGAACGAGTGAATGCTTCCGAAGCGTAAAGATAGTTTATTTGATTTGTATGCGCAGAATCAGTAACATCCGCGAGTTACTTTTTTCTTCCCAGGTAGATTTGATGAGTTTAGTGGTATGCGGGATACAGCCTTCAGTTAATGCTGCTTATCGCGCCAAGGCATCGGAGTTAAGTGTAAGTACTACCGCCTTATATAATAAACTGCAAGGAATAGAACCAAAGGTCTCTCAAGCGTTAATCCGAGAAACAGTGCCAGAGTTGATAGATTTAATCTTGCCTGATGGGAGTAAAACAGTCTGTTCTGCTGCCAGGATACAGACTGAAAATTTTGGATGGTACTTGTTTATCGGCAACAGACCATCGTTTGGGGGCGATTCGCTCCTATGCAGCGTGCGCCCTTACCTGGGAAGGCGCTAGTTGTTTTGGATCCTACCTTAGAATTGGTAGTTGATGTGTTTCCTTGTGAGGATGCTTATACGCAAGAACGAGCTTTATTGCCAGAAGTTCTACAAACAGTTGAAGCCCTGGATGAATGGGAACGGAGATCGCAACTTTTGTACTGCAGAGTTTTTGACTAGGCTAGCTGAAAAACTTGCCTATTTTGTCATTCGCCAACATGGCTCTAAGGTGTGGAAACCGTTGAGTGAATTGTCAACCATTGGTAAAACCCAGACCGGGGAATTGTTTGAACAACGGGTTCAAATTCAGTATGGGGATAGAATACTCTCTTGTAGAAGAGTGCTCCTCAAGCTATTTAAGCCCACTCGTAATGGGGATTGCGAAATTGCCATTCTCAGCAACTTACCTGAGGCTGATGCTAGGGCATGCACCATAGTCAAGCTCTATCAAAAGCGTTGGCGTATCGAAACTCTTTTTCAAACCATAACTACTAACTTCAACGGTGAAATTAATACCCTGGCCTATCCTAAAGCCGCTTTGTTTTCCTATTGTATGGCAATAATTGCTTATAATATCCTGGCCACCCTAAAAGCGGCTTTGGGTAGTGTTCACGGTGTTGGTAAAATTGCTGCTGGCTTGTCGGATTTCTATGAAGTTGATGAGATTCAAGGCACTTATCGAGGCATGATGATTGCCATTCCAGTACAAGAGTGGCAACCTTTTCAAACTTGTTCTTTACCCCAAATGGCGAAATGGCTCCAGACGAAACCTTAGATAGTGGAGCCTTTATAGTCCAGGGTAATCGCATTGAGTTTGGTATAAATTGCACTTGACAAAGAGCGGCTTATA
>NZ_MKZS01000010.1 GCF_001942495.1 Moorena bouillonii PNG
ATCTGCTGTATCCCTTGCTACACAATGGCTATACCCGCTCTGTCCCCCCGTTAGTATATAGTGACATCACAGGAGAAGAATATTGCCAAAAAGGATACATCGATCAAGAAAACTCTGAATATTGTCAACCCGAACCGGTGAATCGTTTATTTCTAATCAATGGTCAGGCTTTCGGGGAGCCTGATACAGAACCGATACAAGTCGATGCTGAGCAGACTGAAGACTGGACTCTGATAAATCAAACTAAAGCTCATCATACATTCCATATTCACCAGACCCATTTCGTGGTCACTGAATACGAAAATAATCCTGATGCACCTACTGAGATTTATCAACCTACAGAATCTCCTCGTTTACCTATAGGTGAACTAACATATCGGGATAACATCGATTTGCCACCTGGCCAGCAGGTTAAAGTGCGAATTCCCTTTGCTCAAACCCAAGAAATCGTCACTGGCGGCGAAGATAAAGGCGAATTTGTCTTCCACTGTCATATCCTAGCTCATGAAGATTTGGGAATGATGCGGAAGGTTTGTGCGAGCAATGGTGCTTCTGTGCCTTGTCCAGAAGATTAGGCACCCTAACTTTATGTAACTTCTAGAATAAAGTGTCCTAAAAGGACACTTTATTCTTCAAAGAAAGTGTGTTGAAATACCTCAGATTCCCGATAAGGTAGTTTGCTAGGGTGCGTTAGGGGCGGTCGCCCTAATTTTCCGCCTCTTCGTGCTTGGTTTTGACAGCCAGCGCGATTGTAACGGGCAAGATGCCCGTTCCACCCACCGGGTGAAACAGCATGCAGTCAAAATTTTATAACTTAGAACTAGCAAAAGGTTGATCACGAATAGCATCGGGCAATTCCTCTTCCAGCAATCTGAGGCGAGGATACTGATAAGCAGCAATGGTTCCCACAATTGCTAATAAACCGATAACAATATCTAGAAGACCAACTCCACGACCTTGGCCAACTCCAATGATTTGTCCTATATTTCCGGCTAAAAGACCATCAGGAGCCATCAGAGGTTCAAAAATCAGGTCGTCTAGAGGGCCAGCGATCGCATAACCAAGGGTTAAACTGACAGTAGCAATGGGATTTTTCAAACCAAAAACCCTACCCTGTATCTCTGGAGGTACTTTCTTTTGAAACATGACTTGCACTAAACCGCTAATAACCGGATATATAGCTAACAAACAAAAGTCAGAAACCGTAAATAGAGATAGAGAAGGGCGCAAACCGGCCAAGAGAATGAAAAAACCTGTTAGGAGGGTAAAGCCAAATATAGTTTTGATGTAATGCTCCTGAGTTTTCCAGATACTCATCATCAGGCTACCTAATACTACTCCAGAACTGCTAATGGATAAAACAATCCCCAGACCAGTGGGGGAGGTGAGAGATAAAACTAGGGGAGTAGTAAGAACATTAAATATTCCTGTAAATAAGTTATTGCTAGCAAAGAAAATTAATAATGCTAGCAATCCTGGTTTGGTAGTTAGAAAATTCCAGCCAAAGATAACCTCCTTCCAAAAGGATTTGTCCGCTGTCTCTTCCTCTAGATTATTTAACTCCTGAAATTTAACTACCATCAAGGGAACAATGGCAAAAAATCAAGTAGCAAAGTCAATGACAATAATGCCTGGGATGTGAACAAGGGGCAGCAATATACCTGCTAAAACTGGTGCAATGAGTTTAGATACACCCCGCCCCAAACTGGTTAAGCCACTGGCACGGGGTAGGTTTTCTTTTGGTACTAGCAGAGTAGTGGCAGCAGCATAAGCATTAGCCTGAAAGGTACTGAAGCAAGCACTAAGAGCTTCGATGATGTACAATTGCCAAATTTCTAGGTTTCCTGTGATGAATAACCAAGCCATGCTTAAGGTGCAAAGACCAGCACAAAAATCGGCGATAATCATCGTCCAGCGACGGCTCCAGCGGTCTACAAATCCCCCTGCGATTGGGGAAATGAGTAGACTAGGCAAGCTACCACACAAAACCAGTAAGCCGAACTGGGTCACTGAGCCGGTTTCTTGAAACAACCAGACATTGAAGGCAAACTCAGTTAAGCGAGAACCTATCAGGGAGAGAAATTGTCCAATCCAGATGATAATAAATATTCTCATCTAGTCATACACCATTGTGATCTTTACGCGAACAGCCGTTAGCCGTCAGCCGTCAGCTTATTTTATTCAAAAGCATTCAGCTGATAGCTGAATGCTTACAGCTTATTTTCACAGCATTTTTGGGATGTGAGTGGTTTCTGTCTCAGGGGGTGACAAGCGCTCTTTAAAATCTTACAGGGGTTAGGTTTTAGGGGTTAGGTTTTAGGTAAGATTGCCCTGGCGGGATGGATTGATTAAAACTATCATTGACGTTGTATGGTTAAAAGTGCTTCAATTGCTGGCAAATAGAAAGACTCCGATGCGCTCATTTTACCCAACACCTAAAACCTAAAACCTAACACCTATCTAGGTTTGAGCTTTGTTGTCACCCCGTGAGGGTTTCTGTGCTGAGAATGCACCGCGACCCCAACCAGATGTCAATGCCCATTAGCCCATCCCTGGTAAGGGGTTAGGGCGTGTCTTCTTGCCTCGGAGATCCCCCTAAATCCCCCTTAAAAAAGGGGGACTTTGAGAAT
>NZ_MKZS01000011.1 GCF_001942495.1 Moorena bouillonii PNG
CCCCCCTAGCCCCCCAATTCTGGGGGGAACAAAACTCTTAAAGTCCCCCAAAGTTGGGGGATTTAGGGGGCTTTAACAAAACCCGATGATCACGCATTCATTCCTTAATTCAGCAACACCAAAGTTTGAGGTTTTCCATGAAAGCGATCGCTCTCTTATTTTCAATCTATTAAGATTAGACTATGGATGAGGTTTGTTCTTAATATATTTCCGTTAAAAATCTGCTTTATAAACTACTGGTAGGTCGATTTTTATAAATGGATAATGACCAAAGTAGGGTAAGGATTCCGGCGTTGCTGAATCAAGGAATGAATGCATGATCATCTGGTTGTGCTCAAGCCCCCTAAATCCCCCAACTTTGGGGGACGCAAGAAAGTCTTTTTCCCCCCAAAATTGGGGGGCTAGGGGGGCAAAACCATACCCAGAATCAGCAACGCCCAAACTTTAGCCAATATGGACTACACAGAAATCCTTAAGAAAGCCCTTAATTGGGGTAAATAGAATCACCCAGAAAGCAATCTTTATCATAAGATTACATTAAAACTCTCCACTCTCAATCTACCCTAGGAGCAACGGTTTCCTGCCCGTTTTGCAGCAGCGTCACGCTTTCCACCGTGCCGTCTGAGCCTTGGTTAAAGACAACTCGCAAATCAATGACCCGTGCAAAAAACTCAGTTTCGGAGGTAGGATAAAGCTTCAAAATAGACTGCCCTGTTCCCTGAATCCGCAATTGATTGGCTTGGGTGGTTATAGTTACCTGGAACTCAGGAGCAACCTGATAAGTTCCAATATAGCCCTCGTATACAGACGGATCTACCTTCACCACCTCAGAAACTGTGGGTTTGGAGTAGGGTTCCCCAAACACAATTGCTGCCAAATCCTGGGAAATTCGCTCTATATTGGCGGTTTCTAAATTACTGAGCACAGCAACACTCACATCCTGGTCTGGGTAGTATACCAGATTAGTTACAAAGCCGTTAATTCTCCCACCATGACCAATGCGCTGATGCTTGGGCTGTTTGTTTATTACCAATCCATAGCCATAGAACAGATGGGGAGCTTCGTCAGGATTGCTCGGTACTAAGGCAGAGGTCATAGTAGCGATCGCCTTATCCCTTAAGATCGTTTCATCTCCCACCCCATGGTCAAACAAAAACTGATTCCATCGAGCCAGATCCTCGACCGTGGAATATAGTCCTCCGGCTCCCTGTGGCACGGACATATTAATATACTTTGCCTTGAGATAGCCGTCATCAGTGAACTGATAACCATTTGCCAAGCCATCAATCACCGCCAAAGGATACTCGTAACCTGTGTTCTCCATCCCCAAAGGCTGGAGCAAATGCTCCTTTAGCTGTCCGGCAAAATTCATCCCACACCTATGCTACGCATAGGTGTGGGATGAATTTTGCACAGGGTATTATAAAATTGCTATAATATATGTACTGAGAAACAAAGCCGTTCGCGAAGCGTGGCCAAAGGCCTTAAATGCTGGGCAAGTCAGTCACCTACGTTCCTAAAAAATAGAACTTATTGTATTGTTCCGGCGCGGAGGGGCATCCCGTGTCGTTAATAAAGCTTGCCGAGTATCCGAACCGTTGGGTGGAGTTGGCAAGAAGCCTACACTGAACTCGTTCGCGAAGCGGCTCTGTAAGAGCAGAGTCAGTGTAGGAGTATGTCACATAATCGTCATAGGACTGACCCGATACGGTTTCAATCACCTGGGTCAGCAGAACATAGCCTGAATTGCTGTAGCGAAACTGATACTTTTAACCCGGACAAATTCTGACATCTTGGATATCTAGGATATCATTTGAGTCAGAAAAGCTGAGTACTACATCCCCGACTGCTTCGAGGAAGGTGGTATCCCACATCGCCTTTCGGCAAAGCCGACGCTACGCGAACAGGAAAATCCCGACGGCTCCATTGAAATCTCTAGGGATTTCGTATCCGCAACGTGGACATTGAAAATTCTTAGAACTACCAAGTTTTCTATGAATGTGTCCGCACTTTGTACAAGTTTTGGAGGTATATTCCTCTGTTATCCTCACTAATTTGGAACCATAACGGTTGCACAAATGCTCTAAAATCTGAGAGAACTGATAAAAAGCCCATGTCATCATCGCCCTAGCTGTCTTGCTTTTTAGTTTTCGCTTCTTTTTGACAACCATCTGCGACGTCTCAAAGGTAGGTAAGACGATCACATCGTAGTTTCTTGCCAAAAACGATGCTACTTGTTTGTGCAATTCAGTTCTCAGACTTCTGATCTTAGTTCTGAGTCTTTCCATCCTACATTCCGCAGGTTGGAGGGGAGAGCTATGGTATTTTTAAACCATGAAACCA
>NZ_MKZS01000012.1 GCF_001942495.1 Moorena bouillonii PNG
CCCTACTCCCTACTCCCTACTCCCTACTCCCTACTCCCTACTCCCTACTCCCTACACCCTACACCCTACACCCTACACCCTACTCCCTAATGCCACCATCAACACCTCAAACCAAACGATGTCAACGCAATCGGAAGCGTTCTAAACGACGAGCTATTGTATGTCCGATTCATGGTTGCTACCTTGATAGCGTTAGTCAAAAGTATCGGTTGTTTGCTGACCGGCCAGGACAACTTCAGACCCGTGGTGTTAAACAAAAATATGCGTTGATGCTGATAGCGAGTAAAACTACAGTAGCTATCGAAGGAGAATGGGTAGAAGCTTTTTGGTGTAATCAGTGCCAGAAAACCAAGTGGTATCACGTGTGCAAGAGTGGCGATCGCACTTATAAGGTATCGTTGGCTCCTGCTGAGTTATGGCAGCAGGTAACAGGGGTGATCGATCCGGATGGCAACTCTTCAGTGGGGGAGTTTACCCGTCGCCAGTCTAAACGGATTGGTTTTTATGGGGTTAAGGATTTTGGGGCGATTTAGTTTTTTAGTTTATGAGTAGTTATGATAAATTACTAGCTAAAGTATAGGCAAAATGCCAAGGGCAAGAGGTAAGAGTCGTCAACTAGTAGAGTTGATTAATAACAGAGGCAATCAGTTGAGTTTATTCTTTAAGAGTTTCTAAAACAAACTTTGGCATTTTGCCTCTTGCCCAGAAGTGTTTAACGTTTTAATTTTAAACACTTCTGAGAATATTATTGCTGATAAAACGCTGATTAATTCCCATTTAAATGGGAATTAATTTTTGATGCATAATAACTACTGACTAGTGACTCCTAAATTTTAGAGATTTTAATTCAAGGTGCAAGATATAGCAGTCGCCAGGTCAGTTAGGACATGACAAAAGTCTCAAACCTAAATAAGCGCAAGAGTTTGACTTCTGACTTCTGACTTCTGACTTCTGACTTCTGACTTCTGACTTCTGCTATATCAATTAGAGAAGCGTTAACGATTAATCGCTTATTGAGCTTATTAGTTTCATTATAGATTATTTACCTAAAAAATTAAGCTTTTCTATGAAAAAATTACTGGTAACAGGCTCCTCAGGATTGATTGGGTCTGAGGTTTGTGGTTACTTTGCTCAGCAAGGTTGGCAAATTCACGGTATTGATAATAATCAACGGGCTGTTTTCTTCGGTTCCCAAGGGGATACACGCTGGAATCAGCAGCGGTTGCAAGAGACAATTCAAGATTTTGTTCATCATGAATTCGATATACGCGATCGCAAAGGTATTTTAGACCTAATGGCGCAGCTCAAGCCAGACGCGATTGTACATACAGCAGCCCAGCCTTCCCACGACCGCGCCGCAGCAATTCCTTTCGCTGACTTTGATACCAACGCAGTGGGAACTTTGAACTTGCTAGAAGCTGCGAGGCAATCTTGTCCAGAGTCGCCCTTTGTACACATGTCTACCAATAAAGTGTATGGCGATCGCCCCAATACTATTCAGCTTAAGGAACTAGACACTCGTTGGGATTATGACGACCCAGCTTACACCAACGGTATTCCTGAAACCTTTAGCATCGATCAATCAAAGCACTCTTTGTTTGGCGCATCCAAAGTTGCTGCTGATGTGATAGTGCAGGAATATGGTCGCTACTTTAACATGCCCACAGCTTGTTTACGGGGTGGTTGTCTGACCGGACCAAATCATTCCGGTGTGGAACTCCACGGTTTCCTAAGTTATCTGGTCAAGTGTAATCTGGAAGGTCGGGAATACAAGATTTTTGGCTACAAGGGTAAGCAAGTACGGGATAATATCCACTCTCTGGATGTGTCACGGTTTATTCACGCTTTTATCGAAGCACCTCGAATAGCAGAAGTTTATAACATCGGTGGCGGAAAAGGCAATAGCTGTTCAATCCTCGAAGCGTTTAAGCTGGCAGAGAAGTATAGTGGTAAAGCGATGCACTATACCTATCTACAAGATAATCGGATTGGCGATCATATCTGTTATTACTCCGATTTGAGTAAGATGCGTGAGCATTACCCTAGTTGGGATATTTCCGTTTCCTTGGAAGAAACAATTCAGCAAATTGTGGAATCCTGGCAAGCTCGTTTGGCTAAATCAGCCGTAACGGTTTGAGTATATAGCAGTTTGAGATTTTGTTAAGTACATAGTTCTGGGTTTTAGGGAGCAGGGAGTAGGGAGTAGGGAGTAGGGAGTAGGGAGTAGGGAGTAGGGAGTAGGGA
>NZ_MKZS01000013.1 GCF_001942495.1 Moorena bouillonii PNG
TCTCTTGTGCCCTTGTGCCGGGAGCAGGTCTTGCGTTGCACAACAAATGAACTATTTACCATCACAGCAAGCTTAAACCCATGAGGGGGCATAAGATTTAGTACAAATGTTCTGCATAAGGGACATGCTCCCTCTTGTGCCTTAGCATCTTATCTTACCATCTAGAATGAAATAGCCCTGCCATTATCCCCCTTAAAAAAGGGGGACTTTGACTATGGCTCCCCCCTTTTTTAAGGGGGGCTGGGGGGGATCTAAATCTTGCGGAAAACTTTGAAAACACGCCCTAGGGAATCGGGAGTCGGGAGTCGGGAATCGGGAATCGGGGAGAGTTTGCCATCAATGTTATGGATATTTCCATTGAGTTCTCAGATAAAGCGATAATCTCGTTTTTAGCCCTGCCAATGCTGTTGTCGAATTCTTCTAACCCATTCGCTACTATTTTGAGTATCTTGTCGATCACGCCACATGCCAATAAAAGGTTGATTATCTAATTCCAGAGGGTGAAGAGATGCCGGTTTTTTCGTTACATACTGTTTTTTGAACACCTCAATGATATCGGCAATAATGTTTTGAACCTCTTCTGGTAGTTCTTGAATATCTTTTGTCAGTTGTTCTAGGTCACGCATAAGTCTTAGGAAGACTATCCAATCACTTTCTATAAATCCATTATACAAAGTAATTGCGGGTGCATCTCATTTTTACTGTTTGACCCGGTGGGTGGAATGGGCATCTTGCCCGTTACAATTTTCGGACGGATTCTCCTAACACTGGCTACCTAGAAAATCAGGGTTTCCCCGTCCCTAACGCACCCTACGCAACTCTTTCCCGATTCCCGATTCCCGATTCCCGATTCCCGATTCCCGATTCCCGATTCCCGATTCCCGATTCCCGATTCCCTTGTTTACTTCTCAACTAGAGCCATTCTCTTCAAAAGAACGCACCTTAATAACTTTAGCAGGAATTCCCACTACCGTTGCTCCAGCAGGTACATCCGATAAAACTACAGCATTAGCACCAATATTTGCCCCATTACCGATAGTAACCTTGCCAAAAATCTTAGCACCAGCACCAACATTGACACGTTTTCCTAAAATGGGGGCATCCAAAGGACGGTCTAAGTAACGATTACCCAAAGTTACCCCTTGACGGAGGATAGTATCATCACCAATAGTGCAATCGCCATGAATCACAATCCCACTTTGATGCTCAATAATTACTCGGCGACCAAGCTTTACCGTGTAAGGTAATTCAATCCCATAGGTATTACGAACTTTCCGATATAATGCTCGGTAGAGAATACTAAAGGGAGCCCGTAGTAACTTCGGTTGGATGTTCATTCTCCAGACTCCAAACCGCTGCACCGCCACAGCCCGAAATCCCGGCTTAGTCCAATCACAATCATGGGCTTTCCAATCTTCTTTAATTTGTTGCCAAAGTCCCAAATTATCCGTTTTTAGCTGGGTAGAATTTGCCGTTAAATCTGTTGGCATCACCATAATCTATTTTTAGAATGAAGAATTTAGAATGAAGAATGAAGAATGTAGAATCGGGAATCGGGAATCGGGAATCGGGAATCGGGAATCGGGAATCGGGAGCAGGGAGCAGGGA